>CAVSDD010000004.1:0-1305672 GCA_963726795.1 uncultured Alphaproteobacteria bacterium | reverse complement strand
CCTCGGGCGTTATTGCAGCAGTTTATCGAACTGCGGTCCTTGACGTTCCGTCGCGGCGTTCGCGGAGTTTGAAGTAGATAGAATTATGGTCAGGAGCGAGAGCTGACCCCGTTAGGCTCCGTCATCACAAAATCGCTTTTCCACCGCGACCGTACCCGATCCAGAGGGAAAACCCCGCGGCCCAGTAACGAGAAGCATCGCGAGTGAGAAATCACCGCCAGTCGATCCAGTGCACGAGCATTTGCGAAGCTGCGGGACGTACGAGAGCGTCGTGCAGATGGCTGCGCCGCGCCCACTGCCGTTTCCAACAAGGGCATATCGTGCGCGCTCGGTTTAGGGCGCACCCTGCGCCGGCTTTTGGAACACCCCGACGGTCTCTCCGCGCGAAAGGACGTGGGATTGCATGGCGTCGAGTATCTCTCGCCGCCCTGCTCCAGGTCTCAGACTGAGTTTGGTATCAAGGGCGAAGAGCTGGAAATGATAATGATGGGGTGGCGGATCAGGTGGTCGCGGACCGGTGTAGCCCGTGGTGCCCCTCGTATTCCTGCCTTGATGAGCATCTTTGGGATCGAGCTAGGGCGGGGGCACCCGGCAGCCCTTCGCGCAGATGAGTCACTTCGGCGGGCAGGTTGTATAAGATCCAATGCACCACGTTTTGGGCGTCTGTGCATCGGGATCTTCAACCAACAGGGCGTAGGATTTGGTCGTCGCTGGCCCGCGCGACCACGCTAGTTCCGGCGATATGTTCTGCCCATAGGCCGAGTAGCGAATGTCCATATTGGCGCCGTCGGAAAATGCCGGCGATGTAAGCTGCAGGTCCCCCGCCTTGCCTCCCACAATGGTTCCGGCGAGGCCTTCAGGGGTATCTTGACCGGCGGGGGCCGAGTGCATCGGCGGCAGGTCTTGAGATCCCTTTGTCGCTGCCCCTGCAGTCTGCTTGCCCTCGTAAGTAATGCGATAGATTGCGCCGTTGGCGTCATCACCGATGAAAAGCGATCCGTCTTTTCCCACTGCAATGCCAAACGGCCGCCCGATGTAGCCGTACTTTTCGCCGCCGGAATTCTCCAGAAATCCAGCGACGAACGGCTGTAGAGACTTCGGCTTTCCATCCTCGAAGTGCACGCGCAGCACCTCGTATCCCGACGGAGGGTTGCGGTTCCAAGATCCATGAAATGCTATGAAAGCGTCCCCGCGATACTCGGCAGGAAACTGATCACCGGAATAAAAGGCAAACTGCATCGGCGCGGCGTGAGCGGTGTGCGTCAAGACCGGATTGTCACTCGACTGTGCCCACTCCTCGTGAGTAATGCTGCCGGGTGGATCGTGTTGAACGTTTTTCTCTCCCATCCCATAGATATACGGCCAACCGTATTTGTGGCCCTCCTTGATCAGGTTCATCTCCTCAGGCTGCGCATTGTCGCCGAGCCAGTCGATGCCGTGATCCCAACCATACATCTCTCCGGTTGATGGCTGAAACGCGAAACCGATGGTGTTGCGCAAGCCGGATGCAATTATCCGCCGCGAGCTGCCATCAGGCTTGACCTGCAGCATGGTGGCGCTTTCGGGATTGTCCTCAATGCACACGTTGCAGGTTGATCCCACGCTGACGTACAGCATCCCATCGGAACCTACCGCAATCGTGCGATCGGCGTGCTGCCCCGCATCGGGAAGGTCGTCGACGATGCGCGTGAGTGGTCCGAAGCTACCGTCGCTCGCGATATCGGTGACGTAGATTTCCTTGATGGTGACGAGATACGCTTTTCGGCCGTCAATCGCGATTCCGTGCATGTTCGGACGGCTCGCAACCGTGCGCACGACATCGGCCAAGCCATCCCCATCAGTGTCTTTGAGCATGATGACGTCACCGACCGATCGCCTCGTAGCGTAGACGGCTCCATCAGGGCCAATCGCGAGTATGCGCGGATTGATCAGCCCACCAGCGAATTTCTTTATCTGAAATCCAGTCGGTAACTTAAGCGCAGCTGCTTCCGACTTCGCCGGATCGATTTTCTCCGGTCGAACAATATGACCCGTAATCTCGACATTTGCCGTTGTGGGTGGCTCTTCGGCTCGCGCGGCGTCGAGAGATAACAGACACAAGATCGCAACGCTTAACCTTACTGACATCGCCGCTCCTCAACTTAATTGCTGTCAAGGAACGGAGCGCCGGCTCTTAAGTTCCGGTGCGCGCGTGGTTCTTACTTCGCCGTAAGATTGAGGAACGGAACCTTCATTCTGCTGTTAGCGCGCACCAGGAACTAAATAGCAAACAGGAGACGCCTATGCCTCGCGACAGTCACAAACAGGCAGCCGATCACCATGATGAAGCTGCAAAGGCGCACAGGAGCGCCGCCGAGCAGCACGGGAAAGACGATCACAAGACGGCGCATGGCCACTCGGAAAAAGCCACCGCAGCGTCAAAGAAAGCTGACGAAAGCTCGAAAGCCGCTCACGCAAAAAGCCAGACCAAGGGCGGCTCTCACTAGTCGCGCTCGTTATCAGCAGGAGCGCCGGCCTCGCTTGGAAAGTTGGGCCGGCGTTCCTTCGCGAGGCGAGACACATTCGTACCCGCTACACTAACGCTCGTTTCCCTTCATCATTTTTTGACACGGGCCGAAACTTGCTCAATGCGACTGGGCCGTCGGCGCCGGCGAACGCAACGGTTCCGAGCGCGCTCTGCTGCTGGGAAAAGCCGGTCAGTCGATGTTCCCCCGTATCGTAAACTGCAAGCACACCGTTTTCCTCAATTGCAAGCCGGCGGCTTTCGGGAAAGAACGCGTAGCGCATCATATTTTGTGAGCCGACCGATGAAGGAGCGCCAAGATCAGCTGGCCACCAGGCGGCAGGACCGCCACCGGCGCGATCGCTGTGGTCCTCAGGAATTTTGGCGAGGCGTTCCGCCACATCTCGGCACAGGCCATCGACACGCGCTTTGAGTTGATGGTTGAACATGTCCCCGATCATCAACATGCCGTTGGGCATCCACTGTCCCATTCCGCCCAGTTCCGGATGATTGAACTGCGCGCCACCGCCGCGCGACGGCGCCATCGCCGAAGCAAGGCTCTCAACGGCCGCTGCGGTTACCCCATGTCGCGCCGCGAGCGCCTCTACCTGATCGCGAGGTAGACTCATTTTTTTCCGTCATCCTTCTCTATCCAGTTGTTACTTCGCCCGCCGCGCTATGTCGTAGGCGGTTTGGTGACGAGCTTGTATTCAACCAGCTCTTTCGGCGTGAAGACATAGATCTTGGTCTTGGGTGTTCGCATCGCAGGAATCCAGGCACGCGGATCAACGCCCATCTTCACGAGATGATCCTGGCAATCCGCCGAAATTCGCTGTGCGTGCTCGAGGCCTTCGCCAAGCGTGCCGCGTTCTCCGGGAAGTGTGTAGGCCTGGTGCACGCCAATCCACGCCTTGCGGCCGGCCTCCCGTTCGACCCCGCCCACAAAAACCAGCGGACAGGAGGAGGCGCAATACGCGTTGGCCGGAACGACGGTGCCAAGGCCCGCCTTACGGATGGCCTGCCCCATGGACAATGCGTCGGCTAAAGCACCACCAGGCGAGTTCAGCCAGACCCGCTTGGCCTTGACCCCCACGTCTTTCAGAAACGCATCAAACCGCGCCGAGGTGCCCGGCTCGATCCGGCCGATCGCGGCCACATTGCCGGAATTGTCCAATGTGAAAGCCATCGGGGATGCGAGCATCTTGGGTGTCGTCGGCACCGGAACGCCGGGAAACTGCGCCGGGCTCGTATTCGGCGCCAGCGGCATCGCCTTTGGAAAATACGGACGTTCCTGGTCGCTGTCTTTCGGTGGCTCGACGATCACCGGATCGGTGCGCTCGCTGTCGGGAGACACTTCGCCGGAGCGTTGCAGCATGTCGTGCAAATCCGTCCCGAGCATGATGATGGCTGCTGTGAGCAGCGCGAAGAAGACGCTGCGCAGCAGCGCACCCTCGATCCCACCTTCGCTTCGCCAATACTCCGGCATGAAAAATGCGGGGCGCCGCATCAAGACTGACGACCGATCGCAGGATTGATCGTCGCGACGTTGGTCGGAGGCCTATCCGGCGGCGGCGGGGATGGAGCGGTCCGCTCCAGGATGCCCGAGCCGGGGGGCAACGGCTGTTCGCCCGTACGCATGCCGTTGTAGATGCGGACGGCACGCATGACTTCTCCGGCCGTCATCGTGTCCTCGTCGCGCTCCGAGCCCTCCTCGCGTCGAATTGCGGAGAAGACAATGACGTGAATGAAGATTAAAACCGCCGGCATCAGATCGAGCGATATCGCGCCGGCCCAGCTCGGCAGGAAGTCGGTCGCGTAGCGGATGACGGCTTCGGCCGTCGAGAGCGGAATGAAGCGGACGGGCGCCGCGACGGGACGCGAAAGAATTTCATCAGCGGCAGTCGATAGCGCGGATGCTTGCGCTTTCACCGCCTGTTCTACCTTCCCCACGACTTGGTTCTGTCGATCGACGAGATCGACACTCCTTCCATCTGCTGCCGGGGCGATAAAAGTCTTGTGCAGGTCCTCAGCCGTTCGCTTGACGGAGGGCGCGATCGAAGTCTGCTGCAGATCGGCAATGACGCCGGTCAGCGTCACCGTCTCGGCTGCAAAATCATTGGTGCGTTGCTCGATGGGACCGATCGCCGACACCAGCTGCCGCATCTTGGAGAGCGATTTACCGCCGGCCTCAAACAGCGCCTTAATGCGTTCGCGCGAAGCCGTGATTTCGCCGGCCAGCCCGGTCAGCTGCGTGGCCATTTGCGAGGTCAACTGGACCACGGTGCCGCTTCCCGACGTTCCTGTCAAAGCACCCGATTGCTTTTCTTGATCCGACAGCATGGCAAAACGCTGAGCCGCAAGCTGGATATCTGGAAGAAGGCCTTGGGCCGCGAGAGCGTTGGCGTTCGCCTGGTCAAGTTTCTGCTGATACTCTTCCGTTGCGCTCGCCATGTGCTGCTGCAGTGCCGCCGCGCCCGCAAGGGCAGCCGCGTTGAGCCACGCCGACATCGCGAGAATCATGACTGCGCCTATGGTCATGGCCCCGTATAGAAGCCGGCGCGAGGACGCTTCGCGCATATGCGGGAGGAACCGCATCAAGTAGGTCCAGAACGCGTAGATGGCGACTGAAACAGCCGCTGAGTAGACGACCGCGGCGAAAAATACCGCAATTGGCGAGCCTTCGAGCAGGCTCCTGACTCCGAGATACGTGTAGATTCCGCTCGCCAGAGCCAGCGTCGCCAGGGTGAACTTAGTCATCGTCTCGAGGCGCGTAATGCCGCCTCGCAGGACTTGAGACATGCCAATCCGATCCTATGTCGACTGCGATTGGCCAGCATGTGGGGCACCGACTCGTCCTTTTTAAGGGCCTCGACCAGCCAGACCCGGCCGCCGCTGATTTCAGCCATCCAGGCCCGCATCGGAACGTTCGGCTGAGCAAGCGGTTCTCGTCTCCGTTGTAGCGCGTGCAGGCAGCGAGCCCGCCGGCCAACCATGGGAGAAACTCTGTGAAAGCCCTCTGTTGGCATGGCAAAGGCGACATGCGCTGCGAAACGGTCCCCGACCCGCAAATCCTGCAACCCCAGGACGCCATCATCAGAGTTACCGCTTGCGCGATCTGTGGCTCGGATCTGCATATTTACGATGGCGTCATACCGTCGATGGAGAAAGGTGACGTCATCGGCCACGAGACAATGGGTGAAGTCGTGGAAGTCGGGTCAGCCAACAAGAAGTTGAAGGTCGGCGATCGAGTCGTGGTGCCCTTCACGATCTCCTGCGGCGAGTGCTTCTTCTGCAAGCGCGGCTATTTCTCGGGCTGCGAACGCAGCAATCCCAACGCTGATAAGGCAGCGAGCTTGTGGGGGCATTCCCCCGCGGGTCTGTTTGGCTATTCCCATCTACTCGGTGGCTACCCGGGAGGGCAGGCCGAGTATTTGCGCGTTCCGTACGCAGACGTGGGGCCAATCAAAGTTCCTTCGCATCTCACTGATGAACAGGTCCTATTCCTGTCTGACATCTTCCCAACTGGCTACATGGCTGCCGAGTTCTGCAACATTCAGCCCGGTGACACGATCGCAATATGGGGAGCCGGTCCCGTCGGCCAATTCGCAATACGCAGCGCCTTCCTCCTCGGCGCCGAGCGCGTTATTTCCATCGAGACTGTGCCCGAACGTATCAAGCTCGCGCGGGAAGCGGGCGCGGAAATCATCGATTTCATGAAGGAGGACGTCTACGACCGCATTCAGGAATTTACAAAAGGGCGCGGCGCCGATGCCTGCATCGATGCCGTAGGAACCGAGCCGCACACGACGGCGAGTTTTGACTCGATTATCGACCGAGTAAAGGTCGCGACTTTCACCGGCACCGACCGCCCGCACGTCCTGCGTCAGGCAATTCACTGCTGTCGCAATTTCGGCACGGTTTCAATCGTGGGTGTTTACGGCGGTTTTCTTGACAAGATTCCCATGGGTTCGGCCATCAATCGCGGATTGACTTTCCGGATGGCCCAGACGCCCGTTCAGCATTACATGCCCAAGCTGCTTAGTCTGATCGAGGAGGGCAAGATCGATCCCTCGGTGGTGATTACCCACACCGCGCCTCTTGAGGATGGGCCAGAACTTTATAAGACATTCCGAGACAAGAAAGATGGATGCGTGAAGGTAGTGCTGAGGCCGGGCGGGTAGCGATTTGGAGATCCACCGGTAGCAGCTCACCTACGCCTCTCTTACCGCGCTGGCATAGTTGTTTGGCTAAATGGCCGCATGGACTTTTTTGGTTTCGCCAAAACAAAAACGGTTGGATTGCTTCGTTGATGCCAGCCTGCCGCTAATCGAGAGATCTTCTTTGTGGCTATCAGCCATTTAATACGGAACACAAAAATACGGAACGCAAAGCTCGACCGCACGTTTTGTAAGCACAAGTAAATCCAAAAAGCAGGAAGGAAATTAATGAGAGTTTCGCTCATCGCGGCCGTTACCCTAGTTACGCTCGGATCTGTGGCCTTCGCCGCTGAGCCCGGCCCCAACGATAAGACCGATGCGGGTTCGCTTTCTTCCAAGTCCAAAGACATGCAGCCTGCGGCAGGTGCCGGCTCGACTGCTTCTCCGACAGCAGAGCCCAAATCAGAATTCGCTTCAGGACAAGGGCAAGGAAGGCACTGACGGTGGCACGAACTCCGCGACCAACCCTACCGCCAAGCCATCCTCATCCGATTTGAGCTCGAAGAAGACAAACAACTGAGCACCAAGCTAACTCTTATAGGAAAAACCCGGCGCTCACCCGCCGGGTTCTTTTGTCATATTCGCATCGTCATACTTGCGCTCTTCCGCCTCGCTCCCCTGCACTGCAAAGCGCGGTGGTTTTCTTTTGCCTGATGCGGCGGCGGTGGCGAGACGAGGGGCGAGAGCCTATTTTTGTACGTTTTCAGACAGAGCGAATGCAACAAACACTTCGAAAATGGTGACGTTGCTCACGAACAGTTGCGGGCCTATCCTAGGTCAACGACAGGAGCCACAGTGGCGCAAAACGACCGGCCTACGACCGTCCGAAGGTATGCCTACGCACTTCTGATCTTTTCAGCCGCGCTGATCGCTCGTATCGCGCTCGATCTCGTCATTCCAGGCCAACTGCCGTTCATTACGTTTTTCCCCGCCGTAGTTGCAGCGGCGTATTTCGGGGGGCTCCGCCCCGGCTTGATGGTGCTCGTGCTGTCGTCCGCGACTGGCGCGGTTTGGCTGGACCCCGCTGACGGCACAAGCGATCTCATCGTGCGCTTGGTTGGGCTTGTCCTTTTCGCTTTGCTGAGCGGTCTCAACCTCTATCTGCTCACCAGTCTGCAACATGCCAACGGGCTGGCTAGAACTCATGAGCAGCAGTTGGCCCTAATCAACCGCGAACTCAAACACCGCATCAAAAACCTGTTCTCTATTGCCGGTTCCATCGCACAGCAGACCGTGCGGTCGGATAAGCCGCCTAAGGAAATGTCGAAAGCGATAGCGGGCCGTCTCAATGCCGTTGCCGCCGCTCAGGACTTGTTGAGCGTAACTTCAGATGATGGCGCGGACGTAGGTGAGTTAGTGACCGCGTTGGTGACGCCGCTCGCGCCCAAGTCGGAAAAGCTCGCTGTCTCAGGCGACCCCGTGCGGCTACCCCCCGACTGCACCACGCCCTTTGGGCTGATCTTGCACGAACTCGGAACCAATGCGCTGAAGTATGGGGCATGGTCCGACAACGGCTATGTCACGATCTCATGGACTATCGTCTCGAACAGTCTTGAGTTCTGGTGGAAGGAGTTCGACGGACCTGCCGTTGCGCCTCCTGTGCGCGAGGGCCTTGGCAGTTCTCTCATCAAATGCGGCTTACCGGGTGCGGCGGTTGAGCACGATCTCAAGTCCGGCGGACTCGAGTGTCACATCAAGCTGCCTCTGTGAATCGTGAATCGCCGCTCAGCGGCGATTTAGCGAGGGCGCTGGATCGGGGCTTCATATCTTCTTCTGAGCGGCCGTCATAAGTTCGATCAACAATTTCGTGAGATTGTATCCAGCGATCTGATGAATCGCGAAGCCCTCGTTCGATAATCGCCTTTTGATATCATCGACCGTCGAGCACGTGCCGGATTTCGCAAGGTCTAACGCCCGTGCGACTGCTGAACTCTTTCCTTCATCCATAGCCGGCCCTACATCACTCTTTGAGTTGTCACCACTGTGCGAGCAGCGTTGTGGCCGCCCATGTGGTGATTCGCTCTGTGCCTGCGCGCCTCAGCACGTTATCAGGGGTCGGAGATGTGCAAGACATCGTGTCGAAGGTAACTACTACCTTACAGCCAATGAACCCTATTGGCGTTCATCGACGCGCAGAAGGTATGCGCAATCAGTCGCCGTGCGCTGTACCACTTAGCGTCGGCCTTGGATCAGCGTCTGGCGCGAGCTACTCTGAACGCCCTAGCCGTCTGATCGCCGCTTGCACGTCGGGGGATGCCCGGTACATAGCGCACTCAGCGCTTCGCTCTGATCGAGTGGCCATCTGCAATTGAGCGCTGGCCTGAGACGCCAGATGGCTGATAACGGCTCTGCACTTGAGGTCGGTTTTCGACGTCTCAGCCGCCGCACCCAAAGCCACGAACACGTCCACCGCACCGTTGTCATCGTAGTCAGGCTGCTCGGTGCAGATATTGTTAAAGGCGTACACGTCGGTCGCCAGATCGGCGATCTTCCTGTCGAGCACGCAGTCGGCATGGGCCGCACTTCCGACACCGAAAGCAACGATTACCAATCCCCATCGCGAGATCACAGTTGTCCCCTGACGCGTTCAGTCACGCCATTTATATCGTTGTTCAAAGAGTAGCTTTACTTGTTGGGTTTAGCGGCCTCAATGATTAGACGACCCAACTCCTGCCCCTGAAGAGCGTACGTCTGCATCTGGCTCTGCGCGTAGTGGGTCTGAAGAGCTAGCACGTCCTTTATGTCCTTTGCCGTGGCAAGCGAGTTCGCCAGCGCGAACCCAGCTTCCGCGTTCTGTTTAGCGAAGCGAACGGCCTTGTCTTGGACCGCCTTGAACCCGGAAGTCATTTCGTTCGGTGGCAGCGCACCCCACCACATACTCATCGCCTGAGTCATGGCATCCATAAATTGTCCGTACGCCGCGCTCGCCTGCTCGACGTTCTTCTCGGCAAGGTCTCGGAACTGTTGCGGGATATCGAAGGGCTGGTGATTGGCCATGTGGCCTCCAAATGGTACAGCAGACTGACGCTGTAGCATGAAAAGGGCAATATCTAGCTAGCGAACTGGGCACGCTTGGCGCGATCGGCGCAAACTCACAACGGCACCGTCAGCCGGAAACTAGCCGGCGATCGCGACGTTTCCCTACCCCGATTTTCTGCTGCCCACGAACCACCAGAAGAATACGGCCAGAGCGGCCACGCTCAGCGCAAGTCCCGGGCTCAAGCTGTCACGCTCGACTAGCATTTCACTGCCGGGCGGTGGAGCCGGCGGAGAGAAGGCCCACGCGAAGCCCAACGGCTGCCACAAGTTCGGATCTTTGGGACCATGCGCGCTCCAACTCGGGAACAGGAGCAGTAGAGCCACGATGATGGCCCCGATCATCAGTATGATATGCCGGCCAGTTCCCATTGGGACAATATCGCACGGCCCCCCAGCATGTAGTAGGCCGGATTAGTATCTTTTCGCCCGGCCGTTCGACACAGGCCTCCGTCACAAGACAATCACATGGATCAGCGTTATTGTCAGGTGTTGGCCTACAGAAGAGTTTGCCCATGCTCCAAAGCGTTCCCAGGCTTCGGCGCTTTAGTCTCAACCGCAATGAGCAAACGAACGATTGGGATCTTGCTGATGAGAGAGGCCAGATACTAAGATCCTTCTCAACAATTGCCCAGGCGTTCGTGACAGGGATGCTCGAAAGAACCGTCAAGCCTGGGACTGTTCTCGTTCACAACGACGACGGTTCACGCCACGAACTCACCTTTCTTTGAACTTGCCGAACGTGCCGAACAATCGCTCTGCCGGCTTATTACGAAACGAACAGGAGTTCGCGAGAGCAACGGCAGCTAGCGGACTCTTCTCCAAATCTGGCTCTGACCCAGTAGCGGTAGGCCCACGTAGCCGCGCACCACTAGCTCATTACCATCAGGGCTGAGTTGCATGTTGGCGTTGTAAAGCGTCCCGGTGTCAGGATCGAGAATTGTCCCACCGTCATATGCCAGACCGGACTGCCGCATCCCCTCGATAAATACCAACCCCAGGATGGGTTGGTTCTTCTTGCCGCCGGGACACTTGATGCAAAGCGGGTTCTGATCATCGCCTGGATCGGGAAACAACTTCGAAATAGCACCACTGAAGATGCCGTCTGTTCCGGCAAAGGTGACGAGCGCACCTACTTTGCCGGTGGAGGGATCGATCTGTTGCCAGACGCCGGCTACAGTTTGTGCCGACGCAGGCAACGCGCAAGCCGTGAGCAATGATGCGGCGAGGGCCAGCAGTCCTACGCCGTGGCGATAGATGGCGGGTATCAACCTAACCTCTGTCCTTCTCTGCAGATCACGTGCTCATTTGACTAGTTCCAGCAAGTTCGACGAAGTGAGATACCAACATCGATCCTAAAAAGCGTCTAGCCTTCCGAGCTCATTCCACCGATCACCAAGTCGCATGGTAGAACCAATCCAGTGACAGCGGACCAGTATACGGCATCGGAGTGAATGGGTTGAATTTCAATCCGAGGCTTGCTGCCTGCAGACAAGCGGTCGAGGCGGAACTTGCAAAACTGCTCGACATGAGAAGCGCGGAACAGACGCAGGGCGACCGTCTAGGGGATGCCATGCGGTACGCCACGCTCGGGGGTGGGAAGCGCTTTCGTCCCTTCCTCCTCCTCGAAGCGGCGGCTTTGTTCGGCGTTTCGCAATCCAAGGCGCTCCCCGCCGCCGCCGCCGTCGAGTGCGTCCATTGCTATTCGCTTGTGCACGACGATCTTCCGGCAATGGACGATGACGATCTGCGACGCGGCCGCGCGACGTTGCACAAGGCGTTTGACGAAGCGACCGCAATTCTCGCGGGCGATGCGCTTCTGACGTTGGCATTCGAGATCCTTGCTCGGCCCGAGACCGATCCCGACCCTGAAGTGCGCAGCGCGCTTGTGCTCGGCTTGGCACGGGCCGCCGGGTGGCAGGGCATGGCAGGGGGTCAAATGCTGGATCTGCTTGCGGAACATGCTTCGATGAATTTACCGGGCGTCGAACGCATCGAGGCCTTGAAGACGGGGGCGCTAATCGAATTCGCAGTGAGCGCCGGTGGCATTCTCGGACGCGGCGGCGACGAGGACCGGCGGGCACTGTCGCGATACGCCCGGGCATTGGGCCTGGCTTTTCAGATTGCCGATGATCTTCTCGACGCCGAAGGGGATGTCGCCGAGGTCGGTAAGGCGACAGCAAAGGATGCGGCCTCGGGCAAGGCCACGTTCGTTTCCCTGCTCGGCATCGAGGCGACCCGCGACAAGCTTAAATTGATTGAAGCCGAAGCGCTCGATGCTCTCCATGGGTGGGACGGCCGCGCCGATGTGCTGCGCGAGGCCGTGCGGTTTGTCAGCTCCAGGCGAAGCTGACGCGCGGGAAAGGCGGCAAATGCCCGACAAGGACCTCGCGTTCATCACCGGTGCATCGGGCTTCGTGGGCTCAGCGGTCGCGCGGGCACTCCTGAGCTCAGGTTATGCGGTGCGTGCGCTTGTGCGCGCCGGGAGCCCACGGGTGAACTTCGATGGCCTCGATCTCGAGCTTACCGAAGGCGATGTGCGTGATACGCGCGCCGTCGCCCTAGCCGTGAAGGGCGCGCGTTACGTCTTTCACGTCGCAGCCGATTACCGGCTTTGGGCGTCTGACCCCGGCGACATTATAAGCACCAACGTGGATGGCACACGCATCGTCCTGTCCACCGCAGCAAAGGCCGGTGTCGAGCGCATCGTTTATACCTCGAGTGTTGCGACACTCGCCGTGGCTGGCGACGGCAGTCCCGCGGACGAGACCCGACCGCTCGCCGAGCAAGAAGCGGTCGGGATCTACAAACGCAGCAAAGTGTTGGCCGAGCGCCTGGTTGAGGACATGGTGCGAAATGGCCTGCCTGCTGTCATCGTCAATCCGTCGACTCCGATGGGGCCGCGCGACGTCCGCCCGACGCCGACCGGACGCATCATCGTCGAAGCCGCATCCGGACGCATGCCGGCCTTCGTCGACACGGGCCTCAACTTGGTGCATGTGGACGATGTTGCCGAGGGTCACGTAGCCGCGCTCAAGCGCGGTCGCACTGGCGAGCGCTACATTCTCGGCGGCGAGAACATGACCCTCGCTGATTTGCTCGCGCGCATCGCGGTGCTGTCGCATAGACGCCCACCGCGCGTGCGCCTGCCGCGCGCCATCATTTATCCGCTGGCTTTCGCAGCCGAAAGCATGGCGCGCCTGACTGGTCGCGAACCGTTCGTCACGCTCGACGGCCTCAGGATGTCGAAGAACAAAATGTATTTTAGTTCCGCCAAGGCCGCACGCGAGTTGGGGTACACGTCGCGACCTGTCGATGAAGCGCTGCGAGACGCGCTGCGGTGGTTCCGCGTTCATGGTTATTTGTCATGACAATTGAACTTGTCATCGCGCTCTTCGCCTTTGCGGTATGGATCTACCTATTGCTGTTTCGCGGCGCCTTCTGGCTCGAGGTCCCGAATGACATTTTCGATCTGGAGGCAATTAAGCCAGGGCACAAGCCCCCGCGTGTCGTCGCGGTCGTGCCGGCGCGCAACGAGGCGGCGGTCTTACAGCAGAGTCTAACGTCGCTACTCGCTCAAGACTACGTGCCCCCGCTCACCGTCATATTGGTCGATGATCAAAGCGAAGACGCAACCCCCGAGATCGGCCGACGCATGGCTGCAAGCGCGGGAGATATGGTGGTCCTCTGTGGTCAAGCGCGCCCTTCCGGCTGGACCGGCAAGGTATGGGCGCAGCAGCAGGGGATCGCACATGCCGCTACCCTACGCGATCCACCTGACTATCTGCTCCTGACGGACGCCGATATCGCCTTCGCACCTGATGCCGTCAGCCGCCTCGTCGCGCGCGCCCAATCCGGCGGCTACGTGCTCACCTCGCTGATGGCCAAGCTCAACTGCCACAGCTTCGCTGAGCGCGCACTCGTTCCGGCCTTCATCTTCTTCTTCCAGATGCTGTACCCGTTCTCGTGGGTGAGAAGGGCATCCTTGGGCACGGCTGCAGCCGCCGGAGGCTGCATGCTCGTCGAGCGAGGCGCGCTGGAGCGCGCCGGCGGCTTGCCCACCATCGCTAATGCGCTGATTGATGATTGCGCGCTCGCAGCGGTAATGAAGGCCCGCGGCCCGATCTGGCTCGGGCTCACCCAGTCGGTCATGAGCATACGTCCCTATCCCCGTTTTGAGGATATCCGGCGCATGGTGTCGAGGTCGGCCTATGCACAGCTCCGCTACTCGCCGCTGCTCCTCGCTGGCACGTTCGTCGGCATGGTAGTGACCTATCTCGCGCCGCCAGCGCTCGCCCTTTTCGGAAGTTATCCATCCTCGGCAATTGGCGCTGCGGCTTGGCTGGTCATGGCGGTAGTGTTCCAGCCCACGCTGCGTTTTTATCGTGTCTCGCCGCTTTGGGGTGTCGCATTGCCGCTCATCGCTGGGGCCTATCTGATCTTCACTTTCGATTCCGCCTACCAGCAATGGCGCGGTCGCGGCGGCATGTGGAAAGGCCGCGCTCAGGCCGTTCCGGGAAGCAATGACGGGTTCCGACTTCAAGTCCGGAAAGACGGAGCACGACGAAAACTTTCCCGTCGCGTCAAAGCTAATTGCTCCGCGCTTTCGCGGCCCGATCCTCGCCTTCTACCGTTTCGCTCGCGCCGCCGACGATGCCGCTGATCATCCGACACTGGTCGAGGACGATAAATTCGCGCTCCTCAACTCGCTCGAGCAGACATTGATCGGAAAGTCGGATGCGGCCCCCGATGCTCTTCCCTTGCGACGCGCGCTAGTTGCGACTGGCCTCTCGGCACGGCATCCTCTCGATCTGCTGACCGCATTTCGCCAGGACGTTACCAAGCGACGCTACCGGGATTGGGACGAGCTGATGCACTACTGCCGGTATTCGGCCATGCCCGTTGGCCGGTTCGTCCTGGACGTGCACGGCGAAAGTGAGGAGACCTGGGTCGCTTCAGATGCGCTTTGCTCGGCCCTGCAAGTGATCAATCATCTACAGGACTGCGCCAAGGATTACCGCACGCTCGATCGCGTCTATATTCCGCTCGATACGATGGAGGCCTACGCCACCAGCGCGGAAGCCTTGGCGGCTCCGGCAACTTCCCCGCAGCTGCGCGCGTGCCTCACGGCCTTGTTGAGCCGCGTTTCGCTCATGATGCCTTTGAGTGCAGAGCTACCCCAGCGCGTCAGGAACATACGGCTTAGCATGGAGACGGCGGCAATCGGTAAGCTCGCGAACGCGCTCATCGCAGTGTTACAGTCCAAGGATCCGCTGAGCGAGCGCGTGCACCTCTCTTCGGCTCGCGCTTTATTCGTTGCAGGAGGGGCCGCAGGCGGCGCCGTGTCATCACGCATTGCACGATACTTTTTCCCGCGTGAGGCTGCACGGGGCGATACACGATGAGCGCGCAGCAGTCCTCGGGCGCCGTCAGCGCGCCATCCCCCGTCGGCAGCTCGTTCTTTGCAGCGATGCGCATTCTCGCCCCTCCCAAGCGCGCGGCCATGTATGCCGTCTACGCCTTCTGCCGCGCCGTCGATGACATCGCCGACGACGGCGGGCCGCAAGACAAGCGTCTCGAAGCGCTCGACCGGTGGCGCCGTGATATCGCGCGCCTCTATTTAGACGGCAGCGAGACGCGGCTTACTGCCGGGCTTGCTTCACCCGTCAAGACGTTCAGCCTCGAGCATGCGGACTTCCTCGCTGTCATCGACGGCATGGAGATGGACGTGCGCCAGACGATGGTGGCGCCCGACTGGCCGACGCTGGATCTCTATTGCGACCGTGTGGCTTCTGCCGTCGGAAGGCTGAGCGTGCCAATTTTTGGCATCGACGATACTAACGGGGCGCCGCTGGCATATCATCTTGGACGCGCATTGCAGATGACCAACATCCTGCGAGACATCGATGAGGATGCGGCCATTGGCCGACTCTATCTGCCGCGCGAGGAGCTCGCCGACGCGGGTGTCGCAGATAAGTCCCTAGACAAGGCGTTGTCCGACCCCAGGCTCGACCTGGCCTGCCGCGCTGTTGCGGGGCACGCGCGCAGGCATTTCGACGAGGCGACGAGGATCATGTCCCGCTGCAAGCGAAATAGCGTGCGCTCTCCCCGCCTGATGGCCGCCGTGTATCGGCCGATGCTCGACAGGCTCGTTGCGCGCGGCTGGTCACCGCCACGCGTGAACTTGCGCCACTCGAAGCCCCATATCCTTTGGGCGGTCCTGCGATACGGCCTTGTGTGATGGGAAAGGGAACGGTCCACGTCGTCGGTGCCGGATTATCCGGCCTGTCGGCTGCCATCAAACTCGTGGGACGCGACGCAAAAGTCGTGGTGCACGAGCTTGCTCGCCACGCCGGCGGCCGTTGTCGCTCCTATTTCGAACCGGCGCTTGGGCTGACCATCGACAACGGAAATCATCTGCTCCTTTCCGGAAATCACGCGGCGCTGGCGATGCTCGATACCATCGGAGCCAAGCACGCCCTCACTGGGCCCGACGAAGCAGAATTTGCCTTCGCCGACATTGCGACCGGTGCGCGCTGGCTGGTGCAGATCAACGCCGGTCCACTTCCGTGGTGGGTCTTCTCAAGCAAGCGGCGCGTGCCGGGGACGAGCGCCACGGACTACCTGCGGCTCGCACGCTTACTGCTCCCTGCGCACGACGGGCCGCTGAGCGAGATGTTGGATTGCAGCGGCGCCCTTTACGACCGCTTACTGCGGCCGGTATTTCTCGCCGCGCTCAACACGGACCCGCCTGGCGCCTCGTCGGCGATGGCGCAGGCAATCGTGCGCGAAACACTCGCCAAGGGGGGGCGCGCGTGCCGGCCTCTCATTGCCAGAGAGAGCCTCGGGGCGGCGTTCATCGATCCGGCCATAGCCTACCTTAAGAAACATGGGGCCGAGATTCGCTTCGACCACCAGTTGCGCGCGCTCGATTTCGCCGGCGACCAAGTTCGCAGGCTCGATTTCGCCGACGACAAAATCGATGTCAGCGGCGACGACGCAGTGATCCTTGCGCTCCCGGGCTGGGTGACACCGCTGCTGGTCAAGGAACTCCCCGCGCCCACAACGACCAGCGCCATCCTGAACGTTCACTTCAATATCGCGCCCCCGCCCGGCATTCCACGCATCCTCGGCGTACTCAACGCAACGACCGAGTGGTTATTCGCCTTCCCCGATCGACTCTCCGTTACTGTCAGCGCCGCCGACCGCTTCATGGAGGCTGAGCGCGAACCCTTGGCGCGCACGATCTGGAGCGAAATCGCGAAGATAACGGGATTAAGTGGAGAGTTGCCGCCGTGGCAGATTGTCAAGGAGCGAAAGGCCACCTTTGCCGCCTTGGCGTATGAGAATAGACGCCGTCCAGGCCCCGAAACGCGGTGGCGTAACCTGCTTCTCGCGGGCGACTGGACAGCAACCGGGCTGCCTGCAACCATCGAGGGCGCAATCCGATCGGGTGTCCGCGCTGCCGACCTTGTGCAGGCCAAGTTCGCCTGACGAAGATTGCAGCGGAGTAGCAGGTCGAAGGATCAGACGGTCGATGGCTCCCCCTATTGCAGCCGAGAACCCCGGCGCGCGCATTTCTTCCGATCGGCTCGACGCGTCGATCCGATCGGCGACCAAGGCGCTTATCGCGCGCCAGAACGACGACGGCCACTTCGTATTCGAGCTCGAGGCCGACGCGACCATCCCCGCCGAGTACGTACTGATGCGCCATTACTTGGGCGAGCCAGTCGACGTCGAGCTCGAAACCAAGATCGCCACATACCTGCGCCGCGTCCAATCCCCAGACGGGGGCTGGCCGCTATTTCACGAGGGCCCGTCTCACGTCAGCGCCACCACCAAGGCCTATTTTGCGCTGAAAATGATCGGTGCATCTGCGGATGCCTCGCATATGGCGCGTGCTCGCGCCTGGTTACTGAGCCAGGGAGGAGCGGCCAACAGCAATGTATTCACGCGAAACTTGCTAGCACTCTATGGCGCCATTCCCTGGCGCGGCGTTCCCGTTATGCCAGTTGAGATCATGTTGTTGCCCCGGTGGTTTCCTTTCCACCTCGACAAGATCTCGTATTGGGCGCGAACGGTGCTTGTCCCGCTTACGGTCCTCAACGCCTTGAAACCCCGCGCTCGCAATCCAAAAGGGGTGCGCATCGACGAGCTGTTCGTCACGCCCCCCAATCAAGTGCGCAATTGGCCCAAAGGCCCGCATCAGACCTGGCCCTGGTCGGGCATCTTCAGCGTCATCGACCGCATCCTGCGTGTCCTCGAGCCATATTTTCCAACAACCACTCGGAGGCTCGCCACCGAACGAGCGCGCCGCTTTGTCACTGAGCGCCTCAACGGCGACGACGGATTGGGCGCCATATTTCCCGCGATGGCCAACTCGGTACTGATGTTCGATGCGCTCGGCTATCCGGCTGACCATTCTGACCTTAAGACCGCGCGCGCCTCACTTGAGAAGCTACTCGTAGTCAAGGACGACGAAGCCTACTGTCAGCCATGCCTGTCACCTGTCTGGGACACTGCGCTCGTGTCGCACGCGCTTCTTGAGGCTGGTGGAGCGGAGGCAGAGGAAAGCGCGCTGCGTGGACTTGAATGGCTGCGGCCATTGCAGGTGCTGGATACCATCGGCGACTGGTCCGCCTCGCGACCCAACGTCGAGCCTGGCGGCTGGGCCTTCCAGTATGCCAATCCGCACTATCCCGACGTCGACGATACCGCCGTCGTTGTCATGGCGATGGACCGCGCCGCAAAGCACATCCCCCAATCCCGTCTCGCAGGCTATCGCGACGCGATGCGGCGCGGCCGGCAGTGGATCGAGGGAATGCAGAGCGTGGACGGCGGTTGGGGCGCCTTCGACGCAGATAACACCTATCACTACCTCAATCAGATCCCATTTTCAGACCATGGCGCGCTGCTCGATCCACCTACGGCGGACGTGACGGCGCGGTGCGTGTCCATGCTGGCCCAGCTCGAGGATAAGCCGGCCGACAACACCTCGATCAGCAGGGCGGTCGACTACCTGATGCGCACGCAGGAACAGGATGGAAGCTGGTTCGGCCGCTGGGGCATGAACTATGTCTACGGGACATGGTCGGCGCTCTGCGCGTTCAACGCAGCCGGAGTTGATCCGCACGCGCCGGCGATACGCAAGGCAGTCCGATGGCTGCTTATGATCCAGAACGACGATGGCGGCTGGGGGGAAGGCGGCGACAGTTACGGGCTCGACTACAAGGGTTACCAGCAGGCGCCGAGCACGGCCTCGCAGACGGCGTGGGCACTACTCGGGCTGATGGCGGCCGGCGAGATCGACAACCCGGGGGTCGAGCGCGCGATCGGCTATCTGGTTTCGCGTCAGGGTGAGGATGGCTTCTGGGCCGAGAACCGGTTCACTGCCACAGGTTTTCCCCGCGTCTTCTATCTGCGCTACCATGGCTACCCGAAAGTCTTTCCGCTTTGGGCACTTGCGCGTTTCGCTAACCTCAAGGCGACCAACAGCAAGTCCGTATCGGTCGGGATGTGAGCGGCAAGCGCACAGCGACCGGCTACGTCCTTGCCGTCACCGGCCTCAAGGCGGAAGCCTACATCGCGGCCCGATCGCCGTGCATAAAAGCCATTGCCGGAGGCGGCGACGCCGCGAAACTCGAAACGCTGATCAAAGCGGAAATCGGAAGCGAATGCCGCGGCATCTTGAGCTTCGGACTCGCCGGCGCCCTTGGACCCCACCTTGGACCGGGAACCTGCCTCATCGGCCGCGAAGTCGTGCACGCCAACAAACGCTACCGCACTGATGAAGCGTGGACCGCTCATCTGCGCGAAAGGCTCCCGCATGCGACAGTCACGGGCATAGCCGGCGTTGACAGCCCCGTCGCCACCTTCGCGCAGAAACTGGCGCTGTTTGCTGCAACAGGCGCAGGCGCCGTCGACATGGAAAGTCACGTTGCCGCGCGCATTGCTGAACGACGAGCGATCCCCTTTGCGGTCCTGCGCGTCGTGGCAGACCCGCAAGGACGCGATCTGCCACCTGCGGCTCTCGCCGGCATGCGGTCCGATGGCACCATGGATGCATTGGCGGTGCTGCGCATCCTGGGCAAGGATCCTGGTCAGATACCGCAGCTCGCACACATTGCTGCCGACGCGGTGCGCGGCCTTTGGAGTCTACTCGGCTGCCACCGGCGCGTGGGGCCCGGCTGCGGCCTCATCGATCTCGGCTAGCTTGCGCTCGACGTGGCGTGAGAAAACGTACTCGGCCGGGCGCTGGCGATCGAGGGGGATATCGGGCGCCATCGGCCCCGCGGTGTTGATGCCCCGTAATGCAACGGCCGCAAGTTTCCACGGCTTCTTCACCGCGTCCACAACCGCAGACGCCTCAAAACCGGAATGCACCATGCAGTCGGCGCACTTCTCGTAGTTACCAGTGCCGTAAGCGTCCCAGTCGGTCTCCTCCATCAGTTCCTTGAAGGTCTTGGCGTAGCCTTCGCCGAGGAGATAGCAGGGTCGCTGCCAGCCAAACACCGTTCGCGTCGGGTTTCCCCACGGC
Organism: uncultured Alphaproteobacteria bacterium; assembly: GCA_963726795.1. Taxonomy (GTDB): domain Bacteria; phylum Pseudomonadota; class Alphaproteobacteria; order Rhizobiales; family Hyphomicrobiaceae; genus Hyphomicrobium_A. Next base: position 1,285,379 of record CAVSDD010000004.1, on the reverse strand, counting down.
GTGCAGTGATACGTCTGATTCCCTGCAAGATAGTCGAGGAATAGCGCCGACTGGAAGAACGGCCAGGCCTTGCCTTGGCGCCCGCGGCTGAAGATTTCGCGAAACAGCTGCTTCGTGCGCGTGCGGTTGAGGAAATGCTGCTGGTCTGGCGCGCGCTCGTAAGCGTAGCCAGGCGAGATCGTGATGCCGTCCACCCCAATCGCCTGCGTTTCATCGAGGAAGCGCGCAACGCGATCCGCCTTTGCGTCGCTGAAAAGCGTGCAGTTGATATTGACGCGAAAGCCCTTCGACTTCGCGTTCTTGATGGCGGCAACCGCCCGCTGATAGACGCCCTTTTGACAAACGGACTTGTCGTGCATTTCTTCGTCGCCGTCGAGGTGCACCGACCAGTTGAAACGGCTATGCGGCCGATACTGATCAAGCTTCTTGTCCATGAGCAGCGCGTTGGTGCAGACGGTCACGAACTTGCGCTTGGCGAGAGCGCCGGCCACGATTTGATCCAGCTCCTTGTGCAACAGCGGCTCACCGCCCGCGAGCACCACCACGGGCGCGCCGCACTCATCGATCGAACTCATACAGTCTTCGACCGACAGCCGCTGGTTCAAGATCTTGTCGGGATAGTCGATCTTGCCGCATCCGGCACACGCCAGGTTGCAGCGAAATAGTGGCTCGAGCATCAGCACGAGCGGATAACGCCGCCGTCGCATGAGATGCTGGCCGACGATATAGCTCCCGATCGAGAGCACTTGATTTAGAGGAATGCCCACAGGGCCCCCTTGTTCCTAGTGTCGCGCTCAACCGGCCGCGGCGCGCCGCTTTGCGTGTTCCAATTCGTGCGGCAAGAGAAACTGCACGCTCTCTTGCACTCCTGCGAGCAATTCGATTTCCACCGGACCGATGGCGGAAAGGGCATCGATAACGTCCTCGACGAGAACCTCCGGTGCCGAAGCACCTGCCGTGATGCCGATCGTGGACTTGCCTGCAAACCAGGTTGGATCGATCTCGCTGCCGTCGGCGACAAGGTGGCTCGGAATTCCCGTGTCTGCACCAATCTCGCGCAGACGGTTTGAATTGGAGCTGTTGCTTGCACCGACGACGATGATCACTTCCACCAGCTTGCTCAGCTCACGCACGGCAGTCTGGCGATTTTGTGTTGCATAACAAATGTCGCGCGTGTCTGGACCGACGACGTCGGCGAAGCGCTCCTTGATCGCCATGATCATCGCGCGCGTATCGTCGACGCTGAGTGTCGTCTGCGTGATGTAAGCGACCGGAGTATCGGCCGGGAGTTCAAGCGCGGCGATATCTTTCAGGTCCTGCACGAGATGGACTGGGGCTGACAACTGCCCGATCGTGCCTTCGACTTCGGGATGTCCCGCGTGACCGATCAAGATCACCGTGCGCGAGCTATCCACGTAACGTTGGCCTTCCTTGTGCACTTTCGACACGAGCGGGCAGGTCGCGTCGAGTACGGAGAGCCCGCGCGACTTGGCGTCTTCTTCCACCATTCGCGATACGCCGTGCGCGCTGAAGATCGTGATGGCGCCTGTTGGGACCTCGGATAGCTCCTCGACGAAACGGGCACCCTTTGCCTTCAGGCCTTCCACGACGTAGCGGTTGTGCACGATCTCATGACGCACGTAGACCGGCGCCCCGTACTTCTTCAGGGCCTGCTCCACGATGTCGATGGCCCGCACCACGCCGGCACAATAGCCGCGCGGCTGGGCGAGTATCACTTTCATCGGCTGCGACCCAATCCGGGTTCCGGCCCTTCACGGCTCATGGATAATACAGCTTTCTGGCGAAGCTGGCCCCGATCGGGATTATCATGAATTCGGAAGTCGACCCGTTCGTCCCCGGTCCATCGAAGATGCATTCAAGGTAGTGTAGCGCGTGCCAACAGCGCCAATCCATACACCATCGTCACCGGCCAATGATCACCATTTTGCGCGTGGTTCGGCAAGTGCTCTACCCCCTAGTGCAAAGCCGGTGGCACGCAAATGCTGAAAGCGGCCGTTGTAAAAATCGTATCGGCATGCTGCCGGTTCGCATGGCTGGTCGTTGTCCTCGCCGCGGTCATTACCGCTGGCGCGGCGGAGTACGCCAGACAGAATTTTGCAATCACGACGGACACCGGGCAGCTGATCTCACCGAGTTTGCCCTGGCGCCAGCGCGAAATCCAATTCGATGCGGCATTTCCGCAACAGTCCGATACCATCGTGATCGTTATCGACGCCGTGACCCCGGAGCTCGCCGAGAGTTCGACGGGCGCCCTCGCCGAGGCGCTCGCGAAAAAGACCCGACAAATCCAGTCTGTACGTCGACCGGACGGCGGACCCTTCTTCGATCGCAATGGTCTCCTGTTTCTTTCAAGCGAAGCGGTAGCAACGTCGACCGAGCAGCTCATCCGGGCACAGGCGTTCCTCGCCACGCTCGCTGCAGATCCCACATTGCGCGGCTTTGCCAAGGCTCTTTCCTTCATTCCGCAGGGAATCGTGGCGGGCCGCGCCGAGTTCTCCGAGTTCTCAAAACCGCTGGAGAAAATCGCCGCGACGCTCGACGCGCTTCTTGCCGGGCGTGAGACGGCATTTTCCTGGAATGAACTGATGACGGGGGAAAAGCCTGCGGCGCAGCAGCTGCGACGATTCATTACCGTCAAGCCGGTACTCGACTACGGAGACCTCGAGCCCGGAGGCGCCGCAAGCGGCGCTATCCGCGCGACGGCGCAAGGCCTTGGTCTCATTCCCGCCAACGGCGTCACAGTGCGGCTGACCGGCCCCGTGGCGATGGCGGATGAAGAATTCTCTACGGTCGCGGACGGCGCGGCGCTTAACGGCACACTGACGATCGCCGCAGTCGTCCTCATCCTGTGGTTGGCCCTGCGCTCAGCCAAAGTCATCCTCGCCGTTTTCCTGAGTCTAATTGTGGGTCTCACCCTGACGGCGGCGATCGGGCTCGCGATGGTTGGCACGCTGAACCTCATCTCGGTCGCATTCGCCGTGCTTTTCGTGGGCATCGGCGTCGACTTCGGCATTCAGTTCTCCGTGCGCTACCGCCAGGAGCGCCATGCCAACGATAATCTGGCCGAAGCACTCAGTGCTGCCGCCGCTGAAGTCGGCAAGCCGTTGGCTCTCGCTGCCGCTGCAGCGGCAGCCGGCTTCTACGCGTTCCTACCAACCGCCTACCGCGGAGTTTCGGAGCTGGGCCTCATCGCCGGCACCGGCATGCTCATCGCATTCGCGACGAGCATTACCCTGCTTCCAGCCCTGTTGATGATTTTGAAGCCGCCAGGCGAGCCCGCCGCCGTCGGATATCCAAAGCTTGCTCCGGTCGATCGCTTTCTCGCGCGCCATCGACGCGCAATTCTTGTTCTAACCGGCGTTGCAGTTGCGTCGGGGTTACCGCTGCTTGCGCATTTGAGGTTCGATTTCAATCCTCTCAATCTGCGCAGCAACAAGGTCGAAATCGGTCTCGACCATGCTCGACTTGATGCGCGACCCCGCGACCTCACCCGACACAGTAGAAATCCTTGCGCCGTCGCTCAAGGACGCAAGCGTTATCGCGCGTCGTCTCGATCAGCTGCCCGAGGTGGCGCGAACAGTCACGCTCGAGAGCTTCATCCCGCAGGACCAGGACAAGAAGCTGGCGATCATTGCCGACGCCGCTAGTCTGCTTGCGCCGACGCTGGAGCCTTCCGAGACCAAGCCCGCTCCGAGCGACGAGGAGACTGTCGCTGCACTAACCGAGGCTAGCAACGCCTTCGTCGACGCCCGCGGCAAAGGCGAAGCAGCAGCCCTGTCGCTGCGCGTCGCGGCGGCGCTTCAAGGTCTCGCAGCAGTTGCGCCGGCTCAGCGGCTTGCGATCGGGCAGAGACTTTTGTCGAGCCTCGATGCGCATCTCAAGCAAATCCGCAACGCGCTGAAGCCGGAACACGTCGCCATGGATACGTTGCCCGAGGATCTCGTGCGCGACTGGATGACGCCGGATGGCAGGGCGCGCGTCGAAGTCGTCCCCAAGGGGAACGCCAACGACAATCAGACACTAAAGACCTTCGTCACCGCCGTGCTCGCCGCCGCGCCGGAGGCGACCGGCAGTCCCGTACTCATCCAGGAATCCGCCAACGCCGTCGTGCGTGCCTTCCTTGAGGCCGGCGGAATGGCGCTGGCCTCGATCGCGTTGATCCTTTTCGTCGCGCTCAGGCGAATAACCGACGTGCTGGTGACGCTCGTGCCGCTCCTCCTGGCAGGCGTGGTCACGATGGAGCTTACGGTCCTTGTGGGGCTACCGTTGAACTTCGCCAACATCATCGCGCTGCCTCTGCTGCTCGGCGTCGGCGTTGCGTTCAAGATTTACTACGTGCTGGCCTGGCGTGGCGGCGAAACGAACCTGCTCGCGTCATCGCTCACGCGAGCCGTCATCTTCTCTGCCATGACGACGGCGACGGCATTCGGCAGCTTGTGGTTTTCAAATCATCCTGGAACGTCGAGCATGGGAGAGCTCTTGGGCCTCTCGCTCATCACGACATTGGCGGCCGCCGTGCTGTTCCAGCCAATCTTGATGGGGCCGCCGCGGCAGGCGCAAGAAAACGCCGCAAGCTAGGCGACCTGACGTCGCTCGCGCAGGAAGTGGAAGAACTCGACACCCTCGCGCAGCCGGCGCTTCATCATTTCCGGGTTCGTGATCATCTCGCCGACGATCGCCGCGATCTTGGACGGCCGGAAATAGAATTTCTTGTAGAAATCCTCGACCGAGTCGAAAATCTCGGTGTGCGACAGATGCGGATAATCGAGCGCCGCGACCTGTGTGCCGGCATCCGTCAATAGTTCGTCACCCTCGTGATACAGCCAACCGTTCGCGCGCGCCTGATTGTAGAGGAACGTTCCGGGGTAGGGCGCGCCGAGCGAAACCTGAATCGTATGTGGGTTGATCTCCTTGGCGAAGGCGAGCGTCTCTTCGATGGTCTCCTTTGTCTCGCCGGGGAGGCCCAAGATGAAGGTGCCATGGATCTTGATGCCGAGCTCATGGCAATCCTTGGTGAACCGCTTGGCGACGTCTACGAGCAGTCCCTTCTTGATGTTGTGCAGGATTTTCTGGTTGCCGGATCTCATAGCCGACCAGCAGCAGGCGCAGGCCGTTCTCTTTCAGGACTTCGAGCGTCTTGCGCGGCACGTTCGCCTTGGCGTTGCACGACCACACGATGTTGTGCTTTGCGAGCTCCCTGGAGAGCGCTTCGATACGCGGCAGATTATCGGTGAGCGTATCGTCGTCGAAGAAGATCTCCTTGACCTGCGGCAGCTCCTTCTTGATCCACCTCACCTCGTCCATGACGTGGGAGATCGAGCGCACGCGATAGCGATGGCCGCCGATCGTCTGCGGCCAGAGGCAGAAGGTGCAGCGCGATTTGCAGCCGCGCCCTGTGTAGAATGACAGATACGGATGCTTGAGGTAGCCGCCGAAATATTTGGTGATGTCCAAATCGCGCTTGTAGACGGGAGAGACGAAGGGCAACGAATCCATGTTCTCCAGGATCTCGCGGTCTTCGTTGTGAACGATCACGCCCTCGGCATTGCGATATGAGATTCCCTTGATTCCCGAGAGAGCCCGATCCTGCGTCACATCCAGGATCGTGTAATCGAATTCGTTGCGTGCGACGAAATCGATCGCCCCGCTGGCCTTAAGGCTCTCATCCGGCTGCACGGCGACCTTGGCGCCGATCATGCCTATTTTGATTGCGGGATTGATGGCCTTGATCGCCTCGGCAGTCTTGACATCGGAATGGAACGAGGGCGTCGAGGTGTGCAGGACCACGAGATCGCGATCTTTGAATTCGTGCTCGATGTCAGCGAAAGTCTGGCCGTGCGGCGGCGCGTCAATCAGCTTGGAGCCTTCGACCAGGGCCGCCGGCTGCGCAAGCCATGTCGGGTACCAATAGGAGGCGACCTCGCGCTTCATCTGGTAGCGCGCCCCGGCACCTCCGTCGAAGCCTTCAAACGAGGGAGCTTGCAAGAATAGCGTGCGCATTCGTGTCCAGCTTTCCTCTCAGGCCTGCGTGATCGTCCCGTCCGGCCGGAGCCGGTAGCGATGTCCGCGCCAGCTCACGGGTCTCGCCAGGAAGCTTGCCAGGAAAATCCCAAAGCTCAGCAGATCGCGTACCGGAGCAAGCAATACCGGCACCCGTCCTCCGCCAAGGATACGTGAAAATTGTAGCGGCACCAAGAAGCCACAAGCAAGTGTGAGCAGGAGAATGGCAAGAGAGGTGGCGAGAGAAGCAACTCCCATGGAGCCAAGTGCCGCGGCAGCGATGGCGAACGGCAGTGGGTGGGTCACGACCGAACCGGCAAACCCGATCGGATCGACCAGCCGGATCGTGCTCGCCCACCGCAACTCACGCCGAACGAGGTCGCGGAAGCTTGTCTCCGAACAGACGTGATCGATGACCATCGGGGGTATGGCGACGATGAGGCCGAGCCGCCGTACGGCAGCGCCGATGGCGTAGTCGTCCGCCAGTTGATCGGCGAACGCAGCAAATCCTCCAATCCGAGCCAGCGTATCGGCGCGCAGTGCAATGGTTGAGCCGAAGCAGGGCTTGGCGAGGCCGAAGCGTAAGCCGACAAGGACGGCGGGAAGAAATCGATAGTCGATCTCAGCGGCCGCGAGGCGTGACCAGATCCCAGCGACCGGCAGCCCTCGATAAAGACAGGTCACGAGCCCCACGCCCGAAGGTTGCATGGCCGCCGTAATCTGCCGGAGGTACGTCGGACCGACGCGAATATCGCTGTCGGAGAGCACGACGATCTCGCCGCGGCTGTGCGAAGAAATGTTGATAACGTTTGATATCTTTCTATTGGCGCCGTGCAACTGCGGATCGACAATGAGATCAATGTCGGCGCGGGGGACGGTTGCGATGAGACGCCCTGACAAGGTTGGCGGCCGGATCGGCCGAATCCTGCAGGCCCAGAATGATCTGCACTGGCCCCGGGTAATCTTGATCCAAGAACGAGACGATGTTCGCTTCAAGGCCCGGATTCGGCGCCGCATAGCGGTTTCAAGAGCGTGAGCAAACTTGCGTCAACACCGATACCGGCCTGCCGATCTGCGAAGAAGCGCCGAACCTGCAGTGCAGCAAAGGCGCAGTAACAAGAGCCGATGATCGCAGGACATATGCAAATAAGCCACAGACAAGTCATGATTACGCTCGTAAATTCATGAAGCAATGTCCTGCGGGACGATTGGCCGTGCTGGCGTTCAACGCGCCCCTAGCCTTCGGGCAACGGGACGGGGACCTACCGTTGAGGGACTGTAGCACCCTGGCTCGCATTGTGGCCGCGCTTGCAATCGCGGCGGCCCTTTCGGCGTGCGCGTCAACGGGCGGCGGGATGCCAAGCCCCGAGTATCTCGCAAGCCCCGATCAGCCCGTCGAGCCGCCTGAAATCGCGGACCCGATGGAGAAACAAAATCGCGCGGTGTTCGACAGCAACCAAGAGATCAACCACGCAATCATCTATCCGATCGCGAAAGCCTATAACGACAATATTCCCGAAGACGTGCGCGACAGGATTGACGCCTTCACCACCAACCTCGGCGAACCAGTGGTCTTTGCCAACGACGTGCTCCAGCTGCGCTTTGCGGCCGCGGCAACGACGCTCGGTCGCTTCGCGATGAATTCGACGATTGGCGTCGGCGGCCTGTTTGACGTTGCCGCAACCCAGGAGCTGCCGCATCAGTCAGGTGACTTCGGGCAGACACTCTACGTCTGGGGCGTGCGCGAAAGTCCTTATGTAGTGTTGCCGATCGTGGGCCCAACCAACCTGCGCGATGCCATCGGCGGCGGCATAGAGTTCGCGGCCCAGCTTCCGGTCGGTGGCCTCTATCCCGCGGGACTTGCCACGGCAGCGGGAAGCGTAGCCACTGCCGGCAGCGTGTTGAGCCCGCTGTCGGATTTGCGCAAGGTCGGCGACATGGAAACGCTCGAGCAGGGCTCGCTCGATTTCTATGCGATGCTGCGCAGCGTGACCGACCAGAAACGCCAAGCGGAGTTGCGCGAGGCGCTCGAGACAAGCGCGCTCACGGCACCGTTCTCTCCGCCCGATCCCAACGCCATCGAACCCGTCACAGTGTTGTCGGCATCGCCGGCATGGGCCGAGAAGCCAGGGCGTCTAGCCACCGCAAACCAACAGTGGCCAGAGACGCGGGTCATTATCGGTGCGCCCGCGATCGTAGATGAAAAGCAACCTTAGCTGCGGCAGTTGCTGAGCCTGCTGGGACTTAAGTCTTCTGAGGCTAAGTCTTGGCGAGCAGTTTATCACCCTGTCGGCGGAGAGAATTGATTAGTGCACTAGGTCCGCCCGACTTCAGGATTGCGGTGAATTCTGCGCGGCGGCTTGCGAGCTCGCTGATCGTGCCGTCCAGATACACGTCGACGATCTTCCAATTCCCCTGGGTGTTGCGCATCAGATAGTCGAGCTTGACTGCTTTTCCGTTGGACTGAACGATCTGGGTCTTAACCAGCTTGTCGTTGGGCGCCCGATCAACCGTTTGCAAAACCTCGAGGCGCTCGCCTGAAAAGCCGTCGAACCGACTGGCGTAGTTTGCAATCATCATGCGCGTGAAGGCTTCAACGATGCTCGATTGCAGCGAGGGATCGAGGCCGGCCCAGCTCGGTCCCACCGCAGCCCGTGCCATCGAAGGAATGTCGTAAGTCGTCGAGAGGATCGGAGCGAGGAGGTCATAGCGCCCACCGATACCGAGCTGCTTTGCCTGTTGCATCGCTTGCAGCAACGTCCCATAGAGTGCCGTAACGCGATCGGAGGCGGCGCTTCCTGTCTCGGCGTTGGCGCTCAATAACAAGGGTCCAGTCAAGGCCACAGCGGCCATCCACCCCGTGAAGAACCATCGCCGCGACATGTTCGACTGACCCATGATCGTTCTCCCTCTGCCTAGCGTTTTCTTGTGTGTATCGGCGGCTTTCATGCTGCTCATCTGCGGTAACTGAGCAACACTTCGGCGTCAAATCTGCGGCAGTGCGGATCGATCCGTTTCGAGCGCTGCCAGGACGGCCATAATAAAGGCCCAGCTGAAGTAGAAGCCAAGATCCGCTGCAGCTATTTGCGAACAGGGCTATGAGCGCAAAGACCTCGGTCTCGCAGACACCCTTACTCGACCGAGTTGCTACACCGGAGAACTTGCGGGCTTTGCCCGAAACCGATCTCCCACAGCTCGCTGCCGAATTGCGCCAGGAGACGATCGATGCCGTCTCGGTTACCGGCGGCCATCTTGGCGCCGGGCTCGGCGTGGTCGAGTTGACAGTCGCCCTCCACTATCTGTTCGACACCCCGCGAGATCGGCTGATCTGGGACGTCAGTCACCAGACCTATCCCCACAAGATCCTCACAGGGCGCCGCGACCGCATCCGTACTCTGCGCCAGCCCGGCGGGCTTTCCGGCTTCACCAAACGCAGCGAGAGCGAGTACGACGCCTTCGGCGCCGCACATTCCTCGACCTCTATCTCCGCCGGTCTCGGCATGGCCGTGGCACGCGACCTTGAAGGGCGCGAAAATAATGTGGTGTGCGTGATCGGCGACGGCGCGATGTCGGCCGGGATGGCATACGAAGCGATGAACAACGCGGGCGGCCGCGATGAGCGCCTCATCGTGGTGTTGAACGACAACGACATGTCGATCGCTCCGCCAACCGGCGCACTCAGCGCCTATCTCGCGCGCATAACATCGAGCGGCACCTATTTCTACTTGCGCGACATTGCCAAGCAACTCGTCAAACAGCTTCCCAAGAGTTGGGAGCGTCGCGCGGCGCGCATGGAGGAATACACGCGCCACCTGTGGCAAGGCGGCGCCTGGTTCGAGGAGCTGGGCTTCTACTACGTGGGCCCGATCGACGGGCACAACTTCGACCACCTGCTTCCCGTTCTGAAAAACGTGCGCGATGCCAAGCAGGGACCGATCCTCGTTCACGTCGTCACCAAGAAGGGCAAGGGCTACCCACCGGCGGAGGCTTCCGACGACAAATATCACGGGGTCGCCAAATTCAACGTCATCACCGGCGCGCAAGTGAAGACGAAGCCCAACGCACCGTCCTACACGCGCGTGTTTGCCGATAGCCTGATCAAGGAAGCGAGGAAAGACGCTCGGATCGTAGCCATTACTGCAGCAATGCCCGATGGCACCGGCCTTGATCTTTTCGGCAAGGAGTTTCCCGAGCGGACCTTCGACGTCGGCATCGCCGAGCAGCACGCAGTAACGTTTGCGGGCGGGCTGGCCGCCGAGGGCATGAAGCCGTTCGCGGCGATATATTCCACGTTCCTGCAGCGCGCCTACGATCAGGTCGTGCACGACATCGCCATTCAGCGACTGCCGGTGCGCTTTGCGCTCGACCGGGCAGGGCTCGTCGGCGCCGACGGACCGACGCACGCTGGCTCCTTCGATTTGGCCTATCTCGGCTGCCTGCCCGGGTTCGTCATAATGGCGGCGGCCGATGAGGCGGAGCTCGTCCACATGGTGGCGACCGCAGCTGCAATCGACGACCGGCCTTCGGCCTTCCGCTACCCGCGCGGAGAGGGAACCGGTGTCGAGCTGCCCGAAGAAGGCCGTCCCCTCGAGATCGGCAAGGGCCGCATCTTGCGAGAGGGCTCGTCAGTGGCGCTACTATCGCTTGGCACGCGTCTGGCCGACTGCATGAAGGCCGCCGACCAACTCGCAGCCTGCGGGCTATCCGTAACCGTCGCTGATGCGCGCTTCGCCAAGCCGCTGGACGAGGAACTTGTTCGCCGGCTCGCCCGCGAGCATGAGGTCCTCGTGACGGTCGAGGAAGGCGCGGTGGGTGGATTTGGCAGCCACGTGTTGCACCTACTGGCAACGAGCGGGTTATTGGACCGCGGCCTGAAAGTGCGACCGCTGGTGCTGCCCGACGTTTTCATCGACCAGGATAAGCCCGAGCGCATGTATGAGCTGGCGGGCTTATCAGCACCCGGTATTGTGGCCACGGTGCTTGCTGCGCTTGGGGCTGACCACCAACCCGCGCGCCTCGTCCGCGAGTTGGGGCATCACTGATCGCCACCACTCTCAATCAAAGCCGAGCGCATACGGGAACGATTTCTCCACAGTCGCCATGGCTCCAGACACTGCCAGATGATAATGCTCGGCAGTCCCGTTACAATCTCTCTGGCGCGCCTCAAGAGAGACAATCCCAGACCAACTTGAGGCGACAATCCAAAGAGCGTGCCAGCGACGAGGTAAACCCCCTCCTGCACGCCCGCTGCCCAAGGCACCATGAATGCAACGGTGCGCAGCGCATGTAACATGCTCTCTATGACGAGCGCTTCCGCGACCGTCACTTGATGTCCCATGAACCACAAGCCAACCCATGTCTCACCTGCGCCAACAACCCAAGCGAGTAGGTGGATAGCGAAGTTGACCGCCACCCGCATCCGATGGCGATAGATCTCTTGAATGGCCGTATGTATGCCGACGGGATCTGACGAGCCGGGCCACGCCTGCGTCCAACCCAATCGTCCCGGCAGCGTCTCGAGAAATCGAAACAGCCCCTTGTGCTGTGCGACTATGAATCCTGCAACGCAGCCGGAGCAAACGAGCACCCCAAGCGCCAGCCACCAGCCCGCCGGCGCGGTGGGCTGCTCGGTGAGCAGGATCACCACGGCGAGCAGAGTGAACACGAGCAAGCTTGCCAGCTCCATCGTCAAGTCGACGACGGTCGCGGCGACGGCAAACCCGAGCGGCACTCGGTGAATAGTGAGCTCTCGGACTGCCACGGCCTCCCCAATCGCCGGCACGACGGATAAGAGGTTCGCCGCGGATTCGCGAAGCCAGCGGGCCCACAACAAAAGTTGCGTGACGTCGGGCGTTGCGGGAAACAGCGCCCGCCAGGCGAGCGCGCCCAAAATGATTGAGCAGAAATAGACAGCCGAGATGGCAAGCATGCCTCGCCAGCCGGCACTGAGAAAGGCTTGCGCCGACCTGGTCTGCGCCGAAATGCAGGACAAGCCATACGCCGAAGGCAACACCAACCAGTGCTCCCAGGGTCAATACCAGTTTCACCGCGCCTCACTCGACGATCATCTTTGAGACCGCCCGCCGCGGTGCTCAGTTCTGAGCGCCGACGTTGCGAACCGCGGCGCGGAACGGCATCCGGCGTAGCCCCATGCCCTCTATCTTTGCTCGTACCACGGGGCTGATGAGAGCGGCCAATTCTTCCATCACTTGGTAATGGGCCGGAAGGTTATCGACGCCTGGCCACCGCCGACTGGCCGGGTGACAATAGAATTCCGTCACTCCGTTTGGAATTTGATCAAGGTACTGCAGGATGGTCCGCTCGACCATCGCGCCGCTGTCATTGATGCCAAACACCTGGTCGTTCATCGCAATACCGACCTTCAAGAACCTGCGACGCATTAATCTCGTCAGCAAAAAATAACTCAGCCAGGATGCGAACCGCTGAACGGGGCGATCGCCCTGCGCGGCATAGGATTGCCGGAACGGTTCGACGGGAAGGCGCACTGGCGGCAAGCCGTAGGCCGGCGCAATCGTCACAATGGCATCCGCCACGACCGGGTGGATGTGGAAATGTTTGTGCCCGTTGACGTGATCTAGCGGCAGACCTGTCTCGCCGAAGCGCTCAAACTGGGCCCCGATCTCGGCGACAGCCTGACGCCGCAACTCGGTCGAGAAAAAGAGAGCCGTGCCGAAGCGCACGGGATTGTTGAAAAATCGCCCGTCGGGTCCGACGAGACCTGGGACCTGATCGGGAGGAAGTACGGACCGACCATCAAGTAGGGTCACATGAAGGCCGATCCCGAGGCCGGGGAGCGTGCGCGCGCGGTCAACGGCATCGCCAAACTTGGGCGCTCCGACCATCAGGCTCGCAGCCGTGAGAATACCGCTCCGGTACCCCTCCTCGACCGCTTCGTTCACCGGCAACGACAGCCCGAAGTCGTCAGCGGTAATGACGAGCGCCTTACGCATGGAACCCTATCCGTATGCCGACGTCTCGACGCATGTCTATGAGTGTTGACCGCGACGGCTGCGATCCGAGAGTGCCTTAGGTTGATGCCGACCGCCACATGCCCCGCATGCGGGAAGCAAGGTCAACCGATCCGTTAGGGCCTACCGCACGATGCTTGTCGCCGGCGGTGGCGGCAGGCCACGTCTGCTGCTCGAAATGTTCGACAAGCGCCGAAGGAATGAAGCGTGTGCGCGCAGCGTAAAGATGTTTGTCGCCCCTAGATGCTTGCCGATGCGTATAGAAGCGTTGGGGAACGACAAGCATCAACTGATCCTTGGCGCGGGTCATTGCAACGTACAGCAGCCGCCGTTCCTCCTCGATATCCTCGGTGCACCCTGTCGCCAAATCGGAGGGGATGCAGCCATCGACAGCATTGAGGATGAAGACGCTCTTCCACTCTTGTCCTTTGGCTGAGTGGATCGTCGACAAATTCAGATAGTCCTCATCGCGGAGCGGAGGGCCCGCCTCATCGCTGCTGGCGCTCGGCGGATCCAGCGTGAGATCCGTCAGAAACTGCGCACGCGATGAGTAGCCAGCGGCTATGCGCTGAAATTGATCGAGATCAGCAGCACGGACCACGGCATCGGGATATCGGTGCTCAAGATGCGGCTGGTACCACCGCCGTATCTCATCAAGCTCCGCCGGCCATTCAGATGTTTGACAGTGCAGAGACATGATCAGGGAGACGAGATCACGCCAGAGATCGAGTGATTTGGCCGGTGGCCTGAAGGCCTGCAGCGCGGCTATCGGGGAAGGGCCTGCGATCCAGTCGAGCACCTTGCCCGCCGTAGACGGCCCAAGGCCTGGTAAGAGTTGCAGCACGCGAAAACCGGTAACGCGGTCGGCCGGATTTCGGCCCAGCGCAAAACCGACAAGATGTCCTTGATGTGCGCGGCCTCGATGAACTTAAGCCCGCCGAACTTGACGAACGGAATATTCCGTCGCGTGAGCTCGATTTCGAGCAGTGCGTCTATGGGAGGACGTGCGAAACAGCACGGCCTGCTGTTTCAGATCCATGCCGGCTTCCCGGTTTTCCAGAATGGCCGTGACAGTGCAATGGACCTGCGCAGCATCGTCCTTGACCGTGACGAGACGTGGCTTCTGCCCGCTCTCCCTGTGCGTCCGCAAGTCCTTGGTAAAGCGCTCACGCGCCAGTCCAATCACGGCATTCGATGCTGTGAGGGATCGATTGGGTCGAGCGGTAGTTCTGCTCAAGCGTAATGAGGCTGGCCGGCGGATCAAACAACCGAGGGAAATCGAGGATGTTGCGCACGCTTGCGGCGCGGAAACCATAGATCGCCTGCGCGTCGTCTCCGACTACGGTGAGACCCAATCCATCCGGTTTCAGCCCGCGCAGGATCGCGACTTGCAGCGCGTTGGTATCCTGATACTCGTCGACGAGGACGTGATCGAACAGGTCACCGACGTCGCGTGCCAGCTCCGGCACCTGCATCAGCGCGCCCCAATAGAGCAACAAGTCTCGTCTTCCCCGATCCCGCTCCCGCGATCACGAGGAGCGGACTTGCGATGTGGGGACCCGTTGAAACGCCATGTTCGACGGCGCGTCGCTGCTCTGGGTTCAAAGCCGTAAGATAGTTTGTGCCACCCACCGCGCGACTCCGATCTGGTTGGATCAGATCCTCTTGATCACGATTTTGTCCGGTGCTCCAACCACACGATAAGCACGGGCTCTTGTAGAATGACCTTGAGCCTGAGATCGCTTTCGTCCTCGCACTATGTCTCAGGGGTCCGCACGAGCCTGGTTACGGCGCCGAACCGCGACCCGTTGTAGAACTCGCGCCCGACTGAGTGATCACACAACGGTCATATCTCGTGGACGACATTTTCAGTAGCTGGTTCCAAACCAGCTCGAGCGGTTCGATGGCAAGAACGGCTATCTCTTCGGCGCCGGTTATGCTCATCGCGAACTGGATCAGATCGCATAGCGATCAATCTAATCCATCACCGGAGCGGCTTACGCAAGCGGACCACGAGGCCATGCGTCGCGTCTTGATCGATAAACACGAAGCGAATTGGCAGACGGGAGCCGCGACCAGAGACGGCGACATTATACAACTAGGGGAGCATCTACATGGCCGACGGCAGCGGTACTGACACCGTCATCGAGACGGCCTCTTCGGATAGTTGGGGCTGTGCGGCTTTGTCTGATCGGTCGGCGTGGGTTGGGTCCCGGGAGAACGGTCCCGAGAAGACGTTACCTTAATGGCTTACGCAAACGGACCCCAGGCCCGTGCGCTTCGTCCTGCTCAATGAACATTACACCCGCCGCCTCCAATGCTTTCTCCAACTTCCAGATTGTCTTGGCCGATCCCCGCACTTCGTTGCCGCCCGCCTCCATTCTCTGCAGCGTGGCAAGCCCAATCGACGCGCGTTTCGCCAACTCTGACTGGCTCAGACCAAGTAGGCCTCGGGCGGCGAGGATCTGCACGGGGCGGATCATCGGTCACAACTAGAGAAACCGTTGACAGCCGCGTCTGAAATGATGTAATATACATCAATCTCAACCGGTGAGTACCCGTAATGATAAATAATACATCTATCGAGCCGAGAATTGCTGCTCAGCTTTTCTGCCATAAAGGTTTGCGCTCCCGCCTCCTTGCGGAAATCCCCGACCTCGACGCTGAGAACTTTGGCCGACACGCTGGAGGGACTTACCGATCTCAAAGAGATGCTAGCCGAGCTGGTCCGCTCGGCACTAGAGGATGAGGCGCTGGCCGCCGGTCTCTCCACACGTCTTTCCGACATGGAAGCGCGGCTTGAGCGTTTTGAAACGCGGGCAAAACGCAAGCGCCAGCTCGCGCTCAAGACGATGAGTGACGCCGAAATGGCCCAACTCGAGCAACCCGACTTCACGGCCTCACTGCGGCAAGCGGCACCGGCGCTTGAGGTGGTGGCCGAAGACAAAATTCCCGCCGCCTACTGGAAGCCACAGCCGTTCAAGCTCGACCGTCAAGGCCTGCTGCAGGCTCTCAAGGCGGGCACGGCAATCGACGGCGTGGGATGGGCACCACCGCACCAGTTACTTAGCGTGAGGACCAAGTGATGGCATTCACCGATGAACAGCGCCAAGCGCTGAACGCAAAATTGCGCTATCGCCACGTGAAAATGCGAGCGAGCAACGGCGCGCAATTGGCCTATGTGGAGGGGTGGCACACCATCGCCGAGGCCAATCGTATCTTCGGCTATGAGAGCTGGGACCGGCAAACATTAGCGCCGCGATGTGTCTGGCACGAAAAGCAGCGCGGCGAGACAGCCTGCATTTACTCGACCAGGGTGCGCATAACGGTCCGCGCCGGCGACGTCTCTATCGTGCGCGAGGGCATCGGCACCGGTGCTGGTCGATCGACTTCGGCTGAGACGGCGCATGACATGGCCCTCAAGGCCGCCGAGACGGATGCCACCAAGCGCGCGCTCGCGACCTTTGGTAATCCCTTCGGCCTCGCCCTCTACGACAAAGACAAGCGCGGCGTCACCAAGCAGCAACGGCGGAGCCGTCCCAGGAAGACCCAACGTCTTCTCCCGCCTCCAATGCGCCTCATGCTGCATCATGCGGATGGGGCAACGCACAGCTACGACAGCGTCGCCGAAGTCGTCACAGCCGCTCTGCAATGCGTGCAAGACGTGCGCACCCGCAGCGCCTTGTACGCTTTCTGGGAAGCCAATCTGGAAAACCTGGTCGCGGTTTCTCGCGCGGGGTTGGTCAACGGCGAGGATCCCGCGCGCGTTATTGGTGCGGCGCTAAAGGCGCGGCTGCACGCCTTAACCGCAGCCAGCGAAACCGGCGACCTCTCCGCGGCCGAGGCCGGTGAAACTCGCGACGTCGGCTCGCCCACGCAACCCGAGCCGTGTGAAGACCCACAACCCAACTCCTCAGATGCCGGCGAGCTGCTCATCCCGAAGGATAAGCGCATCCGCGATCGGGAGCACCTCGCCTTTGTCGCCGATCAGCCTTGCCTCGTGTGCGGCCGTCGCCCGGCGCAGGCGCATCACATTCGTTTCGCCCAAACTCGCGCTCTAGGCCTCAAGGTGTCGGATGAGTTCACCGTGCCGTTGTGCAACGGGCACCACGATTCCCTGCACCAGACGGGCGATGAGCGTGCCTGGTGGGCCCGCCACGGTATCCTCAATCCGCTCATGCTCGCCAATCGCCTCTGGGCCGTCTCGCATCAGGGACGCGGGCGATCCCCGCAGCCGCCCGCCATGGCATTCGAGGACGAATTTGAGGACGTATCTCGGCGACCGACGGCGCCGCCAAAGCGGCAGCCGAACTGCGACTCTTAGGCCGCATACCGCGCGTTCAAACAGCGGATTTTCCCCGGACGGCTCAGTGACGGCCCGCTGACAGCCAGTCGGCACGACAAGTTTGGCCCCCGTCCTGACGGCTTCTTCTTTGCCGCTCAAGCTACCCGGGTTATTTCTCAGCGCACTTATAGCGATATCCCGGTCGATTGGCGCCTTTGGCGCTGGTACGAGATGGGATTGCCTTTTCTCAGCTCGGTCCCGCGCAATAGGTCGCGGCGTAGAACGCGGTTGAAATGCGCCCATGAGAGCTCACCATGGGCTATCCTGCTGGCTTCGGTGGCCATATTTTGCGTGACCTTTTTCTCTGTCGTGAGCGCCAAAGAAGCACTCCAGCGGCGTGCCGCTGCGCGCGCCTTTGCGACCTCCCAGTCCTCAAGAACCTCGGCGCACTCGTGGTCGAGCTCCTTCATGTCACGCAGCGCTTCCCCCAAGGCGCGAGGAGACTTTGAGCGCCATGGCGGCCGGCGCTTCGGCCGCGCCGGCGTCGCCGCGCAAGCCTTCAGTCCCCCGACGTCCCGACGTTGCGCCTCGGCAAGGTCGCGCACGGCAAACTTGCGCCGCGACAGTGCCCGCCGCGTATAGCGGTCAATCGCTTTCAGTTCCTTGGTCAGCGGGGCCAGCGCTACCGCCAGCTCATCGGCGTCGCGCACCCGCGTTGACGCGGCACCATGCCCGCCGTCGAGCGCTGCCACCGCTGCCTGCATGCGCCGATGACAAAATTCCCGGATGCGCTGCACGTCAATCTGCGCTTTCGCGAAGCTTCGGGCCAGGTCGATGAGGTCGGGACGGCCCGTCTCACGCGCGATCCGCTGGGCTAACTCTTCCACCTCTTGGCCCAGCGCCGGGTCAGCCAAAATGTCTTGGCTGAGCCCGTGCCGCCGCGCGTTCTGCGCCGCCCGTGCTTTTCCGGCAGCCGATTTTGGCCCCGTGCTGCGTTGCGCATTGGCGCGATTGGCCTGCGCGCGACGCTCATTCACCATGTGTGCCGCCCTCCCCGTTGATCGGCCCTGCGACGTCCTCAAACTCGGCATCCACGATGTCTTGCACCGTCTTGGCCGTCCCCGCGCGGTAGCGCTCGAGTTCCCTAAGGGAGGTCGTGAAGCGGCCCTCCGCCGCCGCCATAAGATGATCAAAGCCTGCCATGAGGTCGATCTTGGCGGCCATGGCTTCACCCATAGTCACATCGTAGGTGAAGCCGGCGCTCTCCATCAGCGCCTCGACCTTGGCGATCGCAGCCGGGTCACCATTGGCCCACCCGTCCGCCAAGGTAGTGGCCAGTGGTTTAGCGGCGACACGACCCAACAGCCGCGCCATGGCGGCGGGGCTGCTAGCCAACAAGAGGCCACCTTTTGCGCGCCGCCAGCGGCGCACCTCCCACGCATCAAAGATGGCGTCGTCGACGTAGATCTCTTCAATGGCGTTCGCCGGCTTCAGAGCCGCGCGGATGCGGCTGCGAACGTATCGAAGGCGGTCGCATCCTCGCCGTGGATGAGCACGGTCGTGCCGAGCCATCCGCCATTAACCTTGTTGGGCCGCCTGCCCGCGATTGTGGTCGTGGCTTTGGTTTTGGAAATTGCAGTCATATTAGTACTCCTCTTTTTTAGGCCAGCAGTCTCGCCGCCGGCGGTGATTGACCGGTGCATCAGGCACCGACGAAACTATTTATGTTTCGAGCGATTTCACCGATCGCCGACCCCGGCTGGCCCGGCTGAATGGCCAGGGGCAGGAAGCCCGGCCCACGCGGGTCGCCGCCGGCGGTGATTGACCGGTGCATCAGGCACCGACGAAACTATTTATGTTTCGAGCGATTTCACCGATCGCCGACCCCGGCTGGCCCGGCTGAATGGCCAGGGGCAGGAAGCCCGGCCTACGCGGGTCGCCGCCGGCGGTGATTGACCGGTGCATCAGGCACCGACGAAACTATTTATGTTTCGAGCGATTTCACCGGTCGCCGACCTCGGCGGGCCCGGCTGATGGCCAGGATCAGCCTTGGCATACGCACTGTAAGCCTGCGACTTGACATATTTGCAGCCGCCGCAGCGC
Organism: uncultured Alphaproteobacteria bacterium; assembly: GCA_963726795.1. Taxonomy (GTDB): domain Bacteria; phylum Pseudomonadota; class Alphaproteobacteria; order Rhizobiales; family Hyphomicrobiaceae; genus Hyphomicrobium_A. The sequence goes on along the minus strand of CAVSDD010000004.1, from coordinate 1,265,981 downwards.
ACCGGGAAACCGCGGGCCAGTTTTATTCCGTACACTGATGATTTTGCGAAATGGCAGAACGAAGCCAAATCTATGGGATCAACCGGGACATTTACGCGCGACGGCAGCGACTGGCTAATAAGTTCTCGAAGCTAGTGCGCTGACCACACAGGCGCTTGTGCATCGGGTGCGATACAGCTCCCGCGCCACAGCCACCGCTGTTCGGGGGAGGGAGAAGTCATATCCTGGGCTTTGGAAGTCCTTATCCCGGACTGGTGCGGTCGAGAGGACTCGAACCTCCACGCCTTGCGGCGCTACCACCTCAAGGTAGTGCGTCTACCAATTCCGCCACGACCGCATGCCCGGGGAATGACCGCTCATATAGCCAACTCGCCGGGTGCGAACAAGCCAATGTGCGCAATTCCTCCAACTAGGCCTGAACACTCAACTTTTGCCGGATATGGCCTTGGCGCGGGGCACCCTGGCGATCCCCGATTGCGGCATCTACATTGGGCCAATGTCCATCAAACCGGCGCCCGTCGATCGATCCAACCTCTCTGCCGCAGCGGTCGCGTGGATGGTGAGCCGGGAGCCTGTAGAATATCCGCAAGCCATCCGCTTTATGGAGGCGCGCACAGACCAAATTGCGCGCGGCGAGGCTGACGAGCTCATTTGGCTGCTTGAGCACTCAGCGAGCTACACCGCCGGCACCAGTGCGCGGCCGGAGGACCTCCTCGCCCCTGGGCGCTTCCCCGTCCACACCACGGGGCGCGGTGGCAAGTTCACCTACCATGGGCCTGGGCAGCGCGTGATTTACGTCATGCTCGACGTCAAGCGGCGCTCAGGGGATGTGCGAGCATTTGTAGCCGCGCTCGAAGGGTGGGTAATCACGGCTCTAGCCGAATTAGGGGTCACCGGCGAGCGCAGACCAGGACGCGTCGGGATCTGGGTGCCAAACGAAGGTGTCGGGGCCGCCAAAATCGAAGAGGCCAAAATTGCAGCCATTGGTCTGCGCCTCAGACACTGGGTGAGCATGCATGGCATCAGCCTGAACGTGGACCCCAACCTCGAGCATTACTCGGGCATCGTCCCATGCGGAATCACAGGGTACGGGGTGACGAGCCTTGCGGCGCTTGGCCGTCCCACGACAATGGATGCTGTGGATAAGGCGCTGAGAGTTTCATTCGAGCGCTGCATCGCGCCCGTGCACTGGGCCAGCGAGCCGATCGAACTCAACGCATCCGCGAGCGTCGCAAGCTAAGCGAACCCCCTCGGACAAAGAGGCGCCCGGCTCACTGCTGCGAGCCGGGCGCCCAAACCAAACTGGTTTGCACCTGCCTCTACTTGGCTCCCGGCTCGGCAGGCGCTGGCGCGCCGCCGGCCTTTGGCACCGCAGTTGCGGCGGGGCCGTCGTAGTAGAGGTAGCCGTCCTCAATCGACACGACTTCCGAGCCTTCAAGCTCGTACTCATTGGTCTCGCTGTCGTTGAGGCGGACCACGCAGCCCCTTGCACAAATCCCCTCGAGTGCCGCGGACGGTTTCAGGACGTGAGCTTCCGTCGACTTACCCTCGATGACAGTGACCTTGTAGTCCTTGTCATCGCGATTGGTGAGTGAGGAAGCGTACGCGGCGGGACTAGAGAGAAGGGCTGCGATCAAAGTCGCCGTAACGACCATGTAGGACATCACGGCAGCTCCTGGAGTCATCTCCTGGCGGAGATGACTACCGCTTCTTCTTCTTCGCAGGCTTCTTCACCGCTTTCTTGGCAGCTTTCTTTTTGGCCTTCATGATGATTCGTCCTTCCGTTGTGAACCCGCATAGAGCCGAATCGGATCGACTCTGTCGGGACGCTGCCAATTTGGTTAGAATCATGATCGGCTTCAAACGGAATTTTCCGGTGACCGCTATCGGAAATTTCGATAGATAGATCGCACAGCGCCTGCAGCGATCGATCACCCACGATGGATGTCAACCTCGCGCGCACGTTCCTGATGGTTGCCGAGACCGGCAGCTTCATCGACGCCGCGCGTAAGATGAACATCACGCAATCGACAGTCTCAGCCCGCATCAAAGGCCTAGAAGACCTGCTGGGACGGCCTCTTTTTGAACGTTCCAAGTCCGGCGCTGAACTCACCGCAGCAGGCGAACAGTTCCAGAAACATGCGCTCGCACTCGTGCGTGTGTGGCAGCACGCACAGCTCGAGGTCGGCCTCTCGGATCAGCATCGCGACCACCTCGCGGTCGGTGCGCCGACCGCTCTCTGGGACGGTTTTTTGCTCAAATGGATATCGTGGCTGCGTACAAATATCCCCGACATTGCCGTCTCAGCCAGTGCGGGACTGGCCGTCGTCCTCACCCAGCGCCTGATTGAGGGCACGCTCGATCTCGCTGTGATGTACCGCCCCACCCAGCCGCCTGGGCTCCTGATCGAGCACCTGTTCGACGAGGAATTCGTGCTGGTGACGAGCATCCCGCCCGCTCAGCGGCGCAGCTCAGCTGACTATGTTTTCATCGACTGGGGGCCGGATTTTCAGCAGGACCACGCCGCGGCCTATCCGGAGTACACGAGCCCGGGTTTGAACCTCGACCTCGGCTCCGCGGGGATCGACTATCTGCTCGCCAATGAATGCTCGGGATATTTTCCCTTACGCCTCGTTCGCGGCCACGTCGCGCGTGGGCGTCTGCGCCAGCCGCGTGCACGCAAGTTCATCTACCCGGTCTATATGGTTTATCCGGAAGCCCGCAACGAGGAGGCATATGAGCCGATCCTCACGGCCTTGCGGCGGCGCGCGGCCAAGTACGCCTGAGGCCGGCCTCTTCAAGCAGTGGTTCGCACCTCGAAGCCGCTGAAGCTACCGCCGGCTTCACCGATCTCTTCGACGCGGTCGACGCGAGCTGCCGCCGGACCGATCGCGCACAGGCGCAGCACCTCTTCAACGGCGGCATCGCTGCCCTGAAAGACGGCCTCGACCGAGCCATCGCACCGGTTCCGAACCCAGCCGCGTAGATCCAATTGAGCGGCGTTCATCTCAACATATGCACGGTAGCCGACACCTTGCACCCTGCCTTCGACCCTGACGTGAACTGTGCGAGTCAACATGAGCAGAGCAATCGCCCGATCAGGCGTCAGGCTCAGGCTTCAGGGCCGTCACCTCGATCTCCACCAGCATACGGGCGTCGACCAGGCCTGCGATGATCGCGGTGCATGTTGGGCGCGTGTCGCCGAAGTGCCGCTGCAGGACGGGCCAAATCGGCTCGAAGTCTTCCTGACGCGTCAGGATGTAGCGCGCCTGCACGACCTCGGCGAGGCTGGCGCCGGCTTGGCTGAGCACCTGGGCAATGTTGCGGAAGCATTGCTCGGCCTGCTCCACGACATCCGGCGAGATCGCCATCTTGGCATAGTCAAATCCGGTGGTGCCGGAAACAAACACCCAGCGCCCATCGACGACCGCGCGCGAGTAGCCGATTTTCTGCTCGAAGGGCGAGCCAGAGCTGATCAGTTTGCGGGCCATGGCTCAGGCGAATTCCAGGATGACTGCATCGACAGCGAGGCTGTCACCCGCCTTGGCATTGACCTTCTTCACGGTGCCATCACGCTCGGCCCGCAGGATATTCTCCATCTTCATGGCCTCGACGATCGCCAGCGAGTCCCCGGTCTGCACCTGCGCGCCTTCGGCCACGTTGATCGCCTTGACCAGGCCCGGCATGGGGCAAAGCAGAAACTTCGAGGTGTCGGGCGCCGCCTTCTCAGGCATAAGCGCGGCGAGCTCCGCCTCACGCTCGGTGTAGACGTAAACCTTCGCCTGTACGCCGCGGTAGAACAGCTTCGCCCCGTTGTAGATGGGACGGACCTGCACCCATACCTGCTTGCCGTCGAGCCGACCGTGCCATACGGGCTGTCCCGGCCTCCAATCGGTCTCGACATTGATCGTCCGCTGGTCCTTGCCGTCCTCAAGGAAGGTCACGGCCATATGGCCGTGGTCACCTGCTACCTCGAGGTGAAGCTCGCTGTCGGCCAGCTTAACTACCCGGCGCTTGGCAAAACGCACGGCTTCGCCAGACATCTGCTGACTGATGTGGCGCCGGCGAGCGTTCTGATAATGGTCCATCGCAGCCGCCACAGCGCCAAGAACCAGTCGCTCCTCGCCCTCGGCCGTGCGCGCCTTAAAGCCGTCGGGGTATTCCTCGGGGATGAACCCCGTGGAGAGCCTCCCCTCGCGCCAGCGAGGATGCTGCATCAAGGCGGAGACAAACGGAATATTGTGCTGGATGCCGTCTATATAGAAGGCGTCGAGCGCCTCGGCCTGGGCATCGATTGCGGCAATGCGCGTCGGGCCGTGGGTGACGAGCTTGGCGATCATCGGATCGTAGAACATCGAGATCTCCCCGCCCTCCTCGACGCCGGTATCGTTGCGCACCGTGATCCCGTACTTGGACCCCTCTGCGGGCGGGCGGTAGCGCACCAGGCGACCGATCGAAGGCAGGAACTTGCGGAACGGATCCTCGGCGTAGACGCGGCTCTCAACCGCCCAGCCGTTGAGCTTTATGTCCGACTGCTTGAACGGAAGCTTCTCGCCGGCTGCGACGCGGATCATCTGCTCGACGAGGTCAACGCCGGTGACGAGCTCGGTCACCGGATGCTCGACCTGGAGGCGCGTATTCATCTCCAGGAAGAAGAAGCTGCGGTCCTGGCCCGCGACGAACTCCACCGTGCCGGCCGAGTCGTACCCGACGGCCTTGGCGAGAGCGACCGCCTGCTCGCCCATGGCGCGGCGTGTTTTCTCGTCGAGCAACGGTGAAGGCGCTTCTTCGACAACTTTCTGGTTGCGGCGCTGGATCGAGCATTCGCGCTCGCCGAGGTAAATCACGTTGCCGTGCTTGTCGCCAATCAGCTGAATTTCGATGTGGCGCGGATCGACGATGAACTTCTCGATAAACATGCGATCGTCGCCGAACGAGGCCTTGGCCTCGGACTTCGCCAGCGGATAGCCCTCTTCGACTTCCTTGCGGTTGAAGGCGATGCGCATGCCCTTGCCGCCGCCCCCGGCGGAGGCCTTCATCATTACCGGATAGCCAATCTCCTCGGCGATCTTGATGGCGTGTTTCACGTCGTCGATCTCGCCCATGTAGCCGGGCACAGTGGAAACCTTGGCTTTAGCGGCAGCCTTCTTGCTCTCGATCTTGTCGCCCATCGCCGCAATCGCCTTCGGATTGGGCCCGATGAACACGACGCCGGCCTTGGCTAGCGCGACCGGGAAAGCCTCGCGCTCCGACAGGAACCCGTAACCTGGGTGTACGGCTTCGGCTCCGGTGGCTCGGCAGGCCTCTACGATCTTGTCGATCAGCAGGTAGGACTGCGCGGCGGGGGGCGGTCCGATGTGGACGGCCTCGTCGGCCATTTCGACATGGAGCGCATCGCGATCGGCGTCCGAATAGACGGCCACCGTCTTGATGCCCATCTTCCGCGCGGACTTGATGACGCGGCAAGCGATCTCACCGCGGTTGGCAATAAGGATTTTCTTGAACATTGTCGGATTGGGCCCTGCTGGCCGGGGTCCAGGACGGACGGTACCGGTCGATTGAGGTGCCTGCCGTTCTAGACGGCCTGCGCGGCCACGTAAACCGGGCACGCAATCGCACCCGCCGCGGAACGAGAAAACAGGCCGCAGCGGGTGCGTTGACTACGCAAAACAGTGCTCATTGCCCAGGCAGTGCGTGGGCCTCACGCCGCTTCGGCGAGGCGATCCACGGTGGCCTGGAGGTCGGGGTGGATCTTGGGGCTTTCCTTCTTGAGGTAGGCAACCAGCGCAGCTTCATTGGGTGTCAGATGGCCGTCGCGCCCGATGCGGTCGCACAGCCAACCGGCCTCGGCCTGGGTGATGACCTCGTTGGTGATGATTTCGATGCGCTGATGCTCGAGACGGGCCAAGGCGCGCTCCTCGGAGGACTGCTCCTGGTAGGCGTTCTTGACGGCATCGAGGCTCGAGGTCACGAGCGCGGCCAGAACTGCATGAGGGGAGAGCTCATCGCGCTCCTCTAGCCATGCGTCCCGGCGCAGGGCCTCCTCACGAGTTGGCACGGCCTGCCCCGACGCAGCCATCACCACGTTGGTTACAGCCTTGACGAAGAGCTCGCTCCAGGCCGGGTTTGCCTGCGGATCGCAGATCGCGTCGTTGATCTCAAACAGCACCTCGGCTTCCGCCCGCGTGACCGCGACGTTACCGTCGCCGCCGAACGCGTAGAGGATGCGTCGGACCAGTTCGACCTCAGGTTCGCTGATCTTGCCCTTCTCGGACATTTCGCCGGCTCGCAGTGGGCCGTCGCCGTGCACGACCGCGCGTCTCACCTGCTGCAGTGCGATGCGTGACAGGCTGACCGGGGACCAGCGCGATTTGTCGAGGACATTGACGATAAGGTCCAGCTCAGTCTTGCGCGCCACGTTGCCGTCCTTGGCGACGCGCAGGATCAGCCACTGTGCGCCTTCGGCGGTCAGGTAGCCCTCGGGCAGCGCCTGGTTGACCACGTAGTCGGTCACGGCCTCGATGAAGAAATCTGGCCAGGACGGATCTTGAATGAGACAGGCCTCGTTCAACCGCAGCAGGGCATCTGCCTCGCCTTCGGTGATCATGCCGTCATAATGGTAGGAGCTCTTAAGCCGCAGCACATCGACGTTCTTGATGCTGCCCCTCCGGATAATCTCGTCGACCGGAAGCGACCTCAACGCACCCATCTGCAACCCCACATATCCAACAATTACCTGCCCCAAAGATTAAGAGGACGGCCTTACTATTTGGCTAACGCCTGCACCGCCGCGATGCGGTTGTCGTCGGCAGGGATTTGCTGTGGCGCGCCAGCACCAGTTTGGTTGGCGCAAAAAAGAAGGGCCGCACGAGGCGGCCCCCAAAAGTAAGCTGCGCAAGCAAGAACCATGAAGGCTTATCGGCCTACGCGGGGCAGCCACCACACGCGGCGCCAGCCATTGTGGTTTTCATCGCCGATGTGCTCGGCAGCCTCGTTCTGCATGACGCGCAGCTTGCGGCGCTCGGATGCGCTCAAGTAGCCGTCGGAGCGGAACGTAGCTTCGGTGCGCGTGATCTTGTTTTGCTCGGCGCGCAGCCCCAGACCTTCGGTCCACGTGATCTTTCCAGTCTCGCGACCGTGCTCGATGCGATCAGCCTGACGGTCCTTGACGGCGTCGATGCTCGCGGCCGAAGCGGCAGCGCCCGACGCCAGCAAAAGCGACGTCGCGATGAGAATTGCGTTTTTCATGGTCCACCTTCTTCCTCGGTTTTGAGACGGTCCTCGATGGACGTCGTCCCGGTTCGATGAGGGGAGAATGGCGGAAGCCGATTGAACTCGTTCTGAATGCCGGCGACAGCCGTCATTCATCTAGCAAACGACGCCCGGACAGCGCCGAATCGCCGCGTTCCACTTGGGAAATCAGCAGCCCCGGCGCAGCTCGATTGAACGGATCAGCTTTACGTTCGCGCGCTCGTAATCGTTGAGCGGCACCTGCGCTTCATCGTCGAAGCTGCAATTCTCGTTGCCGAACTCCTGCCGGCCGCGGTCGGTCTTAAAGCAGAAGCCGCGCGCATGGTAGATGCCGTTGCGAGCGGTCCAAAGCTGGTCGCAACCGAGTTGCTCCGCCTGGATCTGGTCGATGGTGCGGTCCTGCACGCAGCCGATGGTCTCGTAGCAAAGGCCGCCGCCCTGCTCATCTGGTGCGGCCGGGTCGCCAGCCAAGCTCGGCGTTGTCGTAAGCGCGACAGCGCACATGATCCAGATCTTCATGACCAGCTCTCCACGCGCGCATCCGCCGTTGCTACGCAATCGAACGCACGACGCCGCCATCGACACGCAGCGCCGCTCCGTTGGTGGCGGATGCTTCCTTCGAGGCCGCATAGACTACCATGTTTGCCACTTCTTCGACGCTGGCAAATCGCTCAAGCAGGGAAGTCGGACGCATCTCCTTGACAAACTCCTTGGCAAACTCGTCAGGAGACTTGCCCGCATCCTTAGCGAGCTGTTGAACGAACACCTCCACCCCGTCCGAGCGCGTCGGTCCCGGCAGCACGGAATTCACGGTCACCCCGGTGCCCGAGGTCAGCTCTGCGAGCCCGCGCGACAAAGAGAGCTGCGCCGTCTTGGTGAGCCCGTAGTGGATCATCTCCTTGGGGATCTGCAGGCCGGATTCCGATGAGATGAAGATGATGCGTCCCCAATCCCGCTTGAGCATGGCCGGCAGATAGGCACGCGAGAGGCGCACGCCCGACATGACGTTCGTCTCAAAGAAGCGCGTCCAATCGGCGTCGGGAATTTCAACGAAGGGCTTGGGCTCGAAGATGCCCGCGTTGTTGATCAGGATGTCGACCTCGGGGACGGCCGTGATGAGGGCGGCGCATCCGGCCGCGGAGGAGACATCCGCCGCCACGCCCCGCACCTTGGCGCCGGCGATCAGAGATTTGATCTCGCCGGCGACGGCGTCGACTTTCTGTTGCGTGCGGCCATTGATCACGACATCAGCGCCGGTGCGCGCGAGGCCCTCGGCGATGGCGCGGCCGATGCCTGCGGTCGAGCCGGTGACGAGGGCGGTCTTGCCAGACAGATCTATTTTCATGGAAGCTCCGGGACATTTGCGGTGTTGAACGGCAGCTCTTGTGTGCCAAAATTCGGGATGGCGCGACCGAGCCCTGGGGGGAGTTCAAGCAGGATGACTGAAGCAGAGATCTTTGCCATGCGGATCGGCATCACCGGCCTCATCATATCGGTATTTTCCGTGAGCTTCGGCATGGTCTCAGCCTACATCGCAGGCCTGTGGCTGTTCCTCAAGCGCGCGCCCTTGTCGCTGCGGCTCCTCGCCTTCGGGCTCCTGTCAGCGGGGCTGCTGTTCATGGGCATCCTGACCTGGGGCCTGCACGCGCTGCTGCTCGGCACCGATCAGGCCTGGAGCAAGCTCGCCAGCCCGACCACGGGAATTCTGACGTTCGGAGGCGCGCGGCCGGATTACCTGCACGGGCTGACGCTCTACGAGGGCGGCGCGCTGCTGGGCCTGCTCTCGTTCGCCGGCATCTACGCCGCGCTTGCGTATCTGACGTTCTGGTACGACTGGTCGGAGGTCTAACTCCCGCAACCCGGTGCCTCAAAGCGGGATGTTGTCGTGCTTCTTCCAGGGGTTCTCGATGTGCTTGTTGCGCAGCATGTTGAGAGCCCGGCAGATGCGCCGACGCGTGTTGCGCGGGAAGATCACCTCGTCGATGTAGCCGCGCTCGGCCGCCGCGAACGGACTCGCGAACTGCGTCTCGTATTCTTGGATGCGCGCCTTGATCTTCTCCTTGTCGCCGAGCTCGGCGCGGTAGAGGATCTCGACCGCACCCTTGGGTCCCATCACAGCAATCTCGGCCGAAGGCCACGCATAGTTCACGTCGCCGCGGATGTGCTTGGAGCTCATCACGTCGTAGGCGCCGCCATAGGCCTTGCGGGTGATCACCGTGACTTTCGGCACCGTCGCCTCGGTGAAGGCGAACAGAAGCTTGGCGCCATGCTTGATCAGGCCGCCATACTCCTGTGCCGTACCCGGCAAGAAGCCCGGAACGTCGACGAACGTGACGATGGGGATGTCGAAGCAGTCGCAGAAGCGTACGAAGCGCGCAGCCTTGCGCGAAGCGTCTGAGTCGAGAACGCCCGCAAGCACCATCGGCTGATTGGCGACGATACCGACGGTCGCCCCTTCCATGCGGGCAAAGCCGATGATGATGTTCTTGGCGAACGCCTCCTGGATCTCGAAGAAATCCCCCTCGTCCACGACCTTCTGGATCAGCTCCTTCATGTCGTAGGGCTTGTTGGGGTTGTCCGGGATCAGCGTGTCGAGGCTATCTTCCTCGCGGTCGGCGCTGTCCCTCGTCGGCAGCACCGGTACGCCCGATTCATTGTTGGAGGGCAGGAAATCCATGAGGCGCCGCATCTGCAGGATGGCCTCGACGTCGTTCTCGTAGGCATGGTCAGCGATCGAGGACTTGGTCGTGTGCACCTTGGCGCCGCCGAGCTCCTCCGCCGTGACGGACTCGTTCGTCACGGTCTTTACGACCTCGGGCCCAGTGACGAACATGTAGCTCGTGTCCTTCACCATGAAGATGAAGTCCGTCATCGCCGGCGAATAGACGTCGCCGCCCGCGCACGGGCCCATAATGACGGAAATCTGCGGAATGACGCCTGAGGCCAGCACGTTGCGCAGGAACACTTCGCCGTAGCCGCCCAGCGCCGCCACACCCTCCTGAATGCGCGCGCCACCCGCGTCGAACAGGCCAATGATAGGCGCGCGGTTGCGCAGCGCCATGTCCTGGATCTTGGTCATCTTGGCGGCGTGGGTCTCAGACAGCGAGCCGCCGAATACGGTGAAATCCTTGGCGAACACATAGACGATACGCCCGTTGATCGTGCCCCAGCCGGTCACGACGCCGTCGCCCGGGATCTTGGTCTTTTCCATCCCGAAATCGGTGCAGCGGTGCTCGATGTACATGTCGAATTCCTCGAAGGAATTCTCGTCCATCAGCAGATCGATGCGCTCGCGCGCGGTCAGCTTGCCGCGCTTGTGCTGGGCATCGATGCGCACTTGTCCGCCCCCGAGGCGGGCGTCGGCACGGCGTTTCTCGAGCTCTCCGATAATGTCTTTCATGCAGCCCTCTAAAGCGCGTCGCGGGCGGGTTCCGCGTCAAAAAGGGCATAGCATGCGGTGGCCCCGGCGCAAGCCTCTTCCCCTCCCCAACGCCGCGCCAACAAGGCGCGGAGGGTGGGGTGGGGCGACGCTACCCAGGGGTCTCGGTAGCCTGCTGGCTAAGCGCTGCGCGTGCGGCGTAGCACCTTCAGGACGGCACGCACCGAGAACCAGATCATGGCGATCGCAGCAATTAGGAATGGCACGCCGACGGCCGGGAGAACGAGTTCGGCAAGGTCTTCGGACATCAAACCGAAGTGGCGCAGAAGCTCAAGTGCCGAATAAACGGAGAGCAGCACGAGGATGATGAGCGACGTCCGCATCAGGTTGGGGAACTCGCGCCAAAGGTACTGATTGAGCGGGCTCTGGAACCCACTGTTTCGAAGGTTTGCCCAGATGATGAGCGGCATCATCACCACGACAATGGAATTGAGAACGAGGTCGTACGTTGCGAGTTGCATCGGTAGCTCCTTGTTGGGGCAGCCACGCCTGTGGCCTGGGTTTGATCGATGCACCGTGCCGATAGTGTAGGCCGCGCGCTGTTTCGCAGGAAACAACCCTCCGGCAAGTCTGTTAATCTGGGCGCGCGCCCAGCAACGTCAAAAAGCGACTTGCAGCCTGAAATTCGCGCGAACGCGCGGCACGGCGCTCCGCGGCCTCGAAGTCGATGCCCCACTTGCTGATCTGCCAGTCTTCATCGACATGACCGGCGCCCCAGGCTTCGTCCGCCGAAATCCGGCCCTTGGCGTGGGCAAGCGCCAACAGCGCCGAGCCCAACAGCGTCGTCATCACGTGCAGCGCGGTCAGCGCCATCGCGTCGAATTGCACCACCGCGGCGCCGACCTTCTCCAGCGCCTCGTCCGGCTGGACGACAGGCATGACGCCCTTGGCCAGACGAAAACGGGCGCCAAGCTCGGACTGCGCCCAGTCGAGGATCGGGTCCCAGGCGCCGGCTTGCAACGCCACGAGCGCCTCGGGATCCTGCGCGCGGTAGCAGAGGAGATCGCTACCGGCGAACCTCACGATTTCGGCCGCCACGTCGGCGGCGTGCTTCGCGACGCCGTCGATCGCCGTAATGGCAAGCTTGGAAAGCGGCATCGTATTGGGATCGATACGCTCGCCTTGCGCGGCCCATTCGGCCGCAATTGCGTCTGCTAACGCCCGGGTTGGAACGATGAGAGGTTGCTTTGCCGGGGTGCGTACGGGGCGTCCATCGAGTAGGATTTTGTACTCGCCCGCACCGTCGCCGACGCTGACCTCTTTGTAGAACCTCTTCGGCAATGCAACGGGCGCGGTCCTGCCCGGGGATTTTGCTTCCTCGGGCTTGTCATCTTCGCCGGTCACGCCGATCGCCCCCGGCCGGCAAAGAAGCCGTCGACGCGGCTGGCCAGGTTTTCGCCCGTCTCGATGACATCGTGGGCGCCTGCCTCGCGCAGCTCATCGGGTGAATGATAGCCCCAGGCCACCCCCATTGCTCCGACGCCCGCCGCCAGCGCCATCTCCATGTCGTAGGTGGTGTCGCCGACCATTACCGTGCGGTCGGGTCCGATGCCGGTTTCCGCCATCGCCGCGAGAACCATCGCAGGATGCGGCTTGGAGGGATGATCATCGGCCGTCTGCACCGTCAGGAAACGCTTCGCCCATCCCTCGCGCGCAAATAGCCGATCGACGCCGCGGCGCGACTTGCCGGTGGCGATACCGAGCACCACGTCATCGCGCGCCCCGAAGGCTTCGATCGCGTCGCGCACGCCGGCAAACAGCGGCTCGCTCAGCACGGGATCCTGCCGCGTTTCACGGAAGGCATCGCAGTAGCGCTCGGACAGCTTAGCGTGGGTCGCCCTGTCGTGCCCCGGAGCGAGCACCGCGAAGGCTTCCGGCAACGACAACCCGACGATTGCAAGCGTCGCGGCGCGCGAAGGCGCGACAAGTCCCATCGCGCCAAACGCCTCGGTCATGGCGGCGCAAATGCCGTTCTGGCTGTCGACGAGCGTGCCGTCGCAATCGAGGATCACGAGTTTCATCGCGGCCTTATAGCAGGGCTCTTTGGGAACGACATGGCACGGACGCTATTCGAACCGTTCTGGGTCAAAGCCCAACAGCTCCCACGTTTTTTGCATATGATCTGGCAGCGGAGCGGTAACGTCGATCTTCCCGCCCGTGAAGGGATGCGGCAGAACGAGGCGGCGCGCGTGCAGGTGCAGCTTGTTCTCGATCTGCTCGGCGGGCAGGTTTTCATCGCCGCCGTACTTGTTGTCGCCGACGATCGGATTGCCGATCAGCGCCATGTGCGCGCGCAATTGATGTTGGCGCCCCGTAACCGGCTTAAGCGAAACCCATGCAGCCTTGCTCGCGATCCGATCGATCACCGAGTAGTGGGTCGTAGCGTGCATTGCCTGCTCTTGCTCTCCCGGCAAAGCCTTGCGCACGCGGTCGCCGTCGGGACCGGCGGCTTTGACCAGGGCCGCCTCGACCTTCCCCTGCGCCGGCTTGGGGAGGCCCTTCACGAGCGCCCAGTAGGTCTTGGCGGCGGACCGCGTCTGGAAGATGCGGCCGAGCTTGGCAGCGGCATCACGGTGTTTGGCGACGAGCAGCACGCCCGTCGTGTCGCGGTCGATCCGGTGGACGAGACGCGGGCGGTCTCCTCCGAAGCGGTCAGCCATCCCGGCGAGCATGCCGTCGACGTGGCGCTTCGTGCCCGAGCCGCCCTGGACTGCCAGGCCAAATGGCTTGTTGAGGACGACGATGTGCTCGTCCTCGTACAGGATCATGTCCTCGATCTTCTTGCGATCAGCTTTCGAGAGGCCGAGCGGCGGGTTCAGCGAGGGCGCGGCGGTCTTCTTGCCGTCCTGCACAATCTTGGGAACGCGAACTTGTGCTCCCGAGAGGAGCCGGTCGTTGGCAGCGGCGCGCTTGCTGTCGATGCGGACTTGGCCAGTCCGCAGCAGCTTCTGCAGGTAGGCGTAGCCGACCTCGGGGAAGTGTACGCGAAACCAGCGGTCGAGCCGCATATCGGCTTCGCTGAATTTGACCTTTATGGTCGCGACCTTGTCGTTCATGCGTCGCTCATGCCTATGGCCTCGCTGAGGGCTTCTGAATACAGGAAACGTTCGCTCGCAGGCTAGCGCACAAGAGTGCATCAGACGTTGCCGCGGCCAGATGAATACGTGTTAGGTGACTTCTGGCTTGCGTCTAATGGCTGGCGGGCGCAACGGCAAATTCAGCCGCATGAAGCTTACTAGCCCTTGCGGCCGCGCTCACGCCGCAGCTTATCCCAGCGCTCCAGCCGCTTGCCTAGCTCGCCCTCGAAGCCGCGCCCGGTCGGATCGTAGAACTGCGGTCGCTCCATCTCGTCGGGAAAGTAATTCTGGCCGGAGAACGCCTCCTCGGCGTTGTGGTCGTAGGCATACCCCTCGCCATAGCCCTCGTTGCGCATGAGCTTGGTCGGCGCATTGAGGATGATCTTCGGCGGCATCAGGCTGCCGTGCTCTTTGGCGGCACGCATCGCCGCGTTGTAGGCCATGTAGGCCGCGTTGGATTTCGGCGCGGTCGCGAGATAGATCGTCGCCTGCGCCAGCGCCAACTCGCCTTCAGGGCTTCCGAGGAAGTCGAAGGTGTCCTTTGCCGCGAGTGCCTGCACGACGGCCTGCGGATCGGCGAGCCCGATGTCCTCGATCGCCATGCGCACCAGGCGGCGCGCCAGAAACAACCGGTCCTCGCCGCCGTCGAGCATGCGTGCCAGCCAGTAGAGCGCTGCGTCGGGATCGGAGCCGCGCACCGACTTGTGCAGCGCGCTTATCAGGTTGTAGTGGCCTTCGCGCGACTTGTCGTAGAGTGGCGCACGCCGCTGCACCAACGCCGACAGCGCGGCTCGGTCGAGCGCCGCCGTTCCCGGCGCGACCGCCGCAAACACTTCGTCGGACAAGTTTATGACTGCGCGACCGTCGCCGTCGGCCATATCCTTGAGCGCCGCGCGCGCATCGCCATCGAGCGGCAGCTTGCGGCCCTCCTCCCGCTCGGCGCGCACGAGCAGCTCCTCGAGCGCCGCATCATCGAGCCGATTGAAGGTGAGAACGCTGGCGCGGCTCAGCAAAGCGCCATTGAGCTCAAACGACGGGTTCTCCGTCGTCGCGCCGACGAGGACGATGGTCCCGTCCTCCATGTGCGGCAGGAAGCTGTCCTGTTGCGCACGGTTGAAGCGATGGATCTCGTCGACGAACAGCAGCGTGCCCTTGCCCTGCTCGCGGCGAGCTTTCGCACGGTCAAACGCTTTGCGCAGGTCCTGCACGCCCGAGAAGATGGCGGAGAGCTGCTCGAGCTCAAGCTGCGTCTCATTCGCCAGCAACCGCGCGACAGTCGTCTTGCCGGAGCCGGGCGGGCCCCACAAAACGAGGTTGGGCAGCCGACCGCCAATCAACATGCGCGTCAGCGTTCCGTTTGCGCCAACGAGATGCTCCTGGCCGACCACCTCGGACAGCTTCTTCGGACGCAGCCGGTCGGCGAGCGGATGGGGTGCGCCTTTTTCGAGACCGGCAGCTTCGAACAGCGTGGTCACCTGGTGTCCCGATTCCGAAGTTCGCCCGCGCTAGATGCTAGGTCCCTGAGCGAACTTCGGAATCAAATGGGACACTAGCGGCATTGACTTGCTCGTGTGATTTCAGATCGCGAAATTCGCTTCTGACCTTGCGATGACCGATGGCGAATTTCCCGATCATCACACGAGCGGCTAACCGGAAAGCTGGAGGTTCATGACCTGCCCGCCGCGCTTGATCGAAACGCGCCACATGCGTTGCGGTTCGCGGGTGATCTTATCCAGCGCAACGACGTCGGTAATCTTGGTGTCGCCCAGCTGCAGAATGATATCGCCGGGCTTGAAGCCGAGCCGAGCCGCAATGCCTTCCTTGCGCACCGCGACGATGACCACGCCGTCCGTCTCGTCGAGGTTCAACTCATCGGCAACGCTCGGCAGGATATTAGACACGCGCGCGCCATCGAAGGGATTGTTGCCCGACAGGTTGCGCACGTCGTCCTTCCCCGGCTTGGGAGCAGCCTCGAGCGCCACCTCGACCTCGATGGTGCGGCCCTTGCGGATCACGCTGAGCTTGCTCGTCTTGCCTATGCCCCGCGTCGTCATCCGGTAATGCGCGGCATGCGCGTCGGCAACGTCGAAGCTGTCAACCATGGTGATTACGTCGCCGAGCTCGAGCCCGGCCCGAGCCGCAGGCCCCTCACGGCTCAAGCTCTTGACGACGGCGCCGGAGATGCGATCGAGCCCCAAGTTCTCGGCCATCTCGCGTGTTACCGTGTCTAGCTGCGCGCCGATCCACGGCCGCTCGATCTTACGGCCCGCGACGGCGTTGTCGGCGACGAGGCGCACGAGATTTGACGGGATCGCAAAGCCGATCCCGACCGATCCGCCGGACTGGGAGAAGATCATGGTGTTGATGCCGACCAGCTTGCCGGTCATATCGATCAGCGCGCCCCCGGAGTTGCCGGGATTGATGGCAGCGTCGGTCTGGATGAAGACCTGCGTGTCGGATGCGGCCATCTCGGTTCGCGTCAGCGCCGAGATGATGCCGTTCGTCACGGTCTGGCCGACGCCGAACGGATTGCCGATCGCAAGCACGATATCGCCCACCTCGAGCTTGTCGGAATCGGCGAACGCGAGGAACGGAAAGGCGCCTGCGTTTCCGGCCTCGATCTTCAGCACCGCAAGATCCGTCCGCTCATCCTGCGCGACAACGCGCGCGTCAAACTCGCGCTTATCCGACAGAGCCACGCGGATCTCGGTCTCTGCGCCGCCCTTGACGACGTGGGTGTTGGTGACGATCACGCCGTCGGGGCTGATGATCACGCCCGAGCCGAGCGAGCTTTGTATGCGGTCGCTTGGGACGCCGAAGTTGCCGAAGAAGTGCTGGAAGAAGGGATCGTTGGCAAACGGGGACGCGACGGTGCGCACGCGCGAACGAACATAGACATTGACCACCGCGGGCGCGGCGGTCTTTACGATCGGCGCGTACGAGTATTGCAGTGCCGCCTGCGACGGCGGCGGCTGGCGCAGCTGCGGCTGCTCGGCTAAGGCGCCTGCCCCGACAAGAGTGGCGCAAGCGGCTGCCATGGCGGACAAACAGCTACGGAGGCGTGTGCACTTGGTCGGCATAATTCCTGTCGGCTCCCGCTCCCTAAAGCGCGCGCGAACAACCCTGGAGCTTACCGGTCTATAGGCCAGGCAGCGCGCGCGTGAAACCCTCACATAGCTCCAGGCAGGATCTCCCGCGATAAGCGGCGCTCCGTTCAAATTGTCGCGGCATGGGTGGGCGCCAAGATGGCCAAACCCGCCAATCTCAAATGATATTAAGCGCCCGCAGGCTCAACGCCGCCGATTTCACCGCTTCTTGAGGGGAACGGAAGGTCTGCTCCAATACCGTCCGCGCCTTGTCATTCGAAATCGGGCGCGGATGGCCGAGGTCGGGAAGCACAGCCTTGAGGCGACGATCGAAGACGGACAGGATCCGCACAGCAACGTTGGACAGCTCGAACTTCGGCGCCTTTCTCTTCAGGTCGGGCACCGCCTCGACCATCAGGCGCCCTACCTCGATGAGGCGGAGATATCCGTTCGCCGTCAGAAAGCGCTGACCGGCTGCCTTCGGGCTGAGCATGGCGAGCGCGTGCGTGGCTGCGACATCGCGAACGTCGCTGATCGGAAACCCGATCCTGGGTGCGGCGGGGTAGGCCCCGATACCCATGAGCCGCAGAACCTCCTCTGAGGTAGAAAGGTCGCCGTCAGGTGCCGGCCCTAGTACGAAGGCAGGGTTCACGCAGACGAGCTCACAGGCTGCAGGGTCGTTTCGTACGAATTCCCACGCGGCGCGCTCGGCCAGCGTCTTCGACACCACGTAGGTGGTGATGTCGCTCCGGTCCGGGTTGGTCCAGTCGGTCTCCGTGAACACATGTCCCAAGGGCGCGTCAGGCCAGGGCAGCGTGATGGCGACGACCGAAGAGGTCATGACCACACGCTTGATACCGGCGCGGCTTGCTGCCTGCAGTACCCGGACGGCACCTTCCCGCGCCGGCCGGATAACGTCCTCGGGATTGCGAGGATTGATGAGCGGGAACGGCGAGGCGACGTGCTGCACATAGGTGCAGCCTGCCATCGCCTCCGCCCAGCCGTCATCGCGCAGGAGATCGGCAGGGACGAATTCGACTCCGGCCGCATCGGCACCGGCTCGTGCGATGCTCGCGCGCACCTCGTTTGCCCGGGCGAGGTCGCGCAATGTACCCCTGACGGCAAAGCCCCGGCGCAACAGCTCCGCGATGCAATGCTTGGCAATGAATCCGGAGGCGCCGGTGACCAGAACTTTGGTGTCGGCCATGCTATCTCCTTTACGCGGCACTTGCGGATCCGCCCGCAAGTGCTGCCCGCACAAAAGCGGCAGGAGCCCGAGCGCGAGTTAGGATTGCGGCGGGGCCTCGGCGAGTGCCGCTGCATGCCGCTCGCGATCCTCTTTGCCTTTGATGGAGGTATCGCGGTCGACAAGCTCGATCACGGCTCGCGGTGCGCTGTCGCCGTAGCGAAAGCCGGCCTTCAGAACACGCGTATAGCCGCCGGAGCGGTCTTTGTACCGGGGCGCCAGCGTATCGAACAGCTTCTTGGCCATGTCCTCGTCGCGCAGACGGCTTGCTGC
Organism: uncultured Alphaproteobacteria bacterium; assembly: GCA_963726795.1. GTDB lineage: Bacteria > Pseudomonadota > Alphaproteobacteria > Rhizobiales > Hyphomicrobiaceae > Hyphomicrobium_A. Next base: position 1,247,609 of record CAVSDD010000004.1, on the reverse strand, counting down.
AAGGCGTCGCGAATTGAGGTCGCCGCGCTTGGCAAGCGTGATGTATTTGTCCATCACGCGCTTCAAGTCCTTGGCCTTCGGCAAGGTCGTAACGATCTGCTCGTGCCGGATGAGGGCCGCAGCCAAATTGGAAAACATGGCCTGGCGGTGGCTGCTGTCGCGGCTGAAACGCCGGCCTAGCTTCTTGTGTCGCATCGTCGTCTCGCTTTCTCTGAGGTTGTTACGGGGAGGTTCTTTGGCCTCGCCTCGTTCGTTCGGCAAAAGGCGGCAGACCTCGGGTTGGACCCTCGTGCCTACCGCCTAATTCACATCTCAATACTGATCCTCGAAGCGCTTTGCCAGCTCTTCGATGTTGTCGGGCGGCCAGTTGGGCACTTCCATGCCCAGATGCAGGCCCATAGAGGCGAGAACCTCTTTGATCTCGTTCAAGGATTTGCGCCCGAAGTTGGGGGTGCGAAGCATCTCGGCTTCGGTCTTCTGGATCAGGTCGCCGATGTAGACGATGTTATCGTTTTTGAGGCAGTTGGCAGACCGCACGGAGAGCTCGAGCTCGTCGACCTTCTTGAGCAGCGCGGCGTTGAACGCGAGCTCGGGATGACGCGTTTCCTCGACGGCCTTGGTCGGCTCCTCGAAGTTGATGAACACGGCCAGCTGATCCTGGAGGATGCGCGCCGCGAGCGCGACTGCGTCCTCAGGCTTTACCGAGCCATCGGTCTCGACCGTCATCGTAAGTTTATCGTAGTCGAGGATCTGGCCTTCGCGCGTATTCTCGACCTTGTAGGAGACCTTCTTGACCGGGCTGTAGAGGCTGTCGACCGGAATTAGACCGATCGGGGCATCCTCGGGCCGGTTGCGCTCGGCGGGGACGTAGCTCTTGCCGATGTCAGCCGTGAACTCCATGCGGATCGAAGCCCCCTGGTCGAGGGTGCAGATGACGTGATCAGGATTCAGGATTTCGATGTCCGAGCCGACCTCGATGTCCTTCGCCATCGCAGGACCGCCGCCCTCCTTCTTCAACACCATGCGCTTCACCCCTTCGGAGTGAATGCGCAGCGCGATCTCCTTGATGTTGAGGATGATGTTGGTCACGTCCTCGCGGACGCTCGGGATCGAGGAAAATTCGTGCAACACGCCGTCGATCTGCACGGTCTTGATCGCTGCACCCTGCAGCGACGACAGCAGCACGCGACGCAGCGCGTTTCCAAGCGTCATGCCAAAGCCACGCTCGAGCGGCTCGGCGACGACGGTCGCCAACTTGTTGCGGTCACGGCCAGGCGTTATCATAAGCTTTGTCGGCTTGATTAGGTCTTGCCAGTTTTTTTGCAGCACGTTCACCACGGGGAGCCTCGCTTAACGTGTTGCTGCGCCCATTGTGGCGCAGACGGACGATTGCGGTTCAGGGTCGATCGCATAGTCGCTGCGAAAGCGGCGCCGAATGTCGGCGCACTAGTCAGGTTGGGATTAAACGCGCCGGCGTTTGCGCGGCCGGCAGCCGTTATGGGGAATAGGGGTTACATCGCGAATGGAGGTGATCTGGAAACCCACGGACTGCAGCGCTCTGAGCGCAGATTCACGTCCTGAGCCGGGACCGCATACCTCGACCTCGAGCACCTTCATGCCGTGCTCCATGGCCTTCTTGCCCGCGTCCTCTGCGGCGACCTGCGCTGCGTAAGGCGTCGACTTGCGTGATCCCTTGAAGCCTTTCGTGCCCGAAGACGACCAGGCGATAGTGTTGCCTTGCGCATCGGTGATCGTGATCATGGTATTGTTGAAGGACGCATTCACATGGGCTACGCCCGAGGTGATGTTCTTCTTTTCGCGACGGCGCACTTTGGCGCGTCCCGCCGGTACCTGTTCTTTGCTCATTAATCGGCTCTCCCAAGACCGCGGCGTGCGCGGCTCGTGTGGATGGGTGCAGGGGAGCGGTCCAAGCCCTCCCCAAGAAACAACTACGCTTTCTTCTTGCCTGCGATCGCCTTTGCCGGACCCTTGCGCGTACGGGCATTAGTGTGCGTGCGCTGGCCGTGAACCGGCAGGCCCTTGCGATGGCGCAAACCGCGGTAGCAGCCCAAGTCCATCAGGCGCTTGATGTTGGTAATCACTTCGCGGCGAAGATCGCCTTCGACCTCATAGTCACGGTCGATCGCCTCGCGGATCTGCAACACTTCCGCGTCGGTCAACTGGTTGACACGGCGCTCGGCCGGGATGCCGACCTTGGAGCAGATGTCCGTTGCTAGCTTGGGGCCAATCCCGTGGATGTATTGAAGCGCGATTACGACACGCTTCTGCGTCGGTATGTTGACGCCTGCGATACGGGCCACACATCTCTCCTGAGGTCTTGAATTCCGCCGCGCGAAGCCCCGCCTTCGGGCTCGCTGTGATGATATCTCGCGCCAAAACGCACCCTTCCAGCCCGTCTGTCACCGGCCGGATTTGCGTGAGAGGCGCGTTAGAACGGGGTGTTGTAGCCCGGCCATAGCCTGTCGTCAATCGGCATATAACGGCTTTTTTAGGTCCTTGTGCTGGGGGCCAGGATCTCGTCGATCTGCCTTGAGACCTCGCCCACGGGGGCCATGCCGTCGACCGTCTTGAGTTTCCCTTGGGCTGAGTAGTGGCCGATGAGCGGAGCCGTGGCGCTGTGGTAGGCCATAAGGCGCTTTCCGACCGTCTCTGCATTATCGTCGGCGCGCCGAACGAAGTCATGTGAGCCGCAGCGGTCGCAGGTGCCGGGCACCTTTGGCTTGCAGTTCACGTCGTGATAGGCGGCCCCGCAGTTGGCGCACATATATCGCCCGGAAATGCGATCGATGAGAGCGCGATCGTCGACCCTAAGCTCGATCACCGCATCGATGTGTTTGCCTTGAGCCGCGAGCAGCTCGTCGAGCGCTGCAGCCTGCTTCAAGGTGCGCGGAAAGCCGTCGAGGATGAAGCCGTTGGCGCAATCACCTGCCGTAATGCGCTCGGCGATGATCTTGACGACTACGGGATCGGGAACGAGGCCACCAGCCTCCATGATAGCGCCGGCCTCGAGGCCGATTGGTGTCCCGGCTTTCACTGCCTGGCGCAACATGTCCCCGGTCGACAGCTGAATGAGGCCCCGCTTTTTTGTGATCGCCTCGGCTTGCGTTCCTTTGCCTGCTCCGGGGGGACCAAGCAGGATCAGGTTCATCTGCGGCCTCTCGATGCGCCTTTGAGCTTGGCCTTCTTGATCAGCCCTTCGTACTGATGGGCGAGGAGATGGCTCTGCACTTGGGCGACGGTGTCCATCGTGACGCTAACCGCGATCAGGAGCGAGGTGCCGCCGAAGTAGAACGGCACCGCAGCGTAGGAAATCAAAAACTCGGGCAATACGCAAACGGCGGCCAGGTAGAGGGCGCCTACCACGGTAATGCGCGTCAGCACATAATCGATGTATTCGGCCGTCTTCTCGCCCGGGCGGATGCCCGGCAGAAACCCGCCGTACTTGCGCAGATTATCTGCGGTTTCCTTCGGATTGAACACAACGGCGGTATAGAAGAATGCAAAGAAGATGATTAGAGCCACATACATCGCGATGTGCAGCGGCTGGCCGCGGCCAAGCGAAGCTACGACCGTATTGAGCCATTCGGGCCCCTGACCGGCCGTGAACTGCGCCGCCGTGATCGGCAGCAACAGCAGCGAAGAAGCAAAGATCGGCGGGATGACACCCGCTGAGTTCAGCTTCAAGGGCAAGTGCGAAGAGTCTCCCTTGAACATCCGATTGCCAACTTGCCGCTTGGGATACTGGATCAGCAGCCGGCGCTGAGCGCGCTCCATGAAGACGATTGCGCCGACGACGAACAGCATCAGCGCGAGCAGCGCCATGAGCAGGCCGACCTGCAGCGAGCCCGTGCGCGCGAGTTCAAACAGCCCGACCAGAGCCGTTGGCAGCTGCGCGACAATGCCTGCGAAAATTATGAGAGAGATGCCGTTGCCGACACCGCGCTGCGTGATCTGCTCACCGAGCCACATCAGGAACAGCGTACCGCCGACGAGCGTGATTACGGTGGTAATGCGGAAGAACCAGCCGGGGTTCATGACGACCGCGCTCGCCGCGGTGGTCGACCCTTCTAACCCGATCGCGATGCCGTATGCCTGGAAAGCAGCAAGCAGCACCGTGAGATAGCGCGTGTACTGGTTGATCTGTTTGCGCCCCTGCTCGCCTTCCTTCTTCAGGGCTTCGAGCTTCGGCGACATCGAGCTCATGAGCTGCATGATGATCGAGGCGGAAATATAAGGCATGATGTTCAAGGCAAAGATTGCCATGCGCGCCACGGCGCCACCGGCAAACATGTTGAACATGCCGAGGATACCCGAAGCATTCGCGTCGAATGTCTGGGCAAAAGCTGTGGGGTTGATGCCCGGAAGCGGGATGTAGGTCCCGAAGCGATAGACGACCAGAGCGCCGAGCGTGAAATAGATGCGCTTCTTGAGGTCTTCGGCCTTGGCGAAGGCGCCAAAATTGAGATTGGCCGCAAGCTGTTCGGCAGCGGATACCATCGTTCGTCTCTCCCGACCTGCGCGCCGTTGCCCCGACGCGCCTTGCGTTGGCTGTCACTCGCCTAGATGGGAGCGCAACCCGTTTGCCGCAACACCGATAACCGTGTCCGTACCCCGCGACACGGACCGCGAAGGTCTATTCCTCGTCCGCGCCAGCCACCGGCTTCTTGTCCGGCTTGGCAGCCTTGCTTTTCTTTGCCGCGGTCTTCTCGCGCTTGGCGACGTCCGCCGGCAGCACCTTGCGCTCGATGAGCTTGATCGACCCGCCGGCCTTCTCGATGGCCGCCTTGGCCGAGGCCGAAGCGTGATCGACGGTCAAAGCCAGCTTCGACTTGATCTCGCCATGCCCCAGCAAGCGCACCCCGTCCTTGGGACGCCGCAGGATGCCGGCTGCAACGAGTGAGGTGACGTCAACGGGCTTGGAGACATCGATCCGCTTGGAGTTCGATTGCGGCCTGCAGCGAGCCGATGTTGATCTCGTTGAAGTCCTTGCGCTGCCACTTGTTAAACCCGCGCTTTGGAAGGCGACGGTGCAACGGCATCTGGCCGCCCTCGAAGCCGCCGAGCGCAACGCCGGACCGTGCGGTCTGACCCTTGCCGCCGCGACCACCGGTCTTGCCGAGGCCCGATCCGATGCCGCGTCCGATGCGGACGCGCTCCTTGCGCGAGCCGACTTTGTCTTTGATCTCGTTCAGCCGCATGGCAGCGTCCCTTAGCCCTTCTTCGCCGGCGTCTCGACGATGTGTACGAGATGCCCAACTTTGTTGATCATGCCGCGCACAGAGGACGTATCCTCCAACGTACGCGAGCGATGCATTTTGCCCAGACCGAGCCCCCGCAAGGTCTCAACCTGGATGCCAGTCCGGCGGCATGCGCTGCCAACCTGCTTGATCGTTATCGTCTTCTTGGCGGCCATGATAAGCCATCTCCCAATCAAGTCAGAGTATCGTCTAAGCCTCGGCGTTCGTCTCGCCGGCCACCGACCCATCGCGCCGGCGCGAAACGATCTCGCTCACCTTTTTATTCCGCCGGGCGGCGACCCCGCGCGGGTTCTCCTGGCCCTTGAGCGCGTCGAACGTCGCGCGCACCACGTTGTAAGGGTTGGTCGAGCCGAGCGACTTGGCGACCACATCCTGGACTCCCAGCATCTCGAACACGGCTCGCATGGCGCCGCCGGCGATGATCCCGGTACCGGCAGGAGCCGAGCGAAGAACGACCTTGCCGGCGCCGTGGCGTCCCTGACTGTCATGATGAAGAGTGCGCGCATCCCTTAGCGGCACGCGGACAAGCGCGCGCTTGGCGGCTTCGGTTGCCTTGCGGATCGCCTCGGGAACCTCGCGGGCCTTTCCGTGACCGAAACCGACACGGCCCTTCAGGTCGCCGACGACGACGAGCGCGGCGAAGCCGAACCGCTTGCCGCCCTTGACGACCTTGGCCACGCGATTGATGTGCACCAATTTCTCGGTGAACTCGCTGTCGCGGTCCTCGCGATCCCGGCCGCGGTCTCTTCCTTGGGGACGTGCCACGATTGCAATCCTTCTACGTTAAAACTTGAGCCCGCCTTCGCGCGCCGCATCCGCCAGCGCCTTGACGCGCCCGTGATAGAGATAGCCTCCGCGATCGAAGACCACGTCGGTGATGCCGGCCTTGATGGCGCGCTCGGCGACGAGCTTGCCCACCGCTGCTGCAGCCGCCTTGTCCGCACCGGTCTTGATCGATCCCTTGACGCCCTTATCCAGCGTGGAGGCGGCAGCGACCGTCTTGCCGGCGGCGTCGTCTATCACCTGTGCGTAGATGTTCTTCGACGAACGGTGCACGGACAGCCGCGGCCGCGTTCCCGAATTAGCGCGTAGGGAACGGCGCACGCGCGCCTTGCGGCGAGAAGATTTGTCTTTGAGCGTAGACATGGCCAATCGTCCTTACTTCTTCTTGCCTTCCTTGCGGAAGATGTATTCGCCCTGGTAGCGAATGCCTTTACCCTGGTACGGCTCGGGCGGGCGCGACGCGCGGATATTCGCCGCCACCTGCCCCACGAGCTGTTTGTCGATGCCGGAGATCATGATGATCTCCTGCTTGGCGCCCGCAACCTTGACCTCGACCCCGGCCGGGATCTTGTGCACGACATCGTGGCTGAAGCCGATGTTGAGCTGCAGCTGGTCCTTGCCCTTCATCGCGGCGCGAAAGCCAACACCCTGAATCTCCAGTGTCCGCGAGTAGCCCTCGACGACACCGCGAATGAGGTTCGCCACCATGGTGCGCGACATGCCCCACATGCTGCGCGCCATCTTCGTGTCGTCGAGCGTCGAGACCTCGATCCCCGCGTCCGTCTTGGCGACCTTGATCTTGTCGGGGACGGTGAAGGAGAGTTCTCCCTTCGGCCCTTTCATCTTGACTGTTTGCCCATCGACGGTCGCCGTCACGTTGGACGGGACTGGGACGGGTCTTTTGCCGATGCGCGACATGAGCGATTGAACCTTGCAATTCCATCCCGGCCAAGCCGGGCCACTGACCTAGAAGATCGAGCAGAGAACCTCTCCGCCGACGTTCTCCTCGCGTGCCTTTGAATCCGACATCACGCCCTTCGGCGTGGACAGGATCGCAACACCCAGACCGTTTGCGACGGTCGGGATGTCTCGGACCGGAGAATAGACGCGACGGCCGGGCGTCGAGACGCGTTTGATATCGCGGATCGCCGGCTGGCCGTTGTGATACTTGAGTTCGATCTCGAACGTGGGTGTCAGGCCCTTCTGCTCAACCCGCGTGTAACCGCGGATGTAGCCCTCCTCGGCCAGCACGTCGAGTACGCGCCCGCGAATGCTGGATGCAGGCGTAACCACCTTCGGACGCCGCCGCATCTGCGCGTTGCGGATGCGGGTCAGCATATCGCCCAAGGGATCGTTGATTGACATGTTGCCGTTCCCTTACCAGCTCGACTTGGTCATGCCGGGAATAAGTCCCTGGCTCGCCAGGTCCCGCAGTTGGTTGCGGCACATCCGCAGCTTGCGATAGTAGCCGCGTGCGCGCCCGGTAAGCTCGCAACGGTTCCTGATCCGCGTCGCAGATGAGTTGCGCGGCATCTCGGCAAGCTTAATGCGCGCCGCGAAGCGCTCCTCGGCCGGCTTCTTCAAATCGTCGGCGATTGCCTTCAACCGCTTACGCTTTGCCGCGTACTGCGCAGTCAGGCGACGGCGCCTGTTGTTCTTTTCTACCGAACTCGTCTTGGCCATCTATTGTCCTCCAAAGGCCTTTCGGGGGTATCCCGAGGTCCTCTAGCTGCGAAATGGAAAGTTGAAACCGCGAAGCAACTCGCGCGCCTCGTCGTCAGTCTTCGCCGACGTGCACACGATCACGTCGAGTCCCCAGATTTGATCGACCTTGTCGTAATCGATCTCGGGGAACACGATGTGCTCCTTCAAGCCGCAGGCATAGTTGCCGCGGCCATCGAAGCTTTTCGCATTGAGGCCGCGGAAGTCTTTCACACGTGGCAGTGCGATCGTGACGAAGCGGTCGAGAAACTCGTACATGCGGTCGCCACGCAGAGTGACCTTGACGCCGATCGGCATGCCTTCACGCAGCTTGTAAACAGCGATCGCTTTGCGCGAGCGCGTCTGCACGGGACGCTGGCCGGCGATAAGCGCCAGGTCGCCCGCTGCATTGTCGACCTTCTTGCGGTCATTGACCGCCTCGCCGACACCCATGTTCAGCACGATCTTCTCTAATTTCGGCACCTGCATGTGGTTCTTGTAGGAGAACTTCTTGCTCAATGCCTCGCGCACCACCTTTTCGTAGTGGGTCTTCATGCGCGGCTTGTAGTCCTTCGGACGCGGGGCAGCAGGCGTCGCGACCTTTGGAGCGGCGTCCTTCTTGCCACCCCTGGCCTGCTTATCGGACTTGCCGCCCTTGGCAGCCTTGTCGGACGGCGCCCTCTCACCCGCACCTGCGGGCTTGGCGGCCTTTCCCGGTTTCTCTTTGTCAGCCATGGCTCATTACTTCTCCGGAATGACTTCGCCCGAGCGCTTGGCGAAGCGCACTTTTTTGCCATCGGCAAGGAACTTGAACCCGATCCGCGTCGGCTTGCCGTCCTTGGGATCCTCGAGCGCCAGGTTCGAGATATGAATTGGCGCTTCCTTGGAAATGATGCCGCCTTCCTTGGCTGCAGTCTGACGTTGGTGGCGGCGTACGACGTTGACGCCACGCACCAGCGCGCGCTGCTCCTTGGGACGCATCTCGATCACCTCGCCGTGCTTGCCCTTGTCACGGCCGGAAACCACGATCACGTGGTCGCCTTTCTTGATCTTGAGCGAGGCCATCTACAAAACCTCCGGTGCGAGCGAGACGATCTTCATGTGGTTCTTGGCGCGCAATTCGCGTGTGACTGGTCCGAAGATACGGGTGCCGATCGGCTCGCCTTGCGGATTGATCAGCACCGCCGCGTTGCGATCGAAGCGGATCAGCGAGCCGTCTGGGCGACGAACGCCTTTGGCTGTGCGCACGACGACCGCCTTCATGACCTGGCCCTTCTTGACGCGCCCCTTGGGGATCGCCTCCTTGACGGAGACCACGATGATATCGCCAACAGAAGCGTACCGGCGTTTCGATCCACCGAGCACCTTGATGCACTGGACGCGCCGCGCACCCGAATTGTCGGCGACGTCGAGATTTGTCTCCATCTGGATCATCGCGCCAGTTCCTTTCCAACCGCCGCACAGCGGCACTTCATTCGTTTGCGAGCCCTGTTAGGGGCTCGCGGCCCGCGGCCTCAGCCGCTTGCGCCCACTACGACCCAGCGCTTGTTCTTCGAGATGGGAGCGCTCTCTACGATCTCGACACGATCGCCGATCTTGAAAGAGTTTTTCTCGTCGTGCGCGTGATATTTCTTGGTGCGCCGCACCGTCTTCTTGAAAAGCGGATGGGTGTAGCGGCGCTCCACCTCGACCACGATCGTCTTGTCGTTCTTGTCGGAGACGACCACTCCGTAAAGTACGCGCTTTGGCATCTGAGCTACTCCTTCGCCGCGCGTTTTGCGCTTCCGCCGGCGCGCTTAGCCCGGGCGACGGTCAATATGCGCGCAATGTCGCGCCGCACGGCGCGCACCCGCGAGGTGTTCTCGAGCTGCCCCGAGGCAGCCTGGAAGCGCAGGTTGAACCGCTCCTTGCGGAGCTTATCCAACTGGTCGTCGAGCTGATCGAGCGACATGTCCTGCATTCCTTGGGCCTTCATAGTCCGTCCTCACGCTTCCTATCAGCCGAGCCGCGTCACGATGCGCGTCTTGATCGGCAGTTTCGCTGCGCCGAGCACCAGGGCTTCACGCGCCAGTGCATCGGGCACCCCATCGAGCTCGAACATGATCCGCCCCGGCTTGACGCGTGCGCACCACAGCTCAGGCGATCCCTTGCCGGAGCCCATGCGCACCTCAGCCGGCTTCTTCGTCACCGGCAGGTCGGGGAAAATGCGGATCCACACGCGACCGGCGCGCTTCATGTGACGCGTGATCGCGCGCCGCGCCGCCTCGATCTGGCGCGCTGTGATGCGCTCGGGCTCCACCGCCTTCAGTCCGTGCGAACCAAAGTTCAAGTCGGTACCGCCCTTGGCATTGCCATGAATGCGGCCCTTGAAGGCCTTGCGGTATTTCGTACGTTTAGGTTGCAGCATCGTTCAATTCCTCAGGCCTGCTCGGGCGGCTTCTCCGGCGCAGCAGCCGGCGTGCGATCGCCGCCGCCACCGCCGCGATCCCCACCACGGTCGCCGCGATCGCGCCTATCACCACGGTCGCCGCGATCATCTCGCCGAGGACGGCCACCGCCGCTCTCCTGCAGGTCGGTGTTCTTCTTTTCGGAGGCCATGGGATCGTGCTCCATGATCTCGCCCTTGAAGATCCAGACCTTGATGCCGATCACGCCGTAAGCCGTGCGGGCAACGCCGTAACCGAAGTCGATGTCGGCGCGTAGCGTATGCAGTGGCACGCGACCCTCGCGATACCACTCCGTACGCGCGATCTCCGCGCCGCCGAGACGGCCGGCGACATTGATACGGATGCCGAGCGCGCCAAGTCGCAGCGCCGACTGCACCGAGCGCTTCATGGCCCGGCGGAAAGCGACGCGGCGCTCAAGCTGCTGGGCGATCGCCTCGGCAACGAGTGTTGCGTCGATCTCGGGCTTCCTGATCTCGACGATGTTGAGGTGCACCTCGGAACTCGTGAAGCGCGCCAGCTGGCCGCGCAGCTTCTCGATGTCGGCGCCCTTCTTTCCGATCAGCACACCCGGACGCGCCGTGTGAACGGTGACGCGGCACTTCTTGTGCGGGCGCTCGATGACGACCTTGGCGATGCCTGCCTGCCGACGCTGCTGCAGGATATGTTCGCGCATGCGCATGTCTTCGTGCAGCAGCCGGCCGTACTCGGCGCGGCCGGCAAACCAGCGGCTGTCCCAAGTCCGGTTGATGCCGACACGCATGCCGATCGGGTTTACCTTTTGGCCCATTATTCGGTCTCCTTGCCCCTGCCCGTTTTGCCGGGCTTGGCACTCGATTTCGATTTGGCGCTCGCGTCCTCGCGCTTGTCCTTGCCGGGCCTGGCCGACTTAGCCTCGGGCTTCTTCGCCGATTTGGCGCCCTGGGCATCCTTTGCGCTCTTCGCAGCCGGCTTCTTGTCGCCCTTGCCGTCTTGCTTGGCGCTCTTCGCCTTGGTTGAGTGGCGCTTGCCCTCGCCTTCCTCAGCCTCGGTCTGACGCACAATGACGGTGATTTGGGAGAACGGCTTCAGTATCGAGCTTGCGCGACCGCGACCGCGAGCGGCAAAGCGCTTCATGATGAGGTTCTTGCCGACGTAGGCCTCGGAGACGACGAGATCGTTTACGTCGAGCCCGTGATTGTTCTCGGCATTGGCAACGGCAGACATCACGCACTTGCGCACATCCTGGGCAATGCGCTTGCGCGAGAACTGCAGGTCGGCCAGTGCCGTATCGACCTTCTTGCCGCGGATGAGCCCGGCGACGAGGTTTAGCTTGCGCGGAGACACGCGCAGGTTCCGCGTCACGGCGCGCGCTTCCTGGTCCGACAGACTGCGTTGATGCTTGGGTTTGCCCATCTTACTTCGACCTTGCCGCTTTCTTGTCGCCGCTGTGGCCATGGAACGTGCGCGTCGGAGCGAACTCGCCGAACTTGTGTCCGATCATGTCCTCGGTCACCGCGACGGGAATGTGCTTGTGTCCGTTGTGAACGCCAAACGTCAGGCCGACGAACTGCGGCAGGATCGTAGAGCGCCGGCTCCACATCTTGATGATCTCGTTGCGGCCCGATGTGCGCACCTTCTCCGCCTTCTTGAGAAGGTAGCCGTCGACAAATGGGCCTTTCCAAACCGCGCGTGTCATAGATCCTCTCCTCGCCTGCCGCCGCTCACTTCTTCTTCGCCTGACGGCCGCGGATGATGTACTTGTCGGTCGCTTTGTTCTTGCGCGTCTTGTAGCCCTTGGTCGGCTTGCCCCATGGCGTCGCCCAGTGCTTGCCGCCCTTGGTGCGGCCGCCGTTGGGGTGATCGATCGGGTTCATGGCGATCGAGCGCACGGTGGGACGGCGACCATCCCAACGGGTGCGTCCGGCCTTGCCGGTCACCGTGTTGGAGTGATCGGGGTTCGAAACCGCACCGATTGTCGCCATGCATTCCGCGCGCACGCGGCGCGTCTCGCCCGAGTTGAGCTTCAGGATTGCCCAACCGGAATCGCGGCCAACGAGCTGCACGAAAGCGCCTGCTGAGCGAGCGATCTGCCCACCACGACCTGGCTTGATTTCCACGTTGTGAACGATGGTCCCGACCGGCATGCTCGCGAGCGGCATGGCGTTGCCGGGCTTCACGTCCACTTTAACGCCGGCGATCACCTGATCGCCGACGGCAAGACGCTGCGGCGCGATGATGTAGGCGAGCTCGCCATCCGGGTATTTGATGAGGGCGAGAAACGCCGTGCGATTGGGATCGTACTCGAGCCGCTCAACCTTGCCCGCGACATCGTACTTGCGCCGGCGGAAGTCGACGAGGCGATAGCGCTGCTTGTGCCCGCCGCCGATATGGCGCGAGGTAATGCGACCATCGTTGTTGCGCCCGCCCGACTTGCTCTTGCCCTCGATGAGCATCTTGACGGGGTCGCCCTTCCACAGCTGACTGCGGTCGACAACCACCAAGTGGCGCAGGCCGGGCGAGGTCGGACGGAATGTCTTGAGTGCCATCTTCGCCTCTCCCTACAGGCCCGTTGCCAGATCGATGGTGTGACCTTCGACCAGCGTGACGATCGCCTTCTTGTGGTCGCTCTGCAGCGCGCGGTGGCCGCGGAACGTCTTGAGCTTGCCCTTACGCACGAGCGTGTTCACGGCCTTGACTTTGACCTTGAACAGGCTCTCGACGGCAGCCTTGATCTCAGGCTTCGTCGCCCTGCTGGCGACCTTGAAGATCACTTGGTTGACTTCCGAAACGAGCGTTGATTTCTCGGTGATCACCGGCGAGAGAATCACGTCATAGGCGCTGCGCTTGCTCATCGCTTGCCCTCCGCGGTGGTCTTGCCTTCAGCCTTGCTGTCAGTCTTCTCATCGCTCTTGCCGGGCTTTGCGTCGGCAAAGCGCTCCTCGAGCGCAGCGACCGCCGCCTTGGTCAGCACCAGGGTCTTACGGCGCAGGATGTCGTAGACGTTGATGCCCTGCACCGGGAGCACATCGATATTGGGCAGGTTGCGCGCAGCCCGCACGAAATCCACCTCGATGTCGGACCCATCGATGATGAGCACGTTCGTCCAGGCCAGCTTGGCGAACTGGGCGCGAAGCGCCGCCGTTTTGCCGTCCTTGGCGACCGCCTTGTCGAGCACGACGATCTCTCCGGCCTGTGCCTTAGCCGACAGGGCGTGCCGCAGCGCGAGCGCACGCACTTTCTTGGGAAGCTCGATTGCGTGGCTGCGCGGCTTGGGGCCGAAAGCCTTGCCGCCGCCGCGCCACTGGGGAACCGACTTGTCGCCGTGACGGGCGCTGCCAGTTCCCTTTTGCTTGTACATTTTCTTGCCCGTGACGCTCACCTCGGAGCGATCCTGGGCGTGGTGGGTACCCGCTCTCCGCTTCGCGAGCTGATAGCGCACCATGCGATGGATGAGATCGGGACGCGGCTTGAGCCCGAAGATCGCGTCTGCGAGATCCACCGTGCCGGCCTTTGCGGCCTCGAGCGTCGTAACGTTGGCTTTCATTGCGCCGGTTCCTTCGTCTCGGCCGGCTCACCCGAACCACCGCGCGCCTTGAACGCGCCGGGACGCGGCAGATCCTTCGGCGCCTTCTTGAGAACAGCGTCCCGCACCAGCACCCAGCCGCCCTTGGATCCGGGTACCGCGCCACGAACCATGACGAGGCCTCGCGCGGTGTCGGTTTTGACGACAACAAGGTTTTGAGTGGTGACGCGTTCCGACCCCATGTGGCCGGCCATTTTCTTGCCCTTGAACACTTTACCCGGATCCTGGCGCTGGCCGGTGGAGCCGTGGCTGCGGTGGCTGAGCGAGACGCCGTGGGTGGCGCGCAGACCGCCGAAGCCCCAACGCTTCATGGCGCCCTGAAAGCCTTTGCCCTGGTTGGTGCCGGTGACGTCCACAAACTGACCGGGAATGAAGTGGTCGGCCGTGATCTCGGCGCCGACCTCAATCAGGTTCTCTGGCGACACGCGAAACTCGACCATCTTGCGCTTGGGCTCGACCTTGGCGACGGCGAAATTCTGCCGGTCGGCCTTGGTAAGCCGCGCGGCCTTGCGCCGGCCGACACCGAGCTGAAGAGCGGTATAGCCATTCTTCTCGTTGGTGCGATGGGCGATGACCTGACAATTGTCGAGCTTCAGCACGGTCACCGGGATGTGCTCTCCGGCGTCCGTGAAGATGCGGGTCATCCCGACCTTCTGTGCAATCACTCCGGAACGCATAAGCATTCCTTCCTTCTAGCTCTGGGCAAGGGCGACGGCCCGGCCCGGAAAGTCCCTAAAGCTTGATCTCGACGTCGACACCGGCCGCAAGGTCGAGCTTCATCAGTGCATCGACCGTCTGCGGCGTGGGATCGACGATATCCAAGAGGCGCTTATGGGTGCGCATCTCGAACTGATCGCGGCTCTTCTTGTCGATGTGGGGTGAACGGTTCACGGTGAAGCGCTCAAATCGGGTGGGCAACGGGATGGGCCCGCGGACCTCCGCCCCAGTGCGCTTTGCCGTGTTGACGATTTCACGCGTCGAGGCATCGAGGATTCGATGATCGAAAGCCTTGAGCCTGATGCGAATATTCTGGCCGTTCATGTCCCGCACTCTTTCAAAAGAAAGAAGCGCCCGAACCTGGGCGCTCTCCTATGCCTTTTGCCTCTACTCGGTAATCTTGGCGACGACGCCGGCGCCGACCGTCCGACCGCCCTCACGGATGGCGAAGCGCAGCTTCTCTTCCATCGCGATCGGAGTGATCAGCTCGACGTCCATCGTCACGTTGTCTCCCGGCATCACCATCTCGGTTCCGGCCGGAAGCGTAACGACACCCGTCACGTCGGTCGTGCGGAAGTAGAACTGCGGCCGGTAGTTGGTGAAGAACGGCGTATGGCGTCCGCCTTCCTCTTTGGTGAGGATGTAGGCTTCGGCCTTGAACTTCTTGTGCGGCTTTACGGAGCCGGGCTTGCACAGCACCTGGCCGCGCTCGACAGCTTCCTTGTCGATGCCACGGAGCAGGCAGCCGACGTTGTCACCGGCCTGGCCCTGATCGAGCAGCTTGCGGAACATCTCGACGCCCGTGACGATCGATTTCTGCGTATCCTTGATGCCGACGATCTCGACTTCCTCGCCGACCTTGATGATGCCGCGCTCGATACGCCCCGTCACCACCGTGCCGCGACCCGAGATCGAGAACACGTCTTCGATGGGCATCAGGAATGGCTTGTCGATCGGACGCTCGGGCTGCGGAATGGCGGCATCGACCGCCTTCATCAGCTCCAGGATGGCGTTCTTGCCGAGCTCGGGCTTCTTGTCCTCGAGCGCGCACAGCGCCGAGCCACGAACGATCGGAATCTTATCGCCGTCAAACTTGTAGGAGGTGAGCAGCTCGCGCACCTCCATCTCAACGAGCTCGATGAGCTCGGGGTCGTCGACCATGTCGACCTTGTTGAGGAAGACGACGAGTGCCGGCACGCCGACCTGGCGGGCCAAAAGAATGTGCTCGCGAGTCTGCGGCATCGGGCCGTCGGCGGCAGAAACGACGAGGATCGCGCCGTCCATCTGTGCCGCGCCCGTGATCATGTTCTTCACGTAGTCGGCGTGGCCAGGGCAGTCGACGTGAGCGTAGTGGCGCGCGTCCGTCTCATACTCAACGTGCGCCGTCGAGATCGTAATACCGCGCTCGCGCTCCTCGGGCGCCTTGTCGATCTGATCATAGGCGGTGTACTGCGCCTTGCCAGAACTCGGCGAGGATCTTGGTGATCGCCGCGGTCAGCGACGTCTTGCCGTGATCAACGTGGCCGATCGTACCGATGTTACAGTGCGGCTTCGTCCGCTCGAATTTTGCCTTAGCCATCGTTGGCTCTCCACCTAGTTGTCGTTCCCTTGCGGAACGGGTCAATCACTCTGTCTTGCGAAGGCGGCTCACCGCCTCCCCGTTTTCCCTGCGATCAGGCGTACTTCGCCTTCACTTCGTCGGCCACGTTGCGAGGCACATCGGAGTAGTGCCCAAACTGCATCGTGTAAGAGGCGCGGCCCTGGCTCATGGAGCGCAACTGGCTCACGTAGCCGAACATGTTGGCCAGCGGCACGAATGCGCGGATCACGATGGCGTTGCCGCGCATCTCTTGATTGCGGATCTGGCCGCGGCGGCTGTTGATGTCGCCGATGACGCCACCGACGAAGTCCTCCGGGGTCACCACTTCCACGTCCATGATCGGCTCGAGCAGCTTCACGCCGGCTCTATCGCAGCCTTCCTTCATGGCAGAGCGGCCCGCGATTTCGAAGGCGATCGCGGACGAGTCTACCTCGTGGAAGGCGCCGTCGTAGAGCGTGACCTTGGTATCGACCATCGGGAAGCCGATGAGCACACCTGAGTCCCAAACCGAGTTAACGCCCTTCTCGACCCCGGGCAGATACTCCCTCGGCACCGTGCCGCCGACGACCTCGGATTCGAATTCGTTGCCTTTGCCGGTCTCGTTGGGCTCGAGCCGCAGCTTGACGCGCGCGAACTGACCGGTGCCGCCGGTCTGTTTCTTGTGCGTGTAGTCGATCTCGGTCGCCTTCACGAGCGTCTCGCGGTAGGCGACCTGAGGGGCGCCGACGTCGGCTTCGACACCATAGGTGCGCTTGAGGATGTCGACTTTGATATCAAGGTGAAGCTCGCCCATTCCGCGCAAGATGGTCTCGCCCAATTCCTGATCGACCGCGACCCGGAACGAAGGGTCCTCGAGCGCCATAGTGGAAAGCGCCATCGACATTTTTTCTTGGTCGGCTTTCGTCTTGGGCTCGATCTTCATCTCGATGACGGGGTTGGGGAAATCCATCTTCTCGAGCAAAACCGGCTTCTGCGGATCGCACAGCGTTTCGCCTGTGCGTGTATCCTTGAGACCTGAGAGCGCAACGATGTCGCCCGCGTACGCTTCCTTGATCTCTTCGCGATCGGCTGCATGCATCAAGTACATGCGGCCAACGCGTTCTTTCTTGTCGCGCGTCGTGTTGGTAAGAGCCATGCCGCTTTGCAGCTTGCCCGAATAGATGCGGCAGAAGGTGATCGAGCCGACGTGCTCGAAGCTCATGATCTTGAACGCGAGCAGAGAGAGTGGATCCTCGTCGGTCGGCTTGCGCAACAGGGGTTCGCCGCTCTTGGGATCGATGCCCTTGAACGCCTCGCGGTCGGCGGGCGCGGGCAGGAAGTCGACGACGGCATCGAGGAGCGGCTGCACGCCCTTATTCTTGAACGCAGAACCGCACATCATTGGATAGAAGGCAGCCTTGATGGTGCCCTTGCGGATAAGGCGGCGCAAGGTCTCCTCGTCGGGCTCCTTGCCATCGAGATAGGCCTCCATGGCCTCGTCTTCCATCTCCACGACCGCCTCGATCATGGCGGCGCGATACTCGTCAGCGCGCTCCTTGAGGTCGGCAGGGATCTCCTGGATGGACATCTTGGAGTTTTTGTTGTCGCCATCCCAGACGTAGGCCTTCATGGTTATGAGGTCGACGACACCGGCAAAGTTGCTTTCAGCACCGATCGGGAGCTGGATCGGCACGGGGCGCGCCCCGAGCTTCGACTTGATGTCGGCGACGCACATGTAGAAGTCGGCGCCGGTCTTATCCATCTTGTTGGCGAAGATGATGCGCGGCACGCCGTACTTGTCGCCCTGGCGCCAGACGGTCTCTGTCTGCGGCTCGACGCCCTGGTTGGAATCGAGCACGCACACGGCGCCGTCGAGCACGCGCAGCGAACGCTCGACCTCGATCGTGAAGTCGACGTGGCCAGGCGTATCGATGATGTTCAAGCGGCGCATGCGGCCGTCGCGGCCTGGCCAGAAGCAGGTCGTGGCGGCGGACGTTATCGTAATGCCGCGCTCGGCCTCCTGCTCCATGAAGTCCATGGTAGCGGCGCCGTCGTGCACCTCGCCGATCTTGTAGGACTTGCCGGTGTAATAAAGGATCCGCTCAGTAACCGTCGTCTTCCCGGCATCGATGTGTGCCATGATGCCGAAGTTGCGGTAGTCCTTGATTTCGTACTCGCGGGCCATTGAATGATCGCTCCAGGATCCGGCTTACCAGCGGTAATGGGAGAAGGCGCGGTTCGCCTCTGCCATCTTGTGAGTGTCTTCCCGCTTCTTCACCGCCGTGCCGCGATTGTTGGCAGCGTCCATAAGTTCCCCCGACAGTCGATCGACCATCGTGTTCTCGTTGCGCGCTTTCGCGGCCGTGATGAGCCAGCGAATGGCGAGCGCCTGACGGCGCTCCGGGCGAACCTCGACCGGCACCTGGTAGGTGGCGCCGCCGACACGCCGCGAGCGCACTTCAACTGCGGGCATTACGTTGTCGAGCGCCTGATGAAATAGTTGCACGGGATTTGACTTCGACTTGGTTTCCATACGCTCGAAGGCGCCGTACACGATGCGCTCGGCCGCCGACTTCTTGCCTTCCTTCATTACCGCGTTCATGAACTTGGTAATGACGATCTCCCCGAACTTTGGATCGGGGTTCACTTCGCGCTTCTCGGCCTTATGACGACGGGACATCTGCCTTACGTCCTTCGCTCAATCTCTCAACAACAATGGGCCGTCTCGCCGGCCCATGCTCCCCGCCTCGCGGGGCCGATCGCCTCAGCGATCACTTCGGTCGTTTCGCACCGTACTTCGAACGGCGTTGCTTTCGGTCGGTAACACCCTGCGTGTCGAGCACACCGCGCACGATGTGGTAACGCACGCCGGGCAAGTCCTTCACGCGGCCACCACGGATCAGGACCACGGAGTGCTCCTGCAGGTTATGGCCCTCGCCCGGGATGTACCCGATCACCTCGAACCCATTCGTAAGACGGATCTTGGCTACCTTGCGGAGCGCCGAGTTGGGCTTCTTCGGTGTCGTTGTGTAGACACGAGTGCATACGCCGCGTTTCTGCGGGCAGCCCTCCATGTGCCGCGATTTCTCGCGGTAGGACTTCTTGCCCCGGGGCTTCCGGATCAACTGTTGTATCGTAGGCATGCGCCTCGTCTCGTCCACGCTTGCCGGATTGGAGCGGGTGCGCCAAAACCGAACCTGCCGAGCCCCGCCTCCAATAGGCGCGCCCGGCACGAAAAAACCAGAGGATCGTGCGGCTGCTTAAGCCGCAGATCATGGTCCGAAATGTTTCCTCTGCTTTGTGACGGCAGCGTTTAGACCAAGCACCCGAAGGTGCGCAACCGGCCTACCACCTACCGTGAGAGTTCGAGACCTATATACAGAGCGCAGAATCCGGTCAACACCCGGTTCGGCAGCAGCGAGATTATTTTTACGAAAGTCGCCAAGTCGGCCTGCGACGACTGGGCTCGTGACACACCAAACTTGGAGCCACCGGCCGCGTGGGCACTGAGGCCACGCGGCCGGTGGCGCCAAAAGGTTACTCGACGGCCTCTTCCGTGGTCCGGCGGCGACGGCGTACGGGAGCCGCGCTCGGCCCCGCAATGGCCTTCTCCGCATCGACCTTGGCTTGCTCCCGAGCAATGAGCTCGTCGCGTTTGGCCGCGATCTTACGCAGGCGACGCAGCGCGCCGCCTGTGCCGGCCGGGATGAGACGGCCGACGATCACGTTCTCCTTGAGACCCTCGAGCGTGTCGATCTTGCCGTTGACGGCGGCATCGGTCAGCACCCGCGTGGTTTCCTGGAACGACGCGGCCGAGATGAACGAGCGCGTTTGCAGCGACGCCTTGGTGATGCCAAGCAGCACCGGGCTTGCCGTAGCGGGCTTCTTGCCAGCCTTCTCGATGGCAGCATTAAGCTCGTCGAGCTCGATGCGATCGAGCTGCTCGCCCTTGATCAGGTCGGTGTCGCCGGTATCGGTCACCTCGACCTTCTGCAGCATCTGCCGGACGATAACCTCGATGTGCTTGTCATTGATCGTCACGCCCTGCAGCCGATAGACGTCCTGGATCTCGTTGATGAGATAGTTGGCGAGTTCTTCCACGCCCTTGATCGCGAGGATGTCGTGGGGAGCAGGATGTCCGTCGTAGACGAATTCGCCGCGCTCCACTCGGTCGCCGTGTTGCACCGCCAAGCTCTTGCCGCGCGGGATCAGGTACTCGACCGCCTCCTCCTTGGCGTCGTCGGGCCGGATCGAGATGCGCTGCTTGTTCTTGTAGTCCTTGCCAAACTCCACCGTCCCTGAGATTTCCGCGATGATCGCGTGATCCTTTGGACGACGGGCCTCGAACAGCTCGGCGACGCGCGGCAGACCGCCGGTAATGTCACCAGAACGCGCCGACGCGATCGGGATGCGCGCGAGCACATCGCCGGCCTTCACCTCGGCACCGGGCTCGACCGACAGAATGGTCTCGACCGACAGCAGGTAACGGGCGTCACCACCACGCGCGACCTTGATCGGCTTGCCTTTGCTGTCTTTCACCACGATCGCCGGCTTCAGATCGGCGGTGCGCGGAGTAGCGCGCCAGTCGACGATCACGCGGTTGGTCGTGCCCTTCATCTCGTCAGTCTGCTCGCGCACCGAGGCGCCATCGATCAGATCCTCGAAGTCGACCTTGCCGGTGGCTTCGGTAAGGATCGGACGCGTGTATGGATCCCACTGGGCGAGCTTGGTGCCGCGCGTGACCGTGTCGCCCTCGTCCACGTGGATGCGGGCGCCATAAGGCACCTTGTGTACGGCGAGTTCCTTGCCGCTCTGATCCACGATGACGATCGACATCGTGCGGGTCATGGCAACGACACGGCCCTGACCGTCCTTGACGACGGCCCGGTTCTTGATCTTCACCTTGCCGTTGAAGTTGGACTCGATGAACGACTGATCGACAACGTTGGCCGTGCCGCCGATGTGGAAGGTACGCATGGTAAGCTGCGTGCCCGGCTCACCGATCGACTGCGCCGCGATGACGCCTACCGCTTCGCCAATGTTGACCGGCGTGCCGCGGGCAAGATCGCGCCCGTAGCATTTGCCACACACGCCCGTGATGGTGTCGCAGGTCAGCACCGAACGGATGCGAACCTCCTGCACCTGGGCCTTCTCGATCGCCTCGGCGTGACGCTCTTCGATCAGCTCGCCGTTCTTGACGAGCACGCTCTTGCGGTTTGCCGGATCGACGATGTCTTCGGCCGCGGTCCGTCCCAGCACGCGATTTGCAAGCGACACAATCACGGTGCCGGAGTCGACCACCGCCTGCACCTTGATGCCGCCGTCGGTGCCGCAATCTTCCTCGAGGATGATGCTGTCCTGCGCCACGTCGACGAGCCGACGCGTCAGGTAGCCCGAGTTTGCGGTCTTGAGCGCGGTGTCGGCCAAGCCTTTGCGCGCGCCGTGCGTCGAGTTGAAGTACTCGAGCACGGAGAGGCCCTCCTTGAAGTTGGAGATGATCGGCGTTTCGATGATCTCGCCCGAGGGCTTGGTCATCAGCCCGCGCATGCCGGCAAGCTGCTTCATCTGCGCCGGGCTGCCTCGAGCACCAGAATGGCTCATCATGTAGATCGAGTTGATCTGCTTCTCGCGACCGTCCTTATCTTTCTGGACCGTAGAGATGCGATCCATCATCTCCTTGGCGATCTCGTCGGTGCATTTCGACCAGGCGTCGACCACCTTGTTGTACTTCTCAAGCTGGGTGATGAGGCCGTCGTTGTACTGCTGCTCAAACTCGCGCACCATGTCGCTCGTACGCGCCACGATCTTGGGCTTGCTGTCGGGGATCTGCATGTCGTCCTTGCCGAACGAGATGCCGGCCTTGAACGCATGGTGGAATCCGAGCGCCATGATCTGGTCGCAGAAGATCACCGTCTCCTTCTGTCCGCAGTTGCGGTAGACGGCGTCGATCATTCCGGAGATGGCCTTCTTAGTCAGGAGCTGGTTGACGAGCGCCGGCTTGATCCCCGGCCGCTTCGGCAACAGCTCGGCGAGGATCATGCGCCCTGGCGTCGTCTCGAGTACTTCGACCAATGGCTTGCCCGCATCGTCGAGCATGTTGAAACGCCCCTTCACCTTGGCGTGGAGGGTCACGATGCCGGCGTCGAGCGCGTGGCGCGCCTCGGCAACGGAGCCGAGGATCATGCCTTCGCCCGCTTCCTTGTCGCGGATAATCGACAGGTAGTAGAGGCCGAGCACAATGTCTTGGCTCGGCACGATGATGGGAGAGCCGTTGGCCGGATGCAGGATGTTGTTGGTCGACATCATCAGCACGCGCGCCTCGAGCTGCGCTTCCAGCGACAGCGGCACGTGCACCGCCATCTGGTCACCGTCGAAGTCGGCATTGAAGGCCGCGCAAACGAGCGGATGCAGCTGGATCGCCTTGCCCTCAATCAGGGTCGGCTCGAACGCCTGGATGCCCAGTCGGTGCAGCGTCGGCGCGCGGTTCAACAGAACCGGATGCTCGCGGATCACCTCATCGAGGATGTCCCAGACCTCCGACTTCTCTTTTTCGACGAGCTTCTTTGCCTGCTTTACAGTCGCTGCCTGTCCCAGCGCCTGCAAACGCGCGTAGATGAAGGGCTTGAACAGCTCGAGCGCCATCTTCTTGGGCAACCCGCACTGGTGCAGCTTGAGCTCGGGCCCAACCACGATCACCGAACGACCGGAATAGTCAACTCGTTTGCCGAGCAGGTTCTGACGGAAACGGCCCTGCTTGCCCTTCAGCATATCGGCAAGGGACTTCAACGGGCGCTTGTTGGCACCCGTGATGACGCGTCCGCGGCGACCGTTGTCGAATAGCGCATCGACCGCTTCCTGAAGCATGCGCTTCTCGTTGCGGATGATGATATCCGGCGCCCTGAGCTCCATGAGGCGCTTCAGGCGGTTGTTGCGGTTGATGACGCGACGGTAGAGGTCGTTCAGGTCCGACGTCGCAAAGCGACCGCCATCGAGCGGCACGAGTGGACGCAGCTCGGGCGGGATCACCGGAACAACCGTGAGGATCATCCACTCGGGGCGGTTGCCGGACTCGAGGAACGCCTCGATCACCTTCAACCGCTTGCCGAGCTTCTTCGGCTTCAGCTCGGTGGTCGCCTCGGCGATCTCCTGGCGCAACTCATCGCGGATCTTCGGCAAGTCCATAGCCGAAAGCATCTCGCGGATCGCCTCCGCGCCGATACCGGCGGTGAAGCTGTCGGGCCCGTGCTCATCGAGGGCGCGGTTATAGTCTTCTTCAGAGAGAAGCTGCCTCTCCTTGAAGGCCGTAATGCCCGGCTCCACGACGATGTAGTTCTCGAAATAGAGAACGCGCTCGAGATCCTTGAGCGGCATATCGAGCAGCAGGCCGATCCGGCTCGGCAGCGACTTCAGGAACCAGATGTGCGCTACCGGCGCCGCCAGCTCGATGTGGCCCATGCGCTCGCGACGTACCTTGGCGAGGGTCACCTCGACGCCGCACTTCTCGCAGATCAGGCCCTTGTACTTCATCCGCTTGTACTTGCCGCACAAGCACTCGTAGTCCTTGATCGGTCCGAAGATGCGCGCGCAAAAGAGGCCGTCGCGCTCTGGCTTGAACGTGCGGTAGTTGATCGTCTCGGGCTTCTTGATCTCACCGAACGACCACGACAGGATGTCGTCCGGGCTCGCGATCGAGATCTTGATCTGATCGAACGTCGGAAGCGGCGCCTGGGTCTTGAACAGGTTGGTGATCTCGTTCATCCGGTCTCTCCTGGGGGCACCGGGCCCCCTCCGGCCCTCCTTCCCGTCCCTGCTGAGGGGAGCGGTCGGGAACGAAGGGCTCAAAACAATGCCTAGTCAGCGGGGCTGGCCCGCTCCTCCCCCCGCGGTCGGGGAGAGGTTTTTTGTCGTCTACTCGGCTGCGGGCGGAAGCTGCTGCTGCTCGGCAACCGGTTTGGCTTCCTCCTCGGGTGGTGCGGGTAACGCCGGTGCTTGAGCGTTCTCAAGCTCCACGTTGAGGCCCAGCGCCCGCATCTCCTTGACGAGCACGTTGAAGCTTTCCGGCACGCCGGCCTCGAAGGTGTCGTCGCCTCGGACGATCGCCTCGTAGACCTTCGTACGGCCCGCGACGTCGTCCGACTTCACCGTCAGCATCTCCTGCAGCGTGTAGGCGGCGCCGTAAGCTTCGAGCGCCCACACCTCCATTTCGCCGAAACGCTGTCCGCCGAACTGCGCCTTGCCGCCCAGCGGCTGCTGGGTGACGAGGCTGTACGGGCCAATCGAGCGCGCGTGGATCTTATCGTCGACGAGATGGTGCAACTTCAGAAGATACTTGTAGCCGACCGTCACTTTTCGATCGAACGGCTCGCCCGTGCGTCCGTCAAACAGCGTGACCTGGCCGGAAGTATCAAACCCGGCCGCAATCAGCATCTCGACGATGTCAGGCTCGCGCGCGCCATCGAATACCGGCGTCGCCACCGAGACGCCGCCCTTCGTCTGCTCAGCCATGGCAACGATGTCGGCATCCTTCATCGACGCCTTGATCTCGTCCTTGCCGTAGATGAGCTGGAACTGCTCGCGCAGTGCCTTGGTCTCTCCGCTTGCGTGGAACTGCTCGAGTGCATCATCGATGATGCGACCCAAGCCGCGGCACGCCCAGCCCAAGTGGGTTTCGAGGATCTGCCCGACGTTCATGCGGCTCGGCACGCCCAGCGGATTGAGCACCACATCGACATAAGTGCCGTCCTCGAGGAACGGCATGTCCTCGACCGGCACGATCATCGACACGACACCCTTGTTGCCGTGGCGCCCGGCCATCTTATCGCCCGGCTGGATCTTGCGCTTCACCGCGACGAAGACCTTCACCATCTTCATCACGCCCGGCGGTAGCTCGTCACCGCGCTGGAGCTTGTCGACCTTGTCGACGAAGCGCCGTTCCAGGCTCTTCTTGGCGTCCTCGTACTGCTTGTTGATTGCCTCGATCTCGCCCTGCGACTTCTCATCCTTCAGGCCGAATTCCCACCACTGGCTACGCGGAATATCGTCAAGGCCTTGCTCGGTGATGTTCGTGCCCTTGCCCGCGTTCTTGGGGCCTTTGGCAACTTCCTTGCCGAGCAGTGCCTCCTTCAAGCGTGCATAGACGTTGCGGTCGAGAATCTGCATCTCGTCGTCGCGATCCTTGGCGAGACGCTCGATCTCCTCGCGCTCGATCGCCATGGCGCGCTCGTCCTTCTCGACGCCATGTCGATTGAAGACGCGAACCTCAACGACCGTGCCGGACACGCCGGGCGGCAGCCGCAGCGAGGTGTCGCGCACGTCGGAAGCCTTCTCGCCGAAGATGGCGCGAAGCAGCTTCTCTTCCGGCGTCATCGGGCTTTCACCCTTGGGCGTGATCTTGCCGACGAGAATATCGCCAGGGTTCACTTCCGCACCGATGTAGACGATGCCGGCCTCGTCGAGGTTCTTGAGCGCTTCCTCAGAAACGTTGGGGATGTCGCGCGTGATCTCCTCAGGCCCGAGCTTGGTGTCGCGGGCCATAACCTCGAATTCCTCGATGTGGATCGAGGTGAACACGTCGTCGAACACGACGCGCTCGGAGAGGAGGATGAAGTCCTCGAAGTTGTAGCCCATCCACGGCATGAACGCGACGAGCACGTTCTTGCCGAGTGCCAGATCGCCCAAGTCCGTCGAGGGCCCGTCGGCGATGATCTCGCCGGCCTTCACCGCGTCGCCCACGTGAACCAGCGGACGCTGATTGATGCAGGTGTTCTGGTTGGAGCGCTGGAACTTGCGCAAGCGATAGATATCGACGCCGGGCTTCGACGGGTCGCTCTCCTCCGTGGCGCGAATAACGATACGCGTTGCGTCGACTTGGTCGACAACGCCGGTGCGGCGTGCCGCAATCGCCGCGCCCGAAATCGCGCGCGACAACCTCTTCCATGCCTGTGCCGACGAGCGGCGCCTCGGCCTTGATCAGCGGCACGGCTTGGCGCTGCATGTTCGATCCCATCAACGCGCGGTTGGCGTCGTCGTTCTCGAGGAACGGGATCAGAGCTGCAGCGACGGAGACGAGCTGCTTCGGCGACACGTCGATGTAGTCGACTTTTTCTTGCGACACGAGCACGACATCGCCAGAGAAGCGGCAGGTGATCAGGTCGTCAGTCAGCTTGCCCTTTGAGTCGATCTCGGCGTTCGCCTGAGCCACGTGATGGCGCATCTCCTCCATCGCCGAGAGGTAGACAACCTGGTCGGTCAGCTTGCCGTTCACGACCTTGCGGTACGGGCTCTCGATGAACCCATACTTGTTGACGCGAGCGAAGGTCGCGAGCGAATTGATCAGACCGATATTTGGACCTTCCGGCGTTTCGATGGGACAGATCCGTCCATAGTGGGTCGGGTGCACGTCGCGCACCTCAAAGCCCGCTCGCTCGCGCGTCAGACCGCCTGGCCCAAGCGCCGAAAGCCGCCGCTTGTGCGTGATCTCGGAAAGCGGATTGGTCTGGTCCATGAACTGCGACAGCTGCGAGGATCCGAAGAACTCGCGAACGGCCGCCGCCGCCGGCTTGGCGTTGATCAGATCCTGCGGCATCACCGTGTCGATGTCGACCGAGCTCATGCGCTCCTTGATCGCGCGCTCCATGCGCAGGAGGCCAACGCGGTACTGGTTCTCCATTAGCTCGCCAACCGAGCGCACGCGCCGGTTTCCGAGGTGATCGATGTCGTCGATCTCACCCTTGCCGTCGCGCAGATCGACGAGCGTCTTGATGACCGCGAGGATGTCCTCGCGCCGCAATACACGCATGGTGTCGGGTGCATCGAGCTCGAGGCGCATGTTCATCTTCACGCGGCCGACTGCCGAGAGATCATACCGCTCGGAATCGAAGAACAACGCCTGGAACAGGTTCGTCGCAGCCTCAATCGTGGGCGGCTCGCCAGGCCGCATGACCCGGTAGATATCCATCAGCGCTTCCTGCTGATTGGCGTTCTTGTCGATGTTGAGCGTGTTTCGGATGAAGGGCCCGACGTTGATGTGATCGATGTCGAGGATCGGGATTTCCTTGACCTTCTGTTCGCGCAGCTCCGCCAGCAGCTCCGCATCGAGCTCCTGACCGGCTTCGGCGTAGATCGTGCCCGCCTCGGCGTCGATAATGTCTTCGGCGATATAACGGCCAGTGAGATCCTCGGCCGAAACCAGCACCTCCTTGAGCCCGCCCTCTGCCAACTCGCGCGCCTTGCGCGCGGTAATCTTCTCGCCCGCACGCGCGATGATGTCGCCGGTCTTGGCGTCGGCCAAATCAGCAACCGGCGTCATGCCGCGCAACTTCTCGGGCACGAACGGCATTTTCCAGCCGCGCTTGGATTCCTTGATGACGATCTGCTTGTAGAACGTCGACAGGATCTCTTCGTCGTTGAGCCCCAGCGCGTAAAGCAGCGTCGTCACCGGAAGCTTGCGCCGCCGGTCGATGCGCACGTAAACGACATCCTTGGCGTCGAACTCGAAATCGAGCCACGATCCGCGGTAGGGAATAATACGCGCGGCAAAAAGCAGCTTGCCCGATGCATGCGTACGGCCGCGGTCGTGATCAAAGAAGACGCCCGGCGAGCGGTGCATCTGGGAAACGATCACGCGCTCGGTGCCGTTGATGACGAAGGTGCCATTCATCGTCATGAGCGGCATGTCGCCCATGTAGACGTCCTGCTCCTTCACGTCCTTGATCGACTTGGAACCCGTCTCCTCGTTCACATCGAACACGATCAGACGCAGCTTGACCTTCAGCGGCGCAGAGTAGGTCATGTCGCGCTGCATGCACTCGTCGACGTCGTACTTGGGCGGCTCGAACTCGTAGCGGACAAATTCAAGCGTGGCGCGCCCGGAGAAATCCGAGATCGGGAACACCGACTTGAAGACCGACTGCAGCCCGTGGTCGTCCGAACGGCCGCCGGGAGGCTCCTTCACCATCAGAAAGTCGTCATAAGAGCTTTTCTGAACCTCGATGAGGTTCGGCATCTCCGCGACTTCTCTGATGGATCCGAATTTCTTCCGGATGCGCTTGCGGCCGTTGAACGTCTCAGCCATGTCCGCTCCTATCAATCGCGCGGGCGACGATCCCGCGCCTTGCTCCTGTGTCGTCGAGGGCCGCCAACCCTCGCTTGCCTTTGAAACGGCTCGCCGGAAGGTCCCATTGGGGTCGTAGCGACCCCAAGAGACCCTCCGGAGAAACGTTTCGAATTGGCCGTCGGCAGTGGGCAGCGGTTGGCGGTTTCAATTCGCCTGACCTCTACTGCCTCACCGCCGACTGCCTCATTTCCTAGTGCCTTACTTCACTTCGACAGTCGCACCTTGATCCTCGAGCTGCTTCTTGAGCTTTGCAGCCTCGTCCTTGCTGACGCCTTCCTTGACGGCCTTGCCGCCGGCCTCAACGAGGTCCTTGGCTTCCTTGAGCCCCAGCCCAGTGATGGTGCGAACCTCTTTGATGACGTTGATCTTCTTGTCGCCGCCGGCTTTGAGGATGACGGTAAACTCCGTCTGTTCCTCTGCGGCAGCACCGCCGCCGGCGCCGGGAGCTGCGGCAACCGCGACGGCCGCAGCCGCCGACACGCCCCACTTCTCCTCGAGCATTTTCGCGAGCTCCGCCGCCTGCAGGACGGTGAGCTTCGACAGATCGTCAACGATCTTTGCAAGATCGCTCATGGCTATACTTCCTTCCGGTCTGAACCTTGATCCAACATTTGCAGTCCGAAGACCTGCGCTAAGTTAGCTTTGCGTGACGCCCAAAGGCGTCGCCCAACCGTCATGCGGCCTCACCTTGCGATGCCTTCGCTTGAATGACGCGCGCGAGCATTGCTCCCGGCTCCGCCACCGTGCGGGCGATCTTGGTCGCCGGCGCGTTGAGGAGACCGATAAGCTTGGCTCTAAGCTCATCCAGCGATGGCAGCTCGGCGAGCGCTTTGACGGCGTTCGCGTCGAGGACAGTCGCTCCCATGGCGCCGCCGAGAATGACGAGTTTTTCATTCCCCTTGGCGTATGAGACCGACACCTTCGCCGCCGCGATCGGATCCTTCGAGTAGGCGACACAGGTCGGCCCCTTGAAAAGATCGCCAATCGCTTCGTACGTCGTGTCCTTCAGCGCGAGCTTCGCCAGCCGGTTTTTGGCCACCTTGACCTTGCCGCCAGCATCCTTGATGCGCTGGCGATACTCGGTCATTTGGGCGACCGTCATTCCGGCATAGTGGGCGACAACGACCAGTCCCGCGTCTTTCAACACGGAATTGAGCGACGTCACGAGCTCACGTTTCGCGGCTCTTTCCACCTGCTCACTCCAGTTTGCGAAAACGCTCTCGCTTAAAAGCGTTTCGCGGGTTGCACCTGCCGCCGCAGACGGAAACCATCCTTGGCGACGCTTGCTCTGTCCTGTCCGCGCGCCGAACGTAGCGGCACGGTGCTGACCCAGAAGGTTCAAACCTGTCGTCTCACCCGCTAAGGCGATCGAACCGGCATTCTCTTCTGTCTCATGCGGGCCCGCTTGGCTTAAGCCGACCGCCGTCACCAACGGCCTGCACCCGCAATCTCGGACAGCTCCGGAAGCAAAATTAAGAGGCTGCTTCCGGTTACCCGGGCGCCGCTCACCGAGACGACGCCCGAATTCGTTTCCTGCTAGGCCGTCGCCTGCCCACCGGCGAAACTCGTAGCGTCAAGCTTGACGCCGGGTCCCATGGTCGAGCTGACCGACACCTTCTTCAGGTACGTACCTTTCGATCCCGCCGGCCTTGCCTTGATGACGGCATCGACGAAAGCCTTGATGTTCTCGGTGAGCGCCTTCTCAGTGAAGCTCGCCTTGCCGACGCCGGCGTGCACGATGCCGGCCTTCTCGACGCGAAACTCGACCGAGCCGCCCTTGGCACCTTTGACGGCGCCGACGACATCCATCGTCACCGTTCCAACGCGCGGGTTCGGCATGAGACCACGCGGGCCTAAAACCTTGCCGAGCCGCCCGACGAGACCCATCATGTCCGGCGTCGCGATGCAGCGGTCGAAGTTGATCGTGCCCTTCGACACCTGCTCGACGAGATCCTCCGCGCCGACAAGATCCGCACCGGCGGCCTTCGCCTCATCGGCCTTGGCACCGCGCGCGAATACAGCAACGCGCGCCGTGCGACCCGAGCCGTTCGGCAGATTGCACACTCCGCGCACCATCTGATCGGCGTGCTTGGGATCAACGCCGAGGTTCATTGCAACCTCGATCGTCTCGTCAAACTTTGCCTTGGCGCGTTCCTTGACGAGTTTCACCGCCTCTTCGACGGAATACGACTTGTCGCGGTTGACGCCGTTGCGCGCCGCCGCCAAGCGCTTGCCGCCGGCAACGCGTGTTTCCTTGATCGCCTCTGGGCTCATCTTCTGTGCCATCGCGCTATTCCTTCACCTCGAGGCCCATCGAACGGGCGGACCCCGCGATCGTCTTGGCCGCGGCCTCGACGTCGTCGGTGTTGAGATCCTTGAGCTTCAGCTTTGCGATCTCGCGGACCTGCGCCATCGTCACCTGGCCCGCAACGGTGCGGCCCGGCTCCTTGCTGCCCGACGTGACCTTCGCTGCTTTGCGCAGGAAGAAGGACGCAGGCGGCGTGCGCATCTCGAACGTGAACGAGCGGTCCGAATAGACGGTGATCTTCACCGGGATCGGCGTGCCTTGCTCCATGTCCTTGGTCTTGGCATTGAACGACTTGCAGAACTCCATGATGTTGACGCCACGCTGGCCGAGCGCGGGCCCGATTGGCGGCGAGGGATTTGCCGCCCCTGCCGGCACCTGCAAACTGATGTAACCGTCGATTTTCTTAGCCATGGTCTCCCCTGAGCACTTGACGGGAAGGGACTTCCTTCCCAGGGTTAGCGGTCAACGGGCGTGTCAGGCCCTCCCGCGGATTCCGCAGGGAGGCCTCGTGCGAGGTTGTCTCACTGCGGGTAGTGGGCGCACGCAGCACCCGACAATTGCTTGGTTCTTGCTTCACATTTCCGCTTTGTGTCTTTCCATTGCCCGCTTGGGTATTGCCATTTCCAACTCGATTGACCGTTTTTGCGCCGCTGCCTTCCCGGGTTTATTCCCGCCGAGTCCGATCGAGGTATGATCGGGCGGGAGCGCCGTTCGTCCGCATTCTCTGCCAGCTCAAACGGCCACCTTCTCCACCTGTCCGAACTCGAGTTCGACCGGTGTCGGGCGACCGAAGATCGACACGGCAACCTTGAGCCGCGAGCGTTCTTCGTCGACCTCTTCGACGTGTCCCTGGAACGAGGCGAAGGGACCGTCGGCGACTTTAACCTGCTCGCCGATTTCGAACGTGATCGAAGGCTTCGGCCGCTCCACGCCTTCTTTGACCTGGTGGAGGATGCGCATCGCCTCATCCTCCGAGATCGGCATCGGCTTATTTTCCGCGCCGAGAAACCCGGTGACCTTCGGCGTGTTCTTGATCAACAGAAACGCCGGATCCGTCATCTCCATTTTGACCAGTACGTAGCCCGGCAGAAATTTGCGTTCGGCCTGAACCTTGCGTCCGCGCTTGACCTCGATCACCTCTTCGGTCGGCACCAAGCACCTCGTCGAAGAGGTCCTGCAGACCGGCGGCCTTCGCGCGCTCTCGTATCGCGTCGGCGACCTTGCGCTCGAAATTCGTGTAGGCATGGACGATGTACCAGCGCTTCGCCATGGCCTCTTTCTCAGGGCGCGTCTCCGCGAGTTTTGTGGGCACGTCTTCTTCTTCCCGCTCAAGCCGCCGTTAGCGGTTCCCGCCCAGCACCAACTGGACGACCCATCCGATCGCAAGATCTGCGACGAGAAAAAACACCGAGGCCAGCGTAACCATCAGCAGAACCATGAGGGTGGTGATCCACACCTCTTCCAGGTCGGCCAAGTAACCTTGGCCACCTCCTGGCGAACCTCTTGAATAAACTCGATGGGATTGTATTTGGTCATTAAAGTGTCTTTCCGGGGCGCCATGTGACAACCTGACGCACCCCAGGCGTCGGCTGCAGGTCGATCCGGCGCCCAAGCCCGGACGGCGACCAACAGGGTCTGGCAGGGGTGGAGGGCCTCGAACCCCCGACCTTCGGTTTTGGAGACCGACGCTCTGCCAATTGAGCTACACCCCTAGTTCGCATGGGACTTTTTCGCGTAAGACGCGCTGCCCGCACGCAGGGGCGGCATACTTAGCGGAAGTTTTTCGCTTTGTCACTTGCCCGTGGCTCTAGCGCCTCGCGTTGCTTTTGTCCCGAGTCTTTTCGACTTGACCGTTAAAGTCGGCTCCAGCCTCAGGACTCCCGCGAAGGCTCCTCCTCCACCACGACCGCGGTTCCGTACGCCAGGACCTCCGTCACCGCGGCAGCGATCTCATTTGCATCGTAGCGCATGGCCAGCACTGCATTGGCACCGACTTGCTGAGCATGCAGCACAAGCCGCTCATAGGCTTCTTGCCGGGCCTGCTCAGCGAGCCTGCTATATAGTGTGATGTTCCCGCCAAAGAAGATCTGTATCGCTGCGCCTAGGTTGCCAACGATTGATCGCGATCGCACGGTAAGACCACGCACAACGCCCAAGTGGCGAACAATCCGATGGCCGGGAAGATCGTTTGTGGTCACGACCAGCATGCGCCGTCGCCTTTCATTGCCGCCCGGATCCTTCTAAGTGCGCGGGGACGATCTCGCACGAGATGGAGCGGGTGAAGGGAATCGAACCCTCGTCATCAGCTTGGAAGGCTGTTGCTCTACCATTGAGCTACACCCGCTAACGGTCGCCGCGGTCGCCGACGAGGCTGGTGGAGGGGGCTGGATTCGAACCAGCGTAGGCGAAGCCAACGGATTTACAGTCCGTCCCCTTTAGCCACTCGGGCACCCCTCCTCGAGCACCACCTCGCAATGCTTTACAACATGCGCGGTCCGTAAATGAAATCGCCCCGCACGTCGACCGGCAGGGCCACCGGTTTATGGTTGAGCGGCCCCTTGGATGTCAATTGGAAAAGCGCCAGGATGCGCGCCGTTGCAAAGAGGCTTAAAGCCCGCAAATGAAGCCGAACTCGCCTAGCCGCTCTGTCGCAGGCCGCCGCTACGCACAACGCCGACCCGGCCCCGACGGCCCGCGTCCGCGCAGGTTTGGCAGTGGCGCCGAGCCCGAGGATGGTGTCGCGCGCCTCTATGGCCTGCATCCGGTATCGGCGGCGCTGTCGAACCCCAAGCGCATCATCAACCGCCTGCTTGTTACCGAGAATGCCGAGCTGCGCTTAAAGACTGTGCTCGCCTCGCGCCAACTGGCACCCGAGCGCATCACGCCCCGCGACCTGGATCGTCTTCTTGGCGCCGACACCGTGCACCAGGGTGTGCTAGCGGAGTGCGCCCCCCTCGATGAGCCGACGCTATCTGAAATCGCGGACTCGGCCCCGGCCGATGCCGGTCCCGTCGTGGTGCTCGATCAGGTAACCGACCCTCACAACGTCGGCGCGATTTTGCGCTCATGCGCCGTGTTCGGCGCGTTGGCCCTCGTCATGACGCGGCGCCACAGCCCGCCGCTTGATGGAACGCTCGCGAAATCGGCGTCCGGCGCACTCGAGCTCGTGCCAATCGTGCTCGCGCAAAACCTCGCACGGGCGATTGCGGAATTGAAGGAGGCCGCATACGTCGTAGTCGGACTCGACAATGCCGGCCAAGGGCTAATTGAAGACGAGCCGTTCGACACACACGTTGCACTCGTGCTGGGCGCGGAGGGTAAGGGCCTGCGCGAGCTGACGCGCGCCAGCTGCGATCGCCTCGTTCGCATCGCAACCGCGGGCCCGATCGATAGCCTCAACGTATCGAACGCTGCAGCAGTCGCGCTTCATCAGGCAGCCTGGCGCCGCCGTACGGGCTAACGCAGCCTTCTTCGCAATCAATCGCAAATTGTTGGTCTGCGGCAAACGTAATCGCCGCCCCGGCAAATTGTATCGCCATAGCTGTTCTCAAAGCAGTGCCTGTTCGCCCAGAAACAGCGGCGCGGACCACGGTAGCAGCGCGGCTCGTAGTCATCGTATTCGTACCCGTAGGCACGACTGCGGGAAGCACCAAGGATGGCCAGCCCAATGATGCCGGCAGCAACGCCGGCGGCCACGCCGCGCCCCCCTGCCTGCGCCCGCTCGACTGGTGCGGTGGAGAGACCGGCCATGAGGGCAAGCGCCAACATTGGGCGCAGCATTTTCCTGAGCATGCAACGTCTCCGAAACATCGGGCCGCCTCAGCGAAGCTCGGCCTCCGGTCAGAACGAGAAGCAGATTGCGCCGGTTCACAATGCAACGACATGGCACGTGAATAGGGCCTGAACGCGGACGCAAATGCGACGCGAACAGGCCCTCAAGTACGAGTGTAGCTAGCTACTTCAAAGGACCGCAACGCGGGCCGCACCCCGATGGAACGTATACCGGAGCTGGAACGGCGTAGGCTGCGCGTGCGCCACAGCAACCGCCGCCGCGCCGCCACCAGTAGCGCCGGCCGTAGGCGGCGTACGGGCGCTGGTAGTAAGGCCAATAGCCGGCCGGTACGTAGACGAGCGGAACGGGATCGGGAGCGAACTGCGCCATGTAATAGACGTTGTAGTATTGCGGCGAGTAGATGTAGTGGCTGACCGGTTGTGGTCCCCACCAGCCGACCGGTGGTCCACGTCGGCAGCAGGCTTCCGCTGCTTGGCTTGCCAACACCATCGCCGCGACAACGGCGAGTGCGGCAAGCACACCCTTCACTTTCATGCTCAAACCCTCAGACTTGATGGACACAACGCAACTTTGTTCACCATACCGAAAATGGATAACGATCCTCTAAGCGACGGCCGGAATGACGCAAAAATAGCCGTGGGAGACCGCGAGGGCCCTCATGATCAAATCGTCTTGTACGACTTTGGAGTTGTTGCGGGACGTAAAGGTGTGTCGCGAGCTTGGTGCGTCGGACGGGACCGCTGAGCGTGCGACCGGCGCTGGTCTGCGAACCGGTCGCGCGATATAAGGCGGCGCGTTGGCTTTGACGTTGGGACGCGTTGGCCGGCTTAGCTCAGTTGGCAGAGCACCTGATTTGTAATCAGGGGGTCACAGGTTCAAATCCTGTAGCCGGCACCATTTCGCAAGTGCTATGGCGCACCCGGGCGCTTGCGAGCGAACACATTCGCCTCAAATCACCTCGATTGCCTTGGTCAGATGGTCACGTCGATGTCACAAGGTCCGAACGTAGTTTAGCCCCAAACGACCCAAGGAGACGTGTGATGCTAGCAAAGTCCGCGATGGGCATTGTCGTATGTCTCATTGCAAGCGCAGCCGTGGTATCGCCCGCCGCTGCCCTGACCGAGAAGGAATGCAGCACCAAGTACCAGACCGCAAAATCCGCGGGCACGCTCGCCGGCAAGACGTGGAATGATTTCCGCAAGAGCGAATGCGGCGCCGGCGCTTCGGCCGCAACCACAGAGCCTGCAACGAAACCGGCGGCAACGACCGAGACAGCGAAAGCTTCGCCTCCAACCAAGACTCCGGCGGCTTCGTCCTCCAGTGCTTCGTTTCCAAGCACCGTCTCGTCGAAATACTCTAGTGAGACGCCGGGAAAAGCTCGGCTGCACACCTGCCTCGATCAATACAAGGCCAATAAGGTGTCAAACGCCAACGGCGGCCTGAAGTGGATCATGAAAGGCGGCGGCTATTACAGCGAGTGCAACAAGCGTCTAAAGGGGTGAGCCTCTCCAGACCTGCAAATTCAACGCGAGTTATTCCTGTCGGTTGCTGGCCAGTACCAGCGAGCTGCGGAAAACTTGGATCTCCAACAGCGATTGCCCTCGGCACTAATCTCGCGGGCGCACTTCTCCGGGCGAGCATCCAAACCGCTCTTTGAAACGACGGGAGAAATGCGAGAGATCCGAAAAGCCAAATCCGTAAGCAATGTCGCCGACGGTGCGCGACACGTTTGTCGTGCACTCTAGCGCTTGCCTGCTCCGGTCGAGCCTGCGAGCCATGATGTAGCGCTCAAGCGAAGTTCCCTCCTGCGCCAGCAACGAATTGGCGTAGCGCACGCTGATGTGTGCCGCCGCCGCAACCGCGACCGGTTTCAACGCGGGGTCGTGAAGCTCGCTTTCAATGATGGCCTTAAGCCGCAGCAGCGCGGTCGAACGCGGCGACGACAGCTGCGCGGTCTCTCCAAGACCGGGCGCCATCGCAAGTGCAACGAGGTCCAGTGCTTGTTGGCCAATCCGCATCGCGGAGCGGTGTCCGATCGACGCCGCACACTCCGCCGACTTGAGCAGGAATTCAGAAGCTATCGCCGACGCCGATGCCGCAGGAAGCAGTCTGGCCGTCCACGTGCAACTGTCGCCGAGGCGCGCTTCCAATTCGGTGCGAGGAACCTTGAAAAAAACACCCTCTGCGGTTTCGACCACAGAAAGTGTGAAGGGGCGCCGCGAGTCGAGCACAAATACGCTGCCGGGTCCTGCCGCTATATGGCGCCCGTCCTGCTGCACGGTCAGCGATCCCGCGTTCTGCCGGCATAGCAAAAAGTCGTCGTCGTTGGAGCTGCCGAGGCAGTGCTGGGTGCGTGCCACTGTGCAGGGGGCGCCGATCATCCTGGCGACTCCTATATCTCCGAGCGCAGCAGCGCTGATTTCGCCGAAGAAGTCGCGTCCGACGGACGTGAACTCATGCTCGACGAAGACCTTGCTTGCCTCGTCTCGCCAATAGGAAAGTCGGTCCCGAGGATGGATCGTGGTCGTAGAGAATAAGAGCTTCATGCGCGAAAGCCGCCTTAGGACGGCCGCAGATCGCAGCAAGCCAATCGATTACGGACTAGCTGAAGCTTGGCGAACTGCGCCAGGAAAATGAAGTGTCTCCCAGGCTTACCTAAAATTGTCCGAGCATCCAGAGTGCGCTCAGTGCTGGCCGAGGATCTGCTTGATCTGGGCCACGGCGGCATCGATGCGCATCGTCAATAGCTTGCTGCCGAGCACTGGCTCAGCTGAGCCCGGATCACCAACTACGCCAGTTGGCTCAAGCGTCCACTTCTTGCCCGAGCGAGCAAGATTGACACCCTTGGGGTCGACCGACATCAGCTCGGACGTGTCGATGATGCTGGCGTGCTGACCAATCTCATCGAGCGAGCGGCCTTCGCTCATAAGCCGCTCAATTTGTTTCTGGTCGTCGTAGTAGCGATCGATCTGATGAACGCCGACGCCGTCTTTGACCCATTCGGCG
This sequence comes from uncultured Alphaproteobacteria bacterium, assembly GCA_963726795.1. GTDB lineage: Bacteria > Pseudomonadota > Alphaproteobacteria > Rhizobiales > Hyphomicrobiaceae > Hyphomicrobium_A. Next base: position 1,210,319 of record CAVSDD010000004.1, on the reverse strand, counting down.
GAGAGACGTTTCGCAACGGCGGCTTGCGCGGCTTGGCTGCCACCGTGGTCACCAACGAAGCAGATCGTCTTAAAGCCGCCGGCCTTGAGACTGCGAGCAATTCCTTCGAGCACGCCCTCCAGCACGGCTTGGGGGACACCGACAGTCCCGGGAAAACGCATATTGCCGGTTGGCGGATCGTACTCGCCTTGTGGAACGTAGCTGACCACCGGCGCGACGAGCGTGCGACCAACGTCTTTTGCGATGCGCCGGGCGGCCTCGCTCACGATGTAATCGTGCTTGCCGAGTACCATGTGCGGACCGTTCTGTTCGATGCCGCCGGTTGGAACGATGACCGTCGTGAACCCGGCATCAACGGCGCTACGGACCTCCACCCAGGTCATGTCCTTGAGCTCAACTCCATCGGGAAGCGTGGCCGAGAGGTGACCTGGCAGCATCAGGAATCCGATGAGCACCACCGCGCCGGCGAGTAGAAATCTCGTGCGCGGCCACTGCATCGGTTGGGCGGACGTCTGCATGGTCTCGCCTTGCTGGCTAGCGGCTTTGACCGGCGGCATGCTCGGTAGTAACGGAAACGGACTCCGGCCGCTTGGTCTTGAAGGGATAAATCAGTTGCGCGAGATAGCCTTCGGTAGGGAACTCGTGATCGTCGACGCCGAACTCCTGCGGGTAGCGGCCTTCGGGCATATAGAAGGTCCCAAACAGCCAGTCCCATATTGCGAAGGTAGGAGCGAAATTCGAATTGCCGCCTTCTTGCGGTGACGTGTGGTGCCAACGATGAAACACTGGCGTTGCCACGACATATTTCAGGGGCCCCAAGGTCCAGTTGAGATTAGCGTGCACCCAGCCACCGGTCAGCACGTCGAACGGAATCAGGAAGGCCATCACCTGGGGTGAAATACCAAGTGTCAGCATGAGCACCGCTACAGGCGCCGGCTGCAGCATCATGTTGACCGGGTGAAAGCGATATTCGGTGGTCCAATCGACCTCGGTCGCCGAGTGGTGAATTGCATGAAATCGCCACAGCGAAGCACCGTGGAAACAGCGATGCGCCCAATAGAAGAGAAAATCGGCGACGACCACATATACGATGCACTGCGCCCAGAAGGGCAATTCCTTCAGCGGTCCGGCACCGTGCTTGAAGAAATCGATAACCTCGGCTTCGGTCATGACCGTCGAGGCGAGCAGCGCGTAAACAAAGATGATTGCAGGGCGATTGAAGTAGGGGCCGATGACGCCGTGGACGAGCGAGTAGGTGATGTCGGTACCCAGGCCCGAATTGCGCCACCACACTTTGCCCGGATTCGCCGCTTGGCTCTTCCACAGCGCAAGCGCCGTGAAAAGGCACGCGAGCCCGATCATCATCGGTATCTGTATCTCAAGCAGCTCGAGAAATTTCTCGACGACCAGGCTGAGGATGTCAGGCATTGCACGCTACTGTCGCCACAAGCTTTGCGTAGGGATCGGCGGTTAATAATTCGTGGGGCCGGCGCAGTTCCAGCGCGAGCCCTGAGCATCTCGGCACTTCCGAACGCGCCCCTGCTTTACGTGCGAGGCGCGTTCGGGCGTGAACAGTGCTTGCGACGGCTTACTTCGCCAGCTTGGTGTTAATGTTGGTGAACAGGTCGTTCAAACCATCGCGCAGCGTGGTGAGGCCGACGACGATACCGACCCCGACGATCGCGGCTATCAGTCCGTACTCGATGGCCGTGGCACCAAATTCATCGTCGAAAAAGCGAGTTGCAATATTGGACATGACGACACCCTAGAGTTTGTTTCGCTTCCACCGGCGTTGGGCCGGGGACGCGGAACCTTGCGCGCGGGCCGGATTAAAAGTTCTTAAAAGTCGCGCCAAATTGCGCGTGTCGTTAACAGTTGCTTGCGCACATGCGAGAGTCGCGCGCTAGGGCCCGGAAACATTGAACTTGCTCACGCGGATAAGAAGCCAGGCGGTGCACCCCGACGGGCAAAATCTGACATTTGGCCCGCGAAATTCTCCGTTTGTCCTATAGACATGAACGTTTTTCCGCTGGGCATGCCCGGTTTGCATGGCTTCTTCCCCGCAAAAAACACCTGTTTTTCAACGCTAAGTTGCACATCCCCGCGCCCGACCGGTGCACTATGAACACGCCCGCGGAAGCCGATCGCATGCTTTGGGATTTTGGCAATCCTCTGATTAACCATATGCTGTATTTTCGGCGCAATTCGACCGTCTTAGTTACTATCGCAATCCTCGCGTATTGCGATGAAGGGGGAAGGCATGAACGACGCAACTCGCCCAGGAGCAGCCCGCCCGGGAGCATCTCGCCCAGCGACCCGCGCTGAGGCCACTCGCGCGGCGGACTCCCGCGTCGAGGCATCCCGCATTGAGGCGCCCCGCGCCGAATCATCCCGCGACCAGGCATCGCGCGCCGACGCCATCCGCGCCGCCCGCGGACGCTCCTCGCCGGGCCTGCGCTATCGCAATGTCGACGGCGCGATCGATTGGCTCGCGAAGGCCTTCGGCTTCGAGGTGCTGACCGTCGAGCGCGACGAAGAGGGTTACGCTTCCTACGCCGAGCTCTCCTTCGGCAGCACCATCATCATGGTCGGCGCCGTCACCGGCTTCCAGATCGACCGCTACATGAAGCAGCCCGACGACATCGGCGGCGCCGAGACGCAGTGCTGCTACTACGTCGTCGACGACATCGAGACGCATTTCAATCGCGCGCGCGCCGCCGGCTGCGAGATCGTCATCGGCCTGCAGGACCGCCCCAACGGCGGCAAGGCCTTCACCTGCCGCGACCCGGAAGGCCACCTCTGGTGCTTTGGCACCTACGACCCCTGGCAGCATCACCAGCCGGTCCAGGAGCTGGTCGCGGTCGAGCAAGAATACACGACGCTCGCGCCCTACGTGGCCCAGCGCCCAGCCGGCAAGCTGCCCAAGCGCCTCACCGCCGGCGTATCGATGGGCCTCATCGCATCCGCAATGGCCATCGCCTGGGTGTACGGCGAAGCCTGGCGCAGCTCGCGCGAGGCAGATGCCGCGCCTTCGGCCTCGCTTGGGCCCGAGGGCATGCAGTTCGCCGGCGAGCCGTTCCAGCGCGCCATCCAGGACGCGCGCCGCCGCTTGGCGTTCGAGCGCCGGACGCGCCGCGCCGCCGAGCGTAAATCGCAAACCGCGCAGGCCGAGGCCGCGCGTGAGCGCTCGCTGCGCATCGCCGCGGAACAGACCGCCAAGGACCTCAGCGACCAGCTGGCTCTGGCGCGCCATACCGCCGAGCAGGCGACGCGGGACCTGACCCAGCAGCTCGCCGCCGCGCGCCAAGAGGCGGACGCGGCGCATCGCGAGACAACGGCGGCACTCGCCAAGGCCCAGTCCGGCAGCGCCGACGACCACGCCCGCCTCGCCCAGGACATGGAGGCTGCAAAACGCGCCGCTGCCGACGCCCAGGCCGAGCTCTCGCGCGCCCAGATCGCGCAGGCCGCGGCTGAGCGTGAGACCAAGACGACGCGCGCGCGCCTCACCTTCATCAGCCACAACGCACGCCAGAGCTCCGACGAGGCGATCGAGGAAATCCGCAAGCAGGTGGCAGCCGAGAAGACGGCGCGCGAGGCGGCCGAGCGTCAGGCCGAGCAGGCGCGCGACAACCTCGCGCACGAGCGCACGCTCAAACAGGCGGCGGTCGAGAACGTCGAGCAGCTGAAGAAGAAGCTTGCCTCCGTCGGCGGCTCGCAGAGCCGGTCCGGTAAGGCCTCACGCCACGTTGCCAACGCCAGGCGCGCCCAGGTCGCGGTTCGCCGCCCCAAGCCGGTCGCCACCCAGTCCAACGAGACGAAGACGGCGCAGGAAAGCTGGAGCATGGACAAGGGGCCCCACTTCTCTAAGGAGACGGGCAACTTCTCGAGCGACTTCTAGGGTCCGTCAGCCCGGGCGCGTCAGCGCCCGGTTGTCGTCGTCGCGCAAGGCCCTCTTACCGGACGGCCGACCGGGCCGTGAGTTAGGTACTAGGGCGAAAAAGCAGCTCCAATTCCAGGCGTCATTAGCCTGTGAACGATAAAATCGAACTTCCTTTCTAACTGCCACTTTTCTGTCGTTACGAGTATGAACCCGGATGCTCGTCAGCCCTTTGGGAGCGCAAGAGTGCACCCGACCCGCGCAGAGCGGTACTCCCGAGTGCTGCACGCCCTCTCGTAGTCATTTCTGTGGGGTGCACTAGGCTCCGAAAGTCCAACGACCCCCATCCACTGCGCCGCGATGTGCTCCTCGGCGCAGATCAATGGCCCACCCCCGCTATTCACCCATTCCATTTTGAGAACCTCATTGCCAATGATCTACTTCGCGCCTCTCACTGGCTGCCCTGTATTCTGCTGCCATTTGGCAGCGGACGTCCGAAAGCCAGCTCAATTCGAACTTGCGAGGATACTACTGGTCAATGGCGCGTTTGATCCGGCCGCTCAGCTATGATGCGCTCGACAGCGCACGCTAGGATCGCTTTGAACTCCTCGATCTGCTTCGGCGACGCGCCGAGACCAGCAAGATGCGGGGCGGAAAGTGCGATGCCGCGCAGGTATTCTCGCAGCTGATCCTCAAACCGGCCTTCGACGAAGACCTCGTAGTTCAGGATCGGTGCGCAGTCGTAAGCTCGCTCCTTCTTGTACAGCTTTGAACGCGCGCAATAGCGCGCATGCATGCTCTCGGGCATGACAATCGGCACATAGCGCAACTTGACCTCTAGCGTGGCAAGGCTCGACGCCGCAAACGCCGCGTTGAGAAACGGCTCGAACGCAGCGTCGAGCTTGTTCCAGCCCAGCATATCAGCGGGCTGATCTACTTCAGCCGAGGCCCAGAACTCCATTCTCTCCTTCCCCAAGATCTATAGGTGCTGATTGTCGCGCCGAACCAGCCTCCGGGAAAGACCAATCCCGGACATCTCCCGATACCGCAGCCACCGCCGCCGAGCGCAGCCCGAGCACCCGCGCGCCGTGGCTGCTATGCCCCAGCGCTAACGACAATGCCAAATTCCGTCGCATTGCCATGGACAAGCCCGCCGGGTTTGCCTTGATGATCGCCAGCCAACAACGATAGCCTGCCGTTTCGGGAGGAGACGGAAAAATGGTGATGCGACCCGATCCGCGCGTGGGTGCCTTGACCCGCGTCAAACACCGGGATTTCGGTCCGTGGTGGCTGTGGGTCATTGTCGTGGTGCTCGCCGGGAGCGCCGCCTATTACGGCTACAAGGCGCGCTTCCTCGAGCAGCGTCTCGGCGAGACCGACGTCGTCACCTCGGCGCTCACCAACGACAACACCGGGCTGCGGGCCGCCATCAAGGATTTGGAGCGCGACCTCACGGCGGCCAACGCGCGCGCCGCCAAAGAGCACTCCGACGCAGAGGCCGTATCCGGCCTGCTCGCCAAGCTGCAAAAGCGCATGAGCGATCTGGTGACTGAGCTCACCACCGCGCAGCAGAGCGTCACCGCGAGCAAGCAGGACGCCGATCGGCTGCGGGTGAAGGCGGACAGCGCCGACGCGGCGACCGCGCAGCTGCAGAAGCTGCAGGAGAGCATCTCCATGCTCAAAGGCGACGTCGAGAAAGCGCGCGCCGAAACCGATACGAGCCGCAAGACGGTGGAGCGGCTGACCGCAGAAGCTGCCGCCGCCGCGACCGCAAAGTCGCTGCTCGAGCGCGAGATCGCCGACCTGCAAAAGAGCCTCGCCGAGGCGCGCCAGAAACTCGAAGCGGCGACCGCCTCCTCTTCGACCACGCCGGCGCCTCACTGAGGCCAGGACCACATGCACGCGTGCCACAGCGTTTGAGGGCGCCATCGGGGCCCCCGGAAGCCGCATAGCGGACTCTCCTTGCCCGGGGCACGCCGTTATGGCACTCGACGCCTGCAAGCCCTCGTCTGGCAGGAGTACGTCATGGACGCGAAGAGCCTTCTCATCATCTTGCTCGTGATCGGCGTCGCCGTTCTGGGCTACCTCTATTACGACAGCCAGCGCGCGGGCGTGCGCGTCGACCTGCCCGGCGTCAAGATCGAGGCGAAGTAGGCCGAAGCAGATCCTTTGGCCGCTCGCGGCGTGCCGCAAACTGATACGGCGTTTGCGACACAGTCACCCTGTGCCCCGGAAGGCATGGCGCCTTGCCTGCCCCTGCTCTACCATCGCTGCATTGCATCTGCAGGCGTGCGGTTTCGAGTAGGGCTTCATGGCGACAGACGTCGAGCTGGCTAGCAAGCCCGCTAGTACATCTACGGTCGGCGTCGATATTGCCTCCGTAGCGACCGCGGTCCCCGAGCACATCATCACCCAGGACGATGCCGGGGTACGCGCGCAGACGTTCTTCCCGCACTTCGCGCGGCTGGAAGCGCTCTACACCAACACCGGCATCGATAACCGCTACTCCGTCGAGCCGATGGAGTGGCACTTGCAGCCGCGGACTTGGGAAGAGCGCACCGAGGTCTACCAGCGCAATGCGCTGGATCTGCTCGAGCAGGTCGCCACGCAGGCCGTCGCCGAGTCCGGCCTCGCCCTCAAAGACATCGATACCGTCGTCACCAACACGATCACCGGGCTGTCGATCCCGAGCCTGGAAGCGCGACTGATGAACCGCGTCGGCTTTCGCCCCGACGTGGAGCGGCTGCCGATCTTCGGGCTCGGCTGCGGCGGCGGCGTGGGCGGGCTGGCACGCGCAACCCGCATGGCGCAGGCGCGGCCCGGGTCCAACGTCCTGTTCCTGACGGTCGATCTCTGCACACTGTGCATGCGCACCGCCGACCAGAGCCTCGCGATGTTCGTTGCCGCCGCCCTGTTCGGCGATGGTGCGGCAGGTGTCGTACTGCGCAGCCACGTCGGCGAGAAGCGCGGTCGCGCGGGCGGCCGCGCCAAGGTCCGTGCGATCGGGGAATACTTCTGGTCCAAGACCGAGCACATCATGGGCTGGGACATCAAGAACGACGGCTTCGGCGTCGTCCTGAGCCCGGAGCTGCCGACGCTCATGCGCGAGCGGCTGGGCGAGGCGCTGTTCCCCTTCCTCGCGCGCGAGGGCCTGTCGCTCGAGGACTTCGACGGCTTTCTCATTCATCCCGGCGGCAGCAAGGTGCTGACGGTTGCGGAAGAGTCGCTGCATCTGTCGCGCGACCAGTTGCGCTACTCCTGGGAGGTGTTGCGCAAGTACGGGAACATGTCGTCGGCGACGGCGCTGTTCGTCATCAAGGAGGCGTTCGGCGACAACGCGCGCGGCCGCTTTCTGCTGGCGGCCTTCGGGCCCGGCTTCTCGGCCTACTTCATCGTGCTCGAGCTGTAGCTCGCGCGGTTGCTCGGTGTTTCATAATCCCTGATCCGCGTGACGCTTGTTGCGAGCTGGGCCAGCGCCGGCATCGCCGCGACGGCGCGCACACTCAAGGAGCGCAGCGGGGCCGATTTGAAAAGCGTGTCGACGGCACCGGCGCAGAAGAATTGCATGCGCACGCGTCCGAGAAATGCGCGCTGGAATTCCCCTGCTGTTTTTCCGGCCGAGCAGGCGTGCCCGGCCCCGGCGCCCGACGCCAGTGCCAGCGACGTGCCGTCGCCCGTGAACGAGGGGATGACGCAGAGCTGGTCGCCGACCGCGTAGACGTTGGGCGCGAGCGCGTCGCGGCGCTTGTACCCGAACGGGATGCCGGAGACGGCGGCGGGGCGTGCGGAGAGATAGCGCGCGCCGGCCAGCAGATCGCCCAGCGCCGGGGACCCGCGCGCAATGTGCGCAAGCTGCGCCGTCCAGTCGGCGCCGACCTCGCGCATGGCGGTCGCGTCGATCAGCCAGCAGATCGTGATCGCGCCGTCCTCCACCTCGCAGGCGCCGATGTAGCCGCCGCGGTAGGCGACGAGCTGGACGATGTCTTTGAGCTGGTCTCTGGCGGCGGGCGTCGGCTCGAACTGGATTTTGTAGGCGGTGATGGCGGCTGGCGCGCGCGGGAAGCCGCGCAGGTTGTGCTTGCCGGTCGCGAGCGCGGCGCAATCAGCGGTAATCGTCTTGGCGCCGAGGCGCACCCTCACCCCGTTCGCGTCGGGCTCGAGCGCGCTGGCGGTTTCGCCACGAATGATCTCGGCGCCCGCTGCCTGCGCGGCGGCGAGCAGCGCTTCATCGAGGCAGAGGCGAGACAGGCCGGCGGCAGCGAAAGGCAGCGGCGCGTCGGCGTGGCGCTCGCCGGTTGCGAGCCGCAGCGTCTTGATCGGCACCGCGCCGAGCAGCGCCAGGTCAAGGCCGAGGTGGGTGAGAAGCTCCTGCGCCTCGCGGCTCAGGAAATCGCCGCACACTTTCAACGCCGAGCCGGCCGTGCGCTCGATGACGGCGACGCGCGCGCCGGCCCGCGCCATTTCCAGCGCGAACGCCGCGCCAGCGAGCCCACCGCCGACCGAAATGGCATCGAAATCCGCCATGGGAGAATTACGGCACGAGTGCAGTCGGCGCGCAAGCCACAGGTAACAGGCGCGGCCGGTCCCTGCTTGCGGTTGCTTAATTCAACTGGAGCCGGTCGCCCTGGCTCTTGACCGTCGCGTAGCATTCGCACGCGAAGCCTTCCAAACCTTCGACGTTCGTGATTTCCATGTGCCCGCGGCGGTAGCGAATGAGCCCCGCCTCCTGCAAAGCGTTGGCCGTCAACGACACGCTGGTGCGTCGACTTCCGATCATCTGCGCCAAAAATTCTTGCGTGAGCGGGAAGCTGTCGGCGCCACTGAGATCCCGCACGCGCAGGATCCAGCGCGCCATGCGCGCCTCGACGGAGTGGCTTGCATTGCAGGCTGCCGATTGCTGGGCCTGCACAAACGCAAATTGCTCGTTGCGTACCAGCACGGCGCGGAGCCGAGCGCTGCGCTCCCAGCCCTCGGCCAGGCTGGCCGGCGAGATACAGCAAGCGACGCCGGGAAGCTGAATGATGCCGGTGTTCGCCGCCAGGTTGCCTATGAATTGCGACATGCCGCCGACGGCGCCATCGCGGCCGACCATCGCAACCTCGATCATTTCCCCGCCCGCAAGGTCGGCGACCAACGAAATGATGCCGCTGTAGGGAAAGTACACGCGCGTAATCGGATCGCCGGTTTTGAACAGCACGGATTCGTGAATCATTTCGACGATCTGGAAATGCGGCTCGAGCGCCGCAAAGTCGTCGGCGGACAACGAAGCTAACAAATGGTTACGAGAGCGGAGAGCCGACACACCTGCATCCCTCTTCTGAACAAGCGAAGCGGGAGCACACGGTCTCTCAGTCATCCCGGGCTAACGGCGCGGCGGTGATCTGCTCAATATGGCGGTGCGCTGCGTTAAGTGCAAGTTCAGCATACGGCCGATAATCCCTGTTGTATGCCTGTCAGCGGGCAGACATGGAGAGATCGTCCACGAGACCATACTCAGGGCGCTGACTATAAATTCCTCGACGATACAAGCGCGTGACCGGCGGTGGCAGTCGCTATGGATTTGAAAGAGGACTTGGGGCTCGCACTCGACCGAGGCGAGTTGCGGCTTGACTATCAGCCGACGATAAATCTCGAAACCAACGCGATCTCCGGTTGCGAGGCGCTCTTGCGATGGACTCACCCGCAACAGGGCGCAATTTCGCCAGCAGTATTTGTCCCAGCGGCCGAGGCATCGGGCCTGATCGAACCCATCGGCGCCTGGGTCCTTGAACGGGCATGCGCCGATGCAGGCGCGTGGCCGCCCCACATCAAGGTCGCGGTCAACCTCTCCGTCGTCCAGTTCAAATCCAACCGGCTGCCGGCGCAGGTCGCCGCGGCCGTGGAAAAATCCGGGTTAGCGCCAGCCAGGCTCGAACTCGAGATCACGGAATCCGTCCTGATCGACGACAACGAACACGTGACGCAGACGCTGCAGCAGCTGCATGCTTTAGGCGTGCGCATCGCGCTCGATGACTTCGGCACTGGATATTCGTCGCTCAGCTATCTGCAGCGCTTTGCCTTCGATCGCATCAAAATCGATCGCTCCTTCGTACGCACGCTTTCAACGCAGGAAGCAAGCTCGCGCGCGATCATCCGCGCCGTTGCGCGGCTCGGCACGAACCTCGGCATGGCAACCACCGCGGAAGGCATAGAAACGGAGCGACAGCTCGAAGTGGTCAGGGCAGAAGGCTGCTCCGACGGGCAGGGATATTTCTTCAGCCCTCCCATAAGCGCCACCAAGTTCGCGGCCCTACTCACCCCGACAAAAGCCGCCGCATCGGAACGGACGTGGTCGAACCCACAGAATTTGCGCAAAGGGTGGGGCGAAGGTCATGCCGAGTTCGAGGAACAGCGTCTCGAGGTGCTTTATCGATACGGCATCCTCGATTCACCGGCCGAGGAGTTCTTCGACAGGATCACCCGCATGGCGAAGTGGGGACTTGGCGTTGCAACGGCCACGGTGTCGCTGGTGGACCGCGATCGCCAATGGTTCAAATCGCGCCAGGGCGTCGAGCAAGACGAGATGCCGCGCAACATTTCGTTCTGCACGCACGCAATCCGCAGCGACCAGCCATTGGCGGTCCCCGATGCCCTCGATGACGCCAGATTCCGGTACAGTCCGCTCGTGGTCGGCCCGCAGAAGACCCGTTCCTACCTGGGCGTGCCGTTGCGTACGTCGATGGGCCAGAATATCGGGACGCTGTGCGTTACGGACGTCGTCCCGCGCGAATTCAGACCCGATCAGATCGGCTTCCTGCAAGACCTGGCCAACGTCGTGATGGACGAGCTAGAGCTGCGACAGCTTGCCAAGCTCGATGCTTTGACGGGCGCGCTTTCTGCGCGTGCCTTCTTCGCGGAGGCCTCAGCCGCCTTCGCACGCAACAAGCAATCAGGCCGATCGTCAGCCTGCATAACGGTCAACATCAGGAACCTCGCGCAAATAAACGAGGCCCACGGCCGGGCCGCCGGAGACCGCGTCTTGGCCGATATCGCCGATCTGTGCCGGGTCGAGATGAGCCCTTACGGGATTATCGGCCGCATTCAAGGCGACGAGTTCGCGGTGTTCGATACGGACATGACATCAACCAGTGCGGAGTCATTCGCAGCTTTGTTGCGAAAGAAAATCAGAACGAGCCTCATTCCCTACTCGACGCTCGCCATCGGCGCGACCGCGAACGTCGGCGTGGCCACGCCCAGGGACGACGAAATCTCGTTCAAGCGCATGTACGCGCGAGCGAGCAAGCGGGCAAACGTGCGCCGTTGCAAGTCACCCGTAGTCCAAAAGACTGCCGCCTGAGATAGGGAAGCCGAAGTGATACCTGCCTCCTCGCCTACACGCGCAGCGATCGGCGCCCGCGCTGCCACCAAGGTGGCCGAGGTCCGCGACGCCTCCCCGGCTCGCGGGGGGGCGCCAATTCTCGACGAGCACGACAAGGCAGAGCGGATCCGGCTCCTCGTCGACACCATCAACGATTACGCCATTGTCCTTCTGGACACACAGGGTCTCGTGACCACTTGGAACGCGGGAGCGACGCGCATCAAGGGATACGCGGCCGGAGAGATCATCGGGCAGTCGTTCTTGCGGTTCTACGGCCCCGACGATGTCGCTGATGGACGCCCGCAAAGCTATCTTCATACGGCTGAAGTTGACGGCCGTGACGAACACGAAGGTTGGCTGGTCCGCAAGGACGGCGATCGATTCTGGGCGAACGTGGTCATTACCGCCATCCACGATGCTTCCGGCCAGTTGCAAGGCTTCGGAACCGTGGTGCGCGACATGACCGAGCACAAGCGCCACGAGATGGAGCTGCAGGAGAAGAATCTGGAGTTGCAAGACGCCGTCGGAGAGCTGGAAGCATTCTCCTACAGCGTCTCACATGATTTGCGCGCGCCATTGCGCGCGATCAACGCATTCAGTCGCATCGTTCTCGAGCAAAACGCCGCGACGCTGGGCGAGGAATTGCTGGGGTTTCTGCGTTTGGTGCGCGACAACGCGGTGCAGATGGGTCAGCTGGTGGATGACCTGCTGGCTTTCTCCCGGCTGAACCGCGCCCCGCTGACCAAGCAGATCGTGCACGTCAATGGGATGGTGGAAGCCGTCGTGGCGACGCACCGGACCGAGGGCCGGGAAGTTTGGGTCGCAGTGGGCGACCTGCCTGACGTATTGGGCGACCCGAGCCTGCTCAGGCAAGTGCTGATCAACCTGATCGACAATGCGTTCAAGTACACGCGCACCCGCGCGAAGGCACATATCGAGATCGGCGCGCAGGTGATCGACGGCGAGACCGTGATCTTTGTTCGTGACAACGGGGTTGGCTTCGACATGCGGTACGCCAATAAACTTTTCGACGTCTTCACGCGGTTGCATCGCGCGGAAGACTTCGAGGGAACCGGAGTCGGGCTTGCAATCGTTCAGCGCATCGTCCAGCGGCATGGATGCAGAATCTGGGCCGAAGCCGAGGTCGATAAGGGCGCGACATTCTTCTTCACTGTGGAGCCTGTTGGCACATGACCCGCGAACACAGCGATATTCTCCTCGTGGAGGACAACTTGAGCGACGTGACGCTGACACTGCACGCGTTCAAGACGGCCAACCTCGCCAACCACATTCACGTCGCCCGTGACGGCGTAGAGGCCATTGAGTATCTATTTGGCGCAGGGTCCGAAGTCCCCGAACGCCTTCCCAGAATTATTCTGTTGGACTTGAAGCTTCCGAAGCTCGACGGCCACGAGGTGCTCAAGCGTGTCAAAGGAGACCCGCGCACCCGGCAAATTCCGGTGGTCGTCCTGACGTCCTCCGCCGAGGAGCGAGATGTCATGCGCACCTACGACGTCGGAGCCAACAGCTACATCATCAAGCCGGTCGACTTCGAGCAGTTCACCGAAGCGGTGCGCGACATCGGGAAATATTGGCTCGAGATCAACCACGTGCGCGCGAACTAGCCCAAGACTACGCACTGGCCCCAGGCTTCGCGGTTGCGTTCCGAGACAACGGCGCGCGCAACTACCGGTCAATCGCCTGCAGCGCGGCAAGCTTCAGCCGGTAGGGGTCGCGTTCACCTGCACCCACCGCTGTCATCAGGCTCACGGTCATAAGTGTGCGCGCCACCGCGCCGTCGTCCTTGTGCTCAGACCGCAAGTCGGCGCACGCGGCATCGAGCGCTCGCGTTATCAAATCCATCAATTCTGGGGCAACGAAGGTGCCGGTGGAGGGCATGGCCGCCTGGCTCTGTAGTCGGATCGACCAAAGAGCGTGCGCGCTAATTGAATGATTGTCGAACGATGGTTTGCAGAACCCGCAAACGATCTGCAGCGCCTTAACCTGCTGCGCGTGCCTCGTGCGACTGCGATTCTATGAGTTCACCGAGCTGCGCAGCGCTCATCGGACGCGCGAACAAGAACCCCTGCATTTGATGCACACCCGCAGCCGCGAGCCAGCGCTGCTGCCTGGGCGTCTCGACGCCTTCAGCCGTGATGATCAGATTGAGGTCCAGCCCGAGCTGGATGATCGAAGCAAGGATGACTGAGCCTTCCCCTGATTGATCGACACCTTCGAGGAAGCTGCGGTCGATCTTCAACTTGTCAAAACCGAAGCTGCGCAGGTAGTGCAAACTCGAATATCCTATGCCGAAGTCGTCGAGGGCGACTTTGACACCCAGCGCCTGCAACTGCTTGATCTGATCGCTTGCTCGCTTCCCATCCTCGAGCAGCACGCTTTCCGTGATTTCGACTTCCAGGCGGGCGGGGGGAAACGCGTCGCAGCTGAGCACGTCCTGCACCAAGGCGACGATGTCGCCGTGGTACATCTGGGCCGCCGAAACGTTGACGGCCACGCTGATGCCCTGCCAATCGGCGGCGTCGCGGACAGCTCGCCGCAAGACGAACTCGCCGATCTTGGGAATGAGGCCGGTGTCCTCGGCGAGGGGAATGAACACGTCCGGCGAGATCGTTCCCAGGACCGGATCGGTCCACCGGGCCAGGGCTTCGGCTCCCACAACCCGACTTCCGCTGGGATTCATCAAGGGCTGGTAGACGACGCTGATCGTCTCGTCGTTGACGGCCTTGCGCAAGGCAGCCTCCAAGGCGCTGCGCTGGCTGAGCTCAAGGTCCATCTGCGGCTCAAAGGCGATGGCAACGCCACCGCCGGCCTTCTTGGCTCGACTGAGCGCCAGCTGTGTGCGGCGTGCCAAGTCGTCGCCGGAATCGCCATCGTGGGGAGCGAGCGCATAGCCGACGGAGGCCGTGATGAAGATGCGCGTGCCATCCTCGAGGTCCATAGGCTCTGCCACGCAGGCCACGACATCCTGAGCAAGCTCCGCAAGCTGTTTTGCATCGGGGCCCGGCACCAGGATCATAAAGTCGTCCCCACCCGGACGGACGAGGATAGGCAAAGGTCTGAGCAGCCGTTGCAGTCGCTTTCCGACCGCCAATAGCGCGGCGTCTCCAACGGCAGTGCCGAAGTTGTCGTTTATTCCCGCGAACGCATCGATGTCGACCGACATCACTCCGAGCGTCGATAGCGACCTCTTTGCCTCATCGATGAGCCGCGGAAATATTTCGCGCAGAGCTAGCCGGTTGGGCAAACCTGTCATCACATCGGTTCGCGCGGCCAGCCTCGCGTTTGCTTCGCTTGCCAAAATCCGCTGCGCCTGCTGCCGGCTCCAGCGCATGAGCAGAAGCGTCAGGCCGAAAAAGAGCACCATCGCCAGGCCGAGGCCGAGGGATATGCGTCGCAGGAACTCCAATCCGGGCTGATCATTGCGCCAAGCCAGAGTGCCCACGGACGTTCCGTTGCGGGCCGTGATGACTTCAGTGAGGTCGCCGGCCGGTGGGCCTTTCGTGACCCACTCCAAGTCGCCCAGGCCGAAATCCGCGCCCAGTCTCTTGGTGTACGCTCGGTCCAGATCTTCGACGGCCACGAGCAGGTACGGCTTCCCGGTGGGGCTCGATTGAGCGCCCCGATCTGGAAGAATGGTCGAGACGACGACAGTCGCGGGCCTGCCGCCGATATCGCGGACATCGGCAACGGCACGATGCTGGACAACCTTGCCATCCCCGAGCGCCACATCGGTGACGACGACATTGTAACCTGCCGCCGATCCTGGATCGCGAACGGCTTGCAGCAGATCCTCGAGGTCCGTTCCGATCGGGGCCGAATTTGTCGAGGTCGACTGGGCGGCGGGGACGAAGCCGTAGACGAGCTTGTCGTCTCCGGAGAGCACGTATATGCGGTCGTAGCCGAGCAGCTGGCTCAAATACATCCCGTATAGAGATCGCATCCAGCCGACATCATTGGCCCGCGTCTTTTCGTACGCCTCGGTCCACACTGTCTGCACGCGCAGCTCGCGTGCCAGCGAAAGCCCGTGTTGGTCGATGGCGTTTCGAATTGTCGCCCGCTGCCTTGCGAACGCCAATGCATCGGTTTCGACGGCGCCAAAGCCGAGCGACACGACCATGATGGTGATCCCCACCCCCGCGAGAATAGCGATCGGAGTCGTGGAGAATGCGTACGTTCGATTTGGTACGGTGGCGGCCATCGCAGGAAAACTCAAAAAACCCGGTAACCGCTAGCTGCAATGGAAGGTGTTCAATATCTTGTAAGCTGGTGGATCAATCGCCGAAGCAAGTGAGCGCATCCTTAATACGCGCACGAAGGAGTGGTGCGGCCGAGGCTAAGCGTCGTGTGGCGGGTCCGCTAAGCCCATGCGCTGCATGAGGCGCCCGCATCCCACGAGAGCGAGCCCCAGGATGAGGAACGCGATCACGAGCCAGGCGATGGTCAACCCCACGCCGGCATAGCCGTGCTTGCCGACGTCGAGAAAGGGATAGGGATACCAGCCCGTCGCGGCGCCGAGGATGAGAATCCAAACCGCATAGACGGCGGGGAACGCAAGCGCGCCCGCTCGCGGCATCCACGCCAGATCGCCCTTGGGCACAAACAGCAACCAGTCGAGCACGAACAGCGGCGGCGTCAGGTAATGCAGCGCGAGCTCGAAGGTGAGGCGCCAGCCGGTGGCTTGGCTCAGGCCGTCCAGCAGCAGGTAGTACACGACGCCGACGACGATGATGTAGGCGGTGACGGCCGTGCGCACCGACGGCCGCGCCAGGAACTGGCCCACGGCCGAGGCCGGCGCGATGAGCGGAATCAGCAGGGTGGCGGCGACCAGCAAATTCGACAGGATCGTGAAGAAGCTGAAAAAGTGGATCGTGGCCGCGCGCAGCGCCGCGCCGCTATCGCCTTCAGTCACCTGAACGTACTGCATCACGACGAGGGCAAGGGTCACCGCGCCCGCGAACGCACGGTAGACGTCCCGGATCCGGCTCATGTGCCGCCGCGCCGCTCGGCGAGCGCTGCATCCTCGATCAGCACCTTGTAGTAGAGCACCGCGGCCCACACGCAGCCGAAGATCACCGCGACCGCCGCATCGCCGAACACCAGCGGCAACAGGAACGTCTCGGCGATCGTCACGGCGTAGTTGGGATGGCGCATGTAACGGTAGGGGCCCGAGCGAACGATCGGCTCGCGCTCAAGCGTGATGATGCGGTGCGTCCAGTAGCGCCCCAGCGTGACGATGATCCAGTAGCGCACGACTTGCAGCGCCAGATAGAGGATCAGCAGCGGCCACAGGATGGGCACGCCCGCCGGGATCAGAAGGAAGATCGCCGCGATCCAGGCCAGATGCGTGATCGCGACGACGGGATAATAGTCGCGCCCCGCTTCGCGCCCGCCTTCCGCAATCAGCCGCGTGGTGTTGCGCGAGGAGTAAAGCTCCTCAAGCGCGCGCTGCAACAGGATGAGAAGCGCGGCAATTTGCGGTGCCCCGACGGTGTGATCCAGCATGACGACCTTGAGCTAGCCTCGAATCGGCGCCGCCCATTTAAGCGACCGCGGGAGTATGCCATACCCCGCCGTCCTGGCACCCTCCCCTTTGCCGCTTTACCGAGGCCTTACCGTCACAGCCCGTCTGCCGGATCGCGTGCGGTGGGGGTGTGATTTAACCGGCGAGCGGAATTCTGCGCATCCTCGCGCCGCGGCTCGGCCTTGTCCTGCGACTGCTCAGCCGGGCGCCGCTTGTCGGTCTCCGGCACGCCCTCGCCTTTGGTGCGCCGCGCCGAGGGCTGCTTGCGCGATGCATCGTCGCTGCCGGGATCCTGGCTGGTACCCTTGTCTCTACCGACACTATTCATTGCACACTCCTCGAGCATTCCAGTTGGCTTGCCGTTCGATTGAACGTATGAGGCGCGCGTGGGTTCACCCGCCCCAAGGATCGCACAAGCACCAATGCGCGCTCATCCCTTCCAGCCTCCGCCCATCCTCGCCTCTGCCGGCGAGTTGCTTCAGCGCTACGACGTGATCTTCTGCGACGTGTGGGGCGTGCTGCACGACGGGCACAAGGCTTTCCCGCAAGCCTGCGACGCGCTGCTTCGTTTTCGCGCGCAAGGCGGGACCGTTATCCTCGTCTCCAACGCGCCGGTCCCGAAGGACCGCGTTGCCGCCATGCTCGATTCTCGCAACGTGCCGCGCGAGGCCTGGGATGATATCGTCGCCTCTGGCGAGATCGCGCTGCGCCACATCGCCGAGCGAGGCTACAAGCGCATCTACCGCATCGGCCCGCCCGACCGTGACGCGGCGACCTTTGCCAGCCTCACGGCGACCCTCGCCCCGCTGGAAGACGCCGACGCTATACTTTGTACCGGCCTCGATGACGACCGCACGGAAACGGCCGACGACTACCGCGGCGTGCTCCAGAGCGCCCGCGCCCGCAACCTTCCCTTCGTCTGCGCCAATCCCGACCTCGTCGTCGACGTCGGCGGCACGCAGCTCATCTGCGCCGGCGCCATCGCCGACCTCTATGAGCGCATGGACGGTCCCGTGTTCTGGGCCGGCAAGCCGCACGCCAATGCCTACGATAGCGCGCAAGCCGCGGCCGAAGCGATCCGCGGCGCTCCGGTCAGCCGCGACCGCATTCTTGCGGTGGGCGATTCGCTGCGCACCGACCTCAAGGGGGCGCAAGCCGCCGGGATCGATGCGATCTTCGTCGCATCCGGGATCCACCGCGACGAAACCATGGGCTCAGGCGAGCTATCCCCCGACAAGCTCGCGACTTTGTTCGCCCCGCCGGCCCCACCCGCCATTGCGATCATGAGCAAGCTCGCGTGGTAGCGGCGCCATTGCCCGCAACCGCAACCGACGCTAGAGTTCGGAGTCTGGGGATTGGGGATATTATCCATGCAGCGCAGCGCATTTTTCATTTTGGCGGGCATCACCATGCTTGCCGCCTCGCCGGCCGTGCTGGCGGACGACACCGGGCTCGCCTACGCGCACGACTTGCGCAAGGAAGGCGGCCGCCTGTGCATGTCGGACCATTACCACCAGGGTTCGGGCTCGGGACACACGAAGCCGGCTGCGCAGGCGGCGGCCATCCGCTCGTGGGCCGACTTCACGAACTTCGAGTACGGCACCGTGTGGGCCCGCTACGGTCGGGCGGCGAGCCGCACGGTCCGCTACACCAAGGAAGCGGACGGCTGGAGCGCCGACGTTGACGCGCGGCCCTGCAAGTAGACTGCTCGGCATAATTCGTAATCGCAAAACGGAATGGCCGGCCGATTGGCCGCCTTCCGCGGTGTTGTGCGCGCGATCTCGCTCAGGTGCACCTCATGCGCCGCTGGGCTGACGGCCGCCCGCGTTTCGTGCTCGCGCCGATAGCTGCGGAAATCTGCGGGCGATTTCCACCTTTCGTTAGGGCTGTTTACCCAACGGTTACCTTAACCGGGCGATTGTGGTTGCTGTCACGTTTCGGGCCGCGATGAGTTGGGACAGTCGTCCATCGTCAGCTTCGTTTGAGCTGGCGGCAAATGACCCGTTCCCGGGAAAACAGCCGCGTACGCGCCCCTTTGTATGTCCCTGCGTCTCAAGGGCCCCGTAGGCCCTCGAAAGGAACGAGTACATGATCGTTGCGTCACACGCGTACCACCGCGCGCTGCTTGCAGCCGCGACTGCCGGGGTTCTTCTCGCCCTGGTCAACCAAGCCTCCGCCGTCAGCGCCCAGGTCCGGTTTGCCTGCGCCGGCGACTACCTCTCCAACTGCAGCTCGTTTGCCCCCAACAGCCCCGAGACACGCCGGTGCATGCGCGCCGTCGGCTTCCGCCTGTCGAAGGGTTGTGTTGCTGCATTGGTCGCGGCGGGTGAGGTTTCGAAGTCCGAGGTTGCCCGCAAGGCCGCCAGCCGCGCGGACCACTAAAGCACTGCGCTGTATTACCCTACTCGCAAAAGCGGTCGCGCCCGGCTCGGGCGCGGCCATTTCTTGTTGTGCCGGCTGCCAAAGATCCCGAGCATAAAAAATTGGTTGATTGATACAAGAATCCTTGTAGTATCAATTTATGAATTCCAGAGATGCCGTCGTTTCGCTCGCCGCGCTTGCGCACCCTCAACGCCTGGCGATGTTCAGGCTGCTCGTCCGCAAGGGACCATCCGGGTTAGCTGCGGGGGAAATTGCCCATGCGGTCGGGGCGGCGCCCACGGCTGCGTCTTTCCATTTGAAGGAACTGGATCGCGCCGGTCTGCTTACCGCGACACGCGCCGGCCGCTACATCCGCTACGCCGTGCATTTCGACGGCATGCGCAAGCTTCTCACCTATCTCACCGAGGATTGTTGTCAGGGGCAGCCCGAGCTTTGCGGCGCGGCGTTCGAGACCACAAAATCGCTCTGCACGAGTAAGGGAGGCAAGAAGTGACCAAACCGCTGAACGTCCTGTTTCTCTGCACCCACAATTCAGCGCGATCGATCATCGCCGAGTGCATCATCAATCGGCTCGGTGCGGGGAAATACAGAGGGTTCAGCGCAGGGAGCCTGCCGAGCGGCCGTGTCCATCCCTACGCCTTGGAGCTTCTCGAGCAACTCAACTACGACACGAGCGCTCTTCGCTCCAAGAGTTGGGAAGAGTTCGCGACACCCTCCGCACCCGCGCTGGATTTTGTTTTCACGGTTTGCGACAGCGCGGCCAGCGAGGTTTGCCCCGTGTGGCCGGGACAGCCCATGAGCGCACATTGGGGTCTGCCGGACCCCTCCGCTGTTCAGGGCAGCGAGAGCGAACGGCGCTTCGCCTTCGCCGACACCCATCGCATGTTGTATCAACGCATCGGCATCTTCTCGAACCTGCCGATCGTGGCGCTCGACCGGCTTTCTCTGCAGCGGCGTCTCGACGAAATCGGCCGGATCAAAGCTTCGTCGCCGGAACCGACCCGATGAGCGTGCCGGCGTTGGAGCGACGGCTTGCTTGCGAATGTCTTGGCTCAGCGTTCCTGCTCGCGACCGTCATCGGTTCGGGCATCATGGCCGAGCGGCTGGCGGGGGGTAATCAAGCGCTGGCGCTCCTGGGCAACACCCTGCCGACGGGAGCCATTCTCGTTGTCCTCATCACCATGTTCGGTCCGATTTCCGGCGCGCACTTCAATCCCGCAGTAACGGCCGTCTTCTGGTTGCGCCAAGACATCGACGGCCAAATAGCGGCGGGTTATGTGCTTGCGCAGGTGGCTGGGGCGCTGATCGGCGTCTGCTCGGCACACGCTATGTTCGATCTACCGCTCTGGCAGTCCGGCATGAAAATACGCAGCGGCACCGGCCAGTGGTTAGCGGAGGGTGTGGCGACGTTTGGCTTGCTGCTCACGATATTGGCGACGCTCAAGGCGAAGCCTGCGGCCATACCTGCGTCTGTCGGTCTTTACATCGTCGCCGCGTACTGGTTCACCGCCTCGACATCGTTTGCAAATCCGGCGGTGACCATAGCGCGAGCCTTCTCCGACACGTTTGCAGGCATCCGATTGATCGACGCTCCGGCGTTCATCGCAGCCCAGCTCGCGGGCGCAGCGTGCGCCTTCCTGGTGTCGCGTTGGCTTCTCGTCGAACCGCTGGCTCACGGCGCCGCTTCGACGGGAACTCAAAAAACCTAAGACTGGACGCCTCGCCTTGATTGGTCGCGGCAGTTTCTCGTGGTGCATCAGTCGATTGCGCTTTCAAGCGGAGAGCCCGCTGCCGAGCAAAAGTGCGTACGCGTCAGAAATGCACCGCACGGCAAAATCTTTATGCGGAGTTCGCTGGCGGCACGGCGAGTTCGCTACGTGCACAGTGCGGCCCGCGAGCCGCGACTAGAGTGCCGCCTCCGGAAACACGGAGGAAAAAAACATGAAACAAACAACGAGGAAACGCGTCGATGCTGGCGCACGCAATGCCAAACGCTTGGCACTGCTGCTGGCATCGACCGCAGGCGCGGCCCTCATGGCCGCCTCGCCCGCCACGGCCCAGAGCCAGGGCGTGCCGGTACAGAACACTCCAATCGTGCTGCAGGATCAGGGAAGCTTCGCCGTCGGCGGCACGTTCATCACGAACGCCGGCACGTTCGATCCGGTAGCCACGCTTCCGGATGGCCAGACGATCCACGGCGATCACGCCTACGTGCAGTACCAGATCCCGAAAAATCCTCGCAAATTGCCGATGGTGATGTGGCACGGCGGCGGCCAGTTCAGCAAAACCTGGGAGACGACGCCCGACGGCCGTGACGGCTTCCAGAACATCTTCCTGCGGCAGGGCTACTCGACCTACATTCTCGACCAGCCCCATCGCGGACGCGCGGGACGCGCGATCAACAACGGCACGGTCACGGCTGTTCCAGGACCGGGACCCACGGGCGAGCAGGGCATCTTTATTCGGTTCCGCCTCGGCATCTGGCCGAATTACTTCCCGAACGCTCAGTTCTCGCACGACCCTGAAGCGCTCAATCAGTGGTGGCGCCAGCAGACGCCGGACACGGCCGCGACGAGCAACGCCGTCGCGACCGATGCCCCGGCCGCGCTGTTCAACAAGATCGGGCCTTCCGTGCTGCTCACCCACTCGGCGAGCGGTGTGCTCGGCTGGATCACCGCCACCAAGAGCGCCAACGTAAAGGCCATCTACGCCTACGAGCCCGTCCAGGCGGTGTTCCCAACGGGGCAGGCACCGCCTGCAGTCGTTACACCCATTGGCAGCACCACCGGTCTGGAGATTCCGCTCGCAGACTTCCTGAAGCTCACCAAGATCCCGATCGAGATCGTCTGGGGCGACAACTTCCCGGCACCCGGGCAGCCGCCCTCGATCTATCCCGACATCCAGATCTGGCAGAGCCGCATGGATTTCGCGCAGAAGTTCGTGGATTTGATCAACGCCAATGGCGGACATGCGCACCTTACGCATTTGCCGAGCATTGGCATCCGCGGCAACACGCACTTTGAGATGTCTGACTTGAACAACCTGCAGATCGCCGATCTGTTGGCGAAGTGGCTGTCGACCAACAAGCTCGACAAGTAGCGATCGTTCGGACGGTGCAGCGACCCCCATCGTCGCGGCACCGTCTGCCGATACGCGAAAGCGGCCGCGCCTGGCTTTGGCGCGGCCGTTCGTTTTTACGGGGTGATTGCGAGCGCCGGCTATTGCGCCGTGGGAACGAGCTTGGGCGCGACCGAGCGCAGAACGACGCCGTCGCCGGCCCCGCTCGCGAGATCGTGCGTCTCGAGCTCAAGGCGCAGCGGCTGATGATCGCGCCGCAACCGGGCTTCCAGATCCTGCGGGACCGTGATGGCGAAACGGCCCACGCCGCCGTTGGCTCCGAGACCGAACGGCGTCACCGTGCCGATGACCTCGCCCGACGGCTGATGACGCACCGTCACGGCGCCGCCGCGCGCTCCTTTGCCAAACACCACCTCGAGATCGAGTGCGGTGCGCTGACCGGGTCGGCTGACGGCCGGTAATCGCACCTCGGTTGAGGAGCCGGCCGAGTTCGCCGTGATCGGCATCGCACCCAGCGCAAAGAAGAGCGTCGCGCCGCCAACGAGGAGCGCGGCCCCAATCCCAGCTGCTGATGTCCACCTCGTCATGGTGATGCTCATGTGATGCAATCGTACCATTGAAATGGGTAGTTTTCGTCAATTTTCCATGCCCGCATATGGGGGCGGTCGGCACCTTCACACGCTTTTGACGGAAACCTGCACCAGCGCCCCATCCATGGCCTGCAGCGCGCCTGAATCGCGCGTGGCAATGCCCTGCAGCTTGACCTGGTTCGTCACCGGCTCACCCGCAGCCGCGAGCCGCTGCAGCGTGGAGTTGAGCGGCAACGTGGCGACCACCTGCGCGCCGTGATGCGCGCCATGCAATCCAAAGAACGTCACCGAGCCGACATAGTGCGGATCGGCGATCGGGGTTTCCGGCGACAGGTAGCTGCAGTTCATGAAGAAGAGCACGCGCACCGCGCGCGGGTTCTGCGGCGGGGCCATGCTGATACGCGCAACGAGCTCGAGTTCCTCCGCGTGCTCGGCACCCGGGCTCGGGCCCGAATGCGCGCCTCCACGCTTTGCCTTCTTGGGCGTTCGCGCGGCAACCAGCAAGGCGTTGGGCACCCGCACTGAGGCGCTGGCCTCCGCGTCCGTGCGCAACGCGGTTCGACCCTTCTCGCCCTCGAACGTCGCCGCGCCCGAGGTTGCCGGCACCGGCGCGCCCCGTGTCGACGGCGCAACCGGCTCGGCGTCGTCGAGGACTTCCTCACCGAAGCCCTTCGAATAACCATAGCCAAGCTCGCTCGTTTCAAGATAGCGCTCAGACAGCGCTTCCCCGGTCGAGAAGAACAAGAACGGCTCGCGCTTCCATCCGGCGACATTGTCTGGCAGGGCCGTCCGGCCAGCCTTGCGCTCACGTCGGCTCCACACATCCCACAGCCTGTCGACATTGGCGTGGTGCAGCCAGAAGATCGGATCGACCGGCGCCATCAGCTCGCTCATGAAGCCGAAGCCGCCGCCGATCGCATTGTGGATGTTGTTGTGCGGTCCGCTTTCGAGCGTGTCCTGGATGGCGCGCTGGTGATGGTTCTCGGATGCCGTGCTGCCGAAATCCTCAAAGCGCTTGGGCGCGAGTGCCGCCATGACGCGCTCAGACCCCACCTCGGTTTTCGCCCAGTCGGGAAGCTCGGGGGCCTCCCGTGTCGGCCCGCGCGCGACATCGCGGGCGGCGAAATAACCCTGCAGCTTCTGCCAGATGTCGTCGGGGGAAGCGTACCCGCGCAGCGTGAGCTGATCGCGCTGAGCTGGGCTCGCTGCGCTCCACAACGCGGCGATGGCAGGCTCGAACTTCGGGCGGAACGTCTCGAGGCTCTCCTCGTAGAGCTCGTGCGTCGGCGTCAGCACGTCCTCAAAAAGCGCGTCGGGGACGCGGGAGCTCGTCGTCCAATCCCAGTAGGGCAGCGCGAACTTCGCGTCGCCCGAAAGGTCCCGGGAAATCTCCTCGAAGTGAAGCAGATAGCCGCGGTGCCAGGGCAGAAACCACCAGTTGGCGTGCGGGCAATCGAAGAGATGGATCAGTGCCTGGCGATACCAGTTGCGCGGGTCGCTCGGAGGAAGTGCCAGCATGGCGCGGATGGCGCGCTTGAAGGATTGAAGCGTCTCTGCCGGAAAATCCGCTGCGGTGACACTGCGCCTGAGGACGGGATCGGCACCCCTGGCACTCGTCGTAGCGGCCCACGGAACCGCCGCCAGCGCCAAAGCTCCCGTCAACGCGTCGCGCCGTGTGAGCAGCAGGGAAGGAAAATCCTTGGCCACCTTGGCAATCTCCCCCGGTTATTATTGTCTGCGTCTTGAGCGGAGACCCTTGATCGAAACAAAGATGCAGCGGCGGGCAGCGTCTCGATGTGGTGGCCGCTCACGCCGGCAGAAATACGGAACAAACCCGACCGCGCACAACTTACGACGCAAAGCACCATCAGCTCTAGGGCTTGCAGATCACACCGATGCGCGACAGCGCCAACCCGATGAAGGAATCGCGACAATGGATATCAAACGCGCTGGCTCGCAGCCCTCGGGCAAGGGACCATCCGACTGGTTCACCGGCACCGTGCGCATCGACCCGCTGTTTCAGGCCGGTGCTCCGGCTCGCTCGGTGGGCGCGAGCGTCACCTTCGAGCCGGCGGCGCGCACTGCTTGGCACACACACCCTTTGGGCCAGACGCTGATCGTCACTGCCGGCTGCGGGCGCGTGCAGCGCGATGGCGGCCCCGTCGAGGAAATTCGTCCCGGCGATGTTGTCTGGTTCTCGCCCGGCGAGAAGCACTGGCACGGCGCCGGTCCCACCACGGCCATGACCCATATCGCGATCCAGGAGCAGCTCGACGGCAAGGCGGTCGATTGGCTGGAGAAGGTCAGCGACCAGCAATACGGGGGCTGATCTCCCCTAAACCGCCTTCACTGCACGCGATCACCTTAACCTCGCGCGCATAT
Source organism: uncultured Alphaproteobacteria bacterium (assembly GCA_963726795.1). Lineage (GTDB taxonomy): Bacteria > Pseudomonadota > Alphaproteobacteria > Rhizobiales > Hyphomicrobiaceae > Hyphomicrobium_A. The sequence continues at coordinate 1,185,111 of CAVSDD010000004.1, read as the reverse complement.
GGCGCAGCGATCCGTACAGTGCGAATTATCGCTTAAACCCTTTCTCTACTTTGAGACAATACCTAGGGCTCACCCGAAGGAGCCCGCGATCAAGCCATGCTCGAAGCGCCGCCCTATCCCCACGAGGACCAGCGCCTAGCCACTCTGCGATCGTTGAACGTGCTCGATACGCCGATCCAGGAGCGCTTCGAACGCATCACCCGAATGGCGGGCCGCCTGCTCGAAGTGCCGATCGTGCATTTCAATCTGCTGGATGAGCACCGCCAGCATCTCAAGTCCGTGCAAGGCCAGAACAAGGTGGACGCTCCCAAGGAGGGGGCGTTCTGCTGTCACGCCATCCACGAGAACAAGATGCTGCTGCTTCCCGATGCCAGCGCCGATCCGCGGTTTTTCGACAATCCGTTCGTGACGGGCGAGTTCCTCAACATACGTTTCTACGCGGGCTGCCCCGTGCGCGCGCCTGACGGCATGCCGGTCGGTACGCTCTGCGCCATCGACACGCAGCCTCGCGAGATCACCGAGGACCAGCAGGCGATCCTGCTCGATCTGGTGTCCATGCTGGAAACCGAGCTGCGCGTCTCGAGCCTCTCCGACGCCCACAACGACCTCATCGCCCAGCTCAACGCGGCTGAGCGCCTGGCGCGCATCAATTCACTCACGCGCCTGTGGAATCGCGCCGGTATCACCGAGCTGCTGCAAAAAGAGTGGACGGAGGCCGAGCGCCACCAGAAACCCGTGGCTGTCGCCATGGTCGATCTCGATCATTTCAAGTCGATCAACGACACCTACGGGCACCCGGCAGGGGACGCCGTGATCAGGGACGCGGCGAAGACGCTGCTCGAAGCGTTACGCAACGAGGATGCCGTGGGCCGCATCGGGGGCGAGGAGTTCCTGATCATTCTCAGCGCCTGCACGCCCGGCACCGTTCGCGACGCGGTCGAGCGCATGCGCCTCGATGTCATGCAGCACGAATTCCTTGCCGACAACGTGCGCATTCCGGTCACCGCATCGTGCGGCGCCGCCGTCGCGATCCCGCGCAACGGGCTCAGCTGGAACGCGTTGCTGGAAAAGGCCGATCAAGCCCTCTATCGCGCCAAGCGCTCGGGCAGGAACCGCAGCGAGTTCCACGACGATCTGATGGGCGCCGCGGCTTAAGGCACCCAGGTGCTACTCGCGCACCGCCGAAAGCTCCTGCAGGCGCCACGCATTTGCAGCCACCTGCTCGCGGTAGCGCTCGATAATGGACACGGGCGTTCCGCCAAGCATCATCGCGCTCAGCGCCTCAATCGTAGCGCCAACCTTCTCCGTCATCATCAGATTAACTTCTGATACGGCGTCACCGCCGCCCATGGCGATCCGCGAAAGGCGAAGCCGCATGACTTCGCCGGCCTCGAACGCCAGCATGGCGGCGCTGTACCACGGATTACCCATCTTTATCCCCCGCTGGAGCGCGCGAGCGCCCCGTCGCCTCAGTATCAAACTCACGTCGAACGGTTGCTCTCGATCCTCTTGTCGCTCGCCTCCGTCTGCTCGACGGTCGTTTCGAGCCTGCCGAGCAAATCCAGGACCGATTCCACCGCCGCCGCAACCTGCAAGGCATCATCGCTCAGCTGCGCGTTGCTGATGCGAGCCAGAACATCGTCGATCTTGCGCAGGTGCGCCCGGGAGTAAATCGAAAGCGGCTTCAAAAAGTCTGGCTGCGCAATTTTCTCGCGAAGCCGCCCAATCGCCACGTCCAGGACCGCCTTGTCGGCCGTGATCGCCGTCGTGAAGTCACTGCGCAGCTGCTCTACTATACCGCTCCGCATACCAGCCGTTCCTCCGCCAAGGGGCACCGCTGCTAGAGCGCTGACAGCCGCGCTTGCACAAAACGCACGATTGCAACGAAGGTTGCGTGGTTGACCGGTTGCCCGGTTGAAGCCGACAGTTGCAGGCTAGCACGCTTTAGCCCAAGGCCGGTGCCCTCAATTTTGACCTGGCAGCCACCCGGTCTTAAGGACGTGCGACCTAACCCAGGAACGCTCCCGGCGCTGACCAATTGCCTCAACAACACCTCGCCGCAAGTCGTGCCGAAGTCGCACCTCTAGCGGCTTTTCGGATCGCCTGTCGGTCCTTTCCAGCGTAGCTTCCAAACGGCGCGACGCTATAGCGGGCTGCAACCCAGCGCGCGTTATGGCAAGCGATAGGCGCATTGCGTAGCGCGGCAACGCCAGCGCTGTTTCATGGAGCACCTCATGGTGATGTTTGCAGCTCGCCTTGCCGGCGCGGCGGCGCTTTTGATTGTGGCGATGGGTGGGGTCCGCGCCGAGGAAGCCATGTCGGGGACCTTCACCGCGACGCAGGCGTGTCCGGCCTTTCAATCCTTCCGCAAAGCCACCAATCCGGGGGACGTGAAGCTCGAGCCCAGCAAGGCTTACAAGCTCATCGCCAAGAACAAGTCCGATGCCACGCACTATCGCATCATGGTCGAGGGCGCGCAGCCGGTGGAACGCTGGGTGGCGCTGGCGTGCGGAAGTGTTGCCTCCGCGGGCGAGACGGCGCACGAGCCTCCTGCCGCGAATGCACCTGCCACTGTTGGCGAGGCGTCGGGCAAGCGCGCCACGCATGTGCTCGCCATGAGCTGGGAGCCGGAATTCTGCTCCGAGCATGCCGACAAGAGCGAGTGCCGCGAGCTCACGGCGAGTACCTATGCCGGCTCGCACCTGATCCTGCACGGGCTCTGGCCGCAGCCGCGCGGCACGCAATACTGCAACGTGGCGCCCGATGTGCGCCAGACCGACCGCAATCATGACTGGAACGGCTTGCCGGAGCCTGAGATCAGCGCCGCCACTCTGAAGCGGCTTTCGGCCGTCATGCCGGGCGTGCAATCGAAGTTGCAGCGCCACGAATGGATCGTGCACGGCACGTGCTTTGGCGGCGGTGCGGATGCCTACTTCGCGCGCGCGGCGGGCCTCGCCGAGGCGGTGAGCGCCTCCAAGGTTTCCAAGCTGTTTGCCGACAACGCCGGAAAGAGCCTGTCGGCCGAAGCGATCCGCGGAGCTTTCGACGAAGCCTTCGGCGCGGGTGCCGGCGCGCGTGTCGTCGTGTCATGCAGGGGCCGCGGGGAAGATCGCAAGATCACCGAGTTGATCATCAGTCTTGCCGGCGACGTCACCGGCAGCGGCGAGCCGGGTGCGCTGATGCTCGCCGCCCAACCCGTTGCTCCTGGATGCCCCGGCGGGATCGTGCAGCCCGCGCACTAGCGATCGCTGCGTCGTGTCTGGGCGAGGCCGGACCCCATTAACCCTTTCATAAGCGACTCAGCTTCTCCTGGACGTACAGCCATGGAGGGGGCCATGCACCGCGTCTTCTACACCATCGAAGATTACCTGGAGGATCGCTCGGAGAGCGGTCGCGCGCCCTGGTGGCTGCGCCGGATCATGCGATCGATGGCGCGCACCGTCGCCGAGGCCGGCGACTTCGTCGCCTTCCACTGAGACTTGCCGCTTCTCTCGTTCAATCCCCCAGCTCGTTGCGAACGAGGTGCTGGAGCACCCTTCGGCACGCTTTGTCGCGCCGCCGGCGGTTCCTGGGGCATGGAACGGGAGCGCGCCACCTGCTAAGAGCGCTGCACCGCCAATCCCGGGAGCGCCCATGAGCGACGCCGAAAGCAAGAACCGCAGCGACACCGCAGCCCTCATCCGCCGCTACTACGAGGCCTTTGGCAGGGGCGACAGCGATGGCATGCTCGCCTGTCTCACCGATGACGTCATTCACGACGTCAATCAGGGCGAGCGGCGCAACGGCATCGAGAAGTTCCGCGCTTTCAACGCGCGCATGACGCACCATTACCGGGAGAAGCTGGAGAATATCGCCGTCATGGTGAGCAAGGACGGCTCGCGCGCGGCGGCCGAGTTCAACGTCCACGGCACCTACCTAGTGACCGACAGCGGGCTGCCGGAAGCCGCGGGACAGACATATGTCTTGCCCGCCGGCACATTTTTTGCGATCCGGGACGGGAAAATCGCGCGGGTGACCACATATTACAACCTGACCGATTGGATCGCGCAGGTAACCGGGTAACCGCAGGTTGGATTAAGCGAAATGCTCTTGTCGATACTCAGGTGCAAGTTGCACCGGGCCACCGTTACGGAATGCGACCTCAACTACCAGGGCTCGCTCAAGATCGACGCCGATCTGATCAAGGCGTCGGGTCTGCTCGTGAACGAGTACATCGAGGTCTACAACATCGATAACGGCGAGCGCTTCTCGACCTATGTGATTGAGGGCAAGGCCGGCTCGGGCGAGATCGGCCTCAATGGCGCGGCGGCCCGCAAGGCCTGCATGGGCGACAAGCTGATCATCTGCGCATACGCCGGCATGTCCATGGAGGAGGCGCAGGCGCACAAGCCGCGCGTCGTCGTGCTCGGGGCGGGGAACAAGATCGAGCGCATCACCTCGACGCCGGGCTCCAAATAGCCGGCGGCTATCCGCGTCGACCAAATATCGTTCCCCAAAGCCCAAGGGAGCACCCATGGCAATCACCGTGACGCCGCTCTTCGGCGGACAGATCAAATCCGTTCTCGCGGATCTGGCGCGGCTGCGCATGACCGTGTTCCGCGACTGGCCGTATCTCTACGACGGCACGCTTGAGTACGAGGAGACGTACCTGGCGAAGCTCGCCTCGGCCGCCGATGCCGTCTGCGTCGTCGCCCGCGACGGCGACCTGATCGTCGGTGCCTCGACCGCCGCGCCCATGAGCGAGCACGTCGATGAGTTCGCCGAGCCCTTCGAGAAGGGCGGCTACGATCTCAACAAGATCTTCTATTGCGGGGAATCGGTACTGCTCAAATCGCACCGCGGCCACGGGCTCGGCAACGCCTTTTTCGATCAGCGCGAGGCGCAAGCGCATCGCCTCGGCGGCTTCACGCATTCGACCTTCTGCCGCGTGGTGCGCCCGGACGATCACCCGCTGAAGCCGGCCGACTACCGCCCGCTCGATCCCTTCTGGAAAAAGCGCGGCTACGCGCCCGTCGATGGCCTCATCGCCACCTACAATTGGAAGGACATCGACCAGGAAGAGGAAACGCCCCACCCGATGCAGTTCTGGATGAAAGCGTTGTAAACGCTCCTCTGCCATCCTATTTCCGGCGTCGGCTTCCAAAGCCCCTAAATTCATGCCGTTCGCCCCGCCAGGAGGATTGCGAGCTTGACCCAGCCTGCCGCACTCAAGGTTGCCGCCGCGCAATACCCGATCGACCAGCCTGCCTCGCGCGACGCGTGGCGGGACAAGGTCGCACGCTGGGTAGCCGACGGCGCGGCAACGGGTGCAGCGCTGCTCGTCTTCCCCGAGTACGCGGCCATCGAGCAGGCGGCGACCTTCGGAGCGGAGGTTTCCGGCAATCTCGAAGCCACGCTCAAAGCCGTGGCCGATCTGGAGCACGAGCGCGTCGACTTCCATCGCGAGCTCGCTGCCCGCCACAAGGTGCATATCCTCGTCGGCAGCGGGCCCGCGCGCCGCGGCTCGGGCCGCTACGTCAATGCCGCGCAGCTGGTCGCGCCATCGGGCGCCGTCGGCGTGCAGGAAAAGCGCATCATGACGCCGTTCGAATGGGACTGGGGCATCGCTCCCGGCGGTCCCATCCGCGTCTTCGATACCGCGCTCGCCCGCATCGGCGTCGCCATCTGCTACGACAGCGAGTTCCCGCTGCTGGCCCGCGCCATGGCCGAAGCCGGCGCCGAGGTCATCCTCGTGCCCACCTGCACCGAGCGCGTCTCGGGCTATCACCGCGTGCGCACTGCGTCGGCGGCGCGCGCGCTGGAGAACCAGATCGCAACCGTGATGAGCCCGACTGTGGGCGATGCGCTGTGGTCTCCGGCCGTCGACCGCAACGTCGGCTCGGCCGGCATCTACGTGCCCTCCGAGCCGACGGTATCGGACTCGGGCATCCTCGCCGAGGGTGTCATCAACGAGCCCGGCTGGGTGACCGCGACGGTGAACCTCCAGCGCCTGCATCAGCTGCGCACAGGCGGCGAGATGCGCAACTACACCGACTGGACGCACCAGCCGGGCGTCGCGCCGCTCAAGGACCAGGTGGAGATCGTCGCGCTCACGTGAGGAGCGCGACGCGGCGCTATTTCGGCGCTGTACTTGAGAGTCCTACTTCAGAGCCCTACTTCAGCGCCCACGTGATCGTGACCTGCGCCGACAGGGTCTCCGAACCGCGCTCGATCGGCACCGACGCCTTCATCGCGCGCGCCATATGCATCACCGGCTGGGGCGCATCGCCGCCGCCGCCCTCGTCGATAGACAAGACCTCGCCCAGTTCGACGCCCGCCGCAGCCGCATAAAGCTCGGCGCGGCGCTTGGCGTTGGCGACCGCCTCCTTGCGCGCGTCGTCGCGCAGCGTCTCGGCCTTGCTCGCCTCGAACGAAAGCCCGTTGGTCTGGTTGGCGCCGAGCGTCACCAGCTGATCGAGGATGTCGCCGATCTTGTCGAGATCGCGCACGACCACCTGCACCTGATTGGTCACGCGATAGCCGTCGATCTGCGCAGATTCGCCTTCCCGCGGCCGGGTGTAGCGCGGCTCGATGCGGAGCGATGAGGTTTGAATGTCCTTGTCGGCAATGCCGCTCGCCTTGAGGGCGGCGATAACCTTCTGCATGGCGGCGGAGTTCGATGCGAGCGCCGCCTTGGCGGTTTCAGCCTCGGTGGCGACGCCGCTCGCGATGGTGGCGAGGTCGGGGATGACGTCCACGTCGCCCGTCGCCGATACGGTGATCGTGCGGCGCTTCTCGGGCTTGTCGTCTGCGTGCGCCGCCGGCGTCGCGGCGAGCAGGAGCCCGGTCAGGAGGGAACTCATAACGAGCGGCAGGGTGCGCATCTTCGGCTCCAATTTGTTGTACAGGACGATTAGTTGGCCTTTGGGGATTAATCGGGGCTGAACGCAACCCCTGCGCGACGCACTTGCGCCGTACCAAGCCACGTAGGATGCCTGTGAAGGCGCGTATGAAGAGCGGCGCGAACTTGGTATAGAGGCGCGCCCAAGTCGCAAGCGGCCTTAGGGCCACGTGCTGGGGGCCCGTAGCTCAATGGTTAGAGCTGACGGCTCATAACCGTCTGGTTCCAGGTTCGAGTCCTGGCGGGCCCACCATTTTTCTTGTGTAAGCAGGTCGCCGTTGAGCCGACCTAGCGCAAAGCGGCGCGGGCGCGTTTGGGCTTCGGCGCCGCGATTGCGGCCTGCCCGTCGGCCTCCACCACCGCGATCTCCTCGCCCGGGTGCACCGATTTGAGCAGGCTCACGTCGTCGATCGCGACCGCCCAGACGTTGCACGGGCTCGCCATGCGGATCTCGCCCTTGCGCGACAGCGGCGTCGTGCCAAAGCCGATCGCGATGGCCTCCCCGTCGGGCCAGAAGGCGATCTCGCCCGCAGAAACAACATCGCGCGCTTCCGGCTCGCGGACCGACGATACCGGAGCGTCGAAGTAGACCTCGTGCCCCCACGTCTGCGCGCGCGCATAGATCGGCAGCGCAGCCCAGATCCGTTCCGCTGTCGGCGTTTTGAGCAGCCGGGCGCGGATCGCTACTTTCCCCGCCCGGATGACGATCTCGCGCATGCGCCTCTCCCTGCCCCCGTCAGTCTTATGCTGGCGTTGGGTCATTTTCTCACCGCGCGGCACCGCCAGCAATAGGCTGTCGACGCGACACGTATGGTTGCAGGGACAGCAACCATAGCTTTTGGGCACCTGCGCTTAGTCAAGCCGCCGGATTGTGTGGAAGCGTGGCCGTTTGGTTGCGCGTTTGGGCGCGCTTAGGCTTTGGGAGGATCAGGCCTGACCCGATCAGGCAGGGGGCGGCCCGAACACCAGCACGGCGTTGAGGCCGCCGAACGCGAAGGAGTTCGACATCGCGTAGTTGACCTTGAGGTCGCGCCCGACGTTGGGGATGTAGTCGAGGTCGCACTCGGGATCGGGGTCGTCGAGGCCGATGGTCGGGGGCACCCACGATTCCTGCATGGCGCGAATGCACGCCGCCGCCTCGATACCGCCGCCCGCGCCCAGCGGATGCCCGTGCATCGACTTGGTCGAGGAGATCGCAAGGTTCTTGGCGTGGTTGCCAAACACGCCCTTGATGGCGTTCGTCTCGTTGGCGTCGTTGATGGTCGTCGCGGTGCCGTGCGCGTTCAGATACTCGATGTCGGAGGGGCCAATGCCGGCGTCGGCCAGCGCATCGCGCATGGCGACCATCGGGCCTTCGATGTCGGGGTTGACCATGTCCTTGGCGTCCGACGACATGCCGTAGCCCGCGAGCTCGGCGAGGATCGTGGCACCGCGCGCTTGCGCATGCTCGAGCGACTCGAGCACGAGAATGCCTGCGCCTTCGCCCAGTACCGTGCCGTTGCGCTTCTTGGCGAACGGGAAGCAGCCTTCCGGCGAGAGCACGTGCAATGCCTGCCAGGCCTTCATGGTGCCGTAGGTGATGACCGCTTCGGACGCCCCGGCGATGGCGACGTCGACCACGCCGTTGCGGATATAGTCGCGCGCAATGCCGATCGCGTGCGTCGCGGTCGAGCAGGCGCTGCAGGTGGCGAATGTCGGGCCTTTGATGCCGAATTCGATGCCGACGTGAGCGCTGGCCGAGGAGCCGATGATGCGCAGCAGCGTCAGTGGGTGCGTCGCGCGGCGGCCCTCGAGAAAGAGATAGCGGTAGGACTGCTCGAAGGTGACGAGACCGCCGGCACCCGAGCCCACGATACAGGCCGAGCGGTAGGGATTGGCAATGGGGAATGTGAGGCCGGACTGCTTGACCGCTTCATCCGCTGCCGCAGCCGCGAACCAGGAATAGCGGTCGGCGTGCATGACGAGCTTGTCGCGCTGGAAGTGCTTGAGGCGAACTTTCGGATCGAAATTCTTAATCTGGGCCGCGATCAGAATCTTCAGATCCTCGAGCGGAAAGCCCTCGAGCGCGGTGACGCCGCACTTCGACGCCTTCATCGATGTCCAGAATTCATCGACCGTGAGACCGATGGGCGTGACCACGCCCGTACCCGTCACTACGACGCGGCGCGCGCCGTTCGCATTTGCCATTTTCGCGTCTGCCAAGGTTGCCGTTTACCTGCGGTTGCGGGCGCCGCGTGCGGGCGCCGCGGGATGAGCACACGTTGGCCGATGCGAACCGGCGGCGAAGATTGCTGGCGCGGTCGGCTTCAGGCCTTGGCTCCGGCCGCGGCGGGTCCCTTGGCCATCAAGTCTTTGACGCGATCGACGACGGACCCGACCGTCTTGAAGTCTTCGACTTCCTCGTTCGCATTGTAGGGAATCTCGATGCCGAAAGTATCCTCGATGTCAAAAACGATCATAGCGAGGTCGAGCGACTCAATCTTGAGATCCGTTAGCGGCGTAGACAAGGAGATGTCGTCACGCGGCTCCTTCATGTGCTTTTTTAAGATCTCGACAACCTTGGTTCCGACTTCGTCCATGTGACTCTCCCACCCCCGCTTCAACCAAGCCGGAGGCCCGTGCTGCTTCGTTTACCTAGTGCCAGGCCAGTAGCACAACAAGCTGACGCGTCACATATCCTTAAACGTCAGGCAAGTCCAGCCGATGGCCCGGCTGCAGCCTGTCGGGCCGGCCGGCATGAAAGAGGGGAAGATTTGCTCCCCTCAGCTCTCCCGCAGGATAGCCGAAAAACTCTTCACAACCGTTGCGCTGCACAGCTCCGCACCGTCCCCGGTATGGCCTTCGCGGGCAAAACGTGTTCAATAACAAGGCGGATTTCAAGGCCCTGTTACCCCTAGTCGCGATTGGAGCTGGAAATTCGCCAACGGACGCTGCTGGGGCGTGCGTCCGGCTTGGGAGAAACCCGAGAATGGCAAATCGCGGTCTGCGCTCTGACCCCGATACCGCTTCGCGCACCCCGCCTTGGCTCAAGAGCTATCCACGCGGGGTCGACTGGCGGATGCCCCTCGACGTGGCGCCGCTCTACTGCCTGCTGGACGACGCGGTCGCCAAATATGGCGCCCTCCCCTGCACCAACTTCCTCGGCAAGATCCTGAGCTATGCCGAGATCGGCGCACTCGTCGACAAGGCCGCGGCAGGCCTGCGACGCCATGGCGTCAAGAAAGACACCAAGGTCGGGCTGCTTCTGCCCAACACGCCCACCTTCATCATCTACTTCTTCGCCGTGCTGAAAGCCGGCGGCACGGTCGTCAACTACAATCCGCTCTACACGGTGAGCGAGCTCGCCGGCCAGATAAAGGACAGCGACACCGAGCTCATGGTGACGCTCGATCTGAAAGCGCTGTTCGACAAGGTCGAGCCGCTGCTGCAGTCGAGGGTCCTTCCCCGCGCGCTGGTGTGCCCGTTTACCCCCCTCCTGCCGGCCACAAAGGCTGCGCTCTTCCGGCTGTTCAAGTCCAAGGAGATCGCGCGGCCGCTGGCATCGCCTGCGCGCGAGCAGATCGTGCTGGAGCGAGATCTGCTCGAAAGCGGTAACGTCCCCCTCCCGCGGTTGCCGATCGACCCGCTGGGCGATGTTGCGGTGCTGCAGTACACCGGCGGCACCACGGGCACGCCCAAGGGCGCGATGCTCACTCACGCCAATGTCTTCGTGAACGTCCAGCAGGTCGGTGCCTGGAAGCCCGATCTGAAGGACGGCGAGGAGCGCGTTTTGGGCGTGCTGCCGTTCTTCCACGTGTTCGCGCTCACGGTCGTCATGAACTTCGGCATCGCCAAAGGCGCCGAGATCATCATCATGCCGCGCTTCTCGCTGGACGAGGCGTTGAAGCTGATCGACAAGTGCAAGCCGACGATCATGCCGGGCGTGCCGACGCTGTTTAACGCCATCCTGAACCACCCCAAGGTCAAGGGCTTGTCGCTCTCCTCGCTGAAGTTCTGCCTCTCCGGCGGAGCGGCGCTGCCGCTCGAGGTCAAGCAACAGTTCGAGGCGATCACCGGCTGCAATGTGGTCGAGGGCTACGGGCTGTCGGAAACCTCTCCCGTCGTAACCTGCAATCTGCTCGAGGGGCCGGTGAAGGTCGGCTCGATAGGCCTGCCGCTTCCCGGCACGACGATTTCGCTACGCGACCTGGGTGACCCGACCAAGGAAGTTGCGGTGGGCGAAAAAGGCGAGATCTGCATCAGGGGCCCCCAGGTGATGCTCGGCTATTACAAGCGGCCGCAGGAGACCGCCGAGCAGATGGTCGGGGAGTTCCTGCGCACGGGCGATGTGGCGCGCATGGACGAAGACGGGTTCTTCTACATCGAGGACCGCATCAAGGACCTCATCATCTCCTCGGGCTTCAATGTGTATCCACGCCGCGTCGAGGAGGCGATCTACGAGCACGCGGCCGTCGCCGAGGTCACCGTCATCGGCATCAAGGATGCCAGGCGCGGAGAGGCGCCCAAGGCCTTCGTGCGGCTGAAATCCGGGATGGCGTGCACGGCCGACGACCTCTTCGAGCACCTGAAGCCGCGCATCTCCAAGATCGAGATGCCGGCCATCATCGAGTTCCGCGACGAGCTGCCCAAGACCATGATCGGCAAGCTCTCCAAGAAGGAGCTGAAGGCCGAGGAAGAGAAGCGCACCCGGGGGCCGAGGATTAAAGGTCAGCGGTAGAGATCGGCGCGCGTGGGCGGCAGCGCCGGCGGGCGCTTTGGCGTCTTTGACACGAGCGTCTGGAAGATGCGCAACGTGCCGCGCGAGAACGCGAGCGAGACGCCCGCCAGATACGCAACCCAGATGCGGTATTTCTGCTCCCCCACGTACTCGATCGCGCGCGCCCGCTCAGCCGTCAGCCGCTCGCACCAGAGCTTGCACGTGCGCGCATAGTGCATGCGCCAGGCTTCCACGTCCTGCACCTCAAAGCCCGCCCGCTCCATCGCGACGAGCGAATGGCCGATGTCGTCGAGCTCGCCGCCGGGGAAGATGTACTTGGCGATGGCGCGCTGCTCGGGGCGCAGCCCGCGCTTCATCCAGCTCTCTTTCGGCGCACGCCGGGCGATCGCGTGGTTGAGGAACAGCCCGTCGTCGTTGAGCAGGCCGCGCATCTTCTGCATGTAGCCGGGGATGTTCTTCAGGCCGATGTGCTCGTACATGCCGATCGAGGCGATCTTGTCGAACCGCCCGCTCATGGCGGAATAATCCATCAGCTCGATCGTCACGCGGTCCTGCAGGCCGAGCCGCTTGACCTTGGCGCGCGCGAACTCGAGCTGGTTCTGGGACAGCGTGATGCCGTGCGCGCTGACGCCGTAGGCTTCGGCGGCATGGCAAATCAGCCCGCCCCAGCCGCAGCCGATGTCGAGAAAGCGCTCGCCGGCCTTCAGGCGCAGCTTGCGGCAGATCATCTCGAGCTTATCGGCCTGCGCCTGCGCGATGCCGTTGTTCCAATCGGTGTAGTAGGCGCACGAGTAGACCATCTCGGGGTCGAGGAAGAGCGCGTAAAAATCGTCCGAAAGGTCGTAGTGGAACTGGATGTAGTCCTTGTTGTCGGCGGTCTTGCGCTTCTTGCCGATGATGTCGCCCGAAAAGCCCTGATCCTCCGCGAGCCCGTCGCCGCGTGCCAGGCAGGAACGGCGACAGCTTGGCGGCAATTGCGAGCGCCTCGCGGCCCTTGAGCTTGACCGAGCGGCCCGAGCGGTTGAGCTGGGATCCCAGATCGATCAGCGTTCCGCCCGAGAAATCGATACCCTTGTCGACATAGTGGCGAATGAAATTATCGAGCGTTGGCCGGCGCAGCAGCGAGCCGATCACGCCGGCATTGGCGATCGATATCTCGAAGGGGCCGGTGACACTGTTGCCGAGGGGCGTGCGCGAGCCGTCCCACAGCCGCAACGAGGCATTGAGGTCGAGCTTGCCGGCAAGCTCGTTGGCGAGCTCCCGAACCGTCTCGAGTCGCCGTTCATCCTTGCCAGAGCGCATGCCCGCACCCGCCTAATTTGTGTTCGAGCGGGTGCGTCGCATACCTCGCCGCGCCTGTCGAGAGCCTGCGCAGCCTCACGCGGCCTGATGCATCTCGGCTGCGTCCTTCGTCTCCATGATTGCAGCGACGCCCATGCCGCCGGCGGTGCAAATGGAGATGAGCCCGCGCCCGCCCCGCTCCGACAAGAGCTTTGCGAGGTTGGCGACGATGCGGGCTCCCGTCGCGGCGAACGGGTGCCCGAACGCAATCGAGGAGCCGCGCACGTTGAGCTTGGAGCGGTCGATGACGCCCAGCGGCTCGGCCTTGCCCAGGAACTCCTTGCAATACGCCGGGTCCTCCCACGACTTCAGAGTGGCCAGCACCTGCGCGGCGAAAGCCTCATGGATCTCGTAGAGGTCGAAGTCCTGCAGCTTGAGGCCCGCACGGTCGAGCATCTTGGAGACGGCGATGGTCGGCGCCATCAAGAGCCCGTCGCCGCTGACGAAGTCGTTGGCGGCGGCCTGCGAGTAGGTGATGTAGGCCAGCACCGGCAGGCCGTGCTTGGCCGCCCAGTCCTCCGAGCCGAGCATCACGGCTGCGGCACCGTCGGTCAGCGGGGTCGAGTTGGCGGCCGTGAGCGTGCCGCGCTCGGTCTTGTCGAAGGCCGTGCGCAGGGTGCCGAGCTTCTCGAGCGTTGCGTCCTCGCGAATATTGTTGTCGCGGAACACGCCTGCGAACGGCGTCACCAGATCGTCCATGTAGCCCGATCGGTAGGCCTCGGCCGCTTTGCGATGGCTCTCCAGCGCGAAGGCGTCCTGATCGGCCCGTGTAATGTCCCACACCTGCGCCATCAGCTCGGCGTGCTCGCCCATCGACAGCCCGGTGCGCGGCTCGGTCACCGACGGCGGCTTGGGAACGAGTTCGCCGGGCGAGAAGCCCTTGAACACCTTCAGCTTGTCGAGCGTGGTCTTCTGCAGCGACGCCTTTGTGAGGCGCTCGGCGAGCTTTTTTGACACGACGATGGGTGCATCCGACGTCGTGTCGGAACCGACAGCGATCGCGCTTTCGATTTCGCCCGTCGCGATCTTGGCCGCCGAGCCCAGCGCACCCTGCAGGCTCGTTCCGCACGCTTGCATGATGGTGATGCCGGGCGTGGAAGGCGCAAGGCTCGTGCCGAGCACGGCTTCGCGCGTGAGATTGAAATCCTTGGAATGGGTGACGACGGCGCCGCCCGTCACCTCATCGATGTGCTGGCCCTTGAGGTTGTAGCGGTCGACGAGCGCGTTGAGCGCACCGGTCATCATCTCCAGGTTGGAGAGATCGGCATAGAAGGTGTTCGACCGGCAGAACGGGATGCGGGTTCCGCCGATCACCGCCACGCGCCGCAAAAATCGCTGCATCGAGCTTGCTCCTGAAAACGAAATTCTGCGCTACTCGGCGGCTGCCCGGCTGGGCGCCGTACCTATTTGCGCGGCCTTGTAGTGCAACGGGCCGCCGCGGAACGGCGCAAAGCCGGTGCCGAAAATGACGCCCGCGTCGACGAGATCGGCGTTCTCCACGACCCGCTCATCGAGACAGCGCTGCGCCTCCTCGACCATCGGCTCGATCAGTTCGCGCCCGAGCCGCTCCATGTCGCCCTTGTCAAAATGCCGGTCGGACTTCTCGATCTTGCCGTCCTTCCAGACGTAGAAGCCCTCGCCCGTCTTCTTGCCGAGCTTGCCTGAGGCGACGAGCCGGTCGAGCTGGGAGCCCTGCGAGGAGAACTTGAGGATCTTGGCGACGTGCGCGCACACGTCGAGTCCGACTGAATCCGCAAGCTCGATCGGCCCCATCGGCATGCCGAACGTGCGCGCCGCCTCGTCGATGCGCTCCTTGTCCTCGCCGTGCTCCATCAGCTGCATGGCGCCGAACATGTAGGGCGTGAGCACACGGTTTACGAGGAAGCCCGGCACGCTCTTGGTGATGAGGGGGAACTTGTCGATCGCGGCTACGAACGCCGCCCCGCGCTTGACCTCCTCGTCGCGGCTCGATGACCCGCGCACCACCTCCACCAGCGGCATCAGAGCAACTGGATTGAAGAAGTGCAAACCGATGAGACGGCCGGAATCGGGCAACCCCGCAGCGATGTCCTCGATCATCAACGAGGAAGTATTGGTTGCCAGCAGCGCGCCTGCCTTGAGCTTACCCTCGATCTCGCGCAGCACCTTCTGTTTGATTTCGAGGTTTTCCACGATCGCCTCGATCACCACGTCGGCGCGGCCGATCGCATCGCCGCTCTGATCGGCGATGAGACGCGCCTTGGCCGCGTCGCGCTGCGCCTTCGTCTTGAACTTGCGCGCAAAGAGCTTGCCTTGCGCCGCGAGACCCTTCTCGATCTGCTCAGCCGAGATGTCCTGCAGCGTCGCCTGCATCCCGCACGCAACGCACCATCCGGCGATGTCGGCGCCCATGGTGCCGGCGCCGATGACGTGCACGCGCTGCGGGCGCCAGCCGAGCTTCTTGGGCGCCTGCCCCTTGAGCAGCTCCGACAGCCAGAACACGCGGCGCAGATTCTTCGATTGGTCGGAGACCATCAGCGGGGCGAAGGCGCGCGTCTCGGCGGCCTTCATCGCTTCCTCGTTGCCGCCGTACTTCTCGAAGAGATCGATCAGGCGGTAGGGCGCGGGATAGTGATCCTCGCGCGCTTTCTTGCGCACTTCCTGGCGCATGCGCGACGCGAGCAGCCCGCGCGCCGGCCACATCGACAATACGTTTTTGGCGAAACCTGCGGGCTTGGAGCGGCGCTTGCGCAGAACGGCTTTGCGCGCGGCCCACAGCAGCGAGCCGCGGCTTGCGACTAGTTCATCGACGAGGCCCATCGCGCGTGCCGCCGAAGCGCTGATCATCTTTCCGGTCAGCATCGCTTGCATGGCGGCCGGTGCGCCGGCCTGGCGGATCGCGCGCGCTGTGCCATTGAAGCCCGGGAAAATGCCTAGCTTCACCTCGGGAAAGCCGAACTTCGTCGAGGGATCGCGCGTCGCGATGCGGTAATGCCCCGCGAGCGCCAGCTCAAGCCCGCCGCCGAGACAGAAGCCGTTGATGGCGACGACGACCGGAACGGGAAGCCGCTCGATGCGGTCGAAGAGCGCGTTGACCGGACGCAGCCGGTCGATCACGTCCATCTCGGTCGAGAGATCGGCGAACTCGCGGATGTCGGCGCCGACGATGAAACCTCGCTCCTTGCCTGACGCGATCACGAGGCCGATGATCTCGCGCGAGCGCGCGCCTTCCTCGACCTTCGCTACGATCTGGGCCAGCTCTTCGAACGGGCGGCGCCCGAACGAGTTCTGGCTCTCGCCCTCGCGATCGAACTCGGCCCAGCCGATACCCCACTGGTCCACGCTGAAGCGCCAGTCCTTGAGGTTGGGAAGCGGGGTCGATACGGCCTTGAACATGCAAAATCCTCTCCACGCAGCTCCCCGGCTCGTTAGCGCGTCGCGCGCCGGGGGCCGTCACATCGAATTATTCCGCCGCGGCACTTTCCGCGCCGCGCGAATTGTGGCCCACGCCCGTATAGTTGGGTTTCAAATCGGCGGGGTCAAAGTGATCGACCGCGATCACGCGCGCAACCAACGTCTCGGCCTCGCGCAAAAGCTGCCCTTCGCTTTCCGTCACGATGCCTTTCGCCATTGCATCACCGATCCAGTCGATGCCGTGATAGCGCTTGAGCGTCCCTGCGCGAATGGCACGCTCAAGCTTCTTTTCCGCTTCCTCTGCGGCGATGACCTTCTTCAAGGTCACCTCTAAAAGCCCGGTCGGGTCGTCGGGATCCTTCGAAATGTAAATATGCCGCGTCAGGCGGTCGCGAACCTCGGGCGCATCGAGCACGAGCTTCACCGCCCGGTGCGCAATGTAGTCGGGCGCGGGGCGGAAGTGAGCGCCGAGCGGGAACACAATCGCGCGCATCGCCCAGCGCGCCGGCGCGTTGGGAAAATTGTCGACGACGCCGCGCAGCGCTTCCTGGAAGCGATAGAGCCCGTTGGCGGCGACGAGCGCCACGATGTCGCGATCGCTCGAAAGTCGGCCGTCGTCCTCAAAGCGCTTCAGCACGCAGGCCAAGAAATAAAGCTCCGACAAAGCGTCCGCGAGCCGTCCGGAAATCTTCTGCTTGGTCTTGAGCGCTCCGCCGAGCGAGGCAACCGTCAGGTCGGCGACGAACGCAAAGTTGCGCGCCGCGCGTCCGAGCTGGCGGTACCATTGCGCCATCTCGTAGGTGGCATCGGGCACGGGCGCGAACACGCCGACGGTGATATTGTGGAAGAAGGCACCCGTGGCGTTTGCCACAGAGTAGCTCATGTGGTCGGAGAACGCCGTTTCGAACGCGTCCTGGCCGCGCTCACCGTCGGGATCCTGCGCGGCCTTGATCTCGCGGTAGAGATAGGGATGCGAGCGCAGCGCGCCCTGCGCGAACGTGATCAGCGTGCGCGTCAGGATATTGGCGCCCTCGACCGTGATGCCGACGGGAACCATCTGGTAGGCCGACTGCAGGTAGTTGCTCGGGCCATCGCAAATCGCGCGGCCGCCGTGGATATCGAAGGCGTCGTTGACGGCGCGGCGCATGCGCTCGGTCGTCTGGTATTTCATGAGCGCCGACAAGACCGACGGCCGCTCGCCGCGCGAAACCATCGCCGCCGTGACCGCGCGTGCGGCCTCGTTCGCGTAGGCGGACTCGACCAAGCGGGCGAGCGCCTCCTCGACGCCTTCCATGCGCGCGATCGGCAGGCCGAACTGCTTGCGGATGCGCCCGTAGGCGGTTGAGACGCGCAGCATCGCCTTGGTGCCGGCGGTGGCTGAGGATGGCAGCGAGATTGCGCGCCCGGCGGCAAGGCACTCCATCAGCATGCGCCAGCCCTGGCCGACCATCTTCTCGCCGCCGATCACCCAATCGATCGGAATGAAGACGTCCTTGCCCCAGTTGGGACCGTTGGGGAACGCAGCGCCGGAAGGAAGATGCCGGCGTCCGATCTCGACACCCGCGTGGTTTGCCGGGACGAGCGCCACGGTGATGCCGAGGTTCTCGCCGCGGCCCAAAATATTTTCGGGATCGAAGGCGCGGAATGCGAGGCCGACAAGCGTCGCCTTGGGTCCGAGCGTTATGTAGCGCTTGTCCCACGACAGCCGGAAGCCGACGACATCGCCGTGCTCGGCGCGCGTCACAACGCCGATGTCGCGCATGGTAGCGGCGTCCGAGCCCGATGTCGGGCCGGTGAGGGAGAAACAGGGGATCTCGTCACCGCGCGCGAGGCGCGGCAGGTAGAAGTTTTTCTGCTTGTCGGTACCGTATTTCTCGATCAGCTCGCCGGGGCCGAGCGAGTTGGGCACCATGACAATGGTGACGACGTCTGGCGAGCGGGATGCGATCTTGCCGATGATCAGCGACTGTGCCTGCGCGGAGAAGCCGAGCCCGCCATGTTCCTTCGAAATCAGCATGCCGAGGAAGCCATGCTTCTTGACGAAATCCCAGATCGGCTCGGGCACCTCGCGCTCGACGTGGCGCAATTGCCAGTCGTCGACCATGGCGCAGAGCTCGTCCGTCGGCCCGTCGAGGAAAGCCTGCTCCTCAGGCGTCAGCATGATCGGCGCGATCGAGCGCAGCTTGTCCCAATCGGGCGTTCCGGAAAAAAGCTCCGCGTCGAAACCGACGGTGCCCGCTTCCAGCGCCTGCGCTTCGGTGTCGGAGACCTTGGGCAGCGTGCCCTTGACCAGCCGGAAGGCCGGGGCGATCAGCGCCGCGCGGCGAATTTCAGGGACGGCGAGGAGGCCGAAGGCGATGGCAAATAGCCACAGCAGGAACCCGAACAGCCCCATCGAGCCGTGGATCGAGGCATGCCAGACAATCGCCGCAACGGCGAGCGACGCGCCCCACAGCCATAGCGGCGCCTTATGCATGCCGAGCGCGATCACGCCCGCCAGCAACGCCAAGCAGAAGAGGACCTCAACCATCCTTCAAATGCCTCCGCAGGCTCCAGTCGGGCGACCGGACACTAATTCTGGCACGTTTCGTTGGCGTTAAGCGCCGCGCGCTACTTGGGAAAATTGCGAACAGCCGGGGGGCCGTGTTCAAGCCACTATAGCGGGTTTCGGTGATAAATGAGAAATCGCAATGGCCGTTGGCGCGGACACCGCCGCCCGGCCCGATAGGCCGTTAAGCCGCCATTGTTTTTCTCGTTTCTGCCGCGGGGCGCCGGGGCCTAGGGCAGCGGAGCCAAAAACCGTCCCGCGGCTAAGCCTTCTCGTCGCCCGAAACCACGCGCCCGATCCATTCTTCCTCGCTTATCGGGCCGACCTTCTCCAGGGCGGCGACCTCACGTGGCCGCAGCGTATCCTGCAGGCCGTCGATTCGCTTCCACTCGCAGAATGGTGTCTCGGTCTCCGTGCGCGGCACGTAGCGAGAGCCCGATTTCTTCTCGTAGCGGTGCACGTAGCGCGGGCAATTCATCCAGATCTCCGACACCTGCACCTTCACGACGAGGTCGGCTTCCTTGTAGCTCGCGAGCAGGTCGCCATCCCGCACCAGTTCCGCCCGCCCCTGCAGCCGCATGCGGAAGGGACGCTCGAAATCGATGAACAGGCAGCCGATCTCCGGGTTTGCGGCGATGTTGCCCATCGAGAAGTACATGCCGTTTCCGTCGTAGCTCGGGAAGGCGATGGTGCCGGCGTCGAGCACGCGGACGAACCCGGGATCGCCGCCCTTGTATGAAACGGTCGGCCGGCCGCGGTGGTCCACCGATGCCAGATAGAACATGTCGCGGCTTTCGATGAAGGCGCGCGCCGCGTCGTCGATCTCAGGCTTGACCGCGATTGTCTCGATGCGATCCGCCATACGCCGGCTGTCGAACTGATCCTGAAGCTCGCGGTGCTGCGGCCCGTAAAGTCGGCTCATGAGTGGCTTCCTCGGTTTGTCGTTCACTCGCCTCGCGCCGACAATTATCGCGCTGACGTCTCCTTGCCCGTCAAGGGGGCGGCAGTCTGGAGACGTTGCAGCTCAGCCCTTGTGGACGAGCGCGGTATCGTCGTTGAAGGCATCCGCGATGATCGCATGATACCAGGCGAGGCTCTCGTCATAGTTCTTGAGGCGCACGTCAGCGGTTTCGCCCTTCTGCGAGACGAACGGCTCGGTGGGCTCCAGGAACGCCTTGCCGTCCTTCTCGCCCGGCTTGTAGTTCGCACCGATCTTGATGCTGTCGTCGGCGGCAATGAGCGACCAGCAAGTGTTGCGATAGTGCGCGGGAACCCGCTCGGCGCCAGCGAGGTCGGCCAGAATGTCAGCAGCGGCGCCCTTGGCCTGGCTGTTGGCCGAGAAGGCCGACTTGGGCATCTCGGCGGCGATCGCCGAGTCCCCCACGACGTACACATCCTTGACCTTGGCCGAGGCGAAGTTGGCCGGCGTCACCGGGCACCAGTCGCCTTCGACACAGCCGGCCTTGGCGGCAATGTCGCCAGCCCGCTGCGGAGGAATGATGTTGACCACGGCGCCTTTCATCTTGGTGCCGGATTGCGTGACGACCTCGCGAGTCGAGGGATCGACGCGTACGACGCGGAAATCGTCGATCTCGTTCGTCAGGTTGAGGTCGATGATGCCGCCATAGTATTTGGCGAACGCCTCTTCAAATGCCGGCTGCTTGGAGAAGGTCTTCTTGGCGTCGAGGATGACAAGCTTCGACTTCGGCTTTTTCGTCTTGAGGAAGTGGGCGATCATGCACGCGCGCTCGTATGGCCCGGGCGGGCAGCGGTAGGGGTTGTTCGGCACCGCCATGATGACGACGCCGCCATCGTCCATCGCCTCGAGCTGCTTCTTGAGCATCAAAGTTTGCGGCCCCGCCTTCCAGGCGTGCGGCATGCTTTCGGTTGCGACCTGCGCCGAGTAGCCGGCAATCGCGTCGAACTTGAAGTCAATGCCGGGCGAGATAACGAGCCGGTCGTAGGCAAGCTCCTTGCCGCCTGCGAGCTTTACGATGCGCTTTGTCGTATCGATGTCGCTCGCAAGGTCGCTCACGACGTCGATGCCGAGCTTGCGCAAACCGTCATAGGAGTGCTGCAGCGAGGCGAGCGTGCGAAAACCGCCGAAGTAGTGGTTGGAATTGAAGCACGTGGTGTAGATTTTGTGCGGCTCGATCACGGTTACCGAAATGTGGGGTGCCCCCCGCTTCAGGATGGCCGCAACGCTGGCGCCCCCTGCCCCGCCGCCGATGACAACGACGCGGGCGCTCGTCTTGGAAACTGTCTTGCCGATTACAGCGCTGCGCAGCAGCACCGGGCTCAGCGCGGCAATTCCAGCCCCCGCAATAAGCCGCGTAAACTCCCTACGATTAATCACGGACATGAGCCTTGTTCCCGGCGCGCCCTTATCGTTATCTTCCCTATCGTTAGCTGGCCGGTTGCGCACCGGCAATGGACAATGCGGCAATGACCGACCACCCTTCGGATGAGGCATCTCAACCGTTGCTTGCCCGCCGCGATTTTATCGCCGGCTCGGGCGCAGCGGTACTCGTTGCCGCACTCCTGGGCTCCCTGTCCGAGGCCAAAGCAAGCCCAAGCGAGCGCAGCGAACACTATACCGCGGCGCTGGCGGCCCTCCTCGCCGGCGCGACGGCGCGCGCGGGCGGAATCGACATGGACATACCGGCGGATATCGAGAATGGCGACTACGTACCGGTTGCCCTTTCCGTCGAGAGCCCGATGACGGCTGAGAGCCACGTCAAATCCATTCATCTCCTGTCGACATTGAACCCGCGCTCCGAGGTCGCCACTTTCCGCTTCACGCCGCTCTCGGGAAAGGCGCGCGTGACGAGCCGCATGCGGCTGGCGAAGTCGCAGGACGTCATAGCGATTGCGGCAATGAGCGACGGCACCTTCCTGATCGGCACGCGCGCCGTCGCCGTGAAAATCGGCGGATGCAATTAGGAGCGTCCATGCAAAAGCCGCCGCGCATCAAGTTGCCCGACAGCGCCAAGGTGGGCGAGATCGTCGAGATCAAGACGCTTGCGACCCACGTGATGGAGACCGGCAATCGCAAGGACGCTGCCGGCAAGCTCATCTCGCGCGACATCATCCATACGTTCACGGCGACGTACGCGGGGCAGGAAGTGTTCTCGGCGACGCTCGGATCAGGCATCGCCGCCAACCCGTACTTAGCGTTCTATTTGAAGGTCCCGGGCCCCGGCGCGTTCGAGATGACGTGGATTGAGGATTCGGGCGAGCGCACGGTCGCCACGGCGACGCTCAACGTCGTGTGAGCGCGCAAACGCTAGACCGGGGGTGCGCTCGGCGGTGTGCGAGGTTGCGCGGGACGGGCAAGCGGGGGCCGGGGCGCCTCGCGGCGGCTTGGCGTTCGCTCGGGCACTTTTTCCGGCGCACTCGACCACAACGCCTCGAGCTGCGGCTTGAGCGTTGTCCAGGACCGCCGCACGTAGCTGTTGGCTCGCGATCGCATCAGGCTGCCATAGCGCCAGACCCACGAGGCGCGCACGCGCGCGAACAATGCCTCCTGCCAGGGCACGAACCTCTCATAGACGTTGCGTACCCATGCGATCTGCATGAGCTGCGGTTTGGTGAGCAGGAAGATGCGCGCCACGAGGCCTGTGCCAATGATCTTTGCCGTGAGAATGACGGCGCCTGCCGTCACGAAGTGACCGGTGGCAAGGAAATAGACGCCGAGCAGCTTCGCCGGGATTATGACGGCGCTCGGCACGGCGAGCGCTGCCAGCGCGCCGTACGGCGGCAAGGCGGCGATCCACCCTTCGAGAATTGCCCAGGGGCGAAAGCGCGCGAGCTTGGCCAGGAGGTTCGACAGGGGGCGCCAGCCCCATTCCTCAAACAGCAGCAGCAGCGCCAGCAGCACGTTGAGCAGGACCGCGAGGGGCGCGCGCACGATCTGCCATAGCGCGCGCATGCCGGCAGCCAAGGCGCGCGCGCAGCTTGCTAGGAAACGCCCGAGCAGCTTGAGCTCCTCCTCGAAATAGCGTGCGAGTTGCGCCCGCATCGTTCTTCAATCTCCGTACTTACCGGCTTTTAGCCGGACGCAAACGGTACTCTCAAACACCCTCAACGCGGTTAAGCGCCTCCGGGCTCCAGCAGATCACTGTTACTTCGCCGCAATGAGGCTCGCCTCCTCCGGACGCAACGCCCCCGCAAGCTCTGCCTCCTGCAGCGCGTGCGCAAGCTCCTCGCGGGCTTTCTCGGCCTGGCGCTGCCTGGCCCAAAGGCTCGCATAAAGTCCGCCCTTGGCGATCAGCTCTGCGTGCGTGCCCTGCTCGACCAGGCGACCCTTTTCCAGCACCAGGATATTGTCGGCGTGCACGATGGTGGAGAGCCGGTGCGCGATGACGAGCGTGGTTCGGTTTTGTGCAACGCGATCGAGCGCGTCCTGGATTTCCTTTTCCGTGTGGCTGTCGAGGGCGCTCGTTGCCTCGTCGAGGATGAGAATTGGCGGCGCCTTGAGGATCGTGCGCGCGATGGCGACCCGTTGCTTTTCGCCGCCCGAGAGCTTCAAGCCGCGCTCACCGACCATGGTCTTGTAACCCTGAGGCAGAGCTCGGATGAAGCTGTCAATCTGCGCCAGCTTGGCGGCGGCGTAGACGTCCTCGTCGGTTGCGTCGAAGCGGCCATATTTGATGTTGTAGAATATCGTGTCGTTGAACAGCACGGTATCCTGCGGGACGACGCCGATCGCCGCGCGCAGGCTCTCCTGCGTCACGTCGCGGATGTCCTGGCCGTCGATCGTCACGCGGCCGGCATCGATATCGTAGAAACGGAACAGGATGCGGCTGAGAGTCGATTTACCGGCGCCCGAGGGCCCCACGATCGCGACCATCTTTCCCGCGGGAACCTCGAAGGTCAGATCCTTGATGATGCGCCGGTCGCGCTCGTAGGCGAACCCGACGTGATCGAAGCGGATCTCGCCCTTCGAGACGACGAGCGGTTTGGCGCCTGGCTTGTCGACGACCTCCGCCCGCTCATCCAGCAGCGCGAACATGGCTTCCAGATCGACGAGGCCCTGCTTGATCTCGCGGTAGACCATGCCCATGAAGTTCAGCGGCATGTAGAGCTGGATCATCAGCGCGTTGATCATGACGAACTCGCCGATAGAATGCGTGCCGTAGATGACCCCGCGGGCGGCAAGCACCATGCAGATCGTCATGCCGATGGTGAAGATCAGCGCCTGGCCCGAGTTTAGGATGCCGAGCGAATGGAAGGTCTTGATGGCGGCCTTCTCATAGCGCGCCATGGAGAGGTCGAAGCGGCGAGCCTCCAACAGCTCGTTGCCGAAATACTTGACCGTCTCGAAGTTCAATAAGCTGTCGATCGCCTTGGTGTTGGCGTCGGCATCGCTGTCGTTCATCTCTCTCCGGATCGAGATGCGCCGCTCGCTGGCGGCAAACGTGAACCACAGGTAGGCGACGATGGTGAGCAGCACGATCGCCACATAGCGCCAGTCGAAATAGTAAAACAGCATGCCGCAGACCAAGAGCAGCTCGAGCGCGGTCGGCACCACGTTGAGGATGCCCATGCGGATGATGAGCTCGACCCCGCGCGTCGCCCGCTCGATCACGCGCGACAGCCCGCCCGTGCGCCGCTCCAGATGAAAGCGCAGCGATAGCCGGTGCAGATGCGTGAACGTACGGTAATTGAGCTGACGCACCGCGTTCTGGCCGACCTCGGTGAAGATCACGTCGCGCACCTGCGTCAGCACCATCGTGACGACGCGGCCCGTTCCGTAGGCGAGGATGAGCAGGCCAACGCCCAGCATCAGGCCTTCGCCGGCTCCGGCCACGCCGCCAGCGGCGGCCGTCAGCCGGTCGGTCGCGTCCTTGTAGAAAATCGGCACGGCGACGGTGACCAGCTTCGCCAGCAGCAGCACGAAGAAGGCGAGGACCACGCGCGTGCGCAGATCGGGCCGGCCTTCCGGCCACACGAACGGCATCAAGCCTTCCATGACCGTGCGGTGGCTCGCGCGCTTGGAGACGTACTCCTCCTCGCGGTCATCGGTGGGGGCGGCGGGAATGGCCGGGGGGAAGGACATGCTACCTGCTTGCGGGTGTACCGGGCCCGTGCGCCGCCAAGCTCGCCGTTATGGCAAAGCCGCGCGCGCCAGTGCTCCGGGGCGGTGACACCCGCTCGGGCCGTTCCGCCTACTCGGGAATATAGCGGCGGTGGTGGCGATAAATAAGGTTCGGGTTGGCGCGAGGCGCCCGGTAGCGGGAGCAATAGGGCGACGAGGACGGTCCTTCCTCGATCATTTCTCCGTGCCGGACGATGTAACCCCTTTCCTCGACCCGCATTTCACGCGGACGATCGGCATAGATCGGAGCGCTGCGCCGCACCCTGCGTGCGGGGGCTTGATGATGGTGGCGCACCTTCGCCGCGCGGGCGTGCGGCCGCTTGTGCCGATACACCCGGCCGCGGCCATAGACGGCAGCGTTGGCGTAGCGGCGACCGCGCTGCGCATAGGCTCGTTTCTTGCCGTGCGCCTTGCCAGCAACCGCCTTGCGCTTCTCAACGCGCGGACGGACGGGCTCGGCGACTCCTTCGATTGCATCTGCGCTGAGCGTTCGCCCTCGCTTGCCTTGGCGCTTGGATTCTTGGCCGGCGCGTATTCCTTCTGGGCGTCTGCCTTGCCGTCTGATGGCGGCGCGGTGATGTGCCTCGCCTCTTCCTCGGCTTCGGCGACCGCCTTGTGCTCGGCCTCGGCTTCTTCCGCCGCGCGCTCGGTTTCGGCCTTGCGCTTGGCATATGCCTCCGCGTCGGCCTTGCGTTTGGCCTCGGCGTCGGCGGCAAGCTTGCGGTTGTTCTCAGCAGCCTCCGCTTTGCGTTTCGCCGCGGCGTCGGCCTCGGCTTTCTCTTTCGATTGCGCCTCGGCGGCAGCTTTGCGCTTGGCCTCGGCTAGCTCGGCTTTCTTCTTGGCTGCGGCCTCCGCGTCAGCCTTCTCTTTTGCTTCTGCCTCGACAGCAGCCTTGCGCTTGGCTTCGGCCAGCTCGGCCTTCTTCTTGGCGGCTGCCTCTGCGTCGGCCTTCTCTTTTGCTTCTGCCTCGACAGCAGCCTTGCGCCTGGCTTCGGCCAGCTCGGCTTTCTTCTTCGCCGCTGCTTCTGCGTCGGCCTTCTCTTTGGCTTGCGCCTCGGCGGCAGCCTTGCGCTTGGCTTCGGCTAGCTCGGCTTTCTTCTTCGCGGCTGCCTCGGCGTCGGCTTTCTCTTTGGCTTCCGCCTCGGCGGCCGCTTTGCGCTTGGCTTCAGCAAGTTCTATTTTCTTCATGGCTGCTGCGTCAGCGTCAGCCTTCTCTTTGGCTTCTGCCTCGGCGGCAACTTTGCGCTTGGCTTCGGCCAGTTCGGCCTTCTTCTTGGCCGCGGCTTCTGCGTCGGCCTTCTCTTTCGCTTCCGCCTCGGTGGCGGCTTTGCGCTTGGCTTCCACCGCTTCAGCTTTCTGCTTGGCAGCAATCTCCGCGTCAGCCTTTTCTTTGGCCTCGGCATTGGCGGCGAGCTTTCGCTTATTTTCGACCGCGTCGGCTTTGCGCTTCGCTTCGGCTTCTGCCTCGGCTTTCTCCTTGGCTTCGGATTCTAAAATTGCCTTGCGCTTGGCCTCAGCCGCGGCTTGTGCTTCCGCCTGCTCCTTGGCTTCCGCCTCGGCAGTAGCTTTCCGCTTCGCTTCGGCCAGCTCGGCCTTCTTCTTGGCCGCTGCGTCGGCCTCGGCTTTTTCCTTGGCTTCCGCTTCGGCGATCGCTTTGCGCTTGGCCTCGGCGGCCTCTGCCCTCTGTTTGTCTTCTTCCTCGTCGTCGGCCTTACGCTTGGCTTCGGCGGCGTCTGACTTGCGCTTCGCTTCCGCCTCAGCGTCGGCCTTGCGTTTGGTCTCGGCCTCGGCTGCGACTCGCTTGGCCTCCTCCTTCGCCTTACGGATCTCTTCGGCCTGCTTCTTTGCGTCGGCTTCCTCGGCAGCCTCTTTCGCTTCGGCGTCCGCCTTGCGCTTTGCTTCGGCCTCGCGCTTCGTGTCGGCCTTGTGCTGCGCGTCGGAATCCTCTGCCGCAGCGTCCGCCTTGCGCTTCTCGTCGGCCTGACGTTTCGCGTCACTGACAGCCAGATGCTTGTTGTCGGTTACGCCCTGGCCCTTGTCGGGCGCACCCTTGGGCTCGACCGGACCGGCGACAACCGCAGGTGCCGGCTGCGGGCCAGCGGCGGGCGCCTCAGCTGTCGGTGCCTCAGGTTGTGCGGCCGGCTTCTCGGCGACGATCGGCGCGTTGTCGGGTTCGAGCGGATGGGTGAGCTTGCGCACGATAACAGTGCGATAAGTGCGGTTCGCGCGTCCAAGCCAGTTGCGAACGCTTTCCGAGACGCGGCCCCAGCTATAGGCGGGCGCGAGTTCTGGGTTCTTTTCCGTGTCGGCCGGACCCGACGCGGGACCTGCCTGCGGTATAACTTGCGGTGTGACCTGCGGGCTCGCTTGAGCCGTTTTCACCTCCGGCGCGGCGCTGGTGGTAACGGGCGGCGACGGGGCCGCCGCAACCGAGATGTCGTGCGCAGGATTACGCAGCTTGGCGACGATCACGTCGTCATAGCGTCGCGAGGAGCGGGTAAGCCAGTCCCAGACGGGAGCCAGCGCATCGTTGGACGCACGCAGCCCGGTGCCCGGCGATTGCTTGGGCGCATCGGGCTGTGCCGGCTTGCCTAGGATTTCGCTGAAGCGCTCGGAAGCGGCGCGAGCGAGATCCTCCGCGCGCTGACGCTGGGCGGCGTCTGCCGGCACCTGGGGTTGAGGCTCACCTTGGGCAAGAAGAAGCAGAGAATTATCGGGAGCAGCCGTGGCAGGGACGGTTGCAAGAATGCCGCCTCCGGCGCCGAGCGCCATTGCCAGCGCGCCCAGCACGATGCGCGTACGCATACCCGTCATTACGTATCGACTCCCCCCAGTCACCGCGCGCCGATCGGCTGCGATTCCCAGCGTTTATGACAAGCGTCTAAGACCGCGGTCTAACCCCACTGGGGAGATTAAGCACAAGTCTCGCGGCTCCGCCAATCGGCCATTGAAAAAGCGGATAACGGCGGTGGCGTCCCGCGCCGGCCATGCTCCGCCGCACGGGCTCGGCGTACGGCGAGCCGCAGGAAAAACCTGCCCAATTTAGAGCTTCAGCGGGTCTTACGATCGATTGACGTGTAACCCAAGCGCGACAGTCACCATATAAGCCTACCGCCCCAAAATCGGGGCGACGACAACAAGGAACGGAACGTACTCGAATGAATAAGAAACGCATGAACGGGAAACACATCGCCGACGCGGGGCGCAACATTTGCGTCTACTGCGGCTCGGGCTTGGGGCAGAACCCCGCCTACGCCGTCGCCGCGCGCACGCTCGGAGCGCAACTGGCAGCAAATGGAATTGGGCTCGTGTATGGCGGCGGCAGCCTTGGTCTGATGGGCGAGGTGGCGCGCGCCACGCTCGAGGGCGGCGGCCGCGTCACTGGCATCATCCCGGGCTTTCTCACCGAGAAAGAACAGATGCTGCGCGATGCCGATGACCTGATCGTCA
The DNA here is from genome assembly GCA_963726795.1 of uncultured Alphaproteobacteria bacterium. GTDB lineage: Bacteria > Pseudomonadota > Alphaproteobacteria > Rhizobiales > Hyphomicrobiaceae > Hyphomicrobium_A. The sequence goes on along the minus strand of CAVSDD010000004.1, from coordinate 1,156,682 downwards.
CCGAGGACATGCACGAGCGCAAGCGGCTGATGTTCGAGCGCTCCGATGCGTTCGTCGCGCTTCCCGGCGGCGTCGGCACGCTGGAGGAGCTTGTCGAGCAGCTGACCTGGGTTCAGCTCGGCCGCCACAGCAAGCCCGTCGTGGTCGCCAACATCGAAGGCTTCTGGAACCCCTTCCTGCGCCTGCTGGCGCACATGAAGGAGGATGCGTTCATCCGCCCCGGCCTCGATCTCAACTTTACCGTGGTCGACGACGCCAAGAAGATCGTGCCGGCGGTACTCTCCTCGCTGACGCCGGGCACCAAACGCGAAGACGACGCAGTGCTCGCCAAGTTCTGATTCGGCACTCCGGCCGGAACCTAGTGCAGCAGCTGCAATAGCTCGTAGCGCTCCGGATCCGCCGGGCAGCCGTAAAACCCGCATTGCAGCACCGCGCTCACCGCGTTGAGAATGCAGAGCGCGATGAGTAGCCCGATCGCGCCCGTTTCAAATAGGCCGAGCTGGGGCGTGGTCGGCGGCTGCGTAAAAACCTGGTCGAACAGGAGCAGCACGGCGATCGCCAGGATGGCGGCGGCGAAGCACGCGAACGCCCACGTGTAGAAGTGATATCCCAGCATGGTCGAGCGGGTCGCCCGGCATGATGTGCTGCATGACCTGGCGCGAAGCTATCGCCGCACCCAGCAACGCGGCGAGCAGCGTCACGCCGTAGTGAATCGGGCGCGGTCCGAGCCGCAGCGCCAGCACCGGTCCGATGCCCAACGCAACGAGCCCCAGGCGCTGCAGCAGGCAAAGCGGACACGGCAGCTCGTTTAACGCAATCTGGAAGTAGAACGCCGCCAGCAGCGCAAAGCCGATAGCGTAGAGAGCGAGTGCGTTCAGCCTTTGGAGAACGATCGGGCTCATGGGCATGCCATCGCCTAGAACGAGAGCGGCAGCGGGTCGGTGGCGTGGTGGAGATAGAGAGCCGCGGTGAGCGTCATTCCCGCCGAGAACAGCAGAATTGCCTTGCGCCCCTCGCGCTTCCAAGCGACCCATAGGCTCGCTGCGAAGACAAGAAACACGACAGAGAATTCCATGCGACGCCTCCGCCCGGCTGGCCACAGAACGCTAGCATGTCTTTAGAAACAGATCGTAACCTCGGCATAAGCCTGCCCCGCATCAACGCGAGCACCAACGCCGTCCAGGCGGGGGTGCTGCTGGCTGCGTTCGCGGCGCTCCTGACGCTCGGCCTTTGGCCGGAGCTCGGCGTTTTCTCCTTTGTCGTCGCGGTGGTGGCGGCGGCGGCGATCTTCGGCCTGGCCGTGCAGCTCCCTCCGGGACTGGTCGTGCGCCTCTACGGAGCACGGCCGCACGATCCCGCGAGCTTGAAGCAGGTCAACGCCCTCGTCGGCGAGCTGGCGCAGCGGGCGGCGTTGACGCGCGCGCCCGACCTCTACGTCGTGCCGAGCTTCATGCTGGGGGCCTTCTCGCTCGGCACCATCAACCGCTCGGCCATCGCCGTCACCGAGGGACTGCTCCGCCAGCTCACCATGCGCGAGATCGCGGCCGTGCTGGCGCGCGAAGTGAGTCATGTCGGATTTGGCGATCTCTACGTGCTCAGCATCGCGGACTGGGTCACGCGCGCCGCGCAGGCGGTTTATTATGTCGGGCTGGCGCTCGGCGTGATCAATCTGTGGCGGCTGATATCGGGCGAGGAGCTCGTCTCGTGGCTGACAGTGGGCCTCTTTCTGCTGACGCCGCTGCTGCTGAACCTGCTGCAACTCTGGCTACCGCGCGAGCGCGAATTTACCGCCGATCGCGCTGCCGCCTTGATGATCGGTGATGCACTGGGCGTTGCATCGGCCATCTCGCGTTTCGATCCATCGACCGGCAACGTCGCGGACGACCTGCTGCCGCCGGTGCCCGCACGCAAGGTGCCGCAGCTCTCGATGCTGCGTTGCCCCCCCCCGGCCGCGGCGCGCATCGCGCAACTCAACGCCTTGCAGACGCCGCCCATGCCGCCGCTGGACATCGAGGAAGGCCCGCGCATATCGTTGGTCGGCGTCGGACCCATCGCCATGCGACCGCGCTACAGGTGGCCCGGAGTGTGGTTCTGACGAAAGAGCTTTGAGGATGACGCAACGCGCCCCGCTTGCGCCGCGTTGCCATTTGCGCGTATCAGCCGCCCATGACCGAGCATAAGACCAGGAGAGCGGCAGTTGATGCCGAGGACGCAGGCGCGCTGATCGAGCGCATGCGTAAGGGTGAGCGCCGTGCAATAGCCACCGCGATCACCGAGCTTGAGCGAATGTCGGCCGCGGCGCCCTTGTTGCTCCAGGCGATGCAGCCCTATCTCGGCCGCGCCCTGGTCGTGGGTTTCACCGGGCCGCCCGGCGCCGGCAAGTCGACCTTGGTCAATTCGGTGATCGAGCACGTTCGCGCGCAAGGGTCGACCATAGGCGTCATAGCCGTCGACCCGTCGAGCCCCGTTTCTGGCGGAGCCATCCTCGGCGATCGCGTTCGCATGACGTCGGCACTCGACGATGACGGCGTGTTCGTGCGCTCGCTGGCGAGCCGCGGCTATCTGGGAGGCCTGTCGCCGGCTGCCGTCCGCGTGATCGATGCACTGGATGCTGCCGGCCGCGATCTCATCATTCTCGAGACCGTCGGCACCGGGCAGAGCGAGATTGACGTGGCCGAGGTCGCCGACGTTCGCATCGTAATGTCGGCGCCCGGGCTCGGCGACGACATACAGGCGATGAAATCGGGGCTGCTCGAGATCGCCGACATCATGGTCGTCAACAAGGGCGACCGGCAGGGCGCGGAGATCACGCTGCAGCAGCTGATCAGTGCGCTCTCCATGCGCGCGCATCGTTCCGGGCACGTCCCCGTCCTCAAGACCACAGCCACCACCGGCGAAGGGGTGCCCGAGCTCGTTGCCGCTATTGCGGAAGCCGGCCGCAAGAACCAGGCGGATGGTCCGCTCGTGCGGCGGCGCCGGCGCGCGCGTTATCTGATTGCCAGGGCCGCAGCCGACCTTATTGCCGCACGGGTGCGCGAAGGTGGCGGGCAAGCCTTGGATGCGCTCGCCGACAAAGTGCTGGCCGGCAATCTCGGCCCCGATGATGCGGCACGCGAATTGCTCGCGCGCCAAGATAAAACGCGCGAACAATAGTCCGTTAACGACCTAATACGAACCCTTACCGGTATGCGTACAATTTAAGACGCTCGTTACCAATCGCCCTCTAGTCAGCCCGGATAAGAGGCAGCGAGGGTCAATTTTGTGAAATCCCCGGCAAAACCGATAACGATGCGCGGGGATCCGACATCCGCGGCAGCGGGCAAGCCCGGCGCGCGCTCGACGCCCGACGGAGCCCGCGATGAGGCGCGCGATCTGGCCGTGCGGACCGATCTGGCCCGAGCGTTGTCGACGCTCAGTCTCGGCACAGGGGGAAATGACAGTCAGAAGCACGAGATCGAGCAGCTCAGTGGCTGGTTTGAGATCGCGCTCGATAACATGGCGCGCGGGCTGTCGATGTTCGACGCCGAGCAGCGACTGATCGTCTGCAACAAGATGTATCGCGACATTTACGAGCTTCCCGAGGAGCTCACCCGCCCAGGAACGCCGCTCTCCGAGATCGTGCAATATCACGTACGTCACCAAACGGGACGCGAGTGCGAGCAGGCTACCGAGAACCAGCGTCAATGGATCGCGCGCCACACCGCCCAGCTGGCGCTCGGCAAGACCTTCTCCTACTCTCAGGAGCTGCGCGATGGACGCATCATTCAGGTGTCCAATCAGCCGCTTGCCGGCGGCGGGTTCGTCGACCTGCAGGAGGACATCACCGAGAAGCGACGTGCGGAGCAGAAAATCGCCTGGCTGGCGCTCCACGACGGGCTAACGGAGGTCGCCAATCGGGTTCACTTCCGCGAGCAGCTGACGCGCGCACTGGAGAAGCGGAAACCAGGCGAGATCATCGCGCTCCACTTGGTCGACCTCGACAAGTTCAAATCGATCAATGACGGCCACGGCCATCCCATTGGCGACGAGCTGTTGCGCAGCGTAGCGGGAAGGCTGCGTGCAACGGTGCGCGCGCCCGATCTGCTGGGGCGCCTCGGCGGCGATGAGTTTGCCGTCCTGCAGCGAAACGCGCTTCGCGACAGCGATGCCGAGCGCCTCGCCGCAAGGCTATTGCGCGCCGTCGAGCAGCCGCACGAGGTAAGGGGTCAGAAGTTGCACGTCCATGGTGCCCTTGGCATCGCACTGGCGCCCAAGAACGGCACGACGGCCGACGACCTTTTGAAAAACGCCGCGGTAGCGCTACACAAAAGCAAATCGCGCGGCGGCAATGGCCTAGCCTTCTTCGAGCCCGAAGAGGACCAAAAGATCAGGGAGCGTCAAAGGCTCGAGGCCGATCTCAGATACGCGCTCGACCGGGGCGAGCTCGCGCTGCACTACCAGCCGATCATAAACCTCAAATCGCGCTCGGTGACGAGCTTTGAGGCGCTGATGCGCTGGAATCACCCCAGCCGCGGCCTCATTGGGCCGACTGAGTTCATTCCCATTGCCGAACAAACCGGCCTCATAGTTCCCATCGGCGAGTGGGCACTGGAACGGGCATGCCGGGACGCGGCCAGCTGGGCTGAGCCCACCAAGGTCACCGTCAATCTGTCCTCGGTGCAGTTCGAGGGCAGCCGCCTCGTAGCGGCAACGGAGCGCGCCTTGCAACTCTCGGGGCTCGATCCGCGCCGGCTGGAGATCGAGGTCACCGAGACCGTGCTTCTGCGTGATGTTCCAAACACGCAGGCGATCCTGGGACGGATGCAAGAGCTCGGCGTGCAGGTCGCGCTCGACGACTTCGGCACGGCGTTCGCGTCCCTGAGCTACCTGCAGAATTTCCCCTTCAACAAGATCAAGATCGACCGCAGCTTCGTGCGGGGAATGCCCGAACGCGCCGATTGCCTCGCGATCGTGCGCGCCGTGGCGGCGCTCGCCCGCAACCTGCACATCGCCTCCGTCGCCGAGGGCATCGAGACGCTCGACCATTTCATGTGCATCACACAGGCGGGCTGCGATGAGGTGCAGGGCTTCTATTTCAGCGAGGCAGTGCCGACATCCGAGGTGGAGGCGACGCTGGCAATGTGCCGCAGCAAGTGCCTGGCGACGATGCCGCTGCTTGGGCGCATTGACCGCTCGATCGTACGTGCGCGGCGTGCGCGGCGTGTGCGCTGACCACTTAGCAACGCGCCTGCGTCAGAATTCGCTCGCGCCGGCGCCGGCATTGCGCAACAAATGACCCGGCGCGATGTCCGATCCTCCTCACCAGCATGATGGGCGCCGGCCCGATGACCTAACCGACCGAAGCTCCAACCCTGAGCTCGGGTTTGGTTTGGGACTGGTCCCCTATCCGCGCGCGTTCACGACCCTGTTTTTCACCGAGCTGTGGGAACGCTTCTCCTACTACGGCATGCGCGCGATACTGGCGCTGTTCATCGTCGCGCCGATCGCCGCCGGCGGGTTGGGCCTCTCGACCGTTGAGGCCGCGCGCATCTACGGCAACTACACGATGGCCGTCTATATGCTGGGGATACCGGGCGGCTTCATCGCCGATCGCTATCTCGGCGCGCATCGCTCCGTGCTGTTCGGAGGCACATTGATTGCACTTGGCCACTACGCTCTCGCGGTCCACAGCATGACAGCGTTCTATGCCGGACTTGCGCTCGTCGCGATCGGCACAGGTCTATTCAAGCCCAACATCTCGGCCATGGTCGGGCGCACCTACGAGGAAAATGACCCGCGACGGGACGCTGGTTTCTCGATCTTCTACATGAGCGTCAACATTGGAGCGCTCATTGCCCCGCTGATTACCGCGTTCCTCGCCCAGAGCGATATGTTCAAGTCATGGCTCGCAGGCCACGGCTTCGATCCGGCGTTGAGCTGGCACTGGGGTTTCGGCGCGGCTGGCGTCGGGATGACCATCGCCCTCCTCGTCTTTCTCCGGCAGACGAGCATCCTGGCGAGGTTTGGGGCGCCGCCCGAGCGTCGCACGGCAAACTTGGGGATGATCGGGCTGGTCGTCGCCGGAACATTGGCCGTGATGGCGTTGACCGTCCTGTCGGATCGCGCCGGATTTGAGTGGCTGCGGTCGATATTCCTGCTTGTGCCGTTGGGGGCGATCGCGTTCTTCGTCGCGCGCGCCGACGTTGAGAGCCGACGCCTTGCTGCAATCGCCGTGCTCTTCATTGCTTCGATGCTCTTCTGGGCGATCTTCGAGCAGGCCGGGATTACGATCGCGCTGTTCGCCGATCAGCTCACGCGCAACGAAGTCGCCGGGATCGAATACCCCTCCGCCTGGATCCTGTCGTTCAATGCGCTGTTCGTCATTCTGCTGGCACCCTTCTTTGCGTGGGCCTGGGTGCACTTTGGATCGCGGCAGCCGTCGAGCCCGATGAAGTTCACGCTCGGTCTATTTTTCCTCGGGCTGTCGTTCCTGTTGATGGTCCCGGCAGCTCTGGCAACCGCGGAAGGCCGCATCAGTCCGCTGTGGCTCGTCGGACTGTTCTTCCTGCAGACGGTCGGAGAACTCTTCCTCAGTCCGGTCGGCCTGAGCCTCATGACCAAGCTGGTGCCGACGCGCCTCGTGGGGCTCATTCTCGGCGTGTGGTTCCTGGCTGCCGCCTGGGGCAATAAGCTCGCCGGCATCCTTGGCGGCGGCTACACCGCGACCGACCCGCACGCGCTGGCGATACTCTTTCTCCAGCAGGCCGTGTTTGTCGGCCTCGCAACGCTCGTGCTGCTGGCGCTGGTGCCGTGGGTCAAGCGCCTGATGGGCGGCGTGGCCTGATCGCTTACGCGGCCTGTGCGTTGTCCTTCATAAGCTTGTAGTTGATCGAGTCGAGCAGAGCCTCGAAGCTCGCATCGATGATGTTGGGCGACACGCCGACCGTAAACCAATGTTCGCCGCTCATCGTATCGTGGCTCTCGACCAGCACGCGCGTCACGGCCTCGGTGCCGCCCGTGAGGATACGCACCTTGTAGTCGACGAGTTCAACGCCCTCGATGTGCTTCTGATAGCGGCCCAAATCCTTGCGCAGCGCCGTATCGAGCGCGTTGACCGGACCATTGCCTTCACCCACGGACCACAGCGGCTCGTTATCGCCGTTGATGTAGACCTTCACGGTCGCCTCCGAGACCGTGACAAGCTTGCCGCGGGCGTTGTGGCGCTGCTCGACCATGACTCGGAAGCTGTCGACCGTGAAATAGCGCGGCACCCGCTCCAGCATGCGGCGCGCGAGTAGCTCGAAGGACGCTTCCGCCGCCTCGTAGGAATAGCCGGCCGATTTGCGCGATTTGACTTCATCCAGCAGCGCGCCGACGCGCGGGTCATCCTTCTCGACCGCGATACCGAGGCGCTCGATAGAGGCAAGGATGTTCGACTTGCCGGCCTGCTTGGAGACGAGCAGGTGGCGCTGATTGCCGACGCTTTCGGGCGCGACGTGCTCGTAGGTTGCCGGCTCCTTGACGATGGCGGAGGCGTGGATGCCCGCCTTGGTCGCAAAGGCGCTCTCGCCCACATAAGGCGCGTGCCGGTCGGACGCACGGTTCAGCACCTCGTCCAGCACGCGGCTCGCGTGCGTCAGCGTGCGCAGGCGCTCGGGCGTGACCTTCGTCTCGAAATGATTAGCGAACTCGCCCTTCAACAGCAGCGTCGGGATGATCGACGTCAAATTCGCGTTGCCGCAACGCTCGCCGATGCCGTTGAGGGTGCCCTGGATCTGCCGGCAGCCTGCGCGCACCGCAAGCAGCGAGTTGGCGACGGCGTTGCCGGTGTCGTTGTGGGTATGGATGCCGAGCTGGGCGCCTGGGACCACCTTTGCGACCGCGCCGACGATGCCCTCGACTTCGTGCGGCAGAGTCCCGCCGTTGGTGTCGCACAGCACCACCCAGCGCGCCCCCGCATCGAAGGCGGTTCGCGCCATGGCAATCGCGTAATCCTGGTTGCCCTTGTAGCCGTCGAAGAAATGCTCGCAATCGATCAGCGCCTCGCGTCCAGATTTCACGATTGCCTTCACCGACTGGTCGAGCGCCTCGAGGTTCTCCTCGTTCGTTATGCCGAGCGCCACGCGCACATGATAGTCCCACGCCTTGGACACGAGACAGATCGCGTTGGCGCGCGAGGCAAGGACGGCCTGCAATCCGGGGTCGTTCGACACCGAGCGCCCGGGGCGCTTCGTCATGCCGAAGGCGGTCATGCGCGCGGTCTTGAGATTCGGCGATTCCGACAGGAACTGCGTATCCGTCGCGTTCGCGCCGGGGTAGCCGCCCTCGATGTAATCGACGCCGAGATCGTCGAGCACAGCGGCGATGCGGCGCTTCTCGGCGACCGAGAAATCGACGCCCGTCGTCTGCGCGCCGTCGCGCAGCGTGGTATCGAACAGATACAGCCGTTCTTTGCTCATAGCGGTTTACCTGTCGCCTGCGCGACGGCATCCCTTCTGTTTGTTCGTGCTCGGCGCGATTCGCATGCGCGCGAACGGGCGCGCAGCGTGGTGTCGAACAGATACAGCCGTTCTTTGCTCATCATGAACTCACAGGTAGCCAAAGCTGCGTGCCTCCAGCCAGAAGGCCAGCACGACGACGGCGATCTTCACCGCCAGGTAGAAAAGTACGAGTCATCGCGAGGCCTGCGCGGCGCTTGAGGCGCGCGCCTCCCACGTCGTCGTAATCTCGCCGCTCGCGGGATCCTTGGAATCCTTGAGCGTGATGCCCAAGGCAGTCAGCTCATCGCGAATGCGATCGCTCTCCTTGAAGTCCTTGGCCTTGCGCGCCTGGCTCCGCGCCGCGACGAGCTGCTTCACCTGCGCGGCGAAATCGGGGTCAGTTGCCTCGATCAGATCGGCGCTCTTGGTGGAGGAATGCCAGCGGTCGACATCAAAGCCCATGAATTTCGCCGAGGCGAGCCACAGCTGCGCGTTTGCGTCGGAGCCGCCCTTTGCCTCCTTGGCAAGCTCGTGCAGCCGGGCGATGGCGAGAGGGGTATTGAGATCGTCGCGCAGTGCATCGACGATCTCAGCGCTAGGCAGCCAACCTTTGCCAACCTCGCCACCGACGTTGTCGCTGATCTCTCCCCACCGCTCGAGTGTCGCGCGCGATTCCTCGAGCCCCTTTTGGGTCCAGTCGATCGGCTGACGATAGTGCGTACGGAGCATGTTGAAACGTATCACCTCGCCCGACCAATCCCGCAGCAGATCGTGGATCGTGATGAAGTTACCGAGCGACTTGCTCATCTTCTCGCCTTCGACCTGCAGGAAGCCGTTGTGCAGCCAGAAGCGCGCCATCACGTCGGTGCCGTGCGCGCAACGCGACTGCGCGATCTCGTTCTCGTGGTGGGGGAACACCAGGTCGATGCCGCCGCCGTGGATGTCGAACACGTCGCCGAGGAGCTTGCCCGCCATCGCGGAGCACTCGATGTGCCAGCCCGGGCGACCCGGCGCCTTTATCCCGGCCGGCGAAGGCCACGACGGCTCGCCCTTCTTGGAAGGTTTCCACAGGACGAAGTCCATGGGATCCTTCTTGTAGGGCGCCACCTCGACACGGGCGCCTGCTTCCATCTCATCGAGCGAGCGGTTCGAAAGCCGGCCGTAGTCGGGCATGGAGGGGACATCGAACAGCACATGGTCTTCGGCGACATAAGCGTGACCGTTGGCGAGCAACGCTTCGATCAGCTGCCGCATCTCGGCGATGTGCTCGGTGGCGCGCGGCTCTGCCGTCGGCTCGAGCACGCCCAGCGCCTTGATGTCGTCGTGGAACTGCTTGGCCGTGCGCTCGGTCAGCTCGCGGATCGGCACGCCCTCCTCGGCTGCGCGGGCGTTGATCTTGTCGTCGACGTCAGTGATGTTGCGCACATACGTAACGTGATCGGCGCCGTACATGTCGCGCAGCAGGCGGAACAGCATGTCGAAGACGACGATCGGGCGCGCGTTGCCGATATGGGCATAATCGTAGACGGTCGGGCCGCATACATACATGCGCACGTTGCCGGCATCGAGCGGCACGAACTGCTCTTTGCGGCGCGTCAGCGTGTTGTAGAGCATCAATGGATGCACGTCGGCCATGAGAATTCCCTAACCGTCCAGCGGGCCGCTGGCGTGGGCGTTTCTCTGTCTCAGGCTTTGGGCAAAGAAGCGGGCCGCGCGCCAGCGATGTTGCTAGCTCGAAATAATAATGCCGCAACCACAGTTGACGGCGCGTGTCATCGAAGTCCGCTTCATGGGGCCCTTATGAGCGAGTTGGCCCGTCGCCGTCAAGCGCGCGTTCGCGCCGCGATGCACTGGTGTTTCCCTATATCTGCCTTTGGGATAGACGAGTTTGGTGCCCCAATTCTCCCGCATTGACCCCCTATCCCCTGACCGTCATAGTTGCATCCCAAACGCCCTGCGCGAGCCTCTCGGCGACATGACGAAACCAATAAGCAAAAAGCAGAAATTTGCTGCGAGACGGTCGCACCGCTTCGCGCTCGCGCTGGCGGCGGCGCTCGCTTTCTCCGCAAGCCCGGCGCTCGCGCAAGGCTGGTGGCCGTGGAGCGCTCCCGAGCCGGACCGGCCCCCCGTTCCGGAGGAGCCAGTGTACCGTGAGCCCCCGCCCGATCAGCCGCCGCGAATTGGCGACCCCGGACCGCCGGGGGCGCAAGGCGCACCTCCAGCGGCACCGCCGACGGCAAACTGGTCGACCAAAAATCCGATCTGTCTGCAACTCGAGCAGCGCCTCGTGCAGGACGGCCAGCGTTCCGGCCAGTCACGCAACCTCCTGCCGCAAGTCGAGGCTCAAATCCGCCAAGCCGAGCAGACCGAGCAGACGAGCGATCAGGAGCTGCAACGGCGCCAGTGCTATGAATATTTCCTGTTCTCAAAATCGCTGCGGCGCACGCGCACGTGCGTCGACCTTGCGCAGCAAAAAGAGAACGCGCAGCGCCAGATGAGCGACCTCGAAGGGCAGCGCCAGCAAATCATCAACTCCTCGGAGCGCTCCTATCGCGACGACATCGTGCGCGAACTCGCGCGCAACAACTGCGGCGCCAACTACGCGCAGGAGGCGCGGCGCCAGGACCGCGGCGGCGTGGCGTCGATTTGGCAGGACGAGGAAGGCGGCGGTGGTGGCGGTGCCGGCAATGCCTGGCAACAGCCCTACTCGGGTGCACCCTCCAACGGCGCGACCTACCGGACCGTTTGCGTGCGGCTGTGTGACGGCTTCTATTTTCCGGTGAGCTTCTCGACGCTGCCGAGCCACTTCCAGCAGGACGCGTCCGTGTGCCAATCAAAGTGCGCTGCGCCGGTCGAGCTTTACTACTATCAAAACCCCGGCGCGACCGTCGATCAATCGGTGGCGTTGCGGACGCAGGAGCCCTACACGAGCCTCAAGACCGCGTTCCGCTACCGCAAAGAGCTGGTGCACGGCTGCTCGTGTAAAGAGGCCGAGTTCGTGCCGGATGACGCGCCCAATGGCGGCAAGCGCGCCGAAACAGGTGCCACCAGCGCAACCGGCGCCCCGAGTGCTGCGGGCGCGAATGGATGGGAAGCGAGATCAGAGCCCGAAACTCAGCCTCACTGACGGGCGAGCGTGCAGCAAACCATGCAGGCATGCCTCGACTTATGCCTCCCACAAGCGCACGTGTCGGACGAATCGCGATACCTCCAAAAGGGCGAACTGGTCTATGCAGGCACCGCGCCAACCAGAACTTCTTGCACAGATGCTGACGTTGCGGCCCTTGGCCGTCGATGATCTCTCGACGGCCCGCTACATCCACGCCGCCGCCTTCACACGCGCAGCGGTGGAGTTCTATTCGCCCGACGATATTGCGGCGCTCGTCGCATTCGTGCGCAGCCCCCTCTATGGGGACCTCTTGCTCGGCAATCACGCCATCACGGCTTGGATGGGCGGTGAAATGGTCGGTACCGGCGCGTGGAGCCGGGGCGAGGAGCGCAGCCCAACCGCGCGGCTCATTGCACTTAGCGTGCGCCCGATGTTCACGGGCGAAGGCATTGGACATCAAATGCTCGAGCACATCGAGGGTCAGGTGCGCGACGCCGGCTTCCGCGCACTCGAGGTCGCCGCGACGCTCAACTCGATCGGGTTCTTCGACAGCCAGGGCTTTCGTCTGGTGCGTCATGGGCCCTGGGCGCTGCCGCAGGGGCATCCGTTTCCCGCGGCCTACATGCGCAAATCGGATTTCGCCGGCGTTCCGTCCATGCACTAAACGCGGCCGCAAAATCAGGCCGGGCGGCCTAGCAGCCGCTGTTCCACTTTCCGGCGGCCCAGCAGCGGCAGCAGCACCTTCAATTCGGGACCGTCTTCGACGCCGGTCAGCGCCAGCCTTAAGGGGTGAAACAGCGCGCGTCCCTTGCGCCCCGTCGCAACCTTCACACTCGCGATCCACGTATCCCAGGTCGTGTCGTCCCAAGGCTCGGGTGGAAGCAGCGCCGCCGCCTGTGTCGTGAGCTCCGCGTCTTCACTTGACGCGCTGACGTCGCCCGCAACGATACGCCACCACTTGGGCGCATCGGCGAGCACCGAGAGGTTGCCGCGCACAGCGTTCCAGAATTCCGGGCCGCCTTCAACGCCCAGTGCTTTCAACTGTGCGGACACGGCCTCGTAGGGGAGCTTGTGCAGCATCCGGGCGCTGAGGCCCTTGAGCTCCTCGGGATCGAATCGCGCCGACGCCAGCGATATCTTCTCGAACGCGAACAGCTTGGCGAGCTCGTCCGGATTTGCATGCGCCTCGATAGCATCGGAGGTGCCGATCAGGGCGGTGTAGCTCGCAACCGCCATCGGCTCGACGCCCGCCGCGCGCAGGCTTTCGATCGACAGGGCACCCATCCGCTTCGACAAGGCGTGCCCGTCAGCGCCAACAAGCAGGCTGTGGTGGGCGAAGGCCGGCGGCTCGTGCCCCATCGCCTCGAACAGCTCGATCTGCACGCCCGTGTTGGTGACGTGATCCTCGCCGCGGATGACGTGGGTGATGCCAAGGTCGGCATCGTCGACGACGCTCGTGAACGTGTAGAGGAATGTGCCGTCGGCGCGGATCACGACCGGATCGGACAGCGAGCCGATGTCGACCGTCTGGTCGCCGCGGATCAGATCGTTCCACGACACGATCGTCGGCAAAGGTGCCAGACCGCCTTCGCTGTTGTTGAGGCGAAAGCGCCAGTGCGGACGGCGCCCTTCGGATTCGAGCTTCGATCTTTCCGCTTCATCGAGCTTCAGAGCTGAGCGGTCGTAGATGGGCGGCATTCCGCGGGCGAGCTGGCGCTTGCGCTTGCGGTCGAGCTCATCCTCCGTCTCGTAGCAGGGATAGAGCCGGCCTTTTTTCTTGAGCTTCTCCGCCGCCGCCTCATAGCGCGCCACGCGCGCGGACTGGCGCTCCTCGCGCTGCCAGATGAGCCCAAGCCAGCGCAGATCCTCGCGGATGCCCTCCGCGAAGGCTTCGGTGGAGCGCTGCACATCGGTGTCGTCGAGCCGCAGCCAGAACGTTCCGGCCTGCTTTCGCGCAAACAGCCAGTTGAGAACGGCGGTGCGGATATTGCCGACGTGAAGCCGGCCCGTTGGGCTTGGCGCGAAGCGGACGGTGACCGGCATTTATTGCGGCTCGCAGCGGTTCCAGACGGGGATCGGTGCCACCGTATAGAGGTGCCGTGCGATAACTCAAGGGGACGTTATTCCGAGCGGCGTCAGAAGTTGATTTTCGCGCCCGCAATCAATTCTTGGAACGCGTCGAGCTTGTTGGTGCCAATCGGCGCGCCGGTCGCCACGGTGGCGGCGTTGCCGGTGACCTCGCCATTCGCATACTCATAGACGAGGTAGAGATTCATGTCGGCGTTCTCGAAGTTCTGGATGACGCCCGCCTGCCAGAAGTTGACTTCAGCATCGACGGTGCGGTTCGGGTTCGAGCCGGGGCTGTCGTGGCGGTACTCTCCGAAGAACACCGTCTTGCCGAGCGAAGACCACTTTTTCTCGATTCCGGGCTGTAGGAACCAAACTGAGCTGTTCGACAGGAATTCGGTGCCGGGCCTGAACACGTGATCCGTCGTCACGTTCATCGTGCCCCAGCCACCGTAGAGGAAGAGACCGGTCGGGATGTGCCACACAGTGGCGGCGGCGCCCCCCCACTGACACAGGAAGTTCGGCAGCGAGCTTGCAGGCGACGAGCCGGATATGCACGCCGTTCCGCCGACGACAAACGGCGTGGGACCTGGCCAAGCGAAGCCGGGGTCGTTGCTGCGTCCATAGCCGGCCCTGCCGACGATGGTGAAATCACCCCAATCGTCCTTGTAGGCAATTGCGCCATCCCAGACGTCATCCTCGCCCCATGCGGTGGCGGCCGACCATCCTTTAAACACTGGAGTGTCGTAGCGGATGACCTCGCGCCGCGAGCCATCGCCAGGCGTGGAATTGTTAAAGCCGCGCAGAACATCGACCCAACGCAGGCCGTTGACGAACTGGCCGTTGATGCGCACTCGGAACGCGGCAAGGAAGATCGCCGCACCTTCTGAATCGTTGACGTTGCGCGTCAGCGTCGGGTCGGCGTCGTCGAGCATGTGGTAGGTGGCCATGGCGTTGAGCCCCAGCGCGACCTGGCCATATGTCTTGCTTTTGAAGAACCAGTTGCTCTTGCGCACGATGACGCGCCCGTCGCGATTGACGTCGTTGGCGCTCGCCGAGTGCTCAGAGTCCTGGTTGAATTGGTTCGACGGATGTCCCTGCACACCGATCTCGAACACGTAGCCGGCCGTCCAGTCCTTGTTGATCTTGCCTTCGCCGACGAAGCGGAAGCGCGATTGCTCGACCGCATTGGTTGCGATGTAAGCATCCGATTGAGCGCCGTCGTCCCAGGCGAAGATCGCTTCGTTGATCCAACCCGAAACCGTCAGGCTGACCTTGCGGTTGCCCTTGCGAGCGGTCGTTCCTTCGAGGTCGGCGATGCGCTGCTCGAGATCACCGCAGCAGTCGTCGTCAGAGCCGGCTGTCGCGGGAGCAGTTGCAAGCCACAGCGACGCAACGGCTGCGCCAAGCCAGATGGTGCTTGCCCATTTCACCGGAAGCATGCTCGTCCCCGCCTTTGTCTCTTCCGCTATGTTGGACGCAAATCCGCGATAACGGATTGAAACTCGAAGCCTTTTTGGCCGCGACGCTGCACCGACTAGTTGTGAACTGATTCGTGTGACGCGTCGAAGAATGCCCGGACGCACTGGGCTCAAAATCACTGACGCAGAATCACTGAGCAACGATCGCCGTCGTCGCATTGCGAGAGAACGAAGAAAACCTGCAAAGCTCTGCCGCCGAGCAGAAAACGACGCTCAGTTTTGCGCGCAATCGAGCAGAGCGCGCCAACGAAGCGTTAAGAGCTTTTTTTGGAGGAGTGCTCTGCGGCAGGCGCGTTGAGCGCACGTTGCTCGCAGGTGTCCGCGAGGTCCTCGCGAAACTTGTTCACGATGGGATAGCGGCGGTCGCGGCCGAAGTTCCGCGATGAAATCTTCACGCCGGGCGCCGCTTGCCGTCGTTTGTATTCGGCGAGGTAGAGCATTCGCTCGACCTTTTTGACGGTCTCCGCCGCATGTCCGCGTGCCACGATCTCCGCGAGCGGACGCTCGTGCTCGACGAGGGAGGACAGGATGTCATCGAGCTCGGGATAGGGCGGCAGCGAGTCCTGGTCGGTCTGGTTGGGGCGCAGCTCAGCGGTCGGGACCTTGGTGAGAATCGTCTCGGGGATCACGACGCCCGCGGGGCCGAGAGCGCCTGTTGGGAGGTGGGAATTGCGCCAGCGCGCCAAACGGTACACTTCCATCTTGTAGAGATCTTTTATGGGGTTAAACCCGCCGTTCATGTCGCCATAAAGCGTGGCATATCCGACGGATATCTCCGACTTGTTCCCCGTTGTCACCACCATGCCCCCGAACTTGTTCGACAGGGCCATGAGGATTAATCCCCGCGCGCGCGCCTGGATGTTCTCCTCGGTGGCATCGGGCTTGGTCCCCGCGAGCACCTCGCCGAGAGCCTCAGTTATCCCCGCGACTGCCGGCTCGATCGGCACCGTATCGTAGCGCATGCCAAGCGCCTTGGCGCAGGCAGCCGCATCGCGCAAGCTCGCATCCGAGGTATAGCGGTAGGGCATCATCACCGCGCGCACGCGCTTTGCGCCGAGCGCATCGACTGCGAGCGCGGCGACGAGCGCGCTGTCGACACCGCCCGACAGCCCGAGGATGATCCCGGGAAATCCGTTCTTCTCCACGTAGTCGCGCAGTCCGAGCACGCAGGCCTGATACGCCGAGGCATCGCCCTCCTCGATCGTCGCGAGCGGCCCCGGCTCGCAGATCCAGCCGCGCTCATCTTTGCGCCATTCGGTGATCGCGACCGTCTCCTCCCAGGCCGGCAGCTGCGCCGCAAGCTTGCCGTCGGCGTTGAGCGCGAACGAGGCGCCGTCGAACACCAGCTCGTCCTGGCCGCCAACCTGGTTGACATAAATCAGCGGCAGCCCGGTTTCGGCGACGCGGGCTTGCGCCCTGTCGCGGCGCACGCCTGGTTTTGTCCAGTCGAACGGCGAGCCGTTGGGGCTGATCAAGATCTGCGCGCCATTCGCCTCGAGATAGCGCGAGACGTCGGGAACCCAGATGTCCTCGCAAATCGGCACACCGATAGAAACCCCGCGCGTATCGATGGGCTCAGGCAGCGGTCCCGCCGCGAAGACGCGCTTCTCGTCGAACACGCCATAGTTCGGCAGCTCGACCTTGTAGCGCACGGCTGAAACCTTGCCGCCATCGAGCAGCGCTACCGCATTGTAGACCTTGCCCCCGTCGGGCCAGACCGTGCCGACGAGCACAGCGGGACCCGGGCCAAGCTCACGCGCAAGCACCTCGACCCGGCGCCGCGCCGCGGCTTGAAATGCTGGCTTGAGGACCAGATCCTCGGGCGGATACCCGGTGATGAACAGCTCGGGAAACACCACGATATCGGCGCCGAGCTCGGCTGCGCGCGCGCGCATCGCGATGAGCTTTGCCGCGTTGGCGTCGAGATCGCCCAGGGTCGGGTTTGCCTGCGCGAGCGCGATTTTGAGGCGCGTTGAAGCGGATGTGGCCATGGAACGACCTTAAGCCCGAAATCGCCGGCGAATCCGCGCCGGCGTCGAGTAAATGCGAGCGGCCCTAATCAGCCGACCGCGGAGATCGGCCGCGTGGGCTGTCCTGAGGCTTCGCGGTCCTGCTTCAGGCGCTCCGCGATCAGGAAGGCAAGCTCGAGTGCCTGGTCCGCATTGAGACGGGGATCGCACAACGTGTGATAGCGGTCCTTGAGCTGCGCCTCGGAGATGTTCGCCGACGCGCCGCCCGTGCACTCGGTCACGGGCGAGCCTGTCATCTCTACGTGGATGCCGCCCGCGTGCGTGCCCTCTGCACGATGCACGTCGAAGAACGTCTCCGCCTCCTTGAGGATGCGCTCGAAGGGCCGGGTCTTGTAGCCGTTCGCTGCGCTGATTGTATTGCCGTGCATGGGATCGCAGGACCACACGACCGTGCGGCCTTCCTTGCGCACCGCGCGGATGAGCTTGGGCAAATGCTTCTCGGCCTTGTCGGACCCGAACCGGCAGATGAGCGTCAGGCGACCCGGCTCGTCGGTCGGGTTCAGGATGTCCATGAGCCGCACGAGGCCATCGGGCTCGAGCGATGGGCCGCATTTGACGCCGATCGGATTGCGAATGCCGCGCAGGAACTCGACGTGGGCGTTGTCAGGCTGACGCGTTCGGTCGCCGATCCACAGCATGTGGCCGGAAGTTGCGTACCAGTTCTGCGTGCCGCCCGCCTCGTCGCGGCGCACCAGCGCCTGCTCGTAGTTGAGCAGCAGGCTTTCGTGGCTGGTGTAGAACGACGTGCGCCCGAGCGCGGGCACCGTCGTCGACGTTACGCCGCACGAGCGCATGAAGCGCAGCGCCGTCTGGATCTGCTCGCCCATCTCGCGATACTTCTTGCCGAACGGGCTCTTCTGCTCGAAATCGAGCAGCCAGCGCAGCACATTGTCGAGGCTGGCATAGCCGCCTTCGGAGAAGGCGCGCAGCAGATTGAGCGTCGCCGCCGATTGGCGATAGGCGTCGAGCTGGCGCTGCGGATCCGGGATCCGCTCGGCGCTGGTGAACCCTTCGCCATTGATGATGTCGCCGCGATAGCTCGGCAGCTCCGCTTCGCCGCGCTTCTCGGTCGGGGAGGAGCGCGGTTTGGCGAACTGGCCTGCAATGCGGCCGACCTTCACGACGGGCAACCCGCCGGAATAGGTCAGCACGACGGCCATCTGCAGGAAGACGCGGAATAGCTCGCGGATGTGGTTGGCACTGTGCTCGCTGAAGCTCTCAGCGCAGTCGCCACCTTGCAGCAGGAACGCTTCTCCCGCCGCCACCTCGGCGAGCGCACACTTCAGCTTGTCCGCCTCGCCGGCAAACACCAGCGGCGGATAGGACGCGAGCTTCCCCTCGACATTGGCGAGCGCCGCCTTGTCGGGATACTCGGGCACCTGCACGATCGCCTTCGATCGCCAGCTGTCGGGGGTCCAGGGTGCCGCCATAGTCTTTCTCCACCGCACCTGCTTTTGAGGTGCCGGCGACGTCAGCCGATCCAGGCTTGGCGCCGCATCGCCTTGAAGGCGTTATGCCATTTGCGAAAGCTTTATAGGCTACCCTCGCCAACGAGACCAGCGGCCCCATCAAGGAGTTGCATACACGCCAGGGCGGCCTTCGCGGGCGGTTTTGTGCACCGCTTCGTAAACTCGCGTACCCGCATGTAGTGAGCGCGGAATGAGCCTGAAAGAGCCAACCTTCACATTCGGGATCGAGGAGGAGTACCACCTCGTCGACCTTGCGACCCGTGGCTTTGGTGCAGCGCCCGCGGCCCTGATGGAGGCCTGCGAGGCAGCGCTCGGCAAGCAGGTGGCGCCCGAATTCTTCCGTTCGCAGATCGAGGTCGGCACCAGCGTCTGCCGCGACTTCAAGACCGCCAGCAGCGAGCTTGCCCACCTGCGCCGGACGATTGCCGGCATCGCGAGCGACTTCGGCCTGGCGCCGATCGCGGCGTCCACCCACCCGTTCGCCGACCGCTCGACGCTCGAGACCACGCCGAAAGCGCGCTATCAGGCGCTGGCGCGCGACTTCGCCGGCATAGGCCGGCGGCTCGCAATTTGCGGGATGCACGTCCACGCCGGTATCGAGGACGACGAGCTGCGCATCGATCTGATGAACCAGGCACGCTATTTCCTGCCCCACCTCCTCATGCTCTCGACGTCATCGCCGTTCTGGCAAGGAGAAGACACCGGGCTGAAGAGCTACCGTCTCGCCGTCTTCTACGAGCTGCCGCGCACCGGGCTGCCGCAGCGCTTCGAAAGCTTCGGCGAGTTCCAGCGCACGGTCGATGTGCTTGTGAGCAACGGCATCATCGAGGACGCAACCAAGATCTGGTGGGACATGCGGCCGTCGGGAAAATTTCCAACGCTCGAAATGCGCATCACCGATGTTTGCACGCGGATGGAAGACGCGATCTCGATCGCGGCGCTCTACGTGTGCATCCTGCGCATGCTCTATCGCCTCCGTCGCGATAACCAGAAATGGCGTTCCTATCCAGCCTTCCTCATTGAGGAGAACCGGTGGCGCGCGCAGCGCTACAGCGTGAAGGAGACGCTGTTCGATTTCGGCAAGGGCAAGCTCGTGCCGTTCGCGTCCCTCATCGACGAGCTGCTCGACCTCATCGCCGAGGATGCAGCCGTGCTCGGCTGCGAGAAGGAGGTGCGCCACGCGCTCAAGATCGCAACTGGGGGCACCAGCGCCGACCGCCAGGTGGCGCTCTACGAGAAGATGATTGCGGGCGGGGCAAGCACCGATGAAGCGCTGACGGGCGTCGTCGATTCACTGGTTGCCGAGACCGTCGCGGGCACCTGACAGACGCGTTAACGCCGCATCTGGCACGGGAACCTTCAGTAAATTAGTGCGTTACCTCCGCGACGCCCCACCCCCCGGGGCACGTTTGATGGAGGATGACATGAGCAGCACAACCGACAAGGCCAAAGGCTACGCCAACGAAGCTATCGGCAAGGTCAAGGAAGGCGTCGGCCGCGTCACCGGCAATGAGAACCTCGAGGCCGAAGGCGACGCACAGCAGATCAAGGGCAACGTTCAGGTCGGGGTCGGCAAGGTCAAAGACGCTGCCAAGGAAGGCGCGAAGGCCGTCGACAAGGCCCTGAACAAGTAAGCTTCCTCATTATCGAACCATAGCTTGCAAATGTTGGCCGGTCGCGAGAGCGATCGGCCCTTTTTTATGCGCGGAGGGCTCACGGTTACAAAGCCGCTGCCATGCCGCCATCGACCGCGATTTCGGCGCCGGTGATGAACGACGATTCGGAGGACGCGAGGAATAGCGCCGCATGCGCCACGTCTTCCGCCGTTCCAAAACGATTGAGCGGCGTTTGCTCGAGCAGCGCGTCGGAGAAGGCTTTCACGCGCAGCACGCGCTCGGTCAAAGCCGTTTCGATGAAGCCCGGGGCCAGCGCGTTGACCCGGATGTTGTAGGGCCCGAATTCCACCGCGAGCCCGCGCGTCAGCGCCGAGATGGCACCCTTGGTGGCACCATAGGCCGCGAGCGTGCGCATGCCACGGTGCCCCATGATCGAAGCGAGATTGACGAGCGAGGCGCTACCTGATGCCTTCATCAGTGGAAATGCGTCGCGCGCGATGCGCACGATGCCGTCGAGGTTCACCTCGCGCAGCTTGACCCAGTCGGCGTCAGACATGTTGCGGAAGTCGGTGCGGATGTTGATGCCCGCGTTGTTGACGACGGCGTCGAGGCGGCGGTGCTGCTGGTCGATCTGGCGCATGAGCGCGGAGACGTCCTGCCCGCGCGAGACGTCGACCGTCATGGCGGTGGCCTTGTGGCCGGCGGCGGTTACAGCGGCTGCGGCCTTGGCCGCGCCTTCCCCGTCGACGTCGGTGATGTAGACGTGAGCGCCTTCCGCCGCGAACAACTTGGCTACCGCGAGCCCGATTCCGGCCGCCGAGCCGGTGACGAGCGCTATTTTGTCCTTGAGCCGCATGACCCCTCCCGCGAACGCCGCGGGCGTAGCACCGCGCCAATTGCCTTTCAACTGCAGAGCGTCAATGGGCGGCAATCGGACGGCAATCGGGACGGCGAATCGGAAAGGAATTGAAAGGCAATTGGAAGGCAAACGGCGGCAATTGGAAACGCCAATGGAGAGCGTCAACCCGCCGCCTCGGTCGGCGCCATCCACTTCTCGCGCAGCGTCACGAACTCCTCCGCCGCTGTTGGATGCAGCGCCATGGTGGCGTCGAAATCGGCCTTCGTGGCGCCGAGGCGCACCGCGATCGTCGCCATCTGGATGATCTCGCCCGCATCCTCGCCCAGCATGTGGCAGCCGACGATTTTGTCGCTCTCCGCATCGACGACGAGCTTCATGAACGTGCGCTCCTCGCGCCCGGACATGGTGGCCTTGAGGGGGCGGAACGCCGCCTTGTAGATATTCACGCCGCCGCAACGTTCGCGCGCCACGTGCTCGGGCAGACCGACGGTCGCGATCTCGGGGGTTGAGAAAACCGCGGTGGGGATGAAGTCGTGCTCGACCATGCGCGGCTTGCTGCCGAACTCGGTGTCGGCAAATGCGTGCCCCTCGCGGATGGCGACGGGCGTGAGCGCCGCGCGGCCGGTCACGTCGCCGACGGCAAAAATGCTGTCGACCGAGGATTTCGAGTACTCGTTGACGACCACGTGGCCGTTCCATCCGAGCTCCACGCCAACCTTGTCGAGGCCGAGGCCCGCCGTGTTGGGCGCGCGCCCGACGGCGAACATGATCGCTTCGGCTTGAAGCGTGGTGCCGTCCGAGAGATGACCGACGAGCCCGTCCGCCGTCTTGTCGATGCGCGTGAACACGCGCTCGGTAACGAAGCGCATGCCCTGCCTGGTGTAGGCCGCGATGAGTTGGTCGCGGAGGTCCTCGTCGAACCCGCGCAATATCTTGTCGCCGCGGTAGACGAGCGTGGTCTTGGCGCCGAGATGCGAGAAGATGCCGGCGAACTCGACGGCGACATAGCCGCCGCCGGCGATGATGATGGACTGCGGCAGGCGCTTCAAGTTGAACGCTTCGTTCGAGGTGATGACGTGCTCGATGCCGGGAATGGGCTTGCCCAGTGTCGGGGCGCCGCCCGTGGCGATGAGGATCTTGCCGGCGGTGATGCTGCGCCCCGACTCGGAGAGCGTCACCGCGTTGGCGCCGGTGACGGTTGCCCGCTCCTCGATGGTCTCAACCTTCGCCGCCGCCAGCCCCGTCTTGTAGATGGCTTCCAGGCGCGCGATCTCCCTGTCCTTGGCCGCGATCAGGGCTGCCCAATCGAACTTCGGCGCATCAAGCGTCCAGCCAAACCCGCGCGCATCCTCGATGTCGTCGGCACAGCGGCTTGCGAGCACGAGGATCTTCTTGGGGACGCAGCCGCGGATCACGCAGGTGCCGCCGACGCGATACTCCTCCGCGATCGCGACCCTGGCGCCGTAGCCCGAAGCGACGCGCGCCGCGCGCACGCCGCCCGACCCCGCGCCGATCACAAACAAATCGTAGTCGAATTGGCTCATGCGGGCGCCTGCTCAGGATCGGCCTCGGCTACTACTGGGGCAGCGGCTTGTGCGCGGCTTCATCGTCAACGGCCAGGCGGCTGTACTTGATGCCGATCTCGGCGCCGTCCTGGATCAGCTCGGGCATCGCCGCGATGAACTTGGCGCCCGTCGGCGAGCGGTAGAAATCGGCGATCGACTTGAGCTCATCGACAGTGAAGCGCTTGGCATAGAGCACGGCGAAGTCATCAACCATCTGCTCGCGGTAGGACATCAGCCGCTTCATGTGGCGGTCGAACTCCTGCCCCGCTTCCTCGGCCTTCGCGGCACCGGAAGCATCGGCAGCGCCGTTGCGGAAGCCCTCACCCATCGCGGCGACCATGCTGTCCATCTGCTTCATCACCCCCGTTGCTTCCATCATGTCTTTCGCGGCGGCAACGCGCGCGGGATCGGCGGCCGGGGGCTCGGCAGCAGCGGCAAAAGCAAAAAGTGCTGCAAAGAAAATTGAGACGCTAAGCCGCTTCAGAATATCAAACATGGTCACTCTCACTCGGTGCTGATGATGTCGACGCCGCTCGGCCCGGCAACGATGGCAAGATCGGCAATGCCGATGAACAATCCGTTCTCGACCACGCCCGGGATCAGCTTCAGCGCTTCGTCCAGATCCTCCGGATCGGGAATGGACCCAAACGCGCAATCGAGAATGTAGTTGCCGCTGTCGGTGAGGAACGGTTTGCCGCCAGCAAGCTTGCGCACCGTGATCTCGCCTTCGCAGCCGGCATCAGCGGCAAGAGCGATAATCATGTTGCGCGTCGCCGTCAGTCCGAACGGCACGACTTCAAGCGGCAGCGGAAACGCCCCGAGCGTCGCGACGCGTTTCGACGCGTCGGCGATCACGATCATGCGCCCCGAGGCCGTCGCGACGATCTTTTCGCGCAGCAGCGCACCGCCGCCGCCCTTGATCAGGCGCAGTTCCTCGTCGAGCTCATCGGCGCCGTCGACCGTCAGATCGAGAAACGGCATCTCATCGAGCGAGGCCATGCGGATGCCGAGCGCCTCGGCGCGAACCTGCGTCGCCTCCGAGGTGGCGACGCAGACAACGTCGAGGCCGGCGCGCACCTTGGGCCCAAGCAGATCGACGAACTTGGCCGCCGTCGATCCCGTACCGAGGCCGAGCTTCATGCCCGGCTCCACGTATTGAAGCGCGCGCTCCGCGGCCTGGAGCTTCAAGGCGTCGGCGTCCATGGCAGCCCTCCCCGCGAGGCCGCTCCGCAAGGAGCATTTGGTCTAGGTGAAACGCGCGCCTTCACGCACGAACCGCGTAGATCATTCCGCGGCTGCGGTCAGAGCCCGCCCATGAGGGTGTACTTGATTTCCAGGAATTCTTCGATGCCGTGATGCGACCCCTCACGACCGATGCCGCTTTCCTTGAAGCCGCCGAACGGCGCGACCTCGGTCGAGGTCAAGCCCTCGTTGATTCCGACGATGCCATAATCGAGCGCTTCAGCCACCCGCCAGCAGCGGCCCATATCGCGCGTGAAGAAATAGGCGGCCAGGCCATACGGGGTGTCGTTCGCCATGCGCACGGCGTCGGCTTCGGTCTCGAACTTGAAGAGCGCGGCCACCGGACCAAACGTCTCCTCGCGGGCGATGAGCATCTCTGGCGTGGCGCCGGTGAGGATCGTTGGCTCAAAGAACGTGCCGCCCAGCGCATCGGGCTTCCCGCCGACCACGACTTGCGCGCCGTGCTTGACGGCATCGGCCACGTGCCGCTCGACCTTCGCGACGGCATCCTTGTTGATCAGCGGGCCCACGGTAACGCCCGGCTCAGTGCCGGGACCGACCTTCAGCTTTGCAACGGCTTCCGCGAGCTTCTTGGCAAAAGCGTCATAGACGCCGGCCTGCACCAGCATGCGATTGGCGCACACGCAGGTCTGCCCGGCGTTGCGGAATTTCGAAGCGATCGCGCCGGTAACCGCACGATCGAGATCGGCATCGTCGAAGACGATGAACGGCGCGTTGCCGCCGAGCTCCATGCCGACGCGCTTCACGGTGCGCGCGGCCTTCTCCATGAGGTGCTTGCCGACCTCCGTCGAGCCGGTGAAGGTGATCATGCGCACGAGCTTGTTGCCCGTCAGCTCATCGCCGACCGGAACCGGGTTCTTTGCCGTCACGACATTGAGCACACCCTTGGGGAAACCTGCCCGCTCGCCAAGCTCGGCCAGAGCCAGCGCAGACAACGGCGTATCTTCGGCCGGCTTGACGACGACCGTGCAGCCGACCGCGAGTGCAGGCGATACCTTGCGCGTAATCATCGCGTTGGGAAAATTCCACGGGGTGATCGCGCCGACGACACCGATCGGCTGCTTCATGACGATGACGCGAGCGTCCGCCTTGTGCGTGGGGATCGTTTCGCCGTACACGCGCTTGGCTTCCTCGGCGAACAGCTCGACGAATGCCGCTCCGTACAGAATCTCGCCCTTTGCCTCGGCGAGCGGCTTGCCCTGCTCCTTGGTCAGAAGCAGCGCCAGCTCGTCGGCGTTCTCGATGATGAGCTCATACCAGTTGCGCAGGATCTGCGAGCGCTGCTTGGCCAGCAGTTTCGACCACGGCCCAAAGGCGCGATGCGCCGCCTCGATGGCGGCCTTGGTCTCGTTGGCGCCCAGATCGGGGACGCGCGCGATTTCCTCGCCGGTGGCCTTGTTGGTCACCGCGAACTGTGATTTCCCGCCGACCCAGGCCCCATCGATGTAGGCCTTGGTCTTGAGCAGAGTTGCGACTTTCGTATCCATTCAACACCGCGATAAATGTCGCGCTCGGCCCTGTCTAGGATGCAGGCGCAGCGCTTTCAAGCGACATCAGGCCCAGATTAGACCCTGGCACGCTCCGGCAATCGGCTCATGACAGGGGCACTGCAAGGAGATAGCGTGCCGCCGCTCTAGATCCCGTAAAAGGCACCATGAAAGATATCACGCTCGTCTTCGACCTCGACGGCACGCTCGTCGACACGGCACCCGACCTCGTTGCGGCGACCAACCACGTGCTCCAGCACATAGGTTTGCCGGGGGTCGAGGAAAAGAGCCTGCGACGCTGGATCGGGCATGGCGCCCACTACATGGTCGAGCACGCCATGGGCCCGGCGGCCGAAAAGCTCACCATGCCGGAGCGATCGCACCTGCTCGAACTGTTCCTAGACTTTTACGGTCGCAACATCGCGGTCGGGAGCCGGCCGTTCGAGGGGACAATCGACGCCCTGGAGAGCCTGTCACGCCAGGGCGCGAAGCTTGCCGTTTGCACCAACAAGATGGAGCACATGTCGCGGACGCTGCTGGATGCGCTCGGCATGACCCGATACTTCGCCTCGATCGCCGGGCGCGACACGCTGCCGACCTTCAAGCCCGATCCGGGCCACCTGCTCGGTACGATCAAACTGGCCGGAGGCGACCCGGCGCGTGCCATCATGATCGGCGACAGCCGCACCGACATCGATACGGCAAAGGCGGCCAAGGTCCCGGTGATCGGCGTGAGCTTCGGCTACACCGATATACCGGTGAGCGAGATGAGCCCGGACGCCGTCATCGATCACTATCGCGAGCTGGAGCCGGCGATCGTCGCGCTGACGCGCTGAGCGGTGGCCGCCGCCTAGCGGTGCGGCCAGAGCTTGCGCCCGACCATGATCGTCGCCGGCAGGAAGACGAGATCGGCGATCAGCGAGGCGAGCAGCGTAAAGCCGCACACGAGGCCGAAGGTCCGCAGCGACGGCAAGTCGGAGAACACCGTCACGCCGAGACCGAAGGCCAGCACGATCGTCGTGAGGATGATGGCCGGCCCGACGAGCACGCGCGCGCGACGGATCGCCTGCTCGGGCGGATCGCCGGCGCGCTCCTCCAATCGCAAGCGGTTGAGGAAGTGGATCAGGGCGTCGATGCCGAGCCCGAACACGACGAGCAGCGCCACGACCGAGGCAAACTCGAGCCCCGCCCCTTTTGCCCACAGCAGCGTTCCGGACGCCACCACCGGAAAGAGCCCGGGCAGCAGACTGACCACCGCCACGAATGGAGAGCGGAAGGCCATTCCGAGCAGTACGCCGGCGAACGCCACGCAAATGGGGATGCTTTCCTTGAGCTGATCGATCATGCGGTTGCTGTTTCGCGCCGCAATGGCTGGGAGGCCCGTCACCGAGATGCGAAAGGCCGGGTAGTCCTTGCGTATCGGGATCGAGCGAGCGGTCGATCTTCTCGACCACGGGCAGGATCTCACTTGAATCGATATCGGGCAGGCGCCCCGTCACGAGCACCGCATTGCCTTCCTTGGCGATGAAGCGGCGCACGAGATGCTCGGGCAGGATGCCGACGTACTTCTGCACCGTCTCGATCTTGTCGTCGCCCGCGGCCCGCAGCCAGCGCCGCAGGCTTTCAACCGACCAGACGTTGCCGAGGCCGGCTTCCTTTTCGAGTGCGTTGTGCACTTTTTCGATGACTTCGAGCGGGACCGGCGAGAACAGCGAGCTGCCGTCGTTCCACTCGATCATGACGTGCACCGGGTTGGCGCCAGTGAGCTTCTGATCGATGCGGCTCGTCGCGTCGAGCGCCTGCTCGCGGTCGGGAACCTGGTCGGCGAGGCGATAGCGGGACGGCAGCGCGATGAAGGCCGCGGTGAAGGCTGCAAACAGGGCGAGCCCCAGCAGCGAGTAGAAATAGGGCCGCCTGACCACGTGATCGACGATGCCGCCGACGATGGTACCGAGCCCATCCATCAGACGGTCGGCGGGCGTTCGATCCTTGGCCAGCTGCGCCTCGTTGCGGATCAGCATCACGCCAAGGATCGGCAACACCAGAATGACGGCGATGAAGGAGATGAACACCGAGATCGAGCCGGCGAGGCCGAAGGTGCGGATCAGGCCCGATTCAGACAGCAGCAGCGCGCAGAAGGCCAGCAACGCCGTGCCGTGCGCCAGCACGCAGGCGGGACCGACGATGGTTACGGCAAAGCGCACGGCCTGCCAGCGATCATCGCCCTCGCGCAGGCGGATGCGGATGGCCGACACCATCTGCATGCTGTCGGAGAAGCCCATCACCATGATGAGCGGCGTCATGACATTGAGGAACAGGTTGAGGCGGAAGCCCATCCAGCCCAACAGCCCGAGCGACCACGTAACCGCCAGCACGGGCGGCAGCGCCGCAACCAGCATCAGCGACACACGGCGGAAGAAGATCGCGGCAATCAAAGCGCCGAACAGCAGACCCAAACCGTTGTAGACAATCTGGTCGCGCTCGACCGCGTTGCGGATCTCGAGCTGCATGACGGGAGCGCCGGTGAGCTTCGCCGTCAGCCCGGTGCCTTTGAGGGTTTCGTCGACCGTGCTGTTGATCTCGCCGATGACGACGCGCGCGGTCTTCTCCTGCACGGTCTTGCGGTCGAGCGCGATGATGATCATCGCGAGCTGGCCGTCGTCGGACAGGAACTTGCCCTTGACGATGTCGTTGCTCCTGAGCGCCGTAATGATGCCGTCGTAGGCGGCGCCTTCGGGCAATTCGTCGGGCACGATCGGCGCGGCATAGCCGGACGCGTCAGGCGGGCCGCGCGCCGACAGCATGGAAACGAGGCCGGACACGCCGTCGATGAGTTGCAGGTCGGTCGTCAGCTGCCCAAAGGCCCCGAGCTGCGCGCGCTGCAGCAGGTCGTGGCCCTCGACCACGACCAGCACGTCGTACTCGCTTGAGGGAAACCGCCGGTCGATCTCCTCGTAGCGGTGAAACTCTTCCGTATTGGTGCGGAACAGCTCCGACAAGGAGTCGTCGACCTGAAGCTTGGAGACGCCGATGCCGGCCGCAACCGTTGCAATGGCCAGCAGCACGGCAATGAAGCGGGGTGCCTTCAGCGCGAGAAGGCCGAGCTTCTCGAGACCAAACGAAAACACAAAAGTCCGGCCCGGCTCGTCGGCGCTGCCCATAGTCCCCCCGTCGGCGCGCTTTGGGCTCTGCTTTGCAGCGGCCGGCCGATCTCGCGTTTCTCGCACGTTAACCTGTGCCGTTCCATACGGAATCGGCCCCCGGCGACGGGCACCGTGGCATTTGGTGCACAGCGTGCGCAAGTGGCCGCAGGGTCCGCAAATGCCCGATTATGGCCGCAACCGCCGGATCCCTTGGCGCCGTCCGTTACAGACCCAACCTGCTCATTCAAAGCCCGACCCCGGAGGCCTTCCCAAATGCAGTGCGCGCGCCAGAGCTCCAGCGCCGCGTCCGCGCCAAAGACGCGTTCGCGACTGGGTGTTTTGCTGGCGCTGCCCGCGATGACGCTGTTGCTGGGCATGAGCGCGGCGGCCCCCGCGACCTTCAGCCCACAACAGGCGCCCAACAGCCGGGTGGTGATCGATCTGCCGCCTGACTACACCCCCTCGCCCCTGTTCGCCGGCTTCCAGAACGACGCGCTCGGGATCTCGTTCATCATCCTGGAGGCACCCGCCGGCGAGTACGACAAGATGGCGCAGGGCTTCACGCCCCAGGAGCTTGCCAAGCGCGGCATCACGGAAGCGCGCACCGCATCGCTCCCCCGCTCCGATCCGCACGTCTACATGCGCGCCAAGCAGATCTCGCCGGCCGGCAGCTACGAGAAGTTTTTCGTGCTGTTTCGCACCGCCGATCAGACCATCCTCGTTTCCGCCAACGTGCCGGCGAAGGCGGTCGAGGACGGCAGCGTCACGCCAGAGGAGATCGAGAGCATCCTCGCCAGCGCCAAGACGACCGAGAAGCCGGCGGTGCGCGATCTCTTCGCCCTCGCCTATCTCGGACCGTTCAAGGAGGCGGGCACGCTCGTCGGCACCAGCAAGGTCTACACGCTCGACGGCCGCCTCGAGCCCGAGCAGCGCGGCGAGACGCGCTCGGGGTTCATGGTTGCGCCCTCGCTCGACAAGCGCCGCGTCGCCGATCCCGACAAGATGGCGGTGGCGCTGCTGGCGAGCCTGCCCGGCTACCGCAACGTGAAGCCCGGCGCGCCACGCGACATCAAGGTCGGCGATCTGGATGGGGTGGAAGTTTCCGCGCACGCGATCGACGAGGACGACAACACCCCGGTTCACCTCTACCAGGCCATGCTGCTCGGCAAGGACGGCGGCTATTTTCGCCTGATAGGAATTGCGACGGACACCGACGCCGCCCGCATCGAGCCCGAATTTCACAAGATTGCCGACAGCTTCACTCTGCTGCCTTAAGTCTCGGCGGCGAGAGTTGGGGTTGGCGGCGGCTTGACAGCGGCGCTTTTGGCCTCCCATAAGCGCCGACGGCGGGCGGTTAGCTCAGCGGTAGAGCACACGCTTCACACGCGTGGGGTCATAGGTTCAATCCCTATACCGCCCACCATTCCCAGCACGAGAAGACTGCCGCCAATGGCGCGCGCCGTTGGCCTCGCGGGTGTAACCCCGAGCGTTTGCGTCAAGCGAAGGGAGCGCGGGCGCCAAGCGCTGCGATCCTGTCGCGACTTATTAGCGGCACCGCTCGGCGCCCGCGCACGGCTCTCTCATGGCCGAGGGTGCGGACACGACCGCAGCGAGCTTGGGCTCCAACCTGCTTGGCAGGCCATCGTCCCGGAGCCGCCGGCGGCTGCCGCGTAACTGCACGCAGCGGCCGTTGCGGAAGGGCGTCCACGCGCTTCGTTGCCGTCACGCGTAGCCTCGGTCGCACGACCCGGAATAGGGCGAAGCTGCCTGCGCCGGCACACGCAACGGAACGTGTGACGGCTCATCCGGGACCGTTCCCTACCCCGCGTCAGACGCTCAAGCTTGTCGCGTCCCTTCGTGGGCAGGGATCGGGAGAGTATGAGGGAGGTGGAGAGGGCGGGGATTAAATTTCTGACGCGGCCCAGACAGCAAACTTGCGGCACGCGTGCGGTCACAGGTTCAATCCCAATGCCGCCCGCCATCAGTTCAAATAGAGCAGCGCTTTTGCTACAATCCGCACAAAAGCAAGAAGCCCGTCTATCGACGGGCTTCTAAACGTTCAGAGTGCAGGCAAGCTGCTTTTAGTATTTGCCCGGGCTGGCAGGCTTGTCCGACGAACTCGTTCCGTCGCCGCTGCCTGAGCCAGCGCCAGAGTCGCCTCCACGATTAGATGTCTTGCCGTCTGTCGTCGTGTCGACCTGGGCGGGAGGAGTAGTCGTTTTCTTTCCGGGTGTGCGGTCGGAAGTTTCCGTCCCTGCAGTCGTCGGTGCCTTATCGGTGTTCGGTTCCGCCGCATAAGCCGGTGCCACGACTGCAAGACCGAAGTCCCAGCGCGACCATACCCATGATCTTTTTCATTTTTTGTCTCCTTGGTTGCGTTTCGCACCCAGGCAAACGTTGGCTCGCAAAACCGGTTCCTCCATCGGACGCTTCGCCCAAGGGAACCAGTCACAATCGGAACAGTTTTTCCTCCAACGAAAAGGAGGAAGCACATGGCCTTTTACGATAAAACTCATGACATCCCGCGTGATCCAGAAGCCATAGAAGCGTCGAGCCAAGGCGGAGGGGCTTTTGCCGGGTTTCTCACCCTGGCGGTTGTTGCGGTCGCCGCCGCCCTTTTGTACCTGTTCGTCGTCGGACCGGCGCCTGAACCGCGGACGGTCAATGCACCATCGACGACAGAACTCGCTCCGCCGTCTGAACCCGCCACTCGTCCAACTACCACGCCTTAGTGGGTGAGCATTCGCGGCACCATCGGGCACGGCGGTGCCGCGATCTTTTGCGTGACGGGTTGGTTGGAGTTGCGCCTTGCATTTTGCGGCAGCAGCAGCAGCCCGCTGAGGCCTGAAGTCTCGGTCACTGAATAAAATCTAGAGCTAACCTCCGGGATGGCCAAGCACTCGCTTCGGCGGAGCGTCGAACTCACTTTAAGTTGCGGCGACCAATCGCATTCCGATGGATCGCAGATGAAGGTGCTCTTGTTGCTCGCTGGCGCGCTCGCCCTTGGCGGTTGCTCGGCGCCGGCCACGGGTTATCCGATGATATTCGACAGCTCGGTCCAGGGCGTTGCGACCGAGCTTATGAATCCCGGCTCGACATATAGGTCGCGACTGGAAGCCAACGACGTGAAATGCCGAGAAGAGGCGTCGAAGCCGGGCGCCAGAAGCTACGACGAATGTAGGCGCCGGCTCGACAGCGAAATCTAGCTGCGTCGGTTCGTCGGTTCCCTAACTGTCGTGATAGGGACCCGGCCCTGGATCTGCTCCTATCCGGCATCCGACAGCTTGCGCGCACACGCGCACAAAAAAAGAGCGCCGGATCAGTATAGGGGGGCCTGACCGGCGCTCTCGAATGCAGAGCCTTGAGGGATCAAAGGCTCCCTCCGTTGGGGGACAACGGAGATGGTTCGAGAATGGTGCCGAGAACTGATTCGCCCGTAAAGAGCAAATCACATCGAGCACAAAACTTGCTGTGGAAAAAAGTGGAAAAAAGGAGCCCGGCCGCGCGGACCGGTGCTCCAAGGATCGAAGATCGCGCCGCCAGCGTGGTGGCAAGAGTAAACGCCGGCGAGCGACTGGCGGGCTAGGTATCCAGCGTTCGTGGCGAAAATGGAGCGCAGCCGCCCTCGGACTTATGCTGCTTTCGCCGACAGCTGCGCGGCAATCGCGCTTGTCTCCGCAAACGTCGCTTCCGCCGCGTCCTGCTCCGTCACGACGATCCCCGGCATGACGGTCGCCAGTTCGCGCCGTACCAGATGAAACTCATATTCGACCTTCGCGAGTAATCGCGCGGCTTCGGCCTGGCGCGCTGCGTTCTCGCGGGCGGAACCTGAGTGCTGTGCAAACTCCGGCCGCATGCGTGCAAAAAATTCGGTTTCTGGCATCGCAATTCCCCCTCGAGCTGCAATCAAGAGAGGAATAGGGCGATTCGCTTGTGGACAGCAGGTGGATTGTTTGTGGATTACACCGCTAGTTACGAACGGCGCGCTGAGCGCAGCTCCGCGACCTCGGCGCCGTACATGCTGAGCATCGGCTCATCCAGCAGGATCACCTCGTCATAGTCGCCGTAACCGTTGAAGTGGCCGGCGATCGCGCGCCCGTAGGCGCCCATGTTGCCGATCTCGATGTAGTCGCCTTCCTTGACGGAAGCCGGCAGCAGGAACGGCCCTTTCATATAGTCGATTGAATCGCACGTCGGGCCCCACAGCTCGAAGGGCGCCAGCGCCTCGGCGGGATCGACCTCGCGGCTGATGAGGCGCGTGGGGAAAATGAAGCCCAGATGCGCCGCGTCGAACAGCATCCCGTAGGAGCCGTCGTTGATGTAGAGGTTATTGCCGCGCCGCGCGTCGACGCGCACGATGAGGCTCTCGGCCTCCGCGACGAGAGCGCGGCCGGGCTCGCACATGAGCTTGATGTTCTCGCGCACGGGCAGCAGCTCGACGCCTGCGATGATCGTATCGAGGAACGCCTGCATCGGCGCCGGCTCGCTGTCGGGATAGCGCGCGGGGAATCCGCCGCCGACATCGAGACGATCGATCACGACGCCTGCCTTGACGATGAGCTTGTGGACTTCGTCGAGCGCGGTGACGAACGCATCGGGCGTCGTCGTCTGCGAGCCGACGTGGAACGTGAGGCCCAGCTCGGCAGCGGCCTGGCGCGTCTTGACCAGGAGGCGAGCCGCCTTCTGGCCCGAGATGCCGAACTTGCGCTCGAGCGGAATACGGCTGTTGATCGCAGGCACGGCGAGACGCACCCAGAGCAGCAGGTCGCGCGCGTTGCCGGTCGCGTCCAGGATCTTTTCGAGCTCATCCTCGCCGTCGAGCGCAAAGGAGCGCACGCCAAGCTCGTAGGCGCGCTTGATCGCGTGGCGCGATTTGACCGGGTGCATGAAGTGGAGCTGCGCGTCGGGGATGGTGGCCGCATCCTCGATCTCGGGAAGCGAGGCCACGTCGAAATGGCGGATGCCCGCCCCGTAGAGCGCGCCGACCAGGAAGACGGAGGCGTTTGCCTTGTAGGCATAAGCGACGTCGCCGGGGAAGTTCTCGAGGAACCATCGCGCCGCGCGGCCCGCCGCGTGCGGACGCAATCCGCGCACCGGCCGCTCGGGCCGGGACTTCTCGATCAGCGCTGCTGCAGAGGAGAGCTTCTCCATCGCATGGAACCTCCACCGCCTCGAAGAGGCGAAAGGGACGCCGCCTCGGCCGCATCCCGGATTTTAAGAGCGCTCGATGTAGGGCGCGGGGGCCTTCGTGTAAAGACCCTTTGCCGCGCCACGTGCCGCACTGGGACCCGCTAACACGGCGCGTAAGGCCGATCTCGTAACCCACGCGCGGATTTGTGCTGTCCCTAATCGGTCCGGCTTGCCTAACATAAAGTGTAGTGTGAGCCGACAGCGGGAATTTATGCGTAGCGGGGGGAAAATCCTGATCGATCAGCTCGTGGCCCAGGGCTGCGAGACGATCTTCACGGTCCCCGGCGAAAGCTTCCTCGCGGCGCTCGACGCGCTTTTCGACGAGGGCCCGATCCGCACCATCGTCTGCCGCCACGAGGGCGGTGCGGCCATGATGGCGGAAGCGGACGCCAAGCTGACCGGGGCGCCGGGCGTCGCCTTCGTGACGCGCGGACCCGGCGCCACCAACGCTGCGAGCGGCGTCTACGTCGCGCACCACGATTCAACGCCCATGCTGCTGCTGGTCGGGCTTGCCGCGCAGCCAAACGAGGGCCGCGGCTCATTCCAGGAAATCGATCTCGCAAACCTATTTGGCGGAATCGCAAAGTGGGTCGGCGTGGTGCGCGCGCCCGAGCGCATTCCAGAGCTTGTCGCGCACGCCTATCACACGGCCATGTCGGGCAGGCCCGGACCGGTGGTGCTCGGCTTTCCCGAAGATGTTTTGTCCACGGACGCGGATGCGCTCGATGCACCGGCGGCGTCGCTGGGCGTATTGCACGCCTCTGCAGCCGAGATGGCGCGCCTCAAGGCAAAGCTCGCCAGTGCCCAGCGGCCGCTGGTGATCGTCGGGGGACCCGGCTGGACGCGCGAGGCAGCGCTCGACCTGCAAAGCTTCGCAGAAACCTTCGATCTTCCCGTCGCCGCATCCTTCCGCCGCCAGGATCATTTCGACAATCGCCATCAAAGCTACGTCGGGCACGCCGGTTTCGACATCGATCCCAAGCTCGCGGCGGCGGTGCGCAGCGCGGATGTGCTGCTCGTCATCGGCGAGACGCCGGCGGAGGTGACCACGAGCGGGTACTCGCTCATCCGCGTGCCCGAGCCCGAGCAGTTCCTCGTGCACGCCAACCCGTCGTCGAGCGAGCTTGGCCGCATCTACCGGGCCGATCTGCCAATCCTTGCCGCTCCGGCGCCGTTTGCCAAAGCGCTGAGCCGGCTGAAAGCGCCGGCCAACCTCCGCTGGGCGCGGTTGCGCAAGGATCTGCGGGCAAGCTACGAGCGCTCGCAGAAGCCGAAGACGACGCCGGGAAGCGTGCGGCTCGAGGAGATCATCCAGACGCTGTCGGCCGAGCTGCCGGACGATGCGATCGTCACGAACGGAGCGGGCAACTACGCGGCCTTCCTGCACCGCTATTTCCGCTACAAGGATTATCCCACGCAGCTCGCGCCGACCTCGGGCTCGATGGGCTACGGGCTGCCCGCGGCGATTGCCGCCAAGCTCGCCCACCCTGAGCGTGCGGTCGTGGCGCTTGCCGGCGATGGCTGCCTGCTCATGACCGGGCAGGAGCTGGCGACGGCCGTGCAGTACGGCCTCGCGATCGTGCTGATCGTCGCCAACAACGGCATGTACGGCACCATCCGCATGCACCAGGAGCGTGCCTACCCGGGCCGGGTGCTGGCAACGAGCCTCGTCAACCCCGACTTCGCCGCCTGGGCGCGCTCGTTCGGCGCGGCCGGTTTCACCGTCACCAGGACGGAGGACTTTCTGCCGGTGCTCAAGCGCGCGCTTGGCTCACCTGTGTTGAGCCTCATCGAGCTCAAGCTCGATCCCGAGGCGATCGCGCCGCTGCGGACGCTGGCTGAGGTTCGCGAAAAGAAAGGCGAGCCAAAGGGATGAGGACGGCGGCCCGCAATCGTAAATTCTTCCTTAAAAATGCGGTTCGTCGATTATCCATAGGATTAGTACGCGTTAGACCGACCGCCTTCTGATCGGGTACAGAAACTCATCGTACTGCTCGTTCAGCACCAAGGGCTCTCTTCATGGATTCTCGTGCTGCCAAGGCCCAGAGCGCTCCGAAGCGCACATGGGCAAGAACTGGCGCGCTGATCCTGTTTCTCGTGACCGGCATACTCCTCGTCGCTTCGCTGCATGCGGCTCGCAGCGAACAGTTCCGCAAGGGTGCGGCGGAGAGCATCCAACTAGGTGCCGACGAAACTGCAACTGTTCACCGACCCCGTTAACCACGACCCCTATTTCCCAGACTGACTACTCCCCCCTCGATAACTTTCAGGCTTCGGATCCAACTGGATCCGAGGCCTTTTTTTCTTGCCGTGCGCGCCTTTGTGAACGGGCAGGATGCGGCGAATTGGGCCACGCCAATTGCACTTCGCCCAAGGCCGATGCTAAGTGGCGCCAGCGGCCTCTGATCCGTCAGAGCGCCCGGGGGTTTCTGCATCCGCTCGGTCGGCGCAAGCGCACGTGCAGTCCCCATGCCAGGCTCGCGGGGCAACTTTTGTCGCTCCTGCCGCTAAACCGAGGGAAGCAACGCCACATGGCCATCACGAACTCAATCGATCGTCGACTCGCTGCTGACCAGCATCGACACGTCAAAGCGCCTGGAGAGCCCGTATCGGCACTGGCTTCTGCGCCAATGCCTCCCCTCCGATGTCGTCGACACCGTTCTCGGCCTGCCGTTCGAAGCGCCTCCCCTCGAGGGCGTCTCCGGCAAGCGCGAGTTGCACAACAACACGCGTAAATATTTCGACGCGGAGAACATGGGCCGCTACCCCGTGGCGAAGGCCTTCAACGAAGCCTTCCAGAGCCGCACCGTCACCGATCACATCGAGAAGCACTTCGGCACGAACCTCGAAGGATCCTATCTGCGCGTCGAGATCGCCCAGGACACCAACGGGTTCTGGCTCGAGCCACATACGGATCTGGGCGTGAAGCTGTTCACGATGCTGCTCTACACGTCCAAGGACGCAAGCCACGCCGATCTGGGCACCGATATTTATGATTCAGACAAGAAGCACGTCGGCCGCTCGCCCTTCGAGAGCAACGCGGCGCTCGTCTTCGTTCCCTCCGACATCACCTACCACGGCTTCGAGGCGCGCAAGATCGAAGGCGTGCGCAAGTCGGTGATCATCAACTATGTGACGAACGAGTGGCGCGCGCGCGAGCAGCTCGCATTCCCCGACACGCCGATTGCGCACTAAGGCGCAGGCACGGACCACCCGACCGACGACTGGGCACGATCAAGCACGAGGGCACGCATGGCCAGGGTGGCGTGGATCGGGCTCGGGATCATGGGCGGACCCATGGCCGGCCACCTTCTGACGAAGGGCGGCCACGAGGTCGTCGCTTACAACCGCACGCCCGCCAAGGCTTCCGCCTGGGCCACGCGCTATCCGGGCGGTCGCATTGCCGAGACGCCGGCAAAAGCCGCCGCAGGCGCCGATTTCGTATTCGCGTGCGTCGGCAACGATGACGACCTGCGCGAAGTGACCATCGGCGAGCAGGGCGCCTTCGCGGCGATGGGCGCAGGATCGGTATTCGTCGACCACACCACCGCGTCGGCGCAGGTCGCGCGCGAGCTTGCAGGCGCCGCCGCAGCACGCGGGTTTGCGAGCCTCGACGCTCCCGTCTCGGGTG
The DNA here is from genome assembly GCA_963726795.1 of uncultured Alphaproteobacteria bacterium. Lineage (GTDB taxonomy): Bacteria > Pseudomonadota > Alphaproteobacteria > Rhizobiales > Hyphomicrobiaceae > Hyphomicrobium_A. Next base: position 1,119,313 of record CAVSDD010000004.1, on the reverse strand, counting down.
GCCAGGCGGGCGCCGAGAACGGCATCCTGACGATCATGGCCGGCGGCGACGCAGAGCCGTTTGAGCGCGCGGCACCCGTCATGGCCGCTTATTCCCGCGCGGCGACACTGATTGGCCCGGCAGGCGCGGGCCAGCTCACCAAGATGGTCAATCAGATCGCGATCGCAGGATTGCTTGAGGGTCTCGCGGAAGCCATCGAGTTCGCCAAAAAGTCGGGCCTCGATGTCGAACGCGTCATGACGACGATCGCGAAAGGCGCGGCGCAATCCTGGCAGCTCGACAATCGCTGGAAGAGCATGAGCGAGGGACGGTTCGACTTCGGCTTCGCCGTCGACTGGATGCGCAAGGACCTCGCCATCTGCCTCGCTGAGGCCAGCCGGAATGGCTCGAGCCTGCCGGTCGCCGCGCTCGTCGACCAGTTCTACGCCGAGGTGCAGGAGATGGGCGGCGGCCGCTGGGACACCTCGAGCCTCATCGCACGGCTCGGCACAACCGATCGCTGCCCGCTCCTGAAATCCTTGGCGCGGCTGTGCTAGATTGCGGCACGCCGAGGGAGACAACATCAGATGCAGATCACAGCCTTCTACGCTTCGCTGTTGGCGGTCCTCTTTCTGTATCTGAGCGTTCGCGTCATCGGCCGGCGCCGCGAGCAGCGCGTCGAGCTCGGACATGGCGAGAGCGGAGAGCTTCTGCGCCGCATGCGCGTGCATGCCAACTTCGCCGAGTACGTCCCGTTCACGCTGCTGCTGATGGGGCTTGCCGAGAGCATGGTGCCGCCTCGGATCATTCTGCATGCAGTCGGAATCACGCTCGTCGCGGGTCGCCTGCTGCATGCCTATGGTCTCTCGCAGACGCCACAGATTCTGCGCTACCGCGTCTGGGGCATGACGCTGACATTCTTGGCGCTCGGCGTCGCCGCCATGACGTGCTTCTCGCTGTCGGCGCTGTTCCTGGCGATCTAGGGCGGCGCCCTAGCCTTTGCCGGCGCGCTCGGCGTCCACGCTCTTGGCGAACTGAAGCGGGAGCGCGGTCGTATACTTCATCTGCTCCATCGCAAAGGCCGAGGAAACTTTGGCGATCTCGATGCGGCCGATCAGCTTCTTGTAGAAGGCGTCATAGGCTTCGATGTCGGGCACCACGACGCGAAGCAGGTAATCGACGTCGCCCGACATCCGGTAGAACTCGACGACCTCCGGGAAATCCTGCACCGCGTGGTGGAAGCGCTCCAGCCATTCGACATTATGCTGGTCGGTCTTGATCGACACGATCACGGTGACGCCGGCGTTCACCTTGTGGGGATCGAGCAGTGCCACGCGGCGCTGAATGACACCGGCCTCCTCGAGCTTCTGGATGCGCCGCCAGCAGGGCGTGGTGGACAACCCCACCTCCTTGCCGATGTCGGCAACCGGGCGCGTGCAATCGGCCTGGAGTATCCGCAGGATCTTGATGTCCATGTCGTCGAGCATCGGTGCACCGCCGAGGAAATTATTTCCAAGTATCCGCCAGCTGCGAGATTTGGCTTGCGCAGCGCAACGCCGTCAAGGGGCCGGGTGGGATATTTTTCTCACATTTTGATCAGCCGCCGGACCTCATCGCGCAGGAGAGGAAGCAGCTCGGCTTCAAACCAGAGATGCGTTTTGAGCCAACCGTTGTTGCGCCAGGAGGGATGCGGCAGCGGCAGGAAACGCGGGCCCTCGTGTGCGGCAAATATCGCGCGCCAGTCGGCAACCGTCTCGGTGACGCTGCGCACCGGCGGCCCGAGATGCCAGCGCTGCGCGTAGCCGCCGACGAGGAGCATCAGCTCGATTTGCGGCAGGTGCGCGAGCAGGCGCTGTCGCCAGTGCGACGCGCATTCCGCCCGCGGCGGCAAGTCTGCGCCCGCTTTATCCTGGCCGGGAAAGCAGAAGCCCATGGGAATGATCGCTACGCGCTTTGGATCGTAAAACTCGTCCGGCGTGACATCCATCCAGCCGCGCAGACGCACGCCGGAGGGATCGGAGAATGGAATGCCCGACGCATGTACGCGCGTTCCCGGGGCTTGTCCCACGATGGCAAGTCGCGCAGTCGTGCTGACGCGAAGCACCGGGCGCGGCTCGTGCGGAAGCGGCGCGCCCTCGGGGGTCTCCACGCAATACCGGCACGCATGGATCTGACTGAGCAGCCTATCAAGACTGGACGCCATGTCCCTGGCTCCGAGCCCCCTCAGATGTCGATGACCTTTCCGTCCTCGGCGAAGAGGATGCGGGCATCGCGAATTTCCCCGCAGCGCGCCAGCATGGGTCCGCCCATATGCGTCAGCAGCACGCGCTTTGCCTGCAGCCTGTCGAGATTTTCCTCGATCGTGCGCCACGCCATGTGGGAGCCGATCGGCTTTTCGAAGCTGAAGCATTCGCTGATGTAGAGATCGGCGCCGCTCGCGACCGGCAGGAGTGCTTCGACCCACTCCGTGTCACCCGAGAATCCGATCGTCTTATCGCCGACCTCGAAGCGCAAGGCGTAGGGCGGCGCCCCTGACGGGTGGCGCACCTCGAACGGAGTGACGCGAACGCCGCCGACGCTGAGCGGTGCGCGCTCGACATATTCCACGAAGCGCATGTCGAAGCGGCGCGCGATCTTGGTTGAATCTGGGAACAACGCCTCAGCCGCCGTGGCAAAACGCTTTTCTATCCCGACAGGCCCCGCGATCGTCAGCGGCGCCGTGCGCTGCGTCACGTAATGGGCGTGCAGCAGCCACCACACGAGGCCGCCGAAATGATCGCCGTGGAGATGGGAGACGAAGATCGTCGAGACGCGATCGGGATCAAGCCCCAACTTCTGCATGCCGATGAGGGTCGTCGCTCCGCAATCGATGAGAAACTCCTCCGTCGGAGCCACTACGTGAAACGACGTCTGTAGCCGGCCGCCCGATCCAAAGGCGTCCCCCGAGCCGACAATCGTGAGCTTCATTTCTTCCTCGCAGGAATCGTCTGCTGCACGATCATCAAGGCCTCTTACGCGCTCGCACTTGGCCGGCTCGAGACTTCGCGATGCCAGCGATCGAGATTTGCCAGCCCCTGCGGACGGTCGATTCGGGCCGGCTTCATGAAGTCTACGGCAACGAGCGCCGTGATGTCGGCGACGGAATAGTCGTCCCCGGCAATAAAGCGTCGCCCGCCAAGCTCGGCGTCGAGCAGTGCCAGCATCTCCTTCGCCTTCGGTTTGTTTGCCTCACCCCACGCCGCGACCTGTGGCGTCTCGAGTGCGCTCATCTTTGCATTGAGGTGGCGGAACGCAAAAGCCACCGCAGCCCAAAGGCCAAGCTCCACGCGCCGGTTCCACATCTCCACGGTCGCACGTCCCGCGGCTCCCCGACCAAACAGCGGCGGATCGGGTTGCAGCTCCTCAAAATAGCGGCAGATCGCGATCGACTCCGAAATCGCCGACCCGTCGTCGAGGATAAGCACCGGCACCCGCTGCCAAGGGTTATGGCCGGTGAATTCCCCACCGCGGGCCGCACCGGTCATGATGTCGATTTCCTCGAAGGGAACCGAAATGTGCTTTTCGGCGAGGAAAATGCGCACCCTGCGCGGATTGGGAGCAGCCCGTGTCTCGACAATCCGCATGAGGATGCTTTTTTCAGGATTTTTGGTCGGGCGACGGTAGCCAACGGCGTAGCCCAGGACAATCGCCGAGCCGTCGAGCGTGGCCGCAACACTCGTGTTGCAGCTGCCTGTAGTTCAAAAGAACACGTTGTTAATCACTTGGTTACGAAATCACGTGGAGATGGCGTTTGAGGGCGCATTTATCACGGACACCGCCCGCGGGGAGCCTAACAGGCAGATAAAATGAGCTCGACTGTCGGCAAAGAGGGTGCACGGCCCCGCGGCCGTGGCGAAGCGCAAAAGCGAGCCGCCGACGACCTGAAGTCGACGCGTGCCAGGCTTGCCGCCGGCGCCAGCATCAAGCCCGACTTCCAATATGAGCTGCTGGCCATGTTCGCGCGCAGCGAGCTCGGCGCGGCTGTGACCATGCCGGCGCTCTATGCGCTGTTCGCCATCGCCTCGATGTTCTGGTCGCCGGTGCTGGACGCGATCGTGTGGCTCGTAATCGTCATCTCCACCAAAGTGCTGTTGCTCGATCAGGCGCGCCGCTTCCTCGCGGTACCCCAGGGCCAGGCCGACGCCGGCTTCTGGCGTCGCCGCTTCTTCATCATCGAGCTGATGAACGGCATTGCACTTGCGGGCTTTGCTCTCGTGGGGGCCAGCAAGGGAATAGGCGGCGGCAGCGAGACACTTTTCGCCTCACACGTTTTCATTTTCGCGGTGCTGATTGTGGTGCTGGCGATCCGCACCATGTTTGCCGCGACGATCCCGATGATCATGTACGCCGGCACCGTGCCGATGACGATTGCGGTGGTCTTGCGACTATTGATTTTGAACGAGCCGTTCTATCTCGCGCTCGCGTCGATGGCGGTCGGCATCTATCTGTATTTCATCTTCCTTGCGCGCGGACTGCGCTCCACCTCCGTCTCGATGCTCGAATACCGCGCCGAGAAGGATGCGCTCATCGCCGAGCTCGAGGAGGAGAAATCCGTCTCCGACGAGGCACGCGGCCGCGCGGAAGCGGCAAACAAGGCCAAGTCGCGTTTCCTCGCCACCATGAGCCACGAGCTGCGCACGCCGCTCAACGCGATCCTCGGCTTCTCGGAGGTGATGAAGACCGAGCTGTTCGGCCCGATCGAGAACCCGACCTACCGCGAGTACGCCGGCAACATCCTCGAAAGCGGCCGGCACCTGTTGCATCTCATCAACGAGATCCTCGACCTCACTCGCATTGAATCCGGCCGCTACGAGCTGCACGAGGAGCCGATGCGGCTGACCGAGACCGTGGAAGAGTGCCACCGGCTATTGAAGTTGCGAGCGGATACCAAGGGCTTGAAATTCGAGGAAGTGATCGAGCCCGATTTGCCCGTGGTGTGGGCCGACCAGCGCGCCATGCGCCAGATCTGTCTCAATCTTGCGTCCAACGCTTTGAAGTTCACGCCCAAGGGCGGTCGCGTCACGATCTCCATCGGCGCCACGCCCGAGGGCGGGCAATACCTCTCGGTGCGCGATACCGGCCCGGGCATCCCGGAAGAGGAGATCCCCAAGGTGCTGCAACCGTTCGGTCAGGGCACGCTTGCGCAGTACACCGCCGAGGGCGGCACGGGCTTGGGCTTGGCCATCGTCAAGAACCTGATCGAGATGCACGGTGGCACCCTCGATCTCAAATCGCAGCTGCGCAAGGGCACCGACGCGACGATCAACTTGCCCCCCAGCCGCGTGCTGCACGCCATGGCGCCTCTGCAGCCACTCGGCCAGGAGAGCCATAAGTTCAAGGAGCCGCCACCCCCGCGCGCAGCGCGCCCTTCGCGCCTGCGCAAGACACCGGCGCAGCCTCCCGCAGGCGACACGACCGCCCCGCACTGAGCCGAGCCTATTGCTGCGGTGTCACGCGCTCATTGTGCGAGCCTCCCGCCATCGCTACATAATCGAGCCGCCAGCCCGTGGTGAGCTAAGCGCACGGCTGCAACGCAGGTCGATGGAAACCCCTTGCATTAATGTCTGCGAATTGGACAAGGCCCTGGGTATCTGCCTCGGGTGCGGGCGCACGGTTGCTGAGATCGCCGGCTGGGGCACCATGACCCCGGCTGAACGCCGACGCATCATGGGAGAGCTCGCGGCCCGCGGGTTTCCGCGCAAAGAGGCGAGACGATGAAGGCTTTTCTGCTGCTGGCCTTTCTGATCATCGCCGGCGCGCTGCTGTTCTGGCGCCAGGACATCTCCCTCCTCGCCGACATGAGCACGTTCGAGATCATCGTCGTGGCGGGCGGCCTGCTGCTATGCGCGATCTACATTCTCACAATGCTCGGCCATGAGCGCTCACGGCCGATGCAGGCATTGCGCTACCTGCTGATTTGGACCGTGATCGGCTTCGGTCTCGTCGCCGGCTACTCCTACCGCGAGGAGCTCTCCGGCGTCGTTGCCCGCGTTGCAGGCGAGCTTGCACCGGCAGGACAAACGATCGCTGTCGCGAGCGACGAAAAAGGGGCCAGCGCGGTGCGCGTGCGCCGGCGCTTCGATGGACACTTCGTCGTCCGCGGCGCGGTGAACGGCCAGTCGATGACGCTGTTGGTGGATACCGGTGCCACGACCGTGGTCTTGAAGCCGACCGAGGCCGCGCGTGCCGGCATCGACCTCAATCATCTGGGCTACACGGTCGCGGTGCATACCGCCAACGGAACGACCTATGCCGCGCCCGTCCGCCTGCGCTCGATTGCCATCGGCCCTCTGGTTCTTGAGAACGTGGAGGCGCTCGTCGCCAAGCCCGGCACGGTTAACGAGAACTTGCTGGGTATGAGTTTCTTAACTCGTTTGCGGTCCTATGAGTTCTCGAAGGATTACCTGACGCTCAGAGGTAGCGGCACGTAATCTGCTCATCGTACGCGAGCGAAACAAAGCCGCATGGCACTCTCCCCCGCCACCCAACGACTGCTCCGTGAAGCCGCCAGCTGGGGCGTCGTCGCCGTCATCTGTGTGGCAGCGCTTGGCCACTTCAGCGAGATCACCTCGGGTGCCGGCCAATTGCTCGGCTCATCCGCAAAAAAGGCATCCGTTGCCGACCTGCGTGATGGCGAAGAGCAGGTCAATGCCGCGGTCAAGCTCGGCTCGCTCGTCGAGCTGAAGGCCGGCCGCAACGGTCATTTCAACACCGAGGCGGAGATCAACGGGCGCGGTGTTCCCGTCATGGTCGATACGGGCGCGACCATGGTGGCGCTCAGCTTCGAAGACGCGGAACGCGCCGGCATCTTCCTGGGCCGGGGCGATTTCACGCAGGCCGTGAGCACGGCCAACGGCGTGGCCCGCATCGCACCTGTGACGCTTGATCGCGTCACCATCGGCGACATCACGGTGCGCAACGTTCCAGCCGCGGTCGCTGAGCCCGGACGGCTCAAGACATCGTTGCTCGGCATGAGCTTTTTGGGCCGGCTGTCACGCTTCGACATGCGCTCAGGCGTGCTCGTGCTGCAGGAATAACCTGCCGCTCATCCCTTCGGCTTAGGCAACGATGGCGTAGCCCGGGAGGATCGACTCTCGTGCGTGCGGCGTTTAAAGCTGCCGCTCGACAGTCGAGCTTCGTGCCTTGAGGGATATCCACCATGCTGCCGCGCCCGCGTGCCGACCTGAAGCCCAACACTTTAGCATTCGAGCGTGAGCCCCTGATCAAGCCGACCGGGTTCCGCGAGTACGACGCGCGATGGCTGTTTCCCGACGAGATCAATCTCATGGGCGTCAACGCGGTGGGCCTCGGCCTCGCCACGCTGTTCGGCCGCCGCGGAATTCCAAAGCGCATCGTCGTCGGCCATGACTACCGCTCCTATTCGGGCAGCGTGAAGCAGGCGCTGATGGTCGGCTTGCTCGCGGGCGGGGCGGAGGTCCACGACATCGGCCTCGCGGTGACGCCGATGGCGTATTTCGCGCAGTTCGACCTCAACGTCGAAGGGGTCGCCATGGTGACCGCCAGCCACAACGAGAACGGCTGGACCGGCATCAAGATGGGCCTCTCGCGCCCATTGACGTTCGGGCCGGAAGAGATGACCCAGCTCAAGGACATCGTGCTCAACGGCGACTACGCGCCGGCCGAAGGCGGGCGCTACATATTCGAGGCCGGAGTTGCCGAGCGCTACGTGAATGGGCTGGCAGACCGGCCCAAGCTCAAGCGCAAGCTCAAGGTCGTGGTGGCAACCGGCAACGGCACGGCGGGAGCTTTTGGCCCGCGCGTGCTCGAGATGGTCGGCTGCGAGGTTGTCCCTCTGCACACCGAGCTCGATCATTCCTTCCCCAACTACAACCCCAACACCGAAGACATGGCCATGCTGCACGACGTTGCGGCCGAAGTGACGGCTGTCGGCGCCGATGTCGGGATCGCGTTCGACGGCGACGGCGATCGCTGCGGCGTCGTCGACAACAAGGGCCACGAGATTTTCGCCGACAAGGTCGGTGTCATGCTGGCGCGCGACATCTCGAGCCTGCACAAGAATGCGAAGTTCGTCGCCGACGTTAAGTCGACCGGGCTTTTCATGACCGACCCGGTTCTGAAGGCGAACGGCGCCACGACCGATTACTGGAAGACCGGCCACTCCTACATCAAGCGCTACAGCCACGAGAACAAAGCGATTGTCGGCTTCGAGAAGTCGGGGCACTTTTTCTTCAATCCGCCGCTGGGCCGGGGATACGACGACGGCATCATCGCCGCGCTTGCCATCTGCGACATGCTCGAGCGCAACCCCGACAAGAGCATGTCGGACCTCGAGGCCGCACTGCCCAAAACCTGGCAGTCGCCCACGATGTCTCCTCATTGCGCCGACGAGACCAAGTATGGCGTCGTCGATCGCGTCGTTGCGCACTACAAGAAGCTCGCCGCTGACGGCGGAAAAATCGCCGGCCAGCCAATCCACGAACTCATCACCGTCAACGGCGTCCGCATCGTGCTGCAGGACGGAACGTGGGGGCTCGTGCGCGCGTCCTCCAACAAGCCCGAGCTCGTCGTGGTGGTGGAAAGCCCGACGTCGGAAGCCAACATGAAAGCGATCTTCGCCGAGATCGATGGTCAGCTGTCGAAGTTTCCCGAGGTCGGCGCCTACAATCAGAAGATCGTGGCCTAGGCCTGCAAGCACCCCTTAGACCAGTAGCCCAATCAGAAACCGGATCGAGACCGAAGCGAGGAAGGCGGCAAACGCCAGCTCGAGTTTTCGCCTGGAATGCCGTGCGCCAGTCGCACGCCGTAGGGCGCGGCGAACACGCTCACCGGCGCGATCACAGCCAGGCCGATCAGATTCACGTAGCCGATCGAGAGCGGCGGCAGGCCCGGTGCGTCCCACCCCGCCCAGGCAAAGCCGATGACGCCCGGCAGCGCGATCATCGGGCCGATGCCGCTCGCGGTGCCGACAGCGGCCAGGATGGAGAAGCCGTAGAGCGTCAGCAGCGGCACGACGAACGTGGCGCCGCCGATGCTCATCAGGGTCGAGATGACGCCGATGCCCAGCGCCGCGATCTCGGGCCACGGGCGCGGCGGGAGATGATCGCCGAGCCGCCAATCCTCGCGGCCGAACGCCATCTTGATCGCAACGACACCGGCGGCGATCGCCCAGACCCACCTGAGCGCCGAACCGCTCGAATGTTTCGCCGCCACAACGCCGATCACGACACCCATGACCACAAACGGCGCGATGCGCCAGAGCAGCGCGATGTCGACGGCACCCTTGGCGCGGTGTCCGGCGAACGACTTGAGCGCAGTCGGCAGGATGACGGCCAAGTGTGGTCCCGAGCGCGAGGTGCATCCTGATCGCAGGATCGACGCCCAGGACGCCGAAGATTTCATACAGCACCGGGACGAGGACGCCGCCGCCGCCGATGCCGAGCAATCCTGCGAGAAAGCCTGCGATGAGGCCCGCGGCAACGAGCGCTGCGGCGAGCGCCGCAAGCTCGCCCACAGATGCCCCCCCGAGCTCCATGCCCCGCTCCTATTCGGCCGCGCCGGCAAACTCGCGCGCGGGCTCGGCGAGACGCAGGGCCTCCTGCAACACGCCGACGCCTGCCTCGTCCTTGACCGCGCTTTCGCTCAGGTGACGACGAAACGCGCGTGCATGCGCGCACCCGTGATAGAGGCCGAGGATGTGCCGCGCGACGTTGTTGAGCCGACCGCCCCTCTCGAGATGGCGCGCGACATACGGGATCAACCCCTCGATCGCATCCGCCCGTGAAATCGGCGGCGCGCTATCGCCGAAGAAGCGCTGGTCGACGTCAGCGAGGATGTAGGGCGTCTGATAGGCGGCACGGCCCAGCATAACGCCGTCGACGTGCGCGAGATGCGCTTTGGCCTCGTCGAGGTTCCCGATGCCGCCGTTGAGCACGATGGTCAGCTCGGGCCACGTCTCCTTCAGCCGGTACACGCGTCCATAGTCGAGCGGAGGCACCTCACGATTTTCCTTGGGCGAGAGACCTTTGAGGAAAGCCTTGCGCGCGTGCACGATGAACGTGCGGCAGCCGGCACCCGCAACCTCGGAAACGAACCGGTGCAGGTCGGTCTCTGAATCCTGATCGTCGATGCCGATGCGGCACTTGACGGTAACGGGCACTTTGACCGCGGCGCTCATCGCTGCCACGCAACGGCCGACAAGCTCCGGCTCCGCCATCAGGCAGGCGCCGAAGCGGCCCTCCTGCACGCGGTCCGACGGGCAACCGACATTGAGATTGACCTCGTCGTAGCCGAACTCGACGCCGATCACGGCAGCCTCAGCGAGCGCGACGGGATCGGAGCCGCCGAGCTGCAGCGCGACGGGATGCTCGTTCTCACCCAGCCCGAGCAGGCGCGCGCGGTTGCCGTGCAGGATAGCCGGCGCAGTCACCATCTCGGTGTAGAGCAGCGCACGCCGCGTCAGCAGCCGGTGGAAGGAGCGGCAATGCCGGTCCGTCCAATCCATCATCGGCGCGACACAAAATCGGTGATTTAGCCCATTCATTTTGCAGAAGCATTCCGAGGAAGCGCGCCCGTTGCAAAGCCGGACGCCCTGAGAGGTGAGTGACGTCGCGCGCAGGTTCAACCCGACATCGAAGGAGACCGGTATTGCACCCGCGCGCGGCTGTCAAAGTCGTGTGCCTGATGAAGCGAAGCGAGCGAAGAAAGTGCTCGCCCTCGCGCGGCCTAGTCGCCCTTCCGGCTGTCCGCCACCAGTCCTTGCATCTCGACCACCTCGAGATCCTTGGTTTTGACGCGCATGAGCTCCCGCAGCGTATCGACATTCCAACGCGGGTCGGGTGCGCCGCTGATGAAGTTGTCGCTGCCATTGTCGGCGAGGATCATGCCGTACGTCTTCAAGGCCGTCAGGATGACCTGCACCTCGGGCGAGAAGCCCGAGATGTCGTAGTCCGCCTTCAGGCGAACACGCATTCCCATCGGCGCCAGGTCGTCATCGTGCAACTTGCTCGCCCAGTGGCTGGCCGGCGGCACGTAGGCGCGCCGCGACTTCGACAAGGTGAAACGCAGCGCGTGCTCGAGTGCGCCTTTTTCCACGACTTCATCGTAACGAACTAACCCGGCAAGATGGGAAGCCTGCCGCGTCGGCTGACGTCCAGCCGGCCGGTCGAACCTGGTTTTCCGTCAGATCCCAGACTGCACCGCTGTCCGCCTTCCAGCCGCCGTTGTCGTCGGGGAAGGCGTTGAACAGCTCCCACAACTTCATACCTTCGCGATCCAGCACGAGGATGTGGCGATCACCGTCGCCCTTCGGACCGTCTTCGATCGGGGCATCGGGCGGGACCGGATAAGGACCCGCGTCGCTTTCTTCGGCGTAGGTGAATGTCACCGGCACCTTGGGCTGGTCCTTGCGGAACGACGACATATTGGATTCCCATGGGCGCGCCCTCCCATTCCGGCCCGAAGTGGGCGCGAAGCGGCTTGTCGAGACCGACTGCGCGCGAGAATTTTCTCCGAATTCGGATCGACGCATCAGCTGAAATGTCGCGGTGCCAGGGGCTGTCATCGGGCAACAAGCGCATGCCGCCGAGGTTTGCGTTGGCACCCATCGCGCCCGCGTCGTCGTCGCTCGCGGCAACGTTGACGGCCAATAGCGAGCCGGCGATCAGGGCAGCAAAAAAGTAGCGGTTCATGCACACTCCATCATTGGGAACTTAACGTTGAGACCATACGAAACCGCGCCGAGAAAGCTACCTGCATGATTCAGCTGCGCCCGCGCACCAACATCCAGCGAGCATAAAATCCAACGTGTCGGGCACATGGTCGCGTTTACCACGCGCAAAATTGCTTTATGTCGATTGGGAAAATTCAGTAGGCCGCAATCCATTCAGAGCGACGCTCAGGCCATGATCGATCTCTACTACTGGACCACGCCCAACGGTCACAAGATCACGATCTTCCTGGAAGAGGCCGGCGTGCCCTTCCGCATCATTCCGGTCAACATCGGCAAGGGCGAGCAGTTCGCTGTCGACTTTCTGCGCATCGCACCCAACAACCGCATTCCCGCGATCGTCGACACGGAGCCTGCAGACGGCGGCGCTCCGATCAGCATCTTCGAATCGGGCGCGATCCTGCAGTACCTCGCCGAGAAGACCGGAAGATTCCTACCGGCCGACATCCGCAGCCGGACCGAGGTCATGCAGTGGCTATTCTGGCAGATGGCGGGACTTGGCCCGATGGCGGGACAAAATCATCACTTCGTCCAATACGCGCCCGAGCGCATTCCCTATGCCACCGATCGCTACGTGCGCGAGACCGCTCGCCTCTATGGCGTTCTCGATGCGCGGCTCGCTGATCGCGAGTACATCGCCGGCGCGTACTCGATCGCCGACATGGCCTGCTATCCGTGGATCGTGCCGCACAAGAAGCAGCAGCAGGACCTCGACGATTTCCCGCACCTGAAGCGCTGGTTTGCGCGCATCGCCGAGCGGCCCGCGGTCGTGAAGGCTTACGCGCTCGGCCGCAAAGTCAGCGAGCGCCCGGTTGTAACAGCCGAGTCCCGCGAGATCCTGTTTGGCCAGGGAAACCGAAGTTCAAAGCCTGCTAAGTCCGAACCTGCGAAATAAGGCCGGAACGATAGCGTGGCCTGAGGGTTTGCCCTTCAAATCTGGGTAACTGGAAGGATCTCGCAGTGGGCATTCATCATCATGGCAAGCTCGATGGCCGCCGAGTACTGGTGGTGGAAGACGAACCGCTCGTCGCGATCGACTACTGCAATCAGCTGTGCGGCGAAGGCGCTGAGGTTGTAGGTCCGTTCCACCGAGCCGGGCAGGCGATTGCGTTTCTCGACAAACTGCATGTTGATGTCGCCGTCGTCGATTTTGCGCTGGCGGACCGCAACAGCGAAGCTTTGCAGGGGGCGCTCGAGAGTCGCGGCATTCCCTACGTCGTGGTGACAGGCTATCCGCGCGTTCTCGTCCGCCGCGACGAGAATCAGAATGTCTTGGCCAAACCCGTGTCGCCCGAGCAACTCTGCACGGCGATCATCTCGGCCTGCAACTGACGCGCGATTACAGCACCTCATCGCAAGTTTGCGTTGGGCGTTAGGCTTGTAGCCGCTGTCTTTGCGCGGCGCGTGCAATACGTGATAGTCACGAAGCTGCAAGTTTCAGCCTCCTGACTGAACCGCAGCGGTCTCCCGTTGCGGCCGCAGCAAGCCGCAGACGCCAGAAATTCATGAAGGTCGAGACGCCCCGCCCGGTCCAGCTCAAGGACTACCGGCCACCGTACTATCTGATCGACAACGTCGATCTCGTATTCGCACTTGCTCCCAACGCGACGCGCGTGCGCGCGCGCCTTTCAATCCGCCCCAATCCCGACGCGGTCGGGCGCATGCAGCAGTTGCGACTTGACGGCGAGCACTTCGAGTTGGTCAGCATCGCGCGCGACGGCGAACTACTCTCGAAGCAGGATTATCGCCAGACCGAGAATTCGCTCACCTTGCTCAAGACCCCGAGCGAGCCCTTCACGCTCGAGATCGAGACGCTGCTCGATCCCGAAGCCAACAAGGCGCTGCAGGGTCTGTATCGCACCAAGGGCATCTATTGCAGCCAGTGCGAGGCCGAAGGCTTCCGCCGCCTCACGTATTTTCTCGACCGTCCTGACGTGCTCTCCACCTATACGGTGCGTATCGAAGCCGATCCGCACGAGGCGCCGGTATTGCTGTCGAACGGCAATCCGGTGGAGCGAGGCCTGCTTGACGGCGGACAGCGCCACTACGCGATCTGGCACGATCCCTTTCCCAAGCCCTGTTATCTGTTCGCGCTCGTGGGCGGCGATCTGTCATCGATCGCCTCGACGTTCCACACCATGTCCGGGCGCGAGGTCGAGCTCGGCATTTACGTGGAGCACGGCAAGGAAGCGCGCGCCTCGTGGGCGATGGATTGCCTGAAGCGGGCCATGCGTTGGGACGAGCAGCGGTTCGGCCGCGAGTATGATCTCGACGTCTTCAACATCGTCGCCGTTTCCGATTTCAACATGGGCGCGATGGAGAACAAAGGCCTCAACGTCTTTAACGACAGGCTGATCCTCGCGTCACCCGACACCGCGACCGACACGATGTTCGAGGCGATCGAGAGCGTCGTGGCGCACGAGTATTTCCACAACTGGACCGGCAACCGCATCACCTGCCGCGACTGGTTCCAGCTCTGCCTCAAGGAAGGGCTGACGGTTTTTCGCGACCAGGAATTTTCCGGCGAACAGCGCTCGGCAACCGTGCAGCGCATCACGGATGTTCGCGGGTTGAAATCGCACCAGTTCGCCGAGGACGCGGGGCCGCTCGCCCATCCGGTGCGCCCTGAGAGCTACATCGAGATCAACAACTTCTATACGGCGACTGTCTACGAGAAGGGCGCCGAGGTCGTGCGCATGCTGCAATCGCTGCTGGGACGCGAGACCTTCCGCAAGGGAATGGATCTATATTTTGCGCGCCACGACGGACGTGCTGCGACGGTCGAGGATTTCCTCGAATGCTTCGAGGAGGTCTCGGGACGCGATCTTGCGCAGTTCCGACTTTGGTATTCGCAATCGGGAACGCCAGAGCTCGTGTGCGCGCTGCGTTATGACAAGACAAAACGCAAAGCCGAGCTCGAGGTCGAGCAAGTGCTGCCGCCGACGCCCGGCCAAGCGAACAAGAAGCCGATGCACATTCCGCTGCGCCTCGGCCTATTGAGTGCAAACGGCGACGAGGTCGAATTGAAGAGCGACGGCGGCGAGCCGGTCGCAGACGGAATCGTGTCGATCACCAAGCGCAAGCAGACCTTCCGATTCGCCGATGTGGCCTCCCGGCCGGTGCCGTCGCTGCTGCGCGAATTTTCAGCACCCGTGAACGTGACGATCGATCTCGCCGAGCGCGATATCGAGTTCCTGATGACCAGCGACGGCGACCTGTTCAATCGCTGGCAGGCCGCCAACACCTATGCGACGCGAACGCTCGCGGCACTCACGCGCGCCTTGGCGCAAGGCAAGCCAACCGCGCAAGGCCTGCGCTACGCCAAGGCGCTCGGCGCGGCGATGAGCGGAGACGCGCTCGACCCGGCCTATTGTGCCGAGCTGCTGCGATTGCCGACACAGGCCGATGTCGCGCGCGTCATCGGCAAAAATGTCGATCCCCAGCTTATTTATCGCGCCCATCGGCGGCTCGCCGGCCAAATCGGCCGCACTCTGGGAGCGCGGCTTGAAGCCATCTATGCCGAGATGACCGACGATCTGCCGTTCTCGCCCGATCCCGCAAGTGCGGGGCGCCGCGCGCTGCGCAACGCCGCCCTGACGCTGCTCACCGCGAGAAGGACGCCGCACGATATCCGGCGTCTCTCGCAGCACTATTCTTCCGCGACTAACATGACCGATCGCGCGCACGCCCTCTTCTTGCTGGCCACGGAGGGAGGGGCCGAAGGAACGCGCGCGCTCGCTGATTTCCACAAACGCTGGAAGGGCGATCACGTCGTCATCGACACGTGGTTTGCGGCCCAGGCCCAGTCGCCGCGCGCGGGAACGCTCAAGACGGTCAAGGCGCTGACGCGCGATCCACTGTTCCAACGCACCGCTCCCAATAAGGTGCGCGCGCTGGTAGGCACGTTCGCGGCCGGCAACCCTGTGCAGTTCAATCGGCCCGATGGCGCGGGCTACGCGTTTGTCGCCGACGAGGTGCTGCAGCTCGACAAGTTGAATCCGCAAGTTGCGGCTCGAATGGTCGGCGCCTTCCGCAGCTGGCGCGCGCTCGAATCAGGCCGGCGGGCGCATGCCCGCAAGGCGCTGCAGCGCATTGCGAAGACGAAGGGTCTGTCTCCCGACGTGCATGAGATCGTTGCAAAGATGATCGATGCGTAACTCCTAAAAATTAATTGACCCCGTGGACCCGTTACCCCTCGACAGCCGATTCGCGATGGTGTGAAGTTACTGAGGTGATTCGGGGTGGTGGGGCTTACTCGAGTCCGCGTTGCATTCAGGCACAATTCGGGGAGATTGGGATGGCGTGGACCACGTCCGCCGGCCTGCGCGCGCGGCCTGTTGCTCGAGGCTTTTTCGCAGCGCACGTCATGAAGATGCGCGTTGCGGCGTCTTTGATTAGACGCGCCGTTGGCTCTTGCCATCCGGCGTTTGCCTTGGCGGTTCCGCTTGCAGGATTGGGGTTTCTCGCGCCGCTCCTGCCGTCCAATCTGACATCCACATTGCTGCTGTGCTGCGGGGCGCTGCTCGTCCTGTTCGCGGTTGGCAGCGGCTGGCGCGATTCGTCCTCCCCTGGCTCTCGACGCCGCTCGCTTCGTACTGCGGGTGCGAACCCGTCCCGCCATGGTCCACAAGCTAGCCCGCAGGGCATCCAGAATTCGCGACGAACGATGGCGCCTTCGCCGCGCCGGCTGCGCTTTGCCGCCGAGCCCAAAGACCGGAGCTGGGCCGAGCTCATGTCGCGGGTCAACCACGACCTGCGCACGCCCCTCAATGCCGTCATGGGATTCTCGGAAGCGATGACGCTGGAGCTTTTCGGGCCGCTCGGCGATGACCGCTATCATGACTACGTGCATCACATCCGCGACAGCGCCACGGAGCTGCTGAAATCGGCGGAGGACACGCTTGCACTGACCGCGCTCATGGCGACGCCTGCCAACCGCGAAAGTGCGGAAGCCTGCGATATTGCGATCCTCGCCAAGGACGCCTGGAATTTTCTCGCCCGCAAGGCGGCGGCGCGCGCGATCAACTTCGAGGCGTCGATCCCGATGGGGCTGGAAGTCATCGGTGAGCCCCGCGCCCTGCGCCAGGTTCTCGTAAATATCCTGTCCGAAGGAATCGCCCGCGCTGCCAACGGCGCGCGCGTGATCCTGCTCGCCGACACCGAGAGCGAGCTGGTCGAGCTCAGCCTTTCGGTTTCCAACGAGGGCAAGCGGCGCGCCTCCGACGGCGGCTCGCTCGCGATCTGTCTGGCGCGTACGCTGCTCGAGATGCAGGGAGCGTCGCTTCTGGAATTTGACGCCCCGAGCCACGGCTGGCGCGCGGTGACGGTGCTGGACCGCGCCGCTCAGACCGATTTCTTCAGCAAGGCCCGCAAAGCGGGTCACGGGCACGGCGCCGCACTCGATGAAGCAGTAGCAGCACCGGCGTTCGGCTGAGCGACCTATTGCGCAGCCTTGGCGTCCGGGTCTTCGCGAAGCGGCGGCAGCGGACGATGCTTCTCGATCCAGTCGTGAAGCTGCTTGCGCTCGGCCGGCGTCAGATCCGAAGTCGCCGAAGCCAATAGCGCCATGCGGGCGTGCTTTGTCTGGGCGTCGGCGTCAACCGCCTTATCGAGCGCCGTCTTGAACTTGTCCTTGTCGAACGGCTCTTCCAGCAGAATGTTTCGCGCAGCCGTGCGCGCTTCATGCTCGGCCTTATTCAAGGACGCCATGTTTGACTGCTCACCTGCAATCTTCTGCTTGATCATGTCCTTGCGCTCAGCCGGCAACGTGCGCGCAAAAGCCATGAGACCGGATTCCTTGCGCCCGTGATGCCCATGGTGGTGCATCACGAATGCGCTCGCGAAGCCGCCGATGAAAAGCACGTTGAGCGCGAGCGATACCATCAACCAGATGCGCGCAGAACGGCCCGTCGGCTTGTTTGAAGCTTCGACCGTCATAGCAGATCCTCTTCGACCGGAGCGACGATCTCTTCGCCGAGTGCAACCTGCGATGGATCGGTCGCCGTCGTGTAACCGGAAATTTCAGCCATCTCCTGCACGGCTCTGTCGAGCGTACCCGCCGAGCCGAGGATCACACCCATGACGAGCGACGCCGCAAGCAGTGCGGCGGCTGGCCACTCCCCCTTCACGCGACCACCGCCGAATCCGCGCAAAGCAGGAAGCTTGGTGCTTAGCGAAGACGCGGCTGGCGCAAGGGCACGGCTGGGAACCACCGCAAGCTTGGTCTCAGAAGACCGCAGCGCTGCGGCAACGATACGCTCCTGCAGCGCGCGCTCGCGCGCCTCGCTTGCCCGAGGGGCGCGGTCGAGAAGGGAATCGAGGGCATCGGCTTCCGCCAGCATCCGCTTTGCCCCCTCATCCTCACCGATGAAGCTGGCAAACCGCAGCCGCTCGCGGGCAGGCCAACGCGTCCGGTCGGCGCCGCAGACATCCAACAGGCGCTCCAGCGCCTGCCTGTCCTCTACTCGTCCATCCTTCGCCATCGCTCAGTCTCTTCTTCTCAAGATCCAAATTTCGTGGTCGCCTACTGCAGCTCACCGTCGGCGAGCAGATCGCGCCATTCGTCGCGCAAAGCGACCTTCAAGCTTCTTCGTGCGCGGGCGAGCAGCGATTCCACTGCCTCGTCCGAAATCCCCATGATGCGCCCCACCTCGATCTGGCTGAGGCCTTCGTAATGGAACAACGTGAGAGCCATGCGCTGCCTGTCGGGAAGATCCTTCAAGGCGGCATCGACGCGTTGGCTCACCTCGCCGGCTTCCACGTCGGCAAGCTGGCTCGCCGGTTCGGAACGCTCGGGAACCTCTGCGACCACGGTCAAGCGGCGCCCTGAGCGCATGCGGTCCACGCATAGGTTTGAGACGACACGCCGCAACCAGGGTCGCAACCCCAGCGGTCCGACCTCCAGGCCGTCCGCCGATCGCCACAGCCGCAACATGGCCTCCTGAGCGACATCCTCGGCCTCGGCCTCATCGCGCAGCATACGGCGAGCGACGGCGAGCACGCCGGAAAGGTGTCGCTCGACGAGCGCGCGGAACGCCGCCGCATCGCCGTCGGCAGCGGCCGCCACGAGCGTGGCCTCCACTTTTGCCTCAGTATCCGTCACGGCGTTTCCGTGCGGCCCGGGCACCACCCTTTTTGCCGCCACTGCGAGCCTCGGCATGGCCATCGAAATCTTGCGCTCCCAGTGTAACGCTGTATCTGGCTTTTCGGCGACCTCAGACGTCGCCTCCGGCCCAAACAGCGCCCTATGGTGGGGAAAACGGCCCTCAGGCCTAAATCCGTCGGCACAGGCAAGGCGTTAGAACCCTCAGGCTAGGCAACGACTGCAGGAAAGAGCCGGGCAACGCTGGCGAGACTTGCCCGCAGGCGAGCCTCGAGCTCGGCAAAACTTGCCGCATCGCCCGCCCGCGCAAGCAGCGCCCGCAGGCCCTTTGGCGCGGTGGCCGGGTCAAAAGGACCCTCCAGGCAAAGGCGCAGAATCTGCGTCAAATCGTGCAGCAGCCTGGTGGCCGGTATCAGAACCTCAGCATCCTGAGGCGCCAGCAGGCCGGCATCGCGCAGCCGCCGAAGAGCCTCCAGCGTGTTTTGATCGAGAATATCGGGGTGCTCGGACGCATGCATGAGTTGCAGGTACTGGGCCATGAACTCCGCATCGACCAGCCCGCCGCGCACCTGCTTCAACTCCCAGATGTTGTCGGTGCCCTTTTCCTTCTCGATGCGTTCACGCATGTCGCGCACATCGGTTGTGATCTTGGCGCGGTCCGGCGGCTGCACGAGCGCCGCATCGATGGCGCGCTCGACGCGTTCGCGCAGTTCCGGCGGCCCGGCAATGACGCGCGCCCTGGTCAAGGCCATGCGCTCCCAGGTCCACGCTGCCTTGGCCTGGTACTCGATGAAGCTCGACAGCTGCGTGGCGACGGGGCCCTGCTGGCCCGAGGGACGCAACCGCATGTCGACCTCGTACAGCGAGCCCTCTGCGGTCGCCGACGACAGGGCGCTGATGAGCCGCTGCGTCAGCCGCGTGTAGTAGTGCGACGGCGCCAGCGGACGCGGGCCGGTCGACTGGGTGGCTGCGGGGTCGAAATCGTACACGACGATCAGATCGAGGTCGGATGATGCCGTCATCTCGCGGCCGCCGAGCTTGCCCATGGCAATGACGACGGCGCCGCCGCGCGGCACGAGGCCGTGCACACGCTCCAACTCGCGCTCGGTCACTCTCTTGAGGTGGTCGATGAGCCGCTCGGCAAGCAACGCATATGCGCCGCCAGCCTGATTGGCCTTGATCGCTCCCGAAAGGACGCGGATGCCGATGAGGAACTGCTGCTCGCTGCCAACGACGCGCACCCGGTCGAGCACGTATTGCAGGTCGTTGTCCCCCTCGCCGATCTCGGCTTCGATCAAACGGTCGAGTTCCGCTGCGGTCGGCAGCATGCCCAGTGCACCGGGATCGAGCACGGCATCGAGAAGACGCCGGCGCCGTGACAGGATGCGCGCAAGACGGGGCGCCGTGCCGAGAATATCGGCGAGCAACCGCAACAGGTTGGGGTTGGAGCGCCACAGCGAAAACAGCTGGACGCCGGCCGGAAGCTCGGACAGGAACCGATCGAAACTCGCAAAGGCGCGATCTGGGTCCGCCGTGTCGGCAAGTGCTGCAATCAGCAGCGGCTGAACTTCCGTGAGGCGCTCACGCGCGCGCGGTGTGCGCACCGCGGGGTAGCGGCCGTGATGCCAGCCGCGGATTGCGGCCAGCACTTGCCCGGGCTGCGAGTAGCCCATTTGCTTCAGTGCTGCGACGGTCGCCGGATCGTCCTGCTCGCCGGCGAACACCATGTTGACGCCGCCGGTGGTCAACTGCGGGCTATCCTCGAAGAGAGCTGCGTAGTGGCGCTGCACTGTTTCGAGACGTGCCGTCAGCGCGCGCGAGAACGCGCCCACGTGCGCGTATCCGCAAAAAAGCGCAAAATTTTCCAACCGTTGCGGATCATCCGGCACCTCATGCGTCTGCTCGTCGGCGACCATCTGCAAGCGGTGCTCGATCTCGCGCAAGAACAAGTAGGCATCGTGCAATTCCGTCGCCACCGGCTCCTTGATCCAGCCGCGCGCAGCGAGCCGATCGAGCGCCTCCAGGGTGCGCGACGTGCGCAAATCGCGTTGCCGCCCGCCGGCGATGAGCTGCTGGGTCTGGACGAAGAACTCGATCTCGCGGATGCCGCCGCGGCCAAGCTTTATGTTGTGCCCGGCAACTGCAATCGTGCCGAAGCCCTTGTGGGCGTGGATCTGCCGCTTCATGGCGTGGATGTCGGCGATCGCGGCGTAGTCGAGATACTTGCGCCAGACGAAGGGGGCGAGGTCGTCGAGGAACTCGCGACCTGCCTCGAGATCACCGGCGCAAGCGCGCGCCTTGATCAGCGCCGCACGTTCCCAGTTCTGGCCGAAGCTCTCGTAGTAGACGAGTGCCGCCTCCGTCGACAGCGCGAGCTGGGTGGCGCCCGGATCGGGACGCAAGCGCAAGTCAGTGCGAAATACATAGCCGTCGGCCGTGCGCTCCTCCATGAGCTGCACCAGATCGCGCGTCAGGCGCACGAAGAAATCGGATTGCTCGACGCCAGGCGCCAGCGAAGTGCGCGCGCGGTCGTAGAATACTATGAGGTCGATATCGCTTGAATAATTGAGCTCGCCCGCGCCGTACTTGCCCATGGCAAGTACGATGAATCCCGATGGCGTCACACGGCCGTCCGCCTGCGGGAGCCACTTGCCGCGTGCTGCAGCCTCGGCAAACAGAAAGCCCACCGCACCGTTGAGCGCCGCATCGGCGCAGTCGGTTAAGGCGGCGGTTACGGCCGTGACCGGCCAGACACCGGCGAGGTCGGCCAGGGCGATGACGAGCGCCACCTCGACCTTGAATACGCGCAACGCTCGCATGGCGTCCGCGCGTGCAGGCGCGGCGTGCAACGAGAGCGCAAGCTCCCCACGCAGCTGCTCCAGCCGGGCCTCCGGCGCGCTGGACAAAATGCGCTGAAGGCGCGGCAGATCGCGCTCGATGAGCCCGGTGAGATAAGGAGAGCCGCTGAACACGCCCGCGAGCAACGCTGAGACGCGCGGCTTGTCGAGAAGCAGCTCCAGGGATGCGAGGTTCGCATCCGCTCGCACGCGCTCGCGCACGCGGTCAACCGCGCGCTCGACAGCGGCGTCCTGGTGCGCTTGCGGCGTTCTCGTTATGCGTTCAAAGAGCGGTCTGGTGGTCTCCGCCTCAGTTGCCATCCCTCAACCCGCATTTGAGTGCCACGCTGTCTGGCGGTCGGATCCTAGGCCTCACCGGTGCGCTTCGGAAGCGTGAGCACCACGCGCAGACCCGGCTCGTTGTCTTCAAGCCGAATGCCGCCGCCATGCAGGCCCGCGACGGCCTGCACCAGGCTCAGGCCCAAACCCGTACCCGGCTCCGTGCGGCTTTTTTCCAAGCGAACAAACCGCTTGAGCACGCGTTCCCGGTCCGTCGGCGCAATCCCGGGGCCGTTGTCGGCGACAGCGATCTCAATTGAATTGCTGCGCGACTTGAGCGAGATCGCAATTATCTTGGCGCCGTTGGCTGAGTTCGCCGCAGCCTTGGCGGAATACTTGATGGCGTTGTCGATGAGGTTTGCAACGGCCTGTCCCACGAGGTGGCGATTGGCCCGTGCCGTCACGCCGCTTTCGACGTCGATCACCAGCTTCTGCTGGCGCTCCTCGGCGACCGGCTCGTACAGCTCGGCAACGTCGCGCACGAGCTGGCCCGCATCGAACGTCTCGGCATTCTCTTCGAGGACCCCGGCTTCCAGCCGGGCCACGAGGAGCAAGGCGTTGAAGGTTTTGATGAGGTCGTCGGAATTGGCGATCGTGAGCTCGAGCCCTTCCTCGTAGGCTGCCGGGCCGCGCGGGTCCATGAGCGCTGCCTCAGCGGCATTGCGCAGGCGCGTCAGCGGCGTCTTGAGATCATGGGCGATGTTGTCGGAAACTTCGCGCAGGCCGTTCATCAAGGCCTCGATCCGATCGAGCATGGCGTTGAGGTTGGTTGCCAGCACGTCGAACTCATCGCCCGAGCCCGCGATCGCGATGCGCCGGGACAGGTCGCCAGCCATGATCGAGCGGGTCGCGAGGTTGATCGTCTCCACCCGGCGTAAAACGATGCGGCTGATGACTAGCCCCGCCAACAGCCCGGTGAACGACAGGAAACCCAGCGCCGACAGATAGACGGTGCCCATCTCGCCGGCGAAGTGGCGCTGCTCCTCAATGTCGCGGCCGACAATGAGGTGCATGCCGCCTGCGATATCCACGGGAATGGCGACGCCGAGGCTCGGCTCGTCCTTGCCGGCACCTCGGTCGTAGCGGAACACGCCGCCCGGGGCTCCGGCGGCGAGCTCGGCCGGCATGCGGCTCAGATTACCGGCAAGCCGATCGCCCTTGGCGTCGGCGAGGAAATAGAGACCCGGTCCGCCCGCGTGGCTGCGCGCCTCGACAGCGCGCACGAGCTCTGCCGGATCATTGCCCTTCGCTTCGGCCGCGAGCAGGTCCGCCTCCCCACGAAGCGTCTCGATCACCTGGTTGGTGAGGATACGGTTCGTCTGCCACAGTAGAAGACCGACGACGATGCCCGCGCAAACGAGATAGGCGACAACGGCAACCGCGACAGCGCGGAACGCGGTCGTCTCGATCGCGCGGCGGAAGGCGTTAGCCTGGGCCATCGCGGATCGTGTAGCCGGCGCCCCGCACGGTGTGCAGGAGCGGTTTGTCGAAGCTCTTATCGATCTTGGCACGCAGCCGCGAGACGTGCACGTCGATCACGTTCGTTTGCGGGTCGAAGTGATAATCCCAGACGTGCTCGAGCAGCATCGTGCGCGTCACGACCTGACCGGCATGCTTCATAAGATATTCGAGCAGGCGATACTCGCGCGGCTGCAGCTGGATCTGCTCCCCGTCGCGCGTCACGCGGTGTGACAGCCGGTCGAGCACCAGCCCACCGACGACGTAGCGCGTCTCCTGCTCCTCGGGAACGCCACGGCGCGAGAGCGCTTCGACGCGCGCCAGAAGCTCGGAGTAGGCATAGGGCTTTGTCAGGTAGTCGTCGCCGCCCGCGCGCAATCCCTTGACGCGGTCGTCGACCTCGCCCAGCGCCGACAAGATCAGCACGGGCGTGCGCATGCCCTTGCCGCGCAACTCCTTGATCATGGTGAGGCCGTCGAGGCGGGGAAGCATGCGATCGACGATCAGTACGTCGTAGGCGCCTTCCTCGGCGAGCGCGAGCCCCGTCTCGCCGTCCTCGGCCAGATCGGCAGCGTGCCCACTTTCCTTCAGCGCCTTCTGCAGGAAATTGGCGGTTTCCCTGTCGTCCTCTACGACCAGCACGCGCATCTCTTCACCGTTTCGCTGCCTTCATGCGGGACCTAGCGTGATTCGCATTGTGCCCTTCGGCTGGGAAAACGTCGAGGCGGCCCGCCCCTCGACGAGGAACGGGCCGCCCGTATGCTTGCCGGAGTTCGTAGTCGGTTAGCCCTTCTTGAGCGGCACCGCCACGAGAACCGTCTGATCGCCGCCCTTCTTGACGTGGAACATGACTGAGGAGCGGCCGTCGGTCTGCGACTTCTTCACGGCATTGACGACATCCTGGGGCGAGGAAACGTTCTCGTTGCCAGCCTTCAAGATGATGTCGCCTTCCTTCAGGCCCTTATCGGCGGCCTGCGAGCTCGGATCGACCTCGGCGATGACGACACCGTCCTTGCTGTTGGCAGCGGACGGCTTCAGGGTGAGGCCAAGCTGCTTCAAGTCGACGTTGCCGCTGTTCTCGTCGTCTTTTTCGTCTTTCGGGGTCTCGGAGTCTGCAGCTTCGTCCTTGGCCTGGTAGGTGCCGAGCTTGACCTTGATCTTCTGCTCAGCCTTGTTGCGCCAGACCGTGACGTCGACTTCACTCTTCGCCGGCAGATCGGCGATCGTGCGCTGCAAGTCGCGCGGATCGTCGATCTTCTTGGAGTCGATCTGCACGATCGCGTCCTCGACCTTCAGGCCGGCGCTCGCCGCCGGACCATCAGCCAGAACCTCGCTGATCACCGCACCCTTGGCCTCCTTCAAGCCAAGGCTGTCAGCCATGTCCTTGTCGACCTCCTGGATGCGCACGCCGAGCCAGCCGCGGCTCACGCTGCCACCTTTTTCGAGCTGATCGATGACCCGCTTGACCGTGTCGGCCGGGACCGCAAAAGCGATGCCGACGTTGCCGCCGGTGGGGCTGTAGATCGCCGTGTTCACGCCGACGACGTTGCCTTCAAGATTGAAGGCCGGGCCGCCGGAGTTGCCGTGGTTCACGGCAGCGTCGATCTGCATGTAGTCGTAGGGTCCGCCGATGTTGCGTGCGAGTGCCGAGACGATGCCCGCCGTAACTGTGCCGCCGAGACCGAACGGATTGCCGACCGCCAGCACCCAGTCACCGACGCGGGGCTGCTTCTCGGCAAACTTGACGTAGGTCAGCGGCTTCTTGGGCTCGATCTTCAAGAGCGCGATGTCGGTGCGCTCATCCGAGCCTTTGAGCTCGGCGTCGATCTGCTCCTGGTCGTCGAAGCTGACCTTCAGCTTGGTCGCGCCGTCGACGACGTGGCGGTTGGTGACGATGTAGCCGTCGGGCGAAACCACAAAGCCCGAGCCGGCAGCCTGGCGCGGCTGCTGCTGCTGAGGCATGCCCTTGGGCAAATTCTTGAACAGCTCATTCAGCGGATGATCCTCGGGAAGCCCGGGGATGCCTTCGAAGGGACGCTGCGGGCCGCTGCCGCCCTTCTTGGAATTGTTGTCGGCAACGCGGGGAAGCTCGTTTGTCGCCGAGATGCTGACAACCGCGGGCTTCACCTGCTCGACGATGTCGGCAAACGAAAGCGTCTCGGCCGGACTGCCGGGCTTGAGCTGCGCGACCGCCGGAGCGGGGCGATCGGCGAGGCCGACCACAAGAAGTCCGACGCCAAGCACGCTGAATGCGGCTAGGCGGCGCAAGTCGTGCCATTTGGCCTTGGCTGGCCCGGTCTTTGCTTCGTCGACCGGCAACCTGGGGTGAGAGTGCATGCGCCAGAACCTCCATCTGCGAAATCGAAATGCCGTCATGGTCCTAGCGGGCGTAGCGAACGTGGCATTACGGCAGCCTTTCGATTGCCTTAACAGTTGGTAATAAAGGTCCTGTTGACCATGCCGGATAAGCGAGTAGAGCGTATGAGCCGTCGAGTGAGTGAGCCGTTTCTCCCCGTTAATGCTTGGTCCGGCGCAGTTTTTTCGGGCCTTTCACTCGCCTTTCTCTTAACCGCGCATACGGCCCCCGCCGCCGCGGCTGGGCTGATCATTCCGGGACATACCCCTGGGACACTGGCCTCTGGGACACTGGCCTCTGGGACACTGGCTCCCGACACACTCGTTCAGCGGGTTGCCGTGTTCGGCACCGACGACAGGAAGCCGCTGCCCCAGTCCTATTTCCGGTTGGGTTCCAAAGTGGGGGTGCTGCACGACCCCCGCACGCGCTCCGTGTGCACCGCGTTCTGCGTGGCGCCCAACGTCGTGGCGACCGCGGCCCACTGCCTCTATCGCACCGGCGATGAGACGCCGCTGCGGCTCTCCGACATCACCGTGCGTCTCAATGGAACGCAGATGCTGAGCCACGTGGCGGGAACCGCTGCGGATGCTCCGGAGGCTAACGTGATCTCGGGCTCGACGCATCTCAACGTGAAGCCGCCGATCGATGCCACGCACGACTGGGCGCTGCTGCGTCTCGGTGATCCGCTCTGCAAGGCCGGCTCGTTCAAAATCAGCCGCAAGCCGGTCGAGGAGGTCATGCGCCTCGCCAGCGAAGGCGCAGTCTATAACGTCGCCTACCATCGCGACGTGCCGAAGTGGCAGCCGATGATCGGCCGCCCATGCCAGGTGCATCGAGACTTTCCGGATGCCGACTGGGACACGATCCGGCGCGACTTTGCCGATCCCGAGCAGCTCATTCTGCACACGTGCGACACAGGCGGCGCTTCCTCCGGCTCCCCGCTGCTGGTCGATGGTCCCGACGGCCCCGAGGTGGTCGGCATCAACGTCGGGACGTACGTGCAGTCGAAGGTGATCATGCTCAACGGAGAGGTAATCCACCGCTTCCACTCGGACGACGTCGCCAACACCGGCGTCAACTCGCAGGCCTTCGCGTCCGCGTTCGATGCGTTCACAAACGCCGATCTTCTGGCCAGCCGCGCCGACATTCGCCGCTTGCAGCTGGCACTGGCGGAACGCGGCTTCTACGAGGGCCTCAAGGATGGCCGCTTTGGCGCCACGACGAAGGCGTCGATCGAGAAATTTGAGCGTGCGGCGGCAATGCCCGTAACCGGGCTTGCGACCACCACGCTTTTGCACGCGGTCATGAACGAAAGCCAGATCGTGACGGGACGCCTGCCGATGGAAACGCATGCCGCCGGCGCGATGCCGCGCAACTAGTCTGCCGGCGTCGAGCTTTCGTCGCGCGCAAGCAGCGCGCGGAGCTTCTCTTCCTCGGCGTTCGTGAGGGCGGCGGCAGCCGGCGAAGCGCGTGAGCGGCCGAAGGCGCGTACCGCGACCGCGAGCGCGGCAAGAAGCACAAGCAGCGGCGCAATCCAGAGGACGAGAGTGCGCACCTCGAACGGCGGCCGCAACAGCACGAACTCACCGTAGCGATCCTCGACGAACCGCGTTACCTGCGCGTCGCTGTCGCCGGCCTTCAGGCGCTCGCGCACGAGCAACCGCAAATCCCGAGCAAGGGGCGCGTTGCTGTCATCGATCGACTGGTTCTGGCAGACGAGGCAGCGCAGCCCCGCTGAAATGTGCGCGCGCGCGCGCCTCGAGCGCGGCATCGGGCAATATCTCATCCGGCTCGACAGCAACCGCGGCGCCGGCCAGCAGGATCGTCGCGAAGACTGCCGCTAGCGCGCGCGCGATCCCCTGTCGTGCTGGCATCGGCCGGCTCATTCGGCCGGCGCGGCAGCAAGAGCGCGGCGCACGCGTCCCGGTGCGCCAACGCGCAAGCGGCGGTCACTGAGAGAGACGCCGCCGCCGCAGAACATGACGAGGGCACCAAGCCAGATGAAGCGCACGAGCGGATTGAAGAAGATGCGGACCGCATAGCCGCCGTTTTGCTGCGCGTCACCTAAGACGACATAAAGATCGCCGCGCCAGGAGGCATGAATGCCGGCTTCCGTCGTCGGCTGCGGCGGCGCGTCGTACAGCCGTTTCGAGGGCTCGAGCCGCATCAGCGGCGCATTTCCCCGCGCGACATCGAACAGACCGACATCGGCGCGGTAGTTCGGCCCGGTCGCCGGCACCACACCGCGGAACGCCAGGCTGTAGCCAGCGAGCGTCACCTCCTCGCCCGGCTTCATGACGAGAATTTTCTCCTGCCGGTAGGCGCTGGTCGCGACGATGCCGACGACCAGCATGCCGACGCCGAAGTGGCCGAGCGTGGTGCCGTATGCGGATCGCGGCTGGCTGCGCAGGCGACGCCATGTCTCGGAAAGCGGCACGCTGCCAAGCCGCGCACGCCAGGCGAGCTCCGAGAGCGCGCCCGCCATCACGTAGACGCCGAGTGCCAGCCCGAACGGCGCGAGCACCGGCCCGCCATGCTCGGCTGCCAGCGCGATCGCCAGCACCGCGACGGCAAGGACGGCCGCAAACAGCAGACGCTGCGCCGCTCCGGCGATGTCGGCGCGCTTCCAGGCGAGGAACGGCCCGAAGGGCAGCGCGATCAGGAGGGGAAGCATCAGCGGTCCGAACGTCAGATTGAAGTATGGCGGCCCGACCGAGATCTTGGCGCCGGTCGAGTGATTCAAGGAGCAGCGGATAGAGCGTGCCGATGAGCACGGTCGCGCACGCCGTCGCCAGCAGGATGTTGTTGAGCACCAAAGCCCCTTCGCGGCTCAACGGCGCAAAGAACGCTCCCTGGCGCATCGTGCCGGCGCGCCGCGCAAAGAGCACAAGCCCGCCGCCGGTGAAGATCGCCATGATCGCGAGGATGAACACGCCGCGGCGCGGGTCGACGGCAAAGGCGTGCACCGACGTCAGCACGCCCGAGCGCACCAGGAACGTCCCGAGCAGGGAGAGCGAGAAGGTCAGGATCGCGAGCAGGATGGTCCAGACCTTGAGGGAGTCGCGCTTCTCCATCACCAGTGCCGAATGCAGCAGCGCAGTGCCGGCGAGCCAGGGCATGAAAGACGCATTCTCGACCGGATCCCAGAACCACCAGCCGCCCCAGCCGAGCTCGTAGTAGGCCCACCACGATCCCATCGCGATGCCGATCGTGAGGCACATCCACGCGGCAAGCGTCCACGGCCGCACCCAGCGCGCCCAAGCCGCGTCAAGCCGCCCCTCGAGCAGCGCCGCGATAGCGAATGAGTAGGCGATCGAGAAGCCGACGTAGCCCGTGTAGAGGAAGGGCGGATGGAACGCCAACGCCGGGTCCTGCAGAATCGGGTTGAGGCCGTTGCCATCCGAAGGGGGAGGATCGATGCGCAGGAACGGATTGGAGGTCAGCAGGATAAAGAGGCAGAACGCAACCGCGATCGACGCCTGCACGGACAGCACGTTGGCCTTCAGCGTCGCGGGCAAATTGCGCCCGAAAGCGGCGACGGCAGCGCCGAATAGCGAGAGAATCAACACCCACAGGACCATCGATCCTTCGTGGTTCCCCCAAACGCCCGCGATGCGATAGATGAGCGGCTTGGTCGAGTGCGAGTTCGTGGCGACGTTTGCGACAGAGAAGTCGGACGTCACGTAAGCGTGCGTCAACGCCAGGAAAGCAACGAGGATGAGCCCGAACTGGCAGAGCGCCGCCGGGTCGGCGACCGCCATCAGCCGGTGATCGCGAACGCGCGCGCCCCAAGCGGGCACGACCATCTGAAAGAGCGCGACGAGCAGCGCCAGGATCAGCGCAAAATGGCCCAGCTCGACGATCACGCGGCGTTACCTCCCGCCAGAAATTCAGTTGGCTGCACTAACGCACCCACACCCGGCCTGCGCCGGGATGACGACGGAGAGACCACCAACCGACTGTGCACCTTAAAAGTGGTCATTTGCTTTCGCCCCCCGCCATGTGCGGCGCACTCTTGCCGAGCTTGACGCCTCGCGCCTGCAGGGCCTTGGCAACCTCGGGCGGCATGTACGTCTCGTCATGCTTGGCCAGCACGGTGTCGGCGACGAACACGCCGGCCGGCGTCAGCTTGCCCTCGGCGATGACGCCTTGCCCTTCACGAAACAGATCAGGCAGCACACCCTCGTACGTGACCGGCATCTCCTTGAGAGTGTCAGTCACCACGAATTCCACTTTGGTGCCCTCGCCGCGCTTTACTGATCCTGCCGCAACGAGACCGCCCAGGCGAAAGCGCTGGCCGGGGGCGACCGGCTTCTCGACGACGTCGCTCGGGGTATGGAAGAACACGATGGTATCGCGCAGGGCAAAGAGCACCAGGCCGACGGCGACCATGAGCACGGATACCGCTACTCCTATCAGCACGCCTCGCCTCTGCTTACGCGTCATTGCCGTTCCCTATCACCTGCATCATGAACCGATGCCCAACGTCTGCGCCAGTGCCTGCAATTGCTCGAGCGCCTTGGGATCGCCGGCGAAGTTGTTGCGGGCGCTGGCGAGCGCGGTCGTTGCGTCGTGCGGCCGCCCCAGAACGGTGTAGGCGCGAACGAGGCGCATCCACCCGTCGAGATCCTTGCCGTTCGATTGGAGCCGCGCCGCGAGCCCCGAAACCATCTGCTCGATGAAGGCCTGTTGCTGCGCCGGCGCCATCGTCTCAGGCGACGCGGCTCCAGGCGACATGGCTCCAGGGGGCGCGGACTGCGAACCGGGAGCAGCGCCGGGCTCTGACGGTGCCGTAGCTTCCTTGTTGGCACCCCCCGGCTGCGCTCCTGCGAGCTTGGCGGCCAAGCTCTTTGAGCGTTCCGCGAGCAAACTCTTCCATGGCTCCTGATCGCCGGCGGCGGCTGTCAGCGTGCGATACTCGGAAGCTGCGCCCGTCAAGTCGCCGTCCTGCTCCCTGGCAATCGCAAGCCACACTTTGGGCTCGATGGCATCGGGCGCCTGCGCACGCACCTTTTCGAACGCAGCCCGCGCACGTTCATCGACGATGCCGTTCTGCTGCATGATTGAAGCGCGCGCGAGTCCGGCGAGCCGCTGCGGTGACTCACCCAATAGCTTCGACGCGCGCGCGTAGGCGTCGGCGGCCTGCTGGAATTCGCCCATGCGCATGTAGACCGGCGCCAGCACATCCCAGCCGCGGCCGTCGTCGGGAGCTTCGCGCAGATGCGCCTCAACCTTGGCGATGAGGTCGCTGACGTTGGCAACGTTGACGGGGGACTGCAGGCGCGCGGCATAAGGGCGCCCGGGGAGACCGGGTTGGCCGACGGCCAGGTAGACCGCGATCGCAAGCACCGGCAGCGCCGCGGCGACATATAACGCGAGGCGGCTCGCCATGCCCTTTTGCACATTGGATGCGGCGGGTTGCTCGCGCTGCTCCGACCGCTTGATCAGGCGCCGCGCCACCTCGATGCGAGCTGCCTCGGCTTCCCCGCTGCCGATCAGACCGTCGGCGCGCTCGCTCTCGATCGTCGAGAGCTGGTCGCGATAAACCGCAAGCTCGGGATCGGATGCCGGCGCGCTGTCGCGCTGCGCCAACAGCGGGCGCGTCACCGCCCATGTGACGGCGGCGGCCAGAATTGCAAAACTGACAAAAAGGACCATCGCGCCATCCAACTCCGCTCGGTTGGCATAGGGCGCAAGAACGCGACTTACAAGCCTCGCCACGGCTACGAGGTTTTCTGCCGCGCCTTTTGTGCGTGAGCGTTAAGAAGTGGGGTAGGCGCGATTTGCCCGTCGCCGCTAAGCGACGTTTCTCCAGGTGCCATCGGGATTGCGGCAAGCGGTGCCGCGCATCGTCTGCGGCCGCCCATCGATATAGATGGTGTGGGTGTAATCACGGCAATCCACCGTGCCGCGTTTATACGGCCGGCCGGGAACCACGTCGCCATAACGGCCATTGTCGGGATTGCGCCAGCGGCGCGGGCGATCTGAATCGCCCTGCTCGAGCGCCGCGTACTCCGCCTGCTGGGCGAGCCTGCGGTCCTGCTCATCCATCGAGCGGCCGATCTCGCTGCCGACGATGCCGCCGATCATAGCGCCGGCGACCGTTGCCAGCACGTTGCCCGAGCCCTTGCCGATCTGATTGCCGATGATGCCGCCGGCGACGCCGCCAACGACCAAGCCGGTATCCGCCTTGCTTGGACCCTCCGGACCGCACGCGGCAAGGAGGATTGGCATCAGCGCGGCAACCGCAATGCGCATCTCGCGCATGGAGGCATCTCCCCGAACCCGTCCCGAATGGCCGCTTCGAAGGCGGCCTATTTTTCAAACGTCGTCAAACTCAGCCACACTGTAGCGCATTAGCCGATCAATGTGCAGGCCCAATGGCCGAATACCGGCCTCTTTGCGGCGAATCGCCCTGTGATTGCAAGATCTTCGAGGTTAAGCCGCCGGGAGGTCGAGGCGCACCGCCAAGCCCCCCTTCGGGCTTTGGGTCAGTTCGCAGGAACCGTGATAGGAGTGCGCCAGGTCCATGACGATGGAGAGCCCAAGTCCAGAGCCGGGCTTGGTCTCATCGAGACGCAGGCCGCGCTTGCCGATGCGGGCCCGCTGCTCACGCGTGAGGCCTGGCCCGTCGTCGGAAACGACGATCGTTAGCCGCCTGTTCTGGACGCGCCCGGTCGCCGGCGAAGCCTCGACCTCAAGTGTCACGCCACGACGCGCCCACTTGCAGGCATTGTCGAGGAGGTTGCCCAGCATCTCCTCAAGGTCCTGACGCTCACCCTGGAACCGCGCGTCGGGCGGGCAGGTCACCGTGATCTTCACCTGCTTGGCCTGGTGGATGCGCTCGAGCGTCCGCACAAGCGGCTCGACCACCGGCGTAACGGGCGTCACGCGGCCAATCACGTTGACGCGCGCCGCCATGCGTGCGCGGTCGAGGTAGTGCTTGATCGATTCCCCCATGATTTGCGACTGCTCGGCAACCTTGGCGCCGAGACCCGTCTTGTCGCCGCGCGCCTCATTGGTGATGACCGCCAGGGGCGTCTTCAGTGCGTGCGCAAGGTTGCCGACTTGCGTGCGCGCGCGGTCGACGACGTCCTGGTTGGACCGAATGAGCGCATTGAGCTCCGATTGCAGCGGCTCGATCTCGGCCGGAAGCTCGCCCTCGAGCTTGCTCGCCGCTCCCGATCGGATCGCGGCAAGGCCGTGCTCGATCTGGCGCAGCGGCAACAGGCCGAACCGCACCTGGAACAGCGTCACGGCGACGAGGCCGATGCCGGCGAGCGCCAGCGCCGTCGTCAATCGATAGCGGAAATTCGCGACGAGATGATCGAGCCAGTCCTGCGGGCCGGCGACGATGATGGAATAGCGCGGCTTGTCGGGCTCGTGGCCAAGCGTGTCGATCACCTCGACCAGGCGCAGGGGCTCTCCGGTCGGGCCCTTCACGTTCAGCCAGCGCGCGCCCGAGGTATCGGGCACGACGTGCTTGGCGGCGGGCGACGGCAACGCGCCGGTGGCCAGCGAGGAGGAGACGAGGCGCTTTGCGGTTGCATCATCGAGCGGGGAAATCTGCCAGTACCAGCCCGAGTGCGTTACCTCAAACAACGGCTCGTAGAGGTTCGCCGGCGCGGTCGGCAGGCCCGCACCGGCACCCATGCTATCGACGGAGATGGCGTTGACGAGCTTCTGCAGCTGCCCGTCGAAGCTCGCCTGCACGTCATCGCGGTAGAGCCCGTAGATGATGATGCCGGCGACCGGAAGCACCAGCAGCGTCCAGGCGGCGGCCGTCGTGAACAGTCGGAACGCGAGCGAGTTGAACCGCATGCATCTAGTGTCCCGATTCCGAAGTTCGCCAACGCCCGCTGCTGGAACCCAGAGCAAACTTCGGAATCAGAAGGGACACTAGAATCTTAAACTTGCTCGTGTGATTCAGATCGAGAAATTCACTCGACACCTCGCCGCTGACACTGGTGAATTTCTCGATCATCACACTAACCGGGGCCTGGCTCTTCGCTCAGGCGGTAGCCAAGGCCGCGCACGGTCTGGATGATGTCGACGGGGATTTTCTTGCGCAGGCGGCCGATGAACACCTCGATCGTATTTGAGTCGCGATCGAAGTCTTGCTCGTAGAGATGCTCGACGAGCTCGGTGCGCGACACCACGCGGCCGTTGTGGTGCATCAGGTAGGCAAGCAGGCGGTACTCGTGCGAGGTGAGCTTGACCTGCTGCCCGTTGCAGGTGACGCGGGCCGACTTGGTGTCGAGCCGCAAGGGCCCGCACTCGATCTCGGCCTTGGCGTGGCCGGAGGCGCGGCGCACCTGCGCGCGCACGCGCGCCAGCAGCTCCTCCATGTGGAAGGGCTTGGCGAGATAGTCGTCGGCGCCCGCGTCCATGCCGGCGACCTTGTCGCTCCACCGATCGCGCGCGGTGAGGATGATCACCGGCATCTTGCGGTCGGCGCGGCGCCATTGCTCGAGAATGGAGATGCCGTCCATCTTCGGCAGGCCGATGTCGAGGATCACCACGTCGTAGGGCTCGGTGTCGCCGAGGAAGTAGCCTTCCTCGCCGTCGGACGCGGTGTCGACCGCGTAGCCCGAATCAGACAGCGCCGCCACGAGCTGGCGGTTCAGATCCTTGTCATCCTCAACCACCAGGATGCGCACGTGTCCCTCTCTGCATGCCCTATGACTTGCCGGGACTATAGCGATGCAGGTGGCGCGATCCTAGGGGCGCAATCAGGCCTCGAGCGTCACCAGCGTCTCGAAGCCGCCATAGATCATCCGCTTGCCGTCGAAGGGCATGTCCTTGCCAGCCATCATGTCGTTCAACCGAGGGTCCGCCATGACCTTTTTGTTGATCTTGTCGCGTGCGGCGCGGCTCTTGTAGACGATGTAGGCGAAGACGACGACCTCGCCCGGCTTCAGCTTCACCGCCTGGGGAAACGAGGTCCACTTGCCGACCTTCACGTCGTCGGCAATGCACTCGTTGTACTCCAGCGCGCCGTGCTCCAACCAGACCTTGCCGGCCTGCTGCGCCATTTTCTTGTAGGCGGGGAGATTCTTCTTCGGTACCGCCAAAACGAATCCATCGACGTATTTCATGGCCGTCCTCCTTGCTGGCTCCGGTTTCACCCGGAGCAACCTTGTGGAGAACATGGGCCATAATCGCCGGCAATGGAATGCTAGCGCGCAAAGGGGGCGCGCGCGTCGACCGTGCGATTCGAGAGGCGGCCGCTCGAATCGCGGATCAGCAGCCGGTAGACGAAGCCCTCGCTCTCCTCGCACAGCGTCGTCTTAACGATGGCACCGGGAATGCGCGCTTTTGCGAGCACCGCAAGCGCCTCAACTGTGGTCAGCTTTTCCTTGAGCACGATTGGCGCCGCCTCCGACCAGTCGGCATAGCATCCGGCGGCCGAGGCGCGGTCGGCAAAAGTTGCAGCAGCCAGCAAGAGTGCCGCGCAGACCAATCGCAATATGAAGATCTTGCTCAACATTGTGGCACGCTAAACCGTGCGTACTGAACCGCAGCTGAATGCTGGGCGCGATGCGTTTCAGAGTTTCATCGCGACTTCGCGTCGCTCGAGCGGGCCGCTTGCGCGCATGCGTCCGTAGATTGTCAGCACCGTGCCGATGAGTCCGCCGATTGCCTGCGCCGTCGTCACAATCTGATCGCCGAGCTGATGCACGAGGTCGCTGGTCACGTCGATGCCGATGACGGGGCCGAGCGCGGGCAGCACAGTCGAGAGCGCAGTGATGAGCGCGCCCCAGATCGTGATGGAGCTGCCCCACCATTTCGTTGCGGGTGTTCGTGGGCGTATCGGTGTTGGCCATGGAAGTCGGTCCTTCTTGCTGCGGAGTTGGTGGTATCGAAGCGCGCGATGGCGCGATCACCGCGCGGCGATGGCGTCGCCGCAATCGCGAGCGCACGCGCGAGCGCGGTATCGACGCGTTTCAGCCACCCGCGGCCGAAGCGCCAGAAGTGGGGAAGCGCGCGGTAGCGCCTCCGGCGAGCGTCCGCATAGGCGTTGAGCGTGTCGGGAACCGGCCGCGCGGCGATGGCGGCCTGCGTCAGCGGCCCGATCTCGCCGTCGGCGTCGGTGCCGACGGCCTGCTGCAACAAGCGCGTTGCGCCGGTGACGCCGTGGTTCACCGCGGCATCGAAATGGAAGAAGGCCAAGGCGGGGGGAAGGTGATCGCAGCCGGCGGGCCGCCAATAGCGAGCGAGATAAATCGCGCGCACGGCTTCATCGGGAATGTGTTGCAGCTCAGCCTTGAGGGCGGCGTCAGCAGCGACACCTTTCCACTCGGCGTAAACCCGCAGCGTGATGCCGAAGTTGGTGGGGCCGCCGGGGTCATACGGATCGTCCGTGAAGCCGCCCTCCATCTCGAGGACGTGCGCGAGAGCGCGGTCGAACAATCCGCCGTCAGTCTTGGCTTCGGCGTGCGTGGTCGATGGGGCTTGCGGCCATCTCAGTCCGAGCAGCCGCGACTTTGCCATCGCAGCGACGGTGACGGCGTCGCCCTGGTTGCCGCCGAGCAGATAAATGTGCTCGCCCGTCTCGCCGATGAGAAATCCAACATGCCCGGTTGAAGGATCGCCGCCGCGCGAGAACACCGCGATCGCGCCGAAGCGGCCCTGCTTGAGCGCGTCGCCCCAACGCAAATACGATCGCGCCATCAGCGAGCGGGTGCTGGCAACGCGGGCGCGCTCCAGGCATGCGCCGACGAAAGCCGCGCACCACGGCACCTCGTCCGGCATGGCGGTGCCTTCGGCGTCGCGAAAGAACGCGCGGATGTGGGGGTTATCGCCGGCGCCGGCGACCTCCCGCTGGCCAAGCTCGGCCCACGCGTTGGCGAGCCACAGCGGTTGATCCATGGCGGGCACTCCGTCGATCGCGGCGAGCATGGTCAGACGACAGCTGCGCGCGGCGTTCCGCGGCCGTAGGCGGCGCTCATCTGGAACACGTTGATTGCGTAGCTGGGCTGCGCGGTGCCGAAGTCGGCGATCTGCTCGGCTGCGGTGTAGGTCGCGCTCGGCGACGCGACGGACAAGCGTGCGCTTGATCGTGCCGCCATCGAGAATGTCGATCTCATAGCGCTCGGCATCCTCCCCGAGCGGGACCTCGGGCGTCTCCCAGGTATCGCCGCCGATGCGCGTGCGGCGGACCCACGTGATGGTGACGTCGCCGCCCGAGCGTGTGCCGCGCACGTGCACCGGGACTGAGCGGGCTGCGCCCGAGGCCGCTGAAAGCGTATGCGTCGCTGCGAGGTAGGAGGCATCGCCGAGGTCGCGGCTGGACGGGCCGTAGCGCCAGTTGAGCGGCAGGCCGACTTCGTGCGCCGGCGAGATCGAGCTGCACGAGCGCGCGTCGATCAGCACGAAAGCGGGCGCCGGCCGCAACGCCGTGCGCGCATGGCGACTCGGTGCCGGCCTGGCCGCGCAGAAGAGTCGACAATGCAGGTAGGTTCCGGGCGCGACCAGCGTCGGCGTCTGCGAACTGCACCACCTCCCACTCGCCGTCGTCGTTCTGGATCGCAGCGACGTTGGCGCCGGCCAGCATCGCGAGCGGCGTGAGCGAAGCAGCGCGCCGCCTGATCGAGCCGCGACGCGGATGTCCCGGGCTGCATAATCGAGGCGGCCTTCCGGGTCCAGCGCGGATCGAGATCGTAGCATCGCACCGATCGTCGCCGGCGCCGGCGCGATACGCTTTGAGCGTGAAGCCGGTGTTCTCGGGCGAGCGGTAGAAGGCAACCCCGCCGGGCCACGGCGTCTGCGCCGCGGCGACGTAGCCCGCCTCGGGCGGCTCGTCGCCGCGCAACAGCGGCAGGTCGAGGAACAGCGACGCAGCGGCGAGCCGGCGATCGAGCGCGGAGCGCCGCCGGGCGGCGCCCGCTGCGCGCGGCGCGACGGCGGAGTAGACGTCCGGATCGATGCCCAGCGCGCCTCGACCTCGCGCTCGCCGTGCTCGCCGATCTCGGTGATGCGGAACAGACGCGCGTCGCCGCCGGCGTGCGATGCTGACGATGATCGCCGGGCTCGAGCGCCAGCCGGCTCGGCGGCAGCGTGAAGCTCGCGCGCTCGCGCGCGGCCCAGGTCTCGAACAGCCAGGTCTCGGCGATGGCGGCGGCGCTGCTCGGTCGAGGCACGAGCGGCAGGTCGGCCTGGCGACGCGGCCGCTGCGCGCCGGTCAGGCGGCGCGCCTCGGCAACCGCCTGCTGATAGTCGCTCGACGCCGTCGACGTAGGCGAGCTTGCGCCGAGGCCGGCAGCTCGGTCTCCTGCGCCGCGCGTCAGAGTAAGCGAGTGTCGCCGGCGCGGCTCTCGACGAGATCGTCGTCTGTCGAGCGTCGGCGACGCGCGGCCGGCGCCGCGATGACGGAAGCGATGATCGACCGCCGCTCTCGACGCGTGTCGAAGAAGTAGGCGAGTTCCAGCGGCTGCAGCGCCTCGCGCGGCGGACATCATGCGGTCGATGACGTAGCCCGGCACGATGCCGTCGAGCGTGCCGAGTCGTCGTAGTCGGCGAAGCCGTAGTCGTCGAGCATGCGTGCGCGACGGCCTCGGCGAGCGGCGCGCTGCGCGAGGCGGCCGTTGAGCCAGTGGCCGAGCCGCCAGTTGGCGCCGTCGCCCCAGGTCGTCGCGTCGTCGGGGAACGCCGGATAGGGCCGCGCGTCCCAGGTGTAGACGTGCACGTGGTCGAGATCGAGCATCCGCGCCGCCGTAGACGGACGAGACCGGATTGAGCCCGGCGACGTAGCCGGGCGTCGATCCGGGGTCGAATGCCTCGATGAAGCGCCTGCAGGTAGCGGCGCTGGATGAGATCGTCGCGGCGCGCCGCGCGAGAAATACGGCAGCGCGATCTCCGAGCTTTTCGGATCGACGAAGACGTTGGGCTGGTTGGCGCCCTTGTCGACGGCGGGGCAGCCGAGCTCCATGAACCAGATCGGCTTCGATCTGCGGCACCCAGGCGGTCGGCGTCGCGGCTCTCGACGCCGCCGGGCCGGTCGTAGTGCTGGTTGCGCCACCAGGACCTGAGGTCCTTGGAGCGGAAGACCCACGGCTTGCCGGCGCCGTCGGTGATCGGCGTGCGCGTCTGCGCGGCGCGGTCGGCGTCGGCTGGCGTAGTACCAGTCGTAGCCTTCGCCGCCGGCGATGTTGCGCTTGCAGATAGGCGAGATCGTAGATCGAGCGCGCGCCGGCGAGCGCAGTCGAGGTGGTCGCGCCGTCGCGCCAGTCGGCGAGCGGCCCGTAGACGATCGATGCCGACGGCGTCGATGGCGGCCGAGCCCACAGCGGATCGAGATGGAAGTAGACGTCGCCGCGAGCCGTCGCGCGGGCTGGTGGCCGAAGTACTCCGACCAGTCGGCGGCGTAGGTGACCTTCGTGCCCGCGCCGAGGATCGACTTGCACGTCGGCGGCGAGCGCGACGAGCGCGGCGACGAACGGATAGGTGGCGGCGCCGATCGCGCACCTGGTGTCAGGCCGCGCAGCTCGGAGCCGATGACGAACGCGTCGACGCCGCCGGCCGCCTTCGGCGAGATGCGCGTAGTGCAGGACCATGCGGCGGAAGCGACCACTCGGCCGGGCCGGAGTAGACGACCGCTCGCCGTCGACGATCGCGAAGTCGCCGGGCGCCGCGGTGCCGAAGAAGGCCGCGACCTGCGTGGCGGCCGCCGCGCGTCTTGTCGGGCGAGCCGGGTTGCCCGGCGCGCGGGATCGAGCGTGATGCGGCCGCGCCAGGGATAGGCCGGCTGCGCGGCCGCCGCCGATAGGGATCGGGCAGCGCGTTGTCCGGCGGAATGTCCATCAGGATGAACGGCGTGAGCGTGACCGAGCAAGCCGCGCGCCTTCAGATCGCCGGATCGGCGGCGACGACGGTCTGCATCGGACGGCGTGCCGCCATAGGCGGGCGCGGCCGTCGCGCTGGCTGACGAGATAGCCGCTGCGCCGCGGTCGAGCCCGGCCACGCGTCCAGACGCGGCGGGCGTGTGTCTTTGCTCGGCAGCTGTCGACGCCGGGGCGCACCTGGCAGTGGGCGGCGCGCAGATCGTCGCCGAACCAGGCGACGACCAGCGAGACCGCGCTGGCGTTGGGCAGCGTTGCCTCGCAGCTGGTCGAGGCGACGCCCAATCGGTGCCGCCTTGCCGGCGTGTGGACGTTCTCGGGCGCGCGAGCCGCCGCGCCGATCGTCGCGTGCACCGGCGTCGGTCGCGTAGACGAACTCGCCGGCGCCGGGGATCAGCGACGACGCCGCGGATCTCGGCTCTCGAAGCGTCATCGACGGCGCGGTCACCTCGAACGAGAGCTGCGGCAGGCGGTTGCCGAAGTCGGCGAGCGGCAGCTGCTCGAACACGACGTAGGCGATGCCGCGATAGGCCGGCGCGTTGCCGGCGCCCTCGCGCGCGACGATCAGGCTGTCGGGCGGCCTGGTCCTCGTTGCCCGGTGTGAGCCGGCAGGTGACGCGTCGCGACAGATCGAGCTCGCTGCCGTCCGCCCAGACGCGGCCGATGCCGCGTGATCGGCGCCCTCGCAGAGCGCGACCGCGAAGTTGGCGAAGTAGCGATACTCGTCGCTGGTCGTCGCGGCCGCCGACGCCGCTCACGCCCTTGCCGCGCCGCCACTCGCGTCCGGTCGTGACGACCTCCTCCTCGAAGTCGGTCGCCCAGATGACCTGGCCGCCGAGCCGCGCGCGGCCGTAGAGGCGCGGGATCGGCGCGCCCTCGGTCGAGGACGTGACGTGCAGGTCCGAGAGGCGCGGGCCTGCGAGCTGGTGCGACGTGGCCCGAGCGCCGAACAGCGCCTGGTCGACGACGGAGCCCGCCAGCGCGCCGACCTGCGAGCCGATGCTGGCGCCGGAGATCGTGGCGCCGAGCAGCGATACGCCGGCCGGGAAGCAGCGCGCTGCCGACGGCAGCGCCGGCGGCCGCAAGAGCGAGCGTCGCCATCAGTCGCATCGCTCCCGGAAAGGCAAAGGCGCCGGCGATCCGCCGCCGCCACCACGGCGATCAGCGCGCACCTCGGCAGCCGGGCGCGCCGTCCATCGCGTGGACGATCGTCAGATCGGCGTGCTGACGATTGCCGGCGTGCTTGGCGACGGCACCGCGGCGCAAGCGGAACACCAGCACGTCGCCGGCGCGAGCGCCGGCGCGGAATTCGATCGAGGTGACGCGCAGCGCGCTTCGAGCAGCGTCTCCGCGGCCCGTCGCCTCGGCCCAATCGCGCGTATAGGGCGGCGGCGTCTCGGCATCGACGCCGTCGAGCGCGCGCCACACGCCGCGCACCAGGCCGAGGCAATCGGCGCCGATCGCCGCGCAGGCTCGCCTGATGGCGGTAGGGCGTGCCGATCCAGCCGCGCGCCACGCGCGACGATCGTCCGCGCTATGAGCAGTGAGTGCGCATCGGCGTCGGCCGTCAGCTGGCGCTCGCGCCGGTGCGCGCGAACGTCGAGACGAAATCGTTGCCCGGCATGTGCGGGAAGCCGCGGAAGTTGCGGCGTTGGCGAACTTGGCCGCGGCAGGTCGCGAAGTGCTTGTCGCAGCCGGCGGTGACGGCGAAGGCGTCGCCGGGCGCGATCGGGCCGCGGACCGGTCGCCAGAGCTCGAGCGTCACGTCGCCGCGGCATTGCGTGTGCGCTTGCACCTCGATCGCGCGGCCGGCATTGGCGCCGCGGGTGAACGTCAGCGAGCCCGCGCGTGAACCAGCTCGGCGGCGAACGCGATCGAGGCCGGTGGCGATGAAGCGGCGCGCCGCTCGACAGCGCTCGCACGATGGCGCCGCTGTCCGCGAAACGCCGGATCGGTCAAGATCGACGCTGCAGCGCGCATCGCCGAGATCGGCGTCGCAGGTGCATTGGAAGAGCGCGGCCCTGCGGCTGGTTGCAGGTGATGCGCGAGCCCGCGCAACTCGGCGGTGAACGCCGCTGCCCGCGCGCGCGCACCTCGCCGAGAGTGCCCGTGCGCATCAGGACGCGCTGCGCGGCGTCCGCCCAGTTGACGCGGAAGATCTCGACGCGCGCATCGTCGTAGCGACCGCCCGCGAGAGTCGGCCTCGGTCAGGCGGTCCGAGGACAGCGCGCCGGTCGACCTCGCGGTTGTCGACGCTCGAGGCCGAGCTGATCGCGCATCTCGCTCGCGGTGAAGCCCGCTCGCCGCCTCGAATGTCGTGCCGTCGAAGCGCAGGTCGCGGTCATGATCGGTGAAGCCGAGCGGCACGCCGTCGCGCGCGCGTCAGGCGCCAGCACCAGCACAAGCGTCGTCGCGCCGCTGTCGAGATGCGCGTGCAGCCCGGCGGGGAAGCGTCTTCATAGGCGCGATCTCGACGAGGGGGATGTGCGGAATGGCGCCCGGCGCGGAAGCCCTGCAGATTGATCTCGAGCTTGTCGGTGTCGAAGCGCACCGGCACGTCGAACTCGAAGCCGGCGGTGACAGGCCGCCCGCCGCCGGGCATGTGCCCGGCAGGAACGTGACGATGCCCGTCGTCGTGTCGACGTGAAGTCGGCGCCGGCGGCCTGCTCGATGCCGGCGACCGCGACGCGCACCGTGCCGGCGACCGGCTTGGCGATCGTCCGCGATCCAAGGGCGCGAATGCGCGCGCCGTAGCGTCTTGACCAGCTGGAACGTGCGGCGCTGACGCCGTCGCCGGTGCCGATCGGCTGGTCGCCCGGCGCGGGGATCGCCGCTCGGCGCGCAGGACTTGCAGTCGGCCTCGATCGCGCCAGCGAAAGCCGTAGAGCCGCCCGCGCCGCTCCTCGAAGAAGGCGATGACGGCGTGCAGATCGTCGAGCGAGCTTGACGCCGTAGCCGGCG
The DNA here is from genome assembly GCA_963726795.1 of uncultured Alphaproteobacteria bacterium. GTDB lineage: Bacteria > Pseudomonadota > Alphaproteobacteria > Rhizobiales > Hyphomicrobiaceae > Hyphomicrobium_A. The sequence goes on along the minus strand of CAVSDD010000004.1, from coordinate 1,076,694 downwards.
TTGTAGCGGCGGCGCGAATTGGCCCAGCGCGCGTTGCGCTCCTCGCGCCCGAGCCGAGCGTCACGACGTCGGTGCGCCGCTCCGGCCCGCCGTGCGCGCCGCGCGAGATCTCGGTGGGGAAGCGGATCTCGTGGAAGCCATGGCTGGAACCTAGTGAGAGAGGCAATGGGCAGTCGAAGGTGAGCGATCGGCACGACTGCCGACTGCGCCAATCACAGATTGCGTTGTCCGAGCGAGACCGCGCGGGCCACCATCGCGGCGATCTGGCTTTCCGAGCGGCGGAAGCTGTCGGCATCGGGTGTCGACACGTTGAAGGTGACAGCGACGCCGCCACCGCCGCCCTGCGCCGCAACGCCGAGCCGGCCGTCGGATCCGCGCGCCAATGGCAGGATCGCTCTCCGCCCCGCGTTCGCCGGCTAGTCCCGATGCGACCGCCGGCCAGCGGAAACATCACCGGGCTCGAGACCACGCCGCCCGAGGCGAACGGAACCGGCATGCCGTTGTTGAGCGCGCCGCCGTTGGCGAATCCGAGCCCGCCGCCGACAAGGCCCGCGAGCGAACTGCCGATCGCGTTCGTCAGCGGACGCAGCGCCGCCTTGAGCACGAGATCCGACATGCTGAGCGCGAGCGAGCGCAGCACCTCGTTCAGACCCTTGCCCTTGACCGCGATGCCGTCGAACGCGGTGAGCAGCGTCGTGCTGAACGAGCGCCCGAGCCGGTTCAGGTCGTCGAGCTCGCGCTTGGCTCCGGGAGCATCGATTCCCACCGCGATCGTCGACGTCCCGAACGTGTCGCCTAATTCCGCCATCGCTTACCTCGTGATCTTCTTCGTGCCATGCAGCTAGCGGCTATCGGGGAAGCGCTGCATCAGCGCTCCGAGATCCGCCCGCGATGGTGCGATCGGCATGGGGCCTGCGCGCCCGCGCATCGCCGCCTCGAGCTCCCGCCAGGTCATCGCCCAGAAGTCCTTCGGCGCGAGACCAAGCACGCCGAGCCCCAGTCCCATCACGTCGTCCCACGGAAAGGGCCGGAAATGGCTGCGGGCCCCTCCTCCGCCGATGCGCGCCTTCCCTCACGCTGGTCGGCGCCGAACGTCGCGCGCAACAGCCGCGCGACGATGTCGACGAAGCCGGCCGCGCCGCCGTCAGCAGTCATGGCGCCGACATCGCTGTCGGCGATGTCGTAGCCGGCGCCGCGCAGGCCGGCGCCGATGATGCGCTGGCAGTCACGTGCCGATAGGCGCCCCTTCTCAAAGCGCGTCGCCAGCGCCAGCATGTCGTCGTCGCCGAAGGCGGCCTCGAGCTCGGCCAGCGCGCCGAGCGTGAGGCACAGGCGGAACGTCTTGCCGTCGAGCCAGGCGTCGATCTCGCCGCGGTGCGTGTTGGCCATGGGCTTCGTCCCTCGTATCGGAGGGTTGCTCAGGCGGCGGCGAAGGTGAGCTCGCCCGCGGATTCCAGCGCGATGTCGAAGGTCACCTCGCCGTCGTGCCGCCCGGTCAGCTCGAACGAGCCGATGTGGAATGGTCCCTGCACGGTGCCGAAATCCGGGATGACCACCTGCCAGTCGCGGATCGTGCCGTCGAAGACGTACCCGCGCACGATCTCATCCGACGCCGCGTCCTTGAAGATGCCGCTCCCGGTCACGCGCGCCGACTTCGACGCCGGCGCCGGCCAGCAGCTCGCGCCATTGGCCGGCGGATTTCTGCGTGCGTGATGTCGACCGTACTCCGCGTTGAACGCGATCGAGCGCGACCTCAGGCCGGCGACCGTCGTGAACGTGCCGCCGCCATCGCTGTCGACCTTCAGGAGGAGGTCCTTGCCCTTCTGTGCTGCCATGTTGTCTCTCTCTCAATCTATCGAGGTCGTGAACGCGGCGACTTGCTTGGCTCCCGGCCGTCGTCACGGCGTAGCCGTGCTGCGCACTGGACGCGAAGCATGGCTTCGCCATGACGCCGGGATGACATTGTGGGGAGGCGACTCGTTCCCGAGTTTGCATTGGCTGCCTCATCTCAAACGTCATCCCGCTGTAGAGCGGGATCCACGCCAGCTTCACCAAATGCGTTTCGCGTGATTTCGCCAATGCCTCAGCATCATGCGGGTTCGGTCACCGCGCGAAAGCGCGCGATGCCGTGGTAGGTCTCGCCGTCCGGGTCGCGGCGCGCTTCCGAGAGCTCGTGGCGCAGGTTGACGAGGCGGTGGCCGTCGAGCGACAGCTGCTGATCGTTCAGCGCGGCGCGCACCGCTCCCAGAATGTCTCAGTGCACCTCGCGCCCGCCTCCGCGCGACCAGACGTGCAGCGTGAGCGTGTGCTCGATCCCGTCCTCGCTGCCCGTGCTCCAGTCGCGCGCCGTCGTCTGCGCCGAACGTCAGTGTAGGGAAAGTCGGCGCGCGGCGGCACGTCGTCGTAGACGCGCTCGCCCGACCAGCAAGCGTCACATGAGCGGCGCATCGCCGGCGAGGGTCGAGATGATCGCTTGCTGCAGCGCGAACCAGCCGCGCGTTGCGCATGCTCACCTCCTAAAGATCGCGCACGTCCGGCAATGCATTGTGCAGCCCGCGGCGGCGCGCATCGGGATCGAACGCGGCGCGGATGTCGAAGACGCGGCCGCTCGATGCGCGAAAGCGCATCTCGAGCGCTGACGCCGCCGCGGTAGCGGATGACGATCTCGTGCGCAGCGTCCCCGCGACGCGGTCGAGCGCGACGGTCTTCGTCTCCGGTGAGCGGCGGTGACGCGCGCCCACACCTCGCGCCGACGTTGTGGTCCCACGTCGATGGTCGGCATCCGCCGCCGCCGTCGCCCGTGCGGCTCGGGCGCCTCGAGCGTGAGGCGCGTGCGCAAGTCGCGCCGATCGTGAGGTGCGCGCTCATATGCGCATCCAGGCCGATACGGACGCCAGCAGCATCGGATGACTATCGCCGGGGACCATGGTCGTGGGCGAGCCGACCTCGATCGGGCTCGCGCTGCTCGTACCAGTGCGCGACGAGCAGCAGCAGCGCCTGGCGGATCGGTCGCCGGAACGTCGCTCGCCGCATCGCCCGAAGCCCGCCGTCGAATCGATCTCGATGCCGTTCGCGGCCTTGCCCGGCTGCGGCCAGATGGCTGCCGGTGCGCACCAGGCGCGGCGGCATGCTCGCGGTGTCGGCGAGATAGTTCGCCGGCGCGATGACGAGCGCGGCGCCCGCGCGCCGGCAGCACGCGCACCGCATCGATCGACTGCACCGGCCGCAGCGGCAGCTCCGATCCTGCTCGCGCGCGGCCAGCGGTCGAGCAGTCAGCCGCCAGCTCTGCGGTGATCAGCGCCAGCCCGAGCGCGGCCTCGATGTGCAGCCGCGACGTCACGATCAGGCTCGCGATCAGCGCGTCCTCGTCGCGTGCCGTCGACGCGCAGATGGGCCTTCGCCTCGGCGAGCGTCACCGGCTCGACCGCGGGCGCCGCTCGTCAGGACGAGGGCCATCGAGATGTCCTGGCGATCGGCAATGAGGAGCGGGACCGAACCGGCGGGAGGCCGCAGAGCGCGCGGGGGAGGGAATCCCGCGTAGCGTGTCATCACCGCTCGAGGAGAGCGCTTCGCAGGGACGGGAGAGGCGAGCCGCTCGCGAGTGAGGGTGATGCGCACGAGCTTGGCCGCGGCGCTAGCGCGCCATCCCGCGGACGCTAGCGCCGCGCGCCTCAGCCGGAGACGGAGCGAGGGCGCGACGCGATGGCAGCCGAGCGTCGCGCGTCAGCTGGCGGTCAGGCGCGAACTTCAGCAGCTTGATCGCCTCGAAGTCCTGCACGCCGCCGCCGACGCGCTTGGTCGTGTAGAACAGCACGTAGGGCTTGGCGGTGTAGGGATCGCGCAGCACGCGGATGCCGACGCGGTCGACGATCAGATAGCCGCGCTGGAAGTCGCCGAACGCGATCGAGCAGGCTGTCGGTCGCCGATGTCCGGCATGTCCTCGCTCTCGACGACCGGGATAGCCCATCAGCGTCGAGGCCTCGCCCGGCTGCGTCGCCGGCTGCCAGAGGTAGTTGCCGTCGGCGTCCTTCATCTTGCGCATCGCCGGCTTGCGTCGCGCGGTTCATGACGAACGTGCCGTTGGCGCGATAGCCGGCCTTCACCGCGTAGACGAGGTCGATCAGCTTGTCGGCCGGATTGCGTGCGCCGGGAAAGCGCGCCGTCGACGCCCGTCGTGATGAAGCCGAGGTTGCCCCACGTCCAGGACGCGTTGGCGACCGTGGTGTAGGCGAGGAAGCCCTTCGGCTTGTTGATGCCGTCGCCGGTGACGAAGGCGGTGCCTTCCTGCTGCGGCGAAGGCGAGCGCGCACCTCCTCGGCGATCCACTGGTCGATGTTGACGGCGCTGTCGTCGAGCAGCGCCTGGGTCGCGGCCGGCATCGCGTAGAGCTCCATCGTCGGGAACGACAGCTCGGCGAGCGCGGCGAGCGTCGGGCTGTCGGTCTCGTCGCGCGCGGCCGTCTCGGCGACCCAGCCGGTGCTCAGCGCCCGTCATCGCGAACGGCTTGCTTGTAGACCGAGCCCGACACCTGGCGGACGCCGGCGATGGCGCGGATCGGCGAGATCGTCCTTCAGCGCGCGGTTGACGGCGCGCTCGATCTCGGCGGGAACGAGATAGCCGCCGTCGGTGCCGGTGCCGACCGACAGCGCCTTGCCCTCCAGATCGCGTCAAGCGACCGGCCTCGCCCTTGCGCACATAGCCGTCGAACGGCCGCCTTCGTGCTGCAGGCGACGCCGGCGCGGGCGCCGCGCTGCCGCCGATCGGCGGGCGCGCGGACTTGAGCGCGAGCTCGTCCACGGTGCGGCGGTGATCGTCGAGCGCGCGGTCGATGCGGTCGAGCTTCTCCGTCGATCAGCGGATCGGCGGCGGCCGCGCCGCTCGAGCTCGTCGAGGCGCTCGTCGTTGGTCTCCTTGAAGCGCCTCGAAGGCGCGCATGAAGTCGTCGAAGGCCGCGCCGACGTGCGAGGCTGGCGACCTTCGTTTCCAGTCTCTGACATTTGGTTTTGATCCTGTTCTCGACCGTTGCTTCTGAGGAACGCGCGCCGCGTCCCGCATTCGGCGATGCAAGGCCGGCCATCCGCGCTCAATCCCCCGCTCATGCCCCGGCCCGCGTCCCGCAGGGCCTTGAGGCCATCGAAGCCCGCGCTCAGAAGCGCGCGCGCCTCCTTGCGCGTCAGCCCAGCGTCCCGCGTGAGCCAGCGTTCGAAATCCCGCATCGTGGCTGCCCGCGAAGGGGCGCGTCTTCAGCGTTGGCGATGCGCGCCTCGGGCAGCATCGGAAAGGTGACGACCGAAATCTCCCAGAGATCGATCTTCTCGAGGCGGCGCACGCCGCTGCGCGGTCGCGGCGGCCTTTGACGGTGCGAAAGCCGATCGACAGGCCGTCGAGCGCGCCGGCGCGCATCAGCGCGTGCACTTCCCTGGCGCGGGCGACTTCCGGCATCAGGCGGCCCAGCGCGTAGAGCCCGCGCGAATCCTCTTTCAGCTCCGCCCACACGCCGATCGGCTGGTTGGCATCGTGCTGGTAGAGCATCTTGACGCCGCCGGGGCCGCGCGAGCGAAGGCTGTCGGCGAAGGCGCCTGGCAGCACCATGTCGCGGGAGAGATCCTCGCGGTGAAAGACGCTGGCGTAGCCTTCGAAGGTGCCATCGCCGTCGACAGCTTTCAAATCGAGCGAGGTGAACTTGACCTCGTGCGCAGGTGCGGCATGCGCGCACGCACGTGAGAACACGGGGCGCGCCCTTTGAGGCTCGACCATCACTTGTGACTCCGAATTTTGATATCTTCGATGGAGTGAAAGGCAGCCGCAAATAAGCGGGCCCTCAACGCGCAGCGGGCACCGCTTTAGAGCTGATCGCGAACCATCTCCAGGAAGTTGCGCATGTGATCATCCCTAACACCGTAATTCGGCGAGCCACTGTTCCAGACACGCTGTAGCTCGGCGACGTCAGCTTCACTGCTCAACAACGCAACCAGAAAGTGCTTGATCACCACGCGCTGCGCCGGAGTGTTGAGTTTCAACGCTCGCGCGATCCAATCCTTCTCGTCCGCCGCTTCGCGATCGCTTCCCTGTAAGAAGCACCGCGTGAATCGCTTAAACTCCTCCGGAATCAGCATACTTGTCCTCCGGATCACTTAGGTTTCTCGTTGAGGGGATAGGCAGTGTGCACTCGATAGCCACGGTTTGAGCGAGGATCGTGGCGAATTGAGACGCCCACACTGTAGGTTGGGCGAACATACGGACGCTCCTCTGGCGAGGCTCTAAAAGCTTCCTTTCCGGTGGGATAGCCAAACCTCATTTCCAACCACTCCTCCTCCAACGCTCCGCTCGATACCAAATCAACAGCGGATCGATTTGTCACAAGGACCCGATTGACGAAGTCATTCGCAGATTCCAGCGAGAGGAAAGTACTGTAACTGATGCCGTAGAGTGAATGGCTAAGGGTATGAAATACATTGCGTTCGGTGATCGCCAGCAATTCTTCGTTTGTCTTGCCGACATGATCGCGAACTGTATGCCCTCCGCGTGCATCCTCCTCTGGCAGGTTGACGGCCTGCCTTGAAGCTTCATCGGCCTGCGCGACAAGGGTGAGCTCGCGCGAGCCCGAGCTGCCACCGCCACCATCCGAGGTCCACTGGCCGCCGCCGGAGCTGCCGGCCGGCACGCGCGGCTGGTCGGGGCTGTATTTAAAGAAGGAGGGCGCAGGATCGCCAAACGTCATCGACTTGAAGCTCGAGGTACCGGGCCCATCACCCCCGCGCGCCGCCTCGCGCGGCAGCGGGCCATAGCCCGACCGCGGCGCGCTTCTCGTCCTGCGGTAGGAACGACGCCGCGTTGAGCCGCGCCCACAAGGCCTCGCGCTCGAAGCTCAGGCCCTGCACCTGGTCGAGGTCGGGCCGCAGCTCGAACGAGCCGCCGAACGCCGGCGCGAGCCACGCCGAGAACGCCTTCGTCATGCGCGCCACCAGCGGCAGCACGGTTGCCCGCCAGAAGGTGCGCTGCGCCTCTTGAAAATTGGAATACGTGTTGTCGCCCGGGATGCCGAGCAGCATCGGCGGCACGCCGAGCGCCAGCGCGATCTCGCGCGCCGCGGCGTTCTTGGCCTCGATGAAATCCATCTCCTTGGGGCTCAACGAAAGCGGCTTCCAGTCGAGCCCGCCCTCGAGCAGCAGCGGCCGCCCGGCGTTGCGCGCGCCCTGGAAGCGATGTCTCGAGCTCGCTCTTGAGGCGGGCGAACTGCTCGCCCGTCATGGTGCCGCTGTTGGCCGCGTAGACCAGCGCACCCGATGGCCGCGCCGCGTTGTCGAGCAGCGCCTTGTTCCAGCCGCCGGCCGCGTTGTGGATGTCGATCGCCGCGGCTGCCGCCTCGATCGGGCTCATGCCGTAGTGGTCGTTCAAGGGGTGGAACAGGCGCACGTGCAGGATCGGGCGCACACCCGCTGCCGCCTCGCTGTCGAAGCGCACCGTGCGCCCGCCGGCCTGGTATTCGAACGCTTCCGGCCAGCCGTCGGTGCCGGGGATCACCTTCATGCGGTCGGGCCGCAGGATGTGCAGCTCGCGCAGGCGCCCGCTCAAGCCGACGGCCTCGACGTAGGCGTTGCCCGAGACGAGCAGGTAGCCGTACCAGCTCTCGAGGAAGTCGATCGTCGTGTGGTCGGGCGATGGCTGCGCGACGAGATCGATCAACGCGTGCTCGCTGATCTCCTGGTCGCCCTCGTAGAGCAGCAGCGGAACCGAGGCCGCGGCCTCCGCGATCATGCGCACCGAGCGATAGACGATGGCGTTCTGCATGAAGCCTTCGCGTGCGAAGGCGGCGTAGTCGCGCGGCGCCCATACCGGCTGGCAGGGCTGCTCCCACGCGAGCAAGGCTCCGACCGCGCTGCCTTTGGCGCTGCGTTGAGCGCCGGGAGCACGGACCGGCAACAGCCGGCCGAGCGCGTCTGCGATGCGCGACATGCGTGTTCCTTGCTTATACTGGCGATCCGTTCGCCAAATCTCGTCGGGCAGCTGACCTGCCCGCTTCTGTCGAATGACAGCGCCATTCTCAACCGTCATCCCGGCGTCATGCGAAGCATGGCTTGGTCATGACGCGGAAAATGATAAGCTTCGAGCGTGGGTCCCGACCTTCCATGCGAAGCATGGCTCCGCCATGACGTCGGGATGACGTCCCTTTTTGGCAAGTCGCCTGCACACTCACTAGAGCGATCGGATGCCGGGGCGCGCCGCGGCGTCGATCATCAAATCGGTCAGCGCCCATACGAGCGCGTCGAGCCGGTCGGGACTGCGGCCCTTGGCAAAGCCATCGCAGCCGAACTGGCACATCTGGTCCTCGAGCGCCGCGAACGTTCCCACGTGCGCGACGCGCCCTTCGGCGTAGAGCGCCGCGATCGGCTCGGCCCGGAGCCATTTGCCGCGCGTTGCACGCACGCGGCGGACCGCGACGCTCTGATCGATCTGGCGCAAAACGGCGACGACGAGATCGCCGCCCTGGTTGACCTCGGCGACGACGCGATCTGCAAGCGAATCGCGATAGGCGCGCGACCACGGCACGCGCCCAAACTTGCGGCTCGCGTCCCTGCAGCGTGCGGTCGTCGATCACGTAGGCGCGCCCGTCGGGTCCGAGCCCGGCGATCACGATCCCGCACGCGTCCGAATTGGCGGTCGACGTCACCGGCGGATCAACCGCCACGACGACCGAGCGTGAGCTCCGGCGCGGACGCAGACGCGCTGCGCCTCGATCCAGTCGCGGCGCCACAACGCGCCCGACGTATCATCGACGAGCTCGCCCAATAGCTCCTGCCGCCCCAGCGCCGAGCCGGCATAGCGGCGCGTCATCTCGGCGATGAACGTCGGCGCCAGGTTGTCGGCGTTGTCGATCGTCGCCGCCCGCGTCACCACCGTCGTCGTGTCGGCGAGCAGCTTCTTCAGCAGCGGGATCGGCCGCGGCGTCGTGGTCGCGACCATCTGCGGCGCGCTTCCCAAGCCGCAGCGCGAACTGCAGCATGTCCCAGGTTTTTTGCGGATGGCGCCACTTGGCGACTTCATCGCACCAGGCGGCGTCGAACTGCGGCCCGCGCAGCCCTTCGGGATTTTCCGCCGAGAACATCTGCGCGATTGCCCCTGTCGGCCACACGAGTTGTAGTTTCGACGGCTCGAACCGCGGCCGCCCGTGCAAACCATGCACGCCGAGCAATCCCGATACGCCTTCGACCATCACGCGGCGCACATCCGCGAGCGTCTCGCCGACGAGCGCGATGCGTTTTGCTCTGACAGTGCCGAGCGGTGGCAAGCCTGAAGCCTTGGCGCGCACCCATTCCGCACCCGCCCGCGTCTTGCCGGCGCCGCGCCCGCCCATTACGAGCCACACGCGCCACGGCTCGCCCGCCGCGTTGGTCTCAGGCGGGAGCTGATCGGCTCGCGCCCACAGCGGCCAGCATGCGAGGATCTCGCAAAGGTGCGCCTCGCCAAGCTCACTTAGGTCGCGCTTCAAGCTCCCGGCTGCGCTGGATGCGCTCAAAGCGCTCGACAATCTCTCGATGAAGCCGCTCGGCCTCGTCGCTGATGGGCGCCGGCTCGGCGGATTTTGGCTTTGGCTCTTTCTTACCATCCGGAGCGTCGCGCTGTCAACAATAAATATTACGATTATGCGATTTTATTCTATCACTATACATATGTTTACTGTGTAACCGAGTAGATTATCACGCACACCGCGCCCGGGGATAAGTATTCGCGCGCAGCAACGCGCGCGTCGGATCCGCTCTAACCGGGAAAGTAGATCAGCGGCGGCCGGCGCGCGTGACCCGGGGCGGCGTAGCGCGGACCTCGGAGGCGTGCTTCGCCGCGATGGCCCGCAGACGGTCGCGCTGGCGCTTTGCTTCGTCGAGCAGTAGCTCGCGCGTCTGCTCGCTGCTGGCGGGCGCGCCCAGCAGATAACCCTGCCCCGTATCGCAACCCATCTTCGCCAGCAGCTCGTGCTGGGCCGAAGTCTCCACGCCCTCGGCGATGATCTCGCAGTCGAGGTTGTGGCCAAGGTCGATTACCGCCTGCACGATGACGCGCGCGCCGTCGTCGCGGCCGAGCTGCTCGATGAAGGAGCAATCGATCTTGAGTTGGCTGACGGGAACCGCGCGCAGGTGCGTGAGCGAGGCGTAACCGGTGCCGAAGTCGTCGAGCTCGATCTTCACGCCGTTGCGGTCGAGGTCCACGAGAGCTTCCCGCGTCACGGTGGAACGGTCGCCGAGGAACACGCACTCCGTCACCTCGATCGTGAGACAGCTGCGCGGCAGCGACAGCTCGTCCAGCCGCTGGAGAATCCGCTGCGCGAGCTTGCCGTCGGCAAAGTCCGCCTCGCCGACGTTGAGGCTGACCGAGATCGGGTCGAGGCCAAGATCGCGCCAGGCGGCGATATCGGCGGTCACCGCCTGCAGCATCCGCTTGCCGATGCGCCGCGCGATCACGCGATCCTCCAAGGCCGCTGCGAACGATGCCGGGGCAAGGATCTTGTCATCGTCGGCGCGGATGCGCGCGAGCGCCTCAAAGCCGGTGCGCTCGCCGGTGTCGAGGCGGATCTTGGGCTGGTAGAAGGGGATGAGCCGCCCCTTGGCGAGGGCCGAGCGTGCGAGCTCGATGGCGCGCGTGTGCCGCTCAAAGAGCGTGTCCAGCTCGCGCGAGTAGAGCTTAACGGTTCCGCGGTCGGCATCCTTCGCCGCGTACAACGCCAGATCGGCCTTCTTCATGAGCTCCGCCGCGGTCACCGCGTCGTCGGGGACGCGCGCGACGCCGAGAGTGCCGCCGATATAGATGTGCATCGAGCCGATATGGATGGGAGCCTTGAGGCAGCCGAGAATCTCCTTCGCCTTCCAATCGAGCATCGCACGCGATTGCTCGCTCACCGTGAGGACTGCGAATTCATCGCCGCCGAGACGCGCGACTATGTCGCCGGTCTGCGCCGTCTGCGCGAGCCGGCGGCCGATCTCGGCGAGGATCTGGTCTCCGACCGCGTGACCGCGCGTGTCGTTGACCTCCTTGAAGTTGTCGAGATCGAGCATGAACAGCGTTGCGCAGGCGCCCGACTGGGGAACCTTCGCTATCTCGGCATCGAGCACGCCGTTGAAGTGGCGCCGGTTTGCCAGGCCCGTCAGCTCATCGAAGTTTGCAGCCAGCCACAGCCGCTCGGAGGCATTCCGCTCCAGCGTGATGTCCTGGAAGGTGCCAAACAGCCGAACCGCCTCGCTGTCTTTGTGCTCGCATTCCCCGACCGCGCGCACCCACTTGCGATGGCCATTCGCGGAAATGAACTCCACTTCGAAATCGTAGGGGTCGCCGGTTGTGATGGCCGTGTCGACGTTGCGTTCCACGATCGTGCGCCACGGCTCTGGATAGAATGTCAAAGCCTCGTCCAGTGTGCGTGGTCCCCCTCCCGGCAAATCGTGGATGCGCGAAATCTCATCGGAGCACTCGACCCTGTTCGTCTTGAGGTCGAGCTCCCAGCCGCCGATCTTGCCGAACCGTTCGACCTGCCGCAGCAGCCGGTTCTGCTTCCAGAGCAGCAGCGCTTTTTCGGATAGTTGGTGCGCGATGCCGGCGGCGCGCACGGATTGATCGTGCGCGCTGACAAGCCCCTCGACGACGGCCGCGAACTGCTTCAGCCGCTCGAGTTGAAGCTTCGCCATCTGCCGCGGGCGCGTGTCGTTGACGCAGAGTGCGCCGATGCGATGGCCCGACTCCGACGTGATCGGCACGCCGGCATAGAAGCGCACGCCCGTTGGCCCGGTCACCAGCGGATTGCTGGCGAAGCGCTTATCCTCCAGCGTATCCTCGACGATGAACGGTTCGGATCCGAGGATCGTGTGGTTGCAGAACGCAACCTCTCGTGACGTCGATGACAGGCCCAATCCGCACTGGGCCTTGAACCACTGCCGGTCCTCGTCGAGCAACGATATGAAGGCGATGGGACAGGCAAACGTCCCCGCGACCAGCTTGACGATCGCGTCGAAGGCAGCGGTTGGCGGCGTGCCGGCGATCTCGAGGGCGCGTAGGGCCTCGAGCCGCAATGGCTCGTCTCCGCTGACGGGATATTTCATCCTTCTCGAACTCCGGAGGTTCACCGGAGTATGGAAAGCGACGCCTTAACAAACGATGTGTACGGATATTGCTTACAATTGGCCCGATCGCACGAGACAAGTTGCAGTGCAACGGCTGGCACGCCGAGCGCGCTTAACACTTGCGGCGGGTAGCACACGCCGTCGGCTACTTCACGGCGCTGATCGCGATTCTGATGGCCTCGCCCTTGACGCCGCTCAGCTGCAGCACGACCGGCGCATTCGCGATCGCAAAGCGCACGCTCTTGCGCACGCCGTCGCACCCGGTAGCGCCGCTGTGCGCCGACGACTTGAGTGAAGCCCCGTTCTGCACGAGGTCGATCCAGCCGGCATCCGACAGCGTCACCTGGTAGGTGCCGGGTGCCTCGGGCGCCTCGAAGGTGACGAGGCCGCCGTTGTCCGCCGGCGCTTTCTTGCCGCCGGGCGCCACGGTGAATTTTACCGAGCTGACGGGCTGCAACTTGAGCGCGAACGTCTGCGGCTTCAATGGCCCGAGCGCCGCCCCCGACGCCACGCCGGCGATGCCCGGATCGGCGAGCGCCGCCTTGTCGGCATCTATGGGCCAGGCAAACGCCGCGCATCCCGTGCCCTCGGCGTGAGCCGAGACACCGCAAACGCTGAGTGCGAGCGCTAGCCGCACACGCAGCCTTGCGCATCGAGAGCGACTTAGTCGACCGCAACCATGACATCGGATGCCTTGATGACGGCGCTCGCCGCCATTCCCTTTTTCAGGCCGAGCTCATCCACGGCCTCGTTGGTGATCGACGCCGTGATGACGGCAGTGCCGAGGTTGATACGCACGTGGGCGGTGGTCTGGCCCTTCACCACCTCCTCGATCGTACCCTTGATGATGTTGCGCGCGCTGATCCGCATTGGGGATGGTCCTTCTTCCGCTGCGGAGCGGAGACTACCCCTTGGGAGCGTTCCTGCAATCAGAACCTCACGCGCGCGTTGGCGTAGAATTGCCGCCCGGCCTCGGGGAATCCCTGTGCCAGCTGGTAGTTCTGGTCGAGCAGGTTCGTGGCGCCGACGGCAACGGTGGTGTTCTTGTCGAAGTCATATTGGGCGTTGAAATTGAGCAGCGCATAGGCGCCGATCTTCACGTAGTTGGGCAGCGACACTGTATTTGAGCTGCCGCATTGGCCGTTGTTCGGCACGCTGGAGCTGGTCGCAGACGACACAACGAGCGTCGAGTCGCAGCTCGTGATGAGTGCGGTGCGATCGCTTGCCAGCTCCAGGCTCGGCGTCAGGGTCAATCGGTTGGTCGCCTTCCACGCCACATAGAGGAAGGCCTTGTTGAGCGGGGTGCCTTCGAGCTGCTGAGCGGCGACGGCCGCCTGTTGAGCCCCGGTGAAATTGAGAGACTCGTCGACGAACTCGAGGTGGCGCTGCATGTAGGTGTAATTGCCGCCGATGCGCAGCGTACGCGTCACGTCCCAGTCGGCCGAAAGCTCAAAGCCCCAGTAGTTGCCATCCGGGCTGATCCCGACAAGCGAATTCATGCCGTTGGCGCCGACGAAGGCGTTCTGGATGCTGTCCTGGATGTCCGAGTAGAAGACCGCCGAAGCCAAGTGCAGCGTGCGATAGAATGTATCGTCCACGCCGATCTCGTAGTTGATCGCGCGCTCGGGTTGCACGTTGGGATCGATGATCGTCTTTGAGTCGAAGCGGGTGCTGAAGCGCTCGAACAGGGTAGGAAACCGGATGCGGCTCGAGACGTCGGCGTGCACCTTGCCGGTCTGGCTGTAGCTGTAGATCGCCGCCGTCTGCCAGTTCCAGCCGTCCGCGCTCGGGTTCGCAACCGGCACTCCGCCAACGAGCACGGGAGGATCGTACTCGAGCACCTCGTTCATGTCGTAGCTGACGCCGCCGACGATATCGAGCTGCTTCGTCGCGTGGAACGTGTTCTCGACGGCAAACGACCACGTCTCCTCGGACGCCTGTTTTCCAGCCCCTGGCGTCACGACTGCAGGCACCGTCGGATAGCCGGCGGGATAGGTGTAGTTGATCGGCTGCTCCGTGTGCACGTCCTTCATGTAGTGGATCGCGCCCTTGAGCGTGTTCATCGGAATGAGGTTCGTCCCCATCTCGACGAAGCCGCCTTCCGAATGATCGTCGTAGGGGCTGTCGCTGGGCTGCTGGGTGTAGTCCGGCCGGTTGAAGAACGACACCGTATTTTCGTACGTATTATAGTAGGCGTTGGTCTTGATGTACGACGCGTCGCCGAGCTGCGTTTTCGACAGCCACGAGAGGCTCGAAAGATCCCATTGCGGCCACGTCCAGTAGCGGACGTTGTTCTGCATGTAGCCCTGCACGATCTGGCGATCGACGCTCAGGGGCGCATCCTTGTTCGCCTGCTGGTTGGTGTAGTTGACCGAGTATTCGTCGGTCGCATTCGGCGTGATGCCGACCTTGGCGTTGATGCGCCAATCCTCGAAATCAGAGTGATCGCGGTTGCCGCCGTTCTCGTAGGGGAAGGTCGCCACATGCCCGGTGCCCGGCGCCGCGAAAGGCGACGGCGAGAAATCGTTCGACAGGTCGAAGTGGTCCTGATCGACGATGTTGCCCGAGATCTGCGCGTAATAGCCCTTCTGGCGCGTGCCGGCGTAAGCGTAGCTGCTCCACTGCCCCATCGAGCCCAAATCGCCGTCGAGGATCATGCCCGAGCGGCCCTCGAGCTCGATCTCCTTGGTCGGCTTGCGCGACACGAGGTTGATGGCGCCGCCTTCCCCGCCCGGTCCGTTCAGCACCGACACGTAGCCCTTGGCGACCTGCACCTCGGCAAGGTCCGGTGTCAGAAAGCGGTTCATGTCGAGGCGATTGTCGGCCGGGAGATAGATGCGCACGCCGTCGACCGTCAGCGGGACCTGGAAGCGGTCGAAGCCGCGCACGAAGATGTCGCCCTCGGCGCGGGCGCCGCTCGAGTTGATGGACGGCGCACCGGTCGAGGCCCAGACAACACCCGGCAGAATGTTCACCGCCTGGCCGAGCGACTCCTTATTGTAGGTCCACATCGCCTCGTTGGTGACGGTCGAGCCGCCGATCATGTCGAGCTGGCCCAGCGTATAGACGCCGACACCGGGAACACCCGATGGCTCGCCGGATGGCTTTGCCGTTTGCTTTGCGGTCTTTGCCGGGGTGCCGCTCGAATAGCCGGCTCCTTTGCCGCTGCCCTTGTTGGGCGCGATCGGCTCGCTCGGGGATTCGACCACGACCGGCGGAAGCGGGGACGCCTCATTCGCCGTTACATCGCCGCCGTTGGTCAAGGCCGCTTCTTCAGCGCCAGCGGCTACCGGCACAAGCGAACCCATCACGGCGCTCGCAAGCGCCGCGTACACGAACTTGGACACAACACCCCCCAAACGCAGACGCCAAGCGTCCGTACAAAGTGAAGACGCGACGGTTGTATCCGGTCTGATATAACGGTCGCAACACTCGTCGCGCGGGCATCTGCAGAGTTGGTGCGCATCGGTGCGCGCATGTCACACACGCGCATGCGCGGCGCTTGCCGTGCTCTCCGTCGCAGCGCCGATCGGCGCTGTCTCCAACGCGCCGAACGACGCGCGTCCTCATTCAAATTTAAGGGAAAAGTCGCGCTCGGGCGCGGTTTGCTGCGCTGCATGTAACGCGGTGAAGGTTCTGGGCGTATTGTCGGCAAGTGGATCGCAATCGCGCGATCGGCGACGCCTATGATGCAATACCCCTAATGCAATACCAGGAGGCCCGAATGAACTTTCACCGCGCAGCGCGGCTCGCGCTGGCTTCGATCGCACTTCTCGCCGGCACCGGCGCGGCACTTGCCTTCGAGACCAAGCCCTACGACGAAGCGAGCTTCAAGGCCGCGCAGGGAGCGGGCCAGCCGATCGTGGTCGACGTGTTTGCGCCCTGGTGCCCGACGTGCGCCGCCCAGCAGAAGGTGCTGGATGGCCTCAAGGCCAAGCCCGACTACGACAAGCTCACCATCTTCAAGGTCGACTTCGACAACCAGCCCGACGTGGTGAAGGGCTTTGGCGCGCGTCAGCAGAGCACGCTCATCGCCTACAAGGGCGCGAGCGAGACCGGGCGATCGGTCGGCGATACCGGCGCTGAGTCGATTGAGAAGCTGTTGCAGAGCACATCCAAGTAGGAGCCGCACGTGGCACTCGGCAGCATCGCATTTGCCTTCATCGCGGGATGTCTCTCGACGCTGTCGCCGTGCGTGCTGCCGCTGCTGCCGATCGTGCTCGGCGCCGCGGTGAGCGAGCACAAGCTCGGGCCCGCTGCACTCGCGGCCGGGCTCGCGCTGTCGTTCGTGACGATCGGCTTGTTCGTGGCGACGATCGGCTACGGCATCGGGCTCGACGGCGGCTTCTTTCGCTTGGCCTCCGCGCTGCTGCTGATCACGATCGGGGTGATCCTGCTCGTTCCCCAGCTGCAGACTCAGGTTGCAGCGGCCGCCGCGCCGATCAGCGGCTGGACTGAAAGCCGCTTCGGGGGCTTGAGCACCTCCGGCCTCAAAGGCCAGTTCGCGCTCGGGCTGCTGCTCGGCGCGGTGTGGAGCCCCTGCGTCGGACCGACGCTCGGCGCCGCGTCCGTGCTCGCGGCCCAGGGCAAGGACCTTACCGCCGTCGCCCTCATCATGCTGGCGTTCGGATTTGGCGCCGCGCTGCCGCTGCTTCTGCTCGGCCTCTTGTCTCGTGAGGCGATGCTCGCCTGGCGCGCCCGCTTGCTTGGCGCCGGCAACAACGGCAAGCTGATCCTCGGCGGCCTGTTGATCGTTGTCGGCCTCCTGATCGTGAGTGGCCTCGACAAGCGTCTGGAAACGATTTTGGTGCAGGCATCGCCCGAATGGCTGACCTCGCTCACGACACGCTTTTAGGAATGCCCAAATGAGCGTCGCGACCGATACGTTCGATCCACCCCGGCGCGAGGTGATCTATCGCCATGCCCTCGTCGTGCGCGTCACGCACTGGGTGAACGCGTTCTGCCTCTTGGTGCTGCTCATGAGCGGCCTGCAGATCTTCAATGCGCACTCGACGCTCTACCTCGGCTCCAAGATCGATCCGGCGCGCGTCGTGCTCTCGATGGGCGCGGTGCAGCGCCCCGACGGCAGCTATGCCGGGCGCACGACCATCTTTGGGACGACGTTCAACACGACCGGCGTGCTCGGGCTGTCGCGCGGGTCCAACGGCGAGCTGGAAAACCGCGGGTTCCCCTCGTGGATCACGATCCCCTCCTATCGCGACCTCGCCACCGGACGGCGCTGGCACTTCTTCTTTGCCTGGCTGTTCGTGCTGAACGGTCTCGCGTATTTCCTCTATTCCCGGATCAGCGGTCACATCCGCCGCGACCTGACGCCGAGCGGGGAAGAGTTGCGCGACATCCCGCACTCGATCTCGGAGCACGCGCGCTTCCATTTCCCCAAGGGCGAGGAGGCCAAGCGCTACAATGTGCTCCAGAAGCTCGCCTACCTGTCGGTGATCTTCGGGCTGCTGCCGCTCGTGGTGCTGACCGGGCTCACCATGTCGCCCGCAATGGACTCCGTTTTCCCCGTGCTGCTCGACGTGTTCGGCGGGCGGCAATCGGCGCGCACCATCCACTTCCTGTGCGCGACCGGCATCGTGCTGTTTGCCGCCGTGCATATCTTCATGGTGATCGTCTCGGGGCTCTGGAACAACGTGCGCTCGATGATCACCGGGCGCTACGCGATCGACCCGGCGGAGGAGAGCCATGAGTAAGCGACCGGAAAGCGATCGTGGTCTCGACCGGCGCGGGTTCCTGATACGCGGCGCGGCCGCGGGGGGCGCGTTGCTGCTCGGGGGCTGCGACCAGCTCTCGCAATCGCCGACCTTTCGCCAGATCCTTGGCTCGGCCAGCGGGCTGACGAAAACCGCACAGCACCTGCTGCTGTCGCCGCCCGCACTTGCGCGTGAATTCTCCGAGAGCGACCTCTCCCCCCACTTCAAGGCGAACGGCTCGACCAACGTCGAGGACGACGCGTATCAACGCGCGGCGGCGGTCGGGTTCCCGGACTGGCGCCTCAAGATCGATGGTCTCGTCACGCGCCCGATGGATTTGTCGCTCGCCGAGTTGCGGCGGCTGCCGGCTCGCACGCAGATCACGCGGCACGATTGCGTCGAGGGCTGGAGCGCGATCGGCAAGTGGACCGGCGCCAGGCTTGCGCCGCTGCTGCAAAGTGCGGGTCTAAAACCCGAGGCGCGCTATCTGGTGTTCCACTGCGCCGACAAGCTCGGCCGCGACCTGTACTACGAGAGCATCGATCTGATCGACGCCTTCCACGAGCAGACGATCCTCGCCTACGACATGAACGGCTCGGCCCTGACGATACCGCACGGTGCGCCGTTGCGCCTGCGCGTCGAGCGCCAGCTCGGCTACAAGCACGCCAAGTATGTCATGCGCATTGAAGCTGTTTCGAGCTTCGCCACGCTGCGCGGCGGCAAGGGCGGCTTCTGGGAAGATCGCGGCTACGAATGGTACGCCGGCATCTGAGCGCTAACGATGTGGGTGCGCAGGCTCACTCTTTCTCGTCGAGCTTCAGGCAGACGGAGTTGATGCAGTAGCGCTTGCCGCTACCCGTCGGGCCGTCATCGAACACATGCCCCAGATGCGAGCCGCAGCGCGCACACGTGATCTCGGTGCGCGTCATGCCGAGCGAGTTGTCCGCGTGATACTCGACGGCGCCCGGGATCGCCTGATCGAACGACGGCCAGCCGGTCCCTGAATCGAACTTGGCGTCGGAGGCAAACAGCGGATTGCCGCATGCCGTGCAGGTGAACGTGCCATCAGCCTCGGAGTGCACGTGCTCGCCGGTGAACGGAGCTTCCGTGCCGCCCTCGCGCAGCACGCGGTACTGCTCAGGCGTCAGCGCCTTGCGCCAGCCCTCCTCGTCCTCAGGCATCGGGGCGGCGGGCTTCGCGGCGGTGGAATCGGAGTTTTTTGCCATGCTCGCAGTATAGCACAATGCCGCAGCCGCGTCAGCCGTGCGGCGCGCCCTCGATCGCCCGGTCTGCAAGGGGTAAGCACGAAATTCCCGACATATTTAATCGTTCTTTTTCATGGCCCTTTATTAGGTCCGTGTTCCTCTGAGCGATGCCGGATTTTGCCCGCTCCCTTGCCCACATCGGAATGAAGCAGCGTCTGATCGCCTTGGTGCTCCTCACCGTGGCGCCGCTGGTGGTGCTGCTGGGCTGGGCCGCGCTCAATGAGCGCCATGCGGCAATCACCAACGCGAAGGCTTCGGCGGTGCAGGTGGCGCAGATCGCCGCTGAGCGCCAGTCGAGCACGCTCGAGGAGGCGATCACCGTTCTCGCCGACATGCGCACGATACCGGCGATCTCACTGCTTGGCGGTGCCGCCTGCAACGATCAGGTCCGAGACCTTGCCGCGCAGCATCCGAATTTCAACACGCTCGGCGTCATGACGCTCGACGGCAAGGTCGTCTGCCACAGCGTTCCGGCCGCCGTGGGCACGCTCGGCCACCAATTTCTGCTGACCGAAGCACTGCGTGCAAACGCCCCGGAGATTTTCGTCAGCGGCTACGCCTACGGGGTGGTTACGGGCAAACCCGTCATCTACATCGCGCGTCCTTTGCGGTCGCCGGCAGGAGAGAAGGTCGGGCTCGTCTATGCGAGCATCGATCTCAACAGCTATTCCGCGCTCGCAGAGTCGCTCGCCGACAAGGGCCGGTCTGTCGTCGTTATCGAGCCCGCGAGCGGCATCGTGTTGGCCCGCTCTGGATCCGCCAATATCTCTCTTGGCTCGGTGTTTCCTTCGAGCGCGATTGTCGATGCGATGCGCGACCATCCCGATGGCGGCTCGACAGTGGCCAACGTCGACGACAAGCAGATGATTTACGGGTTTGCACCGATACGCGAAGCGCGAACCTCCGGCGCCATGCTGGCGATCGGGATGCCGCGCAATGTGGTGCTGTCCGATGTCTACCGTCAGAGCTGGGTGAGTTTGGCGCTCGCGTTTTGCGTGCTGACCCTCGCCATCTGTCTGGCATGGCTGCTTGCATATTTCAGCCAGGTCCGCCCAACCGAAAAGCTTGCCGGAGTCGCCAAGGAGATCGGCGACGGCGACCTGACAGCGCGTTGCGCTCACGAGATTTGGGAAGCACCCGAGCTGCGCTTCCTCGGGGACACGCTAAATGCCACCGCGGCGCGGCTCGAGCAGGCAAGCATCCAATTGAAGGCCAGCGAGACCCGCTATCGCCTGCTCGCCGAGAACACCGGCGACGTGATTACGCGCCTCGACGCGCAAGGAAAGCGCATCTTTGTCTCGCCCGCGAGCCGCGAGCTGCTGGGCTACGAGCCCGAGGAGCTGCTCGGCAAGACCCCTATGGAGCTTGCCCATGGCGAGGACTGTGAGCGTCTGGCCGAGATGATCGACGCGCTGCAGAAAGGCCAGTCCCCGCCGGCAGTCCAGTATCGCGCCCGGCGCGGCGACGGCACCTATGTATGGGTCGAAACGCAGGGCCGCTACCTTGGCGAGAAGGAAGGCGCGGTTCTCGCCGTGCGCGACATCACCCGGCGCAAGATTGCCGAGGACAAGCTCGCCGAGGCGACGCGCAACCTCCTGCTGCTCGCGACGACGGACGGGCTTACCAGCCTCAACAACCGGCGTTCCTTCGACAATACGCTCGCCAAGGAGTTCGCGCGCTGCGCCCGCGAGTCCCAGCCGCTTGCCCTCATCCTGATCGACGTCGATCACTTCAAGCGCTTCAACGATACCTACGGCCATCAGGCCGGCGACGATTGCCTCAAGGCGCTCAGCAGCCGGCTTGCGAAGCTCACACGCCGCCCCGCCGACTTTGCCGCCCGCTACGGCGGGGAAGAGTTCGCGGTGATCCTGCCGAACATGTCCGAGCGCAGCGCGCTGCATTTCGCCGAGAAGTATCGCAAGCTGATCGAGGAGATGCATCTGGAGCATTCGGGCAGCCCGTTCGGGGTCGTGACGGTGAGCTTGGGGCTCGCGTGCGAAATTCCCGGACAGGAGACGAGCGCGCGGCTGCTGCGCCGCGCGGACGAGGCGCTTTATCGCGCCAAGTCGGAAGGGCGCAATCGCGTGGCGACCATCGCGCCCGTCACGTCAGCCGTCAGGCATCCGCTGCGCGCCTAGCACCTTGCCAATTCGTAAGAATTGCGCGGCCACGGCAAACACGGCCTCCTTGCGACGCGCCACCGATCGCCGCGCTTGAAGGGAAACGAGCTTGTGCTATGGGTGCGGCGCGGCCTAACCCCTTTGCGAGGCGCGACGGATTTTTTTTCCTCGGGCGTACACCGTTGCAGACTTTGCGGGGCTAAAGCGCCGCGCAGAAACCGGCCCCGATAGAGGTCAAGTGTGACGCGGCCACCCGTATTCTTTGACGCATCCAAGCGCCGCTCGGCCATCCTGACTCATCTCGGTTGGTTCCTCTCGGTCGCCAGCACGATCGTGCTCGCGCTGTTCGTGGCGAGCTTGTTCTTCCTGCCGCAGGTCCACGTTCTTCCCCTCGACCCACCGCGCAAGCGCGCACCCATCAGCGACGCCGACGCCCAGCGCCGCGAGTTGCTCCCCGCCGCTCGCCGCCTCGCCGATGCGGTGCGTTCGGAGAAGCCGGTGGCGGCGCGCGGCATCACCATGCCGCGCGTATCACCCAAGCAGTTCCTTGCCGCGCGGCGGACGGGCGAAAGCCGCCCGCTCACGATCGGCTTCTACGTCACCTGGGACGACTTGAGCTTTGCCTCGCTCGAGGCGCAGATTTCCAAGCTCGACTGGATGGTGCCGAGCTGGCTCGAGCTCACCGGCCCCGACATGGAGGTGAAAACCGGCGTCGACCAGAAATCGCAGGACCTGCTGCGGCGCGTGAAGCAGCGCCCGAGCGTGCTGCCCGATGCTGCAGAACGCCACCGACGGCAAATGGGACGGCCCGGGCCTCGCGCGCATGCTCGCCGATCCCGAGAAGCGCAAGGCACGCTTAGCCACGCTGGTCTCGTTCCTGCAGGCCAACGCCGCGCAAGGGCTCGTCCTCGACTTCGAGGAGGTGCCGGCCGACGCGCACCAGAACTTCCTCCAGTTCCTGAAGGAGATGCACGCGGCCTTCGCGCCCTACAACTGGCTGGTCGCGATCGCCGCCCCGTTCGACGACCCCGAATGGACCTACAAGGCCTACTCGGATGCGAGCGACTACCAGATCCTGATGGCCTACGACGAGCACTTCGAGGAAGGCGAGCCCGGCGCCATCGCCTCGCAGCCGTGGTTCGTCGACAAGCTCACCCGCCGCATGAAGGAGCTCGATCCCAAGAAGACGATCATCGCGATCGGCAACTACGGCTACGACTGGACCAACAACAAGCCGCCTGCGCTGGACATGACGTTCCAGGAGACGGTGCTGACGTCGAAGGAATCCGAAGCCTCGATCGTCTTCGATTCAGAAGCGCTCAATCCGCACTTCTTCTACGAGGAGGACGACGGCAGCGTGCATCAGGTCTGGTTCCTCGATGCCGTGACGGCGCAGAACCAGATCCGCGCCGCCGACGTGTTCCGGCCGGTCGGCTACGCGCTGTGGCGGCTCGGGTCGGAGGATCCCTCGATCTGGCCGCTGTTCGGGCGCGCGTATAACTCGCCGATCCCCGACTCCTTGAAGACCATCGTGCCCGGCAACGACATCGACATCGAAGGCCAGGGCGAGATCCTCAACATCGCTGCCGAGCCCTCGAACGGGGCGCGCACCTTCGAGACCGACGCCACCAAGCGCCTGATCACGACGGAGACGTTCGAGAAGATCCCCTCGACCTACGTCATCCGCCGCTCGGGCTGGGTGCCCAACAAGGTGGCGCTGACCTTCGACGACGGCCCGAGCGCCGAGTGGACGCCCAAGATCCTCGACATCCTGAAGGAGAAGGGCGTCAAGGCGACGTTCTTCATCATCGGCGAGAACGGCGAGAGCAATCCGCGCCTGGTGCAGCGCCTGCTCGCCGAGGGCCACGAGATCGGCAATCACACCTTTACCCATCCCAACGTCGGCGAAGCTTCCGTCGAGGTGGCGAAGCTCGAGATCAACGCGACCCAGCGCCTGGTCGAAGCGCTGACCGGGCGCTCGATGCGCCTCTTCCGTCCGCCCTACTTCGGCGACGCCGAGCCGACGACGCCCAACGAGATCGTGCCGGTGAAGCTCGCCCAGCAGCTCGGTTACGTGACGGTCGGACTGCGCGTCGATCCCGACGACTGGCTGGAGCCACCGGCCGACCTGATCGTCCAGCGCATCATGGAGCGCATGGCCGACACCAATCCGGAAACGCGCGGCCAGATCGTGCTGCTGCACGACGCGGGCGGCGATCGCGAGCAGACGGTCGCCGCGCTGCCGCGGATCATCGACCAGCTGCGCGCCAAAGGCCTCGAGATCGTGCCGGTGTCGCAACTCGCAGGCTGGACGCTCGACCAGGTGATGCCGCCGGTGCCGCCCGACGACCGCTCCACGCTGCTCAACTGGTATGTGTTCATCACCGCGAGCTGGGTGCAGGCGACCATGCACTTCCTTTTCGCGCTCGCGATCGGGCTTGGCCTTGCGCGCCTCGTCGCGCTGTGCGGGCTGGCGCTGTGGAGCCGTTACAAGGCCGTGCCGCCGCCACCCTTGTCGGCGAGCGACGGCGTCGAGGTCACGGTGCTGATCCCCGCCTACAACGAGGCGATGGTGATCGCCCCCTCGATCACGCAGATCCTGAACTCGACGCACGCCAAGCTGGAAGTGATCGTCATCGACGACGGCTCGACCGACGCCACCAGCGACGTGGTGCGCGCGGAATTCGGCGCCGAGCCGCGCGTCAAGCTCATCACCACGACGAACGGCGGCAAGGCGCGCGCCATCAATCTCGGGCTCGAGGCCTCGCACGGCGAGGTCGTGGTCGCGCTCGATGCCGACACGCAGTTCGAGCCCGACACCATCGCCGAGCTGGCGCGCTGGTTTGGCGATGAGAAAATCGGCGCGGTCGCCGGCAACGCCAAGGTCGGCAACCGCATCAATCTCATCACGCGCTGGCAGGCGCTCGAATACATCACCGCGCAGAACCTGGAGCGCCGCGCGCTTGCCGCCCTCGACACCATCATCGTCGTGCCGGGCGCCGTCGGTGCGTGGCGCCGGTCGGCGGTGGTGAAGCTCGGCGGCTTCCCGACCGACACCCTCGCCGAGGACCAGGACCTGACCATCGCCATCCAGAAGGCCGGCTACCGCGCCATCTTCGATGCCGATGCCGTCGCCTGGACCGAGGCGCCCGACACCATCTCCGGGCTCGCCAAGCAGCGCTTCCGCTGGTCGTTTGGCACGCTGCAGTGCCTGTGGAAGCATTCCGACGTCACGCTGCGTCCGCGCTACGGCGCGCTCGGCATGATCGCGCTGCCGCAGGCGTGGCTGTTCCAGATCCTCTTGGGCCTCATCTCTCCCTTCGTCGATCTGCTGCTGATCGTGCAGCTGATCGCTGTCGTGTCCGATTATCTGCAGCACGGCTCGCAGTTCGACGCGACGAACCTGAAGGTGACGCTCTTCTACTACGCGCTGTTCATCCTCGTGGACCTCGCAACCGCCGTGGTCGCGTTCGCCTTCGAGAAGCGCGAGAACTGGCGCTTGTTGTGGTGGCTGGTGCTGCAGCGCTTCGGCTACCGCCAGCTGCTCTACTACGTGCTGTCGAAGTCGGTCGCGTCCGCGGCCAAGGGGCATTTCGTGGGCTGGGGCAAGCTCGACCGCAAGGCGACGCTGGTCGTGCCGCCGCCCCGCGCGGCAGCTCAAGACGCGATGCCAGGTGCCCCCGCGGCTGGGCCGCCATCCGCTCCGGTGCGCCAGGACGTCGACGAGAAATCCGACGCCGCGTGAAGCTGCGGCGCCGCACGTCCGCTTGAAATGGATTGCCATCGCGGGCTTGGCTGACGGCGACCTTCTGCGCTAAGGATCAACTGCAAATTGCAGCGAACCAGGCGTAGATGGAGCGTCATGACCAATACTTACCGCACCAGAATTTTGCTCGTATCGATCTTTCTCGGCTGCGCTCTGCTCGCCTTCGCAGGCGCCTCGAGCGTGCAGGCCTGCCCCGCTGGCACGGTCTTTTCCGCCTACAAGGGCAACGGCATCTGCGTCTTTAGCGGCGAGGGCCTTCACAAGGCCGTGCAATGCTATGTGCGCAAAAGCGGTTCTTGTCCGAGCGGCACCACGACCGAGCACAAGAACAGCGACAAGAAACATTATTATTGCTGCCCGAAGAAGTTGATCAAGGGCGAGCGCCCGACCCCCAAGTGCCGCTGGGACGGGGATGCACCTACCTGCTTTGGCAGATGCAAACCGACAGAAAAGGAAGTGGCAACCGACAAAGTAGGCGACGGCAATAGGTGCATCACCGGCCACAAGGCCTACTGCTGCACGTACTGACGCGACGCCACGAGCGATACTGCAAAAGCCCGGGTCAGCGCCCGGGCTTTTTTCTGCCCGAGCGACCGGCGAGGCGCGGTCCGAGGCAATGACCGGTCGGTCAACGAAACCTTTTCGGCAAAAAGGGATTTAGCGAGGGTCCCAACCAGAAGAGAGGTGCAGATATGCGAGCGACGACAGCGACAGCGATCCTGGCCACCGTGCTGCTGGCCGCGGCGATTCCCGCCCGGGCGGACACCGAAACACCGGGCGCCGATTGGATGCCTCAGGATCAGGTCACCAAGAAGCTCGAGTCCGCCGGCTATACCAACATCACCGGTCTGCAGGCCGACGACGGGCATTGGGAAGGCAAGGGCGTCAAGAACGGCCAGATCACCGAGTTCCACGTCGATCCGCATTCCGGCGCGATCACGAAAGAGGAAGTCGATAAAGACTGATCTTCCCGATTAAGCACGCTGTGAAGGAGCCCGGGTCAGCGCCCGGGCTTTTTTCTGCGCGCGCCTTAGCCGTCGCGGTCAAAGCGCAGGTGCCAGCGGCCGCCCGAGAAATTGAGACGGACCAGCGCGAGCGGCGCCAAGTCGAGGTGCCAGAACATCGCCGCCGAGCCGCCGAGGGCGCAGGCGATCACCGCGCGCAGGATCAGCGGATCGCCGATGACAAGCTCGCGGCCCTCCTCTTGCGCGCGCAGTTGCAGCCACTGGTCGGCGCGCGCCATCAGATCGATGAAGGATTCCCCGCCATGGGGAGCGGCGAAAGCGTCCGTGCCCCAGGAGGCCAGAAGGTCGCCTTCGGCCGTGTGCACCTCTTCGAGGCTGCGCCCGCGCCAGCGCCCGAAGTCGCACTCGCGCAGCAGCTCCTCCGGCTCGCCGGTGAGCCCGAGCAGCTGCGCCGTCTCGATGGCGGCGCGCGAGGGGCTGGTCCACACGCGATCGGCGCGGGGGAGCTGCCCGGCGATCCCCGGCGCATCGCGCCGTCCGATGTCGTCGAGCTCCTCGTCCCCGGCAAAGCGCCCTTCGCGCAGCGCTGCGGTCGACGCGTGACAAACGAGAGTGAGCCGCAGCGTCATGAGGCCCCGCGCGCGTTGTTGACTCCGCCTCGATTAACCATATGATGCCCTCCGTCTGCGATGGGTTGGAAGCCGGTGTGAGTCCGGCACGGTCGCGCCACTGTAATCGGTGCAGCGCTTTCTGAAGTTGGCGCCGTTCCGAAAGTCAGACCCTCCCATAGCCGCATACTCGCCCGGGACGCGTAAATCCCAAGGAGCTATCAATGTCAAACATAACGACCGTACCTGCCATCGCCGCGCCATTGCCGCTGCGTGACGTTTTGCCGTGGGCCATATTCGGCGGCCTGCTTTTGCTGCTTGCCATCTATTTCGTCGGCGCCGAAGAGGGCGCCACCTCGCTGATTTCGGGCATGTACGTGCACGAGTTCGTGCACGACGGACGCCACCTGCTTGGCTTCCCCTGCCACTGAACCTGTCGTTCGCGAGGAAAATATGGTCGGAAATATCCTGCTGCGCGGCATGCTGGTCGGACTCATGGCGGGCGTGATCGCATTCGGTTTTGCGCGCGTGTTCGGCGAGCCCCAGGTCGATGCGGCAATCGCCTTCGAAGAGGCCCAGAGCCAGGCCAAGAGCAGCACCAAGGGCGCGGCGGCCGAGCCCGAGATCGTAAGCCGCGAGACCCAGGCCGGCGCCGGGCTGTTGACCGGCGTTCTGGTCTACTCCGCCGCTGTCGGGGGCTTGTTCTCGCTGGTGTTCGCCTTCGTCTACGGCCGCTTCGGCTCGACCGACGCGCGCTCGACGGCCGCGTTGCTGGCGCTCGCCGGTTTCGTGGCGGTCGTACTCGTGCCGGCGCTCAAGTACGCGCCGAACCCGCCCTCCGTCGGAGACCCCGAGACGATCGCGGTTCGCACCGAGCTCTACTTCTTGATGCTGCTTTCATCCGTGTCGTCGCTGGTGCTGGCCTTCAGCCTCACGCGGATCTTGCAGACGCGCTTCGGCCTGTTCAATGCCGCGATCGCCGGCGGTGCGGTTTATTTCCTACTGATGGCCATCGTCGGCTACGCGCTACCCGCCATCAACGAGGTGCCGGAAAACTTCTCCGCGATGTTACTGTGGAACTTCCGCGTCGCCGCGCTCGGCATCCAGCTCATCTTGTGGACCGTGCTCGGTCTCGTGTTCGGCATGACCGTGGAGCAGCGGCTGGTGACGCGGTCGCGCGAGCCGCATCTCGCAACCTGAACGAAAATGGCGCCCGCACGACCCTTGCTGCTCGCCGCGCTGGCGTTCCTCTGCTTCGGGCTCGCCGGCAACGCCGGCGCTCATCACCGGAGCGGCCACGAAGCCGGCACCGGCGTCGCCATTCCCAATCTCGCGCACGGGCAGATGCGCACCATCGCCGCCTATCGGAGCGCGATCCTAGAACTGGCCGCGCGTCAGGCCTCGACCGATCGCGACTTTCGGCGGCTCATGAATTTTGCGCGCATTCAATACGCGTATTGCTTGTGGGGCCTCGTGCCCGGCAGCCTCGCCGACGAAACGAGCGCCTTCAACGAATGCACGCACGCCTACCTCGCGGCAGCACATGCCCTGCTCCTACGCATGACCACGATGCCGCAGGCGCGCGATGATGCGCAGCGGCTTGCCGCCGATATCGACCGGGCGATGTTCGCAGACGGCTCGGCGCTGCAGCTCTGCCGCTACGCCAGCGCGACGTTCAAGACCGGCGCGATCATCCGCCCCGATTGGGCGCAAGCTGCCGAGGCTGGTTTCTCGATGCTAACCATTCCGGCCGCGGCGTTGCTCGCGCTGCTGACATTTGTGCTTTCTCGCGCGCGGCGGAACCGGTAGGCGTTCGGCGGCATTTGCACCCGCTGGTGCCGCCGATATGGTGCGTCGAGCCCGCCACCCCCGGCGCGCCGCAAAGGAAACCCCAAATGCTCCTTTATTTCTCTCCCGGCGCGTGCAGCCTCGCCGACCACATCGCGCTCTACGAGGCCGGCCTCAAGTTCGACCTGGAGAAGGTCGATCTCAAATCGCACACGCTCGAGGACGGCAGCCCGTTGGCCACGGTGGCGCCAAAGAACTACGTGCCCGTCCTCAAGCTCGACAACGGCGAGATCCTGACCGAGAACGTCGCGATCCTCGCCTATATCGCCGATCAGGCGCCCGCGCTCATCCCGCCGGGACCGCTCGGCCGCTACCGGCTGCTCGAGATGCTGGCCTACATCTCCACCGAAATTCACAAATCGTTCGGACCGCTGTTTCACGGCGCGCCCGAGCCCGAGAAGAAAAAGGCGATCGAAGCCATCGGCAAGCGATTGGATTTCGTCGCCGAGAATTTCAAAGGTCCGCACCTGTTCGGCGAGAAGGCCACCGTCGCCGACGCCTACCTGTTCGTGATGCTGCTGTGGGCCGAGAAGAACAAGCTGCCCATCCCCGAGCCGCTGCGGGCATTCGCGCAGCGCATGCGCACGCGGCCGACCGTGCAGGCGGCCTTGAAGCACGAAGGGTTGCATTGACCGCTGAGGTCGTTGCGGCCGGCTTCACATGCTGATGAGGAAGACGCCGGCGACGGCGGCCGCGATGCCGATCGACTTGGCGAGCGTGAGCGGCTCGTTGAGCAGCGCCACGCCCAGCACGAAGCCGCCGACGATGAACATGCCGTAGATCGGCACCACAACGCTCGCGGGTCCGAGCTCGAGCGCGCGAAACAACGACGCGACGGCGATGGTCAGCACCACGCCGACCGCGAGCGACCACCATCCGGCGGGCGTGCCGAGCGAGCGAACAAGCACACCGGTCTGTCCCCGCGCGATGACGATCGACCAGCAGCCGAGGCAGACGCACGTGGTTGCGATGGCGACGACTACGCTGCTCGGCAGCCCGGCCTTGGTCGCGAACTTCACGAATAGCGTCGTGAACGAGTAGCCGGCCATGCCGAGCAAGGCCCAGAACAGATAGGATGTTGTCATCGCGCACTCCGAGCGGCCGGATTTGGCGCGAGTGCTACGCCGGCAGACGAGCGCATAGCAAGCGGCTCGACGCCGCGGCTCTCAATCCAAAGAAGTCTTGATGGCTCTTGCAGACCGGCACTCACTGCGGCCAAACTCGGTCCATTGCGATCCTGAGGATTCGACCAATGAATTTCATTCCGTGGATTTTGTGCTTCGCATTTGCCCTCTTGCTGTCCCCGGCTGCACGCGCGGGAAGCTGCAACGACAAAGGAACGACGCTCGATATTGTGGACTGTCTCGGTCGCGAAGCGGGCGATTGGGAGCGCGTCGTCGAGGAATTGTTCGCCAATTCCATCAAGGATGCCTCTCCCGAGCAAGCAAATGCGCAGCGCGCAGCGCAAGAGAAGTGGAAGAGCTTCCGGGACGCCAATTGCCGCGCGATCGGCATGGGGGAAGGGTCGATTTCCGCGGTCGAGGCGGCGCAGTGTCTGGTCGACATGAACCAGCAGCGGGCTTACCAGCTCGGCGCCGACGACGAGCCTGCACAGCCAAAGGATTGAGACGGTCGAGACCTAGGCACGGCCGTTGCCGAGTCCCGACGACCCAAATCCAGATGAGCGCTTTCGCAAGCGTTACCTAGCGTGGCAAGCACGTGTACGATCGCGTACAGCGGACATAGTCGCCGGAAATCATCATCCCATTGCTCGAAAAGGTGACCGCGTCGGCGCCTGTGAGGCCGATGCGCACGTGTGATCGGTCCGGATCACGACCCCTGAGGCTACAGGAGGCGTCCAGGTCGAGTGCGGTGCCCGACCGGCTCACGTTCGTCACACCGCATACGTACGGCGTGTAGATGTAGTCGAAGCCGTCGCTGCAGATGCCGATGACCTCGTAAGGCGACGAGATGTTGACGCTTTCATTGCCGAGTGTTTCGGCGGTCCGGCAATCCGCTTGCGAATGCGCCCAGGTGCCGGTCAGGTCTGCCAAAGAGCCGGACGCGCTGCTCGAAGCCTTCTCGGCGGGGCCGTTCAAGTAGAAGTCGCGCGAAATCAAAACCCTGTCGTTGACGACCAGGTCGGTGCGCCACCGGCCGACGTTCACATTCGTCTGCGGCCCGCGCCATTCCGTAAAGAGCGTGCGCACACTCCGCGAGTTTCTTGAGGTGTACACCCACGGCGCGTCGATGTTCTCCCACTTCGTTCCCCCATCGGACGCTTTGTACGGCCGCTCGGAACGATGGTTGATGATCAAGCGGTCGCCACGCGGAATCCTAGGCAGCTCGAACTCGTAGCCGATCACCGAACCGTCCTCTAACGGCACCTGGTCGATCTCGATCACCCGATATTTCATGTCATAGTTGCGTTGGGATTTGTCCGCGGAGTTCGGGTGGCCTGTTGCCGATGAAATTCTTCTTCGACGTAACAATCAGCCCGAACCTTCTCACGGTCAGCGGCACCGCACGGCCGTTTTCGGTGAACACCTCGACGGTGAACGGCATCTGCTGCTCATACCTGGCCGGCATCGGCTTGCCTTCGGCATGTGCGAGAGGTGCATGTGCGCCGAGCAAAAGCGCGAGCGCGGCGAAATGAAAAATGCGTTGATCTAGAGGAGTATACATCGTGCCAAGTCCCCAGAATTACGATGGGGCGAGCATGCCGCGGCGATGAAAGAACACAACGGAGTTTGCGATAAGCTCAGGCATGCCGCGATAGCGGATCAAAGTTATTTGCCCGCGATCGAAATCCGCGGGCGCCCGACGCTGCCTCGGGTGCGGGTGACGCTCAACGACGCTGTGCGATACCGCTAGTTCAGCGCGGGCCGGGCGAGACAAGCCAGCTGCTCGCTCTGCTCCTGCAGCTCGCGCCCAAGCTCCTCGGCGGCGGCGAGGTTGATCGCGTACGGCGGCTCCTCGTCGAAACGGAGCAGCACCATGCGCTCGCTCGCCGCGTGTCCGACCGCGCAGGCCTTGGGCAGCCGCGTCAGCTCCGAGGAGTTGAGCAGCCGCACGTCGGCGGCAACCGATTGCAGCAGGTGCGCGAGGTCGCCGGCCATGCCGGCGGGAATGGAGATGGTGCAGCGCTCCCCGTCCGCGTCCTCGAAGGTCATCGCAAAGCGGCGGCCGTCCTTGGTGCCTGCCGTCTCGCTGAGCGTGCTCGCGTCGAATGTCGTCTTCATCACCCACCCCCAACCCTGCAAAGGGCCCCATCCGGGGATATTGTGGGAGCGAGTTCGAAGGGCTTAGCAAGGGGCTCGCACAGCCTGGCAGTAAAAGGGGCCAACCCTGTGCCCCAAATGAAATAACGCGGCCCCGAAGGACCGCGTTATAGGCAGTATGACCGCCTTACGAGCGGCCGAGCCAATCGTCCACGTCCTTCTTGACCTGGTCCTTGGCGAAGCCGTAGCGGGCCTGAATCTTGCCTTCGAGCTGCTCGCGGTTGCCGTTGATCTGCGTCAGATCATCGTCCGTGAGCTTGCCCCACTGCTCTTTCACCTTGCCGGTGAACTGCTTCCAGTTGCCTTGAACGCGATCCCAGTTCATTGGGGGTCTCCTTCGTTGGCTGTAGAGGCTGGCAAAACGTGCCATGCGGCCATACCGTTCCCTCGCTTTTGGGTCGTGCCGAAGCTCGATGCGGGGTTAATTCCCGGTCAATTGCGGGCTGCGCCTTGTTCTTTCTCTGAAAACGATAACGGCCGCGCGGGGCATGAATGCTCGTGCGCGCCGCTGGGCGAAGCTTCTCTGTGTCATTTGATGTAGCGCAGAGCTGCCGGTGCCCGATTCCGCGATGCAAAAGACATACGCTCAACAAGATTGTCTGTGCCGGTGGCGGCGAATGCAACGTCATCAAGGCCGCCAAAAACAATGAGCCGAACTCTCCTCGCCGCTTCCCTCTCCCTCGTCACATCGGTGTCGCTTGCCGCTCTCCTGGCAACCGCACACGCCGAGCCGCTTTCCAAAAACTGGCTGCAGCTTGCAGGCGCGAACGATCCCGCACCGGATGCAGCCGACCCCGATGCGGAGAAGAAGAAAGAGCGCAAGGGTCGCGGCGAGGGTAACAAGCCCGAAGGCGGAGCCGGTGGTCCTGGTGCTGGTGGTCCAGGTGCTGGTGGTCCCGGTGCTGGTGGTCCGGGCGAAGGCCGCGGTAAGCGCGGCAATGCTCCCGCCGCCGGAGGCGGCAATGCTCCCGCTACCGGGGGTGGCGAGCCGCCTGCTCCGGTGACCGTACCCCCGTCCGTGATCGAGCCGCCCCCCGCGCCGAAGAAAGAGGCCGCACCTCCGCCTCCTCCTCCGCCTCCGCCTCCGCCACCGCCACCGCCACCGCCACCGCCACCGCCGGTCGTGGTTCCGGAGCCGCCTGTCAAACCGCCCGTCAAACGCGAGGCCGCGCCTCCGACGCCGCCGGCCGGCGCCTTCAGTCCCTCACCCATTCCTGGTGGTGCAGAGACAGCGCCGTCGCTCGCACCATCGGCGCCCGCTCCGCCACCGCCGGCGGGAAAGAAGCATTCAGCTCCCGCAGCCGGACCGAACGGCACTTCGCCCGGCGGACCCGCAAGCAGCGGACCTCCAAGCGGCGCGCCGCCCGTGCAAGGTCGCGATGCGCTTCCCCCGCAGCAGCAAGTTGCCCCGCCCACGCAAGGCCCACCGGCCAAACACGGCGATCGGTCGAAAGGAAAGAAGGGACCCGGCGCATTCCAACCGGGGCAACCGGACCAGCCTGGGCAACCGCCTCCGCCGCCGGCCGCAGGCAACCCGCCACCGCCACCGCCGCCACAACTCCCGCCCCAGGGCGCCGGCAATCCGATGCCGCAAGGCCGTCAGATCGGGCCGAGCGGATTTGGCAAGCGCGAGGCCGGCGCGCCGCCGCTGCGCATCGAGGACATCAAGAAGGGCCGCAAGCAGCGCGTCTTTGACGGCGGCAAGCGTACCGTCATCGAGGAGCCCGACCACCGCACCATCATCCAGGAGAAGGGCAAGCCGCCGACGATCCGCCACGACGAGACGGAGCGTTTCCGCCGGACCTCAAACAATGTGCGCACCGAGCGCGGACGCGATGGCGGCAACATCACCATCGACGTGCGTCCGGGCGGCATCGAGATCTATTCCGAGTTCGACAGCTCCGGAAAGCTCTCGCGCCGCTACCGCAAGGGACGCGACGGCCGCGAGATGATCATCATCGACAACCGCCGCTTCATGCGGCCGGGCGTCGCCATCGGCCTCGGGCCCGTCATTCTCAACCTGCGTCCGCCGGTGCTGCGCATTCCGCGCGAGAAGTACATCGTCGAGTACGATCGCGCGTCTCCCGAGGACATCTACGAGGCGCTCTACGCGCCGCCCGTGGATCGGCTCGACCGTGGCTACTCGCTGGATGAGATCCGCTACAATCCCTACCTGCGCGACCGCATGCGCCGCGTCGATCTCGACTCGGTGAACTTCGAGTTCGGCCGCTGGGACGTGGCACCCGACCAGTACAGGCAGCTCGAACGCGTCGCCAACGCGATCAACCGCATCCTCGACCGCCATCCCGACGAGGTGTTCCTCGTCGAGGGGCACACGGACGCGGTCGGCTCCGACATCGACAACCTCACGCTGTCGGACCGGCGTGCGGAAGAGGTGGCGATCATCCTGACGGAGACGTTCAACGTGCCGCCGGAGAACCTCGTCACGCAAGGCTACGGCGAGCAGTTCCTGAAGGTGCCGACGCAGGCGCCGGAACGCTTGAACCGCCGCGTCGCGGTGCGCCGTATCACGCCGCTGCTCGGACGCAACGACAGCCGCTTTGGCGACGGACCGCCGCCGCGCTAAAAGGAGTTCGAGGGGCAAAAATACAGCGCGCGGGAGTTCTTCCGCGCGCTGTTGTTTTTGGTCGATCTGCTGGCTTAGGAATTGACTTTCTCGTCGGCCCCGATCAGACCTTGCACTTCAATGCCTGGACGCTGGTGAAGTTCACCGTCGGGCCGCCCTTGAGGTCGTGCGTCGTGCCCTTGAGCTTCTGATCGCTGTCGCGCACCGTTGCCTGATAGTCGCCGCGCGAGGTTCCCGACCAATCGACGCGAAATTCCAGGTGGTGCCCGTCGAAGGTGCCGCTGTTGATCTCGCCGACCACGAGGTGGAAGTCGTCGCCGGTGCGGTAGCTGGCGGAGCCGCTCACCTTGCCGGATTTGCTGACCTTCATCTTGACGGTTGGCGTATAGCCATTACCCTGCTTGAGCGACCAGGACGACGGCACCACGTACGCCGCGCACTTTGCGTTGGCGGCGCCGCTGAGCAGCGCCACGCCGGCAAGCGCCATGAGGGTGCGGTCAAGTAATTTCGCAGATGCGCGGCCAATTCCGGGCGCGGCCCGTGAGGTATCGATACTCATTGATGCAATGACTCCCAGCGCTGAAAAAGATGACGTGCGATGCTCAAGGCGTCGCACACCTTCAGTTCAACGGCAAGGCTGACTGGCCGGGCTTGGTTGAGCGGCGGCGTTGCTGCACACGCTAACGCGACGGCGTCAGCAGCGTGTAGCCGGCGACGCGGCGCATGGCGGCGCGGTCCTCCTTGGAGGCAAACAGCGCGCGTGCAAACCAGGCGGCGCGCATGAGGAGCGGCATGTCGACGGGGCGCTTCAAGCGCTCGGCCTCCTCCACGAGATAGCGCAGATCCGCCTTCTGCCAGCCGTGCGCGGCAAAGAACGCGAACCAATCGGCGGGCGCGAACTTGAACGGCGCGTTGCGCATCGTCTTGTTCATGGTGCCGCTCTGGTACTTGAGCCACGCGGGTCCGAAGTAGTCGACAATCCAAAACGCGGCGTGCGGCAGGGCGTGCAGGTCGTCGGCGAGCGACCCCACCGCCGCCTCGTCCAGATACGGCACGACGCCCTCGGTCAGGATCAGCATCTTCTTTGCGCCCGCATCGATGCGCTTCAGGAGCGCGCGGCGCGCATCCACTTCCGCGAGGTCGAGCTTCACGCGCTCCAGCCGGCAGCGCGGGGTCTCGCCGGCAAGCCGCTCCTCCTTCATTTCGATGACGCGCGGGTAGTCGACCTCGATCCAGCTGAGCTGCGAAGGCAGGTGCATGCGGTAGGGGCGCGTATCGAGGCCCGCGCCCAGATTGAGCACGGTGTCGATGCCCTGGCCGATGGCACGCGTGATGAAGTCGTCGATGAGCACGGTGCGGATCGCGACCGCCCAGGCGGTGAAATGCCCGCGCGGCATCGCGGCGGCGATCTTGCGTCCGTGCTCGCCCGCGAGCACGCCGGCGAGCGGATCCTTGAACAGCGGACGCTCGCGCTCACTTTCCTGCGCGCGATAGTGCGCGACCCAATAGGCGGTGTCGGAAACGCTCTCGATCGGGCTCGCCATCGTCGATCAGTCTCCAGTTGCGGCGCCCAAACCGCTACGCGATCGCTTAAGTATCGGCAACGCGGGTGCACGCCGCAGGCCGCAACCATTATCCCGGCGCAGTGTTGGTGTAGACGCGGAGCAGTCGAGCGCTTGCAGCGCACACGGCGCATCCGCAAAATCGCTGCGTTGATCCCGCGCTCATGCCCGCGCCAGCCCGGTTTGCGCGCTGCGGCGGCCGGGCCGCAGGAACGATGGTCGCGCCCAAACGTTTACTTTGCTGATAACGTGGATCGGCGGCGAGGGCGACCATGCCCCGAAACGCCCATTCGGGAGATTTCAAAACATGACAACCACCCGCGTCGACATGGCCGCTCGCGACCGCGTGCTCAGCCTCCTCTCGGATGAGGAAAATGCGAAGGTGAGCACCGCCGAGGGCAAATCATCCCTGTCGCAGGGCGACGAGTACGTCGACCTCGAGCATCTGGACAAGGGCGTGCAACGCGCAGGGGCTACCATGCCGAAAGCCGAGATCGGGACGCTCATCCCCAAGAGCGCCGTCCATGCCGAGACGTGGGATAAGATCACAGCGCAGCTCGGCAAGTAGAAGAACGCCGCCGATGGGCCGTCAGCCCATCGCCCTCGCCGTTCAGGCAGCTAGCTTCTCACGGATATCCGACAGCACCTCGCCCAATGCCTTCGGGTGATAGGGCTTCCCCAAAAACACGGCGCCCTTGGGCATTTCCTCAGCCTCGGGACGATACCGCCCCGAGCTAACCACAATGATCGTCGGAGGCCACCGCTTGCGCACGCATTGTGATAAGGCCAAGCCGTCCATGTCGCCGGGCATCTGAATATCGGTGAAAACGACGCTTATGTCGGAATGAGTTTCCAGTATCTCGATCGCGTGAGCGGCGTTTTCGGCTTCCAGCGTCTTGAACCCTGCGGCCGTTAACGTCTCCATCAGATCGTAACGAATGAACGCATCGTCCTCGACGACCAAAACCACGATCTGGGGCTCCAAGGGATGGGTGTCCTTCCATGTCAGCTTGAAGAACGCCCAATAAGACGGCATCGTTGCACCCGTGCGAGGCGATAGCGGAAAATTCGACTTTCAGGGTATTAATGACTGAAGCGAGCGGAGTTTCTTCGACGCGTCGGCTGGCCGCACTACGCCAGGCGGACCTGCTCGATACCGGCCCGGAGCCCTTCTTCGACAGGCTGACGGCGCTGGCCGCTAAGCTTTTCGAAACCAACACCGCGTTGCTGAGCCTTGTCGACGTCGACCGCCAGTATTTCAAAAGCCAGTGCGGCCTTCCCGAGCCGTTCTCGCAAACGCTGCAGACGCCGCTGTCGCATTCTTTTTGCAAGCACGTGGTGGAGACGCAGGAGAAGCTCATCGTCGGCGATGCGCGCACCCATCCCCTCGTCGCGACAAATCCGGCCGTGACGGATCTCGGCGTCATCGCGTATCTGGGCATTCCGATTTGCAGCAGGACGGGCGAGGTCCTCGGGTCGTTTTGCGTGCTCGACACCAAGCCGCGGAACTGGTCGGACTTCGATGCCGGCATCCTCTCCGACTTGGCCCACATCGCCGAGGACGAGATCCACCTGCGCGAGCAGTCGCGCGCGGCCCGCGCGCTCGCCAACGACAATGCAACGCTCGCGCGCGAGTACCACCACCGGGTGAAGAACGCGCTCGCCGTCTCGGCGGCGCTGGTGCGAATATCGGCACGCGGGGTCGAGAGCGTCGATGAGCTGGTGGTGAAGGCGGGCGACAGGCTGATGGCGCTCGCGCGCGCGCACGACAGCCTCATCACGACGGACGACAATGTCGATCTGGGTGATCTCGTTCTTCGTCTGCTCGCACCCTATTGCCCCCCGGGGGCCGCCACCGATGCATCCGGGCCGCCCGTGGCTCTGCGCCAGCAGCAAGTGACGCCGGTGTGCCTGTTCCTGCACGAGCTTGCGACGAACTCCGCCAAATACGGTGCCTTTCGCAACCTCGGAACGGTCGCCGTGCGCTGGACCGATGGCTCGGCCATTCACATGCGCTGGAGCGAACGGCTTGAGGGCCGCATCGAGGCGGCACCTGCCGGCTTCGGTAGCCTGCTCATCGAGACGGCGGCGCGGCAGCTCGGCGGACAGTCGACCACGACCTGGCAGGCCGACGGCCTCGATGTCACCTTGGAATTTCCCGCTCGATAAGTCTTTTGCCGCGCGAGCTCGGCCCTTGCGGCTCCGCCAGCGGTGCTCTTGCCAGCTCCGCCGGCTCAGCTCTTGCCGGGCCCGACCGCAGGTGCATCGGCGGGATGCGCTGCCGCAGGTTTCCAGCGGCCGATCTTCTGGGGCAGGGCCGACATGGCGCGCACCTGCTGCGCCCACGGCTGGCTGCGCGCCACCGCACCGGTGATCAGATCGTCGGTGAGGTTGTTGATGCAGGCGCCGCCCGCGGGAAGCGACCACTTCGAGACGCCGTGGTGTTCGTCGCTCGTGGCATCGACCTCGACCGCGACGGCGTGATGACCGGCCGACTTCATGGCTTCGGCGAATTGCACCTGCTGCGCGAGCGGGGTACGCGTGTCGGCGGGATCGCCCAGCACGAAAACACGGCGAGCTGGGTTCTGCACGATTGCGCCGATGTGCCCCGCGGGATCAAACA
The DNA here is from genome assembly GCA_963726795.1 of uncultured Alphaproteobacteria bacterium. Taxonomy (GTDB): domain Bacteria; phylum Pseudomonadota; class Alphaproteobacteria; order Rhizobiales; family Hyphomicrobiaceae; genus Hyphomicrobium_A. Next base: position 1,038,251 of record CAVSDD010000004.1, on the reverse strand, counting down.
GCGCCTTTGCCAGCTGCGCGCGGGTGACGGCGTTGTTCTCCTTCTGCGCGCGCGCGTATTCGAGGTCGACGAGCTCGAGCGCGCCCGAGCCCAGCACCGCGCACGTCACGTCGATCTCGTTCAGCGCCAGCATCGAAGCCGCGAGGGTCGATCCGCGCGATTGCCCCACAACCGCGATCCGCTCGAGCGCGAGCCGCTGTTTGATCGCGGCCGCGGCCGCGCTCATGACGTAAGTTTCCTTCGGGTCGTTGCGCGCGCTGTGGTCGCCGGATGAGCCCTGCAGACCGGGGCGCGCCACGTAAACGTAGCGCACGCGCATGCGCCCGGACCACAACTGCAGCATGCGCCGCATGCTGCCTAGGTTCTTGAACATGAAGACGGTGAAGTCGCGCTCGCGCGCAAGCGGCGGCGCGTCGCCGGGAAAATAGAGCACGGCCTCGGCGCGGGTCTCGAAGCCCTTGGTCACATAGTAGGCGATGCACTCGCTGCCAAGCTTGGTGTCGACGAACACGCGGTCGGGCACCGACTCGCACAGGTCTTTCGATTGCGCTTCCGCCGCCATGACGGGCTTGGGCTTGTAGATGGTCTTCCCGGCGGCGGCGGTCGTAGCCAAGAGGGCGAGCGCGAGCGCGCACGGCGCGGCACCGCGCGCAAGCCGCGCCGAAACTCCGAGCGTGCGTGAGATCTTCCTCATCGCGTCCTTTGCGCAAGCGTCGCGGCTCAAGCCAAACGCGTTAGGCCCCGAGCCTAGCGTTAATGGCATCGCCGCACGATGGCACCCGCGCGCAGCACGCCGGGTTAATTGGGAACGTCGATTGCGATGGATTTGCAGCGACGGGTTCGATCGCGCGCTAACGGCGCGGAGGTATGTCCTGGCGCGTCGCGCGGTCCTTGCCGTCGCGCTCTTTGAGCTCTTCCTCACGCTCGTCGATCGCGGCGAGCTTGTCGATCTCGCTCCAGCCCATGGGACGCCTCGCGACTCCCGCAAACAGGTTCTGCAGGCGCTTGCCGATGATTTTGAGAGATTCTTGCATGGAGCCCAACGCGGTGGAGAGTGTTGCGTTCCACGACCTTAGCGAACCGCGCCCTCCACGGCCATGACCCGCGCCCGGCAAAATACAATAAAATTGGCGATGCGCGCGGGCGCACCGCCAATTTGCTGAATGTCACCGTAAATCGAGCGAAAGCTTACTTCTGCGCGCCCGGATGGTCGGTCATTTCCTTGCCTTGCAGGCTGCCGTCGGCCGGCTTGGCGTTGGGCATATCGGTGCTGCCGCCCATCGTCGTGGCGCCGTCCTTCATCTCCTTGCCGGAGAGGCTGTGATCGTCGGGCTTGGCCTTGGGCATATCGGTGCTGCCGCCCTGAACGGTGGCGCCGTCCTTCATCTCCTTGCCCGACAGGCTCTGGTCCTCGGCTGCAAATGCAAACGAGGTCGTGGCGGCGAGCAAGAGGGCTGCGATGACTGCTTTGGTCATGGTGGTCTCCTTTGGGGGTTTCCTTCCCTCAACAGTCGTTACGCGGCGGCCCATGACTCCGTTACACCGACCAAAGGATAAGCCCGCTGCTTGCAACCAAAACGCAAAAGCGAGCGGCGCGACCGCCTCGATCCATTCGATCGAAACGCCGCGTACCGCTCGCTGCTGAATTAAGGCTGTGTGGACTACTTGGCCGGCGCGGCCGCGTCCTTGTCCTTGGCGGCATGCTCGGCGAGGCTCGTCTTGCAGCCATCCGACAGCTCGCTGGTGTGGCCCTCGAGGCAGGCGCGCTTCTTGCCTTTGCCCTTCTCGATGTTGGCGCAGAATTTCGCCAGCTCCGTCTCGCAGGCGGCCCAGTGCTTGCCGGCGGCGGGAGCGGGAGCAGCCGCGGGCGCGGCATCCTCGGCGAGGGCGAGGGCAGGAGCCGCGAGCATAAGAGCGAGCGCGATCGTGGTTTTCAGATACATGAGTTTCCCTTTTGCATGCGGGGACCTCTTGAATATGGGTCCGCCAGGTGAGCAACAGGGCCAGAACGCGGGTGCAGCGCACCATCCGTCGCTTGCAAATCGATGGTACGAAATGCTGACGCCAGTCGCGTCCATCGAGACTGCGTTGATGCGTTTCGCATTCGATAGGCCCCGGCCATAGTCAACCGGATCACCTCAAGCGACGATCACGGCTCACGTGAATTCACGCACGCGTGAGATTTTAATTTGACACTGGCCGTACCGTGGATATTGTCACCGGAAGCTCGGATAAACTTCCCGAGCCTAGGGAATGGAATCTCCCTTATAACCGCCCCGATGGCCGATGATTCCTACTGCGATGGTGCTGCCGAACTTGTTCGGCGGTCGCGGTGGGGTCTTTTTTTTGCCTGCCGCGGGAAGACGATTGTCTTTCATCATCTCAGCAAGTTGGGGGGATGAAAGAGAACGTTTGAGCGGAAGCTTTCCACGCTTGCAAACCCACTCACTCGAACTCGCTTCATCCTCCCAGCGACGGCCGAAATGGGCTTCGTGGCAACGTCACCATCGGTGACGTTAGCATTGGAGGAAGTGATGAGGAAGTGCTTGTACGCCACCGTTACAGTGGCGGCATTGGCGCTCTCTTCGCCCGTCTTGGCGAATGAAAGTGCCATGAAAGCTGCGGCAGACCCAAACAACTGGGCGATGCAGCGTCACGACTACACCGCGCAGGGCTATTCGACCCTCGACCAGATCAACACCAAGAACGTCAAGGACCTCCGGGTCGCCTGGACGTTCTCGACGGGTGTGTTGCGCGGTCACGAAGGTTCGCCGCTCGTGATTGGCGACGTGATGTACCTTCATACGCCGTTCCCGAACATCGTCTACGCTCTTGATCTCAACGACGAGAACAAGATCATCTGGAAGTACGAGCCGAAGCAAGATCCGTCCGTGATCCCGGTCATGTGCTGTGACACCGTCAACCGCGGCGTACAGTACGGCGACGGCAAGATCTTCCTCCACCAAGCCGACACGTCGCTCGTGGCACTCGACGCCAAAACCGGCAAGGAAGTTTGGAAAACCGTCGAAGGCGACCCGAAGCGTGGTGAAACCGGCACTGGTGCTGCAATCGTCATTGGCGACAAGGTCATGGTCGGAGTTTCGGGCGCCGAGTTTGGCGTGCGTTGCCGCATGACTGCCTACGACATTAACAGTGGCAAGCAGGTCTGGCGCGCTTACTCGATGGGTCCGGATTCGGAAATTCTCGTCGATCCGGACAAGACCATGTCGCTCGGCAAGCCGGTCGGCCCCGACTCATCTCTGAAAACCTGGAACGGTGATCAGTGGAAGCTCGGTGGCGGGTCGACCTGGGGCTACATGTCCTACGATCCTTCGCTGAAGCTCTTCTACTACGGCACCGGCAATCCCTCGACCTGGAACCCGGCCCAGCGTGCGGGACCGGACGGCAAGCAGATCGACCAAAAGTGGTCGATGACCTTGTTCGCCCGCAACCCGGACACCGGCATGGCGGCTTGGGCCTACCAGTACACGCCGTTCGACGAGTGGGACTATGACGGCATTAACGAGCCGGTCATCGCCGACATCGATGTGAAGGGCGAGAAGCGCAAGACCGTCGTGGAGTTCAACCGCAACGGCTTTGCTTACACGCTCGATCGCGCCACCGGCGAGTTGCTGGTTGCCGAGAAGTACGATCCCGCCGTCAACTGGGCCTCCAAAGTCGATATGGACAAGTCCAGCCCGACCTACGGTCGCCCGTTGGTCGTCAAAGCTAAGTCCACGTTCCTGAACGGTCCAGACGTCAACACGACCGACGTCTGCCCGGCAGCTTTGGGGACGAAGGACGAACAGCCGGTGGCCTTCTCGCCGCTGACGGGTCTGTTCTATGTGCCGTCCAACCACGTGTGCATGGACTACGAGCCGTTCAAGGTCGAGTACACCGCAGGTCAGCCTTACGTTGGTGCCACGCTGTCCATGTATCCGCCCAAAGGCGAGAGCAACATGGGCAACTTCCTTGCGTGGGATGCTGGCAAGGGCAAGATCGTCTGGGCCAACAAGGAGGAGTTCTCCGTGTGGTCTGGCGCTCTGACGACTGCTGGTGGCATCGCCTGCTTCGGCACCCTCGAGGGCAACCTCAAGTGCGTCGATCAGAAGGATGGCAAGGAGCTGTTCAAGAACAGAACTCCCTCCGGCATCATCGGCAACGTGTTCACCTATGGCCACAAGGGCAAGCAGTACATCGGCGTTTTCTCGGGCGTCGGTGGTTGGGCCGGTATCGGCCTGGCAGCTGGCTTGACCAACCCGACCGATGGTCTGGGCGCAGTCGGCGGCTACGCTGGTCTCAACAACTACACCGCACTTGGTGGGTCGCTGACGATCTACTCGCTTCCCAACTCAAAGTAACCTGACGACATTAGAGTCGGCGCGGGATGTTCATCCCGCGCCGGTTTTTCCCGGCATTGGAATAGTTGCGGCGTCGCATCGTGATACGCCATCGGCCATTATATTTGAGGCGTGCATGACGCCTTTCATCATCGCGGGCTGCGGAGCGGTCTTCTTCTTCTTTTTCCTGGGCCGCATTCAATCTCATTGGATCGCGCCGGCTGTATTGTTCATCGTGAGTCTGCCTCTGCTCATAACGGCAAGGTTAGGCGGCTCGATTGCTTCGTCCGCTAAAATCCATCTAGCTACTCTTTTGCTCTTCTACGCGGCCTTCGCTGTTGGTCATCTGACAGCTTCAGAGTGGTGGAAAGAACGGATGCGCCGACCGATCCAGCATCCCGAGCGCTTCTGAGTTTCAGAGATTGCAAAGCGTCGAATTTAATTGTTCTCGCGTATTCAACATTTGATGATCGCGCCGTTTGACCATTGACTTGCACGTCAACGCATTTACGCTTCCAGCAGGCCGACAAGCTCTTGGCCTAGGGAATGGAATCTCCCTTATAACCGCCCCGTTGGCCGATGATTCCTACTGCGATGTGACCACGTACGCGTGGGCGCGGTAGGATTGCTTTCATCTACCGGCTTAGGCGAACGTTTTCACATCTCAGGTATCGTGGGATTTACCCCGGCGCGCTGGCCAGCAGCGTTCCGGCTCGCGACTGCGCGCCGCCCCGCACCTGGCGGTGCGCAAATGCGGGGGACGGACCTTGTTTCTAATCTTCCCGACTACTCGCTAGCGATGCGCTTCCTCCATGAAACGAAGCCTGCTTGCGAGAAACTTGACCGGCGCGGATAACTACCGTGCCGGTCCTTTTCTCTTGGTCCTTCAACTCAGTGGCTCTCAGCGACGGGACGATGAAGATGAACTTTGTGACGTGCCTCGTGGTGATGGCGGGTGGAGCGCTTGGAACGTTGGCGCGCTACATGATTTCGGTTTGGGCTCTGCCGGAGAGCCGCGACCTGCCGTGGGGAACCATCATTGTCAACGTAACGGGCTGCTTCATCATCGGCTTTTTCGGAACGCTGACGCTCGCCAACGGTCGCTTTCCAGTGTCAGAAAATCTGCGCCTGTTCGTGATGATAGGATTTTGCGGAGGCTACACCACGTTTTCTGCGTTCAGCCTGCAAACCCTCGACCTGATCCGTGCTGGAGCCTTCGGCAGAGCGAGCTTCAACATTCTTGGTTCCGTCTTGCTGTGCCTCCTGGCCGTTGTGGCGGGACATTTGGTGGGAGCAAAGTTGAACGGCGGCGCGACCGAAATCACACAGATTTCGATCGAGGAAGATGCTTGATGCGACCGGACTCGCGCCCACAAATCAGCCGCTCTGGGGCCCCCCGCCACATCCGCCTTAACATCACCACCTCGGCCCCTGTATAAGGGGCACAATCCTACGGCACCGCTTTGAGTCGCCGGCCCCGCCGGTCACCCCCAAAAGCGCGCCTCAGCTTCCGTGCTCCTGCCCGCAACCGGGCCGCGGGCACGGGTCAAGAAGCAAAACAAGCGACGGGACGAGACGAGTGCAGGACTGGTTCTTCCGCCAAGCGCGCCGCTCCAAATCGATCAACTGGATGGGGCTCAACTCGCGCCTCAATTCCGCGCTGGCCGAAACCTGGGCGTCGGTGCGCAACTGGTGGAACGCCGGCACGAGCTTCTTTGCCCGCTTCAAGCTCACCGGCTGGCGCCGGCTCGCCAATGAGGCAGGCTCCGAGGCCCTCACGCTCGGCATGGGCGGCCTCGTCGTCATGTTCGGGCTCGCGATCCCGGCGCTGCGCGAGTTCGACGAGGGCAAGTTCCTGCAAGGCCAGTTTGCCGTGAAGTTTCTCGACACCAACGGCAACGAGATCGGCAAGCGCGGCATCCTGCACAACGACAGCGTGCCGCTGGATGAGATCCCCGACACGCTCGTCAAGGCGACGCTCGCCACCGAGGACCGGCGCTTCTTCGAGCACTGGGGCATCGACGTCATCGGCACGGCGCGCGCGCTGTTCACCAACCTGCAGGCCAACGAGGTGGTGCAGGGCGGCTCGTCGATCACGCAGCAGGTGGCCAAGAACCTGTTCCTGTCGTCGGAACGCAGCTTCCAGCGCAAGATCAAGGAGGCGTTCCTGGCGCTGCTGCTGGAGAGCCGATTCAACAAGCGCGAGATTTTGAAGCTCTACTTCGACCGCGCATACATGGGCGGCGGCGCCTTCGGCGTGGAAGCGGCCTCGCAGTATTATTTCGGCAAGTCGGTGCGCCAGATCTCGCTCGCAGAGTCGGCGATGCTCGCCGGGCTGTTCAAGGCGCCGACCAAGTTTGCCCCGCACGTCAATCTGCCGGCATCGCGCGCACGCACCAACGAGGTGCTGACCAACCTCGTGCAAGCCGGATTCTATACCTCGGGCCAGGTGCACGAGGCGCGTGTGCATCCCGCGCAAATCATCGAGACCCGCAATCCCAACAGCCCCGACTGGTTCCTCGACTGGGCGTTCGAGGAGGTGCAGCGGCTGGCGGCGGGCAAGGGCTCCTATGTGCTGACCGCGCGCACAACCATCGACACGACGATGCAGAAGGCGACGGATGAGGCGCTCGCGAGCGCGCTTAAGGAGTACCGCGGCAACCGCGTCACGAGCGGCGCGATCGTGCTCTTGGAGACCGACGGGGCGGTGAAGGCGATCACCGGCGGGCCGGACTACGGCGAGAGCCAGTTCAACCGCGCGACGCACGCCAAGCGCCAGCCGGGCTCCTCGTTCAAGGTGTATGTTTACGCGACCGCGCTCGAGAACGGCTTCAAGCCGACGACGTCGGTGCGCGATTCAGCCAGGCCGTGCGCGGGGCGGTACGTGTCGAACTACGGCGGCGGCGGCGGCGGCGGCGGGTCGATGCCGCTGTACATGGCGCTGGAGAAGTCGCTCAACACTGTGGCGGTGGAATTGTCGTTCGTGGTCGGGCGCGAGAAGGTCATCGAGATGACGCAGCGCCTGGGGATCACCGGCATTCGCAAGACGTGCACGATGGCGATCGGCGATTACGGCATCTCACCGATCGAGCACGCGGGCGGCATCGCGACCTTCGCCAACGGCGGCAAGCTGGCGAAGCCCTATGCGATCCTCGATCTGGTTTCGTCCAAGGGCGATCTCGTCTATTCGCGCGATCGCGACGAGCCCCCGGCGCCCCAGGTGGTCAAGCGCGAGGTCGCCGAGGGCATCAACTGGATGATGAACAAGGTGGTCGAGGAGGGCACCGGCACCGCCGCCAAGCTCGACTTTACCAACGTCGCGGGCAAGACGGGGACATCGACGGGGCCAAAGGACGTGTGGTTCGTGGGGTTCACGGGCAAGTACGTGGGAGTCGTGTGGCTCGGCAACGACGACAACAGGCCCATGGTGTCGGGCACGACGGGGGGACATTTCGCAGCTCCCGTGTGGCATTCGTTCATGTCCGTGGTTCATACCGACATGAACATCCCCACGATCCCCGGTTTGCAGCCCCACCCGGTTCAAGTGGCCGAGCAGCAGCGCCTCGCTGCCATCTCCCCCCCCACCCCACCAGGTAAGGATGGAGCACCGGGAGAGACGCAGCCCACGTCATCGAGCCTGATGCCGGAGCAAACTCGCGAGGCATTGAAAAACTTGGTGCTGACATTGCGCAAAGCCGCTGGTCTCAGCGCGCCCGCGCCGACCCCCGCTGGTACTCCACCAGTATCGCCATCGGTAAAGACGCCGCCGAAAGTACCGGCCGACCGCCGCGCCCAGATCACAGACCCCCATGTCGCGCTGCCGCCCGAGGGCAACGTAAGCACCCAGCCAGGCTTCGGAGGGACGCCGCACCGTGCTGTCCCATAGCGCCCTCACGCCGCTTCACGTCGTTCTCCATAAGACGCAGAAGCGCATCGCCATCCTGTTCGGTGTGCTCGGAGACTGGGCCGCTTTTATCGGCACGGTTCTCATTTTGGGCCTTGGGTCGAGCTGGTACATGATCGATATCGGCACGCCGCTGACGACAGAGCGACAGGGGCCGTGGGTAAGCTGGACTTCGGCCGGACGAGCGGACGCCGATCCTTACACTCGCGCCCATATCGCGCGTTTCGGAACACTCCAACTGAGCGCCGAGATGACGCTGACCTACACCGCCAACTCCGACAGCGACGGGCGGCGCCTGCATTCCTCTTGCGACTATAGCGTGGAGGGTCGCGAGCCGGGCACGAGCTGGTGGAGCCTCACCGTTTTTGACGATCGCGGCGAACTCATCGCCAATGCGGCCGACCGCTATGACTTCACCAGTCAATCGATAGCGTTGCGGCCCGACGGCACCTTCTCGGTAACGCTCGCTCGAGACGCGCGCCCGGGCAACTGGCTACCGACCGGCGGCGCCGGGCGGCTTGCGCTCGTGTTCACAACACTCGATGCAACGACGCCATTGCTGGCGAAATCCAGTGAGGGTCGTAAGCCGCTTCCGGAGATCCGACGCATACAATGCCGCTGAACCTGCGCGAAAGAATCAAGAATGCGAACTGGCAGCTCATCATCGCTGCGCCGATCGCCGCCGGCATCCTGCACATCGGCGCGACTCTTGCTGCGCCCTTTCTGACGGCGGCATCAGCCTACACTCGACTGGCCCCCGCGCTGCCGATCAACAAGTTCCAGGTGCTCAACCCGATTGCGCCCGGCGCCGAGCCGCTGCCATTTCTCTCGCCGCATGCGCGCTACAGCATGTGCCACTTTGATGCGCGAAAAGGCCCCGTGACCGTATCCGCGAGATTGCCCGCCGAGCCTGGGTGGATGCTGGCGGTCGTCTCCCCGCAGGGCGACAACATTTATGCTGTGGCATCCTCGTCCGAACGCGAAACACCGATCGCAATCGTGCTCGTACCGTCGGAAGACCACTTCCTCGGCGTCACCCCCGAGGCGCGAGGCCTTGCGCGTGACGAGCAGCCGCCGGTTGCGGTGGCGGCCACACGGGGCATTGTCGTAGTCCGCGGACCCGACATGGGTCTGTCGTACCGAAGCGCAGTCGACGCGAATTTGAAGAATGCGCATTGCTCCGGCCGGCCGTTCTAGACGGCCGAGCGAACTTGCCGCTGCACCTGAGCAAAGGGCGGCCTGCTACTCGGCCAACTCCAGCACGTCGCGAAGACAGCCGGTGTCTTGCTTCTTTGCGATCGCGTCCTCGCGCGCGCGCTGGCGATTGTGCCCGGTCCAGCGCTCATAGCGCACACCTGGAAATAAGATCACCTGCCCGGAACGTCGCTCCGGCGGATGTCCGCTGCCCTCGTCGCGTTTCAACTCGATCGAACGGAATGCGAGTATCTTAGCCATGTGATCCCTCGTGACATGGCGTCCATTCTTGCCGCTCGAGGTCGCCACCAACCCCGTCCGCGACGTGACGAATCACAGCTTACATTTGGCGTCTGCGGCCGTTAATGGAAACTTGCGCGCAATCACGCTCGGCATCGGCGCGTGAGGTTTCGGTCACACTGCCGTTGCGAGAAGCTGATCATCAAGGAAATGGCGGCCGTTGCGATCCTCGACTTCCACGAGCCACAAGTCGGAGTCAAACCGCGCTTCTTGCGCGAGGTAAGCGTCCGCCTCGTCCTCGCGGACACCTTCCGCGGCGCCGCATGCAACCCAGTGACGATCGCTGTCCATACCCGAGTAGCCCGCCGGTGCCGGACCGAATAGGAGGCACGTCCCATCGAGACGGTTGATCTTGATGAAGATTGCCCCCGCGTCGTCGTCGCCGTGACGCACCACGACCGCGCTGGCGCCTTCTACGGCGCACCTGCGAATGTAGCCTTTGACCCAGAATTCAGCTTTGAGGCGCATGAGGCCTCAGTTCTACCCAACCGCGTCGCGCAAGACCAGCTTACGGGCTCGATGCGACGCGCCCGGTCGAACGCGCCAGCCGAGCAACGAGCTGACCCGAGGGGCGTCCGGATTCAGATAGCGACTGATCAACCTCGAACTCACGAATAGCTCGCCTCGTCGCCGAGCTCAGCTGGCCGCTGATGGGTCCAGGGTTGTAGCCCCGCTCGGCAAGCGATTTTTGAACGGACTTGATGAGGCTTGTCGCATCGGCGCTCTGCGATTTGCGCGCCTTGGCGGAGGTCCCATCGCCGCCCAGCAAAATAGACTTCAGCAGCGCCTGGCTCGGCTTTCCGGTCAGGGCAAGCTCATGATCGAATTCGAAACCGACGATGGCCGCGCGCGTCATAACGCCCATTACTCCGTCGGTAGTGCCGGTATCGTAACCTCGCGCTTGCAGCTCGCGTTGCACAGCCCTTGTAACTGCGACTGCATCCTGCGGCATTTCCTGAGCGACCGAAGGATTGATCGGCGCGTTTGACGGCTCCTCGGCGCTCACCACCTCGGCAACCCCAATGGACCCGGTATCGCCTATGAACTCGCGTGCGTTCGCTGCCACGACCTGCGCGGCGGGCTTCCTCGAGGCCATGCTGCTCGCGAAGCGCTCCAGCGCATGCGACTGCAACAGGAAGATATTTGCCCCAACCCCGCCGCTCAAAATGGCAAATGCCGCGAGTTGCAGCTTCATACGATCCAAACGCATGACAAACCCCTGACGCTCTACTCACACCCGAGATGTGAGTATGCAGACAAGCGCGTAAACGAGTTCTTAACTCTGGTTGACGCCTCGTTACCTCGACCGAAATGGGTGCCGCGACCGGTCGATAAAGTTTTACGGAAATTGGATGATAGTTTTCAGCTTGGATAAGGCAGATTTTTGAGATCGGTCTGCTAATCAGTGTCTTGGGAAAAGTTCGGACGGGTTGGAGTCTCCCATGTCCATCGTGAAAATTGGTATCCTGGTCGCGATTGTCGTCGCCGTCTTACCGGCAGACAAGGAACAACAGGCACGCCTCTACGACCGCGCCGCAACCGCGGTGCATTGGACCGCAACATTCTGCGATCGCAATGGGCCAACCTGCGGCCAGGCGAAGGTAATGTGGTCAGCATTCGTGCAGAAGGCGCAGTTTGGCGCCCAGTTGGCCTATGAGCTCGCAATGAAGCATTCTTCCAGCGACCAGGGCGCATCGCCGGCCGCCATCCAGCCCGCAGACGGGACGCTCACTCCGCAGGATCTGCAGCCCGCGTGGCGCGGAACCGGACGCGCCGACGGCGTCTAAGCGACTCCACGCAAGCCGCACGGCGCGCTGGCACCCGACGTCTTCCGAACTCTTGCATATGGTCCCGCACCGGACCTATGTGATGAATTCGGGCCAGTCAGCGCGCGAGGTTGCACCGTTTTGGCAAAGCTTTCCGATATCCGCAGCGATTTTGCCGTCCTCGACGATTGGGAGGACCGTTACCGCTACGTTATCGAGCTTGGCCGAACGCTCGAGCCACTGGCGGATGAGCTGCGGTCCGACGCCAACAAGGTCCGTGGTTGTGCAAGCCAGGTTTGGCTGGCGACCAGTGTCGAGCCCCTTACCCGTACCGGCGCTCCGCACTTGAAATTGCAAGGCGACAGCGACGCGCATATCGTGCGTGGCCTGATCGCAATCCTGTTCGCGATCTACGATGATCACACTGCCGAAGAAATTCGCGCGATGGATCCCGAGGCCATCTTTGCCGAGCTGGGCCTCAAGGAGCATCTGACGCCACAGCGCTCAAATGGTCTGGCGTCTATGGTCGCGCGCATTCGTGCCGACGCGACGGCGGCGGCTCAACGCGCAGCGGCGAACTCATCGATTCAATCGATTGGCACCTCGAAGGTCGGGCGATAATCTTCAGTGCCCCAGTGGCGAACGCAAGCCGCGCGGGGGTGCTTCGCCGTGGGCGATGACTCAATGCCGTAGTGCCGCGCTAGCGACGTTAGCGCGATTCCGAGGATCACCTTGCCTGCGCGCTGCGGCCAACCCGCTGCGCGTTCGGTCTCCTCCAAACCCTTCAAATGACAGCATACATCCACCAGGACCCCGGCAAGTTCCGGACCCACACCCGACAGCGCACGGCGCACCCGTTCGCGCGCGGCTGAAATGTTGTTGATCAGGTCGGCGTCAGTGCGGTGGGCCATGCCGGCGCGGCGTCCGCGCTGTGAGGGCGTGGCAGCCGACCAGTTGACGGTCAGACGGGGCGTCATCTGCGCGAACCAGAAGTCGGCGCGCAGGCGCTCACCGGCATCGAACTGTGCTTGTGAAATCAGCGCCTCGCCATTGCGGTCCTTGCGCCGGCGCAGCCACGCAAGGGGACTTTCGCAATCGTTGACAGTCGCCGCGCACGGCGCCGCCGAGCGCTTGGAGCTTGCAGCGGGCATATCGCGACTCAAGAGGAGAGTGACCGGCTTTCCATGGACCGGATAGCGAAGGAACGAACTGCCCACTCGAGCAGGTCAAGAGCGCGGTCGAATACTGGATCGTCCCGACGGTCCTCGATTACGGTGCAGGCATGCGCAACGGTAGTTCGATCCCGCCCGAAAAGCCGTCCAGTATCCGTAAACGATCGGCGACAGGCGACATGAGCAAGGTACATCGCAACCTGGCGCGCAAACGCAATTCGTCGCCCGACCCCGCGTGGTCCGGTGCAAATCATCGTAACCGACGCCAAACACCTGGGCGACCGCTTGCTCGATTGCCGCACGCGGTACGCGCAGGCCGTGAGACGTTTCGGCGAAGTGAGTTGCCGCAGCAGCGGGAGTCGCCTCGCGGGAGTGACCGATGCTTTGCAGACCGTTTTGCAACATGCTCTGACGCTACCATTCCGAAGTTAATGCGAATTCGCTCTCACGCTCCACGATAGGCAAGAACATCGGCGACTGAACTGAAAACTATCCCCTGAGTGAACAAGGGGGATAACTCTCTGATTGATCGGAGGTAAACGATACGCGTTGCCGATCTCATCGAGTTGTCCCCAGCGTTCGCGGCGATGCGAAGTTCAGGATTGGTTTAGACCGTGAGCCCGTCCTATGCCTGCAAGGTCCCGCCGCGCTTTCCTGCAGACCGAAGTCCTCGGCGCTGAAACGGCAACGAACACCTCGGGGTACCTGCGCAACCGCGACCTCCCTCGGATCCTACCGCTGTGGCCGAACGAAATCTCGACGAACACTCTGAGTGATCACCTGGGCCTGCTTGCGAGATTGCGGCGCGCCCTGCGTAGTGAACGCCAGCGTGGTCTGGGTGGTCATTGGGCTTATGATCTGGCGCGCCATGCGCAACTGCTGCGAGCTTACCGCGCCGAGACGGCAGCCTACCTAGCTGCCTGCGGAATGGATGTGCAGGGGCTCGACCTGCGGATCTGGTGGCGCAATGGACAAATGGAAGGCCACCCCTAGGGGGTCGCACGCGACTAAGGCACCAACGCAAGTCGTGTTGGTCTATTTCTCGCGCCGGGTGCCAAGTCCCATCTTCTTGGCAAGGTCTGAGCGAGCGCGAGCATAGTTGGGCGCGACCATGGGATAGTCGTGCGGCAGGCCCCACTTCTCGCGGTACTGCTCTGGTGACAGGTTGTAGTGCGTACGCAAATGCCGTTTCAACGACTTGAACTTCTTGCCGTCCTCCAGACAAACAATGTGATCCGCCATCACTGATTTCTTGACCGGCACCTTCGGCTTCTGCTCTTCGCGCTCGACCTCTGGCATTCCGCCTATGGCACGACTCAACGCCGCGTACGTTTCATTGATGAGGTGGGGGAGTTCGCCGGCGGAGATAGTGTTGTTGCTCACATAAGCGGACACGATCCTTGCCGTCATCTCAACCAGTCCAGGCTGCGCTACGTTTTCCACTCGCCTCTCCTTCCTCGCCAATCATCGACGCTCCCCCTACTGTGGAAGCTTGGCGCCGACAGCGGTGTTGCCCCACATCCTCAACATGAGGGTTCGTTTTTCAGAACTCGACCTATGCTCAGGAATGAATACTAGTATTAAGAGCGACGTACTTTCATTCGTTACCTCCTCAGAGTAAAAGTCAACATATAAGCATTGCAAGTCCACTTCGCTGAAAGATTTCCTGAGCAAGATATAAAGTCCTGCTGCTTGTGCCATGGTAAGCGCACGTCGAAATCCAAGATGAAAAAAATCTAATTTGACCGCCAGACTGATCGGCCTTCCGCGCCATCAGCTTTAATTGCTGCCGGGGATAGCCAAGCCCGGAAAACAATCTTCGCTCAATTTGTGTGCTCGGAAAGATGTAGCTGCAGCTATTGCAAGACTTACACGTTCTGCAACCAGGTTGCCTTAGGGTCGCCCTCCCCGCGGTTGACAACAAATCCCAGGAACAATCACTTATGACGGCTGCTCGGTTGCGAACCGCTCGGGCGAGCCTAAATCCCCGTCATGCGCCACACGACCATCGAAACGGCCCTGGGTACGCGGCGCGTCCCCGATCACCTCTTTGCCTGCGTGGAGAGTTAAAATGCACGGTCCCGCCCATCGCCACGCCCTCGTCAAAACCCCGCATGCTACCCGCAAGCCGCGCGTGAGCTTGTGGCACGGCGTTGAACTGGTCGACGATTATGCGTGGCTGCGGGCGGACAACTGGCAAGAGGTGATGCGCGATCCCGCCGCGCTGGATCCGACGATTCGGACCTACCTGGAGGCGGAAAACGCCTATTGCGATGCCCAACTCTCGGAGACGCGGCAACTTCAGGATGGGCTCTTCATCGAGATGAAGGGCCGCCTTAAGGAAAACGACAGCTCCGTTCCCGCGCCCGATGGCCTATTCGCCTATTTCTCGCGGTTCGTAGCGGGCGGACAGTATCCGCTGCTCTGTCGCCAGGGGCGCACCGGCGGATCCGACGAGGTGCTGCTCGACGGCAACCTCGAGGCCGCGGGCAAACCCTACTGGGACCTTGGCGCCTCGCAGCACAGCCCCGATCATTCGCTGCTTGCCTATTCGAGCGATGATCGCGGTTCGGAACTCTACACGATCCGCTTTCGTGACCTGAAAACGGGGCGAGATTTTCCTGACGAGATCCCCGATACGCGGGGCGGCTTCATCTGGGCAAATGACAGTCGAACGATTTTCTATGTCCGCCTCGACGAGCACCACCGGCCTCTACTGGTCTACCGGCACGTCGTCGGCACACCGGCCTCTGCAGACGTGCTCGTCTATGAGGAAAAGGACATCGGGTTCTACGTCGCCTTGTCATCGACGCAGTCTTCGAAATTCGTTCTCATCGATGCGCACGATCATCAGACGAACGAGATCTACATAATCGATGCCGATGCGCCCACAGGCGAACCACGTCTCATGGAGCCTCGCCGGCACGGGCACGAGTACAGTGTCGATCACCGCGGCGACCGCTTCGTCATCGCCACCAATTCGCAAGGCGCGGAGGACTTCCGCATTTGCGAGACGCCGATCGCTCGTCCCGGCATGGCGAATTGGGTCGAGATCGTTCCCCACCGCCCCGGCCGGTTGATCCTCGACATCGTGGCTTTCCGCGAGCATTTGGTGCGCTTGGAGCGCGAACATGGACTGCCGCGCATTGTCATCCGGCGGTTCGCTGATGCAGCCGAGCATGCCATCGAGTTTCCCGAGGAGGCTTATGCGCTCGGCATGTCCGCCGGTTATGAGTTCGACACTACCATGCTGCGGTTCGTCTATTCCTCGATGACAACGCCGGCGGAAACCTACGACTACGACATGGAGACGCGTCAGCGCACGCTGCGCAAACGCCAGGAAGTCCCCAGCGGGCACGATCCCGTCAACTACGTGACACGGCGCCTCTACGCGCCGACGGCGGATGGCGAGAGCGTTCCGATTTCAATTCTCTATCGGAAGGACACGCCTCTCGATGGATCGGCGCCGCTACTGCTCTACGGCTACGGCGCCTACGGCATCTCTATTCCCGCATCCTTTTCGACCACACGCCTGTCCCTCGTTGACCGCGGCTTCATCTACGCCATCGCCCACATCCGAGGCGGCAAGGACAAGGGCTATCGCTGGTACACAGGCGGCAAACTCGATCAGAAGGTCCACACCTTCACCGATTTCATCGATGCGGGAGAATATCTGGTCGACCAGGGACTGACGCGGCGCGGACAGATCGTGGCGAACGGCGGCTCCGCCGGCGGCATGCTGATGGGCGTGGTTGCCAACATGGCTCCCGACCTCTTTCTCGGCATCATCGCCGACGTACCATTCGTCGATGTCTTGAACACGATGCTCGACAAGGATTTGCCGCTGACCCCACCGGAATGGCCGGAATGGGGAAATCCGATAGAGAGCAAAGCCGACTTTGAAACGATCCGCGGCTACAGCCCTTATGAAGGGGTCACGGAGAAGCCCTACCCGCACATCTTCGCTTACGGAGGGCTGACCGATCCGCGCGTCACGTACTGGGAGCCGGCAAAATGGGTCGCGCGTCTGCGCGAAAAAAACACGAGCTCCAATCTCGTGTTGCTCAAGATCAATATGGAGGCCGGGCACGGCGGCGCGTCGGGGCGCTATGAGCAGCTGAAGGAGATCGCGACCGACTACGCGTTCGCCTTGAAGATCGCCGGCAAAGCCGAACTCTCGGCCCAGGCCGAGAAACAAGAAAGGGCGGCCGAAGCCGCCCCCAATTGAGACTTGAGAATGGGAAAGGCCGCGTTGGCAGCCTTTCTTTCCGCCTATTGCTAGGCGGCCGCCGTGCCTAAGGCCGGCAGTTTCTTATCCTCCTCGAGCCCGCCGGCGGACTTCAGCGCGATGCCGATGTACCGCACACGTCCTGCAATCCTTGCTTTTTGGACTCCGAGCTCGCCGAACTCCCGCCCGAAGGTTGGGAGCGCGAGGGGCTCTTTCTGTTGCTCTTCACACCACGCACAGTAGTCCTCGTACAAAGACGTTGCAGTTAAGCTCGATCCATCCTGTGTCTCGATCCTTTCCTTATAGAAGCGCTCCACGTCAGTTTCGGGAGCGATCAGTCTAGCTGCCGGCGCCGACCTGTTGTCATTGGCGCCGGAACGCGGCTTTGCTATCGCAACGGCTTTTTGAGCCGCCACCACTGCCGCAGCGGTGCTGACCGGCGCGATTCTTGGCGCGGTCGGCGCGTGGCGATCGTAGAGACGCCACTGGCTAAACGCTATGTACATGCCGAACGCCGACCCGATCTCGAGGAGTAGAGCAATGAAGACCGTGAGCGCGGTCTGCACATCCTCGATTTTCACCGCGGGCGCAAGTATGGACGCGAGCTTGGCGAGAACCGCGGCTTGCGGATCCGCTTCAGACATCACTGTCGTGCCCTTCTGGTCGGCAAGCTTGTTTTCTAGATCTGAGATACGCGCTTCGAGCGTAATCGACTGCTCCGCAGAGGCCAGTTCGGCAGCAAGGCCGTGGTACTTCTGACAGAAGGTCCGGCCTTTGCTTCCCGAGATGTCGCTGCATCCGTTCGTCCATTCCCAGGCTCGGTCACTCTTGATCGCGTCGATTTCGGCCTGCACCGCCTGAGCAGGACGGTGTTGCGGGATCCAGGACAATTGTTCCTTCGCCCGCGCCATGTCGGCCCGATGATCCTGGTAGCTGGCGACCGTTGCCGCTCTCTTGCCGGCTGAATCGAACCGGTTGAGCGCTGCGTGCCCGAGCGCGGACGTCAGCGAGAAAGCCGTGACCACGACCCAGACCAGGGCCGCAGCTCCCGCTTGTGACCAAACCCGGTTGCGCACGGCGGCAAAGAAGAAGAACGGTACGAGCGCCTTCATGCAATCCGCGGCCGCGCTGGCCGCGCCGTATATTTGGCCGTCAAACTCGGATCGGCCGAGACTGAAGCCAAATCGCCAGTTCATCGCTGCCGAAACCGCGAGCAGAACGCCGGCCGCAAGAACCCCTAACACGCCTAAAGCATGTCTCATTGCCCTCTCCAATTTTTGCGCGCCGGAGAGAACGCGATACGACCGACGCAATCTTTCGCCGCCGTGGAGGGCACAAGTGGCAGCGTTGCCCGGCTCTACGCGCGACTAGGCGCGTCCATCCCGTAATGAAAGAGTTCCCCCGACCCGTTGAGCTCCGGCGCCTTCCCCAAGGACATCCGGCAAGTCGCGAACCCATCCATACAGGCGGCACGCCGAGAGCTGGAACCTTCGCTCGAGGGGCGCATCGGCACGAGCGTGAGCCGCTTGGTCGCGCTGTGCAAAAGCGTCCCTGAAGAGCCAAGGCGACGAGAACACGGACGCGAGACAGCCCCCTCTAAGAATCTCGCTACAGCGATTCTAATGTTTTGTTAAGAGAATCAGCTCCGTAGCCGTGGCCGCGGCTCGCCATAGCTCGGATGGTGCGTCGGCGCAGCATCACAACGCATCTATGCCGAGCGAGAACCAAACACAGCTTTTCCCCAAACCCGCTCCGACGACCTCAATCAGATCGCAGGTTGTAGTCGCAGCCGCTGTAATGCGAAAAACGTCGGCCCGCCGCGGAAAGGTTCTCTTTACGGTTGCATCGTCGGAAACGGCGATTTATTTTGTCCGTACCCGGAAGCGCTGAGTAATCGAGATTTTCCGAGCACTCTTTAAACTCATTGTCATCGCTTCCACATAGCATCACGCCCAGGTTGATCGAGGACATCGCCAAGTGGCGGTGGCCGCGTACCGCGCGACGGGGGCGGAGGAGTGACGGGTCATGCGTAGCCTCGGGGGATTTGTGCTGCTTGCCGGCATCGGCTTCGGGCTGTTTGTTTATTTGCCTGCACCGGTCGATGGCAGCTTGTCGCTCGCACAAGTGCGCGAGCCTCTCGCGATCCAACCCAAGCCTACAGCAGTTGCCGTCCGCACCGCGCCTGCCGTTCGTCCTCGCGCCGAATCTTCGGGGCAGCCCAAGCTGCGCTCGTTCTCTCCCAGCATTTCACTCGCCAGCCTCGTCCACACGGAAGCAACATTGACTGCCGACGCCGGCCCGCAGCTCGACAGCGCGGGCACCTGGCAGACGGTCGTAAGCACGATGCCTGGCGCAATGTCGGCAAGCGTCCCGCTCGCGCCGAAGAACGCGGAAACCCGCTATAAGCTTGTCACGGACATTCAGCAGCAGCTGAAGCGTGTGGGCTGCTATTACGGACGCATCGACGGCTCGTGGAATGCGGGTACCAAGGATGCGATGCGCACGTTCACGGACCGCATCAATGCCGAGTTGCCGCTCGATGAGCCCGATTACCTTCTGTTGACGCTCGCGCAGGCGCACGCCGGCAAAGCCTGCGGCGAGTGCCCGCTCGGACTTGCTCTCACTGCAAATGGCCGTTGCATAGCGCAGCCCGTAGTCGCTCAGTCCCGCCCAGCTGACGTCCGCCAGCCCGCTCCGTCGACCGCAACGACGACGACTGCGACGGCGACTTCGGGGGAGGTTTTGCCCTGGCAGGTTGCTACCAGCGGTGCTGCAAAACCTGCCGCGGGACGCCCCCTGTTCACTCCAATCGGAAGCAGTATCGTGTCGTCGGAACCGCTGCCGGGCCGGATGGCAATTGGTGGACCGAGGGAGCTTCCAGCCATCAATTCAACAAATGCTGATCCGACTTTGCCTGCCTCCAATAGTGGTTTGGCCGTCGGCGCACAGCAGCCCGGGTTCACTGCGCCAGCCGCCCAGGTGCGAACTGCGTCCCAGCACCGCGCCAAGCCGTCCAGGGAGCCGTCCCGTACTCCCCACGAGGGCCCCGGAACGCCGCGTTACAATCTTCTGCTGAGCCTCGGCGGCGCCTACTAATCCGCTAAGCGCCCGCTCCACCGGCAGCCGTGGCTTCGAGGAGCCACGCCAAATAGTCGGCGGAGCCACCTTCCAGCGGGATGACCACCAGCGCCGGATTGGAATAGGTGTGCCGGCTCCTGACGGCGGCCATCACCCCCTCGGCTGAACTCGCACGAGTCTTGATGATCATGACCGCCTCGCTGTCGCGCACGACTTTCCCCTCCCAACGATAAATAGAGGACATGGGTGCGAGGATATTCACGCAGGCGGCGAGGCGTTGTTCGACGAGGTGCGTGCCGATTGCTTCGGCCGCCTCTGTCGTCGGAAAGGTCGAGTAAACGAGAACGGGCTTGTCGTTTTGCTGCACTTGGGCGAGCCTCTCCAGCTTCGTGTCGAAACGCGGACAGCATGCCAAAGCAAAAAAGAAAATTCGACAAGATCGCGTTCGTGGCAAGCGAAATGCCGGAGGCCATGGAAGCCTGTAGGCGGCTCACCGAGCGCTATGGCACGGTGGAGGTCCCCGGTGCAGATGCGATCGTGGCGCTCGGCGGCGATGGGCACATGCTGCAGACCCTGCACAGGTTCATCAATGACGGAATTCCAATTTATGGGATGAACCGGGGCTCCGTCGGGTTCCTCATGAACGAGTACAGCGAGGACAATCTTCTGGAGCGCCTCGCTGCAGCTGAGACCAGCCGCATCAATCCGCTATCGATGCTCGCCTACGACCGTGCCGGCAAGGCGCACAAGGCGTTGGCCATCAACGAGGTCTCGTTGTTCCGCGAACGCCATCAGGCCGCCAAGCTCCAGATCGTCGTCGACGGCAAAGTTCGCATGGACGAGCTGATCTGCGACGGGGTCCTCGTCTCCACTCCGGCCGGCTCGACCGCTTACAATTTATCGGCGCACGGGCCGATCCTGCCGATCAACGCTCCGTTGCTTGCGTTGACGCCAATCAGCCCCTTCCGTCCACGACGCTGGCGCGGGGCGCTTCTACCAAACAAAGTGCACATCACGGTGCATGTGCTCGAATCCGACAAACGCCCCGTCAGCGCGGTCGCCGATTATTTCGAGACACGCGGCGTCACCCGCGTCGAAGTGGAAAAGGCGCGGAACATCGAGCTTTTCATGATGTTTGATGCAGACCACAGCCTCGATGAGCGGGTCCTCGCCGAGCAGTTTCGTTACTGAGTTGGCGGCGCTGGCGCGGGACCTGCCGCAGCGATATCGGGTCGCCATCCGCTGGCGGCTGGTCGCAGTCCTGCCTGGATCTTGCGAGGTGCTTCCAAAACGCTCGGCTTCATGGCCGGTATTGCTGGAACGGTGGCGAATGGCTGCGTCAACCGCGCATAGACTTGCTCGAGAGTCAGAGAAGCGCCGCGCTCGAAGACCAGCGCTGGCGCGAGACGCGCTAACTCAGGCATCTCCTTGGCCGCGCTCCTGTCGGGGGCAGCCTCCGCGCGCTTGATGAAACGTGTCGCGACCTCCGGACCGAACAGGTGGGCGATGTACAGCTCACCCGCGGTTGGCGCGCGCTGAAGGTCTTGTTGCATTTGCTCAGCATTGTGCTCGGCGAATGCGCGCGCAATTCGGGCCGCGAGGGCTACGTCAGTGCGCTTCTGTAAGATCCTGCGCCTCTCGGCTGATGCCGGGACGTAATAGCGCCCGCCGCTCGTGCGGAAGATCGCGCCGGCCACGTCATCGGCATCGGGGCCAGATGCGCTTTCCTTCAATGCGCGAAACCAAAGCGCATCGCTGAAGCGAAGGGGCCCATCCACCGTTTGCAGGTCGAAGATATCGAGTGCGGTCGGCGCCGCAGGAGTTTCGTAGACCGGATGAGCCCGAGCCGAGCCGCTTCCGCCAGCCGAAGCGGCGAGCGAAAGAGCTAGAGCGAGTTGTGCGGGCACATCAAATAGGGAGCTCAAGGTCCCCTCCGTCACGACGGCTGGAACGCAGCTACACGTGGCGAAGGCTATGCGTGTTCTGGTAAACGAGAGTTTAACGTGGCCTGAGTTGCTTATCCCCGCCAGCGCGAGACGATGTCGGAAAGCTTGGGCCGCTCGCGCTCCTCGGGTGGCTCAGCCGGGGTACCGATGTATACGAACCCTGCGATGCGCTCGTTCTCCGCAAGGCCCAACGCCGCGCGCACGCCCGCGCTGTAGGCGATCCACTCCGTGATCCACGACGTTCCGTAGCCGAGCGCGTTGGCCGCGAGGCACAGATTGAAACACGCAGCCCCTGCCGAGAGAACCTGCTCCCATTCGGGTGCACTGCGATGCGGCACCACGCGCGATACGACTGCGATCACGAGCGGCGCACGCTGCAACCGGCCGCGCTCAAGCGCGAGTCGGTGCTCCGACGGCGGTATCTCCTCCTCCGCCGCGCACACTTGCGCAACGACGTCGCCCAGCTTGGCCCGTGCGTCGCCCTCGATGAGAATGAACCGCCACGGTGCGAGCTTCTTGTGATCGGGAACGCGCGAGGCGATGGTCAGCATCGTCTCGATTTCCTCCGCGCTAGGCCCAGGCGCAACGAGCCTGTCGGGTTTCACCGAACGGCGGGTGGAGAGGAGATTGAGGATCGGATTTTGGATGGTATTTGCCATGGCCGCTTCCTAGCGGTCGCAGCCCTCCCGTGCCAAGCCCTTTCGTTGCGGGCGTTTCGGCCATTTTCCGGGCACCCGGGCGGTCTGTCGCACCATCACCCGATCGGCTATCTTCCGACCTGAGAATCTTGGCCGATGTTCTCCGAGCGTTTCGGGCAAGGCTCAGCACCGAGGGCGACGACATGACATCACGATTGCCGGCATTGTTGGGAAGCCTCGTGCTGCTCTTGGTCGTCGGCGTCGGTTTCGCGCGAGCCGCCGACGAGCCACCCACGGCGATCATCCTGCTCGACGGCTCTGGATCCATGTGGGGCAAGCTCGAAGGAGACCAGACGCCGAAATTCGACGCGGTCCGCGACCTCCTGCGCCAGACCATCCCCCGCCTCAAGCCAGACACTCGCCTTGGCCTTGCTGCATTCGGCCATCGCCGCCGCGGAACCTGCAACGACGCGGAGGTCATCGTCGCACCTCAATCAGGAAGCCTCGCACAAGTGCAAGGGCCGCTCGACCGATTGAACGCGATGGGCAAAGGCCCCTTGGTGCTGGGCCTGCGAGAAGCCGCCAAAGCGATCGGCACCGCGCCTGGAACAATCATCGTCATCAACGACGACGTCGACAACTGCGGACAAGACCTGTGCACGGCGGCTGCCGAGATCGCGAAGGCTAATCCGGCGCTCACGGTGCACACGATCAGCCTCGGTCTCGAGAAGGCGAAGATCGACCAGATGAGCTGTCTGGCACGCGACACCAACGGCAAGCTGTTCAACGCTCCCAACAACGCCGGCATCGCGTCCGCGCTCGACCAGATCGTCAAGCTTGCCAATCTCGATGCGAGCACTTCCTCGGAGACAGCGCCGAAGGAAGCAACACCGGGAGAGGCAAGCAAGTCGCCCGCGCCCGAGGCTCCGGGCCTCTATCTCTCTGCAGGGCTTGGCCCCGACAGCGCCACGCTGGACAGCCCGGTGCGCTGGCGCGTGACCAAGGCAGGATCGGACGGCGAGGTCGTGGCCGAGACGAAGGCGCCGACGCTTATCGAAAAGCTGCCCCCCGGCAACTATGACGTCGAGGCTCGGCTGGGACTTGCGTCCGCGCACGAGACCGTCGACCTCAAGGCCGACGCGCCGACGCCGCTGCGCCTCAACCTCAATGCCGGCGTTCTCCGCATGGTCGCGCGTCCGGCGAAGGATAAGCCACCGCTGGCGAGCCCGACATTCATCGTCACCCCGTCGGCCGACGGAGCGGCGAAGGCGGCGCCGATCTGGATCGGGCGCGAGTCCCAGCCCGAAGTCGTGCTGCCCGCCGGCGACTACCAAGTCAGCGCCGAGAACGGCATCGCCCGCCAAAGCCAGGCCATCAAGATCGCTCCCGCCACCGGCACCACCTTCACGGCGCTACTCGCGACGGGGCGCCTTGAACTCTCCGCGACGCGCGGAACCGACGCCAAGGACCCCGTCACTGACGGTCTCACGTTTATCATCTACGAGGACGATCCGGACGCCCAGGGCGGACGCCGCGAGGTGATCCGATCAGCCGCAGCCACGCCCGCCTTCACGCTGCCGGCGGGCACCTATTACGTGACCGCGCGCACCGCGACCGCGGAAGCAAGAGATCAGATCGCGATCGGTCCCGGAGATGCCGTGCGGCGAATCCTGCCGCTCGCACTTTCGCACCTGCAGCTATCGGTCGTGCTCGATGGAAAGCCCGCTCCCGACGATCTTCCGCTGGTCTACACGGTGTATCGTCTCGATGCGGAACCAAAGGAGGTTCTGCGCACGGTGGCGAAGGATCCCGTGCTCGATCTCAGCGCCGGACGCTATCGCGTCGAGGCAGCCGTCAGCGCCACCAACGTCAGGGCGACCGCCGACTACGCACTCGGCGCGGGACAGAATCAAAAAGCCACGCTGAAGCTCGATGCAGGTCACGTCACGCTCAATCTCGCCGGCGGACTGCAAGCCGGCAGCGACATTTACTGGGAGATCAAGAACGCCGACCAGCACACCGTGCTCCGCACCAGCCAGCCACAACCGGCCGCGCTGCTGGCGCCCGGGCGCTACACAGTGATGACCGAAACACACGATCAACGGCTCTTGAGCACGTTCGAGGTTAAGGCCGGGGAAAGCCGCACGATCGACATCAGCGGGTGAGAAACCGCACACGGCGAGGTAAATGCCGCTGGCGGCCATATTTCAACCAAGCTCGTGCCGCGTAGCAGCGGCCACGGCAAACTCTGATCGGTGGGATGGTGCGAGGGACATTCTGCAACCCTGATCGCTTTGCGCCTTCGCGGTGCGCCGCGCTAGCGCTGTGCTTGTCGCTGGCGCTCACCGGCCTGGCGCGTGCCGAGGATCCGGGAAAATGGGATACCGGCGTCAAGCTGCGCGGCGGGCTGCCGGCGGTCACCAATGACAAGGTGCCGCCAGAGAAGCCCAAAGAGTTCCAGGTTCCGGCGAATACCACCGTCGTCCCGCGCAAAGGGCCAGATGGATCGACGGCGCCGGACGCACCCGCGCAGATCAACCTGCTTGCCCTGCTGACGGCGGACGGACAACAAATCGACCAGGGCATCGTCTGGCGCGTCTACAATGACGACGCCGCAGCAAAGGGTCAGTCGAAGCTGCTGATGACGCTGAAGGAGCCGAGCCCGACGGTGAAGCTCAAGCCGGGCGATTACATCGTCAACGCCGCGTTCGGGCGCGCGGACGTCACGCGCAAGATCAAGGTGACGCCCGGCGAGACGATGAGCGAGAAGTTCGTGCTCAACGCCGGCGGGCTGCGCGTCAAAGTCCTTGTCGAGGGGGCGGCGCCCGCTCCAAATACGGCGAGCTATGACATCTATTCGGGCGAGCGCGATCAATCCGACAATCGCACCAAGGTCCTGAGCCAGGCAAGGCCGGGGGTCATCGTCCGGTTGAATGCCGGCATCTACCGCATCGTGTCGACCTATGGCGATGCCAACGCCACAGTTGAGGCGGATGTCACCGTGGAAGCGGGTAAGCTCTCTGAAGCGACGGTCACGCACTCAGCCGCGAGGGTCACGTTCAAACTGGTCGCGCGCGTCGGTGGTGAAGCGCTGCCCGACACTCAATGGACCGTGCAGACGCCCGATGGACAGGTCGTCAAACGCAGCGTTGGCGCGTTGCCGACGCACATCCTGGCACCCGGCAACTACACGATCGTTGGCAAATCCGGCACGCGCACCTTCAAGCGCGATTTCACAATCGCCAACGGCGAGAACGCCCAGGTCGAGGTGTTGATGCAGTAGGCCGCGGTGCGCGGGGGCCGAGTCTGCAGAGAACGACCGTTTCAGAAATCCGTGAGCACCCAGTCGGTCGGGCAGCCGTTTTTCAGCATGCGCGTCTCGACGGAGGCGTGTTCGCCTTTCTGGTCGAGCTCGTAGAAAAGCGCGCGCGCCATCTGCCAATGCTCGCACGCTGTGCTTAGATCGCCTTTGGCCTTGGCCATGTCGCCAAGCATCACGCGCGCTTTGGCGTGGCTATCCTTGGAGCGCTGGCCGGTAGAGCGGAGGATCTTGCGGAGGATCTCCTCACCCTCGGCGGTCGAGCCATCGCTTATGCGGCTCTGCGCCAACGCGAGATATAGACCTGGCAGCTTGTCTTGTGCGCCGTTCGCCTCGGCGGCGCGGACCTCGTTCGCCAAGTCGGCACTCGAAAGAACCGGCAACGCTGTGACGGTCGCAATCCCGCTGCGCTCGGCTATATGCGATAGTTTTGGCTTCCGCCGTTTGCGCAGAGCGAACGCGAGCACAAGGACGACGACTGCACAGATCGAGCCCCAGACGAACTCTGGATGCTGCGAGAGCGCGGTCATGCTCGGCCCCGCGAAAAAGCGCCCAATCTCAACGCGTCATCTCCTAGCGGAAGGGCATCGCGTACATGAGGCCGCCCTTGGTCCACAAATTGTTGAGGCCGCGAGCGAGTTTCAAATCGGTTTTGATCCCGACCGTGCGATCGAAAATCTCACCATAGTTGCCGACGTTCTTGACGATCTGATAGGCCCAGTCGCGCGGAAGCCCTAACGCCTGCCCGAGGTTGGCCTCGAGGCCGAGGAAGCGGCGAACCTCCGGCTCGGTCGAGGTGCGCTTTGAATCGACGTTGGCTGTGGTGAGGCCAAGCTCCTCCGCCTCAATCAGCGCCATGAGCGTCCAGCGCACGACGGCAAACCATTGCGGATCGTCCTGCCGCACGGCAGGCCCCTGCGGCTCCTTGGTGATGAGCTCGGGCAGGATGATGTTGTCGGCCGGCTGCTTGAGCTTGCTGCGGGCCAACGCAAGCAGCGAGACATCGCCAGTCAGAACGGTGCAGCTTCCCGCCGCGTAGGCCTTGACCAGATCGTCCCAGTTTTCTTGCGCGATGATCTGGTAGCGCATGTGCTGCGCGCCGAAGAACTCGGCGATCCCCTGCTCGCCCATGGCGCCGGGCAGTGCGCAGATCGAGGCGCCCGACAGCTCGAAAACGCTCGCCACTGCGGTGCCGCGCCGCGTGAGGAAGCCTTGCCCATCGTAAAAGAGCACGCCGGCGAAGCGGCCACCGACCTCGGTGTCGCGGGTCAGCGTCCACGCGGCACCGCGCGCCAGCACGTCGACGTCGCCCGCCTGCAGCGCCTTGAAACGGTCGTTGGCGCTCAAGGGCCAGAACTTGACCGCGTCCTTGGTGCCGAAAACGGCGGCGGCGAGCGCGGTGCAGAATTCGACGTCGAGACCGGAACGCTCCCGCGCCTCGCTCACCTGCGAGAAGCCAGGTTGCACCTCCCCCACACCGCACAGGACGTGGCCGCGCGCGCGGATCGTCTCGAGCGTCGATGGGGCAGCATCAGCCCCGGCGAGCGCCGCCAGCAAGGCGCCGGACGCGAGAACCGCAGTCGTCAGGAAGCGAGACTTGAGATTTTTCATCACATCAGCAGCGAGTGTGGGACGATGCACCCCGGGGCGCAAGGTAGTGAGCGCGGGCAAGCCGCCGGAAGGTAAATCGGGAGCGGTTGGAGCGTCGGCACCAATCCCGCGTAACCGCCGGCCGGTCAAGAGCTTGACCCGGCGACAAAGTTGCGTCACACGGGCCGCCAACCGCGGCGACAGGATCCGCCCGATGTCATCCTCGAAGTCCAAACGCCCCCGTGCGCGCAAGCCGGCGACGGAAGTGGTCCACTCGGGCCGCGACCCCCAGGCGTGCCATGGCTTCGTCAACCCGCCGGTCTATCGCGGATCGACCGTGCTTTTCCCCACAATGGAGAAGCTCTTAAAGCGCGATCAGGCGTATACATACGGCCGCTCGGGCACCCCTACCGTCACCGCCCTAGAAGACGCGATCGCGCAAGTCGAGGGTGGGCACAAGTCGGCGCTCACGGCCTCGGGCTATCAGGCGGTGAGCACCGCGATCTTCGCATTCGTGGAAGCGGGCGATCACATCCTCGTCGCCGACAGCGTCTATAATCCCACGCGCCAGTTCTGCGACCGCCTGCTGACCAAGCTCGGCGTCGAGACGACCTATTACGATCCCCTGATAGGCAAGGACATCGATACACTGGTGCGCGACAATACCCGGCTCATCTTCACCGAGAGCCCGGGCTCGCAGACGTTCGAGGTGCAGGACATCCCTGCGGTCGCGGCCGTCGCCGCCAAGCGCAAGCTGTGGCTACTGCTCGACAATACCTGGGCGACACCCTTGTATTTCCGCCCCTTCGAGCACGGCGTCGACGTCTCGATCCAGGCGGCGACAAAATATATCGTCGGCCACGCCGACGCCATGCTGGGCGCCATCACCTCAAACGAGCGCGCGGCCAAGCACATCGCCAAGGCGAAAGAAGTCCTCGGCGTCTGCCCAGGATCGGAGGAAACCTATCTGGGGCTGCGCGGCCTGCGAACGCTTGCAACCCGCATCGCCCAGCATCAGCGCGCCGGACTCGAGATCGCGCGCTGGCTGGAGCAGCGCTCCGAGGTCGCGCGCGTCCTCCATCCGGGCCTCCCGAGCCACCCGCAGCATGCGATCTGGAAACGCGATTTTCTCGGCGCCACCGGGCTCTTCTCGGTGATCCTGAAGCCGGTCTCTGCTGCCGCTGTCGCTGCGATGCTCGACGGGCTTGAACTGTTCGGCATGGGTTTCTCGTGGGGTGGCTACGAGAGCCTCGTTATCCCGTTCGATCCAAGCAGCTATCGCACGGCGACCAAGTGGCAAGCGGAAGGACCGGCGCTTCGCTTCCATATCGGTCTTGAGGATGTCGACGACCTGCGCGCGGACCTCGAAGCCGGGTTCGCACGCCTCGCGGCCACGCGCTGAGCGGTACGGGCAGTGTGACACCGCTGCGCGTCACAATTGGCGTGCGCCACATTCACTCCATTGAAATCTCACTAGAAGTCCGATTGTTAGCGCATCGGCTTCGTACATCGTCGTAGGTGCCCGTCTTTTTTGTGTCCAATTCAAGTCGCTACTTTTGCTCAGCGATAGGGTATCTGAAGATCGAAGTGTAAGGGCATGGCCCAGATGCCATATGCGGGAATGCTCGTGCGGGGGTACAGCGTGTTGCGGATTTTCGGCCTGCTTGTCGCGGCACTGGCAGTGTACGCGGCCGCGACCGCGTTGGCGTCCGAAGATCCGCACGGAGCCGGGCTCGCGCGCTTCGCCTACGTCAACACCTCCGTGTTCCAGACGAGTTTCGGCAAGCTCGTACCGAAGCGGCCGCTCGAGGCGGCACCCGCCGAAACAGCCGACAGCAATGGCGCTGACTTCAGACCCGTCCTGCTCGTGGCAGCCGAGGCGATGGCGTCAGACCCAATCGAGGTCGCAGAAAGCGCAAGAACCGTCGCGATAGACGGCATCGGAACCGTGACGGTCATTAGCAACGTCGACAGCGCACCTGCCTTGCAGGAGGCGGGCCAGCAATTGGCCTCGCTCGAACCTTCCGCTCTTTTCCAACTGAGCGCGGCACCCGTACAAGAAACAGCGCCGCAGTTGGCTTCCCTCGAAGAACCCGCGCGTCTCGCCGAGGCGGCGCCACCAGTCCAGGAGACTGTCCAAGAGTCCGCACCCGAGATCGCACAAGAAGCCGTTCAACAGAGCACCGCGCTGAAGCCGTCCGCACTTTTATCCGACAGCGTGCCGGTCCTGCGCGAGGCCCCACGGAAAATTGCCGCGGTCGAACCGTCCCCCATCGTCTCAGGCAACGCACCCGATGAAATCCTAGCCTCGCGAGGGGAGGCTCCAGCTCGCGCGCCGTCAATCTTGAAGCGTCCACATCATCAACGCTCGGCCCATGCGACGGCCCACAAGCGTGCGCACGTCGCCAAAAAGAAGGTCGCGACCGCGACCGTGCCAAAGTGGGCGAAAAAGATGTTCGAAGGACCCTGGCAGCAGCACGCGTTTGCCTATCAGTAGGCGGCGACTTGCGCCGCTCGTCGCGAGCTATGCGGGCCGCGCATTTCGCTGCGGCACTGGTGCTACCCATCTGAGCCGGAACTCGCTTTCTACAGTCGCGTTCGTCCTTGCATAGGAGACATCCGCTATGCATCCGACCGCAAAAACCACTTTCGCTATCGCAGCTCTAATTTTCGCCGCGCCGGTATCGTTTGCCTGGGCGCATGGTGGCGGCGGGGGAGGTGCGTCGGGCGGCTCCCATGGCAGCTCCAGCATGTCGTCGCATTCGGCAGGGGCAACTTCCTCCGGCAGCGTCGGCGGTGTGCGATCGGGTGGCGGCCCTACAGCTCGCTCGGCCACATCGCCATCCGCGGCGGCGCCCTCTCCGACGACACCGGCTACTACCGCGCCGGGGTCTGCATCAGGTGCGCCTGGCACGACACTTCCAGGTGGCAGCACCACCCTGACTGGAGGGGCCGGTATCGGAGCCGGCGGTGGCGGTGCGAGCGGTCTCTCTCCCGGAGCCCCACCCCTGCCGCCGTCGACAACGGACAGCGAGTTTTCGTCGGCGCCCGGATCGTCGTCCGCAACCGGCTCGTCGTTCTCGTCCACAACCACCGGTGGCGCATCCGGAACAGCGGGCGCGTCCAGCACCCCCGGCGCCGCCAGTGGACTGACATCCTCGGCTGGCGCCGCTTCGGGAACGGCGGGCGCGGCAGCGGCGGCAAGCACGACCGGTTCAGGGGGAACAGTGACGACCAATACCTTGGGCGCTGGAGGTCTCTTGGGCACCAATACGGCTCAGCAGGGGTTGCTCGGCGCTCCCAGTGCCGGGTCGATCGAATCCCTGCAGCCCAACTTTGCGACAGGCGGCGGGACGGCGACCACCGGCGGCGCAACGGGGCGCAACATGTCCGAGTGCATGGATTCGTGGGATTTCAAAAACTCACGTTGCCAAGACGCGGTGGCGGGAGATTTGCGCTCGCACGCTGACCGATCCGCATATCTGAGCCGAATCAAGCGTAGGAGTGACCCGAGCGAGAGGCACGCCGCGGGATTTCGTTCCCGCTCGCCACCTTCTCAACCATCCGAATAACCCGAATGCGACCAGCGCAGACGAAAAGAGCGCGAATGCGCCAGGCACCGGCGCAGCCGCGACCGGGACTGAGCCCCACGTTGGAAAATCGGGATTTGGCGGCGCGTAGGGCGCGGGCACGAAGCTTGCCGTGGGATCTATCGACGTCGTCAATCCATCTGCGACCGCTATGAATGCCGAGGCGGAAAGCAAGTCGAAGCTCGAGTTGATGCTCGTCAGCAGCAAATAGCCCACGAGATCACTCACATTCGCCAATGGCGTGATCGGGACGTTGATGCCGGCGATGTTGTCGACGTCGAAGGGAAACGGCTGGGCAATGGTCAAGCCACCTAGCACATCGCCCGATGCGCTGTGCACCTCCAGATAGATCCTCTGCCCCACGACCCATCGCTGATTGGTATCGAACAGCAGGTCGACGCCATAGGTGTCGAAATTGTAGGGCGGAGCGCCGGCCACCGCCGAGCCCGTCAGGTCGAAGTCGGATCGATAGGTCTCGCCGGGATGCACGGGAATGGCTTCACACGTCGATGTGAAGGCGCCGAGTGCCAGCAGGAATGCAACCGTTCTGAACATCTGATCCAAGCCCCCTTGGACGCGAGACATTCCCTGCTAATACCTGAATCGGAACCGAACCACCCCGAGACGACGTGAAATTTTCTGCGCTGATGCGCGAGCGACTCACGCTCAGTGAACGATGATCTCCTCGCAGAACTCGCCCCTGAGACCCGAGGGGCACCCGCACGTGCCGTCTTTGTAGCGAATGTGCGGTTCGACGCACGGCGGCGGTCCGGGCGGCGGCTGCGGCTTGCCGTCAGGCACCTCGATCGGACGGTTATTCGGACCGGGGCCCTTTCCGGAGGAGGTCCCTTTCGACTTTGGCGGCGTGGTCCTGCCGCAAGGGTACCAGCTGAAGCGCGCACACGCGGTATTGAAGCGCGGCTGTCCTCCGACCTTGCAGTCCTCGCCCCAGCGATCGCAGCGCTGACATTCAACCACGCCGTCGTATTTCACGCGCTTCCCGTTCGGATCGTAATTGGGATCCGCGTCCGAGATGCAATACTCCTCATAGCGGCAGCATTTGGCTTTCGTGCCCGAGAAGCACTTCTTGCCGTCGCCCTTCTTGTCGTATGCCATCGGGGTCCAGCCCTTGGGGCAGACGCCTCTACAGATCGGCGCCGTTCCAAACCACTGGCATATGGACCGGGATGCGCGCTTGGCGTCCGCATCGCCGGCAGGTGCGCCGATAAACACGAGAGCGGCGAGTGCCGCGGCAAGACCCCGAAAAATCATTCTCAACCCCGAAAACGAAGCAGCGTTGTCCACGTTAGCAGGATTACGCGCTGCGACGAGGGATCCGGAATTGAAGTGCGGCCTCGCGTGGCCATTGCGGCACACGCTGTCAACCGGTGCCGCTCCTTGCATATTGCGGAACTATGGCCGGGGGAAAGCGTTGCGGATGGCAGCTGGCCAATTCGAGATTCTGGAGACCCAATGGACGCCAAAGCGATTGCCGCCACGACGGGCGGCGCCACTTCCGCAAGTGATGACATCAGCGTGAGCGACAACGTCATCGCGCTGAAGGCCGACCTTGCTGGGCTCGCCGAATCCGTACAGCGGCTCGCCGCTGAATTGCCCCAGCTGGCCCGGGAAAGCTTTGAATCCTCGATCCGGCGTAATCCGATTCAGGCAACATTCATCGCCGCAGGGGTTGGCTTCGTATTGTCGCTTGTCCTTGTACGCTAAGCGTGGGAGCGGGCGGCCGACCGGAGCAGAAACAATGCCGTCGAAAATTGAGTCAACTCGAGCCTTAGCTACGAAGCCCGCCAAGAAGAGCGCAGAGCGCAAGCCCTCCTTCAATCCCGATCGCAAAGGCGAAAGCAGCGCCGGGGCCACCGGCAAGAATAAAAAACGCTCTGTGGCAGCCGATCGCGGCAATAGCGGCCGGTAGCGCGCGATCAGCTTGGAAGGGGGATCAGGAGACGGCTGGCGGAGACGGAGGGATTCGAACCCTCGATACGCCTTTAAAAGCGTATAACGGTTTAGCAAACCGCCGCCTTCAGCCACTCGGCCACGTCTCCTCAGTCGGCGCCCCCTCATAAATGGGGGGTGTGGTGATTGCAAGCTGGCGCTCGGACTGCCCAACCCTCTTGACGACTTTGCGGGCCGATCGCATCGTCCGATCCTCAGGGATCGGGCTGTTCATGCGTCGTTCGCTCGCCATCGCATTGTCAGCGCTCACAATTTGCGGCTTCGCCTGCGGCGCGGCTGCAGAAGAGTATTGCGTGACGTGCACGGAGCCCGACGCAAAATACCGGTGCGTGATCGCGCAACCGCACCCCGACGCCCATGACGAGCACGGACCGTTGCGTTGCATCAGCGAGATTGCGCAGCGGGGCAGCCACGCAAGCTGCAGCGTCGGCGCCGCAACGTCGGGTCCATGCGCGACCAATCTGCAAACAGTGACGCTGCCGGCCGAGGCTCCGGCGCAACCGGTGCCGGCGCCGGCTCCGGTCTATACGCCAGTGCCAGGTCCCGAGACGGCCGTGCCGCCCAAGGCCGAAGCCGAACCTGCCCCACAGCCGGAAGCGCCGCCAAAGACGGTGGAGGAATTCGCCAAGAAGACGGCGAAGGCGTCCGGCGACGGATTGAAGAAGGCCGGCGACGCCGTGACTGATGGGGCTCAGTCGGCCGGGAACGCAGTCGGCAAAGCCGCCAAGAAAACCTGGGACTGCCTCAGCTCATTCTTCGGCAACTGCTGAACACCACCGCAGGCGGTATCGCCACGCTTAATGTGTGGCGATCCACTCGCGTGCAAGCCGCTGAGCGCGAGCGATGTCGTCCTTCGACATGTCGCGCGCGATCTCCAACCGGTGCAGCTTGGCTTCGTCGTTGCCGCGCATCGCCGCGAGGTTGAACCACTTGTGCGCCTCGATGAGATCGACGTCCACGTCGCGACCGACGCTATAGGAGAGACCGAGCTGCAGCAGCGCGTCCGCGGCGCCACCCTGAGTGGCGCTCTCCTCCGGACCGTGCGCGTGAAAATCCAAACGTGCCATAACGCTTCCCGCCGTTTCATTTTGGTTGCTACGCATCGGAAGGCGTTCCGGTCGCAAGCGCCGCTGCCTTCTTCTCGCCATTTGTCTTGCGAGAAGGATGTCAGCGAGCGGATGAGAACTGGTAAACCGCGCGAAGCCGGTTGTGAGCAAAGACTGCCGCCAAGAGTGAAGATCCGGTCGCGAAACCGCTTCAAACTGGCGCAAACGGCCGGCTTCAAGACACTACGCAAGCGCGCCTTCACTGTCGGTGTTACCGCAAGCTAACCATAGCGCGAGATCGCGGATGCCAAATCACGCCAACAGCACCACCGAGCCCGTCGTCTCGCGCGCTTCGAGCGCGCGGTGTGCAGCTGCAGCCTCGCGCAGAGGAAATGTGCGCGCCGCTCCGACCTTGATCGCGCCGCTCCCCACCATCTGAAACAGCTCGGCGGCGTTGGCCAAGAGATCGGCGCGGTGGGCGACGTAGGTCATAAGCGTGGGTCGCGTGGCAAAGAGCGATCCCTTGGTCGAAAGGATCGCCATGTCGAACGGCGGTACGGGGCCCGATGCGCTGCCGAAAGAGACCCACATGCCTTTGGGCCTCAGGCAGTCGAGCGAGGAAGGAAACGTATCCTTGCCGATGCCGTCGTACACGACGTCACAGCCTTTCCCCGCGGTGATCTCCTTGACGCGCGCGACGTAGTCCTCGGTTCGATAGTTGATGACGTGGGTACAGCCGTACTCTTTTGCGAGAACGGCCTTCTCGGGTGAGCCGACCGTCCCGATGATCGTTGCGCCGATGGCGCGGCCCCACTGGCATGCGATGTGACCGACACCGCCGGCCGCGGCATGGAAGAGCAGCACGGTGTCGGCAGTGCACGGATACGTTTCGCGCAGAAGGTAGCGCGCCGTCATACCCTGCAGCATGATCGCCGCAGCGGTCTCATCGTCGATAGCCGCCGGCAGCTTCACGAGACGGTCGGCCGCGATCAGCCGCTCCTCGGCGTAGCCGCCGAGCACACCGGCGTAGGCCACGCGGTCGCCGACAGCCAGATCGCTCACGCGCGGACCGACCGCCACCACGCGGCCCGCGCCCTCCATTCCGATCACCGCAGGAAACGCCGCCAGCTTGTAGAGGCCTGTCCGGTGATAGGTATCGATGTAGTTGAGTCCGACGGCCGTCTGGCGCAGCCGCACCTCTCCGGGCCCCGGCTCGCCGACCGTGACCTCCTCCCACTTCAAGACCTCCGGACCGCCGTAGGCGTGGATGCGGATTGCATGTGCCATTCTCGTCCCTTTCCCGACACCCGCGCCGGCGCAAATTGTGTTTGGCCTTGACGCCGCCATGGCGTCCTTTTAGGGCCTGACGGCGCGCCGCCATGGAGCAAGCATGACATTTTACCGCCGCCGGATGCAGACGCTGCCTGCACTGCTGCTGATTTTGGCGCCAACCCAGTTCACCGGCTGCAGCGGAAACGACACCGGGGGCCCGAGTTCGGGCCTCACGTGTGTCGACGACAGCGACGACTGCGTCAACCGCCGCCAGAAGACGCTACGCTACCTCGTCGAGGACAAGGATCGCGCCTGGGTGACGGCGCCGCCTCCTGCCGAGGCCTATGCTTCCGGGGTCCGTCTCTTCGCCCTCAAAAGCAAGAAGAAAGAACTCTCGTGCGCGGAGCTTGCGCATGGCCGCAGCGAGGCTGACCGGGCGCCCGGCGTCCTGCGCGGACCTGACGGGGGAAAATTGACCCCGGCGCAGGTTTCGCGCGGCGTGATGCTCGCAGGTGAGGTTTCCAGGGAACTCGCCGCGGAAATGAAGCGGCGGTGCCGAAATTCCTGAGTAGGACGCTTTGCAAGATCACGGCGCCGACACATATAGCCACAATACGCTTCCACCTTGTGCGCTGGCTGGCCGACGATCTTGCCCCTTTGACCCGGACCTGACCCCTTGATCCACGAGTACGCGAACGCGGTTATTGCATTTGTACACGCCAACCAGGCCTGGGCCGCACCCATCGCTTTTGCGCTGGCCTTCGGCGAAAGCCTGGCCTTCGTGTCGCTCATCCTGCCGTCGACGGTGATCCTGGTGGCGGTCAGCGGTCTGCTCGGCGCAACCGACGACCTGGACATCTGGCCAGTTGTCTTTGCGGCCGGCGTTGGGGGGGCACTCGGCTACGCGTTCTCCTACTGGGTAGGACTTTATTTCAAGGACTCAATCAAGGGCTACTGGCCGTTCCGCGGCTACCCGGAGATGATGGAGCGCGGCGAGACGTTCTTTGCAAAGTACGGCGTGTTCGGCGTCTTCCTCGGCCACTTCTTCGGGCCGATCCGCGCCGTCATTCCCGTCATCGCCGGAATTGCCGGTATGCGTCAGCTTCCGTTTCAGGTGGCCAATATAACGTCGGCCTTTCTATGGGCCGTTGGCGTCATCGTGCCAAGCTTCTACGGCCTCAAGTGGATGACCCATTGAAAGCTTGGCCGGCCCAAGCCTAGCCGGCCTTCGCGACAACGCCGTAGGTCGCATAGCCGCGGTAGAGCTCATCGCAGCCGACGCTCAATCCCTTCCGGCGCGCCAGCTGCTGCAATTCGCCAACGAGTGCGTCGCGCGGCTCGACCGAGAATTTTGCGAGCCAGGCGCGCAACATGGACTTGAACCAGGTGGGCAACTCGCCCTGCTCGCCGAAGTCGACGACGAGCAGCCGGCCTCCCGGAGCCAGAGCATGCAACGCGTTTTCCAGCACCGGCTGCCAGGACGGGATCATCGACAGGGCATACGAGATGAAGACGCGATCGAAGGCACGGATCCCGAACATCTCTTGCCCGCAGAAATCCGTCGCGTCTCCGGCAGCGACCATGACGCGCTTCGACAAATGCGATCGCGCAATGGAGCCCCGCGCCGTTTCCAGCATGGCGTTTGATATGTCGAAGCCGAAGAAGCGCGCGTCGGGATAGCGCTCGGCCGCCGAGATCAGATTGCGACCGGTGCCGCACGCAATCTCCAACACCGTTCCGCCGTGCGGAGGATCGAGCTCCGCCAGCAGCCGGTCGCGGCCAAGCAGGTAGTACTTGCGCGAGGCATCATAGATGTAGCGCTGGTATCGGTAGATCGCATCCATGCGCTCAGCAGCTGGGACACTATCAGGCTGCACCGGCATTCCCATCAGCGCTGCAGCACGTAGCGGTGGAAGCCGCCGTAGATCGAGGAGCGGTCGTTGGCCGTCCACGCGCGGCAAAGCTCCGCGTCGTAGGCGAACCGCGACAGGATCGCGTCCGGGACGCGCCCCGGCAAAATCGTCTCCTCGCCGGCAGTGCGAAAGATTACACGTGCGCCCGGCTTGGCCGTACGCACGATCTCGCTCCACAGCGCGTTGAGCTGCTCGTCCGTCATCCAGTCCTGTGCGTCGAGCAGCACGTAGGCGTCGAACGAGGCGGCTGGCTGGCGGCTCAAGTGCTCCGTCAGCGAGGCGTGCACCACGCCGACGTTGGCGGCGCGAGCACGCAGCGCATCGTAGTGCTCGCGTTGCAGGTAAGGCGGCAAGGGCCCGTCGCCACCGGTCGCGTAGCGGCGCCCGAAGGCCTGCCAGGCAAAATAGTTCCGCGAAAGATCGAAATCGCAGGCAAGGCGCTCAAGCCGCGCGCGCAGCACGTCCGCCATGCTGGTGTCCTGGCCCTTGAGCGCGGCGAACTGCGACGGGGGGATACCAAGGCCAAACAGCGATGACGGGCGCTCCAGCAACCAGCGAATATGGCGCTTGGCGAACAGCGGCTCCAGCTCGCGCTCGAATATTGTGCGCTGCTCGCTCTGCGTCTTCGCCGCGAGGAGCCTCCGCGGGTTGGCGCCATGCACGCGCGCCAGCAAATGGCCTGCGCCGATGAACGCGCCGAGCAATCCGTGACGGTAGAGGTTCGTTGCGAAGTAGCTGATGCGGCGGCGGCCGAAGCGGTCGCGCGATTCCCAGTAGTCCCGCGTCGCCGCGTCGAGGTGCTCTCTCACGTGCGTGCGGTAGGCCTCGACGTTGTGGCCACCATCGGCGTCGGCGAAAAAGCGGCGAAAGGAGGCATAGTCCGGCAGGTTGGTCAGCGCGGCGAGTTTCAGCTTGTTGAGCGCGACGTGCGCCGGATTGAGATCGACGGCCGTGACGTGAATGGGAGCCGACGCAAGGTAGCTGAGCACATTGCAGCCGCCGGACGCGATGGCGATCAGCTGCTCGTCCTCCTGCAGGTCGAGCGCCTCCAGATCGACAAGGGGATCCTCCCAGATCTGGGGATACACCAGCCCGCTGAACGCAAGCGTGAAGAGCCGCTCTTGCAGACCCTGGCGCGTTGCGAGCTTGTGGCGATGCACGGCTTGGCGCAGGCGCCGATTGTGCCGGCGCCGGAAAGGCGCCTCATCCGCGGCGAGGCTGTCTCGAGTTGCGGCCATGCCTTCCCCATTGGTTGTGAGCGTTTCGTGCCGCGATCCAACGGGCCCCGTAGTCGACTCCTGTTACGGATTTATGTCAGTTGCCTCCAATCGCTTGCATTGACGGCACCTTTCACCTATTCGAGGCGCAACCGGACAGCCGCTCGGCGGCGTCCTTGATGGGGTCCAGACTAAGGTAAATGCCATGAGCAAGCGCAGCCTCCGCAGCGTCGAGACCAGCAAGAAGAAGCGCACCCGCGCCATCCCGCGTGCGAAACTGACGCGCAGCCAGGGCAACACCGCTGGCGCGCGTCGCCGCAGCAAGAAGCAGGCGAACCTCGCGCGCGGCCGCAAGGTTGCCGCAGCCTAAAGGCCGCACGGGACCGGGACGGAGACAGCGCGGTTGCGCGTGCCTTACGACGAGGGCAGAGCGCGCTTGCGTGGGTTGATCTGACTGCTACCGAGGCCTGGACGGGCTGCAATGACCAGCGTCGCGCCGTACGATCCCAATCGATTCACATCCGCGATCCCGCATTACATCGCCGGAAGGCCGCCCTACTCGGAGCGCCTGCTGCAATGGCTTGCGCGCGAGGTCGCGCTGTCGCCGGTCTCGCGCGTGCTCGATCTCGGCTGCGGACCGGGCTCGCTGAGCCTGCCGCTGGCGGGACTGGCCGGCACCGTCATCGCCATCGACCCCGACGCCGCCATGATCGCGGCGGGCGAGAAGGCCGCGCTGGCAGCCGGCCTCGAAATCGCTTGGCGCGTTGGATCGTCGTTCGACTTGAGCGCCGATCTCGCCCCGCTCGATCTCGTCACGATAGGACGCGCGTTCCACTGGATGGATCGCGAAGCGACGCTCGCACGGCTCGATGAGCTGGTCCGGCCGGGCGGCGCCATCGCCCTCGTCAACACAGAGCTGCACGCACACGGGAACTCAACCTGGCTCTTGGCCTTCGAGGAGCTACGGCGCTCGCACGGACGCTTCGATGCGTTCTACCATACGCGCAAGGGCGAAGCGTGGGAGGAGCATGTGAGCGTGCTCATGCGTAGTGCGTTCTGCGATCTCTCCCGCATTTCCGTATTCGATGCGCAGGTCGCCGACGTCGATACGCTCGTGGCCCGTGCACTGTCGTTCTCGGCGAACTCGCCCGCTTGCCTCGGCGAAGAAGGTCGCGTTGCCTACGAGCGGGAGATCCGCGCCAAAATGCTCGAGCTCGAGCCCAGCGGCCGCTTCCCCGAGATCGTGGAGAGCGTTGCCTTCATCGCGCGCCGGCCACTCGCGCGCGAGGACCGCTAAAAGCGAATGCCGCCGAGGTGGTCCCGGCGGCATCACTATTTCAGACCTGAATAAAGCTTCAGGCGAGCTCGACCTGGGCGGCCTGCTTGCCGCGACCACGACGGTCGTCCTCGAGCACGAAGGTGATCTTGTCGCCCTCGTTGAGGCCGTTGATGCCCGAACGCTCCAGCGCGCTCACGTGAAGGAACACGTCCTTGGAGCCGTCCTCGGGCTGCACGAAGCCGAAGCCCTTTGAGAAGTTGAAGAACTTCACGGTGCCTTTAATACGATCCATAAGCTGTCTTTTCTTAACGGCGTGCTCTTGAAAGCCAACCACCGAATGGCACGCCACCATTCGGGTTCTCAGTCATTTGGGAAGGGCAAACGGCCGGTGGCGCGCTGTCTAATCCAAAAATTGAGGGCGCGGTCCACCTCGGATCGCACCGGCGGGGTTTATATGGCCCAGCATGGTGGAAAAAGCAAGGCGACTAGGCTCGATAGCTGAACAACCGGAAGAGGTTGTCGGGCGACCGGTACAGCTCGCTAACGGCCGTGAATCCGGCCTCGTGCCCTAGGTGCAACCAATTGGAAATAGTCTCGGGAAGGTCGCACGTGCGGACGTGGTTCATCGCTTCGGCGAACTCATGCGCGCTGAGCGCCGTCCAGTCGCGCCGCCCTATATCCTCGAAGCGGTCGAGGTAAGCCGCGCGGCTTTCACCGTCGTTGCTTGTCGGTTCATAAATTAGGAATGCGCCGCCCTCACCGAGCCCTTGGCGCACCTCGCGCATCAGCGTGCGCTTAGCCGCAGTGTCCAAGTGGTGGAGCGACAGGCTGATCCACACGATGTCGGCCGGCGAGCGAAGGGTGCGCATGGCAGCGACGAAGTCGGCCTGCACCAACTCGGCAGCGCAGGGCAGTTCGTGCAGGTTCGTGCGCGCGATATCGAGCGCCGGACCGGAGAGGTCGACGCCGCGATAGCTGGTGACACCAAGCCCCTGTACCGCCTTGACGATGCCACTGGCGTCGCCGCAGGCGAGGTCCAAGAGAGCGAACGGCCGGGGGATATCCGATTTGAGGAACGCGCGCAGATGCGCATAGGCGCCAGCGTTCCCCAGATAGTCGTGCTCGAGGAACTTGCGGTAGATGTCCCACTGCTGCTGGAAGATCTCCAGCGCCTTCTCATCGCGTGGGCTTGCGGTCTGCTGGTTGGCGTCAGCCATTCTCGTCTCCGCGCGGGCGCCGACGTGGCGCTCCACGCCTACGGCTTAGCTCCTAATTGCCTGGCCGGCCAGATCAGATGACGCGCCGGGCAATCCTGGCGCGGGGGGTCTTCGCGAGCTCAAGCATCTGCCCGATCTCGCTCACGGGACGCGGCATGCCGATGTAGAAGCCTTGCACCTCGGTGCAGCCTTCCTTGCGCATGTGCTCGAACTGCTGCTTCGTTTCGATGCCCTCCGCCGTCGTCGCGATGCCGAGGCTGTCCCCCAGCGCGATGATCGAGCGGAGGATGGCGAGTGAGCTGTCGGGCCGCTGGCTCAGCTCCCGGATGAAGATCTGGTCGATCTTGATCTTGTCGAAGTGATAGCGCCGCAGGTAATTCAACGACGAGTAGCCCGTGCCGAAGTCGTCGAGCGCTATGCCGACGCCCATTTCGTGCAGCAGATCGAGTGTCTGCGCGACGTCATCGCTGTCCTGCAGGAGGACCGACTCGGTTACCTCGAGCTCGAGCAACTGCGGCGCCAGCCGCGAGACGCCGAGGGCCGTGACGACCGACTGACGCACGTTGCCGAAACGAAATTGCGCCGCAGAGAGGTTGACCGCGACCTTCAAGCCCTCGGGCCAGCTCACGGCATCGGTGCACGCTTGGCGCAGCGTCCATTCGCCGATCGGCACGATGAGGCCGGTTTCTTCGGCGAGCGGTATGAAATCCGCCGGCATGATCATGCCCCGGTCGGGATGATGCCAACGCAGTAGCGCCTCAAAGCCCGTCACCTCGCCCCGCTCGAGATTGAACTGCGGCTGATAGTAGAGCTCAAACTCGCCGCGCTGCAGCGCCGCGCGCAGATCGCGCTCCAGCGTGTGGCGCGCCTGCATGCGTTGGTCCATCTCACGCTCGAAGAAGCGAGAGGTGCTGCGGCCGTCGCTCTTGGCGCGGTTCAAAGCGAGATCGGCGTTCTTGAGCAACTCATCCGATCCGTTGCCGTCGCCCGGCCCGATCGCAATGCCAGTGCTCGTGCCAACCACAATCTGGTGATCGTCAAGATCGAACGAGGTGGACAGGATGCTCTGGATTTTTTTGACCAGCAGCGCGGCTGCCGAAGCCGGCTTCTCCGCCAGCTGCAACACGACGAACTCGTCGCCGCCGATGCGGGCGATCATCTCCACGCCCTTCAAACGCCGGCGCAGGCGCTGCGCGATGCCTTGCAGGAGCGAATCGCCGATCGAGGGCCCGAGGGTATCGTTGACCTCCTTGAAGCGATCGATGTCGAACATGATGACCACGAGCGACTGGTTTTCCGCGACGGCGCGGTCGAGCAGCTGCTCCATGCACGAGCGCAAAAGCATGCGGTTCGGCAGGTCGGTCA
This sequence comes from uncultured Alphaproteobacteria bacterium, assembly GCA_963726795.1. Taxonomy (GTDB): domain Bacteria; phylum Pseudomonadota; class Alphaproteobacteria; order Rhizobiales; family Hyphomicrobiaceae; genus Hyphomicrobium_A. Next base: position 995,906 of record CAVSDD010000004.1, on the reverse strand, counting down.
GCGGATCGTGCATCGACATGTGGGTCATGCGCGCTTCGATCTTGCGCAGCTGCGTTATGTCCTCGTGCGTCGCGACCCAGCCGCCGTGCGCCATCGGCTCGTGAACGACCGCGATGCTGCGGCCGTCCGTCAGTTCGAGCACTTTGGTATTGCGCTTCATCTCATGGATCGATGAAAGCCGCTCATCGAGATAGGTCTTGGGATCTCCCACGTAGAGGCCGTGCTCGATGCGCAACTCAATGATCTTGCGGAACGGCGTCCCGGGCTTGGCCAGTTCTGGCGGCAAGCCGTAGAGATCCAGGTACCGATCGTTGCATACGAGGAGCCGCTGGTTTGCGTCGAACATGCACAGCCCCTGCGACATGTGCCGCAGGGCTGCATCGAACCGGCGGTTCTGCTCGGTAAGCTCTGCCTTGTGCCGGTCGAGATCCCACAGCGCGGCCTCGGAATTCTCCTTGGCCATCCTGGCGTCGTCGATGTTGCGTCGCGCCGCTTCGAGCGCGTCGGCGTAGTCTCCGGCATGTGCCGCCTGGCCAAGAAGCTTGCGCGCGCTCGATGTCGCGATCGCAAGGAAGAGCGTGAGTGCAGCAAGCGCAACGACCTTCTCAACCTCGGCGCCGGGAAGAATACTGAATGTGGTGAGATAGATGCGGTAGTCCGAGGTGAGCGATGAAGTGCCATCCTGCAAGACCGCCAAGCCTACCAGCACCATCCAGCCCACAACCGCCGTCAAACCTGCAATCAGGATCGGACGGGGGTGGAAGCGCAACGCGCGTAGCGCGATCAGCACGGCCAGCATCGTGAACGAAGGTGTTTGCAGGCTGCCGCCCGCCGGATGCTCGTAGGCGTACTGGTAGCTCCAGATCAGCGAGAGAAACAGCACGATGTCGACGGCGTTCAGCACGTCGAGCGTGCGCTCCGGCAACGTTTTCGATTGTGCCAAGCGCCAGCGGACTGCCGAGCTTAAGATCAGCAGGCCGAGCACCGGCACGAGCCAGGAATGAAACACACCGACGCCGGACTTGAGACGGAATGTGACATGCAGGACCAGGATGAAGCAGCAGATCGCACCTTGCGCGACCGCGATCGCCTTTTCTCCGCCGGCATCGTAGTCGCGCAGATTTTGCTCGAGCCGCAGCGAGGCCGGGCGCGAGTCATCGCTCAGCCCCGATCCAGTCAGGCGGAAAAACTCGGTCCAACGCGTTCGCGGGGCAGACAAGCGTTGCTCCCCGGGCTTTTCAGTGCCCGTTCATGACCGGTCGCCGATCCGGTCAACTGCCGTCTCCTTCGGACAACACGCATAGGTTGCCACATGGGGAGTTACTTATCCCTTGTGGCGCGCGCAGAAACGCCCGCAAAATGAGGCCGTTAAGCGCGTTGTAAACCCGGTGGCAACCATCGGAGCAGAAAGCCGCGCTTCTTATTGGCGGACACCCTCGACGTTCAGTCTCAGCTCGACCTCCTTGGAGTTGGGGCCGAGGTCGAAGTTGATGCCGAAATCCTTGAGCGCGAGGCGCGTCGTGCCTGTAAAGCCGTCGCGGTATCCGCCCCACGGATCAGAGCCGCCACCCACGCGCTGAGCCTCGATCACGATCGGCTTGCTCACCCCGCGCAGGGTGAGATTTCCCGTGATCGTCGCCTTGTCGCCATCGAGCTTCACCGCGGTGCTGTCGAAAACGGCCTTGGGAAATTCGGCAACGTCGAGGAACTCCTTGCTGCGCAGATGCTTGTCGCGCTCGGCGTGATTGGAGTTGATACTGGCAGTATCGACCTCGACGTGAACCTTCGAGGCCGACGGATTGGCCTCGTCAAAGCTGAACGTGCCGCTGAACGTATCGAAGCGTCCGGTGAGCCAGCTGAAGCCAAGATGCTTGATGCGGAATTCGATTGAAGCGTGCGCTTTCGCCGTATCGATAATGTAGTCGGCGGCGCGGGCAGGCGCGGCAAGCGCCAGTGCCGCGGCGAGTGCAGCAACGATCAATTGCGTCGGTTTCATACGATGACTCCGGTTGCGTTCAGGCTTGCATCAGGTGGAAGGCGGGCCCGACCACATGCGCGTCAATACGCGATTGCGGTCGAAGAAATGGTGCTTGAGGGACGCTGCGGCGTGGAGCACGACGAGGGCAATCGTCAGATAGGCGAGCCACTCGTGCACCTCGCCCGCGGTGTCCTCCAGCCCCTGCCGGTGATAGAGCGACGGCACGCTGAACCAGTTGAACACCTCGATCGCGCGTCCATCGGCGGTGGAGATAAGATAGCCGCTGACCATCAACGCAAACAGCAGCGGGTAGAAACCCCAGTGCACGGCGTTGGCTGCCACGTGCTCGAGCGGCGACAGCTCGCTGTCGACCGGCTTTGGGTTGGCGAGGCGCCAGACGAAGCGCGCCACGAGCAGGAACAGCAGCAGCATGCCGACACTGCGATGAATATCCGGGGCCAGGCGATAGTAGGGACTGTAATAGTTGAGCGTCACCATCCACAGCCCGAGGAAGAACAGGGCGACGATGGCGATCGCCATGACCCAGTGCAGCACGCGCGTGACGAGCCCGTAGCCGGTCTTCGTGTCACCGATCAGCATATAGAAATCCCCGGGCGCCTCGATAAGACGCTCGCTCGTCATGTAAGCAGCGGTAGGACTTGTTCAACCATAGGGCCTGGTGGCACATGGCCTGCGGTGTCGGCCACAATTGAGTAACTGGTGGGTTGCGAAGGGATGTTCCCTGCGGAACAGACACTAACCGCGCGCTATGGCAGAATTCTGCGCTTACCCTTGCCGCCTGTGGCCGTATAGTATGGCTGCAGCGGCGCGATGCTCGATGGGCCATTTGCCCGGTGCGCGTCGCCTACAGAGGCTCAGTCGCGATGTCGTTGCGCAAGCTGCTGCTTTGCCTTCCGGTTCTGCTGATCGGCGCGGCTCCGTTGCGGGCGGCGCCCGACAACGCGATCGGGTCGGCGGTCACCATCGTCAATCTCGTGACCGGCGAACTCAACAACGCACAGCGCAAGCTTGTCTCGGGCGACGACGTGCATCAGCAGGAGCTGATCGAGGCCGACAAGGACGGTCACGGCGAACTGGTGCTGCACGACGATACGCGGCTCGCGCTCGGGCCAGGCGCCCGTCTGTTGCTCGACCGCTTCGTCTACAATCCCGACATCTCCGGCGGCGCCATCGTGCTGCAGCTGACGCGCGGCGCCTTCCGCTTCATCACCGGCGTCGCCGCGAAGCCCGCCTACGTCATCAAAGTGCCGACCGCCTCGATCACGGTGCGCGGAACCGTGTTCGACGTCTACGTGCAGCCCGACAACGTCTCATGGCTGCTGCTGATCGAAGGGGCGGTTGAGGTCTGCACCGAGAACGGCAAGTGCCTCGTGCACGATCAAGTCGGCAAGCTCATTCGCATCGGGCCCGATCAGGTCGACAAGCCGGCGAAGTGGGCGGCGCAGAAGCGCGACATCAGCTTCGATTCGGCCTTCCCCTTCATCATCACCGCGCCCGAGATCGATCACACGCGGCACCTCACGCGCGACGAGGTTGAACTCGGGACCGACGTGCCCGACAAGCCTTACAAGCCCGAGAAGCCTGACAAGCCGAAGGATACCGACGACAAGGCGGACAACGGCGACAGTCCGCGCAAACCCAAGGCACACCCCAAGCGCGAGCGCGAGGTCGAGTACCGGCAGCAGCGACGCAAGCGCTACACAGAGGGCAAGAAAGATAGCGAGCCCTTCATTCCGCAGAGCGTCACCATCGGCATCGGCGGCGGCTTCGGGGGTGGCCATCGTGGTGGTGGTGGTGGCGGTCACAGTCCGGGCGGCGGCTACGGCGACAGATGAGTGAAAACGGCCTCAGGCGTTGAGGTGCCGCGCCTGACCTTCGAGGAAGGGTGCAAGCTCGGCCCAGCCGAGGGACTTGCAGGTAGCTAGCGACTCCGCCGCCGCGTTGGCATCTGCCGCGCTCAGCGCCTTCTTCAAGCCCGCGAACGCGGCCTTGAGCTGGCGAAACCGCTCCGATGCCGCGACAGTCTCATCGCCGAGCAGCGCGTAGATGCGCACCGGCCGATCCTTCCCGCGGATCGCAACGGAATCGAGCTCGAGGAACGCCAGGTCCGGAGCCGCGGCGGCCGTCGTCTCACCGGCAACGATAGGTATCGCGTATGACTTCGTTTCGCCCTCCAGCCGAGAAGCGATGTTCACGACATCGCCGAGGATCGAATAGTCGAAGCGCTGCGGCGAGCCGACGTTGCCGACGCAGCACTCTCCCGTATTGAGCCCGATGCCGATGCGTACCGGCACCGCCGTTTCGCCGCGCTCGCGCGCTTCGCTCGCCCACGCCGCATTGAGTGTATCCAGCTCCGTGAGCATACGCAGCGCGGCGATGCAGGCGTTGCGGGCGTGCGCGCCGTCGAGCAGCGGCGCGTTCCAGAATGCCATCACCGCATCCCCCATGAACTTGTCGATAGTGCCCCGTTCTTCCAGGATGACCTCCGACAGCGGTGTGAACAGTCGGTTGAGGAAAGTGATCAGCTCCTCGGCGGTGAGCCCTTCCGAGATGCGGCTGAAACCGCGCACGTCGGCAAACAAGACCGACACCTCGCGCGTCTCGCCGCCGAGCTTGAGCTTGTCGTGGTTGCGCGCAAGCTCCTCCACCAGCGGCGCCGCGACGTAATGGCTGAACGCAGAGCGCACCCGCGCGCGATCAGCCTCGGTGCGCACGTAGCTGTTGAGCGAGGTGGCGAGATAGAGGACGAGGATCGCGATCGCGGGATAGACGGGATCGAACAGCAGGCCGCCGTGCGAGTAGGCAAGCCAGGAGGCGGCAAACACCGCCGCGATTGCCGAAAGGCCGATGAGCGCCGCCGCGAGCGCGCCGAGGCGGAAGATGAGCCAGGTCACCGCAATTCCAAAAGCGACCAGAAACAGGAGCTCGGCGCCGGTAGCGTAGGCGGGGCGTATCAAATTGTCGCCCGAGAGCATCTGCTCGAGCGCCTGTGCGTGGATTTCGACTCCGGGGACCGCCGCATCGAGCGCGGTCGCGCGCAAATCGAGCAGGCCGACGGCGCTGGTGCCGATCAGGATGTCACGCCCCGCGATCGAATTCGCGTCGAAGTCGCCGGTGAGGATCTTCCCCGCGGACACATAGCGTCGCGCGTCGGGGCGCGCCACGCGCAGCCACAGCTCGCCTGCCTCGTCGGTCGGCAGCATCGTTGCGCCCACGCGCACGTTCTCTATTCCGGTCTGTTGGCCGAACGCCGACAGGCCGCTCGCACCCGATGACTTCACGAAAACAGTGGTCTCGCCCTGGGCCACGCGCAGCGCCTCGAGCGGCAGCGAGGGGTAGAGCGTGCCGGCGACAGAAACGAGCAGCGGCACCTTGCGGATGATCTGGTCGCGGCCCGGCAGCCAGTTGACCGCGCCGAGTCCGGTCGCCCGCTCGCTAAGGATCGGCAGGCTCGCGACGCCGCCCGCAAAGCGCGGCACGAAGCCTTGGGGATCATCGCCGGCAAAGGCAAAGTGCGCGCGCGGCGAATGGCAGCGCCTTGCCGTCCCCGCCGCCGGCGATGCCGAGCACAACGGGAGCGGCCGCGATCGCGTCTGCCAGGCGTTGATCGTTGGAGGGAAGCGCGGACGCTTCCCCGATCATTGGCGCCAGCTGCGGGGTGTCCTTGAAGAGCTTGGCGAACTCGGACGGCGACAGACGGTCTGGTTCGGCCAGGATCAAATCGAGGGAGATGGTGCGCGCGCCTGCCTGCTTGAGCGCCGCGATGATGCGGGCGAGATGCGTGCGCGGCCACGGCCACTGCCCAACGGCCGCGAGCGAGGCTTCGTCGATATCTACGATGCGCACCGGCAGAGCCGGATCGAGGGGGCGCGGAGCCAGCGCCAGGTAGCTGTCGAACACCGACAACCGCAGGCGTCCGATCGGATCTGGATCGGCGATGCGCAGCGCGACCGCTGACGCCAGCAGGGCCACCGTGAGGACCAGATGAATCGACGGAGCGCGCAGGTTCATTCGTCCTCGCAGAGCCCGATTTCGGGCGGCGGCGCATCATAGCGTACATGGAAATTCTGGCGATGCCGTTGTCCGATTTAACGGGCGACGCTGGCGCGACACGTCGAGAGAGCGTCCGCCAGCCAATCGGCGCAGCTTTGCGCCAATTGCCGCGAGCCCTCTTCCAGGATCAAGAAATGCCCCCGGCCTTCGGCCTCGCGGAAGGTCGAGCCCGCATACAGCTGCGCGATTTTGCGGCCGGTGACGGCCGAGATGACCTTGTCCTGCGCGCCGGCGACGACCAGCACCGGACAGCGCACATTGGCCTCATCGACCGCCGTTGCCCGCTCCTTGTCGAACATCCAGAAGAACAGCTCAAACAGCGCGCGCCCGGATTCGGCGCTGAACTGATCAAACACGCGGCGCTGCGCGTCGGGCGCGAGGCCCGCGAGTGAATCCTTGCGCGCAACCTCGAACGACGGGCTCAGCGCCCTGTCGCGGAAGGGAGCCGCGCGCATCAGGCCTTGGGCAAGCGCAAACTCGTCCTCGGTCGAGGGAAGGATGCCCCACGGCGCACCCGGCGCTAGCAAAATGATGGCGCGCGCGAGTCCCTTGGCGGCGAGCTGCTGGGCAACGACCGCCCCCATGGAATGGCCGATGAGAACCGGCGGCGCATCGAGACCTTCGATCAGACGCGCCATATCGCTCGTGTAGTCGGCGACGCTCGTGCCGGCGAGACGCGGATCAGGATCGGCGCCCGCGCCCGAAACGTGAAAGCGCAAGTCCGGCGTGTGGCACTGCCAGCCGCGCGCAGAAAACACTGGCACAAAATCCGCAAAGCACCAGCCGCCGCAGAAGGCGCCGGGGATCATGACGACGAGACCTGAAAGGACGGGATCTGACATGGCTCACTTGCGCGCTCGGCGACGCGCGCAGATTGCCAGCGCACGATTACGGAATGGATGCCGCCACCCCGACTTGCATAGGCCCCGTTCGAGCACATCGCTCAAATTAGCGTGCAACTTTATGCAACGGGCCCGCGTTTAAAGCACAAGGTCCATGTTCACAGCGGTGTCTTGGGCCATGAAACAACAGGAGTTTTCATGAGCAAGAATATCGCCAAGGTCGCTCTCGCTGCCGTAATGGCAGTTTCGACCATCGTTCCCAGCGCAATGGCCGGCCCGCGCCATCACGGCGCCTACTCGCATCACGCCTCACAACGGCTATCGCGGCGGTCACCGCGGTGGTGGCCATTGGCACAACGGCCAAGTGGATTGCGCTCGGCATCCTCGGCGCCGCGGTCGGCGCTGCTGTCGCCGACAGCCAGTATCGCCACTGCTGGTACGAGTACGGTCGTCGCTACTGCGACTGATCGCTTGTCTGAAATGCAAAAGGCCCCGAGAACTTCGGGGCCTTTTTTATGCGGTCTTTGGAGCGTGCGGCTCGATCACGCTGCCGTTGCGACCTGCGCCAGTAGTCCGGCGGCGGCGTCGGAGTTCTTCTCCTCCGTGAGATTGAACGCGTAGTTGCCGGCCTCACCCTCGCCGACGACCGGGTTCTTTGCGAGCGCGGCGATGTCCCGTTTGCCGAGCCCGAAGCGCGCCAACTGCTCGCCGAACGGCGTGTCGGCGAGCTTGATCAGCTTCTTGCCGTGATGGTCCGAGAAGAAGCGACTGAATTCCAACATGGCTTCCAGCGGCCCGGCCGAGCAGTGCACGCCGTTGGTAGCGGTGCCGACGTCGCGCAGGCCGAGCTTTGACCTTCTTGTCCAGCAACGTCCTGCGGATTGAGCCCGGTTCCGCCTTGGCGGGATTTGTGGCGCCCGTCATCTTCTGCCGCAGCACCGCCCAGTCAGTGTCGGTGGCGCACTCGATGACGACGATGCAGCGGCCCGGCGCGGTGTAGTGCTCCACTTGCTGGGGATGGAACGGGTTGAGCACCACGATGCGCTCACCCTCGACGTTGAGCACGCCATAGTATTTTCCAGCCGCGATCTTTTTGGTGCCGAGCGTGTCGGCGATGATGTTGAGCGCGTAGGGCGACACTTGCGGGAACTTCTCGAGGAACTCGTGGCCGCCGAGAATGCTGCCGATGCCTTGAACCTCGCTCACGAGCTTGGCGAGCGTCGGCGGCGACAGGGCTTTTTCCCCCAGCCGCGAGGCGCGATTGATCACGCCGTAGTGCTCTTCCATGATGTGGTAGCGGCCGAGATAGCGGCCGTTCAGCACGCGCACGGCGCCGGTCCGGACGCCGTTGGCTTTTAGCGCGCCGGCAACAAGATTGAGGATCGCCTCCACCTCGACGCCGTCGCGCAGGTCCAGAACTTCCGGCTTCAGGAACAGGATGAAATGGTTGCGCCCCTCAGGCGGATCGTCGGAAAGCGGCACGATCCAGCGCTCGCCGGGCCCCTTGGCCCCCGAGAGCTCGGACACTGCCTTTATGATTTTCGACGCCGCGATCATATGATGCCCTCGTTCTTTGCGTCCGCCGCGTGACTTGCAAATAGCTGCCGGGCACGCCCCTCGTCGACCGGCTGGCCGCTCGCCTGGCCAAACCACCTCAGCGCCTCGCGCAGAAGGTTCTGCTTGCGGCCGAACGCCAGACCCGGTGGCCCCAAGTCCTGGCCGAAGTCCACCGCGAACACGTGCGTTCCATCCGTGCGCAAGGCGTGGAACGGCGACACCGGACAAAACCCGTGTTTCTCCAGCGCGGCCGCGTAGCAGATAACCTGGTCGCACAACGATTTGGTGTCATCGGGCCTGCGGCGCAAATACGCAGCAAGCTCTTCGGCTATAAAGTCTTCAACCACCAGTGCCTTTCCCGCGAAATAAAGCCGCGGGGTGCATATCCCCTCCTGCTCCAGGACGCGGCGCCTGAGCACCCATTCCCCGCCGAGCTCCGACAACGAGCGGACGGTCGAGAACGCGACCACCGCCTTGAGCACAATGTCGCGCTTAACCCCGGGCTGCTCGACGCGGAACCGGTAGAGGAAGGTCTCGGCGCCGCCGCGCATCCAGCCGTGCACCTCGGCAAGCTCGGGCTCGGGCGACGCCGCATCGAGAATGCCGAGCCGGCACAGGGCCTCAGCGGCGGTGGCCGCTTCGCTGAGCCCGCACAGCTCCTTCTCGAGAGTCCACGGCGTTGCCATGAGGCTGGTCCGAAGTTCTGCCAATGGCCACGCGTGCCGCAGCGGCAGGGGGCCATCGTCCGGCGAGCGTTATGGCCCGGAGAACGGAAATTCGCAACACAGAGCCGGGGGTTGCGCGATATGGCGTGGGCCGGGAATGGCCGGATTCCCTGCCGCAGCCGTCCCCTAAATCCCCAGCTTTGCCTTGAGGATGTCGTTGACGGCCTGGGGGTTGGCCTTGCCGCCCGACGCCTTCATCACCTGCCCAACGAACCAGCCGAGCATCGACGGCTTGGCCTTCACCTGCTCGACCTTGTCGGGATTGGCGGCGATGATCTCATCGACCGCCTTCTCAATGGCGCCGGTGTCGGTCACCTGCTTCATGCCGCGCGTTTCGACGATCTTGGCCGGATCGCCACCTTCGGCCCACACGATCTCGAACAGGTCCTTGGCGAGCTTGCCTGAGATGGTGCCGGCGCCGATCAGGTCAACGATCGTGCCGAGCTGCGCCGCCGACACTGGGCGAAGCCTCGATCGACTTGCCCTCTTTGTTGAGTCGCCCGAACAGCTCGTTGATCACCCAGTTGGCCGCAACTTTTCCATCGCGCCCCTTGCCGACAGCTTCGAAATAATCGGCGGAGGCACGCTCGGCGATGAGCACGTCGGCGTCGTAGTTGGACAAGCCGAACTCGCGCATGAAGCGCGCCTTCTTCTCGTCGGGCAGCTCCGGCAGGCCGTTCTTGAGCTTCTCGACGAATTCCATCGTGAGCTCGAGCGGCAAGAGGTCGGGGTCGGGGAAGTAGCGGTAGTCGTGCGCTTCCTCCTTCGAGCGCATGGAGCGCGTCTCGCCCTTGCCGGGATCGAACAGCCGCGTCTCCTGGTCGATCTTGCCGCCGTCCTCGATGATGTCGATCTGGCGGCGTGCTTCCGTCTCGATCGCCTGGCCGATGAAGCGGATCGAGTTGACGTTCTTGATCTCGCAACGCGTGCCGAGCTTGTCGCCGGGCTTGCGCACCGACACGTTCACGTCAGCGCGCAGGTTGCCCTTCTCCATGTCGCCGTCGGAGGTGCCGAGGTAGCGCAGGATCGTGCGCACCTTCGTCACGTAAGCCTGCGCCTGCTTGGCCGAGCGCATATCGGGCTTGGACACGATTTCCATCAGGGCCACGCCCGAGCGGTTGAGATCGACGTAGGAATAATCGGGGTGCTGGTCGTGGATCGACTTGCCGGCGTCCTGCTCCAGATGCAGGCGCTCGATGCCAACCTTCATCGTTTCGCCGTCGACGTCGATCTCGACCTCGCCTTCGCCCACGATCGGCTGCTTGTACTGGCTGATCTGATAGCCCTGTGGGAGATCGGGATAGAAGTAGTTCTTGCGGTCGAACACGCTCTTTAAGTTGATCGCCGCGTTGAGGCCGAGCCCCGTGCGCACCGCCTGCGCGATGCACTCGGCGTTGATCACCGGCAGCATGCCGGGCATCGCCGCATCGACGAGGGAAACATGATTATTGGGCTCGCCGCCAAATTCGGTGGAGGCGCCCGAGAACAGCTTGGAGGCGGAGGCGACCTGGGCGTGCACCTCGAGGCCGACGATGACCTCCCAATCGCCGCTGGCGCCCGCGACCAGGTTCTTTCCCGTGCCCTTGACCTTGTCCTGCATAGCCATGCTCCTTTAAGGCGCCCTGTTATCGCAGGGGCGCCGCCAGAGCAATCGCCGAGCCACCAGCTGGCAATCCGCCTGACCGCACGGCGGGACTCTCGGCGCAAATAATGGGTTGCTGAGACCGGCTTAGGCGACCCGGTCTTCAAGTTCGTCACCCGACGCCGAGCGCCGGCGCGCAACCGGCGCGATCAGCAGCGGATCGGCGTGGCGGCGCGACTTGCCCTCGAAGAAGCAGCCTTCCTCGAGTACGAGCTTGTTGTGAAAGATCTGGCCTTCGACGCCGCTGCCTGCAGCCAGCACAAGCTCGCGCGCGTAGATCATGCCGCGGAACTCCCCCAGCACGACGACGCTTTCGGCAACGATGAGACCCTCGACCGCGCCCCGCTCGGCGATCTGCAATCCGCCGCAGCGGATATCACCGTCGACGGTTCCTTCGACCAGCATGTCGCCATCGACCGACAGCGAGCCGACGATCGTAACCCCTCGGCTGACGACAAGCGCACCGTTACGGTAGCGCGCGTCCGCCTGTTTCCAGTCCCTCATACGCACGGTCCCCGGATTGACGCATTACAAACCCCCGCGTGCGAAAGTGATCGCGCACAGACGTGGCTGATTTCGGGCGAGGCGGTGTCGGGATCTGGCAGCGCTCGCGGCGAGGCGGCGCGCGAGCGAAGTACTCAGACGTGCGATTGCGGTATGATTCCAATCAGCTGGCGGCGCGCTGAGGGGCCGTTGAGCGTCGCGCTCATACGGCGACCGATGCGCACGGGCAACAAATCGGCGGCGAAGCAGGCGCCGCAGCCCTTCTCCTTAGCTGCGGCGCCGAAGCATGAAGCCAAAGCCAGCCCAGACCAGCCCGAACAGCATCTGCATCAGCAGGACGGCCGCTTCTCCGCCCAGCGCGTGCACCGGCATGAGGCCTACCTCGGCAGCGAGCCAATAGAGGAGGAAGCCCGCGAGCGACGCCGCGAACGCGGCGACGATCAGCTTGCGCCACTCGTCGGCGTAGCGTCCCATCGTGAAGGCGACCGCGATGACGACGGGATTGAGCGCCGCGATCAGCAGCAGCGTCACGGGATCGTACGGCCTGATTTCCATTTGCTCCCGACAGTCCCTTCGTGCGTATCGCGCTATTGGCCGCCGCTGCCCTCGAGCTGGCGGCGCAGCTTCTCTTCCTCGTACTGGACGAACCAGCCGATCATCTGCCGCCACAGGGCCTCGGTGAGCTCCGGTGGCAGGCCTTTCTCTTTGGCGTGGCCTTTGACCCTGTCGATCACCTGTTGGATGCGCCAGGGCACATGGGCCTCGCCGGGACCGGATTTGAGCTGCCATGCGCGGTCGACGTAGGCGAAGCGCTCCGCGATGAGGTCGACGAGGGCCAAATCGAGGCGGTCGATCTCGGAACGCACCTCGCTCATGTCGCGGCAATCCTGCGGACGTTTGGGGTCCATCGACACTCGTCCCTTGCTACTTCGGCCCGCTGCTTAGCATGCACCCATCAGCCCCGCCACTGGGCTAGGGGCGATAGAAAAGCGCCGGCTTGCCGGGATCGACTTCGGCGAGGGGCGGCACGGTCGTGGCGCAAGCGGGATGCTGAGGCAGCTTCCATTTCTGGTGAAATTTATTGATGCCGAGACAGTAGAGCGCCCGATCCGTTGGCGACAGCGTCGGCATGGGGACTTCAAGCAACCGCGTCTGCATGCGGGCGGCCAGTTGAGGAAATTCCTGACGGAATTTCTCTTGGATCGGGGCGGGAAGATCGCTAACCGCCAGGTACACCGTCCGGGGAGCTATTTCGATCATGTTGAGAGCACCGAGATTTATGATTTCTCCGGCGCGTACCTCAAAATGAGCCAGGCTTTTTGAATAGGTGCCGTCCCAGGCCCCCTGACCTAGAAATCTTGGTTTCGCGGCCCAAGGCACATGTCCAGCTCACGACATGGTACTCGCCAGGGTCCAATTCGACGTGGACGACCGACAAACCGGCGGGCTGAAATAGAACGGCCGCGTGCTCGTACACGTCGCCGTTTCGATGGGCAAGCTTGATCGTGCTGTGCCCGCAGGGTTCAGAAACAAGACCCATCCTCAGCACGACGCCACCCTTGGCCGAGGCCGCCAGGCTTTCGGTCGTCGTCGAGTTGTTGAGCTTCGCCACGCAGCCGCACAAACCGACCGCGATCAGACAGCGAAAAAGAGCGGGCAATATCCGAGGCACGAGTACGCATCACAAAAAGCACGCCGCGCACCCACTCTAATGCAGCCCCCCAGGCGAACGGTGGCTCGGTCGCAACGGATCAGACTTTCTTTGGCTTTGCTTTACGGGCGCTCGGCGCTGTTTTGCTGGCCGCCGGCTTTTTTGCCGGTTCACCGCCTTCCGGCTCCCACCAGCGCTCCGGCACCGTGAAGCGGCCGGCGGCGTCCTCGATCGCCTGCGCGGCACGAAACAGCGTCGCTTCGTCGAACGGCTTGCCGATGAGCTGCAGCCCGAGCGGCGTGCCTTGCGCGGAGAGCCCCGCCGGCACCGAGATGCCGGGCAGCCCCGCCATGTTGACCGTCACCGTGAAGATGTCTTCCAGGTACATCGCGAGCGGGTCCCCCGACTTCTCGCCGAACGCGAACGCAGGCGAGGGCGTCGTCGGCGTCAGCACCAGATCGACGGAGCGCCATGCCTCGTCGAAGTCGCGCTTGATCAACGTACGCACCTTCTGCGCCTTGAGATAATAGGCGTCGTAGTAACCGGCGGAAAGCACATAGGTGCCGATCAGGATGCGCCGGCGCACCTCCTTGCCGAACCCCGCCCCGCGCGTCGCCTCGTAGGTGCCGATCAGATCCTTGCCCGACACGCGCAGGCCGTAGCGGACGCCGTCGTAGCGCGCGAGGTTGGAGGAGGCTTCGGCCGGCGCCACGATGTAGTAAGCCGGCAGCGCGTACTTGGTGTGCGGCAGCGAGATCTCGTGGATGGTGGCGCCCGCGGCTTTCAGCCAGGCGATCCCCTCCTGCCAGAGCTTGTCGATCTCGGGCGACATGCCGGCGACGCGGTATTCCTTCGGCACCCCGATACGCAGCCCCTTCACCCCTTGCGCAAGCGCTGCCTCGTAGTCGGGCACCGGGGAATCGACGGAGGTCGAGTCCTTGGGATCGTAGCTCGCCATCGCCTTGAGCATGATCGCGGCATCGCGCACGGTTTTGGCGATCGGGCCCGCCTGGTCGAGCGAGGACGCGAATGCGACAATGCCCCAGCGCGAGCAGCGGCCGTAAGTCGGCTTGATGCCGACGGTGCCGGTCAGTGCGGCCGGCTGGCGGATCGAGCCGCCGGTGTCGGTGGCGGTGGCGCCCAGGCAGAGATCGGCCGCAACCGCGGCAGACGAGCCGCCCGACGAGCCGCCCGGCACGAGCTTGTCGATCGAGCGTGCGCCGTCCTTGCCGGTGCGCCGCCACGGCGACACCACCGCGCCGAACGCGCTTGTCTCGTTGGAGGAGCCCATCGCGAACTCATCGCAGTTGAGCTTGCCCAGCATCACCGCGCCGGCATTCCAGAGATTGGCGCCGACCGTCGATTCGTAGGTCGGCTTGAAATCATCGAGGATCTTCGAGCATGCGGTCGTGCGCACGTCCTTGGTGCAGAACAGATCCTTGTTGCCGAGCGGCAGCCCCTCGAGCGGGCGGGCGTCGCCGGCCTTTAGACGCTTGTCGCTCTCCTTTGCCGCCGCCAGCGCCAGCTCCGGCGTCGGCAGCACGTAGGCGTTGAGCAGCGGGTTGGCTCGCTCGATCGCGCCAAGGAACGCCTGCGTCAGCTCGGTTGCGGAGAATTTCTTGGCGCGCAGCCCGTCGCGCGCTGCGGCCAGGGTGAGTTTGTTGAGATCGCTCACAGGCTACTCCACGACCTTCGGCACGACGAAATAGTGATCCTCGACGAGCGGGGCGTTCTTGACGATGTCGTCGGCCTTGTCGCCGTCCGTCACCTTGTCCTCGCGCCTCCGCAGCTCGATGGGGACGACGCGCGTCATCGGCTCGACTGCGGACGTGTCGACCTCGTCCAGCTGGCGCACCCAGTCGAGGATGCCGTTGAGCTCCTTGTCGAGCCCCTTGGCCTCCGCGTCCGAAATCTTGATGCGCGCCAGACGCGCAATGCGTCGGACGGTGGCCTCGTCGACCTCCATGATCCCTCCGGTTCTGGAGACGGCAGCCGCGACTGCCTTGGTGAATGGCCCGCTCTCTTAGCTCCGGCGGGCTGGCGGCGCAACTTGCCGCCGAGGAGCGTATCTGGATCAACAGGTCCGCTCAGTGGGTGAGCCGCCATTGCGAGATAAAGGGCCCGAGAATATCGGAGGCATCGTCCGTCCAAGGCGAAACGCCGCCGGCGCGGAAGTCCGCGACGCCCTGCAGCGCCCTGAAGTCGTCGAGCATGCGGTTCTCCTTGGCGAACACGGCGATCGAGGAGACATTTTCCGCGTACGTGCCGTCGGCCTTGTCGTCGGACACGATCAGCCCCTTGAGCTCGGGCACGAGATGCAGCGTCGCGCCCAGAACGGAGTCGAGGTCGAGGTAGCGATTGGAGATGTGGAGCACGAGGTAGCCCTTGTCCTTGAGCTTGGACGCGTAAAGATGCAGCGCCTCCGCGGTCAAGAGATGCACCGGCACCGCGTCGGACGAGAATGCATCGACGATGATCAGATCGAAGCTCTTGTCGGCCTCTTTCGCCATCGTGCGGCGCGCGTCCCCGATGACGATATCGGTGTTGGGCAGGCAGTTGGCGAGAAACGTGAAGTAGTTCGATTTGGCCGCGATGTTGACGACGGTCGGATCGATCTCGAAATAGCGCCACGCTTCGCCTTTTCTCGAGTAGCAGCCGAGCGAGCCGGTGCCGAGCCCGACGACGCCGAAGCGCCCGAGCTCATTGCGCATATCGTTATGGTTCTGCGTGATGCGGACCGCCCGCTCCATCGGGCTGCCGGGATAGTAATAGGTGACCGGATTGGTGTCGGAGACGAGGTGTCCATCCTTGCCGCGGATGCGCTGCGCTCCGTGCAGCGTGGTGCCGTGCGTCAGCACGTTGAACTCGCCGTTCTCCGACTGCATCACGCGGTAGATGCCGTAGTAGCTGCGCTGCGCCAGACCGCGCTGCACGGCCGAGGGAAGATTGACGACGGCGCCGCACATCAGCAGCACGGCCGCGAGCTGGCGCTGCGGGTGGCCCCAGAACGCGATCGCGGCGATGGCGAACACAAGTGTGAGCGCCGGTGTGAAGCCCCATTCGCCGAACGTTAGACCCAGTTGAATGGCCCAGATGTCGCCGCGCTCGACAAGCGGCACTCCCACGACGACGATCGCACCCAGCCAGAGCAGGTCCGCCACGCGCAAGGTACGCTGCGCAAAGATGCCCGGGCGGCAAGCGACCGACAGCGCGATCAGCAGCGGGTACTCGTAAACCTCCGAGAAGATCTTGGGTGCGACGAGAGCGGCAAAGAGCCCGCCCAGCACGCCGCCGAGCGACAGCCACAGATAGAACCCCGTGAGGTAACGCGCGCGCGGGCGCATCAAGAACAGCGTCCGGTGCGCGACGAGCGCGGACAGGAAGAAGACCACGACCCCCGTGCCGCTCGTGAGCACCCACTTGTCGTACTTGGTCTGCGACAGCTCGAGCAGCGCGAAAACCACCGCTATCAGATGCGCGGGAAGCAGGATGCGCATGGGAATGGCAATGTTTTCAGAGAACGCCAGCACGAAGGTGAGAAGATAGATCGCGAGCGGGATCACCCACAGCAGCGGAGCCGACGCGACGTCGGTGGCGACGTGCGTGGTGAATGCCGTCAGCAGCGCAGCGGGCACCAGGGCGAGGCCGCACCAGGCGAGCCGCTCGATCAGCGACGGCGCGTCCGACTTGCGTTCCGCCTGTGGTTCCGCGTGTGGTTGCTCTGGGGGCTCATCGGAGGCAACCGGTGCCGCGAGCGCCGGCGGCTCAACTCCGAAGCGCTGCACGAGCGTAAAGCAGAGTGCGAGCGCTGCGATCAGCAGTAGATAGAGCGCGCTCCAATAGCGGCTGAGCGCTGTCAGGCCGAAGGCCGGTTCCAGCACGAACGGGTAGCTCAGCAGCGCCACGAGGCTGCCGAGATTTGAGGCGGCGTACAGAAAGTACGGGTCGTGCGCGTGAGGATGTCCGCTGCGTGCAAACCACGTCTGCAGCAATGGGGCGTTGGCGGCGACCGCGATGAACGGCAGGCCGATCGCGACGGCAAAAAGCCCGAGCTGCCAGAAATACGGCTCGCCCGGCGGCGGCTCGGTCCAGCCGGACGGCAACCCGATCGGCAGCACGACGATGGCGAGCAGCGCGAGCGCGATGTGCACCGGCCCCGTCCACTTGAACGGGGCCCAGCGGAACAGCAAATCGACGTACGCGTAGCCCGCAAGCAGCGCGCCTTGGAAAAACAACAGCGCCACCGCCCAAACCGAGGATGATCCGCCGAGCACCGGCAGCACCATCTTGGCAAACAGCGGCTCGAGAGCGAACAAGAGGAAGGCCGAGAGGAAGATCGTAGCGATGAAGAGGATGAGGCCGGCGTTGCCCTGCAGCATGCGCGTGGCAGCGGCATTACTTCCAACGATGAGGTTCTCGCCCGGTGTGCTTGACTTTTGCACGGGTCACTTTCTTAGCCTTGACGCCACCGCGGGGTCGGGATCGTCTTGGGACTAGCCTCACTAGCACGAGTGAGGACGATCTTGAGGCCCGTGTAATTGAGGCCTGTGTAATTGAAGCCTGTGTACGTGAGGCCTGAGTATAAGTAGCCAGACAAGCTGGCGCCTACAGGACCGGACGTGGTCGACTTCATGAAAGACTTAACGTGGAAGACGTAACGCGCACGGAGCTTCCCGGCGTGACGCTGGATGAGGCTGCGGCCTTCCTGGCAACGCTTCGCCCGGGCGCGCCGCTCCTTGGTATCGATGCCGGCACAAAGACGTTCGGGCTGGCGCTGTCTGACGTGACGCGCACCATTGCCTCGCCGCTGACGGTCATACGCCGAACGAAGTTCAAGGCCGACATGGCCGAGTTGTTGGGGCACGTCGGCAAGCACGCGGTCGCCGGGTTCGTGCTAGGGCTCCCGATCAACCTCGACGGGACGATGGGGCCGCGCGTGCAGGCGACTCGCGCCTTCGCGCGCAACCTGAACGCCGTAAGCCCGCTGCCCGTGCTGCTGTGGGACGAGCGCCTTTCCACCGCGGCGGCCGAGCGCACGCTGCTCGAGGCGGACACGAGCCGAAAACGCCGGGCCGAAGTTGTGGACAAGCTCGCCGCCACCATAATTCTGCAAGGCGCGCTCGACCGCATGCGCCGCCTTTAAATAAGCCGCCTGCGGGCCGGCATTAACTCTCAACCACTCATTTGCAAATTGCATAGTGACCGTCCAACGCGTGCCGCAATAGCCTGCGAGCTTGCGTGCAGGGAGCGAGCGAGAGTCGCGCGGCTGCTGGTAAGCCGTGATCGTTCGCGGGGTCAGTTGAGTAAAGATGTCGCACGAAACCAAACTCCTTCGCCGGCGCACCATCAAGCGGGAACCGCTGGAACCCGCCAAGCTCGCCGACGAGTGGGAGAGCTATGTCGGCCGTTTTGCGTATCCCGCGCGCCGCGAGGCGCGCCGCCTGATGAAGGCCTCTGCACGCCTCGTCGATTTGGCGGTTGTGTTCCCCGGCGCGATCTACGCATTGGCGACGCGCCACGGCGCAGCGGATGCGAGACGCGAGGCGGTGTCGCTGGTCGAGCAAGGCGCCCCGTTGAAAGCCGTTGCGCGCGCGCTCGATCTGCCGCTGTGGCTGCGACGCCTGCCGCCTGAAGCCTTCCAGAAACCCATCGACACGCTGCCGGTCAGCGAGAGCTTTGCCCGCCGCGTCGCCAACCGGCTGCCCGGCGCGCCGGCGCACAGCGCGTTCTGGCTGCAGTCGGTCGCATTCGGCGCCAAGGCCTGCCACGAGGACTTCGCGCTGTGGCTCGCCGATCAGGCCATCTTCAACGAGCAGGGCAACCCCGATCAGCTGTTCGGCGTGCTCGCCGCCTACGCGTGGCACTCGCGCGCTTCACAGACACGCGCGCACTCACTCATCGTCGTGCCCTGGCGCGCCGAGATCGCATTCGATACCGCGCTGTGCGCGGCCAAGAGCTGGCTCAACCGCATGCGCCTCGTGTTGCAGCTCGGCCCCGGCGTGCTGAGCGACCCGTGGCTCACTGGCGGCGTGGTGCGCGGCTACACGTTCACGCCGCTGCTCGACCGCATGGAAATTCTCGCCGAGGCGCGCGCCATGCAGAATTGCGCCGACCAGTATGCCGAGCGCTTGGCTGACGACCGCTGCCGCCTGTTCTCGATCAAGCGCGACCGCGAGCACGTTGCATCGCTCGAGATCGGTCCGCACTCGCGTGAAGCGGGAATGCTGGCGATCACCCAGCTCAAGGGGCGCCACAACATGGCGGCGCCGCTCGATGTCTGGCAGGCAGCGTACGCCTGGCTTGCCGCGCAGAGCGGGTTACGTCGCTTGCCGCCGCGCATTCCGCCCGAGCGCAAGCTCGACAACGAGGCCTGGGCGCAGCTGATGGCGCCCTATCGGCGCCGCACCGGCGGCGCGCCGTGGCTGCCGCAAACGGCAAGCCACGCCATCTTCGACGGCTTCAACGCCGAGATGGCCGACCTCGCACGACGCGGCGGCGTCTCGTCGTGGCTCTTCACCTGATCGCACGTACTTGACCAAATTGTCATCCTCGGGCTCGTCCCGAGGACCTACGGTTCAACGAGCTCTGTTTCTAGCCGTTGGGCGATCGCGCGCCGCCGGCTTTACTGTCGGAGCAGGCGGACGATCGGGTCCTGGGGACAAGCCCGAGGATGACAAACTTTTCAGCGCGGCGCTTACGCCTGATTGGGCGAGTGGCGCTTCAGGATCGCGCGCACGTCGGCCTTTTCGACACCCTGCCCGTAGCTCTGCTTGGGCACGCCCGCGAACCGGCTGGCGATGAAGGCCTCCGCGATGGCGGGCGGCGCGTGCGCCCTCAAGATTGATGCCGCGGCAAGCAGTGCGAGCGCCTCCACCAGCATCCGCCCGCGGGCATCGAGCAGCGTCGGCTCGTGCAGCAGGCCCTGAATGCGTTCGTGCGCAAACTGAAGCCGCGGCTCACCGGCAACGGCTTGCGCGAGATCCTCCATAACCTCCCAGAAGACCTCGGGCTCACGCTGCAGCACGCGCAAGACGTCGAGCGCCATGACGCTGCCCGATCCCTCCCAGATCGAATTGACCGGCACCTCGCGGTAGATGCGCGCGAGCGGCGACGTCTCGACGTAGCCGTTGCCGCCCAGGCACTCCATCGCTTCGGCGACGAACGCCAGGCGCGACCTTGCACACCCAGTACTTGGTGACCGGCGTCATCAGCCGGCGCCAGGCGCCTGCGCGGCGGTCGGTGGCGCGATCGAACGAGCGCGCCAGCCGAAACGACAAGGCCGTTGCCGCCTCAACCTCGAGCGCGAGGTCGGCCAGCACCTGCCCCATCAGCGGCTGGTCGATGAGCTTCTTCTGGAAAACCGTGCGGTGCTCGGCGTGGTGGATGGCGTTGGCGAGCGCGAGCCGCATCAGGCCGGACGAGGCGATCGCGCAGTCGAGCCGCGTGTGCGTCACCATCTCGATGATGGTGGCGACCCCGCGCCCTTCCTCCCCGATCGCCCACGCGTGCGTCTTGTCGAACTCGACCTCGGAGGAAGCATTCGAGCGGTTGCCGAGCTTATCCTTCAGGCGCTGGAAGCGCAGCGCGTTGACGCTGCCGTCCGGCAGGAAGCGCGGCATGAAAAAGCAGGTGAGCCCGCCCGGCGCCTGCGCCAGCACAAGAAAAGCGTCCGACATCGGCGCGGACATGAACCACTTATGGCCGGTGAGGACATACTCCGATCCAGGCCCGCCCGAGCCGACCGGCTCAGCCGCGGTCGTCGCCGCGCGCACGTCGGTGCCGCCCTGCTTTTCCGTCATGCCCATGCCGAAGGTGACGCCGGTCTTCTTGGCTGCCGGCGCAAAGCTGCCGTCGTAGCGGCGCGACAGCGCCTTGGGCAGCCACGCGGCCGCAAGCTCGGGCTGCTGCAACAGCACCGGGATGGCCGCGTTGGTCATGGTGATCGGGCAGCAGTGCCCCGCCTCCATCTGCGCCGCCATGTAGAAGCCGCCGGCACGCGCGACGTTGCCGCCCGCGCGCGGAGGCTGCCACACCGAGCTATGCAATCCCTGCGCACAGCTCGTGCGCATCAATGTGTGGTAGGCGGGGTGGAATTCGACCGTGTCGCGCCGGTGGCCCTGGCGATCGTGCGTCTCGAGGCGCGGCGGATTCTCGTTGGCGAGGCGTCCCTGCTCGAAAGAGTCCCTGCTGCCGGCCACCTTGCCGAACGCTGTCAGCGACGAAATCGCCTCTCCCCCGCCCTCGCGCTGGACCGTCTCCTTGAGAACCTTATCGGAGGTGAACAGGTTTACGTCGTCAAACAGCGGGGGCTGATTGAGGATCTCGTGCGTCGTGGAAGAGCCGCTCATGCGCCTGTTTAGCCCGATTTTGCTGAAGGGACGCTGGTGGCTAACAACTAATGAAGGGAGGGAAGGTCTAACTTGCCAAGCTCAAGCTTGCCCACATGCGAGACTCTCCCTATAGAAACGCCTTTAATGACCAGTGCCGTTGCCAAAGTCGAGGCTCTCCACTTTCCGCACCGCCATCTCCTCACGGTTGAGGGGCTCGGTGTGCCTGAGATCAATTTCCTTCTTGATCTCGCGGATGAAGCCGCCGACGCCAATCGCCAATCCGGCAAGAAGCGCGATGTGTTGCGCTCGCGCACGCTGATCAATCTCTTCTTCGAAGCCTCGACGCGCACGCAAAGCTCCTTCGAGATGGCAGCCAAGCGTCTCGGCGGCGACGTCATGAACATGAACGTTTCGACCTCCTCGGTGCAGAAGGGCGAGACGCTGATCGACACGGCGATGACGCTCAATGCCATGCGCCCCGACATTATCGTGGTGCGCCACCATGCGGCGGGCGCGGTCGAGCTGTTGTCGCAGAAAATCGACTGCTCGGTGATCAACGCCGGCGACGGCGCGCACCAGCACCCGACGCAAGCCCTGCTCGACGCCCTCACGATCCGCCGCGCCAAGGGCCGCATCGCCGGGCTCGTCGTCGCCATCTGCGGCGACATTCTGCACAGCCGTGTCGCCCGCTCCAACATCATGCTGCTGAATACGCTCGGCGCGCGGGTGCGCATCGCCGCGCCCTCGACGCTGCTGCCGGCACGCCCCGAACGTTTGGGCGCGGAAGTCTTCACCGACATGTGGAAGTGCCTCGACGGCGCGGACGTCGTCATGATGTTGCGCCTGCAGCGCGAGCGCATGGAAGGCTCCTACGTGCCGTCGACGCGGGAATATTTCCACTTCTTCGGTCTCGACCAGGAAAAGCTGGCGCGCGCCAAGCCCGACGCGGTCGTCATGCATCCGGGCCCGATGAACCGCGGCGTGGAAATTGCCTCCACCGTTGCGGATCACACGCGCAGCGTCATCCGCGATCAGGTGGAGATGGGTGTCGCGGTGCGCATGGCCGTGCTCGAGGCTCTAGCCCGGAACCTGCCCAAGCGATGAGCACAACCGTCACAGCCAAAAGGTCGGGCGAGGCCAAGCAGACCCTCGCAACCGCCTTCATCAATGCACGCGTCGTCGATCCGGCATCCAATCGCGACGAGCCGGGCGGTGTGCTCGTGTCCGAGGGCAAGATCACCGACATCGGCGCGCATCTGCGGCGCAACGCCCCCGACGGTGCTGAGGTCGTCGACTGCAAGGGGCACGTGCTGGCGCCGGGCTTGATCGACGCGCAGGTGTTCACCGGCGAGCCGGGCTTTGAGCACCGCGAGACCTTGAAGACCGCGAGCCATGCGGCTGCCGCCGGCGGCGTCACCACGATCGTCGTCATGCCCGAGACCAACCCGGTGATCGACCAGGTGGCCCTCGTCGACTTCATCCAGCGGCGCGCGCGCGACAACGCGATCGTGCACGTGCACACGATGGCGGCGATGACCAAAGGCCTCAAAGGCGAGGAGATGACCGAGATCGGCCTCCTAAAGCGGGCCGGTGCGATCGCCTTCTCCAACGGCAAGACATCCGTCGCCAACACGCGCGTGATGCGCAACGTGCTGCTCTACGGCAAGGACTTCGGCGCGCTCATCGTGCACCACACGGAAGACCCGTATCTCTCACAGACCGCCGCGATGAACTCGGGCGAGGTCGCGGCGCGTCTCGGGCTGCCGGGAAGCCCCAAGGCCTCCGAGACGATCATGCTGGAGCGCGACGTGCGCCTCGTCGAGATGACCGGCGGGCGCTATCACGCGGCCACCATCAGCTGCGCGGAAAGCCTCGAGGTGATCCGGTCGGCCAAGACGCGCAAGCTGCCCGTGACGTGCGGCGTCTCGATCAATCACCTGACGCTGAACGAAAACGACATCGGCCCCTACCGCACCTTCTTCAAGATGCGTCCGCCGCTGCGCGCCGACGAGGATCGCGTCGCGATGATCCGCGGGGTCGCCGCCGGCGACATCGACATCATCGTATCGAGCCACGATCCCCAGGACGCCGACGACAAGCGCCGCCCCTTCGCGGAAGCAACCGACGGCGCGGTGGGGCTAGAGACGCTGCTGCCGGCGGCGCTGCGCCTCTATCACTCGGGCGAGCTGACGCTGCCGGTTCTGCTTGCGCGCGCTCACCGTCAACCCGGCAAAGATCTTGGGGCTGCATTCGGGCCGCCTCACCAAGGGAGCGATCGCCGACATGGTGCTGTTCGACCCAGGTGAGCCCTGGGTCGTGAACAAGGACCTCCTGCGCTCGCGATCGAAGAACTCGCCGTTCGACGAGAGCAAGATGCAGGGCCGTGTGCTGCGCACTCTCGTGGCGGGCAAAACCGTCTACCAGTACCCAAGCCCCGAGCGCGCCTGATCCATCGCCTGGGAGATCGGTTGCCCGCGGACCGCTTCGTCGGTACGCTGCCGGCGGACAGGGCTTAACCCACATATTCAACACGATGTTCGCGTCATGACCCACGTGCTGCTCTTCGGATTGGTCGGAGGGCTTGTCGGAGCCGGCGACGCCGCGCCCATCGTGCTCTACGAGCGCGCACCATCCTCGGACTGGGCGCTGTGGTGGGCGCTCTTTCTCGGCATCGGCTATCTCCTCGGCTCCATTCCGTTCGGTTTTCTGCTGACGCGCGCAGCGGGTCTCGGCGACGTACGTGCGATCGGCTCGGGCAACATTGGCGCGACCAACGTGCTGCGCACGGGGCACAAGGGCCTCGCGGCGCTGACGCTGCTGCTCGATGCGGCAAAGGGCGTCGCGGCGGTTGTCATCGCGCGCTACATCGGCGCCAACTACGCGGGCCTCGCCATCGACGCGGCTTTGCTGGCTGGCCTCGGCGCATTTCTCGGCCACCTCTATCCGGTCTGGCTCGGCTTTAGAGGCGGCAAGGGCGTCGCGACCTACATCGGTGTCCTGCTCGGGCTCGACTGGCAAGCCGGCGTCGCGTTCTGTCTCGTCTGGCTGCTGGTGGCGATGCTGACGCGCTACTCCTCGCTCTCGGCACTCGTTGCATCGCTGGTCGTGCCGGTCGGACTGTGGGCGATGGGCGACACGCCGACCGCGGCGCTCACCGCGATCCTGTCGGCGCTGCTGATCTACAAGCACCGCGCCAACATCCGGCGGCTCGCGGCGGGGGAGGAGCCCAAGATCGGTGCCCAAGCCTGATCCGCAGCAAGCCGAGTTTGCGCTCGCCGCCGCTCCTTCCGGCGCGAAACTCACGCACGAGGAGCGGCTCGCATGCCTGCGCCTCATACGCTCTGAGAACATCGGGCCGGTTACGTTCCGCGACCTGATCGGCCATTGCGGGAGCGCGCAGGCGGCGCTGGCGGCGGTGCCGGAATTATCGCGGCGCGGCGGGCGCGCCATACGGCTATGTCCGCGCGAGGACGCCGAAGCCGAGATGGAACGAGCCGGACAAGGCCGGCGCCACTCTTCTATTCATGATCGAGCCCGGCTATCCGGCAGCGCTGGCCGCCGTCGATGGCGCGCCACCGCTGCTCTATGCCAAGGGTGATCGGGGGCTGTTTGACAGGGCCGCCGTCGCCGTCGTCGGCTCGCGGCAATGTTCGGCCGCCGGAGCAAAACTAGCGCGCCACTTCTCAATCGAGCTCGGCCGCGCCGGCTACGTCGTCGCCTCGGGGCTGGCGCGAGGTATCGACGGCGTCGCGCACGAGGCCGCTCTCGAGCACGGCACGATCGCGGTGCTGGCCGGCGGCATCGACAATATCTATCCCCCCGAGAACGAGACGTTGCATCACAGGATTGCGGAGCGCGGCTGCCTCCTCACCGAAATGCCGATCGGCTTCACGCCACGCGGCAAGGACTTTCCCCGGCGCAACCGCATCATCTCGGGGATCTCGCTCGGCGTCTTGATCATCGAGGCGGCGCGCCGCTCCGGCACGCTCGTCACCGCGCGCTATGCCGCCGAGCAGGGCCGTGAGGTGTTCGCCGTGCCGGGCCATCCGCTCGACCCGCGCGCCGAAGGAACCAACAAGCTGTTAAAGTCGGGAGCGACGCTCGTTACCGACGCCGACGATCTCATCTCCGCCCTCGCACCGATGACATCGCGGCCGGCCGCGATGCCGTACGCCGAGGAGCCGCACGCCGAGAAGCCCACCGCGCCGCCGCTGACACCCCTATCGCT
Source organism: uncultured Alphaproteobacteria bacterium (assembly GCA_963726795.1). Lineage (GTDB taxonomy): Bacteria > Pseudomonadota > Alphaproteobacteria > Rhizobiales > Hyphomicrobiaceae > Hyphomicrobium_A. The sequence goes on along the minus strand of CAVSDD010000004.1, from coordinate 970,375 downwards.
GTCATCAACCGACCTCGACCGCGTGCTCGTCGCGCTTGGACCGGCGCCCGTCGACGTCGACAGCCTGGTGCGGGCGACGGGCCTTGCCATCCGCTCGGTGCAGATCGCGCTCATCGAGTTGTCGCTGGCCGGGCGCATTTCGCGACACGGCAACGGCCTCGTCTCCCTGGCCGTGTAGGCGGGAACTGGCCGTATAGGCGAGCGCGCGCGCCGTAGGCAGCAAGGCCGCTAGCGCTCGCTCTCTTCGCTCTGCAGGCGCGCCTCTGCCAACGCCGCCGCCAGGATCGCCCCCAGTGTGCGATACCCCGACTTATCCGCCAGGCGCTTCAGCTCCTCGATAATGTCGGTGACATAGCTGAGCGTTTCGCTTTTGGTTCGGCCCGGATGCGATCCGGTGCTGCCATTGGGGTCTTCTGGCCCAGCAATCATCGCTTCGGAGCCTCGGAACTATGAATTGCAACCCTATGGGGTGCTGAATATCATTTACTATCTTAGATAGCAACATGGGGCATCGTTCAACGCTGGAGCGACCCCGAGCCGGTTTGACACCGCCCCATTCCTCTCCCATGTTCCCCGCCGAGCGGACCCGGCCGGGCCATTGGCGGACACAAAGCCGCGTAATTTCGCAAGCCCCGGACCCAGCGCATTCATCCTGAAAGTCAGAAATGAACGTCGTAATCGTCGAATCGGCTGCCAAAGCCAAGACCATCAACAAGTACCTGGGCAGCAACTACAAGGTCATCCCGTCGTTCGGCCACGTGCGCGATCTGCCCTCCAAGAATGGGTCGGTCGAGCCGGACAAGGACTTCGAGATGCACTGGGACGTCGACCCTAAGTCCCAGAAAATAATGAAAGAAATCACGGACGCCGTCAAAAAGGCGGACAAGCTGATCCTGGCCACGGACCCCGATCGCGAGGGCGAGGCCATCTCCTGGCACATCCTGCAGATCCTCGAGCAGAGGAAGGCCCTCAAGAAGGACACCCTGGTCGAGCGCGTTGCTTTCAACGCGGTAACCAAGCAGGCGATCCTCGCCGCCATGAGCGCGCCGCGCGAGATCGATACCCCGCTCGTCTCCGCCTATCTGGCGCGCCGCGCGCTGGACTATCTCGTCGGCTTCACGCTGTCGCCGGTGCTGTGGCGCAAGCTGCCGGGCGCCCGCTCGGCCGGACGCGTACAGTCGGTGGCACTCCGCCTCGTCTGCGACCGGGAATCCGAGATCGAGGCCTTCAGGACCGACGAGTATTGGACGATCGAGGCCCAGCTTGCGAACGCCGGCGGCGATGAATTCCCCGCGCGCCTCAACGCCATCGACGGCACGACGCTCAAGAAGCTCGACATCAAGACCGGCGACGAAGCCAACGCCATCAAGGCGGCCATCGAGAAGGGCGAATTCCGTATCGTCTCGGTCGAGAAGAAGGCGGTGAAGCGCAATCCGTACGCGCCGTTCGCCACGTCCACCTTGCAGATGGACGCTTCGCGCAAGCTCGGCTTCTCGGCCAAGCAGACCATGCAGGTCGCCCAGCGCCTGTATGAAGGCGTCGACATCGGCGGCGAGACCGTCGGTCTCATCACCTATATGCGAACCGACGGCGTGACGATCGTGGCCGAGGCCATCGCGTCCATCCGCGGCGCGGTCGAACGGAACTACGGCAAGCGCTACGTCGCGCCGTTCATCCGCGAGTACAAGACCAAGGCCAAGAACGCCCAGGAAGCGCACGAGGCGATCCGCCCGACCGACGTGGCGCGCAAGCCGGCCGATGTCGCGAAGTACCTCGAGAAGGATCAGGCCCGCCTCTACGAGCTCGTCTGGAAGCGCGCGGTCGCGAGCCAGATGGCCTCGGCGGAAGTCGAGCAGACGACCGCCGACATCGAGGTCAAGGGGCGCAACGGCAAGGTCTACACGCTGCGCGCGACCGGCTCCGTCATTCAATTCGACGGCTTCCTCAAGGTCTACGAGGAGGGCCGCGACGAGCGCCTGCACGCCAACAAAGGCAAGGACGATGCGGTCGCGGAAGACGACGATACTCGCCGCCTGCCGCCGCTCAACCAGGGCGATCGTGTCACCGACCGTTCAATCGAGGCCGAGCAGCACTTCACGCAGCCGCCGCCCCGCTATTCGGAGGCGACGCTCGTCAAGAAGATGGAAGAGCTCGGCATCGGCCGCCCCTCGACCTACGCTTCGACGCTCGCGGTACTGCAGGAGCGCGACTACGTCCGCATCGACAAGAAGCGCCTCATCCCCGAGGACAAAGGCCGGCTCGTCATCGCCTTCCTCGAAGGCTTCTTCAAGCGCTACGTCGAATACGATTTCACCGCCGACCTTGAGGAGAAGCTCGACCTCATCTCCGACGGCAAGCTCGCCTGGAAGGACGTGCTGCGCGATTTCTGGCGCGAGTTCACAGGCGCCGTCGACGAGATCAAGGATTTGCGCGTCGGCGATGTGCTCGAAGCGCTGAACGAGATATTGGGCCCGCACATCTTCCCCGCGCGCGAGGACGGCGCGGACCCGCGCACCTGCCCTGCGTGCAACGTCGGCCGGCTCAGCTTGAAGATTTCCGGCAAGTACGGCGCCTTCATCGGCTGCGGCAACTACCCCGAGTGCCGTTATACGCGCCAGCTCGCCGACGCCGGCACCGGCGATGCGCAGGCCTCGACCCCCGACGGCAAGCCGCTGGGCGTGGATCCCGAGATCAGGCCTCGCCGTGACGCTGCGGACGGGGCGCTTTGGTCCCTACCTGCAGCTGGGCGAGGGCTCCGAGGACGAGAAGCCCAAGCGCGCGAGCATTCCCAAGGGCGTCGAAGTATCGTCCGTCGACCTCGAGCATGCGCTCAAGCTGTTGTCTCTGCCGCGCCCGGTCGGCCTGCATCCCGAGACGGGCAACCCGATCGTGGCCGGCATCGGCCGCTACGGCCCGTTCATTCTGCACGATGGCATGTACGCCAACCTCGAGAGCGTGGAGGAGGTGTTCAGCGTCGGCCTCAACCGAGCCGTTGCGCTGATCGCCGAGAAGGCGTCCGGCGCCAAGAGCCGGTTCCAGCGTGCCAAGCCGACCGTGTTGAAGGATTTCGGCGAGCATCCCGGCGGCGGCGGCAAGATCGAGGTTCTGTCGGGGCGCTACGGCCCATACGTGAAGCACGACAAGATCAATGCCACCATTCCCAACGGACGCGATCCCGCGACGCTCACGCTCGATGAGGCGATCGAGCTGATCAAAGCGCGCGAAGCCAAGGGCGGCGGCAAGAAGCCGGCACGCAAGGCCGCTGCCAAATCGAAGGCTCCGAAGGCCGCCAAGGAAAAGACGGCGAAGGAAGCGGGCGGCAAGGATGCTTCCAAGGACACGGGCAAGGCCAAGGACCTGAAGGCCAAAGCTCCCGCCAAGACAAAGGGCGCAGCCAAGCCGCGCAAAGCCAAGCCGCAGACGGCCGACGCATAGACTTGAGCCACGCATGAACCGTTGCTGGGCCCGCTGACATGGCGCGCAGACCGAGGGGCGATAAGGCAAAGGCGCCAAAGCGTACCGGCCTGCCCGACAAGCACGAAATCCTCGAATTCATGAAAACCGCCCAGGGCAAAGTGGGCAAGCGCGAGATCGCGCAGGCCTTCGGCGTGCGCGGCGCGGAGCGCATCGATCTCAACCGCACGCTCGCGGCCATGCGCGATGAGGGCACGCTTGCAGCAGACCGCAAGAACCTGCGCAAGAAGGGTTCCATGCAGGCCGTCACCGTGCTCGAGATCACCGGGCGCGACGACGGCGGCGACCTGATCGCCAAACCGGCCGTCTGGGACGGCGCCGAAGGCGACCGTCCGCTGGTCCTCATTCCCGCGCGCCAGGGTCGCGGTCCCGGTGCCGACGTCGAGGCCGAAATCGCAATCGGCGACCGCGTGCTTGCCCGCATCACCGAGCTCGACGCGCCCGATGTCGGCGGCTACCGCTTCGAGGCTGCACCGATCAAACGCCTCCCGCGCGAGAAGCGTCGCCTGATCGGCATCTACCGCGCGATCCGCAAGGGCGGCGGCACGATCGAGCCCATCGACCGCAAGCAGCTGCGCTCCTGGTCGATCCAGAAGGGCGACGAGGGCGAGGCCAAGGACGGCGATCTCGTCCGCTTCGATCTCGCGCGCAAGGGCCGCTTTCACGTTCCCCAGGCGCGCGTTCTGGAATCGCTCGGCAACCCGGATGACCAGCGCCAGATCAGCCTCATCGCCGTGCACGCGCACGGCATCCCCGACGACTTTCCCGAAAGCGTCATCGCCGAGACCCGGCATCTGACGCCGCCGACGCTCGCTGGCCGCACCGACCTGCGCGAGACCCCGCTCATCACCATCGATCCGCCCGACGCGCGCGACCACGACGATGCCGTCTTTGCCGAGCCCGACACCCATCCGGGAAATGCCGGCGGCTTCATCGTGCTGGTGGCGATCGCCGACGTCGCCCACTACGTGCGCCCGGGTTCCAAGCTCGATCGCGAGGCGCAGGTGCGCGGCAACTCGGTTTATTTCCCCGACCGCGTCGTGCCGATGCTGCCCGAGAAGATCTCCAACGACCTGTGTTCGCTGCGCGAAGGCGAGGATCGCCCATGCCTCGCCGTGCGCATGGTGATCGACCGGCAGGGGAACAAGAAGAGCCACACGTTCATGCGTGCGGTCATGCGCTCAGCCGCCAAGCTCTCCTACCAGGAGGCGCAGGCGGCGATCGACGGCAAGCCGTCGGACAAGTGCGCGCCGCTGATGGACAACGTGTTGCGGCCGTTGTGGGCCGCCTATGCCGTGATGGCTGCGGCGCGCGACCGCCGCCAGCCGCTCGATCTCGATTTGCCCGAGCGCAAGATCGTCCTCGACGAGCAGGGCCGCGTCGCGCGCATCGTGACCCCTGAGCGCCTTGCCGCCAACCGGCTGATCGAAGAGTTCATGATCCAGGCCAACGTCGCGGCCGCGGAGGCGCTCGAGCGCGCACCCCTCGTCTATCGCACGCACGATCAGCCGTCTAAAGAGAAGCTGCAGAACCTGCGCGAGTTCCTGACCTCGCTCGAGATCAAGCTCGCGCCGCAGAACACGCTCAAGCCCGAGCACTTCAACGGCATCCTGCAGCGCGCCAAGTCGACTCCCATCGCCGATCTCGTCAACGAAGTCGTGCTGCGCAGCCAGAGCCAGGCCGAGTACAGCGTCGAGAACATCGGGCACTTCGGGTTGAACCTGCGCCGCTATGCGCATTTCACCTCGCCCATCCGGCGCTACGCCGATCTCATCGTCCACCGCGCGCTGATCCGCGGCTTGCGGCTCGGCGACGACGGGCTTGAGGATTTCGAGATCCCGCGCCTGCCCAACATCGCGCGCGCGATTTCGGAGGCGGAACGTCGCGCCATGGCGGCGGAGCGCGAGACCGCCGACCGGCTTATCGCGGCGCATCTCGCCGACCGTGTCGGCGCAACGTTCAAAGGACGCATCGCCGGCGTCGCGCGCTCGGGACTGTTCGTGCGCCTGGCAGATACCGGCGCGGACGGGTTCGTGCCCGTTTCCTCCATGCAGGGAGATTTTTACCAACACATGGAGACCCTGCACGCGCTCGTCGGCAAGCGTACGGGCGAGACCTTCAGCCTGGGCGACACGGTGGAAGTGCGGCTGGTGGAGGCCATTCCTTCGGCCGGGGCGCTGCGTTTTGAGATGCTGAGCGAGGGGAAGAAAGGCGCGGCTTCCATGCGGGGGACGCCCGTCAGACAAGGGCCGCGACAGCGCCAATGGCGCAAGCGGCACTGAGCGCGACCAAAGCTCGCGTGCCTTGCGTCCATTGGCAGGTTGACGAATGCCGTCCTGAGCGCGAGGAGTGGTTCATGCCAGTTTCAATCACATCCGATGTTGAGCCTCGCTCGGTCGCCGCCGCCATGCGCCGCGGCGCTTCGCACCGTTGCCCGGCGTGCGGGCAAGGCTCGATCTACCGCGCCTATCTCAAGGTCGCGGACGCGTGTCCGTCGTGCGGCGAGGAGTTGCACCATCATCGCGCCGACGACGCGCCGCCCTACTTCACGATCCTGATCGTGGGGCATCTCGTCATCGGTGGATTGCTGATGGTTGAGGACTACTTCCACCCGGACTACTGGCTGCACATCGCGATGTGGTTTCCGATCACGATCGGCCTCAGCTTGTGGTTGCTGCCGCGCATCAAAGGTGCGCTCATCGGCCTGCAGTGGGCGCTGCGAATGCACGGCTTCGGCGGGCCCGACGCGTACGATCCCGCTGCACCTGAACCCGATCCTGCTCTCAGTGTGCGCGAGAACACGCACCCCTGAACCTTGCTCACTTGCCCTCGCTTGACACCCCACCCGGCGCGGCTATGGTGCCGCTCCCTGATTGAAGTTGACGTTCGGACCCCCGCTCATGGCCAAGCCAGTAACGCAAAAGATCAAGCTTCTCTCGACGGCCGGCACCGGCTTCTTCTACGTGACGAAGAAGAACCCGCGCACGAGCACCGAGAAGCTCGTGTTCAAGAAGTACGACCCCGTCGCCAGGAAGCACGTCGAGTTCAAGGAAACGAAAATCAAGTAGCAGCGCTCGTCGCGAGCGGGGCCATCCCGCACATGCGCGACGATGAAGTTGCAAGGACTCGTTCGCTCGACGGAGCGCACAGGACATCGGTGAGGATTGTGGGGGCGGGTAAGCTTGACCAGGGCCCGCAACTCCGCTCGGCAGCGGGGTAGTTAGTCCGAGAAAGTCACGGACCCTGGTCTAGTAACCAGATGGATCGTCAAAGAGGGCGTTGACTCCCCGCCTGGTGCCGTGGCTGGCCCGATGCAGCTTCAACGAGGAGGCCACTCTAGCCGCTAAGACCGAACCACGATTTTCCCGCACTATCAGGAAATGCGGCGGACCTGACAGTGCGGAAAACCGAACTCGCGCATGGGACCGGCCAAGGCCTCGGTCCGTCCCTGCAATTGCCAATAGTATCGAGGCCCCTCACGAAATCGTAATCTGACAGAGGACCTTAGTTAACGCAAGTTAGCTTTGACTGTGACGTGAACGCTACGGTCGAATCACCGCCGACCGGCCTGCCGTCCCCTCTGCACGGACCACGCCCTTCCGGCGTGCGCCTCCGCACGGTTACGCTTTGAATTGATTTATCTTTCAGCACGCGGGCGATCACGCCGCGTTGGCCGCCACGCGATTGCGCCCACGCCGCTTGGCGGCAAATAGCGCGTTGTCGGCCCTGCGGAAAACCGCCTCCGGTGTGTCGTCGGGGCACTCCAACGTGGCAATGCCGACACTCGCCGTCAGATGGATGCCGCCACCTCCCGGGATAGCGAACTGATCGGCCGCGATCGCCACGCGCAAGCGTTCGCCGACCTGGTAGGCGCGCGACATGTTCGTGTCGGGCATGATGACGAGGAATTCCTCGCCTCCATAACGGCACGGCAGGTCGATGGAGCGCGTGTTGCGGCGGAAGCGGGCAGAGAATTCCTTCAGGACGACGTCGCCCACGTCGTGGCCGTGCGTATCGTTCACGCTCTTGAAGTGGTCGATGTCGGCGAGCAGCACCGACAGCGAGCGCCCCGAGCGCAACGCCTCGTCCACGAGCCGCGAGAGATGGCATTCGAGGTAGCGTCGGTTGTAGAGCCCCGTCAGCGGATCGATCATCGCCGCTTCGATGCTTTCCTCGAGACGGTTGCGCAGATGGTCGGAATAGCGCTTGCGCTTCACCTGCGTTCTGACACGCGCCATCAGCTCGTTCTTGTCGATCGGGCGCATGATGTAATCGTTGACGCCCATGTCGAGCGCGCGCAGCAGGCGGGCCTCGTCGCCGGGCTCCACCAGCACGATGATCGGCAAATGCCGGGTGCGATCGAGCGAGCGGGTCTGCGAGCAAAGCCGCAGCGCGTCGGCATCGGCGAGCGACAGGCTTACGATCAGAAGATCGAACTCCTGCTCGTTCATCAGGGCCAGCGCGGTCCGCGGATTGACGACGACGTTGGGCAGGTGCATTTGCGCCAGCCACTCCTGCAGGCGCCCCGACGAGCTTGCCCGGTCGTCCACCACGAGAATGCGCGCCTGTTCCTCGGACAGGGCCTTGAGCAGGGCCGCGTCCTCGCTGATGCCGGTCTGGCGCCCGGTCAAGGCGCGCATCAGCATCTCGTCGGTGAGCATCTTGAGACGCGCCAGGTTCTTGACGCGCGTTACGAGCGCAATCTCGTCGACCGGCTTCGTCAGGAAATCGTCGGCGCCGCCTTGCAGGCCGCGCACCTTGTCGGACACCTGATCGAGCGCCGTCACCAGCACGATGGGGATGTGGTGGGTCTTGGGGTTGGACTTGAGCCGGCGGCACGTCTCGAAACCGTCCATGCCGGGCATCATCACGTCGAGGAGGACGACATCGACGCGCTCACGCTCGCAGATCTCGAGCGCATCCTTGCCGTTGCCGGCGGTCAGAACGTCGAAATACTCGGCGGCCAAACGGGCCTCGAGCAGCTTCACGTTCGCAACGATGTCGTCAACGACAAGAACTCGAGCCGTCATATTTCGCAACTACTCAATACAAGGGGTTGCCTCAGGCGCGCGGGTCGCCGACGAACCGTTGAACTGTCTCGAGAAATCCACTCACCGAGATGGGCTTGGATATGTAGGCCTCGCATCCCCCCGAGCGAATCCGCTCCTCATCGCCCTTCATGGCGAAAGCCGTGATGGCGACGACGGGAATGGAGCGCAAATCGTCGTCCTCTTTGATCCATTTCGTGACCTCCAGGCCCGACACCTCGGGGAGCTGAATGTCCATCAGGATCAACGCGGGGCGGTGGCGGCGTGCGAGCTCCAGCGCTTCAAGACCGTTGCGGGTCTGGATCGTCGCGTAGCCGTGCGCCGCGAGAAGGTCGTGGAAGAGCTTCATGTTGAGCTCGTTGTCTTCCACGATCAAAACCGTCCGGTTGCCCGGGCGGACTTCAGGCCTGCGCACGTCGCCGGCACTTCTTGTCTCGTGGAAGTTCATGGCTCTAACCGCTTGCGCACGCCCAAATCTCTTTTGCACCGATTCTCACGAACCGGCCGGGGCGGAGTTTGCTTTGCAAGCCGTAACCAACAGTTAATGAAATAGAGCACACACGCTACCGCGCCGCCGATGCGGGCAAATTCAGGGGATTAAGTGAATGGATGTTGATCAGGCCGAGGCCATCGCTGTTTCAGCCTTGGCATTCCTCGCCCAGGACATCCCGCGGCTGGGCCGCTTCCTGGCGCTGACCGGCATCGGGCCGGCCGAGCTGCGCGAGAACGCACGAACCGCGCGCGTGCTGGCGGCCGTGCTTGACCATTTGTCGCACGATGAAAGCCTGCTGCTGGCATTCGCCGCCACCGGCGCAGTCGCGCCGCAGGACATCGCGAAGGCACAGCTCGTGCTGGAGCGCGAGGCCGACGGCGGAGGGCACGCTTAAGGCTTGGCGACCGGAGACGGCTTGTCCGACGGCGAGCAAGGCGTTTCCTCGAGGAACGTCAGCTCCTTGAGCTCGCCGCGAATCGCGAAGTCGCCGTAGTCGATGTAGAGCCTGGACGAGACGCCGTTCTCGTAGAAGCGGAACGCAAGCTCGTAGGTGGGAACCGCGTCGGCTTTGCGCGGACCCGGCTCGAAATACCCGATGGCGACCGGCCAGGAGGCAAGCCCCGCGAGCTGGTCGGCATTGGGTACCGCCGGCAGCCGATCGGCACCGGGCTCGACGCGCCGGCCGATCGCGGCGTTCGTCTCGTAGAATTTCTCGCCCTTGTCGGAGCCGTCGTAGAGGTTCGCGGTGAACATGCTCTTGCCCTCGCGCGCGGACTGGACGAGCGCCAGCGAGTGCTGGATGGGAAAGTAGATGTCGGAGGGCAGCTTGACCGTCTTCTTTTCCGGCTTTGTCAGCTTGACCTCGGTGGCGGCAGCCCCGTTGACCGGACCGGCGCTTCCCTGAGCGGCTTCGGACAGCTTCTGGTTCTCGTACTGACTGGAAGAGAAGCGCAGGCGGTGCGAGGCGACTTCCTCGAAGCTCGAGGTGCGCAGATCGTTGACCTGGCTCGACCCTTCCTGATTGGTCATGCGCGTCACGAAGCGCATGTTCTGCTCGTATCCCTTGCAGCCGCTTCCGGTCATCTCATAGACCATGCGGCCGCTCATATCGGCGACCCCCGAGCCGGGCGTCGAGTGATCGAACGTGATCTCGTAGACCGCGCGATGGGGCCGGAACACGATGGCCGCGGATTGGGGATCCGCCGCCACGCCGTCCAGCGGCAGCGACGCAAGCGCTCCCCCAAAAACGGCGACCCACAACTTAGACGATCCGGCCATTCTTACTCTCGTCCCCTTAGCTCTGTCGGTAACAGCTGAGCTTATCTGGCAGTCGTTAAAACGCCCGAGCAATTGGATCGCCGGCCGTCGCCGATGACGGCATTGCAAAGCAACCCGGGCCCGGTCAAATAGGCGCGCGAAGCGAGCGGTGATCGCGGCCGGGTGGAAGGATACTAACATGAATGGCAAGGTCGAGGCGCGGCTTGCATCCTTAGGGATTGTGCTCCCCGACGCACCGAGCCCAGTTGCCAATTATGTGCCCGCGTTCCTCGCCGGCAACCTCCTTTTCATCTCCGGGCAGATTTCCAAGGCCGCCGATGGCTCGGTCACCAAGGGCAAGCTTGGCGCCGATTTGACCGTCGAGCAGGGGCAAGCCGCCGCGCGCCTGTGCGCGCTCAACATCCTGTCGCAGGCCAAGGCGGCATTGGGGAGCCTCGATCGCATAGCTCAGCTCGTGCGCCTGACCGGCTTCGTCAACGCCGCGCCCGACTTCACCGACCATCCCCAGGTCGTGAACGGAGCATCCGACCTCGTGGTGCAGGTGCTGGGCGATGCCGGGAAGCACACGCGCGCCGCGGTCGGGGTGTCGAGCCTGCCGCTTGGCTGCGCGGTCGAGGTCGACGCGATCCTGCTGATCGGAAACTAGCGATGCGGGACGCCGCGGCTTTCAGGCAGCCGATCGCACACCGCGGGCTGCATGACCGCGGCGCCGGTCGGATCGAAAACACGACCGAGGCGTTCGAGGCGGCGATCGCCAAGGGCTACGGCATCGAGTGCGATTTGCGGGCGGCGCAATGCGCAACGCCCATGGTGTTTCACGACGCGACGCTTGATCGCCTGATCGAAGGCGCAGGGCCGGTCGCAGCCCACGATGCCGGCGCGCTGAAACGGCTGCGCTATCGCGATGGTGCTTCGAGCATGATCACCTTCGCCGAGCTTTTGGAACTCGTCGGCGGGCGCGTGCCCCTGCTGGTCGAAATCAAGAGCGAATGGGATGCCCCCGATCAGCGCCTGCTTCGCACGATTGCCGAGCAGGCTCAGCGCTATGCCGGCCCGATCGGGCTCATGTCATTCGATCCGGGCGTGATGGTCGCGGTGAAGGAATATGCGCCCTCGGTCGCGCGCGGGATCGTCTCCGGCAGCTACGAAGGCCAAGGCTGGTGGCGCGAGCGCATCGACGAGGAACGCGCCTACCGGTTGCGTAACTTGCTTGAATTGCACTCTGCTGCACCCGACTTCTATGCCTACCAGGTAGGCGCCCTGCCGACCCCGGTCACGCGTTTCGTGCGTGAGGTCTTGGGGATGCCGCTGTTCACCTGGACAGTGCGTTCGCCCGAGGAGCGCGCGATCGCCGCACGGTGGGCCGACGCGCCGATCTTCGAGGGCTATGAGCCCTGACCGCCGGAGAGTGCGGCACTGAGAGGGACGAGGAGTGACGCGCGCGGAAAAGCCAGCAGAAGCCGTGGCGAGGGTTTCAGCCCGCATCGCCGACATCGATGCGGCTGCCTGGGACGCGTGCGCCAACCCCGATCCTGCCCGTTTCGATCCGTTCGTATCCCACGCGTTCCTGCACGCGCTCGAGGAAGCGGGCACGGTCGGCGAGCGCCAGACCGGCTGGCTGCCGCATCACATCACGATCGAGGACGCAGGGGGAACGCTCGCCGGCTGCCTGCCCTGCTACGTCAAATTGCACAGCTCGGGCGAGTACGTCTTCGATCACGCCTGGGCCGACGCCTATGCGCGGGCCGGCGGGCGCTACTATCCCAAGCTGCAGGCGGCGGTGCCGTTCTCACCCGTACCTGGACGGCGCCTGCTGGTCACACCCGGTCCCGGCATCGAGGATCGTCGCCGGCTGCTTGGTGCGGCGGCGGCGACCGTCGCCCAGCGCGTCGGCGTCTCCTCGCTGCACGTCACGTTCATGGCCGAGGAGGAATGGCCGGCGCTCGAATCGCAGCGCTTCTTGCTGCGCACCGACCAGCAGTTCCACTGGCACAACGACGGCTACGCGACGTTTGAGGATTTCCTCGGCAAGCTCGCCTCGCGCAAGCGCAAGACCGTGCGCAAAGAGCGGTCCGAGGCGGTGAGCGGCGGCCTCACGATCGACCTCCTCACCGGCGCGGCGCTGACCGAAGAGCACTGGGATGCGTTCTTCGGTTTCTACATGGACACCGGCGCGCGCAAATGGGGACGCCCGTATCTCAACCGGCGCTTCTTCTCGCTGCTGGGCGAGACGATGCGCGACCGCTGCCTGCTGATCATGGCGCGCCGCGGCCACCGCTACGTCGCGGGCGCCCTCAACCTCATCGGCGGGGATTGCCTCTATGGCCGCTACTGGGGCGCGAACGAGCACCACCCGTGCCTGCACTTTGAGGTCTGCTACTACCAGGCGATCGAGTACGCCATCGCGCATGGCTTGAAGCGCGTCGAGGCCGGAGCCCAGGGCGACCACAAGCTCGCGCGCGGCTACCTGCCGGTCACCACCTATTCGGCCCATTGGATCGGCGACCCGGCGCTGCGCCGGGCGATCGCGCGCTACCTCAAGGAGGAGCGCGCCGCGGTGGCAGCCACCGGCGCGGCGCTCAAGGAATACGCCCCCTACCGCAAAGGGCCCTGAGCCGCTGCGGTTGCGCCATGCTTGACTATGCAATCATAGGTTGTAATTATAGTTTGTCCACTGAAAGCGCGCCTGCGCGCCTCGGGGGGAGGCCGCGGCCACTTTATTGGTGGGGTAATGGGGGAAAGCAGATCAAATATGCCCGCGCCGGGCGCTGCCGCGCAGCGTCGCGAGGTGCTCAACTCGATGCGGCTCTATCGAGCTGCGGCGTCCCTGCTGGTCGTGCTCTGGCATCTTGGCGGCAAGGTCGCTGAGCCCAAGTACTTCAGTGAACCTCTGTTCTCCCATCTTTTCACGGCGAACGGCTCGGCCGGGGTGAATTTCTTCTTTGTCCTGACCGGCTTCGTTTTCGCCTTGCACAGCTGGCGCGACGTCGACCAGCCGGACCGCTTGCCCCGCTACCTTTGGCGGCGGTTGCTTCGTATCTATCCGCTGTATCTCGTCGTTTTCGTCGCGGTGTGGGTCGCTCAAAGCCTCGTGCACGCGACAGAGGTCCCGACCGACCCCGTGCTGCTTTTTAAAAGCGCCGTGCTCATGCCGCTCGATCCCGACGTTGTCGGCGGCACGGGAGCGCCCGTTCTGTTCGTCGCCTGGACGCTGCAATATTTCGTGCTGATGTACCTGCTGTTTGGATTGCTGATCGTGAGCCGGATCGCCGGCATCCTGGTGATTGCTACGTTGGCTATCTGGCAGCTCGCTTCGATTGTGATGGGTTTCGATGCCCCCCTCGGCTTCCTCAAAGTCTGGCCCTTCGCGCAGTGCGGGGCGGGTGTGATCGTGGGATTGATCGTCCGCGGCCGCTGGTGGGAACACCTGGCGCGGCCCGCTCTCTGGCTCGCCGGCGCCGGGTTTGTCGCGACCGTCGCCGTTATCAAGGTGCCCATATTTTTCCCGGACGCACTGGCCGCATGGGACTTCAATCTTCGCCCAGCCGCGTTCGGCGCCATCGCCTGCCTGCTGCTCTTCGGTCTGGTGACGCTGGAGCGTCAGGGCTGGCGGCCGCAGTGGCGTGCGGGGCTCCTGCTCGGAGATGCGTCCTACGCGCTCTATCTGATACATGCCCCGGCCATGGGGGTGGTCCTCAAACTTGCGGTTGCCGCCGGTTTGACCGGGCTCGCCGGAGCCTCACTGGCATGGGGCACGGCGCTCGTCGTCTGCATTGCAGCGGCAATCGTCGTGCACAGATGGATTGAAGAGCCGCTCGTCACCGCCTCCCGCAAGTTGCCCAATCTCGCCAAGCTGGCCGTCCCCTCGGCGCGCGTTAAACAAGCCTGAAGCCTGTCGCCAACGAAAGTGGTGCGCCTAAAGTCCAGGCGCGCGCGCCGCTTGACGCGCGCGGGGCCGCGCCGTTTAACAGACCTCCGCACCGGAGGCCGCATGAGCTACGACGACAGCAACGTCTTCGCGAAGATTCTGCGCGGCGAAATCCCGTCGCAGAAGGTGTACGAGGACGCCGACGCGCTGGTTTTCATGGATGCCATGCCGCAGGCGCCGGGCCACACGCTCATCGTGCCCAAGGCGCCCTCGCGCAATCTGCTCGACGCCGACCCTCAGGTGCTGGCGCGGCTCGCGCCCGTCGTGCAGCGGGTGGCACGCGCGGTGAAGGCGGCCTTTGACGCCGACGGCGTCACCGTCGTGCAGTTCAACGAGGCTTCGAGCGGGCAGACGGTGTTCCACCTGCACTACCACATCATCCCGCGCCACGAGGGCGTACCCCTGATGCCGCACAGCCGCGCGATGGAGCGGCCCGAGGTGCTCGGCATGCATGCTGAGAAAATCCGCAAGGCGCTGAACGCCTGAGCGCGCCCATTCGACTGCCTTTTGCCTACTGCCCATTGCCTCCTGCCTCCTGCCGAGGACCTCATGGCGACCGTACTGGTGATCGGAGCGAGCCGCGGGATTGGGCTCGAAACCGTTAAGTCGCTACTGGCAGCCGGTTTTCGCGTACGCGCGCTGGCCCGCTCCGCCGGCGCGATTGCGATCGAGGATCCCCAGCTCGAAAAAATCTCGGGCGACGCGCTCGACAAAGCGACTGTCGAAGCGGCTCTCACCGGCGTCGATGCAGTCGTGCAGTCGCTCGGCGTCGCGTTCAGCGCCGATGCCGTCTTCAAGGGGACCACGCTCTTTTCCCGCGCGACGCGCGTGCTGGTCGATGCCATGAGCGCGCGCGGCGTGAAGCGGCTCATCGCGGTCACGGGGTTCGGCGCCGGCGACAGCCGCGGGCACGGCGGCTTCCTCTACGAATCGGTGCTGTTTCCGCTGCTCTTGAAGCGCGTCTACGACGACAAGGACATCGCCGAGCAGATGATCAAGGCGAGCGCGCTCGACTGGACGATCGTGCGCCCCGGCGCCCTCACCAGCGGCGCCTCGCGCGGCACCTATCAGGTCCTGATCGAGCCGCGCACCTGGCGCAGCGGCTTCATCAGCCGCGCCGACGTCGCCAAGTTCCTGGCGCGGCAGGTGGACGACCGCGCGCTCATCGGCAAGACGCCGGTGCTGATCGACTGACAAACCGGGAATGGTTGCTTTGCAGGAACTGCCGAGGCCGGCGCGCTGCCGGCCTTTTTGCATTTAAACGCGCGACGCTATGTGCGCGGCTCGAGGAACGGCAGCGGATCGACGGGCTTTGATCCCTGGCGCAGTTCGAAGTGCACCTGCGGCTGGTCGACCGACCCGGTACGTCCGGCCTTGGCGATCACCTGGCCGCGCTGCACCTTGTCGCCGCGCTTGACCATCAGTTCCTCGTTGTGGGCGTAGGCGGTGACCCAGCCGTTCTCGTGGCGGACCAGCACGAGGTTGCCGTAGCCTTTGAGCTCGGATCCGGCATAGGCGACGGTGCCGGCGTCGGCGGCATGCACGGGCGTCCCCTGCGGGACCGACACGTTGATGCCGTCGTTGTGGGTGCCGTCGTCACGTTGACCGAAGGCCACCATGACCTTGCCCTGCACCGGCCAGCGCAGCTTGTCGCCGGCAGCGGCGCTCGCACGCGGCTGCACCGGCGGCGGCGTGATCGTGCCGGTGGCAACTTCGGTACCCGAGGTCGAGATCTCGTTGCGGCGATTGATGACGGTTGGCGAGCGCGGCGAGGCAGCGCCCGGCGCGGGCTGTGCCGCGGCCGGCGGATCATCGGGCTGAGCGGCGGGCGGCACGACAGCAACCTGCGTGCGCGGCTGCGGCGCGGCCTCGGCGACCGCATCGCTGGCACCGGAGCCGGCGCCACCTGGAACCTTGAGCACTGTGCCTGAGCGCACGGAGCGAGAATCCGTGATGCCGTTCACGCGCTGCAGCTCTGCAACGGGCACGCCGACCTGCCTGGCGATGCTGTAGACGGACTCGCCGTCGTGCACCGTGTAGGAGCCGTCGTATTTCGCGCGAACCGACGGCGACACGCTCGGCGGCACGGCAACGGTTGCGACCTGGCGCGGCTGCACGGCCGGTGCGGCCGGTCTCGCGGGATACCCGGCAGCTTGAGCGGGATAGCCGGGCGACTGAGCAGGATATCCCGCCGCCTGCGTGGGATAGCCGCCAGTCTGTGCCGTCGTGCCGGCGGGCAGATAGATCTTCTGGCCCGGATGCAAATTCGGATTGGAGAGGCTGTTGACCTCCATCAGCTCGGCGACCGAGACGTGATGGCGGCGCGAGAGCGCATAGAGCGTATCGCCCGGCTGCACGTCGACGGCCTCGCCCTGACGCGACGCCGAAGGTGCCGGCCGGTAGGACGGCGCAGGCTGCGCGCCGCCGCGGCGATCATCGCCATAGCCGCGCCGTAACCGTTCTGGGGCTCAGACAGCGGCGCCATCGCAACGTTGCTGTCGCCGTTGGAGCGCGGAGTTGTATAACCGCCGCGACCCTCGTTGCCGAGATAGCTCGGACCGCGATTGGAGCCGTTCGGCTCCTGCAAGGAGGCCGTCTGCGTTTCTTTCTTGTCGTCGGCGAGACTGAAGGCGGGGAAATCGAAGCGCGAGATTTCAGCGCTGCATCCGCCTGCTAGCACGGCAAAAAGCGCGAGCGCCCCATGCCGGAAGGTGAGAGGGAAAGAAGCGCCGCCGCGTGTGGAATGCTTCAAACGCATCATGATACGCACCCTTACTGCCAACCTTTGATTAACCGTTAAGGGGTTAACGGAGACTTAACGGCCGGCAGATTTGCCCCTGCTTCAACGTCATTGATGGCAGCTTTCGCGCACCCAATTTGAGTACATCTTGATTGTGCTGCGATCAGGACGCAGACGCGTCTAGATGTTGGCGCCACGGCGGCGGCGAGGCTGACTCGCGCCAACGGAATGAACGTCTGTTAACCGCGCTTGCGCGCTGCGGGGGTGACCGGCGGCGGAAACGCCTTCTCGAGCGCCCGGCACGTCGCCTCGTGCGTGAGGTTCAAGCACAGCGGCGTCACCGAGATCGCGCGCGCGTCGATTGCGGCCAGATCCGTGCCCGCAACCAGCGTCGAGGGCGGACGGTCGAAGCCGAACCAGAAGTAGGGCGTGCCCCACGGGTCGCTGCGCTTATCGATGTCGAGCGCTGCCTGATCGCGTCGGCCTTGCGCGGTCACCTCGATGCCGGTGACATCGCCCGGCGCGCAGGCGGGAAAGTTCACGTTGATCACGATGCCGGTCGGCCAGCCGGCCGCGAGCAGCCGCGAGATGAGCTGCGGCCCGTGCTTGAGCGGGGTCTCCCAGTGAATGTCGCCCTCCTCGAGCGATCCACCCGTCTGGCTCAGCGCGATCGAGCGGATGCCGAGCAGCGTGCCCTCGATCGCGGCCGCGATGGTGCCCGAGTAGGTCACGTCCTCGGCGAGGTTGGAGCCGTGGTTGACGCCCGAGAGCACGAGGTCGGGGCGCTTGTCGCGCAGCAGGTGGCGCACGCCCATGATCACGCAGTCGGTCGGCGTGCCGCGGATGATGAACGTGCGGTCGTCCGTCTGGCGCAGGCGTATCGGCTCGTGCAGCGTCATCGAGTGCGAGGCGCCGCTCTGGTTCTTCTCGGGCGCGATCACCCAGACATCGTCGGACAATCCTTGCGCGATGGTGCGCAGGACGTTGAGGCCTTCCGCGCCGATGCCGTCGTCGTTGGTGATCAGGATGCGCATCACACCGCTCCCGTCACGGCGGACCCGGGCTGCGCACGTGTGCTGAGAGATCGGGCCGGCATGAAACCCTCGGCCGCCCAGGCACCAACAGGTCCCCCTCCCCCGTCATGGCGGAGCGGCCGGTCATGCGTTTTCTCGATTTTGGTCATGCCGCCCATGTAGGGCACGAGCGCCTCGGGGATCAGCACCGAGCCGTCCTCCTGCTGGTAGTTTTCCAAGCACCGCGATCAGCGTGCGCCCGACCGCGAGCCCCGAGCCGTTCAGCGTGTGCACGTAGCGAATATCCTTCGCACCCTTCGGCCGGTAGCGCGCGTTCATGCGGCGCGCCTGGAAATCGCCGCACACCGAGCACGAGGAGATCTCGCGGTAGGTGTCCTCGCCCGGCAGCCACACCTCGATGTCGTAGGTCTTCTGCGCGGCAAAGCCCATGTCGCCGGTGCACAGCAGGATGGTGCGGAACGGCAGCCCGAGGCGCTTCAGACTTCCTCGGCGCACGCGGTCATGCGCTCGTGCTCGGCTGAGCTCTCCTCGGGCGTGGTGATGGAGACGAGCTCGACCTTGGTGAACTGGTGCTGGCGGATCATGCCGCGCGTGTCCTTGCCGGCCGCGCCGGCTTCCGAGCGGAAGCACGGCGTCAACGCGGTCAGGCGCATGGGGAGCTTGGCTTCATCGAGCGTCGACTCGCGCACGAAGTTCGTGAGCGCCACCTCGGCGGTGGGGATGAGCCAGAGTACGCGATGCGTTGAGACCTCGGTCGCAATTCCAAGTCTAGCACGTCTTCGAGCGATCTTCGTATTCAGCATCGCATTCCAAGTTCGGTCGAGCTTGTTCAGTTCGCGCGATTGCCGTGCGCTCAAAACCCGCCAGGCCTTCATCTGGCGGTCGAAATCTTCGATGCACTTGCATATCGCACGCGTCGAGAGTCTTGGCGAGATGTCTGAAACAAATCCTCGGCAAACTTGGGAGGTTACCGGTGCCGTAGGCGGCTTGATCCTTCACCAGCAGCGGGACGTTGTTCTCGCTGTAGCCGCCGAGCCCGTCTTTGGCCGGCGTGGTGTGCAGATCGAGCATGAACGCCCCGAGCGCGCGCTCGAGCCGCGCCAAGGCCCCCTTCAAAACGACAAACCGCGCGCCGGAAATCTTGGCCGCCGTCTCGAAATCCATCAGCCCCAGCGCTTCGCCGATCTCGAAATGCGGCTTGGGCTTGAAAGCGAACTTCGGCGGCGCGCCGACCTTGCGCACCTCCTTGTTGTCCTTCTCGCTCTTGCCGAGCGGGACCTCATCGCAGCGGCAAATTGGGGATGACGGAGAGCGCATCCTTGAGCTTTGCATCGAGTTGCCGCTCCTCCTCCTCGCCCGCGCGGATCAGCTCCTTCAAGCGCGCGACCTCTTCGAGCAGCTTGGCCGACGCCGCCTCGTCCTTCTTTGCTTTCGCCTGGCCGATCTCCTTTGACGCCGCGTTGCGCCGCGCCTGCGCCTCCTGCAGCTTCGTGACGTGCTCGCGCCGAGCCTCGTCGAGAGCCATCAGCTCGGCCGACAGCGGCGCCAGTCCGCGCTTCGCCAAGCCGGCGTCGAACGCTTGCGCGTTGTCTCTGATCCACTTGATGTCGAACACGTCGCGCCTCTGCTCTCAGAGTGAATGATCTGGCGCTCGTATATGCCGCCAGTTAGACCCGGTCCAGCGGCTTCAATATGTAAGGCATTACTTGACACTATGTCATGTGTTAGCTTACATTATGATCGAGCAGAAACGTCAATCTTCATAGCGTGATCGCGGAACGTCGCATGACGCGTCCGATAGGACGTTCCCATGATCGTCTCGTATAGCAGCCGCGCCTTGAAGCGGTTCTGGGAGCGCGACGATGCGTCGAAATTGCCGGCCGACAGGATCGTCCGGATCACCATGATACTCGACCGCCTGAACGCAGCGACGCAACCCGACGACATGAACTTGCCGGGCCTCGGTTTTCACAAGCTGTCCGGCACCTCCAAGGGGCGCTATGCCGTGTCCGTGTCGGCCAATTGGCGCATAACATTTGCCTGGCACGATCAAGACGCCGTCAACGTCGATTTCGAGGATTATCACTGAGCATGGCCGCGCCATCCAAAAGATCAACCGATCGCTGTCCGACCCACCCTGGAGCCTTCCTGCGCGAGGTCGTGCTTCCCGGACTTCGCGTGGCAAAGGCCGAACTTGCGCGTACACTCGGCATCTCGCGACAGTCCCTCTACGACATCCTGGCCGAAAAGCAGCCGGTGACACCAGCGATGGCGGTGCGTCTCGGCGCTATTTTCGACACGTCGGCTGCCTCCTGGCTCAACATGCAGTCGGCTTACGACCTTTGGCACGCCGAGCGGGAGGTCGACACGTCCAGGATGAAGCCGGTCAAGATCGCTAGCTAGCCTTGGGCTGCGCCGCCGCGGCGGCCTGCTGGCGCGCAACCCGCTCGACCGCCCAGATCGACAGCTCGTAGAGCCCGATCGTCGGCAGCATCATCGCCAGCATCGAGAAGGGATCGGGCGGCGACAGGAATGCGGCAACCGCCGTGATGCCCAAAATCGCATAGCGGCGTCCTTTGCGCAGCATCTCAGCCGAGACGATGCCGGCGCGCGCCAACAGCGTGAGCGCGACGGGCAGCTGGAAGCAGATGCCGAAGCCGATGATGAGGTTCATGATCAGCGCGAGGTATTCCGACACCTTCGCCTGCAGGTGGATCTCGACCTGCCCGCCCGTCTCCTGCATCGACAGGAAGAAGCGCATCGCCATCGGCATGACGATGAAATAGACGAGCGCGGCGCCCAGCATGAACAGCACCGGCGTGGCGATGAGATACGGCAGGAACGCCTTGCGCTCGTTCTTGTAGAGGCCCGGCGCCACGAACTTGTAGATCTGGATGGCGACGATCGGGAACGAGATGCACACCGCGCCAAACAACGCGAGCTTCATCTGCGTGAACAGGAATTCCTGCGGCGCCGTGTAGATCATCTCGATCGGCTGGTCGCTGCCGCTGGCCCAGCGATAAGGCAGCACCAGGATGTTGTAGATCTGCTTGGCGAAGATGAAGCAGACGGTGAACGACAGCCCGATGGCGACGAGCGACCAGATGAGGCGCTGGCGCAGCTCGACCAGATGTTCGAGCAGCGGCGCCTTGGAGGCGTCGATGTCGTCCTGGCCGGGCCGCTCAATGACCTCGCTCACCGCTCTGTCCCGGTTTGCTTGATCGGCGTCATCAACGGCCCAGGCTCGGTACCAGGCTCGGCGCCAGGTTCCAGGCCAGAACTCGGTGCCATTCTCCATGCGGGGCACGGCGGCTTCATCGGGAGAGCCAAGCTGCGGCGCCGGACCCTCGGCGGCGTCATCGACCTTGCCGCGCATGATCTCCCGGGTGCGCTTGCCGGCGGCGCTATCCTCGATGGAGGCGTGCATCTCGCGCCCGAAGTTGTCGAATTCCTTCTTGATGTCCTCGAGCTCGGTTTCGCGCATGGCCTCCTCGAGCTGCGCACGGAACTCGTTCGCGTGGCGGCGCACGATGCCGAGGTACTTGCCGACGGTGCGCAGCAGCACCGGCAGATCCTTGGGACCGACGACGATCAGCGCGACGATCGCCAGGATCAGCAGCTTGCTGGAGGTGATGTCGAACATGCGCGGTTCCAACGTCCCATGCGCCAACGTCCGATGCGGCCGACACGTTCAACGGCCGGCGCGGCGGTCACGCGTATGCGTCAACCGGTCTTGCTGCCGTCGCGGTCGCGTTCGGTCGTCTTCGTTGCGGTGTGATCGATGACCTTGGTCGGCGGCGATTGCGGCGGCCTGTCTTCCTCGTCGTCCTCAGACAGGCCCGCGCGGAAGCTCTTGATGCCCTTGGCCACGTCGCCCATCAGGGACGAGATGCGGCCGCTGCCCCCGAAGATGAGCACCGCGATAAGCGCGAGTATGAGCAAATGCCAGCCGCTCAGACCCATGTCGGACACTCCTTGGACCGTGCTGAAATTCTGAGCAACCTATTGCAGAAAGGCGCCAGGGCCGCAAGGGCACGGCATCCGCCAGTATGCGCCTAACACATTAAGAACTCTCGTCTTTCTTGCCGGCGACGGCGGAGCGCCTTGAAGCGAAAAGCTATTCGGTCTCGGGCTCGTCGCTGTCCTCGGCTTCGTCGTCCTCGTCGTCCTCTGTTGCATCGAGCGGCAGCTCGTCCGGCATCAATGCAGCGATGTCGCTCGGCTCGGGAACGCTGAAGTCGGGCGGCAGGTTGCCGTCGAGCAGACCCGATGCCCTGAGCTCCGACAATCCCGGCAGATCCTTGATGTTCTCCAGGCCGAAGTGGCTGAGGAACGTATCGGTCGTCCCGTAGGTCACCGGCCGGCCCGGCGCGCGCCGGCGCCCGCGCAGCCGCACCCAGCCCGTCTCCAGCAGGATATCGAGCGTGCCGACCGACGTGGTCACGCCGCGGATCTCCTCGATCTCGGCGCGCGTGACCGGCTGATGATAGGCGATGATCGACAGCGTCTCGAGCGCGGCCTTCGACAGGCGGCGCTCCTGCAGCGCGTAGCGCTCCATCAGGTAGGACAGATCCTGCGCCGTGCGGAACGACCATTTGCCGGCGACACGGACAAGATTGACCCCGCGCCCGGCGTAGAAGGCGCGCAGCTCCTCCATCAGGTCGGCAATGTCTTCCGCGCCGTCGAGGTGGCTCTTGAGCTTTGCCTCGTCGACCGGCTCGGTCGCGGCAAACAGCAGCGCTTCGAGGATGCGCAGCTTCTCGCGATGATCGGCAAACGGAAGCGCGGCGACCTTGGATGCACCAGCCTTAGATGCGTCAGCGCGCGCGTCCGCGTCCTCGCTGTCGGGCGAGTTGTCGTTCACGTCCTGGCTCGGCGGCACCAGGCTCAGACGGGGCGGCTCCATGCGCTTCTCTTTCGTCATGCGATTCTGTTCGACGCGATTTGCGACTTAAAGGACGCGTTGCCACTCGGCATCGGGCGCACCAGCCGAAGACTGGCCGGAGGATTGGCGCGGACGCATATAGATAGGCGCGAACGGCCCGTCCTGCATGATCTCGACGCGGCCCTCGCGGGCCATTTCCAACGTGGCGCCGAACGAGCTTGCAAGCGCCGTCTTGTTGTCCTCGACCGCGACCACCATGCGCTCGAGGTAGTTGTCGAAGGCGACCCAGTCGGTGGCGGCGGCGACGTCGCCCATGAGGCGCTCCAGGCGCACGCGCGCATCCTTGATCGACCAGACCGAGCGTGCCTTGACCACGTGTCCGACCTTGATCGTGCGCCGGCGCTGGTCGGCATAGGCGTGCAGCAGGTCGTAGACGGTCGCCGAGTATTCCGTCTCGCGGATGGTCTTGGTGCCTTCCGCCATGCCGCGCTGGAACACGTCGCGCCCGAGCCGCATGCGGTTCATGAGCTGGGCTGCGGCCTCGCGCATGGCGTTGAGGCGCATCAGGCGGAAGGACAGGCGCCGCGCCAGCTCCTCGGCGCTCACGTCCTCGGTTTGGGGACCTTCGCGCGGCAGCAGCAGGCGCGATTTGAGGAAGGTAAGCCAGGCCGCCATGACGAGATAGTCGGCGGCGAGCTCGAGCCTCAGTTTCTGCGCCTCCGAGATGAAGACGAGGTACTGGTCGACGAGCGCCAGCACCGAGATCTTGGAAATATCGACCTTCTGCGTGCGCGCGAGCGCCAGCAGCAGATCGAGCGGCCCCTCATAGCCCGCGACATCGACGATGAGCGCGCCATCCGAATCGAGGCCGTCGCCGACCTGGGGGTCCTCCCAGGCAGCAATCGCCTCGTTGTTTTCCTCGGCCTCAGCGCTCATGCGATTTCCACAGTGGTATCCACAGCCGGGATGACGCCGAAATGGCAATCGTTCCCTATGCATATAGGATCGAGATTACACTGATTCAGTACCGCCCGGGGAACCTTCGAGCAGCCGGGCGAGAGCCTGCTCTGCCGCGGCCTTATCGAAGGGCTTGCGCGTGCTCAAGCGCCAGAATGCCGCCTGCAGCCGCTCCAGCGCCCGTCCTTTCAGGGGCGGCGAGCCCGCAGCCGCGTCCTGCATCTCGGCCAGATCGCCGGTGCAATGGAGCACCAGGTCGGAGCCTGCCGCGATCACGCGCTCGGCGCGCTCGCGGATGGTCCCCGTCAGCGCCTTCATGGTGAGGTCGTCACTCATCAGAAGCCCGTCGAAGCCGATCTCGCCGCGGATGATGTCGCGCGTCACGATTGGCGAGGTGCTTGCCGGCGCGTCGGGATCGATATCGCGGAAGACGACGTGCGCGGTCATCGCCGCCGGCAGAGTGTGCAATGCCTTGAACGGGGCGAAGTCGGTGGCGCTGAGCGTGGCGCGGCTCTCGGTCACGACCGGAAGCGCCTCGTGGCTGTCAGCGGTGGCGCGTCCGTGACCAGGGATGTGCTTCATCACCGGGAGCACGCCGCCGGCGAGGTGCCCCTGGGCGACTGCACCCGCGAGCGCGACCACCTGCTCGGTCGTGGTGCCGTAAGCCCGATCGCCGATGATGTCGTGCGCGCCGGAGACGGGTAGATCGAGAACGGGGAGGCAGTTGGTGTTGATGCCGAGCGCGCGCAGGTCTTCCGCCATCAGCTGCCCGACCGCGAAGGCTGCGGCCGTCGCAGCGGCGGGGTCGCGCGCGTAGGCTTGCGCATATTTCGCCGCCGGCGGCAACGCGCGCCCGAGCGGAGGCCGCAGGCGCTGCACGCGGCCGCCTTCCTGATCGATCAGAATGAGGAGGTTCTCGGCCCAGACGGCCGTCTGCACGTCGTCGAGCAGCGTGCGGATCTGGTCATGCGAGTCCAGATTGCGCGCAAACAGAATGACGCCTGCCGGACGGATGTCTTTGAGGAAGGCCGCTTCGTCCCGCGTCAAGGCGGGGCCCTGCAGGCCCGTGATCAACGCCGTTCTCATGATCTCCCCGTACTACCACGACGAAAAGGCGCCCGGTGGTGCCGAGCCCCTCATCCGGGAAGAAGCGAGATACACCCCTTTCGCGCCTGACCGGCACTGGGTCGCGGGCCGCGATCGCGGCCCCCGATGGGTGACCTAGTACGCTGTCACCCAGCAATCCTTGTAGCCGGCCGTCTTGAGCTCGGTGCACAGCGTGCTGGCCTGCGCGCGCGAGCCCGGCGGTCCGACGAGCAGCCGGTGATAGATGCCCTTCTGGCCGAGGTTCGCCTCGCGCACGTCGGGCGTCTTGTTCTGCAGCACAGTGCCGTACTGCTGCTGCATGTCGGCGAACTTCTTGAGCGCGACGAGGCGGCTCTGACCCGAAGCCGGGACGGAGGCGAGCACGACGACGTAGCCGTTGGCGCCACCAGCCGAGGGGGCAGCAGCGGCATCGCCAGCGGCGGCAGGCTCACCCATCGGAGCTGCGGCAGCGACAGCCACCTTCTTGACCTTGGGATGCTTGGGCGCGGGCAGTGCGCCCGTCTCAGCCGTGGAAGCGGCCGGCGGCGGAGCCGGCGCTGCATCGACAGCAGGCTCGGCGCCGGGGTCGGCCGGGGCGCTCGGCGGCGCACTGGCGACGACGGCAGCCGGCTGCTCGGCGGCGGGCGGATTGACGACGACGGGGTGGCGTGCGGCCTGGTCCTTGGGCGGACCAGCGGCCTGAGCACCCGCACCGGGGTAATTTCCGCCGTAGCCGTCGACCATGGTGACACCGGGGACGGTTACGGCGCTTGCATTGGCGCCGGGCTCGGAGGGAGCTTCCGGCGGCATGATCGAGCCATCGCGGCCGACCATCACCGTCGTGACCTTGCGCGCGCCGTTGGGGTCACCTTCGGCGGGTGCTGCAGCGGATTCTGGAGCAGCCGGCGGCTCGGCCGCGGCAGAGCTCGACGGATCGGCGCTCGGCGGCGGCTCACCGAGCCGGCCCATGACCTTGCTGTCGGTGTGCGCGAATTGCTTGCCGCCGGGATCGGTCGGCTTGGTCTTGGTCGGAGCGTCGTCGCTCCTGACAACAGGGGTCGCACCATCGGCTGACGGTCCACCCAGCATCATCTTGTAGCCCTGCGCCAGGCCGTAGCCGAGACCGACCGCCACCACGATCGCGCCGGCGATGCGCAGCGCCCAGCTGCCGCGACGCGGCTCGGCGGTGTCGTATTCGGCGTGCTCTTCGGGATAGGGCTGCTCCAGCGCGCCGCCCTGGCCGTCGTAGCCGAGCTGCGTCTGGTAGGCGGGATCGAGCGCGGGGTCATAGCCGTGCGCCGCAGCGACCAGTCCGCCTGCTGCTGCGGCGCCGCGCCGAGCTCATCCTGGCCCATGCCCGACGGCATGTAGTTTCCGAGATCGTATCCGCGAGTGTCCTGTCCAGGCATGGGAACCGACCATTGATCGTAGCCAGCTGCGGCGGTCATCGTCTCGGGCTGGCGCGCGGCGCCGGCAAAGGGAGCTGCGGCGCGCCTGACGGTATCCGGCGGGAGCGGGGCCGCCCTGCGGAGCTGCAAAGCCGCGCTGCGGTCCGGGATTTGCGAAACCCTGCTGGGCAGGATCGAGGCCGCTCAGGCCCTGACGCGAACCTTGCGGCGCCGTCGTGGCTCCGAGGCTGACCCTGCGGGTAGCTGTAGCCGCCGTGCTGGGGATCATAGCCGCCGTTGGGGCCGCCGTTGGGAGCCGGCTGACTTGGGAAACCACCCTGGGCGGGATAACCCTGGGCCGGTGCACCCTGTGCACCAGGCGCTGCCGGTCGCATTCCGGCAGGGGCAGCGCGCTGGCTGCGCGGATCTTGATCGGGAGCGGACTGAGGCGCCGGCCATCCGCCATTCGTCGGTGCAGCGTGGGAGCGAGCCATATGTTGAGAATCCCTCGAGACTTCTTTCTACACCATACCCATGCGAATCGAGAGTTCTAGCGCATGGAATCTGGTGCCTCGACGCCAAGGATCGTTAGACCCGAAGATATCACCTGCTGTGTGGCAGCAATGAGCGCGAGACGTGCCGCAGTCGTAACCCGATCATTTGGCTGAATAAATCGCAATTGTGGCGATTCGTTGCCACGCGCCCATTGGCCGTGCAGCGCAGACGCCAGCTCGTAGAGATAGAATGCGATGCGATGCGGCTCTTCGGCTTGCGCGGCGCCGGCGATCAATCGCGGAAAAAACGCGAGCCGCTTGATGAGGTCGAGCTCACCCACGTCGGTGAGCTTCGCAAGATCGGCCGAGCGCACCTTCTCGCTGTCGCGGCCGAGATCGGGAAACGCCTCTTGCGCGTTGCGAAACACCGACGCCGCGCGCGCGTGCGCGTACTGCACGTAGAAGACCGGATTGTCCTTCGACTGCTCGGTCACCTTGGCGAAGTCGAAGTCGAGCGGCTCGAGCTCCTTGCGATAGAGCATCATGAAGCGGACGGGGTCGCGGCCGACCTCATCGACGACATCGCGCAAGGTCACGAAGGTGCCCGCGCGCTTCGACATCTTGAACGGCTCGCCGTTCTTGAACAGCTTGACGAGATTTACGACCCTGATCGCGAGATCGGCCGAGCCGCCGCTCGTCGCCCACGACTTGAGCTTGCCCTTGGCATCGCGCTCGACCGATCCGCCGGTGAAGGCTGCAACGGCTGCCAGCATGCGCGGTATGTAGCCGATGTGGTCGGCGCCGAACACGTTGACGAGGTGCTTGATAGCCGCGCTGCAGCTTGTCGTAGTGGTAGGCGACGTCGCCGGCGAAGTAGGTGTAGCTGCCGTCCGACTTCATCAGCGCGCGGTCGGCCTCGTCGCCGAACTCCGTCGACTTGAACAGCGTCTGCTCGCGATCCTCCCACTCCTCGTCCTCGTGTCCCTTGGGCGGCGGCAGCCGGCCCTCGTAGATGAGCCCCTTCTTGCGCAGCGCCTCGATCGCCGCCTTCACCTTGTCGTTCTTGCCCTGGGTCAGCGACGCTTCCGAGAAGAAGACGTCGTGCTTGATGTTCAAGGCCGCGAGGTCGTCCTTGATCATCGGCATGATCTTGTCGATCGCGAACCCGCGCACGATCGGGAGCCAGCGCTCCTCCGGCATGTCGACGAGCGACGCGCCATGCTCCTTGGCCAGCGCCGCGCCGACAGGCTTCAAGTAGTCGCCGGGATAAAGCCCCGCCGGGATTTCGCCGATGTCCTCGCCCAGCGCCTCGCGGTAGCGCAGGAACACCGAACGCGCGAGCACGTCCACCTGCCCGCCCGCGTCGTTGACGTAGTACTCGCGCGTGACGTCGTAGCCCGCGAACGCCAGCAGGTTGGCAAGCGCGTCGCCGAACACCGCGCCGCGGCAATGGCCGACGTGCATCGGGCCTGTCGGGTTGGCGGAGACGTACTCGAGATTGACGGTCTGATCCTTGCCGACGTTGGAGCGGCCGTAGCTGCCGTCCTCAAGGATCGTGCTGACGAGGCTCTGCCAGAAGGCAGGCTTCATCGTGAGGTTGAGGAAGCCCGGCCCTGCGACCTCGGCTGAAGCAATATCGGGATCGCCGGCGAGCTTCGCCTTTGAGTTGCTCGGCGATGTCGCGCGGCTTCATGCGCGCCGCCTTGGCCAGCACGAGCGCCGCGTTCGCCGACAGATCGCCGTGGGTCGGATCGCGCGGGAACTCGACCTCGAGGGCGGCAACAGGAAGATCGGCGGGCAGCGCGCCTGACTTTTGCAGCGCTTCGATCGCCGCGGCGATGCGAGCTTCCACGCGCGCGAAAACGTTCATGGGTATCTCACCGATGCTGAATGGTGCCAGACGACCATTCCCAACGTCATCCCGGCGGAGGCTGGGATCCACGCAACTCTCCACACTTTGCCACGCCAGGTGTCGTGGATCCCGGCCGTCCACGCGGAGCGTGGCTTTGCCACGACGCCGGGATGACGAAAAGGGGGTGGAATCGACCGAGAACTACGGCCAACCCGCATTGCGCCGCCTAACGCAATTCCGGTGTGGCGTCAAACAGTCGGCGGTGCTGGAGCAGCGCGTAGCGGTCGGTCATGCCGGCGACGAAATCGGCGATGAGGCGCGCGCGCGCGTGCTCGTCCAATCCGCCCGAGGCGGCATGCCAGGCTTCGGCCATGGCGCCGGGCTCGGCGAAATAGCGCGCAAAGAGATCGCGCACGATGCGCTCGGCGTCATCCATGATGGCCATGACGTGCTTGTGGCGGTAGACGCGCTCAAACAGGAACGCCTTGAGCCTGGCGATGTCGGCGGCCATCGCCGGGGAGAACGCGACGACCGGACCGTCGGACTTGCGGATGTCGTCGGGGCTGGTGGGCTCGAGGGCGGCGAGCCGTGAACGCGTTTCGGTAACGAGGTCGGCGATCATGTCGGTGATCATGGCGCGGATCAGCTCATAGACGCGCCGGCTCTTGGCATCGCCCTGCGTCGCGCGACCGCCTGCGAGCAGCGGCCCCGTCATGGGCTGCGACTTGAGATCGTCGATGGATATGAGATCGGCGCGCAACCCGTCGTCGATGTCGTGCGACACATAGGCGATGTCGTCGGCGAGCGCCGCCACCTGCGCTTCCGCCGACGGCCATGTTGCGGGTTCGAGCGAGCGCCAGTGTTCCAAGCCACGCGCCACCTTCGCGACGGCGGTTTGCGTCCCCGCCGGCAAAGGCCCGTTGTGCTTGGCAAGACCTTCGAGCGTCTCCCACGCCAGGTTGAGCCCATCGAAGCCCGCGTACTTGCGCTCAAGCCGCGTGACGACACGCAGGCTCTGCGCGTTGTGATCAAAGCCGCCGTAGCCGTGCATGACCCCATCGAGCGCGCGCTCGCCCGCATGCCCGAACGGAGGATGGCCCAGGTCGTGCGCGAGCGCGATCGCCTCGGCCAGATCCTCATCAAGGCGAAGCTGACGCGCGACCGTGCGCGCGATCTGCGCCACCTCGAGCGAGTGCGTCAGCCGCGAGCGGAAATGGTCGCCTTCGTGAAAGACGAACACTTGAGTCTTGTAGGTGAGACGGCGGAAGGCGGTCGCGTGCAGCACCCGGTCGCGGTCACGCTGGAACGGGCTGCGCGTTAAGCACTCGGGCTCGGCGTGCTCGCGGCCGCGCGAGGGAATGGCACTCGCGGCATAACGCGCCGGCGCCCGCGCCCCGGGGCTGAGGCTCTCGCCGTATCCGCCCGCATCGCTGGGGGAATCGTCCATTGCCGGCCTTCGTTTGGTGGGAAATACCTGCCAACAGCTCTGTATTGGGACTTCGGCCCAAAAAAGCGCCCTCTTTCAACCGGGCCTTTCAACTAAATCACCGTATGCTTATGTTCCCTAAACGAGCCCGCCAGCAAGACTGGCACCCATTGGACGTGATTTCATGAGCGAGCCCGTCACCGTCACCGAACGCGCCGCCCAGCGCATTGCCCAGATCGTGGCCGGGGAAGCCGCGGCGCAGGCGTTGCGTGTGAGCGTGGAAGGCGGCGGCTGCTCGGGCTTCCAGTACAAGTTCGATCTCGTGGGCGCGCCTGCCGCCGACGACGTGATCTTGAACCGCGCCGGCGCCACGGTGGTCATCGACCAGGTGTCGCTGCCCTACCTCGCCGGCTCCGAGATCGACTTCGTCGACGACCTGATGGGCGCCTCGTTCCGCATCAAGAACCCGCAGGCGACTCAGTCGTGCGGTTGCGGCACCTCCTTCTCGGTCTAGCTCCGTCCGTCCCGCCAGCCCGGGGCGTTCGCTCGGCGCAAATCGGCGCGATCTAAGTTGCATCGCCTCGCCGAGCGTCACGAAGCGTTAGGCACGTTCCCCGGCACCCGCTGCAATTCCCCCCATCCGAGAACGACTCGTCAGAGACCCCCCGCGATAGATTTTTTCGCAGCGGATTGAGCGTTCCATGGATTTTTCAGCACAGCCAGCCGGCGGCGCGATGCCGGTCTACGACGCACTTGTGATCGGGTCCGGCTACGGTGGTGGCGTCGCGGCCTCGCGCCTTGCGCGCATGGGCTTGCGCGTCGCCGTGCTCGAGCAGGGACGCGTCTGGCGCCCCGGCAATTTTCCCGTCACCGCCAAGGCGCGACGCAAGACGACGCGACTGACCGGGCGCGCGCCAAAAATCGGCGATCCGGCCGGGCTCTATTATCTCTCGGTCGGCAAGGGGCTGACCGTGTTCGGCGCATCCGGGCTGGGCGGCGGGTCGCTGATCAACGCCGGCATCGCGCTGCGCCCCAACCTAGACCGGCTGCGCAAGTCCGGATGGCCGGATTTAGTCCTGAGCGACGGGCTGCTGCTCGAAGGGCTTTCACGCGCCGAGACCATGCTCGGCGTTGCGCCCGTCTCCCAGCCCGACCGCTTCGCGAAGTACGCCGGCATGCGCAAAGCAGCCGAAGCGGCGGGCGTTGCCGCGCAGCTGCCGGCGATGACGATCTCGCACAAGCCGGGGCTGAACGCGGCCGGCGTGATGCAATACGCCTGCCGGCACTGCGGCGACTGCTGGTCGGGCTGCAACGTCGGCGCCAAGAACACCGTCGGCATCACCTACATCGCCGACGCGGTCGATCACGGCGCGACCGTGCTCACCGAAACCAAAGTCCTTTCGATCGCCAAGATCGAGCACGGCGCCCATGCAAAGCATGGCTCCGCCATGTGGGAGGTGATCGTCCAGGATCCCGCGAATCCCGGCGTCACGCGGCGCATGGAGGCGCCGATCGTCGTCCTCGCTGCCGGCACGCTCGGCACCAACGAGCTGCTGCTGCGCGCACAGGAGCAGGGCCTCGCACTCTCGGAAAAGCTCGGGCAGAATTTCTCAGCCAACGGCGACGACCTCGTGATCGCCGGCAACCTCGAGGCGCCGGTCAACGCCATCGCCACCGGCTTCCCCAACCAGGGACCGCGCGGCGCGCCCCCGGTCGGCCCGCACAGCATGGCGCTGATCGACCTTGGCGACGAAGACGGGCCGCTGTGGGTGCACGACGGCACGATGCTCACCATGATGGCGCACCTCGCGCCCATGAAGGACTTGCTCGATCTGCGATTCTCCAGAGCCATGCGCGTGTTCAAGCAGGGCATCTACGGCGACCAGCTCTCGCGCGCGCAACTCTACTATGTCGTCGCGCACGACGATGCGAGCGGCCACTGCGGCTGCAGAAAAACAGCGTCGTCGTCGACTGGCCGGGCTACAGCGACGCGCCTGCGCGCGTGCGTGCGGAGAAGAAGGTCAAGGCGATGATCGAGGCCATGGGCGGGGAGTTCAACGCCAACCCGTTCGCGATGACCGCGTTCGGCGGCAACCGCATCATCGCCCATCCGCTCGGCGGCTGCGGCATGGGCGAGACGGCGGAGACGGGCGTTGTGGCGCCGGACGGGCGCGTGTTCGATCCGAGCCGGGGGCCGCACTGTGTGCACGAGGGGCTCTACGTGTGCGACGGGGCGGCGGTGCCTTCGGCCATTGGCGTCAGCCCGCTGTTGACGATCACAGCGCTGGCGGAACGCGCGATGATGCTGGCGGCACAAAAGCTGCAACGCCCGCTCGATGTCGCTACGAGCCCGCCGCGCCCGGTGCGCGACGCCGCGATGTAGCGTTCACCGGCACGAGGCAGTGATCTGGTAGGTGAAGCCGGCCGGGCCGTAATGGAAGCGCGGCGGATCGCCCGAACTCGCTACGGCCCTTTCCAGCAAGAGCGTGCCGAACCCACGGTGCTCGGGCGGAGCGGCCGGCGGGCCGCCCTGCTCGCGCCAGGTGAAAGTGATCGTGGGCTCCTCCACTCCGCTATTCAGGCCCCAGCGAACGGCGACGCTGCCGGACGGCGTGGTCAGCGCTCCGTATTTCGCCGCGTTGGTGGCCAACTCGTGGACGATAAGGGCAAAACCCTGAACGACACCGGCCTTGAGAAACACCGGCGGTCCTTCAACGGAAATCCGCGCA
Organism: uncultured Alphaproteobacteria bacterium; assembly: GCA_963726795.1. Taxonomy (GTDB): domain Bacteria; phylum Pseudomonadota; class Alphaproteobacteria; order Rhizobiales; family Hyphomicrobiaceae; genus Hyphomicrobium_A. The sequence continues at coordinate 937,563 of CAVSDD010000004.1, read as the reverse complement.
CCGAAACTGTCGACGATACTGCGCACAATGTGTTCCAGCAGCGCGCCGCCCCCGCCCTCCTCGAAAATGAGATCCTGCGCCCGCGCGAGCGAATGCAGGCGCGCAACGAGCGCCTCTCCGCCCCCGCCGCCTTCCCGCAAGCTGGCGGACGCGACCGACAGGACCACGGAGAGAAGATTCTTGGTCCGGTGCTGCAATTCGCGGGCAAGCAGCTCGTAGCGAGCCAACAAGGCCCGCGCCTCGTACTGGCGGCGCCGCGATCGTATGGCCGTCCTCGCCAGGCTCACGAGGGTGGTCGGATGGAACGGGCGTTCCAGAAAGTTGATGTTGCCGAACTTTTCCTGAACGGCCACCGCAACGCGGGCACGGCTTGGGGCGTCGGTTCGACCTGTAAGCAGGATGATCGGAAGATCGGACCAGGGCGGTTGGTCTTTAATCCATTCGCCGACACCCGCAATCACCGCTGCTTGCGCTGCGAGCTCTTCGCTCATCACGACAAAACCGGCTCCACCCGCGAGTTCCGAGACGAGCTCTACCGGGTCAGCACAAGTCTTGACGGCGAAGGATGCCTCGGTGAGGAGGTTCGACGCGACTTCGGCGTCACGCTTTCGCAGCAGGATGAGCGCCCGTTCAGAGTTGGGACCGCCAAACGGCATCGCTATTCTTTCAACAACGCGTCATCTGACCCACCCGCACCGACGAACGTCGGAACGCCGCGCAACACGCCGTGGAAGTGCTTCAACACCGGCCCTACGCTCAGGCCTTTGTTGCTTATTACGAACTCACGAATGGTGTCCTCGTGCTCACCGGTCCGTTTTTTGACGACGGAAATCGCTCGGCGTACGCGCCCCTGGGCTTCGAAGAAGCGCATCAAAATCACCGTATCGGCCAGGTAGGTCACGTCCACCGGCGACTCCATGTGGCCGACCAAGCCGTGTTGGGCAACCGTGAGGAACGTGCTGACACCCTTGCGATTGAGATACTGAAGCAGCTCATGGATGTGGAGGAGAAGTGAGCGCTCTTCCGGCATCGCAGCGCGATACCCGTTGAGACTGTCAATCACGACGAGTTGGACGCCTCGGTGCTCAACATATTGCCGCACCTGATGGGAGAACTCGCCGGGAGAAAGCTCGGCCGCGTCGACTTGATTTATGAAGAGGAGGCCCTTCTCCCGGAAGTGCGCAAGGTCGATGCCCAGGACTTTGGCGCGCCGGAAGAGGAGATTGATCTCCTCATCGAAAATGAACATGCCAACTTTTTCGCCGCGACGCAGAGCGGCATCGGCGTACTGCAGCACCAGCAGCGACTTGCCATTTCCGGCTGGACCCAACACCAACGTGCTCGATCCCGTCTCGACCCCGCCGCCGAGAAGGAGATCCAGCTCCGCGATGCCGCTCCTTAGCTGAGAGACGACGAACTTACCCTTGTGCTCCGAAGCCACCAGGCGTGGAAAGACCTGCACGCCACCGGTCTTGATCTCGAAGTCGTGGTAGCCGCCACGGTAGGGCTGACCACGGTATTTGATCACCTTCAGGCGCCGCCGCTCGGCCCCGTAGTCGGGAGACAGCTCTTCCAGCCGCAGCACGCCGTGGGCGATCGAATGCACGGTCTTGTCGAGGGTGTCAGTCGTGAGATCGTCGAGCAGCAGGACGGTCGTCCCGCGCTTTGCGAAAATATGCTTCAGCGCCAGAAGTTGACGGCGATACCGCAGCGAGCTCTGCGCCAGCAGACGGATCTCCGAAAGGCTGTCGAGGACGACCAGCGATGGATTGATACGCTCGATCTCCGCTAAAATCGCCTGGATGGTTTCGCCGAGCTCCAAATCCGAAGAGTAGAGGATGCTCTGCTGTTCATCGGGATCGAGCGCACTCTCAGGCGGCTGCAATTCAAAAATCTGCAAATCATCGCCAAGCGTCCAGCCGTGAGAGTGAGCCGTGCTTGTCAGCTCATCGCGCGTTTCCGACAGTGTGACGTAGAGAACTGGTTGCTTAGACTTCAATCCCTCCAGCAGAAACTGAAGGGCGATCGTTGTCTTGCCGGTCCCCGGACTTCCTTCCAGCAAGAACAGGCGCCCCCGCGCAAACCCGCCAGAAAGGACGTCATCCAGGCCCTCAATGCCCGTGGGTACATTGCCCAGCTTGCTCACAACTGTCTCCTTCTCGCACGTGTACGGCCGGGCAAACTAGATTTAAGCGGGGAACTCGTCTCGCTTGACCCGAACGCAGGCAAGTGCGGCAGGAACGCTGATTTCCGCTGAGCAGGCTCTGCTCATAATGGTTCCGACCGGCCGCAGGTTCCATGGCTCTCCGCGTGCACCCTATTGGCCCTCGTTTAAGAATGTGGGTCGTTCGTGCGGCGCTTGCCCGATTTAATTAGCCACAAATCTAATCCCCGCCCTCTCTCGCGCGCCCATACTCCCCTCATCCCTGCCCGACGAAGGGACGCGACAAGCTTGAGCGTCTGACGCGGGGCGGGGAACGGTCCCGGATGAGCCGTCACACGTTCCGTTGCGTGTGCCGGTGCAGACAGCTCTGTCCTATTCCGGGTCGTGCGACCGAGGCTATGCGCGATGGCAACAGGACGCATGGACGCCCTTCCGCAACGGCCGCTGCGTGCAGTTACGCGGCAGCCGCCGGCGGCTCCGGGACGATGGCCTGCCAGGCAGGTTGGAGCCCAAGCTCGCTGCGGTCGTGTCCGCACCCTCGGCCATGAGAGATCCGTGCGCGGGCGCTATAGCGGTGCCCTAAAAAGTCGCGACAGGATTGCAGCGCTTGGCGCCCGCGCTCCCTTCGCTAACGCAAACCCTCGGGGGAAACCCCGCGAGGATAAAGGCGCACGCGGAGTGCGGAAGTAGAGCGCCGGCTCAGGCCGGCAGCACCATCGGCTTCTTGCTCGGGAACTGCGCGACCGTGACCGGGTCGATGCGCAAGTGCTGGGCGACCATCGCGGCGGGCGTGTGGCTCAGCCAGTCGGACAGGGAGACATCGACAACGTGCGGCGCGCGGAACACCTCGAGGTAGGTGAGATCTTCCTTGCCGGTGTTGCGCAGGTAATGCCCGTACGCGCGCTTGATGTAGCCGACATCGCCCGGATTGAAGTTCTGCGTCACGACATTGGGCCCGGTGTTGAACACGGTCGCCTCGCCCTGGCCGGCGATGACGTAAAGCCACTCGTCGGCGTTGGGGTGCCAGTGCATTTCGCGCATGCCGCCGGGATGGATGGTGACGAGCGCCGCAGCGATGTTGGTCGCGATCGGGAAGTTGGAGCTGTCGGCGATGCGCACTTCCCCGCCCCGAGTCTTGGCGACGGGCGCGATCTCGGAGAGCTGGAAAGCCGAACGCAACTGCGGCAGCCCGGCATCGCCCGCGGCCTGGCGTTGCTCGGCCTCGATCGGTCCCGGCATCTGGCCCTGGAAGATGTAGAGATCCTGCAGCGGGATGTTCTTGAAGGTCTCGGCCGGCACGCCGAAGTTGAGCGCCAGGATATCGGGCTGCGTGTGCGCCATCCAGTCGGTCAAGAGCAGCGTGTTGAACTCGGACGCCTTGCCCTCGTCGAAGCACAGGATGAACTCGCAGCCGTCCTCGCCGATGCCCTGCAGCGAGTGCGGCAGCCCGGCGGGGAAGTACCACAGCCCGCCCTGGTGCACGTCCTCGACGTTGGCGCGCCCTTGCGCGTCGATGGTGGTGATGCGGCAGGAGCCCGCCGTGACGTAGGCCCATTCGGAGAAGAGGTGCCAGTGCAGCTCGCGGATGCCGCCACGCGTCAGGCGCATGTTGACGCCGGCGATCTCCTCGGAGATCTGGAAGTCGTATTGCGTGACCTGACGCGCCCAGCCGCCGTCCTGGATGCGGCGCGGGGCATTGTTGAAGGACGCCCAGAACATCGGCAGCTCGCCGACATCGGTCGCGGGCGGGGTGAACGCGCCGGGGAATTGCCGCGACAGCGCCGGGTTGTTGGGTCCGGGCACCGTCGTGCTCGAGGGATTGTTGAGGGTGTTGATCGCGCCCTGGGCGGGCTCGTCGGGATTGCCGTAGGTAGCCGCATGCGCGGAAGCCGCCGCCCCGACCAAACCTCCAGCTGCAGCGAGCACGTGGCGGCGTGTCATGTGGTCCATCTCACAATCCCTGATCTCTTTGCGCGTGCGCCGGCTTTTGCCCACATCCGGCGACGCACGCGTGATGAGACCATGGTTTGATTGAAAAGATGCTCACACGGGGCGCCGATATCTTAAGCTTGGGTTGCGCTACGTGAGCGAAATTGACAAAAAGCCGAGCGGGTTTCGCCAACGGCGGTGAGTCTCCCTGCAAGCGGATCGATCTCGAGCAGCATGAAAATCGCCACCTGGAACATCAACGGCGTCAAGGCGCGCATCGAGTTGCTGCTCGTCTACCTGCGCCAGGAGGCGCCCGACGTCATCTGCCTGCAGGAGATCAAGAGCGTCGACGAGGGCTTCCCCTCCGCGGCGATCGAGGAGCTCGGCTACAACGTCGCGGTGCACGGGCAGAAGGGCTTCAACGGCGTCGCCATCCTATCCAAGCCGCCGCTCGAGGATATTACCCCCCGCCTGCCCGGCAACGGCGCCGATGAGCACGCGCGCTTCATCGAGGCGCGGGTGCATGTGCCCTCAGGCGCGCTCAAGGTCGCGTCGATCTACCTGCCGAACGGCAACCCGATCGCGAGCGAGAAATTCGCCTACAAGCTTGCCTGGCTCGGCCGCCTGGAAAAGCACGTGCGCGCGCTGCTGAGCGAGGAGGCGATGCTCGTTCTCGCGGGCGATTATAACGTGATCCCCGAGCCGATCGATGCGCGGAGGCCCGAGGCGTGGCGCGACGACGCGCTCTATCAGCCCGAAAGTCGTGCGGCGTTCCGCCGGCTGCTGAACGACGGCCTGACCGACGCCGTGCGTCTGTGCCATCCCCAGGCCGGCGTCTACACGTTCTGGGATTATCAGGCCGGCTCTTACCAGAAGGACGACGGCATCCGCATCGACCATCTCTTGCTGTCGCCGCAAGCGGCCGACCGGCTCAAGGCTGCCGGCATCGACCGCTTCACGCGCGGCTGGGAGAAGCCGTCCGACCATGTGCCGGTGTGGATCGAGCTCGACGTCTAGCGTGGCGTTTAGCTTAGTCGCAGTCGGCCGAGATGATCGTGCCCGTCGCCGGCAGGAACCGCTTGCAGCCAGGCGCGGACTCGGATGCCGAGACAGGTGCCGGAGCGGCCGCAACGTCGGGCTCGGGCTCATGCTGCTGGTTGGATGCGACGCTGGCGGTCACATCCTTGAGCGCGGCGATCCGCTCACGCGCGGTTTTCACGGCAAGCCGCCGGTCGAACTCCTGCGCCACCGATTTGAGCGCGGTCTCGTACTGCGCCTTCGCTTTGGAAGCGTTTCCGCGCTTTTCCTCGATGCGCCCCATGAGCGTATGCGCACCGGCAAAGCTGGCATTGAGCTTGAGCGCGCGCTCGAGATCGCTCTGCGCCGCATCCATGCGTTCATCGAAGAAGGCCACGGTCGCGCGAACGTAATAGGTAGCGGCATCCGGCGTGCCGCTGGCAAAGAGCGCATCCGCCGCGTCGCTCGCGGCTTTGATGTCGCCGCTTTCGGCCAGCACGATCGCCCGCTGCAGAGGTGTTTTCTCGCGCTTGGGGTCGAGGTCCGCCGCTTTCTTCAGGTCAGCAAGGGCCCCTTCGAAATCCCGCTTGCCGCGCAGCACCGTGGCGCGATGGACATAAATCCCCGCGTCATCCGGCTTGAGCACAATGGCGCGATCGAGATCGGCCAGCGCTTTGTCGGTTGCACCAAGATCGTCCTGCACCAGGCCGCGCGCCAGGTATCCGCGCGCAAACTTCGGCTTGATCTCGATGACCTTGTCGAGGTCGGCCAGCGCCTTGGCGAAATCTCCGGCTTTTTCGTAGGCGTCCGCCCGGTTGTAATAGCCGATGTAGACGTCTTGATCGCGCAGCCGCCCGCTGTTCATGACGCGCGTGCAAGCCGCAGCGGACGAGCGCCCCTGGGCGGCGGTGCAAAGCTCCAGATCGTTCTGCATGCCGGCGTATGCCGGCGCGAAGCCAGCAGCAAACACGAGTGCGCACGTGCACACGAAACGGCCGGTCGAGCGCAGCATGCGCGTCTCCTTTGCGATTTGTCGGACTTGGATTTTGGCCGCCCAGTACATAAATCGCGGCAAATGCCGAATGGCCAATTTACTCTGAGCGCACCACGTTGCTGTTCCCTGGGAAACAGTGCAGTGCAGCACGCTGCATTGGTTGGCGATGCGCCGATTGGCGTTTTTCTCCGGTCGAATGCGGCTTTAGCGTTCGCACCCGCCGTCAAAGAGAAACCGGTAGCGGGTTTTCTGGCGCGTTGCCGTTCAGCCTCTTGTTACGAATATCCGCCATTGTCGCCGCCACTAAGGGGCCCCACTTATCCTCACCGGCGCCATCTCGTGTAAACTGGCGGGATTGGTTGTTGGCCGATTGCGACTTGAAGGGTCAGCTATGGACAATCCGATCTCCTTGCAAAAGTCTACCAGTGCGCGAGCAGCCCGTTCGGTCACGCGGCACAAGTGGTTCGTGCTGCCGCTGTGCGCTCTTGCGGTCGCAAGCCTCATTGGTCCCAGCGCAGCCGACCCCGGCCCCAACCTCGCCGGCTCATGGAGCGGCGGCGGCTGGGTTGCCTTCTCGACCGGCAACAAGGAACGAGCGAGCTGCCGCGCGAGCTATCAGCGGAACGGCGGCGACAGCTATACGGTGCAGGCCACGTGCGCCACGAGCTCCGGCAAAGCTTCGCAGACCGCCACGGTTTATAAGGTGTCGGCAAACCGCTATCGCGGCAGCTTCTACAACAGCGATTTCAACGTGCACGGGACCATTCGCGTCGCCGTCAACGGCAGCAGCCAGAGTATCGATCTGTCGGGCGAAGGCGCTTCCGCATCGCTGAGCCTGCACAAGCGCTGAGCCAGCAAGTCCAGTTCAAAATGAGAAGTCCTGCGCGCATTGCTGCGAGCAGGACTTTTTGTTGCGCGGGCTAGAGACGCGTGTGTTCAGCGAGCAGGCGCCGTAGCGGCCGGCAGCGGCTGCGGCGCTGCAGGAACCGCCGGCACGCTGGCACCGACATCATGCAAATCCGTCCCTCCGGCCTTCTTCACGAAGTCCTGCGGCGCGGGTCCAGGCGTGATTGCCGGCGCGGTCTGGACTGCCGAAGCACCCGATACCAGCGGAACCGGCTCACCGTTTCCGCAGGTGCGATTTGCCTGCGTATCCAAGATGCCCAGACCCGAGCGATCGCGCACGTCCGGCTTGCGGCTGTAGCGCGTGCGCCAGTCTGCAACGAGGCCCGTCGCCTGCTTGCGCACGCTCTGAGCGACGCCGCAATAGATGTTCTGGTAGATGTCCTCGATCCAGACGCGCTCGTAGGGCGACGCGTTGGTGACCGCCAGCGTGATCAGCGCGAAGGCGCGCACCGGATCGGCCGGCATGAATTTGCCGCGCCAGAGCAGGTCCGCAAGGAAGGCCTGGGCGCCGGCGTGGCCGCGCTGGCTCAGCACGGACAGCCAGTGCTTGGCATAGTTGCGATCGCTGTCGGTGCCCTCGCCGCGCAGATAAAGCTTGGCGAGCTCGAATTGGGCGTCCTCATCGCGGAAGAATTGCGCCGCCTCGCGCAGATACTCCGCAGCGAGCAACGCATTGGGCTGCACGCCTGCCGCGGGCAAACCGCTCATCAGATAGCTTGCGATCTGCGTCATTGCCCTGGCGACGTACGGCGCACGCTGGTCGTCGTCGGGATCGACGTCGGTGTGCTCCTCCGCCATCCGCAGATAAAGCTCGTAGGCCCTGGTATGATCGGTCAGAGGCCCGTTGTTGTCGGAGTAGATGCGCGCCAGATAGTAGGGAGCAAGGAACAGGTGCGCCTTGTCCGCATACTCGAGCGCCGGGACCGCGATCTCATAGAAGCCGCCGTTGTAGGCCCCGATGCCCTGGTCGAGCGCGTCCTGCGGCGAGGTATACTTCGCCGGCGCGGCCGCCGCTCCAACTACGCACGCACACAGCAAGAACGCGGCCGCAAGAGCGGCTATTGCCTTGTCAAATGTCCGCATAACAGACCACTTCCCCTTTGGCGCCGGCGTGGGTCACCGCGCCATTGCGCGCTGGTCCCACTTGATCGGCATATTTTCGTAACGCCCCACTTTGATACGCATTTGGCGGAGCCTTCCAACGCTTGGCGCGCGCCGCGAGCTCGGCCGCATCCAACTCCACATCCAACGTGCCCTTCTCCGCATCGATGACGATGATGTCGCCATCCTGCAAAAGACCGATCGGGCCACCCACGGCAGCTTCCGGACCGACATGACCGATACAGAATCCGCGCGTGCCGCCCGAGAAGCGCCCATCCGTGATGAGCGCGACCTTGTCGCCGGCGCCCTGACCGTAAAGCGCCGCTGTGGTCGAAAGCATTTCGCGCATGCCGGGGCCGCCCTTGGGGCCCTCGTAACGGATCACGATGACGTCGCCGTCTTCGTATTGGCGCGCCTCGACAGCGGCGAATGCATCCTCCTCGCACTCGAAAATGCGGGCGGGACCACGGAACTGCAGCCGCTTCATGCCGGCGACCTTCACGATCGCACCCTCGGGCGCGAGCGAGCCCTTGAGGCCCACGACGCCGCCCGTCGGCGACAGCGGATTGGAAACCGGACGAATCACGTTCTGGTTGTTGTTGAACTCCACGCCTGCGAGGTTCTCGCGCAGTGTGCGGCCGGTGACCGTCATGCAGTCGCCGTGCAGCAGGCCGCCGTCGAGCAACGCTTTCAGGATCTGCGGCACGCCGCCGATATCGTAGACATCCTTGGCCACGAACTTGCCGCCGGGCTTCAGGTCGGCAATGTAGGGCGTGCGCTTGAAGATTTCGGCGACATCGAACAGATCGAATTCGATGCCCGCCTCGTGCGCCATCGCCGGCAGATGCAGCGCGGCATTGGTCGAGCCGCCGGTAGCGGCGACGATGGTAGCGGCGTTCTCGAAAGCCTCGCGGGTGCAGATGTCGCGCGGACGGATGCCAAGGGCCAAAAGCTTCATGACCGCCTTGCCGCTTTCGAGCGCAAACACGTCGCGGCTCTCATAGGGAGCCGGCGCCCCAGCCGATCCGGGCAATGCCAGGCCGATCGCCTCCGACACGCACGCCATCGTGTTGGCGGTGAATTGCCCGCCGCAGGAGCCGGCCGAGGGACACGCGTGGCACTCGAGATCGTGCAGCTCCTCGGCGGTCATCTTGCCGGCCGAGTACATGCCGACGCCTTCGAACACGTCGACGACGGTGACATCGCGACCTTGGAATTTGCCGGGCAGGATCGAGCCGCCGTACAGGAACACCGACGGCACGTTGAGGCGCAGCATCGCCATCATGATGCCGGGCAAGGACTTGTCGCAACCGGCCACGCCGACGAGCGCGTCGTAGCAGTGGCCGCGCATCGTGAGCTCGATCGAATTCGGCGATCACCTCGCGCGAGACGAGCGACGACTTCATGCCCTGGTGACCCATGGCGATGCCGTCGGTCACCGTGATGGTGCAGAACTCGCGCGGGGTACCGCCGGATTCATCGACGCCGCGCTTGGCAGACTGCGCCTGGCGCATCAGCGAGATGTTGCAGGGGGCGGCTTCGTTCCAGCACGACACCACGCCCACGAACGGGCGATGGATCTGCTCCTCTTCCAGCCCCATGGCATAGTAGTAGGAGCGATGCGGCGCGCGCGTCGGCCCCTCGGTCACGTGCCGGCTGGGAAGCTTCGATTTGTCGAACGTCTTGGCGTCCATGCCGAAATCACATTCCTTGCGGGCTACCGCCCGAATACGGGTCATGAGGTGTTGGCGCGTCTCACGCAGACCGATCGCGCCGTTGCAACAAGGGTCTCTTCGCGGTGCGGCCCCCCGGCCACTCCGCGCGATTTCCCCTCGATTGCGGATGGTGAAAACTGCCGACCGTTTGTGGCTCAATAGAGGCAGTGATGCGATGAATTGTTGCCCGTTCGCCACATATACCGGAAGAGTCTAAGAAGCCGTAATTTCCGGGCCTTGGCGTTGAATTATTCCGTCCCCCGCATGTGTGGGGATGGAAAGGCCACGGTTCAAGCCGCCGCTTCGATTCGCTTTACGGCGGCAGCTAGGCGCCGGATCGTCTCCAGCAGCTCCGCCTTGCGCTCGCGCGCCTCCTCGATGGCCTCGTCTTTGGCCTTGGCGAGGAACTGCGGGTTCTCGAGCTTGGCGTTCATCTTGCCGAGATCGACCTCGGCCTTCTCGATTTCGCGCGAGAGGCGTTTGTGCTCGGCTTCCATGTCGATGACGCCCGCAAGCGGCAGCGCGGCCGTCGCGCCCTCGACCACCATCAGCGCTGCGCCCTTGGGCGCCGCCTTGGGGAAGGTGATGCTCTCGAGCCGGGCAAGGCGGCTAATCGTTTCCTCGTAGCGCCGCGCGCGCTCCCGCAAACTCGAGTTGGCGCCGGGCAGCGCCAGGGGGATTTTAGCGGCGACCGGCACATTCATTTCGGTCCGCACCGAGCGGATCTCGCTGATCAGGCGGACGACCCAGCCGATCTCCTCCTCGACCTTGGCATCGTGCAGGCCCGACAACGTCGGCCACTGGCTGAGCGCGAGAAGATTCTCGCGCCGCTCGCCGTGCTCGACCATGTGGGCCCACAGCTCTTCGGTAATGAACGGCATGAAGGGATGCAGAAGCTTCAGTATTTGATCGAGCACCCAGGCGACCGTGGCGCGAGTCTCGGCCATTGCCGCCTCATCGCCGCTCGCCAGCACCGGCTTGATCAGCTCCAGGTACCAGTCGCAAAAAATGCCCCACACGAATTCATAGATAGCGGCAGCGGCCTCGTTGAACTTGTAGGACTCAAGACCCTCGGTGACTGCGCGCGCTGCACGCTCGGTTTCACCCGCGATCCAGCGATTGAGCGTTTCTTTGACAGAGGATGGATCGAAATCTCGCTTGCGCACGCACTCGTTCATCTCGGCGAAGCGCGAGGCGTTCCAGAGCTTGGTCGCGAAATTGCGGTAGCCTTCGACGCGGTTGGTCGCGAGCTTGATGTCGCGTCCCTGCGCCGCCATGGCGGCGAGCGTGAAGCGCAGCGCGTCGGCGCCGTATTGGTCGATGAGGCCCAAGGGATCCATGACGTTGCCCTTGGACTTCGACATCTTCTGCCCTCGCTCATCGCGCACGAGGGCGTGGATGTAGACGGTGTGGAACGGCACCTCCTTCATGAAGCGCAGCCCCATCATCATCATGCGGGCGACCCAGAAGAAGATGATGTCGAAGCCGGTGACCAGCACGCTCGTCGGATAGTAGCGGCTGAGTTCCGGCGTCTTGTCCGGCCAGCCAAGTGTCGAGAAGGCCCACAGCGCGGAAGAGAACCAGGTGTCGAGCACGTCCTCGTCGCGTTTGAGCGCGGTGACCTTCTTGTAGTGCTGCTCAGCAAGGTCCCCGGCTCCGGCTTCGTCTTCCGCAACGAAAATTGTGCCGTCCGGCCCGTACCACGCCGGGATCTGGTGGCCCCACCATAGTTGCCTGGAGATGCACCACGGCTGGATGTTGCGCATCCATTCAAAGTAGGTCTTGTCCCAGGCCTTGGGCACGAAAGCCGTGCGGCCGTCCTCGACCGCCTTGATGGCCGGCTTCGCCAGCTCTTCAGCGTTCACGTACCACTGGTCGGTGAGATAAGGCTCGATCACGACGTTCGACCGGTCGCCGTGCGGCACCGTGTGTGCAGTCGGCTCGATCTTCTCGACGAGGCCTTGTGCAACAAGATCGACGACAATGCGCAAACGTGCAACGAAACGATCGAGCCCACGATAGGCTTCCGGCGCATCGTTGTTTATCCGCCCCTCGGGATCGAGCACGTTGATCTGCGCGAGCCCGTGCCGTTTGCCGACTTCGAAATCGTTGAAGTCGTGAGCAGGCGTGATCTTCACCGCGCCCGTCCCCTTCTCGGGATCCGAGTACTCGTCGGCGACGATGGGGATCTCGCGGCCGACGAGCGGCAGCGCCACTTTCGCGCCCGCCTTGATCAGCGGGGCATAGCGCTCGTCATCCGGGTGCACGGCGACGGCGGTGTCTCCCAGCATCGTTTCCGGGCGGGTCGTCGCGACGACGATGTAATCCTTGTCGTAGCCCGCGATCTTCTGCTTCAGCGGATAACGGAAGTGATACATGTGCCCGGAGGGATCGCGCTTTAAAGCTTTCGCCAGCGCATCCGCATCGAACGGCTTCTCCGGGTCGCCGTCCTGTTGTTTGCCCGCCTCCGGCAGGACCCACGAGAACGTACCCTTCGACTCGACCTGCACCACCTCGAGGTCGGAGATCGCCGTCTGGAACTTCGGGTCCCAGTTGACGAGGCGCTTGTCCTTGTAAATGAGGCCTGCGTTGTAGAGCTCGACGAACACCTTCGCGACGGCCTTAGACAGGCCCTCGTCCATGGTGAAGCGCTCGCGCGACCAGTCGCAAGAAGCACCCAGCCGCTTCAGCTGATTGAGGATCGCCGAGCCGCTTTCGTCTTTCCACGCCCAGACCTTCTCGAGAAACTTCTCTCGTCCGATCGTGCGCCGGTCAGGCTCCTGGCGCTCCATCATCTGGCGCTCGACCACCATCTGCGTCGCGATGCCGGCGTGGTCGGTGCCCGGCTGCCAAAGCACGTCCTTGCCGCGCATGCGCTCAAAGCGGCACAGGGCATCCTGGAGCGTATTATTGAGGGCGTGCCCCATGTGCAGGGAGCCGGTGACGTTTGGCGGGGGAATTACGATCGTGAACGGCGCCGCATCCTTGCGATCCGCGCGCCCTGCCTTGAAGGCCTCGGCTCGTTCCCATTCGGCATGGATCCGCGGCTCGATCTCGGCGGGCTGATAGGTCTTCTCGAGCATGAAGCTAAGGTCTCGGGGCAGGAAGTAGGGGGTCCTACGCTCTCCGTTCTCACGCTGTCAACGGCGGTCGGAGGCAAATGACACGGCGGACGGCCGGCAGCCCCTCGCGGCGGCAGCGCTCTAAGGGCCAACCGGGGGGCCTCGGAGCCTGCCGGTTCAGCTCTTTTCGGGGGTTTTGTCGCCTTGGCCGCTCATAAGCTCGCTGCGCAGCGCGTCCTCGACAATGCGGGGCATGTTGTCGGCAAGCCATTGGCGCAGCATGGGCCGCAACAGTTCGGCGGCAGAGCGATCGAGCTTCGGAGCAGCAACGACCGGGCTCTCCTGTTCTTCAGGCAGAACAAGTTCCGGCAACTTCGCCGGCACTTCCACGTGATGCGATGATCCAACCCCGTGGATGAAGCTGGCTCCGGATGCGAAGACCGAAAGCGTATGCGGCTCCGCATGGACAAGTTCCATTACGGCATCAACCAGACTTTCGGACGGCCCACTCGGCACTGCTCCTTCGACATTGGGTTGCGCAGACGCCTCGCTATGATGCTCAGCCACGGCCCTTTTGAACGCCTCCAAAGCGTCGGATGGCTCGTTGGCTTCCAGTTTGGGCTCAACAATACGGACTTTGGCCTCGATGCCAGCTGCGTCGTGCACCTTCAAAACTTTCGGGCTGCCGCCTATTTGAGCGGCCGCAGGTGCGGAGCTGACTTCAGGGTTGATCAGCTCGGCTTTTACCGGCTCTTTGAAACGAGCGCCAAGATCCCGGGATGCGCGCGGGTGCACTACCTCGGGCTGCGCCCCGGCAGGCCGAAGGCCAAAAACGGACGCACCCGAACCGTTCAATGCCGCGTTGGACAACGCGCCATTATGTTGGGCGCCGTTCACCTCCGAGCTATTGTTCAGTGCCGACGATTTAACTGGACCTGTGGACGTCTGGTTCGAGGACATCGGAAAACGAGCGGGCATCGTAATAATTCGTTGTGTCTCCGCCTTCAGCGCTCCGATCGAGTTGTCAATCTCGCGCTTGAGCTGCGGCGTCAATATTCGCGTGGTGCGAGGGCTGTCATCACGATCAGCCGCCGGGGTTTCGGCGGCGTTGGCATTTTGCCTGGCGGCCTCTCGCGGTAGCTCGGAGATTTTCGCGACAGGGGGTGCAGCAGTCGCAATCGATGGCGCAGAAGAATGCGAACCATTGAGCGCGGCACCATTCGGCGCCGACAGGTTGGGTCGCGTGTCCGGGGATGGCTGTTTTTCGAGTACTGGCTTCAACGTCGATTGCACCCGGCCGCCGCTCGACTGCACCGCGCGCTCCGGGCGTGGCTCGACCTGCGCAGAAGTTCGCGGAGCCTGCTCTGGGAAAGCAGCAGCACGAGGCTCGGCGCGCTCTTCCGTGCTGGACCCATTTTGAAGCTGCGGTTTGGCGGAAGCTCCAGACTGCGTACGCGAGCCCGCAAATACGGCGAGCGGTGCAGCGGGAGGAATCTCCTCGCGACCCTTGGGGCCACGCTTGCCGTCGTCATCAAGCATGTTGGAGAGCTTGTCGTCGAGCGAAGGACGAACTGATCCAGGGGCTGCCGACTTCAGCGCGTCCGACAGGCTGCTGAAACTCGGCCCGGGGCGCTCTGGTGCGGCCGGCTCACTGGGGACGACAGCTGGCGGAACAGAAACAGACTTGCCCTCGCCGGATTGGACCTTCTCGTCGGGACCCACGGGCTTGGGCACTGGGCGCGGGGCTGCACGTTCGCCAATTGAGGCGCGTGCAATCTGGTCCGGAATGGGTCGCGCATCCAAACGGTCCTCGGAGATCATCTTGCGGATTGAGGCAAGGATGTCCTCCATGCTCGGCTCGTTGGCGGCTTGCGGTTTGGTCATGAACCGTACCTCGTCAAGAAACGTGCTGCGCCCCGACCGCAGGTGCCAGCGCGCGGTCAAAGGCCATGATTTTTTGTCTACAACGGAGAGGTTTAGCCTTCAACACACGTCCCCCCGTCGCCCCACATGGGCCGCTGTGACGGCCACATCCGCTCAAGCGGGAAAGGTATCGTCACCGATGAGGCTAACGATGATCCTTGGCAGCCTTGTGGCGCTTCGCGGGCAAACCGAGATGGCTTTGGAGAGGTTACTTCGGCTCCCAGCCGGTCGTAGGTGCGGCTGGGCGACCCCCATCTCCCGACGGGGCCTCATACACTTCGCGCCGCCCGTCAGCGTGCGTGATCGAGAGGCCAATCCATTTGTTGCGAACTTCCTTGTAGTGCACGACCGGATCGTACACGTACGAAGCCGCGCCAATCCACGCCGCATCGAGCCGGCCCATGGCGGCGATCACGGTGTAGCCCGCGACGACGAGGTTGCGGCGGTCGGTCTCGAGTGAAACCTGCGAATTTAGGTACTCGAGTTCGGCGTTGAGGACGTCGAGCAGCGTACGCTGGCCGACCTTCTCTTCTTCGCGCACGCCCTGCAGCGCCACCTTGTTGGATTCAACAGCAATCTTGTCGGATTCAAGCTGCGCCCGCGCCGCTTCGAGTTGCGACCAGGCCGCGACGACTACCTGCTGCTGCTCGGTGCGGACCTGTTCTATTTGCTGCAGAAATCCTACCTGGTTCTGCTTGGCCTGCCGCACCTGAGCGTAAACGTCGCCCGCCTCATAGATCGGGACGGTCAAGCGGCCGCGCACAATCGACGTCTCATTCTCGGCGACAAATTTCGACGACCCAAAACGGTCGTCGTAACTGGCTTCGAGCTGCATTGTCGGCAGCAGCTGTCCACGAATGCGCTCCACCGTGTATTTGGCGGCCTGCTCCCGATAAAGGGCCGCCACGACCAGGGGATCCTCGTTATTGGACACCTTAATCGCCTCGTTCATCGAGCGCGGTAGAAACTGCTCCGGCGGG
Source organism: uncultured Alphaproteobacteria bacterium (assembly GCA_963726795.1). GTDB lineage: Bacteria > Pseudomonadota > Alphaproteobacteria > Rhizobiales > Hyphomicrobiaceae > Hyphomicrobium_A. Next base: position 921,772 of record CAVSDD010000004.1, on the reverse strand, counting down.
CTTGCCCAGGTGAGGTTGCTTGGCGGGTGACCCACGACCTGCTGGAAGGCCCCGCGGCTGGTGCGAAGGTTCGCGCGTGCAGCGTCAAGACGAGAAACGGCATCGGCTCGCCGTGCCTCTGCCTGAGCCACGTCGGTACGCGTCACCTCGCCGACGGCGAAGCGGTCCTGACTGGCCTTGAGCTCACGCGAAAGCACGTTCACGTTGTTCTCGTTGAGCCGTACGAGCTCCTGGTCGCGCACGACGTCCATGTAGGCCGTGGCAGCCTGCAGGAACACCGAGCGCTCAACGTCGCGCAGGACCTCGCGTTGCGAGCGGACGTTGGCCTCGGCCTCGTTGACCGCATTGTAGGTTTGAAACCCGCGGAAGAGCGGCTGCACCAGCTCAACGCCGTAGCCTCGCGGCTTGGTTACCCCATCGAGCGGGGTTGTGGGCCGCTGATCGTCACGCTCAAGACCAATGTCGGCATTGCCGGTGATCGTCGGCCGATAGCCCGAATTGGCACGCGCCACGTCCTCGTCAGTTCCGCGCTGGAACGCACGCTGAGCATCGAGTCGCGGGTTGTAACCGTAGGTCGCCGACAGAGCCTCAAGCAAAGACTCCGCTTCGGCAGCCGGAGTAGCAGCGACGAGGCAGCATGCAAGCAGCAAAAGGAATTCGCCCGGGCGACGGCACATGGCCGATGCCCGCGGGCTTCGGGATGAACCTCGCGGTTGCAAGACATCCCGGATGGCGGTGCGCATTACTGTATCCAAACCGAAATCCCCCTGCGCAGCCCCACCGCAGCTGCCTCTTATCGAATTCGTAGGCCTGGAACAAACTGTGGGGAACTGATTCGGCTTTGGGTAGGGGCAGATAAGCCTCGCATGAAAAAGCTTGGTGGTGGCGTGGCTTCAATCCCACACACAGCCGCTGACCGCTGCCATTGGGCGCACCCGAATTGCATTGCCCCGTCGACGGGAATTGATACGCGGCTCCGTTCGAACTCGACCTTGCCGGGCGCCTCCTCAAGAGGACTACCTAGAGAGCAAAGGCCGCCGCTCGCTCGAAACCGGGAAGTATCGGCGCGGCGGCATCGAACGCGGTCCAGCCATCGAAAGAGCGGCCGAGACGACGCCAAATCGTAGCCTTGCCAATCTCGCCATCGTTCTGGATGGCGACCAGCCGACCGCCATCCTTGAGCTGGTCCAGCAACGCCTGCGGGCGTTCGGCAATTGAGCCGTCGAGCAGGATCACGTCATAAGGCCCTTCCACTGGCCATCCATCGGCCAGTTCGCCCAAGACAACGTTGACGTTATCGATCGCCAGAGACGAAATCGCCTTGCGCATCTCGTCGGCGAGCGCGGCGTCGCACTCGAGTGCAACGACGGTCCTCGCTATCCCAGCCAGCACCGCGGCCGCATACCCGCTTCCAGCGCCAACGTCGAGCACGCGGTCTCTTTCCCCCAAATCGGCCAGTTGCAGGAGCTTTGCGAGCACGCGGGGCGCCATAAGTGCGCGCGGCCCAGCGGCGGCTGCTAGCGGCAAGGTTTCGTCCATGTAAGCCAGCGTCGCGTAGCGGGCGGATACAAAGAGCTCACGGGGCACCGAGCGCATGGCCTGCAGGATCCGGCGATCGGTTACATCGCTGGGCATCACTTGGCTTTCGACCATGTTTGTGCGCTGCTCGGCGGCGTCGCTCATCCTGCCACTCCCGGTAAGGTGAAGGCTTTCGGTCGGCAGCTTAACCGAGTGGCGCGTGGCACGCGAGACGCCGTTCCTCTTTTGAAGGCGGCCTTGCAGACTAGGCAGCGGCTTTTCAGGCTCCCGCCGGTGTGTTACACGGCCTCTCCCGCACGCCGATTGGCGCCGAGGGGTTAGGCCACGTGGCGGAGTGGTTACGTAGCGGACTGCAAATCCGCGCACCCCGGTTCGATTCCGGGCGTGGCCTCCACGACTTCGGCTGAGACGCACACAGGATGCGGTCTGCACCAAGAGCGAATTGACGGGGTCGGATGTATATCCCGTTTCTGACGATCTCTGAGCTGATTAAAATTTCGTAAAGGCTGACACTGATTCGGCCGTCCAAGAAAAATCGATGTCTTGGACAAACTCTTTTCGCATCCCCAGTTGCAGCAGAGGGCGAGGGCGCGCAAGCGCGGCACTGCAACGAATTTCCCACTCCTGCGGCATGGTTCGCCAGCGCCAACTTCGAGAAGCTTTCAGTCGAACTTGATGACGTTGCCGGTCTTCTCAAAACGTAAACTATCGTCGGTGTACTGATTTTCCAGACCACTACGGCAGAGGGACGCTCGTGCTCTCGCCTGGGATGCGAGCGATAGCATGCCATTGTCTGGCGGTTACGATCACGCCGACGTACTCGCATTGATTGCGCAAGCCCTCGATGAGGCGCATGCAGCGGTCGCAATGGCAACGAGGAACGGCCCAGCGGTGGATTGCACCGGATTTCGCAGCATCATGTCCATTCGCGTCCTCGGTGCTATCAAAGACGGTGAGCGTGATCCTGAGCAACTGGTGCTCGCAGCACTCAGCGCTGTGAAGGATCTATATTGATCCGAGCACGCCAACGGGCCGATTTTGATCGACGCTGGCCTGCGCCCACTCTTTCTGCTAGACAGCCCCTTCTCAACGCAGAGCGTCGGCTATTCCGCGGTAGCTCAGTGGTAGAGCAACCGGCTGTTAACCGGTTGGTCGTAGGTTCGAATCCTACCCGCGGAGCCAACAAAATCAGGCACTTAGGTGTTGATGCAGTCCCCGAACGATGGACTTCACACCTGACCTGAGCGCAATTTAATCCCCGCCCGCTCGCACGCCCCCATACTCGCTCGATCCCTGCCCGACGAAGGGACGCGACAAGCTTGAGCGTCTGACGCGGGGCGGGGAACGGTCCCGGATGAGCCGTCACACGTTCCGTTGCGTGTGCCGGTGCAGACAGCTCTGTCCTATTCCGGGTCGTGCGACCGAGGCTATGCGCGATGGCAACAGGACGCATGGACGCCCTTCCGCAACGGCCGCTGCGTGCAGTTACGCGGCAGCCGCCGGCGGCTCCGGGACGATGGCCTGCCAGGCAGGTTGGAGCCCAAGCTCGCTGCGGTCGTGTCCGCACCCTCGGCCATGAGAGATCCGTGCGCGGGCGCTATAGCGGTGCCCTAAAAAGTCGCGACAGGATTGCAGCGCTTGGCGCCCGCGCTCCCTTCGCTAACGCAAACCCTCGGGGGAAACCCCGCGAGGCCGAGCGGTGTGCGTGTGTGTTTCATTCCGCCAGATTTGTTTTTCGCTCACGCACCTTCACGTAATTGGCCTCACCGGCAGCAGCGATGAAGATGAAGACAGCGACGAGCACCAGCATGGGATTTGCCCAGAGGCCGAGGATCGCAAGCACTATCGCAAGTGCCTGGCCGATGCGCGCTGCAACTCTCGTGGCTGGCCCATAGCCGAGCCAAACAGCGAGGAGTGCGCGGAGTACGCGGCCGCCGTCCATTGGGAACGCTGGAATTAGGTTGAACACCAGCAGCACAACGTTTGCGATCGCAACTTGAGCCCAGAACCCGCCAGGTAATCCCTGAAACGACATCTGCCCCGCGCCGATGCGGAGCCCCAGAGCTGCAAAGAGCACGACCGCTATCACGAGGTTTACCGCCGGGCCGGCCAGCGCCACGACGATTTCCTGCAAGGGCTTCTCAGGCATGCGCTCCATGGAGGCAACGCCCCCGATGGGCAGCAGCGTCACGTCAGGGGTACGGATGCCGTATCGTCGCGCGGCCCAGATGTGCCCGAATTCATGCAGGACCACGCAGCCAAACAGCACGAGAATGAACCCGACGCCGAACACAGCATCTCGCGGTGTGCCACGCATCCACTCGGTCGCTGCAATCCACGCGACGAGCAGCAGGAACGTCAGATGCATGCGGACGGCCGTGCCGCCGACCGAGAAGAGCTTGAAGGACCAGCCCATGGAAAAAGGACTTTCAGGTCGAAACGCGCTGCCACGAAACGCTGGGAAGCGGGACCGGTGCCTGCAAGCAATCAGGAAATTGCGACCGCAACGACTAAGGAGCGAGCGTAGCCTGCGGCGGCGGCTCGGCCGGATCGCGATCCATCTCTGCCACGGTGTCCACCGCTCCGTCACGGCCATAGATGTCGGGACGGAACTCGATGTCTCCGGTGCGCTCGGCCCACGCAGTGATGTAGACAAAATACACGGGCAGCGGCCGGCTAAGCGTGAAGTCGGCCTGCCGGTCGGCATCCACAAGTGCGCGCGCGCGACCCTGCTCCCAGCCAGGTTCGTAGCGAGCAATCCAATCGACGAGATCGAGCACACCCTCAACTCGCACACAACCGGCACTGAACGCGCGCGCACGCTGTGCAAAAAGGGGCTTCATCGGCGTATCGTGCATGTAGACGTTGTTCTCGTTCGGCATATCGATGCGTACCACGCCGAGTGCGTTTTGTGGGCCGGGATCCTGGCGAAACTTGAGCTTCGCTGCGGCTGGCGAATTCCAATTCACCGTCATCGGATCGACCTCCGCCCTTCGCCACTCAGGACGCGGATCTTTTCCTTCTGCAGGTAGTCGGGCTCCTTCAGGACGTGCGGGATGAGGTCCAGGTGGGCGACGCTATCGGGCACGCGCCAATATGGAAAGAAGTTGAGCGCGCGGACGGTTGCCTTCACGGACGGCGACTGGCGCTCGGTACGCCCCACGATCACTCGGTGGCGCTGCTGTACTTCGTAGTTTTCGACAGCCTCCAGCTGGAATGCGGGGATGTTGACCAGAATGTAGCGCGGGTCGACGCGGCCGGCCGCCATCAAATCTCGGATGCGACCCATGTTGAGCCTGAGCTGAGCGAGACGCCCCTCGGCGGTCATGTTGAGAGCCGGATAGGTAGAGCGCTCGATGCGCCCGGTCGGACGCAATCCGTTGCGGCGTTGGAAGCGCGCAACCGCATCAGCAAGCTCAGAAGTCATAAGAATACGACGAGTTGTAGCTGGACGTTCGTATGACCAGATCGCCGCTTATGCGCAACCGCTTGCGCAATATCGGAACACGATCGTCCTCGTCGCCTTCGCGCATCATCCGGCCTGGAGGCACGATCGGCCACCCGCCGCGATCGACGATGTCCTGGTAGCGATTGATGGCAGACTGCATCGAAGCGAGCATTTCGTCGCTGCGCCAAGGTGTCGGATCCGGCCGCAAATCGTCCAGCGGCTCCTGCGCCTGCGCGGCGCGCTGGCGGTCCTGTTCCTCGCCACGCCGTCCGGTGTAATCGGGCGCACCGTAACCGGTGATGCCCTCCCACCAGTTGGCCTGTGCCGCCAGTGTTGGGCTCGGAACAGCGAGCATCAACGCAAGCGCGGCAAACGTTGCTATCATGACCGCGCTTTGAACCGGTGCTCCTCTAGAGTTCGATTGGTACCGGCCCCGCTGCGCGGGCGCGCGAAGTGCTTGCATCAATCCGTCCCGATTGGTCGCCCTCGTGTGCGTCCCCTCAACCCGTCGGAAGCCACGAAAGTTTCGCTTGGAGTCAAATACGTTACTGGCTGCTTGGAAATAGCCGCTTCGATATGGCCAAACCAAGACGTGTGCTCAGTCCGCAGGCAACGCAATCCCGCATGCGCCGCGTGGCCGATTGGTCGCAATCAGTGGCCGGGACGAAAGTGGTCCCACCCGGTCGTGTTAAAGGTCAAAGCGCGGCCATCGGCGGCGACCACGCTCACCCCAACCGACGGTTCGGAGAGCACCCCAATACGCGTGACGGGCCGCCCGGCCGCAGCCGCTGCGGCCTCAAAATCCGCCGCGCGCCCGGGCGCTACAACGGCGAGAACCTCGTAATCCTCACCTCCAGTCAGAAGTGATTCGAGCGCAACGTGATCATCTGCAACGACGGCAGTGGCGGGCGCAGAAAGTGGAACCCGCGCTGCTTCAAGACACCCGCCAACGTGCGCGGCGCGGCAAAGGCGATCAAAATCCTTTACGAGCCCGTCGGAAATATCAATCGCTGCCCTAGCATACGTCCGCACGATGCCGGCGAGCGCTACCGGCGGCGCAGGAACACAAAATCGCGATTCGAGTAGCCCTCGAGCGTCGGTGTCGAGTTTCCAGCGTCCGGCGAGCGATGGATCTCGCCGCAACGCCAGTCCCAGTGCCGCATCGCCGATCGTGCCCGAAACATAAACATGGTCACCCACCTGCGCGGTCGCACGCTGCACAAACTTGCCACGGGTGATGGTGCCGAAAGCTGTTATTGAGACCCTGAGGGGACCAGCGGCCCGATCGGTGTCACCGCCGGCCAGCCGGCAGCCGAATGCCGCCTGCGCGCGCGCGAGGCCTTCTGCAAAATCAGCGAGCCAAACCCGCTCCGGCGCTTCGGGCAGGCTAAGGCTCATAAGGTAGGCCAGGGGAGAAGCCCCTTTCGCGACCAGATCGGAGACGTTGACCGCGAGCGCCTTCCAAGCGATCGCGGCGGGTCTCTCGTCGGCGAGAACGTGCACCCCCACGACGACGGCGTCTGTCGTCGCTACGAGATCACAGCCTGGAGGCGGGGAGAGTATTGCGCAGTCGTCTTTCAGACCCAACGCGCCGGGAAAACCCTGGGCGAGGGGCGCCCAGAACTCCGCAATAATTGATTCTTCGCTGTCAATTCTGTCGATCGGCATTGCGGTCGAACTCGGCGGAACGCAAACGTCGCCCAAGTTTATCGAGAACGCCGTTGACGACCTTTGGCTCATCTTCGGAGAAGAACGAGTGCGCCACGTTGATGTACTCATTGATGACAACGCGGGCGGGGACGTCGGGACGGTCCATGAGTTCGAAGACGCCCGCGCGCAGGATAGCGCGCACGATGGCATCGATGCGTGTCAGGCGCCAACCTTCCGCGAGCTGCTGGTCTACCAGCGGATCGATATCGCGTTGACGCCGCACGACGCCACGCAGCAAATCGTTGAAGAACGTGGCATCGGCCCCCGCCGCGGCCTCATCTCCCGGTGAACGCGGGAACCTCAAGCGCACGAACTCATCGATCACAGCGTTGAGGTCGGTGCCGGCCATGTCCATTTGGTAGAGCGCTTGCACCGCTGCAACGCGAGAAGCGGTACGGGGAGCGAGCGCGATCTTCGTCGAGGGGCTTTGCTCGGGCGCGCTCATGCCGTCTGATCCTCGAATGCGCGCGCGAGCGCAATGAGACGCAGGCAGGCGCGGACCGCATCCCCACCTTTTCCCTTCGCTCCGCCGCGCGCGCGCGCCAGCGCCTGCGCTTCTGTATCGACAGTCAGTATGCCGTTCCCAACGGGTACAGCATTTCGGATCGCAACATCCATCAGCCAGTGGTTAGAGTTCCTGCACACAATGTCGTAATGCGCCGTTTCCCCCCGAATTACGCATCCAAGCACGACGGCACCGTCCCACTTTCCCTGTAGACCAACCCGCGGAATCCGACCCGCTGCAACCGCCCCAGCCAGCACCTGCGGTATCTCGAGCGCTCCCGGCACTGTGTAGCGGTCGAAACCCACGCCCTGCTCTTCAAGAGCTGCGACGGCTCCGTTGACCAGCTCATCCGAAATCTTGTCGTAGAAACGTCCTTCAATGATGAGCACGCGCAGGCGCTCGCCGAGAGGTTGTCCGCCCGTGTCGAGTATTGGATCCTTGGTCCTCACGGTCATGGCTTCATGCGATCCTGCGCGTCCCAACGATGCGCAGACCGAACCCCTCAAGGCCAACGTAAACGTGCGCAGGAGAATTGGTGAGCAGCACCATGTCCGTAATTCCAAGATCGAGCAGTATCTGCGAGCCCACGCCGATCTCGACCCTGCGTCGCTCGCGTCCACCTGCAGGGCGCGATGAATTTTGCGCTCGCTGCGCAATACCTTCTGAAACTGATTTCGGCCGTAGGTCGCGAATGAGAACGATTACGCCGCGCCCTTCCTTCTCGATCGCCCGCATAGCGGCCTCTATTTGGCGGCCGCCTTCGTTGCCCGCATCCACACCGATGAGATCAGCGAGCGCATTGACTGCGTGCACGCGCACCAGAACGGGACCTGGCGCGCTGAGGTCGCCCTTCACCAGGGCCAGATGCTCACCATGCTCAACCGTCGTCTCGTAGACGTGCAGATCGAAACGCCCGGAGGGAGTTGCAATCTCAGTCTTGGCAACAGGGCGCACGAGATGCTCGTTACGCAGCCGGTAGGCGATGAGATCCTCGATCGCGCCGATCTTGAGGCCGTGACGCTGGGCGAATGTGACGAGATCCGCCATGCGCGCCATCGTGCCGTCGTCATTCATGATCTCGCAGATAACTGCCGCCGGGTAGAGACCGGCTAGGCGCGCAAGATCGACCGAAGCCTCTGTATGTCCCGCGCGAATTAGGACGCCGCCGTCACGGGCAATAAGCGGGAAGACGTGACCGGGCGAGACGATATCACTGGCGTCCATTGTGGGATCGATCGCCGTTGCGATCGTGCGGGCGCGGTCACGAGCCGAAATGCCAGTCGAGACACCTTCGCGCGCTTCTATAGACTGTGTGAAGGCTGTCCGATTGCGCGGCGCGTTGCGCCCAACAACCGCTTGCAGGCCCAGATCGTGCGCCCGCGACTGCGTGATCGCGAGACATATAAGCCCGCGACCGTGCTTGGCCATGAAGTTTACAGCATCCGGCGTCGCCATTTGCGCCGGCACGATCAGATCGCCCTCGTTCTCGCGCTCTTCCGCGTCCACGAGCACGACCATGCGCCCGTTGCGCACCTCCTCAAGTATCTCGGGAATGGCGGACAGGCAGCCGCGCCCTTCAGCGACGGAGACGGTGCCAATTTCCTGGGTCACAAGCGGAACTCCAAGAGCCGCGCGATGTAGCGCGAAAACAGATCAACCTCCAGGTTGACCGACTGTCCGGGGGTTTTGGCCCCCCAAGTCGTCACCGTCAAGGTGTGCGGGATGAGGTTGATGCCAAAGCGGTTGTCACTCACCTCGTTGACCGTCAGCGACACCCCATCCAGCGCTACGGATCCTTTCGGCGCGATGAACGGCGCCAGGTGATCGGGCACCTCGAAGGAATAACGCCGGCTTTCGCCGTCCTCCTTGACGTCTAGGATGCGAGCAAGACCGTCGACGTGACCGGTGACAATGTGGCCGCCTAGCTCGTCGCCGGCGCGAAGAGAGCGCTCGAGATTGACGAGCCGGCCAGGTGCCCAGTCGCCGATAGTTGTCTTTGCGCGAGTCTCGTTTGAGGTATCAACTGCGAAAAGCGTTCCGTGGCCATGCTTCTCAACAGAGGTCATGGTCAAGCAGCATCCATCGCAGGCCATCGAGCCGCCGACGATGAGACTGTCGGCTGGGTACCGGGTGAGAATAGTGAAGCGGCCGTCCTCGCGCGACGCGACCTCGCCGACATCGGTTATGATCCCGGTGAACATGGCATCCAACCTTCCCTTACCTGCCGCTATCGCCCGCGCCCTCTGACGGTGCGATGTCGCCGCGCCACGGTCGACGAAACAGCATCATATCGTCACTGCCGATTTCGCGTTGCGCGAAAAGCTCCAAGGTTGCGCCAGGCACGTAGCGCCTCAGCGTAGCATTCGCATTGACCGATGCGGATACCGCATCCGGCCGAGCCTTAAACACTATGGCTTCATCAACGAGGCCCGCAGTAGAAAATGCATGCCAAGTCGCAGGGCCACCCTCGACGAGGAGACGGGTGATTCCTTCGGCAACAAGGCATTCCATTATGTTGGGGAGCCAAAGCTCGCCACCAATCTCATCGACACGGAAGATGCGGACCCCAGCGTCCTCAAGACCCGCCGTGTCTGTTAGCCGTCCACAGAATAGCCAAACCGGGGGTTCGATCGCCTCGCGCGCAAGGCGGCTGCTTTCCAAGCCCACAAGTTTGCGCGCCAGAACGATGCGGGTGGGCGACCGATCGGCAAGCCCCGGCAAACGGCACGTGAGCAATGGATCGTCATCGACGATCGTTTGGCGACCCACAACGATGGCGTCTGCGCGCGCACGAAGCAGTTGGCCCTGCGCGCGCGCGGCCAGACCTGTCGCCCACGTAGGCTTGCCTCCAATGCCCCGAGGCACCACACCATTTTCCCCCAGCGCTAATTTCAGCTGAACAAAGGGCCGCCGCTCGGTCACGCGCAGAATGTGGCCGGCCGCTACCCAGTGAGCCTCCGGCGCCATCAGACCTCGGTCAACATCGACGCCCGCGGCGCGCAATCGCGCAAGCCCACGCCCGGCGACGCGCGGATCGGGATCTTCGATCGCGCACACGACACGCTTGATGCCGGCCGCAATGACGGCGTCCGCGCAGGGCGCGGTTGCGCCGTGATGCGAGCAAGGCTCCAGCGTGACGTACATGGTTGCGCCGTGTGCTCGTGGGCCAGACCGGGCGATCGCTTCGGTTTCCGCATGTGGACGGCCCCCGCATCCGGTCCACGCGCGCGCAATCACCTCTCCGGAAGTCTCATCTGCGATTATCGCCCCGACAGATGGATTTGGTGCCGTTCGTCCCAGACCTCGCTCCGCGAGCGCCAGCGCAATTGCCATCATGTGGGCATCAAACGCGGCACGCGTCTGAATGCCGATCGACCCCATTAGTGCTTCTTTGAGGGCGCAACAACGATGGCGGGGGCGGGCAATGTGATCGGCGCACCCGGGCCTGCTACCGTCTCTCCAGCGATTTCGCTCAGCACATCCTGGAAGTCTGCAGCTTCGCGGAAATCGCGATAAACGGAGGCAAACCGGACGTAGGCAACCGGGTCGAGACCACGCAGCGCCTCCATCACCAGGCCGCCGATCGTAGATGAAGCGACCTCGCTTTCGCCGGAACTTTCAAGCTGGCGCACAAGCCCTGATACCATCCGCTCGATACGCTCGCGATCGATGGGACGCTTCCGCAGGGCTACCTCGACCGACCGCATGAGCTTGTCGCGATCAAAAAGAACCTTGCGGCCTGAGCGCTTCACGACGGTGAGTTCGCGCAGCTGCACGCGTTCGAATGTCGTGAACCGGCCGCCGCAGTCCGGACAGATCCGGCGTCGGCGTATTGCCGCGTTCTCCTCAGTTGGGCGGCTGTCCTTCACCTGCGTATTCTCGCCGGCGCAATAGGGGCAGCGCATAAACCCTCTCCTTGGCGCGCTTGCGGCGAAGGCGCCCGCACCCGACAGTATTAGCGCCTTGCTGCAAGGCGAGGCAACGGCGTCACCCGAGATATCCCAAGAACCGCACGCCGCCTTTTGCGCCTTTAGTTGTAGATCGGGAAGCGCGTGCACAGGTCGATCGCCTGCGCCTTGACCTTGTTCTCGACCTCGCCGTTGCCGGCTTCTCCATTTTGCGCGAGGCCGTTCAAGACCTCCGAGATCATGCGGCCAACTTCCTGGAACTCGGCGACCCCGAAGCCACGCGTAGTCCCAGCTGGCGCGCCGAGACGAACGCCCGACGTCACCATCGGCTTTTCGGGGTCGAAAGGCACACCATTCTTGTTGCATGTGATGTGCGCACGGCCGAGTGCCTTCTCCGAAATGTTGCCCGTGAGCTTCTTTGGCCGCAGATCGAGCAAGATCAGATGCGTATCGGTTCCGCCGGAGACCAGGGCGAAACCGGAATTGACCAATACCTCTCCCATGGCCTTTGCGTTCTCGATCACGTTCTTGGCGTAGACCTTGAACTCCGGCCGCAGCGCCTCGCCGAACGCAACCGCCTTGGCGGCGATGACGTGCATGAGCGGCCCGCCCTGGATGCCGGGGAAGATCGCCGAATTGACCTTCTTGGCGATGTCCTCATCGTTGGTCAGGATCATGCCGCCGCGTGGTCCGCGCAGGGTCTTGTGGGTCGTCGTGGTGACGACGTGCGCGTGTGGGAACGGGCTCGGATGCGCGCCACCGGCGACGAGGCCGGCAAAGTGCGCCATGTCGACCATAAGGATCGCGCCGACTTCATTGGCGATGGCGCGAAAGTCCGCGAACTCGATTTGGCGCGGATAGGCCGATCCACCCGCGATGATGATGCGCGGACGGTGCTCGATTGCCAGCTTATAGACCTCGTCCATGTCGATGCGGTGCGTGTCGGGGCGCACCATGTACGACACGGCCTTGAACCACTTGCCCGACTGATTCACTGGGGAGCCATGCGTGAGGTGTCCGCCAGCTGCGAGGCTCAGGCCGAGGATCGTGTCGCCCGGTTGTGCCAGCGCCATGAACACGCCCTGGTTCGCTTGGCTGCCCGAGTGAGGTTGCACGTTGGCAAAGCCGCACGAAAACAGCTTTTTGGCTCGGTCGATCGCGAGCTGCTCGGCGATATCGACGTACTGACAGCCGCCGTAGTAGCGCTTGCCGGGATAGCCTTCCGCATATTTGTTGGTGAGCACGCTACCCGCAGCCTCGAGCACGGCCTTGGAAACGATGTTTTCGGAGGCGATCAGCTCGATCTCATGCTGCTGGCGCCCCAACTCCTTCCCAATTGCGTCCGCGACCTCGGGGTCACCGTCGGCGATCGACGCGGTGAAAAAGCCTGACTGCGGGGCGGCGGCCTTCATCGTGAACATCGGATCCGTCCTTGTTATGCAAATCGAATGTGTTGGCGTTCTATGCGCTGGCGGAAGGCATGGCTAACACCATAGTAAGAGCGACGAGCGTCAGGCTCAACCGGTATGGCAGGATTAATCTTTGCTACCCGTTGCGCCGGTCGGCCGCAGACACTCCTTAACGGCTATTCGGCCGCAAGGCGGACGGTATGGCCCATAGCCAGCGGGCAGGCCTGCCAGAGCTCGGTCAGCGATTGGACGAGATGGTCGACCTGTGCGTCGCTGTGCACCGGCGAGGGCGTCAAACGGATGCGCTCCGTCCCGCGCGGAACCGTCGGGTAGTTGATCGGCTGCGCGTAAATGCCATAGCGTTCCAAAAGAGCATCGGTCACAGCCTTGCAGTGCACGGGGTCGCCGACCGTCACCGGCACGATGTGGCTCGGATTATCCACGACGGGGACGCCGGCGGCGGTCAGACGCCGTTTCAGGTCGCGTGCGCGCGTCTGCAGCCGTTCCCGCTCATGGGTGCTTTTCTTCAAGTGACGGATGCTAGCAAGCGAGCCCGCAGCGAGTGCAGGGGCGAGCGACGTCGTGAAAATGAAGCCTGGTGCAAAGGAGCGAATGGCGTCGCAGCAATCGGTGCTCGCCGCAATGTAGCCGCCCATGACGCCGAACCCCTTAGCCAGTGTACCGTTGATGATGTCGATGCGGGTCATAACGCCATCGCGCTCGGCAATGCCGCCGCCCCGCGGCCCGTACAGCCCAACCGCGTGCACTTCGTCCAGATACGTGAGCGCGCCGTACTTCTCCGCGAGATCGCAGATAGCTGCGACCGGGGCGATGTGCCCATCCATGGAATAGACGCTCTCGAAGGCGATGATCTTCGGTGTCGCGCGATCGAATTCCTTTAACTTCGCCTCCAGATCCGAAACGTCGTTATGGCGCCAAATGCGCTTCGGACCACCCCCATGCCGTATGCCGGCAATCATCGAAGCGTGGTTCTTCTCGTCTGAGAAGATGACGGCACCGGGAAGCAGCTGCGCCAGGGTCGATAGCGTCGCGTCGTTGGCGATATAGGCCGACGTAAAGAGAAGCGCGGCCTCCTTGCCGTGCAGATCTGCGATCTCAGCCTCAAGCTCAACATGATAGTGCGTTGTGCCAGATATGTTTCGCGTGCCGCCGGAGCCCGCGCCGACAGCGTCGATTGCCGCGTGCATGGCCGCGATGACGGCGGGATGCTGGCCCATGCCCAAATAATCGTTGGAGCACCAGACAGTTATCGGTCGGACATGTCCGCCATGGTGGTGGTCAGCGGCGGGATATGCACCGCGATGTCGCTTCAGGTCGGCGAATACGCGGTAGCGTCCCTCGCGGTGCACGACGGCGAGCGCATCTTTGAATTTGGCGGGGTAGTCCATCAGGCGGCTTTTCACTCCCGGGGGCGCTTTTTACTTATCATCGCTTGCCGCCGGCACCCTTCGCAACGCTTTCTATTGTCGCGCCGCATCGCGCAAGCGGGCAACAAAGTTTGACTCCCACACTCTACATTGAGCGAGGAGCCAACGTCATTCTGGTCCATTTCGCGTGAACTCGCGATGAACCGAGCGATTGCTGGGCTAATACGCCGAGGCGACCTCTCCGACGCCGTCCTTCAAATAGAGATCAGGACGAAACTGCACCACCCCATCCTCCGTCGCCCAGGCCGTCACGTAGATGAAAAACAGCGGCACCGGACGCTTTAGCCGCACATTGCCGCGGCGGCCGCTTTCCTTGATTTGGGCAATCTGGTCGTCGTTCCAGCCTTTTTGCCCCGCAAGCAACCATGCGGCGAGCTTCTCGATATTCTGAACTCGCACGCACCCCGAGCTTGCCGCGCGGAAGTTGCGTCCGAAGATCAACTCCTTGGGGGAGTCGTGCATGTAGACGGAGTTCGACGACGCGAAGTTGATCTTGAGAAAGCCGAGCGGGTTGTCCTTGCCCGGCGCCTGCCTGTACGACAGGTTGAACGGCTGCTCGGAGCTCCAATCGATCTTGCTCGTGTCGAGCTTCTTGCCGTTGGAGTAGGCATCGATTCCAAATTTGGCGAGCACGTCGCCTCCGGCCTGCTGCATCTCGCGGCCCTTGGGTATCAGATCCTCCTTGATCACGGTTGGAGGCAGCGTCCACATCGGGTTGAAATTGAGCTCGACGATGGTTGAACGCAGCAGCGGTGTCGGACGGTCCGGTTTGCCGACAACGCCAGAATGGCGCGAAACGATCTGATCGTTCTCGACGGCTTCCACCTGCGCGGCCGGAATATTGACCAGCACGTAGCGGTGACCAACGGCCTTCACCAGGTCGGCCAGCCGCGTGAGGTTGGCCTTGAGTTGCTTCAGGCGCACATCGGCCGGCACATTGAGCGCAGCCAGCGTGCGCTTGTCGACCACTCCCGTCGGTGCCAACCCGTTCGATGCCTGAAAGCGCTTCACTCCGGTTTCGAGTTCGGTACCGAAGTAGTTCGGGAAGCTCGAATCTTCCTTGAGATCGCCGGATGCCAAGAGCCGCTGGCGAAGAGCGGCCACAGCAGCATTGGTGACGCCCGGCTCCATTTCCACTGGAACCGGCGCGAAGCCGCCTCCTTGCACGATGCCGTCGTAGCGCGCGATGGCGGCTTTGGTTGCGGCGATGTTGGCTGCGGAGACAGTTGCATAACCCTTGGGCGGGTTCGCCTGCCACTCGCGAATGAAACTGTGATCGTAGCCGGCGCCGCCGCCCCCCGAGGCAGCCGGGCCGCCACCTACCGGACCGAACTGAAAGCCCCAATCCTCGGCAAAAACTGCTGCGGGCGTGGCGGCGTAAAGCACGGCGACGCCAACGATCAGCAACGAGCGGATCACTGTTCGCACGAAAATTCCTCCCCTAGCGCTCCGGCCGTTATTCCCACCTTCTCTGGTACGCTCGGTAACGCGACAACAAAAGATAGTCGAGGTGACGGAAAAGGCCAAATCCGGGTGCCGGATCTCCGAGTTGGCTGGTGCCGGGCCGCCACAATTGGCGACGAGGAAACAAAAAAGGCCGCCGGGACATCCGGCGGCCACTCAGTGCTGGGCGCTTATTGGGCTGCTTTTAAAGTCTAAAGTCGATAGCGGATCTGGTCGGACCAGAAGCGCTCGAGGCGAACCAGGGCTTTGTTCAGGGCGCGGAAATCCTCTTCCGTGACCTCCCCGACCGTCTGCACCGAGCCAAGCTGGCGCTGGTAGAGTTTGCGGACAACGTCGCAAGCCTCTTTGCCCTTTTCGGTCAGGCTGACCCGCACGCTCCGGCGATCCGTTTCTGAGCGCTTGTAGTGGAGATAGCCCATGTCGACGAGCTTCTTGAGATTGTAGGAGACGTTGGAGCCCAGATAGTAGCCCCTCGTCTTCAACTCGCCGGCGGTCAGCTCGCTCTCACCGATATTGTAGAGGAGCAGCGCTTGCACGCTGTTGAGGTCGGCGCCGCCGAGGCGATCGAACTCATCCTTGATGACGTCGAGAAGCAGTCGGTGCAGTCTCTCGATGAGACGCAATGCCTGCAAATACTCAGTCGGAAAATCTTCGTCCTGAGCCGACGCGCGGTGGCGCGTCACGTCGAGCGCGACACTCATAACTGCCTCTTCCTGTTTGACGCATCCCGGTTAGATCCGGGTTGAGCCAATAGGTACGCCATAAAACTAAAAGTTACCTAAATACACATAGTAAAATAATAGTAGTAGGCCCGTGCCGGAAGCATTCCTTCACACACCGGCGGACAAAGCTAAATTTCGGACTGCGGATAAACCGATCAAACTCGCGCCGCCTGCATTTCTTTACGCGTCGGCAAAACCAGCTCGTCAGAACCGAGGGGTGCGAAGTAGTCCTCAACCATCGCGGGCGACACGTCTTCAAGTCGCGCTGGCTGCCAGGAGGGTTTTCGATCCTTATCGATCAGTGCCGCACGCACGCCCTCGTAGAAATCGCGTCCATCGAGAAACCGGCAAGCCAGACGATAGTCGATTTGCAGCGTCTGCCGCAGATCGCGTGCTTTTGAATCCCGCATATGACGGTGCGTCACCTTGAGCGAAGTTGGGGACGCTGCCTGCATGTCGGCCATCACACTTTGCGCCCAAACGCGGGCGGGGCCGTCGACCGCGCTCAACCGCTGCACGATTTGCTCAACCGTCGGCGCACCGAAGCACCTCTGTATCGCTTCGGCGAACGGTTTTAGCTCACCTAGGCCCGGATCTTGGTGAAGGTCATCGAGAAGCGGATCGACCGGCCAAGTGTCGCTCAACGCATTTCGGATGTCTTGATAGTGCGCTCCCGGAATGCAGTGAGTGAGAAGACCGAGAGCATACGCGTCCCCCGGGCCTATCGACCGGCCGGTAAGCGCGAGGTACATGCCGACCTCACCCGGCAGCTCGGCGAGTTTATGCGCGGTACCAACGTCAGGAAAGAAACCGATCCCGACTTCGGGCATAGCGAACCGGTAATTCGCGCCGGCGACGCGATGCGTGCCGTAGAGGGTAATGCCCACCCCCGAGCCCATCACGGGTCCATCGATGAGTGAGATCGTGGGTTTAGAAAAACATTCGTGCAGCCAATTGAGGGCGTATTCCTCGGCGAAGGCCGCGCGAGCCGCCGCGCGGTCATCCTTTCCCCAGCGCGTAAGCTCGCGCACGTCGCCGCCGGCGCTAAAAACTTTGTCAGCGGCCGACTGGATGCAGACCGCGTAAATCTGCGGATCGCGCGCAAACTGCGGATACGACTCAGCGAGCGTGCGACGCATGGCCGTGGTCAACGCGTTGAGAGCGCGCGGGCGATTGAGAGTAATGATGGCAAGAGAACCACGCGTCGCCACAGAAAGATGCTCGGCGGAGCTGCCTAAAGCATTCTCTGCAGCTGTGAGATCGTGCTGCAATGTGTTGCGTTCCTGCGTCAGGTAAAGCGGTCTAAGTTGGCTTGATCCAGGCCAGATTCGAGCTATACACCGCCGCGCATGATGATGAAACTTGCCGCTTCGATTCGCGTTAAAGCGTAAGCCGGCATCAACATGGCCTTAGCTGAGGTGCGGTTTATGCTTCGAGGGGCTTTGTGGTTTGCTGCGGTCGTCGCATTGGTTTTTTGGGTCTTTGCAGCCCAGTCCGCGCCGATCTATCAATTGCGCTCTTCTCAGATTTTCTCGGAATCACCGTCGATACGCACTCCCGCGCGCGCGAAATTAAAGCGCGATGTTCACGTCGATCCTCACGTCATCCCTCCTTTACCCGTCCGAAAGCCCCCCACCGATCTGCCTGCTGCCAAATCGGAGCCCGACGCCTGGCCGGCGAGCGAGATTCAAGCGGCACAGGCTCACTGTGCCGAGGTACTCAAGACAATCGACGCCGTAACTGTTCCCGAACCGCCCATCAAGCAGGGCAAGTGCGGCGCCCCCGCGCCAATCCGCTTGGTCAGCCTCGGCAAGGATCATCGTGTTGTCTTCGATCCCCCCGCTCTCACGAATTGCGATATGGCAGCGGCCTTGAGCCAATGGCTCGATAAGGATGTGCAGCCGTTTGCGCTGAAACATCTCAAGTCGCGGGTCGCAAAGCTCGAGATCATGAGCGACTATTCCTGCCGCGCCTCGTCGGGCCGCGTTCACAACCGCCTCAGCGAACATGCCTTCGCCGACGCCCTCGATATCGGCTCGTTCGTCACCGAGAGCGGTCACACGGTGGAGGTTCTACGCCGGTGGGGTGAGACCCGCCGTGACGCGATTGCAAAAGCCGAGGCTGCGACGAAAGCAAAAGCGGAGGCCGAACAGGCCGCCGCAGCCGCAACGGCCGCTGCAGTGGCGAAAGACGCCCCCGCTGCGGCCGCCAGCGTGGCCACCGCGAAGGCGGCTTCTGTGCAGGCGCCTGCAGGCCGCAAGACGGCTCATGGAGCAACCACTGTCGCATCTCGCTTGGGCGGTCCGCGGCGCGATCGCGACAAGGCGCCTGACAAGACGGCATCCGCGGACATGCCCCCGGCCCCCGCACCGACCACGGATGACTCGCGCTTCCTCCACGACGCCCACACTGCGGCCTGCCAAATATTCGGCACGACACTCGGGCCTGAGGCCAACGAGGATCACCGCAACCACTTTCACGTCGACATGGCCGAACGCAAGTACAAGAAAATCTGCGACTAACCCTGATCGTGCACAGATCCTGCGCCCCCTTGCCAAAGCCCTTCGCTTCTGGCGAGTGTCTTCCTGCCTGGACCAGGGATGAGGCAGATGAGAGCGCATCGCTCAACGCCCAAACAACAACCGACAGAAGCCGCTGGCACACAACGCGCGTCGGCGGCAGGCGATTTTCCAGCGGTACGAATGCGCCGCTCGCGGCGCACCTCGTGGATCCGCGAGCTTGTGGCTGAGCGCAGGCTCGATGCCGGCGATCTCATCTGGCCGCTGTTCGTCGTCGAGGGGACAAACAAGCGCGTCCCGGTTGCATCGATGCCAGGCGTGGAACGGCTTTCGATCGACAACATCGTTGCGAGCGCCGAGGAAGCAGCAAAGCTGGGCATTCCAGCCGTCGCCCTGTTTCCACACACCGACCCCAAGCTGCGTAGCGAAGACGCCAGCGAAGCCTTCAATCCTGAAAATCTCGTCTGCCGGGCTACGCGCGCGATCAAGTCCGCCGGGTTGAACGTCGGTATCGTGCTCGACGTTGCCCTGGACCCATATACGAGCCACGGGCATGACGGGCTGATGCGTGGGGGTGATATCGCCAACGACGAGACGCTCGAAGCGCTCGTTCGCCAGTCAATGGTTCAAGCCGAAGCCGGAGCCGACATCCTGGCGCCTTCCGACATGATGGACGGCCGCGTTGGAGCCATTCGCAGCAGCCTCGAAGCAGGCGGTTATTCCGACACGCTGATCATGGCCTACGCGGCGAAGTACGCGTCGGCATTCTATGGCCCATTCCGCGACGCCGTTGGATCTTCGGTGACGCTTGCCTCGGCAAACGCCGTGCGCGACAAGCGCTCCTATCAGATGGACCCGGCCAATTCCGACGAAGCGCTGCGCGAAGTTGCGCTCGACCTCGCCGAAGGCGCCGACATGCTGATCATCAAGCCCGGCATGGCCTATCTCGACGTGGTGCAGCGTATTGCGGAGACATTTCGCGTGCCGACGTTCGCCTACCAAGTTTCGGGTGAGTACGCGATGATCGAGGCGGCGTCCGCAGCCGGTTGGCTGGACGGCGATGCGGCAATGATGGAAAGCCTGCTCTCTTTCAAGCGCGCCGGCGCACGTGGTGTGCTCACATACTTCGCGCCGCGCGCGGCCAGGCTGCTCGCGATTTCCCGCTGATTTGCCGAGCAAGCCGCAACCACGCTCAACGGCGAACGCGCCTGCGGGCGGGCGTTAGGGGCTGCTCGTCCGGTGCAGCGGTTCCGGCCTGTGTAGGCGGCTGGCCGCCTTGCTGTGCCGCGCTATCGTTGGGCTTTTGGCAATCGGTCAGCCATACGTCGAACACGGGATGCTCCACCGCGTTCAGGCCCGGGCTTTCGGCAAACATCCACCCAGAGAAGATGCGCTTTTCTTTGCCGTCGAGTTCGATCTCGTCAACCTC
The DNA here is from genome assembly GCA_963726795.1 of uncultured Alphaproteobacteria bacterium. Lineage (GTDB taxonomy): Bacteria > Pseudomonadota > Alphaproteobacteria > Rhizobiales > Hyphomicrobiaceae > Hyphomicrobium_A. Next base: position 901,671 of record CAVSDD010000004.1, on the reverse strand, counting down.
GACGAAAGACGTTGTCTTTGGCTGCTCCGTCGGCGGGCGCGAATAGCAGACGCGAGGCGTCACTTTCAACGCGCCGAATTTTACCGTCTGGTTGAGAGGAACCTCGAATTTCGAGGTCCGCGCTGTCACCTTGTCGAGCGCCGCAAAAATGGCGACACCGTTCTCGATGCGATCGGCTCGGGCATGATTCCCCGTGATGGCGCACACCGCTGTCGCAACTGCGATCGTCCGAGCCCCGCGAAGTTTCACGCTTCCAGGCCTTCTTTGAAGATACTTTGGTGCAAGCGCATCGGCTCGTTCACTGATCGTGGAGTGGGGCCGAAGTAGGACCGTCACTTACTAGTCGGGACGCCAGGGTCTGTAGTCCCCGGTAGCCTTCGGCCGCACGCCTCGCGCCAGAATCGAGCCCGGCGGCCGGTAGGCATCCGCAGTCCCCGTCATGTTCATGAGGTGGGGCCGCTGCCAAGGGCGCGGATGGTAGTTCTCGGCCGAAGGTGGCTGATCGACCGTATAGTGCAGCCAGCCGTGCCAGCCCGGTGGCACCTTGGATGCCTCGGAGAAGTCCGTGTAGGTGACCCAGCGGCGCGGACGGCCAAGCGGTCCGACGCCTCGGCGCTGCTCGTAATAGCGGTTACCGAACTCGTCGCTGCCGACGAGATGCCCCTGCCGCCAGATGGTGAGACGCGTGCCCCACGTGTTTCCGCCCCACCAGCTGAAGATCTCGCTCAGAACGCCCATCGTTTCAAATAGCCCTCTCGAAGATGACGGCCGGGCATAGCGGAGCCACGACCAATCTGTCCAGTTGGCCACGGGCGCGGCAGATCAGCAACAGCTCTGGCGTCGGAATCGAAATAGTCTGCTGCAGACTTGTGACGACGCCTCGACCCATCCACACGCCTGTCTCGCCCCGCCGCCTCTATATCAACGAGAATTCGGTGCTTCCGGCGTCCACAGCCTGCGCACAGGTCATCCCCATGTTATCTACATCTAGTATGGGTGCGATCGGCAACATACAAAACCTTTGGCGGAAGGCCACGAATCGGCGAGTTTGAGTGGGCGACCGCCGGACGGCGAATGCCCGGATTTCGGCAGGGAGGTTTCCCCCGCCGGTCGATTGCGTAAGTGCCAGTTTCGGGTCCTGTCGACCCACCCCAGACAAAGCGTAATTCGCGGGCCGAAATCGCAAGGTTTCGGACTCCAGCGGAAGTGTGTGTGTCCGCTGCCGGGGGGCGGCGCGAAATCCGCGATGTATCCAGTTCTGAATAGCGTTGATTGCATATCAAGAGCCGCACTGCCTTGTTCCGCGTCGGTGCCCAAAAAATCGCTTCGACGATACGGGGGACCTTGATGAAGATTACGCGGCGTTTCACCGAAGCCGGCAAGTCGCCTTACGACACGATCAAATTCCGCCGCGCCACCAGCGAGATCAAGAACCCCGACGGCTCCGTCGTCTTCCGGCTCGATGGCTTCTTCGTGCCCGAGCACTGGAGCCAGGTGGCCGCTGACATTCTCGCGCAGAAATATTTCCGCAAGGCCGGCGTCGCGCGCCGCCTGAAGCGCATCGAGGAAACCCAGATCCCCTCATGGGCATGGCGCTCCGTCCCCGACGAGCGCGCCCTCAGCAGCCTTCCCCAATCCGATCGCTACGGCGGAGAAACCGACGCCCGCGAAGTCTTCGATCGCCTTGCCGGCACTTGGACCTACTGGGGCGTGAAGGGCAGCTACTTTTCGACCGAGGAGGATGCGCGCGCCTTCTTCGATGAGCACCGCTACATGCTGGCGATGCAGATGGCTGCGCCCAACAGCCCCCAATGGTTCAACACCGGCCTGCACTGGGCCTACGGCATCGACGGCCCCGGCCAGGGCCACATGTATGTCGATCACGAGACCGGGAAGCTCAAGGTTTCCGAGTCGGCGTACGAGCATCCCCAGCCGCATGCCTGCTTCATCCAGTCGATCGAGGACGACCTCGTCAACGAGAACGGGATCATGGACCTCTGGGTGCGCGAGGCGCGCCTGTTCAAATACGGCTCCGGCACCGGATCGAACTTCTCCAAGCTGCGCGGATCGACCGAGAAGCTGTCGGGCGGCGGCAAATCCTCCGGCCTGATGAGCTTCCTGAAGATCGGCGATCGGGCAGCAGGCGCCATCAAGTCGGGCGGCACGACGCGGCGCGCGGCCAAGATGGTCGTCGTCGATGCGGACCATCCCGACGTCGAGGAATACATCAACTGGAAGGTGAAGGAGGAGCAGAAGGTTGCCGCTCTCGTCACCGGTTCCAAGATCTGCCAGAAGCGCCTGCAGGCAGTCATGAAGGCTTGCATCAACTGCGAGGCCGAGGGTGACGCCTGCTTCGACCCCGCGAAGAACCCCGCTCTCAAGCGCGCGATCAAGGAAGCGCGCCGCGACGAGGTCCCCAACAATTACATCCTGCGCGTCATCCAATTCGCCAAGCAGGGCTACAAGGAAATCTCGTTCGACACCTATGACACCGACTGGGATTCCGAAGCCTATCTCACGGTCTCCGGGCAGAACTCGAACAACTCCGTGCGCGTGACGGACGAATTCCTGGCCGGTGTCGAATCCGATGGCGACTGGAAGCTGACCTCGCGCCTGACGGGCGCGCCGACCAAGACGATGAAGGCGCGCGATTTGTGGGACCAGATCGGCCATGCCGCCTGGGCGTCGGCCGACCCCGGCATCCAATTCCACACAACGATCAACGACTGGCACACGTGCCCCAAGAGCGGTCCGATCCGCGCGTCGAACCCGTGCTCGGAATACATGTTCCTCGACGATACAGCCTGCAATCTGGCGTCTCTCAACCTGATGATGTTCCGCGGCAAGGGCGTCAAGCGGACCTCCGGGAGCAGCGTTGAAGCCGCGCCCGAGACGACGACCAACTTCGATGTCGAAGCCTTCGAGCACGCCTGCCGCTTGTGGACGATCGTGCTCGAGATCTCGGTGCTGATGGCGCAATTCCCCTCGCGTCAGATCGCCGAGCTCTCGTATCGCTACCGCACGCTGGGTCTCGGGTTCGCCAACATCGGTGGTCTCCTGATGGCGTCGGGCATTCCCTACGACTCGCCCGCTGGCCGCGCCATGTGCGGGGTTATCTCCGCGGTGATGACGGGCATCTCCTATGCGACTTCGGCGGAGATGGCGCGGGAGCTGGGGCCCTTCCCCGGCTATCAGCCCAATTCCGCCGACATGCTGCGCGTCATCCGCAACCATCGCCGCGCCGCCTATGGCCAGACCGACGGCTACGAAAAGCTCGCGACCAATCCGGTCCCGCTCGACCAGGCATCCTGCCCCGATCAGGCACTGGTGGATGCGGCGGCTCGCGCCTGGGATCAGGCCATCGCGCTCGGTCAGGCGCACGGCTTCCGCAACGCGCAAGCGACGGTGGTCGCGCCCACGGGGACGATCGGCCTCGTCATGGACTGCGACACGACGGGCATCGAGCCCGACTTCGCCCTGGTGAAATTCAAAAAGCTTGCTGGCGGCGGTTATTTCAAGATCATCAACCAGGCCGTGCCCGAGGCGCTGCGCAGCCTTGGCTACAGCGAGAAGGCAATCGCCGAGATCGAGACCTACGCTGTCGGTCGTGGATCGATTGCCCAGGCGCCAGGCATCAACGCGGCATCCCTGAAGGCAAAAGGCTTCGATGAAGCGGCGCTCGCCACGGTGGAAGGCGCGCTTGCGAGTACCTTCGACATCAAGTTCGTGTTCAACCGCTGGACGCTGGGCGAGAAGCTTCTCACCGAGAAGCTCAACGTCTCGGCCGAGCGACTGAACGATCCGGCCTTCGATCTGCTCACCCATCTTGGATTTTCCAAGAAGGAGATCGAGGACGCCAACGAGCACGTGTGCGGAGCCATGACACTCGAAGGTGCGCCGCACCTGAAGGCCGAGCATCTTCCGGTGTTCGACTGCGCCAATCCCTGCGGCCGGCGCGGCAAGCGCTACCTGTCGGTCAAGAGCCACATACACATGATGGCCGCGTCGCAGCCGTTCATCTCGGGCGCGATCTCCAAGACGATCAACATGCCCAACGACGCCACTGTCGAAGACTGCAAAGAGAGCTACATGCTCTCTTGGCGTCTCGCGCTCAAAGCCAACGCGCTCTACCGCGACGGCTCCAAGCTGTCGCAGCCGCTCAATTCGCAGATCCTGGGCGAGGGCATCGACGAGCAGGACGAAGCCGCCGAGCAGATGCTCGCCGACAAGCCGGCGACGCTGCGGGCGCAGGTTGCCGCCGAGCGCATCGTCGAGCGCATCGTCGAGCGGGTTCGCATACAGGAACGCGAGCGCGAGAAGCTGCCGAACCGGCGCAAGAGCTACACGCAGAAGGCCACCGTCGGCGGTCATAAGGTGTACCTCCACACCGGCGAGTACGACGACGGGCGGCTGGGCGAGATCTTCATCGACATGCACAAGGAAGGCGCCGCCTTCCGCTCGCTGATGAACAACTTCGCGATCGCGATCTCGCTCGGCCTGCAATACGGCGTGCCGCTCGAGGAGTACGTGGAGGCCTTCACCTTTACGCGCTTCGAGCCGGCCGGCCTCGTCACCGGCAACGAGACGATCAAGAACGCGACCTCGGTTCTCGACTACATCTTCCGCGAGCTGGCGGTCTCCTATCTGGGCCGTCACGACCTCGCCCATGTCGATCCGCGCGAGATCGTCGGCAACACGGGTCTCGGCTCATCCGACGAGGACACCGACGACGCGCTCGGTTTCGACGAGCGCGTGCAGAAGCTGATCTCGCGCGGTCTCACGCGCGGCGATGTCGTGCGCTTCGGCGGCGGCGGTAGCGGCGGAGGCAGCCGTCCCCAGGTCGAGGACGAAGCCAACGCAGTCGCCGCGTTGCAAAGCGAGCTCAGCACCGCCTTCCCGCGCACCGAAGGTGCAACCGCCCTGAAGCCGGAAGCGGAGCTTCTTTATGCGCGCTCCACGGTGACCCGGGCAGAAGTTTCGCTGCGCGGCCGCGAAAGCGACCGTCGAGCGGAAGCCCGCATCCGTGGGTACGAGGGCGAAGCATGCCGTGAGTGCGGAAACTTCACGCTCGTGCGCAACGGGACATGCCTCAAGTGCGACACCTGCGGTTCGACGAGCGGCTGCTCGTGAGCATCGGGGGATCCAATGGTTGACCTGTCGCCGCCGCCAAGATCCAAGCTCAAGCTGGGACCCGCCTGCGTCTACCTGCTGGCGGAGCACCTCGATGCCGTGCTGGCCGCCGGCGAGGATCTGATGGGCGTACGCTACGCGCCCATCGGCAAGCCTCGTTCGAGGGACGAGATCGAGGCGGCCCGTGCCGGCCAGCGCACGGCACTGGAGCGCATGCGCACCTTCGAACTGGCGCTTGCTCTCGCGCCTGCTCGCGGGGCGCGAATGGGCATCGGCGGTGATTGCCGAGGAACCGCAGTTCGGCGCGGTGGCGCGGCTCTACGTGGCCGGCAGCGCCGCCCTGCTCGACGCGGTGCAGGAATGCGGGGATCTCACTTCGGCCGATTTCGATACCGGCGACGGGCTCCTGAGCTACGTCCGCAGTCGCGGGCTCATCTCGGCTGAAACCCTGTCGCTGCGCGAGACGACGGCGATCATCAGCCGACGAGGATTTTCTCGTGGCCAAGCGCGCCCCGCTCGGGACGCTTCTCGACCTCGCCGCGGCATTCCTCGACGCGCTCGAGGCCGAATTCGATCTGTTCGATATGGGCGCAAACAACGACGGGCCCACCATGAGCGGGCCCGCCGTCGAACTCACACGCTGATGCGCTTACATCGTCGAGGATGACTCGGCGCGAAGGCCCGCCGACATGACCTGCTCGGCCGAACGCTCACGCACCTGGTGGAACGCAGGCGCCTCACGATATTCGCGCATTGCATACCCACGACCTGAGTAGCCACGTTCCGAACGATCGCTGTAGTCCATGTCCGGATCGCGATACTTGGCGCGAGCGGTACGCTTGCTGCGTGTCCGGCCCTCGGTGTCGACGTGCGCCTTGCGCGACTTCGCCGAGGTCTCCTCGTCGTCAGCCGACTTGCGGCGCACGACCCGCTTGGGCTCGGGCGCCGGCTCCTCGACCGCAGCGACCTTTATCGGAGCGACCGCCGTGTCCTTGATCGGAGTGGGCGTGTCGTTCTTCGCCGTGTCGGTGCTCTTTATGACCGGACGCTGAACCTCAGGTGCAGCACCCGAATCGCCAACCGAGTCTTCACCCCAGATGCTCTGGCGACCGTCGTGCAGCAGGCCAAGGGCAGCGAGCTGACCCTTCGGCCGCACAACGCTCTGAGACATTCTGTGATCGACGGCAAACCCGACCAGCGAGATGCGGTTGCGGCCAAGAGCCTGCGGCGTCTCGGTGTTGAACGCCACCTGCGAATACGCACCCGAGCCGCTCGTCGCCGCCACCTGCATCTGCGAGGACGACTGAATGGCCATGGCGACCGTCATCCCGGTGTCTGCAGCGGCCATGTTCTCGTAGTGGCCGATGTCGCCGAGGACGGGCGCGTAGGTGCGGTTATCGGAGTATTTCGCTTCGGCGGGCTCGGGAGCCTTGACGACGCGAACTCTCAGCTTGGCGACGCCGCTTCCTTCAAAGCCGAGCTTCTGAGCTGCGGCACGCGAAAGATCGAGTGTGCGGTTGCCCCAGTAGGGACCCGCATTGTTCACACGCACGACGAGCGCTTGCTGATTGTCGGGGCTCCATACGAGCAGCACCGTGCCGTCCGGATAGATCGGGCTGGCGGTGTTGTCGGGACGATCAGGATGGAATCGTTCCCCCGATGACGTGAGACCGCACGGATTGTAGCGGTCCTTGCTGCAGTCGTCGTAGTGCGAAGCGTAAAGCGTCTCTTCAACACCAACGAGTGCTTGAGTCTCCGCGAGTGTTTTCACGCGGTGGCAGGTGCCGTGATAGCAATACGTAGAGCCGGGCGTCTTGGCCTCGGCAGGTGTCGCGAACTTGATAGTGAGGGCAATCGTAGCGAGCGCGGACGCACTCAACCCGATGCATGCCAGACGAACGAGCTCCGCCCGGCCAAGTTTGCTCAACACGATGTTGTCACTCCACGTTGTTTTTATGAACGCCGGAGTGAACGCAGCACGGAGACACGAGTTTCCGCGCTGCATTCCCCCGAACGCTTGCGCAAAGCGCAGTTCGTCGTGTGAATTCAGTGGCGAAACGATGCGTGATGGCGCCGCTGCGACGCATGGCCGCGAAAAATTAGAGAAATCCGCGCGCTTTCAATTTGCTCTCGAGCCCTTGTTTTGCGGCGTCGAGACGTGCGGAATCTGTCGAGCGCAGAACGAGTTGTGTGGTGAATCGATTTTCGGTGAACGCCGGATAGCTTCCCATTGCAACATCGGGAAACGTTTGTTGATGAGCCGCGAACAAATCGGCGACATCGCCTTCGGGTCGCGCAATCACAATCGTAACCGACTGCATTTTTTTGCCGCACGCGAGGCGCGGCGTGACCGCATCGAGCATCACTTGCATGATATCGGGCACACCCGCGAGCACGATCACGTTGTCGATCATGAAGCCCGGCGCGATCGAAATCGCGTTCTCGATAAGCGCGGCGCCGTGCGGAATTCTCGCCATCCGCAATCGCGCCGGCGTCGCCTCGATGCCGCGCTTGGCGAAATAGGTCTCCAATAATTTGCGTGCTTCGCCATTCAATTCGAGTTCCACGCCGAAAGCCAATGCGACCGCATCGGCCGTTATGTCGTCGTGCGTCGGTCCGATGCCGCCCGTCGTCACAACGTAGCTGTAGCGCGCGCGCAGCTCGTTTATTGCGGAGACGATGGCGGCAGTTTCATCGCCGACAACGCGGACTTCCTGCAATCGAATGCCGATGCCGGTGAAATGCACCGCGATGTAGTTGATGTTCTGATCGCGGGTGCGCCCGGAGAGTATTTCGTCGCCGACGACGAGGACTGCGGCCGTGATTGTCTTTTCCTCAGGCACTTGCCCGCTCCGCCAGGTTCGCTCAGCCAACGTTTAGCACCGCTTGCAACCCCGGGGAAACTTCGAAAGAACAGCTTTGTTGTTGCCGCCGGCGCGGCGGCGACCCTATTTTTGGCCGCATGCGATTCTCCTCCCCCCTGCTGCGCGGTCGTCTCCTGCGACGCTACAAGCGATTCCTCGCGGACGTCGAACTCGCCGGCGGTGAAACCGTGACGGCAAGCTGTCCCAACACCGGCTCGATGCTGGGATTGACTGAACCCGGAGCCGTGGTCTGGCTCTCGCGCAACGACAGCCCGACGCGCAAGTATCCCCACACATGGGAGATGATCGAAACGGACCTCGGCCGTGGAGCGACGCTCGTCGGCATGAATGCCGGTCATCCCAACCGGCTCATCGCGGAGGCGATCGCGGCTGGCGAGATAGCGGGCTTGGCGGCTACGCGTCGCTGCGGCGCGAGGTGCGCTACGGGGAATCGAGCCGCATCGACATCCTGCTGGATGACCCGGCCGAGCCTCCGTGCTTTGTCGAGATCAAGAACGTGCACCTGATGCGCGTCGACGGGCTCGCGGAATTTCCCGACTGCGCAACCGCGCGCGGCGTCAAACATCTGCGCGAGCTCGCGCAGATGGTGCGAGACGGACATCGCGCGGCGATGGTGTATCTGATCCAGCGCGCCGACGCCGATCGTTTCAACTCGCCGCCGATCTCGACCCCGCCTATAGCGCCGCGTTCGCCGAGGCCACGGCGGCCGGTGTCGAAGCCATGGCCTTCCGCTGCCGTCTGAGCGAGCATGAGATCGCGCTGGATGCTGCTGTGCCGATCGTTAACTAGGGGTCCCGCAACACGCGGAAACGTCCACGAATTCGTGATCTGAGCGCGGGTCCAGTTGTGTAACGAAGCCGGTGGCGCCACGTATCTGTCAGCGACGACCGGCGGCAGATCTCTAGGGCCCCGGCAACCATCGCCAGACCTGGGAGAAACTCCATGCTCAACCGTCGAGATCTTGGCCTCGCCAGCATTGGGCTCGCTGCCGCCGCGGCAGGCCTGCGGGCAGCCCCCGCGCACGCCAATGAGGACGCAATGACAGCAAAAACCGAAACGAAATTCGAGGTTACCAAGACGCCCGAGGAGTGGCGCAAGGTTCTCTCCCCCGCGGCGTATAACGTCTTGCGCGAGGAAGGGACCGAGCGCGCCGGCACGAGCCCGCTCGACCATAAATACGATCCCGGCATCTACGACTGCGCCGGCTGCGATCTGCCGCTGTTCTCGTCCGAGACGAAATTCAACAGCGGAACCGGGTGGCCGAGCTTCTATGCGCCGCTCAAGGACGCGGTCGGCGAGACAACCGACAGCAGCTTCTTCATGACGCGCACCGAGGTGCACTGCCGCCGCTGTGGCGGACATCTGGGTCACGTGTTCAATGACGGCCCGAAACCTACCGGGCTGCGCTACTGCATGAACGGAGTCGCGTTGAAGTTCGTGCCCAAGTCGGCCTGACCGGGCTGATTGCATCGGAGCACCAAGAGCATGGCAGGCGCCGCCAACGCCCCGACGATTATGGAGCGGTTGCGCGCCTGGGCGCGGGAGATGAAGCGCGACGTGCATGCGCTTTATCTTGCCGCGCGCGATCCGCGCGTGCCCTGGTACGCAAAGGCGGTGGCGCTGTTCGTCGCCGGCTACGCATTGTCGCCGATCGACCTCATTCCTGATTTCATTCCCGTGATCGGCTATCTCGACGACGTGATCATCGTACCGCTCGGCATCCTGCTCGCGGTGCGGCTGATCCCGCCCGAAATCCTGGCCGAGCATCGCGCCGCGGCGGACGAGGCCGCGCTGCGCCCCGCGAGCCGGACCGCGGCGCTGGTCATCGTGGCCGTCTGGATTGGACTTTCGCTGGTGGCAGCCGGCGGCCTGCTGCGCTACTTCCGCATCGCTTAGAGAGCCTTCCGCAACACGGAGCCGGCCCCGACGGGCCGACTCCTTACGATGAGGCCGCTGGCTCAGTTGGCCTGCTCAGTTCGACTGGCGCCGGCCGAACGACACGGCGTAGTCGAGCGAGCGCATCGGCAGGATCTTGTCGTCCTTGGGCGCCTCGACGCCGTCGGCCAGATTATTCGGATCGAAGATGCCGGCGTCGCAGGTAGCGTCGGCCTCGGTTCCGGTGATCGAGATCGTGCCCATGTTGACGGTCTTGCGCGCTTCCGCCCACTCCACTGTGGGATCATCCTCGGGATCGCCCGGCTCGCCGAGGATGGCGAGAAGATCGAAGGAGACCGGTCCCTTGGCGAGGCGGTCTTTCAGCTCGGCGAAATAGAAATCTCCGCCTTTGGTCTTGGCGTCGTCATCGCTCAAGCCTGGCTCGCTTTGCTTGGGCACCACCTTCCACTTGATGACATGCTTCTCGCCCTTGGCGTTGGTGACCGTGAACGCGTGCACCCCGAAATAGTCGGCCGAGGCGTAGCTCGCCGGAACGGCCCGTGCGTTGAGCCAGGCGCCCTGGCGCGTGCACTCGGGGTGGGCCTTGAAGAAGGCGCCGATCTTCTCGCCGTCCTGCTTGCCGTCAGGCCCCGGCGCGACCGTCTTCAAGAGTTCGACGAATTGCTCAGGGGTCTTCGCCAGGAATACCGGCGCCGAGATCATGACGAGGTCGGTCGTGTTGCCGCCGCCGATGTCGAAGTGGAGCGCCATGCCGCGCGCGTTGTCCTTCTGATTGTCGGGCGCCATCGGATTACCGCCGCCCATCGAGAAGCGGCCGGTGAGCGTCACGGGCTTGGCAAACTGCGGAGCCTTGCACAGGCTTGCCGCGTCGGCGGTCGGCGTGAATGTCCCTTTGACGCACATGCCCTTGGTGTGGGCTGCACGCTTGCCCGCGTGCGCGCCGAAGACGCCGTTGAGCGCGTTGACGAGGTCGTCGGGCTGAGCTTCCGCCGCTACGGCCGCGATGGGCACAACGGCCGCGACGAGCGCCACCGCGACAAACCTGCAAACGCGTACCGGCACGAACGAACCTGGCATGAGCGTAGTCTCCCCATCTGCTGCTATCGGCGAACAATACTACGGCGAGCCGCGCGGCGATTAGTTTGTGTCCGGCGGTTGCCGCTGGCAAGCCGTTGCGTTGCCACATTAGGCGCCACACTAGGGTTGGGGTCGTTGCCAGTAGCTCCCGTGCAGACCGAAGGGAATGGCGTGCGGGCACTCCGCCTCTGCCAGCAGGACCAGCGATTGGGCGTCGAGCACGAGCAGGGACGAGACGCCGCGCCGGGCGTCGAGCACGACCGAAAGCAGCACGCCATCACCCTCCGTGGTGCGGCCCGGCGCCGGCACGAACACCGGCTCGCCCGGATAGCAGCCGTCCCGGAACCAGGTCTGCGTCGCGCCGCTCGCGACATCGACCTTGACGATGGAGTCGAGAAAATCGCCCGGCACGCGGCGTCCGACGCCCCAGACGTAGCGATAGGGCCGACCGGCGCACTGGTCATAATCGATGCGCGGAAGCTCGATCATGGCATCGCTGATCTTTGTTGCAGTCACCACCCCTCGCCCGCCCGGCTCAAGCACGTAGCGCGTGAGCTCGCCGGTGGCATTGACGGGCGCGCCGGCTCGCAGCCGCGCGAGGTACAGCTGATCGATGATCTGCGCGTCGGGATAGACGACGACATCGATGATGATCTCGCCTTCCTCCTCGAAGGCGTTGACGTGATGAAACGCGAATACCGCAGGCGCACTCAGCGATTTGACGAGCTGGCCGCCGTCCTTCTCGAAGATGTGGAAGCGCAATCCGCGCTCGGGCTCCCAGCGGTAGTTGCGGATGAACGGCTCGGCGGCGAGCAGCATGCGCAGCGGATCGACCACCAAGGGAAACTCGGTCAGCACGAGGTAGCGCTCGGTCATGGCGAACGAGTGCATGTAGGCCGGACGATCGACCGGCATTTCGGCGATAACCCGCTCCGGCGAGCCGTCGTCGGGAATGGCAAACAGCCGGTAGGTGCTCTTGCGGCCAAAGGCGACGACGTAGCTGAAGCGGCATCCGCGGGCGGCGTCGTGGTGGGGATGCGCGATCGAGATCTGCCCACCCACCTCTGTGCCGTATCCCTTGTCGCCCAGCGCCTCCAGCGTCTCCGCATCGAAGCGGACGGGAAGCGTCGTCTCAGTGAGCGCGACCGGCTCGCCGCCGAACAGATCGACATTGACGTTGCCGTTGTCGGTGTAGGACGGAGAGAAAATAGAGGAGACGCGTTGGAACAGCGTGCGGCACGGATCGGTCGCGAACCCGCCCTGAGCCAGCTCGCCTTCCGCCTCCAGAATCGCAAAACGTGCGCGAGCGCAGGAAACGGTTGCGATAGGAGACGCGGCCGTCGTCGAAGCCGAAACGGTGCAGCATGGCAAGGCCGTCGAACCAATGATTGACCGTCTGACGCGCGAGGTCGAACTTGGCAGGACCGGTCCGCACCAGCGCGCCTGAAAGCCAGCGCGGGAACTCGCCCTTTACCGGGAGCGATTCGACGCTTGCCTCCGCGTCGAGATCGGCAAAGCCCAATAGCGTAGGATGTGCGGTCAGATCCGGTCATGGGGCAGTCTCTCCCCCCGATCCCAAACAATTCATCAATCTAGGCGGTGCATCTGTCCCGATCAGGCCGGGTTGTAGTGCACCGCGATGCTATGGCCGATCCACACAGCGAGCAGGCAGAAAAATACCGACGCGGCGATGTAGACGCCCGCATAGAGCCATTCGCCGTCGTTGAACAAGGTGAGCGTCTGCAGGCTGAACGCGGAGAATGTCGTGAAGCCTCCGAGGATGCCGATCATGACGAACTGACGAACGTCGGTCCCCGCCTCGAGGCGCGCGCCCGCTGCCGTGATGGCCGCAAAGAAGCCGATGATGAGCGAACCCGACACGTTGACGAGCAAGGTGCCCCACGGAAACGTCTCGCCGAACAATCGCGTGACGATGCCCGTGCACATGTAGCGGGCCATGCCGCCCAGCGCGCTGCCAAGGCCGATCCATAGGTAAGGCACGGGGGTCTCCTGTGTCGCGATCGCGCGAACACTATCACGGGCGGCGTTGCCGGGATCAACATCTGGCCATGTGAAGCAGCGGCGAGACGACGCCGCTGCTCCGGTCGTGCGGCCCGCTCAAGCTGCCGGCTTGTGCGCGGCGAGCACCTGGTCGGCAAGCCGGCCGGTGAGCTCGGCCAGATGGTCGAAGCGTGCGGTGTAGGTGCCGACGCCGGATGTCGCCGAGCGCAGATCGACGATCAGGCTCTCCATCTCCGAAGCCGGTATCTGCGCCTGCACCACGTCCCAGCCGTTCCACCCGTCGCGCGCGTCGAACCCGAGGATATGCCCGCGCCGCTGCGAGATGATGCCATTGATGCGCGCCGTGGCCTCGTTGGGCACCGAGACGTCCACCGCCATGATCGGCTCGAGCAGCACCGGATTGCACTTGGGCATCCCCTCCGACATGCCGATGCGCGCGGCCTGGCGGAACGCCATGTCGGATGAATCGACCGTGTGGTAGGAGCCGTCGAGCAGCGTCACCGCGACATCGACCACGGGAAATCCCAGCGGCCCGTGGTTGAGAAAGTCACGCACGCCGATCTCCACCGACGGGATGAACTGGCGCGGCACCACGCCGCCGGTGATCTTCTCGTCGAACTGGAAGCCCGCTCCGCGCGGCAGCGGCGCGATCTCGATCACGATGTCGCCGAACTGGCCGTGCCCGCCCGACTGCTTCTTGTGCCGGCCGCGCACTTCAGCCGCCTTGCGGATCGTCTCCTTGTACGCGATGAGCCGCGCCTGACGCTCGACCGCCACGCCATACTTGCGTTGCAGCCGCTCGGTCGAGACGCGCAGGTGCATCTCGCCCTGTCCGAGCAGCAGCATCTGGTGGGTGTCGGCGTTCATCTCGAGCTTGAGCGAGGGATCATCGTCCATGAGCTTGGCCAGCGCCGAGCTAAGCTTGACCTCGTCTTTTCGGTCTTTGAGCCCCAATCCGATGCCGAACACCGGGTCGGGTGCCTGAACGCCCTTGGCCTGCACGACGCCGCCTTTGTCGGACGAGATCGTTTCGCCCGTCTTGACGCTGTCGAGCCGTCCGAGCGCCACCGTCTCTCCGGCCTTGGCGGTGCCGCGTTTCGCCGGTTCTTCGCCGCGCAGCGAGAATGCGCCCGCCGCGCGCTCATCCTTGCCGGCCGGCCCGGTGACCACCGTCCCGTCGCCGAACTCGCCCGTCAGCACGCGCGCGACCGAAAGCTTGCCGCCGTGCGCGGTGTGCACCGTCTTGAACACGTAAGCCGCCGCCTTGGCGTTCTCGACCTTGAGGCGGCGAGCGGTATCCTCCACCGTCGGCGCCTCGTGGCGAAGCGCCTTCAATAGGCGCAGAATTCCGTTCTCGTTAAGCGCCGACCCGAGCATGACCGGGCAGATCAGCCCCTTGCGGAACTCGTCCGTCAGATCGGTGAACACCTTGTCGCGCGGAGTCGGCACGTCGGAAAGCAGCTGCTCCATCAGCTCATCGTCATAGTCGGCGAGTTGCTCCAGCATGTGGAAGCGCGCCTCGTTCTTACGCTCCGATATCCCGTCCGGCAGCTCGACGATTTCGGAAGGGGCGTGCGCGCGATAGACGTAGGCGCGCTCGGATGCCAGATCGACGAAGCCGGTGGCGACGCCGTTCTCCCAGATCGGGATCTGGCGCAGCACCAGCGGCTTGGTGCTCGCGGGCTGCAGGACCGGGATCAGCTCGCGCACCGGGATCTCGGACGCATCGATCTTATTCAAGAACAAGAAGTGGGGGATGCCTCGATCCTCGAGCTGCTTCAAAATGATTTGCAGCGCCGGCACCCGCTTGGCATCGGGCTCGCACACGACGACGGCCGCGTCGCATGCGGTAAGGGCGACGGCGCCCTCGTACTGGAACTCGATGGAGCCTGGGCAATCGACGAATGTGAAGTTGTCGCCGAGAAACGAGGCGTTCGCGATGTTGAGCGAAACGCTCATGCCGTGGTCGCGTGCCTCGGGGTTGGCGTCGCCGACGGTCGATTTGTCGAGGATGGTGCCGGCTCGGGGGATCGCGCCGGTGCGCGCGAGCAGTGCTTCGAGAAGGGTGGTCTTGCCGCTGAGATAGGGGCCAACGAGTGCGATGCAGCGGGAGCGGCCGCTCCCATTGGCTCCTGATCTCGGGCTGTCGGACTGGCCCATATACTCCTCCCATGTTTGGAGGCGCGCGACCGCACTGCGCCGCGCACCCCCGCGCCTCGGATGAGGAGATCGCGGCCCGGACCATGTTCGCGCCGCCCCGGATCGAGCGCAAGCCCGGCCAACACATCGCGAAGAATTTTACGAGTTGGCGGTCGAAGGTGTTCGCGCTCGCAATATTGCGTCGCACAAGAACGAGCAAAAACGGACTGTCGCGAAATTGACGTTTCCGCGTGGAACATACTTTGAATGCGCCGAGTTTTGACGCATTATGATCTTGGCGCTGCTTCGATCGATCTCTCGAGCGGGCGGCGTCACGGTCGAAACACAAAACGCGTCGAATCCAAAACGCAAGGCGACCGGCAAAGCGCAGAGGCAAAACGATGGCTATGAAATCTCTGATGTCTGCGGCCCACGCGGCGGGTTACGCGATGGCAGCCGAGGATCTGACCGAGACCGCCGTACCCGTCATGCAGGCGCGCACCGCAGTAGCCGTGCGCCCTTCGCGCCCGGCGATCGCCGATGCGCTGAGCGCGCATGGCCTGGTGCGTAGCGTGTGGTTGCGTGAATGGCTCGCCGGGCATTGGCCGGGCCGCGCGCACGCGTAACGCGTAGCCTCACAAGAAGCATAACCCGCAGAGACGCGGCGGGAATAAATGCGCCGCGCAATACGTGGGGGGCGTCCAAGCCGCGCGGCGAGATTAGATCCGCCCGGCAAACAGCCAGCCGCAGACTAATCCCAACACCGCAAGCATAAGCGCCACTCGCCAGAACATGCACGTTCGGCAGAAGCGCCGCACGTGCACGCCGGTGTCGGCTCCGCTCACCGCAGATTGCCGCAGAACCGCTGGATGCGCCGGCAAGCTTCTTCCAGCGCCTCGTTTGAGGTGGCGTACGAAACACGGAATGCCGGCGAGCCTTCGAAAGCCGCGCCATGTACGACGGCCACGCCTTCCTCCTCGAGCAGCGTGGTGGCGAAGTCCTCATCGTTGGCAATGACCTTGCCCGATGTGCTGGTCTTGCCGATCGCGCCGGCGCAGCTCGGATAGACGTAGAACGCGCCTTCGGGCTTCGGGCAACGCAGCCCGTTCGCCTGGTTCAGCATGGCGACGACGAGATCGCGGCGCTCGATGAACTTCTTGTTGTTCTCGGCGATGAAATCCTGCGGCCCGTCGAGCGCCTCGACCGCCGCCCACTGCGTGATCGAGCACGGGTTGGACGTCGACTGCGACTGCAGCTTGCGCATGGCATTGATCAGCGGCTCGGGGCCGCCGGCATAGCCGAGCCGCCAGCCGGTCATGCAGTACGCCTTCGACAAGCCGTTCATCGTGAGCGTGCGCCCGAAGAGCGCCGGCTCGACCGCGGCGGGGGTATGAAACGTCAGCCCGTCGTAGATCAGGTGCTCATAAATGTCGTCGGTCAGGACCCAGACCTGCTCGTGGCGCACGAGCACGTCCGTCAGCGCCTTGATCGCCTCGCGCGAGTAGGCCGCGCCGGTCGGGTTGGAGGGCGAGTTGAAGATGAGCCACTTCGTCTTGGGCGTGATGGCGGCCTCGAGCACTTCCGGCTTCAGCCGGAAGCCGTCCTCCATGCGCGTGGTGGCGAACACGGGTTTGGCGCCCGCGAGCATCACGATGTCGGCGTACGACACCCAGCACGGCGAGGGGATGACGACCTCGTCGCCGGGGTTCAGCGTCGCGAGCAGCGCATTATAGATGACCTGCTTGCCGCCGGTGCCGACCGAGATCTGGCTCGGCTTGTAGGTGAGACCGTTCTCGCGCTCGAACTTGCGCACGATCGCTGCCTTGAGCTCGGGCGTGCCGTCGACGTCGGTGTATTTCGTCTGGCCCAACTCCATGGCGCGAACCGCCGCCGCCTTGACGTTCTCGGGTGTGTCGAAGTCGGGCTCGCCGGCCGACAGCGAGATGATATTGCGTCCCTGCGCCTGCAGCTGACGCGCCTTGGTCGACACCGCGATCGTCGCGGAGGGCTGAATGCGATTCAAGCTGTCGGCGATAAAGCCCATTGGGTGACACCTTCCCGCGTGTTTGGAGACTCGGAGCGTTTGGCCTTGCAAAGCGGCGCGGACACTAGCTTTCGCATCGCGGCACCGCAATACGCGCTCGCGACGCAGCACGGGCCAACTGACAGCAACGGGGCTACCGCCGCGCACCCGTCGCCCACCCGTCGCGCTGCGGCCACAGCGCACGCTCACGCCGCGTTAATCAAAAGAATACGGTGCAATCGCCACAATGTCGGCCACACACCTGCCACAGACGCAGTTGAGATTTTCACGCTCGGCGCAGAAATGCGCGGCAAATAGAGAGGCTTGCCGAGGATGCCGTCGCTGAAAAGGCTTTTGCCTGAACTCACCATGCCCCGCTCGCTCCAGCTGACGGTGCGCGCCACCGCTGACGTGCTGATCGGGCTGGCTCTGTTTGCGGCCTTCGCCTACGCGATCGGAGTGAATGAGCGAACCTCACTGGCCAAGCACCACCTGGGCGACATTCTTACTGTCAGCTCGAGCGCCGGGGATCTTTTCAAGTTCTCCCTCGATGACAGCCCGCTGATCGCGGCCGCCGTGGTTGCCACGGCCGTGCCCGTACCCCGTTCCGGCGCTGAGCCGGCCACGCCCCATACCCCTCGGGAAACCGCCTTCATGCTGTTGGCAGCCATCTTTTCGGCACTTGTTGCGTTGAACCTGGCTTTCTTCCGACACCTGCGCCGCGAGTACGCCTCCCCGCGGTAGGGTGCGTGGAGGAGGGGCTCGGGCTCCGCTGGGGGCCCTTGACGGTCTCTCCTCCACACCTAACATTTGGTAATGTGGCTCGTGCCAAGCTGAGTTAACCCCTTGAATGCCCCTCGCGGCGGGGGTTTTGGCACCAAACCGGAGCAAATCATGGCGAGACGTCCCTATCGGCTGACAAACCTCCCGGTCGCGGCCCTTGGGCTCGCAGCGGTGGGTCTTGGCGCTGCTGCCCTCGGTTTGGGCAACGGCGACGTCTTTGTGGAGCGCGGTTTTACCCGCGCTTTCGCCTCCATGGCCGACAAATCCGGCCAGGACGCTGCGGTGAGCAAAGGCTCGGACGTGATCATCGGCGCGGGCGAGCAGCTGCGCGTGACCCGTGCCGCGCACGATCCCGCCGCCGTGTTCGCCAAGCCGGTCGCCATCGGCGACCGCATCACAATCGCTTCGGGCGGGCGTGAGCGCACCCTGCATGTGGTCAAGGTCGACCAGCTCGACAGCGCGATCGTTCCGGCCTCGTCCGGCCATCCGGCGCCGCTGCTGCTCGTCACCTGCCAGGACGAAGCCAACGCCTCCGCC
Source organism: uncultured Alphaproteobacteria bacterium (assembly GCA_963726795.1). Classification (GTDB taxonomy): domain Bacteria; phylum Pseudomonadota; class Alphaproteobacteria; order Rhizobiales; family Hyphomicrobiaceae; genus Hyphomicrobium_A. Next base: position 883,179 of record CAVSDD010000004.1, on the reverse strand, counting down.
CGTCCGGTTCGCTTCCTGATCGAATCCGACGAGACGCTGCCGGCCCTGTCGACGACCACGGCCGCCCGCATCCTGTAATCTTCGGCTCCAATGCCGCGACGAGCGCCCCCACCGAGGGGCGCTTTTCGTTTGGGCGAGCCCATCCTCACCACGCGATCGCCTTGCGGTCCTGGAAGAAGCCCCCGGTCGGCCCGTCATCGGGCAGCGTCGCGAGCCAGAGCGCGGTGTCGGCGCCCTCTTGCGCGGTCCGCGTCGCGTGCGGTCCGCCCATCTCGGTGCGTACCCAACCCGGATTCATGGCGTTGACCTTGATCTGCCGCGGCCCAAGCTCGGCAGCCGTGAGCCGCGTCAGCGCATTGAGCGCCGCCTTCGACATGCGGTAGGCGGGAAAGCCTGAGCCCATGTGTGCGAGCTGCCCCGCCGCCGACGACATGTTGACGACGCGGCCGTAGCCGCGCTCCCGCATGCCGGGGATCACGGCTTGCATCAGCAGCAGCGGACCCAGCGTGTTGGTGCGGTAGGTTTCTAGTGCGAGTGCCTCGGGAAGATCGAGCACGCTCGCATCCTCGGGATCGAAGCCTTCTCTCAGAATCGCGGCGTTGTTGACCAGCACGTCGATGCGGCCGAAGCGCTGGACCACGTCGGCCACTCCGGCGTCGATGCTCGCGGCGTCCGTGACGTCGATCGCGACGACGGGCGGCTCAGCGCCAGCGGTTGCGATCTTGGCAGCGGCGGCCTGTCCCTTGGCGAGGTCGCGCGCGGCGAGCACGGCTACGATCCCCGCGCCCGTGAGCTGCCGGACGATCTCGAGTCCGATGCCGCGGTTGGCGCCGGTAACGAGCGCAATTCGGGCCTCAGCCATGCGCGTCTCTCCTTTCAGGCCTTTCCGTAGAAGACGAAGCTCGCGCCGGCGGCAATGAGCGCAAATCCGATCAGCTGGTTGGTGCCGACGGGCTCCTTCAGATAGAGCGCCGAGAAGCCGACGAACACCACCAGCGTGATCACCTCCTGCATGGTCTTGAGCTGCGCGGTCGAATACACCGCGTTGCCGTAGCGGTTGGCGGGGACCGCGAGGCAGTACTCGAAGAAGGCGATGCCCCAGGCGACGAGCACGACGAGGACGAGCGGCTGATCCTTGAAGCGCAGGTGCCCGTACCAGGCAAACGTCATGAACACGTTCGAGAGGCAGAGAAAGATCGGCGTCAGGAATACCCAAAGGCTTGGCGGCGTGGTCATGGCGGCGCGTCTCCGTGGTGGGGGCGCTCACTCTGCGGGGACCGCGCGCGCCTGTCGACGCGAAAGGTGCCGCACATTCCTCACCCGAGGGGAAACACTCCCGGCCTCGCAAGGCTTTTGCCTTCGAGGGTTTGCGTCAAACGAAGGGAGCGCGGGCGCCAAGCGCTGCGATCCTGTCGCGACTTATTAGGGCACCGCTATAGCGCCCGCGCACGGATCTCTCATGGCCGAGGGTGCGGACACGACCGCAGCGGGCTTGGGCTCCAACCTGCCTTTGCAGGCCATCGTCCCGGAGCCGCCCGCGGCTGCCGCTCGACTTAGAGCGACCGCTGCGGAAGGGCGTCCATGCGCGCTGTTGCCATTGCGCATAGCCTCGGTCGCACGACCCGGAATAGGACAGAGCTGCCTGCACCGGCGCGCGCAACGGAACGCGAACGACGGCTCATCCGGGACCGTTCCCCGCCCCGCGTCAGACGCTCAAGCTTGTCGCGTCCCTTCGTCGGGCAGGGATGGGGTGAGTATGGGGGCACCGGAGCGGGCGGGGATTAGATTTGAGCGCCTACCAAATTCCTGGGATCAGACGGTAGCGCACGCGCTGCGCGTACGCCTCATAGCCTTCGAGCTCTGTCCGCAGCGTCTCCTCCTCGAACACCGAGCGCACGGCGAGGATCGCCATGATGGCGAGCGCGCACACGAGCGCGTACCAGGAGCCGAGCATCAGCGGTCCGCCCAGCACGAGCGGAATGGCGCCGGCATACATCGGGTGGCGCACGATCGCGTACGGACCGCTCGATATCACGTGGTGGCGGCGCTCGGTCTGGACCCTGACGACGGGCGCGGCGAAGGTGTTCGTCTGCATCACGCGGTGGAACACGTAGAACCCGGCGGCGACCGCGATCGCGCCGGCCACGTTGAGCCAAATAGGCATGTCGGAGGTGTGGAAGCGCACCGCGTCGAGACCCGCCACCACGTATTGCGCCATCCAGATCGTGACCATCGCGATCATCAGGCCGCGGTCCCAGGACTTCTGCTCGCGCTGCACCGGCGAGCGCATGCGCTCGGCCAACAGCGCCGGGTCGCTGCGCCCGATGGCGATGCCGGACGCCATGCCGACCGCGCCGAACTCGACGAGGTACAGCCACGCCTGCGGCCAGGCGAGCGTCCCGGCGGCACCGAACAGCAGCACGCCGGTGACCCCCAGCCAGACGACCGTTTGAACGATCATGCGCGAGATCATGGAAGAAGCGGAAGCGGCGGGCGCATTGGCCATGTGAACCCCCGAGGTTGTTTGCCGTGTCATCCAAAGCGGACTCGAATAGCCTGTCGCCGCCCTTCGCGCTATCAGTGCCGCGCGTCGCACTGAGCGCCGACATTTCGAGTATCTGATGGACCCCACCCCCGAACCGAGCGACGCCCCGATCATCTACGTCGACGCGGACGCGTGCCCCGTGAAGGACGAAGCCGTGCGCGTCGCTGAGCGCCACGGCCTCGTGATCTATTTCGTCTCCAATTCGTTCATGCGCCTGCCCGAGGGCCCGCTCATCCGCCGCATGGTCGTGGCCGAAGGCGCCGATGCCGCCGACGACTGGATCGCGGAGCGCATTCTCGCGCGCGACATCGCCGTCACCGCCGACATCCCGCTCGCCGCACGCTGCATAAAGCGCGGCGCGCAGGTCATCGGCCCGACGGGGCAGCCGTTCACTGAAGCCGGGATCGGCATGGCGCTCGCAATGCGCGATCTGAAGGCGCACCTGCGCGAGACGGGCGAGAGCAAAGGCTACAACGCGAGCTTCTCGCGCGCCGACCGCTCGCGCTTCCTCCAGGAACTGGAGATGGCGGTGCAGCGCGCCCGCAAGCGCACCCCTACTTCTCCACCGCCACCGAAGAGCTAGGTTGGCCGGATTATTTCGGGCTCTATGCCCAGAACGCCTTGACCTTGTCGGCTTCCAGCGCGCCGCGATCATAGCCGAGCTGCATCGCCGGCTTGATCTCCTCGGGCGAGACGAGGTTCACCTTGCCAGGGTTCGCCGCGATCAGCAGCGCCTTGGTGCCGGACGCTTCAAGGTCCTTGATCTCCTGCAGGATGGTGTTGGGCATCGAGGAGAAGCGCGGGCCGCTGCCCGGCTCTCCGTCCGTGAGCGAAACGACGATGGCGCGCTTGGCGCCGGCAACCAGATCGGAATGCGTGCTCGACCGGCTCATGCCGCCGTCCATGCAAACGCGGTCGCCGATCCACGTCGGGCCGAAGATGCCCGGCAGCGACATGCTGGCAGACACCGCGTGCGAGACCGGGATGCCGGCTGACTGAGACACGACGATGCGCTCGCCGGTATAGCAGTCCATCGACACCGCGTGGAACTTGTCGCTCGGCCACGACCTGTTGCGCGTGATAAGCGAGATCATCTTTTGCAGGCTTTCCACGCTCTGATTGCGCGCCGCCATGGCGCCGCGTCCGATCGCCTGTATCGTCTCGAGGCTGGCGTTTGAGGCGGTCGTGCACAGCTCGTGCGCGCGCTGCTGGCTGGGGTTGGGCGCGGGCGTCGGCACGAGGTCGGCCAGAAGCTTGGGCACCTCCCCGAAGAAATCGAACTCGTGCGTCAGCCACTCGAGGTGCCCGCCGGCGATGGTGCTTCCGACGAACGAGCCGGCAGAGGTGCCGACGATCACGTCCGGCATCTCGTAGGGGACGCCATGGTCGTGCAGCCCCTTGGCGAAGCCCAGCATCCACGCGGCGAAGTATTCCCCGCCCCCGCCCAGCACCAGCGCGAAGTCCTTGCCCTTGCCGAGCGAGGCCTCGGGAGAAAATGGAACGGCGAGGCCGTCATCGAAACGGACGTTGGAGGTCGGCAGCTGCGAGCTTCCAACTGCCTGCGTGCCGGTCTCGGCGCGCGAGGGGATCGCCGAAGCGGCAAGCGCCGCGCCGGCCGCGAGCAAGACGTTGCGCCGGCCGACACCCCGCAGACTATCGGCGTGGATATCGTTGCTGTCGTTGGATCGCATGATCGCTGCTCCTGGCCGGGCGCACGCTTGAATTGCGCCCCAGCTCTAGGTGCAGACGGCTAAGAAACCGCAAATTGCGGCGCCAGCATTGATCCGATCCGGCGAGACCGAGCGCTCAGCGCGGCTCGATCAGCGCGGGGGCTTGCGGGATGTGCGCGGTGCGCTCGGCGGCGGCGGGCGCAGCGTGCATGGGAATGCGCGCAGCACCCAGAATGGCGCCCGGACGCTCGGTCGTTCCCGCCTGCAGCAGCACGACGATGCCGTCGTACTGCGCGAAATCCTGCAGCGGCAGCGTCTGGCGCACCGGCTTTCCGTTCCAGCTGCCGAGCCTCACGATGTCGCGCGCAAGGTTGGCGTAGGTGATTTTCTCGCGGTGGAACGCGACGGTGCGCGAGGTGAGGAACGGCACGACGGTTATCATCGCGGGTGTCGCCTTGCCGGCGCCGACCGACACGACGATCTTGTCGCCGGTGATGGTGGCCGTGACCGGCACCGATAGGAGGCTCTCCGTTTTCGCAACGGCCGCCCCGATGTCGGAGCGATCCGCGCCGTCGGCGTCGAGCGTTCCATTGACCATCGCCTGCGGCGTAAATGAGTAATCTCTGTGGCGGACGTCGGCGTAAGCGCCTTGCCGCTCGCTGAATTTTGACGCGCCGCTGCGATCGAGCTTTTCCACGGCGTCGACCGGCATCACCAGCGTGATGATGTCGGGGCTGTGCGCCAGGTCGACGAACAGCGCGTCGGCCGGCGGGCACGAGGAGCAGTTGGGGCTCGTAAACAGCTCGACCACCGCGCGCGGCGCCGCCTGAGCGGGCGTCCCGACGGCGATCAGCAAGGCAAACGCGGGGATCAGCGTGAAGGCAGGAAAACGCATACGGGGCTCCAGGTTAGCCGCTCGGGAGTGTGTCGGCTTGGAACGCGGCTTTGCTAGGGCGTCCTCGGATTTCAACGCAAAGACTTAACGCGGGGAAGATTTACGCATTTCAAACCCCTTATGCGAAATGCTCTGTACCGCAACAAGGCCGATGCGGCAGTTACCGGCTGGTTACGATCCACCGGCTAGACGCTCAGCACGGCACGCGTGCCGCGACACGGCGCCGCAAAACGGGATGGAGCGGGGATTGACCGAGCTTCATGAAAGACCTGGGGGCGTCTCCGCGATGGAGAAGCTCGTCTACGTCGTTCAAGCGCTGTCGATGACCCGCAACGTGGAGTCCCTGCAGCGGATCGTGCGCACCGCGGCCCGCGAGCTGACCGGCGCCGATGGCGCGACGTTCGTCCTGCGCGACGGCGACCAGTGCTACTACGCCGACGAGGATGCGATCGAGCCGCTGTGGAAGGGCCGCCGCTTTCCAATGGAAGCGTGCATCAGCGGCTGGGTGATGCAGAACCGCACGCCGGTCGTCATCGAGGACATCTACGCCGACCCGCGCATCCCCACCGTCGCCTACCGGCCGACGTTCGTGAAGAGCGTGGCGATGGTTCCGATCCGCACCGTCGACCCGATCGGCGCGATCGGAAACTACTGGGCGCGCAACTATCGCCCCTCGCCCGACCAGATCCAGTTGCTGCAGGCGCTGGCCGACAGCATCGCGGTCCAGATGGAATCGATTTCAATCCTCGCCAATCTGGAGGAGCGCATTCGCGAGCGCACCCAAGAGCTTCAGACAGTGAACGCCGAGAATCAGCGGCTGTCGCTGATCGACGAGCTCACCGGACTGCACAACCGCCGCGGCTTCTTCCAGCTTGCCGAGCAGCAGCGCCTGGCGGCGAAGCAGCAGCGGGGCGCCGAGTTGTTCCTTCTCTACATCGACGTCGACGGGCTCAAGGCGGTCAACGACTGCCACGGCCACGAGGCCGGCGACCGTATGCTGCGCGCACTGGCCGAGGTGCTGCGCAGGGCGTTCCGCGCCTCCGACGTTCTGGCGCGGCTGAGCGGCGATGAGTTCTGCGTACTTGGCGTTCACGCCGGCGGCGCGACCGCGCAGTACAAGAAGCGCTTCGTCGACTGTGTCGCGGCCTACAACGCCGTCAATGCCGGCCCCTGGCAGCTGGCGGCGAGCGTCGGCCTTTTCACGTTTCCGGCCGACAACGGCGGCTCGCTCGAAGCGGCGCTCGCCGAGGCCGACAAGGCCATGTACGCCGAAAAGGTCGAGCGCCGCGCAACGCTGGCGCAGCGGCCGGCCGGCGCTGGTGCCGAAGGCGAAGCCGCCGCTTGAGCCGGGGCGAGTTGCACGCCATATTCCGGGCATGGCCCCTCCCCCCAAGGACCGCGACACCACGCCTAAGCCGCGCCCCTCGCGCAATCGCTCCGGCAAGCCGCAGGCGCCACCGCCTGAAACGGCGGCGGGCACGCCGGACGTGCGTCCCAACCGCAAGGGACCGCAGCGCGGCTTCGCGGAAGCGCCGCAGGCGGGCTTCGAGCCGGCGCCCGGCGACGCTACGGCCGCTCCTTCGCCAGGTCTCCCGGGCGACGCCGGTGAGCGCAAGCCCCTGCCCGCCCTGCGCCAGCAAGGGCCATTGCCTCCGCGAGCCTCCAGCGGCGAGCAAATTTCCCGCTACCTCGATGCGCTGCTCGCCAAGCCGGCCGAGCGGTCCGCCAAGGCGCGCGAAATGCTCCTGACCCAGCCGATGCTCGCCGAGCACCCGCTCGTCTCGGGCGAGCAGGGACCGTTCACGCCGCACCGTCCGCCCCGCCCCGAGAAGTCCGAAGGCGGCCACCGCTTCGAGCTCGTCTCCGAGTACACGCCCAAGGGCGACCAGCCGACCGCGATCGCGGAGCTCATCGCCGGCGTCAACCAGCAGGAGCGCAGCCAGGTGCTGCTCGGCGTCACCGGCTCGGGCAAGACCTACACGATGGCGCACGTGATCGCCGGCACGCAGCGCCCGGCGCTGATCTTGGCGCCCAACAAGACGCTCGCGGCGCAGCTGTACGGCGAGTTCAAGAGTTTCTTCCCCGACAACGCGGTCGAGTATTTCGTCTCCTACTACGACTACTACCAGCCCGAAGCCTACGTGCCGCGCACCGACACCTACATCGAGAAGGAAAGCTCGGTGAACGAGCAGATCGACCGCATGCGTCACGCCGCGACGCGCTCGCTGCTCGAGCGCGACGACGTGATCATCGTCGCGTCCGTGTCGTGCATCTACGGCATCGGCTCGGTCGAGACCTACACGGCGATGACGTTCGCGGTGCAGAAGGGCGAGCGGCTGTCGCGCGACCAGCTGATCGCCGACCTCGTGGCGCTGCACTACCGGCGCAACGACATCGCCTTTGTGCGAGGCAATTTCCGCGTGCGCGGCGACACGGTCGAGGTGTTTCCGGCCCACTTGGAAGATCGCGCCTGGCGCATCTCGCTGTTCGGCGACGAGGTCGAGAGCATCGTCGAGTTCGATCCCTTGTCAGGCGCCAAGACCGACGAGCTGGCGCTGGTGAAGATCTACTCCAACTCGCACTACGTGACGCCCAAGCCGACGCTGCAGCAGGCGATCAGGTCGATCAAGGGCGAGCTGAAACAGCGGCTCGAAGAGTTGTATGCCACCGGCAAGCTGCTCGAGGCGCAGCGGCTGGAGCAGCGCACCGTGTTCGACATGGAGATGATGGAGGCGACGGGAAGCTGCGCCGGCATCGAGAACTATTCGCGCTACCTCACCGGGCGCAAGCCGGGCGAGCCGCCGCCGACGCTGTTTGAATACCTGCCCGACAACGCGCTCGTGTTCGTCGACGAGAGCCACGTGACGGTGCCGCAGATCGGCGGCATGTTCCGCGGCGACTACCGGCGCAAGGCGACGCTCGCCGAGTACGGCTTCCGCCTGCCCTCGTGCATGGATAACCGTCCGCTCAGGTTCGAGGAATGGGACGCCATGCGCCCGCAGACCTCGTTCGTCTCGGCGACGCCCGGCGGCTGGGAGCTGGAGGAAACCGGCGGTGCGTTCGTCGAGCAGGTGATCCGCCCGACCGGCCTCATCGATCCTCCCGTCATCATCCGCCCCGCCAAGTCGCAGGTCGACGATCTGCTGTTTGAGGTGCGCGAGGTCGCCAAGGCCGGCTATCGCTCGCTCGTCACGACGCTGACCAAGCGCATGGCCGAGGACCTGACCGAGTACATGCACGAGGCGGGCATCCGCGTGCGCTACATGCACTCCGACATCGAGACGCTGGAGCGCATCGAGATCATCCGCGATCTCCGCCTCGGCGCCTTCGACGTGCTGATCGGCATCAATCTCTTGCGCGAAGGCCTGGACATTCCCGAGTGCGCGCTCGTCGCCATCCTCGACGCCGACAAGGAGGGCTTCCTGCGTTCCGAGACCTCGCTGGTGCAGACGATCGGGCGCGCGGCGCGCAACGTCGACGGCCGCGTCATCCTCTACGCCGATCACGTGACGGGCTCCATGGAGCGCGCCATTGCCGAGACCGACCGCCGCCGCGAAAAGCAGGTTGCCTACAACGAGCTGCACGGCATCACGCCCGAGAGCATCAAGAGCAACATCAACGACGTGATGGCCTCGGTCTACGAGCAGGACCACGTGACGGTGGACGTGGGCCTCGCCGACGCGCCGCTCGTCGGGCACAACCTCGCGACCGTCATCGAGGACATGGAGCGGCGCATGCGCGAGGCCGCCGCCGACCTCGATTTCGAGACGGCCGCGCGGCTGCGCGACGAGGTCAAGCGGCTGCGCTCGACCGAGCTTGCCATCGCCGACGATCCGCTCGCGCGGCAGACGGACGTGGAGGACCGCGCCGGCGCGTTTTCCGGCAAGCGCAAGTATGGAGGCGCGCCTTCCGCGCCCGGCGTCCGGCTCTCCGCGGGGGAGTTGCCGGGCGCATCAAAAACGTCGCGGATCAAGACCGAGTACGAGCCGGTGCAGCCGACGCACGCGCAGACGAGCCAGCGGCCGCTTCCAGCTCCGCGCGCTGCGAAGCCCTCGCTCGATGACATGGGCCCGGGCACCGACCGGCCCGTGCCGGCACGCGAGCCAACTATTGACTCGCGCACCAAGGCCGGCGCGTTCGGCGAGAACGTGAAAGGCCCGCACAAGCCGACGCTGGACGAGATGGGGCCGCACGCCTCGCTCCCCGTGAAGAAAGGTGCGGCGCCCGAGCGTCCGGTGCGCACGATCGACGTGCCGACCGAGCAGGAAAAGCGCGGCCGGCGCGGGCGTCCGCGCAAGACGGGAAGGCCGGGGGCTTAGAGCGCCCGCGTCGTGAGGTAGCACACCTCCCCGCCGGTCTTCAGACGGCCCCAAAGCAAAGCAATCGATCACCGTCAAACGGCTGGTGGGGATATTCCTGATCACGCGTCGCGCATTTCTAAAGACCGTCGGATTGGCGGCGCTCGGAACTCTGGCGCTCGGCGGTTACGCCGTAGGGCTCGAACCTCGGCGCCTGCGAGTGCAGCGATATTCCATCGCACCGCCGCGTTGGCCGAACGGGCTGCCGCTGAGAATAGCGGCGCTCGCCGATGTTCACGCCTGCGAGCCCTGGATGTCGGTTGCGCGCATCCGCGAGATCGTTGATGCGACGAATGCATTGGGCGCCGACATCATTGTCCTGTTGGGCGATTACTGCACGGGACTTCACTGGGCCGCGGGATTTGTCGACTCGAGCGACTGGGCGGCGGCCCTGTCTGGACTTCGCGCCCCGCTGGGTGTCCACGCGATCCTGGGCAATCACGATTGGTGGGAAGACCATGCGGCGCAGCGGAAGGGCGCGGGACCGGTGTTTGCTCGCGTCGCGTTGGAGCGCGTTGGAATACCCGTTTACGAGAACAATGTCGTCAAGATCGCAAAGAACGGCCACGCGTTCTGGCTCGCAGGCCTTGGCGATCAGATTGCGCTGGTCCCGCGCAAACAATACGGGCGCAAGAAGTGGCAGGGCGTCGACGATCTGTCGGGAATGTTGGCGCAAGTCCATGATGAGGCGCCGATCATCCTGCTCGCCCACGAGCCCGACATATTCCCTCTCGTGCCCGACCGCGTTGCACTGACGCTCTGCGGCCATACCCACGGCGGTCAGGTGAGACTGTTCGGCTACTCGCCGGTTGTGCCGTCGCGATTTGGAAACCGCTATGCCTATGGGCATGTCGTCGAGGCCGGTTCGCACGATAACGATGGGTCCAGGCACATGGTCGTTTCAGGCGGCCTTGGCTTTTCGATTGCTCCGGTGCGCTTCGGCGTTCCGCCCGAGATCGTCCTGATCGATCTGGGCGCGGCGTCGAGGGATCAGCACGCCCTCAGCCCTGTGCTATAAGCCGCCATCGACGTATCGAAATCCGCCGGAGACCACGATGGTTTTGCGTCAGCTGCCTGTGCTCATCTTCGCTGCGCTCGCGCTTTGGCTGCTGGGCGACCTGGCGGCAGCGTGGCCGCATCTGCCCGAGCGCGTCGCGACGCACTTTAGCGCCGACGGCACGCCCAACGGCTGGAGCACGCCGCTCGGCTTCCTCGCCCCCGTCATCGCCATCCTCGTCCTTTGCACCGCCCTCTTCCTGATCGCAGGCTGGTTCGATCGCCTTCCCGACCGGATGATCAACATTCCCAACAAGGACTACTGGCTGGCGCCCGAGCGCCGCGCCGAGACCTTCGCGGCGCTGCGCGATTGGCTACGCTGGTTCCTGCTGGCGCCGATGGCTTTTCTCGTGATCCTGTTCACGCGCGTCCTCGATGCCAATCTCGCCGAGCCGCCCCGCCTGACGCTGCATGTCTTCCCGATGCTGGGCGTGCTGTTTGTCGCCGTGGCGTTGCTTTTGATCTGGCCGTACTGGCGCTTCGGCAAGCCGCCGGCCGCCTGACACTTGAGAGCCGCCGATGGCAACCGGCAAGGATCTGCGCCGCATGGCGCTGGCGCTCGAGGGCACGACCGAAGCTCCGCACTTTGACCGCATAGCCTTCAAGGCTCGGCGCACATACGTCACGCTCGGCCCCGATGGGCGCGAGGCGAATTTCTATTTCACGCCCGATCAGCAGCACTTCAAATGCATGATGGCGCCGGAGGCGTTCGAACCCCTTCCCAACAAATGGGGCGAGCGCGGCTGGACGCGCGCGACCCTTTCGAAGCTCAGCGCGGCCGAGCTGAAAAGCGCGCTGGAAACCGCCTGGGCCAACGCAGCGGCAAAGCCTCCCAAGCGCACGCGCCGGTAGATTTCCGGCCAACCCCGCTAATTGCGCGCAAGTTTAGCGGCCGCCCTGCCTGATTCTTTAAGTCTTGCGGGTTCCTCTGGTTTCCGAAACAGAGGAGCGCTCTCATGCCTTGCAAGTCCCCCTCGTGCACCGCCCACAATCCCGCACTAAACCGGCGCAACTTGCTGGCTCTCGGCGCAGGCACCCTCGCCGCCGGCTCGATCGCGATGTTCGGAAGCAAGGCGCACGCCGCGGAAAAAGCGCTTGCAGAGCCGACGCGATCGCCCGATCAGGCGATGGAGAGTTTGGAGAAGGGCAACAAGCGCTTCGTCTCCGACCCGCAGGAATGCGAGATGGATCTCGCCAAGCAGCGCGCCAGCGTCGCCGGCGGTCAGGCGCCCTGGGCGACGATCCTCGGCTGCGCCGACAGCCGTGTGCCGCCTGAGCTCGTGTTCGGCGGGCGCGGTCTCGGCGAATTGTTCGTCGCGCGCAACGCCGGCAACCTCGCCGACACCGGCACCATCGGCACGCTCGAGTTCGGCGCCGCGGTGCTGGGCTCGCCGCTGATCGTGGTGCTGGGCCACAGCGCCTGCGGTGCCGTGAAGGCCGCCTGTGATGTCGTCACCGACAACGCGACCTTCCCCGGCTCCATCGGTCCGATGATCGATCCGATCATTCCCGCGGCACTTGCCGTCCGCGGCAAAGCCGGCGACTTCGCCGACAACAGCATCCGCGAGAGCGCGATGCGCACCGCGGCGCGTCTCGGCAAGGCGAGCTCGATACTGTCCGGGCTCATCGACCAGGGGAAATTGAGGATCGTGGCGGCGCACTACGACCTCGCCACCGGCAAGGTCGAGTATCTTTCGCAGCCGTCGGCGCCGGGCTGAGCCTGATCAGGCGCGGGGCTTCTCGCACCAGAACTGATAGAGGCTCGTAAAGAGCGAGGGGTTCTCTTCCTCGAGTTGCGCCCAGTGCGCAAGATCGCCCGGCGATGTCTCGTCGGGAAAGCGCTTGCGCAAAAGCTCGAACTCCTTCGCGCCCTCAAAGCCGCGGAACACCAAGCCGTTCGCATCGAGGAACTTGGCGATCTGCGGCACGGTGAAATCGTGCTCGCAGGCGTGCAGCAAGAGATCGCGGAAGCCGCTCGTCGAGTAGATGTCCTTGATGCCCCGGAACCCCGGTGGCAGCTCCTGATCGCTACGCGCGAGAAGGGTTTGGCGAAACGCGCGCAGCTGCTCGTCGCTGCAGCCGGGTCCCGGATACGCCGGATCCTTGCGCAGCGTGGCCAACCCCCGGCGCGCAATGGTGCTGTAGAGCCCGATCAGCATGAGGCCGCCGTCGGCGAGGCACTTGGTCAAACCCTGCCAGGCCTTCAACGGATCGGCCATGTGATGCAGCACGCCCACGCACTCGATGATCTGGAAGCGCTTGGCGAACTCCGGCGCATCGGCGATCTCGCGGATATCGGCCTGGCTGAAACTGATGCTGGAGGCGCAGTAGTATTCGGCCATGCGGGCGGCGTACGCCAGGCTCGGCGCTGAAAGGTCGATGGCGGTGATGCGGGCGTTGGGCCCGTAGGCGTGCGCTTCGGCGATGGCCTGCCGTCCCGTACCGCTGCCCGCGATCAGCACCTCGAACGGTTTGTCCATGAACGCGAGCCGCTCGGGCGAAAAGTGCTCCTCGATGATCTTGCGCCATTCGCCGGGCCGCAGCATGAACCCGAGGCTCGTCCAGCGCGGATAGGGGTAGCGCGAATATTGCTCGGCGACCTTGACGGATGTCGGATCCGAGATTGATCCGAGCTTGGGCATCTTGGCCGCGCGGGCGCGCTCGTCGTCGTGCTGGCGCACGAGCTCGCCGACCGCTTCCCCGATCACGTGCGGGCGGACGCGGGCGAGCTGCTCCTCACTGACATTGTCGCCGATGAGCGCGGAAACGGGTTGGTAGAGAGCGGCGATCGCAAGCTGCAGACCGGCTTCCGCGCTGCCCTGGAACAGCGCAGCGGTGTCCACGCGCAGCTTGCCCAGCGCCTCCGTCTCCTCCGCCGTCACCGGCCAGACGTACTCATTGACCCAGCAGTGATGCATCAGCGCCGCGAGAAACCCGGCCAAGGCGCGATCGTCGAAACGCGCGTGCGGCAGCTCGACGAGCAGAACGCGCCTGATCTCGGTGAGCAGCAGCTCGAGATCGGGCATGCGCACGATGTTGTCGCGCAGCGCCAGCAGCAGGAGATCGTCGCGCAGGAGCGGCGCGGTCTTCTTGAGGCAGAGCTGCCGCGCGGCGTCGCGCCAGCCGATCGCCCGCCCGAGCTCGAGCGCGCTCACCAGCGGATCCTTGCGCGACAGGTAGTAGACGGCGGCTTCGGCGATCTGATCGCGGTTTACGAAATCATGGTGGGTCAGCGCTGCCTTGAGCCCCCAGACGTTGAGCTCGACGTCTCCCGGCAAGCCCATCGACACGACCCGGCCAAGGCGGCGCGCGGCGTCGATGGCGGTCGGCTCGATGCGCAGCGTCTCGGTGAACTGCTCGGCCGCGCCGGCGCGATCGCCGGAGGCCTCGAGCACGGCGCCGTAGTGGAAGCGCAGCAGGTGGTTGTTTTTGTCGTGCTTGATCGCCTGCAGGAAACAGCGCTTGGCGGCTCCGAAATCCCCCTCGTTGGCTGCCTCGGTCGCGAGTTCCGCCCAGTTATGACGCTGTTTCATCTGGCAATTCTTCCACGCTGCCCTATGGATCGAAGCAGCATGGCATGCGTCGCCTTGTCAAGCGAAGGCGCGCAACTGGTTAGCGTGCGAGCGCAGTACGCCCCTAACCCGCAGATGAGGTCAATCGTCGGCGCGCGGCTTGGGCGGCGTATCGCGCTCGGCGCTCAAAAGCTTCAGCACCGTCAGCTTTATTTTGAGCGGCAGCGAACGCCAGTCCGAACCCGAGGAAAAATCCTCGAAGGTCGTGGTCGGCTGCTTTGCATCGCCCTTCCTGGGCTCAGGATCGAGGTCCGTCATAATCATACCGTCCTCTCAGCCTTTCCCGTCCTACCGGGTTCAACGCAGCACGCAGGCGGCGCCATAGGCGCACGCAACCTACCAAGGCAACGGCACGGCACGCCAAGAGTTCCCGCGGCGGAGACCAATTGGAGGCTTAGCGGTGCACAAGTGGTGCCGGGGTGCATCAGCCCCGAATGCGCCGCGCTCGTGGGGGCGGGCAGCGGCTCTTAGCACGAGCCGCCCACCGCCAGCCGGCCTAGGCCTTAAACCGCCTCTCGCCGCGCTATCGCGGCGGAGGGGTGCCGACGTCGGCGAAGGCGGCGGGCGCCGCCAGGATGCCGTACGTGCGATTGAGGGTGGCGTGGTCGGACGATTTCTCGCGCAGCCCGTAGAGATACTCATCGACGAACAGGTCGGCCCGGCCGGGTTCGGCTGATGCCTGCACCGCCATGGCTTTCAGACCGTCGCCCAGGTGCTCCATGCAGGTGACGCGCGAGAACACCATCGCCTTGATGTCGGTGCGCGGGCGGCAGACTTTGCCGTACCCATCGACGACCTCGTCGCCGTCGACCATCGGGAAGTAGAGCGGTCCGCTGCCGCCCTCGCGCTGCTTGTCGTGCCGCTGACGCTGGCTGCCCCAGAAGCAAACCATCTCGCGGCCGGCCACCGTGCGGTGGTCGAGGAACACGACTTGATGCCCGCGCTCGCTCGCGCCGACGTTCTCGTTCCAGAACAGCTTGAGGAAATCGCCGGGGCGCGCGTAGACGAACTTGTCGTCGCGGAAGCTGATGCCGGTCCCGGTGTGCTTGATGAGCGCAGCGGCGCCGGCGCCGTTGGAATTGAAGATCTGGAACGGGCCCTGGCCGTCCACGCGCCTCTTGCCGTCGGGCATCGTGTGCTGGATCGCCAGCGATTCAAGCTCGGCCGGAGTGAGATTGATCTGTCCGCCGTTTTGCATCGTGGCGGCGAGCTGCGCGAAGATGGTGTAGGTCGCGCTGGTGCAATGGGAGGGATGCCCTTCGAACACATGCATTTCCCACTTGCCGTCACCGACCGCGTTTGAGGTGATCGTCGGCAGCTTCAGCTCGCCATCGCTTAGCGTGTAGCCGCCGCCCTTGGGCATGTCCTTGATGATGTCGAGGATCATCTTGTTGTAATCGACGCCGCCGCACGAGGCGCGCGATTGATCTGCGTGTGCTGAGCCAGCGACGAGCGCCATCGCAGCAACGATGCAGCAGCGCAGCGCTGCCGCCGGAGACGTGAATGCCATACTGGTTAGTCCCCCGACTAACGTGCTCTTGAGCCCGCAGGCCTAGAGCAACTCCTGTCCCAATTTATGTCCGCGGCCGACATAGCACGCCAACGGAGCGTGTAACCCCAGACCCGCCGCGTCCCAGGCCCGCAGGTGGCGATTGGCCGCGCTCCGGGCAAGCGACGCAAAACGGCCGAAACACACGCAAAGTTCCATCACGGGAACTTCCTGTGCCGCCTCATGTTTGTCGCGCAGGGGCTCGCTGACGAGCGAGCGAAACATGATCTCAGCTAACGGAGTAACCTATGCCTATTTCCGCAAACTTAACCGGCAAGCGCATCGCCATCCTGGCGACGAACGGTTTTGAGCAGAGCGAGCTGATGGAGCCGTTGCAGCAGCTGCGCGCTGCCGGCGCCTCCGTCGACGTCATCTCGCCCGAGCAGGGAAAAATCAAAGGCTGGCACAAGGGCGACTGGGGCCAGTCGGTGCCTGTCGATCGCGCGCTCAGCGAAGCCAAGCCTGCAGACTACGACACGCTCGTGCTGCCCGGCGGGGTGATGAACCCCGATCATCTGCGCATCAACACGATGGCACTCGCCTTCATCAAGGCATTTGCCGAGGCGAAGAAACCCATCGCCGCGATCTGCCACGCGCCGTGGCTGCTGATCGAGGCGGGCCTGGCGACTGGGCTCAAGGCGACCTCGTACAAGTCGATCAAGACCGACATGAAGAATGCCGGCGTGAACTGGGTCGACGAAGCGGTGGTGGTCGATCAGGGCATCATCACGTCGCGCAATCCCGGCGATCTCGATGCCTTCTGCGCCAAGGTTGCAGAGGAGACGCTCGAGGGCGTGCACGAGAAGCGCAAGGTGGCCTGACGCGCCCTGCGCATTACGCAGCGTTCGATCAATGCGGACCGCCTCGGCGGTCCGCATTTTTCATGGGTGATGCGGGTGTCGGTTACGACGCGGGCGCCGACGGCGCGCCGCTAAGCAGCTTCTCGATCAGGGTCTTGAATTCATCGAACATGAAAGGCTTCGACAGCACCAAGGCGCCCTTCAAGGGCGCCGGCAGATCGGCCTTGGAATGACCTGTGATGAACCCGACCGGGACCCCATCGGCGCGCGCGCGGTCGGCGAGGTCGAAGCTGTTGCCCGTCCCCAGCGTAACGTCGAGAAGAACGCCGTTAAGGCCGCCTTTTTCGATCAATTCGAGAGCGGCCGCAGCCGTGCCGACGGGACCGACGACCCCGTAGCCGAGCTCGACCAGCCAATCGGCGATCATCATCGCAATAAGGGGCTCGTCGTCGACGACGAGAATGCTTGCCTGATCCGGCATTTTCCTCAACAAGGTCGATAGGGCGCCGAACAATATGGCAGGCGCCGGTTGCTATGGGTTCGGAGATAAGCTTGCGCTCGGGCTTTTCGGTTACGCGCCTCCTCGGGCTTGCTTCCCCTTCGGATGCCTTCGGGGGACGAATGCTCGTCCTCTCGCGGCTGTCCTACGCGCTGCTTCTTATCGCCGGTCTGGCGACCGTTGTCCTGGCTTATCGCTCGGCGAACGCCCAGCAATGGGTCGACCACACGATCCAGGTGCGCTCGCAGGCGCGCCTCCTGCTCATCGACCTGCAGGATGCCATCATCCGCGAGCGCGGGTTCATACTGACCGAAAACGAAGCTTATCTCGCTGATTTCAATGAGCTTATCGGCAGGTTGCGCGGCCGCACCGACAGCTTGCGCGGCCTCGTCATCGATAACACGGCCCAGGTCGAGGCCGTGGGACGCATCGAAAACGCCGTCACCAAGTTGCAGGGGATGCTGTCGGAGACGGTGGGGCTGGTACGCCGCGGCGACCGCAACATCGCGATCAATCAGGTCCGCTCCAATCGGGTCCTCGAACTCGATGCGCGACATCAAAGCGGATCTCAACGGCTTCATGCTGTCCGAGCAGCAGCTGCTCGATCTCAGACAGGGCCGCGCCGGACTGCTGCAGAAGCTGCTGTTCGGGCTGATCTTCTTCAGTCTCGCGGTCGCAGCCGCATTGTCGGTGCTGCTGGAGCGCGCGACGCGGCACTTCGTGCTGAACATCCAGGGCCGCACCAACGAGCTCGAAGCCGAGGTCAAGCGCCGGCAGGAGACGGAAGCAACCTTGCAACAATCGCAGAAGATGGAAGCGGTCGGTCAGCTCACCGGCGGCATCGCGCACGACTTTAACAACCTGCTGACCGTCATCCTCGGCAACCTAGACACAATGAAGCGGCAACTTGCGCGCGCCGAGCCGAGCCAGTCCGTTGCCGTGCTCGGTGTCACGCTGCAGCGGCAGATCGAGATGGCAGTGCAGGCGGCGCGCAACGCGGCAAAGCTCACGCATCGGCTGCTGGCGTTCGCGCGCCGCCAGCCGCTCGAGCCCGCACGCATCAACTGCAACCGCCTCATCTCGGACATGTCGGAGCTGCTGCGCCGCACGCTCGGCGAGACGGTGCAGGTCGAGACGGTGCTCGCCGGCGGATTGTGGGCGGCATTCGCCGATCCGAGCCAGCTCGAGAGCTCGATGCTGAACCTGGCGGTCAACGCGCAGCACGCCATGCCGAACGGGGGGCGCCTGACGATCGAGACTGCAAACACGTATCTCGATGAAGCCTACGCGAGCCGCTTCGGCGATCTCACCCCGGGTCAATATGTGCAGGTGAGCGTCGCCGATACCGGCACGGGCATACCGCCTGAAATCCTCGACCGCGTCTTTGAGCCGTTCTTCACGACCAAGCCGGCCGAGGCCGGCTCCGGGCTCGGGCTCGCGATGGTGCACGGGTTCGTCAAGCAATCGGGCGGGCACGTGCGCATCTACAGCGAGGTGGGCCACGGCACGACGGTGAAGATCTATCTACCTCGCCTGCGCGAGACGATCGACGCGGCAGTGACCCCGAGAGAAACCACCGTCACGACCGTACCTGCCGCGCGACGCGCGCGCCCAGATGAGACCATTCTCGTCGTCGAGGACAACGAGCCGGTGCGCGACTATGCCTGCATGGCGCTGGACGAGCTCGGCTACAAAATCCTGGAGGCCGGCGATGCCAAGCAAGCGATGGCCATCGTCGACAGCGGCGCGCGCATCGATCTTCTGTTCACCGACGTCGTGCTCCCGGGCGGGGTCAGCGGCCGCACCCTGAGCGAGCGCGTGCTCCAAGTGCGCCCCGACCTGCCGGTGCTGTTCACCACCGGCTACACGCGCAACGCGATCGTGCACCACGGGCGCCTCGACCCGAACGTGAACCTGCTGAACAAGCCCTATACGCAGCAGGATCTGGCGCGCAAGGTTGGCGAGCTGCTGGGGCGGGAAACCGCGACGAGCAAAAGCTAAACGCGACGGCGAACCGTCGCGTTTGCTCGTGCGGCAGAGAGTTTTTTAGCGGATTAGACGAAGCTCGGAGCGGGGAACGCTTCCACGGTGCCGTTGCGGGAAGACGCGCCACGCGCCTGCTCGGCGGCTGCCGCGCGCTCGCGCGCCTGCGCGCTGATCTCGACGGAGCCGGCAAGGCGTCCGCCCGATGCAACGGAAAGTTTTCCATACGTCAGCTCGCCGCTGACATCGCCGGTGGCGCGGATGTCGAGGTGATCCTCGACCTGGATCTGGCCTTCGATCGTTCCATGCACCTCGGCGCGATCCGAGTAGACCTGGCCCTTCAGCCAGCCTCCCTCGCGCACGATCACCACGGCCGCGACGACCTTGCCTTCGAGCGCGCCGGCGATCTCGACCTGCGAGCAGTTGGAGATCTCGCCGACGATGCTGGCACCCTTGCCGACGACCACGATGCCCTCGCCCGCGTCCACGACCGGCTCGGGCGCTTCATTCTTGATCACGGCGGAATAATTGCGGCGGAAGCCGACGAGCTGGCCCCATTCGAGCGCGGATTTGAGCGCGGCGGCCGACGAGGTGATCTTGCGCTCGTCGCCCTCATCGGTGTGGAGCGGGGCAAACAATGGATTGCCGGACATGGGGGCGTCCTTCCGAAGCTAATTCCCTGGCGACCATGCAGGGCCGCTCTATGGGTGCGAAGGAACGGCCCGGAAAACGGCGACACTTAGGCTATTTTTATCATGCCATCACAGATGGTTACTGCAATACGCTTTAACCATACATGAAGCGAGCGGGTCATCTGAGGGCACCTACTTGCAGTGCGCCGGCAACGACAACAAAGCTCCCTCGCCGCGACCAACCCCTCCCCTCTCCACCCCGCATTCGCTGATGCACGCGGGCGCAATGTGAGCTAGACACCACCCCGGCTCGAACGCGTTCACGCCAGGAGGCCCAGGAGGGTATGAGTATGCGAGCAATCAATCGGCGCGGTCTCACGTCCGCGCTCGCCGCCACTGCAGCGCTGCTGTTTGCCGGCGCAATTCAAACATCTGTGCCGGCCGCGAGCGCCGAGCCCACCACAACGGCATCCGGTGTGAAAATGACCGACACCAAAGTGGGCACCGGGGAAGAAGCAAAGCCGGGCCAAACCGTCAGCGTGCACTACACCGGCTGGCTCGACAGCGGCGGGGCCGTCAAGGGCTTCAAGTTCGACAGCTCCGTCGACCGCGGCGAGCCATTCGAGTTCAAGCTCGGGGCCGGCCAGGTCATCAAGGGTTGGGATGACGGCGTTGCCGGCATGAAGGTCGGGGGCAAACGCACGCTCAACATTCCGCCGGAGCTCGGCTATGGCGCCAACGGCGCCGGCAACGTCATTCCGCCCAACGCGACATTGATCTTCGATGTCGAATTGCTCGGCGTGAAATAGCCGACCGCTTTGCTGCGCGGACTTCCCCGGCAAGACCCATCAGAGCAAATGCAGAGATTAAGGTGCCGTCGCTACTTAAGCGGCGGCCCTTCGCGGCAGCTCTCGCCGCAGCCGACCGGGTATCCCCAGGCCGGGTAGTAAGGCGGCTGCACGTAGTACGGCCGCGGCTTGCGCATCTCTTCCGCGGGGCGCCAGTAGCCCGAGTTGTAGTAGGGATAGTAGCGCTGCGGCGTGTACACGTAGGGGTAGCGATCCGGCGCATCGGGATCGGTGTCGCGCCAGAAGAAGCCCGCGTTTGCAGGCGACGGCGAGACGAGACCCGTGACCAGAGCCAAAGCGATGCCGGAACAGATGATTTTCAAGCGCATGGCGACCCCCAACTGAGCACGTGTACGCGATTCACGGCGCGACTGGCAATGCGGTGGTGACCGATTCCGGCACGGCCGCGGCATCCGCGCACCGCTTCAAAGCAACGCCAGCGCCAGCACGACGAATGTGGCGCCGAGCAGCACCAGCGGTTCCGTCAGATTGGCCGCAGCGCCGCCGATCAGCGGCGGCCAGGACAGGCCTCCCCGCTCGATCGTCAGCAGCGCGCGGTCGCGCTCATCGATCTGGCCCATGATCGCCTGCGCGTGCGCCATCGAGCAGACGTCGCGGAACGCATCCGGCGACAGCACGAACCGGCTGCCCTGCAGTGTCTTGCCGAGATCGAAGCCCGGCTCGCAGGGTTCGTTGGCGAACTGCCGCGCGACCGCCGGCGAGGGGATCGCGGTGTGGTGCACCGTCGTGAAGGCGCGATAAAGCTCCCATGAGCCGGGCACGTCCTGGCGCGCGATGTCGCCGGCGATGCGGTCGCAACCCCCGCTCCACAGGTAGGATTCAGGGTCGGGCTCGCACGTCATGCGCACCGCATAACCCGACGGAACGTCGCCGCGGCCTTGCTTGTCGCTGGCGGCGACCGCGAAATAAATCGCGATTGCGGCAAGTGCCGCGCCGGCAAGCAGGCGCCAGCGGCGTCGCAGAAATTCAAGTCGATCGACAACAAAAACTACGGCCATGCCGAAGCAATCTCACCCCTCTACCTGAAGCACAAGCAGCGTCCCGTAAACGCACCGCGCCTGCAAGGATCGCGACCTGCCGCAAAGCATCCTAAGGCGCGCACTTCGTCCGATAAACTTCGGGATATCGAGCACCCTCTGATCGTCCGAGCTTGACTGTCAAACACTGACTGATATTGCACAACGCATATTATTTGAAACGGACGCCTTACTGCATCCGTACCCATCAAAGCGCCGAATAGGCCGCCCTGCGCGGCAACAGATATATTGAGGTCGAACGTGTCGAACGATGCGGCAACTCTTTTGCATGCCCTCTACACCGCCTACCGTGAGAAGCGCCTGGCCGACGTCATGGCGTTCCTGGACCCCGACTTTCGCTTCGTCGTGCATCTGCCCGGAAGCGGCGCTGCCCGGCGGCGACAAGGTGCGCAACCTCGCCGAGACTCGCGAGATCCTGCAGCATCTCGCCGATACCTATGACTTCGTCGCCTATGACCCGGGTCCGATCATGGTCAGCGCCGGACGCGCGACGGTGCAGCCGCAGATCCGCTTTCGCGACAAGAAGAGCGGCAAGCTTCTGGAAACGCGGCTCTCGCATGCGTGGCGCTTCAAGGACGGCAAGGCGGCCGAGCTCGAGGAGCACCACGACGTCACAAAAATCCTGGCCTTCCTGAAGAGCGCGGCGGAGCCCGTTTGAGCGTCCGCGCAGAGAGGGCGTAGAGCCAACGAGCGCTGGCGCGGTGCGCGCAGCGCTCATTGGGTCATTCGCCGCTCAACGCGCTAGCACTTGCGCAGCGCTGCCGACAGGTCGCGGAAATAGCTCGATTGCCGCGGAGAGACGACGACCTTCTGTGCACACTCCGAACCCGCGACCGCCATCTTGGCCTGGAAGAACGCGCCGCCGAGCATCACCTCGAAGCCATCCTTGGTGACGTCGCCCTGCACGATGCCGGCGAGCGAATTGATCTTATCCTCCCAGCGCCCCGTGACCTTCTTGCCCTCGATCTGCAGCAGCGTCGCCGCCTCGAGGTTCATGCTCTCGCCCTTGCAGCGCAGGTTCTGCTTCATGCCGGCGCCATCGCTGGTCGGCAGATAGGTGACGACGCACTTGAAGGTCTCAGGCGAGCCCGATAGCGAGGTCATGATCGCGTCTCCGGTCCAGCGGCCGGCGAGGCGGGCAACGGGATCGGATGCGGGAATAGCCGCGTTGTTGGCCGACGTGGCGGCGACGAGTACCACGGCTCCCCCAAAAGCGATTTTTACAATACGAGAGGTATTCAGCACGAGTTCCCTCCACTCGATAACCGGGTGACCGGTTTTGCGTCTCGAATACGACAGGGCCTGAATGTCTGTAATTGGCCCGGACCCCCGCCCGGCAGCGAAGGAAATGTGCGGTTTGATCTGGTCAACTTCTGGGCCGTTGGCCAAAAAGGTGCCAACCGGCCGCGCGCGTCCGCCCCAAGGTGAAAAGGTGGTGGGTTCTGCTATGATCGGCGATATCGGCGGAGCCGCAAAACGCGCGCATCGCTCACCAAACAAGGCGAAGGCATGACGACGATCCCCGACTTTACCAAGATCGCATTCGAACTCAGAGCGCCCCGCGCCGCCCGCGAGCGAGCGCGCCGGTGTCGCCTACGAGGCGCCCGAGGGAATCGCGATCAAGCGCTTCTACACGCCCGAGGACATCGCCGGCCTCGACTTCCTCGATACCTACCCCGGCATCGCGCCATACGTGCGCGGTCCCTACCCGGCGATGTACGCGCTGCAGCCCTGGACGATCCGCCAGTACGCCGGCTTCTCGACGGCCGAAGATTCCAACGCCTTCTACCGCCGCAACATCGCCGCCGGCCAGAAGGGCCTCTCGGTCGCGTTCGATCTCGCGACCCACCGCGGTTATGACTCCGACCATCCCGCGCGTGCGCGGCGACGTCGGCATGGCGGGCGTTGCGATCGATTCCATCTACGACATGCGCACACTGTTCTCGGGCATTCCGCTCGAGCAGATGTCGGTCTCCATGACCATGAACGGCGCGGTGCTGCCCGTGCTGGCTTTGTTCATCGTCGCGGGCGAGGAGCAGGGCGTGCCGCCCGAGCGGCTCTCAGGCACCATCCAGAACGACATCCTCAAAGAGTTCATGGTGCGCAACACCTACATCTATCCGCCCGAGCCCTCGATGCGCATCGTGGCGGACATCTTCGCCTACACCTCCAAGCACATGCCGAAGTTCAACTCGATCTCGATCTCCGGCTATCACATGCAGGAGGCGGGCGCGACGGCGGACCTCGAGCTCGGCTACACGCTGGCCGACGGCGTGGAGTACGTGCGCGCGGGCCGTCGCGGCCGGCCTCGACATCGATGCGTTCGCGCCGCGGCTTTCCTTCTTCTGGGCGATCGGCATGAACTTCTTCATGGAGATCGCCAAGATGCGCGCAGCGCGCCTCTTGTGGGCGAAGCTCATCAAGGAGGAGTTCGCGCCCAAGGACGCCCGCTCGCTGTCGCTGCGCACCCACTGCCAGACATCGGGATGGTCGCTCACCGCGCAGGACATGTTCAACAACGTGACGCGCACCTGCATCGAAGCAATGGCGGCGACGCAGGGCCATACCCAATCGCTGCACACCAACGCGCTCGACGAGGCGGTCGCGCTGCCGACCGATTTCTCCGCGCGCATCGCCCGCAACACGCAGCTCTTGCTGCAGCAGGAGACCGGCACCACCCGCGTCATCGACCCCTGGGGCGGCAGCTACTACATCGAGCGGCTGACTTACGATCTGGCCGCAGCGCGCGCTCGCCCGCATCGCCGAGGTCGAGAAGATGGGCGGCATGGCCAAGGCCATCGCGGCGGGCATCCCCAAGATGCGCATCGAGGAGGCGGCGGCCCGCACGCAGGCGCGCATCGATTCCGGCAGGCAGACGATCGTCGGGGTCAACAAGTTCCAGGTCGACGACGAGACCAAGATCGACTTCCTGAAGGTCAACAATCGCAGCGTGCGCGAACAGCAGATCGCCAAGCTGAAACGCCTGCGCGCAGAGCGCGACGAGAAGGCCGTGCAGGCAGCACTCGACGCGCTGACCGAGGGCGCGCGCGGTAATGCCAACCTGCTCGATCTCGCGGTCAAGGCCGCGCGTGCGCATGCGAGCGTGGGTGAAATATCCGATGCCATGGAGAAGGTGTTCGGCCGCCACCGCGCCGAAATTCGCGCCATCTCGGGCGTCTACCGATCGGAGGTCGGCAACATGAACGACGACATCGGCAAGGTCCTGCGCCTGGTGGAGGCGTTCGACAAGAACGAAGGGCGCCGCCCGCGCATCCTGATCGCCAAGATGGGCCAGGACGGACACGACCGCGGCCAGAAGGTGATCGCGTCGGCGTTTGCCGACCTGGGCTTCGACGTCGACATCGGGCCGCTGTTCGCGACGCCCGATGAAGCCGCGCGCCAGGCGGTCGAGAACGACGTGCACATCATCGGCGTGTCATCGCTGGCCGCCGGCCACATGACGCTGGTGCCCGATCTGAAGGAGGCGCTCGACAAGGAAGGGCGCGGCGACATCATGATCGTCGTTGGCGGCGTGATCCCGCCGGCGGACCATCCCGAGCTGTTCGCGGCGGGCGCGGCCGCCGTGTTCGGCCCCGGCACCAACATCCCGGCGGCGGCGACCGATCTGTTGGCCAAGCTCAACGTGAAGCTCGGGCACGCCGGCCAGGCAGCGGCGGAGTAGCTTCGATGGTCTCTCCCAGGTACGTGAAACGATCGCGTCCTTCCGTCATCCCGGCGAAGGCCGGGATCCACGCAAGCGTCAGCGAATGCAACGAAGGGTTAGGGCATATCGTTTGAGTGCCGGCGAGCACTATCGGAGACTGGCATGGATCCCGGCCTTCGCCGGGATGACGTGGTGAGAGTGTCGGGCAGACGAAACACCGGAGGCACAATGAACGAGCCGATCGAGCAGGGATACATGGCGTTTCTCGCCGAGGGCCAGGAAGGCATCGGCGCGGTGCGCTCGGTGTCGCCCAATTCAATCGTCATCTATGTCGAGAACGCCGGCGAATTCATCGTGCCGCGATCGGCCGTCCGCAAGGTACATGACCAGAAGGTCATGCTGAACCCGCGCGCGCTCGACAAGGCGCTGCTCGACGCCCTCGGCCACGTGCATGACCGCGAGGACCCCAAGCTCACGGGCTGAGGCTACGTAAGGCTTTTTGGGCCGAACCACCCCAACACGGCGTGTTATTCAGGTAACAGCGCGGTTGCGCCCGCTGGCCTAGGTTGCGAACCGAGTGGCAAGAGTGGAGGCGGCTGCGGCCCCAACCGCAGGCGCCGCACGGTCAAATTCGGCACGGGACGCACGCAATGTTTCGCAACCTTTTCGCAGGCCTCGGCATCGTGTTCGCCGTCATCCTGGTGTTCACCGCGAGCTTCCTCGGGGGGCTCGCCTGGGAGATGCACAGCAAGGGCCCGGCCTACGAGAAGCTCGCCGTCGACATCACGCGCGAGCTGTCGCGCGATTGGCAGGCCCAGGACATCAAGAACCACTACGCGTTCGCCGTTGCCCACCGTATGAGCTCGCCCTCCAACCAGCGCTCGCTCGACCGCTTGAAGCCGCTCGGCGCGCTCCGCTATGCCGACGACGTGACACGCCGCACCCGCTGGACGCGCGATTCGCTGTTTGACCTCAAGTCCTCGGCCGATGCCGCCGAGATGCTGGCCGAAATGCTGAGCAAGACGGTCCGCATTACCTTCGTCGCCAAGTACGAGCACGGGTTTGCCGACGTGACGGTCGAGCTCAAGAACGAGGGCGGCGAGATGAAGCTCTGGCACATCCAGATCGAAAGCCAGGAGCCGTTGCCGGGTCCTGCCAGCAAGCGACCGCAGGCGATCAGCCGCGCCTGACCCCGAGTGGGAATCCGCTCGCAAGCATCGGCGGCAAAAGCGGCGGTTTGTCCCCGGTGCGGCGGCACGGCGGATGGTGTAGGACAGCCGTGCCCGAGGGCCGCCGGAGGTAGCGATGCTGACGATCTATGATTCGAGTGGGAAGGGCTTGAAGCTGCACGACCGCGCCGAGCCCATGACCGGCAACACCATCTGGATCGATTTGCTGCAGCCGACGACGGAGGAGGACAAGTTCGTCGAGGACCTGCTCGGCGTCGACATCCCCACGCGCGCCGAGATGCGCGAGATCGAGCCCTCCAACCGCTTCTATCAGGAGAAGGGCGCCTACTTCATGACGTCCTCGATCGTCTATAACGTCGAGGCGCCGGTACCGCTGTCGACACCCGTCACGTTCATCCTCGCCGGCGACCGGCTCGTCACCGTGCGCTACGCCGAGCCCAAGGCCTTTCCGCTCTACATGCAGCGCGTCGACAAGGGCGATGCGCCCTGCTCCAACGGCGCCTTCATCATGACCGGGCTGATCGAGGCCCTGATCCACCGCATGGCCGACCTGATCGAGCGCATTCAGGACGACGTCGACAAGATCGCGCAGGCGGTGTTCGACGTGCGCGGCGGCAAGCAGACGCGCAACCGCCGCCTGGACGTGCTGCTCAAGAGCACGGGGAAGGCCGGCGACGTCACCGCGCGCGCGGAGGAAAGCGCCACCTCCGTCAACCGGCTGTTGCATTTCTTCGTGCACGCGACGCACGAGCGGGGCGACGATCCGCGCGTGCGTCAGCGCATCAAGGCGGCCCAGCGCGACATCACCTCGCTGCTCGACCACACGCGCTTTCTCTCGGGGCGCATCGCATTCCTGCTCGATGCCACCCTCGGCACCATCGCCAACGAGCAGAACCAGATCATCAAGCTGTTCTCCGTCATGGCCGTAGTGCTGCTGCCGCCGACGCTGATCGCCTCCATCTACGGCATGAACTTCCACCACATGCCCGAGCTCGACTGGGAGTTCGGCTATCCGTTCGCGCTCCTGCTCATGGTCGTCGTCGCGATCGTCCCGGTCGTCTATTTCCGCCGCAAGGGCTGGCTCTAGGGCAAAACCGCGTAGCTCCATGCGAGCGCCGCGCCGGCGCAAACGGCGAGCGTCGTCGCGATGCCGGCGCGCACGGCGAAGATCAGGATGAGCGCAAGCACGGTGAGCGCGAGCGCCTTGATATCGAGCGTGGCAAGATCCGGCACGAACAGTCGAACGGGCCCGAGCCGCCACTCTCCCACACGTGCAAACAGTACGTGCAGCGCAAACCAGAGCGACAGGTTGGCGATCACGCCCACGACCGCCGCGGTGACGGTCGACAGCGCTTTGCTCAGGCGTGGTGCGCCCGTCAGCCGCTCGATGTAGGGCGCGCCGACGAAGATCCACAAAAAGCACGGCACGAACGTCGCCCACAGCGTGACGAGCGCCCCGACGAGCCCAAGCACGACCGACGAGCCGCCGGCTCGATGCGCCGCTGAGTAGCCGACGAACTCGGTGACGAGGATCAGCGGGCCGTTCGTCGTCTCGGCGAGGCCGAGCCCATCCAGCATTTCGCCGGGCGTCAGCCAGTGGTAGTTGGCGACTACCTCCTGCGCCATGTAAGCGAGCACCGCATAAGCGCCGCCGAAGGTCACCACCGCGAGCTTGGAAAAGAACCACGCGAGCTGCGTGAGAACATGGCCGGGGCCGAACAGGACAGCGACGAGGAGCAGCGGCAGGATCCAGATGGCGAGCCAAATGGCGGCTGTGCGCACCGTCCGCATCAGCGGAACGGGCGGCAGCGCGGGCGCGACGGCGCCAGCCGCCGGCGCCCTCAGGTAGCCGGCGAGTGCAGCGGCGGCGATGACCAGCGGAAACGGCAGCGAGAAGACGAATATTGCGACGAACGCCGCAGCGGCGACGATCCAGTCAGCCGCACCGTGCAGCGCGCGCCGTCCGACGCGGATCAGCGCCTCGAGCACGATCGCCAGAACGGCGGCCTTCACGCCGATGAACAGCGCCTCGACCGCCGGGGTCTTCCCGTACGCCCCGTACACGATCGACAACGCCAGCACGAGCAGCGCGCCCGGCACGACGAACAACAGCCCGGCGGCGAGGCCGCCCTTGGTGCCGTGCAGGCGCCAGCCAGCGTAGGTCGCGAGTTGCATCGCCTCAGGCCCCGGCAGCAACATGCAGAAGCTCAGAGCCGACAGGAATGCGCGCTCGCCGAGCCAGCCGCGCTCCTCGACCAGGACTTTGTGCATCAGGGCGATCTGCGCCGCGGGGCCTCCGAACGACAGCAGCCCGATCTTGCCGAAGACGCGCAGCGTCTCGCCAAACGGGGGTATGGGGGATGGCTCAGGGGCGGCGGCGGATGAGCGGCTGGTAGGCGGTTCCAAAGCGGTGCCTCCATGGGTTTGGAGACGGCGCTTGGGCGATCAGCCTGAGGGGGCGGCCGTTCTTGCCCCGCCCAGTCATAGTAAAGCCCAGGCCATACACGGGCAATGCGAAGCGCCTTGGACTGGGTTGCGCCTGCGACCGACCGTCGCTGCAACGCACTAGTGCGCCGCACAAAACTCCATAGAACATCGGGATTCCGCTCAATATTGCGCGAATGTCGCTCAATTTGAAGCCTTGACCCGGCCCCCTTCGGATGGTCGCTGGCCGGTGCCAGGACGGGGGGACACCCCGGACCATGGCGGCAGAACGGGTTCTGGTGTTCCGCTTCGGGTTCCTCCCCCTCAAAGCAGTCCCCTCCCACCAAAGCGTGCACGCCTCCCCCAACGGGAGGGCACCTCCAGTTTTCGCCGTTAGCGGCGATCTGGGCCGGGGACCAGGCGAGGCTCGAGCATGCCGCCCTCACTGAAGGAGTAGTCGAAATGCGGAAAGTTCTTCTCACGGTCTTGGGTGCAGCCCTGCTCGGCTTCATTCCGCTCGCTCAAGCCCAGGCTCACTGGGAGTGCATGGGTTTCGCGGTAGCCTGCGAAGGCTCCGGCGGTTCAGCGCGCCAGGCCAGAGACGACCGCTACGAAGCGCCGGCGCGCCGCTATGCCGGTCGCTATGAGCGCGACTACGGCGATCGCGACTATGCGCCCAAGCCGCGCCATCGCGCCGAGTCCCGCCACGAGACGGCAAAGCAGCAGACGGCTTCGCTCGAGCCGGCCAAGGCTCAGGACAAAGCCCGGGACAAGGTTGCAGAGACAAAGCCCGCGGACATCAAGACCCCCGAGGCCAAGGTCGAGACCAAGGCCAACGAGACGACGGTGGCCAAAGCCGACATCAAGGCTGACGCGAAACCCGAGGCCAAGCGCCCGGATCTGCCCGTCGAGCGCAAGGTAGCCACCACCGAGGTCAAGACGCTGCATGGAACCGGCAAGACGCAGTCCGGCATGGCCTCCTACTACGGCACCGAGTCTGGCTCGCAGACCTCATCGGGCGAGCACTTCAACCCGAACGCATTGACGGCCGCCCACCGCACGCTCCCGTTCGGCACCAAGGTTCTGGTGACCAACAAGCGCAACGGCCGCACCGTCATCGTGCGCATTAACGATCGCGGGCCGTTCGTGCATGGGCGCATCATCGACCTGTCCACCGCCGCCGCCGGCGTCATCGGCATGCGCGGCGCTGGCGTTGCGTCGGTCACGGTCGAGGTTCTCGGGCGCAGCTGAGCCCGCCTCGATCGTTAACGATTGGGCGTAAGGCTCAATTCTGAAAAAAGAAGCGGCGGTCGCACACAGCGGCCGCCGCTTTTAGTTTGGCGGGAGGACTACTCGGTGGCCGTGACGGAAAACGAGGTTGGCGGCGCCCAAAGGCCGACGCGGGTGGCGTCGCGCGTGCCGACCAGCAGGAGCCCGACTGCCACAATCGCGGCACCGGCAAGCGTGATCAGCACCGCGGCGGCGGGACCGCTGAGGTCGCGCAACTGAAAAACCGGGTCTAAGTCGAGCTTGTCGGATGCAACCGTCATGACGTCGTGTCCCCTTGGCGTTGGCCGGCGCAGCAAGTGGCGAGAGAGCGCGCTGAAGCGAGACTTGCTGAAGCGGTACATGAGGCCCTCGACGGGGGAATCGCCAGGCTAGGCGGCGGCAATATCGGTAAAACGAAAGCACCCGAGCCTTCCCGTTTGCCGCCAAGAGAGAAAAGCCGGTAAATAGCGGTAAGTGCGGTCGGATACCGCAGGCGAGGGCACCCCCGGCATGAAGGCCAACGTGACGAGAGCGGCGCGTGAATCGGTCCTGACCCAGATCAAGACCGCGATGATCGAGAAGAAGCTCACCCAGGCCGAGCTCGCCGACGCCGCCGACTGCCACGAGAAGACCATCCAGAACCTGCTCGGCGGCCGCTCGGTGCGCGATCAGACGCTGTTCGACGTCTGCATGGTGCTGGGGCTCGACTTCGACAAGCTCAAAGGCGCCTGGGACGGCGGCGGCAATGGCGCGCCGGCCGATCTCGTCGGCGAAGGCGGGCACGTGGCGCCGGTCTACATGGGCGCCTACACGCGCGCCGGCGTCGACCACTACATCGGCAGCTACCTGACGCTGCGCCCCGCGTTCTCGCAGTCGGGCTCGATCATCGCCTACCGCACCGACATCAGCTGGGATCCGGAGTGGCCGAGCCTGCTCTTCCAGGAGTGCGACCGACCGGACGCGCCTTACTCGCATCGAGGGCGCCTCTACATTCCTTCCTCTTCGATGTTCATTCACCTCGTGTCGCTGACCAAGGGCGCCATGCGCATGGTCGTCGTCTCGCAGCTCGACCGCTTCGGCGAGATGCGCGGCATCATCACGACGCTGCACAAGCACGGCGCCATGCTGGTGCCGGTGGCGACGCCGATCGTGTATGCGCGGCGCGAGGCGTTCCCGAATGCGTTCGGCGAGATCAAACCGACCGATCCGAACTTTCCCGCGCTGAAGCAGATGCTGGATTCGACGGTATCTGAGGGCTATGCGCGGCTGGTCAAGCCGTAGCGCTCTATGCGTTCGCGCTGGCGAGTTAACGCCCAGCTCGCGGGCCGGGGTCACTCGGCCTAGGTCACGCGGCCTGGGTCACCGGGCCTGCCGCCAACCCAACGACGGCGGCATTCGCCCTAATGTCGGTTTACTGTCAACAACACCTTACAATTTCCAATGGAACAATCCGCTGTCACATCGATTTACAGATCAGAGATTTGATCTGGAGGATCGTTATGAAGTGGGCTGCCCCATTTTTATTTGCCATCACGTTCGCGACCTCGGCCCTCGCCCAAAATCCTCCGGCGCCCGCTGAGGTGCAGGGTGAGCCGATTTCCTTGCTCATGTTCTTCACGCTAGGCGGGGCCGTGTTGATCGCGGTCGGATTTTTCGCTTGGTTTTTACGCAAACGCTCAAATCGCGTGGCGGCAGACCGTGCCCTCAATCCCAATAATCCCGCCAATCGCTAGTCGCTTTCCAGCGCGGTAGCGCGTCCTACACCCCGGAGGAAAACAATGGCCGATCACATCGACCATATGAAGAGTTTGCACACCACGGTCGTTGACGCTCGGAACGGTTACGAGGAAGCCCTGAAGGATGCCGGGGGCAAGGGCCTGACCGCACTGTTCCAGGACATGATTTCTCTTCATCAACGCCATGCCGACGCGCTCGCGGCGGACCTTACGAAACATGGCGAGAAAGTCGATGACACGGGCTCCTTCTTGTCGACGATCCATCGGACGGTGATCAGCATACGCTCGCTGTTCGGCGGGCTGGACGAAAGCATCTTACCCGGCCTTATCGATGGTGAAGAGAGAGTGGTCGGGTACTACGATGAGGCCCTCACCGACTGCCCACCGTCGGAGACGGCGACGCTCGCAAAGCAGCGCGCTGAACTGCAGGCGAAAATAGCCGAGATGAAAGCCCGCAAAAATTTAGCGGCGTAGTAGATCGCCGCAAATTCATTGCCGCGTCGCGCGCCGCGTGGTGCTGCAGGTGCGGCGCCCAACGCCCGCCCCCGAGGCGTTCGCCTTTTCGACGTCCCCCCGTTGACCCCTTAGAGCCGCGTGCCCTTCGTCGGGCCGCTCGCCCGCTGCACGTGTGGTCGAACGTGAGATGAGGAAGCGCAGGCGCCGCGCGTGAGGGTGCGTCCCAGACTGTGACGCGACTAACAAATCGCATCGGGACTAGGCAACACCGTGTCAAATGGTTTATGACTGACGGGTCAGTCATTGCTATTTCGAACGATGAAGCTCGCGGATGCCAAGAAAAGCAACAAGCCGCCCTCCCGCCAAAACGTCCCGCACGACGGGGGTCAATGCGCGAGCGCGCAAGGTCGGACGGCGCCCGGCAAAGCGGCCAGAGCCGGCGACGCGTGCCACAAAGCGGAGCGCTTCGAAGCTGCGCCGGGCAAAAGCAACGCGAGGGCGCAAGGTCGATCCCGCCACGCGCCGCCAGGCGATCATTGAGGCGGCGCTCGCCGTGTTCGCCGAGAACGGTTTTGGCGCGGCGCGCCTCGACGACGTCGCCGCGCGCGCGGGCGTCGCCAAGGGAACCCTCTATCTCTATTTCGACGACAAGGAGCAGCTGTTCGAGGCCGTGATCCGCAACGCGGTCTCCCCGCTGGTCGAGCGACTGCAAGCGCTCGCCGCGGCACCTGCCGTTCCCCTCGAGACGGCGCTCGAAGCGCTCGCTGCGATGTTTGAGAAGGAAGTGCTGGGCACCAGCCGCAAGCTCGTTGTCCGCCTCGTCATCAGCGAAGGCCCGCGCTTTCCCCGCATCGCGGAATTTTACTACCGCAACGTCCTAGAGCCGATGATGGCGCTGAAGACAAAGCTCGCCGAGCAGGCTTTGGCGCGCGGCGAATTGTCGAGCGACGCGATCGTGCGCTTTCCGCAGCTGCTGGCCGCCCCCATGCTCGTCGCGCTCGTCTGGGATGGGCTCTTTTCCTCGATCAAGCCGCTCGATGTCGGCGGCTTCTTCAAGGCTTATCGCCAGTTGTTGCTGGCCGTTCCGCGAAAGAAAACACCATGAAGCAACGCAGAATTCTTATCGGCGCCGCCGTGCTGGCGCTCGTCGTGGGCGCCGCGCTCTATCTGCGCTCGTCCACCGCGCCGGCGCAATATCAAGGCTGGGTCGAGGCCGACATGGTGTTCGTCAGCCCAGACGAGATCGGCCGCATCGAGAACCTGGAGGTGCGCGAAGGCTCCCACGTCGAGAAGGGCTCGCCGCTGTTCACGCTGGATGAGGATCTGCAGCAGGCGGCCGTGGCCGAGAACGAAGCCTACGTCGCCAACGCCAAGATCGATTACAACCGCGCCGAGGCGCTGCTGAAGAAGAACGTCGGCAGCGAGAAGGCGTTCGACGATGCGAAGGCCCAATTGCGCTCCGCCGAAGCCAAGCTCAATTCGGCGAAGACCAAGCTCGAGCGGCGCAAACGCTTCAGCCCCGTCGCCGGCACCATCCAGGAGGTCTACTTCCGCGGCGGCGAGATGGTCGATCCGAGCCGACCCATCCTGTCGATCATGCCGCCCGGCAACGTGAAGGTGCGCTTCTTCGTACCGCAGGCGCAATTGCCGAAGGTGCACATGGACGAGCGCGTGCTCGTCACCTGCGACGGATGCGCCAAGAACCTGCCCGCGCGCGTGAGCTTCATTTCGGCGAAGGCTGAATTCACCCCGCCGGTGATCTATTCGCTGGAGGAGCGCGCGCGGCTCGTGTTCCGCATCGAAGCGCTGCCCGAGCGCCCGGAGGAGCTTCGCATCGGCCAGCCCGCCTCCGTCGCTCTCGATGAGACCCAGCCCTCCACGACACAGCCTCCCAGGGTGAGCGATGCCAAGCGCTGACAAGCCCGCCGAGCCGCTGGCAATCGACGTCGAAGGGCTGACCAAGTCGTTCGACGGCAAGGTCGTGGTGCGCAATCTGTCGCTGCAAGTGCGCAAGGGCGAGATCTACGGATTTCTTGGCCCCAATGGCTCCGGCAAGACCACGACGCTGCGCATGATCTGCGGGCTGCTGACGCCCGATGGCGGACACGGGACGTGTCTCGGTTACGACATCTTAAAGCAGCACGACGAGATCAAGCGGCGCGTCGGCTACATGACGCAACGGTTCAGCCTCTATCAGGATCTCTCCATCCGCGAGAACCTCGAGTTCGTCGCCCGCGTGTACGGCATGCCGGACCCGGCAGGAGCAGCGGCGGGCGCTATCGAGAAGCTCGGACTGAAGGGGCGCGAGAAGCAGCTCGCCGGTACGCTCTCGGGCGGCTGGAAGCAGCGGCTCG
The DNA here is from genome assembly GCA_963726795.1 of uncultured Alphaproteobacteria bacterium. Classification (GTDB taxonomy): domain Bacteria; phylum Pseudomonadota; class Alphaproteobacteria; order Rhizobiales; family Hyphomicrobiaceae; genus Hyphomicrobium_A. Next base: position 848,621 of record CAVSDD010000004.1, on the reverse strand, counting down.
CACTGGGCGCCTGCATCCTTCCCAAGCCCGACCTGCTGCTGCTCGACGAGCCGACCGCCGGCGTCGATCCCAAGGCGCGGCGCGAATTCTGGGGCGAGATCCACAAGCTCGCCGCCGAAGGCATGACGGTGCTCGTCTCCACTCATTACATGGACGAGGCCGAGCGCTGTCACGAGATCGCTTACATCGCCTACGGCGAGCTCTTGGCGAAGGGCACGATCCCCGATGTGATCGCGGCCTCGAACCTGCGCACCTACACGGTGAGCGGGCCGGACTTGGCCAATCTCGCCGAGAAGCTGACCGGCATTCCCGGCGTCGACATGGTGGCCCCTTTCGGGACGACGCTGCACATTGCCGGACGCGACGCCGACAAGCTCGATGCTGCCGTCGCTAAGTTCCGCGACCATCCCGAATTGCAGTGGGACCTGTCACAGCCCTCATTGGAGGATGTGTTCATCGATTTGATGAGCCGCTCGCGGGACAACTTCCAATGAGCGCCCTCGCCATCAAGCGCTGGCCGGATGCCGTATCCCGCACGGTCGCGATGTTCATCAAGGAGTTCGTGCAGCTGCGCCGCGACCGCCTGACGTTCGGGACCATGATCTTCATCCCGCTCGTGCAGATGACGCTGTTCGGGTTCGCGATCAACACCACTCCGCGCCAGCTGCCGACCGCCGTGCTCGCCTACGAGGACAGCGACGTGGGCCGCTCGATCATCGCCGCGTTGCGCAACACCTCCTATTTCAAGCTGACCCAGGTGGTGCACTCGGAAGAGGAGATGGATCACCTGATCCGCTCGGGCCAGGTGCTGTTCGGCGTGGAGATCCCGGCGAACTTCGAGCGGTCCCTGCGGCGCGGCGACAGGCCGGCGCTGCTGATCGCCGCCGATGCGAGCGATCCCGTCGCCGCCGGTACCGCGCTCGGCGCGCTCGAAGGCGTCGTGACGACGGCGTTAGCGCGCGACCGCGGGCTGCCGCCGACCATCCAGTCGGTGCCGGCGTTCGAAATTCGCCAGCACCGCCGCTACAATCCCGCTGCCGTAACGAGCCTCAACATCGTGCCGGGGCTACTCGGCGTCATCCTCACCATGACCATGCTGATCTTCACCGCGTTGTCGGTCACGCGCGAGATCGAGCGCGGCACCATGGAGAGCCTGCTCTCGATGCCAATCGAGCCGGTCGAGGTGATGCTCGGCAAGATCGCGCCCTACGTAGTGATCGGATTCCTGCAGGCGACGCTCATTTTGGTGTTCGGCCACTTCGTTTTCGGGGTGCCGATCACCGGCAACATCTGGCTGCTCGCGGCGCTCAGCACGCTGTTCATCGGCACGAACCTGTCGATCGGCTACACCTTCTCGACGATCGCGCAGAACCAGCTGCAGGCGATCCAGATGTCGTTCATGTTCTTCCTGCCCAACATCCTGCTGTCGGGCTTCATGTTCCCCTTTGCCGGCATGCCGATCTGGGCGCGCGCGATCGGCGAGTGCCTGCCGCTGACGCACTTCCTGCGCATCGTGCGCGGGATCATGTTGAAGGGCGCGACCTTCTACGATCTGCGGATGGAGGCTCTAGCGCTGCTTTGCCTCATGCTGGTCGCGATGACGTTCGCGGTCCGCCGCTTCCGCCGCACGCTCGACTGAGGCGCAAGCCAGCCGAGCTCAGCATCCCTTGAGCACTTCCCGGGTGGCGTCGAGCGCAGCGCAGATCTCCTCGCGCGAATGCTCGGACGTCAGGAAGAATCTCAGCCGCGCCGCATTCACGGGCACGCCGGGCGACATAATAAGCGAAGCATTGACCCCGCGCTCGAGCAGCTTGGACACGGCCTTGGCCGCGCGCGTCGTCCCGCCGACCATGATCGGCAGCATGCCGATGCCGATGGATCGGATGGTGTCGAGCTTGCGCGCCTTGGCCTCGGCCAGGAAGAACGCGCCGTTGGAGTGCAGGCGGGCGACGCGCTCGGGCTCGCGCTTGATGACGCGAAGAGCCGCGATCGCGGCGGCCGTCATCGACGGCGGCAGGCCGACAGAGAAAACGAAACCCGGAGCGGCATAGCGCAGCGTATCGATCAACTCCTCGTTGCCGGCGATGTAGCCGCCGCACGAGGCGTAGGCCTTACTGAGCGTCCCCATCCAGATGTCGACTTTGTCGCCCGGCACGTTGCAGTACTCGGAGAGACCGCGTCCCGTTCGGCCGAGCACGCCGCAGCCGTGTGCATCATCAACCATCAGCCACGCGCCGTACTGATCCTTGATGTCGACGACACGCGCCAGATCGGGCACGTCGCCTTCGGTCGAGTAGAGACCTTCGATCACGACGAGGCAGTTGCGATACTTAGCCCGCTCCTCGCGCAGGATAGTCTCCAGAGCCTCGAGATTGTTGTGGCGGAAGGTACGCGTCGTCGCGCCCGAGAGGCGCATGCCGACGACGGCGCTGTTGTGCACGAATTCGTCGTGCACGATCAGGTCCTCGTTCGTCATCAGCGTGCCGATGGTCGAGACGTTGGCGGCGTGCCCGCTGACGAACACCAGCGCGGCCTCGACGCCGATCGTGTCGGCGATCATGGCTTCGAGCTCGCGGTGAAGCGGCGTATCGCCGGAGACCATGCGGCTCGCCGAGATCGACGAGCCGTAGCGGTCGATCGCGGCTTTAGAGGCTTCGATCAAATCGGGGTGCTGGCTGAGCCCCAGATAATCGCACCACGCGAAGTTGAGACAGGGCTTGCCGTCGATCAGCGTCCGGCGGCCCTCAGGGCCTTCCGTCGAGTGGAAAAAGGGGTTTGGGATACCAAGCATCTTCGCAAGATTATGGTGATACTTTATCGACTTGTATGGTCCCAACGAAGAAAACGGTTTAGCTGTCAGCCGGTCTGACTTTCCGCGCAGCAAGGTCAGCGGATTGGGAATGAGATTCATGACGCTCCTCTCCTAGTGATCACAGGTGCGCGGGGATTGCGCGACGCTCTCAGTCATTGGTGTAGACGCCGAGGTGGATGTCGAAGCCGCCCGACCAGTCGTCATCGTCGTCTTCATCGTCGTCGGCGACGGTCTTGCTCTTGTCGGCCGCAGCTATCACCGCAGCCGCCCCGCCCAGCGCGCGAAGCTCAGTGCCGCGTTCAAAGCGCTTCTCGGAAAAGGTGGGGGCTAACTCGGACTCGAGCGCCATGCGCTCCGGGTGGGCAACGGGAAGTCTCCACATACGCATCTCCTGGGTCGAACGCCGTCTTGTGTGGCGCGCCGAAGGAGACGTTTAAGACGCGCGTGGGTTGCCGGCTGTTCCAGCTGGAACATGCGTCTTATCGCTGCGGGGCTCAGCGCTCCGATGGCATCAAGTGGATGCCGGCCGGCAAGAGCTGCAGTCTCACCGGGGAGCCGGCGGCCAGCGCGCGGGCGTTGACCTCACGCGCCGGCACGTTAAATCGTAACTGGAATTTGCCTCTCCACTCGAGATGTACTCGAAGCGTGACCATCTCGCCCAGCGAGGTAATCTCCACAATCGTGGCGGCCGCCACGTTCACCGTCTTCCCATTGCCGTCGGCAAACGTGATGTAGTCGGACGGGATCACCCAGGCGACGCGGTCACCTGCCCGAAAAGGTCCCGTCGCCGCCACTTCCAGCACGGTCGCTCCCCAGCGCAGTCGCCCACTTCCGCCCTGGGCCGCCGGCTCATAGACAGTCCCTTCGAATACGTTGGTCTGGCCCATAAGCCGCGCGACGGTGGCGTTCTCCGGGCGCAACCGCACGTCGTCGGGCGGCCCGGCCTGCAGCGTGCGCCCCTTGTCGATGACGCTGATGCGATCGGCGAGCGCCTGCGCCTCTGCAAGGTCGTGGGTGACGAGGACGATCGGGACCTCGAGCGAGCGGCGCAAAGCGGCCAGCTCCTCCTTCAACGCCTCGCGCGTCATGCGGTCGACGGCGGAGAACGGCTCATCGAGCAGCAGCACCTTGGGATCGCGGGCGAGCGCACGGGCAATCGCAACGCGCTGGCGCTGGCCGCCCGACAATCGATCGGGCGTGCGTCCCTCAAGGCCGTCGAGGTGCACGCGCGCCAGCAGTGCGCCCGCGCGCGCGGTTCGCTCCGGCTCCGGCATGTGGTGCATGGCGAGGCGCACGTTGTCGCGCGCGCTGAGATGGGGAAACAGCGCATAGTCTTGGAAGACGAGCCCGACGAAGCGCTGCTGCGGCGGGATCATGATACCCGCGGCAGCGTCGAACCAGGTTTCGCCGCAGCACGTGATGCGGCCCGTTTGCGGACGGTAGAGCCCGGCGATTGCGCGCAGCACCGTTGTCTTGCCGGCGCCCGACGGGCCAACGAGCGCCAGCAGCTCCCCCGGCTTGCACTCGAGCGATACACCCAGCGGAATTGGCGCCGTCTGCTGCAGCGTTACGTGCAAAGGCGCCAGATCAGGCATGGGGGATTTCCGCGCGGCGGCGGCGCGCCATCATGTGCACAAGCGCGATTGCAACAAGGGAAATGGCGAGAAGTACCGCCGACATGATGGCGGCCTCGTCGTTGCGAAACGCCTGCACGCGATCGTAGATCGCGATCGACAACACGCGCGTTTCGCCCGGGATGCTGCCGCCGATCATGAGGATGACGCCGAACTCGCCCAGCGTGTGCGCGATGACGAGCGCCAGCGCGGAAACGATTCCGGGCCAGGCAAGGGGCAGCTCGACAAAGCGCATGGTCTGCAATGGTGAAAGCCCGCTCACGAACGCGGCTTCGCGCACATTCGCCGGGATCGCCTCGAACGCGCGCTGGATCGGCTGCACCGCGAACGGCAGGTTGACGATGACGGACGCGACTAGGATGCCGGCGAAGGTGAACACCAGCGGCTCGCCGATCACGGCCTTGAGCGCCGCGCCGAAGGCCGATACGGGCGAGAACGCCGACAGCAGGTAGAATCCCAGCACCGTCGGCGGCAGCACCAGCGGCAGCATGATCAGCGCTTCAAGTACGCTCTTGCCGCGAAAGCGTCCCCAAGCGATGAGCCGCGCCAGCAGAACCGCGACCGGCAAAATCAACACGCAGGTCCAGACGGCAAGCTTCAGAGACAGTGCGAACGCGGCCCAATCCATCGGCTCAAGGTCTCACTGCGCCGGCACGGAGAAGCCGTTGTGCTCGAGCACCGCGCGCGCTTCAGGCCCGCGCACGTAGACCGCGAACGCCTTGGCCGCATCGCCGGCACCTTTGAGCACGGCCATACCGTGATCGATCGGCTCATGCGAGCTTTCGGGAAGTGCCGCCGACGTGAGCTTCGGACCCATCTCGGCCGACAGCGCCAGCGACTGCGCGATCATGCCGGCCTCCGCGGCGCCGGTCGTGATGAACTGAGCGGCCTGCCCGATGTTGTCACCCTGCACGATCAAGGGCTGCACTTTCTCCCACAGCCCAGCCTTCTGCAGAGCCTCGCGCGCGGCACGCCCGTAAGGTGCGGTCTCCGGGTTGGCAATGGCGAAGTGCTTCACCTTGCCGGCATCGAGCGCGTCCTTGAGGCCTTTGAGATCGCCATCGACGGCGACGGGCGAACCCTTGGGCGCAGCAAGGCTGAGCTGGCCGTGCGCGAAGATTGATGGTTCACCTTCGGTGAGCATCTCGCCGGCAAGCTTTTTGACGCTCTCGTCGTCGGCGGCTAGGAGCACCTGGAAGGGGGCTCCCTTCTCGATCTGCTGCACGAGGTTGCCGGTGGCGCCGTAGGTGAAGCGCGGCTTGACGCCGGTCTTCTTTTCATAGGCGGAGCCGATTTCATCGAGCGCGTAACGCAGGCTTGCCGCGGCCGCGACGGGCGGCCCCTCGTCGCTACGTGCGGGACCGGGTGCCATGCCCAAGAAAACGGTGGCGGCGAGCAGCGACGCGAGCAATCCATTCCGCTCAAAACGCAAAAGCTTGGACATGACGAGGGCTCTCCTCAGGGGGTGATCCGGAAAGCCTTAGATGCCTTGGTCTAGCGCTATATTCAACCGGGAATATCGCTCGCAGCGACTTGCTTGCGCCGGCGCCGTGGGGAGGCGGCTTTCGTCGCCGCGGCCGGCTTTTCGTGGGCGAGGAAACGCGCCTTCAAATCGACGCTCGACTTGTGGCCGACGCTCGACCGGTCGCGGCTGAGCCACTTCTCCGCCTCGTCGCGCCCGGCGCTGTAGAGGTAGGTCAGAAGTGCCCAGTCGGGCTTCATGGTGCTGTCCGGGCTCAACGTGCTGGTGTAGCGCCCGGCTTCGATCAGGTGGAAGCGATGGGTGGAGAGGCGCGTATAGGGGCCGCGCCCACCTCCGAGCCAGCGCTTGGAGACCTCGCGCACCGTCTCGATCACCTCGACGTCGCGCATGAGCGGTGCATTGAACGCCAGCCGGTTGGCATGCAGCGAGATCTCGCGCGCGCCCGTCGGCAATCCGTGCCGCACCAGCGGATTGAGCTGGACGATGAGGGTGTCCTCGATCGGGCTCTCCATGGCGAGCGTCTTGATGTCGGGGTTGGCCGAGAAGCCGCCGTCCCAGTAGGCGATGCCGTCGATCTCGACCGCATGGTGGAAGCTCGGCAGGCAAGCCGATGCCAGCACCGCCTCGACCGTGACCTCATCGCCGCGGAAGAGCCGCGCTCGCCCCGTCGCGACCTCGGTGGCGGCGATGAGCAATTGCAGCGGCGCCGCGATGCGCAGCTTGTCGAAGTCGATCGCCTCCGACAGCAGCCGCCGCAGCGGATCAAACCCGAGCGGATTGAAATCGTAGGGCGACCACAGGCTCGCAACCTGCACCATATGCGGGGTGCGGCTCAGCCCATAGAGAAACGGGTTCAAGCGCAGCAAATCCGGAACGCCGGCCTTGTGTACGGCTTCCCAAACGCTGCGCAATTTTGCGCGCGCCTGCGGCCGTCCGCCCTCGCCGAGACCCGAAGCCATCGCGACGGCGTTGACCGCGCCGGCGCTCGTCGCGCTTACCCAGCCGATTTCGAGCTCGTCATCCTCGAGCAAACGATCGAGCACGCCCCAGGTGAAGGCGCCGTGCGCGCCGCCGCCCTGGAGTGCAAGATTGATGCGTATTTTCCGCCGGAAGAATCGCACGAGCCTCGCCTGCCTTGTCCCCGCCCTGCCAAAGGCAGAACCACATGCACCTATATAGTGTCACGCGAACGACTCCAGCGGGAGAACCGCACAACTTCGATGCAATATGTGTGCACGTTGCGCCGACGCCATAGAACGCGAAAAAACTGTTGCGAATAGATGCGCTGGCACTTTGCGCTGAGCGGGATTTGTGCAGATGCATGCGCGCACGCCATTCGCCATCGTGCGACATGAACGCGCGCCGAACGGGGCGCACACGCAACGCGCGGATCTAAATAAGTCGCTTGCGGTCGATCTCCACGACGCTCGCACCCGCCGCGTCGAGGCCGCGCGTCACCGACTCGATGCGCGTCCTGCCGTCGTCGCGCGCGATGCGCAGCAGGCGGTAGCGGGCAAGCGGCTCGGACTTGTGCAGCCGTCCGGCCGATCCCGACGGCAGACCCAGCACCGGAATGCGCCCGTGCGCGGTGGGAAGCTCCACGAGGCTGTCGCGGTGATTGTGACCATGCAGCACGAGATCCGCGCCGGCTGCTGCGAGCATGCGCGAAAACGCGTCGGCGTCGCGCAGGGCGCGTCGCGGGGGAGCCTGCCCCGGCAATGGCGGATGATGGATCAGCACGACGCGGACAAGACCCTGCTTGCCGGTGCGCTCGAGGATATCTTTCGCCGCCGCGATCTGATGCTCGCCGAGGTAACCGGCCGCGACGAACGGCGGCGTCTCGACGGCGGAATTCAATCCAATCAGCGCCACCGGCCCAAGGCGGCGCACGAACGGAAACCCGTCCTCGGCGCCGGCATTGAATTCGGCGCCCCAGGCGTCCGCCCGCATATAATCGCGCCAGCGCTCGACGCCCGGATGGCCGCGCACGCGCGTGTAGATGTCATGGTTGCCCGGCACCACCGTCACTGACTGCGGATCGCCGAGCGCGTGCAGCCAGTTCCGCGCCGCCTCGTACTCTGCCGGCAGACCCAAATTTATCAAATCGCCGGTGACCGCGATGTGGTCGGGCTTGTGCGCTTTGAGATCGGCGACGATGCGATCGAGGCTGTCGCGCAGGTGCACGCCGCGGCGGCCGCGCTGCCAGTTGAGGTAGCCGAGCCCGCGCTTGAGGTTGAGGTGGCGCAGGCCGATGCCCGGGACGGGGGCGAGGTGCGCATCCGAGAGCTGCGCGAGGGTGATAGCGTCGGTCATTTGGTCTCACGGGCAGCGGCGCACGCGGGCCGACCCTAGCACGGCGCTGCGAGATGGTGCCTAGTACGCCCCAACAAAGCATGAAGGGAGGATGCCGTGAGCAGGGACGTGAGCCGCTTGCGCTCGTCGCGGGCGTTCAATCGCCTCATACAGCGCTACTGGCGCATGACGCGCAGCGTGACGCTCGGCGCCCAGGGCGTCATCATAGATGCTCAGGGCCGCGTCCTCCTCGTGAAGCACACGTACCGGCCTGGCTGGCACTTTCCCGGCGGGGGTGTCGAACGCAACGAGACGGCGCCGCGTGCGCTCGAGCGCGAGCTGCAAGAAGAGGCCGGCGTGGTCATCGCGCGGGCGCCCGAGCTGTTCGGGCTCTACGCAAACTTCAAATCCTTCCCCAGCGATCACATCGCCCTGTACCTCGTTAAGGAATGGACGCAGCCCGTGCCCCCGTTGCCAAACCGCGAGATCGCCGCCCATCGCTTCTTTGCCAACGACGCCTTGCCAGAGGACATTCACCAGCCCACCGCGCGGCGCATCCGCGAGGTGTTTGGTGGGCAGACCCGCGACGTCATGTGGTGAGCGCTTTACGCGCCAATCGGCCTCATGGTAATGGGCCTCATGACAAGGATAACCCCGAGCTTCATCGTCGCGCGGCGACGAACCTGTTGCGCCTAGCACCGTTTACTCCGCAACCCTGCGCGGATCTCGCTCTGCGCCTGATCCAATCCTTGTCGAGCATCCCGCCGAAAGTCCCCATGCCGCCAACCGTCCGCAACCGGCCGCTGACGCCCGCCGATCTGCCACACGTCTCGCTTCTGCACGCCAAGGTCTTTGGGCCGGGACGCTTTGCGCGCACCGCCTATCGCGTCCGTGAGCACTCTCCCGAGATCTCGAGCTATTGCCGCGCGGCAGTGGACGGCGAGCGCATCATCGCGGCCGTGCGCTTCACCAAGGTCGGCATCGGTGGAATTGGCGGGGCTCTGCTGCTGGGACCGCTCGCGGTCGACCCCGACTTCGCCGGCCAAGGCTACGGGCGCGCGCTGATCGCGGAAGCGCTCGACGCGGCAAAGGCAGCCGGTGTGCGTCTCGTGGTGCTCGTCGGCGATGAGCCCTACTACGGCCGCTTCGGATTTAAGCCGGTGCCGCCGGGCCAGATCACGTTGCCGGGACCTGTCGATCCCAGGCGATTGCTTGCTGCAGAGCTCGCCGAGGGCGCGCTGGCCGGCTCCCGGGGCATCGTCGCCGCCAACATTTGGTGACCGCGCCAATCCCTCCGCGTAAGCTTCGGTAGCTCCTGCGGAGGGTGAAACATGGATAGACGGACCTTGCTGACCGGCGGCACGCTGCTTGCGGCCGCGGCGCTCACGCGCGAGGCTTCGGCGCGCGCAAAGTTCGGGCCGACCACGACGGACGACAAGCGCTTCATGCAGCTTGCGGTCAACGAGGCCAAGAACGCCGATTACCCATTCGGGGCCATCATCGTTCGCGACGGCAAGGTGCTGGCGCTCGGCAAGAATACCTGCAAACGCGATGCCGATCCGACCGCGCACGCCGAGATGATGGCTATCCGCAGCTTCCTGCGCGGACACGAGCCCGACGATTTCAAGGAGGCGACGATCTACGCCTCGGGCGAGCCGTGCCCGATGTGCATGGGCGCCATCATCTGGTGCGGCTTCAAACGCCTAGTCTACGCCGCCTCGATCGCGCAGCTCGCGACCAAGATCGGACAGATCGACATCACCGCGCGCGAGATCGCGAATGCGACAAGCTTCATCGAGATCGAAATGGCCGGCGGTTTGCTGGCTCAGGAGTCACTGAAGCTTTTCGACAACAAGAACTGAGGCCGGGACGCACGCGAGGAACTTTCGGTAAGCGCGCGCGTTTCGATGCCGCTGAAACCGAAGGAGTTCTCCCTCATGGCCCGCGACCTTCTGCTGTGGCTTCTTGGCGTTCCCATTAGCGTGCTCGTGCTGCTGCACCTGTTTGGTGTGCTGCACTGGTAGTGCGCGATAAGGTTCACCAACGGCCTCTTCTAGGCCCAATAAAAAAATTCGACCGTCGCCGGAACTGAAAGTTCAGCGGTCGCATTCTACCTCCAGACACCGGCCTTTCCCCTCCCCTCCCCTCAAGGCCGGGTCACTCGACGAAGGCACCTGCCGCACAGCTAGCCGCGGCGGGTGCCTCTTTTTTTGCCCGAATTTCTATCCAGATTTCAAGGCCGTCGCCTGGATTAACCACGCGCCCGACTTTCGAGGCTCTCGGACAGGCCATCCTTCCCCTCCGTGCCTAGCCCCGCCACATTGGCGGCATCTGATCGAATGGAAGATTGGGGGGACGGCATTGGGAGGGCGCGGCTGGCGCTGCCCAATGCCGGGGGGCTGAGCGGTGGTTTTTTCCGACCAGAGTTTTGTGTTCCTGTTCCTGCCGGCGGCGCTGGTCCTCTATTTCCTGTTACGGTCGACCCGGTTTGCGCTGGCGATCATCCTGGTTACGAAGTTCTCGCCTTCTATTACTGGTCGGCCGGCTTCCAGTCGCTGATCCTGGTCGCCAGCATCCTCATCAACTTCTTCGGCGGCCTGTGGATCGCGGCGCGGCGGGACAAGCTGAGCCTCGCCGTCGTTATCGGCCTCGACTTGGCGCTGCTCGTCTACTTCAAGTACGCCTTTTTCCTCGGCAGCAACCTGGGGCTGGCCAATGTCCATCCCCTGGGCGATTGGCTGAAGGCGATCGTGCTGCCGATCGGCATCTCGTTCTTCACCTTCCAGGGCATCTCCTACGCAATCGACGTTTGGCGCGGCGAGGTGGAGCCGGAACGAAACCTCATAACCTTCGGCGCGTACAAGTCGTTCTTCCCGCAGCTCATCGCCGGGCCGATCGTCCGCTACCGCGACGTGCACCAGGATTTCGCGCAGCCCAAGACGAGCGTCGAGAACTTTGCCGCTGGCGCGACCCGCTTCATGCATGGCCTGGCCAAGAAGGTCATCATTGCCGACAGTGTCGCGCGGGTCGCGGACGCTGCTTTCGCGCTCCCCTTCGAAAACGTGGTGTTCATCGCCGCCCTCGTCGGCGCGGTCGCCTATGCGTTGCAGATCTACTTCGACTTTTCCGGGTACTCCGACATGGCGATCGGGCTCGGTCTCATGTTCGGTGTGCGCTTTCTGGAAAACTTCGAGCGGCCCTACGCTGCCAAGTCGATCACGGAGTTCTGGCGCCGCTGGCACATCTCGCTGTCGAGCTGGTTCCGCGACTATCTCTACATCCCGCTGGGCGGCAACCGCCGCGGGGGCTCGCAGCTGTACGTCAATCTGCTGATCGTGTTCGTTTTGACCGGGATCTGGCACGGCGCCGCGTGGACGTTCCTCGCCTGGGGCCTCTATCACGGAGTCTTCATCGCGGGCGAGCGGGCGATCTTCGGCAAGTCCGCCAAGGATCTGCATCTGCCGGTCCTGCGCTTCGTCTATTGCATTCCGGTTGTCATCGTCGGCTGGATCATCTTCCGCGCCGAGACGCTGGGCCAAGCGTGGGTGTTCGTGCGCGCGCTCGCTAAACCGCTTGCCGAAAATGCCATGACACTGCCGCCGAGCCTCTACGTCGCCTTCACGCCGGCCATCGCGGCTGTCTTCGCAGTCGCAGCTCTCGTGTTTCTCGTTCCCGGCAGGTACGGCATCGGCACCTGGCTGTCGACACCGCATACGACGACGCCGGCCCTTGCCGTTCGCAGCGCCTACCTCGTTGCCTGCATGGGGATTACACTGGTGCTCGTGTTGTCGCAGACCTACAGCCCATTTTTGTATTTCCGGTTCTAGCCATGTCGCGACGTCTCAACATCCTAACCGTGCTGGCGTTCTGCCTATTCCTCGCGCTGCCCCTTGGGTTGCTTTGGGGCTTTGGCGCCGTCGCGCCGTATGGACAAAAGGATTTCACGGCCTTCCCCGAGGCCAAGAAGCTGCTGCACGGCTCCCCCAAGGCGCGCAAGGAATTGAGCTCCGCTCTGTTTGAGCGCTCGCCTGCCACCGTGTTCGCCATTCGCACGCATAACGCCGCGCTTTATCGCGTCACCGGCACGATCGATACCGACACGATCGTGTCGGGCGAGGGCGAGTGGCTGTTCTTCAAGCAGCAATTCTGGGACGGCAAATGCATGCCCGACGAGATGCTTGTGATCACGCTGCGGACCATCGACACGATGGGAGCCATGGCCGCCGCGTCGGGGCTACCCGTGCTGTTCACCGTCTCGCCCGACACCGTCACCATTCATCCCGAGAAGCTCGGGCGCCGGGCGAGAGCATATGCGGGCTGCAGGATGCAAAATGGCAACCGCTGGCGAGCGCTCGCCGCGCGCTTCGCTCCCGACCTGCTCGATCACGCGGCCGCGATCTTGAAGCCGGAAAACCCAAAGGTCCCCTACTACTTCGCAACCGACACGCACTGGAACTCGCGCGGGGCGGCCTTGGCCGTCAGCCAGCTCGCTTCCAAACTCGACGGCAAGGAGCCTTCCGTGCCGGTCCTCTACGCCGGAGTTCCGGCCGAGAATACGACGGACATGCGCAACAACATGCTGCTGCTCAGCGGTCCCGAGCTCGATCTCGAGGTAACAGCATTCCCGACGCCTCGCCAGGATGTGCCGCCGGTCATGTTCCTCATCGATTCATTTTACGGGCGTGCACGCGACGAACTCGAAAAAGCCTTTCCAGGCTCAAAGTTCTACACGCTCGAGGACAACGAGGAGGAGTACAGCAACGAATTGCAAGTCCACACCGGGCAGGTTGTCGTCAACTCTGTCGAACGTTCGCTCTTCCTTCGTTTCAGCGATTGGAATGGCCCCCTCGCCCGGGCGATATTAAAGCGCAACATGATGATTGCTCGGAGGTGCGCCTATACGCAGCCGGTGAATGTCGACACCGGTGTCACGATGGAAAACCTCGAGCACACGGGGCCATCGTCGTTCCTTGCCAAGACCGCCGATCCCAACCTGGTGGTGCCAATTCCCGAGCACGCCGACTGCTTACGCGTAGCCGTCGAGATCCCGAAGCCTGCGGTGTTTGAGATGTATTTGCCGACGATCGATGGGCGCGACGACCCCGACCAGTTTGCCGACGGCCGCACCGTCGCTCTCGATCTGCCGGCGGGCAAGTCGGTGCTGACCTTCATGCTGCCGAACGGGCGCGTCGGCAAGGAGCTGCGCATCGACCCGGTGAATGCGCCGTGGCCGTTCAAGCTCGAAGACGTGGCGTTTGGGATCTTCAGCGAGAAATAGGACCGAGATCGCTCAGTCGGCGAAGGGGTCGCGCATCAGGATCGTGTCGGCGCGCTCGGGGCTGGTCGACAGCAGCGTCACCGGGCACTCGATCAACTCCTCGATGTAGCGCACGTACTTGACCGCCTGCGCCGGCAGATCGGCCCAGCTGCGCGCTCCGTGCGTCGACTGGCTCCAGCCTTCGAGCGTCTCCCACACCGGCTTGATGCGCGCCTGCGCATTGCTGCCGGCCGGCAGGCGGTCCATCGGCTCGCCATCGAGCGTGTAGCCGACGCCGACTTTGATCTCATCGAACCCGTCGAGAATGTCGAGCTTGGTGAGAGCGATGCCATCGATCCCGCACACCTTGATCGTCTGGCGCACGAGCGTTGCATCGAACCAGCCGCAGCGCCGCTTGCGTCCCGTCACGGTACCAAATTCGCGTCCGCGCTCGCCGATGCGCTCGCCGATCGCGTCGGTGAGCTCGGTCGGAAACGGCCCGGAACCAACACGGGTGGTGTAGGCCTTGGCGATGCCGAGCACGAAGCCGATCGAACGCGGCCCCATCCCGGATCCAATCGCCGCCTGCGCCGCGACTGTGTTGGAGGACGTGACAAACGGATAGGTCCCGTGGTCGATGTCGAGGAGCGCGCCTTGCGCGCCTTCAAACAGGATGCGCTTGCCGGCACGGCGCTCGCGATCGAGCAGATCCCAGGTCACGTCCATGAAAGGGAGGATCTTGGGCGCGATCTCGGCCAGGTCCGCCATCAGTTTCTCTTTGGCGATCTCTGGCTGGTTCAGGCCGCGGCGCAGCGCGTTGTGGTGCACGAGGATACGGTCGACCTTCGGGCCGAGCGTGGTGATGTTGCGCAGATCCTGAACGCGGATCGCACGTCGTCCAACCTTGTCCTCGTAGGCGGGACCGATGCCGCGCCCCGTCGTGCCGATCTTGTTGTCGCCGGCCGCTTCCTCGCGGATGACGTCGAGCTCGCGGTGCAAGGGAAGGATCAGCGTCGCATTCTCGGCAACGCGCAAATTCTCGCGGCTGACGGCGACACCCTGGCCGGCGAGCTTCTCGATCTCGGCGGTGAGCGCCCAAGGATCGACGACGACGCCGTTGCCGATCACGCCGAGCTTGCCCGGCCGCACGACGCCCGACGGCAGCAGCGACAGCTTGTAGGTGTTGCCGTCGATGACGAGCGTATGCCCGGCGTTGTGGCCGCCCTGGAAGCGCACCACGACATCGGCGCGTTCCGACAGCCAGTCGACGATCTTGCCCTTGCCCTCGTCGCCCCATTGAGCGCCGACCACTGCAACGTTCGCCATTTTCTATGCCCATCTCGCAGCTTGGCCCCGGCCGACCGGCCAGGGCCATCTGACTTTAGCATGGCGGTTATAGCGCAGATTCGCCAGGGCCAAGCCGATCAAGCCGGCCCATCAAGCCGCAGGGCCGGCAGGCCGCTCAATCGGGCCGGATCACTGGTAGACGATCGTCCGGGCGCCGGGCCAGATGACACGGTAACCGAACTCGATGACGCGCTCTTCCTCGGGCTCGAGCTTGGATTCAAACGCCAGAACGCCGCGCCTGTCCTCGATATCCTTGCGGGTCGGCGCGGTCGGTCCGACCAGCTCGACCCGGATGTCCTGATTCTGCGATACCGGGATCTGATCCTGCACGACGAGGTCCACCGCGCGCTCGTGCATGTTCTTAACCGTGATGCGGAAGTTGCGGCTGTCGGTGCGGGCGGACGAGATCAACCCGGTCTCCCCGCGCTTGTCCTCGGCGATGGCATGGCGTACGCGAACCTGATCGTCCGAGCCGAAGCCCACCTGATGCTCCTCGCCGGGCGACATCACCGGTAGATCGCCGGTACCGACGAACGTGCCGTCGCGGAAGAGCGATACCTCCCCTGGAAGGAGCGGCGAGCCCTTTGGCAGCACCAGCTTGGCGTAGAGGTATGCTTTTGCGTCGACCTTGGGGACGGTGCGGATCGTGAGCGTCGGCTCCACGGTATCCTGCTGCAACAGCACGCGCTTGGCTTCGCCGGTGTCGGGAATGGATAGGCTGCCCGGCACCTGGAACACCGCCTGGAACGGCGCGGTCGTCACGGCGGCGCGCTGCTCGGCGATCTCGAGCGCGGGAGCGGGCGCCGCAGGCGCGGCGGCGGCCCTCAACTCGCGGGCGACCTTGAACTTGCCGCTGGCAGGGACACCTTCGCCCGCGGCATCCGAATTCGACACCGCAACCGGCTTGGGAATGTCCGCCTCGAAATCGACCGTGACCGTATTGAGGTCGGGTGCGGCGGCATTGGAGGCCGGGCCGGCGGTGGAGAGCCTAAGCTCGACACCCTCCCAAGCCTCGCCGGTGCGCTGCTTGATTTCAGCACGGCGCGTCAGCTCCAGCTTCGGCGGCGCCGTGCGCGAGCCGGTCGTGAGGCGCGCGTCATAGCGCGGGAGCCAGGACGCGTTGCGCACCTGATAGCGCACCGTCAAATCGGCATCGAGAGTCGCGTCGGCAACGACAAAGACCTTGATCTCGGTTTGCTCAGTACGCGCCGGCGCCAACGCTGAAAGCTGCTTTTCCAGATCCTCGATCTTGCGATCAAAATCGCGCTTCTTCACTTCGGCATCGAGTGACGCGCGCTGTGCGTCCGCCATGCCCGTGCCGATCAGCGCAAGGATCTGCGTCCAATCGGTACGCGGTACGGCAGGCTGGGTCTGCGGGTCATCGCCTGTGTGACCGGGCAGCGCCGCCAGGTTGGACAGGAGCGTCTTTTGCGTCTGCGCTGCGTCCTGCGCACCCTGTGCCAGCCCGCGCTCATCGCGCAGCCGCTCGATCTCGTCCTCGATGCGCTTGCGCTCGGTCTGCACGGCCGCCTGGTCGGCGCGCGCGACGTAGCGCCGGCGTGCATCGACCGACTGAATATCGAGCTTGGCCGTCGCCTTGCCATCAACTCGCACCGAGCCGGCAACGGTCTCGGCGGGGAGATCGCTGAAGACAACCGTGTGCTCGCCCTTGGTCAGGTTGAGGCGCACGGTGCGAGTCACCTCGGCTCCCGACAGGAATACGGTGACGCTATCGACCTTCGAATTCGCAGCGACGTCGTCGGCCGAAGCGGGCCGCGCCATCACGACGAGCAAAGCAGCGGCGATCGCAGCAAGAATGCGCATTTTTCTAGCCCACCATCTCCAGACCGCCCACCCGTCGAGCCGTCTTTCCCCGGCATGACGAGTGGTCAGGTTTCACGTCTGAATTATGACGATAAGCACGCGCCCCAGGCACGCAGGCGCCATTGTGGGGCTAGGTTAATTGCGCCCGCGCCTCGGCATAGGCCCAGTCCAGCCAGGGGGTCAGCAGTTCCAGGTCGCGCCGCTCCACGGTTGGCCCGCACCAGATGCGCAAGCCGGGGGGCGCCGCGCGGTGGCTCTTAATGTCAAAGGCCACACCCTCCGCCTCTAGCAGCTGCGAAATCCGCGCAGCGAGACGCGCCTGCACCTCAGGGCCCGACGCGATCGTCTCGGGATCGGCGAAACGCAGGCACACGGACGTGTTGGAGCGCGTCGCCGGATCGATCGCCAAGTTGGCGATCCACGCCGTCCGCTCGATCCAGTCGAAGATGACCTTCGCGTTGGCATCGGCGCGGGCGCGCAACCCGGCAAGCCCGCCTGTCTCGGACGCCCAGCGCAGAGCGTCGAGGTAGTCCTCCACACACAGCATCGACGGGGTGTTGATCGTGACGCCTGCAAAAAGATCATCGATCAGCTTGCCACCTTCGGTGAGACGGAAGACCTTGGGCAGCGGCCACGCCGGCACGTAGCTTTCCAGTCGCGCAACCGCGCGCGGGGATAAAATCAACATGCCGTGCGCCGCTTCGCCGCCGATTCCCTTCTGCCAGGCGAAGGTCGCAACGTCGATCTTCGGCCAGTCGATGTCTTGCGCAAAGACCGCCGAGATGGCGTCGGCGAACGTGAGCCCGGCGCGATCGGCCGGGATCCAGTCGCCGTTCGGCACGCGCACGCCCGATGCGGTGCCGTTCCACGCGAAAACGACGTCGCGATCGAAGTCCACCGCGCTCAGGACCGGCAGGTGGCCATAGTCGGCGGTCAGCACGCGGGACTTCTTCGAGTCGCAGTTGCGCGACAATGTCGCCGGCCCACCGCTTGCCGAAGTCCTCCCACGCGAGCACATCGACCCCCCGCGCACCGAGCATGGTCCATAGCGCCATCTCGAAGGCGCCGGTGTCGGAGCCCGGAACGATCGCGACGCGGTAATCCGAGGGAAGCTCGAGGATGCGCTTGGTCTCGTCGATCGCGCGTTTGAGCCGGGCCACCGCTGCGGGCGACCGGTGTGAGCGCCCGACCAGGGCCGCGCGCAGCACGTCCGGACTCCACCCCGGGCGCTTGGCGCAGGGACCGCTCGAGAAGCTCGCCTGGTTTGGGCGCGCAGTCGGCTTGGGGTTTGACTTTTTGACCGCGTGCATGGCTCGCCGGCGATGGGGCCGGCGGCCCAACGGCGGCACGGCCGCGCCGGTCTAGGTGCTCCGGGCCGGTCCGTCAATTATGGGCGTCATCGCAGGTCCCGCTTGCGATCTTAGTGCCGCGCGCGTGGCCAGGAGGCCTAGTTCACGTAGAAGCGCAGGCCGGCACGGATCTGGTGCTCGTTCACGCTGCCGATCTCGATCTTCGAGCTGTTGGAGTAGATGATCGAATCGACATCCGAGCCGCCGATGTAGAGGAAGCGGTAGCCGACATCGAGCGAGACAAAGGTATTGATGTCATAGGTCAGGCCTGCCATCGCAGCGCCGGCGAATTTGACCTGCGTCGAGCGGCTGCCGATGGCCTGAGGCCGAGCGCGTTGCCGGTGTCGATAGCAGCGATTTCCTGGGTGAGCTGGTCGACGGTGAAGCCGACGCCGCCGCCGATGTAAGGCGAGAAGGGCGTACCGGTGCGAATGTCGTAGTAGCCGTTGACGAGCAGGACGGTCGAGGCGAATTTGGTCTTGTCCGGTCACGTAGACCGATCTGCCCCGCACCGTTGTTGTAGGTGGCGGTTCCGACAAAGTCGGCATTCATGGTCGAGTGGATGTCCACAGTGAAGTCGGTGCGGAAGTGGGGGCCCCACACGTAGCCGACGCCGACGCCACCGGTGAAGGCCGGCTCGAAGCTTTCGCTGAGCCACGAGGGGTTGAGTCCGATCGTGCCGCCGCGGTACCGTTGCCGAACGGCGTGCCGACGGCGTTAACCGAGGGCTGCGAGCCGAAGCCTGCCGCGAAGTCGGCGCGGAAGTACCACGCGGCCTCCTCGAACGGGACGGGAATGGGCGCCGGAACTGGCGTGGCCGCGCCGTATGGGCTGATGCCGGTGCGGAAATCCGGTCCGTCGGCAAGCGCCGGCAGCGCAGCGCAGGCGATCATCGCCGCAGCGGTAAGGAGGCTCGATCGTGAACGTCTCATGTGCTTTCCCTCGACTGACGCCGAGGGAGGCTTGAGCCTCGCTCGACATCTCAAGTTTTTTTCCAGCCGGCCGCTTCCAAGGACGGGGTACCGGGGCCTTTGAGCTCACTCGAGCTCTACGGGCACGGATGCGCCTGCCTCACGCGTAATCGAACGAGGAATCAACTTGAGACTAGATCGAGGCCACACGAGCGACTGCCGGGGGCCAAGGTGCCGGGCCAAGAAAGCGGGCCCGGCGGATCGTGTCGTGGTCGTGCAACCGGCCGCACGAGGTGCGCGGCCGGTCGTTGTCGTTACTTGATCGCGTAGACGGGTTCGTCACGCTGCAGCTTGTAGCGGACGCCAAGCAGCATATCGTTTGAGGTGATGTCCTTGGCGTGGAAGTGATCGTAGGAAAAATTGTTGAGGTGGTCGATCACAGCACCGCTCGTTGCCTCGCCGAGGTCGGCGTAGCGGTAAGAGAGATCGATCACGAGCGATGGCGAGACGTCGTAGCTGAGGCCTGCATAGAGCGCCCAGGCGAAGTTCGTCCGCGTGTTGTCGGCGCCGAAGGCAACGCCGTTGGTGGGAACATTGACGTCCCGCAGGCCCTCAAGCGACATCGTGGCAAAGCCAATGCCGCCGCCGATGTAAGGCGTGAAGCCGCACCAGTTGACGATGTCCCAGTAAGCGTTGGCGAGACCCAGCCAGCTCTTGACGTCGGCCGTGTACTCGTTGGTGCCGGGGATAAAGCCAAAGCCGCCGGGATAGCGGTCAGCGCCGACAAAAAGCGCATCGCCGCGATATTCGCCTGTCAGGTCAAGGCGCAGCCAGTGGCTGTGCTTGTAGCCGATGCCAAGGCCGAACAGCGGGCTCGACTTGATGTCGTGGGAAAACACCTGGAATGTGTTGTTGTTATAGTCAGGCGTGAAGATGCTGCCGACGTCAGGGTTGGCCTGACCGATGTAACCCTTCAGGTAGATGCCCCGGTCGGTCGCGACGGGAGCAACGTCGTAACCGCCCTTGAGATCTCCGCCTTGATACATGTCTGCTGCCAAAACGGCCGACGCCGAGGCGAGCACAACGGCCGACCCGAGCACCGCGCTTAGCAGGTAGGACCCGCGATAGGTATTCATGGAACTTCCCTCATCGAACTTAGGCCGCTGGTACGCGGCGCCCGTGCGAACGCTCAACGTGCTCTGGGCTCGAATATGAGGAACAAGGTTTAAGGGAGACTTAATCGCGGTGCCGTTCCGGCACAGTGGCTCCCGCGGGCCCCAGTAGAACGGCCATTCTCTAATCGTTAAGCAGAAGTAAACGCGCTCGCGCGCGACGTGCGCGCGTTAACGCGCAGGCGCTGCAATTATCAATGGAGCTGAGTGGCGCGCGTCGTTCTTTTACGCCGCAGCGGCGGCGCGAACGGCTTCGACGATGTCGCCGACAACTGTCGAAACTAGCCGCTCGTCATCGCCTTCCGCCATCACACGGATGACGGGCTCGGTGCCCGAGGGGCGAATGACAAGGCGTCCCTTCTGGCCGAGCTTGGCCTTGCCGGCATCGATCGCTTTGACGACTCGGCTGTCCTCCAACGGACTGCCGTTGGCGTAGCGCACGCTTTTGAGTATCTGCGGCAACGGCTCGAATCGCTGAGTCACCTGGCTCACGGTCTTGCCCGTGGAGACCACGACGGCGAGAATCTGCAGCGCGGTGACGAGACCGTCGCCGGTCGTCACATAGTCCGACAGCACGATGTGCCCGGACTGCTCGCCGCCAACGTTGTAGCCGTGCTTGCGCATATGATCGACGACGTAGCGGTCGCCGACCGGCGTGCGTATCAGTGCCAGCCCCTGCTCCTTCAAATAGCGCTCGAGCCCGAGGTTGCTCATCACTGTCGCCACCACGCCACCGGCCGTGAGGCGCCCCGAGCGGTGCCAAGCGTCGGCG
The DNA here is from genome assembly GCA_963726795.1 of uncultured Alphaproteobacteria bacterium. Classification (GTDB taxonomy): domain Bacteria; phylum Pseudomonadota; class Alphaproteobacteria; order Rhizobiales; family Hyphomicrobiaceae; genus Hyphomicrobium_A. Next base: position 827,768 of record CAVSDD010000004.1, on the reverse strand, counting down.
ATTACGGCCATGACTTGATCGCCGTCGACGATCTGGCCCTTCTCATCGATGATGACGACGCGGTCAGCGTCGCCGTCGAGCGCGATGCCGATGTCGGCGCGCAACTCGCGCACCTTCGCCATCAGCGCCTCGGGCGCGGTCGACCCGCACTTGTCGTTGATGTTGCGGCCGTTGGGATCGACGCCGATCTTGATGACCTCTGCGCCCAGCTCCCACAAGGCTTCCGGGGCGACCTTGTAGCCGGCCCCGTTGGCGCAATCGATGACGATGCGCAGGCCGTCGAGGCGCAGGTGCTTGGGCAGCGTCCGCTTGGCAAACTCGATGTAGCGTTCCTGCGCGCTTTCCACGCGCGTCGCGCGGCCGATTGCATCGGCGGGCGCCAACAGCCCGGATGTCTCGGCGTCGATCAGCGCTTCGATCTGGTGCTCTGTCTCATCGGAAAGCTTGTACCCCTCCGAGTCGAACAGCTTGATGCCGTTGTCTGCGAACGGGTTGTGCGACGCGGAGATCATCACGCCGAGATCGGCGCGCAGCGAGGGCGTCAGCATGGCGACAGCGGGCGTCGGCATCGGGCCGAGCAGGAACACGTCCATGCCGACAGCGGTGAAGCCCGACATGAGCGCTGCTTCGAGCATGTAGCCCGACAGGCGTGTGTCCTTGCCGATCACCACGCGGTGGCGGTAGTTGCCGGTCTGGAAGATCTTGCCGGCGGCCATGCCGACCTTCAGCGCGACCTCGGAGGTCATCGGGCTGCGGTTGGCGAGGCCACGGATTCCATCGGTACCGAAATAGCGGCGCGACATGAGTTTCCCCGTTGCTCCTGACGGCTTGCGTTTCGATGTCCGGGACTTTGCGGGCATAGCTTACCCTCAGGCTTCAACGGGAGCGAGTGCGGCGAAGGGCAAAAGGCCGGTCTGGGCCGGCATTTGAGCCGCAAATCCCTTCAAATCCTGTACCCGCACGTTAACACGCCCTCTCCTAAGAAAAATAAAAGCTTGCTGCTGCACTTGGGCCGCGCGGGATACCGGCTGCCATCCTAAGCTTTGCTACTGCTTGAGGAAACGCCGTCTCGAGGGCGGCATCCCAAGGTCTGAACGTGGAACGATCACGCCAGCACCGGGCTCCGACCACAACACGATAGTGTGTCATTTATCGTCACATCCTCAGAGGCGGGCCCAAAGGCGGGCGACCGGCCGCCTCTCGGATCGTCTCAGGCGAGCACCTTGTCGGTGCCGTGCGCGATGGCGCGCCACACGGACAGCGCCTGGCGTGTGGCAGCAACGTCGTGGACGCGCACGATCTGCACCCCTTGCGCCGCTCCTGCCAGTGCCGCCGCAATCGAGCCGGGGACGCGGTCTTCCGCGCGGGGCGCGTCCGATATGTGGTCGATCAGTTTTTTTCGCGAGGCGCCGAGCAGCACCGGCACGCCGAGCCCGTGATAAAGCGCGAGGCTCGCCATGATCGCGACGTTGTGGTGCAGGTGCTTGGCAAAGCCGATGCCCGGATCGACGACGAGCTTGGCCCTGGGAATGCCGGCCGCCTCGCACGCCGCGATCCGGCGCTCGAGGTAATCGAACACGTCGAGGACGACGTCGTCGTAGCGCGGATCGTCGTTCATGGTCTTGGGGTCGCCCTGCGCGTGCATCAGCACGACCGGCAGTCCTGTCTTGGCGGCGACGGCAAGCGCATCTGGATCGTGCGTGAGCGCCGACACGTCGTTGAGGATGTCGGCCCCGGCACCGGCGGCGTGCGCCATGACCTCACTCTTTCGCGTATCGATCGAGATCAGCGCCTGTGTCTGCCCGCGCAGGGCCTCGATCACCGGCAGCACGCGGCGCAGCTCCTCATCGGCCGGCACGTAGTCGGCGCCAGGCCGGGTGGATTCCCCGCCGATGTCGATGATGTCGGCCCCCTCCGCCACCAGCCTTAGCGCATGCTCGACCGCGGCTTCAGCCGCCGTGTAGCGGCCGCCGTCGGAGAAGCTGTCCGGCGTGACGTTGAGGATGCCCATGATGAGCGGGCGGTCGAGCGCGACGCCGGCGAGGCGGGGCCGCGGAGTGCTGATCGCCTCCAGCAAATCGGAGGCCGCCAGCGTGTGGCGTCCCCATTCGCCTTCGAGCGCGTCGCCGAGCGCCACGATGCGCCGCTTGGCGCCCCGGCCTTCGCGCTCGGCGACTTCGAGCGATGAGAACCGCAGGGGCTGACCGGCGAGCGGCAGCCCGCTGAAAGCGGGTTCATCGCCGGTGTCGGGCGGTGCGGGGAAAATTCCCACGGGGCGCAGGTAGATCGAGCGCTGCATCTTGAAGGCTAATCCCGATGGCGAAGCGGTCGGCAAGCTATCCTGGCCTACGCGTCAAGGATACCGGTGCTCAGCAAAATTCGCGGATGTTCGCGCGTCATCGCGGCTATGTGCTTGGCGCAAAAGCATTCGGAGCCGCGCTTTGGCACGGCTCCGAATAAAATCGCTCAAGCGGCAAGTGTTACGACTGCGGCTGAGGCTCCATGCCGCCAGTGCCGGGCTCCCCGCGGGGACGCAACCGGCCGCCGGCGGTCGGAACCGCGGACGAGCCACTTTCCTTTGGTCCGTCGTCGTCGGACGGACGCACGATCTTATCGCCGCGCATCACGCCCTGCACTTCCTCGCCGGAGACGGTCTCGTACTCCATCAGCGCCTGGGTAATGGCCTCAAGCTCGCGCCGGTGCGCAGTCACGACCTCGCGCGCCAGCGTTTCGCCTTCGGTCACGATGCGGCGGATCTCCTGGTCGATGAGGCGCGCGGTATCTTCCGACATATTCTGCCGCTGCGTGATGGCATGGCCGAGGAAGACTTCCTGCTGGTTCTCATTGTAGCGCAGCGGGCCGAGCTTCTCGCTCATGCCCCATTCGGTGACCATGCGGCGCGCCAGATCGGTTGCCTGCATGATGTCGCTGGAGGCGCCGGTGTTGAGGTGGTCCTTGCCGTATACGAGCTGCTCGGCGCAGCGGCCGCCAAACGACATGGCGATGCGCGCTTCGCACCACTGCTTGGAGTAGCTGAGCTTGTCGCGCTCGGGCAGGTTCATGGTCACGCCCAATGCGCGCCCGCGCGGAATGATCGTCACCTTGTGCAGGGGATCGCCGCCGATGACCTTGAGGCTGACCAACGCGTGACCGGCCTCGTGATAGGCGGTGGCCAGCTTCTCCTCCTCGGTCATGATCATGGAGCGGCGCTCCGCACCCATCATCACCTTGTCCTTGGCGTCCTCGAACTCGTGCTGCGTAACGAGCCGCTTGTTGCGGCGCGCGGCAAGCAGCGCTGCCTCGTTGACGAGGTTGGCGAGATCGGCACCGGAGAAGCCCGGGGTACCACGTGCGATAACCTTGGGATCGACGTCGGGAGCAACCGGAACCTTGCGCATGTGCACCCGCAGGATCTTCTCGCGGCCGAGGACATCCGGATTTGGCACGGTGATCTGGCGGTCGAAGCGGCCGGGACGCAGCAGCGCCGGATCGAGCACGTCGGGGCGGTTGGTCGCGGCGATGAGGATGATGCCCTCGTTCGCCTCGAAGCCGTCCATCTCGACCAGCAGCTGGTTCAGCGTCTGCTCGCGCTCGTCGTTGCCGCCGCCGAGGCCTGCGCCGCGGTGACGCCCGACAGCGTCGATCTCGTCGATGAAGATGATGCAAGGTGCATTCTTCTTCGCTTGCTCGAACATGTCGCGCACGCGCGAAGCGCCGACGCCGACGAACATCTCGACGAAGTCGGAGCCCGAAATCGTGAAGAAGGGCACGTTGGCCTCGCCCGCGATGGCGCGCGCCAGCAGCGTCTTGCCGGTGCCGGGCGGACCCACGAGCAGGGCGCCGCGCGGGATACGCCCGCCGAGACGCTGGAACTTCTGCGGGTCGCGCAGGAACTCGACGATCTCTTGCAGGTCGTCCTTGGCCTCATCGACGCCCGCCACGTCCTCGAAGGTCACGCGGCCGTGGCGCTCGGTCAAAAGCTTGGCTTTGGATTTGCCAAATCCCATGGCGCGACCGGAGCCCGACTGCATCTGGCGCATGAAGAAGATCCACACCGCGATCAGGAGCAGCATGGGGAACCAGTTGAGCAGCATGCTCATGATGGAGGGCACGTCCTCATCGGAGGGGCGCGCGCGGAACTTCACGTCCTTTTTCTGCAGCCGCTCGACGAGGGTGTTGTCCTGCGGGGGCGCGTAGGTCGTGAACGCGGTGCCGCCGTCACGCATGGTGCCATAGATATGGTTGCCCGCGAGCGTGGCGTCACTGACGTTGCCCTGGTCGACCGCGTGCAGGAATTCCGAGTAGCTGATCTCGCTGCCGCGGCGGCTCTGGGCTGGGTTATTGAACAGATTGAACAGGGCGGCCAACAGGACCAGAATTGCGACCCAGATGGCGAGCTTCTGAAAATTCGAGTTCATTTCATTCCCTTAAGAGCGCCGATGCCGCCTGGCACCGGCTCCTCGACGGGTCGCTCTGCCCACCCTTCGAGCTCGCCGTTAACATAGGTGGGGGCGCCGCCGTTGCCAAGTTAGGGGCCTAAGTTGGATCAAGGTTACACGCTTTGGGCTCCCCAGGCCCTTAACGAGGAGGGGATCGTGGACGCGGAGTGCGTCCAAGGCGTGGCCGCGAGGGCCGATATCCCTGCAATCGTTTGCAAAAGCCGCTAACAAAGCGTGAGCGCCTTAGCCCAAGAAATCGGCCGAGCAGAGCCCGCTTTTGCGTCCCCATGCCGCGGAGAATGCCGCGGACACGCCCGAAAGGCGTAGAAGCGCCGGCACCGCGAGAAGGGTGTCTCCTTCCCAGAACGCTGGGAGTGTGGCGGCAGCGCGCGCAGGCGGCAGATGTACGTCCTTGAGTTGTCGCCGCAGCTTGGCAAAGCCATCGCCGCCGAGCGCGCGCACAGTGACCGGCGAGCCCGCATCGGGCGCGAGGGCGACACGGAAGCGGCGATCCCAAACTGCAAACTCGCCCGGCGCGAGTGCGAACTGGGCCAACCCATCGCGCCCTGCCTCGCGGAAGATGCAGATGTGCGAGGCGTGCCGTGCCACGGCTGTGCCGGCGAGCGTCGCGCCTTTGAAAGCTGGCTCTCCCAGACGCGCCAACAGCGACTCGAGCTTGGCGAGGCGTGCCGGCTCCTCCTGGCCGCCAAACGCAGCGATCAGTCGTGCCAGCATTCGCAAGCGCATTTCCTCGGGCGCAGCGGCGAAAGTCGAGGCGGCAAAACTGGCGTAAGCGCCGTGATGCAGATCGAGGCTTGCCTCGCGTGCGAGGCTATCGGTCGCCGCCTCCAGTGCGCCGCGCGCGCGTTCGAGCCTGCGGGCGCTGAGCGCAATCTTCTCGGCCGTCAGTCCGAGCGCGGCGAGATTGTCGCGCGCTTTGCGCACGCGCACGCGCTCAAAGCGGTTGCTCTCGTTGCTCGGATCCTCACGCCAGGGGAGACGCCGCACTTGCAGTGTCGCGCGCAAGCGGTCCTTGCTGATTCCAAGTAGCGGCCGCAGCAGCTCGATAGTGCCGGCGCGCTCAAGCAAGCGCGCCACACTCATCCCGGTCAGACCATCGAGGCCGCTGCCGCGCGCGAGCCGCATGAGGAAGGTTTCCGCCTGATCATCCTCGGTATGGGCCGTAACGATCGCGGTGCGCGCTTCGCCGGCCGACAGGCGCCAGGCGAGCTCAGCAAGGAGCGCGTAGCGCGCGGTACGCGCGGCGTCCTGGATGCCGGTATGGGGCTTTGCACCCTCCCAGACGAGCGGCTCGTGTACGAAGCCGAGCTTGTGCGCCTCGACGCCGACCCAATCAAACTCATCGCGCGATTGCGCGCGCAGGCCATGGTCGACGGTGGCGACAACAATGCGCGGGCGGGGTTTGGAAGCCTTCGCCGACCAGCGCGCGATCAAATGCATCAAGGCGACGCTGTCGGCGCCGCCGGAGACCGCGAGGATGAGAAGATCAAAGGAGACAAGCGGCGCAAACAGGCTTGCGAGTTCGCCGTCTGCAACCGGCGCACGCGCGCTCGCTTTCGCTGCCGCGCTGCCGCGCGGAAGCTTAGTGGCAGCCGATCCGGGATTTTTCGGTGTTGGCGCGCGATTTGACGTTGTCGGGGGCATCGGGGAACCGCGTTGACAGCTCACTGAACGAGGAGCACGCCGCGTCGGTCTGCCCCAGCCGGTCGAGCGACATGGCGAGCTTCAACAGGCTGTCGGCAGCGCGAGCATTGGTGCCGTAGTCCTTGTAGCCCTTGAGGAACGCTGCGGCCGCGGGCTTGTACTCGCCGCGCACGAAGTGTGCCTCGCCAAGCCAGTACTGCGCGTTGCCGGCGAGAAGTCCTTGGGGTAGCGCGTAAGGAAATCCTCAAAAGACGCCTCCGCGGCTGAGTAGTCGCGCTGCATCAAGTAGCCGTAGGCGGTCTCGTAGAGCTGTTTTGGATTTTCGCCGTCAGCGCCACCGTGCGGGGGTGGCATGAACGCGGGCGGCGCGGCGGCGAGGGCCGTTTCGGCGCCGGATGAGGCTCCCGTGGAGCCGGTCGTTCCTGGAGCGGCTGAAGCAGATGGACCGGGCGGTTGGAGAACGCCCGGCTGCCTTGCGGCGGGCGACCCTTTGCCTGCCGCCGGCACCTTCTCCGCGTCATTGTCGATCAGCCCGCGGATCGGGTCGCTGGGTCCGGTTCCGGCGGTCACGGTCGTCGAGCCGAAGCGGTCGACATCGGAAGTGCCCGCCGGGGCAACTGCAGTAGCGGTGGTGGCCGTCGGCGCGGCGCCAGCGGCGGGAGGTACCGGCGCGGCTTCCGAACGGCGCGGTGTGGCCGACAGGGCGTGCACCTGCTGGGTCAGCTGCTCGATCTGGGCTGCAAGCGCTCGCACCTGCGTCTCGAGCCCATCGAGCCGAACGTCGGCGGCGCCGCCGCCACCGCCGTCCGAGCGCGCTCCGCCCGAAGCCGCAGCCGTGGCACCGCCGCGTGCAAGCAATTCGAGCGTGCCGATGACCACCTGCATATCGACGAGCTGCTCCTCGAGCTGCTCGACGCGTTGTTTGAGCCCCGCGTCGCCGGCCGCGCCTGCTGGTGGCGCTGCGCTGCGAGCGGCGCCCGGAACTGCCGGCTGCGCTCCCTGGCGTGCGGGCTCAGCTAGTGCCGGCAGAATCGCGACGCACGCTGCCAGGACCGGCGCGAAGATCAACGGAAAGGTAATACGGTGGGGCTTGGACAAGGCTGTTCCTACCTGACAAATACCAATTGGGGCGCGGGGGAGCGCATGGAGAACACAGCGGATCGGCTCGTTGCAGCGCTGGCGATGAAAACGCCAAAGACAACGCCTGCGCATGGGCTAGGGATCATCGCTAACCGTCCAGTTGTCAACGCGTGACGCCGATGCGCTCGGGTATGGCCGGCACGGTGCCGCCGGAGGCCGGGGCAAGCGAAGTCGCTCCGGGAGGGGGCAGCTGGCCTCTGTCGGGGAGGTTCAATCCCAGCCGCGCCTGCGCACCGCGCGCGAATACCAGCGTCACCGCCCGCCGGTTCTGCGACGGGCAATCGACGTCGGAGCACAGGGCGACGCGGTGCGTGCGGCCCCAGGCGACGATAGCGAGGCGCGCGGGGTCGACGCCTTCTGCCACGAGGCCGCGGCGCACGGCTTCCGCGCGCCGAGTGGATAGCTGCAAATTCTCCGCGTCGGAGCCCGGCTCGTCGGCATGACCTTCGATCGCCGCTTCGAACTCACGCCATTGCTTCAGCCATTGCGCCTGAAATGCCAGCGCTGACCGCGCGCGGGTGCCGAGCTCGGCGCTGCCGGGCCCGAAGAAGACCCGATCGCCAGCCTCCCGACGAAGCTTGGATTGGATGCTGCCGTTACGCTGCAGCTCCTGCTCCCAGGCCGGGCCGCTGACGACAGGGGCGACCACTTGCTGGATAGGCGGAGGAACGAGCAGCGGGGGGCCGGCGTGTACTCCGCCCGGAAGTACACGTGCACCGCGATCAAGCTCGCCCAGGCGGGTGCGCGCATGATCGGCAGCCGCTGAGCTTGGGAACCGGGCGATTAAGCCCTCAAACGTCTGGCGCGCCCAATCGGCATGGCCCGCGTCCAGTTTCTCCATCCCGTCGAGATAGAGTTCCTCGGCCTGTTGATCGGGTGTGTAGGTGCTGGCGCGATTCTCAGCCAAGCGATCGGCCGCGGTCACTTCCGGCGAAGGGCGGGCGTCCGGTGCTCCTGCCAGCGAAATGGCCGAGGATGCGCCGTCTAAAGTGGCTGCACTTGCGCCTACCGGAAGCGCGATGATCACCACGACGACGCACACGATAGACCAGCTGGCAAAGCAATCAGGTGCCCGAGCGGCCGCGATGCCGCGGGCTCGCGCTTCGCCCCTTCCGCGCCAAGGGCGCAACATCAGGCTCCTCGCAGAGATAAACCGCTGAAATCGGTGACAACACTGCTGGGCCTTTGCGGCCAAACTTTGCCTGCCGCCACCGTTCACGGGCGCACGCCAGCCGCCTCAGGAAAGCAACCAAGTGCTAACCAAAACGGGAAGAGAGGCCGCTAGTTGCCCTGAGCGACAGCACCGTCACGGGAATTGAGCACCGTCTGCGCGCGGCGATTCTGCGACCAGCACGAGATGTCGTTGCAGACCGCGACCGGGCGCTCCTTGCCGTAGGATATCGTACGGATCCGAGCGCCGTTGATTCCGTTCTGGGCCAAGAAGTTGCGAACCGTGGTGGCGCGCTTTGCACCGAGCGCGATGTTGTACTCGCGCGTGCCGCGCTCGTCCGCGTGGCCTTCAATGGTGATCGTGTACTGCGGATAGCGCTGCAGCCACTGGGCCTGCTTCTGCACGGTCGTGGTGGCCTCGGGGCTCAGATCCGTCGAGTCGGTGGTGAAGTAGACGATATCGCCGACATTCACGCTGAAGTCGCGATGGGTACCGGGAGTCACCGCGCCGTCGCCAGTGAGTTGCGACGTCGGCTTGTTCTGGTCGTTGGCGCAGCTGGCCAAGCCCGCGCTCAAGAGAGCAACGGCGGCCAGTTGAACGACTCGAGTAAGCCAGGGTGAAACGGCCATGAGATTGGTTCCTCTTGTCACCACGACACTTGACATCAAACGGTGGTGACACTTCCAGATTAAAAATCGAGTTATCCGACCGTTCGTACGAAAATATGGCCGAAGTGTTATTAGCCCGTCACTCGTGGGTCACACGCGGGGCCAGCCCGGCTAAAGCGGGGCGCCAGAAAAGTCAAAACCGAGGTGAGCGCGGAGCGCTGACACCTCGGTCTTGCTGTTCGGGCTCCTTGGCGATTCGGCCAAGGAGAACGTACGTATTCGTGAGTTACCGAGCCGGCTGGGTCGCCGCCGGAACGTCGGCGCCGAGCTTCAGCGGAGCGGGCTCTTCACGGCGGCAAGCGCCGAGAGCAACAGCTGCAACGACAGCCGCGATGAGGATTGCCCCCTTCATAGTGTAATCTCCTAATGTTGGTAGAACTGTTAGCGAACCTGCTCAGTGGTCATTGGTGCGCCGAGCTTCAGCGGAGCGGGCTCTTCACGACGGCAAGCGCCAAGAGCAACAGCAGCGACGACGACGGCGAGTACGATTGCACTCTTCATGATATTTTCTCCTATGTTGTCCTGGCCTTGCTGCCTGCTCTTAGTGAGCGGGCTGCGTGGCGGCCGGCAGATCGGCACCGAGCTTCAGCGGAGCCGGCTCTTCACGACGGCAGGCGCCCAAAGCGACGGCCGCAACCACTGCTGATAGAACGATCAGCCCCTTAAAACCCTGCATGGTCTCATCTCCTGATGCTTTATCGGCACTAGCCAATTAATGGCGTACTGGCGCTGCACCGGTTGATCAAGAACAGAGGCAGTTATCCCTCAGTTTTCCAAGCCGGTAGGTGCGAAAATGCCACTGCGATTCTCGTGCGCTTCGATCACTTGGGCCGACGCTTTTGCCTTCATCGAAGCACATGAAATAGCGCCGGAAAAACGCTCTGCTCCGACACCGTGACGCTACCACAGCATGGCGTGAGTCGCACGCATTCTCCGCACACGCCCGCACCTCAGTTGAGAAGCGGCGACCATGCGGGATCGGAGGCGAAGGCCGGCGTCGGCACCTGGTGCTCGTTGTAGCCGGTCAGATCGATCGAAAGAATTCGCGGGCCGCCGGTCTCGCCCTGTGATTCCCGGAAGAACATCAGAACGCGGCCGTTGGGGGCCCAGGTCGGGCCCTCGTTGTGGAAGCCTTCGGTCAGGACCCGCTCGCCCGAGCCGTCCGGGCGCATGACGCCAATCAGGAATCGTCCCCCGAGTTGCTTGGTAAAGGCGATGTAGTCGCCGCGCGGCGACCAGACCGGCGTCGAGTAGCTGCCTTCCCCCATGCTGATTCGGTGCGGGTTGGAGCCATCGGACCCCATGACATAGATCGCCTGGGAGTTGTCGCGGTCGGTTTCGAATACGATCGAGCGGCCGTCGGGCGAGTAGCTTGGGCTTGTGTCGATGGCGGTGCCGGCGGACAGCTGCCGCTTCTGGCGACTGCGCAGGTCCATCTCGTAGATGGCGGAGTTTCCCCCCTCCTGCAGGCTCATGACGACGCGCTGGCCGTCGGGCGAGAATCGCGGCGCGAACGTCATGCCGGGGAAATCGCCGACGCTCTCGCGCTGGCCGGTCTCTAGGTTCATGAGATACACGCGCGGCTGATCGCCGGTGTAGGACATGAACGTGATCTCCTGATTCGTCGGGCTGAAGCGCGGCGTGAGCACGAGTTCCTGGCCGCGGCTGAGCAGACGCACGTTCTTGCCATCCTGGTCCATGATCGCCAGGCGCTTGATGCGCTTGTCCTTCGGGCCGGTTTCGTCGACGAACACCACGTGAGTGTCGAAGTAGCCCTTCTCGCCTGTCAGCTGCTGATAGACTTGGTCGGCGATGATGTGGCCAACGCGGCGCCAGTTGGCCGCGCTGGTTGCGAATCGCTGCCCCGCGAGCTGCCTGCCTGTAGCCACATCCCACAGCCTGAACTCAGACACGAGCCGGCCGTCGCCGCCCTGGGCGACGGAGCCGATCACGAGCGCATCGGCACGGATCGTGCGCCAGTCGGGAAAGTTCGGTGCAGCGTTGATGTCGCGCACCTGATCGAGGAACGAGGCGCGGTCGAGCGTTTGAAAAAGTCCCGAGCCCGAAAGATCCGCGACGATCACGTCGGCAACATCGGCCGCGAGTTTGGGATCGGGACCGAGAAAAACCGGGATCGCAATCGGAATCGGCGCGATCGTGCCTTCCGTCACGCGACCGCGTAGTCCGCCGCCACCCGCTGCGGCCGGCGCGGCATCGCGGCTGCGCAATCCCGGAGAGGCTGCAGGAGGTGGCGCCTGGGGTTCCATCTCGCGCAACTGGTCGTCCAGTCCGCCACCGGTCGAGGGGCCCTTGTAGCTGTCATCGTCGCGCGCGAAAGCGGCGGGAGCTGCGAGCGAGACGATGAGCGCAGCGATGAGCCCCAGCGCAAACGATCGCAGGGACGAGGGCGTGAAGGCAAACGCCGCACGGCTTGCAATGTCGTTTCGCATATCGTTCAACCTTTTCCTTCTCGGACTGCTCTGCCCATGATCACAAGGGCCCTCACCTCAGGCCAAGCATCATCGGCCAGTCGAATGTCAAGTTTACTTTGCTCCATGCGCCGTATTTGTCAGGCGGCAGCTGGAACGGCGCGCATTTCTTGATGGCGCGAACGGTCGCATCGGCCGCGATAGCGTAGAGCGGCGTGTTCTGGCGATCGGTGATGACGGGCTCGCCCTCGACGGTGCCGTCTTGGCGCAAACGGAACTCGACGTTGACGGTCGGCGTGTCGGCACCGCCGCCGCCGCCCGGCATCTGCGCGCACGGCTTCAGCTGCGAGATGAGCATGCCGAGCAGCATGTCGGCTTCGCGCGCCGAAAGCACGGTGTCATTGCCCTGCCGCTCGCCCGCCGTCGGCCCTGTATAGTCGGTGGGCTTCGTCGGCGCGGTGGCTGAGCGCGGCGCGCCACGCTTGTCGGGAGTCTTGTCGAGCAGCGCGGTGATCTTGTCGGGATCGAAGGCTTTCTTCTTCGCCTCGGCGAGCTTGCGCTTTTCTTCTTCCTTCTTCTTTTTCTCTTCGGCCTTCTTCTTCTCCTCAGCCTTCTTCTTGGCGTCGGCCTTTTTCTTTTCTTCGGCCTGCTTCAGCTCGTCAGCCTTCTTGCGCTGCTCCGCAGCGACGCGATCCGCTTCGAGCTGGTCCTCGAGCTTCTTCTTCTCCTCCGGCGTTGGACCGGGGTCGGGCGTAGGCGCGGGCGGCGGGGGAAGAGCAGCGAGCTTGTCGGCGATCGGGTCCTCTTTCGGCTTCGCAGGCGCCGCAGTCTCTGGTGGCTTCGGCGGTTCCGGCGCCGCTGCCGGCGGCGGCGCGGTGGGCGGCGGCTCGACTACGGGCTTGGGTTTCTCGGCCTCCTTCTTGGAGATCGCCTGCTTCTCAGCTTCCTTCTCCTTGGCCTCGAGCTCCTGGGCGTTCGGGTCGCCCATTTTCAAGCGAGTGAAGTCGGAGGGCGTAATGATCGTCGCCTCAATCGTCGGCGTCTCCTCGATCATGTCGGGCACGCGGTGGATCGAGAGGAACGCCCAAGCCAGCAGCAACGCGTGGCCGGCAAATGACGTGAGGAGCCCGCGAAACAAGCTAGCCTCCATCCTCCACTTCCGTCACGAGCGAGACCTTGTGGAACCCGCCGGCGCTGATGCGTCCCATGACGCGCATGACGGTCCCGTAGGTGACCCCCTTGTCGCCGCGCACGAAAATCTGCTCGTCGAAGCCGTTCTTGGCGATCGCCTTGAGCTTGGGCGCGATCTCGTCGAGCGCGACCGCCGTCTCGCCGATGTAGACGCTGCCGTCCGCCTTGACGCTGATCGCGAGCGGCTTCTCGCTCGACTGCAGCTGCTTGCCCTTGGCCTGCGGTAGCTCGATCGGCACGCCGACCTGCAACAGCGGCGCCGCGACCATGAAGATGATCAGCAGCACAAGCATCACGTCGACCATCGGCGTGACGTTGATCTCTGCCATGGGCGTGTGACGCTTCGAACGGCGCCGGCGTCCGGTCGCCTGAGGCGTTGACCTGATGCTCGCGCCCATGTGCCCAATCTTCTCCCAAGTAGCGGCTTCGGCCCTGCAGGTCGCCTTGCGAGACCTGAGGGATCAGTCAATCTTCGCGCGGCATCGAAGCCCGCAAGCGCGGATCTGCGAGTGTGACGGATCGGGCTTGTGCTTTCGCACTCGACCCCTCACGTCCTGACGTCGATCTGCCGCGACACGATGGCCGCGAACTCGTCGGCGAACGCCTCCAGCCGGTGACTGATCGCTGACGAGTCCGCGGAATACTTATTATAGAAGATCACCGCGGGAATGGCCGCGAGCAAGCCGAGCGCGGTCGCAAACAACGCTTCCGCGATGCCCGGCGCGACGACGGCCAAGTTGGTATTTTTCGATATGGCGATTGCCTGAAAGCTCGTCATGATTCCCCAGACCGTGCCGAACAGTCCGACGAAAGGTGCCGTGGCGCCGACGGTCGCCAGGAACAGCAGGCGGCGGTCGAGGCGCTCCATCTCGCGGCTTATCGTGACGTCCATCACCTTCTCGACGCGCAGCTGGATACCGCCCAAAGCGCGGATGTTGCCTTCGACAGAGCGCTTCCACTCGCGCATCGCCGCGACGAACAAAGCGGCCATGGTGATCGGCTTGGTCCGCGACAGTGCGCTGTAGAGTTCGTCCAGCGACTGGCCCGACCAGAACATGTGCTCGAAGCGATCGGACTCGACGCGTGCGCGGCGGAACGCGAAGAATTTCTCGACGACGATCGCCCACGACCAGATCGAGGCGATCAGCAGCCCGGCCATGACGAGCTGCACGACGATGTGGGCCTGCAGGAACAGTTCAAGAAACGAGAAGCCGCCCACCGGTGCGGGACCGATGGCTTCCTTGGCAAGATCGGTGGGGTTCATCGTTTTATCCGTGATGGTGGCAGGCAGGCGGGAAGCCGCGCGATGGGTTTGCCGACCCGCAGCGCGCAGTCGAATCTACATTGACGTGCTTTGCCCGCATTCCCAAGTGGGCATGTTGCCTCGCAATATGACGAAACGGGGGCGCGGGACGCAGCGAGCCGTGCGCGTTACTTGCGCTCTTGATCGCGCTGCCAATACACGAAAAGCACCGTGACGACCGCTGTAAGCACCATCGTCGTCAGGATGTCGGTGCGATAGATGAACGCAAGCCATACGTCCCATGCCTGCTGCGGGCGGCCGTGCGGCTGCAGGAACCCGTTGCCGACGACGATCGCCAGCGCGACAAGCGCCGTCAGCGCGACCGCGGCGGCAACCTGCAAGGTCCTTTTCAAAAGGCGCGGCACGGACACCTTCTTGTTGCCCGGCACGACCAGTATCGTCTTGTCCGCCATTGTGTGATGCCTCCGCTGCTGACGCCTAAGGCCGTTCAAGGCTACCCGATTCGAGCTTGGCAGGCGCAGATGGCAACACTTTGCCCCCGCGCGAGCCGTAGCGGCGCCTGGGCGGCGTCGGGCGCGTTTGAGGGTCGGTTAACCCAGATGGCGCTTTGCTGGTGTGGCGGTACCTGAGGTGTCGCAATGAGGCCCAAACCCGCCGTTAGCTTGCCCCGGTGCTCAGCGGGCCGGGGGGCCGAGCGAGCCTGGATCATGCAGAACAGACATGTCCTTCTGCCGCTGACGCTGGCGCTTATGGCGTCCGCCGCCGCTATTGGCGCGGTTTCGGTCGGACCGGCCGACGCCGAAACCTGGGCGGGCAAAACCATCACGCTGTCGGGCCGCCAGGTTCAGTGCGGCAAGGTCGACATTCTTTTAGACAAGGATCTCCCCAGCGAAGGCGGCGCCGGCGACGATGTCCTCGTGCTCAATCCCGACATGTTGCAGAAGCAGCCCAAAATCGTGCGGCTGTTCGTATTCAAGCATGAGTGCGGCCACCTGACCGTCGGCGACAGCGAACTCAAGGCCGACTGCTATGCCGTGCATCAGGGCGTGCGCGAGGGCTGGCTCGACCGCAAGGGTCTGGGGCAGGTCTGCGACTCCTTTGAAGGCGCGCCGGAGACCGATACCCATCCTTCCGCCAAGCGCCGCTGCGCCAATCTCGACCAGTGCTTCGCGGCGGCCACCGCCGAGACGACGACGGCGTCCGTGAAGCCGCCGGCGCCTGTGGCCGCCGCACGCAAGCCCGATCCAACGCGCAAGCTCTCGGCTTGGCGTTGTACCGACCCGCTCCAGGTCGATGGTGCCGGCAAGGATCCGATCGGCGCTTTGATTGCCGCCGACCGCGAAGCGTCCAAGCACTGCCGCTAGTTGTGCAGGCAGCGTTTCCCGTCATTACAAATCGGCGACGTTTCGGCTCTGTCGCCATTATAGAGTGAGCGCCTTCGTGCGCCTTTCAGACTGCGCACCCCAAAACCCCCCGAAAGCTAAATAGCCTCTTCGCCGGTCAGCGCTTGCTATTGCGCGCATTCGCTGCCGCACAGCCTTGCGGATGCATCGGCTCCCTGTGAACTGATCGCCTCGGTACCAGCTACACCAATTAAAAGAAAACGAATTTGGCAGTGATCAAACGAATTGCGTTTGGCAGTAATTCTTATTGAAAAAGTCTTGCAGTCCAAACGTCGCAAAACCGCGTCGAGTTTCATTTGCATCCGTTTACAAAACCCTTTTGAGAAAGCGCTCCATTTCCTCCCAAAATGGGTCAACAAGTTTTTTAACGAAGCCGATTTAATCGGGATTTTCCGGCGTTGCAAAAGCAAGGAACAATCCAGATTTTTAAGCGTAATTCTAATCAGCTGGCGCCTTTGAATGGGACCGACTTAACATCGCAAAACCCGTGTGTTATCCATCTTGGCGCTGAAGTTTGGCAAACGACGGGGATAACTCCCGCCACAATGCTGAAATCAGTGTGAATATCGAGGGCAAAAATTGGGAGTTTGGGAATGAAGAAGGTAATTGCAGTTCTTTTGGCCGCCGGCCTCATGGGCGCCTTTGGAACGATGTTTGCTGCTCCTGCAGAAGCGCATGGGTGGCGTCACAGCGGCTGTTGCATGGTTCGCCATTATCGTCCCGCACCGTGTTGTGCAGTTCGCATGTATAAGCCGGCATCTTGCTGCGTCCACTACCGCGCCGTTCGCTACTACAAGCCGATCGACCGCGTCGTCAAAAAGGTCTCCTACGAGCACGTTACGGCATACCGCACGGTCGTCGCCAAGAAGCTCTATCGTGATTGCTGCTGCCGCCGCTTCTATCGCACCGTCAGCTATCAGGTGCCGGTCGATAAAGTCGTGCGCAAGGTCAGCCTCGAGCACGTCACCTACTACAAGCCCTACACCGTCCGTAAGGCCTTCCGCCAGCGCTGCTGCGGCTGGTTCTGAGCTTAGCGTTTCGGCTTACGCCGTAACGTCGGGTGTTCGCTCGCGTGGTGCAGCAATGCGCCTACGCGGGCCGAACGCTTTCCGGGACGAGTTTTGGTCGGGAATACCGAAATCCCAGTTTCATCCGACCAGCTTGATCTAGCCATCCTGACTTCTCGCCTGTGACCAGCACGACCCGATTCCCAAACGAGAGGCGCCCGCAGGATTCGTCCCGCGGGCGCCTTTTCTCTTCCGGGCGAGCAGCGAACCGCTCAGCGACTAGACGGCTTCCTTGAGGTCCTTGGCGGCGCGGAAGGCGACCTTCTTCGACGCCTTGATCTTGATCGGCTCGCCAGTGGCCGGATTGCGACCCATACGCGCTGGACGCTTTCTCACCTGCAGCACGCCAAGGCCTGCCATACGGATCTTGTCACCGCGCTTCAGATGCTTGGTGATCATCGCAACCAGGTCCTCGAGGACCGCGATGGCCTGCTTCTTGGGAATCTCGTGCGCCTCGGCGAGGGCAGCACCGATATGCCGGAGCGTTACGGTGTCGACCTTCGGAGCGGGTTTTTCAGCCATTGTATGTTCCTTAGTAAGAATCGATTCAGCCGCTGGATAGTACAGCATGCCCGCAACGCAATGTGTCGTTCGCGCGCCGCGCACAAGCGGAATAATTGCGCGAATCGCCGCGGTTTTGCTGGAAAACTTGTACCAACCGCGCTAGGCGCCGCTGACACGCGGTGCGTTTAGCCGGCTGGATGGCCTTGCCCGAAGGCCTCGCGCAGAGCTGAAGCGATGCGTAAGGGCTTGCCCGCAACCGACACCAGGACAACGGTAACCTCGGCTTCGACGAGGTGCGTCTCCCCGCGCCAGACGCTCTGCGCGAGCGTCAAGCTTGCAGCCCCGATATCCTTGACGCGCGTTACGACCTCGAGCACCTCGTCGATGCGCGCGGGCTTCAGGAAGTCAAAGCTCATGCGGCGCACGACGAACGCCGCCGGCTCGCCACCGTCCGAGCCATCGATCAGACGACGATGATCGCCGCCCAGCAGGCGCAAGAAATCTGAGCGCCCGCGCTCGCACCAGCGCACGTAGCTTCCGTGATAAACGAGACCGGAGAAGTCGGTGTCCTCGAAATAGACGCGCACGGGGAGGACGTGCTCGCGTCCCGACGCGCCCTCGATGAGCCGGCCGGCGAGATCGGGCCACGCGCGTTTGTCTGTCATGGCGCCTCTGTGATGGGCAATAACGCTACGAGGCGCGGACAAGCCTTCGCGAGCAAAGCGCTCATGCGGTGAGAAATCATCGCGCGAACAAAGCGCATCGCAGCGTTGTTGTCACGGGATCATCGGGAGGCCGGCTCAGGCGGAAAGGTCGATTGTCACGATTTCCGGGGGGCACCCGATGCGCACCGGTACCACGCTGCAACCAAGACCGCCGGAGACGACAAGGTGGCGCCCCTTCTCGACGATATGACCGTAAGCGTAGCGATTGCCGAAACGCGAGGGCACATAGGGCGTGTAGCCCATCACGCGCACCTGGCCACCATGCGTGTGGCCGCAGACCGTCAGCGCCACGCGGTCGGACATCTCGGCAAAGATATCGGGCTCGTGCGCCATCAGCACGACCGGCGCGTCGTCGGTGACCTGCGCGAGCGTACCTTTGAGATCGTCGGTGCCCATTTGCAGCCCGCGCTCGCTACGCCAGCGATTGTCGGTGCACATGAAAGCCCACTGGTCGCCGAGACCGGCGATCCAAAAGCCTTGGCCGTTCTTGGTGAGGCGCACGCTGGCGTTCTCGAAGACGGCGATACCTGCATCCTGCAGGGCGAGCCCTGCACGCGGCAGGCGATCGCCGTTCTGGACCTGCGCGCGATCCTCCCACCAGTCGTGATTTCCGAGAACCGAGTGGACGCCGCATGGAGCGCGAAGCTTGCCGAGCGCCTTGGCCCAGACATTGTGGGGAACGCGCTCCGAGAACCGCTGCAACCGCAATCCTGAGACGTAGTCGCCGAGCAGAAGCACGCAGTCCGGTTGAAGAGCGTTTGTGTGATCGACGACCGAGCGTACACGCTCCATTCCCATCCACGGCTCGCAAATGTGCAAATCGGCAAGGATGGCAAGGCGCAACGAGAGGCCAGCGGGCCAGCGCGGCGGCGAGATTTTGTAGTGGGTAACCCCAGTCATCCACGGCTCGCCAATGGCGTAGCCGCCAAACGCCATAGTTCCAGCGGCAGTGACGCCGAGGCCCTGCACAAACTGCCTACGCGTAATCAATGGACTACCCCGTCCCAACCCGAGCGGATTCAGTAGCTCCCGGTTGTGGCAATTTGAAGCGCCGCGGCGGAGTTATCAACGCGGCATTGCGCGCATGCCACAATCGCTCTTCGATTCAACCGGTCCCGAGCTGAGGCTCGCCGTCATCTTCCGGATCGGCATCGTCGAACAAGCCGGTTTGCGGGGTTGCCAGCCGCTGAGGACCCGACATCCCCAGGTGACGATAGGCCTTAAGGGTAACGATGCGCCCGCGCGGCGTGCGCCCGATGAACCCCTGCTGCAGCAGGAACGGCTCAACGATCTCCTCGACTGCGTCACGCGGCTCCGACAACGCCGCAGCGATCGTCTCGATACCGACCGGGCCACCATCGTAGGTCTTGGCGATGCAGACCAAATAGCGCCTGTCGAGGGCATCGAGCCCCTCGTTGTCGACTTCCAGCGCCCGCAACGCCTTGTCCGCCAGGATCGCGTCGATGACGGGAGCGTTTGCCACGGAGGCAAAATCGCGGACGCGGCGCAGCAGCCGCCCGGCGACGCGCGGGGTTCCGCGTGCACGCCGCGCGATTTCGTGTGCGCCGTCGGCACTGATCGCGGCGCCGAGCACGCGCGCCCCGCGTTCAACGACCAGCTCCAGCTCGGGCACGCTGTAGAAATTGAGGCGGATGGGAATGCCAAAGCGGTCGCGCAGCGGCGTCGTCAGAAGGCCAAGCCGCGTCGTGGCGCCGACAAGCGTAAACCTAGCGAGATCGATGCGCACCGAGCGGGCGGCCGGACCCTCGCCGATGATCAGGTCGAGCTGATAATCCTCGAGCGCCGGATAAAGGATTTCCTCGATCGCAGGGTTCAGCCGGTGGATCTCATCGATGAACAGCACATCGCGATCTTCCAGGTTGGTCAAAAGGGCAGCGAGATCGCCGGCCTTGGCGATCACAGGGCCTGAGGTCGAACGAAAGCCGACGCCCAATTCCTTGGCGAGAATCTGGGCGAGCGTCGTCTTTCCTAGACCGGGCGGGCCCGCGAACAGCACGTGGTCCAGCGGCTCGCCGCGATCGCGCGCGGCCTGGATGAAGACCCTGAGATTGGAGCGCGCCTGCTCCTGTCCGATGAACTCCGACAGCGCGCGCGGGCGCAGCGAGACCTCGGTCGTGTCGGTATCGCGCTTTGAGGTCGTGACGAGGCGCTCGGTCATGCTTTGTTCGTGCCGCTGTTTGCCAGCATCGTCAAGGCGCAGGTTGCATCAGCCGCGTATTTTCCGCCCCCAATGCCCCGCGGGAATGAGCAGCAGCCAGCTCCATTGGGCGGCGGTCGCGCTCCACATCTGCGCAATTCCGATCGACAGCACGAACACGGCGCCCATCAGCAACGGCGTAATGAGACCTTCCTCGCGGTCGGCTTGCGAGACATCCATAGACATAAGCTCGGGGTCACGGCCCGCGTACCACCACATCAATGCCGAAAGCAGCGAGGTCGCCACCAGGACGCCAGCATAGATCGAAGTGGCGAGCGCATCGCCGTGCTCGCTTAACAGGCTCGTCACGAAAGGGATGAGACCGATCGTCAGCAGGAAAAAGAGATTGAGCCAGATGAGCACGCCATCGACGCGCTCGATTTGCGAGAACTGCTGGTGGTGCCCGATCCACAGCAGCCCGATGACGACGAAGCTGAGGGCATACGCGGCAAGGTTCGGCAGCGAATTGGTCAGCGCGTTGGCGAGCTCGGCGTCGTTCACGTTGCCCGGCAGCTTCAGATCGAGCACTAGGAGAGTGATGGCAACCGCCATAACCGCGTCGCTGAAGGCCAGCATGCGCTCAGGCTTGAAGGTTTGATTTTCAACGCCTGATGCCATCGCTTGGGTGCCCCGCCGCTGCAACCGCCACGAAGTGGGGCCGCTTCGCGTTAGTCGTCAAGTCGGTGGCCGGCAGCATGCTGCGCTGCGAAGGTGCATGCGGACGCCACAATTGGGCGGCGGCAAGTGCTCCAATCATTTTGCCCTTTGAGGCTCGGCACGAAGGCGGTAGCCTTTTGACCGGCGGGGTTCACGCTAAGACCTGGAAACATGCAGCAAATTCTCGCGCTATTCATAATCGTATTGGCGCTGCAGCGGCCGCTCGTTGCGGCCGAGTTGTGTGTCACCTGCGATAACCCGGCGGCGACATACCGCTGCTCGCTCGAGCAGATGCCTCAGGTCAAGGCCTATGGGCTTGAGCCTACCGCGCAGGCGCATGTGTGCGAGACAGTGCTCGCCAAGAACGAGCATCACGGCAGCTGTCATGTCATACCCAATGCGCAAACGTGCGACGGCAAATCGCGCACCGTGACACTGACCGACTACCAGCGCGCAACCGCCGGTGACGTCGAAAAGACCTATGAGCCCGGCGCACTCGAGAAGGCGCAACGCGGCATGCAGTCGACGTGGAACTGCGTCACCTCGCTGTTCAAGGACTGCTGAGCACAGCATTCGTGGCGCAACTAGGCAAGTCGCTCCCCCTCGCGCTACCGCGATCGCTTTCCTACATAGCCGGGAGACAAATACGCGTTTTTGGGAGCCGACATGCGTCGCAATCTCATTGCAGCAGGCCTACTCGCACTCGCCGTCGGTTGTGCGGCACTTTTTGCCCCAGTGGCGCCAGCTCTCGCGCGCGCTGACGATACCAAGGCGAAGACGGAGATCTTCGATGAAGCCTGGCGCACGACGCGCGACAAGTTCTACGACCGCAAGCTGAATGGGCTCGACTGGGACGCGGTCGGCGACAAGCACCGCGCAGAGTACGCCGCCGCCAAGACCGACGCTGAGCGTGCAGCCGCAATCAATGCCATGCTCGCAGAGCTTGGTGCCTCGCACACGCACTACTACACCAAGGATGAGCCGGCCTATTACGAGCTGGCCGACATCTTTGCCGGCGCACTTCGCCGCGAATTGCCCAAGCAGTTCCCCGGCGGCAAGATCAGCTATCCGGGCATCGGCATTTTCACAAAGACGATCGACGGCAAGACATTCGTATCGGGAGTTTTTCCCGGGCAGCCGGCCGCCAAGGCGGGCCTGCTGCTCGGCGATGAGATTATCGCCGCTGACGGGGCGCCCTTCGAGCCGATCGGGTCATTCCGCAACAAGGTCGGCAAGTCGGTGGCGCTCAAGATCCGCCGTACCGCCAATGGTCCTGAGACAGAACTCCGCGTCGAGCCGCAGAACCTCGATCCGGGTGACACGTTCGAGAGCGCTCTCAAGGACAGCGCGCGCATCATCGAGTCCAACGGCCGGCGCATCGGATATGTGCACGTTTGGTCCTACGCCGGCCAGAACTACCAGGAGCTGCTCGAGGAACTCTTGAGCGATGGCGCGCTAAAGGATGCCGACGCGCTGATCTGGGATTTGCGCGATGGCTGGGGCGGAGCGCGCCCGCGCTTTCTCAGCGTGTTCGATCCGCACGGGCCGACGATGCGCATGACGGAGCGCAACGGCGATACCCATCTTGAGAATTATCGCTGGCGCAAGCCGGTCGCGTTGTTGATCAACAACGGCTCGCGCAGCGGCAAGGAGGTTCTCGCTTACGGCTTCAAAAAGAATGGATACGGCCAGTTGATCGGCGAGCGCACGGCCGGCGCTCTATTGGCCGCAACCGCCTTCATGCTGTCGGATGGAAGCCTGCTGATGCTCGCGGTCAACGATGTGTCGATCGAAGGCGAGCGGCTGGAGGGGAAAGGAGTTGAGCCGACGATCGAGGTGCCTTTCGACATCCGCTATGCGGCTGGCAAGGATCCTCAACTGGAGAAGGCCGTCGAGGTTCTCGCTGGCGCCGCATAGCTGCGAATCTATGCCGGAGTTGTTTTCACCTTGAGCACGATCACGGTCACGTTGTTGGCGCCGCCGCCACCGTTATCGCCCGCGTCCTCGTCTAACGGACGCAGGGCGTAGGTATCGTCAGTCTCACCAACGAGCATCATCGGCGCCTTTGTCTTGCCCGGGTCCGCGGACGCGAGCTCTCCCTTGAAGGTCTGCCCCAGCACTCCTGGCGCGAACGTCGTATGCTCCGGCCCCATCACCACCCAGATCAGCACGAGCTTGCCGCTCAGCGCCGTGTCGGAGCCAACGTTCTTGATCTCGCCCGTGTAATGCTCCTCGGGTCCGGTCCCGCTCGGCTTGAAGCCACACACCATGGCCCGGGTTTGACTTGGCGGGGATTCAACGTGGTCACCGGTTTCCGCCAGCGTGCAGGTGAGCGTGCCGATATTGGTTTGCACCGCGGCTTCGGCCGCCGGCGCAAATGCGCAGATCAACGATGCAAGCAACCATTTCATGACCGCAATCTCCGTTCCTCGGCGAAATCTTGCCGACGAGAAACGTGGCGACCTGAGATTTGGTTGCTCAATAGCTTGACGAGAACGCCGCGCACCCTTGAGTGCGTTAACTACCGCGCCAGCTCTTTCAACCCGCGGCGGATGAGCTTTGCCGTATCGGCGTCGGCACCCAGCTCCTTCGCCGCGACGGCAATCGCTCCCGACGCTTGCGCCGGGTTGTAGCCGAGATTGGTCAATGCCGAGAGCGCCTCGGCAGCGGCGTTGCCTTCGGGCGGCGATGCAAACGCTCCATCTCGCGCACCGGCACCGTTGAGCACACCGACCGCCAGCGCCGGCGCCTTGTCCTTGAGCTCGGCGACGATGCGTTGGGCGAGCTTCTTGCCGATGCCCGGCGCCTCCTCGACCAGCGCCCAATCGGAGAGCGCGATCGCGTTCGCAAGCTCGCGTGGCGACAGCGTGCCAAGGAGCCCCAGCGCCACCTTGGCGCCCACACCTTGGACGCTCTGCAACGTGCGGAACCAGCTGCGCTCCACTTCGCTCGCAAATCCAAACAGCCGGATCGCATCCTCACGCACATGCGTGTCGATCGTCAGGCTCACCTCGTCCCCGGCCTTCATATCGCGCAGCGTGCGCGACGACGCCTGCACCTCATAGCCGACGCCGCCGACGTCAACGATCAGGAAGCTTTCCCCGATGGCATCGACCTTGCCTTTGAGCTTGCCGATCATTGATCTCTCCCGCACTCACGGCGCCGGCAGTGCATACGCCGGCCGTCGCTCGACTATCTTTGGCCGGCCGCCAGCAGCACCAATCGCTTCGCCTGCCGGTGATTGGCATGGCAGATGGCGATCGCCAGCGCGTCGGCCTCATCGGCACTGTTGCAACGCGCTTTGGGCAAAAGGAAGCCGATCATGGTCTGAACCTGATGTTTGTCGGCATGCCCCGCGCCGACAACAGTCTTTTTGATCAGGTTGGGCGGATATTCGGAAACCGCGAGGCCGCCCATCGCCGGCGCCAGAAGTGCCATGCCACGTGCCTGTCCAAGTTTCAGCGTGGCGCGGGCGTTGTCGTTGACGAACGTCTCCTCGACGGCGGCTTCATGCGGCTTGAAGCTCGCGATGACACTGGTGAGACCCTCGAACAGTTCCCGAAGACGGTAGGCGAGATCCGCGTCCACCGGCGCCGTGACAACCCCGCTCGCGATATAGCTTAAGCGCACGCCATCGCTCTCGACCACGCCCCAGCCCGTGCGGCGCAGGCCCGGATCGATGCCGATGATACGAATTGCGCTCCCCCGCATGGCGAATCGATAGCACAATTCGTGATTTCGTTCCTCCGATTGGCAAAGCCGCCACGGCACATTACGTCTACCGCCAGCAATTCAGTGCAACGAGAGAGGCGAGATGGCCGCACAGGCACCGCAAGCGGAACTCGGGCTCAAGGCGCCCGACTTCAAGCTCCCGGCAACCGACGGCAAGAGCTATAGCCTCGCCGACGTCAAGGGCGAGCGCGGCACCGTTGTCATGTTTATCTGCAATCACTGCCCCTACGTGGTGGCGATGATCGGCCGCGCGATCGAGGATGCGGCCGAGTTGGCGAAGCTCGGCATCAACACCGTTGCCATTTGCTCCAACGACGCCACGACCTATCCCGAGGACTCATTTGGCAAGATGCGCGACTTCGCGCGCGAGCATGCCTTCCCGTTTCCATACCTCCACGATGAGTCGCAGGAGATCGCGCGCGCGTATGACGCCGTGTGCACTCCCGACATCTTCGGTTTCAACGACAAACTCGAACTCGTCTACCGCGGCCGCCTCGATGAGGGGCGAACCGATCCGCCGCGCAAGGGCGCGCCCCGCGAGCTGCTCGAGGCGATGATGCTCGTGGCCAAGACGGGCAAGGGGCCGCCCGAGCAGGCCCCCGCGATCGGCTGCTCGATTAAGTGGAAATGACGCCGGCCAATAGCGGCGCTTTCCCCGCGCATGGCCCAGCGCCAGTCCGCAATGCTCGTCCATTTTCCCTGTTCCGCTCAGCACCGAACGGGCGCGACAAGCGGGCTATTTTGTAGCGAAATTTATGTAATCGCCCCCGGGAACCGTCCCGGCTTAACGAGACTTCAAGACATAGAATTGAAAGCTGCGCCTCGAGAGGCGTATCGCGTGACCCAAAGTAAAACCGCATCCGGTAGTCGATCAGTTGCGAACCGCTGCCCCCGCTTGAGCGGGGCCGGCCAGGGCCCTGACGACCTTGCCCACCTGCCTCCAGCGATCGCCGGCGACAAGGCATTTCGCATTTTCTGCACGCCCGAGCTTTCGCAGCACCGCTCCAACGATCATGACAAGCTGATCCAGCGCGCGCGCTTCCATTTGCGCCACGCGCGTTGGGAACGCGTCGAGACGCTGGCTGGCCCGGTGCAGACCTTCGTCTACGACCCCGACAGCCGCCGCCGCGGCACGGTTCTCCTGGTGCACGGCTGGACCAGCGAGGCGGCGTTCATGACGGCCTTCATCGAGCCGCTGCGGCGCTCGGGTCTGCGCGTCGTTGCGTTCGACTTTCCCGCGCATGGACTGAGCCCAGGCCGGCGCACCAACCTAGCCGAGTGCGCGCGCGCGATGCTGAGTGTCGCCGATCACTACGGGCCGATCACCGCTGCCGTTGCGCATTCGTTCGGCGGATTCGTGTCGTTGCTCGTCGCAGAGGGCGGGCCACCACTGCCGCACGCGCACCCGATCTCGCGGTTCGTGCTGCTTGCCTGCCCCAACCGGCTCGGTGATGTGACGCGCAATTTTGCCACTCAACTCGGTCTCGACTCCCGCGGGCAGCGCGCCTACGAGCGCCATCTCGAGCGCGTCGGCCACCGCCCCGTCGCCACATTCTCGGCCGTTAACCTGTTGCGCAAGGTCGCCGCGCCTGCTCTCCTCATCCATGGGCGCGACGACAGCGAGGTGCCGTTCGTCAATGCCGAGGAGATCGTCGCCGGCTCCCCGTCCTCCCGGCTCCAGGCCTTCGATGGTCTCGGCCACAGAACGCTGCTCTATGCTCCGCCTGTCTTTCGCACCGTGATGCAGGAGCTTGCGGCGCCTCCGGAGCGGAGCGCTCGCCGGCGGGCGGCAGAAAATGCGGCTATCGCTCCCGCATACACGCTCGAGCGCGAGCCGCGTGGCGCGCGGGTCGCTTCGCGTTCGAGCTGACGGGCCTGCCTTATCTCAAGCGGCGGTGAGCTTTTTCAGGACGTCCTCTGACACCTCGAAGTTGGCGAAGACGTTTTGCACGTCGTCGTCGTCCTCGAGCATGGCGATCATTTTCATGATCGCCTCGGCCTTGTCCTCGTCGACCTGGGTCGACAGGTTCGGCTTCCAGACGATCTTGACGCTGCGAGGGTCGCCGAGCGCCGCCTCGAGCGCGCCTGCCACGGTGCCGAGACTCTCGAAACCGCACGCGATGACGTGTCCGTCGGCGTCCGAGACGACGTCGTCGGCGCCGGCCTCGATCGCGGCATCGAGCACCTTGTCGGCCGAGCCCACGCTCGCGGGATAGACGATCTCGCCGACGTGGCTGAACATGTGCGCCACTGCGCCCGTCGCGCCGAGGTTGCCGCCATACTTGGTGAAGGCAGCGCGCACGGCTCCGCCGGTACGATTGCGGTTGTCGGTGAGAGCTTCCACGATGACGGCGACGCCGCCCGGCGCATAACCCTCATAGCGGATCGCCTCGTAGGTGTCGGCATCGCCGCCGGCGGCCTTCTTGATCGCGCGCTCGATATTGTCCTTGGGCATGTTCTCGGCGCGCGCCGCCTGGATGGCCAGGCGCAGGCGCGGATTCATGCCCGGATCGGGCGTGCCGTGCTTTGCCGACACGGTGATCTCGCGCGCGAGCTTGGAGAACAGCTTCGCCTTGGCCGCATCCTGGCGGCCCTTGCGGTGCATGATGTTCTTGTATTGGGAATGTCCGGCCATCGTCGTCTCTCTGCGCCGCTCCAAGCCGGACTTATTGGCCGAGGGGCCCCCGCACGGTCAAGTCCACTGCATTTTCGGTGTCCCGGCTTGCCCGTGCTTGGGCGCGGGCTAACGCTGCTTTCGTCTTTTTGAATTCGATTCGCTGAGCGAGCGGAGGCGGCCATGAGCACGGAGCAGACGTCGGGGCAACCCTCAAAGGCAAAGGGAATTCTGGGCACGGTGTTGGCTGGCGTTGCAGCAGTGTTCGCATTCATTGTCACGCACGCGTCGGAGCACGTCGGGCAGATGAGCGGCGAATGGCTCGGACCCTCGATGTTTGTCCCGGTCGTGCTCGTGTTTCTATGCTGCTGGATTGCCGGCAAGTTGATACCGCAGACGCCCGATCCGCTGCGCATCGCGATCGGCATCACCAGCGCCCAGGCGATTTTTCACCTGCTCGGCGGACTGCTTCGGAGGCGGCCAGGCGATGATGGCCGTTGCGCCCGACGTGCTCATCCTCGGCGGCGGCACCGCATGGCTCGTCAAGCGCCCGGGCTTCTGGCCAATCGCCCTTTTGATCGGCTTTGAGGCGATCGCCCTTGCCATGAACATCATCATGGCCTTCGAGGTCGGATTTGAAGTCCTTGTCGTCAAAGGCCTGATCAGCATGGTGCTGATCCGCGTGGCCGCGATCGTCATGCTGTACTACGGGTGGAAGGCCATACGCCCGAGCACGACCTCGGTCGCGGTCGTGAAGGACAGTGCGCAGGCCGGTTGACTACTTCGCATCCGGCCAGAACGACGGCAGCCCGGCCTCGATGTAAGGACCAATGCGCAGCGCCGCGCAGGCGCGCGCCAGCCCCGTCGCGTCGTCAATGTCGATGGCGAGGCCCGACAGAGAGGCTTGTCCCCGCGCCGGCTCGAAGCGCTGGCGCGGAATCTTGGTGACGAACCGGTTGATCGGCTCCTCGATGTCCATGCCGAGCACCGAATTGTAGTCCCCGCACATCCCGGCGTCGGAGATGAAGGCGGTGCCGTTCGGCAGCACGCGATCATCGGCGGTCGGCACGTGCGTGTGCGTGCCGATGACCGCGGTCGCGCGCCCGTCGACGAAATATCCCAGCGCCTGCTTCTCGCTCGTCGCCTCGGCGTGAAAGTCGATGATGATCGCGTCGGCGCCTTCCTTGAGACGGCAGGCCGTCAGCTCGGCATCGATGGCCCGGAACGGATCGTCGAGCTCGGGCATGAAGATGCGTCCCATGGCATTGATAACCAGCACCTGCGCGCCGCCTTGCGATTTGAGCAGCATGGCGCCGCGTCCGGGCGTGCCTTTGGGATAATTGATCGGACGCAGGAGCCGCTCGTGGCGCTCTATGAAGACCAGCGCTTCCTTCTGGTCGAAGGCGTGGTTGCCGAGCGTCACGGCATCCGCGCCGGCATCGAGCAGATCCTGAAGGATCGCCTCGGTGATGCCGAAACCGCCGGCCGCGTTCTCGCCGTTGATGATCACGAAGTCGAGCGCGAAGCGCTGGCGCAAGCCGGGCAGGCCGTCGACGACGGCCTGGCGGCCGGGCCTGCCGACGACATCGCCAAGGAACAGAAGACGCATTCAGGATCTCGAGCAGCGCAGCGGGCCTGACGGCGTCAGCACCCAATCGAGCCGCTGGTCATAGTCGAGATGGGGCACCGCGTCGACCTTAAGCTCATCATACGCGATCCCGACCGCGATCACGGGTTTTAGAGCGCGCAATCGCAAAAGCGTGCGGTCATAGAAGCCGCCACCGTAGCCGAGCCGGTAACCACGGTCGTCGAAGGCCAGCAGCGGCACCAGCACCACGTCGGGGTCGAGCACGGGTTTGTCTGGGTGGGGCTCGGCGATGCCCCATTGCGCGGCGGCCATCTCGTCGCCTGGCGCCCACGCGCGAAACAGCAGCGGCTTGCCTTTGCCCTGCATTGCCGGCAGCGCAAGCCCAAAACCCGACTCTCCCAAATCTTTCATCAGAGGGGCAGGGTCGATCTCGTCGCGAATGGCTGAGAAGCCCGAGACGACGGCGCCAGGCGTGAGTGTGAGGAATCTAAGCCCGTGGCGCGCGAGCGACTCGCCCGCTTCGTGTCCGTGCCGCGCATACGCGGCGGCACGACGGGCGAGCGCCCGGGTTCTTTCTGCCCGTTTTTCGTTCGCCGTCATGACCCAAAAAGTAAAAATGCCGCGGTGGCCGTCGAAGCGGATGATCCCGCGTGGTCCCTACGAGAAGTAGGTGGGGGCCGTGTGCCCAAGACCACGGTCCTGGCCAGGGACAGCTCCCATGCGGATCTTATAGGCCCCGGGGAACATATGTGCTTCTAACGCACCCCGCAGCCAGACGAATGTAGAGCATTGGCGTGAAAATTCCAGGTGCTTCATGGGCCGGGGCGCGCTTTACGCGGCACATCCAAGCTCGTTCGGCGGTGTGCCTGCTAAGGAAATGTTAGGCTTCGCCGCCGGCGACCTTGCGCGGGGGCTCAGAGAGATCCGCCCCCAGATCGGGCTCAGACGGCTCGTTCTCATGGGGTTCGACGACGGGCTCGCCACTCTGATCGTTGGCAGCACCCTCGACGCTCTCGGCATGGGCCAGCTCCGGACTCGGCTTCGCCATGTCGGCCAGCTGTGCGCGCGCATCCATGAGTTCGTCAGTGATGAGCAGCGCCGCCGTGAGCATGAGGCGCTCATCGCCGACCTTGCCGTATTCCATCACCAGAGATTCGATGCGGCCCTTGACGTAAGCGGCAAGCTCCCGGAGCCGCTGCTCCTCGCCTTCACCGCAATCGAAGCGATAGAGACGCCCATTAACGTTGATCGCGACTTGACCCATCACCCCCACCGCTACGCGTTGGTTCGCTCAAGCGCTTTTCTCGAGGATGTTATGAAGCGAGTCTATGACCCAATCAATGCGGTTCACCGCCTCGGTCCGGCTCTCTTCCAGGCGCAAAATGCGCTCGTTCGCCTCCTCCAGCTGCTGCTGGAGGCGCGCATTATCACGCTCGAGCGACTTGATGCGGCTCGACTGCGCCAGATCGGTGACGGGAGCCGGCCCCGTATTGCCATGTCCCGCATTGGGATTGCGCGGCACCGGCCGCTTGCTCTTTCTGCTCGCCCGCTCAGCCATCGGTTGCCCTCCGGAACGCACCAAGCCCCCGCTGGCGTTCCACGGCTATGCCGTGGTCGACCTTATGGGCCAGCCTGGAAGTGCGTCAACAAATCAGCCGTCGAATGCGCGCGACCCAACAGAATTCTTAATCGCCCGCTCAAAAACGCTGTCCGCCCGCGCGCCCGCCGCAACGCCCGCGCCGCATTGACACGACAGCCCTGCGTCCAGTTAATGACGCCGCAAAGGGCGCACAGCAACAGCGCGCCGATGGAAAAATATTCCGTGTTGCTGGGGAGGCAACGATGGCAGTGAAGGTCGCAATTTCCGGTTTCGGCCGCATCGGCAGGAACGTGCTGCGCGCTGCGGCTGAGGCCAAGCGCAGCGACCTCCAGTTCGTCGCCATCAACGATCTCGTGCCGGCAAAGGACAATGCGCACCTGTTCAAATATGACAGCGTACACGGGACTTACGCTGGCGAAGTGCGAGTCGATGGCAACACGATCGACGTAGGGTTAGGCGCGCCTATCAAAGTCCTGTCCGAGAAGGATCCTTCCAAACTGCCGTGGAAGGAGCTCGGCATCGATATCGTCATGGAATGCACCGGAATTTTCACCGACAAGGCGAAGGCCGAGGTGCATCTGACGGCGGGCGCCAAGCGCGTGCTCGTTTCTGCGCCATCAAAGGGCGCGGACCTGACGGTGGTGTACGGCGTCAATCACGAAAAGCTCACTCCTGAGCACAAGGTCGTCTCCAATGCCTCATGCACGACAAACTGCCTCGCACCGGTTGCAAAGGTCCTGAACGACCTCGTCGGCATCAAGTCCGGTTTCATGACCACTGTTCACGCCTACACGAACGACCAACGCATTCTCGACCAGGCGCATAAGGATATGCGGCGCGCGCGTGCAGCCGCTCTGTCGATGATTCCGACGTCGACCGGCGCCGCCTCGGCTGTCGGGCTGGTGCTGCCCGAGCTCAAAGGGCGGCTCGACGGGACATCGATCCGGGTGCCGACGCCCAACGTCTCAGCGATCGATCTCAAATTCGTGCCCGGACGCGAAACGACCGTCGAGGAAATCAACCTGGCGATGGAGCATGCCTCGCGTCAGCAGCTCAAAGGTATCCTGAGCTACGTCACGGAGGAGCTTGTCTCCATCGACTTCAATCATTCGGCCTATTCGACGAATTTCGATTCAACGCAAACGCAGATCGTCGATGGCCAGCTCGCCCGCGTTCTCGCCTGGTACGACAACGAGTGGGGCTTCTCCAACCGCATGCTCGACACCGCCGTCGTCATGGGCAAGCTGCTTTAGCGCTCGCTGGCCTGCCCTAGATCAATTTCGCCGAAAAATCGCGACCGCCTCGATGTGCGGCGAGTAGAGGAATTGGTCGATCGGCGTCACACGCTCGAGCTTGTAGCCGCCGTCGATCAGGATGCGCGCATCGCGCGCGAGCGTCGCTGGGTTGCACGAGACCGCAGCCACGAACGCGACCTGCGACTGCGCCAGCGCGACCGCCTGCGACGCTGCACCGGCGCGCGGAGGATCGAAGACCACGGCGTCGAAGGCGATGAGCTCGCGCACCGACAGCGGCTCGCGGAAGAGATCGCGCACCTTTGTCTCGATGGGTTTCAGCCCCGGCGTGCGCTTTGCGGCGTTGGCGAGCGAGGCAATCGCCTGGCGATCGCCGTCGACCGCTAGGATCGCAGCGGCCTTGGCCAGAGGAAACGTGAAAGTCCCAAGCCCGCAAAAGAGATCGGCGATGCGTTTTGCCGGAGCGAGCGCTGTCGTCAGCAGCCGCACCATCTCCGATTCCGCTGCGGGGGCTGCCTGCAAGAATGTGCGCGGAGGCAGCACGACGTTGGCGGCTCCAAAGCGCACCGCCGGCACCGTGCTCTGGTAGATCGTCTCGCCGGCGAGCGTCACACGCGCAAACTTGGCCCGCGCCGCCTCGTGCGCGATCCGCTCGCGCAGCTCAGGGCCAAGCTCGGCGGGCACATCCTCGATCGCGATGTCGAGCCCGTTGGCGGCGAGCGTCACGGCGAGGCGCACCGCGAGACGTCGCGAGGCTAACGGCTCGGCGAGACGCTTCAAGGCCGGCAGCGCCTCCACGATCGCGGAAGCGGTGACCGGGCATTCGTGCAGGTCGACGATGTCGTGGCCCTTTGCCTCGTAGAAGCCGAGCACCATGCCGCGACCCGTGCGCCGCGCCGAGAACGTCGCCCGCCGCCTTGCACCAAGCCCGACGCTGATCACGGGTGCGACCGGCGCATCGATCCCGCGCGCCGCGAACACAGCACTCACCTGCTCGCGCTTCCAGGCCAAGTAGGCGCCGCGCTCGAGGTGCTGCAACGCGCAGCCGCCGCAATGGGTAAAGTGGCGGCACACAGGAGCGACACGCTCGCGGCTTGCGCGCATGACCGCGATGAGCCGCCCGCGGTCGCCCTTCACTTCCGCCTGCACCTGCTCGCCGGGCAGCACATAGGGCACATACACCGGGCCCATCGGCGTGTCGGCGATGCCGTCGCCCTGCGCACCCAACCGCGAAATATCGAGCCCCAAGTTGTCACCCATCGTAGACCGCGCCCAGCAGGAACTCCTCGTTACCTGAGCCGACCCCTTGATCGGCGAGGTGATCACCTTGACGATGCGCCAGCCGGGAATTTTCGCCAGCCAGGCGGTAACAGTCTCGACCGCCACCCGACGCGCGTCGGCGTCGCGAACGATGCCACCCTTGCCGATGCGTTCGCGGCCGACCTCGAACTGGGGCTTGATCAGCAAGACGAGCCAAGCGCCCGGCGCGGCAAGTGCGAGCGCGGGGGCAAGCGCCTTGGTGATCGAGATGAAGCTCAGATCCGCGGCGATCGCCGCGACGGGCTCGGGCACGATGGCAGGCGATAGTTGGCGCGCGTCGCAGCCCTCGAGCGAAACAACGCGCTGATCGCTGCGCAAACGCTCATGCAGCTGATCATGGCCGACATCGACCGCATAGACTTTCGCGGCACCACATTCGAGCAGCACTTCCGTGAAGCCACCCGTGGAGGCGCCGACGTCGAGCGCGATGCGCCCGCGCGGATCAAAACCGAAATCCTTTAGCGCCGCCACGAGCTTCGTGGCACCGCGCGATACGCCACGCGGAGCATCTGCATGGAGCGCGAGCAATTGACGCGCATCCACCTCGGCGCTCGTCTTGGTGCAAACTTTGTGATCGACGAGCACCTTGCCGTCCCTAATAAGATCTTGCGCGCGCGACCGGCTCGGTACGAGGCCGCGCTGCACTAGGGCGAGATCCAATCGCTTTCGCATGTCTCAAAGTGTACGCTACTCTAGCCGAAGCTGCTCAGCCCCCGCCCCCCGCATATGGAGGAACCCACATGAAACGCGCAATCCTCGCCACACTCGTGGTGCTGTCGCTCGCAGCCTGCGGCGATAGTGGCTCGCCGGCAAAGAAAGAAGCCGACAACGGCGCGTCGCCGACAGCGGAATTGAAAAACGCGCCGAAGCCCGGCGATGAGGCTCGCACGCCATCTCCGGCGGGTGCGAAGGTCTTTATCACCGAGCCCAAGGACGGCGCGACCGTGAAAAGCCCCGTCACCGTGAAATTCAACGTCGAAGGCATGGTGCTGGCGCCGGCTGGCAGCGATACGCCCAACAGCGGCCACCATCATCTACTGATCGACGCCCAGCCTGACAATTCCGGCGCACCGGTGCCGGCCGATGCCAACCATATCCACTATGGCAAAGCGCAGACGGAAGGGCAGGTCGAGCTCTCCCCCGGAAAGCACACCCTGCAGGATGTGTTCGCCGACAAGAGCCACATCCCATTCGTCCCGCCGGTGCAGTCGGAGGTGGTGACGATCACGGTTGAATAGACGACGCGGCGAGCAGGCGCCGCGAAACGACTAAGCGCGGCTGGCTTCGCCCGTCAGTGTCTCGCGACCGAGCGCCGCCAGCACGGTCGCGACGATGCCCGAGGCCGACAGGCCAGCGATCTCGTACATCCGCTCGGGCTTGTCCTGATCGATGAAGGTATCGGGCAGCGCCATGGTGCGCACCTTGAGCCCGCGATCGAGCAGGCCGCTCGTGGCAAGGAACTGCAGCACGTGGCTGCCGAATCCACCGATCGAGCCTTCCTCCACCGTGACCAGCACCTCGTGATTCTGTGCGAGCCGGCGCACGAGGTCCTCGTCGATCGGTTTTGCGAAGCGCGCGTCGGCGACCGTGGTCGAAAGGCCGAAGGCGGCAAGCTGGTCGGCAGCCTTCAGGCACTCGGCTGCCCGCGTGCCCAGCGACAGCAGCGCCACCGCAGTGCCCTCGCGCAGGATGCGGCCCTTGCCGATCGGCAGCGGAACGCCTTCCTGCGGCATGTCGATGCCGGTGCCTTCCCCGCGCGGATATCGCACCGCGCTCGGGCCGTCGTCGATGGCGGCCGCAGTCGCGACCATATGCTTGAGCTCGGCCTCGTCCGCCGGCGCCATGATGACGAAACCCGGGAGGCATCCGAGATAGGCCAAGTCGAACGATCCCGCATGCGTCGGCCCGTCCGCCCCGACGAGCCCGGCGCGATCGAGAGCAAAGCGCACGGGCAAGCGTTGAATCGCGATGTCGTGCACGACCTGATCGTAGGCGCGCTGCAGGAAGGTCGAATAGATCGCCGCAAACGGCTTCAGGCCTTCCGATGCGAGGCCACCAGCGAAGGTCACCGCGTGCTGCTCGGCGATACCGACGTCGAAGGTGCGATCCGGGAATTCCTTGCCGAACAGGTCGAGGCCCGTGCCGTCGGGCATGGCGGCCGTTATGGCGACAATCTTGTCGTCCTTGCGCGCCTCAGCGATGAGGCTTTCGGCGAATACCTTAGTGAAGCTCGGCGCATTGGGAACGGGCTTGACCTGCGCTCCCGTGACGACATTGAACTTGGCGACGCCGTGATATTTGTCGTCGGATGCCTCCGCAGGCGCGTAGCCCTTCCCTTTTTTGGTGACGACGTGGACGAGGACCGGACCGACCTTGGCGTCGCGCACGTTGCGCAACACCGGCAGCAGGTGATCGAAGTTGTGCCCGTCGATGGGGCCGACGTAATAGAAGCCCAGTTCCTCGAACCAGGCCCCGCCCTGCCATAGGTGGCGCGTATATTCCTCCATGCGCGCCGCGCGCCGCTCCCAGCTCTTGGGGAGCTGCTTTGCCAGCTGCTTTGCGATATCGCGCAGGTAGAGATAGGTGCCGCTCGAGGTGATGCGTGCAAGGTAGGCACTGAGCGCACCCGTCGGCGGCGCGATCGACATGTCGTTGTCGTTCAGGACCACGATGAGGCGCTCATCGCGCGCGCCGGCGTTATTCATCGCTTCGTAGGCCATGCCAGCCGACATGGCACCGTCGCCGATCACGCACACGACATTGTTGTCCCGGCCTGCAAGGTCGCGTGCGACCGCCATGCCGAGCCCGGCTGAAATCGACGTGGAGGAGTGAGCCGCGCCGAACGGGTCGTACTCGCTCTCGCTGCGCTTGGTGAAGCCAGACAACCCGCCCGGTTGGCGCAGGGTGCGGATGCGGTCGCGGCGGCGCGTTAGGATTTTGTGCGGGTAAGTTTGATGTCCCACGTCCCAGACAAGGCGATCGCGCGGGGTATCGAACAGGTAGTGGAGAGCAACAGTCAGCTCCACTACGCCGAGACCGGCTCCGAGGTGGCCGCCTGTTACAGAAACCGCATCGATCGTTTCCTGGCGCAATTCGGCGGCGAGTTGCGGCAAATCGGCTTCAGGTAACGCGCGCAGATCCTCAGGAGATTTCACGCGATCGAGCAAAGGGGTGATGGAGTCCTTGGTCACGAGCGGGGCATCCAGACTTGGGCCATCCAGGCTTTGCCGCCCAAAAATGGAGCGGCCAGACTTGGAGCATCCGGTTTCGGCGAGCGCTCTCGCTCTGCCACCCTTGGGTTATGTCACACTCGGGGGCCGTCGCAAGAGAGCATAAAACGCCGCGCTGGCCCCAAAAAACAAGAGCGCGGCTCCGGGGGAGCCGCGCCGCATTTGCTTGTATCGACCTTAGGCTCTTACCAGCCGCAGCGGTGGTGCCTATGGTGATGGCCGCAATGGGCCTTATGATGGCAGCCGTGGCAACCACGCTTCCAATGACAAGCGCTGGCAGGCGTAGCAGCCATTGCGCTCATGATGGCGATGCTGCTCAACAGAGCTGCAAGTCCTTTGACGCCGAACTTCATCTTTAGTTCTCCCATTTTACGAACACGCGTCCTCAAGTCTCGGCTAAAGGACCAAAGTCTCGAAGCCCCCCTGAGGACGGCGGCAACCTACAAGGCTTGGCCACGCCGCGCTAGCCCCGCCTGTGGACGCTCAACGCTGCACGATTGCAATCCTCTCCAAAGCGCCAATTGACGTGTTTTTTTAAGGCAGTAGCGTAGCGTCGACATGGAGCGGCGATGCGAAAACGGACAATTTTAGTCAATGATCTGATGCAGCGGGGCTACCGCTATACGCTCTCTGCACCACAGGGCCGCAACTTCGATCCTGAGTTCAAGCCCGAGCTGACCCCTGCTCAAATGCTGCAGCTCGGAATTTTCTGCGGCAAGTACATGACCGACGGGAAGAACGAATTTCCCAAGAGCTGGTTCACCCGTGCCAAGCTGGCGACGGACAAGCGCGACTGCCGGCTCAATTACTTCGGCACCGACGCGAGCCAGCCGCTATCGGAGTGGCAGCGCAAGGGCTGGCTCCACCCCGATGATCCGCGCGGCTGGTTCCAATGGTATTGCCGCTATTATCTCGGGCGGCGCACGCCGGAGGAGGACGCGCGTCAGATCAAACGCTGGAAGGCAATGCGCCGCCATGTGCGCCAGATCGAGCGTAACTGCGAGCGGGGCGACGTGATGTGCAGAAAGCGCCAGCGCCAAGCGCTGCTGCATTGGGCCTACGACAGCCGCAAGATTTGAGGTTTAGCGACGCGGCAAAGTCCGGCCGAAAGATACAATCGGGTCCGCCCGAGCTTCGCCCCGACGGACCCGACGGCTCGAAATAATCAGCGCTTCATCCAGCCGAACAGCTCTTTATCGAGCCGCCGCAGATCGCCGTCGATCCGCTTGCAGATGTCCTTGAAGACCCTGTCCCCAGCGCTAGCGGGAGCAGTGGTCAGCATCCCCAACACCAGCGCGCTCGCGACCAGGGCGCCCAAACCTTTCACAGCAACCTTCATGACTTTCCCCTTCCCTACTCAACTGCCTCCAAAAGTCAGCCCTCGATCAGTCGAGGTGCACCCCGAGGCATCGGGAAAGACTATCCGGGTTGCATGTCGCACACCAGGGATTTGGCGCACGTTCCGCGACCAGAGGGGATGCAATGGGCGATCAAATTTTGCGCACGAACCGTCCCCCCGCGCTCAAGGTGCGCCGGCAATCTGCGGCCGTGCGTGTACCAACGCTTTGGTGGACTTGGAATCTTAGCCCCTCGTCCGGGAGCCGAGCGCTACTGTTGGGGATCCGACTTGGGATCCAACGGCGTCGCGCCTTTAGGGGTGCCATCGGCGGCAAAGGTGAGCTTTTCGACACGCGCCTCGGCCTGCTTCAAGAGGCGCTCGCAGTGCTCCTTCAAAACCTCACCGCGCTCATAGATCGTGATCAACTCTTCCAGCTCGACGTCGCCGCGCTCGAGCCGGTTCACGATCGACTCGAGCTCCTTCAGCGCGCGCTCGAACGTCATCTCCTTGACGTCGGCGTGCTTGGCGCTTGTCTTGGCGACGCTCATTTCGTGCATCCTGAAAATTCTGCTCTCGCGTTCACGCGCCAACGTCCATCAGCGTCTTGACGTGCACGGCTACCGATCGCGCCAAGGCCGTCAGGTCGTACCCGCCTTCCAGCATCGAGACCACGCGACCTTTGGCGTGCCGCTTCGCCATGTCGGCGAGCTTTTCCGTCGCCCACATGAAATCGGCCTCGACGAGCTGCAGATTTGCCAGCGGATCGGCGCGGTGTGCGTCGAAGCCCGCCGAGATTACCACCAGGTCGGGGCCGAAGTTGCGCAAGCTGGGGAGAATGCGCGATTCGAACGCCTCGCGGAACTGCTCGCCGCCGTCGCCGGCGTGCAACGGCGCGTTGAAGATGTTGCCGACACCCGTTTCCTTCAAGGCCCCGGTGCCGGGAAAGAGCGGCATCTGGTGCGTCGAGCCGTAGAACAAATCTTTATCCGACCAGAAGATGTCCTGCGTTCCATTTCCGTGATGAACGTCGAAATCGACAACCGCAATACGCTCCGCGCCGTGCTTTGCGCGTGCGTAAAGCCCCGCGATCGCCGCGTTCGAGAACAGGCAAAAGCCCATCGCGCGATTGGCCTCGGCGTGGTGGCCCGGCGGGCGCACCTGGCAAAAGGCGTTGGCGGCTCGCCCCGACATGACGGCATCGACCGCATGCAGGCCCGCGCCGACCGCGCGCTGTGCCGCCTCCCAGGAGCCTTTCGAGATGACGGTATCGCCGTCGATGTGTCGCGTGCCGTTGATCGGGCCCGTGGCGATCGCGCGGATATCATCGAGGAACGCTTTGGGATGCGCCGCAAGGATGTGCTCCTCAAGGTCATCGCGCAGCGGAGCTTCCTCGCGCACGAGATCCTTGAACGCATCGTGCGCCAGGACCTTGTCGATCGCCCGCATACGATCGGGACGCTCGGGATGGCCGGGGCCGGTGTCGTGGTTGACGAAAGACGGGTGCGTGACGAGGAGCGTGGCCATTCAGGATCGGGCTTCTATTTGACGGCTCGTATATTCAAGCCGTGATCTTAGCGCGATCCCTCAAAAGGGCTAGCGCAAGCCGTCAAAGCGTAAATTCTTCGCGATGATGACCCCAGGAGGAGGCGGGGGCGTATCCGGCACGAAGAAGTCGGGCGCGAGCGGCGTGCCGGGCTCGACGGAGTATCTGGCAAAATCCTTCACCCCGCCGGTCTCGTAGAGGAAGCTGTCGTCGATCAGAAAATTGCCGGTGAATGTCTTGGCCGGCTGCGCAAATACGAGGTGGGCGGCGTCGGCGACGATGTCGGGCTTGCGGCTCATGCGCCAGACGCGTTCCCCGCCCAGCACGTTGCGGATCGCCGCGGTCGCAATCGTCGAGCGCGGCCACAGGGCATTGACCGCGATGCCGTCCGCTTTCAGCTCTTCGGCGAGGCCCAGCACGCACAGGCTCATCCCGTACTTCGCCATCGAGTACGCGAGATGGCCTGCAAACCAATCGGGGCGCAACTCGAGCGGAGGGGAAAGCATGAGCACGTGCGGATTGGCAGCCTTGCGCAGATGCGGCAGGCAGAGCTTGGTGCACAGGTAGGTGCCGCGCGCGTTGACCGACATGAGAAGATCGAAGCGCTTCATCGGCGTTGCATCAATACCGGTGAGCGCCAGGGCGCTCGCGTTGTTGACGCAGATATCAATGCCGCCGAACTTTGACACCGTGGCAACCACTGCGCGCTCCACTTCCTCCTCAAACCGGATGTCGCAGGGTAAGCCAAGCGCGCGCCCGCCAGCGGCTTCGATCTCGGCCATCGCCGTCTCAATCGTTCCTTCGAGCTTGGGATGAGGCTCTTGCGTCTTGGCGACGATAGCTATGTTGGCTCCATCGGCAGCGGCGCGCTTGGCGATCGCTAAACCGATGCCGCGACTGGCCCCGGTGATGAAAAGCGTCTTGCCGCTGAGCCCTGCCATCGGCGCGTCTACCCACCTCTCGGCGAAGCGCGCCCGGCAAGCCAGCCGACGAGCCGAACCGGCAGCAGCACGATGCCAAACAGCTGCAACGCCGTCGCGACGACGAGAGCCGGCAAGCCGGCCACGGGCAAGAACAGCAGCACGAACGCGAGCAGGCGCGCACCCTGAGCCGCCCTGAATCCGGCTTCGCCCCCATACTCGATGCGTTTTTCCTTGGGCCAGATGCGTTGCCACCATGCGCTCGCCACCGGCCAGCCAAGCAGCCCTGCGATCACGCCGACCAGATAAGCGATCTGCAAACCGGACGGAACGAACGGTACGAAGTCGGCGATCGAGCTCGGCCTGACGCGCCTGATCGCGCGCATGCACCTCCACGGCGCTGGTGATGACGTTACCCGTGATGCTCGATGCCGCATCTGCCAGCCAGCCGCCGAGCATGCCGGTCAGCGGCTCTGTATCGTCGCCAGCAACGGCGCGCAGCACGACGCGACCGCCTCCGTCGCGCGAAACAGCGACGCGGAAGATGCCGCGATTGGCCGCGAGCGCATCGAGAAAGTCGCCGAACGTCGCTCGCTTCAATGCATCATCGAGACCGCCCACGGCGATGCGCTGCCATAGCCAGTTGCGGCCTCCCGGCTGTCGCGGCACCGGGGCCTGCAGGATGACGAGATTGACATCGGCTGCATCCGCCGCATCGATCAGGCCGATGACTTTCAGGCTCTGCTCTGCCCCGCTCGGCGGCCGGAACAACAGAAGGTTGTCCTCGATGCGCCCCGTAACCAGCACGGTCTGCCCGCGCACACGGCGCAAGGCGCCCGGCAGCTCGACCGGATCGATCGCATCGACCAGAGCTGAGCGCGTCCCAGGGTCGAACCGCGGCGAGGACGGCAAGCGCCGCCGGTCCTCCGGGCTCGAGCGCAAGGGTACGGATATTCGCGCGGCTTAAGGGGCGCTCAAGCTGAGCGACCGCTTCCTTGAACAGCGCAAGCTCGTCCAGCTCGACCTCGAGGTTCGGCCGCACGGCTGCATAAAGTGCCGGGACATCGCCGCTGAGGCGCGAGATGAGCGGATAGCTGCCGTTGCCGATAACGATGCGCAGCGTAGCGCCCTCGGGCAGATTCCTTCAGAAGCGCGCGCTCGCCGAACACCGTGTCCTCGGAGAGGTAGATCGTGAGCTTGCTCTCGCCGGCTGGCACCTCGGCAGCAGCGTCGGCACAACGCGCTTGAGCTCGGCCGGCGTTCCCGCCGTGAACACATCGCCGGCGCGATTGGCGAACCGCCAGTGGCCCTCGGGCGTCGCATGGGCGGCCAGCGCCCCGGCGCCCGCGGTCGCCGGCAATGCCCTGAGGTGCGACGCGGCCTGCTCAAGGCCGCGCCCGCCAGACCGGGCCACCTTGGCGCCGGCCATGCCCATCTCGCCTGAAAGCTTGGAAAGCCAGTTGGCCTGCGCGGGAGCCGCAGCCAGCACCAACGCCGCGCAAGCCGCGCGTAAACACCAAAGACCGATGTCGATAGCCAACCGCATGCGGGGAATCCTACACGCAGTTTGGACAGAATTCAGCCCGAGGGGCTAAGCATGGCGCGCAAGGCGAGAAGATCAGGACGATCATGGCCATCGAAAATGTGACGGAAGAGACATTGCAGTCCGCAGCGGCACTGCTGCGGGAGGGCCGGCTCGTCGCGTTTCCGACCGAGACGGTTTACGGGCTCGGCGGGGACGCGACCAACGGTCAGGCCGTCGCCGCCCTCTTCGCAGCCAAAGGCCGCCCGAGCTTTAATCCTTTGATCGTGCACCTCGCCTCCGCTACGCAGGTTGATCGATACGCCGTGGTGACGCCTCTCGCAGCACGGCTCGCCGCAGCATTCTGGCCCGGGCCGCTCACGCTGGTGCTCGACCGGCGTGCCCAATCCGATCTGTCCGAGTTGGTCACCGCCGGCCTCGACAGCGTGGCGCTGCGCGTCCCGGACCATCCCATCGCGCAATCGCTCTTAGCCAAGACCGACCGGCCCCTCGCGGCGCCCTCCGCCAATCGCTCCGGGCACGTCAGCCCGACCCGCGCCGAGCACGTGCTCGCCGACTTGGGCGACAGCGCCGCCATGATCCTCGACGGAGGGGCCACGGCGCACGGGCTTGAATCGACCGTCATCGACGCGCGGGGATCGGTGCCCATTCTGCTGCGCTCAGGTGCCATTCCGGCGGAAACGATCGAAGCCGTGCTGGAATTCAGGCTTGCGCGCGGCGAGGACGCAACCGAGAAACCGCGCTCGCCGGGTCAGCTCGCAAGCCACTACGCACCACGCGCGCACGTGCGACTCGACGCGCTGAGTACACAGGCCGGCGAGGCACTGCTGGCGTTCGGCCCCAGTCTGCCGCCGACGACAGGTCCGGTTATCAATCTGAGCAAGACGGGGGATCTCTTGGAAGCGGCGGCCAATTTGTTTGCCGCGCTGCGTTCGCTCGACCAGTCGGGAGCGACAGCAATCGCCGTCATGCCGATCCCAGAGAATGGGCTCGGCGAGGCAATCAACGACCGCCTGCGGCGCGCTGCGGCGCCACGCGGTTGAGATCGATGGGAATCGGTTAGTTTGACCGACTCAGTCGGCGAGCCCTACGACCACTGCAACGGCCACCGGCGCCTTTGCAGCGTCAGCGGCAACCGCCGACTGCGTCGAAGCCACGACCGATTTTGCTGGTGCTGCTACGTCCGGCCATCTTGCAGCGATGGCATAGGATGAAAGCAGCGACAATACCGCTAAAGCGAAGCTGAAAGCGGTTCTCTGCATGTTGCCCCCCAAAGGCATGCAAATATGATTCGCAGCCAGACGCTAATTTGATTCGCTGGCGCGGAGAAGTCGCGACAAGCTAAATTTGCCAAGTGTTAGCGGTTGTTAACAAGTCTTCCACAGCTTACGAAGCCGCCGGAGAACCACTCGTAAGTCGCCGAACACCGCAAGCAGCGGACGCAGCTGGACTCAGCGGACCAACGCCTGCCGTTCTGCAACGGCTTATCGACGTCGTCGGCGCCGCGCACGCCATCTCCGAGCCGCGCGAGCAGGCGGCTTATTTGCGAGAGTGGCGCGACTTGTATGTCGGCCGAGCCGCTCTTGTCGTTCGTCCGGGGTCCGCTCGCGACGTCGCCCAGATCCTCGCGATCGCCAACGAAGCAGGCATCGGCATCGTGCCCCAGGGTGGCAACACCGGCCTCGTCGGCGGGCAGATCCCCTCTGCAAGCGGGAACGAAGTCGTGCTCTCGCTTTCGCGGCTCAATCGCGTGCGCGAGGTGGATACCGCCGGCACCTCAATGATCGTCGAAGCCGGCGTCACGCTCGCCCACGCGCAAGACACGGCAAAAGCTGCCGGGCGCCTGTTTCCGTTGAGTCTGCCCTCGGAAGGCAGCTGCGAGATCGGCGGCGTGCTTGCGACGAATGCCGGCGGTGTCGGCGTTCTGGCGTATGGCAACGCGCGGGCGCTGGCGCTCGGGCTTGAGGTGGTGCTCCCGGACGGACAAATCTGGGACGGCCTCAGGTCGCTCAAGAAAGACAATACCGGCTACGATCTGCGCGATCTCTTTATCGGATCGGAGGGAACGCTCGGCGTCATCACCGCGGCTTCGCTGAAGCTGTTTCCGCGGCCGGCCGAGACAGCGACCGCGTTCGTCGCACTCCCTGACGCGGATGCTGCCCTCGCATTGTTCAGGATGGCGGAAACGGGCGCGAGCGACCGGCTCACGGCCTTCGAGTTCATGAACAAACTCTCGGTCGAGCTTGTCCTGCGCCACATCCCGCAAACACGCCCGCCTCTGCCGAAGCCCGCGCCCTGGTACGCGCTGATCGAGATTTCCAGCCCGACCAGCGACGGCAGCGCCGGCGTCATGCTCGAACGGCTCCTTGCCGAGGCTTCCGAGCACGGTGTCATCGCAGACGCCACCATCGCGGGCTCGCTCGCGCAGGCGCAGGCGCTGTGGCGGTTGCGCGAGACGATTTCGGAGGCGCAAAAGCCCGAAGGCGGCAGCATCAAGCA
Source organism: uncultured Alphaproteobacteria bacterium (assembly GCA_963726795.1). Classification (GTDB taxonomy): domain Bacteria; phylum Pseudomonadota; class Alphaproteobacteria; order Rhizobiales; family Hyphomicrobiaceae; genus Hyphomicrobium_A. Next base: position 784,046 of record CAVSDD010000004.1, on the reverse strand, counting down.
CGACATCTCCGTGCCGATCGCGCGCATCCCCGAGTTTCTGCAGCGCGCGGCTGCTCTCATCGAGGCGGAGTGTCCCGGCGCGCGGCCCGTCGCTTTCGGCCACTTCGGCGACGGCAACGTGCATTACAACATCACCCAGCCATCCGGCATGGACAAGGCCGCGTTCCTCGCGCTGTGGGAAAAACTGTCCGGCCGCGTGCACGACCTCGTTGCGTCGATGGGCGGCTCGATCTCCGCCGAGCACGGCATCGGGCAGATGAAGCGAAGCGAACTGCGCCGGTTCAAGAGCACTATCGAGCTCGACCTCATGCGCCGGATCAAGACGGCGTTCGATCCCAAGGGCATTCTCAACCCGGGCAAGCTACTGTAGCGCGTTGCGCCGATGCGATGCGCCGAAATAATCCGAAGCAGTTTTCGCCTGCCACACAATGAGGATATTGTCCTCTCCGTCTGGGATCGACGGGAGGCGCGCACATGACTACTTTTGTGGCCTGCACCCGTTGACCAGCAGCGCTATGGCTCAGCGCTTCAGCCAGTTTGTGCCCGGTCGCTTCTGCCAGCTGGCCTTGATCCAGTCCTCGGTGCCAAGCAGCCATTGGCGGAACTGCAACCGCTCGCGCAAGCCGCCGTCGCTTTTTGTCTCGCTGGGCTTTGGTTCCTCGAGAGCGAGTTGCGATAGCGCCTCGATGTCCGCGCTCAAGCGCTCCAACATCTTCAGCCGCTTGGTCCCATCTTCTTGCACAGCGCCAAGGCGCGAATTGATGAGATGTATCTCGCCGGCGTCATTGCTGCGCCACTGATCCATCGACCCCGCCAGCAACTGCTGATTTACGCCGAGCTTCGTCACGAACTCATTCACTTCGGCGAGATCCGCCGCAAGCTTCTCCGCCTGTTGCTCGAGCCCCTGCTCGATGGCGGCGAGCCTGTCGCCAAAGTGCGCGCCAGTGGAGTCACGATGATTGTCGATATCCTCGGCCAAAATCTGCAGCCGCTCGACTATCGAGGGTTGGTTGGTGCCAGGTGCGGCGGCGCCGAGCGCGCTGACCAGCGCTTTCACGTCGGCCGACAGCGACGACAGCGTCTCGATGCGTTCGGCGCGCTCGTCGGCCAGCTGCCGCTCGAGCGCCGCGAGCCGATCGTTGAGCTCGCTCGTACCGTTGGGTGCGCGGGACGAACGCTCGATCGCGTCCATGCGTTGCGCCACGGCGTCCAGATCGAGGCGCGCCGGCATGATGCTGCCCAACGCTGATTCCACAGCTTCCATCCGGTCCGACATCGCGCGCTCGATCTCGGACAGGCGATCGAGCAAGCCCTGCACGATGGTGAGTTCGGCTGGTCGTTTCTGCTCGGCTGGAGCCGCAGGCTTCGCCGGCGCGGCTGCCATCGCCGGGGCTTGCTGAACACGAACAGGCTCGCCACTGTCGGTCGAGCGAGCGGGGGATGCAACGGACGCGCGCGCCGGGCGGGTCGATACAAGCGTGCTCCAGAACTCGCGGCCCGTCGCGCGCGGCGAGTGGCGCAGCAAAAGCGCGCTTCCCGGCGCGTCGCTGCGCAGATCGATCAGCACATGCAGAACGTCTCCGACGCTGGCAGCCCTATTGGCATTGGCGGCGTCATTCACGGCGAGGCGTAGTACCTCCTCAAGCTCGGCGGATGGGTGCGGGTTCTCGCTATCTTCTGGCGGAGCCGAAGCGATCTCGTTCGCGACGGCCATGGCGCTGTCGCGACGGAGTGCTGGAACGCGCACACCGCGCGCTTCAAGCTCGGCAGCCGCGGCCTCGCTGCGCGTGAACGCATGTACCAGATGATCGAGCCGCACCTCGCGTGCGCGATGGGCCGCAGCGATGTCGTAGGCTTGATTTGCACATGCGAGCAGCGTGTCATCGACCCACAACGCCGGCTCGTCCGGCTCGGCGCGCGCGGGCGGATCGTCAAACCCGCCCATGGTGTCGGTGGAGGTCGCGCTGAACGTGCGCGCAGTACGCAGATCGAGATCCGCCCCCCGGTAGCCCATCGCGCACGCTCCTCACTGTTTAAAGCTCGCCCCCGAGCATACCCGCGATCATCGCGCTGTCGAGCGCGGCGGCGTCCTAGCCCGATCACTTAACATGAGGCCGAGAAGTGCGCATCCCCTCGAAACATCAGGATATTACGGGTAACGGTCAAAGCAGAAGGGCAGTGGTGGTGGGCTCCTGGACTTCGGGGCCCTCATTGCGTGCGTTGTTCAGTTTGCGGCTGACCTCGACAATCTCGAGCAGGTCCTCGGGCGCGGGAGCAAGCAGGTCGGCGATCATCTCCGTCGTGCCCGGCCTGCAGTCGAGCCAGACGTCAAAATGCTCGGGCGCCAGGATCGCCGGCATGCGGTCGTGCAATACCGACATCGTGCGGTTGGCGGCTACAGTGAGAATTGCCAGGGTTTCAATCTCGCTGCCATCGGCGCCTTGCCAGTGCTCGAAGATGCCGGCCATTGCCATCGGGCCTCCTTGACGCGGGCGAATGAGATGCGGCCGCTTGGAGCCCGGTGCCCCCGTCCATTCGTAGAACCCGTCGGCCGGCACAAGGCAGCGGCGGTGGCGCATCGCAGCGCGGAAGGAAGGCTTGTCGGCGGCGGTCTCGCCCCGCGCATTGATCAACATTTTGAACGCGCGCGGATCTTTGACCCAGCCTGGGATCAGGCCCCAGCGCACGAGTGCAAGCTCGCGCGGCCCGCTGAGTGCGGTGCGCACTATGGCGACGGGTTGTGAGGGCGCGATATTGTAGCGCGGCGGAAATGGCGCCTCGTTGACGTATCGGAAATAGGCGCGCACGGCTTCGTGCGGCGAGGTGAGGCTGTAGCGCGAGCACATGGACTTAAAGTAGTGTGCCCGGCGCCGTATGAGAAGGACCAGGTGCACGAGCGCGGCGGTGCGGGGAAGCTCCCGGCCGCGCGCCTAGCTGACGCAACGCTGCTGAGAATCGGTGCTAATGTTTTGGCAATGACATCTAGGCTTTCCAATCCCCGAAAGATCCATGGCCGCCTCGGCCTGCCGGGCGCCATCCTGATCGGACTGATCGCGGCCCTTCTCGCGGCATCCCCTGCGAACGCAGCGACGACCAATGACAGCAAGCCTTACGACGAGCGTCTGTACCGATTGTCGGAAATTCTCGGGGCCGTGCACTATCTGCGCGAGTTGTGCGGGGCGGACGAAGGTCAGCTCTGGCGGGACCGCATGGGGCAACTCATCCAATCGGAAGGGTCAACACCTCTGAGGCGCGCCAAGCTCACGCGCAGCTTCAACAAGGGTTACCGCAGCTACAGCCGCACTTACAATACGTGCAGCCCCTCGGCGCAGACGGCCATCAACCGCTTCCTCACCGAGGGCGCTCAGCTCGCGGACGGTATCGTCAAGACTGTGCCCTAACGGACACCAAATCGACTGCGTCACGTTTACGGTGAACGGCGACCGTCGCCTGCGCGCGACAAGACGCGTGCTAGGGACTTCACGGGGTGCGAGGCAGGGGCGCAGCGATGGATCACAGACCATCGCGATGCAGAGATTGGGGGATTAATGGACGCGATGTTCAAAGGCACGGATCGCAACGATCCGTCCTTCAAGGCGCTGAGCCTGATTCTCGAGGCTTGGGACGAGGGTACCGAAAGCGGTGTTCCGACCGAGCAGATGGCCTATGCCGCGCTGTTTACCGCGCTGACCGATCTCGTCGGGCAGTTCGGCGAGGAGGCGGTCATCGGTCTGACACGGGGGCTTGAGGGGCGCATCAATACGGGCGAGTTCACTCTCAATAGGGTCAAGCAGTAGTCCCGCTGGCCGGCCTATTCCTCAGTCCTCAGCCCTTCTGATACGAACGCAAGAACACGCGCACCGCCGTGCCGACGACGTGCGCGATGCGCTCCTCGGTGGGAGGCGGGCCAGCGTTGAAGATCACCGGCTTGAACATGGTCGACTGGCAGGAATCGAGAAACTGCGCCGCCGCCACTTCGCAATCTTCTATCGCGAGCACGCCAGCCTCGACCTGATCCTGCAGGTACGTCGCCAGGCGGCCAATACCGCACATCGGTCCGAACTCATAAAATTTGCGCCCAAGCTCCGGCATGCGGTCGGCAATCGCGATCACGGTGCGCAGCGGTGAGATCGCCGCCGGCTGGCACAGGAAGCGCACGTAGGCGGCGCCGAGCCGCATCAGCACCGCGGCGACGTCGCGATCGGAGCTGTCCAGCGCGAACACCTGCTCGGCCTGGCCCGCGCGCGCATCCTCCACGATCGCCTCAAACAGGCGCTCCTTGCTGTCGAAGTAGACGTAGAGCGTGCCCTTCGAGACGCCGGCTTTGCGCGCGATCTCGCCCATGCTGGCGGCGTCGAAGCCTTGCGACATGAACAGCGCGCGGGCGCCCTCGATGATCTGCTTGCGCTTGGCGCTTTCCTCCGTCAGCGGGGCTGCGGGGGCAGCGGTACGAGCCAATGTTTCGGCCATTCGAGCCTTCAAAACCAGGATTGCTACAATTTGACCGAACCGTTCGGTCGCTATTGACGTAAGCCTATCCGCCCTTTAAGTCAACTAATGACCGAACGGTTCAGTCATTGCGGTTGGGCCGAGTGGGATCCAATTTCTTCAGGGACTTCAGCATGTTCAGGCGCAACAAAAACGCCGTGCCCGCAGTGGCAGACGATTCGGTCGCCGGAGACACAACTTCCGAGAGGCACCCCGGCCTCGCTGGCCCGCGGCTGGTAAAGCCAGATCGTCTCGACGCCTCCCCGCAGGTCGCGGCCCAACCAGCGGGCTTGCGCCAGCCGGCAACCGAGACCCCCGAGGCAGCTCCATCACCATCCCAGACGGCGGAGAAGGCCCCGGCGGCCGCAAAACCCGGCGGCAGGCGCAAGCTTGTTCTCTTAACAGTGCTCATCGTCGCGCTGGCGCTCGGCGGCTGGTACGGCGAGCACTGGTGGAGTGTCGGGCGGTTCCAGGTTTCGACCGACGACGCTTATGTCGGCGCGCATACCGCTACGCTGGCGGCGAAGATTCCGGGCTATCTCGTCTCAGTCGACGTCAACGACAACGCGCAGGTTCACACCGGCGACGTGATCGCCCGCATCGACGATGGCGACTATCAGCTGGCGGTCGAGACGGCGCACGACAACGTTGCAATCGAGCAGGCGGCCGTTGAGCGCATCGGCAAGCAGACGACTGCGCAAGAAGCGGCGGTCGCGCAGGCGAACGCCCAACTAGCCTCCGCCAAGGCCGGCGCGCTGCGTGCCGAGCAGGAGCTCGCCCGCCAGCAGGCGCTCGCGGGCAAGGAGTTCGCGAGCCGCCAGGCGCTCGAGCAGGCGCAGGCCAACCGTGATCAGGCTGTTGCGTCGGTGGAAGCGGCCAAAGCGACCATCGCCGCGGCCGAGGCCAACGTCGCCGTGCTCAAGGCGCAGCAGGAAGAAGCCAAGCGCACCTTGAAGCAATACCAGACCGCACTCGCCAAGGCCGAGCGCGATCTTTCATTCGCAATCATCCGCGCGCCATTTGACGGCGTCGTCGGCAACCGCGCGGTCCAGAGCGGCGATTACGTGCAGCCCGGGCAGCGGCTTGCGAGCCTGGTACCGCTCCACGATGTCTATATCGACGCCAACTTCAAGGAGACGCAGCTCGAAAATCTGCGCCCGGGCCAGAACGTGACTGTGTCCGTCGACGCGCTGCCCGACCATGACATCACCGGCAAGGTTGCAAGCGTCGCTCCTGCATCTGGCAGCGTGTTCTCGCTGCTGCCGCCCGACAACGCCACCGGCAACTTCACCAAGGTCGTGCAGCGCATACCTGTGCGCATCGAGGTGCCGGCAACGCTCAAGACCAAAGAGCTGCTACGGCCCGGCATGTCAGTCGTTGTCAGCGTCAACACCAAAGAAGCCGCGCAGGCGTCACGCAGCAGCAACGCAAAGGTTGCGGGCGTCGCGCACTAAGGGCGCGCGATCGCGTTGAGGGCTAAGTCATGGCCGACAGTGGTGCAACAACGATAGGCTCGATGCGGGTTGCCGCGGGGACGTCCACCCCCGCCGCCGACCGCATCGACCCACGCCGCCTCGCTGCGTTCCTCGCGATGGTGTTCGGCATGTTCATGGCGATCCTCGACATCCAGGTCGTCTCCGCCTCCCTGACCGACATCCAGGCCGGCCTCGCCGCCAGCAGCAACGAAATCACGTGGGTGCAGACCGCCTACCTGATCGCCGAGGTGGTGATGATCCCGCTGTCGGGATTTCTCTCGCGCGCGCTCGGCACCCGCGTCCTGTTTGCGATCTCGGCGGCTGGATTTTCGGCCGCAAGCCTTATGTGCGGGCTGTCGACCTCGATCGAGGAGATGATCATCTGGCGCGCGATCCAGGGCTTCATCGGCGGCGGCATGATCCCGACCGTGTTCGCCTCCGCCTACCTTATTTTCCCGCGCTCGCGCATGAGCATCATCACGCCGATGATCGGCCTCGTCGCCACCATGGCCCCCACCATCGGTCCGACGGTCGGGGGCTATTTGACCGATGCGCTGTCCTGGCACTGGCTGTTCTTCATCAATGTCATCCCGGGCATCGCTGTGACGATCGCCGCGTTGGCTCTCATCGATTTTGACCAGCCCGACTGGTCGCTGTTCGACACCTTCGACTGGTTCGGTCTGTTGGCCATGGCTGCCTTCCTTGGCGGCATGGAGTACGTGCTCGAGGAGGGCCCGCGCAACGACTGGTTCGGCGACGATACGGTGCTGCTGTTCGCCTGGGTCGCGGGAATTGCCGCCATTGCGTTCTTCGTACGCGTGCTCACCGCACGCAATCCGATCGTCGATCTGACGGCGTACTCAAACCGCAACTTTGCGATCGGCTCGCTGTTCTCGTTCGTGCTGGGTATCGGGCTCTACGGACTGACCTATCTCTACCCGGTCTATCTCGCCCAGATTCGCGGCTATAACGCCTTGATGATCGGCGAGACGATGTTCGTCTCGGGTCTGGCGATGTTTGCTACTGCTCCCGTCGCCGGCCGGCTGATGCCGTACGTCGACAAGCGCTACATGCTGATGGCCGGATTTCTGTTTTTCGCCATCGGCACCTGGCAGATGACGTGGATCACCGCGGACTGGGACTTCAACGAGTTGCTGTGGCCGCAGATCTTCCGTGGCGTTGGGCTGATGCTGTCGATCATCCCGATCAACGACATCTCGCTGGGCACTCTGCCGCCCGAGCGCGTCAAGAATGCTTCGGGCCTGTTCAACCTCATGCGCAACTTGGGCGGCGCGGTCGGGCTTGCCGGACTGACGACCGTGCTGAACGACAGAACGGACCTGCACGTGGCGCGTCTGCACGAGGCCATAACCTGGTCGCGGACGCCGGCAATGGACACGCTCAACGCGTTGGCACGGAAGTTTTCCGCCTACGGCAGCGACGCGCAAGCGATGGCGCTGAAGCAGCTCTACGGCATGGCGCACCGGCAGGGCACGATCCTCGCCTTTTCGGACGTGTTCTTCCTGCTGACGTTTCTGTTCGGCGGACTCGCGCTTCTCGCGGTGCTCGTCAAGAAGCCAGCTGCGGCCCCAGCGCCGGCGCACTGAGACTTCTACGAGAAATTAATTAGAAGAACTTGGCCCACTTCAGAATGACTTCGCCTACGAGGATCCCGCCAAAGCCCAGAAGCAACAGACCCGTGACTTTGTTGATGAGCGCCAGGCGCGGCGCGCTCAGCAGATGGCGAAATCGCGCGATGAGGTGCGATAGCCCTACCCACCAGGCGAGGCTGCCGGCCATGACCGCCGCGACGATCGTCAGCGCGTCGACATAGCCGTCTACCTCCACGAAGGTCGACACGCCGCCGAAGATGGCAAAGAGGCCGAGCACCGCTCCGGGATTTGTGATGGTCAAGAAAAATGTCTGCGGGATATCCCAGACGAAGTCGACCAGCGTTTCCTTTTGCTCCTGGCCGGACACAATCGGAACGAACCGCGGCGTTGCGAAGTAGAGACGCAATCCGAACGCGACCAAGACAAGCCCGCCGACGATCTCGATGGTGAGCCGGTGATAGGCGACTGCGCCGGAAATGGCTCCGACGCCGAGTGCGGCGCACAGCGCGATCAGACCGTCGCCGAGCATGGCGCCCAGACCCGCCGCAAGGCCGCCCCAGAAGCCCCGCTCGATCGCGCGCTGGATGCACAGCACGTTGACCGGGCCGACAGGCGCTGCCACGAGAATCCCGATAATGACGCCGATGGGAATGATGAGGGGATTAGGCAGAAAATGCATCAACGGTCCCGTGTCGGCCACTTAGCGAACGCAAGCGGCGGCACGCAGATGCGGCGCCGCCGGCAGTCTCGCCCGACGATTGCGCGCCGCACGTCGCGAGGTTAACACCTTGGCAGCACCTGGAGCTCGCCGATGCCTTACCTGCGCCAGCCAAACCCGAGTCGCCTGCTCGTAGTCGTACTTGCGGTGCTGGTGCTTGTCTATCATGGGACCGCCCCTGCGCTGGAAGGGCACAGGGGACCTGGAGAGCCCGAGAGCCATCATCATCCTGCAGCCCCCGTTAAGCCTCTTCCGGCACCCGTCGAGGAGATGCGCCAAGCGATACTTGCTGCCGCGCATTCGGGCCGCATCGAGGACCTTACCGTTCCGCTCGAGTGGAACGAGATGAAGCCCGATGTCGCCGCTGCCGCAGGCGAGGATCCGATCGCCGTCTGGAAGAAACTTTCCGGCGACGGCGAGGGGCGTGAAATTCTTGCCATCCTCGCCAACATTCTCGAAATGAAATCGGCCGACGTCCCGATGGGCAAGGACATCGAGAACAACACCATTTACGTGTGGCCGTACCTCGCCGAGGCCAAGCTCGATCAGTTGACGCCGGCCGAGCAAGTGGACCTGCTGCGGCTTGTCAGCCCGCAGGAGGCGAAGGCGATGCGGGATGCCAAGAAGTGGACGTGGTGGCGGCTCTCGATCGGCGCCGACGGCACGTGGCACTCCTTCAAGAAAGCAGAGTAAAGGACAATGCTAGACGCCTTCGAAGAAGGCGACCGGGGCGCCACGTCCTGAGCCGAGCACCTCGCCTTCCCACATGACCGTCGCTCCGCGCACTATGGTGCCGACCGCCCACCCCGTGACTGTGCGCCCGTCATAGGGCGTCCAGCCGCACTTGCTCGCGATCTGAGCATTGGTGATCGTCTCGCGCCGCTTCAAGTCGACGATGGTGAAGTCCGCATCGTATCCAACCGCAATGCGCCCCTTGTTGCGAATGCCGAACAGGCGCTGCGGCCCGGCGCTCGTCAGATCGACGAACCGCCGCAGGCTCAGCCGGCCCGCATTGACATGATCGAGCATGATTGGAACGAGCGTCTGCACGCCGGTCATACCCGAATGCGAAGCAGGGTACGCAACGTCCTTCTCCGCGCGCGTGTGCGGTGCGTGATCCGAGCCGAGCACGTCAACGACCCCATCGGCAAGCGCGGACCAGATCGCGCGGCGGTGTTGCTCATCGCGCACGGGCGGGTTCATCTGCGCGTAGGTGCCGAGCTCGCGGTAGCAATCGGGGGCGACCAGCGTCAAATGGTGCGGCGTCACCTCGACGCTCGCCCACTCCTTGTGGGACGCGAGGAATTGCATTTCTTCCGCGGTCGACACGTGCAGCACGTGCACGCGCTTCTTGTGCTTCTCCGCAAGCCGCACGAGCCGCCGCGTCGCGATCAGCGCCGCCTCGGCGTCGCGCCACTCGGGATGCGAAGACGGATCGCCTGACCGCCGCAAGCCCATGCGCTCCTTCAAGCGCGCCTCGTCCTCGGCGTGGAAGGCTGAGCGCCGCCGCGTTGCAGCGAGGATGCGGTCGAGCCCGGCCTCGTCATCGACCAGCAGGTCGCCGGTCGATGACCCCATGAACACCTTGATGCCGGCGGAGCCCTCGAGCCGCTCGAGTGCCGGAATGTCATCGACGTTCTCGCGCGTCCCGCCCACGTAAAATGCAAAGTCGCAGAACATGCGGTTGCGAGCGCGGCCAACCTTGTCGGCAAGCGTCGCAGCGGTGGTTGTCAGCGGCTTGGTATTGGGCATCTCGAAGACGGCTGTGACGCCGCCGAGAACGGCAGCGCGGCTCCCCGTCTCGAGGTCTTCCTTGTGCTCCAGTCCCGGCTCGCGGAAATGCACCTGCGTATCGATCACGCCAGGGAGCACGTGCAGCCCTGTTGCATCGACGACCTCCGCAGCGCCAGCCGTATCGATTGTGCCGATGGCGGCAATGCGCCCGCCGCGAATACCAACGTCGCGGATCCCCGCTCCGTCGTGGTTTACGACCGTGCCGCCCTTGAGCACGAGATCGAAAGTTTCGGCCATAGCGCCTCTCCGCCTTGCCTCCGGCGTGCAGCCCGCATACGTAAAACCAAAGCCGGTTGCAACCCGAGCGGGGTAATATGGCCGAGACGAAAATTGCGCTCCTGCCGGATCGGGGCGTCGTCAGCGTCACTGGCGCCGACGCCGACACGCTGCTGCAGGGCATTATAACCAACGATATGCAGCGTTTGGCGACCCAGGGTGCCATCCACGCCGGGCTGCTCTCGCCCCAGGGCAAAATCCTGTTCGAATTTTTTGTGGTGAGAACGCCCGGCGGCTTCTGCTTGGAGACGGCGCGCGCACAGGTCGCTGGTCTGGTCGAGCGATTGCAGCGCTACAAGCTGCGCGCGAACGCCGAGATTTTGGACGCATCCTCCGACTATACCGTCGCCGCGATCTGGGGCGGACCCTATGAGCCGCATGGAGAAGGCAAGCAGCCGGTATGGTTCGCCGACCCGCGGTTGCCGGACATGGGCTTCCGCGAGCTTGTCACCATAGGCTCCGACTGGGCGTTGGCAGGCGAAAGCGCCGACAGCGCCACGCCCGACGACTACCACGCGCATCGCATTGCGCTCGGCGTGCCAGAAGGCGGCAAGGACTTCGAACTCGGCGACACCTATCCGCACGAGGCGCTGTTCGATCAGTTGAACGGCGTCTCTTTCGAGAAGGGCTGTTATGTCGGGCAGGAGGTCGTGTCGCGCATGCAGCACCGAGGCACCGCCCGCAAACGCGTCGTACCAGTTCATGCCGAAGGAACGCTGCCTGCACCCGGGACGCCGGTCTTGGCCGGCTCGGTCGAGATCGGCCGGCTTGGTTCGTCAGTGGGCGGCATGGGGCTCGCCCTTCTGCGGCTCGATCGCGCCGCCGAAATGCAGGAGAAGGGCGATGTGCTGAAAGCGGGCTCGGTGCCCCTGCGCATCGAGCTGCCCCTCTGGGCCAGCTTTTCGCTCGTACCCGCGCCGTCAGGTTCACCAGCGTGAGCCGCTCACGCCCAGATGCGATCAAGCGCTGCCCGTGGGTAAACATCGCCGACGCCGACTACACGCGTTATCACGACCAGGAATGGGGCGTGCCCCTCACCCGCGATGACGCGATGTTCGAAAAGCTCGCGCTCGAAGGATTTCAGGCCGGGCTGTCGTGGATCACGATATTGCGCAAGCGCGAAGCGTTCAGGCAGGCGTTCGACGGCTTTGATCCCGAGCGCATTGCCCGCTACACCGCTCGCGACGTCAAGCGGCTCATGAACGACGTCGGCATCGTGCGCAATCGCGCCAAGATCGAAGCTACGATTTCCAACGCGACGGCTTACTTGGAGCTGCGCAAGCGTACGAGCCTCAAGAACTTTCTGTGGAGTTTTCTCGACAACGGCGCGGTGCAAAACCGATTTCACAGCATGTCAGAAATTCCACCTCAGACCGACCTGTCGAAGCGCATCTCCAAAGCCTTGAAGGCCGAGGGCTTTCGCTTCGTCGGCCCGACCACCGTCTATGCTTTCATGCAGTCGGCCGGGATGGTCAACGACCACTTGGTTGGCTGCCATCGTCACGAGCCCTGTGCCAAGTTGCAGCGCGCAAAAATCAAGCTGCCCGTCCGATGAAGAAGATCGTTCTTGATCTGGGACAACCTACGACCTCCCCCAAGCGCGCGTGGCAGCGCATGCTGTCGGGTCGTCGGCTTGACCTGCTGAACCCCGCTCCAATTGATATTGAAATCGAGGACATCGCGCACGGGCTTGCGCGCGTCGCGCGCTGGAACGGCCAGACGCTCGGCCCGCACGCATTCTCGGTCGCTCAGCACTCTGTCCTTGTTGAAGAGATTGCCGCGCTGCGCGATCCGAATTGGCCGGCGCGATGGCGGCTCGCGGCGCTGCTGCACGATGCACCCGAGTACGTCGTCGGCGATCTCATCAGCCCGTTCAAAACGGCGATCGGTCTCGACTACAAGGCGTTCGAGCGCAAGCTGCAGGCCGCGATCTACGCGCGCTTCGGCGTCCCGGCCGAGCTTCCCGATGAGGTGCAGGCGGAGATCAAGGACTGCGACCGCATCGCGGCGTTCTTCGAGGCGACGCGGCTTGCAGGGTTTCAATTAAAGGAAGCGACCGCGCTTTTCGGCGAGCCCGAGGGTGTCGCGCAGGCCGGCGTCGATACACTATTGCACCCCCTGCCGGCCGATGGCGCGCACGCCACTTTCCTCGCTCGCTTCGATATTTTGATGAAAAACCTCTAACAAGCGCGGGCAAAAGCGAAAATGCCTTACGTGCGCTATCCTATGATCCGAAAACAGCCACGATCAGGCCGTAGCTCAGCCTCATTGGGGGGCTCCAAAACCTTTGGAATTGGAGCACAAGCATGACGTCGACCGCCCCGCTTAAGCGCTCGTTCGTACAGACCGAGCGCGACGCGGAACGGGCATCCCGCACTGAAGCTGCGGGTGTCGAAATTGGTCTGAACGCCGCGATCGTCGCGGTCGCTCAGAATGAGCCGGTGGTGTTGATCATCCGGGGGGAAGCCGACGTGGCGGGAGCCACTGACGGACTACCTTTCGGACCGTTCTCGCCGTTGGCCCACCGCACCTTCGAGATCGGGCTTCGGGCCTGGGTTTCGCAGCAGACGGGGCTTGAACTCGGTTATGCCGAGCAGCTCTACACGTTCGGAGATCGCGGCCGGCATGCCGAGCCGGGCGACGCTAATCCGCATGTCGTGTCGATCGGCTACCTCGCGCTCACGCAGGCTTCTGCGTCCGTGGAGCTGAAACACGGCGCCTGGCGCAGCTGGTACCACTACTTTCCCTGGGAGGACTGGCGCAAAGGCTGCCCTGCCATTCTCGCCGGAACTATGGAGCCGCGCCTCAAGGAATGGGCAGCACGGCCTTCGCAACGATCAGCGGTGAGCCCCGTCAGTCGGCAGGAACGTGTGCGCATCTGCTTTGGCTTCGACGGCGCGGCGTGGGACGAGGAAAAAGTGCTCGACCGGTACGAGCTTCTCTACGAGGCTGGGCTGATCGAGGAAGCTACCCGCGACGGGCGCGACGCCGCCCGTCAATGGAATGACAAGCCTCGCATGGGCGCGCCCATGCAGTTTGATCATCGCCGTATTCTCGCTACCGCCATCGGCCGCGTGCGCGCGAAGATCAAGTATCGCCCCGTGATATTCGAACTGATGCCGGACGAGTTCACTCTGTTTGAACTGCAGCGGACGGTCGAGGCGATCCTCGGGCCGCACCTGCACAAGCAGAACTTCCGCCGCCTCGTCGAAGGCGCGGGACTTGTCGAGCCGACAGGCGAGGTGAAACTGCGAACGGGTGGGCGTCCTGCGAAGCTGTATCGCTTCCGGCGCGAAGTGTTGCTTGAGCGTCCAGCTCCCGGCGTGCGCGTGAAACCTGGAAAAATCTGAGCGCCCGCGCGTTTTATTCAGGCAGCCCGATTCGTTTTGATGGCCAATTAGGAATTGGTCGCGTAACCTAATCGGGATCTTGGAATACTCAGTTTGAGCATTATATGAATCGTCCAGCAGCACGCTGGGACAGGTACACGCCCTCGAAATGCTCAGTATGAGCAATAGTGGGCAGGGAGCACGACCGGGAGGACGACATGGACAACCTGGAACCCCGCTCGCAGACGCGTAGACGCGATACGTCGCGCAAAATCGAGGTGGCGCATCACACGCTGCCGCAGTTCACGGCGCAGCTCGCAGCCGAGATGGAAGCGGTCTATGCCCGGGTGAGCCACGTTGTGACGCCAATGGAGTGGCCTCACTACGCGCCGCTTATCAAAGGAATCAACGATCTCAAGAAGGCGCGCAACGCCGTCGTGCTCGCGCACAACTACATGACGCCGGAGATCTTCCACTGCGTCGGCGACTTTCGCGGGGACAGCCTGCAGCTCGCCGAGGAGGCCGCGCGTACGCAAGCCGACGTCATCGTTCAGGCCGGCGTGCACTTCATGGCCGAGACTTCCAAGCTCTTGAGCCCCGACAAGACGGTGCTCATTCCTGACTTGCGCGCAGGCTGCTCGCTCGCCGCATCGATCACGCCTGCCGATGTGCGCGCCTTGCGCATGGCCTACCCCGGCGTGCCGATCGTCACGTACGTTAACACGTCGGCGGCGGTGAAGGCCGAGTGCGATATCTGCTGCACCTCGTCGAATGCGGTGAAGGTGGTCGAGAGCCTCGGCGCGCCGCGCGTCCTGCTCATTCCCGACGAGTACCTCGCCCAGTACGTGCAGACCAAGACCAAGGTGGAGATCATCGCGTGGAAGGGCCACTGCGAGGTGCATGAGCGGTTCACGGCGCAGGACATGGCGGACATTCGCGCGTCGTCACCAGGCGTGCAGATCGTCGCGCACCCCGAGTGCCCGCCCGAAGTGCTGAACGCTGCCGACTTCACCGGCTCGACTTCGGCCATGATCAAATGGGTCAAGACCAACCGTCCGCAAAAGGTCGCGTTGATCACCGAGTGCTCGATGGCTTCCAACGTCGCGGTTGAAACGCCCGACGTCGAATTCATCCGGCCGTGCAATCTGTGTCCGCACATGAAGCGCATCACGCTCGAAAGCATTTACGCGGCACTGCGCGACATGCGCCACGAGGTCACCATTGATCCGAGCGTCGCCGTGAAAGCGCGCCGGGCCGTGGAACGCATGGTCAACCTCACCAACTGAAGCGGCGCGAGCCACTTCGCTTTGGGTCCACTGGCATGGTCTTGAGCGGCGCAAAGCAGCGTTCAACAGGCTTTCAGCCGGCGTCCGAGACGAGACTCGGTGCCGATGGCGATGTTGTCATCGTCGGCGCCGGTCTTGCCGGACTGTTCACGGCCCTAAAGCTCGCGCCGATGCCGGTGACGGTTCTGGCCGCGGCTCCACTCGGTCACGGCGCATCATCCGTGTGGGCGCAGGCCGGAATCGCGGCCGCGGTGGGTGATGACGACAATCCCGCCTTGCATGCCGCCGACACGATTGCCGCTGGCGCCGGCATCGTGGATCCAGACGTCGCCGCGTTCGTGGCGCAGGAGGCTCCTGCGCGGATCGACGATCTGGCGGCATACGGAGTTCCCTTTGATCGGGGCGCCGACGGGCATTTCTTGCTCAGTCGCGAAGCTGCGCACTCGCGCCGCCGGATCGTGCACGTTTCGGGCGACCGCACGGGCGCCGAAATCATGCGGGCGCTGATCGCAAAGGTGCGCGCGACGCCGTCAATCCGCGTGCTCGAAGGCTATGAGGCCGATGAGCTCATTTCAGTCGACGGCCGGGTGGCTGGCGTCCGCCTCGTTCGCCCAGCAGCCTTCGGCAATGGCACGTATGAGTTCTTTCCGGCCTGCGCGGTCGTACTCGCGACCGGCGGCGTCGGCGGGCTTTATGCTGTGACGACCAATCCCGCCTATGCGCGTGGCGAATCGATCGCCATGGCGGCGCGTGCAGGCGCTGTCATCGGCGATGCGGAATTCGTCCAGTTCCACCCGACCGCGATCAACGTCGGCGCCGACCCCGCTCCGCTCGCGACCGAAGCCTTGCGCGGCGAAGGCGCAACGCTCATCAACGCCAAGGGCGAGCGCTTCATGACGCGGATCGACCCGCGCGCCGAGCTGAGCCCGCGCGACATCGTCGCCCGCGGCGTCTTCGCCGAGATTGCTGCGGGGCGTGGCGCTTTCCTCGATTGCCGCACAGCCATCGGCGCACACTTTCCCGAGGCTTTCCCGACCGTCTATGCCTTGTGCCGCGCTGCCGGCATCGATCCCGAGCGCGAACCGATCCCGGTGGCACCCGCCGCGCATTACCATATGGGCGGGATCGCGACCGACGGTTTGGGGCGCACGAGCATCGCCGGGTTGTGGGCCGTTGGCGAGGTTGCCTCGACCGGTCTACATGGCGCCAACCGGCTTGCCTCGAACTCGCTGCTCGAGGCGATCGTGTTCGGAGCCCGTGCCGCGGACCTTATTCGTGATCTCGACCGCAGCTCGCGCAAAGCCCCGCTCGTTGAAATCAAGCGTATTACGCGACCCGGGCGCGAGCCGGTGCCGCAACGCACACGTCTCACCGCGCGCCTGCGCGGCGCTATGACGGAGCATGTCGGTGTCGAGCGCAACTTCAGTGGCTTGATGGAAGCTATCGCAGCGCTGCGCGACATCGAGAGCGAGGCGGGCGGCGACACCGTGCTCGCCAACATGGCGCTTGCGGGACGGTTCATCGCGGTGAGTGCGTTGCGCCGCGAGGAAAGCCGCGGGGCGCACGCACGCAGCGATTTTCCGCAGACGCGCCCGGCACTGGCCGAGCGGACTTTCATGACGCTTGCGGAGACTGATGCATCAACAGCAGACGAATCGTCCGAGCCGGCGCCCATGCGTTGCGCAGGCGGATGCCCATGAGTGCCCCTGCCGTAGCGACACTGAGATTACCCCAGCCGTTGGTTGACAGCGCGGTTGCCGCGGCGCTTGCCGAGGACTTGGGCCTCGCGGGGGACATCACGACGGATGCGACGATACCGCGATCGGCGCGTGCCAAGGGCATTATCGGGGCGCGCTCGGCCGGCACCGTCGCCGGCCTGCAATTGGTCGAAACCGCTTTCCGGGCGCTCGACCCCGACGCGCAGATCGACATCGTCGTTCCCGACGGTGGACGCGTAGCCGCCGGTGCAGCGATTGCACGCGTCGCCGGCAACGCACGCGCCCTGCTGACAGCCGAGCGTGTCGCCATGAATTTTCTCGGGCACCTGAGCGGCATTGCAACGCTGACGGCGCGTTACGTCGAGATGATTGCCGGAACACGCGCGCGCATCGTCGATACACGCAAGACGACGCCAGGGCTGCGTGCGTTCGAAAAGCTGGCGGTCCGCGCCGGCGGCGGCGTCAACCATCGCTTTGGGCTCTACGACGCAATCCTGATCAAGGACAATCACATCGTGGCAGCGGGAGGCGTCGGACCGGCGCTCGAGAGCTCTCGTTCGCGTTCAGGTCACATGGTGAAAGTCGAAATCGAAGTCACGACCATCGCTGAGCTGAAGGAGGCGATGGCTTATGCACCGGATGCTGTCCTTCTCGACAATATGGACCTTGCCACGCTGGCGGAGGCCGTAACCGTAGTTGCCCGCCGGGTTGTTACAGAAGCGTCGGGCGGCGTAACCCTCGAAACCGTCCGCCAAATCGCAAACACAGGCGTCGACTTCATTTCAGTGGGCGCTCTGACGCATTCAGCCCCCGTGCTGGATGTCGGCTTCGATTTTACGCCCGTGTGCTAAGATGCCCACTGCACGCCCGCTTGAATTTGCCATTATTGCTGCGCATGCCATTGCGGCGCACGCCGTTTTTGAGGGGCAGGATCCATGGATCTGGTACGCGGCATCGTCGTCTGGGGCTTGATCGCAATCGGGTCCGCGGGCCTCGCCGGCGTGCTCGCCGGCGTCAAGAACCGCGAATATTCGTTCTGGATGTCGTGGTGCTTCTTGCTCCCGCCGCTCGTGCTCTTTCTGTTGCTGTTGCCCAAGCTGCCAGGCCAGCGGCCGCGCCGGCCCACGCTCGATGAACAAGAGCGCCGCAGCGGCTGGTAAGCACCGACTCTGAATGCTTCTCCGCAATCGCAACTAATCGGTTGAGCGGTGTCGCTCGGCGGTTTTGTCGCCGCCTCGGATCGTCGCCTGCGCGGCAGCAAGGCGCGCGATCGGCACGCGGAAGGGAGAGCACGACACGTAGTCGAGCCGGCCCTCATCGAAGAAGGCGATCGAGCGTGCGTCACCGCCGTGCTCGCCGCAAATGCCGACCTTCAGCCCCGGCTTGGCGGCCCGCCCGCGCTCAGTACCGATCCGTACGAGCTCGCCGACTCCGGCCACGTCGAGCGACACAAATGGATCGATCTTGAATACTTGCTTGAGCGCGTAGCTCTCCAGGATCGGGCCGGCGTCATCGCGGCTCAGGCCCAGCGTTGTCTGCGTGAGATCGTTGGTGCCGAATGAAAAGAAGTCGGCGCCCGTTGCTCCTTCGGCGATTTCGCCTGCCATCAGGGCTGCGCGGGGCAGCTCGATCATGGTTCCAACCGTATAGTCCAGCTTCGCGCCTGTTTCCTTCTCGACCGCCGCCGCCGTCCGCGCAATGACCTCGCGCACGATGTCGAACTCGCGGCGGTAGGCGACGAGCGGCACCATCACCTCGAGCTTGACCGCGCCGCCCTTCTTGCCGGCGGCAATCGCTGCCTCGAAAATGGCGCGCGCCTGCATCTCGGGGATCTCCGGATAGCGCACCGCAAGGCGGCTGCCGCGGAACCCGAGCATCGGATTGAACTCCGACAGCTCGGCAATGCGCGCCCTGAGCTTTTCGGGAGGGATCGAAAGGTCGCCGGCAATCGCCACGACCTCGCTCTCCTCGTGTGGCAGGAACTCATGCAGCGGCGGATCGAGCAAACGGATCGTCACCGGCAAGCCGGCCATGATCTCAAACAGCTTTTCGAAATCGCCGCGCTGCGCTGGAAGCAACTTGGCGAGCGCCTTGCGCCGGCCGGCGTCGTCATCCGCGAGGATCATCTGGCGAACGGCCAGGATGCGCTCGGCGTCGAAGAACATGTGCTCCGTGCGACAAAGCCCAATCCCCTCGGCGCCGAAGTCACGTGCCTGCTTGGCGTCGGCAGGCGTATCGGCGTTGGCGCGCACCTTCATGCGCCGCTCTTCGTCGGCCCAGCCCATCAGCGTCGCGAACGCACCCGACATCTGCGCTTCGCGCATCTTGGCGCGGCCGGCGATCACCTGGCCGGTGCTGCCGTCGATCGTGATCACGTCGCCCTTACGGAACGTCCGCGCACCGATCTGCATCGTTCCGGCCTTGGCATCGATCCGCAACGCTCCCGCACCCGACACGCACGGCCGCCCCATGCCGCGCGCTACGACCGCCGCGTGGCTTGTCATGCCACCGCGAGCGGTCAAAATTCCGGCTGCAGCGTGCATGCCGTGAATGTCCTCGGGGCTCGTTTCGAGACGCACCAGAATGACCGACTTCTTATGGGCGCGTTCCGTCTCGGCATCCTCAGCCGTGAACACGATCTCGCCAGCAGCGGCGCCGGGCGATGCCGGCAGACCGGTCGCAATCACCTCGCGCTTAGCTGCTGGGTCGATGGTTGGATGCAGAAGCTGGTCGAGGGAGCCGGGCTCGATACGCAACACCGCCGCCGGTCGCGTGATGACGCCGGCTTCGGCGAGCTCAACCGCGATGCGCAAAGCAGCTTCCGTCGTGCGCTTGCCCGATCGTGTCTGCAAAATCCAGAGTTTTCCGCTCTCGATCGTGAACTCGACGTCCTGCATGTCGCGGTAATGCGTCTCGAGCCGCTGGAAGACCGCTTTCAAATCACGGAACAGCCCCGGCATGAGGGATTCGAGCGACGGATGCTCCTCGCCGGCCTCCTTGCGCGCCTTATCGGTGAGCGGCTGCGGGGTGCGAATGCCGGCGACCACGTCCTCGCCCTGTGCATTGAGCAGGAACTCACCGTAGATCTCGTTCTCCCCTGTCGAGGGATTGCGGGTGAAGGCAACACCGGTGGCGCTGGTCTCGCCGAGGTTGCCGAACACCATGGCCTGCACATTGACGGCGGTGCCCCAGTCGTCGGGGATGTCGTGCAGCCGGCGGTAGGTCTTGGCGCGCGCGTTGTGCCAGGAACCGAACACCGCTGCGATTGCGCCGTAAAGCTGCTCGGCCGTATCCTGCGGGAACGGCTTGCCGAGCTCGCGCTCGACCGCGCCTTTGTATTCCTCGATGATTTCGGCCCAATCGTCGGCAGATAATTCCGTGTCGCTCGCGTGGCCATTGAGGTTCTTGAAGTTCTCGAGAAGATCCTCGAACACGCCATGATCGACGCCCAACACCACGTCGGCGTACATCTGGATAAAGCGGCGATAGCTGTCGTAGGCAAAGCGGCGATCGCCCGAGCGCTCGGCCAGCGCCTCGACGGTCTCATCGTTGAGACCGAGATTCAAAATCGTGTCCATCATCCCAGGCATCGATGCTCGCGCGCCCGAGCGCACGGACACGAGTAGGGGCCGCTTCACGTCGCCGAAAGTAGCGCCGACTGCCTCGCCTACGAGTTGCAGAGCTTTTTCTATTTGGGGACGAAGCCCCTCGGGCAGCTTTTGTCCGGCCGCATTGTAGGCGGTGCAGACTTCCGTCGTGATCGTGAAGCCCGGAGGCACCGGCAGCCCCAGGCTCGCCATCTCGGCAAGATTGGCGCCCTTGCCGCCGAGCAGCTCCGTCATGCTGGCGCGGCCGTCGACATATCCGGCGGCGAAGGCATAAACCCACTTGGGCGCATCTGGCTGCGCGCGTTCCGCCATCTTTGTCGCTCCGCCCGGCGAGCCGCCGGTAGGCCGCCTATCACTGTTGCTTGCCATAGCAGTCCATTGCGATGCTCGAAAGATGCGACGCCTAGCGGCTTGGAAACGAGGGTGCACCCGGGGCCGTTCCCGGCCTGCAACCTTTGACGCAGGGTTCGCTATCCCGCACTGTTGTGCGCCCGGCTCGGAGGACTGTATGAGCGAACACCTAAACCAAGTGCTGACGCAGCTCGATAGATCGACCGAGGCCGCGCTGGCGCGCCTGTTTGAGCTGTTGCGCATCGAAAGCATCTCGACCGACCCAGCCCATAAGAATAGCTGCAACGCAGCCGCCGACTGGTGCGCCGGCGAGTTGCAAAGCCTTGGCTTCGACGCTCGCGTCGTGCCGACGACCGGGCATCCCATGGTGGTCGCGCACGACAAGCAGCCGAGTGACGCCAATGCGCCGCACGTCCTCTTTTATGGGCACTACGATGTGCAGCCTGCCGACCCCCTCGAACTATGGCAGAGCTCGCCCTTCGAGCCCCGCCTTGCCGAGGATGAGCGCAACGGGCCGGTGATCGTGGCGCGAGGCGCTGAGGACAACAAGGGCCAGCTCATGACCTTCATGGAAGCGGTGCGCGCCTGGAAGGCCGTCGCCGGTGCGCTGCCTGTGCGCGTTTCCGTCCTGCTCGAGGGCGAGGAGGAATGCGGCTCACCTTCGCTGCCGGCTTTTCTCGCCAAGCACGGTGCCGAGCTCAAGGCCGACCTCGTGCTCGTGTGCGACACCGGCCAGTGGGATCAGGACACGCCGGCAATCACCACGATGCTGCGCGGGCTTGCTGCGATCGAGGTGACGGTGACTGGCCCCTCCCGCGATTTGCATTCAGGCCTCTACGGCGGACCGGCGATGAATCCCATCCGCGCGCTGACGCATATTCTTGCGGCCATGCACGACGAGAACGGTCGCGTCGCCGTCCCCGGATTTTATGACGGCTTGGAGAGGCCTTCGCCGGAGCAAGTGGCGCAATGGCACACCCTGTCGTTCAGCGGCGAGGCATTCCTGGCCGACATCGGCCTCAAGCACGCCGCGGGCGAAACCGGCCTCAGCGTGCTCGAGCAGCTGTGGTCACGCCCCACGCTCGAGTTCAACGGCATTACCGGAGGTTATCAGGGGATCGGCACCAAGACCGTGATCCCGGCGAAAGCATCCGCCAAGATCACTTGCCGTCTCGTCGCCGGTCAGGACCCAGATAGGGTACTGGCTAAAATCCAGGACTTCGTACGCGCAAAGCTGCCGCCCGATTGCACCGTCACGTTCGCCAGCAAGCAGGGCAGCCCGGCAATCGCGTTCGCGACCTCGACGCCCACGATGCAAGCGGCAGCGAACGCGCTCACAGAGGAATGGGGGCGACCGACCGTCATGATGGGGTGCGGGGCTTCTATCCCGATCGTCGCCTCGTTCCGGGATGCGCTCGGGCTCGACAGCATGCTGATCGGCTTCGGCCTCGAGGACGACCGCATCCACAGCCCCAACGAGAAATACAATCTCAAGAGCTTCAAGAAGGGGGCGCGCAGCTGGGCGCGCATACTCGAGGCGCTGGCGGCGCAGCACGTCGTAAACGAAATAGCCCCCCGATGAACTGCTCGGGGGGCCGGTCCTGCGATACGCAACTAGCGTCAGCCCTTTTGCGACTTCGTCTGCATATCGGCCAGGATCTGATCCCAGACGCCGTTCGGCGAGAAGCTGTCGCCGGCCGTACATGAATTGTAGGCATCGAGCGATTTGTGCACTGCGTCGGCGAGCTCATAGCCGCTCATCTTGTTGACGTAGGTATTCATCTTGGTGAGGAAGTTCTTGTAGCCGCCGTCGCAGTCGGCTTTGGCGAAAGCCGGGCCGGCCACGGCAACAAGGGCAGCTGCGAATGCGACGGTTGCGATTTTGGTCATCTTGAAGTCTCCATCATGCGTTGAGATCGCCGCAGCCTTAGCCGCGTGACGCGGCTTCGTTTGCGTGCGCTAGGTTCGGCGCGCCGGCCCAACCGAAGGGAGGCTACGACGGCGCTCCGAAGGCCGGGATCATCTGCAGCCGGAGCTTTACAATTGCGGCTGGGTTGCACCGCCAATTTAATTTAATGGCGCTGCACGCGGCGCCTGATGCAAGGGCTCAGAGGAAAATCTCGGCCAGGTCGATGCTCGAATTCTGGCCCACACGCGCGTAGTTCTTGGCGAGCCACTCCTGCGCCTTGCGCCGGCCGGTGTCGCGCAGGCGGCAGAGAAAATCCCAATCCGGGTTTAGTTTGGTGGCCACGCCGAGCTGCGCCATCTCCGCGTCGTCGCGGATCGAGTGGATCAGCATCCGGTTGTACTTCTCGGCATCGAGCGCGCCCTCGTCGATCAGCCGGGTGACGAATTCGACGGCGCGCATCTCGCGCATGAGCGAGGAATTGAAGCTGATCTCGTTCATGCGGTCGAATATCTCGGGCGCGCTGCGAGGCAGTTGATCGCGCTCGATCGGATTGATGTGGACGATGATGACGTCCTTGGACCCGCCATTATAGATCAGCGGAAAGATCGCAGGGTTGCCCATGAAGCCGCCGTCCCAGTAGGCCTCGCCGTCGATCTCGACCGCTTGGAACACGTAGGGCAGGCACGCGGACGCCATCACGACGTCGACCGTGAGCTCCACGTTGTGGAACACCCTGATCTTGCCGGTGCGCACGTTGGTCGCGCTGAGGAAAACGCGCGTGGTGCGCGTGCATTGCGCCAGCTTGTCGAAATCGACGACCTGCCGCAGGACGTCCTTCAGCGGGTTGAAGTTGAACGGATTGAGCTGGTAGGGCGAAAACAGGTGCGTCATCATGCGGAACGCGTGGTAGGTCGGCGATAGCTCCGATTGAAAGCCGCACGCCTGCAGCCAGCGCTCCCACGGCAGAGTCCGCACCGGACTGTACATCTCGCCCGCGTGCGAAATCTCGGTCCAGAACTCGTTGAGCTTCTCGCGCCCGCCCGCCGGACCACCAAGCGAAATGCCGTACGCCATGACAACCGCATTCATCGCACCCGCGCTCGTCGCGCTCACGGCCTCGATCTCGAGACGGCCGTCTTCGAGGATCTTGTCGAGAACGCCCCAGGCAAAGGCGCCGTGTGCGCCGCCACCTTGCAATGCGACGTTGACCGGTTTGCGCTTGGGCGACGAGCGAGGTGGTCTGCGCGGCCCGTCTCGGTCATGGACGTTCATGGCGCGAGCCTCCCGGGCTCGTGCGCGCCGAAAATCGGTTCGCAAGAGCGCGTCGGACCAACTGTCGAATACGTCGATGTCACTGAGCCACCTGTGCTCGGCAATTTCGCCAGGTGCGGCACGGCACCTTCTTATACACCAGCAGCGTGCACTCCGGCAGCTGAAGGTAGATTTAAGCCGGGAGGAAGACGCAGCCCCGCGCGCCCGCTATGCTGGAACAGGAGCGAGCGCCGCAATGTTTGCGGACGGCGGGCGCCTAAGCGGGCGGGAAATTACGTATGTTTAATCGCATCTTTGCCATCGCTGCCCTTGCGACGGCTTGCTTGGCCGGCAGCTCGCAGGCGGAGTGGGCAACGACGGCAAACTCCGAGCCGCGCGAAACGCCTGCCGTCTTCGACTATTACGCGTTGGTTCTTTCCTGGAGTCCGACCCACTGCTCGACCACCGATCGCGGCATCGATGACGGTCAGTGCGCGCGCGATGACGGCGCCCGCTTCGGATTCGTATTGCACGGGCTGTGGCCGCAATTCGAGCGCGGCTATCCCAACAGCTGCCGCACGCGCTGGAAACCCTTCGTACCCGACCAGGTCATCGCCAGCGTAGCCAACGTCATGCCGAGCCGCGGGCTCGTCATCCACGAGTATCGCGAGCACGGTACCTGCTCAGGCTTGCGCCCCGACGCTTACTTCGCGCTCGCAAGTCAGCTGTTCAACCGCGTCAACATCCCTCAGCGCTTTCGCAATCCGCAGGAGCTGCAGCTCATTTCGCCGCGCGACGCTCTCGAGGATTTCATGCGCGCCAATCCGGGCCTGCGTCCGGAGATGATTGCCGTCACGTGCGACGGGCAATCCCTGCGCGACGTTCGCATCTGTGTGACGAAAGACGGCCGGGCGCGATCGTGCGGAGAGAATGAGCATAAAGAAGGCGCGTGCCGTACGCCGCAAATGCGCGTGCTACCCGTGCGCTCCCGAAAATGGGACTACCAAAACAACCGCGCGCTCCCGCTGAAACCACCGCGCGCGCCTGCCAAAGCGGTCCAGCCACGTCCTCAAGCCGAATCACAACGTCAGGCCGAGCCGCAACCGCACTAGGCAGTTCGCAGCCGCGTTGCAGCAGCCGTTCTGAGCGGCTGTGGAAAACCGCTCGCACAATCCCACTCGCCAGACTGCCGCCTTGCTCCGCGAGGGCGCGCTTCGCACACTTGCCGTGTGATTCGAGCCGAAAGCGGGGATCGGCGAGATGCGGACCAAGAACATTGGCACGACGCCTGGGGGACAGGCACATGGAGGCGTGCGATCGGCGACGGTCGAAACGCCGTCGCGCGACGTACGCGCGGTTGCCGTCTGGATCGGCATCGGCTTCATCGCCGGCGCGGTCTTCTGCACCGCATTGGGCTTCTGGAAGAGCAGACCGGTTGCGCCGGAAGCAACAGCGCAGGCCGCGAGCGCGCCAACAGTACCCGCAGTGAAATCAGCGGCGTTGATAAACTCCACGGCAGCCGCGCTGCCTTCGATTTACCTGGTGGATCCCGCCAATTGCTCGGCGCTTCAACTCAACCGCGAGACGAACCGCACCGAGCTGCGCCCATGCCCCAGCAGCGGGCTGGCGCTACGGCTCGACCCGGAAACCCCGCGCGAGGATATGGCCGGTATCCTCTCAACGACCGCGCAAGCTTCCGCGGACGACGGCAACTAGCGCTCGCGCGCTCGGCCGGCAACCGGAAACCGATTTGGATCAGGCGATCTTGCGGGCGCGCTCGGCGCGCCACGATGCGGGCGCCAGCGCTATGTAGCCGAGGTCGGACTGGCCGGAGCTCAGGTGCAGCGTGGTTGGATCGATGCTCCAGCTGTGTGCCAGGCGCATGACGTGATCCTCGGTCGGATGCAGGATCAGCTCGCCGCCGGCATCTCCACTGCGGCCCTCGACGCCGCGCAGCTCAAACAGCTTCAGGCCGAGATCGCGTTCTTCCTTGCTCGCGCGCCCCTTGTTCCAGACGATGCCCTCGTCGGTCACTGCGAACGCGCGCTGCAGGCGCCCGTCGCATACACGCGCCCAGGCGTAAAAATCAAGCGGAGGGTAGCTGAAGAAATACTGCACCTCGACGAAACGGCCGCCGAGATCAACGAGCAGCGGCGTTGCCTTGTCGACGAACCCGCGCCCAACCGGGTGGGGCAGCGACAGGCCCACGATAAAGGTCCAGCCGCCAACCGCCGGCGTGACGTAGACATGGGTCGCGCCAAGCCTTGGATCGTAGACCGACCCAACTCCGGAATTCCAGTTGCAGGGTTTGGGCGAGGAAAGGCGCAACGCCTTCATCACCGCATCCGTCTCGACGCTGCGCACCGCAAGCCACGACATGGACGAGCCGAACGCGCGTGGCCGATCGGGCCCGACCTCGAACACAACGTGAGGATTTGCTGCACGCCGCGCCAGCCAGAAGGCGCTCGCGACGGTCAGAGCGATCATTGCGACGATCAAAAAAGCCAATGCGCGACCCCCGTGCTGCCCTGTTATCGGGCGCTTCATGGTCACCGGACAAGGGACGCGCGCCGCGCACTTGGGGAAAACGGCGCGCCGTCGAGACGATTTGAATGCGATTGCGGTAATCGAGGCCAGCTTGCGACACCGCCGGCAGCGGGGTAGCCCGTCGGACGCCGCTAGCTGGCCTCTGGCCTCGCGGAGCACGCCATTTGAGGGCGTCTGACGCGCTCTGCGTCATGGCCTCGCGTGCTCCCCGCGGAAGAGGTGCGCACGTGGCCAATGCCGGTATCGCCGCTGCGTAGCGTTATCGGAGGTGTATGACAGGGCTGTGTCGCGCTGTACGCGCACGCGTGAGGCACCGCTCGCGCGCAAGCTGCCGCTCGTGGATCAATCAGGCCGCGCGAAGTCTCAGGGGACGACGACCTTCGCCGTAAAGACGAAGCGCTGGTCGCAAAGGTTTTCGCGACCGCAGAACGGGCCGCCAGCGTCGCCGCCGACGTTCGTATCCCAATAGCGGAAGTCGAACGAGATGTTGTCGACCGCCAGATTGAGACCCGCGTTCCAGTAGTAGTACTCGTTGTCGGTGCCGATCACGTTCCAGAAGTAGCCGTCGCTGGCGTTGCCGCGCTGCCAACCGAGCACGCCGTTGATGACCGGCGTGAATACGGCCACCTTGGGCAGAGTCCACGCTGCCATCGTCTCGATGGTCCAGACGCTGCCGGTGCTGGCGAAATAATCCGGCGACCAGTAGACCGTCGTGCCGGTCGTAAGGCTGGGGTGGAGAACAGACCAGCTGTAGCCGGCCTTGAGCTCCACATAGTCGAGGTTGCCGGCGAAATCGTTGGCGCCAGGATAGGAGTAATAGATCACCCCGAAGTCGAGGTTCATCGGCCCGAACGGCGATTGCCAAGTCGGCTTGATACCGCCGTACCAGTCGACCTCAACCTGCGCTTCGCTGCCCGACACTGTCGGATCGTCGCCAAAGTCGAGGCCGGAGGCCCAAACGCCGGCATAGATGATCCCGTAGCTGAGATCGGCGCCGCCCTGAATTGTCGGGTCGTTGTCCGTCTGGGATACGCCGCGGAAGACGTAATCCGAAGTGCCATCAAGATTGAATGTGACCACAAGCTTGCGGGCTTCTGCCACGGGCGCCGGCGCCGCCACCTCGTAGCCGTCGGCAGCGGCAGGTCCGGCGAGGGCGAGTGCCACTCCAGCCGAGGCGCAAACGAATGCAAGCTTAGACACGTTCATGGAAACGATCCCCTCGTCTCGGCAAGAACGCGCCAACTATCAGCCGCGTACATACGGCGTGGCATCAGCTAATCCCGAGAACTTGCGTCGGCACAAGCCGCAACCGCGGCATACATATCGGTCGTCGTGGGCATGTGGCGCCAGAGCAACGCAGTGTTGACGATTGGTAAATAAAAAGGGGCCGAGCAAGCTCGGCCCCGAGTTCAGCTGAGCGGTCGACCGTCTTAAGGGACGGCGACCTTGGCAGTGAAGACGAAACGGCTGTCGCAATAGCTGTTGATGCACGACAGCGTGTCGGATGTCGCATTCGAGGCGTTCGTGCCCCAGTAGCGGAAATCGAACGTTATGTTGTCGACACCCAGAGCCAAACCGGCGTTCCAGTACCAGTAATTGCTGAAGCCGTTGAACGCCTGATAGGCGTTGGCGTTGCCGTCCTGGTAGCCGAGAACACCACTGAGGACGGGCGTAAACACGCCGACCTTGTGGAACGTGTAGGCGGAGTTGCCTTCAAACGTCCAGACATCGCCCGTTTCGCCGAAGTAATCCGGCGACCAGAAAATGTTGAGGCCAAGAACCCACTCTTTCGTGAGGTTGCCGCTCGCCCCTGCCTTGAGCTCCCAGTAGTTCAACTGAGGGCCGTTCGCCAGCGGCGCAATGAAGCTCGCGCCAGGATAGGAGTAGTAGATCGAGCCGAAATCAAAGGTGATCTTGTTCCAGACCGGACGGATGCCGCCGTACCAGTCCATCTCCGTCTCGGCATCGTTGAAGGCCGCATCGAAGTCGAGGCCCGACGCCCACCAGCCGGCGTAGAGAATGCCGTAGCCGAGATCGATGCCGCCCTGGATGGTCGGATCGTTATCGGTCTGTGAGATACCGCGGAACACGTAGTCCGAGGTGCCGTCGATGTTGAAGCTGTAGGTGAATTTGCGGCCCTCTTCCTTCACCGCCGGCGCGGCGACCTCGTAACCGTCGGCAAGGGCGACGCCGGAGCAGAAGATGAAGGCGAGACTTGCCGCGCCGCACGCGGCAGCAAGCTTTCGAGTGTCGATCATTGAAGTGAGATCCCTCTGGTCGAGGGCAAGAACGCGCCCAACTGCTGACGAGCTATCCGCAGTGCGCGTTCACCAAAACCACGGGTTGATATGAGGAACGCTAAAGTCGCGGCGCGGCGACAAGGGCAATCCGCAGCGCGCTACAACATCACGGGTGAAACGTGACTCAAAAGCAACTTTGTGCGGGATTCCAGAAGCTTATATGCCCACCAAATAGGCAATCTGATGATAATCGGGGCCGATTTCTCGACCCCGATTAGAAACTTGTATCCGCATACTTTGTTAGGGCAGCGACAGCGTCGTCGAGAAGACGAACCGCGAGTCGCACTGGAAGAGCGAGGTTCCGCAGAGGCCGCCCTTATCCAAGTCGGTGTCCCAATAGCGGAAGTCGAGCGCGAGCTTGTCGACGGTCAGCGTCAACCCGGCGTTCCAGTAGTAGTAGTGGTCTTTGATTCCGCCGTTGAACTTGGCGCCATCCTCACCCTTCTGATAGCCGAGCACGCCGCTGATGGTCGGGTCGAAGATCCACGTCTTCGGCAGCGCGTAGCTGGCGTTGCTTTCGGATGTCCACACGTCGCCAACCTCGCCCGTATAATCGGGCGACCAGTAGAACGTGCCGCCGGTGGTCAAACCCTTGATGAACGGAGAAGCGAAGCTGTAGCCGGCCTTCAGCTCGACGTAGTCGAGTTCGGCGGCACGAATCATGGGCACCCGGGTAGGAATAGTAAATGACGCCGAAGTCGAAGTTTACATCCCCGACTGGCGAATGCTTCCAGGTCGGCTTGATGCCGGCGTACCAGTCGATCTCGACCTGGGCATCTGAACCTGCCGTATTGCCAGCGAAATCGCCGAAGTCGAGACCCGATCCCCAGGCGCCGGCGTAAAAGATGCCGTAGCCCACGCCAAGCGAGCCCTGGATCGTCGGGTCATTGTCGGTTTGCGAGATGCCGCGGAAGACGTAATCGGAGGTGCCCGTGAGCGATGCCGACCAGGTCAGCTTGTCATCAGCCAGCGCTACACCGGTAAGTGCGAAAAACGCGACGCTTGCAGACCCGCACACGGCTGCCAGGTTACGAGACACGGTCATGACGCCACCCACCCCAATACGCAACTAACGACGCGCGCACTCGCTCTTGGCGCATGCGCAACTCAATAGAAAGCGCACAATTCCGGCGGCACTCAAGGCGAAACGTCTACTGGCGTGCATCTCAGTCCGCACGCCTGTCACTGATCAGCAACGCGTCGGCGCACGCGAAATTTGGCCACGCCGGCTGATCGGAGTTCAGCGCGTGCTCGAAAAGCAAATCGGGGCCGATTGCTCGGCCCCGACTGGGTGCATTCGATATTGAGAATTCGTTATGGCAGCGAGAGGGTCACGCTGGCCACGAAGCGCTAGTCGCAGAAGCTGACTTGATTGCCGGGGCATGTCGACTGACGAAATGTCGGTGTCCCAATAACGGAAGTCGAAGGCGAGATGGTCGACCGTGAGGGTCAGACCGGCGTTCCAGTAGGAATAGTCGAGGGACGCACCGTCGAATTCCTGCTGGTTGCCGTAGAGGCCCGAGACGGTCGGATCAAACATCCAAGAACTTCGGCAGCGCATAAGCCAACGTCGCCTCGACCACGCCGTACTCGAGGCCATTATAATCGGGCGAGTAGTAGTAGGTCACGCCGCCCGTCAGCTTCGGCAGGAGTCTCGCCGCTCACGCCGCCCTTCAACTCGAGGATGGCACAGTTGTCAAAGCTGCAAGCAGGATGATCCTGGATAGGTGTAGTAGATGACGCCCAAATCGAACGTGGCCTTGCCCCAGGTCGGCTTGAAGCCGCCGTAGCAGTCGATCTCGATCTGTGCATCGGGATCGCCGAACAGGTTGGTCCAATCGAGACCGGAAGCCCACGCGCCGGCATAGAACATCCCGTAGGTGGCGCCGATCGACCCCTGGATCGTCGGGTCATTGTCCGTCTGGGAGATGCCGCGGAACACGTAGTCCGATGTGCCAGTCGCAGTGGCGGACCAGGCGAATTTATCCTCGGCGAATGCACTGCCCGTTAGGGCCAAGAGCGCGACGCCTGCAGACCCGCATAGGGCTGCTACTCTACGAGACACGACCATGATGGAACTCACCCCCGTTACTCAACCGCTACCAAAGCGCCGACTCGTCAGATCCGCTTGGCGCGGCATTCTTCGAACGCTTCTGACTTGTAGATAAAGTCGTAAACGCCGATCCGCTCAAGGCAAAAGGGCGCCGCGGTGACCCTCTGTGACAACCCTGTAACCGGAGGGACACGAGGCGTGACCTTTGATCGTTTTGTATTCAAAGAGCGCTCGACAAAGCGGCAGGCGTGGCCCTGCGAGATTGCCAATCCGTCGCACTCCTGCTTAAAAAACAGGCGTATTGCACCACGTTGGTGTCTTGCCAGACGCCTTCCAGTCGTGAATGCCAAGTCGGTCCGGCCCAGGATCGAGATTCACAACTCATGAGCGCCCCCGCAAGCCACAAGACAGCTCTCGTCACCGGGGCAGCGCGGCGTATCGGCCGCGCCATCGCGCTCGACCTCGCAGCGAATGGCTGGCGCGTCGCGATCCACTACCGCGGCTCACGCGAGGAAGCGCTTCGTACCGTCGAGACAATCCGTGCGGCGGGCGGAATAGCGACAGCTATCCCCGCCGACCTTGCGGACATCGACCAGGTGCGCGCCCTAATCGGGCGCTGCGCCGAGGAACTCGGACCGCCGACGTGCCTCATCAACAACGCCTCGGAATTCCTGCTCGATACCATCGCGTCGCTGACACCGGCCGACTGGGACACCCACCTCGACATCAACTTGAAGGCTCCCGTTTTTCTGTCGCAGGCGCTCTACCTCGCGCTGCCCGACGGAGCCGAGGGGAACGTGATCAACATCTGCGACCAGCGGGTCTGGCGGCCGACCCCGCAGTTCTTTTCCTACACGATCTCGAAAGCCGGGCTTTGGACGGCGACGCAGACGCTCGCCCAGGCCATGGCTCCACGTGTCCGCGTCAACGCCATCGGGCCGGGACCGGTGCTGCGCAGCATCCACCAGACCGAGCAGGACTTTGCAACCGAGGCGGCGGCGACGATCTTGGGGCGCGGGCCGACGCTCGAGGAAATCACGTCGGCCGT
The DNA here is from genome assembly GCA_963726795.1 of uncultured Alphaproteobacteria bacterium. Taxonomy (GTDB): domain Bacteria; phylum Pseudomonadota; class Alphaproteobacteria; order Rhizobiales; family Hyphomicrobiaceae; genus Hyphomicrobium_A. Next base: position 752,282 of record CAVSDD010000004.1, on the reverse strand, counting down.
CCGCTTCATCCTGGCCACCCCCTCGATGACTGGGCAGATGATCGCGCTCGACGGCGGCCAGCACCTGTCCTGACGAGACTTCTTGAAGCCAGCCGCGAACACCATTACGGCGTTAATCACGCGAGAGGGTCGGTGCGTCTGCCTTAATTCCTCCGCCCGTTGCTCCAACTGGTGCCCCAAAGGTGCGCACTTTCAGGGGCGGGTTCCGATAAGTCGTAAACCAGTCGTTAACGTTAAGCACTTAAGAACGATTGTCGGACCGTTTGGCGTCCCAGCGATACGGGAAAGCCACGTCTGAAAAACCGGGTGGGATCTCATGCAGATGCTTTTCAGAGCCTCTACGACGATTGCTCTAGCCGCAGCCTTGGCCTTCCCTGCCATTGCCGCCGACCTCCCTGAGGTCAAGATTTCCGCCTCAAACCCTGTTCCCGCCTGCGCCACTCCGGGCCGGCTGATGGCCTACCTGCATTCGCGCAATGCGAAGGTGAACCCGCGCTATGAGGGCGTTGCCACCGAATACATGCGCCTCGGCGAGCAGCTCGGAATCCGCTGGGACATGGCGTTCTTCCAGATGGTGCTGGAGACGGGCGCGCTCAGCTATACCGGCGACGTTCGCGCCGACCAGAACAACTTTGCCGGCCTCGGCGCCTCGGGCGGGGGCGCCCACGGCGAGCGCTTCACCGACATCTCGAGCGGCGTAAAGGCTCACCTCCAGCATCTCTTGATGTATGCCGGCGATCACATCGACAATCCGGTGGCCGAGCGCACGAAGAATGTCCAGGAATGGGGCGTGCTGACCGAGTGGCAGCGCACGATCAAAGGGCCGATGACCTACACGATCCTTGCCCGCCAATGGGCACCGGGCTCGCGCGGCTATTCCCGCGACATCGCCGGCATCGCCGACGGCTTCTACGACGGCTATTGCAACAAGCCCGATCCCAATCCCGAGATGCTGGCCGAAGCCCGCCAGGGTCGTGGCGGCGCAACGCACGTTGCGGCGGCCTCAGCCGATCCCGCGCCGCTGACCAAAGCGGACGCGGTCCAAGGCTATGCGCCCAAGGCCGACGCGAAGGCGCCCGCAAAGGTCGCCGCCATCGTTCCCGATCCTTCGCTCAAGGCCAAGGTTGTCGAAAAGGCTACCGAGAAGACCGCCAAGGTCGAGCCGATCGCTAAGCCTGAGACGAACCCGGCCGAAAAGGCCGATGCAATAAAGAGGGCGACCGAAAAGGCAGAAGCCGTCAAAAAGGCCAAGACCGAGGTCGCCGCCAAGACCAAGAAATCCAACGCGCCATCGGCAACGGCACCGGCTTACATGGCGGCCGCCGCCAGTATCCGCGACGGCACGGTGGATCCAGCTGCGCCCGCCAAAGACCGGGGCGCTACGGACCCGGCAATCGCAGAGCCGGCTGCCGCCGCCGAACCGGCAGCGACGATGCAAGTCGCCGCCAAGGAGCCCGACGCGGCCACCGCACCAGAGGCCCCGAAAGTCTCGGGCGCCGAGATCGCGCGCCGCAACATCGAGGAAGAGCGCAAGCAGGATCAGCCCCGGACCGGCCTTGGCGCCGCCGGGATGTTCGGCAACGGCGTCGCAAGCGCCAATGCAGCCGCAGCGGAACCTGCCGCCGAGCCGGCCGCGAAGCCTGCCATGACCATCCTCAACGGCGTGCCGTCCGATCAAGCGGCGACTGCTGAAAAGGCCGGCCCCAAAAAGGAAACCGACAAGGGCGCCGCGATCCAGACCGCCGCCATCACGGGGGCGGCTACACAGCTGAAGGTTCCTTCCGCGGCCAACGATGGCAAGTGCAAGGTGTGGACCGCGAGCTACGGCGGCCAGCGCGCCATCCTGATCAAAGCCGCGACCAAGGATGCGGTGAACTACACGGTGCTCGACGTCAACGACACGACCGAGCAACGCGAGATCGACGCCTACATCTCCGCTTATGCCAAGGGCGGCCAGTCGATCGGCACCTTCACCAACCAGACGAAGGCCCTCGACAAGGCTTTCGAGCTCTGCCCCGAGGGCTGAGCCGGCACGCGCGCATAAGCGCCGCTCGCTCAGCGGGCGGCGCCGCTTCCCCGACATTGCCTGTCACGACCGGTTAGAACGCCAGCTCCGGGTGTCTGCGTATGGCTAGTAGCAAATCGGCATGTGCCGGGTCCCGGCATCTATGGTGCGCACGCGCGGCAGTCACAGCACTGGCGCTCTGCGTCTCGATCGTGGCGTCCAACGCGGCCCCGCCTCCGATCCGCACCACGAAGGACAATGCGGTTCCCCGCTGCGTCACGCCCGCGCGCCTGATGGCATTCCTGAAGCAGCGCAATCACAACCTCGATCCGCGCTTCGTCGGCATCGCCGACTGGTACCGCCGTCACGGCGATACCTGGCACGTACGATGGGATTACGCGTTCTACCAAATGGCGGTCGAGACGAACTTCCTCACCTACAAGCAGGGCAACGGCCGCTGGGGTGACGTGCGCCTAACGCAGAATAACTTCGCCGGCCTCGGTACCACGGGGGGCGGCGTGCCGGGCGACAGCTATCCCGACGTCAGCACGGGCGTGCTGGCGCAAATCCAGCACCTCGTCGTCTATTCGGGAGAGCACATCCCTGCCCCGGTCGGCGCACGCACGAAGCTGAAGCAGGACGACATCATCGAATCTGTCGCGTCCTTCGGACATCCGACGACGTTCTCGGATTTGTCGCGCCGCTGGGCGAGCGACCGCCACTACGGCGCTTCGATCGAATGGGTCGCCGACAGCTATCGCTCGGCCTTCTGCAGCAAGGCCGACGAGACGCCGGCACCACGACTGGTCGTCAAGCCGGGAACGAAATCCGCTTCCGCCACCAAGAAGCGCGTGGCCGAAGCCGAGCTGCCGCCGGCCGCTGCGCTCGGCGGTCCTGCCGACGCCGCCGATAACGTTCCAGTCGCCAACCGCACGGAGGATCTCCCTGAGCCGGTCGTCGAACCCGTTGCCGATGCCAGCGCGAGCAACGCCATGCCGGTGCGCACGGTTTGGTCGCGGTCAATCGATGCGGCTCCAGGGGCTGATCTCCAAACCACGCAGTCGCTGCCATCGAGCGCCGCTCCCGCGCGAGCGCCTGACGAAGACGGCCCGCCCGTGCTGCTCGCGCAAGTTCCAACGGCGAAGCCCGTGAGCCGCGAAGCCGAGCAGCTGCAGAGCGCTGAGGCAAAGGTTGCCGAGCCCCCTATCGCGCCGGCCAAGGCCGCTGAGCCCGAACAAGAGATCGCCACGCAAGATGCGGGCGGGGACAACGGTTCAGCGCCGCAGGCCAGCGAGCCAGCCACTACCGCTCCAGTCGCAGCTGAGCAGACGGTGCCCGAGCCCGAGCCAAAACTCGCGGAGTCCAATTCTCCCTCGCCCCCGGCGACCGATACGCCTGGATCGCCGACACCAGCGGCCTCGCAGTCAGCGCCGCCTGCACCTGATGCCAATCCCGCACCGACCGAGCCGTCAGCTCCACCGCCTCCCACCGCCCCCGTAGCACCACCGGCCCCGCGCGAGCTGGCGCAGGCCCCAGATTCGGCACCCACCGCTGCACCCGAAACAGCGAAAGACACCTCGTTCAAGTTTGCCGCGGCGATGGACGTCCAAGCATTGACAGCGCCTCCCGCACCCGAACAGGTCGCCGCCGCCAAGCGCTGCCGCATCATGTCGGCGAGCTACGGTGGCAAAAAGACGATCCTCGTCCTCGCGCGTCAAGACGGCGAAGCGCGCTACACGGCGCTGACCGTGCTCGATGGGTTTGAGGGCTCGATGCTCGACAACTTCGTCAAGCTGCATGCCCCTGGCGGTGCGAGCATCGGTGAGTTCGACACGCGCGAAGCCGCCCTCGCCAAGGCGAAGCAGATGTGCCGCGGATCGGCTCGCAATACCGCGCGCGCCGGCTAGTCCTCAGTTGCCAGCGACTGCGCTCTCAAGGCTCATCTCGTTTCCGCGCCAGCTGAACTCGTTGCCGAGCCACGCCTGCGTCCATATCACCGGCAGCATCAGGTCGCGCACGGCCCAGGCCAGCGGCGACAAGCGGTTGAGATGCCATCCCGCTTGCCGCGTAAGTATCGCTTCGCACCCGTACCACAGAACACCGAGCGCCAAGAGCGTTCCCCCGATGGGCAGATCGGCGCCGGCCGCGGCGTAGACCGCAGCGAGCATGGGAGCGAGACTTCCCGTCAAAACTTCTGGCAGGAAGCAGGCGGGAAACGTCGCGCGGCGCAGCTTTGCCCAGCGCGCCTGTCGCGACCACACCTGAATGACCGAGCGACGCCCCAGCGGTTGAGCAAAAGCGCGGTCGACCAGGCGCACGCGTTTGCCTGCCCGGCGCACGACTTTCGTCGCCGCTGCATCCTCGGCGATCTCCGCGCCAAGTGCGCGAATGCCGCCGGCCTGCTCCAAGTCTGCTCGGCGCCACAGCATGGTCTTGCCCTGCGCGAACCCGAGTCCGACCGTATCGGCGGCATACTGCCAGCGCGCCTGATAGCTATTGAGGAAGGCGCACTCGACCTCGGCCCAGAAACCTTGCGGCATGCCGCCGATCGGAGGCGCGCATAGAAGCCCGGTGTCGCTGCGCCAGCCGGCCAGCAACTGTTGCAGGTAGTCGCGCGGCATCAGCACGTTTGAGTCCGCCATCACGACCCAGTCGCAGCGCGCAACGCGCCAACCCTTGATCAGGTTGTTGAGCTTGGGATTTGACGTGGCGTCATCCCGGCCGACAAGCAGGCGCGCTGATACATCCGGGTACTCGCGCATGAGGCGGCGGATGAGGGCGACAGACGGGTCATCGGCATCGGCGCAGCACAAGATCAGCTCGTAATCGGGGTAGTCGAGCTCGAAGCCCGACCGCAACGTGAGCTCGTCGAATGGATCGAGGCCGCGTACGGGCCGCAGCACGCTGATGGGAGGTCCCACAATCGCGGCGCGTGACGATGGCCGCCGGCAGCGATAGAGGGCGAGCAGCATGCTGGCGATATGCAGCAGCGTGGCGAGCAGCACAAAGAGCGTGCACGCCCAGGCGAGTTCGGTCATCGGCACCCTGAGCAAGTCCAATCAAGGTGCTAATCTTGCGGGAGATTCCGTGACAGCCGTGTGACGGCGTTAGTCGGCCAATAGCCGGCAAAGCCAGATCTACTGCTCGGCCGGGGTGAGGTACTTGAGGGCGACGTTCGACAAGGCGCCGCCAACCACGCACGGCACGCCCATGTAGACCTGGCCCATCACACCGGCGGCGACGCATCCCAGCGCAAACACCGTCTGTCCGGCCTGACCCCACCAGTTGAAGTTGCGGGCAACTTCAGGGCCTTTCATCTTCAGGTTCTCGATCGCGTCCAGTGCGTCCTTGCGAATGTGCGCGAGCTCGAAGGTCTCGGCCAATTCAATAATGTCGCGCAGCGGCACGGCGACATTGTCTGGCTGATGCGGGAGTGCCGTTTTCAGATACCCGAGGAGATCGAGGTCACGGGAGGCGTTCTGCGCCATGGTCCACTTGACCATGCTGCCGATGGTGAGATGCTCGACGTTGTTCTTCTCCCTCGACCAGGCGAGCGCGCCGATCAGGCGCTGGATCGGCTCGGATGATCCGGTGGCGAAGTAGTAGCCCCAGTTGGCGTCTACCGCGATCGGGCTGTCGAGCGGCAGCTCACGCAGCACCTGCAGCTTGCCGTAGAGGTAACGTTCAATCACGACCTTGCGCGCGGGCATGCGCTCAACGAACTTGCCCATCAGGTCTTTCCACTCGGCGAGGCCCGAGTAGGCAATCGCCTTTACGACGACGATCTGGTCCGACGGCTCCATGGGAAACATGTCGGAGATCAAGCTCTCGGCCTGATCGGGATTGGAACCGATCACGCCGGCGATGAAGCCGATGTAGATGCCGCCATTCTCGATGTCTTTGAGGAGGCCCATATTGCGCATCGCCTGCACGGCTTCCGGCAGGCGCTTGGGCTCGGGATCTTTGCGGTAGTTATTGATCCACTGCAACAGCGACTCTGTTGTACTGAAGCCGTGCTTGTTGGCGGGCTTGCTCTTGGCATTGGCGGCGAACGGAAGCAGCGTGCACGCGAGCGTCAAACCGCAAACGGCGGCGATCGCGACCAGCCAGCTCCACCACGCCTTCACGTGCGATTTCCCCAAAACTGCCGTCTGTTGCCCGAAAGTTGCCGTCGATTTCCCGGTAATTTCCCCGCAGGCCGGGCCACAAGAAATCCCCGTATTGTCAATTTAATGGCGGAGCGGGCGTGCCGCCTAGACCGTGAGCACGACCTTGCCAATGTGGCTTTCTTCCAGACGTGCGTGTGCCTTGGCGGCTTCGGCAAGGGGGTAGGTGGCGTCGATTACGACGCGTATTTTTCCCTCGCTCAGCAGCGGCAAAACGCGCTCCTCGACCGCGCGCGCGATCGCGGCCTTAACCTCGTTGGACCGGATCCGCAGCGTCGACCCTGTCAGCGTGAGCCGCTTCAGCATCACGCGCATCATATCGATGGAGACCTTCGACCCCTTCTGGAAGGCGATGTTCACGAGGCGTCCGTCGTCGGCGAGCGAGCGGATGTTGCGCTCGACATAATCGCCGCCGACGATGTCGAGGATGACGTCCACGCCTCGCCCGCCGGTTTCGGCCTTCACGGCCTCGACGAAGTCTTCGCGGCTGTAGTCTACAGCGCGCGCCGCTCCGAGCTTAACGATGGCCTCGCACTTCTCGGGCGAGCCGGCGGTCGCGATCACTTTGGCGCCGAGCGCGTGCGCGAGCTGAATGGCGGCGACGCCGATGCCGCTCGTGCCCCCGTGCATCAGGAACCATTCGCCGCTTTTGAGGGCGCCACGCTCAAATACATTGTGCCACACCGTGAAGTAGCCTTCCGGTATGGCAGCGGCCTCGCTCAAGCTGAGGTTGGCAGGCACCGGCAGGCAAGAAGTGGCTTCGGCGAGGCAGTATTCGGCGTAGCCGCCGCCGCTGACGAGCGCCATCACCTTGTCGCCCTCGCGAAAGCGAAGCGCGTTATCTCCAAGCGCCGCGACGGTGCCGGCAACCTCAAGCCCCGGGATCTCGGAATGGCCCTTGGGCGCGGGATAATGCCCCATGCGCTGCATCAGATCGGGACGATTGACGCCCGCCGCCGCGACCTTGATCAGAAGCTGCCCGGGCCTCGGTTGCGGTACCGGCAGTCTCACGGGTTGCAAGACTTCCGGGCCGCCTTTACCCGCGATTGCGATGGCGGTCATCGTGGCTGGCAGCTCGGACATGCCTAATCCTTTCCTTAAGTCGTGCCGAGAGATGCCCGAGCGGCGCGCGCGATACAAGCGGCACGGGTTGTGGACGAGAATGAGTTGTCGCACAGTCGACCAAGGCGAGCGCGCGGGCACCAACGATAAGGAGCTCCCATGGACTGGGATGAAGCCAGGCCCAAGCCGGCAGCCGGCGCGGCGATCGGCGACAATCTCGAGACGCTGTCGGTCGCGGAGCTTGAAGCCCGGATCGGCGCGCTCGAGCGCGAAATCACACGCGTAAAAACCGAGCTCGAGACGAAGCGCCGGCACGAAAACGCTGCGAGCGCGCTGTTCAAGCGTTAAGCGGAAATCCTGCGGACATGTCGCGCTTGTCCGGGATTGTCCCTGGTTCATGTCGGCATGAACCGCGCGGCAAACGTTAGCGGCGGCGCGGTTGCGAGCCCCTTCACGTTTACGAATTGTTAGGGTTAGGGGGGTAACTTCCCGTTATCCAGTCTTCTGGATCCCGAGTGGCGCCTGCCACTCTGTTTGACGCCTCCCTGTTGACTTCAGAGCCGCTGCAAAGCGGCTCTTTTTTTGCATCAACAGATACAGGAGCCGTTCGCCCCGCTTTTGGCCATGTTGTTAACTATGGCCTGCGAGGGTGGGGGCGTGGTAACCTGACCCGCAGGTGAGTAGTTGTGCCAAATCAAGTCATGAACAAAAGTTCTCGCGTAAAGGGTGCCTTGGCGCCCAGCAACGTTACCGTCTCCTTCGGAGAGCGGTTTCAAGCATCCGAGCAATTCGACATAGTCTTCAGGGACGGCATGGCGCTTGTTGAGCGCGTTGCCGCCTACCTTGAAGGCCCCGGGCGTGCCCAGTCGAAGCAGCTGCCGCCCTCCGTCAGCGTCCTCTACACCGCCGAGAGCATGCGGCTCACGACGCGGCTGCTGGATCTGGCCTCCTGGCTTCTCGTCCGCCGTGCGATCAAGCTCGGCGACATGAGCGAGAGCGACGCCCAGAGCAAACGCCAGAACTTCGGCTTAGAGGCGCCGGCCCGGCCGACGCACGTACAGGGCTTCGCCTCGCTTCCCGAGGCACTGCAAACGCTGGTGACGGAGAGCTACGCGTTGCACGACCGTATCGTGCGGCTCGACCGCGCTTTGAGCATCAACCTCGACGATGTCGTCTCCACTCCCGCCCTCGACAATCCGGTCGGCGTGCAGATGGACCGCCTGCGCGTCGCCTTCAGCCGCTAAACCGCGAAGATCGCTGAAGTTGCTCGTAAAAATGGACAAGCCCGGCGGCGAGCCGGGCTTGTCTGCGTTTCGGAGATCAATCGGAGCCTAGGGCTTTAAGCAGGCGCCTAGAACATGCCTTCGAACTTCTTCTTGAAGCGCGACAGACGGCCGCCGCGGTCCATCAGGCGCTGATCGCCGCCGGTCCATGCGGGATGCGAGGTGGGATCGATATCGAGGTGGATCTCGTCGCCTTCCTTGCCGTACGTCGAATAGGTGATGAACTGGGTTCCATCGGTCATTATCACCTTGATCTGGTGATAGTCGGGATGGAGGTCGGGATCGGTCTTCATGGCGCTTCTCACCAATTGCACTGACGCCGCGGCCGTGGGCCGGCTCAGGCTTAATGTTGCGAAGCGGCGTCTATAATCGAGAAGGGCGTCCGGCACAAGCCGTCGGAGCTATTGGCAAATAGCCAATCCGCGGCCTGATGCCCCTTGAGCGGGACCGACCCCTCGGGCATGGTCCGCCTCTGACGTCAATCTAACAAACGGCAGTCTTTAGCGTCGGATAGCGCGTGGAAAGCTTGAGCGGCAAGACAAACCCAACTGACGACGAGGCCCGTGACGCTGGAGCGGGCGAGCCGAAAAAGCGCCGCGCCTCGCTGCACCCGCTGCTGGCCCTGCGCCCCTATATTGCGAGATACCCGGGTCAGCTGGCGCTGGCAGGTGTCGCACTCCTCGTATCGGCAATCGCGACGCTCGCGATCCCCATGGCCGTGCGCCGGGTCATCGACCTTGGCTTCGGCTCCAAAGATGGCCTTTTCATCGACCACTACTTCGCGATGCTGATCGTCGTGGGCCTCATTCTCGCCGTCGCCAGCGCCGCGCGCTTCTACTACGTGAACTGGCTCGGCGAGCGCGTGGTCGCCGACTTGCGCGCAGATATCTTCCGCCATATCGCCAAACTCGGTCCGGCGTTCTACGAGCGCACGCATTCAGCCGAGATCATGAGCCGGCTGACGGCCGACACCACCCAGATGAAATCCGCCGCCGGCTCGTCGCTCAGCCAGGCCCTGCGCAGCGTCATCATGCTGATCGGCGCGCTGGTGCTGATGTTCGTTACGAGCCCGCACCTCTCGTTCCTGGTGCTGCTCGCCATTCCCATCATCGTGATGCCGTTGGTCGCCATCGGCCGCTGGGTGCGGCAACTTTCACGTCGCGCGCAGGACACCCTGGCGGAGGCTTCCGCCTACGCCGCCGAGAATCTGAGCGCGGTCCGCACGATGCAGGCCTTCGCGCACGAAAAGGCCGCCGCAGACCGCTACCAGGGGGCCGTCGAGCTCAGCTTCGATGCAGCCAAGGAGCGAATGCTGGCGCGCGCTGTTCTCACCGCGCTTGCGATGTTTCTCGTCGTTGCCAGCGTTACGGGTGTGCTGTGGTTTGGCGCCGCGTCGGTCATCGATGGCGCGATGACGTCCGGGCGGCTTGGCCAGTTCGTGCTCTACGCCGTACTTGCCGCAGCCGCATTCGCACAGATATCGGAGGTCTGGGGGGAAGTGAGCCAGGCGGCCGGCGCTGCCGAACGACTGAGCGAGCTCCTGAAGCTCGAGCCCGACATCCGCTCGCCCGCCCACCCGGTGCCGCTTCCCAAGCCGCCGCGCGGGGAGCTCGCCTTCGAGGCGGTTCGTTTTGCCTATCCAGATCGCAGCAACTTCGCAGCGCTCAACGGCGTCTCGTTTCACGTGCGTCCCGGCGAGACCGTGGCGCTCGTCGGGCCATCCGGCGCCGGCAAGACCACCATCTTCAATCTGTTGCTTCGTTTCTTCGATCCAAATTCGGGCGCGGTGCGCGTCGATGGCGTGCGCACAAGCGACGCCTCTCTCGAGGCATTGCGCGCGCGCATGTCGCTCGTGCCGCAGGATGTCGCGCTGTTCGCTGACACGATCGCCGACAACATCCGTTACGGAGAGCCCGACGCGACCCTCGAAGCGGTGCAGCGTGCAGCAGTTGCCGCACAGGCCGACGACTTCATTCGAGCGCTGCCGGAAGGCTACCACACGCGCCTCGGAGAGCGCGGCATCTCGCTCTCGGGCGGCCAGCGCCAGCGCATTGCGCTCGCGCGAGCCCTGCTCAAGGACGCCCCCATCCTTCTGCTCGACGAGGCAACAAGCGCACTCGACGCCGAAAGCGAGGCGCAGGTGCAGCGCGCGCTCGAACGGGTGATGAAGGGCCGGACCACCTTGGTGATCGCCCACCGGCTCGCGACCGTGCAAAAGGCGCACCGTATCCTGGTGCTGGACCGCGGCCGGATCGTCGAGGAAGGCACCCACGCCGAGCTCGTGGCCAAAGGTGGGTTGTACGGGCGCCTTGCGGAACTGCAGTTCACCGCCGAAGCGGCGGAATAACGCATCCCTGATATGTTCGAAATGACTTTCAGTCGGCTATCAGCCCGCAGGCAACCAAGTTTCGCGGTAGTCGAATTTCCAGCCCTTTCCTGATGCTAAGCCTGCGGGGAACCGGATGCCCGCTCCTTCGTTGGCGGGGCGCCGGATCCAACCATCAAGGCCGGAGGACTAGCGTATGACAATGCCGTCTGACATGCCGGAGCGCGATCCATCGTATGGCAGTGTAGGACCTGCGCCGCTCTGGGTATGGCTGCTCGTCGTCATCCTCGGCGCTGCCACCGCCTTTAGCGCCCACACCGCGCTTTCCAAGAACCAGATGTACTGGGAAAGCGAGACGGCGCGCGAGGCCCTGTCACACGACAAGAGCCGCCTCGAGGCGAACGTCACCGACTTGAAGCAGCAGATCGACCAGGCCAATGCCGCGCGTGAGGAAACCGCGAACTCGTTGAAGCAATCACGCGCCGACACCGAAACCGCGTCCAAGCAGATCACCGACCTGCAGAACAAGATCAACGATCTCGATGCGAAGGTGACCGCGGCCCAGGCCGACGCCAAACAGGCGAATGCGGCGAAGGACGCGGCCTCCGGCGAGGTCGATAAGCTCAAGACCGAGCTCGCCGACACTCAGAAGAAGCTGAGTGCGGCGCAAGCGGACCTGGCGCAAGTGCAGGCCCAGAACCAGCAGCCGCAGGCGCCGCAAGCACACTGAGGCTAGCGGTTGGTGAGCTTCAGCTCGATGCGGCGGTTGCGCTGCAGACTTGCTTCGTCCTTACCGGCTTCGAGCGGGCGAAACTCGCCGTAGCCCGCCGCGACGAGCCGCTCGGCGGGCACGCCGCGCGTGATCAGATAACGAACGACCGAGATCGCGCGTCCCGTGGAGAGATCCCAGTTGGAGGGGAACTGCGGGCTTGCGATCGGCCGGATGTCGGTATGCCCGTCGACCTGCAGCGCCCAATTGATCTCCTTGGGGATCTCGCGCTCGAGTTCGATGATGGCCGCGGCCAACTGATCCATCGTCGCAAGACCTTCTGGCGTGAGGGTCGCAGAGCCCGAGGGGAATAGCACTTCCGATTCGAATACGAAGCGGTCCCCGACGACGCGGATGTCCTTGCGATCCTTCAGGAGCTCGCGCAACCGCCCGAAGAAGTCGGAGCGGTAGCGCTGCAATTCCTGCACCTGGCGCGCCAGCGCGGCGTTGAGGCGCGAGCCCAGATCCTTGATGCGCGTCTGGCTGTCCTGGTCTTTCTTCTCCGAGGCTTCGAGCGCCTCGTTGAGGGCGCCGATCTGGCGGCGCAGGGACAAGAGCTGCTGATTGAGGATGTCGACCTTGGCTAGAGCCTCGTCCGAGATGCTTTTCTGTTTCTCCAAATCCGCGGTCAGGCCGGAGAGACGTGTCTCGGCGGCCTTTGCAGCTTCGCCGCCCGACAGCGCGGAGCCGGAAAGCTTCGTGTTCTCGTCGCGCAGCGATGAAAGCGTCGCCTGCAGCGCGGCGAGTTCATCCTCGGCCGATTTCGACTTTCCTTTTTCGAGCGACAAGAGGCTCGTCAATTCGCTGATCTGGCGCGTCAGGCTGCGCAGCGCGGTATCCTTGCCGCTCGCTTCCTCGCTGGCGAAATACTGCGCCAGCATGAAGATCGACATGAGGAAGATCACGACCAGGAGCAGCGTCGACAGCACGTCGACGTAACCGGGCCAGAACTCGGCGTACTCACCCCCGCGCCGCGTGCGTCCGCGCGCCATCTAGTGTCCCGATTCCGAAGCTCGCCTGAACTCGACGCGCCCCTCTAGAGCGAGCTTCGGAATCATGAGGGACACTAGGAAGCATGAGTTATTAGTGTGATTCAGATCAAAAACATCACTCGCAACCTGGCCGCCAACTGAGGTGATTTTTTTGGTCATCACACTAATTATGTCCGCCGTTGCATGTTATGCGCAAGCTCGCGCAACGCGCGTGCAAGCTCCGACTGCTGCGCCGCCTGCTCGTCGACCCACTCGCGCACGACCTTCTGCTCGGCGCGCATCTGCGACACGAGCTGATTGACGCCCCGGGCAAGCTCGCGGATCTGGTCGTCGTTGGCCGTTCCGCCGACGATCTGGCCGGCAATCGATTGGTCCTGGATGCGCGCCGAAAGGTCTTCCACCGCGCGCTGCATGTGCAGGATGGCGGTCGAGAGCTGGCGGTTCACCTGATCGCTCGAGACGTTGCCGCCGCCGGGTGTCAGCTCGGTGATCTCCGAAAGCCATTCCTCGAGCTCGTTGTAGAAGCGGTTGTGGGCGTGGCTCGCTTGCAGCTCGAGGAAGCCCAGCACAAGTGAGCCGGACAGACCCAGCAGCGAGGAGGAAAACGCGGTTCCCATGCCCTTCAAGGGCGCCGCGAGGCCAGCCTTCAAATCCGAGAAGACCGTGACGTTGTCGCTGCCGCCGGTGTTGATCGAAATCGATGGCGCCGCCGACCGACGTGATCGTCTGCAGCAGACCCCAGAAGGTGCCGAGCAGACCAAGGAACACCAAGAGGCCGACAAGGTAGCGGCCGGTGTCGCGCGCTTCATCGAGACGCGAGCCGATGGAATCCATGATCGAGCGCGTCGAGGCGGTTGACAGCGACAAGACCCCGGTGCGGTCGCGCAGCAGCGCTGCCATCGGCGCGAGCAACACCGGCTGCGCCGAGATCGCGAGACCGGGGTCGGCGATACGGAAAGCGTTGACCCAACGAATTTCCGGGTAAAGGCGCGTGACCTGCCGGAATGCGTAAAGGATGCCCAGACCCAGCACGCCGACGATCAGGCCGTTGAGGCCCGGGTTGTTCAGGAACGAGGCGATGAGCTGCTTGTGCAGGATGGCGACGAGGAAGGCGACCAGCGTCAGGAAGATCAGCATCCGGATGAGGAAAAGCCCCGGCGGCGTCAGCGTGCGATGCACGAGCGGGGACGTGGCGAGGTCGGTCGATCTCTTTCGTGCCATTCCAGGTCTCCGCTCGGGGGCCGGAAATTCAGCCCCGGCGAGATTACCTGAAGCCTCTGCCAGCACAAATCGGCAAGATCGTGCCGCAATCGGCGCAGATGCGTTCCGTGAGGCGCCCGTCAGACTTTGGCAGCGGGCTTTGCCATCAATTCCAGCAGCGGCTTCTGCAAAACCGTGTTCGTCGCCAAAATCTCGTCCTTGTCGAGCATGTCAGCGCCGCCCGACAGGTCGCAGACGGTGCCGCCGGCTTCGCGCATCAGCACGATCCCCGCCGCCATGTCCCACGGCTTTATTCCGCGCTCCCAGTAGGCATCAAAGCGCCCGGCCGCCGTCCACGCGAGATCGAGCGCAGCCGAGCCGGTGCGGCGAACGCCAGCCACCTCGGCGATGATCGGCTTCATCTCGCTCATGAAGCGCGCATGACCCGCGCGGCCGATGTGCGGGATCCCGGTCGTAACGAGCGCGTCCGACAGCACCTTGCGTGCGGCAACGCGCAGGCGGCGGCGATCGTTCAGGTAGGTGCCTTTGCCCTTCTCGGCGGTATAGAGCTCATCCGCGATCGGGTTGTAGACGACGCCGGCGACGAGTTGGCCCTCGCGCTCGAGCCCGATCGAGATGGCAAAAAGCGGCAGCCCGTGCAGGAAGTTGGTCGTGCCGTCGAGCGGATCGACGATCCAGCGGTGGGTGTCGTCGTCGCCGATGACCTCGCCGCGCTCCTCCATCAAAAAGCTGTAACCGGGGCGCGCCTTGGACAGCTCCTTGAAGATGATCTCCTCGGCCTTGTGGTCGGCCGCGGAGACGAAGTTGCCGGGCCCCTTGATCGAGACCTGTAAGTTCTCCACCTCACCGAAATCGCGCGCGAGGCTGCGGCCGGCTTTGCGCGCGGCCGTGATCATCACGTTCATCAGGGCTGAGGCTGGCATGACCGGCGGTCCTCGCGGGCTCGCGCAGGCGGCGGTCGCTGCGGCGGGTAGCCCCGACTAGCCGCTTCGACCTCGGCTGGCAAGGTTGGTCAGCCGGGGAAGCTAAAACATACCGGCCTGCTCGCGCCATTCGGTGGCAGCCTTTTCAGCGGCCAGCTGTTGGTCCGCGGGGAGCTTGGTGACAAGATCGTCGAGGCCCGCGTCCGCAAGACCGCCCTGGCGCGCGATCAGCCGCCATTTGGCGGCCTCGGTCGGGCTCTTCTTCACGCCGACGCCCTCGGCGTAGAGGTAGGCGAGCCGGTTCTGTGCCGCGACTAGGCCGCCCTGCGCCGCCGACTTGAGATACGGCACCGCTTTGGGCTCGTCCTTGGTCAGTCCAAGTCCCCGCAGCAACATCACTGCGTATTCGAACTTGGCCTCCATCATCCCCTGCTCGGCGGCCTTCCTCAGCCAGTTCGAGGCCTGCAGCGCATCGGGGGGCACGCCCACACCGTTCTGATAGAGACCGCCCATATCGTATTGGGCCGCGGCGATCCCTTGCTCCGCGGCATAGCGAATGTGCTGGGCGGCGCGATAGGGATTTTTCGGCTTGCCCTCACCCTTGAGGAACAGCAGTCCGAGGTTGTAGTTGGCCTGCGGATGCCCGGTCAGCGCCGCCTTCTCGAAATACTCGCCGGCCTTGGTCCAATCCTTTTTGACGCCACGACCTTCGGCGTAGAGCAACCCGAGCGAGAACGTCGCCTGCACGTCGCCAAGCTCGGCAGCACGCGTGAACCACCTCGCGGCAAGCGCCTCGTCCTTGCTGACGCCGAGCCCCTCCGAGTAAATGCGCCCGATCAGCGTGTGCGCCTGCGGATCGCCCTTCTTGGCGGCATCCTCGGCAAGCTTCAAGGCGGTCAGGTATTGACCCTGATCGAATGCGATATAAGCGGCATCGTCGCCCGACGGTTTGACGAGCGTCTTGGCGTACGCCTGGGCCGCAGCTGAATCCTGCTTGAAGGAGCTGCTGATGGCCTGTGCAGGAGCAAGCTTGACGGATTTTCCGGGTTTGGCGGGAGGCGGCTTGACCACCTCCGTCTCTTTGAACCACGAGCTCGTTTCTGCGTGCGCGGGCGGCAAGGCTGGTAGCGCCAGCATCAGCAAAGCCCCCAATGCCGCACGCACGCTCATGCTGCGCTTTCCTGCGCCGCAATGGCAGCAGACGCCGCCCTGATCCAGTCCGCGGGTGCATCGTCAGGAAGCTGCAAGGCGACAAAGTCGGCGCCGGCGGCGGCGAGCGCGGCGGCGTCAGCGAGTGCGTCAACGTCGAGCGCGACGCACGGGATTTCGAAAATCTCGCTCCACCACTCGACGAGCTCGAGTCTGCGGCCTCGTGCCGTCTCGCGATCCTCGACATGCGCCGGAATGCCAAAGCCGACGTAGTCGGCGCCGGCTTCTCCCAGCGCCATGGCGTCATGACGAAACCGCCCGGCATCCGTGCCGACAATGTAGCGGGTTCCGAGGATTTCGCGCGCTGTACTATAGCGGCTTGCGATGTCCTTGCTCCAGGGCAGGTGCACGCCGTCGGCACGCAACGTGCGCGCGAGCGCTGCATCGCCTTCGATCAGCGCGGCAGCGCCTGCGCTCTGCGCACTCTCGATCAGTGTCTTGACGCGCGGTGGATCCAAAGCCCCCGCATTGCCGGGCGTGATCAGGATCGCAGATGCCTGTGCATCAGCAATGATGCGCGCGAGCATGCTCGGCTCGGTGCTGGCGTCCACCACCAGGTAGAGTTCCGTTTCGGACCTTGCTTTCGACCCTGTTGCAGACATCGGACACCATAGCGCCGCTCAAGACACAGCGGCTTTCATGAGCCTAGTAAAGGCATTTAGGCAGAAAAGCGACCGTCGGGCCGATTACGGTAAAGGGTTGAAATCCAGGACACACCGCGGTTCGAGGTCGACATCCACGGCTGGCAAGACTTGCGGCGCGATATTGCCGCGGGGCACGACCCAGAGAAAGTTGCATGCGCCGCGGCACTAAACGCAGGCCCGGCAATTATCTGCATATTCTAACCTCTTCACTTCGATCGCGACTCACAATGCAATTTGCGACGCCTGTATCAGCCAAAAAAATGCTCCGCGGCGCGCCGCGACCGATCTTGATACGGGTGTCAGCACTCGTGCCACCATAGAGAGGTGAACAACGCAAAAGTGCAGGCGATTCTGCTATATCTGCGCGCGAAACATTCAGCTGCGGGAGGTGGAAAATGGCTCAGACAATGCAGGCCGTCATCGAACAGAGACTTGCCGAGACGCGCCAGTTGATTTCCGAGAAGTGGGGTTGGTTCCTCGCCCTCGGCATCGTGCTCATCGTCGTCGGGATGGCCGCTATCGTGTTTCCGCTGGTCTCGACCATCGCCGCCAAGATCATGCTCGGCTGGCTGTTCCTGATCGGGGGCGTGTTCATGGTGCTGCACGCCTTCTCTTCGCAGGGATGGCAAGGCTTCGTCTGGAGCCTGCTGATCGGCGTTCTTTATCTCATTGCCGGTGGCTATCTCGCGTTCTTCCCATTGACCGGCCTGTTGACGCTGGCGATCCTGCTTGCGGCCCTGTTTCTGGCTGAGGGCATTGCCGAGATCATCATGGCCTTCAAGGTGCGCCCGCACGAGGGGTGGGGCTTCATGCTCCTTAGCGGCATTGCGGCGCTCGCAGTCGGCGTGATGATCGCGCTCGACCTGCCGAGCTCCGCCACCTGGGCCCTCGGCCTCCTCGTGGGCATCAACCTGCTGTTCTCGGGCTGGAGCTACATCTTCCTGGCGCTGGCGGGCCGTCGTGTCGCCGAAGGCAAGATGCCGAAGACGGCATAGTGGATGGAATGTTTACGGCTTGGGTTTATCCAAGTCTGAGGCTCGGCGGCTGTCAGTTCCTGCCGAGCCATTGGTGATCATCAGGGTTCTTTAGCGTCATGAGAGTCCTCGCGCTGTGCTCGGTGTCCGCACTCGGCGGCGCCCTTTTCCTCAACGCCGCCGACTCGGCCATTGCTCCCGTCGCCCAGGCTCACGAGGAGATCCCGGCGGAAATCATCGCTGTTCAGGTCCGCAAGCAGGGGTTCCCCTGCGGCACGGCGCAGAGCGCCAGCCGCGATCCAAAGATCTCCAAAGCGGATGAGCCGGCGTGGACGCTTACGTGCGACAACGCCAGCTATCGCGTGCGGCTGGTCGGCAACATGGCCGACCATATCGAGAAGCTCGACCAGAAGAGCTCCTCAAGTGCGCCAGGGGTGAGCCGGTAGCTTGCTTACGCCAACCGGCTTCACGCCGGCTTCCGCGACCGCGTGATCGTTCTCCACCGTGCTGCCGCTGACGCCCACCGCGCCGACCAGTACGCCTTCCTCATCCACGATCGGCACGCCGCCCGGGAACGTGATCAGCCCTTCGTTGGAATGCTCGATCGCGTAGAGCGGCTTGCCCGGCTGCGAAAGCTTGCCGATCTCGCCGGTCGGCATGCCGAAGAACACCGCGGTCTTGGCTTTCTTGATCGCGATGTCGATAGAGCCGACCCAGGCATCGTCCATGCGCAGGAAGGCTTTGAGGTTGGCGCCGGAATCAACCACCGCGATGCACATCTGAGTTTCGATGCTCTTGGCCTTCTTGCGTGCCGCCTCGATCGCCGTGAGCGCCTGCTCCATCGTGACGTGCATGGGGTGTACTCCGTTTTGAGGGGGTGATTGATTGAGGTGCTCGCAGCCACAAGCCGCGCGAGCCGTTAAGATCATCATTCAGGCTTTAACGGGTCGTTGCTAAGCGGCCTTCTCGAGCTTCTCGCTCCATTTGCCGAGAGCGGCGAGCGAGTTCATTTTCGCCCGGTGCGCGAAGGCGCGCTGGCCGGCCGCGACGTTCTCCGATTTGCCGCCCCACGCGTTGAGCGCGGCCGCCTGCAGCGCGCGCCCGTAGGAGAACGTGAGCTTCCAGGGAACGTTTCCAATTTCGTTCATAAGCGACAGGTTCTCGGTCGCCTGCGCGTCCGACTGGCCACCCGAGAGGAAGGCAATGCCGGGCACGGCAGACGGCACCGTCGCCTTGAGACACTTTACGGTCAGCTCGGCGACCTGCTGCGGGCTCGCCTGCGTGGAGCACTTCTGGCCGGCAATGATCATGTTCGGCTTGAGGATCATGCCTTCGAGCGCGACACGCGCGTCGTAGAGCTCGCGGAACACCGTCCGTTGCGTCCACTCGGTGACCTCATAGCAGCGCTCGATCGTATGCGCTGCGTGCGCGCCATCCATCAGCACCTCGGGCTCGACGATCGGAACGATGCCGGCCTCCTGGCAGAGCGCGGCATAGCGGGCAAGCGCGTGCGCGTTCGCCTTGATGCAATTCCACGTCGGGGTGCCGTCGGCGATGGTGATCACGGCTCGCCACTTCGCAAAGCGAGCGCCAAGCTTGTAGTAGTCGGCGAGCCGCTCGCGCAGCCCGTCGAGACCTTCGGTCACCTTTTCGATTTTCGAGGTCGGCCCGGCGAGATCCTTCGCACCCTCGTCGACCTTGATGCCGGGGATCGCGCCCGACGCCTTGATGACGTCGACAAGCGGCGTGCCGTCCTTGGCCTTCTGGCGGATCGTCTCGTCATAGAGAATGACGCCCGACACGTAGTTCTTCATGCCTTCGCCCGAACGAAACAGCATCTCGCGGTAGTCACGTCTGGTGTCTTCGGACGAGGTGACGCCGATCTGGTCGAAGCGCTTCTTGATCGTGCCCGAGCTTTCGTCCGCCGCCAGCACTCCCTTGCCGGGAGCGACCAGGGCATTCGCGATGTCGGAAAGCTTTTCTGTCATGTTCGACCCTCTGCCGATCGTCTCAACGTCCAACGAGCACTTAGCGCCAATCGGACCTAAACGTAAGATGCCGGAAATGGAAGGCGGCCCGTTACGGCGGCCTTCGGTCCGCGCGAAACGAGCGCGGCTTCCAATTGTGGCACCCATACTATAGGCCGGCTCGTGCAAGCCGGTCAGCCCGTCCAATTATCCCCAACCGATCGTTAGCGCGCCGCTCGCGGCGCCGTGTCACGGGCGCTTCGGGCGTCAACGCCGGTCTGTCGCACGCGTGCCTCGACCAGCGCGGTGTCTCCGATCCGTCGTAATGTTTCGCGATAACAACGCCATACCCGCGCGCTTCGTTGCGGGGTCGCGGGGACTTCGCAAGCAGGGCCCCGGCGTGCATAAATGCCGAGAACGGGCGAGCGATGTCGGCCCGCTGTGACGCTCGCCACGGGAGGGGACCTCTGATGACACAACCAGCCTTTCGCAGCTCCGCCTTTCGAGGTCCTGTCCTGCTCCCGGCGCTCGTGCTCGGGACGCTCATGCTAGGAGCCGTGGCAGCCGCGCCGGCTCTCGCCGAGACCGTGACGCTGAAAGCGGATCTGGCCGCAGTCGCCGGCACCAACAGCACCGCGACCGGCGCGGTCGCGGCCGACTACGACACCGCGAGCAAAAAGCTGCGATGGCGCGGGACCTACGCCGGCATCGGGACGTATGCGACGGGCGGCGCCATCTACGGGCCCGGAAATACCGTGGAAGCCAAGCTGCGCGCCTTCGATAGTCCATTCGAGGGCAGTGCCGTGCTCTCCGACAAGCAAGAGGCCGACCTCGTCGCGGGCCGCTGGGTGATCATCATTCGCACGGCCGGCTTTGCCAATGGCGAGATCGGCGGCAGCATCGTCCGCGCCAACTAGCGCCGCGCTTCTATCCAGGAAAGCGCTCGATCGCGCCCAGCGCCTCGTCGATGTCGACGCTCGTGTGATCGGCGCTGATCTGGAAACGGATCTCCTCCTCGCCCTTGGGCACGACGGGAAACCCGAGCCCCGTCGAGAGAATGCCCTCGGAGCGCAGATGCGCCACGAGGCGCCGCGTGCGCTCGGTGTCGCGCACCAGCAGCGGCACGACCGGATGCTCGCCCGCAACCGTCTCGAGCCCTGCATCGGAAAGCCCCTTGCGGAAGCGCTCCGTCATGGCGCGCAGGTGCGCCAGCTGCGCGCGGCCCTCCACGCTGTCGACGCGATCTACGGCCACCAGCGCGGCCTCAGCCTCTCCCGGCGTGATCGGATTGGAGTAGATGTAGAACGGCGAGGTCTCGCGCAGGTAGCGAACGATCGTGTCGCTTGCCGTCACGTAGCCGCCGTTGACGCCGAACGCCTTGCCGAGCGTCCCGATCAGGACATCGACGCTTGCTCCCGTCACCTCTTCGGTGCCCCGCCCGGTCGCTCCGAAACCGCCGACACCGTGGGAATCGTCGGCCACCACGACGACGTTCTCGGCGAATTTTGCATCGTACGCCGCCGCGAGCCGCATGATCGCATCGAGCGGCGCATGATCGCCGCGCATCGAGAACACGCCGTCCGTTACGATGACGGCACGGGCGCACGTCGCGGCAGCCTCGGCGAGCTGACGCTCAAGCTGATCGAACGCCAGGTGCCCGTACACGAATTTCTTGGCGGGCCGCGCCAGGGCAATCGCATTGATGATGGAGTTGTGGTTCAGCGCATCGCTCAGCACAGCGGTGCGGTCGGTGATCAGTTGCGGCAGCACGCCCATCACGGTTGCGTAGGCCGAGCTGAAGAGCATCGCAGCCTCGCGCCCGTGAAATGCAGCAAGCCTCCGCTCTAGCGCAGTGTGTGGCGCCCACGTTCCGCTGATGAAGCGCACCGCGCCGGGACCGGCACCGTAGCGGCGCACCGCCTCCTCCTCGGCTGCAATGACGCGCGCCTCGAACGAGAGCCCGAGATAGCTGTTGGAGTTCATCCGGAGAAACGGCTTCTCGCCCTCGCCCGCGATGAGAAAGCGCGGCCCCTTGCTATTCCGCGGCGGCAGCACGCCGCATGTGACGGTCTCGGCTCCCTTGAGCCGCGCCGGAGGCGCCAAGCTCATCCAGTCTCGCCTGCAGCAGTGGCGTCAATCGGTTGATGGGCATAGCCGGCCTCGCTCAGCGCTCGCGGCTGCGAACGGCGGCAAGCCTGCTCTTCAGCCGCGCCAGCATATCCTCGGTCATGGTCGCAAGATCGAACTTCGGCGCCCAGCCCCAGTCGTCGTGCGCCGCACTGTCGTCGAGCGAGCGCGGCCAGCTGTCTGCGATCGCCTGGCGCACGGGATCGGGCTCGTACTCGACCGCGAAATCCGGGATGTGGCGGCGGATCGCTTCGGCGAACTCGGCCGGCGTGACGCTCATCGCCGTGATGTTGTACGCGTTGCGAAAGCGCAGCCGCTCGGGCTCTGCTTCCATCAGGTGGATCATCGCCTGCAATGCGTCCGGCATGTACATCATGTCGAGGCGCGTCTCCGCCGACAAAAAGCACGTGTAGCTCGCGTAACGCACCGCGTGCGTGAACATCTCGACCGCATAGTCGGTCGTGCCGCCGCCAGGCGCGGCGACGTACGATACAAGCCCCGGAAGCCGCAAGCCGCGCGTATCGATGCCAAAACGCGTCGCATAGTAGTCGCATAGCAGCTCGCCGGCGACTTTGGTCACACCGTAGATCGTCGACGGCCGCTGAACGGTGACCTGCGGCGTCGCATCGCGCGGCGTCGACGGCCCGAATGCGCCGATCGAGCTCGGGAAGAACACCTGGCAGCGATACTCGCGCGCAACCTCCAGAACGTTATAGAGCCCGCTCATGTTGACGTTCCAGGCGAGCTGTGGCGCGGCCTCGGCGGAGGCCGAGAGCAGCGAGGCGAGATGATAGATGGTGCCGATGTCGTAGCGGCGCACGGCCTCGTGCAGCTGATGCGCTTCCGTGCAATCGAGGTGGCCGTACGGCGCGAGTGCCGCCGCGCCCGACGGCGGCAGCACCTTCAGATCAGTCGCGATCACTCGGTCGGTCCCGTAACGCGCACGCAGTGCCGGCACCAGCTCGGTGCCGATCTGCCCGAGCGCGCCTGTTACCAGGATCGTTGCCATCAAAGCCTCCGCGGGAGCCTCGTCGTCACCGATAATAACCGCGGTACCACTTAACGAAGTGCGCGATGCCATCCTCGATCGGGGTCGACGGCTTGAAGCCGACATCGGCCACCAGATCGTCGACGTCGGCAAACGTATTGGGAACGTCGCCCGGCTGCATCGGCATAAAATTCTTTATGGCCTCCCGCCCGAGCGCCTTCTCCAGGCAGGAGATGAAATACATGAGCTCGACGGGACTGTTGTTGCCGATGTTGTAGAGCCGATAGGGTGCGGAGGAACGGGCCGGGTCGGGGTTGTCGCCGTTCCAATCGGGGTCGGGCGCGGGGATTTTGTCGGCCGTGCGCACGACGCCTTCGATGATGTCGTCGATGTAGGTAAAGTCGCGCGCGTGGTGGCCGTTATTGAAAACGTCGATCGGCTGGCCCGCTAGAATTCTGCGCGTGAACTCAAAAAGCGCCATGTCGGGCCGTCCCCACGGACCGTAGACGGTGAAAAAGCGCAAGCCCGTGGTGGGGAGCCGATAGAGGTGCGCGTAGGTGTGCGCCATCAGCTCGTTGGCCTTCTTGGAGGCCGCATAGAAACTCAACGGATGATCGACGTTCTGATGCACGCTGAAGGGCATCTTCGTGTTGGCGCCGTACACCGAGCTCGTTGAGGCAAACACCAGATGCTCGACGCCGGTGGTACGGCAGCCTTCGAGCACGTGCAGCGTGCCGGTGATGTTGGACTGCACGTACGCCTCCGGGTTCTTCAGCGAGTAGCGCACGCCCGCTTGAGCGCCCAAGTGCACAACACGTTGCGGAGATGTCATCTCGAAAAGCCGCTGCATGCCGGCCCGATCCGCGAGGTCGAGCTTGTGAAAGGCAAAGCCGTTGCGGCCCTCAAGATTGGCGAGGCGCGCCCGCTTAAGCTTCACGTCATAATAAGAATTAAGGTTGTCGAGTCCGATCACCTCGTCGCCGC
Source organism: uncultured Alphaproteobacteria bacterium (assembly GCA_963726795.1). GTDB lineage: Bacteria > Pseudomonadota > Alphaproteobacteria > Rhizobiales > Hyphomicrobiaceae > Hyphomicrobium_A. Next base: position 728,642 of record CAVSDD010000004.1, on the reverse strand, counting down.
GATCGAGCAGCGCTTTCGCGGTGTGATAGCCGATGAAGCCGGCCGCGCCGGTGACGAGAAATCTCATGCCCTTTAGCCTCGCCGCCCATGCCCCGCACAGCTGCGTCATTAGGGCCACCGCGCGGCTAAGTGATAGGGAAGCGCCTGTCAAGGCAAGGCAATCCCTTATCCGGGGGCGTCGGGTTGAAAGACTAAAGGCAAGCGGATACATTCCGCCCCGTCGCGAAACGACACGTCGAGACCGGCCTGATCCTCAACCGCGAGCCGCAGCTGCAGGAGCCGTCCGCCACCTTTTATTGCGAATAAGCGCGAAAGACGTACGGCGGCGGCGTGACGAACATGCAAAGACATTAACTCAGGGATTAATGAGCTCCGCAGAGGGGCCAGGAGGACATTGAGCGTGCTGAAGGGTCTGACCGAGACGGCTCCGACGGACGAAATCACCACCTACTTCACCGAGATCGGGCGCGTCTGCTCCTCGGTGAGCGTCAGCGACGGCGAGGGTACACCCCTCGATCTCGCAGCCGGCTTCGAGTGGATCGGCGAGCACGCGCGCAGGGCCCACGCCAGAGGCAACAAGGTCATACTGATCGGCAACGGCGGCAGTGCCGCGATCGCCAGCCACGAGGCGATCGAGTTCCTAAAAAACGGTGGAGTGCGGGCGCTGGCCCTCAACGACGGCGCTACCCTGACGGCGATCGCCAACGACCTCGGCTACGCCAACGTATTCGCCGAGCAGCTGCGCATGCACGGCCAGCCGGGCGACTTGCTGATTGCGATCAGCAGCTCCGGGCAATCGACCAACATCCTGAAGGCAGTCGAGGTCGCGCGCACCCGCAAGGTCGATGTCGCGACGTTCAGCGGATTTCGCCCCGACAACCTGCTGCGCTCGCGCGGCGACGTGAATTTCTACGTCGACTCCAACCAGTACGGATTCGTCGAGATCGCGCACCATGCGCTCGTTCAGGCCATTCTCGACCTCAACCTCATTCCAAAGCGGCAGTCGGAGTGAGTGAGGGCCGAGTGAGCGAAGGCCGCTGCGTCAAATGCGCGCCAAGAACGCGAAGTATTGTTGGCAATGCTTGATGTACCGATACGGCTGAGTAATTCCGACACCTTGAGCGTCTATGGGCCGGTGGGGAGCGGCAAGGAGACACTCGCCGCGGGTCTCAGCGCCAGCGCGCGCCTGATCGGCGATGAGACCTCCACCCCCGGCAGCGGCGATGTCGCCCTCGTCATCATCGATATCCGCCATGGCCTGACGCCCGAGGCACGCCGGCAGATCGCGATCGCGTGCACGACCGGGGCGAGCCGCGTCGTGCTGGCGATCAACAAGCTCGATCTCGTGGGCTGGGACCGCGGCGCCTACGAGAGCGTGGCCGCGGCCATCAAGGACTTCGCAGCGCAGTTCACCGGCATCTCGTTGACGACGCTGCCTGTCGCTGCCTCGACGGGCGACAACGTCTTTGTGCAGAGCGCGCACATGAGTTGGTACACCGGCCAGCCTCTGGCGGCCTGCCTCGAAGCGCTCATGGCCGGTGATCGGCGCGCGGCTTTGCCGCTGCGGCTTCCCATCGAATCGGTCGCGCGGCCGGATCCAGATACGCGCCTCTATGCCGGTACGCTCGCAAGCGGAACGCTGCGCCGTGGCGATACCGTTCAGGTGGCGGTGTCCGGCGTGACGAGCGGAGTCGCACGCCTTTACGTTGACGGAATAGAGCGGGAGCAAGTGACAGCCGGAGAGAACGTTGCCGTCACCTTGACAGGCCAGATCGACGTGGGCAGCGGCGATATCCTCGTCCATCCCTCACATCGCCCCGAGATTGCCGAGCAGTTCGCGGGTCACCTCGTCTGGTTCTCCGACGACGAGCCACTGCTTCCCGGACGCGATTATACCCTGCGGATGGGCACGCGCTCGCTCGCGGCAAGCGTCACCTCGATCAAGTTCCGCATCGACCCCGAGACAGAGCGCCACGAGGCGGCGCGCACCTTGAAGCGGGGCGACGTCGCCACCTGCTCGATCGCAACGTCGGCGCCGGTCGCGATCGATCATTTCGAGACGTTCCCGCCGACCGGGCGCTTCCAGCTGCGTGATCGCCATACCGACGCACTTTTTGCAGTTGGTGTCGTCGATTTCGCCCTGCGGCGCGGCGTCAACGTTCATGCCCAGCAGCTGTCGGTGAGCAAAAGCACCCGCGCCGCCTTGAAATCGCAGGGCCCCTGCATCCTCTGGTTCACCGGCCTGTCGGGCGCCGGCAAGTCGACACTCGCCAACCACGTGGAAGCCAAGCTCGCGACGGCCGGCTGCCACACGTATCTGCTCGACGGCGACAACGTGCGGCACGGGCTCACCAAGGATCTCGGCTTCACGCAAGCGGACCGCGTCGAGAACATTCGCCGTGTGGGCGAGGTCGCGAAACTGTTTGTGGATGCCGGCATCATCGTCTTGTGCTCATTCATCTCGCCGTTCCGCGCTGAGCGATCGGCGGTGCGCGAGCTCGTCGGCGATGGCGAGTTCATCGAGGTATTCGTCAACGCGCCGCTCGCCGTGTGTGAGAGTCGCGATCCCAAGGGCCTCTACGCCAAGAGCCGCGCGGGTAGCCTGCCGAATTTTACCGGCGTCGATTCACCCTACGAGGCGCCAGAGAATCCCGATATCGTGCTCGACACCACGGCGGCATCCGCAGCGGAGCTTGCCGAGCGCGTCATTGCACTTTTGCAGTCGCGCGGTCTTGTCACAGCGCGCGTGCCCAACAAGCGCTGAAGTTTTGTCGCTTAATGTGATTCCACGACTCGCGCGCGCAGAGCGTCCCGCACCCCAGTTGTCGGCACACCGCGAGACTGTGAATTGCACGGACACCTTCTGCTCCAACGCGCAGCGTTGCGGATTGAGCACAGGCTTGGATATCCCCAGCCCGCCGATCCATTCGCGTGCATCGTTTGGCTAAGATTCGCGCGTCTGCTGGGATTCGGGACTCGATGGCTGCAATACGGCCGGCACGCTCTTGGCTCATAAGGCCCGCCGTCACGGCTGGCGCACTCGCGCTGACAATGGCCGGCTGCTCGATGTCGCAAGAGCTCATCGGCGCGCCTCACTCCGGCATCCAGAAAGACGGCTCGTACCTGATGAGCGCGCAAGAGCAAGGCATGGCCTGCCGCGAGCTGCAGGACCGATCGGCCGGACTGCAGCAGCACATGCAGGTTCTCTCGGTGCAGGCGGTCGAGCAGGTGCAGCAGCTGCCAGGCACCGTTGTGGCCAGCTGGCAAAGGCTTGTTGGCGAGCCGGGCGCCCCGGCGATCGCCGAGTACAAAGAGGCGCAGGCCGAATCGGCAGCGCTCAACCGGACGATCACGAGCAAGGGCTGTAACTCGGGCGCTCCGGCAACGACCGCCTCGCTTGGTACTCCGCCCGCACTCTCCGTGCAGGCTCCGAGCGTGGTGCCCCCCGCTCAAATGCCGACCGTAGCAACCGCCGCTCAAATTCCCCCGTTCCAGACTTCGGCTCCGGTCGTGACGCCAGATCCTCCGCCCGGATGGGGCGATCCGATCTCGACCGCCTCAATCCCGCACTGAGCGGCCCTGTCTGATGCTAGGCCTGGGCCGTGCTTTGCGTGCGCACCGTCGCCGCCGCTAGGCCGAACAACGCGAGACACATGCCAAACAGGCATGCGAACCAGATCTGCCACATCCCGTAGCTCGATGCTGCCATCAGCGCCGTGGTCGCGAACGTCGCGTAGGCATAGGGCTTGAGCTCCGTGCTTAGCGCGCGGATCGACTGCAGAATCGACAGGCCAAGCAGCGTCAGCAGCGTCGCACCTATCAGCCCCAGCTCAAACCAGGTCTGCAGGTAGATGCTGTGGGAATGCGTCGAGAGCGTGCGCCTGAAGGCCTCGCCGGGGCGCGTCACGATGTCGGGCTCGAGCCGCGGGCCGAGTACGTAGGTCGTGCGAGCGCCTACGCCGAGCCACGGCGCCTTCAGGACTTCCTGCGCGGTGAAATTCCAGATGATGATGCGGTGTTGAGCCGTGCCCTGCAGCCAGGAGGCGTTGTGCAGGTTGTAACGATAGGCGAGCAGCGCCGACGGCAACACGCCGAGACAAGCGATGACCCATGCCACCGCAACGAAATGCCCGGTGAACCGGGGCGCGTAACGGGCCGCGGCAAACGCGGCAATGCTGCCCACGAACGCAAGCTTTGAGGTCTCGTGACTGGCCAGCATGATCACAGTGCCGGCCAGGACCCACATCCCGATCGCCAAAATCGTCGACAGCGGCACCCGCAGCGTCCCGCGCATCGCCAGCAGCGCGGGCCATAAGAACAGCGCCAGAGCTGCGATATTGCGGGCAAGATCGTCGCGAACGATGGCGATGAGCTTGTTGTTCGACCACGTGAAATAGTTGGCCGGCGCCAGCTCGCCTTCGTGAATGCCGATTGCATTGTAGAGCCAGATCTTGATGCTCTGCTTGGTGAGAATCTCGGCCAGAAGATAAACAGTCGCGATCACAAGGCCGACCCAGAGCCCTTCGCCCAGGTGGAGCAGATTTTCCCGCGTCTCGATTTCGCAAAGCTGAACGATGGCTATCGAGCCGAGCGTGCAGAGAAGCGCTCCCATGACAATGACGAACGCGGTTGCAGGCTCTGCGCTCCACGCAGCGGTCAGCGCGGCGTAGGCAAAGAACACAAGGAGGTGCCAGAGAACCGAACCTGACTTCGGCAAGACGTAGCGGTAGTTGCCGCGGACCAGTGCGGCGCCGACGAAGACCACGATGGTCACGGGAAAGAGAAACGGAACGGTGCGGGCGCTGACGAGCGCCGCCACAACGGTGATCATCAGCAGCGACCCGAGGGCAATTCCCCAGGCGCGGCTCAGAATCGGAGTGCGGACCCTGTCGATCTCAGTTGAGAACATTTCCCCCTCGGGACGGGGCCGGATTGGGCGCCAGACCGTAGGTCGGCGCGTGTCTCGACTCAATCTCCGGCGTAATCAATCGCGCCGGTCGGCAAAATTCTGTGGCTCGCCGGCCATCTTCGATGTGCCACATTGGCGCATACAGAATTGACGACTATCCTTGCAACCGAGCATCCGGCGTGGTGCGGCCCGTAAGGTTGGCCGCCGAAACACCCCTACACGTGTTCAGCGCCACTGTGATGGGAAGCAGCAAAATAGATGTGCGGAATTGCCGGGTTCATTGCCGCGCCAGGGAGCACGCGCGAGGGCGAGCGTATCGCGCGTGAGATGGCCGACGCCATCTCGCGGCGCGGGCCTGACGACCACGGCGTCTGGGTCGACCGGGAAGCCGGCATCGCGCTGGCCCACCGCCGCCTCTCCATCGTCGATCTCTCACCAGCCGGTCACCAACCGATGCTGTCCGATTGCGGGCGCTTCGCCATCACCTTCAACGGCGAGATCTACAATTACGCCGAGCTGCGTGCCGAGCTGGAGCGCGCGGGCTCGGCGCCGAATTGGCGGGGACATTGCGACACGGAAGTGCTGCTTGCCGCCATTGCCGCGTGGGGCATCCGCCCAACATTGACGCGGCTCGTCGGCATGTTCGCATTTGCGCTGTGGGATCGGCGCGAGCGCTCACTCGTACTGGCGCGCGACCGGCTCGGCGAGAAGCCGCTCTATTACGGCAAGCTCGGGCGCACCTTCGTGTTCGGCTCGGAGCTTTCGGCTCTAAAGGTGCATCCCGACTGGAACGGTGCGATCGACCGCGGCGCGTTGTGCCAGTTGCTGCGGCTCAACTATGTGCCCGCGCCGCGCTCGATTTATCAGGGCATCAACAAGCTGCCGGCCGCCACCTTCCTCACGCTGAAGCTGGGCGAGAGCGAGGGGCGCATCGAAACATACTGGGACGCGGCCGAGATGGCTGCCCGCGGGCTGCAAAATCCGTATTCCGGGAGCGCCGAGGAGGCCGTCGAGCGGACCGACGCGCTTATCCGCCAATCGCTCAAGGGTCAGATGATGGCCGACGTGCCGGTGGGGGCGTTCCTCTCGGGCGGCATCGATTCCTCGACCGTCGTCGCGCTGATGCAGGCGATGAGCTCGCGGCCCGTGCGCACGTTCTCGATCGGCTTCAACGAGCATGGCTACGACGAAGCCCCGCATGCCAAGTCGGTTGCGGCTCATCTGGGCACCGACCACACCGAGCTGTACGTGACGGCGCAGGATGCTATGACCGTCATTCCGAAGCTGCCGTCCCTCTACAGCGAGCCCTTCGCCGACGTTTCGCAGATTCCGACCTTCCTCGTCTCGGAGCTCACGCGCCGCCACGTTACCGTGTCGCTGTCCGGCGACGGCGGCGATGAGCTGTTCTCCGGCTATGCGCGCTATCGCATCGCGGACCGCCTGTGGTCGGTGCTGTCGAAGCTGCCGCAGGGATCGCGGCGTGCGCTCTCGAGCCTCGCACTCGGAATTGCTCCGGGCACGTGGGATCGGCTGCTCTCGGGCCCCGCGCGATTGTTGCCCGCAAGTGCGCGGCCGCATCTTTCCGGCGACAAGCTTCATAAAGCCGCCGGTGTCCTGGGCTTAAAAAGCTCGGATGAAATTTACCGGACGTTGATCTCCCTCTGGCAGCAACCGGAGACGATCGTGATCGGCGGGTCGGAACCCGCGTCTGCGATCATGGCGGACACAAGCGCGCTATCTGCCGGGGACCCTGTTCGTCGCATGATGTACCTCGATCTCGTGAGCTATCTGCCCGACGACATTCTCGTGAAGGTCGATCGCGCCTCCATGGCTGTCGGCCTGGAAGCGCGCGTGCCCTTCCTCGATCACAGGCTCGTGGAATTCACTTGGACGCTGCCGCTCGAAGTCCTGCGCCGTGGAGGTCAATCCAAGTGGCCGCTGCGTCGCGTGCTCGACCGCTACGTTCCGCGCTCGCTGACTGAGCGGCCGAAGATGGGTTTCGGCGTGCCAATCGATACTTGGCTCAGAACCGGACTAAGGGATTGGGCCGAAAGTCTACTCGACGAGGCGCGCCTCGCCCGCGAAGGATTGTTCCACCCTGCACCCATACGTGCGGCGTGGAAGGCTCATTTGGAGGGACGTCGCAACTTCCAGTATCAGCTGTGGAGCGTCTTGATGTTCCAGGCGTGGAACGAGGCTGAGCGGTCCGATGTCTCGCGCCGGCCCATGGCCGCGGCGGCGGGGTCGTAAAAGTGGCTGCGCAGCCGAAGCTGCTCTATCTCGTATCGGAAGACTGGTATTTCGTTTCGCACCGGCTGGCGCTCGCCGCGGCGGCGAAGGCGGCCGGCTACGACGTTGCGGTCGCGACGCGGGTATCGAGCCATGCCGAGCCGATCCGCGCGGCTGGCTTGCGGCTGATACCGATCACCTTCACCCGTGCGAGCCTGCGGCCCTGGAGCGAGATACGCTCATTGCGCGAACTCGCGAGCGTGTACCGGCGGGAGGCTCCAGACCTCATCCACCACGTCTCGGTCAAGCCCGTCATATTCGGCTCACTCGCGGCCAAGGGCCTGCAGCCAAAGGGCATCATCAACGCGCTGATGGGTCTTGGCTGGGTGTTCAGCTCCGACAGCCTCAAGGCAAAAACGCTGCGTCCCTTCGTCAGAGCGGCCCTGCGCCGCGCGCTCGCAGGCCGGAACACGCTGACCATCGTCCAGAACTCCGACGACGCGACCAGCATTATCAGCGAGGGGTTGTCGCGGCCCGAGCAGGTGCGCCTCATCCGCGGCTCAGGCGTCGACCCGGGCAAATATTCAGTCGCCCCGCCGCCGCCGGGGGCGCCGGTCGTCGTGCTGCCGGCCAGACTGATCGAGGCCAAGGGCGTGGGCGAGTTCATGCAGGCGGCGGCGATCCTCAAGCAGGAAGGCTCGACGGCCCGTTTCGTCCTCGTCGGGAAAGCCGACGCCGGCAACAAGACCTCGATCCCGCCCGAAGACATTGCCCGCCACGTTGCGGCCGGCGACATCGAGCATTGGGGCTGGCGCGACGACATGCCGGAGGTATTCAAGGCAGCGAGCATCGTCTGCCTGCCGACGTTCTACGGCGAAGGCTTGCCGAAAGCGCTGCTCGAAGCAGCGGCTGCCGCGCGTCCGATCGTGGCGACCGACGTTGCCGGATGCCGCGAGATCGTTCGGCCGGGCGAGAATGGCTGGCTCGTGCCCCCACGCAACGCGAGCGCGCTGGCTGACGCCCTACGCGAAGCGATCTCGAAACCGGAGCTATGCGCGCGCTTCGGCGCCGCCGGCCGGCGCATCGTCGAGCGCGACTTCTCGCTCGATGCGATCATCAAGGATACGCTTGCGGTCTATCAGGAGCTCATCGCCGCCCCCGCGAGGCCCAACGGCGGTCAGCGGGTCTCGTCGGGAGTTCGGTGATAGACGTCATCGTTGCGGATGATGTCGTCCTCGCCCAGATACGTGCCGATTTGCACCTCGATGATCTCGAGATCGACCTTCCCCGGGTTTTCCAGACGATGCCAGTGAGTGGCCGTAATGTAGACGCTCTCGTTTTCCTGCACGAGCTTTTCGGTCTCGCCGATGGTCACGCGCGCCGTGCCGCGCACAACGACCCAATGCTCCGAGCGATGATGGTGCATTTGCATCGACAGCTTGCCGCCGGGCTTCACGTGCAGCAGCTTCACCTGAAAGCGAGGAGCGATGCTCAGCGTTTCGAAGTAACCCCAGGGACGGTGGTTGCGCAGGTGCTGCTGGTGCTCTTTGCGGTTCGATTGCTTTAGCAGCGCAACGAGCTTCGACACATCCTCGGTGCGGCTCTTGTCGGCGACGAGCACTGCATCGGGCGTGTCGACGATCACGAGATCCTGCACGCCGATAGTCGCTACGAGCGAGTTCTTGCTGTGCACGAGGCAATTCTTGGTGTCGAGCAGCACGGCGTCACCTTCGACCGCGTTGCCGTCCTCGTCATGATGCGGAGCGACCTTCCAAAGCGAGGCCCAAGAGCCGACGTCGCTCCAGCCGACCTCGATGGGCAACACGGCCGCGGTCTTCGTCTTCTCCATGACCGCGTAGTCGACCGAGATCTGCGGGGAGGTGGCGAACGACGCGCGATCAAGGCGCAGAAAGCCCAGGTCCTCGGTGGCTTTTTGGAGCGCCTGGCGCGCCGCATCCAGGATTGCCGGCTCGAGACGCTCGAGTTCATTGATGAAGGTGCGCGCATGCAGCACGAAGATGCCGCTGTTCCATAAATAATCGCCGCCGGCGATGTACTCCTCCGCCCGTTCGCGATTTGGCTTTTCGGCGAAGGCTTCTACGTTGTAGCCGCTGCCGGCGCCGTTCAGCGCGGCACCCTGGCGAATATAGCCGTATCCCACGTGCGGCTCGGTCGGCTTGATGCCGAAAAGCACGAGCCGTCCTTTGGCAGCGACTTTAGCTGCCTGCCTGATGCCCGCGACGAAGCCTGCGTCGTCGGCGACCATATGGTCCGAAGGCATGACGGCGATCACTGCCTCGGGGTCCTCGCGCACGGCGTAGAGCGCTGCAACGGCGATCGCGGGGGCCGTATTGCGCGCGATCGGCTCGAGGATGATCGCCTGCGGGTGGATGTCGGCGCGCTGCACCTCGTCCTGCACGAGGAAGCGATGGTCGTCATTGCATACGACGATCGGCGCCGCGAAGGTTTCGTCGGTGCCGAGGCGCTTCAAGGTGTTCCCGAGGAGGCTCTTGCCCTTCCCGTTGAAGAACCCGATGAACTGCTTGGGATACATCGAGCGCGAGAGCGGCCACAGGCGCGTGCCCGATCCTCCCGACAAAATGACTGGTACGATCATGTGCGAACGCCAAGGTCCAATGCTTGAGCCAATGCTTGAGCCAATGCTTGAGAATGAATACGACGGTATGCCAGTGGCACGTCTTCCCCGCAAAGCATCACTGCCGCATGCCTAAAGAGGATAGTAAACCTGCCCGACACGTAATCTTGCTCCGCGTACCAACGATAGACGAATGCCAGCTTCGGGATATCGGTGGCAGACGGCGAAAAGGCGTATGCCGGCCACTAGCCCCCTATTCCGGCTTAGGCTGCAATCAAAAAGCGCTGTTTTTTGGGTGTTGCTGGGGCGGTAACCGCGTTGAGCTGGCGTATCCGCCACCGCGAGCGGCAGGCGTGACACTCATGCGTCCGCCTGCGCTCACGTTTTAGGCTGTCGCGGTCTCGCGCGGGTTGGCCGGCAGCGGCGCAAGCGCCGCCGTCACCGCGTCCTCGACGTGATCGAGCCAGACGAGCTCGATCTGCTTCCTCGTCTCCTCGCCGATATCGTCGGCGTCCTTCTTGTTGCGCGCCGGCAGCAGCACGCGCTTCAAACCGGCGCGAGCCGCAGCGGCGAGCTTCTCCTTGATGCCGCCGACCGGCAGCACGAGCCCGCGCAGGCTGATTTCACCGGTCATCGCGGTGTCGGAGCGCACGGCGCGCTCGGTGAACAACGAGGCAAGCGCGGTGAACATCGCTACGCCAGCACTCGGGCCATCCTTGGGAATGGCACCGGCGGGGACGTGGATGTGGATGTCGCTCTTGGCGAACACCTCCTCGTCGATGCCGAGCGCCTTCGCCCGGTTCTTGACGATGGAAAGTGCCGCCTGCGCGCTCTCCTTCATCACGTCGCCGAGCTGGCCCGTGAGGATCAGCCGGCCGTTGCCCGCAACGCGCGTCGCCTCGATGAACAGGATGTCGCCGCCGACCGGCGTCCAGGCAAGCCCGGTCGCGACGCCCGGCACGCTCGTGCGCATCGCCACCTCGTTCTCGAACGGCGCCGAGCCGAGCACGGCCGGGAGCTCTTCAGCGGTGATGCGGATCGGCCCAGCCTCGCCCTCGGCGATGCGCACGGCCGCATGGCGCAACACCTTGCCGATCTCGCGCTCGAGGCTACGCACGCCTGCTTCACGCGTGTAGTACGCGATGATGACGCCCAGCGCCTCGTCCGTGATGTCGACCTGATCCGCCTTCAAACCATTGGCCGTGAGCTGCCGCGCCACGAGATAGCGCCGCGCGATCCGCAGTTTCTCCTCAGCCGTGTAGCCCGACAGCTGGATGACCTCCATGCGGTCGCGCAACGGGCCCGGAATCTGGTCGAGCACGTTCGCCGTCGTGATGAACACCACGCGGCTCAAATCGAACGGCACCGCCAGGTAATTGTCGCGGAACGTGTTGTTTTGCTCAGGGTCAAGCACCTCCAGCAGCGCCGCGCGCGGATCGCCCTGCACGCCGGAGCCGAGCTTGTCGATCTCGTCCAGCATCATGACGCAGTTGCGCGCGCCCGCTTTGCGGATCGCCTGGATGATGTTGCCCGGCAGCGCCCCGATGTAGGTGCGCCGATGGCCGCGTATCTCCGCCTCGTCGTGGACGCCGCCCAAGCTCACGCGCACGAACTTGCGGTTCATGGCGCGCGCGATCGATTGACCAAGCGAGGTCTTGCCGACGCCCGGGGGCCCGACGAAGCACAGGATCGGCGCTTTTCCTTCCGGCGCCAGCTTGCGCACGGCGAGGAATTCCACGATGCGCCGCTTGATCTTGTCGAGACCGTAGTGGTCCTCGTCCAGGATCTTGCGCGCCTGCGCGATGTCGATGGGCTGCTCCTCGGCGATCTTCCACGGCAACTCGATCAGCCAGTCGAGGTAGCTGCGCGTCATGCCGAACTCGGGCGAGGCCTCGGGCATGCGCTCGAGACGCCGCAGCTCCTTGCGGGCGGCATCCTCGACTTCTTTCGGCATTTCGGCCTTCGCGATCGCCTCCGACAGCTCGGCGATGTCCTGCGCCTTGCTGGCATCGCCCTCGCCCAGCTGACGCTGAATGGTGGCCATCTGCTCGCGCAAAAGCACCTCGCGCTGACGCTCGTCGAGCGCAGTTTTGGTCTGGCGGCCGATCTCCTGCGACAGGCGCAGGACCTCGATGCGGTGCGCCAGCAGCTTGGACACCTTGTCCATGCGCGCAACGACATCGATCGTCTCAAGGATCTCCTGCTTCTCCTCGGCCTTGAGATCCATGTACGCCGTCGCCAGATCGGCGAGCGCGCCCGGAGAGCGCACGCTCTGCACGGCAACGATCAGCTCGGCCGGCGCCTGCGGCAACAGCTCCAGTGCCTCGATGGTCTGGCGCTGCAGATTGACGTGGCGAGCCTCGATCTCGGGGCTGTTCAGCTCCGGCTCGGGGATGCGCTTCACGCGCGCAACGAGGAACGGCCAGCCCGAAAGGAACTCCACCGCCTGGAAGCGTTCATCGCCCTGACAAACAAGATGATGCGAGCCGTCCGGCGCCGTCATGTAGCGCACAACGTTGGCAATGGTGCCGATGCGGTGCATGTCGATTGCACCCGGCTCCGCCACCTCGCGGTCGCGCTGCATCAGCACGCCGATCTGGCGCTGCTCGCGCACGGCTTTCTGGGCAGCCGCGATCGACCGCTCACGCCCGAGCGTGATCGGCATGACGACGCCGGGAAACAGCGTCATCTCGCGCACCGGAATAATGGCGATGGCATCATCGGGAATTGGGCGCGTGCCCGCGCCTTCGCCGCTCGCGGGCTGGCCCTTGACCTGCACGTTCGCGGTGTCGCCCGTGAGCGCGTCGGCGTTCATCGTATCGGGATTCATCGGTTGGGCGTTCATTGGCTCGGTCTCTCTGGCCCGGGTCAAAATTTCCGGGGTCTCGCCTAGGTGGGTCTTGCGGGCTGCGATTTCCACCTCAGCCGCGCGGGGCCTCGGCTTTGGTGAGAACGACGACCAGACATCCGTCGACGATCGAGCGGCGGATATCCGAGTAACGCCCGGCAGGCAGCCGCAGCCGGCGCTCGAAGTGCCCTTGCGGCAATTCCAGGCGGTGAATCACGGCTCGCCCCAGCTCCTTGGGCAGAGTTCGCGTGCCGGCGAGGACGAGATCGTTGCCGTCGATGGCGGCCTCGATCCGGTCCGGCTTCACGCCCGGGAGCGCGGCGATCACGAGCACCTCATGCTCGGTCTCGAGCACGTCGGCAGGCGGCTCCCAGGCCGGCACCTGCCGGTGGGCGCGTACCGGCTGGAAGAGTTGCCGGTGCAGGCGATCGGCGCGCGCCAGCATCTCGCACGCTTCCGACCACATCCACCGATCGGGGAAATCATCCGTCATGGAACTGACCTATGGGAAATGACCTTGGGGCTAACCGTTGGTCGGGCGGCCAAGCATGGCCGCGTCGTAAGGGACAGGAAAGATAATGACGAACCGGTCGAGTTCAACTGCCGGGTAAAGGCCGGTCGGGGCTATGGTTGTGGCTGGGACACCACATGGCCAGCAGCCGGTGGCGCGACGGCTTTTACCGGTGTTGCGCGTTTTGCCTGCAGATGCCGCACATTCGCCCATTTGCGACGTCTGAGCTGGGGATTGGCCAGGGACAGGATTCAAGGTGAAGAAGTTTATCAAATCGTTTTTGGCGATTCTCATTATCGGCGGGCTGACCGCAGCGGCGGTCTATTACACCTCAGGTGTCGAGGAGCGCCAGAAGGGCAAGCGCGGCTGGACCCGCGACAATGGCCCGGTCCCCGTCGTGGCCGCCGAGGCTCACTTGGCCGACGTGCCGGTGTGGCTGGAAGGCGTCGGATCCGCCAAGGCGCGCAACACCGTCACCGTGCGCCCGCAGGTCGACGGCAAGATTATCTCCATCGACTTCAAGGAAGGCCAGGACGTGAAGCGCGGAGACGTGCTGGCGAAGATCGATCCCGTCACCTACCAGGCTCAGCTCGACCAGACGAAGGCCAAAAAGGCACTCGACGAAGCGTTGCTCGCCAACAGCAAGCTCGACCTAGACCGCTTCCAGAAGGTCGGCACGCTGGCGATCTCCCAGCAGCAGATCGATACGCAGCGCGCGCTGGTGAAGCAGCAGGAGGCACAGGTCAAATCCGACGAGGCCGCGATCGAAAACGCGGAAGCCTTCGTCGGCTATACGACAATCACCTCGCCGATCGACGGACGAACCGGGCTCCGGCTCGTCGACGTCGGCAACCTCGTGCGTGCCTCCGACGCCGGCATCGTTGTCATTACCGAGGTGCGGCCGATCTCCGTGATGTTCACGCTTCCCCAGCAGCAGCTCCCCGACATCAACAAGGCGCGCGCCGAGCGCGAGCTCGCGGTCGATGCGCTCGAGACCGACAGCGATGCCGTGCTCGACAAGGGCACGCTGCAGGTCGTCGACAACCAGGTCGACCAGACGACGGGCACCATCCGCCTCAAGGCCGACTTCCCCAATGCCCAGCTGCAGCTCTGGCCGGGCCAGTTCGTCAACGTGCGCCTCCTGCTCAAAACCATGGATAAGGTCGTCGTCGTGCCGACCGCTGCCGTCCAGCGCGGACCTGACAATACGTTCGTCTACCTGATCGGCAGCGACAACAAAGTGAGCGTGCGCCCGGTCACCATCGCGCAGCAGGACGAGAAGCAGGCGGTCATCTCGCAGGGCCTTGCCGACAAGGACCAGGTCGTCACAGCGGGCTTTGCGCGTCTGAAGCAGGGCGCCGAGGTGAAGGTAAGCGCGCCAGGCGATGACAAGCCATCCGCTTCGAAGGGCGATGCGCCGCAAGCCGACGCCTCGGGCGTGCCATCCGAGGAAACCGCCTCTATAAACGGCGCTGCTGCCGGCGGTGCTACTGCCGCCGATCCGGCCGCTGCGGCGGGCGGTCATAAGCATGGCGGCAAAGGCCACCACAAGCATGATGCGACGGCGGCGCCCGCTCAATGAGCGTTTCCAGTCCGTTCATCAATCGCCCAATTGCGACCTCACTCCTCGGACTTGCGACCGTTCTCGGCGGCGCGCTTGGATACTTCTCCCTGCCCGTCTCGTCCCTGCCGCAGGTCGACTTCCCGACCGTGCAGGTGACGACGCAGCTTCCCGGCGCCAATCCGCAGACGATGTCGACTTTGGTGACGGCGTCGCTCGAGCGCGAGCTTGGGCAGATCCCGGCGCTCTCGACCATGACGTCGACCAGCTCCTTCGGCCTCAGCCAGATCACGTTACAGTTCAATCTCGGCCGCGACATCGACGCCGCTTCCCAGGACGTGCAGTCGGCGATCAACGCCGCCGGCTCGACGCTTCCGCGCAACCTGCCCTATCCGCCGACATACTCGAAGGTCAATCCGGCCGACGCCCCGATCGTCACCATGGCGCTGACCTCCGACACCGTCTCCATGCGCGAGCTCAGCGATCTCGCCGATACGCTGATCGCGCAGCGCCTGAGCACAGTGACCGGCGTCGGCCATGTCTCGGTCGAAGGCGGCATACGCCCCGCGGTGCGCGTCGAGGCCGACGTCTCGCGCCTTGCCTCCTACGGCATGAGCATGTCGGATCTGAGCAGCGCGATCGTCGGCGCCAACGTCGCCGGGCCGAAGGGCTCGCTCGACGGGACGCATCAATCTTACACGATCGCTGCCAACGACCAGATCGAGTTGGCCGAGGCTTATCGCGAGATCGTCGTCGCCTACCGCAACAACGCGCCGGTGCGTCTGAAGGACGTTGCGACCGTCGAGGACGGCATCGAGAACGCCCGCGTCGGCGGCTGGCTCAACACGACGCCCGCCGTCATCATCGACGTGCAGCGCCAGCCCGGCGCCAACGTCATCGAGACGGTGGACCGGCTCAAGGCCGAGCTGCCGCGGCTCGAGAAGGCTCTGCCATCGGCGGTGAAGCTCACGCTCGTCCACGACCGCACCGGCACAATTCGAGCCTCCATCCACGACGTGCAGTTTACGCTGTGCCTGAGTGTCGCTCTGGTCGTGCTGGTTGTGTTCATTTTCCTGCGCTCCGGGCGCGCGACCGTCATCGCCGGCGTGGCGCTGCCCGTCTCGCTCGTCGCCACCTTCGGCGTGATGTGGTTCTTCGGCTTCTCGCTCGACAACCTCTCGCTGATGGCGTTGACGATCGGCACCGGCTTCGTCGTCGACGACGCCATCGTGATGATCGAGAACATCGTTCGCCACATGGAGAAGGGGGCGAACCCCATGCGCGCCGCTCTCGATGGCGCGCGCGAGATCGGCTTCACGGTGATCTCGCTGACGTTGTCGCTGATCGCGGTGTTCATACCCCTCTTGTTCATGACCGGGCTCGTCGGACGCATGTTCAGCGAGTTTGCCCTGACGCTCACCATCGCCGTCGTCGTGTCTGCGATCGTCTCGCTGACGCTGACGCCTATGATGTGCGCGCGCCTGCTCAAGAAGGAGGAGCACGAAGGCAAGAAGAGCTTCGTAGCTCGTGCGTTCAACTGGGGGATGGACAGCGTCGTCGAAGGCTATCGACGCAGCCTCGAGCTTGTTTTGCGCCATCAGTTTGCAACGCTGCTTGTCACGGCGATGACCCTGGTCTTGACGATCTGGCTCTACATCGCCGCCCCCAAGGGCTTCCTGCCGGTGCAGGATACGGGGCTCATCACCGCGACGCTCCAAGCCGAGCCGCAGGTGTCATTCCCGGAATTGACCCGCGTGCAGGCCAGCGTTGCCGATGCCGTGCGCAAGGATCCCGATGTCAGCTCAGTCGTCTCCGTCGTCGGCGTCGGCGCGCTCAATACGACGACCAATGTCGGGCACCTGAAGGTGATCTTAAAGCCGCGCAACGAGCGCAGCCTTCTCGCCGATCAGATCGTTGCGCGGCTGAACCACACCGTTTCGACCATTCCTGGCGTCGCGGTCTACTTCCAACCGGTGCAGGACGTGCAGATCGCGACGCGCGCCAGCCGCGCGCAGTACCAGTACACGCTCGTGAGCACTGGCGCCTCCGAGGTTGCCGACTGGTCGAAGCGGCTCGCGACCGAGCTTAAAGCGTCTCCCGTCATGCGCGATGTCAGCCTCGAGACGGAAGATTCCGGACTGCGCGCGCAAATCGAGGTCGATCGCGAAACGGCGGGACGCCTGGGCGTCAACTTGCAGGCTGTCACCGATGCCCTGAACGACGGCTTCGGGCAGCGCCAAGTCTCGACCATCTACGCGCAAGCCAACCAGTACCGGGTGGTGCTCGAGGCGCAGCCGGAATACCGCAGCGATCCTTCGCGCCTGGCGCGCCTCTACGTGCCGTCAGCCACGGGCGCGCAGGTGCCGCTCACGGCCATAGCCAAGATCATTCACACGACCGCCCCGCTTGTGGTCAGCCACCAGGATCAGTTCCCCTCCGAGACGATCAGCTTCAATCTGGCGCCGGGAGCCGCGCTGAGCGACGCGGTGAGCGCGGTGGCAAAGGCCGAGCGGACGATCGGCATGCCCTCCTCGGTTACCGGCAGCTTCTTTGGCGACGCCAATGAGTTCGCCAAATCGCTGGCGAGCCAGCCGTGGCTGATCCTCGCGGCCATCGTGACGATCTACATCGTGCTGGGCGTGCTCTATGAAAGTTTCATCCACCCCTTCACGATCCTGACCACACTGCCGTCCGCCGGTATCGGCGCGCTGCTCGCGCTGAAAATCATGGGGCTCGATCTGTCGCTCGTGGCGTTGATCGGCATCGTGCTGCTGATGGGCATCGTCAAGAAGAACGCGATCATGATGATCGACTTCGCGCTTGAAGCGGAGCGCACGCGCGGGCTGAACGCGCGCGAGTCGATCGTCGAGGCAGCGCTGCTGCGCTTCCGTCCCATCATGATGACGACGCTCGCCGCGCTGTTTGGCGCCCTCCCGCTGGCGATCGAGAGCGGCACTGGCGCCGAGCTGCGCAACCCGCTCGGCATTACTATCGTCGGCGGCCTGTTGCTGAGCCAGCTTCTCACCCTCTACACGACGCCCGTCATCTACCTCGCGATGGAGCGGCTGAAGGCGCGGCTCACGAAGTCGGGCGAGGACAAAGATACGGTTTCAGGGCTCACCCCTGAGGCCGCCGAGTAGCGCCATGAGCTTCTCGACCCCCTTCATCCTGCGCCCGATCGCGACGACGCTGCTCGCAACCGGCATGTTCATCGCCGGCGCAGCGGCCTATTTCCATCTGCCAGTCGCGAGCCTACCCGCAGTCGATTTCCCGACGCTGCGCGTCTCCGCAAGCCGGCCCGGAGCCGATCCCGCGACCATGGCCGCCACGATCGCTGCCCCGCTCGAGCGGCGCTTGGGGGAAATTGCCGGCGTCACCGAGCTGACCTCGGTGAGCTCGACCGGCTCCGCCAGCATCTCGATCCAGTTCGACCTTTCGCGCAATGTCGATGGCGCCGCCCGCGACGTTCAGGCCGCGCTCAACGCCGCAACGGCCGATCTGCCGTCGGACCTGCCGCAGGTGCCGACGTTCCGCAAATATAACCCGTCCGACTCGCCCGTTCTGATCCTTGCTTTGACATCGGAGAGCATGGCGGCGACGGACCTCTACGACGCGGCCGACACGGTCATCGCCCAGCGCATCTCGCAAGTCGACGGCGTGGCGCAAGTCGACGTGAGCGGCGCCGAGCAGCCTGCCATCCGCGTGCGCGTGAACCCCACCCTGCTCGCTTCCATGGGCTTGAGCATGGAGGAAGTGCGCAGCGCGGTCGACGCCGCCAACGCCATCCAGCCGGTCGGCTCCGTCGAGGGCGACAAGCAGGAGATCAGCCTTGGCATAAACCGCCAGATGCGCGAGCCGGCGGACTACGGCGCGATCGTGCTCAAGACGAGTGCGGGCAACGTGGTGCGGCTGTCGAGCGTGGCGAACATCGACCACGGCACACGCAACACGCGCTCGGCCGCGAAGTTCGATCACAAGCCGGGTGTTCTCCTGCTCATCCGCAAGCAGCCCGGCGCCAACGTCATTCAGACCGTCGATGCCGTGAAGGCGATGCTGCCGGATCTGCACCGGTGGATCCCGGCGGCGATCGACATCTCGGTGCTTTCGGACCGCACGACGACCATCCGCGCCAGCGTCAACGACATGCAATTCACGCTCGCCATCGCGATCGCGCTCGTCATGCTGGTTGTCTACCTGTTCCTGCGGCGCCTGACGACCACGTTAGCGGCCGGCATCACGGTGCCGCTGTCGCTCGCGGGCACGTGCGCGGTGATGTGGCTCATCGGCTTTTCCATCAACAACCTCACGCTGATGGCGTTCGTGATCGCGGCGGGGTTCGTCGTCGACGACGCCATCGTGATGATCGAGAACATCTACCGCAACTTGGAAACCGGTATGCGCCCGCTCGATGCGGCGCTCGCCGGCGCCAAGCAGATCGGCTTCACGGTGCTTTCGATCAGCATCTCGCTTATCGCCGCCTTCATCCCGATCCTCTTCATGGGCGGCGTCGTCGGCAGGCTGCTGCGCGAGTTCTCCGTGACGCTCGCCGTCGCGATTGCCGTTTCGCTCGTCGTCTCTCTGTCGGTCACACCGATGATCTGCGCGCGCTTCCTGCGCAAGGCGAGTGGCGAACCGACGCGTCTTGACCGCATCGTGGAGGGCGTGCTCGGCGCCATCGTGAAGGGCTACGCGCGCACGCTCACGATCGCCTTGCGCAATCAGGCCGTGATGCTGTTTTCGCTGCTGTGCGTGATCGTCCTCACGGTGCATCTCTACGTGCACACGCCCAAGGGCTTCTTTCCCGAGGACGACACGGGCCTGATCATGGCCAACACAAAGGCCGCCGCCGACATCTCGTTTGAGGCCATGTCAAAATTGCAGAACGAGGCTCTGGACATCATCCTCGCCGATCCCGCCGTCGAGCACGTCGGCTCCTCGGTCGGAGCGTCCGGTGGCAATGCCTCGGTGAACTCCGGACGCATGTTCGTAAGTCTCAAGCCGCTTGCCGAGCGCAAGGGCGTGACGACGGCCAGCGTCATCAATCGCATGCGCAAGGAACTCGCGAATTTGCGCGGTCTCGACGTGCGCCTCGTCCCCTCGCGCGACATTCGTGTCGGCGCGCGCCAGGGCGACTTGCAGTACCAGTTCACCCTCTGGGATCCTGACATCGACGAACTCTACGCCTGGATGCCCAAGGTGCTGGACCGCATGAAGCAGATGCCGGGCCTGGTGGATGTCGATAGCGACCGGCAGGCGGGGGGATTGCAGCTCGACGTCCAGATCAACCGCGACGCGGCGGCGCGCCTCGGGGTGCAGATTTCAGATATCGACAACGCGCTCAACAACGCCTTCTCGCAGCGCCAGATCTCGACCATCTACGCCGCGCGCAATCAGTATCGCGTCATCCTGGAGGTCGATCCGAAGCTGACGCGCGATCCTTCCGATCTCGAGCACATCTACGTGCCGGCGAAGGGTGGCGCGCAAGTCCAACTATTGACGGTGATCAAGGTCAAGAAGGATCTGACGCCCCTCACGGTCAATCACCAGGGGCCGTTCCCGGCCGTCACCATCACCTTCGACACGGCGCCGGGAAACACGCTCGATGCGGCGCTGCAGGACATCAATCAGCTCATGGCGGAGCTGCATGCGCCGCCGGGCCTGCGCGGCGAGATGGCGGGCGACGCGGCAGCCTTTGCGCAGCAATCCTCGCAGCAGCCGCTGCTCATCCTGGCAGCCTTGCTCGCGGTCTATATCGTGCTGGGCGTGCTCTACGAGAGCCTCGCGCATCCACTCACTATCATCTCCACGCTGCCGTCCGCCGGCCTCGGCGCGCTATTGGCGCTGCGCGTAGCGGGCATCGAGCTGTCGATGACCGCACTCATCGGCGTGATCCTGCTGATCGGCATCGTGAAGAAGAACGGAATCATGATGGTGGACTTCGCGCTCGACGGCGAGCGCCGGCGCGGGCTGAAACCGGCGCCCGCAATCTACGAGGCATGCCTCGCACGCTTCCGTCCCATCCTGATGACGACGATGGCGGCGATGCTCGGCGCGGTTCCCCTGGCGATCGCCGTCGGACCGGGCTCGGAAATACGGCGCCCGCTCGGCATCACCATCATCGGCGGCCTGTTGGTGTCGCAAGTGCTGACGCTTTACACGACGCCGGTGGTCTACCTGCTGCTCGACAAGTTGCATCGCCGGCTTGGCGGTAAAGCGCGGCCCACCGAAACGGAAACGCCGACGACCGAGCGCCCGGCCATCACGGGTCCGCTGGCGTAGGGCTTATGCGATAGCGGCTTTGCTGAGGAGGCCGGCGTCGAGCCAGGTTCGCAGGTAGCCTGCCGCGCGCATCGGCGCAGTGGTGGGGTCGGCGTAGGTCGCCAGCAAGACGCACAGCTCGCCGAAGGTTGCGCCGTTTGCCACCTCGTTCCAGACCATCGCCTCTTCGGCAGGCAATTCGCGAAACATCGACTTCATGTCGAGACGCCACACGAGGATACTCCGTCGCTCCTCATAGGTTACACGGCTCGGGGGTTCCTTGCCGGCTTTGAGCGCCGGCCAGATATCGGCGACGTTCGTGGTCACCTCGAACCGGGCTGCGACGGGGTGGGGCTCGAATGACAATTGCGCCCACGTCTCAGGCGGATGACTGCTGAGGGCGGTGAGGCCCAACGCCGGCGCGTCCGGGCCGTCGAAAGCATCGTTGAGCGCGCGTTCGAGCGCTGCGAGGTCGGCAAGCACCGGCGTACCGCTATAGGGCTTGGTCGACCGCAGGAATTCCGGCAGGCGCCGCGCAACCCAGCGCGCGTTGGGATGTTGCGACGGACAGCTCTCGATGTAGGCGCGCGCCATGGCGGCGAAAGCGTCGTCGCCGAGATAGGTCTGCAGATACTCGTGGTCGTTGCCGATGACCTCGATCAGCCGCAGCGCGTAGGCGTCGCGATAGATGCTGAGCAGCTTGTGCTTCGTCTCGTGCGGACCATCGGGAATGTCGGCCAGGATGGCGTCGTCGCCCTTGAGGATGGCGCGCTGGAAGCGATCCTGAAATTCCTTGAGTTTCAAAATGGATCTCTTCGCATCACGCCGACAAGCGATTTTCTTCGGCGCTCGCGAGCGCACCCAGCACCCTGTTTGCGACGCCGCGCGCGTAGTCGAGCTCGCCCATCATCTCGGCAAGCGGTGGAATATTGTCGTCGCGCTCGATCATGGTCGACACCGGCCCGAAGCGGCGCAGCGCGGCCTCATAGAGCGCCCACACCTCCTCGCGCACGGGATGATCGTGCGTGTCGACGACATAGCTCGTCATGTCGCTGTGGCCGGCCAGATGGAACTGGATGACGCGATCCTGGGGAATGCCGTTGAGGAAGGTGAGCGCGTCGTAGCCGTGATTGAAGGCGCTGACGAACACGTTATTGACGTCGAACAAGAGCCAGCAGCCCGTGCGCCGTGCGAGCTCGGAAATGAACTCCCACTCATACATCTCAGACTGCCCGAATTGCACGTAGGTGGAGACATTTTCCAGGCACAGCGGCCGGCCGAGCCTCTCCTGCACGTAGTGGACGCGCGAGACGACGTGGTCGAGCGCCTCCTGCGTATAGGGAATGGGCAAGAGGTCGTGGAGGTTGACGCCGTGCACGCCGGTCCAGCACAAGTGATCGGAGATCCACTTGGGGCGCACGCGCCTGGCGAGCGTGTTGAGCCCGTCGAGATAGTCCTCGTCGAACGGAGCGGTCGAAGCGATCGACAGCGAGACGCCGTGCATGACCGCCGGGTAGCGCTCGACGATCTGGTCGAGAATGGCAAGCGGCTGACCGCCCGGTATCATGTAGTTCTCGGAAATGACCTCGAACCAATCGACCTTCGGGTTTTCATCCAGGATCTCGCGGTAGTGCTGCGGGCGCAGACCGAGACCGAAACCGAGGCGCGGGGGGCGGGAAGACGTGCTGGCGGCGGCAGCGGAGTCGGCCGCGCGCATCGTTGGCGACTTCTTCTGACCCTTGGGTCCTTCGCGAGTGGACATCGCAATCCCTTCGGAACTCGTTCGACGGTGGCAAAACCGGCCCGACGGCCGGAGCCGTCGGACCTTGTTATTAAAGGTTACGGCTTACTTCGTCGCTGGCTCGAACTTCGCGCCCTCAACCTTGGCGCATTCGTCCTTCGTCATCTCCATGAAGCCCTTGCCCTTGCAGGCATTCATGCCCTTGCAGTCGTTGCTGGCAGTCTTGCAGGCGCCGTGGCCTTTGCAGGCATTGGCACCCATGCAATGGCCCTTGGCGTCGTCCGCGGCAAACGCCGGGGCGGCGATCGTAGTGCCGGCAATCAAAAGAGCGGCAGCAGCCGCAGCAATGGCAGCGCCGGAATGAACAGCGATCTTCATTGTGGTTCTCCAACAACGTTGCTTGGGCGTGAGGGCGGATGAAGGTCGCATTTTTGCTAACCAACCGGCGGCACATTGTCCGCGGTCCCGTGCTCCCTCTCCGGCGCACCTGCGCCGGATGCAGCAGGCTATAGACCTGCCTCCGGCTGATACGGTGGCGGAAACGTCAACGTTTCGTTAGGTCACGATTTCGTGTTGAATAAAATTGCCGGCGGGGGGCCTGGAGAACTAGGCAAGTCCCAGTGTAACAAACCGGCACCAGAAGGCGAAGACGGGACGAGGGCTGCGTGACGCAGACAAACCGTGAGGAAGAGTGGACCAATCTCATGCGGGCGGCCATAGCCGGAGACGGCAACGCCTACCATAGATTGCTCCAATCCCTCTCCAACAGCCTGCGGGCAGCGACGCGACGTGGATTTGCGCAGGCCGGTGCTGCACCAAACGACGTTGAGGACGTAATCCAGGAGAACTCTGTTGGCGATCCACTTGAAACGCCATACGTGGGATCCGACCCAGCCCGTTGGGCCATGGGTGCGCGCGATTGCGCGTCACAAATTGATCGACGCGCTGCGCCGGCGCGGTCGGCGTATTGAGATTCCGATCGAGGCGATGCTCGACGTGCTTGCGGCGGAAGAGCCGCACAACGATATCGACCGGCGCGATGCAGCACGCCTCGTCGACGGCCTCAAGGGCCAACAGCAGAGCATCGTGAAAGCGATCAGCCTGGAGGGCAAGTCGATCCGCGACGTCGCCGATCGCATGGGAATGAAGGAGGGCGCCGTACGCGTGGCCCTGCATCGAGGGCTCAAGTCGCTGGCCGACACGTACCGGAAAGGCCACACGGAATGAAGACGGATGATTTAATCGCGGCGATTGCCGCCGATGCGCCGGTCAAGTCCAAGCCCATCGGGCAGACGATGATGATTGCTGTGGCGGCGGGAGCCGCTGCCGCGAGCATCATCTTTTTCCTGGCGCTCGGCCTGCGTCCCGATTTTTCCACGGCCATCGAGACGCCCCGCTTCCTCTTGAAGTGCGCCCTGACGCTCACGCTGCTGGGGTGCGCGCTCGGTCTCATTCTGCACATGGCCAGGCCCGGCACGGTGCCGGACGCGTGGGTAACTGCCCTGGCCATAGCGCCCGTGCTTCTCGTCATTGCGACGCTCGTCGAGCTCGCGGTTCTCCCCCGCGATGAATGGATGGTGCGGCTGATCGGGCACAACGCCATGGTGTGCATGGTGATCATTCCCGCGCTGTCGGCGCTGCCGCTGATCGCGACGCTGTATGCTCTGCGCCAAGGTGCTCCGACGAGCCCCACGCTCGCAGGCGCCGTCGCCGGGCTCCTCGCTGGCGGAATTGGTGCGACGCTCTATGCGACCCACTGCCCCGATGACAGCCCGCTGTTCGTTGCCACCTGGTACGTGATCGCAATCACCGCGGTGACGATCATCGGCGCGATAGCGGGGGCGCGACTGTTGCGCTGGTGAGGCCCGCTGTTGCCGATTGAGCCGGCTCGTCGTTCCAGCTAATGTCCCGCCGTCTGGGGCGTCTTTCAGCTGATGGTGGTGGGGCATGGACTATTCGCAACTCGAAACGGTTTGGGCGCCCCGCGTGCTGGGGCTGCTTCGCATCGTGACGGCGCTCCTTTTCATGGAGCATGGGAGCCAGAAGCTGCTCGGTTTTCCCGTGAGTGACCATGGCTCGCCGGAGTTGCTGTCGCTGATCTGGTTCGCAGCCGTTCTTGAACTCGTCGGCGGCTTTTTCATTCTCATCGGGCTTTTCACCCGGCCCGTGGCGTTCCTCCTGTCGGGCGAAATGGCCTTCGCCTATTGGATGGCACACGCGCCGAAAGCGTTTTTTCCCGCGCTCAACGGGGGCGATGCCGCGATCCTATTTTGCTTCATCTTCCTCTATCTCGCGTTCCGGGGAGCCGGCGCCTTCAGCGTCGATGCGATGCGCAGCGGCGGCAGCTCAGCCTGACGCAATCGACTTTGCTCTCGCACTGCATCGACCGCGCGGCCTCGTCCGCGATCGATCAAGGTTGCGTCTACTGCTGCTAAAATATTGCCTCGGGCCGCGCCTCGAGTTTGCGCTCCGCTCGGCGCGCCCGGAACCAACGACTTCGGCCCACGTTGCCCGCATGTACTGCCAAAACTGATCCCCGCTACGCGCAAGAGGCAACTATGGGCAATCTTCTCTATTGGGCCGTCGTGTTCCTGATCATCGCGTTGATTGCCGCATTCCTCGGTTTCGGCGGCGTGGCTGGCGTTGCCACCGAAGGCGCGCGCTTGCTGTTCTGGGTCGCCATTATCCTGGTAGTTCTCTCCTTTATCGGCGGCATCCTGCGGCGGGGCTGACGAAAGGATCAAATTGGCGGCTATTCAGATGGAACTGCGCCCGGCGCTTTCGCCGGCCGCATTTCCTTGCTACAGGAACTTTCCGCGCCGCTGGTGCGTTTGAACGCATCGCGGCCCTAGGCGGCCGCCTCGTGAATAGGGGAGCCCATGTCGATCTCAGATCTAATTGCGCCACAGCTGCCGTACCTGAGGCGCTTTGCGCGTGTGCTCTCGGGTAGCCAGGCCAGCGGTGACGCCTATGTTGTCGCAATGCTTGAGGCCCTCGCCGCAGAGCCAAGTGCCTTTCCGACCGATATTGAACCCCGAGTGGCCACCTATCGTACCTTTCTCAAGGTGTGGAACTCGGTGCGTCTGAACCTTAAAGCCAGCGAGAACATCGCCTCCGACCGCCTCGCGGCGGCGGATCGCAAACTGGACGCCATAACACCCCGCGCGAGGCAGGCGTTCCTCTTGATGGCGGTCGAGGAATTCACCACGGCGGAAGCCGCACAAGTGCTGGATACCGACGAAGCAAGCGTGAAGGCGCTGGTCGATCAGGCAGCGTCGGAGATCGCTGAGCAGGTTGCCACAAACGTTCTCATCATTGAGGACGAGCCGATGATTGCCATCGACTTGGCCGATCTCGTAACCGGGCTAGGCCATACCGTTTGCGACACCGCCCGCACCCACAAGGAGGCGGTTGCCGCTTTCCGCAAGCACAAGCCGGGTCTGGTCCTCGCCGACATTCAACTTGCCGACGGAAGCTCCGGCCTCGACGCCGTCAACGAAATTCTCGGCAGCTTCGATGTGCCCGTGATCTTCATCACCGCATACCCCGAGCGGCTTTTGACAGGCAGCCGGCCCGAGCCGACCTTCCTAGTCAACAAGCCGTTCCGCACCGAGACGGTGCAGGCGGTGATCAGCCAGGCGCTGTTCTTCGACTACAAGGCGCGCCGCCCCGACACGCAGGCTGCATCCGCCTGATCGGCGGCACATACCCTCAATAGGCCAAAAACCAGGTTTTTACCGTGACCCAGCGCGGGTCACGGGCGGGGCGGCGTCATCGCCGCCCTCCTCATCTTCGTTGTCCGATGAGGGGGCGCTATCTGAGCGCTGATAGGACATGATCTCGGCGAGCTTAACGCGAGCGCGATTGACGCGGCTCTTCACGGTGCCGACGGCGCAGGCGCAGATGCTCGCCGCATCCTCGTATGAAAACCCCTCGGCTCCGACCAGGATCAGCGCCTCGCGTTGGTCTGGGGGAAGCTGCGACAAAGCCTTGTTCAGATCGATGAGATCGAGGTGCCCCTGCTGCTCGGGCGGGACCGCCTGGCGGGCGGCGAACTGACCGTCGGTGTCGGCGACCTCGCGCTTCGTCTTGCGCAGCTCGGAGAAGTAGGCGTTGCGCAGGATCGTGAACAGCCAAGCTTTCAGGTTGGTCCCTTGCTGGAAGGATTCCAGGTGGTTCCAAGCCTTCACCAGTGCTTCCTGCACGAGATCGTCGGCGCGGTCGCGGTTGCCGCACAGCGATATCGCGAACGCGCGCATGTTCGGAATTGCCGCCACGAGATCATCGCGAAGCGGCGTGTCCTGGGCCCGGACTTTCACTGACCGTTCTCCTCTCGCGGCGGCTTGTCAGCCTGCGGCGGGGACGGCTCCTTGTCCTCGAGCTGTTTGATGAGCTGGGTGATGGCGTCTGGCACGGGAGCGTTGAGCAGCTCGCTGTAGGCGGCCTTCAGCTGCTTGCCGAGAATGCCAGACAGAACGTCTTGATTGCGTGCGCGACTGCGCGAGGTGTCGCCCTGATTGCCGTCGGTCATTGGCCTCTGATCTCGGTCGGCGTGCTTTGAATTATCATCCCGCCCTGATTTCTCAGCGCCGGGTTCTACGCTCACTGGCTTCGACCCGGGCGCCTTCTTGTCGTCGGCCATCGAGCCTCCCTCCAACTTCCGTCCGCCCCGCGTTGCACAGGGGCTAGCCGCGCCAAACGACTGCGTTGGAGCCGACCATTCTACGAAATGCTCCCCCCGCCAACCGATAAGCGTTCACTGTAACACCGCAATACCCCCAATCAACGCACCCTAACTCCCAGCAGGATCAAAAGTTCCAGCCGATTCACAAAAAGCCAAAGACACGGTTCGAGACGACCCGAATCGTGTGCTTTGGCCGGCTAACACGGGGCGTGTCGGCCCTGCGCGGCAATGACACCAGCAAACGTGACCGTTATCGATAAGTTCCAATCAATTCGTTTTTGTCGGAACTTGACCCCGCCCTCGCCGTTTGAACGAGATTCCGTCGGAACCGTGTTTCGCGCGGGGGTAAGGTCGTGCGCGGTTCCGTGCGAGGGAAACCATACAACCGATGCTCGATCGTTTTCGCCAGCGCACGTGGTCGATCCAGGCCCAATTCCTGCTGTACAGCCTCGCGCTGCTCGTCCCCGCGCTCATTTTCAGCGGGTTGATGATCATGCGCTCCGCGTCCCTGGAGCGCGCCGCGATGGAGCTCGAAACCACCGAGACGGTTCGGACGATCGCGCTGTCGATCGATCGCGAGCTTGCCGCCACGACCGTCACGCTCAAGGCGCTCGGCTCATCGCCCTCTCTGGCGGAGGGCACCCTCGATGCCTTCTACAAACAGGCGCTTGCGGCACAGGAGGTCGGCGGCACGCACTTCTTCCTCACAAGCAAGAGCGGCAGGCAGCTGTTGAACACTCGCGCCGAGTGGGGTGCTCCGTTGCCAGACGTTTCCGCCAACAACTGGAAGGATGTGGTCGACAGCGGCAAACCGCAGGTCTCGGGGATCTACTACGGGATATTGGCCAAGGGGCCGGTGTTCAGCGTCAGCGTCCCAGTCACCAAGCGCGATCGCACCTTGTACGTGCTGAGCGCATCAATGTCGCCGGATCGTATCCTCGAAATCCTGAAGAGCGCCAAGCTCGACGAGCATTGGACTGCGACGGTGACCGACCACGCTGGAAACGTGATCGCGCGATCCAAGGACTCGGACGCCTTTCTCGGCAAGCCTCTGAGGGAGGATCCTTCGCAGGGTTCGATGCTGCGTCCCGGCGTCTGGCGCACAACGGACGCGCAAGGGACGCCTGTATTGCGCGCGACAACCTACTCGCAGCAGGCCGGCTGGCTCATCTCGACGACGGTGCCCCTGACAATCGCTAACCGGCCGATCACCCATTCCTGGATGCTCATCGTCTCGCTCGCCATTGGTTTCATGCTGCTGTCGGCGCTCCTCGCTGTCCTATTCGGACGCAGCATCGCGCAGCCCATCCGCCAGCTCGTCAACGACGCCCGCGCCCTCGGCCGCGGCGAAGAGATTGAGCCGATGGACACCACGATCCTCGAGGTGCGCGCCGTCGCCGACGCAATGGCGGGAGCCTCGCTGACGCGCCGCTACATGGAACGGTCGCTGCGCGAGAGCGAAGATCGCCTGCGGTTGGCGCTCGCCTCTGCCGACACCGGAACCTGGGACTGGGATCTCGCGACGGGGTCCTTCGCCTGGGACAAGCGCATGCGCGAGCTGTGGGGTCTCGGGCCCGACGATCCGGTGACCTACGACACCTTCATTGCGGCGATCGAAGATGAGGATCGCAAGGCAACGCTCGAGGCCATCGCCCGCGCTCAGAAGGTCGACGACCCGATCGAATATGACGTGGAGCATCGCGTACAAGGCAGGGATGGCGTGGAGCGGTGGGTTGCCGCCAAGGGCAAGGCGCAGTTCGTCGACGGCGCGGCCGCTCGCATGACCGGCACCGCACGCGACATCACCGACCACAAGAACTGGGAGCAGCACACCCAGATCCTGATGCGCGAGGTGACGCACCGCTCAAAGAACCTGCTGGCGGTGATTCAGGCAATGGCGCGCCAGACAAAAATCGGCAGCAAGACCGTCGCCGATTTCGAGGTGCGCTTCTCCGGGCGTCTGCAGGCTCTCGCGGCATCGCAAGACTTGCTGGTGCAGCGCGACTGGCACGGCGTATCTGTCACCGACCTCGTGAAATCCCAGCTCGGGCACTATCTCGACGCGCACGCGAGCCAAATTGAAATCACCGGCGACGATCTGGTGGTCACACCGGAAGCCGCCCAGAACATCGGGCTCGCCGTACACGAGCTTTCGACCAACGCGGCCAAGTACGGCGCGCTTTCGGTTCCGCAGGGCCGCGTGCAGGTGCGGTGGACATGCACGGCAAATGGGGCCCAGCCGCAGCGTTTCCAAATGGAATGGATCGAACGCAACGGCCCCGAAGTGTCGCCGCCGACCCACAAGGGCTTCGGCCAGGTCGTGATGGAACAGCTAGCGGCACGCGCGCTGCACGGTGAGGCGGCGCTCGATTTTCGCAGTGAGGGAGTGCGCTGGACGCTCGATATTCCTGCCAGTCACATCCGCTGGGAGGACTCGGTCGCCGCCGATGGCGCCGAGCTTGATCCCGCACGTCAGTTCTGGCCAACCTCGCGAACCAAGAACGCAGGCGCCAAGGCCAAGGCCGGAAAATCCTAATGTCGTCGCGTGGAAAAGCTCAAGAACCGCCGGCACAGACTCAGGCACCCTCCAAGCGCCAAGTCCCGTGCGAGCAATGCCCCTTGCGCACCAAGAAAGTGTTTCGGCCATTCACGGCCGAAGAGCTTGCGTTTGTGAAAACGTTCAAGACGGGCGAGCTTACCGTCGAATCCGGCTCGATGTTATTCCTGGAAGGCACCAGCAGTGCCCACCTCTATACGGTGCTGACCGGCATTGCCTTTCGCTACAAGCTGCTGCACGACGGGCGCCGCCAGATCCTCAACTACTGCTTCCCCGGCGACTTTATCGGCCTGCAGGGCTCAGTGATGCAGGAGATGCAGCACTCGATCGAGGCGCTCTCCGACATTGTCCTGTGCGTGTTTCAGCGCGAGGGACTGTGGCGTCTCTTTGAATTGCACGCCGGGCTGTCGTTCGACGTCACCTGGCTCGCCGCCCGCTCCGAGCAGATCCTCGATCAGCAGCTGCTTTCGATCGGGCGCCGCAGCGCGCTGGAGCGATGCGCGCATCTGCTGCTCCATCTCACCCAGCGCGTCGAGGAGGTCGGGCTCATGCGCGATGACGGCAAGGTGCGCATCCCCATCACGCAGCAGCACATCGCGGATACACTGGGGTTGTCGCTGGTGCACACCAACCGCACCATGGGGCGCCTGATCAAGGACAAGGTCATCCTGTGGAGAGAGCAGGAGTTCGAGATCCTCGAGCGAGATCGCCTGGCTGAGATCGCCGGCGAGGAAGTGCCCGTCTCGCAGGTGCGCCCCCTGCTTTAGGTCTCGCTCTGATCAAGCCCGAGACACGCGCGCAATTTCAGCCGCAAGTCATCGAGCGAATAGGGCTTGCGCAAGACCGGAGCATCGGCGAGCTCCACCGGCATCCTCATGTTGTCGTCGTAGCCGGTCGTGAACACGAACGGGATGCGCCGCTGGTGCAGCTCAAAAGCAATCGGAAAGGCATCGGATGACCCGAGGTTGACGTCGAGAACGCCGACGTCCGGGGTCGACGTGGCAAGCCACGCAAGCGCGGCATCCCGACCCGTGTAGGTCTGAACCGATTGCGCTCCGAGGTCGAGCAGAGTCGCCTCCATGTCGAGAGCGATCAGCGACTGATCCTCGACGAGGAGTACACTCAAACCGTCGAGAGGTTTGGCTTGTGCGCTCTTCACGTATGCCCTCGTGAGTGGCTCTGCGGGAGGGGGGGTTCCCGGACAGGCTCGGTCTCGTGGGACACCCTCGGCGCGACGAAAAAGGAAGGCGGGGTGTAGAACGTCTTGCGCAATGTCTTTTAGGGCGCACGCCCGATTGATGAAATGTCATTTGATGTATGCGCGAGATTCTCTAGTCGTTGAAAACGCAAAAGAGCCAAGGTTGCCCTTGGCTCTTTCGTGCAATGGCTCGGTTATTGAGTTTAGGCCGCTTCTTTGTTCAGCTTGGATTCCGCCAGCTTGGTTAGTTTGTCGTCGGCGCCGTACTCTTCCTTCAGCGTCGCCGACAGCAGCTTCACGGCGTCCTTGTGGCCCAGCAGCTCTCCCCAGGCGATAAGCGTGCCGTAGCGCGTGATCTCGTAGTGCTCGACCGCCTGCGCGGCTGCGATCATGGCGGCATCCTTGGTGTCGGGATCCTTGATCTCGTCCATGAGGTCCTCGGCCTCTTCAAGAATGCCTTCGATCGCGGGGCATTCGGAGCCTTCGGCCTTCTTGCCGAGCAGCTTGAACACCTGCTCGAGGCGCGTGATCTGCTCCTTGGTCTCCTCGAGGTGTCCCTCGAATGCCTTCGCCAGCTCCTTGGAGTTGGCGGCTTTCACCATCTTGGGCAGCGCCTTCACGATGTGGCGCTCGGCAAAATAGATGTCCTTGACGGTGTGCAAGAAAAGATCGCTGAGGTTTTCGATCTTCATGGGGCGTCTCCGATTTTTTGAGGGCTGCCCCCTCCAACGCCTCCCCGCTTTTTTCGTTCCCGTGGTGCGCAGCAATAAGCGGAACGGAGCACAACGGGCATTACTCACAATTTGGCGAGCAATTGCGACGAAGCCTTTCGGATCGTGCGCCTCGACCCTATTGTCTCGCAAAGCTCGACGCGACGTGGGAGAAAGCAATGGGAGCCATCTTGATCCGCTGCCCGACCACGCAGCAGCTTGTCCCTGTGGGCATCAATACCGACAAGGACACTTTCGATCAGCTGCCGAACGTTGCCGCGCATCCGGTCGTGTGCCCGCTGTGCGGCGAGCAACATGCGTGGTCGCGCGAGGATGCCATCCTCGACACGACGGGGCGCCCAGCGCCGCGCGCCGGCGCGAAACGTTTCTAGCGCTGCGCGCGACGCCTCGTGATGCACGCGGGCACCAGCCCGCTGAGGATTGGTCGTTCGGGCGCCTGCTCGCGGAACCAGCGATATAACGAAGAGTTGTCGTTACGATCACTTTGTAGAAAAGGAGGCTTGAGAAAAATGTCTTGGTTGAGAGTTAGCACCATCGCTGCCGTTTTGTGTCTTGCAGGCTTGGTGAGCGCGCCAGTCAGCGCAGCACCTGCGGGCCTCGCGGCGCTAAAATCTACGGCAGCCAACCAATCTAGCAACGACTGATGTGGCTGGCGTCGGCACTGCTACTGGCGCCACGGGCGGCGTCATTGCCGTCATCACGGGGGCTATTACGGTTGGCCCGGATATGGCTGGGGTGGCGGCATCTACTTCGGCCGGCACCACCATCGCCATCACGGCTGGCGCGGCGGCCGTCATCACGGCTTCCATGGGTTCCGCCAAGGCCATCACGGCGGGCATCATGGTGGACACCACGGCCGCCATCGCTGATCGGCCCGAAGACGCTTACCATCAGAGCCGGTCGCGGATTGTCCGCGGCCGGCTTTGGCGTATAACTTGGATGAGTGCAGTTATGGGTTCCCCAGCGCGACGGAACGCGTGGAACCGCTCCGTTGATGGCTCGTTCGTACCATCGCAAAGTTAGCCCGTAAGAGGCACCCGGATGTGCGCCGATCGGCGCCGTCCGAAATCTTAGGGACATGCTCCATGTTGAAGGCGTTCCTCACAACTTTGTCGGTGGTCGCTCTAATGGCTGTTGCGGCCGTCGCTGAAGACACGTCGATCCCAAAGACGCCGACCATGGCGCCCGCACCTTCAGAGCAGACCAAGCCTGCGAGCGCGCCACCTGCCGCCGCAGCCGGCGAGATTTCGGCGAACGCGCTGCTCAATCAGAGCGTCAGGAACAGCGCGAACGACTCTATTGGCGACGTCAACGACCTGCGCATCGATACCACCGGGCGGATCGTATCGGTGATTGTCGGCGTCGGCGGTTTCCTAGGTATCGGCGAAAAAGATGTGGCCCTTCCGTTCAACGACTTCTCCTTTGGGCGCGATCCGAAAGGCAATGTGGTCGTCATCGCCAAGGTCACGAAGGACACCCTGCAGTCGGCTCCCGAGTGGAAGAACCCCGAAGACCGCTGAGGGTGGCAATTGTCGAAATTTGAACGGTCCGATTCGGGTTCTTGGTTGTTGTAGCGGCTTAACCGTCCCCGCTTGGAACCCTTGTCGCCAGCCGGCGTTCTTCCTGCTCTGGGAGGATCACCATGGCGGAAAGAGCACCGGTTTTGACACCTACTGAGGCCCGTCAGGCCTCGCCGCGGCGGACGAACTTGCGCGTGCTCGTCATCTCGATGGTGCTGGCCGTCGTCGTTGGTGGGATCCTGTATTATGCAGTCTTTACCCATCCCCATAGCGAAGTCGGTGTACCCCAGGCTCCCGGCGCAGCAGCCCCCAACCCGTAGTTTGCCCGCACTCGCCCAAACCCGTCTATGATTGCGTGCGTGCAGCGCTTGTTGGTGCGTAGGACGCGGCAACTCAATTCGAAGATCGCAGGGCGTGAGGCGAAAAGCTCCAACTCTCTTTTATGTGCGCGGCGCCATGACGTTTCTGGCGCTGCTGCTGCCCATGCTCTCACTGCTGCCGCTCGGATGGCTGTGGCTGTGGGAACGCGGCTATGCGCTCTACTGGCTGGCGGCTGCCTTCTCGATCAGCGTAATTGCATTCCTCGTGCAGTTCCTCGCGCTGCGGGGCGGCTGGCGCAGCACGGCGCTCACCGACGACGTTGCTCCCAAGCCCGGCGATCCCGGCTGGACCATGCGCGAGCAGGCGGCGTGGGCGGCGGTCGAGGCGATCGCCGTTGGAGTAGTTCCGGCCGAGCTCACCGACCGCGACAAGGTGCTGAACCTCGGCCTGCGCACGATCGAGGCCGTCGCACGGCAGATCCACCCGCAAGACAGCAATCCCCTCTGGAAGTTCACGGTGCCCGAAGCGCTGGCGCTGGTCGAGCGCGTCAGCGCGGACTTGCGCCCGTTCGTCATCGACAACGTCCCCCTCGGCGACCAGCTGACCGTGGGCCAGGTCCTCAACGCGTATCGCTGGCGCTCGGCCATCGGGTTTGCTGAGAAGGCGTACGACATCTGGCGCCTCGTCCGGTTGATCAATCCCGTGACGGCGGCAGCGCAGGAAGCCCGCGAGCAGATCACCAAGCACTTGTATGCGACCGTTCGCGACGAGCTGACGAAGCAGCTGGCGCGCGCCTACGTCCGCAATGTGGGCCGCGCCGCCATCGACCTTTATGGCGGTCGCCTGCGAGTTTCTACGACCGTCCTGTCCGAGCATGTGAGCGCATCCACGCAGCGCGATCGCCGCGCGGGCACGCCCATGGCCGAGCCGTTGCAACTCCTTGTTGCCGGCAAGAAGGGCGCCGGCAAGTCGAGCCTCGTCAATGCGCTCTCCAAAGAGGCCGGCGACTTCATCGATGCGCTGCCGACGACGACGGAGTTTCAGGCCTACGAGATGGAGCTCGCGGGCTTGAGGAGCTCGCTCGTCATCGACAGCCCGGGGGTAGGCGCTACTCCTCGCGAGCGCCGCCGCTTCTGCGAGCGGGCAGCCGAATCCGATTTGATCGTGTGGACGATGGCTGCCAACAACCTGGGCGATCCGGTAAACCGCGAGATGATCACCGGCATCCGCGAGCATTTCGCCAAGCGCGCGCATCGGCGCCAACCGCCTTTGATCATCGCGCTCACGCACGCCGATGTGGTGCAGCCGAAGTTCGGACCTGGGGTCCCTCAGGGCAAAGAATTGCGAGACTTGATCGAGGCAGCGGCAGCCGATCTGGACCTACCCGCGGCCGATATCGTCCCCGTCAGCGTCGCGGCCGGTCGCCAACCCTACAATGTCGCGCAGCTCTTTGAGCGGATCGCCGAGCACGTGCCGGAAGCGCAGCGCGCTCAACTGCTGCGTCTTATGGAGGACGCCGCTCCGCGCTGGAGCTTCGGCCGGCTCGGGCGTCAAGCGTCGAATGCGGTGCTATCGGCTGCCCGCGCGGTAAGGCCCTTCAAGCGGGGGGATGGTCCACCGCCATCGACGCAGTAGCCCGCGCCAGCGCGGCACCTGCCTCATCGTCGACGCTGACCTGGCCCTCGGGCGGCGCCTCGGGAACATCGGGCGGCGCCGATGCCATGGCGGCCTGCAGGCAGAACGCCAGAGCGTCCTTCATCGTGTGCACAATTTTGTCGACGTCGGCGTTGTCGACCAGCCCCTTGCCGCGGCCCTGGCTCATGTCCAGTTTCCACAACCCGGCGATCAAAAGCGCATCGGGTGCCGAGCGGCTCAAACGGCGAATGAGGAAGCGCGCGTGCGCACTGCGCTCGTCCGCATCGAGCGCCGAGAGGCAGATCAGCTGGATGCCGCTAACGTAATCGCGGCGCAGCGAGCCGAGCTTGGCCTCTCCCGGCCCCAGGACCTTGGCACTGATCCCGCATTTGCCGAGGAGCTGGGCCAAAAGGAACGCGGCGGCCTCGTCGAGCGGCGTACGGTTGGCGACGCACAGCACGGCGTTTTCGCCGCGCCACGCCGCTGGGATCAATTCCGGATTGAAATTGCCGCCGACCACGACCTTTTCGGCTTCTTCCTCCGCACTTTCCGCGGAGTTGATCAGCTCATCGGCTTTCGCCGCCTCGGCCGCCTCGGCGCGCTTCGACTTCTTGGGCGCGATTGCATGCTCGGACAGCGCGTCGACAACGATCTCCGCCGTATCCAGGATCTCGACAAGCCGCTCAGGCTCGAGCGTCCCACGATCGGAGTTGGCTTGTGCCAGGCGCAACCCCTCGACGACGACATCGTCGTAATAATCGTAAAGCGGGCGTTCCTTGATAAATTTTTCAGCTTGCTCGACGGGCTCTGCCGGATCGCCGGCCAGCATCCGCTGATAAAAACGCTCGGGCGGCGTTAGCGGCGGGGTATCACCCAAAAGCACATTGAGGAAGCTCAGCCGGTCCACGTGACGCCCGAGCACGACGAGTACCACCGTCAGCGGAATGGCAAGTAGAAGTCCGATCGGGCCCCACAGCAGGGTCCAAAATGCTGCCGACAGTACGACGGCAAGCGGCGACAGACCCGTGCGCTGACCCTGGATCACCGGCTCGATGATGTTGCCCATGACCATTTCGCCGACCAGGTAGAGACCGAGCGTCCATAGAAACATCGTCCAGCCGGGATCGACAGCGGCGGCGAGCACCAGGGGCAACGCCGCCGCGATGAACGCGCCGATGAACGGCACGAACCGCATCAGCATGGCCACCACGCCCCATAGCACCGGGCTCGGCACTCCGATCATCCAAAGCGCTGCACCGATGCATAGGCCGTAAACGGCGTTGATGCCGGTCTGCGTCAAAAAGTATTGGCTAAGCCGCTCGCCGGCGTCGTCCATGGCGACGGTCGATTTTTCCAGATCGTGCGAGCCCAGCAGCCGGATCGCGCGATCGCGCACATCCTCGCGTTGCAGGAGCAAAAACAAAACGAACAGGATGACGACGCCGGTGGTCGCCAGCGGAGCGATGACGACCCCGATGATGCCCTGCAGCTGATCGAAGGCGGTCGGAGACGGGTTGTGCACCTCGACCGGGATCGGCCGGCCGTTGCCGGAGATGGTGCCGTTGTTGAGCGGCGCCACCGTAACCTGCGCGGGCGGGGTCGCAGGACCCTCCGGCTTGTCGAGCTCTTCTTGCAAATTCTTGAGCGTGGCGCTCGCGCGCTCGAAAGCGCCGCCGTTGCCGGCAGCGACGAGCTTCAGCGCCTTGACCTTTTCCGTGAGCGTCAACTGATAGCGCGGCATCTCCGCCGCGAGATTGGCGATTTGCTGGGTGATCAACGCACCGACTGAGAAAATAACGGCGAACGCCAGGACAACCGCAAGCACGACGGAGGCCGGTCGCGGTAAGCCGACGCGTCTCAATATGCGAACCGGCGGGGCCAGGATGAACGACAGAATGACGGCGAGTGCGAGGGGTACGAACACCGCCTGCCCGAAATAGAGGGCGACAACAACGATGAAACCGATGACGGCAGTTTCAGCCGCCGAAGCCGGGATCTCCGGCATCGGAACCGTCTTCCCCGGCGGCAGTTTGGTAATTGACATGACAACGCCTCTCGCGGCCCAGCGACCGCATGGGCACGTCCCCTAAAACGCTCAGCCTTTCAAGCGACGCGCAGCCCCCAAACCGAACAGGAAGGCGGCGCCCACGACACGGATCGCTCCAAAGTAGTCGACAGCTTCCTTTGCTTCGCTATTGACCACGGCCGCTGTTGCGGCAACCCCGGATTCCTGGGGCCGGCGCGGACGCTCGGCTCGTTCAATCATCGCGGGCATCGAGGCGCACAGGATACCTACGATGAAACATACGCCCGCTATTCCAGCTGCAGCCCGCAACGCACCGAACCTGGGCTCGGCCACCCAGAACGCGAGTATGAGGCCGAACACCATCGCCGAGGCGAGGAACAGCCCCGCCAGAGCCATCCACGTCACGCGACGCGATACGTTTTCAAGTGCGTTGTGGGTGGCGCGGCTCGCCGCATTCAGTACCGCATCCCCAAGCATGGTTTTTATCTCCGCGCCAGCAGCGCGAGAACAAAACCGATGCCGGCTGCGATACCGGCTGCCTGAAGAGGATTGCGCTTAATATTGAGAACGAGCTTGTCGTATTGATCCTGCGCCATCGCCTGGGCCTGATCGACGGTATCGGAAAACCGCTCCTGCGCCGCGTTCGCGAGGTCGTTGACGGCGCTCGAAGCAGGCGTGTTGCCGGGCCGTGAATAATGGGTGTTCATGGAACCCTCTCTGTGAACTTATGCGTGCAGTTATCTGGAGAGAATGAGGCCGGCGATGAAACCGATGCCGGCTGCGATGAGAGCGGACTGGCTCGGGTTGCGGCGGATGGCGGCCTCGATGTCGCCGACCTTCTCCATCGCCTTGTCCTGCACGTCCTCGACGCTGGTGCCGATCTGCTCGGCTGCGAGCCGCTTTACCGACGCTGCGAGACTGGAAATGTCGTCGCGCAGAGCCTGAACGTTGTCACCTACGTCGCCCGCGGCAGATCGCGTCTGATCGGGCGTCGTGCTTCTGGAAGCGTACGTCATGGGGGGCTCCTCCTCTCGGGCTCGGCTTGCTTGAAAGCCGATTTGAAAAACTATGCCTACAATGCAGATGTTGCGCGAAAGTTCCTGTACGCAGTAGCGTTTTAAACTAGGAACTTGCGCTATGCCATCCACGTTTGAATGTCGAAACCGCGCCATTAAAGAGGAGCTTACGACATGACCATGGTTCAAGAGGGCGCGCAGCAGTCCGGCGCTAAGGGCGGCAACGATTCCACGCTGGCCGATCTGCGCAAAAGTGTGACCGCTATTTCCGAAGAATTAGCGACGATCGCCGAACGCCGCACCCGCGTTCTTCGCGAAGGCGCCGAAGCCGGCACGACCGAGGTCCGCCGCGCGATCCGCCGTCAGCCCGTGATTGCCATGGGCGTTGCCGCCGTGGCGGGCGCGCTTCTTGCGCTCGCCGTCGTCCCGCGTTTTGGCGCCACGCGCACACCCCGCTCCCGGTTCGACGGCATGATGTCGTACATGCCGCAAGTGACCCGCGCCGATCTGCACGACATGGCCGACAGCATCCAGCGCCAGGTTTCGCGCGCGGCCTCCTCGGTGCCGTTTTCGTCGTCGGTCGAGCGGTTGGTCGACGCCATCAGCAAAGTCGAGCCCACATCCTCGATGAATTCCGCTGTGGAAAAGCTCGGCTCCTGGCTGAGCCGCGTTCCTGATGCGGTCAAGCCGCCCAAGAAGTAAGGTCCTCACACCATCATCTTGTCGTGCAGACCCAAGTCGTGACCCGGCATTCCGCGCTGTACTTACCGCAGTACCGCAGGGCCTCGCGTTCAGCGGCTTGGCGTCCGCCGGCCCAAGCGTGGCCGGTCCCTTTCGGACCGACGGCGAGAGCACCGCACGCATTCTTGAACCACATGACCACCGCGCAGTCCGGCGCACCTGCGCTGCATCGGTGCAGCGCGTCGGCCTCTGCAGCGTCGCGGCTGCCATAGTCGTAGGAATACGAGCCTGAGTGATTGGTCGCCGAGTAGGCGATGGCGCCGTAATGGTCGGCGAGAGCTTGGCTAACGCCAACAGCGAGCAGAGTTGCCGCTAGCAGCCATCTATTCGGCGCGAACATAACGACCCCCAATTACCTATCTAATACGGCAAACTCACATCCTCACATGTGCCCAAGCGGCTTGGCAGACGCTTTTGCGTCGAGCTGGAGGCCGCTTTCGTCTTTCAGCTGCACACCCGTAAGCTGCCGCCGGAACGCCTCGCGCAGCAGCCAATGCGCCTTGAATGCCGCTTCGTCTGCGCTCAAGCCGCCGCGGCGAATGTTTGAAATGCAGTTGCGCTCCGCGTCCTTGCGCCCGACACGCGGCGCGAAAGTCAGATAGGCGCCAAGGCTGTCGGGCGACGACAAACCGGGCCGCTCCCCGATGAGCACGAGTATGGCGCGCGCACCTGTAAATTCCCCCGCTTCATCACCGAGCGCCACCCGCGCCTGACCGGCAAGCAGCACCGGCGCCAGCGTCCATCCGCTTTTGCGCGCCAGCGGCAGAAGCGCCTCGATCATGCGGATGGCGTTGGCTGCGACCCCGGTCGATGACAAACCGTCGCCCACGAGAATGAGCAGATCGGGATCGGGACCCGAGATCGCGGCAAGGCGCTCCCTGCTGGGGGCGCTCAAACGGCGTCCCAGATCCGGGCGCCGCAGATAAATGTCACGGCTCTCCGCTGCGCTCTCGATGCGCAGGCTCTTTAGTCCAAGAGCGCCAAGGCCGGCCTCGATTGGGGCCCAGTCGATGGGCGTCGTGACGGCATCTCGCGCCTGCGCGTGCGCCATCGCGAAAGCGAGCACCTCGCGAATCGGCAGTGCCGAGCCTGCGCGGCCCAATCCGATGCGTGCATCGGTGAACTTGCGCAAGGCTGTCCAGAGCGTCTCCGATGTCATGCGGCCAGACCCGATGCGTGCTTGATCAGCGCGTGGCCAGGCTGATCGCCGACGAGCCAGCCACGGTCATCCACCAGGCCAACGCGCTCGAGCCATGCCTCGAATTCGGGCGCGCGCTGCAAGCCCAGCGTCTCGCGCACGTAAAGCGCATCGTGGAACGAGGTCGACTGATAGTTGAGCATGATATCGTCGGCGCCGGGGACGCCCATGACGAACGTTACGCCCGCAACGCCCAGCAGCATGAGCAGCACGTCCATGTCGTCCTGATCGGCCTCGGCGTGGTTGGTGTAGCAGACGTCGCAGCCCATCGGCAGACCCATCAGCTTGCCGCAGAAATGGTCTTCAAGACCGGCGCGTATGATCTCCTTGCCGTTGTAGAGGTATTCAGGGCCGATGAACCCGACGACCGAATTGACCAGCAGCGGCCTGAACTCGCGCGCGACCGCATAGGCGCGCGCCTCGAGCGTTTGCTGGTCGACACCGTGGTGCGCGTCCGCTGAAAGCGCAGATCCCTGGCCCGTCTCGAAATACATGACGTTGTTGCCGAGCGTGCCGCGCTTTAATCCGAGCGCTGCCTCGCGCGCCTCACGCAGCATGTCGAGCGTTACCCCGAACGACGCGTTCACCGCCTGCGTGCCGCCGATCGACTGAAACACGAGATCGACCGGGGCGCCGCGCGCCATGGCCTCGATGGAGGTCGTGACGTGCGTCAGCACGCAGCTCTGGGTCGGGATCGCAAAGCGGGAGATGATGTCATCGAGCATGGCGAGCAGATCGAGGATGGTCGCCACGTTGTCGCTCGCCGGATTGACGCCGATCACGGCATCGCCGCATCCGAGCATGAGCCCGTCCACGATGGACGCTGCGATGCCGCGCCGATCGTCGGTCGGATGATTGGGTTGCAACCGCACCGACATGCGTCCCTTGAGGCCGATGGTGTCGCGAAAGCGCGTGACGACCTCGACCTTGCGGGCGGCCAGTATGAGATCCTGGTTGCGCATGATCTTGCAGGTGGCGGCGGCCATCTCGGGCGTGATCCCGGGCGCGAGTTTACCGAGCACCTCGGTCGTGGCGGCTTCCGACAGCAGCCAGTCGCGAAACTCCCCGACCGTCATGTGCGAGACGGGTGTGAACGCCATCGCATCGTGGCGGTCGATGATGAGGCGCGTGACGTCGTCGCTCTCGTAGGGAATGACGGCCTCGAGGAGAAACCGCTTCAAGGGAAGGTCGGCGAGCGCCATCTTGGCGGCAACGTTCTCCTCAGCGCTGGTCGCGGCAACGCCTGCCAGAACGTCGCCCGAACGCGGCGGCGTGGCCTTGGCCATCAGCTCTTTCAGATCGGAGAAGCGGTACGATCTCTGACCGCAGGCGACGTGATACATGGGTTGCCTCCCGACCCACAAAACCACGTCATCATAAACAATCGGGCGCGGCGCATTCAAAAATCCGCACACTTACACGCTGCGAAATACACACTGCGAAATTGGTTGATAAAACGTAGGCCACCGCGTGCGTCCGCCTTGCCAGCGAGCCGCACGCGATGGATCAGGTGCTACATCTTCAAGCAGCCGCCGAGCTTGTTTGTGCCGCAGCCGGCATAACCGATTAGGGGCGCCGAGCAGCAGACCTGACCCGCCTTGCAGCTCCAGGTCTTGGTCTTGCCGGTCAACAGGGCCGTTTGCTTGCACACGCCGGCCTGGGCGCCGGACGCGCCAAACCCGACCGCAAGTGCAATTGCGAGTAGTGCCATCGAACAGAGACGGATCATGACGAGCTCCTTTTGATCCCACGCGATGGTGCCAAGATGCACGGACGCGGGAAGGCTCGCTATTGCTCCAGAGCCTCAGTTCGCCGCAAACCGTGGTCGAGCGGTCGCGAGCTGGACTCGGAGCCTATTTGGACGGCGTGCAAACCGCTCAATCTCGACGGAAATTGGACTAGCAGACCTTGAAGCGCTTGCGTGCTGTACCGGTCGGCTTTGCATGAGAGCGACGATCGCCACCGTCGGCCGGCTCCCTGGATCGCAAGCGGATCAGCAAGGGCCGTGTGTGCTCCGCGACGAGCGAGGAGGCTACGACCTCTCCGCGCATTTTCGCCCGGTGCACGTTGAGCTCGTCGATCGCTTTGCGCTGCAGCCGCTCCAAGTCGCGGTCCCCGCCGGCGACCGCGTTCCACACGGCGCGACCCATGA
The DNA here is from genome assembly GCA_963726795.1 of uncultured Alphaproteobacteria bacterium. Taxonomy (GTDB): domain Bacteria; phylum Pseudomonadota; class Alphaproteobacteria; order Rhizobiales; family Hyphomicrobiaceae; genus Hyphomicrobium_A. The sequence goes on along the minus strand of CAVSDD010000004.1, from coordinate 686,210 downwards.
CGGACCACTCGCCCTTGGCCTCGACGGCCCAGTCTTCCACGAAACCCGAGTTCTGCGATCTGGCCTGAGACCCCACCGTCTCGAGCACTTGCGTCATCAATTCCAGCGCACGCGGATCATAGGTGCCGGTGAAAATGGCCATGGTGCCCCCCAGAACTGCAATGGCTATTGCAATGGCTGACGTACGTTTCAGGACCTAAAGCTTACTTACCCGTGGCGCCAGCATTAGCGCCTTTTTTGCCTAACTTGCAGCGGATATGTCAGGCGCTGCGGCCCGTTTCCCGGCCCATGACGCCGGCCGTCAGCTGCCGGCGGCGCCGGCACGCCACCGCGTCGCGAACTCCTCCAGCTCATTCGGCGCCACGTCGGACACCGCCGAGTAGGTGAAATCGCGTCCGGGCCAGGTCAGCAACGTGTAGCCATCGCGGGTGGTCAGCTTGAGCGGCGAGCCGTCGTCCTTGCTGCCCGGCTTGGGCACCGCGGTCAGGCTGATCACGTGTGCGCGGCGCTTGTAGACGCTGGTCGGCACCGGATGGCCGTCGACCACGTCGACGCGTCCGCCAACAAGCGGGAACCCGGCTTCGGACAGGTCGATGACGAGCGGCGAGACCGCGAGCTTGCCGTCGAACCAGGGTTTGACCGTATGGCGATCGCTTGAAGCGACGTCGAACGGCGCGGTGGCCAGCAACGCGCGCTGGTGCCCCGCGACGATCTCGGCGATCTCGCTACTCGACGCAGTCTGCCGCAGACCCGCATATGTCCCGAGGCTCGCGAGCACCGCAGCGATGACTGCGGCTGCGGCCATCTGGCGCCAATCGGTCCTGCGCGCGCCGGGCGGAGGCTGCAACCGCATCGGCAGCAGCTTGCCGCTCGAGGGCGGTGCGGCGTCGACTGGGCGAGCCTTTGCGCCCGCCGCATCGGCGATAGCCGCGATGCGCGACCGCAGAGCATCCGACGCGCGATCCTTGCTGACATGGGCTGCGAACGCATCGCGCAGCTCCTGCAGGCGTCCAAGCTCGGCCTTCAGGGCGGCGTCCGACCCGATGCGCCGCTCGACATCCAGCACGGATGCCGCATCGAGCTCATCGTCCAGATAGGCGTTGAGCAGCAACAACGACTCCTCGCGCGAGGTCCATGACGGAGGCTTGTTCATGCCGCCCCTGCCTTTCCCTTGCCGGCCATGCCGATGCGTTGAATGAGCAAGGCGCGCGCCCGCGCCAGCCGCGACATGACCGTGCCTATGGGGATCGACATCACGCTCGCGATCTCCTGATAGCTCATGCCCTCGATCTCGCGCAGAACGAGCGGCTCGCGGTAGGAAATGGGCAGTGCGGCAATCGCCCGGTGCAGCTGCTCGGAATCAACTTTCGCAATGAGCACCGCCTCGGGAGTTGCCTCGTGCTCGCGATCGATCATTTCCAGCCCCGCTCTCTCGAACAGGCCCTCGTCGTCCGTTACGACGACGGCCTTGGGCCGGTTCTTGGCAAGCCACGTGAACGCGGTATTACGCACGATCGCGAGCAGCCAGGCGCGCGGGTTGCTTTTCGCCGACGCGATCGCCGCATAGGCGCGCACGCAGGCTTCCTGCACCACATCCTCGGCGTCGGTGATGTTGCCCGTCAGCCATCGCGCAAGCGACAGCGCATCATCCAGATGCGGCAACACCACCTCGCCGAACCGTTGCCGGTCGTCCATCACGCCTCGCGTCTCCGCATGCCAATGCTCCGAGTTCACGTTTCCGCATCACGGCTTGACGATGATCTTGCCCTTCATGTGCGGATGCAGACCGCAGAAGTAGCCGATCTCGCCCGCCTCCGTGAATACCATCGAGAACGTCTCGCCGGTGTCGAGCGCCTTGGAGCGGAACTTGGTCGCGTCCTCGACGACCGAGTGCGGGATATCGTCGGCGTTCTTCCAGGTTACCTTAGTGCCGGGCTTGATCGTCAGTTCTGCCGGAGTGAAGGTAAAATTCTCGATCTCGATTGTCATGTCCTCGGCGCGCGCACCGCTACCGAGGATCATCAAGGCCGCCACCGCGACCCAGCACCACGCCCTCATACGTCGGCGAGCGCGGTGTCGGTGATCGCCAGCGCCTCCCTTCCTTGCGTGTAGTGCACGCTCGTGATGCCGAGCACGCTGCGTAATTTATCAGCCGGCACCAGCATCGGCCCGGGGGACGGAGCGGTACCTGGTGCCGGCTGCGGGAAGGCCGTCGAACGCGCCGTGTGGAACGTGACGTTGCCTTCCACTTTCTGCATGAGCTGGTGGATGTGTCCGTTGAGGACGGTGACGGAGCCGAAGCGCTTGAGGTAGCCGAGCGCAACTGCCGCATCGTCGGTGCCCCAGCCCCACGTGGGATAGATCGACCACATCGGGATGTGCGCGAAAACGACGATCGGTGTAGACGCGCTCAGGCCCTTCACGTCGTCCTCGAGCCATCCAAGCTGATCGGCTCCGAGTGAACCGAGACCGCCGGCCTTCAGGTTCGCCACGTTGACGAGACCGATGAAATGCACGCCGGCTTCATCGAAGCTGTACCAGCCCGAGCCCTTGGTATTCTGGCCGTAACGCTCAAGGTACGCCTTGCCGACGCCCTCATCGACGATGTCGTGCTCGCCAGGCACGTAATGCACGTTGAGGCCGGCGCTGCCGATCAACTGCGCCGCGTTGTCGAACTCGGCCGGCTTGGAGAGATGCGTGATGTCGCCGGTGTGCAGCATGAACGACGGCTTCTTCGGCATCGCCTTGATGCGGTCGATCGCCTCTTTGAGCGTATCGATCGCATGCGGGTTCGCCGCCTTGTCGAAGCCGACGTGGCTGTCGGAGATCTGAAGGAACGTGAAGCCTTTGGTCGCAGCCGCCGCGGCGGCGCTGTCGAGCAGCCCGATGGACTTCGGCACGCCGCCCGATACGGTCCACAGTACGCCCGTACCCGCCCACAGCATGCATTCGAGCGCATGCCGCCGGGTCATACCCTTTTTGTCGTGATCGTCAGACATTGCCTATCCCTTTCAGCAACCCCCATTCATGGGGTTCGAAAGGGTAGACTCGGGGCGCTGCTGCTTTATTCCCGCCCGCTTGCGATCTTTTTTCGAATGTGAGTGCCGTCAAGTAGGCGGGGCTTGCCGCCGACCCTCCGTGTTGCGGCTCGGCTTGAACCAGCGGTAGGCCCTCACCGCCAAGGCCGCGAGAAGAGTCAGTATCAGCGCCCACAATTTCATGCCGATGAGGAAGCCGGCCAAAGCCAGGAGCGGCTTGTCCCAGCTATGGGGAAGATGGTGGCGCGTAAAGAACAGCAGCCATCCAAGCAGGCTCAGCCCGGCCGCAAGAAGCATCAGCCAAATCCACCGCCTGTCGCGCGACTTCACCCATTGCAGCACCCGGTCGATCATCCCAGACTTTTCCCCTCGCTGCTTGCCGGCTGGACTATGGAGCCGAGTGCCCCCTCGAGCAAACACATGCCGCTCATCTGACGATACCGAGGTCGGAAGGAACGGCAGTAGATTTCGGCACATTGCGGCATGGCGCATGCGCTCTCTTGCGGCTCGATGACTTGCGATTATCGGCGGAAATGTGATTTTCTGGTCCCGTTCGATTTACTGGGGCTGCGGTCAAATGATCAGGCAAGTGATTTCCAGCAGCGCCCGGAGGCTGGCAATTGCATCGGTAATTTTTGCAGCCGCGGGCCAATTCGATCTCGCGTCGGCGCAGACCCTGCAAGGAGAGTGGACCAATGCGCCTGCGTCGTGCGGGCATTACTCCACTAACAATAACAACATCCTGATCCGGGCCGACGGCTACCGCATCTTTGAAACTTTTTGCACCTTCACTGGCGGCTTGAAGAACACGGACGACCACTGGCAGATGAGCAGCACCTGCAGCGTCGAGGGTGGTGGTGAGGAGCCCGAGAGCATCGACCTGCGCATCGTCGGCGGCCGGCTCAAGACAGAGGTCGACGGCAACGTCACGTATTACGCGTCAAAGTGCGGCGAGACGTTCGATCGGCCGGAGCGGACCTATTGGGATCACAACGGCTCAGTGTTGTATCTCCGCGCCGACGGAACTCGTCGCCGCTTCTTTTACTCTCGGCCGCGCCCAGGAATGCAACATGCCGGCGCGCAGCCGGACAGCATTCTGTTCGACGGCACCGTCGCGGGTGAAACCTACGACGGAACGGCTTTCATATTCAATGCGGGATGCGGCCAGCTTCCCTACCACGTCAGCGGGCCCGTTCTAGACAACTACCGTCGCGTCGTGTTGCAGGGTAGCGCACCGCAGGTGGACGCCAATTGCCGCGTTACAGGGTACCGCGGCGACGTGTTGGAGTTCACGCTTGCCCCGGGCCAGTGAGTGCAACCGACATGTTCAAACTTATCGAGATTGCCTGAAGGGATCTTATGCGCCGAACCACAATGATTGCCGCCGCTCTTCTCTCTGGGATTTGCCCAAGCTTTGCAGCGGAAACATTGAGCTACCCGGATTTGCCATCAGACGTGCGCGCCCACATCGAGGATATCCGCGACCGGTGCAAGGAGGGCGATCCTGATAACAAGCTCTATAGCGACATGGATGGCGTCCGGATAATCCACCTCAACGGTGACGCCGCGAACGACATTCTCGTCGACGACGAGGAACTTTGTGGTGGCCGGCGAGCAGCAGGCGAAAACTGCACCAATCGCGGCTGCGACTTGACGATTTGGCAGCAGGTGGGACCGAGGCGCTGGCAAAAGGTTTTCAACGATCACCTCTACCAGAAATTCATCAGCGTGGATGAGAACGACTGGTTTGCGGCGATCGTCGCGTCGATCTATGCGGGCAGCAAAGAATGTCATCCGCCGCCCGGAGCAGAATTTACCTCGGGGCGCTCCTGCGACGTGATCATCCGCTACAAGCACGGCAAATGGAATTATGAGCGCATCAACTGAGCAACGAGGCGACGTCGATTTCGAACCGGGGACACAAGTAAATTGCGTGGTGACAGGCTTCTCGTCGTAAGGTGGGCGGAGAGCTGACGATCGCTTGAATAAGCAATCGATAAACGGCAGGCGCAAACGCCTGATGTTACCGGGGAGGAAATATGGCCGGCGCGGCACCCACACTGCTCGCCTCGTTGCTTGCGATAACGCTCGTGCTGCGCCCCGGGCTCGCAACCGCCGCAACGCCAGAGATCGGCGGCGCCGTCGCCGTCAAGAACGACGTGACTGCGGCAAACGGCGAGGAAACGCGCAAGCTCGAGAAAGGCGCCAAGGTCTTCCAGAACGAGACGCTCGCGACCAGCAATTCGGCGAGCGCGGAGATCGAGTTCCTCGACAAGACGAAGCTTGCGGTCGGACCCTCGGCACGCATCGTGCTCGACAAGTTCCTCTACGATGCAAACGCCGCGCCGGGCTCCATCTCGATAAACCTCGCTAAGGGCGCGTTCCGCTTCATCACCGGCGGCAGCCCCAAGGCCGCCTATGAAATCAAAACGCCGACGGCGTCCATGGGCGTGCGCGGCACGGTATTCGACGTGTTACGTCGCCGACGACGGGGAGACCGTCGTTCTGCTGCACGAGGGCGGCGTCGACGTGTGTCCGACGCCAACGACGTGCCAGCGCCACGACAAGGTTGGGCATTTCGTGCATGTCGGCCTCGACCGCGTGATGTCCTCGCCGCTGAAATGGGACGGCTCCATTCTCAAGGGCATCGGCGTCGCCACCGCATTCCCGTTCGTCGGCAAGAAGCTGCTGATCGATCCGGTGCGGCGTCTCGGTCCTGCGGCGCTGCTGAACAATGGTCCCGGCCGCGCGCTCAAGGCCCCGCTCACGCCGCTGCGCAAAATACGTCCCCGTCTTCCATTCTGAGCCGCACCATAAAAATGAGAACGTGAGGCGGCGATGAAATGTCTGGTCACTGCCGATCTGCATTACGCGCTGAAGCAGTACGACTGGCTGATGCACGTGGCGCCTCAGTTCGACGTGGTCATCATCGCCGGCGACCTGCTCGACATCTCCTCGCACGTCGACGGGCGCACGCAGATGGTCGTCGTCCTCAAGTATCTCGATCGCCTGCGCACGATGACGCGGCTCGTCACCTGCTCGGGCAACCACGACCTCGATTCGCGCAACGCGGATGGCGAGAAGACGGCGCAGTGGTTTGCCAAGATCCGCGCCATGGGCATCGCGACCGACTGCGATACGTTTACCGCCGGCGACACTCTGTTCACGATCTGCCCGTGGTGGGATGGGCCGATGACAAAAGCGGCCGTCGGCGAGCAGCTGGCGCGCGACGCGGTCAAGGCTCGCAGCGCCACGTCGTGGGCCTGGGTTTATCACGCGCCGCCGGCCGGCTCGCCGACGAGCTGGGGTGGCCAGCGCTCCTACGGCGACGTCGAGCTGATGGAGTGGATCAACTTGTACCGGCCCGCATTCGTGTTCAGCGGCCACGTGCATCAGTCGCCGTTCTGCCAAGGCGGATCGTGGGTCGATCGCATCGGGTCTACGTGGGTTTTCAACGCGGGGTATCAGATCGGTCCGACGCCGGCCTACGTCATTCTCGACAGCGACGACCGCACGGTGATGTGGCTTTCGACCAGCCGCTGGGAAGTTGCAAAGCTCGACGAGGCGCTGTCGCGACCGGTCGCCAAGCTCGACGAGCTGCCGCCCTGGCTCAAAGTCTCGGATCAACTTCTCGGTCTGAGCCCGGCGTGAAGATGCTGTCCTGCTGATGCAGCAGGCTTTCCAGAACCTCATCCACCATGCCGAGATGATCGGTCTTGTCGGCGAACTGCCGCTTCAGGTCGGCGAGGTACCCGGTCACCGAGTTGAGCCGCAACGCGAGCAGCTTGCCGATGTGGCGCATCACCTCGGGCGTCGAGGCGAGAAACGTGTCGACGTCGTCGACGACGTAGACGCGGCTCGCAGAGAGCGCCTGGACGGATGCGGTGTGAGGGGCATCGAGCAATATCGACAGCTCGCCAAAGACCGACCCTGGGTCGGAAATGGTGCCGATCTCGATGTCCCCGCGCAAGATCTGCAGCTCGCCGTCGATGAGGATGAAGAGCTTGTTCGATTTCTCCCCTTCGTTGAGGAGGCGGGTGCCGCTTTCAAGCCGCACCTCGGGCAGGCCGTTGCAGTAGCCGAGCAAGGAGCTCATGGTTCTCGTCCGTCGCGGTATAGAGTCAGCACGATATAGCAGCTCCTGCCGCTTCCGTCATGGCGGCGCGGATTGCGCTTTCGCCAATCGATCCTGCAGAAACGCGGTAGCGGGCGATGTCGATGTGAAGCGGACGCGCACGTCGGCATCGCTCCCCACCACGATCTCGATGACTTTTCCGTAGAGCGCGCCGGGAATGTCGGCGCCGTCGTCGCCGACGACCTGCAGCTGAAGATTGCTGTAAACGGCAACCGGCGCCTTGAGGCGTATCTCGGCATCCCTGGGCGATAGCTTCGTCAGCTCGCCTTCAAGCGAGTGCGATGGGAGCTGCGACCCTTCCACCACAGCATATTTGATCGGGACCGGCTTCCCGAGTGCTATCAGCGTTTCCGTCTTCTCCGGCAGGTGAATGTCATAGGCGCCGCCGATGCCCAAGACCTCGACGACCTTGACCGGATGCTCGATGCCCTTGGCCTTGAATTCGAGCTCCTTGCCCGTGGTCAGAATGCGTTCAGCCTCAGTGCGTGTGGCCTCGGAGATCAGGATCTGGCCGCCCGTCGTCATCGATTGAATGCGCGAGGTCAGGTTGACGTGGCTGCCGACAACTCCGTACTTCATCCGCTTGGCTGAGCCGATATTGCCGACGACAACATCGCCCGTGTGAAGTCCGATGCCCATTTCCAACTCGGGCAAACCGTTGCTGCGGTTCTGCTCATTGACCCCTGACATCGCAAGTTGCATCGCCAGAGCGCAAGCCACAGCGCGCTCTGCGTCGTCATCCTGCCTAATCGGGGCGCCGAACAGCACGAAGATCGCGTCGCCGATGAACTCATCGATGGTGCCGCGATACTGCTCAATGACGTGCGTCATCGCTTCCAGATAGCCGTTGAGCATGGTGACGACGCGCTCGGGCTCCACGCGCTCCGACAGCGACGTGAAGCCCCGCAGATCCGTCATCATCATCGTGACTTTGCTCTTTCTCGCCGCCGATCTGAAGCCCAGCCGGGGAGCCAAGCAGCGCGGTAACAACGTCGTCCGTCAGATAGCGGCCGAAGGTATCGCGCACGCGCGTGCGCTCCATTTCGGTCTGCAGGTAGCGGTAGACAGTAGTGCAAAGATAAAGGCACCCGAGCACGATGATCGCGTAAGCCGGATCGAACAGCAGCCCCCAGCCTTTATATGCCGCCAAGGAGGCCGAGACAGCGCCAGCCAGCATCGTCGCTCCGATGAGGCCGCTCCACAGCGCACCGAAATAGTACACGACGATCGCGAGCGTCAGACCCGCGATCACCAGGAAGGCCAGCTCGGCCCCCTCGGCGAAGTCGACGCGCCGCATGGGGCTGCCGACCAGCATCTGCTCGATGGCCTGCGCATGCAGCTCAACGCCGGCGATCGAGGCATCGAGCGGCGTCGTCTTGATATCGGACAGTCCCGCCGCGCCCATGCCCACCAAGACGATGCGCCCCTCGATCTCGTCACGCTTGACTTGGCCGTCGAGCAATCGCGACAGCGCAATGATGCGACGAGGATCGGATTTCGTCAGGCGCAACCAGAGCTGCCCGTTGGCATCGGTCGGGATCTCCAAGTCGCCGATCCTGACCGCGGTGATACCGGTGCGCGCGCCAAGCGCCTCCTCGCCGCTTGAGCCCGAGGCCTTGATCACGAACGAGGGCGCGCCTTGGGCAACCCGAAGCGTTTCGGCCGCAAGCGATGGGTACAGCTGCTCCCCTATCCGAACGAAGAGCGGCAGGCGGCGCACCACCTGATCGTATTCGGGAACCCAATTGAGGGCGCCCGATCCGGCACTGCGTTCCTGCAGCAGCGGGAGGCTCGCCACCGCTCCACTGAACGCCGGCACGAACAGCGCCGGGTTGTCGCCCGCATAGACGAAGCCGCTGTGCAGCAGAGGCTTAGTGCCGCCGTCGCTCGCGCCGATGAAGCCGATCACGGCTCGCGTCGACGCCATGGCGTCCGCGAAAGCGACATCGCCAGAGGGGAGCTTCTCGATCTGTGCACCGAGCGCCGCCGTGTCGGGGCCGGCAGGCAGCCATTTCAGCAGCTCGCTCGACAGCAGGCGGTCTGGCTCGGCCATGACGAAGTCGAACGCCACAACCGCTGCGCCGTTTTCGGCCAGGCGCTTCGTCACGCCCGCCATCACCGAGCGCGGCCAAGGCCATTGCCCGAAAGTTTTGAGGGAAGCCTCGTCGATCTCGACGACCCGGACCGGCAGGTCGGGATCGTACGTGCGGGGCCAAAGCTGCTGGTAAGCGTCAAAAACGATGAGCTGCAGCCGGGCAATCGGCGTCGGGTCAGCGACCCGGATCGCGACGGCCACCGCCAGCAGCGCGACCACCATCCCGGCATACATCAGCCGCAGCGACATCTACGAGCGCGCCCCCCTGGCACGACAATGCAGTGGCAGCTCCTTGCGAGGTCTCGCCCAGAGCCGGTCCCTACCGTTGCACCAAGCCGGAGCTATTCGCCACAGCGCTCGTGGGATGAGGTTGCTAGGCGCCCGAATTTTCCCGGCGCTTCGAACCCACTCAACTCCTTCAAATATTTTCTGCACAAAAAAACGCCACTCGCGCCTCGCGATGGTAAATGCGGCGAATTCGCGGCGCGTATGGCGCGGGAGTGACACAAGAATAGAGGCGCGCCGCCTACTATCGCCGTGAGTTTCGCAAACCGCCCTGTGGCGCCCTGCGAGAGAGTTTCAACGGCACGAGTGTTTGCGTAACGGAGTTAAGATGCGTTCGAGTGTAGCGCGCGTTTTTGCGCTGGTTGCTCTGGCTGGAGCGGCCGTTTCCAATCCCATTCCTTCACTCGCACGCGCCTACGACCCCTACGGCTATGAAGCGCTTTTCTCTCGCGTCCTTGCGCATCCGGGCGATTCCGCTGCCAACAAGCAGCTCGCGCGCGAAGCCGAGGCACGCGGCGACTTGCGGCACGCGTTTGCAGCGCTGGAGCGCGTCGTTCTGAGCAGTCCCGGCGACACCGAGGCGCAGGCCGAGTTCGACCGCATTCGCCACAAGCTGATGCCGGCCGTCACTCGCGTGACCGTCGAGGCCGGCGCAAACTATGCGTCAAACCCGCGACAGTTCGCGCACTCCGGGTCGTCACTCGATTTCTTCGACGTCACGGCGCCGGGATTGCCTATCTCCCTGCGGCACCAGGACGATGCGACGTTCGACGGCAAGGTCGAAATCGTGGACGAGCGCTCGTTCGGCTCGCAGCGCTGGCGCAGCTATGTCCTCGCCCAGGGGCAGATCCAGGCCGACATCAGCGCGCTAAACTCGCAGACGCTCGCGGTCGAAAGCGGACCGGTGTTTCAGGTCTTGCCGGATGTGTGGCTGCACGTGGCGGGCGGAGCCGCCATCGTCTGGCTGGACGAAAAGAAGCTCTACGATGAGGCTTCCGTCAGTGCCACGGTCGGCGGCCTCTATAAGGGCCTGACGCAAACGCTGACGGCCCGCTACACGTGGCGCGACGCCAACTTGGCCGTGAACACCAACTGGATCGACGGCGACATCGTCGATCCCAAGGCCGACAGCGCGCAAATCTTCGACTTGGAGGGCAGGTTCGTCGTCAGCCCGCGGTTCACCAAGGCCGATCTCTTCTATTTCATGCCGCATCTGCAGGTGAGCCGAAACGACGGCGACCCGACCGAGTTCTACGGCTTCGGCGATACCATTCTGCAGCGACCGCTGTTTCCGGGCGATTACACCCAGCTCGGCGCGGCGCTTGCGTATTATTTCCCGCTGTACAAGGGCAAAGCGTTCCTCGGCACCGGCGTCGAGGTCTACCATCGCTGGTATGACGAATCCTCCTCGACCATCGAGCGGGTCGGCATTTGCGGCGCCTTCTGCGGAGAGCTGGTCAGCATCGACGCTGACAAGCGCCGCGACACCTACATCGAGCCGACCGCCCACCTCATCTTCCCCAACATGTTCGGCCCGAACGTCGATCTGCGCTTCGACTACCGCTTCGAGTACAACATCTCGAATGCGTCGACGACGATGATCGACAATAACACCGGCGACACCATCAAGCGACCGGCTGACTTCCAGGATCATGTCGCCGGCGCGCACGTCGTGGGGAGGTACTGATGCGCCTCCTCCTGATCATCGCGCTGGCCGCCGCAGGGCTTCCCGCGCTGTCATCTGCCGTGCTGGCGCAGGCGCAAGTCGGCAGCGCCGCCGCAGTCAGGAACGACGTCAAAGGCACCGTCGCCGGCCCGATGAGCACCGGCTCGCCAGTGCATCAGAACGAGACCGTAACGGCGGGCGCCGATTCCTCGGCGCAACTGCTGTTCCGCGACAAGTCGAGCGTGACGCTCGGGCCCACCTCGCGCGTGACCATCGACAAGTTCGTGTACGATCCGAGCCGCGGCACCGGTAAATCCGCTCTGCGCCTGACCAAGGGTGCGCTGCGCTTTGTTTCCGGCTCGCAGACGCCCGAGAACTATTCGGTGAAAACGCCGCTGGCCACGATGGGCGTGCGCGGCTCCGTCGCCGAAACCTACGTCAGCGACATGGGCTACGAGTTCTTCGTGCTGATCGAGGGCCGCATCGAGGTCTGCGTGCGCCGCTACTGCCGGCAGATCACAACGCCCGGCGAATACATCGTCGTGTTCCCCGACGGCACGGTGGCGTCTCCCGCGCCGTGGCCCGGTCCCATGCTGGACCTGACGGCGTCGGTCGCATTCCTCGAGACCTACTTCGCGCAACTCGTCCGCGGCGACCACGATATCCTGCCGCGCTTCCGCAACCTCAATGATGCGATCAAGTCCCGAGACTTCAACCACGAGTGCGTCGGCTTGGCGTGCTACGGCGGTGAATCGGAATAGCGGGCGCGAACTCATCCCGCTTCGCGACTGCTGCCCAGACTTCGATCTGTTGCCTAAAGTTTCCGCACATTAGCTCCGTGGACAATTTTCAAGCACCTCCGTACCCTTAATCCTGTGTTGGGGCTGGGGGTTCTGATCGATGCTGTGGCGCGCGCGGGGCAAGAAGGACGAAGACACCAGCGAGTTGCCGGCCGAGCTGCAAAAGCCGAACGGCAATGCGGCCTCCGCGCTCGTCATACCCGCGCCGCAGCGACTTTTCTCAATCGACAGTGCGCCCAAGCCGGCCGAACCTGCCGCGACTTTCGACGGCGCCGCGACGATCGCACAGCGACCGCTTCCTGCCATCGCGTCGCCGATCGACCAGTGGTTCAAGGAGCTGCACGCCAAACATCAAGGCGCGTTCGATGGCGCGCTCGCAAACTACATTCCCGAGTTGACGAAAGCCGACCCCGCACGTTTCGGCATCGCGCTCGCGACGGCGGACGGGCGCGTCTACGAGGTCGGCGACAGCCAGACGCTCTTCACGATCCAGTCGATCTCCAAGCCCCTCGTCTATGGCCTCGCGCTCGAGGACAACGGCTCGCAGGAGGTGCTGCGGCGCGTCGGCGTCGAGCCGACCGGCGAGGCCTTCAACTCGATCATCATGGACGAGGCGAACAACCGCCCGTTCAATCCGATGGTCAACGCCGGCGCCATTGCGACGACCTCGCTGGTCAAGGGCAACGGCGCGGAGGAGCGACTTGCGCGGCTGCTCGACATGTTCGGGCGCTACGCCGGCCGCAAGCTCACGATCGACCGGGATGTCTTCCACTCCGAGCGTGCCACCGGCCACCGCAACCGCGCGATCGCCTACCTGCAGCTCAACTCAGGGATGATCTCCGAGCCTGTGTCGGAGCATCTCGATCTCTACTTCCAGCAGTGCTCGATCCTGGTCAGCGCCCGCGACCTCGCGATGATGGCAGCGACGCTCGCCAACAGCGGCGTCAATCCGGTCACGGGCGAGCGCGCCATCGCGGCCGAGCATGTGAAGACCGTGCTCAGCGTGATGGCCAGCTGCGGCATGTACGACTACTCGGGCGAGTGGGTCTACCGGGTTGGCCTTCCCGCCAAGAGCGGCGTCGGCGGCGGCATCATCGCGGTGCTGCCCGGCCAGTTCGGGTTCGGCGTCTACTCGCCGCTGCTCGACGCCCACGGCAACAGCCATCGCGGCATCGAGGTCTGCAAGGAGCTGTCGCAGCGTTTCCAGCTGCACGTGTACGACACGCAGTTCGTGTCGGACAACATCGTGCGGCGCAGCTACGTCGGCGGGGCGGTCACCTCGAAACGCCAGCGCGCCCAGCGCGAGCGCAAGGTGCTGGACGGCGCCGGCCCGCGCATCCTCGTGTACGAGCTGCAGGGCGGTCTCTATTTCGCAACCGCCGAGCAGCTCTTGCGGCGGATGGTCGAGGATGCCGAGAAGGCGTCGTTCATCGTGCTCGATTGCCATCGCATCAGCCGCGCCGACCACAGCGCCTTGACGCTGCTGCGCGACATGAACCGCTCCTTAATCGACGCCGGCAAGCGTCTTTTGCTCGCGGGTCTCACCGAGCAGATCAAGGCCGACTGGCTGGCGCTGCAGGATCATGACGACCGGCGCAATACCTGGTTCTCGAACGTCGACGAGGCACTCGAGCATTGCGAAAACTCGCTCATTGCCGAGGTCGACCCGATGGCGCTCGCTACCGATCAGCTTCTGCCGCTGAGCGAGATGGACATCCTTCACAAGCTGACGCCCGAGCAGATCGGCAAGCTCGAGCCCTACATCACGCAGGCGAGCTACGCGCGCGATTCTCGCATCATCAAGGAAGGCGATGCCGCCGACCGGCTCTACATGCTGGCGTCCGGCAGCGCGACGGTCAAAGTCGGGCTGAACGAAAGCCGGCGCAGCGCGCGGCGTGCTGCGTTCGGCCCGGGCGTGGCGTTCGGCGAATTTGCGCTTGTTCGACGGCGGAACGCGCGTCGCCGACGTCGTCGCCGAGACGGCAGCGACTTGCTATGAGCTGCAATTCGAAAACTTCAGAAAGCTCGAGCAGCTCGAGCCGCAGCTCTACGGGCAAATACTCTTCGAGCTGGGCCGGCTCTTGTCTGAGCGGCTGCGCCGCATGACCGCCGAGGTCCGCGCGCTCGCCTGATCAGGTGGGAAGCCGTTGCTTTGCCAGGCGGCGCTAAGCCCGGATCTCAGTTGAGCGGGAAATTGGTTCCAAGCCGGATGATCGAGCCATCCATGTCGAAGCTCGTCGGGAAATACGTCGTCGGCTGCGGGACACCGCCGCGGATGGCGACGGGGTTAAGCGTGCGCGAGCCAAGATCGTAGAACAGGTATTCAGCGCTGATGGTGAAGGTGCCGAAGCTCAGCTCGCCGCCGCCGCCCGCCGTCCAGCCCGCTTCCCAGCTGTTGGTGCGTGCAGCCGTCGAGACCGCTGGAATTGCGCCCGGCAACGCCAGATCGTAGCTCGTGTTCACCTGCCCGTATGCCAGGCCGCCCGTGAGGTACACCAAGAGATTGTCCGTCGCGAGGACGCCGAGGCGACCGCGCAGGGTTCCGAGCCACTCGACCGTCTCCTTCGCATCGGCGTACTCCGGCACGAATGTCGGCACGGCGGTGGCAGAGCTTTGGCTGCCCGAGATGTTCGTCTTGGAGAAGTCGGTCGCCACGCCGAGCACGAAGTTGGTGAGGCGTATGTCGTAGCCCGCAACGACACCGGCGGTGACGCCCTGCGGCTTCAACGGGTAGCTCGTGACCAGCGCGCCGCCAGCGATCGCCTCGTAGCAATTGGCGGAGAAGCTGAAGTTCAACGGCGGCGATACGCACCCTGTGCTGGCATCGGAGCTTGAGAACCCGTAGCCGACATTGGCGCCGACGTAGGTTCCCGAGAAGTTGCGCGCCAGCGCCAGCGGAAGGGCGGCAGGTGGCGGCGCGTAGGTCTGCTGCGGCTTCGGCTTGCTGTATTTCGCCGGCGGCGGGCTCAGATCGGGGGCCTCCGCTTCGCGCGTCTGCGGCGTTACGGGCTTCGCACACTGGTTGGTTTCGACCGCGGTGCGCGTGAACAGCGGCCGAGCGTCGATGCTGGGCGGCGTCACCACGAATGGGAAAGCGGCCGCAAAGTCGATGGGGCGCGCTTGGGCGGGCCAGCCCAGCGGGCCGTCCAGGCTGCCTGTGGCCGAAACATGCACGACGCCGCAGGGGTTGCTGACATCGGTGCACTGGTTCGCGGTGTTGCAAACGCGCACCGAGCCTTCGAGAAGCAACAGCCACGTGCCCCCCGCTGCGTCGACATAGACATCGAATATCGTGCCACGGACGGTGATCGAAGCCGACGGCGTGCGGAGCTGGTAGTCGCCCTTGCGCGCGAGGCCCGTGATGAACCGGAACGCGCCCTTTGCAAGATTGACGCTCACGGCGCCGACCGAAGAATTGGGATCGTAGACGAGTTTGTCGAGCACGATGCGCGACCCTGGTCCCAGCGCCAGCTTGGTGTCGTCGCGCAGTTTCAACTCGCCGAGCGCGTCGGGAGCGACCTCGATTGATTCATTCTGGCTGACGCTATCGCCAGTCGCGAGGTTCTGCTGCTGCTGATCGATCGAGCCGGTCACACGGTTGACGATGCGCACGGCGGAGCCAATCGACTCTGCCGCGATGGCCGGCGCGATTGCGCCTACGGCGAACAGAACCAGCATCACAGTGCCGAGTGACGTGTTTCTCATTTGCCGACTCGCATGATTCGTCATGCGATCACGCTGACTGAATAGCGGCAATGAATGCAACTGCTTGTTCAATGGATTGAGAACGAATCAGGGGAGCGCTTCGGAGGCCGAGCTCGCAGTCCGGCTCGCGACGGAAATCGTCCGGCATGGTCTGATGACGGCTCCGAATGATCGGGCGCGATTTGGAGACGTATTGGATTCAATAACTCGTCTGTAGTCGGACGATGCCTTCACGAATGCCGCCGCCAATGCGTATCGCACCTAACCAGCGGCGCCTCGCGTCAAGGAGATCACCCATGAAGACGATCGCCATTGCGGCCACGATCCTGGCCGTCTCGACTTCGTTTGCCGTTGCCGAAGTCGGCAACCAAAACGATCACAGCATTTCGGGTACGGAGATGAGGGGCTCGATCACGCAAGGCGGAAGTACCGACATGCCGAAAGCCAAGCCCATGGAGGGCAGCCTCTCCGGTAAATCGAGGCAGTACTCGTCGGGCGGCGGCTCGACCGCCATGCCGAACGTGAAGCCGGAAGATGGCAGTCTTGTTTCCAAGGAAATGCACGACGCTCCAGGCGCGCAGAAATAAAGCGCGCCTCGCGATCGTCGCGATCATAACCCATCCGAGCACTTCCTCCCTAGCCGTGCTCGAAACTCGGCCCAGAGCGCAAGCTCTCGGGCCGTCTTTTTTTGTCTTCCGCGAGGAGAACGAGGCCAGGTTGTCGTCACGGCGAAAAAATTGGCCAAGAAGCGCAAGGCCAAGCGCTAGACCGAGCGCAAAGCCTAAGAGATGAGAGCCGGCTGATCCTGTGCCCTAGGATACAGACACGAGCGCGCGTCCTGGCCGAACATCGATCCCATCGAATGGATAGGGGTCAGACAATGTACATCATCCCGCAGCCGTGGCCATGCTCGCCGTCGTTGTCGATCAACGGCTGAGAGAGCGCCGCGGAGCGGCGGGCGTAACCCCGAGAAATGTAAACACACCGTTGCACGGTGAACCGTGTGCTCAGCGCGTCGATCGACGCATGGGCCGACGGGAGGGATTGGTTGGCAAGGCAGACACCCGTGGCCGTTAATCGTCGCGATCGCCGAGCAAGACAAAACCGGACTCGCATGGAATAACCGCGATCAGATCGGATCGGGCTGGACATCTGGGTAGAGAGAGAAAAATGGCGTTAAAGACTTCATTCGTAGGGTTGCTCGTCGCTGCACTCATGGGCCTTTTCGGCGCCGAAGCTTCGGTCGCCGCCCGCGGCGTTCATGACGTTTACGGCACCAATGGCCTCGACGGCTTATTCGGCATCAAGGGCGGGGCCACCGACGAGTGTCCGAAGGGATCGTATTTCACGGGCGTCGTCGGCAACGTGGGCTCCTGGATCGACCAGATCAGCGTTGTCTGTTCCAACCTCAAGCCTGACGGAACGCTCGGCGGCGGCAAGAGCATGCCCTCGCGTGGCGGCACCGGCGGAGGTTTCAAACAGGCATCGTGCGGACCCAACGCAGCCGTGAGCGGTTTCGATATCGGGCGCGATCAAAAATACAATCTCACATCGTTGAAGCTGTTCTGCGTCAATCCAAGCACTTCCGCGAGGCACGAAGTTTATTTCGTCAACAATGGCTATTGGCGACATGCGACTCAAGAGTGCGTCAGCGGCGAGCTCGGTGGCGGCTTGGTCATCAAGTTCGGCGAGTTCGTGAAAGGCATCGGCCTGATCTGCAGCGACTTCAAACTAGCGCCGCCGCCGCAGAAGGAAGCCTCGCCACCGGGACCCAGGAAATGCCCATACGGGAAAATTCTAAGGCATGGCGTGTGCGTGCTTCGGACAACGCAGCCGGGCACCAGCACCGGTGGCAACACCACGCCGCCGCCTGCAAACACCTGCACCGTCAACAAGACCGGCGCGCTCTACGACGCCCCCCAGGGCAAGGGCCGCGAGAGCGGCGAGCTGGCGGTCAACACCCAGGGGGTCACCTTGCTCGGCAAGAACGGCGCGAACTGGTTCAACGTCAAATGGCCGAAGGGCGAGGGCTGGGTATACAGCGGACCTGGCTTCGAGAACGCCATCGCTTGCCCCTGACGCGGCGCAGTCGTTCACGCCCTAAAACTTTCGTCGCCCGGCACGAATAGCCGGGCGGCACCCTGTTCGCCGGTCAAGCGTTCTGCCTGCGACATCCCCACGCCAAGGTATCGGTTCGTCCTCTCGCGCGCGCATTGCGCCAGCCTTATCGCCGCCGTTCTTCTGGTGACGGGTCTTGCCCGCTCGCCATGCCCCCGCCTCTCGTCGGAACAACTCGCAAAGCCGGGTCTTAAATCTTGTCGACGCCCAATCAATCGGTCAGCCCGCGCGAGCGGCTCGCCATCTTCTCCGCCCTCGTCCTCGTGCTGCTGCTCGCCTCGCTCGACCAGACCATCGTGTCGACGGCATTGCCGACCATCGTCAGCGAGATTGGCGGCCTGGCGCACCTTTCCTGGATTGTCACGGCCTATCTACTCGCCACCACCGTCGTGGTTCCGCTCTACGGCAAGCTCGGCGATATCTACGGCCGCCGCGTGGTGCTGCAAACCGCAGTCATCATCTTCCTCATCGGCTCGGCCCTGTGCGGGCTGGCGCAAAATCTGCCCGAGCTGATCGCCTTCCGCATCATCCAGGGCCTCGGCGGCGGCGGACTCATCGTCACCGCCATCGCCGTCGTCGGCGACATCGTGCCGCCGCGCGAGCGCGGCCGGTATCAGGGCTTCTTTGGCGGGGTCTTCGGCCTCTCGACGGTGATCGGCCCGCTGCTCGGCGGCTTCATCGTCGATGAGTTCTCCTGGCGCTGGATCTTCTACATCAACCTGCCGCTGGGGCTGCTGGCCTTCGCCGTCATCAACCGGACGTTCAAGCCGCACCGCCAGCCAAGCAACGTGTCGATCGACTATGCCGGAGCCTCGCTGCTTGCTTTGGCCCTGACGTCGGTCATCCTCATTTCGAGCCTCGGGGCGACGCTGGTCAGCGAGGCTCCGGTGAGCTTCACGGCGATTGCACTCGTCGGCGTGCTGGCGATTGCCGCGTTCGTCTATACCGAGACGCTGGTGGCCGACCCGCTGCTGCCGCTGTCGCTCTTCAAGAACCGCGCGTTCGTGCTCGCGACCGGCATCGGCTTCATCGTCGGCATGGCCCTGTTCGGTTCCGTCACGCTGCTGCCTGTCTACTTCCAGGTGGTGAAAGGCCTCGATCCCACCAGCGCCGGCCTGCACATGACGCCGATGATGCTCGGCGTGTTCGTCACCTCGATCATTAGCGGACAGATCATCAGCCGCGTCGGCCGCTACAGGATTTTTCCGATCATCGGCACGGCGTTGATGACGCTGGCGCTGACGTGCCTGTCGCAGATCGAGGTTGAAACGCCGCCTTGGCTCGCCTCGACTTACATGCTGGTGCTGGGCGCCGGCCTCGGCATGGTCATGCAGATCCTGGTGATGGCCGTGCAGAACGCGGTCGCCTACGAGCAGCTGGGTGTCGCCACCTCTGGCACGACCTTGTTTCGCTCGATCGGCGGCACCATTGGCGCGGCACTGTTCGGCGGCATTTTCGCCTTCGTGCTCGAAGCCCACATGCACGGCGCTTTGCCGGGAGTCTCGGACGCGATGCGCGATCCCGCCGCGATCAGGTCGGTCGCCGAGCCGTTGCGTTCGACCTATCTCGGCATCTTCGTCGACGCCCTGCACCCGGTGTTCCTCACCGCGGCGGCCTTGGCGTTCATGGCCTTCCTCATGGCGCTGGCGATCAAGGAGGTGCCGCTGCGCGCTTCTATTGCTCCAGAACCGGTGGGCGATGCCTTCCAGATGCCGCGCGATGCGACCTCGCTCGAGGAGCTGGAGCGCATCGTGGAGCGCATCACGGCGCACCAGAACCGCTGGCTCGTCTACCAGCACGCCGCGTCGCGCATCGGTATCGCACTTGAGCCCGACGAGCTCTGGCTTCTGGCGCGCATCGGAGAAGCGAACGAGGAGACGACGCTGCCGCAGTTGCAAAGCAGCCTGAACATTACCGCGCGGAAGGCCGGAGAACTGCTCGACCGCCTTGTTGCGGCACGCGCGGTTGAAACGACGCCGGACGGCAAATACATGCTCTCGTCCCAGGGTCGCGAGGACTTCCAACGCCTCGTCGCACAGCGCGAAGACGATCTTCGGAAAATGCTCGCCGACTGGAAGCCGGAAGAGCATCCGGACGTGGTGCGCATGATGCGTCAACTGGCCAGCTCGTTCGCGGGCTCGCCGCCGTCCAGGCCGCGGTAGCGTTCAACGGGCCTTGAGCGCACCGGCCGTCTCACCCTCGGCTTGCGCGGCGACGCGGGTGATCGTCTCGCGCAACCAGGCGTGCGCGGGGTCTTTGTCGTAGGAGGCATGCCACAGCAATGAAACCGTGAGCTCGGGCAAGTCGACCGGCGGCGGACTGAGGCTGAGCCCAAGCTCGTCGGCGAAGTAGCGCGCCAACCTTCCGTGCATGGTCGTCACGACCGCCGCGCCCGCGACGAGAAACGGAACGGCAACGAAGCGCGGTGTCACCAGCGCGATCTTGCGACTGAGGCCGAGCTTTTCCAGCGCCTCGTCCACGACACCGCGTTCGCCGCGGCGCAGACTGGTGAGGACGTGCGGTAATCGAACGTAGTCATCGAGCGAAATCGGCGGCTGCACGTGAACCTTCTCGGCATTGAACATTACGAGGTAGGTGTCCGTGCTCAGCAGTCGCCGCTTGTGATGCACCTGACCGCCCGCGAACGTGCCGATCCCGATGCCGAGATCGAGGCTGTCGGAGTCGAGGTCATCGAGCAGCCCCTGGCCCTCGGCCGCATAGAAGCGGAAGCGGATGCCGGGCGCGTGCTCGCAGACGTAGGCGAGCAGTGCCGGCCCGACCAATATCTCGACGCTGTCGGGCAGGCCAATGCGGAACACGCGCTCCGCCGTACGCGGGTCGAACGTTTGCTCGCGCGAAACCAGCGCCTCGATTTGCGCCAAGGCGATGCGGACCGGATCGGCGAGTGCGAGCGCGCGAGGCGTGGGACGCATGCCGTCAGGGCCACGCGTCATGAGCTCATCGCCGAACAGCTCACGCAACCGAGCCAGGTTGTGGCTCATGGCCGACTGGCCGATGCCGATGCGGGCCGCCGCCTTCGTCACGCTGCGCTCGGCCAGCAGCGCGTCGAGGGCCACGAGCAGGTTGAGATCCACCCGGGCTAAATTGATGTGGTCGATGGGCATTATTAATCCAATCTGTTGGACTAATTATGCCACCGGTACCATTTTGGTCAGCAACAGACCAGCGCTTCGCGTGCTGGCCTCCATCACCAGAGATAGGAGACTGTCATGAGCTTTCGTAAAGTTGCATTTGCCGCCGCGGCCGTCGCCCTGGCCTCGATTGGTTCGGTCCAGGCCCAGGCCGGTGGACCGAGCGCTCACCTGATCGACCTCGGCGCCGTCAACGGCATTGCCTACTACACCGAGGAAGCCGGCCGCTTCCACGTGGTCGCCACGCTCGCCCAGCAGGACGGGCAGCCGGTTCGCTTCGAGACCGTCCTTGTTCCTGGCCAGAGCATCGTTCTCTCGACGGCCAACGAGCGTGGGTCTGCGCCCTCGAGCGTTGAGATCAGCCGCCAGGCCGACGAGCTGCTGGTTCACGCGGTCAATGTAACCAACTAAGCGACACCAATAGGCTCGGCGCGCAAGCGCCGGGCCTACGTGCATTCAGATACTTATTCCTCTCCGCCAACAACGTACATTTCGCCGCTGACCTCGACGCTTGTCCTATGGGACAACGTCTCATTTGAAACGATGCAAACCGGGCTAGCGAGACCTTTGACATCGCCGCGTGGCAAGTTGTCAAATGTCCCTGGACGAGCGACGCCCGCAACCTTGTCGGTCGCTGCAACGGATTGTCTGGCAGATGCAAAAGCTCCCCGTCTGCGTGGCTGCACTCTACAAGTTCAATGCCATCGACGACTGCGCGAAGGTTCGTGGCCCCCTCGCGAGGTTATGTTGCGCGCGCGGGGTCAAGGGCACGCTGCTTCTCGCTCACGAAGGCATCAACGGCACCATCGCCGGTTCGGATCATGCGATCGGCCAAGTTCTGGAGCACATCCGCAATCTGGTTGGCGACGACAATCTCGAGGTGAAGTACTCGCGCGCCAAGGCCCTGCCGTTCCACCGCATGAAGGTGCGGATCAAGCCCGAGATCGTAACAATGGGTGAACCCGATCTCGATCCCAATCGAAACGCCGGTTGCTATGTTTCGCCTGAGGATTGGAACGCACTGATCCGCGAGCCGGGTACCATCCTCATCGATACGCGCAATGATTACGAGGTCGCCGTCGGCACGTTTGCCGGCGCGATCAATCCGCAGACCAACGCTTTCCGAGAGTTTCCCGCGTGGTTCAGCGCCGAGCGCGAACGGCTGCTGGGCGATGGCGTCGCGCGGAAAGTCGCGATGTTCTGCACGGGCGGAATCCGTTGTGAGAAAGCGACCGCCTACCTGAAGTCTCAGGGCCTGGACGACGTCTATCACCTGCAGGGCGGCATACTGAAATATCTGGAGGCGATCCCCCAGGAGCAAAGCCGATGGCAGGGGGAGTGCTTTGTGTTCGACGAGCGCGTGACGGTTGCCCATGGACTCGAACCGGGCACTCACGGACTTTGCCGAGCCTGCCGCCGACCCGTAAGCCAAGCAGATCGCGGTTCAGAGCTTTATGAAGCGGGGGTCAGTTGCCCAGCGTGTCATGGGCAGCGCAACAGCGATCGGCAGGCCCGTTACCGGGAACGCCACCGCCAGGAGTGCCTGGCCGCAGCGCGTGGCGAAACTCACGTCGGCGCCCCGGCGAGAGCGATTTCATCGAGTGCCATCAAAGGCAAGCGATGAGTGATACGAAGCGCTAACCGGGTCTACATGTCTCCTGGTTAGTTTGCCGAAAACCGGCTAGGCATCCGAAATCACGAGACCCTTGGCCGCCTGCACCGGCACCCCATCGCCGGCCCTTCGCCGCGGCCCCGTTTGAAAAGTGCCTCCTCATGACCTTCCCGTCGGTTCATCCCGCGCTCGGGCGCGCGCTCGGCGCACGCGGTTATTCGACCCCGACCTCCGTCCAGCTCGCGGTGCTCGAAGCCGATACGGGCCGCGACCTGCTGGTTTCGGCGCAGACCGGCTCGGGAAAGACGGTTGCCTTCGGCCTGGCTATCGCGCCGACGCTGCTGGGCGAGGCAGAGCGGCTCCCGCCAGCCGCCGAGCCTTTGGCGCTGGTGGTCGCGCCCACGCGTGAGCTCGCCATGCAGGTGCAGCGCGAACTCGCCTGGCTCTACAATGACACTGGCGCGCGCGTCGTGACCTGCGTCGGTGGAATGGACGGGCGCGCGGAAGCCCGCGAGCTCGCCCAGGGCGCCCACATCGTCGTCGGCACGCCCGGGCGCCTGCGTGACCACCTCGAGCGCCACCGGCTCGACCTCAGCCGGCTCGCCGCCGTCGTGCTCGACGAAGCCGACGAGATGCTCGACCTCGGATTCCGCGAGGACCTGGAATTCATTCTCAACGCGACGCCGGAAAGCCGCCAGACGCTGCTGTTCTCCGCCACCATGCCGCGCGAGATCGAAAAGCTGGCGCGCAGCTACCAGCGCGATGCCGCGCGCATCGAGACGCTGCGGCGCAACGAGCAGCACGCCGACATCGAATATCGCGCCATTCGCGTGGCGGCAAACGACATCGAGAATGCGGTGGTCAACGTGCTCCGTCTGCATGAGATGGCGGCTGCACTGGTGTTCTGCTCAACCCGCGAAGCCGTGAAGCGGCTGCACATGCGTCTCGTGGAGCGCGGTTTCTCCGCCGTCGCGCTGTCGGGCGAGCTGACCCAGGGCGAGCGAACGCACGCGCTGCAGGCTCTGCGTGACGGGCGCGCACGCGTGCTCGTGGCGACGGACGTAGCGGCGCGCGGGCTCGACTTGCCGGCGCTCGGGCTCGTCGTTCACGCTGACCTTCCGCACGACGCCGAGACGCTGCTGCATCGCTCCGGCCGCACGGGCCGCGCCGGCAACAAGGGTCTGTGCACGCTCATTGTGCCCTACAATCGCCGGCGCAAGGCCGACGCCCTGCTCGCGGGAGCCAAGCTCAAGGTGACGTGGAGCCCGGCACCGACCGCGGAAGAGATCCGTGCGCGTGACCAGGAGCGTTTCCTCGCCAGCGCAATTTTTACCGACGCTGCGACCGAGGAGGACATCAAGCTCGCGGATGCTCTCAAGGCAGGGCGCACGGCGGATGAGATCGCCCTTGCGCTCGTGCGCGCCCATCGCGCGCAGCTGCCTGCACCCGAAGACCTCGCGGAGGATACGGGCCCGCCGCAACGTCGCGCGGATCGCGCGCGCGGTCCAGGGGACCGGGTGGAACATCGCACCGATCGCCGGTCGGCGCCGCACGATCGCGACAACAGCACCGCGCCAAACGACCGCGGCGCGCCGCGCCCGGTGCGCGACCATGGCCGCGACATGGTGTGGTTTCGCGTCAACATCGGCCGCGAGCGCAACGCCGACCCGCGCTGGCTGCTGCCGCTGTTGTGCCGCGCCGGAGACGTGACGAAATCCGAGGTCGGCGCCATTCGTATTTTTGACCGCGATACGCGCTTTCAGATCGCCGCCGAATTCGCCGACAAGTTCGAGGAAGCGGCGCGCACCATGAAGCCCTCCGAGGGGCGCATCGCGCGCGTGGACGGCTCGGGCCACGACGATGCTGTGCCGATGCAGGCGGCCCCATCAGGGAAAAGTGGGAAGGCGCCATGGCGAGATCGCGCCAAAGGCAAGTCCGGCGCTCGCCCTCACGGCAAGGACGATAAGCCGAAAACCCATCGCAAGGGCCAGCGGCCACACGCCGGGTCGCCGCCATCAACCGGCGCATCAAAGCCCGCGTTCAAACATGCCGATAAGAAGAAGCGCAGCGCGCCGCAAACTTAGGCGCAATGGCCACGCTGGTTCGTGGCCGATGATCGGGTGATCATGCAGCGGCGTCACTCGAGCGACGCAGTCTGACGAAAGCGTAGAAATAGCCGAGCCAGAGCACGACGGAGACGCCGTAGAAGAAGATCGCTCGCACCGACCAAAATAGCCGGGAGCCGGCGGGGCTGATGGCAATCACGTTGGGGTACCAACTGAAGATCGTGGAGCGCCACCGGTTCCACATCAGGGTCATTTCCGTGTTGCGATCCTGGGCGGTCTTGGCGTCGTTGAAGACGCGCTCGCTGTTGCGCTTCAACCACCACCAGGAATCGTCGTTGATCAGCTCGAGCCCCCTGTCGGACCGGTTGCGCATGTAGATGTATTCGATGTCGGTCGTGTTGCCGCGCGCGTCGGGATCGCTGCGGCGCACTTCCGTTCCGGTGATGACGCCGGTCGTCCACGTTGGGCGTGCGTATTCCCATCCAAACCAGAGCGGGATGCCCAGCACCAGTGCCGCGATGGCCAGAACGGGATTGCCCCCGCGCCACAAGCTAAAGGCGAGGACGAAAATCGCGAGAAGGACGATGTAGCCGATCGACAGCCAAGCCTGGAGCATGACCTAGACCTCGGCCCAAAAGAGCGCAGGAATGCTCGAGCGGTCGAACCTTTTGCGCATGTCCATCTTCCTCGTCGTCTTGCGGGCGGGCTGAATGATGTTGGCATAGCCGGTCGATCGAGGCGAAGGAAATGTCCGCCTCGCAATCAAATAGCAAAACGATTGATCCCGCCTACGCCTTCACTTTGGCGCCGCCTTGCGCGTCGGCGCGGTGTGGCAGCTTCCAGTTCGGCCGGACGAAATGGCACGTGTAGCCGTTCGGCACACGCTCCAGGTAATCCTGGTGCTCGGGCTCGGCCTGCCAGAAGTCGCTTGCTGGCGTAACTTCCGTGACGACCTTGCCCGGCCACAGCCCGGAGGCGTTGACGTCGGCGATGGTGTCTTCGGCCACGCGCTTCTGCTCGTCGGTGGTGTAGAAGATTGCCGAGCGATAGCTGGCGCCCGTGTCGTTGCCCTGACGGTTGCGTGTCGTCGGGTCGTGGATCTGGAAGAAGAACTCGAGAAGGGTGCGGAAGCTGAGCTTCTGCGGGTCGAACGTGATCTCGATTCCCTCGGCGTGCGAGCCATGATTGCGATAGGTGGCGTTGGGTACCTCTCCGCCCGTGTATCCGACGCGGGTGGAGATCACGCCGGGCATGCGGCGTACCAAGTCCTGCACGCCCCAGAAGCAACCGCCGGCAAGGACGGCGCGTTCGGTTGTTGCGGTCATATTTCGCTCCTTCCTGGTGGCCCGGCCGCGCGATGATCGGTCGTGTGCCCGGATAGTCTTATCGCCCATTGGCCACTGTTCGACAGCACCCCTTAATTGGCTGCTCTGCAGTCATTCTGCAAGTGATCGGCGACCCTGCCGAGGTCGAAGGATGCTGGCGCTTCGCCCACATTCCATCGCAAGCTGGCGCATATGTCGTTTCGCAGCGCCGCTACCAGGCGGCAGCCTGCGCGGAGACCCTTGGTGAATGGCAAGACAATACAGCAACGGCGGACGGCAAGCTTCCGGCGGCTCATCTGGCTCCCAGAGGGGCATGCCGCCGCTCGGCAAGAAATCCATGAAGGAGAGGGTGGGAGCGCTGCGTAATCTCCGCCCGTTCCTCGTGATGGTCTGGCGCACGAGCCCGCACCTCACCGCGGCTTCGCTCGTCCTACGGCTTGTGCGCGCGCTGCTGCCGGTCGCGACCCTCTACGTCGGCAAGCTGATCATCGACGACGTGGTGCGGATCGTCCAATTGCCGGGCCGGCCGCAGTCCTTGCAGGAGTGGCTGCAGAGCGGCCAGCTGACGTGGCTCGGACTGCTGCTCGGCATCGAGTTTGCGTTCGCCGTGCTGGCCGACGTTCTTGGCCGCGTCGTTTCACTCATCGACAGCCTTCTATCGGAACGCGTGTCCAATGCTTCGAGCGTCCGCCTCATGGAGCATGCCGCCAAGCTCGATCTGGAAGACTTCGAGGACGCCGACTTCCAGGACCAGCTCGAACGCGCGCGCCGCCAGACCAGCGGACGCATGACGCTGATGGGGCAGCTGTTCTCGCAGGCCCAGGATATCGTGACCGTCGCGAGCTTTGCCGCCGGCCTCATCATCTATGCGCCCTGGCTGATCGCGCTCCTCCTCGTGGCGCTGATCCCCGCCTTCCTCGGCGAGGCGCACTTCAATGCGCAAAGCTATTCGCTCGACTATCTGCGCACGCCCGAGCGCCGCGAGCTCGACTACGTCCGGCAGACGGCGGCGAGCGCCGAGACGGCCAAGGAGGTCAAGATCTTCGGCCTCAACGGCTTTCTGATCGACCGCTATCGCCGGCTGGCGGCGGAGGCGTACGCGGCCAACCGCCGGCTCGCGCTGCGGCGCGCCGGCTGGGGCGGCGTCTTCACCGCGATGGGCACCATCGGCTACTATCTCGCCTACGCCTACATCGTGTGGCGCACACTCGCGGGCCAGTTCTCCATCGGCGACCTGACGTTCCTCGCCGGCTCGTTTCGCCGGCTGCGCAATCTTCTGGAAGGGCTGCTGTCGGGCTTTTCGACCGTTGCCGGTCAGGCGCTCTACCTCAACGACCTGTTCTCCTTCTTCGAGGTCGAGCCGGAGATCAGCTCGCCTCCAGGCGCGCTACCGTTCCCCACACCCATCCGCGAAGGCTTCGTGTTCGAGAACGTCGGGTTCAACTACCCGGGCGCCGACCGATGGGCCGTGCGTGGTCTGAGCTTCACACTCAAGGCCGGCGAGGTCCTGGCCCTGGTAGGCGAGAATGGCGCCGGCAAGACGACCTTGGTGAAGCTTCTGACGCGCCTCTACGATCCCGACGAAGGCCGCATCCTGCTCGATGGGCACGATCTGCGCGAATACGACCTGGAGTCCTTGCGCGGCAATATCGGCGTCATCTTCCAGGATTTCGTGCGTTACAACCTGACCGCCGCCGACAATATCGCCGTTGGCCGGATCGGCGCGCGCGATGATCGCGCACGCATCGAGCAGGCGGCCAGGCGCAGCCTTGCCGACGACGTGATCGCGAAGTTGCCGGCTGGGCACGACCAGATGATCGGCAAGCGCTTCAAGAACGGGATCGAGCTGTCCGGCGGCGAGTGGCAGAAGATTGCCATTGCCCGCGCCTACATGCGCGAAGCACCGGTGGTCATTCTCGACGAGCCCACGGCGGCTCTGGACGCCCGTTCCGAGTTCGAGGTGTTCCGCCGGTTCAAGGAATTGAGCGAGGGCAAGACCGCGATCCTCATCTCGCACCGCTTCTCGAGCGTGCGCATGGCCGATCGAATTCTGGTGCTCCAGGACGGCAGGGTGGAGGCCTCGGGGACGCATGAGGAGCTCGTCTCTCGCCCGGGACGCTATTCGGAGCTCTTCGAGCTGCAAGCCGCGGGATACCGCTAGGCAAGTTTCTTTCCGACCGACTCGACGGTGTCGCGGTCGACGTCGCTTGCGATAGGCAGCGTATTGGCGCTTGTACTGCTTGACGCAGCATCTCGCTCTTACTTACCCAGCAGGCGGTCGCTGATTATGCGGCGCTGGATCTCGCTCGTACCTTCGAAGATCGTCGTCAAGCGGGCGTCGCGCCAATAACGCTCCACGCGATGCTCGGTCGTGTAACCGTTGCCGCCGTGGAGCTGCATGGCCTGGTTGGTGACGCGCACGGCCATCTCGGTTGCCAATAGCTTTACCTGCGCGCTCTCGCTTTCGGCCGCGTCCCCGGCATCGAGCAGGTGCGCGACCTGCTGCCAGTAGGCTCGCGCCTGAGCGACGTCTGCTGCCATATCGGCCAAGACGAAGCGCAGCGCCTGAAACTCGGCGATCGCTTGGCCGAACTGCTCGCGCTCCTGAAGGTAAGCCCACGTATCCTCCAGGGCGCCCTGGGCCACACCGACGGCTCGCGCCGCGGTGTGCACGCGCGCAATGTTGAGCCCACGCTGCACCGAGGCGAAGCCGCCCGAGTTCTGCATCGGCGCCCTGGTCGCCATACAGCCCGGTCAGGCGGTCGCTCTCCGTCACGCGCACGCCGTCGAGTTCGAGGTGATAGGTCGTAAAGCCGTGATAGCCGACCTTGTCGATCACATGCCCCGTCATGCCCTTGGCAAACGTGCCAGGCTTCTTGACGACGAGAAACGGCTCAAGTCCCGCCGAACGCGGCTCCCCTTCCTCCGCGTCACGCGTGCGCGCCAGCACCTCGATGAAGTCGGCGTTCAGTGCGAACCCGGCCCAGCGTTTGGTGCCGGTGAGCACCCAGTCGTCGCCGTCGCGCACGGCGCGCGTTTCGACGGCGGCAAGGTCGGAGCCGGCGCCTGGCTCACTTAAGGCAATTGAGCCGATCCATTGACCGCGCGCCGACTTCGCCAATAAATCGCGGCGGCGGTCCGCATCCAAGGTCTGTGTGCCAAGTCCCTGACCACGGGCGAGGATACTGCCGACCGAGAGCCAGGCGCGTGCCAGCTCCTCCGACACGAGACAGTACTCAAAGACCCCAAGCCCCAAGCCGCCGCTCTCGGCAGGAATGGTAAGGCCAAACCAGCCCTTGGCGCCCATCGCGTCGATGAGGGAGCGAGGCATCTCGCCCTTGTGGCGATCGAGCTTGTCGGCGATGGGAAGCACCACGTCCCGTGCGAACGCGCGCGCATCGGCCTGCAGCATTGCGCGCTTGTCGGTAAGCCACGGTGACAGCAGCTCAGGCGGGGTCGGCTGCCTGCGTTCAGACATCGTCATGCGATCTCGTTTTTTGAAAAGATTATCCGAACGGCTACTGTATAGAGAGTTGGCTTCGCTGACCAACTTGGCGCCGCGGGAGATTGCCGACATCAAGCGAAGTCGGATTCGATTCCTGTTGCCGTACGCTGAACCCATCGGACACAACGCGGTTGCGGCCGGCTCTCTTCGACCGGTAGTGTGCCTTATCGGCGGCGTCCATCAAGGCCTCGACCGTCAGCTCGCGCGGCAAGCGTTCGTCAAAGGCTCCGCGGTTGGCAACGCCGGTGGGGGCATCCGTCAACGCAAGCGCAGCGAGGCGTTTGTTCGGTTCACCCGACAAACGATTGAGCTCCCGCAAACTCTTTTGCTGAAGGACGAATGCGATCCTCGGCTCGACAAAAATCGTTGCGATCGCGTGATCAACAAAACGTGGCGACGCTGCTCTTTCAACTTGAGGTATAATTCGCCGCACATACTGCAGAGCGATATTCCCTAGAACTCAGCTACCAAAAGTTGAGAACAATATGCATTCAGCGAACAAAAATGGGCGCTCAGCGCACGCGGGCGTTCAGCAGGAATACCCGGACGAACCGCGGAACTCACATTTAAATGTTTGGGATACGCAGTATTTCGCTGCCAGCAAGTCCTTCAGCGTTTTTCGCGAGGGCATCGGTAGCGCGTTCATGCCCTGGTCGCCGGAGTTCAAATCGGGGCACCCCTTCGAGGCTCGAATCGAGAGCATGAATTTGCCCACCGGGTCGGTCGGACGCGTGCGCATGTCGCCGCTGCTGACTGTACGGACCAAGGAGAACATTGCCAATTCGAAGGTCGACGGCTTCTACGCGAACTTCGTCATGTCCGGAGAGTTGAACGTGGAGCAGTCCGGTCACGTGTCGCGCGCAGTTCCCGGAGACCTGGTCGTGTACGACACCGCCGAGCCAGTCAACGCGAGCGGACACCCCGGCAGCATTTATGAGGATCTGTCGTTTCTCATCTCGAAAGAGTGCTTCTCGGCGGTAAAGGGCGCGGACGCGAACCTCCGCAACGCGGTGTTGCCACGCCGCTCACTCGTTGGTCCTCTGGGCGGATGCCTCGGGCTCCTGTCGGAGCACCTGTTGTCGGCCACGGCTGACGAGTTGACAGCGCTGTTTGAAGCCTTCGTCGTACTGCTACCGCTGGCGGCTGGAGGGTTTGCGACCAATCTCAACGATTCGGAGGAATTCAAAGTCGCGCGATCTCAAGCGCGAGATTCTGTTTTTCGTAAACCAGCAACTGTCGAGCGAAGAGCTGTCGGCGGAGCGCGTCGCCACCCAGTTCGGAATCTGTCCCCGCTACGTGCACAAGATTTTCGCGTCACTGGGGACGACATTCAGCTCTTACATCACCCAGAAGCGACTCGAGCGCGTGAAGCTGGACCTGATCTCGCCGAGTTGCCGGCACGAGTCGATCTTCTCCGTCGCCTATCGCTGGGGCTTCAAGAACCTCTCGACATTCATCCGGCTGTTCAAGAAGCACTATGGCTGCACACCGAGCGAGTTTCGCACCGCAGCCGGGCGCGCCGCTTAAGGGCGAGCCCGCCAACACACAGCGCCGTCCAGACGCCACTGACGCATTTTCTTACCCAGCCGATCGAGCCGTGACCGGTTTCATCGGCGTGCGCGAGTGCGCGACGAGCGTCCGCTGCACGGCGACTTCTGCGCACGGGCGAGAATCGGAATCGCCATGCAGAGCTACCCGGCCTCCGCAGTTTGCTCATAGCGAGGAAAAGCCCGTTGCGCCCGCTCGGGGCCGAGCCATCTCCGCGTGGCGCAACAGGAGCCACGAAACATTTCACGGGTGTGCCCAGTAAAGTTCCTTCCGCAGCAAGCCAAACGTCACGAGTTCGCGAAGTATGCGCTCACAAAATAGAAACGCACGCGGGAGCGAAACGCGTTGCGCATGTTTGGTGCGCAACAGCTAGGGGCAAATTCCCACTACGGCAATTTTCAGCGGTGGAGCACGGGGTGTCGGCGCTTTGCGGCGAGCCGCCGACACTCTCTCCATCTAAATCCGCCACGAACGCTGGATTTCGGTGCGCCGAGCCGGCGAGCGACGATGCGTGGAAAAAGCGCGGCGCCGCTGACAGGACCACACGCACGACACGACACGACGAAAGCAGCTAGGGAGAGAAAAAATGAGGACACGTTTTACAGGTTCGGGCGGCAGAGCGCTGTTGCTCGCCTCGATGCTGGCCACAGGCCTCGCCTCCGGCACGGCATTGGCCCACGATGACGACAACAACAACAACAACAACAACGGACCGACCGTCAATACCGCGGAAGGACCCGTGCGCGGTTTCAAGAAGGATGGAGTTTACACCTTCCTCGGAATCCCCTACGCGGCGCCGCCGGTCGGCAACCTCCGCTGGCGTCCGCCCGCGGCCGTGAAGAAGTGGAGAGATGCCCTCGATGCCACCCACTTCGCCAACACCTGTTCGCAGGTGACAGAGCTCGGCGCCTTCGCTGGCCCCTCGAGCGTGACTGAGGACTGCCTCTACCTGAACGTCTTCACAACCGGCAACAGCGGCAGCAAGAAGCCGGTCATGGTGTGGATCCACGGCGGAGGTAACGTCGACGGCGAGACCAACGACTACGACGGCTCAAAGCTCGCCACCGGCGGTCCCAGCGGCACCGAGACGGTTGTCGTTACGCTCAACTACCGCATGGGCCTGTTCGGATACCTGTCGCATCCGGCGCTCAACGCGGAAGGGCATCTGTGGGGCAACTACGGCATCCTGGACATCCAGGCCGTGCTTCGGTGGGTGCAGCGGAACGCATCGGCGTTCGGCGGCGACCCGAGCCGTGTTCTGCTCGGCGGCCAATCGGCCGGCGCTTCCGATACCGGCGCCAACGTGATCTCGCCACTCGCTGCGGGATTGTTCAACCGCGCGCTCTACCAGAGCTCGCCCACGTCGGCCTATCCAACGGCGGCAACGGCTCTGGCGAGGGGCACGGCATTCGCGGCGGCTGGCACGAGCTCCGCCAATTGCCCGGGTACCGGCGCCTCGGCTGCGGCCTGCCTGCGCAATCTTTCGACCGAGCGCATCCTGCAACTGCAGGGAACGCCCAACGCCAACGGCCCCTACATCACGGGTCCGTTCGTCGACGGCACGATCATCCCGATCACGCCGGAACAGGCCTGGACGTCCGGAAACTACAACAAGATGCCGACCATGGGCGGCGCGGTGCATGACGAAGGCAACTTCGGCATCTCCATCACGGAGTACTTCTCCGGACCTCCGCAGGCGCCGATCAACGAGGCCACCTACCAGTCCCGCGTGAACACCCAGTACGGTGCCAACGCGGCTTCGGTTCTCGCTCAGTATCCGTCGTCGAACTACGGCGGCGATGCGCAGAAGGCCTTCAACCGCGTATCGACAGACCCCGGTAAGTGCCGCGGCCTGCACGTGCTCGGGCTTTGGTCGACCAAGATCCCAACCTATGCCTACGACTTCACGTACACGGAAGCGCCCTACTACTTCCCGTGGATGCCTGGCTTCAAGGCCGACGCCTACCACACGGTCGACATCCAGTTCATCTTCCCGAAGTGGCGTGGCGGCAATCTGGGCGTAAACCTCGACCAGACCACCGGCCAGCCGCGTGAGCTGCAAGGTGCAGAACGCGTCTTGTCCGACAAACTGGTCGCCGCATGGACAAATTTTGCCAAGTCCGGCAACCCGAACGGCGGCTCGAGCAACTCGCCCTGGCCGCGGTACAACTCGCCGACCGCGAGCTTCCTCAATCAGAACCTAGCTCTGACCACGGACAGCACGGCGACGTTCAGAGCCAGATATAAGTGCGACTTCTGGGATCCGCTGCAGACGTATTGAGCCGACGCAGCGACGGCGCGAGGAGATCCCTCGCGCCGTCGTTTCGCTGCATCGAGTGCAGTGCGTCTGGTAGCCGGCTCTTCACGTTGCCGGTCATGCCCTCTTCATTCGGCAGATAGTTCGCAGGAAAATTATGGTGCCCAGGGCTGGGGTCGCGAAACTGAACATGACCAATGACTTGCCGAAGAGAGCGGAGAACTTTCGCGCATTGACACATGTCGGCTGTGGGCCAGGAGCGGATTTCGTCGAGCAAAACGGCTCTTGCATAAATGTCACCGCACGAACGCATGTGGCGCAAACTACGACCATTGCGCACGCGCAATCACCCCGGTGCGAACTCGGTTAGGCGATGCGGTCGATCACATGAGTGTCCCGTGCGCGACCATGATCGCGTGCGATGTCACCGTCAGCGGCGCAGACAAAAGCGTCGGGTCAGGATCACGAGAACTCCCGGGCCACGATCCCGACGTGGATGCGCGCAGGACCTATAAGCTCGCTAAACGGGCCCGCGTCTGGCGAAGAGCAGAACCAAGAGTACGATCACGACCAAGCCCAATCCGCCCGATGGATAGTAGCCCCAACCAGCGCTATAGGGCCAAGTAGGGAGCGCTCCGAGCAATAAGATGATCAGTAGCACGAGCAGCACGGTTTGCAGGTTCATGTAAGCCTCGATCAGCAGTCGACGCGCCGATAACTCTGGCGCGCAGGGACGAGTTCCTAGCTCGTGACGAACGTGCGGCACAGCAAAGCTTAGGATGATCCCGCCCATCCCTTCTGATTGGGATCAGGTATGAGATCGAACGTCGGCTGTCTCACTGCCTTTTCCGCGGGGAGCGCTCCGCAGATTTCTCCGCGGCCACCGGCGCGGCTTCATCAGCCATCCCACCAGCGGCAGCAAGATCTCGAATGGCATTGCTCTTGCGGACCATGCGAGGAAGCTGTTGACCACGCCCGGCACGACGACCCGCCGCCCCATACGGTAGGCGCGCCATGCGAGCCGCGCCATCCTATCGGCGGATGCCGTCGGCAACAGCAATCGGTAATAGGTGTTGACCGTCCCCATCTTGCGATGAATGCGGGTGTGGATGGGACCGAACGCAATAGCGCATACGCGAACTCCTTCGCCTGCACATTCGGCGCCGATCGCAGCAGTAAGCGAAAGCACGTAGGCTTTGCTGGCAAAATACGGCGCCTGCCAAGGGCCTGGCGTAAAAGCGGCGAGCGAAGCAAGGTTCATGACCCCTCCGCGCGACCGTTCGCGCATCGCGGGCAGGTAGTGACGCGTCAAGCGTGTGAGTGCCGCGACGTTGGTCGCGACCAGTTCGTCGAGCTTATCCTGATCGAGATCGGTGAAATCCCCGCCTAATCCCACCCCGGCGTTGTTCACCAGAACGTCGAGGTACATCTTGTGGCGCTCTAACAGCGCGTCGAGTTTGACGGGAGCATCTCTTTCGCCGACATCCAGCGCCTCGCAAACGACCATCGAGCGCGGATAGGCGGCGCGCAGTTGCTCCGCGGCCTCCGTCAATTGTTCCGCTGAACGTGCAAGCAAGACGATTGCGCGCCCCTCGCGAGCTATGCGGCGTGCCAGGGCAAATCCCAAACCCTCCGAGGCACCCGTGACTACGGTAGCGGGAGTGAGACCCTTTACCCGGGCAAGAGCGACGGGATCAGGGTTGGCATTGCGGCCCACCCAACGATTGCCGATAGTGAGGAGTAGGTCCATTGCGCAGCCGCGAATTGTTGGTCGCGAATGAAACGAGCCCCACCCGGCAAAAGTTCACTGAGCGACTAAGGAGAAAGCCGACACGTGCTCGCGTACCACTCGATCATTTCCTGGATCGTGATAGGCGCCTTAGCAGGCTGGCTCGCCGGCCTGCTTGTGGAAGGTTACGGCTTTGGACTGTTCGGCAACGTGGCTATCGGCATCCTTGGCGCCGCCATTGCCGGGACGTTGGCTCCGGTTTTCGGTATCAACCCGCACGGCTGGCCCGCTGGTATCATCGCCGCCACAATAGGCGCTCTAATCCTGCTCGGCCTCATAGGTCTCATCCGAAGGCTGTGATCGTGTAGATCCAGCGATACTGCGGTGCGCCAATTTCGATCGCTCGACGGGGCAGTTAAAAACTGGCTTCACGTCATTAAGCACTCAGCACTGACATGCGGAACGATCGATCGGCTCGGCCGTTCGGACACGAACGACGCGAGGGAGCTGGCGATGGGCAAGAACGATATATCGCGCCGTGGGCTGGTAGGCGCGGGCGCGGGACTGGCGGCCAGTGCGTTTAGCGCCTCAAGCACCAGAGCCAAAGCACTGCCCAAGACGGAGACGCGAATGGAAGATCCCGTGTCGAAATATCCAAAGCCCCCGTTTCAGTCGCAATCCCAACCCTGGCCCGGTCTGGCCAAGAATATGGTCCCTCCACCCGATCATGGTGAGAAGACCTACAAAGGTTCCGGGCGGCTAGCCGGACGCAAGGCGCTAATCACCGGGGGTGACTCTGGGAATGGGCCGTGGGGCGGCGATCGCGTATGCGCGCGAGGGTGCGGATGTCGCAATCAATTATTTCCCCACCGAGGAGCCAGACGCGCAGGATGTGCTGGCTCTTATCAAGGCCGAAGGGCGAATAGGCGTTGCGATTCCCGGCGATCTTCGCGACGAGGCCTTTTGCCAGCGCCTCGTAAAGGATGCCATCGATCAGCTAGGGGGGCTCGACATCGTTGTCTGCAATGCCGCCCGTCAGCAGACGCGCAAGTCAATCCTCGATGTCACCTCGGAGGATTTCGACGCCACGATGAAGACGAACATCTACGCGCCGTTCTGGATAATCAAGGCGGCGTTGCCGCACCTGAAGCCCGGCTCCTGCATCATCGGTACGGCATCTGAGCAGGCCTACGATCCTTCGCCCGACCTTTACGATTATGCGCAGACCAAGGCGGCGACGATGAACTACGTCAAATCGCTCGCCAAGCAGCTCGCATCCAAGGGTATTCGCGTCAACGGCGTGGCTCCAGGGCCGATTTGGACTCCGCTGCAAGTTTCCGGCGGCGCCACGCAAGAGAAGCTTACCAAGTTCGGCGGCATGACGCCCATGGGGCGGCCTGGCCAACCAGCGGAGCTTGCCTCGATCTATGTGCAGCTCGCGGCATCTGATGCCAGCTATGCAACCGGACATATATACGGCGCGGCGGGCGGAAGTGGCCAACCATGATTTTGGTGCCAGTCAACGCGCTGTAGATTTTCAAATTCGAAGGAGCTTGCAAATGAAACGCTATCTGATCGCTGGAATATTCGTTTCCTTTTCTGCAGTAGCGCACGCCAACTCGGCAAGCGTCACAATCAACAAGATCGATGAAAAAGGTGTTGGCGCGACGATAGGTGTGCTCCAACTCGAGGATACCGACGCCGGACTGCGCATCACGCCCAGTCTCAACGGGTTGCCAGCAGGCCCGCACGGGTTCCACGTGCACAGCCATGGCGATTGCGGGCCCGGCGATGACAAGGGTAAGCAGGCGGCTGGAATGGCGGCCGGAGGACACCTGGACCCCAAGCACACGGAAAAGCACTTGGGTCCTGAAAGCACCGCCGGGCACCAGGGCGACCTACCTGTCCTTGTGGCGGATGACCAGGGCTCGGCCAAAATTGCCGTAGTCGCGCCGCACCTGACAGTGGACGAGCTGCGAGAACACAGCTTCATGATCCATGCAGGCGGCGACAACTACGCCGACCAGCCCGCTCCGCTCGGTGGCGGTGGCGCCCGCATCGCTTGCGGTAAACTCTAATCTCAATCACGGGATCGACGGTATTTCTTGAGACCGACTGGGAACTGAAATTCCCCGAGCCGGTTGTTTACGCAGGGCAGCGCACGATTTGCCCACCCCGTTGTTGGGGAGAAGTGATGGAGCAGAGTCGCGCTCAATCACGCTGCTTCTTGGTTTTATTATCGCCGATAGGCGATCTAGCCCGTCGTTCTCCCCGTCCGATGGGCTCATAGACCCGGCGCCTGTCCCCCTCAGGCCCCGGGTTTTCTTTTTCTCGCACCGCCAATCTGGAGGGTTCCTGGGCGTTCTTCTCGGTCATCGGGTAAGATGCTCGAACAGCGCGTTGGGTGCTTTCGCGCGATCAGCCACCCAATCGAAAACGTCGGTGCCTCCAGCGGCAGCACCTTCTTGAAAGCGCGGATTGTCCTGACGGTCCAAGGAGCGACGAACGAATTCCGCCGCCTCGGGATCCGCAGGGTCTGCAAAGAGACCGAGGAAGCCGAGAGTGATGAGGCTGAAACCTTCAGCATCATCAAGTTCAGCTTGTTGAGCGAGCGCATCGAAGATTCCGATGCAATACCCGAGTACCCAGGTCCCTTCGAGGGCTTGCGACGGCGTTTGCGTTGCCATCGCCAACTGCGTCGTGATGAGGTCTTGGCCGATCGAAGCGATTTTTCCGAGGCGATCTGCATCAGCCATCGTTGGAGAACCTTTTTGCCAGAAGAGGCGAGAGTAACCAGAAACGCGCGATAATGCGGGGGCGAAGCGCGTGCGGCGCCACGCGGGGAATTGTGGATGAGGCCCAACGCGGCTGACCGCCCGCGCCTCAATCCATACACTCCGTTTCCGGGCGAAGCTGACGTCGGGTGAGCGACAATAGCACGCGACCGGAAATCGCGTGCGTGATCTACTTATCGCGATGGACACGCCGCATACTTGAGCAAAGCAATGCCGCGCGGGCTGCCTGTGATTACGACGCGGCGTCGCTTACATTTAAATAGTAGGGCCGCCCGGCCGGTCGGCTCGGATCCGCAATCGATACGCAGAGGCCTATCTCTAAGCGTTGTTGTTGAAAATCGACACTTGGCTCTTGAACCGGAGCGTCTGTCATGTCGCGAGATATCAAGATCGAACCGTATTGGGGTCCCGTCGGCGGGTGGGGTTCGGCCAAGAGCGTCGCCGAGATCGTGTTGCGCGAAGCAGTGCCCTTGAAGGGTCCTTACGCGTTGTGGCACCAGAACAAGCCGCGCGGTTTCGCCTGCGTAAGCTGCTCGTACGCCAAGCCCGATCCAGCAAAGCCGTTCGAGTTCTGCGAGAATGGTGCCAAGGCTACCGCGTGGGAAATCACCGACAAGCGGTGCTCGCTCGAATTTTTTGCGGCCCACACTGTCTCGGAGCTGGAAAACTGGTCCGACTATGCTCTTGAGGAGGCGGGTCGGCTGACACAGCCGATGCGTTGGGACAGCAGCACCGACAAGTATGTTCCGATCGATTGGGAGGAGGCTTTTGGGGCAATCGGTTCGGAGCTGAAGTCGCTCGAACCTGCGTCGGTCGTCTTCTACACATCAGGACGGGCCTCGCTCGAAGCATCGTACATGTACCAATTGCTGGCGCGCATGTACGGCAACAACAACCTGCCCGACAGCTCCAACATGTGCCACGAGAGCACGTCCGTGGCGTTGCCGCAGACCATCGGCGTTCCCGTCGGCACCGTAAAGCTCGACGACTTTCCGCAGACCGACTGCATCCTGTTCCTCGGCCAGAATGTCGGCGTGAACAGTCCCGCGCATGCTGCATCAACTGCAGGGCGTCCGCAAACGTGGCGTGCCCATCATCACCTTCAATCCTCTGCGCGAGCGCGGGCTTGAGCGGTTCACCAACCCGCAGTCGCCGGTGGAGATGCTCACCTTTAGCGAAACCCAAATCAGCACGCAGTATCACCAGCTCAACCCTGGCGGCGATCTGGCGGCTCTGGTCGGCATGTCGAAGGCGCTGTTCGCAATGGACGACGAGGCAAAGGCGAACGGCAGTGAACGTGCAATCGATGTGGATTTCATCGCCAACGACACCGCCGGTTTCGACGATTTCGTCGCAACCATGCGGCAGTTTCAGTGGCGAGACATCGAAGCTGTGCTCGGGCTTGAAGCGTGCCGATATAGAGGCCGCGACGCGGGTCTATCGCCATTCCGACGCGACGATCGCCTGTTACGGGATGGGCCTCACGCAGCACCGCTCGGGCGTTCTCGCAATCCAGATGTTGAGCAACCTGCTGCTCCTTCGCGGCAACATCGGTAAACCGGGAGCCGGCATCTTTCCGGTTCGCGGACACTCCAATGTGCAGGGTCAGCGCACGGTCGGCATCACCGAGAAGCCGGAACTGGTGCCGCTCGACAGGATGGCGGAGCAATTCGGACTTCGATCCACCGCGCAAGCGCGGTCTCAATACGGTCGAAGCCTGCGAGGCGGTACGAGACCGCAGCGTCAAAGCGTTTATTCGGACTCGGCGGCAATTTCATCCGCGCCATTCCGGAAACGGACATCATGGAGCGAGCCTGGCGGCAGCTGCAGTTGACCGTCCAGATCGTCACCAAGCTCAACCGCGGTGCGCTCATTCACGGCAAAGCCGCTTATCTCTTGCCCTGCCTCGGCCGCATCGAGATCGATCGCCAGGCCACCGGCGCGCAATTCGTTACGGTGGAAGATACGACGGGGCGCTTTCACGCCTCGCACGGCCAGGTCGAGCCAGCGAGCGAACACCTCTTGTCGGAGCCCGAATCGTGGCCGGGTTGGCCAAGGCCATCCTGCCGCCCAATCCCAGGCTCGACTGGGATGAGTGGAGCAGCCGACTACGCACACGTCCGCGAGGCCATCGCGGAGTCGTATCCGGCGATATTTGCGAATTTCAACGAACGCATAAAGGATCCGGGTGGTTTCGACCGGCCGTTGCCCGCGCGTGAGCGCAAATGGACGACGCCGAATGGCAAGGCCAACTTCATCTCGCCGCGAAGCTTATCCGAGGATCCAGACCTGCCGTTCGTGCGCGAAGGTGTGCTGACTCTCATCACGGTACGCAGCAACGATCAGTTCAACACCACGGTCTACGGCTACAATGATCGCCTGCGCGGGATCAACGGCACGCGCATGGTGGTGCTGATGCATAAGGATGACATGGCGGAACGGGGACTCGGGGACGGTG
The DNA here is from genome assembly GCA_963726795.1 of uncultured Alphaproteobacteria bacterium. Classification (GTDB taxonomy): domain Bacteria; phylum Pseudomonadota; class Alphaproteobacteria; order Rhizobiales; family Hyphomicrobiaceae; genus Hyphomicrobium_A. Next base: position 645,921 of record CAVSDD010000004.1, on the reverse strand, counting down.
AAAACGTCGATCTTCTCGGCGCCGCGGGCGATAATGTCGAACGCATTGTGCGCGGCCTGCGCGTCGTGACGTATGACGTGCCCCGCGGCTGCTGCGTCGGCTACTATCCCGAGTGCAATCCGTTGCTTCCGCTCTGGCATTACGCCGAGGGAAGCAAGGTTCCGGCAGCTAAGTCGATTCCAGTGCGCATCACCAAGCCGACTTGACGAAAGCATTAGCCGAGTGGTGCCCAGGGCTGGAATTGAACCAGCGACACCGTGATTTTCAGTCACGTGCTCTACCAACTGAGCTACCTGGGCTTTTGCTCCGGCATGTCCGGCTCGAGACCCCCGAGGACGGCCAAAGCCCGGTCGTTATAGAGAGCGCCCCAGCGGGTGTCCAGCGCCGCGGCACTGCCGGGCGCAACGCAAGGCTCAGCCGCGCCAAACGGCATCAATCGCGGTCGTCGCCATCCTCTTCGGCACGATCGTCGCTGCGCGCGGGCGCCCGCTGGGCCGCGGCATCCTCGCCATCCTCGTCGGCGTCTGCCTGGCCGCCGGGAATGGCGTAGGTGCCGCGCATCCAGCGCGCCAGGTCCACGTCGCGGCAGCGCGACGAGCAGAACGGCCGATAGGCCGCAACCGTTGGCTCACGGCATATCGGACAGCGCGGGGCAACAGTTTGGGGCTCTCGTGGTTTGCCACTGGCCATGATCTTGCGACCTCAACTCTGCGCTCTGGGTCTTGCACCATCCCGCGCGCCACGTCGGAGCGCCCGCGGCGGCGAACCTAAGCCGGTGCGCCTAGCTCGGGTCGAGCTCCGCCGCCCGCACCCAGGCAAAGTGGATGGGGAAGCCCTCGCCTACGAGCAGCGATACCACCTCGGTGAGCGGCAGGCCGACGACGCTCGAGTAGGAGCCGATGATCTTCTGCACGAAGCAGCCGGCGAGACCCTGGATCGCGTAGCCGCCGGCTTTGCCGCGCCACTCCCTTGACGCGATATAGGCCTCGATCTCCTCGCGCGACAGATGCTTGAAGCGCACGCGCGTGTCGACGATGCGGTGGCGCACGCGGTCATCCGGCGTGATCAGGCACACGCTCGTCAGCACGCGATGGGCGCGGCCCGACAGAAGCTGCAGGCAATTCGCCGCCTCCTCGATGTTGGAGGGCTTCATGATGATGCGCCGCCCGATCGCGACGGCGGTATCGGCGGCGAGCACGTAGGCTGCCGCGATGTCCTTGTCGTTGGCGATCTGGTCGCGCGCGGCCTCGGCCTTGGCGCGCGAAAGCCGCGCCGCATAGGCGCGCGGCATCTCTCCGCGGCGCGCGGATTCGTCGATCGAGGTCGGGCGCAGAGCGTCGGGCTCGATGCCGACCTGGGCCAAAAGGCGCAGCCGGCGCGGGCTGGCGGAGGCCAGCACCAGTGTGGGCCGCGCGGCCGCCTCGTTGCTCGAGGCGTTCTCGCGCGCCAGCTCCCGGCGCAGGGTTTCGCGGCGCGGCCGGTCGGTTCGAACTCAAAGCAGTTAAGAAGGCGGCCTTGGCAGTCATGGAAATTTCACCTGCAAGGAAGCATCATCGATGCCGGACGACTTGTGCATGAAACACACGTCTCGAAGACGAGCAGAAGTGAGCCAAAGGACGCGGGTCTACGCATTGCCGGATAAGCACAATCTTTGCATTTCGCGATGCAAACAAGTTTGGGTCCTAGCATGCAGCCAAGCTTGCTCGAAAGCCGGCATGGATGGGGCTCGGCGCCAGGACAATGCAAAGGGCGGATCGCAAAAGCAAGTGGTCAATCCGTCGTCGTCATGGCACACATTTTCCAGGCTAAATTCGGTCCGCGACCACGTTGCCAGGGTCCAACCATGATTGCCCAACCATGATCGCAAAAGCAGCCATCGTCGAACTGTTGGGCCGCACCCCTCTTTTCGGGCAGCTCGACGATGCGGACCGCCGCGCGGTCGGCGACGAGATGCGCGAGGTCTCCTTCGATCAAAGTCAGGTGATCTTTGCGCGCGGCGACACGGGCCGCGAGATCTACCTTGTCGTCAGCGGCCGGGTGCGGCTCTCGGTGCTCACCGCGGAAGGCCGCGAGCTTTCGTTCGCGCACGCGGAGGCCGGCTCGATCTTCGGCGAGATCGCCATGCTCGATGGCGGCCCGCGCAGCGCGGACGCGACGGCCGTCGGCAAGGTGGTCGCGCTGACGCTGTCGAAGCCGGCGTTCAAGCGGCTGGTGGATACCAGGCCCGTCGTCGGCGACGCGGCAATCCGCTTCCTGTGCACGCGCGTGCGCGAAGCCGACCAGCAGCTCGAGGCGATCGCGCTCTACCCCATCGAAGGCAGGCTTGCCCGCTTCTTCCTCGCCGCCGCGCGCCAGAAGGAGCCTGGCAAGGACGAAGGCCGCGTTACGATCGAGCTGCCCATGTCCCAGAGCGAGCTTGCGCTCCTCATCGGGGCGAGCCGTCCCAAGGTCAATACCGCCCTCTCCCTGCTCGAAATCGAGCGGTGCCTTGGAGCGCAGCGAGGGGCGGTTCGTCTGTGACATCGAGGAATTGCAGACGATCGCGGGCGGGGAATGAGGCGCTGGCGGCGGCAGCCTTAACCTCGCTGCGCAGCATCGGACTTCGTCATGACACACGGTCTGCGCTAAGATCGCGCCAAGCCGTCAATTGAGCGCCGCGCCGCGACATGCCGATCATGCAGTATTTGAGTAGGCTGAGGTCCAGGGTCGGGACCTCTCTGTCGGCCGCCTTCGCGCACCCCTACGTGCGCCGGGTCCGCGCGCTACTGCACCTGGCGGCCAACGCCGGCACCGCGGGCTATCCCTCCGACGTGCGGCGCCGTCTCAAGATCCTCAACATGATGGCGTACCTGATCGCAGCGACGACGCTGTTGTACGCTGTCCAGCAGACGGCGATGGATTTCAATCGCTATGCGCCGATGATCTTCATCAACGTCGCGCTCGTGATCGTCGCGCTGCTGGTGCCGTTCGCGCACCGCATAAGCGAGATCGCGGGCGGTCTCATGCTCGTGGGCGCAGAGTACTTGGCGCTGTTTGGATTTGCGGCGTTCTTCTCCAGGCAAGGCGGCGCGCAGCTGCAGTACATCATCGCTGCGGCCGCGCCCTTCGTCATTTTCGATCTGAAGCGCATCCGGCTGATCGCCGGCATCGTGGTCGCAGGACTGGTCCTGCACTTGTGCGCGTGGTTCTGGTTTCCGGGCGCCGGACTTATGTCGCCCGAGGAGCAGGGCCAGATCAACTCGCTTTACGTGCAAGGCGCGGTGACGACCGTGCTGCTGATCGCGGCCTCGGTGTACTACGCGTTCAGCTTAGCCGAGCGCGCCAAGGCCGAGACCGACGCGGTGCTGCGCAACGTGCTGCCCGACGCGATCGTGGAGCGGCTGAAGGCCAAGCCCGGCACGCTGATCGCCGATTCGATCGATGACGCCTCGGTTATGTTCGCCGACATCTCAGGCTTCGTGGCGCTCGCGCGCCGGCTCGGCGCCGACCAGACGGTGAACATGCTGAGCCGCATCGTCACGCAATTCGACGCGCTCGCGGTCAAGAACGGCGTGGAAAAGATCAAGACCATTGGCGACGCCTACATGGTGGTCGCGGGCCTTCCAGAGCCCGTCCCTGACCACACCGCGCGGCTCGCGCGCATGGCGTTCGACATGCTCGCCTGCATCGAGCGGATGCGCGCGGATTCGGGGTTGGCGATCAATATTCGCGTCGGTCTCGCCTCGGGGCCGGTCACCGCCGGCGTCATCGGCACCAAGAAATTCAGCTACGACGTGTGGGGCGACCCCGTGAATCTCGCAAGCCGGCTCGAAGGCCTGTCGTCGCCGGGACGCATCCTCGTGTGCCCTGCCTCGCACGCCAAGCTCGGCGATGCGTTTTCCTTCGAGCCGCGCGGATCGGTCGAGATCAAAGGGCTCGGCGCGCAGGAGATCTGGTACCTGCTGCCGCCCGGCACCGCCCCCAGCGCCGATATCGTCGCGCCGCCCGACCGCCTCAGAACGCGAACCGGGTCTTGATCTGGGCAAACAGCTGGTCGCGCACCGCGCGGTAATGCGCAAGCACCTGCTCGCGATTGCCCTGCCCCTGCATCATCGTGACGTCGAAGGTCGGCCAGTATTCGACCTCCACCGCCATGCTGCGCGTAAGCTCGAGAGCTTGATGATGCGCCTCGGGCGACAGCGTCACGATGAGATCGAACGAGGTGTCGTGCAGATCGCTCAGCGTTTCCGGGCTGTGCTTGGAAACGTCGATGCCGATCTCGTTCATGACGACGGCGACGAAGGGATCGGGCTCGCCGGCCTTGACGCCGGCCGAGCGCACGTAGCACCGCTGCCCGGCGAGGTGGCTCATGATCGCCGCCGCCATGACGGAGCGCACGGTATTCATGGTGCAGGCGAACAGCACCGCGCCCGGCACCGGGCGGGCGTCTTGCGGCACGTTGGCGCCCAGGAGTGCCGCTGCTTGACGTTTCCCGTCAGCCGAGCCCTCCCGCGCCATGCACCTATCCCTTCCAGTGCAGCGCGCAGATCAACGTGAACAGCCGCCGCGCGGTATCGAGGTCGATGGTGATCTTGCCGCCGAGACGCTCAGAGAGCACCTGGCTGCCCTCGTCGTGCAGTCCGCGCCGGCCCATGTCGATCGCCTGGATACGCGAGGGCGGCGCCGACCGGATCGCCTCGTAGTAGCTTTCGCAGATCAGGAAGTAGTCCTTCATGATGCGCTTCAGCGGCGTCAGCGACAGCATGTGCGTGACGAGAGCATTGCCCGTCTCGTCGCCGACCGTGAACACAAGGCGGTCCTCGACGATGCCCAGGTTCAGCGCATAAGGGCCGTCGTCGCGCCCGTCGAGAACGAAGCTGTTGCCCTCGAGGATGTCGAAGATCGCCACCTCGCGCTCGTGCTCGATGTTTGGGTTGGCGGTCGAGGTCGACTTCTCGTCGAGCGTGATGGTGATCAGCCGCGCCTTGTTGTCCGCCGCCGGCTTTGCTGGCTCGGTCATGGTGTGCTCGTGCGTGTGCTCGATGGCGGCGCGTCGACGCGCATCTCGGCCGAGCGGCGATGCGCTTCAAGTCCCTCGGCACGCGCCAGCGTCATGGCGGCCGGCGCCAGGGCGGCGAGCGCCTTGGCGTCGAGCTTCAAGAGCGAGGTGCGCTTCATGAAATCGATGACGCCGAGGCCCGAGGAAAAGCGAGCGCTGCGCGCCGTCGGCAGCACGTGGTTGGAGCCCGCCACATAGTCGCCGATCATCTCCGGCGTCAGCCTGCCGATGAATATCGCGCCCGCATTGCGGATGGCGTCCGACAGCTCCTCGGGCCGGTCGGTCGCGATCTGCAGATGCTCGGCCGCGATGCGATCCGCCAGCGGCGGCACCTCGGCGAAGGACGCCACCTCGATCACGGCGCCGAACACGTTCCAGCTTTCGCCCGCGATGTTCCCGCGCGGCAGCGTCTTGAGTTGCCGCTCCACCGCCGCCGTTACGGCATCGGCGAAGGCCTTGTCGTCCGTGATCAGGATCGACTGCGCGGCCGTGTCGTGCTCGGCCTGCGCCAAGAGATCGGCCGCAATCCATTCGGGATCATTGTGCCTGTCCGCGATGACCAGCACCTCCGACGGCCCCGCGATGCTGTCGATGCCGACGATGCCGAACACCTGCCGCTTGGCTGCCGCCACGTAGGCATTGCCTGGCCCCACGATCTTGGCGACCGGCGCGATGCTCTTTGTCCCGTAGGCAAGCGCGGCTACGGCTTGCGCGCCGCCGATGCGGTAGACCTCGTCGACGCCCGCCAGCCTTGCCGCCGCGAGCACGAGCGGGTTCAGCTCGCCGCCCGGCGCCGGCACCACCATGACGATGCGCGGCACGCCGGCGACGCGGGCGGGAATCGCATTCATCAGGACGGAGCTTGGATAGGACGCCAGTCCGCCCGGCACGTAGAGGCCAGCGGATTCAACTGCCGTCCAGCGCCAGCCGAGCTCCACGCCGAGCTCGTCCATGTAGCGTTCGTTGACCGGCAGCTGGCGGCGGTGATGATCGGCGATGCGCTCGGCCGCAAAGTTCAGCGCATCGAGAGTGGCGGAGCTGCACGCGGCCTCGGCCTGGCGCATCTCGTCGGGCGTAACACGCATCCCTACACTGTCGAGATCGATGCGGTCGAGCGAGCGCGACAGCTCGATCAGCGCCGCATCGCCGCGCGCCTTTACGTCGGCAATGATCTTTGCCACGACGGCGTCGACATCGGCGGATACCTCGCGCTTTTCGGCGAGCAAGGCTGCGAACGCCTCCTCAAAGCCGGGGGACCCGGTCTTAAGCCGCTTGGGCATCACGTGATCGGCCGCGTGGACCGTCTCCCTACGAGGTCGTTGATGGGTCGTCGCCCGCGTGCTCTGGCATTCGCTGTGCGCGCCAGGCTGCGCCGAGATCGCGCAACTCCGCCTCGATGTATTCGACGCCGAGGCGGATCGCGCCACCGCCCGCGAAACTGAGCGTCAGCTCGCCCGACGGAGCATCTGCCGGCTCGAACGTAACCGCCAACAGCGCGAGGACGGTGTCTTTCTGCTTCAGATCTATGCCGGCGACCTGTGCGCTCTTCACGCGCTCAAAACGCAAGCCCGACCGCTTGCGCTCGTAGGGGCCCTCGCCCGCCGCCGCCTGCTCCCAATCGAAGCGGTTGACGATGGCGGCAAAGCGCAGCTCATCTTTTAGATACGCCATGTCACCGACCCGCATGACGGCGTCCTGCAGATGGCAGGACAGCACCCGAAGATCGTCGGGATCGAGGGCAATCAACTTCAGATCTTGCATGCGCTCAAGCGTCCCCGGCGGGCGTTGCGGACATTGGAAATCCCCGAATGTGAGCTTTGATAGCGGTGCCGCCCGCCCGTGCAACCTGCCCCCCTTGAATTGACGGCCTAAATGGCTCCGCACCACGCATCGGGCATCACTGCCCCTCGGGCACGAGTGAGCCTACCCAGGGGCCTGTGCGTTCTGCGGGGGAACGCATTAGATTGGCGCTCGATCGGCGGCGCGATTCGCGCTCTGCATTGGCCAGCTCGCAAGACGAGGGAGAAACGCGATGGAAAACGAACGCTTCAATCTTTCGCTGCGCCGCTTTTTGAAAGAGGTCGGCGTTTCCTCCCAGCAGGCGATCGAGGATGCGGTGCGCGAGCATCACTTGGCCGGCAAAGGCAAGCTCAAGGTAAAGATGGTGCTGACCGCCGAAGGGGCCAATCTCAATCACGTCGTAAACGGCGAGATCGACCTCTCCTGAGCCGATGCGCCCGTGCTGGCGATCGCGGCCCCCGAGCAGCTTCGAACGATCACAGCAATTTAGAGTTTTTGTTCATCGCCGATGAAACGTGCGGGCCGTACCGTGGCTCGGGCACCAACACGGCAGCGGGAACGACGACGGGCCCGGAGTGCGCACTCCGGGCCCGTCGCAATTTTCAAATTAAGCGATCAGCTCGAAAGACGCTCGATCTGCGCGCCGCAACGCGACAGCTTTTGCTCGAGCTGCTCGAACCCGCGATCCAGATGATAGACGCGGTTGATCATTGTCTCGCCCTCCGCCATCAGTCCGGCGATCACCAGCGAAACAGACGCGCGCAGATCCGTCGCCATCACCGGGGCGCCGGTCAGACCCTTGACGCCCTTGATGGTGGCCGTGTCGCCGTGCAGCTGGATGTCGGCGCCGAGACGCGCCAGCTCCTGCACGTGCATGAAGCGATTCTCGAAGATCGTCTCGCGGATGACGCTCGTGCCTTTGGCGGTCGTCATCAGCGCCATGAGCTGCGCCTGCAGATCGGTGGGAAAGCCGGGGAACGGCTGCGTCTCGAGTGCCACCGGCTCGATGCCGTGCCCATTGCGGGTAACGCGAATGCCGCTGTTGGTTGTCTTGATCTCGACGCCGGTCTTCGCCAGTTCGTCGAGCGCCGTTTTGAGCAACTCAGGCCGTGCGCCTTCGAGCAGGACGTCGCCGCCCACCGCGGCGACGGCCATGGCAAAGGTGCCGGTCTCGATGCGGTCGGCCAGAACCGAGTGCACCGCGCCTTCGAGGCGGTCGGCGCCCTGGATGCGCAAGGTCGAGGTGCCGATGCCTTCGATCTTGGCGCCCATCTTGACGAGGCACTCGGCGACATCGCCGATCTCGGGCTCGCGCGCGGCATTTTCGAGCACGGTCTCACCGCGCGCCAAGGCGGAGGCGAGCAGCGCATTGTGCGTGGCGCCGACGGAGACCTTGGGGAATACGACGCGGCCGCCGCGCAGACAGCCGCCCTTGGCTTTTGCCAGAACGTAGCCGGCCTCGATGTCGATCTCGGCGCCGAGCTCCTTCAGCGCCATCAAGTGCAGATCGACCGGGCGCGTGCCGATGGCGCAGCCGCCGGGCAGCGAAACCTTGGCCTGGCCGCAGCGGGCGAGCAGCGGCCCGAGCACCCAGAAGCTCGCGCGCATGCGGCTCACCATTTCGTAGGGAGCCACCGTGTCGACGATATCGCGCGCCGAAAGATGGAAGGTTTCGCCGATGTGCTGCGCGGGACCGGGACGCTTGCCGTCGACGGCGAGGTCAACGCCGTGGTTGCGCAGGATGCGGGCGAGCAGATTGACGTCGGCTAAGTTGGGAACGTTTTTTAAGGTGAGCCGGTCTGCGGTCAGCAGGCTCGCGATCATCAACGGCAGGGCTGCGTTCTTCGCGCCCGAGATCGGTATCGTGCCGTTGAGGGGCACGCCCCCGGTAATCCTGATTCGATCCATTTACCCCGCCCATCCCAAACTGCCCATCCCCGCGGCCATTCGCGCCGTCCCAAACTCCGCAAGGCCGCCAGAAACCCTGATTATGCGCTTCGACCCCTTTCCAGCAAGTTTTCGCTTCCACTTGCCGGATTTTTGCCGCCGATTGCCGTACGTTTAACCTCCGCTTGCCGTTCCTTGCCATGCGGTAAAACCGGCTCCTCCGCAAGCCGGTGCACAGCCCTTTCAGCTGCAAAAACAGCGGTGATGATAGAGAAAGCTCTCAAGGCGAGGCGGCTTTTCTGTGTCGGAAAATGTTGCGAATTATTACGCGCGCGGATCAGTTTTGATCGTCATCGCGCCCAGTGGACGGCGGCGTCGCTTGGCGCGCCTGCTTCTGCTGCCGGCGTTTTTTGAGGTTCGATTTGAGCTCGGCCTCGAGCCGTTCCGCCCGCGTTGGCTTGCGGGGAGTGCCGGTGCGTCGCTCGTTCTCCTCATCCATCGCTGACCGTCCGTATGAGACTGGGAGCGACTAGGATATCACAGCGCGATCCGTGACGCGCCGCCAATTAGTCCCATCGGAGAAGGCGAGCACCGCTCCGCCGGTCTCGTTGGAGACATAAATGATCTGCCCCTCGGCGGTCGAAGCCGAAGGGACGCCGCTGACGGTGTAGGACTTCACGCGGACAGGCCCGTTGACGTCGAGCTTCACGGCGGGGCTCGTCGTGGCGATTCCCACGTTGCCGGTCGTTCCCTTCACCAGCATCTTGGTGTCGTTTGCGACGCGCAACGAAATGTTGTTGGTACCGGGAGCGTTGAAAATCGTGCCGCCGGCACCGCCGTCATCCAGTCCGAAGACGCCGTTTTCAAATCCCGGGCTGAGGGCGCTCGAACCCATCCAGATTCCGGCAAACAGGTAAGTACTGTCTGAGCTTTTGAGCGAGCCGATGAGCACATTAGATGCGCTGCTCAGGGCGTCGGTGATCTGCAAGCCCGTGACCCCGTCGCCAGGAGCATCGCCGTAGATGTGCAGTTGCTGCGAGGGGCTCGATGTGCCGAGGCCGATGTTCCCTGTATCCTTGTCGACGACAACAGCCTCGGTCCAGCTCGAGCCGTCGCCACTCACCTTGACGTGGAAATCGTCGTCGCCCGTGGTGCCAAATTCCGCACGGCCCGAGAACCCTGTTTGAAACAGGAGGGAGGCGGTGTCGCCGGCGGCATTCTTGTTGATCTTGTGCTGGTGGCCGGCGCCTGCGTGATTGAACAGGCTCGCCGCCGATGCGATCGCGAGCTTGTTGGTTGAGTCCGCGCTCGCGTTGATGCCGAGCAGCGTCACCTCGTTTGAGAATCCGAGCCCCGTCTCATCCGATTTTACGACGGCCATCGATCCGGCAGCGCCCGCATAGCTCGGGGGCACATCCGAAAGCCCGGTGAAAGCTGCGGAAGCCGCGCCGGCCGCATGGGTCCACGCGCTGCCGTCCCAGACCAGCAGCAGATCCTCGTCGGCAACCCAGGCAAGCCAGCCTTCGCGCGGCGCATAAAACGCCCACGCCCCATCCTGCCAAGCTGCAATTTTATGATCCTTGCCGGACCAGGCTCCAGTTCCTCCGATCGCAACGATGTAGCTCGACCCTTCTGTCGGGCTCGAAGGCGGCACCGTCAGATCGCGGTCGGCAATGCCGATCTGCGCGATCGCGTCGAGCGCGCGGATCGCCTCGTTGTGCGTGACGTGCTTTTGCGCCTGCGCCGCCATGATGTAGGGCAGGTTCAAATTGGGCGTGTCGTCCATGGCCTTAGGATCCCGGCGCAGAGTTTCATGCGGCGAGTATCGGCCGCGCTGGCGCTGCGGGGATAAGATTGGAGCGTCGCGACTAAGCCTGCGTGTTCGGCGAGGCGGCGCAGGCCCGCTTCGGTATCGTGGACGGGACGCCATCCGGCGGCGACGAGCTTTCCCGTATCGACGACGAGGGATCCGCCGAGCCGCTCCCAGAGATCACGACGCCCTAAAACTCGAAGAAGTTGAGCAACGTAGGATGGAGGTAAATTAAAGAGCCGGGAGGAGTGGCCGGAGCCCTCGCGCAGCGCGGTGACGATTTGGGCGAGGCTGACCGGGTCAGTGTCAGCTACGAGGTAAATCTCGTTTGACGTTCTATCCGCATTATCAAGCGCATAACGAACCGCCGATACGAGATTATCGAGGCCTAGAAGCGAGCGCTTGGCGTCGATAAATCCGGCAAACGGCAGCGGGACAGGCAGCCGGGCAAGTCGCGTTAAACTCGCGACATTTCCCTTTACCCCTGGGCCATAAACCAATGTCGGCCGCAAGATTGTCCAGGCGAGGGGTTGTGCCCGCACCGCCGCCTCGGCCAGCAACTTGGAGCGCCCGTAGGACTCCGTCGGCACCGGCGCATCGCACTCGCGCACAATCGACGCCGAAGCAGGTCCGGTCTGTGCCCGCACGGACGACATGAAAACGAAGCGCTGAACGCCGGCGCGCACGCACGCCGCAGCGAGATCGGCTGTCGCACGGTGATTGACGCGATCGTAAAGCTCGGCCGCGACGCCCGGTCCGACGTGCGCGATCGCCGCCAAATGCACGACCGCGTCGACGCCGCCGAGCAGCTGCTCCCACGCGATCGGCCCGGTCAGATCGCCCGTCGCGACAACCTCAACGCCCGGCCGCGACACCAACGCTTCGGGGTGACGGGTCGCTGCCCGCACGGCTCTGCCGGACTGAGCCAGCGAGGTCACGAGCGCGCGTCCGATGAACCCCGACGCGCCGGTAACGAGGACGGCACCACTCACGACCCAGCCCGCGTGAAGCTCGCCATCATCCACGCGACCAACGTACATCCTGCCGCAACGGCGCCGATGCAAACGGCACGCGAGGCCACGACGACACTGACAACCGCCAGCGCCACAAGAACGACGTTGACCGCAAACACGCGCGCAACGATCTGCATGGTGCTGAACCCGTTGTCGCTGGCGCGCTGGTAGAAGTGCGTGCGGTGCGCCTCCCACAGCCGTTCGCCGGCGCGCAACCGCCGCAGCATCGTCACGGTCGCATCGGCGATGAAATAAAGCGGCAGCAGCACCGCCGCGGCCAAGTGCCCCGCGGATGCGACGAGCACCAGAAGCCAGCCGACCAACAAGCCAATCGGCAAACTGCCAACGTCACCCAGGAACAATCGCGCTACCGGCCGATTGAACGGCGCAAAGCCGATCATCGCCCCGCCTAACGCCAGAGCGACGGGAACGGCCTCCGCGGGGAGCGGTTCGAGCACGCCGATCAGAGCGACACCGGCCGTGATGGGCACGACCTCCACCACCATCATCCAGTCGATGCCGTCCATGAAGTTGACGAGGTTCACGAACGCGACGCCGCCGACAAACAGCAACCCGCGCTCGAGCCACTCCGGCAGCCACGGCAGTACGCGCATATCCGCCGGCAACGCGACCAGCACGATCCCAACAGCGATCCCCTGCACCAAGAGCCGCGGCACCGTGCCAAGCGAAAAGATATCGTCGAGGCACCCGACGGCCGCGAGCAGCAACACCGCACCAAGCACCGGCAAAAGTCTTTCGGCGACGTCCGGCGAAAAAGCGAAGCCAAACACTGCAATGGCGCTGATCGCAATCGTCGCGGCGACCACCGCGACGCCACCGCCTTGCGGCGTCGGCTGCCGATGCGAGGATCGCGCATTGGGAGCGGCAAGGGCGACCCTGACAAGCATCGGGCGAAGCAATGCAAGCAGTGCGGCGGTGGCAATCGCCGCGGATACCACGATCAGCGGACCGGAAAATTGCATGATGGGTCAGCCGTCCGCTTTGTCGGCCATGATTTAAGGCGTTCTGATTGGGGAATTGGCCGCTCGCAACGCTTCATACTGGCATGCCCGGACACAGGCGACAAACCCTTGGCCCGTCACGGCTTGCACGGTGAGCCATTCAGCGGGCGGCCGTTGGCAAATCGCACTTCGACCTTGCTGCCGGATGCGATGGGCGTTTCGGGCTTAAGCACAAAGCCCGCGTCCGCAGGAATCTTGCGCGAGGCGAGGTCGTTGCGTTCGAGATTGGTCCATTCTGCTGCGATCGGCTTTCCGTCCACGCTGGCGACAACGCTGACCGGAGCGCCGTCTGCCACCGCCCAGCCGCCGAGCTTCTCCGGGGTGCAGGTGTCGACGAAGCCCCTGAAATTTGCCAGAAAGCGAACGTCGCGCAGCGACAGTGCTTGAACGCCAAAAACACCTGACGCCGGTGTCGAGGCGAGATCAAAGCTCACCCGTGCATCGGTGCCCCGATTGAATATAGCGGCCGGCACAATGAAGCGGCGGCGCAACTGACCGGCCTGGGCCGGCAATTGCCAACGGCCGAGTTCTGCATCGTTGAAGCGGACGGTGACAGTGGGCGGATCGACGCCTTGCACCGGCTGCGTCTTTCCCTCGATCAGAAGCTCGACATCCCCGCGCGAGGGGCCGTCGACTCCGAGCGTCACGCTGGCCTGGCTGCCGACCATCCACGTGCCCCAGGGCTGCGGCTTGTCCCAGCCCTTCGCCAAAGATCCAGAGATCGCGCTAAAGCTGTTGAGCCGGACGCTCGTGTCGACGGGAAGCATCACCGGTTCGGTCTCATCGAGCGGGCTGCTCTTGATCCCGACCGCGAAGCCCGCCACCAGACCTCCCGCAATGCCAGCCAGCAGGATCTCGCGGCCTTTCGATTTGCGCCGCGCTCCTTTGGCAGCGCCAGCCGCAATGCGCCGAGCCTCGCCCCACGAGAGGTTGCGAATATTGGGCGCATTGCGAATTGCCGTCTTGAGCCGTGCCGCCGCTCGCCCTGCCGATTGGCGTACAACGGGTGCGACGGTCCCAGGATGCAGCTCGCGAGCTCGAACGATCAGGCGCGCCGCCGATACTCGCGCGTGCTTCCAGGCTTCTCCCATCGTGGCTGCGGCGTGCTTTGCTGCCTCGATCGCATCGGAGGGCGAATTGTCGGCGGCAATCGTCATTGCCGCGCGGTCGCCAACGTCAAACTCATAGGGTGCAAGCTCGGTGCTGCTGATTGCTGGCCCGGACGACTTCGCCATGAACGAGGGCATCGCGGGCTCGGGCGGCTCGTCGTAGGATTCAGGCGCCGGCTGCCGCTCCACGATCAGCCTCGCAATAAGCTCCCTGAGACGCGAGTTCTCGTCCTCGAGCTTTTGCAGCCGGCTCATGTCTTCCAGCGACAGGCCAGCATATTTCTTGCGGAAGAGGTCGAAGGTATTCGGCGAAATCTCGGCGGTGGCCTGCGCGGGAGCCGGGGCGGCCATGGCTGGTGCCGAAGCTTCCGATGGAGCGTGCGGTTCCTCGGGGTCGGATGCCTCAACCGCCGCGGGCAAGATCTCGACCGGCTCCGGCGCTTCCCCCGAGAAGGATGCTTCCTGCTCGGTCGAAGCGTTAGTTGTCTGGGGCAAGTCCTCCGCCGGCTCGGCGGCTTCCTGCGGCCCCGACGCGTCAGTGAGGGCTGCTATCGCGTCGGCGACGGCAGCCGTATCGTAAGGTGGAGGAGATGTCTCCTCTTGTGCCTGTTCAAGCTCGTTTGGCTCGGTTTCTGTAGGCGCGTGGAGCGGCAGCGCTGCGTCCGCCGGCAATACGTCATCTGCGCCATTCGCGGTTGGTGCTGCATCAGCACCGGGGGCCGGGCCGTTTTCGGCGCCGTCTTCCGTAATGACGTCATCGTCGATAGCGGCCTCGACGCCGGCATCGTTGTCGGGAACAACGGTGGCGTGACGCAAAAGGAAGTCGATCTGTTGCTCGGTGAACCTCGGCTGCTTCATCGGCGAACTTTTCAACGCGAGCCGCCGGCTCGCGAGGACCCTTACTTCGGACTACCCCGCCAATGGCCCCCGGCGCGTCCTACCGTCACGACAGTAGGAGTGCAGGGATATTGACCACTTTTCAAGCCCATAGGCCGGTTCTCGCCGGCAACTGAACCGGCGTCGACACGCTTCTTCCTTGGCTTCTAGAGCCTAACTTTGCGGCAGTGTCAGGATTGCGGCCAAAATCGCCAAAGGTCTCATCTGCCCAGTGCTTTAGCAGATCGAAAAGCGGGCAAATCCATTTCCAAGGAAATCAATCGAGTTCGAAAGCGTTTTTGTAATCGAGTTTAAGGGTCGGATCCTGCTCGCTCTTCACAAGATACAAATTGCCGATTGCGAGCGCATCGAGCTCGGTTCCCATGAAGCAGCGGAAAGCGTCCTCGGGCGTGCGGACGATGGGCTCGCCGCGCACATTGAAGCTGGTGTTCACCAGCACGGGGCAGCCGGTCTTACCCTTGAAGGCGGAAAGCAGCGAATGGAACCGCGGGTTCGTTTCGGCGTGCACGGTCTGGACGCGCGCTGAATAGTCGACGTGCGTCACGGCGGGAATGTCCGAGCGGGGCACGTTGAGCTTCGCGATGCCAAACAGCGCCTCCTCCTCCCCGGTCATGCGGCGGCGCTTTCCCGAGACCACGTCGGCGACCATGAGCATGTACGGGCTCTCCGACTGGATCTCGAACCAGTCGGATACGTCCTCACTCAGCACGGCCGGCGCAAAGGGGCGGAACGATTCGCGATATTTGACCTTGAGATTGAGCGTTGACTGCATGGCAGGGGAACGCGGGTCGGCGATCACAGAGCGGTTGCCCAGTGCGCGCGGTCCAAATTCCATCCGGCCCTGGAACCAGCCGAGCGCCTTCTCGTTGGCGAGATCAGCGACCGCGCGCTCGATCAGACCGTCGCTCGTCAGCCGCGTAAATTTCGCGCCGACCGCCGTGAGGCGCCGCTCGCTGTCATCGTCGTCGAAGCCTGGGCCCAGGTAAGATCCGCTCATGGCGTCGAGCCGGTTGTCGTCGACGATGCGCCGCTGCCCCTTGTGCTGGTAGTAGGCAGCAAGCGCCGCGCCGAGCGCGCCCCCGGCGTCGCCTGCGGCCGGCTGCACCCAAATGCGCTTGAACTTGCCGTCGCGCAGCACCTTGCCGTTGGCGACGCAATTGAGCGCGACACCTCCGGCGAGGCAGAGGTTTTCCGCGCCCGTCTCCTCGGCGATCGAGCGTGTCAGGCGCAACACAACTTCTTCCGTGACGGCTTGTACCGACGCGGCGAGATCCATGTGCCGTTGCTCGAGCGGTTGCTCGGGCTTGCGTGCGGGGGCGCCGAACAGCTTGTCGAAGCGGCCGTTGGTCATGCGCAGGCCGGTGCAGTAGTCGAAATAGGATTGATCGAGGCGGAAGGTGCCGTCGGGCTTGAGGTCGACCAGCTTGTCGAGGATCCGCTCGGCGTAAACCGGCTTGCCGTAGGGAGCGAGCCCCATGACCTTGTACTCGCCCGAGTTGACCTTGAAGCCGGTGTAGTAGGTGAAGGCCGAGTAGAGCAGCCCGAGCGAATGGGGAAAGTGCAGCTCCTTGCGCATTTCGAGCGTATTGCCGCGCCCATACCCAACCGACGTCGTGGTCCATTCTCCGACGCCGTCCATCGTGAGCACGACCGCCTCCTCGAACGGCGAGGGGAAAAAGGCCGACGCCGCGTGGCTCTGGTGGTGCTCGGAAAACAGCAACTTGTTTTCCCAGTCGAAGTCGGCGTCGAGCTCGCGCAACTCATCGCGCAGCAGCTGCTTCTGGAACAGCTTCTCCTTGAGCCACACGGGCAGCGCCATGCGGAACGACTGAAAGCCCCTCGGCGCGAACGCGAGATACGTCTCGAGCAGGCGCTCGAATTTGAGGAAGGGCTTATCGTAGAACGCCACGTAGTCGACGTCGCGCAGTTTCACGCCCGCCTGGTCTAGACAATATTCAAGCGCGTGCCGCGGAAAGGCCGAGTCATGCTTCTTGCGCGTGAAACGCTCTTCCTGCGCGGCGGCCACGATATCGCCGTCCATGACCAGCGCGGCAGCACTGTCATGGTAGAAAGCCGAAAGACCCACGATGCACATCTACCGGCCTTTGGTCAGAAGATCGTGTAGATGAAGGGCGCGACAGCCGACCCCTTGGTCAGCAGCACCAGCCCGCCGAACAGCACCATGATGATGAAGATCGGCAGCAGCCAGAACTTCTTGCGCGCGAGCAGGAAGGACGAGAATTCCGAAAGAAACCCCATGCGAGTGCCCCCTAGAACTGGTTTTTCATGGTGACCGGGTCCGGTCCGGGTGGCGTGCGCTCGATCCAGTAGCTCGAAGCATCGGGATCGCGCTTGAGCCGCAGCAGATCCTTGCCGCATGCGCGCAAAATGAGCCCGATCGGCACGACCGACACATAGAAGATCCCCGCCAGCATGATCGGGCTGACGATCATGTGCAGCAAGAGCCCAAATTTGGTCCACAACAGATTGAGCGGCGTAAGCGGCTTCGTCCACGCGACCGCCAGCACCGCAAAAGCGATCGCGACTCCCACCGCCCACAAGCGAACCGGCTGATGCCAGAGTGGTTTGTGCAGCAGCGGCGCCAGCGCCACGAGGAGGAAGAAGGCGCCCATGACAAGCCCGAAATTGCGGTCGGACGAGCCTTTGACTTTCTCTTCGCGATCGAAGACTTCGTGCGCCATTGCAGCTTCTGAGCAACTCCTCAAGGAACGCGCGCCGACACGTAATGCCAAGCCGCCTTCTGGAAGCCTAGCCAACGCGTGCTGCGATGTGAAGAAAAGTATGAGCGGCATCAACGGTTATCGACGCGCGCTAGTGAGCGCACGCCTAATCAATCACTTACGATTTTTGCGAGGTGGATAACCGCTTTCGCGCGCGCCAAATCGCCCAGGCTTGTGGCAAGTGCGCCGCAGGTCCGCGGGCATTTTGCTCCACTGTGCTCGATCCACCATAACCATCGCTCTGACGAGAGCAGTGCCGTTGTCGGCGGGGTAACCAGCAGATATAGAGCAGCACCTATTCGCCCAGCGCTAACAGGAGCGCTCAGGTGCCGTGTGAAGGGGTAAACACGCGGATGAACATCAAGAACATCGTCTTCTCGGGCCTCATCTTCGTCGTGGCGATACTCGTCGGGCTCGGCGCGCTCGAGGCGATGCTGCGTGTCAAGAACGCGTCGATGAAAAATTACGACATCGAGATGTGGCGCTATTCGAAAGAGTTGAAGACGCGCAGCGACAATCCCTCGCTCGGGCACGTCCATCTCAAAAACCGCTCAGCGCTCCTGCAGAGCGTCAACATCCGCACCAATGAGTGGGGCCTGCGCGGCGCTCCACTAGGGCCGCGCGATCCCGCCAAGCGGCGCATCCTTTTTCTCGGCAGCTCGATAACGCTCGGCTGGGGCGTTCCCGAGGAGGAGACGGTGTCGCAGCGCGTCGAGCAAGCCTTAAAGGCGCGCGGGGAAAACGTCGAAGTGCTGAACGGCGGCATCGGGAACTACAATTCCGAGCGGTATGTGGAGCGCTTCTTCGTAGAGCTCAAAGATCTGCAGCCGAGCGATATCGTGGTGCAGTATTTCCTGCGGGACGCGGAGGATCTCGGTCCCGGCCGCGACAATTTCATCCTGCGCAACAGCGAGCTTGCCGCCACCACGTGGATGGCCGCAAGCCAGCTGATCGAGCGAACGGGCGAAGCGAGCCTCATCGACCACTATCGCGCCGTCTACCAGGAGGACCAGCCCGGCTACCGCAAGATGCTGTCCTCTCTGAAGAAGCTCGCCGACTACGCCAAGGCGAACAATATCCACGTCTACATGACGATGGTGCCGGACGTGCACAATCTCAAACAGTACCCATTCGGCTTCATCCACGAGCGGATGCAGAAGATCGCCGCCGACATGGGCTACACCTACGTCGATCTTCTAGGCTCGCTCGGCTCTCTCACGCCTGAGCAGATTTGGGCGATGCCCGGCGATCCGCATCCCAACAGTCTCGGTCACAAGCTCATGGCGGATGCGATCACGCCGGTTCTCGCGCGGGCCGACATCGCCCGCTCGCAGTAGGCCCTAGGCGGAAAGAAGACGAATGGTCTTCAGCGATGCTGTTTTCTTTGCGTTCTTCGCCGTCTACTTCCTGCTGCATCTCGCTACCCCGCCGCGCTTTCGCATCTATCTGATCATCGTCGGCAGCACTGTTTTCTATGCCTGGTGGCGCATCAGCTACGTGTGGTTACCGTTTCTGCTGACGCTCATCGCGTGGGTTGGCGTGCGGTGGCTCACCGCCGCGCCCAATGCGTCGGCCCGATGGCGGCGTTGCGCGCTTACAGTCATCCTCCTCTTTTCGTTTCTTGCGGGCTTCAAATACAGCCGCTTCTTTGCGCAGGACGTCCTCGGCGCCCTCCCGCACATGCAGCTTGGAGAGACGTACTGGCTCAAGCTCGCGCTGCCACTCGCGATCTCGTTTGTCACGTTTACGCTCACAGCCTACGTCGTCGACGTCTATCGTCGCCAGTATCCGGCCGAACGGAGCCTGACGACGCTGCTCGGCTATGTGTTGTTCTTCCCCCACTTGATCGCCGGGCCGATCCTGCGTCCGCACGAGTTGCTGCCGCAGCTGCACCGCCCTCTGCGCGCGCTCGACGCGCGCTTTACCCTGGGTGCTGCGCTGTTTGCCGTTGGGCTAATCAAGAAGGTCGTATTCGCCGACACGATTGCGGGGACCGTCGATCACGTCTTTCAGGCCGGCGCGAACGTGAGCGCTGCGGAATATCTGCTCGGCATCTACGGCTATGCGATTCAGATCTATTGCGACTTCTCTGGCTATACCGACATGGCCATCGGCCTAGCGTATCTGCTGCGCATACGCCTCCCCACAAATTTCCGCCGCCCTTACACGGCGCAATCACCGATCGAGTTCTGGCACCTCTGGCACATCACGCTCTCACATTGGCTGCGCGACTACCTCTACATTCCGCTCGGCGGCAATCGCGACGGCAAGGCGCGCCAGTATCTCAACATCATGATCACGATGGTACTGGGCGGCCTCTGGCACGGCGCCAACTTCACATTCATCATCTGGGGCTTCCTTCACGGCACCGGCCTCGTGGTCGCGCACGCCCTGAAGGGACCGCTGCGGCGCGCCGGAATTGTCATTCCTGCGGCGATCGCGGTGCTGCTGACCTTCCACTTCGTCACCTTTGCGTGGGTGTTCTTCCGCGCGCCGAACTTTGCAACGGTCGAGCGTGTGCTGGCTGGTCCCTTCACCGCGCCGTGGCCGAACTGGCCGGAATTCTTCGGCAAATACCTGTTCGAAATCCTGCTGATAGCGGTTTTCTTCCTGACCCACCGCTATGATCAGCACGCGCGAATTCGAACTCGCGGTGCGCCGATGGAACGGCGGCTTGATCTGGGCCCTCGTCGCACTGTCGTTTCTCGTGGCGGTCACCATCAGCCAGGGCAGCTCCGCGAAGTTCATCTATTTCGACTTCTGATCGCCATCCTGCCGTTCGCGAACCCCCTAAGGAGCTGCAATCTTGAAGAGATATTCGGGCTACCTGCTGCTTGTGGCGACGACCGTGTTGTCGCTGGCGCTATGCGAGGCAGCCTTGCGGCTCTTGACCGGCGAACCAGTGTTTGCGCTCAAGAATTATCGCGTGACCCACGCCGTCGTGGTGAACCTCAATCAGTTCATCGACTACGACTCGCATGTCGGCTGGGTGCTTAAGACCCACCTCCGGGAGGAGGGCTTTACCACCGCTTCCCACGGCATCCGCCGCCACTCCAATGACCAGGATCAACCTCGCAAGGGCGCGATCCTCGTGACGGGGTCCTCGTTTGCCGCCGGAGCGGAGGCGACCGATTCAGAAACATGGCCCGCGCAGCTCGAGAAGATAATGGATCGCCCGGTCGAAAACGGCTCGGTCGGAGGGTTCGGCGTCGATCAGATCGTCATGCGCGCTGAATCGCTGCTGCCTATCTACGAGCCGAGCACTCTCGTGCTGGAGGTAATGAACACAAGCATCGACTGGACCGGCTACTCGCATCTGGGCTTTCCCAAGCCCTACTACACGTTGGCCGGCGACACGCTCAGCGAGCACAACACCCCCGTGCCCCGCGCTGCCCCGCAGCAGGTGCTGACCCCTGCCAGCCGAACAAAGATGATAGCGGGCTATTCACTGCTCATCGATCGGATCATGTCATCGATCGACGGCGAGGACTGGTATGCCCAGTCGAAGACGGTAAAGGTCGAAAACGAACCCGTCGCGATTTCGTGCGCGTTGCTGCAGCGATTGAAGCGGCAGACCGACCAACGCGGCATTCGCGCAGTTCTCGTGGGCATGGTCGCAGCGGCCGACGTCATGCCATCCGAGACGGCGCCGCCCCGGGTGCTCAAGGTGGAATCCTGTGCGCGCTCGATGGGCTTCACGGTCGTTTCGGTGTTCGATCGCATGCGGGCGCTCTACAAGGCCGATCCCAACAGCATGAGCGCCTATTACGTTCCTCACGGCGCAGCGTTCGGCCACGGCACGCCAAAGGGCAATTTCGAGGTAGCGCGCATTGTTGCCAATGCCCTGAAGTCTATGCCGACGCAGGTAGATGCGACGGGAAGCATAGATCGCGGGCACGATCGGCCGCGCGCAGCAATGGAAAACCCCGAGGCCGCGCGATAGCATTGCTGGCAACAAGCCAGCGAGCATAGTCTCGCCTTTTGCCCATTTTTCCGCTGCGCGCCCCGCATTAGGTCCGAGTGCCTGCCACCGCGTCATCTGAGAGAGGTTAGTCGGCATATGCTCACGATCGACGAAGCGAAAGGCATCGTGATCGAAACCGGACCGCACGGAGCGACCACACACGCCATCGACTCGCCGGAAGCGTTCAAGCTGGTGTCGCAGGCCTGGCTGCGCTGCGGCTGGGAGGCAAAATACGTCTACTCGTTCACCTGGATGGGCAGACCGATCATTCAGCTGCCCGAGGATATGGTACGCATTCAGGAGGTCATCTACCGCCTGAAGCCCGACGTCCTCGTCGAGACCGGGGTCGCACACGGGGGTTCGCTGGTCTTCTATGCGAGCTTGTTCAAGGCGATGGGAAAGGGCCGCGTTGTCGGAGTCGACATCGAGATCCGGCAGCACAACCGCCGCGCGATCGAGGAACACGAGCTGAAACCGCTGATCACGCTGATCGAGGGGAGCTCGGTCGATCCGAGCACAGTGGAACGCGTGCGATCTTTGATCGGACCTGGTGAAACAGTATTGGTGCTGTTGGACAGCAACCACACCACGGCGCACGTGTTGGCCGAGCTCGAAAGCTACGGCCCGCTGGTGACGCCGGGATCCTACATCGTCGCCATGGACGGCATCATGCAAGAGATGGCCGGCGCGGCCCGCACCAAACCCGAGTGGGCCTGGGACAATCCGCTCGAGGCGATGAAGGAGTTCTGCGCAAAGCACTCCGAGTTCGCCCGCGAAGAGCCCGCATTCGCATTCAACGAAGGCGCGGTTACGGAGCGCGTCACTTATTGGCCGCAGGCCTTCCTCAAGCGACTTTGACGCGCGAGACACCGAGCAGGCAACGCACACACAATCGCAGCTTGTCCGGCCAAAAAGCAGTCAGGTTCCGGCGATTATGAAGATCGTGCTTTTCATCCGCGCGCTCGAGGTCGGCGGCAGCCAGAGCCAGGTCGCGTTGCTTGCGCGCGGTCTTGCACGCCGCTCCCACAGCGTCACCGTTGTCGTGCTCTATCCGGTCGCCGAAGGCGACCGCGCGCTGACCGAGGCCGGTGTTCGCGTCCTTTCACTAGCTAAGCGCAGCCGCTGGGACGTCATCGGACCGCTGTGGCGCTTTCTGCGCACGCTGATCGCTGAACGTCCGGATGTTCTCTACGCTTTTCTGCCCGCGCAGACCGTGTTGTCGGCGCTGTTGCTCCCGCCCTGGCTGCCCACGAGGCTTGTCTTCGGCATCCGCTCCGCGGACATGCAGCTCGACCGCTACGACACGCTGTCTGCCATCGTGCACCGCTTGGAGGCCTGGCTCTCTTTTCGCGCCAACCTGATCATTGCCAACGCCGCCGCGGGAAAATTGAGCTCCATCCGCCGCGGCATGCCGCCCAAGCGCATCGCCATCGTCGCCAACGGCATCGACACCGGGGCCATGCGCCCCGATGCGAAAGCCGGCCTTGAGCTGCGAAAAGCCGTGGGCCTGCGGCCCAACGATTTCGTTATTGGGCTCATCGCGCGCCTCGATCCGATGAAGGACCACGAGACGTTCCTGCAGGCTGCATCCGTGTTTGCCCGCAAATTCGCCGACGCACGCTTTCTCAGCGTGGGAGGGGGCCCGGCGTCTTATCGCGAGGCGCTGCACGAGCGCGCCGCCGCGCTCGGGCTCCACTCGCGGATTCTATGGCTCGGAGAACGCCGCGAATTGCTGAGCGCCTTCAATGCTTGCGACCTAGCTACGCTGACATCATCCTTTGGCGAAGCCTTTCCCAACGTCGTCGGCGAGGCGATGGCGTGCGGTGTTCCGGTGGTGGCAACCGACGTCGGCGACACGCGAAGCATCATCGGCCCGACAGGCGAGATCGTGCCACCGCAGCGGCCGGACCTGCTCAGTGCCGCCTGGGAGCGGATGCGGGTGCGCCTGACGAGCGAGCCAGAACTTCGCAATGCGGTGCGCGCAGCGATCGTCGCCCGCTTCGGCGTCGATCAGATGGTGGAGCGTACTGAATCGCAGTTGAACGATCTCACCGGACCGCGTGATCTCAATTGACGAACGGCGGTTGCCAGCCGTGGTACCATTGCGAGAGAGCCACATCGAGCGGGCTCTCCTCGCGCCTGAGAGGAACGACGTCGTCCGCGGTAAGACTGGTTGGCCCGCCGCTTGGGTTGTAGAAGGGCAGGCCGTCCTTGAACATCTTCGCCAGCATTTTTCCCTGATCGGGACGCAGCGTGAACGCGTGGAACGGCTTGTCGAATGCCTTGTGGTAGCCGAACGCGCGCAGCTCCTGGTCAATCGCCTCATGCGTGGATTGCGCAGGCGAACCCTTGCTGAAGAAGCAGAACAAACCGAACGGGGAGTCCGCCAGCATCTGACGCGAAATGTGCAGGACATGGCGCAAGGCGACCCGGCTCATCTCGGAAAGGTTCGAGTTGGAATAAACAACGTCGGCGCGCACGCTGGTGCTCTGTAGCATCCGCACGTAGCTCCACCACGGCAAGTGGACGACGCGCGCTGCCGCCAACCCGGCTTGCTCCTCCTCCGGGCTCTCCGAAAGAGCCAGCTCGTTGAATTCCGCGCCGCTGACACCCTGCATCAGGCGGCTCTGCCACAGATAAAGCGACTGAGTGACATCGAAGCTCATGTACCGGTGCCCGGTAGCGGCCAGCATGGCTCCAAGGTACCCGACGCCGGGCCCGACCTCGAACACAGAGAGCTGCGGATGAGTGTTCGCGAGCGCTCGCATGAGCCGATAGGGCCCAACCTGCACGAGGATGTTTGTCACGGGCCGCACGCGGCGCCCGAACCAGGCTTGCGTCAGCTCGGCGACGCGGTCGCGGACGCGCCCAACCAGTTCCTGCTCGTCTCGCGTGAAGGCGTTGCGATAGCCCGCGGGCGGAAACACGGCGCGAGGCTTGAACAGCGACGCCGTCTCCGCCTCAAAGTTGTGATCGACGTACCGGAGAAGCTCGTGCTCGGCAGTGACGCGCGTCGGCCATCCGACCGATTCAAACGATACAGGCCGAAACGCCATCATGTGCGGGATCGACAACGTACCGGTTCCGCGGCGCTCGGCTTGCTCGTACGCATCGATCGAGAGCACGGGCTCGGTCAACATCGGCGGCACCTCTGGGCGGCGAGGGAAGGGCTCGGCTAGCGGCGGGTCTTATGGCACGGCGTGGCACGAGTGTCATTACTACGAGCGCGCTCATGCACGGCTCTCAAGCAGCCGGCGTGACAGGATCACGCGTGACGCGACGTGCCTCATTCACGAGCTTGCGCTCGATCATCGCCTCGGCGATGCGGTTGGCGATCGTCTGACTGAAAGGCGCCGTGTAGTGCATGTTGTCGAGATAGAGTTCTTCTCGTGCCGCTTCCTGAATGTCGGCAAGCCACACGAATTCTCGCCCGAGCGGCAACTCGTGGAGTCTGTCGGCTATATAAGCGTAGCCGGCACCTGATCGCTCGTGGCCCCCGAGGCCGTAGTGCGCATTGAGCGCAACGTGATAGGCGAGGTCATACTTGTAGGCAGGCGTTGGCTGCCACACAAACACGGCGTCAACTCCAAACTCGCGCGCCAGCGCCTCGATCTGACGTTTGTTCGCGAGCCAGCGGTTGACTGAAGCTTTGGTCTCGGCGGGATTGATAGCCGGCGGCCGATAGCTCAAGTCGGCGCCGCGATCGGCGATTGCTGCGCCGATGCGCTCGACGACCAGCGCGAGCGGCAAGCTCCAAAGAAAGTCCCAGAGCTTTCGCCACTTCGGCCGTGCGCGTCTCTTGCCTAGAAGTGCCTCATAGCCCTCACGATTGTGGGCATCGAGAGCATGCGCAAATATCCCCCACGTCGCCGGCTTGCCCTCCGCGAAGAAGCAGTCGTTTACACCGTCGAGGAAGATGGCCATGTCGGGGATGTGGCCATCCAGCAGCAACTGCTGGAACAAAATTCGCTCCTGGGTGGAGAAATACGACCCGCGCCCGAAATTGTAGATCCTGACCGGCTTCTCAAGGTTGTGACGGTTGAGGTCCGCCTGCAGATAGCTGGCGATTGTCGTCCAATCAGGCCCCACGTTGAGCGCCGTTGACCCGCCGAAGAAGAAGATGTTGAGGAACTCAGCACTCAGCGGCCACGGACCCTGATCCTTGCCGTGACGGAAGCCCGCAGCGTCGATGTTGATATAGCGGCCGCTTACAACCGGATGCCGAAATTCTACAAACGATTCATAGATGTGCGAGCCGCTCTCTGCCTTTGAATACTCCTTGCGGAACGCCGGCCATTCCTCGGCAGCAATATCGAACCATTTGGGAATGTAGGGTTTGAGCTCACCCTGAAAGCGATCGATGTAGCGCATCTGCAGCCGCTCATACTCGCTGCTCAGCAGGCCTGGAACAGCCCTGAGTGCAACCCACGCAAGCGCGTTGCTGACAAGAAAAAAGATCGCGACCCACACCAAAAGGGTGGCGAACGTTGCCATGTGGAAAAACCTCTTTCTCTAGGAGCTACGGCTTAAAGTGGTACCAATTTGTTCGCGCTGTCGACTCGTGCCGCGCGCACTTGTAGTGCATCCTGACGACATGATAGCAAAGTCTCTAACGACCGCAGGTGAGCGCGAGAACTGGCGGATTGGCGCGCTTCTAGATCTGGCGGTTGCGCGATTTCGAGGAGGGCGAAATGATCGAGGCGTTGATTGGAGCCGGGATAATCATCCTTGTTGCGGTGATTGCAGCTGCGCGCCGCGCCAAGGTCAAGCGCCAGCGCTACCCAGACAACATCTATCCCCACTGGTAGCACAAGTTCGCACGGTGCCTGGATTGCGCCGGCCGCGTAAGTGCAAGGTCTGTGGAGAGCGCGACGTGGCCAAACTGCCGCGGCTCAGCTGATGTGGAAAAATCAATGAAGGTCGTCATCCTCGCCGGTGGCCTCGGCACCCGCATTTCCGAGGAGACGCATATGCGCCCTAAGCCGATGATCGAGATCGGAGGCAAGCCGATCCTCTGGCACATCATGAAGTCGTACTCTCAATTTCAGCACAACGACTTCATCATTTGCTGTGGCTACAAGGGCTACATGATCAAGGAATACTTCGCTAACTACTTCCTCCACACCTGCGACGTCACCTTCGACATGCCCAACAACAAGATGGAAGTGCACGAGATCCACACCGAGCCGTGGCGCGTCACGCTCGTCGATACGGGAGAAGAAACACTCACGGCAGGGCGGCTCAAGCGGGTCGAGCCCCACATTCGCGACGAGGAGGCGTTCTTCTTCACTTATGGCGACGGCGTCGCTGACCTCGATATGGACCAGCAGCTCGCCTTCCATCGCTCGCACGGCAAGCTGGCAACCCTAACATCGGTGCTCGCACCGGGTCGCTACGGCGCCCTCGATCTTCGCGATGGAGAGGTAACAGCATTCGTCGAGAAACCTCGGGGTGATGGCGGTTGGATCAACGGCGGCTATTTCGTTCTGTCACCCAAAGTGATCGAGTATATCGGCGGCGACATGACGAGCTGGGAGAACCACGGGCTAGTTCAGTTGGCGCGCGACCGGCAGCTGATGGCCTATAAACATCACGGTTTCTGGCAGCCGATGGATACGCTGCGTGAAAAGAACCAGCTTGAGCAGCTCTGGGCGACTGGCAAAGCGCCCTGGCGGCGGTGGTGAGCTTGCACGGGCAGGGATTGTGTCAGCAATATCCTGCGACCGCAGCGCGCGCATGTTTCCAACTGCCGGATGAGCCAGCGCGCTAGACCGGCGCAGCAAGACATGAGGTTGTTGTGTCGCCGAAATTCTGGAACGGCCGCCGCGTTTTTGTCACGGGTCACACGGGCTTCAAGGGCGGCTGGCTTGTGGCAGTCCTCAACCGGTTCGGCGCCAAGGTTTCCGGCTACGCGCTGGCTCCCATCACCGACCCGAACTTCTACACCGCCAATAACATCGAGACGCAGTGCACCTCTACCCTTGGCGATGTCCGCGATCTCGACGCGCTGAAATTAGCCCTGCAAGCCAGTCAGCCTGAGATCCTGTTTCATCTCGCGGCACAGGCGATAGTCCGCCGCGCGCGAGTGGAGCCGCTCCAGACTTTATCGAGCAACATTATGGGCACCGCGAATGTGCTCGAGGCGTTGCGTTCGACGCCGTCGGTGAAGGCTGCCGTCGTCATCACCAGCGACAAGGTCTACGACAACGTCGAATGGGTATGGGCATATCGTGAAAGCGACCGGCTCGGCAGCAGCGAGCCTTACGGAGCCAGCAAGGCCTGCGCCGAGCTGGTGGTCGACGCGTACCGGCGCTCTTATTTCCATGACGACGACCGCATACCGGCGACTGCAACCGCACGCGCCGGCAATGTCATTGGCGGCGGCGACTGGGCGCTGGACCGCATCGTGCCCGACGCGATCCGCGCATTTTCACAGAATCAGGTGTTGGAAGTGCGCAACCCTGCTGCAATTCGTCCATGGCAGCACGTGCTAGAGCCACTCTCCGGCTACATGCGTCTTGCCGAGGAGCTCATCGCGAAACAAGATCAACTCCGCGATTTGGCGTTCAATTTCGGACCTGAACCCGGCGACAGCGTACCGGTCCACGATATTTCAGACCGCCTCGCCGCCCGGTGGGGCGATGGCGCCGGGTGGCGCCAAGATCCAACCCAGCCGTCCTACGAGGCGCGCCTTCTGCAGCTCGACAACGCAAGAGCCCGGGTCCTGCTCGGATGGAAGCCGCGTTGGGGGCTGCAAACCGGACTCGAACGCACCGTCGACTGGTACAAGGCATTCTACAACGGCGAAGCTATGCAGGCACTGACGGCGGCGCAGATCGATGGGTATCTCGATGCCTGATCCGCGGTCGATGCAGCCGTGTCGCGCATGCGCGACCCCGCTCACGCACGTATTTGTCGACCTCGGGCAATCGCCGATTTCAAATGCAATGCGCGATCCAGCCAACGCACATGATGCGGAATCGATCTATCCCTTGCGTACCTTCGTCTGCGAGGCGTGCAAGCTGGTGCAGCTCGAAAACTTCCAAGTTGCGGAAGATCACTTTCACGGCGGCTACAGCTACTTCTCGTCTTACTCTGCGTCCTGGCTCGATCACGCGAAGCGCTTTGCAGAGATGGCAACCGCGCGTTTCACCCTCAGTCCGCGGTCATACGTTGTCGAGGTCGCGAGCAATGACGGATATTTGCTTCAGTATTTCAAGGCGGCCGGCATATCCGTACTCGGAATAGAGCCCGCAGCAAACTGCGCCGACGTGGCAGTGCGCGAACGGGGCGTACCGACCCTGGTGCGCTTCTTCGGAGCTGCAACCGCGGCGGAGCTGGCAGCCAGTAGGCGGGCCGATCTCATCGTCGCCAACAACGTGCTCGCGCACGTCCCCGACATCAACGATTTCACCGAGGGCCTGGCGCGGCTGCTGGCTAGTGACGGTGTCGTCACGCTCGAGTTTCCACACCTGCTGCAGCTGATCGAACGCTGCTACTTCGATACGATCTACCACGAGCACTATTCGTATCTTTCTCTGCTCGCCGTTGAACGCCTGCTGGGACGACATGGGCTTGCTGTCTTCGACCTCGACGAGCTGCCAACGCACGGCGGCAGTCTGCGGCTGTTCGTCCGGCACGCCGCCGGTGCGCCAACACCGTCGGATCGGGTCGCTGCGTTCCGCGCGCGCGAAGCAGCGGCGGGGCTGGACCAGCTGGCTATCTACGACAGCTTTGCTGCTACCGTGCACCAGACCAAGCGCGCGTTGTTGAAGTGCTTGATCGAGATCAAGGAGTTTGGCGCTCGCATTGTCGCCTATGGGGCCGCGGCCAAGGGCAACACGCTGCTCAACTATTGCGGCATCCGCTCCGACTTTCTCGACTATGCCGTCGACGCGAGTCCGCACAAGCAGGGTCTGCTGCTGCCCGGCACCGCCATCCCCGTGCATCCCCCCGAGCGCATCTTTGCGACGCGGCCAGATTACGTCCTGGTCCTGCCGTGGAACCTGAAGGACGAGATCGTCACGCAGTTGAGCGGCATTCGCGAATGGGGCGGGCGCTTTATCGTGCCGTTGCCGACCCCCGAGGTCATCTCATGATCTTCACGGAGACGCCGATCTCTGGCGCGTTCGTGATCGAACCGGAGCCGATTGAAGATGAGCGCGGGTTCTTCGCTCGCACCTTTTGCGCCAAGAGCTTTGCCGAGCGCGGGTTAAATCCTTCGCTCGATCAGCTCAGCATATCGTACAATTCGCGGCGAGGCATCGTGCGCGGGCTCCACTTGCAGCGACCCCCACACATGGAAGCCAAGCTGATACGCGCCACGGCGGGCGCCATCTTCGATGTCGCTGTCGACCTGCGCGCCGGTTCACCGACGTACGGCCGCTGGTTTGGCATCGAGCTCAGCGCGTCAAACCGCAGGCAGCTCTATGTTCCGGAAGGTTGCGGTCACGGGTTCCAGACCGTGTCCGACGTCGCCGAGGTTACCTACCATATCTCCGCACCTTATGCGCCCGAGCATGCCGACGGCATCCGCTGGGACGATCCCGACCTGGGCATCGCGTGGCCAAACGCGGCCGCAGCCTTTCTGTCGGAGCGCGACGAGGCACTCGGCTCGTTTACTCGGTTTGTTCCAGTGCAACGCTGAGATGCTCAGATTTCTTTGCGCGCAAGGAACAGAAAGAAGCCCGGAAAGTATTGCCCGGCCGCCAATCGCTGCATGCCGACCGTCTCGAACGCCGGTTCCAGCGCCAACACCTGCTGCAGATCCGCAATGGGCGCAAAGCCGTTGATCGACGTCGAGACGAGGCGCATGCCCGTCTCATTGAGGATCGGCAGCATCTCGGCGAGCGTGTGCTGGGTCTCACGCGGATGCAGAACTTGATCGCGGAACCAGGAGCGCAGCAGAACGTCGTCGGCAAGCGGATGCAGCTTCTTGTACGCAGCGAGCATCTGCTCCTCGCCTTCCCCAGCATCCCGCATTCGACGGAAATATTCGAGGAACGGCCGCCGGCCATAACTATGGTAGAGGCCGATGAATACGTGCCCGCCCGGCTTCACGAAATGCGTACAGCATCGCCGAACCGCCTCCGCACAATTGTCGGTGTGGTGCAGCACGCCAATCGATGCGACAAGGTCAGCTCGTGTGGTTGGCTCGAAGCGGAATAAATCAGCGACCGCCAGCGTTATGGGAGTGTTGAGCACGCGCGCCACTTCCCTTGCGCGCTCAACGGCGACTTCGTTGAAGTCGATGCCCGAAACAGAGCAACCGTGGTGGTAAGCTGCCCCCAAGCTGAACCAACCAGCCCCGCAGCCAACGTCCAGCACAGTCGTGCCCTTCTTCATCAAGGGCACAATGACGGGATAGCCTTTGCCGATCACATCCACGGACCGCACGGCCTTGGCTTCGGCCTTGGCGGAGTCGCGATAGTTGAACGGGAGCACCCGGTAAAAACTCAAGACGTCCGCGTTGGCGAAAGTTTCGCCCGTCGCGATCGATGCATGCTGCCCATCGGAGGCATTCATCATGCGTGCACCGCCATTTGGCGCCGGCACTGCAGACTCATGGTTTTATCGTCGCGAGCGGTTCACCAAGCATTCCCAATTGCCGGTAAAGTGGAAGGAAGCCAGAGTCATCAGGCTCGAATTCTTCCAGCATCATCGGCACCACCCTCGGCACGTCGCGTATGGTCTGCCCGCCGTAGAGATCCAGATCGATAAAGGTGGTCCCGGCATATTCCCAGTATGCGACGTTACGTTTCCGCCTTGTCTTCTTTGACAGGCGCGGGGTGCGGTCGTTCTGCAAGCTTGCGAGCATCCTGACGCGGTCGACGAGACGGCCATTTCGCGTGTCAGCGACCATCCTGATGAGATTGGACAAGCGACTGCTCGAATTCGCTCGCGGCGTCGGATTGAAGTGCTCATCGCCGCTCGCTTGGAACACCCTGAGGTCATCGCGCGCTTTTGCAAGGTACGTCCGAGCCTCCTCGGCTTCCTTTGGTTCAAGGCGGTCGATCAGTCGATCCAACTGAGCAATGAATGTTTCATCGTCGGCCCAGGGCACCGTCTGATCCCGGTAGGCATCGTCGATCGACCTGAGGACAAGTGTTTTCAAGTCCAGGTCGCAATCGGGGAACCGATCCGGATACTTGCTCCGTGCCTGAGTTACCGATGCCGCAAGCAGGTTGGTGATCGATTCCAGCTCTATGTCGTGGTCGGGAAAGCGCTCCTCGCGCGACGGAAACTCGTCGAGGTATTCCCTCAAGCGCGGGCTCGACTTGCCCTTCGACAAGAAACTCGCGGTGTTGGACTCCGCCGATCGCCCCCCGATGCCGCCGAGACCATCCCAGAAAAAGAACCGTCCCTCACGGGCGCGAACGAGAGACATGAGGCCCGCCGAGATGTCGGGACACGGCGCCCAATGGAACTTGCCGATTTCCGCCGCCACGGCGTTGCCGATTTCGCGGCGGACGACAAGTCCCACCACGCTTGGAAAGCATGCGGAAAGCCTTAGCGTTTCGCAGAAGTGGCGAACGACGGCCTCGGAGTTCACGCGAAAGAGGCCGTTAGAAAAGCCCATGTCGACCGCGAGAATATTGCCGCGGTCGGGCAAGTGACGGAACTTCACGTGCCAATCCGGATGGTAGTAATGCGCCGAGCGCCAGGAAACGATGTCGGCATCGTGATTGTCGATCGCGTAATCGGCTGCCTTGAGCGCTGCTTCGGTCAGCGCGCAGTCGTCGCAGATGTAAATGACATAATCACCCGTCGTCTTCGGCCAGATCCACTCCCAGTGCGCCGGCATCGGCATGCGCCGGTCTGTGCGGAACTTGCGCAACCTCGGGTCGTCGAAGGTATCGAGCACCGCCTGCGTTCTTGGGTCCGAGAAATTGTCCGAAACGAGGACCTCGATGTCGTCGCGCGGCTGTGCGAGTGTTGCCGCAAGGGTTTCGCGCAGGATGTTGGGGCGGTCCACGGTCGGTATTACGATGGAGTAACGCGGCATTAAGCTGCCTCTCGCAAACGAACTACGCCCATCCAGTCTGGCTCGACTGAGGGTTAGTTACGCAACCACGTAGCGGAAAACGCTGCGGCTTTAAAGTGCTGGGCCTCCGCTTGTGTCGCCGCTGCGCGGCTTGCCCACAGCTCTTGAACGAATTTACAAACGAAAAGGTGTGAGTGAGGCTTTGCCGTGATATCGGGAACTCGCACTGCCGTCGTAAGGTTCGAGAGATCTTGCGCGAAGCGGAGAGGCCACGTCGGCACGCGATGTGATCGACGCATCCCTCGGTAAGCTCTCGGGCCGCGTGATCGGCGCTGCAGATGCGACCAGGATAATTGCCCTGGCAGCAAGCGGAAGGGGGACGTCACGTGCGACTGTACTTAGCCGATTTGGGGCATAACCAGCTCACCAAGAGCTCTGACTCCTATCCGCTCGGCGTGGCCAATCTGGCGACCTATTTGCGTGCTCATCTCAAGTCGGACCGGGCTCTCGACATTTCCATCTTCCGCGAGCCGGAAGATTTGAAGGCAGCGCTCGACTGCGAGGCACCGGCCGTCCTGGGGTTGTCGAGCTATTCCTGGAACCACCAGCTCTCGCTCAGCTTTGCGCGCTACGCCAAGCGAAAGAACCCGGGAACCATCACCATGATGGGCGGCCCGAATTTTCCGCTGACCGTCGGCGAGCAGGAAAGCTTCCTACGCGCGATCCCCGAGATCGACGTCGCCGTTCGCGGACCGACCGCCGAGGGCGAGCGCGCCTTCCTCCAGGTCATGCAACGTCTGGTGGATGCCGGCGAGCGGCTGGAAGGCTTGCTGGAAGCGCCGGTTCCCGGAAATCTATGGATCGATCGCAAGAGCGGCGACTTCGTCGTGGGGTCATCGCTGCCGCGCATGGAGAATCTGGACGAGATCCCGTCTCCCTATCTTGCCGGGCTCATGGATCCGTTCTGGAGCACGGGATATTTCCCGTTGATGCAGATTGCGCGCGGCTGCCCGTTCTCCTGCCAATTCTGCAACTCGGCGGTGAGTTCCTACAGCAAGGTGTACGCTCACTCGTTCGAGAACTTGAAGGCCGACCTGCTCTATGCCGCCCAGCGCGTCAACCGCACGTTGCCACTCTGCTTTGCTGACGATAATTTCGGCATGTATCAGCTCGACGTTGAAATCGCCGACCTGATTGCCTGGCTTCAGGACAAATACGGCTGGCCCAACTTCATTCGCGCCACGACCGGCAAAAACCGCAGCGACCGCATCATCCAGGTGATGCGCAAGATCCGCGGCGCCCTGCCCATGACCTCCGCCGTCCAGTCCATGAGCCCGGTCGTGCTCGAGAACATTCAGCGCTCGAACGTCAAGCTCGAGACCTACCGGCGCATCCAACAGGAGGCGCTTGGCCAAGGCATGCAGGCCTACGGCGAGTTGATCCTCAGCATGCCGGGCGAAACCAAGGATAGCCACCTCAAGGCCATCAGCGATTTGATGGACGCCGGCGTGAAGCGCATCTCGGCGAACCAGCTGATCCTCGAGCACGGCGCGCCGCTGAACAATCCCGACCAGCGCGAGCGCTTCGCCTGCAAGCCGCATTTCCGCGTGGTATCACGCAACATCGGTGATTACGGCACCGGCAAACCGGTGATCGAGATCGAAGAGATGGTCGCCGATACGCCGACCATTTCATTCGATGACTATCTGGAGGTGCGCGTATTCCATCTCTTGCTGACGATCTTCTATTACGAGGGCAATTTCGAGGAAGCTTTCAAATACGCGGGTGAATACGGCATCAAGCCTTTCGACCTGCTGCGGGCCGCGCAGAAACAGATCGACCATGCGCCGGAAGAGTTTCAGCAGCTGATCGCTGGGTTTGTCCGCGAGACGCGGGAGGAGCTGTTCGACAGCCATGAGGAATGCCTGCGTTGGGCTCGTGAGCACTTCAAAGAGGTGCTGTCCGGCGAGGTCGGCGGCAACCTGCTCAGCAAATACTCGATGATGGGCCGGTTCTGGGTCACCGAAAATTCCGTGAACTTCCTCGAAGCTGCAATCCGCAGCATGCTGAGCGAGACGGCGGAACCCGACGAGTTGACGGCTGTCGCCAGCTATTTGCGAACGGTGCTGCTGCGTGTGCCCTTCGGCGAGACCATGCGGCGTCGCGATGTGTTCATCACCAACTACGACATCGAAGCATGGCGCAACGGCCTGGAGGGAGGCCGGCTGGCCGATTTTCGCGTGCCGTCGCCGATCTCCTGGCAGACCGGCATGGACCCCGATATCCAAGAGGCTCTCGAGCGCCGGCTTGCCACGTTCGGCGAGCATCCCGCAACGATGGGGAAGTTCACGCGCACGGTCTTCGCCAAAGACTTGCGGCGAACACTGGTAGGGGTGTCGGCAGACACAGGCGCCGCCGAGAGCGACGCGGTCGCCGGTGGCGCAATCGCGGAATTCGGCAGGAAACGCCAGGCAGGCTTGGGCTACCGCTAATTCAAAGGCCGCTTCCGGCCACAGCGGAGCTTCGTGCAAGTCGATGGATGGCTCATTCACGGTTATCGGCGCACGGGGCTATATCGGTTCCCGATTGTGCCGCTACCTCGCTAGCCAGGGCGCCGCTGTACGTGAGGTCGATCGCTTCGATGCGGCTCGCGATGCCGGACATAACCTTGGTCACGTCATCTTCGCGGGCGGCGTGACCGCCGACTTCCGCAAGCGCCCCTTCGACACCGTCAATGCTCACGTCGGTGCCGTTGCCGAGATCCTTCAGCGCGCCGTCTTCACAAGCTTTCTCTATCTATCGTCCACGCGTGTCTATCAGGGCGCGATGAGCGCCGATGAGGACGCAGAGTTGCGCCTTTCGATCACCGATCCGCTGCAGCTCTACAATGCGTCAAAGTTGGCCGGCGAAGCGCTCTGCCTCGCCCTGCCCGATCCCAACGTACGCGTTGTGCGCCTTTCAAACGTGTATGGGGCTGACGACAATTCCGAGAACTTCTTGATCGAGATCATTCGAGCCGCGATCAATGACAGCCACGTGACGCTGAGGACCGGCCTTAAGTCAGAGAAAGACTTCGTGAGCGTTGCCGATGTGGTCGCTATCTTGCCGCGGCTGGCTGTCGGAGGGCGCGAGCGTCTTTACAATCTCGCCAGTGGGCGCAACACGCGTTTTAGCGACATTGCCGACGCGCTGAAGCGTTTGACCGGATGCACGATCGACGTTGCACCCGATTGTCCAGCGGTGATCTTCCCCCAGATCTCGATTGCCCGCCTCCAGAAGGAGTTTGACGTGACTCCCATGCATCTGGTGGACGACATCGCCAGCCTTGTCAGGGACCATAAGAGCCGACATGGACGATAGAGAGCGACGAGCGAGTCAAATTTCTCAGGTACGCTCCGACGCGCGTCGTGAACTTACAGGGGTGACGTGCGCATTGAACACCTCGAATACACCATTGATATCTGCTGTGAAGAGTTCAATCGGCTCAGCTTTAACCCAAAGCTGCAGCACTACCATCTCCACCTGATCGAGCAGGCGACTGAAGCCTGCAGCCGCGCCGCTTACCAATTTAACTGCCACCTGCTTGGCTGGGCTGAGCACCCTCCAGTGCACCTTGCGCACCAGCGGCGAGAGCCGAATACGCACCAGTGGTGGCGTCCACCGGGCGATCGCCATCGCTGCGCGCGTACGCAAACTATCCGAGCGAGCAGAAGGTAAAGGTGCGCGAGCGAGCAACCACTGGCGTTCCGGCGGCGGACCGCGAAAAAGGCTCAGGCGCAGGATGGACGCAAGACGTCGCGCCTGCCGAAAGCCGCGTGTGCTGCGGATGGCGTAAGGATGGCCGGCAATCACTTTAATCCCGACCAATTTTTCATCGCGACGAAGAATGAACATCTGCCCGCGCAGGCAGTAGAGTTCGACGTTTCCCCGCAGCGTTACCATGCGGCAAGGCCTCGACTCGCCTTGGTCGGCCGTCTGCTCACATGCATTCGGCGACAGCATCGCGCGCTCAAAATGAGCCGCCGCGTCGCGCCCGCGTCGCGCCTCGTAGGACAACGCCCCGAGCCGCCGGTGCGTCGCGGTCACGTGCGGTGCACCGCGGCCAACCTCACCGAGCAAATGCTGGGCCCACCGGCTCTCGCCTGCGGCGAGTGCCGCTTCGGCCTCGATCAGGCGCGAACGCCAGCCGCCGGAAGGCGAGCGCGGCAACGCTGCGGTCACGGCGTTGATGTTGGATCCACCTCTGAGGCGGGCGCGCGCGCAGCTGAGGAGTGCATCGATGGGCTCGGGGTTTGCCCCTGCCCATGACGGGAGCGCGCGCGACAGCCACTGCTGCCAGGAGCGGCCGATCTCTCCACAGGCCTCGGCGCGGCAAAGCTGCAGTGGCAGCACATCGGCTTCGCAGCGACCCAACCCGATCGCAGCGTGTTGCAAAACGTGTTCGCTTGCCGCCACTTCGCTGAAAGCCGCGTGCGCTTCGGACAGCCTGGTTACGTTGCCAGTGGCCTTGTAGAGCTGCGTCGCAAGTGCAATTGCCGACGCGTAGTCGCCGCTCGCCATGAGCTTACGAATACGGGGCGACTCCGCGTCTCGCACTTCTTGCGGCACGCCGATCGGCGGAGGCGCGGCACCTCGCAAATAGGCGCTGTCATGCACGCGCACGGCCGGAACGACTTTCTTGAGCGTTTCTTCATATAGCCTGGCGCCCCAGCGTACATCACCGCGCCGCAGAGCATCCGCCGCCATGCCGCGCAAGACATCCGCCGGCGTTTTCTGTACCTCGGCACCGGGCGCGGCTTCACGCAGCCACTTGAGCAGCGGCTCGGCATCGTCCGGATTTTCGGGCGAAGACCTGGACATGGAGACAATCCGCTCCGGAGACCAACTAAGGCCGCGCGCCGCCGCCACCGTGACTGCATCACTAACGAAGATCTGCCGCAAACCCGTCTGTGATTGCTCAAGCCCAGTCCGGGCTCTTGAGCCGAGAGCCTCCGCGCGCAGGCCGCGCAGAGCGTCGAGATATGCGCCTTCACGGATGCAGCTATTGGCGCGCTCAACCGCCTGCTGCTGTGAGCGGCGGGGCCAGCGAAGGCGGAATGCACGCTCAGCCGTCTGCATTTCCACCTCGAGCGGAATGCGCAGTCGCAACTTGCGCGGGCAATCAATGATTGTGCCATACGCGCCACGGAAAATGCTGCAGCGCTTCAACCATATTGTCGGCTGCCCCTCAACCTCGCAAGCACTCGCAGGCGCGGCACCCTGCATGCGGCTATTGCGGTGTGAATAACTCACGCTAGTCCCGTGCAAAGCGGCGATAATTGCTGCGGAGGGAGCGCGCGAGATTTGCCTAGCGGAACTTGATCGTCTAAGGGAAGCGTAACGAACAAGCCGCAAATGGCGCAGGATCCTTGGGGAGATCATGCATGGTTCTGATGACCAATTTTTTCTCGGTGAAAGAGTCCGCTCTCGCCGAGGAGTTCGCCGCCAACGGCTACGTAATCCGACCGGTTGACGATAAGGCGATGCTGGACGAGCTGCGCGGGCAGATCGTGGAGATCGCGTGCGAGCATCTCCAATTGCCGTTTCCCAACGACGTCGATGAATTCCTCAATCACTTCGAGAAGCGCTGCCCGATCGAGAAGCTGAACGAGGTGCGCCTCGGCACCTATCGCAAGATGAATGCGCAGCCCTGGTTCCGGCCAACGTACTTCGCGCTCGCGCGCTCGATCATCGAGACGCTGGTCGGCAACGAGCTTGCGATGCAGAACCGGGTCAACCTTTCGATCCAGCTCCCAGACGACAACAGCTCGTTGCTACCGATTCATGCTGACGCATTCGGCGGAGAAACGCCGTTTCAGGTGGTCGAGTGGTTGCCGCTGGTCAATTGCTACAAGACCAAGTCGATGTTCATCCTGCCGAGAAAAATGTCGGAAAAATCGTACGCGGAGTTCACCAAGTACGAGAGTAAGGGAATGGATTCCCTTTTCGATGAGGTGAAGGACGACCTCGTCTGGCTCGACGTGCCGTACGGCAACGTGCTGGTGTTTTCGACCAATTACCTCCACGGCGGCGTTGTCAATCGCGAGCCCGAGACGCGCTGGTCGATGAACTGCCGCCTCACCGGTCTGTTCACGCCATACCGCGGCGCGGAGAAGAAACTCGGCTCCTTCTATCTACCGATAACGACCCGCCCTGTGACCAAGATCGGCATCACCTACAGCGAGCCCGCCGGTTTCAGCGAGTGAGAACGCCACAAGGAAGGGAGTGAGCGAGAGCATGAGCGAGAACAAGCGAGTGGGCTATCGCGGGTACGTGACCTGCAGGCCGTTCGGCGGCTTGCATATCCCCGTACCGGTGCAGGCCCTCGTGATGCGCGACTACTGCGCGCGCAACGGCTTCATGTACAAACTGCACGTCAACGAGAACATCTTTCCCCACTCGTATATCGTGCTTGAGGGCGTCATCAACGAGCTCGACATGTTCGAGGGCCTGCTCGCGACCAGCATTTTCATGATGCCCAAGCGCGCCGAGCGCCGACGCGAGATTTACAAGCGGATCCTCGACAAGGGTGCCTCGCTGCACTTCGTGCTCGAGGACATGGTGATCCGCAAGCCGGCCGACGTGGAAGCGATCGAGGAAATCCTCTCGATCTACTTTCTGCTGCCGAGCGCGCCACAAACGCTGTCGGAGGCTGGCGCAGACGCCGTGCCGGCGGAATAGAGCGCCTCATTGCGACGCCGGAGTGCTGCTGAATGAGGGTGCTCGTCACCGGCGCCGGCGGCTTTGTAGGCTCGCACACGGCCAAAGGGCTGGCGCAGCAGGGTTGTGACGTCCTCGCGCTCGTTCACCGCAACAGGCCGGCTACACTCAATGGCGTCCCCGGCGTCGAGATCCTGCAGGGCGATCTCGCGGGCTTCGAGCCGTTACCCGTTGCCGGGCCTTGCCAAGCGATCGTGCATTGCGCGGCGGCCATTCCCCCCACCGTGCCCGATGAAGCCGAACTCTTCCGTCAGAACGTGGAGGGCATGCGCAGCGTGCTCGCTTTCGCCCGCGCATCCGGCACACGCACCGTCATCAACTGCTCGTCCATGTCGGCCTTCGGCCGCATCGAAGTCGATGTCGTATCGCCCGAAGTCGCGCCGATCGAGCCCGGCAGCTATGGCCGCTCGAAGCTCGAAGGCGAGCGGATGCTCGCGGCTTTTGCTGAAGAGACCGGCGCACGTACGCTGTCTCTGCGCCTGCCAGGTGTGGTCGGGAAAGGATCGCACGACAATTTCCTCTCCACGATAGTCGCTGCCATCGCCGCCAAGCAGCCGGTCGCAGCGCGCAACCCGCGGTCGCTGTTCAACAACATCGTCCACATCGACGATCTCGTCGAATTCTTCGCGGTCCTCTGCGAAACGCTCGAGCCCGGCCACCGCGTCGCCACCATCGCGGCCGACGAACCGATGCCGATCACGGCGGTGATAACGAACCTGTGCGACGCCGGCGGCTACACCGGTGAAATCACTTTCGAGCGGGGCGGACACAGCTTTTTGATCTGCACCGAATCAGCACGTGCGCTCGGCTATTGCGTGCCGACAGTCGAGGACAGCGTGCGCCGTCTCGCGCGGGATTGCCTTTCGCGCGACTAGGCAGAGGCGCAAATCTTTGCGAGGAGTGGCGCGATGGCCTACCGAGATTTCGTCGAAAAGTTCAAGGAGCATGGCCCGGGGTGGGCCGTGCGCCGCATGCTGCTTGAGGCACGCGAGCCGGTTACGGCACCGGGCCGGATGCTGCGCAACGCGCTTGCCGCGGCCGAACGCGCCACGCGCAGTGCGCGCACGTCCATCGACGGCAAGGAACGCCACCCCGACGTAGCCGGCACACTCTACGCTTTCTACGATCTCGAGATCCTGCCGCTCACCTACGATGTGGCGACCTTCCTGGCGCTCGCAAACCTCGAACGCAAGCGCCTTGGTCTTGCCCGTCTGCACGTGGTGGTGGTTCCCGCGCACGAGAGACGCGAGAGTTTGGTGGATCGCGGTTGGCCGGCTGCCGAATTCGCCGATCAGCGCTTGCTCGGAATTCTATTGCCAGTGCTGCGGCTGGCTGACGCTTGCCGGGGCCACACATTGTGCGCGACGCGTGCCGAAGCGTCCGCATGGCGCTTCGACGTGGCGGAGCATGTGTTTCCGGCGGCTTACACTCCAACCTTTCCGCTCGCGCCCGATTTCAAAGGCATCTGGAGCGAGGCGCTGACCCGCGACAAGATGTTTCCGCTGTTGCGCGCCGGCAAGGCTGAGCTGGCGGCGGTTGCTGGTGCCTTGCGCTCGCGCATCGGCGAGAAGGCACCCGTTGTCATTTCCCTGCGCGAGTCGACTTTCGTACCGCAGCGCAACTCCAACATCGCATCGTGGGTCGCCTTCGCCGACCGCCTCGACCCGGACCGCTTCGCCGCCGTGTTCGTGCGCGATACGGAGCGCGCGTTCGAGCCGCCACCGCCCGGGCTCGATCGGCACGTGACCTTCGAGGCCGCGAGCTGGAATGCTGCGCTCCGAATGGCGCTGTACGAGCTTGCCTACCTCAATCTGGCGATCATGCACGGCTCGATGGAGCTCTGCTGGTACAATGAGGCCTGCCGCTACGTCGCCTTCATGCCGCTGGGCACAGCGCCGCAAACGAGCCCCGAGTTTCTGGCATCCCGCGATTTTCGCATCGGCCAGTCACTCCCCTTTGCCAAGCCATGGCAACGACTTGCATGGACGCCAGACGAAGCCAGCAATGTCGAGTTGCGAGTTCAAGCAAATGGTCGAGTTGCTCGGCGCTCCCAAGCCCGCTGACGGCGCATGAACGAAACGGAAGACTGGCCCTACCTCAAGCCGGCCGGGAAGCTGGCACCCGCCGATGCGGCGGTCGTCCTCATCACCGATGAGCGCGGGCGCTACCTTATGCAGCTGCGCGACGCAAAGCCCACAATCTTCTTTCCCGATCATTGGGGCTGTTTTGGCGGCGCGCTGGAGCCCGGCGAGAGCGACGAGCAAGCGGCGCGGCGCGAGCTCCAAGAAGAACTGGCCATCCAGCTTCCGCCCGAGCCGCTGCAGCGCTTCACAACCTTTACGTTCGATTTTGCGCCGGCGGGCGGCGGCCTCGTGCGCCGCACATACTTTGAGCTGCGCGTCGAAGCGGCGATCCTGCCCACGCTGCGGCTTGGCGAAGGACAGCAGGTGCGGTTTCAAACGGCACCCGATGTGCTCCGCGAGCAGGTCGTGCCTTACGACCGCTTCGCCATCTGGATGCACCACTATCGCCGCGAGCTATCCGGCGCGGCATTCGCCTAGAGCTATTTGCGCACCATCATGAAGATGCCGTTCGAAAGCGGGAGCGCGATGCGGTCCCAGCGCGAGCAGGATGCCGCATAGTCCATGAACGCCTTGGTGCCTTCGCCCTTGGCGTCGCCAGGCGCCGCGTTCAAAACGTCACCGTGATAGAAACAGTCGTCGACGATCATAATGCCGCGCGGGGACAGCAGCGGCTCGGTCTTGAGCACGTAGTCCTTGTAGCGCTCCTTGTTGCCGTCGACGAAGATGAGATCGAACAGCTCGTTCTTGGGCAGGCTTTCGATGATCTCGAAGGCGTCGCCCTGATGCAGCTTGATCTTGTTCGCGAGCCCGTTGCGCTCGAAGTTGCGCTGCGCGATTGCGGCGAACTTGTCGAACTTTTCAATCGAAACAACCTCGCCGTCCTCGGGCAGCGCCTTGGCGAATGACATGGCCGAGAAGCCGATGAAAGCGCCGATCTCTAGCACGCGCTTGACGCCTGCGACCTTGATCAGGAATTGGAGAAAGCGCATGGCGACGGGGTTCGACGCCATCTCCTCGACGGTGAACATGTCGCTCTCTTCGAGCTTGAACTCGCTCTTTGGGTCGCCGATGCCGCTCGAGCGCGAGATCGCCTCGAACAAATCGTGCATCAAGGCATCGCCCCGGTAGAGGTTGGCGTGCGCCGACTGATCGGGCAGCATCTTGTCCCAGTAGCGGACCGCTGGCATACGGCAATTCCCTCGTTGGCTGCGACGCGCGGGGCAGGGCGGCGAACGGCCGAAATAGGCGTCACGGCTGAGTAACAACACTGGCTCCCAATTGACAAGGCCGCGACTTTCTCCACAGCGCGCATTTGCACATGTGAGCCCGACACTCACCGATGATCTTGAGTATTTCGCGCGAACGTCGCCGCGCAGGTGCGCTCCTGCCACAACCTTGCATAACCGCGTACGTGTTCTGGACATTGAACCGGACGGTGCATAGTTTGGCCGCCCGAAGGAGTAATCCACAGCGTGCACGATCTCGCGGAAGGCCGCTTTCTTTGCTCTGGCACCGACCTTTCCGGGCCGCCGGGCGCACCGGGCGCGCTCCGGCTTTTCTCTCCGACCTCTCTTGCGCACAGTCGCGGCGCCAACGCTTTCAAAGCGCGGGATAATCGCCTCGGGTCCCATAGTGCGAAATCGCAGCCCGAAAGGATGCAATGAAAACGGCTCTCGTCATCGGCGGCGGATTTGCCGGCTGCGCGGCGGCCCACCAGCTCCAGCTCATGGGCGGCTGGGATGTGACGGTCGTTGAGCGCGCGCCGTTTCTCGGCGCCGGGGTGCGCACGCGCTACGTCGGCGGACATCCGTTTACATTCGGGCCGCGCCACTTTCTCACCCCGTGGGAGAAGGTCTACAATTTTCTCAACACCTACGTGCCTTTGCGCCGCTGCGCCGATCACCAGTTCCTGACCTACGTCGAGACGGATAAGCGCTTCTACGGCTATCCCATCCACGCCGACGACATCCCGACCATGCCCGAAGCCGCTGCCATCGAGTCGGAGCTGTCGGCCATCAACGTGAGCGCCGCCCAGAGGTTGACCCCGGAGGATTTCTCCAACCTGACGCGCCGGGACCTGCGCAATCTCAACAATGCCTCGCTGGCCAAGAACTTCGAGGACTTCTGGATCCACTCGATCGGAAAGACCCTCTACGGCAAATTCATCGATCAGTACTCCAAGAAGATGTGGCAGATCCCAGACAACAAGCTGATCGACGATTTCACTTGGTCGCCCAAGGGCGTGACGGTGAAAGAGGGCGCGCGCGCCGCGTGGGACACCGCGATCTCCGCCTACCCGATCGCCTTCAACGGCTATGACGACTATTTCACCATCGCCACCGAGGGCGCGAAGGTACTTCTCGGGACCGAGATCGAGCGGTTCGACATTCCCAACCGGACGGTCTGGCTCAAAGGCGAGAAACGCACGTTCGACATCATCGTGAACACGGTCTCGCCTGACCTTCTGTTTGAGAAGTGCCACGGGGAGCTGCCGTACGTCGGCCGCGATCTGCACGCGATCGTGCTGCCCGTCGAGTTCGCCCTGCCGGAGGACGTCTATTTCATCTACTACGCGGGCAAAGAGAAATTCACGCGCGTCACTGAGTACAAGAAATTCACGCTCCACAAGGCGCCGACCACGCTCATCACGCTCGAAATCCCGTCGATGACGTCGAAGTACTATCCCATGCCGCTCGAATCGGAGAAGGCGAAGGCCAAGAAGTA
Source organism: uncultured Alphaproteobacteria bacterium (assembly GCA_963726795.1). GTDB lineage: Bacteria > Pseudomonadota > Alphaproteobacteria > Rhizobiales > Hyphomicrobiaceae > Hyphomicrobium_A. The sequence continues at coordinate 602,089 of CAVSDD010000004.1, read as the reverse complement.
CTTCGACATGATGCCCGACAACGTGTTCTCCGTCGGCCGCGCCGGAACGTATCTTTATAACGTCGATATCGACGATACGATCAGGCATGCCATGGAAGTGGCTGACAAGCTGCGCTCCTAGAAGCGCTCCCCTCGACGAGGAAGGGTCAACCGATGTCCGAAGCTGCAAAGAAGAAGTCGCCATTCTCGCCCGTCGCCGTCGAGGCGAAGGTCGGCGAGCCGTGGGTTGCATTGGCCGGCGGACGCGAGCTTGCCGATTGGTCGCGCGACGACGAAATCGCCTACAACCAGAACAACCGCCAGACCGAGAAGGCGCTGTTCTACCGGCGCACCTTCGATTTTCTCACCGACAACCGCGTGCACGGCGACTACCACGAGTACGGCTGTCACCGATGCCGCACCTTCCGCATGTCTTTGACCGAAGCACGCCGCCATGGCCTTGATTCCATGAAGTTCCACGCCTTCGACAGCTTCGAGGGCCTGCCCGACCCGACGTCGGACACGTCGGTCGAGATCTGGAAGCGCGGCGCGCTGACGACATCGGAGGAGAATTTTCTCGCGATGGTGCGCGAGCACGGCATCTACCCCGACAACGTCAAAACCATCAAAGGCTTCTACTCGGACAGCCTGACACCGCAGCTGCAGTCGACCTACCTCGACAGTGGCCGCAAGATCGCGCTCGTGAACATCGATTGCGACCTTTATGAATCGGCCGTTCCCGTGTTCAACTTCATCGACCCGCTTTTGCAGGAAGGCTCAGTGATCTACGTCGATGACCTGTTCGCGGGCTACAAGGGCAGCCCCAGGAAGGGTGTCGCGCGCGCATTCCTCGAATGGCAGCAGCGCTCGCGCTGGAAGGTCGTGCGCCACCTCGACATCGGCTGGTGGGGGCGCTCCTATCTCGTCTATCTCGACAAGGAAGCCGTGCAGGGCGTGCTCTAGCGCCTGCTTGGCGGCACATTGACCGGCGCCAGCAGCTTGTCGACGACGTACACCGCGTGGGCGCCAATCAGCAACGGTCCCTGCATTACCCGCGCATCGCCGATCGCATAAGAGCCGTCAGGCAGCGACCGCAACAAACGCGCGCCGTCGGCTGTCGCCACCTCGCGACAGTCCTGTCCGTGCAGAAGCGCGCCGAGTGGATCACGTGCCTCAACCGCATCGCCGACGTCGGGAAGATGATGCGCGCGGATGAGCCGGGTCAGCGTTCGCGAAGCCTCTGGCGTCAATAGCCGATCAAAGCAGTCCTTGCCGCTGCGGGCGAACGCTTCATCGCTGGGAAGCAGGATAATGGCGGCGCCGCGTCCCCGGACTGCGCGCGCAAATGGCCCAGTGTGCACCGCAAGCGACAGGCCGAGCGATGCCATCGAGCAGCCGAGCTCGCGGGCAGCCTGCCAGGCCTTCAAACCTTCGCGCACTCCCGCTGCGCGGCGCACGAAGAGATCGGCGCCGCGCTCCTTCGCCCGCCACGCCTTTTCGGTAACGGGTGCGAAATGCCAGCGGATGCGTTGGGAAGCCATGGCGTCGTTGGCGGGGCTATCGTAGGCGAGCCACCAGCCGCCGATCTCGACCGGATCGGCTTTGTGCGCGTTAACGTGCCAGCCAACATCCTTGCCGAGCGTGGCAAGCGATACGGCAAAAAGATCGTCGCTGTCGGTGAGGAATGCGAATTCATCCGGCGGGAGCGACTGTGCGGGTAGTGCCACGGCGTTAAATTGGTAGCGGCCGGGGTCGAAGATGAACATCTCGCGCGCGAGCACGCGCAACGCGAACCCTTCGCCCGGAATGGCCCACAGGATCATCTCCGGGTGAATAGGAAAATAGGCGCTGTCGCGCAGATAAGCTGCCATCAGCGGGTGCAGACTGCGCACGCACAGCTCGACCATTTCGCGCGCGGGCACGGCATTGACGAGACCGCCCTTTGGCTTGCGCGCCAGCAGAGCTTCAATGAACGTCGTGCTCTCGGCACGCAGATAGGTCATGAAAATGGCGCGCTTACCTTGCTTCAGCCGCGCGACGACCGAGGAAAATGCGTTCTCCGACCAGGCAACGTCGGGCGGCATCAGCAGCGCCAGGCTGCCCTCAGCGGCAGCCTGCTGTGTCGCGAGCCCCCAGGCCTTGTGGTGGGTTGCGATGGGATCCTTGAGGTCGTCCTCGCTGAGCAGGCGAATTTCGACCTTCATGATCTGGCGCAACGCCGCCGTTTCAGGGGCGGTGTCGATGCGGGCGAAATCGGCGCCGCGCGTGTAGATGAGGTAGGTCGTGTCGCAATAAGCGGCGAGAGCCGGAAAGTTGCCGGGAGCCAACAGTGTCGGCAGGTTCACCTCGAAATGTGCATCGAGATGCCACTTGCCCCACACCGCCGTGACGATCGTCAGCCGCGGCCGCACCCCAACACCGACCATGTCTCGCGATGCCCCCGCCGGCGAAAGTGCATTCCTGCCTGTGTCAGAGCCGCCACGCGATCCGCTTACGTCGCGTGCTTCATGCTTGCGGCTGTCGCGCACCGATCTCTCCACGTGCAGGGTGGTTGAACATTAAACGACAGAAAGCAACCAGACACTCAAGCGTCAATCCGTTCTCGCGGGCATCTTCGGGCGCCCGGACTCGCGCAAGTTCTGATGCGAAATTGCGCGATGACGTGTGCACACCCTAGCGTCGGCAAGGGCGCTCGCGTGGATTTCGCATCCAATCGGTGCTAGAAGCGCCGCGCCGCAAACCGCTAGGATGCACGGGCACATGCGCCATTCCGATATCTACCTGAAGGAAGTCGCCGATCTCGCTGCTCTTATCCCGGCCGATACGGTCGAATCGATGTGCGATGAGTTGGTGGGGCTGCGCCAGCGCGAGGGCAGGCTGTTCATCCTCGGCGTCGGTGGAAGCGCCGGCAACTGCAGCCATGCCGTCAACGACTTCCGCAAGTTGTGTGGCATCGAGGCCTATGCGCCGACCGACAATGTGTCGGAGTTGACGGCGCGCACGAACGACGAAGGCTGGCACACGGTGTTCTCGGAATGGCTGAAGGTCAGCCGCGCAAACGCCAAGGATGCCGTCCTAGTGCTCTCGGTGGGCGGAGGCAACCTCGAACGCAATGTCAGCCCCAACCTCGTGGCCGCCCTCAAGGAGGCGAAGGCCCGCGGCATGACGGTGTTGGGCATCGTCGGTCGCGACGGCGGCTACACGCGCGAGGTGGGCGATGTAGTGGTTGTTGTGCCCACGATAGCGGATGCGCGCGTCACGCCGCACGCGGAGGCCTTTCAGGCGGTCATCTGGCACTGTCTGGTGTCGAACCCCAAGCTGCAGGTCGCGGCCACCAAATGGTGAGACGCGCCGTCTTTCTCGACCGCGATGGCGTTATCAACAAGAATATGCAGCGCGACGGGCGCGCCGTTGCGCCAACGCGGCTCGAGGATTTTCAACTGTTGCCAGGCGTCGAGGACGCGACGCGTGCATTGCAGCAGGCAGGTTTTTTTCTCGTCGTCGTTACCAACCAACCCGACATAGCCTCAGGCCGAACGCCGTTCGCCATCGTCGATGCGATGAATAGCGAGCTAAAGCGGCGTCTGAACATCGAGGACGTGCGCGTTTGCCCGCACGTGAACGAGGACAATTGTGCGTGCCGCAAGCCCAAGCCCGGCATGCTCCTCGCGGCTGCTGCCGAGCGCGGCATCGATCTCACAGCGAGCTACATGATCGGCGATCGTGCAGTTGATATCGGTGCAGGAAAGGCGGCCGGTTGCTTGACGATTCTGATCGATTATGGGAATGCAGAACTCACAGTGGGGATACAACCGGATTTAATTGTTCAGTCGCTTCCGGAGGCCGCCGACTACATAATTCGGCGTGAGGGTTTGGAGGGGCAAACGTGACTGCACCGAGCGCAGAAAATCTCAAAATAAAAGTCTTCGCCGATGGCGCAGACCTTAAAAACATCCGCGAGCTTGCAGCAAATCCGCAGATAAAAGGCTTCACCACCAACCCCACGCTGATGCGCGCCGCAGGTGTTGAGGACTACAAATCCTTTGCCTTGGAAGTTCTGAGCGTCATCGGCGACCGGCCGGTGTCGTTTGAGGTCTTCGCCGACGATTTCGCCACCATGGAGGCGCAAGCGCGCGAGATCGCATCCTGGGGCGAGAACGTCTACGTCAAGATCCCCATCACCAACACCAAGGGCGATTTTTCAGGCCCGCTGATCGCGACGCTTTCGCGCGCGAACATCAAACTGAACATCACGGCGGTGATGACGCTCACCCAAGTCACCCGCGTGACCGAAGCGCTTGCCGAGAAGGTGCCGGCGGTGGTCTCGGTATTCGCCGGCCGCATCGCCGACACGGGCCGCGACCCCGTCCCACACATGCGCGAGGCGCTTCGCATTCTTTCTAAACGCCGCAATGCCGAGCTGCTCTGGGCCTCTCCGCGCGAGTTGCTCAACATCTTCCAGGCCGACGAGATCGGTTGTCACGTCATCACAGCCACTCCCGACGTCCTGAAGAAGCTCGCGCTCGTCGGCAAGGACCTCGACGTCTACTCGCGCGAGACGGTCGCCATGTTCTATCGCGACGCTCAATCGTCCAACTACGCCATCCCGCTTCCCGCTCGTCGCACCGCCTCCTGAGCCGTGCCGACGTTCAAGTGTGGCCCGGCCCATCTATTGGGCCGGGTTGCGTCCACCTCAGTCAGAAATGATCGCAGGCCCAATGAACGTTCTTGTCACCGGGGGCGCCGGCTATGTCGGCCACGTCCTGACACCAAGGTTGCTCGCCAACGGCTACAACGTCACCGTCTACGATAAGCTCTGGTACGGCTGCCGCCTGCCAAATGATCCAAAGCTGAAGGTTATCGAAGGCGACATACGGGACGCCGGGAAGCTCTCCGCCGCGATGGCCGGACAGGATGCGGTACTGCATCTCGCCTGCATCTCCAATGACGCCAGCTACGAGCTCGACGAAAACCTATCGAAAACGATGAACTACGACTGCTTCGAACCGATCGTGCTTGCGGCCAAGAACAACGGCGTGAAGCGCTTCGTCTATTGCTCATCGAGCTCAGTCTACGGCGTCAGCGATTCACCCGACGTGACCGAGGATCATCCCCTCGTGCCGCTCACGCTCTACAATAAGTTCAAAGGGTTGTGCGAGCCGATCCTCTGGAAGCACAAGTCTGACGACTTCACCTGCGTGACCATCCGCCCCGCCACGGTGTGCGGCTACAGCCCGCGCACGCGGCTTGACCTCTCGGTCAACATCCTGACCAACCACGCGGTCAACAAGGGCGTGATCACGGTGTTCGGCGGCGGGCAGATGCGCCCCAATCTGCACGTGGAGGACATGGCGGCCGCGTACGAGCTTATGCTCAAGGCGCCCCACGAAAAAATTCACGGCGAGACCTTCAATATCGGCTTTGAGAACCACTCGATCGCCAGCATTGCCCAACAGGTCAAGAAGGTCGTCGAAGAGGAAATGCCGGAAAAAGGCCCGATTTCGATCATCACGACCCCGTCGAACGACAATCGCTCCTACCACGTCAACTCCGACAAGATTCGGCGTATCCTGGGCTTCAAGGCCGAGCGGACGATCGAGGACGCAATCCGCGATTTGACCCGCGCCTTCCGCAATTACATGCTGCCCGACAGCTTCGACGACGACTGGTATTACAATGTGCGCACGATGAAAAAGATCGGCGCCAAGTAACAAAGGTACAACCGTGCGCAAGACGGCACTGGTCACAGGCGGCGCCGGATTCATCGGCAGCCATATGGTCGATCTGCTGGTCGAGCGGGGCTACGCGGTCCGCGTGATCGATAACCTCGTCGGCGGCCGCGAAGCCAACATCGCGCACCACATGGGGCGCGGCGATTTCGAGTTTCGCCGCGAGGACATCCGCGCCTGCGCGCCGGGCGATCCTTTGTTCGATGGCGTCGACTACGTCATCCACTTCGCCGGCATCGGCGACATCGTGCCGTCCATCGAGCGCCCGTCGGAATACATGTCGACCAACGTGCAGGGCACCGTGCACATGCTCGAGTGCGCGCGCGCGGCGGGCGTCAAGAAATTCGTCTACGCCGCGTCGTCGTCCTGCTACGGCCTGGCGCAGACGCCGACGCGCGAAGACCACCCGATTACGCCGCAGTACCCCTACGCCCTGAGCAAGTACCAGGGCGAGCAGGCTGCGTTTCATTGGCAGAACGTCTATGGGCTGCCGGTCAACGCGATCCGCATCTTCAATGCGTACGGCACGCGCTCGCGCACGTCGGGTGCCTACGGCGCCGTATTCGGCGTGTTCCTCAAGCAGAAACTTGCGGGAAAGCCGTTCACGGTCGTCGGCGACGGGACCCAGACACGCGACTTCGTCTACGTCACCGACGTCGCCGAGGCGTTTCTCGCCGCGGCCGAGACGGACAAGTCTGGGGAGATCTGGAACCTCGGCGCGGGCAATCCGCAATCCGTCAACCGGCTGGTTGAACTTCTTGGTGGCCCGGTGGTCCACATCCCCAAGCGTCCGGGCGAGCCCGAGTGCACGTTCGCCGATATCAGCAAGATCAGGCGCGAGCTCAACTGGCACCAGAAGATCGAGCTTTGAAGAAGGGGTGGGGCGGATTCTAGCCAACATCGATTATTGGCGCGATGCGCCGCTGTGGGATCCTGAATCGATTGCACGTGCCACGTCGGGTTGGTTCAAGGCGCTAGCCTCCGAGGCCGCACAATGATCGATGAACCCAGCCGCAAGCTCGTAAGCCACAAGGTCAAGACCGCGAAAGAGATCGCCGCTCTCATCGGCGCGCCGCCGCGCTCTAAAAAAGTCATCATGTGCCACGGCACGTTCGATATCGTGCATCCGGGCCATGTCCGCCATCTTCTCTACGCAAAGAGCAAAGGCGACATCCTGGTCGCAAGTCTCACTGCTGATGCCCATATCGCCAAGGCAAACTTCCGCCCGTTCGTTCCGCAGGAATTGCGCGCGTTCAACCTCGCAGCGCTCGAGGTCGTCGACTACGTGGTGATCGATCCCGATCCCACCCCGATCGCAAACATCAGCATCATCAAGCCCGATTATTTTGCCAAGGGCTATGAATACACCAAGTCTGGCCTGCATCCGCGCACGGCCGAGGAGAAGTCGGCGGTCGAGGCCTACGGCGGCGAGATCATCTTCACGCCTGGCGACATCATCTATTCGTCATCGCACTTCATTGAGATCGAACCGCCCGCGATCGCCACCGAGAAGCTGATGGCACTCATGGAGGCTGAAGGGCTGTCGATCGGCGATCTGCGTGGCGCACTGGACAAGATCGCGGGCATCAAGGTGCACGTCGTCGGCGACACGATCATCGACAGCTATACGACTGCTCGATGATCGGCGGCATGACCAAGACGCCGACCATGAGCGTTCGCTTCGAGCAGCGGCAGGATTTCGTCGGCGGTGCCGGCATCGTGGCTAAGCACCTCAAGGCCGCAGGCGCCGATGTCACATTCTCGACCGTGCTCGGCGATGACGCGCTCGCTGAGTTCGCCCTCAAGGATCTGGCGGCGGCGGGTGTGAATTGCGCGCCGATCATCGATCGCACACGCCCGACGACGAACAAGAACGCGATCATCTCGAACGGCTACAATCTTCTGAAGATCGACACCGTCGACAACCGCTCCATCTCGGATCGCATTCTGAAATCCGTCTGCGATCAGCTGCAGAGCACGCCTGCCGATATCGTCGTTTTCAGCGATTTCCGCCACGGCATCTATCAACCGCGATACGATCCCGTCGCTTGACGGCCGCCATTCCCAAGGGCGCTTCCGGTGGCCGACAGCCAAGTCGCGAGCCGCTGGGGCAACATCCTCGAATTCCAGGGCTTCGATCTCATCACGCCGAACGAGCGCGAGGCGCGGTTCGCGCTCGGCGACCAGGATTCGGTCGTGCGGCCGCTGGGGCTTGAGCTCTATCAGCGCGCCAAGCTGCGAGATCCTGATGCTCAAGCTCGGCGAACGCGGGATCATGACGTTCCGCAACGTGCCGAAGATGGACGAGGACGTGCGCTCGTTCTTCGCCCTCGACAGCTTCGCCGATCGCGTTATCGATGCCGTCGGCTCGGGTGACGCGCTGCTGGCCTATGCGGCTCCTTCGCTGTTCGTGACGCGCAACGCCGTCATCGCATCAGTGCTGGGCTCGCTCGCCGCCGCGGTCGTGTGCGAGCACGAGGGCAACGTGCCGGTCGGCCCGACCGACGTGCTCGCCAAGCTCGAGCACTATCGAGCGCCTTGCGCAGTACGCCTGAGCTCGGAAGGAGCGATCGTCCTACATGCGCTGTGTCATCGTTGGTTATGGCGTCCAGGGCAAGAAGCGGCTGCGTGTCGCCGGCAACGACGGCGTCGGCATCGTCGATCCCGTCCTCGCCGACGCGCAATGGCGCGACATCCGCGAGGTGCCGCTCGAAAGCTACGACGCGGCACTCGTCTGCACCCCCGACGCCCCCAAGCAGGATATTCTCGGCTACCTTGCCGCGCACGGGAAACATGCGCTGGTCGAGAAGCCGCTGCACGCGTCAAGCCAGCGAGAGCTCGACCAGCTGCAGGCAACCGCGCGCAAGAACAACGCGCTCTCTACACCGCCTACAACCACCGCTTCGAACCGCACTACGTTGCGATGCGCGACCTGATCCGATCGGGCGCGCTCGGCACCGTCTATCGCTGCCGGATGTTCTACGGCAACGGCACGGCGCGGCTGGTGCGCGAATTCTGCCTGGCGCGACCAGGCCGCCGGTGTGCTTCCCGATCTGGGCTCGCATCTGCTCGACACGGCGCGCTTCTGGTTCGGCGACCTCGACCGAAGATTTCCACGTAACGTCGGCTAGTTGCTTCGAGAACCGCGCCCGCGATCACGTCGTGATCGCCTCGGAGAAACAGCCGGCCCAAGCTCGAGATGGAGATGACGCTGCTGTCCTGGCGCAACGACTTCGTCTGCGACGTGTTCGCCGAACAGGGCAGCGCGCACATTTCGTCACTGTGCAAATGGGGGCCTTCGACGTTCACCGTGCGCAAGCGCGTGCTGCCGAGCGGCCGTCCCAGCGAGGAAGCAACGACCCTCGTCCAGGAGGATCCGACCTGGGCGCTGGAATACGAGCACTTCAAGCATCTCGTCGCCGAGCGCCAGCAAACCGACCTCGCCAACGATGTCTGGCTGCACAAAGTTCTTGGCCGCCTTGGCGATGAAGTTGCAGCCGCGACCAACACAAAGCCCGCCACATGAGCAAATCTCCGAAGATCGCCTTCGTCGGCATGACCCACCTTGGCATCTGCTCCGCGGTCGCCGCGGCCAGCAAAGGCTTCGAGACTTTGGGGTTCGATCTAGACGCGGGTCTCGTGGCGGCGCTCGATGCCGGCAAGCTGCCGGTCCAGGAGCCGGAGCTCGATGATCTCCTGCGCGACAACCGCAGCCGAATCTCCTTTACCTCCGACGCCAAGCGGCTTGCGGACTGCGATCTCATCTACGTCGCGCCCGACGTGCCCACCGACGATCAAGGCCAAAGCGACCTTGGTGTGCTTGAGAAACTACTCGGCATTGCGGTCGACACCGCAACAGCCGACGCCGTTGTCGTGGTGCTGAGCCAGGTGCCGCCGGGCTTCACGCGCGCGCGCCAGCGGCCCGGCCAGCCCGTCTATTACCAGGTCGAGACGCTGGTATTCGGACGCGCCGTCGAGCGGGCGACCAAGCCTGAGCGTTTTATCGTCGGCTGTCCTGGTGACCCGGCCGACCCGTTGCCTGCGCCGCTCGCGACGTATCTTGGCGCCTTCGGCTGCCCGATCCTGCCGATGCGGCTCGAGAGCGCGGAGCTCGCCAAGATATCGATCAACTGCTGCCTCGTCGCCTCGATCGCAGTCGCCAACACGCTTGCCGAGCTGTGCGAGCGCATCGGCGCCGACTGGCTCGAGATTGCACCTGCCCTGAAACTCGACGCTCGCATCGGACAGCACGCCTACCTGGCTCCCGGCCTCGGCATCGCCGGCGGCAACCTCGAGCGCGATCTTGCGACCGTGATCCGCTTCTCGGAAGAGTACGGCACGGAGGCTTCCCTCATCCGCGCCTTCCTCACCAACAGCCGCCATCGCAAGGATTGGCCGCTACGGGTGCTGCACGGTGAGCTGCTCGCACACAAGCCCGATGCGCGGCTCGGCGTCCTCGGGCTCGCCTACAAGGAGAACACGCACTCGGTGAAGAACTCCCCTTCCGTTGCACTGATCCGGCATCTGGGCCCCTGGCAGCTGCAGGTCTACGATCCCGTCGTGCCGGCAAGTGCCGCGCCCCATCCCGCCACGCGCAGCGCGGCTTCGGCGCTGGAGGCGGCGACCGGCGTCGACGCGCTCGCCATCATGACGCCCTGGCCGGAGTTCCGGCTCCATCGCGCCTGCCGATCTGGCCAAGGCCATGCGCGGGCGTCTCGTGCTCGACCCGTTCCGCGTGCTCGATGCCAACGCTGCCCGCGCTGCTGGCCTCGATCGGCGGACGCTTGGTATCGCTCCGCGAGGTGCCGTCCCGTGCTGACGCATACCTACGAGAAGCCGCAGCCGCCGGAGCGCGTGGTCATCGTCGGAGCTGGCGGTTTCGTCGGCTCGTCGATTGCTGCGGAGCTTGCGGCCTCACGCATCCCGTTTGTCGGGGTGACGCGCAAGGACGCAGACTTGCTCGCCAACGATGGCGCCGAACGGCTCAAAGCACGGCTCCAGCCAACCGATTCCGTCGTGTTCGTCTCGGCGATTGCTCCTGCAAAGACCAGCGCGCAGATGCTTGCCAATCAGCGCATGGCGCAGACGGCGCTCGATGCCTTCAGTGCGGTGCGCCCGGCACATCTCCTTTACATCAGCTCTGACGCGGTTTACGCCGACGACGCCAATCCGGTGACCGAGCGCTCGGCGCTCGCGCCCTCGACGTTCCACGGCATGATGCATGCCGCGCGCGAATTGATGCTGCGCACCGAGTGCGGCTGTCCGTTCGCGGCGCTGCGACCCACGCTCATTTACGGCGCCGGCGATCCGCACGGCGGCTATGGACCCAACCGCTATCGGCGGCAGGCGGCGAACGGCGAGCCGATCACGCTTTTCGGCGAGGGCGAGGAGAAGCGCGATCACGTGGCGGTCGAGGACGTGGCGCGGCTCGCCGTGCGCATCCTCAATCACAAAAGCACCGGCGCGCTCAACGCCGTCACGGGGGTCTCGACACCGTTTGCCGACATTGCTCACCTTGTAGCGGGGAATTTCACGCCGCAGGCCGAGGTCAAGTTCGTGCCGCGCCCCGGTCCGCGTGCGCATCTGCTGCACCGGTTCTTCGACATTACCGAATGCCGCAAGGCATTTCCAGATTTCCACTATGAGCCGCTAGCCGGCGGCTTGCGCCGCGTGCACACCGAGGTATTCGGCAATGGCGCGCAGCGCGCCAGCGCTTAACACCGGCACGCTTGGCTGGAACGAGGATGAACGATGGGGGAAGTAAACCTTCTTGCGAAGCTGCCGCGCGGCAAGCGCAACGTCGGCGCGCGCGCGCACGCCAAGACCGACGAGCACGTGCGCATCTCCCGCGAATATGGCCAGCAGTACTTCGATGGCCCGCGCGAATACGGCTACGGCGGCTACCGCTACGACGGCCGTTGGGTCCCTGTCGCGCAGGACATGGTTGCGCATTTCGGCTTGAAGAGCGGCGATCGCATCCTCGACGTCGGCGCCGGCAAGGGCTTTCTCGTCAAGGATCTGCTAAGCGCTTGCCCGGGGCTTGAGGCGTTCGGCCTCGACATATCGAAATATGGGCTGATGCACTGCGAGCCCGAGGCGATTGGACGCCTGCACTTGGGCAGCGCCGACGATCTGCCATTCCCCGACAACAGCTTCAAGGGCGCGGTTTCCCTCAATACAATCCACAACCTCGACCGCGAGGGATGCATCCGCGCGCTCAAGGAGCTACAAAGGGTCTCGGGCGGCCGCGCCTTCGTGCAGGTCGATTCCTACCGCACACCGGAGCAGAAGGCCGTCTTCGAGGACTGGGTGCTGACCGCCAGGTTCCACGACTACCCCGAAGGCTGGATCAAGGTCTTCCAGGAGGCTGGCTATACCGGCGACTACTACTGGACCATCATCGAATAAAGGAAGGACGAGCCCGATGTCCAATCGAGCCATAACCTTCGACGCGGCTGCGGCCAAGGCGCGCTGCAAGAAGTACCGCCGGCGCATCCTCGACATGTCGCAGAACGTGTCGGCGCTGCACATCGGCGGCGCCTTCTCGTGCACCGAGATCGTCGATGTGATCTACAACGGCCTCATGCGCAAGGCGCCGACTGGGAAAGGCTCGCCCGACACCTTCCTCATGTCGAAGGGCCACGGCTGCATGATCCAGTACGTGATCCTCGAGGATCTTGGGATCATGCCGCGCGCGGATCTTGACGCCTATTGCACGCCCGGCGGGCGGCTCGGCGTGCACCCCGATTACGGCAATCCCGGCATTGAGGCCTCGACCGGATCGCTCGGGCACGGTTTGTCGATGGTTGTCGGCATGGCGCTTGCAGAACGCGGGCGCGGCACGGGCGGCGTCATCTACACGGTGCTCAGCGACGGCGAGGTGCAGGAAGGCTCCACGTGGGAAGCCTTGCTGATGGGATCGTCGCTCGGGCTCACGAATATCGTGGCCTTCGTCGACAACAACGACTTCCAGAGCCTGGGGCGCACCTCCGTCACGCATCCATCGTTCTATCCCTTGACCGACAAGTTCCGCGCCTTCGGGTGGGAGACCGTCGAGGCCGACGGTCACGACAACGCCGCGCTCTATAACGCTGTGACGAGCCGCAAAGGCAATGCGCCGCTCATGGTTGTCGCCAAGACGACCAAGGGCAAAGGCGTAAGCTACATGGAGAACGTGCCGATCTGGCATTACCGTTCGCCCAACAAGGACGAATACAAGCAGGCCATCGCGGAACTGGAGGCGCAGTCGTGAGGAACACGTTCGCGGAAGCGCTTTACGCCGAGGCAAAGCAGAACGACGACATCTACATCGTCGTCTCGGATATTTCGCCCGCCGGCAGCATGGCCAAGTTCAGCACGGAATATCCCGACCGCTTCATCAATGTCGGCGTCGCCGAGCAGAGCATGATCGGCATCTGCGCCGGCCTGGCGCTCAAGGGCTGCCAGCCGTTCGCCTATACGATCGCCACCTTCTCGCTCTACCGGCCGTTCGAGATGGTGCGGGACGACCTTTGCTATCAGAACCTGCCCGTAACCGTGGTCGGCATGGGCGCCGGCGTGATTTATTCGACGCTTGGCGGCACGCATCACACGCAAGAGGACATCGCGGTTGCGGGCGCGATCCCCAACATGCAGATCATCGCGCCGTGCGATCCGGCCGAATGCACCGAAGCGACCCGCTGGTGCGCGCGCCAGAAGAACGGCCCGGTCTATCTGCGCATCGGCAAGGCCGGCGAGCCGAACCTGACAAGGGACGCCGAGCCCTGGCAGTTCGGCAAGGTCCGCTACCTGCGGCGCGGCAGCGATGTCTGTATGCTCTCGTACGGCTGCATCACGAAGATGGCGGCCGAGATCGCCGACCGTCTGGCGGCGCAGGGAAAATCGGTCTCACTTGTCTCGGTCCATACGCTCAAGCCGCTGGATCGCGATGGGATTGCCGAAGCGTTGCGCACCCACAAGCACGTCATCGTCATTGAGGAGCATGCTCCTCAAGGCGGCCTCGCGCCGCAAACGAAGCAGATCGCCTGGGACATGCGCGCGACCTGCCGCCTCGACACGTTCACGCTCAAGGACGCCTTCATCCACAACTACGGTAGCTGGGAAAATCTGCTCGAAGAGCACGGCATTTCGCCCGAGCGCGTTCTCGCGGCGGTGGCATAACCGTAACGACCGCCGATGCATGTTCTGATCACAGGGGCCGGCGGTTTTACCGGATCGTATCTGGTCGCCGCGCTGCTGGCGCGGGGCCACAGCGTCACGGCGGTGTGCGGACGCACTTTTGGCCGGCTTGACCCGGAGCGTCATCGCGGCGCGAAGTTGTCGATTATCCGCGGTGACCTCGCCGACGATATTCGCTTGCCCGAGAAGCTCGACGCGGTTGTGCATGCCGCCGCACGCTCGCCGGTTGCCGGCGTCACAACCGGTGACCTCGTGCGCGACAACGTCATGGCAACGGCCCGGCTCGTTGCGCACGCGTGGGCCGCCGGCACTCATACGTTCATTTACCTGTCCAGCCTGTCGGTGAACGGTCTCATCCCCGGTCCCCTCGTGGACGAGCAGACACCGATCTACGATCCCGACGCCTACGGCATGAGCAAATACCTTGGCGAGCTCATCGTGCGTGAAGAGCCGAGCCTGCGCTCGCTTTCACTGCGACTGCCAGGAGTCATCGGCAGGGGATCGGTGCGCAACTGGCTTACGAGCGTGCTTGCAGCGGCGAAGGAAGGCCGCCCGATCACGCTCTTCAACGGAGAGGCACCGTTCAACAATGCGGTGCATGTCAACGACCTGTGCGATTTTGTCGGCGCCCTCCTCGATTTGGGGTGGAGCGGCCACGACGTCGTGACGCTGGGCGCGGCGGGAAAGACGACGACGCGTGGCGCGGTGGACATCCTCGTGCAAGCGACTGGCGCCCGCTCCGCGATCAACACAGAACCCTCGCGCCGTCCGCCCTATGTCATATCGATTGAGCGCGCACGCGAGAAGTACGGGTACACGCCGATGCATATCGAAGCCATGTTGCAGGCGTTCGCATTGGAGAATCAGGCACAAGGCACCCGCTGATCAGGCTCGCGCGGCCTGCAATCCACACCTCCCAATGTTCTGCAGGGATTGGCGTTTTATCGAGCATAATCGACTTGATCTGCCGTTTCTCAGAGCGTACCACCACCTCGTCTGAAACGTCCGTCAGCCCCAGCACTACCGGATGAGGTCACCATGCAACCGTTGCTGCGCGTCGACAATTTCAGCGCCGCGCTAACCCGCGTCCGCGCATAACGGGCAACGGTAGAACGCAGTGGCGCCGACCAGGATTTTCGGACTGAAGGCAAGCCCACAATGACGCTTCGTGCCGCGGAGCATGTCGAGCCGACGATGGCCGTTTCTGAGGTCTCGGGCGGACTGCGCTCGCTGCGCACGACGGCATGGGAAGACATCGTCGGCGGCTTGCGGCGGTGGCCGCTATGGACGCGGCTCGGCTGGCTTGAGATCAAGCGCCGCTACCGCCGAACGACGCTCGGCCCGTTCTGGGCCGCAATCAGCTTGCTGGTGTTCGTGTTCGCCATCGGCGGACTTGGCTCGGGCCTGCTCGGGCGTCAATCGCAGGAATACCTGCCCTATCTCGTTTCCGGAATGGTCGTGTGGGTCATGCTCTCGACCATGATCATCGAGAGCTGCGTGGTGTTCCTGCACGGCGTGAATTTGCTCCGCCAGATGCGGTTCGACTATTCGATCCTGGTCTATGCTCTGCTGTGGCGGAACCTGATCGCGTTCGTCCACAACCTGTCGGTCTATCTCTTCATCATGGTGCTGTATGCCCCAGAGAAGCTCGGGCTGATGCAGCTATGGGCATTGCCGGGCTTGCTGCTCATCCTGCTGAACGGCGCTTGGATCGCAATGCTGCTTGGCATGTTCGCGCTGCGCTTCCGCGACGTGCAGCCGCTGGTGCAGAGCCTCATCCAGATCACGATGTTCGTGACGCCGATCTTCTGGCCAGCGGACAAACTGGTCGGGATGCGGCGCATCATCTACGTCGGCCTCAATCCCTTTTACCACCTGATGGTCATCATCAGAAATCCGCTGATGGGACTGCTGCCGCCGCTTAATTCGATCTTCGCGGTAATGCTGATCACGGTCATGGGGTGGACGGTCACCTACTTCGCCTTTTCCTTTTTCCGCAAACGCATTGCCTATTGGGTTTGAGGTCTGAGCATGGCGTCAATGGTGCTGGAGAACGTCAGCGTCGATTTCCCCATCTACGGGATGCAGCGCAATTTCCGCCACGCGATTTTCGAGCGGGCGACGGGGGGCTTTCTCGCCAGAGAAGGCCGCCACAACGACCGCGTCACCGTGAAGGCGCTGAGCAATATTTCCTTTGAGCTGCGGGACGGCGACCGGCTGGGCCTCATCGGCCACAACGGTGCCGGCAAGTCGACGCTGCTGAGGGTGCTGGCTGGCGCCTACGAGCCGACCTCCGGCAAGATCCTCGTCGACGGGCGGCTTACCCCGCTGTTCGACATGCTCCCCGGTCTCGATGTCGAAGACACAGGCTATGAG
This sequence comes from uncultured Alphaproteobacteria bacterium, assembly GCA_963726795.1. Taxonomy (GTDB): domain Bacteria; phylum Pseudomonadota; class Alphaproteobacteria; order Rhizobiales; family Hyphomicrobiaceae; genus Hyphomicrobium_A. The sequence goes on along the minus strand of CAVSDD010000004.1, from coordinate 585,827 downwards.
AACATCATCAGCTCCGGGATGCTGTTCGGGCTGTCGCGCGCCGAGATCGAGGCGATCATTCCCGAGGTCGAGGAGGTCAGCGAGCTCGGCGAATATCTTACGCTGCCGGTACGGACCTACTCGACGGGCATGACAACGCGGCTCGGCTTCGCGCTCGCGACCGCCATGCATCCGGGCATTCTCCTCATGGACGAGGGCATCGGCGCGGGCGATGCGCGCTTTGCCGAGCGGGCGGTCGAGCGTTTGAAGCGCTTCGTGGGTCGCAGCCGCATCGTCGTCATTGCCAGCCACTCCAACGAGCTGCTGGCGTCGATGTGTGACAAGGGTGCGCTGATGCAGGGCGGCCGCATCGTCGACTTTGGCCCGATCGACAAGGTCCTGGCGAGCTACGAGACTTACGTCCGCGGCGGAATCTTGCCGGCTTGAGCGGAGCCAGCGCTTACGCTGTCACTGACGGGCGCGGCACCTTCTCTTCGGGTGCGGTGGCCTTGCGGATCATATCGGCATACCGCTGCAGACAATTTTCCAGCGCGTATTGCGCCTCGATCCGCGTGCGCGCCGAGGTTGCGAGCGCGCCGCGGTCAACGCGTCCCCCGATCATCGCCTCAATGGCGGACGCCAGCGCGCGAGCATCGCGCGGCGGCACGACTAGGCCCGTCTCGGCAATGATCGAGGCCGTATCTCCGACATTCGTCGCGACGCACGGCACGCCGGACGCCATCGCCTCGCCGATGATATTCGGGAAGCCCTCGCCATAGGCGGACGATGAAACCAGCAGATCGAGCGCCCGTAACAGGCGCGGCACGTCGCGGCGCTCGCCCAGCGACACCGTGATCGATCGCAGCTCTTCCGGCAGTGAAAGCTCGGCCGTCCCGTGCCCGACGAGAAGCACGCGCAGGCGGCGATAGCGCGTGCTCAGCATCCGGACTGCCTCCAGAAAGGTCGCATGATCCTTCTGCGGATCGACGCGCGCCACCATCCCGGCAAGGACGTCGCCCTCCGAAAGCCCAAGTTCCGCGCGCACCGCCTCGCGCTGCTGAGCGTCGGGCTTCCAGTCGGCGGCATCAAAGCCGTTGGGAAGATAGATCCACCGCTTCGGCCGGTAGCCCAATCCGTCGTGCACGCGCTGCCCCGCGCGACTGTTGGTGGCGACCGCCCACGGAAGCCGCGACAGGCGCGCCAGCACGGCCACCGTGCCTCGCGTCAATGGCGCATACCGGGTGAAATCCATGTCCGAGCACCGCACATTCCAGATGATGCGGCGAACGCCCGCAAGGCGTCCTGCGAGCGTGCCCAAGAGGTCGGCGTGGTAGAGCCAGGTCACGAGGACATCGGGACGCAGGCGCTTCAGGAGACGGACGAGGTCATAGAATGCGCGGGGCGAAAACCGGCCGCGCCGCATGCCGAGGCAATGCAGTTCCACGCCGGCTTCCCGCAGGCGCGGCCCGTAAAAGCCTTGTCCCGCCAGCGATACCACTACGTGGCGCACGCCATCGCCTCCCGCTTTGCGCGAAGCGACGAGATAGAGCATGCGCTCCGCGCCGCCCGAGCCGAGCGCGGTGATGATGTGCACCACTGTCGTCATTGGGCTCACGATTCCGGTTGAGGCGCGCGGCAAAGTATGGAGTTTGAGCGCGGGAGCGCGCAGTATTTAGAGCAAGCGATCGGACTTGGACAGATGCCTGATTTCGTCTTAGCGCCGGACCATTGCCGCGGCGCTCCTGTGCCATGGTGGTTGAAGATCGCCGGCAAGGTCGTCCTCAGCCGCCTGCCGCTATCGCATTCTGCGTTTTCGTGGCTCAATATATTCCGTCACAGCTACACGTCGGATAATCCAGCCCAGCAAGTGCTGGCACTGGAAGGACGAATCAAATGGTACCGCGCCCGCACGGGGCGCATACCAGATACCGTTCTAGAAATCGGCCCGGGCGAGAACACGACGTGCGCGGTGGTGTACAAGTCCCTGGGCGTCCGTCGCGTGATCCTGCTTGACGTGGGGGATTTCGGCACCCGCGACGCGGAGGCCTACCGTCGTGTCGCCGCCGCTGCAGCTAAACGCTCACTGGCGCCGCCCAATCTCGACCACGCCGACTCGCGCGAAGAGATCTTCCGTCGCTGTAGTGCCGAGTATCACACTGGCGGGCTCGCTGATCTAATGCGGCTTCCGTCCGCGTGCGCCGATCTCGTCTCCTCGCTTGCGGTGGTCGAGCACATCCGCCGCCGCGAGCTGCCCGCGACGTTCACCGAGATGCGGCGGGTCATGAAGGTTGACGCGATCGCATGCCATTGGGTCGACTTCCAGGATCATCTCGGTGGCAGACTCGCGAACCTTCGCTTTTCCCCGGCCATTTGGGAAAGCGAGTTCATGGCGAGATCGGGGTTCTACACCAACCGCGTGAGCCCGTCGCAACTCACTGCAATACTGCAGAATGCCGGCCTGAATGTCGAAATCGAGAACCGTGGGGTCTGGGCAGAGCCCGCCGCGACCCGGGCCAGTATCTCGCGCGATCTAAGTGCCGATTGGACGGACGAGGATTTGCGCGTGTGCTCGATGAGCCTTATCTTGACGGTGCACCAGGATGCGTCGCACCGGCCCGATGTCGCAACGCGGGTTATGGTCTGAAATACTGGCAAAAATGGCCGCATAACGTAAGCAGATTTTCTTCGTTTACTTAGGGCTGCTCTCGCGGTCATCTGACACTGCCGGTGCGATCGTGCACCAGCCGCGGTGATTTAAGCGCGACTTTGCCCCGCGTAACCAAACGCTAAGGTAGCTCTCCATGACCGACACAACGAAGACGTCCGCCCCTGCTGTCTGCAGGACGGTTGGCTGCTGCTGCCGTTGCGCCTCCATGGCGCTCTGCTCGTGTTGAAGCTCATCTAGCGGTCCGAGCGCAGTACGCAACCCTTCTTCCAAATTTCCAGCATGAGGACGCCGGCGACGCCGGCGCGCGTGAAGACATGTCTTCGCAAGGCTACATCATTGAAGTGAGCGGCTTGGCCGCCGGTATCGTCGTCCGCGAGGCGGGCGAATCGCAGTTCCAGTTCCATTCCGCCGCAACCGCGTTTAACGCGCTGGAGGGCAAGACATTTCCCAATGCGCGGGCAGCCGAACGAGCTGCCTATGCCCAGGTTGCAAGGCGCAACACGCCTACCCAGTCATTTCGAGCAGGCTAAGCGTTTCCACTGTTCGAGCATACGGTAAGACGTGAGGCGCATGTCTTTGCGCCCCACGTCAAAACTTTCCGCGGCCGGCGCGGATCTTCTCGGCCGGCGCTTCAAACAAAGCGCGTGCTGTTTGTCCATTGCGGCTGACGATGACCAGGCCATCACCGCCCTGCACCTCTAATTTGCCGGGGGGCGTCGTGATCGCTTCGCCGGCCTGACGATTGAGCTGTACGACGAAGAACGTCCCCTTTGCCCTGCGCTCGATCTCCTCGATGGACAGTCCCGTAAACGCTCCCTTCTCGGGAACGACGACCACCGCCATGTCGAGCCCCAGCCCGCGTAAAGTGCGATCGAGCTCCTGCATCTGGGCGCTGGCGCGGAGGAAGCGCGCGGTTTCCGGAAACAGGATCATCTCGGCGATGCGCTCGGCGCCAATATGGGTCGGCAGCACGACCTTGTTGGCGCCGGCCTGAATCAATTTTGCTTCCGTCGACGGCACCTCGCCCCGCGCGATGATCTCGATCTTCGGATTCAAGCTGCGCGCGGACAGGGTGATAAAGACATTGGCGGCGTCGTCCGGCAGGACGCTGGCAAGCGTGCGGGCTCGCGCGATACCGGCGTCGCGCAGGCTTCGTTCATCGGTCGCATCGCCCACGATGCACAAATGCCCAAGATCGCGCACCTGTTGGGCCTTGCTCTCGCTCTGCTCGAGGACCACGAATTTTTCGCCGCCGACTTTCAACTCCCTGGCAAGCATCATTCCAATCCGGCCGAAGCCGACCACGATCACGTGCCCGTCGAGCTTGTCCACTTCCGCTTTCATGCGCTTCACACCAAAGATCTGTTGCAGTTGCGTGATCGTCAGGAACTGAACCAGGACGCCCGTGAGCAGGATCATTCCCGTGCAGCCGAAGATCATCGTCGCCATCGTGACGGCGTGCAAAAAGGACGTATCGATCGGGTGCACTTCGCCGTAGCCGACGGTGTAGATCGTCAGCAGAACCATGTAGGAGGCGTCTGCAAAGCTCCAGCCGGCGCCCATGTAGCCGAGCGTCGCCAGGGCGATGACCACGAGCATAAATGTGACGGTCAGAAGCAGCGTGCGGCCGGGTGATCCAAGATCCATTTGGTGGACCCCCAACGTCCACTCCGGCGAACGATGGAATTGGATTCATCGTCCAAGTGCAGGCCCCGGCTGCCACGCGATCAAAGGCCATGCACCCGCGAGCTGTCAACGCCGCGATAAAAGGCAAATGCTCGCTGAGCGCTCACCATTCTGCTGCGACGCCACCAAACGTCAGCGTCGATCGCGCGATGCTCGATTTGGCAGCGAGCACATCCGTCGAGCGCGAGCCGACGCAACGCTGCGACAAATTCTCGTCGCGCCTCCATTTGCCCCCGCCACGATTGCATATCTCCCGGATAAATATGAGGATTTATCTCGCCTCAAACCGTCAAGCGGGATGTCTGCAAAGCTCACACAGTTTGTCATCGAGTGGCTGCGCAAGAACGCAGTCGGTCAAATTGCTGGTGCCGACGACATCCCCTACTTGGTCGCCAAGTGCGTGCGCGAGGCATCCGCGCAAGGCATCACGCGGCTCGAGCTCGAAGCCGAGCTTGGCCCGCTGGACGAGTGCATTCGCCAAGCGTTGAACAAGCAGGTCGATGAGCCGCCGCGCGGCTCCAAGAAAGGCTTAGGTGCTCGCCGCGCGCGGCCTTCACGCCGGAAATAGACCGGCAAGGCGCTACTGGGTGGCCTCGAGACCTGCGGCCTTGCGAATGAAAGCGGCGATCTCGGGCACGCCGGTGCCGGCACGAATATTCGAGAACACGAACGGCCGCTCGCCACGCATGCGTTTTGCATCGCGACCCATCACCTCGAGGCTGGCGCCGACGTAAGGCGCCAGATCGATCTTGTTGATGACGAGCAAGTCGGAGCGCGTGATGCCCGGGCCGCCCTTGCGCGGAATCTTCTCTCCTTGCGCGACGTCGATGACGTAGATCGTGAGATCGGCAAGCTCAGGCGAGAAGGTCGCGGCGAGATTGTCTCCACCCGATTCGATCAGCACGAGGTCGACGTCGGGGAACTTGGCACTCATCTCCTTCACGGCGGCGAGATTGAGCGAGCAGTCTTCTCGGATTGCCGTGTGCGGGCAGCCTCCCGTCTCCACGCCCATGATGCGCTCGGCCGGCAGCGCGCCGGCACGCGTCAGGATGAGCGCGTCCTCCTTCGTATAGATATCGTTGGTGATGGCGACGATATCGAGCGTGTCGCGGTAGGCCTTGCACAGCGCCTCCATGAGCGCCGTCTTGCCCGAGCCAACCGGGCCGCCGATGCCGATACGGAGCGGTCCATTGAATCCCTTGCTCATGATCGAAAGAGCCTCGTGTACTGCGTTTCATGTTTTAAGGCGGCGATGTCGGATCGGAACGCGGCGCCGCCGACATCATCGATCGTAGCGCCCTGCGCGTCGCTGGCGAGGGCTTGCGTCAGCGGCAAAAGCGCCGCAATGGCGCGCTGCCCATCCGTCTGCCCGACAGCGTTGAGGCGGATCGACGCCGAGACGAGATTTTGCACCACCGCGAGGCAGAAGGCCTGCGAGCGTCGTTGCGAGTGGCATGTCGTGCGCTGCCGACGCGATCGCCACCGCGACGGGATAGGCGAAATCTCCCTCGACGTGCGCGAACGCTTTGTCGATCGCAGGCGCGCTCCATGCCGTCATGACGGCCTTCATGAAGGCATTGCCCTGCGCCACCGTCTCCAGCCGGCGCTCGCGCGAACCGGCAAGGCCGATGGCCAATTCGTTGGCGTCTTTGAGCGACGCCATGTCGGCGTTCTGCATGGCGCGCCAGGCAACGGCCAGAAGCACCGCGTCATTGTAGCAACCGCCCGATCGGATCAGCGACCCGATCCAGGAGGTGAGGGACGCAAGATCCTTTATGTCGCCAGCCTCGACAGCCCATTCCAATCCGTGACTGAAGGCGAAGCTTCCCACTGGAAAGGAAGGCGACAGCCAGACGAGGAGCGCAACCGGCGGCAGCGTCTCCCCACCTGCGGGTACATGCAGGCTCGTAGTTAAAGCCGTCTCCTCGCCCTCACCGGGCTGGTCAGCTAGCTCGAACCTATCGGGCCGTTCAGTCATGATCGTGATGGTGTCCGCCATGATGGTGATGTCCGGCGGCACTTTCCGCATAGGCACCCGGCTCCGGATCGAACGGCGCTTTCATGTGTCGTATGCTGGCGCCCATTCGCGCGGCCATATCCTCGATGACGTGATCGTGGCGGATGAAGATGCGCTCAGCCTCCAGCATCACGGGCAAGTGGCGGTTGCCGAGGTGCCAGGCGATGCGTACCAACTCGCCGGGCGTCGCGGCGCGAATTTCGGCCAGTTGCTCGGGGGCCGCTGCGACTCGCACCTTGCGGCCATCCTCGAGCACGAGCTGATCGCCGTCGCGTAGCCGCTGCGCCTGGGGCAGATCGAGCAGGAACGTCAGGCCTTCCGCAGCGGTCATGCTGACCCGGCGGCGATGGCGCAAATCATAATCGAGGGTCACGACATCGTCACTTTTGCCCTCGGACTGGCCCTTCGGGATGTAGATCGTCGCACGCAACATGTGTCTCTCCTAGAACAGGAAGTAGCGTTGCGTCATCGGAAGTGTCTCGGCCGGCTCGCAAACCAGCAACTCTCCGTCCGCCGACACGCGATACGTTTCGGGATCGATCTCGATGTGAGGCGTATGCCCGTTGTGGATCATGCTCGATTTCGAGATACCGCCTCGTACGTTTTCGACCGCTACCAATTCTTTCGCCGTGCCGAGCCGGCCGGCGAGCCCGCGATCGATCGCAGCCTTCGAAACGAAGGTGAGCGAGCTGCGCGTCAGCGATTTTCCGAAGGCTCCAAACATGGGACGATAGTGCACCGGCTGCGGTGTCGGGATCGAGGCATTGGGATCGCCCATCGCCGCGGCCGTAATCGTACCGCTCTTGAGGACGAGATCGGGCTTGATGCCGAAAAAGGCCGGAGACCATAGGACAAGATCGGCGAGCTTACCGACCTCGACGGACCCGACGTGCTTCGACACGCCGTGAGCGATCGCCGGGTTGATCGTGTACTTCGCGATGTAGCGCTTGATGCGGAAATTGTCGTTGTTCCCCTCGCCCGGAAGCGACCCGCGCTGGCGCTTCATCTTGTCGGCGGTCTGCCACGTGCGGATGATGACCTCGCCCACCCGGCCCATCGCCTGGCTGTCCGACGACATCATCGACAGGGCACCGAGATCGTGGAGGATGTCCTCGGCGGCGATCGTCTCCTTGCGGATGCGGCTTTCCGCGAACGCAAGATCCTCGGGGATAGCGCTGTCGAGATGGTGGCACACCATCAGCATGTCGAGATGCTCGTCGATCGTGTTCACCGTGAACGGGCGCGTCGGGTTGGTCGACGACGGCAGCACGTTGGGCAGCCCCGCCACCTTCATGATGTCGGGCGCATGCCCGCCGCCCGCTCCTTCGGTGTGGAAGGCGTGGATGGTTCGACCCTTGAACGCGGCGATTGTTTCCTCGACGAAGCCGCTCTCGTTCAGCGTATCGGAGTGAATCATCACCTGCACGTCGTGATCGTCGGCAACGGACAGACAGCAATCGATCGCAGCCGGCGTCGTACCCCAGTCCTCGTGCAGCTTCAGCGCACAGGCTCCGGCCTCGATTTGCTCCTCAAGGCCCCCGGGCAGCGACGCATTCCCTTTTCCGGCAAAGCCCGAGGTTCATCGGAAAGGCGTCGGCGGCCTCGATCATGCGCGCGATGTGCCAAGGGCCCGGCGTGCAGGTCGTGGCGTTCGTGCCCGTGGCCGGGCCCGTACCGCCGCCGAGCATCGAGGTAATGCCCGACATCAACGCTTCCTCGATCTGCTGCGGACAAATGAAGTGGATGTGCGTGTCGAAGCCGCCGGCGGTCAGAATCTTGCCCTCGCCAGCGATGACCTCGGTGCCGGGCCCGACGACGATGGTCACACCGGGCTGGATGTCGGGATTGCCGGCCTTGCCGATCCCGGCGATCCGTCCGTCGAGCAGACCGACATCGGCTTTGACGATGCCCCAATGATCGATGATGACCGCGTTGGTGATCACGGTGTCGACGGCGCCGTCCGCGCGCGTCACCTGCGACTGGCCCATGCCGTCGCGAATGACCTTGCCGCCGCCGAACTTCACCTCCTCGCCGTAGATGGTGAAATCCTTCTCGACCTCGACAAAGAGCGAGGTGTCCGCCAGGCGAACCTTGTCGCCGACGGTCGGCCCGAACATGTCGGCATAAGCCGCGCGCGAGAGCTTCGCCGCCATCACAGCTTCCCCATGATCACACCACGGAAGCCATAGACCTGACCGTTGCCGGAAAAGGGGATGAGCGTCACATCGCGGCGCTGTCCCGGCTCGAAGCGCACAGCGGTGCCCGCGGGAATGTCGAGCCGCATGCCGCGGGCCTTGGCGCGGTCGAAGTCGAGAGCAGGATTGGTCTCGAAGAAATGATAGTGGCTTCCGACCTGGATGGGCCGATCGCCCGTGTTGGCGACGGTGAGCGTCACCGGCACCGCGCCGACGTTCATCTCCACGTCGCCGTCCGCGGTGACGATGCTCGCCGGGACACGACGCTCGCCGGCTCGGACGCCCGCGGATCGGATCGTGCACCGTGACGAGCTTCGTCCCATCGGGAAACGTCGCCTCGATCTGCACGTCGGTGATCATCTCCGCGATGCCATCCATGACCTGTTCGGCTGAAAGCACCTGCGCGCCAAGTTGCATCAACTCGGCTACCGAGCGGCCGTCGCGGGCGCCCTCGATGACCGCGTCACGTGATGAGGGCGATCGCCTCGGGGTAGTTGAGCTTCACGCCCCGCTCCAGGCGCCGGCGGGCCACCATCGCCGCCATTGCGATAAGCAGCTTGTCCTTTTCTCGCGGCGTCAGATGCACTTCGACCTCCCTAGAGGGACCAGATGCGCGGCAACCCTTCCGCGAGAAAGCGCGATGCCAGGAGGGCCGCGTCGCGGCGGACCGCAGCCGCGTCACGCGACACGAAGCGCGCAAGCAACATTCCGTCCCACGCACTCGCCCCGCATTCGCTGGTTGCCCGCGCCAGGATTCGCCGGCAGACGTAAGACGCCGCTCGGCGTTCGGCGCAACATGCAGAACGGTTGCCACCGCACACGCGCCGCCTCCGATCGCGGGAAGATCGAGCTGCCCAGCAATATCCCCGTCGAGTTTGACGCTTTCGGCGAATGCGATGCGCCCCTGCCGGCGAATGAACCAACGGTCCTGAAATGCTTCCGTGATTTACGCGCTCGCCTCTGGCCGATCGTCCAAAGATCGATATCTCCAGCACCGTGAGCTGCGCCCCGGCTTCCATGTCGACGTCCAGGCGCCGCGAGAAGTTTGCGCCGTTGAACAAGATCACCTCTTGCGGCAGCCAGGCCAGCACCGCACGCTTGCCCAGCTTGATCGAGATCGACACTCGCGCCGGATCGCGGTCGGAGCGATAGATCTTCTCGGCCGACTGCGTCGTCAGCTCGACGCGGGCGCCGGCGTCCAGGGTGTAGGACCATAGACGCCTCGTCCCCGCCCGTCATGCCGCCGGCCGTGTTGACGATCACGCCATGGCAATCGCGCTGCGAGCGCGGGAATTTCAATCTGCAGCAGCCGGCCTCGTAGACGTCGTTGACCCTCGTCAGTCCCCGGACACGGCCAAATCGCGCGCTGATTTGGCTCTTCGACCTCAGATAGGACGGAACCGGTCCACGCGGCGCGATTGGCTCAGACAGAGACAAGCTTGCGAACATCGGGGGATTGCAACTCCTCTTGGCCGCCGGTCATAACGATTGCGCCTCGCTCCATCACTGCAAAGCGGTCAGCGAGTTCGCGCGCGAAATCGAAATACTGCTCGACGAGCACGATAGCCATTTCGCCCTTGCTGCGCAGATAAGAGATGGCACGGCCGATATCCTTGATGACCGATGGCTGGATGCCTTCGGTCGGCTCGTCGAGAACGAGCAGTCGCGGTTGCGTGACGAGCGCACGGGCGATCGAGAGCTGCTGCTGCTGTCCGCCCGAGAGATCGCCGCCGCGCCGGTGCAGCATCGTCTTCAGGACCGGAAACAGCTTGATAGATCTCTTGCGGATATGGTGCGCGGCTCGCGCGGCAGCGGCGCAAAGCCGGTCTCGAGATTCTCGCGAACGGTCAGCAGCGGAAAGATCTCGCGCCCCTGCGGCACGAAGGCGATGCCGCGGCGGCAGCGTTCGTAAGGCGGCAGCGAGGTGATGTCGGTGCCTTCCCACATGATGCGCCCGACTGCGCACGGGATGGCGTCCGACGATGGCGCGCAGAAGCGACGTCTTGCCGACGCCATTGCGGCCGAGGATGCACGTGATCTCGCCCGTTGCGCGGTCGAGGCTCACGCCGCGCAGGGCATTGGCCGCGCCGTAAGCGAGATCGACATTTTCGACTTGCAGCATGCGCCTCCCCTCCTCAGCGGCCGAGATAGACTTCGATCACGCGCTCGTTCGCCGTGACTTGATCGATGGGGCCTTCGGCCAGCACCGAGCCCTCGTGCAGCACGGTCACGCGCACGCCGAGCGCGCGCACGAAATCCATGTCGTGCTCGACGACGACGATCGAGTGGTCCTGCTTGGAGATGTCCTTCAAGAGCTCGGCAGTCTGGGCCGTCTCGGCGTCGGTCATGCCGGCGACCGGTTCGTCGACGAGCAGCAGCTTCGGGTCCTGGCCGAGCAGCATTCCGATCTCGAGCCACTGCTTCTGGCCGTGCGATAGCGCTCCGGCGGGCCTGTCGCGGTGCTGCGTGAGCTTGGTGATTTCGAGAATCTCGTCGATCCTTTGCAGGTTGTCGGCCGTAGAATGCCAGAACAGGGTCGGCCACACGCTGCGGTCCGTCTTCAGCGACAGCAGGAGATTGTCCTCGACGGTGTGGTGATCAAAGACCGTCGGCTTCTGGAACTTGCGGCCGATGCCGAGGTTGGCGATCGAGGCCTCGTCGAGCTTGGTCAGATCGACGGAGCCGGCCGCGAAGAGCACATCGCCCTCGTCCGGCCGGGTCTTGCCCGTGATGATGTCCATCATCGTGGTCTTGCCGGCGCCGTTGGGACCGATGATCGCGCGCATTTCGCCCGGCGCAATCTCGAGCGAGAGATTGTTGATGGCGCGAAAGCCGTCGAAGCTGACGCTCACGCCGTCGAGGTAGAGCAGCGATTGCGTCACGTTCGTGATTGCCGACGGCAGCGCATTGGTCGACGCTACCTTATTCGGCCGGTCTTGCGTTCAGGCACGACATCGACGGCGATTTCCTTTTCGGCACGCCGCCACGTGAGCTGCTCAAGGTGCCGATGATGCCCTTGGGCATAAAGACGTGACCAGGATAAAGATGCCGCCCAGTGCAAACAGCCAATAGGGCGCAAGGAACCCGGTCGTGAAGATCGTCTTCAGGTAGTTGATCAGACCGCGCCGAATCGCCGCGCCGAAAAGCGTGCCGCGGCCGCCCAGCAGCGACCCAGATCACCATCTCGATCGAGTTTGCCGGCTGGAATTCGCTCGGGTTGATGATCCCGACTTGCGGCACGTACAGCGCGCCGGCAACGCCGGCCATCATCGCCGACACCGTGAAGATGAACGTCTTATAGGCTTCGACGCGATAGCCGATGAAGCGCGTGCGGCTTTCGGCATCGCGGATCGCAACCAGCACCTTGCCAAGCTTGGATCCGACGATCGCCTTCGCGATCAGAAAGCCGAGCATGAGGGCGATCGGCCGACAGCGAGAACAGCACGGCGCGCGTGCCCGGCGCCTGCACCGAGAAGCCGGCGATATCCTTGAAATCGGTCAGCCCGTTGTTTCCGCCGAAGCCCATGTCGTTGCGGAAGAACGCAAGCCACAGCGCGTAGGTCAGCATCTGCGTGATGATCGACAGATAGACGCCGGTGACGCGCGAGCGGAAGGCAAACCAGCCGAACACGAAGGCCAGACAGTCCGGGCACGACCAGCACCATCAGATCAGCGCGAACGGCAAGTGCTCGAAGCCCTACCAGTACCACGGCAGCTCCTTCCAGTTCAGGAAGACCATGAAGTCGGGAAGATCCGGCGTTGGCGTAAACCCCGCGCGCACCGATCTGGCGCATGAGATACATGCCCATCGCGTAGCCGCCGAGCGCGAAGAACGCGGCGTGACCCAGCGACAGAATTCCGCAATAGCCCCAGATGAGATCGAGCGACAGCGCCACAAGCGCGAAGCAGAGATACTTGCCGAACAGCGCAACGCTCGGTCGTCGACACGTGGTAAGGCGAGGTCTCCGGCACCGCGAGATGCAGGTACAGGCACGATGACGGCGAGCACAGCGAGAATGGCGAGCACGAACGGACCGCTACCCATCCAGTCCGTAGAAAGAGCGCGCTGCGTGTCATCATGCCTCGATCGCCCGGCCCTTCAAGGCGAACAGCCTCGCGGACGTTTTTGAATGAACAGGATAATCAGGACCAGCAGGATGATCTTGCCCAGCACGGCGCCCGCCGTCGGCTCGAGCAGCTTATTGGCGATCGCCAAGCGTCAGCGCGCCGACGAGCGTTCCCCAGAGATTGCCGACCCCGCCGAAGATCACGACCAGGAAGCTATCGACGATGTAACCCTGGCCGAGGTTCGGCGAGACGTTGTCGATCTGCGAAAGCGCGACGCCGGCGAGGCCGGCGATTCGCCGAGCCCAATCCGAACGTCAGCGCGTCGACGGCACCCGTGCGAATGCCCATCGAGCTCGCCATGCGGCGGTTCTGCGTCACGGCCCGCATCTGCAGACCAAGGCTCGTAAACTTCAGCGCCAGCAGCAGGGCGGTAAAAATCAAACCCGCGAAAAGACGATGATCCAGAGCCGGTTCCACGTGATCGCCAGCTCGCCCAACGTGAATGTTCCCGACATGAAAGACGGTGCGCCGACATCCTGGTTGGTCGGGCCGAAAATTGTGCGCACCGTCTGCTGCAGGACGAGGCTGACGCCCCAGGTCGCGAGCAGCGTATCGAGCGGCCGCCCGTAGAGAAAGCGGATGACCGTCCGCTCGATGAGAACGCCGACGGCCCGGACACCACGAAGGCGAGCGGAATTGCGAAAGCGAGCGAATAATCGAACAGCTGACGGCGCCGAGGCCCGAATCGTCTCCTGCACGACGAATGTCGTGTACGCCCCGAGCATGACCATCTCGCCGTGCGCCATGTTGATGACGCCCATGACGCCGAAGGTGATGGCAAGGCCGATGGCGGCGAGCAGCAGCACCGAGCTCGAGCGAAAGGCCGTACCAGAGGTTTTGTGCGATGTTCCAGAGCGGCGAGCCGCTGCTGCACGGCGCCTGCCGCCGGCTCTGCACTCTTGCGGACGTCGGCGGGCGCGTCAGCCGGGACCGATCGCAACAACACAAGTGCATCCTGGTCGCCGCGCGCCTGCAGCACGGCGATCGACGCTAAGTGTCGGCAGGGCTTGTCGCGCCGGCGGTAACAGGATGGCCGCGTGAGCCTCGATCATCGCTTGCTTGACGGCGCGATTAGTTTCGTTGGCAAGCGCGACGTCGATGGCCGGAAGCTTGTTTGCGTCCCTCGACTTGAAGATCGATTTGGCTGCCTCGATCCGCTTCGACATGCCCGGCCGCCACCAGCATCAGGCCGCCGAGTGCCGTATCGACCGTTCCTCTGAGCTTGTTGTTGAGACGAACCATCGCGAGGTCGGCAGGCGGCGGCGGCAACGACTTGCCCGGTGCGAGCATCGAAAACCTGATCCGAGGTGTTCTTGTAGAAGACTGCCTTCGATGCCGGGCTGAAGAACAGTCGTCGGTCGCTTGCGGCTTCGAGAATTGCAAATGCCGTCGGCGCGCCCGAGGTCGCGATGTCGCGGATGGCGGTCTCGGTGTCGGAGAACCTGTCGGTCGAAAGCAGCGCCAAGGCCGCGTCGAGGTTTCGACAAGTCTTGCGCGGTTGCCGCGAAGTTAGACAAAAGTACGCTGAAAACTAAGGCAATCAACCCCGTTGCGCGTGCGCGCATGATTGCTTTCCCTGTGGCTTTGGACCTGTCCGCGTCTTACTACGCAAGATCGATGCCGGGTTCGATCGTAGGCGAACCCGGCATCGCATCGGTCACTTCTTGACAGAGCCAACGTCGCCAGCGCCGCAGGTCTTCGTCACCGTATTGTAGTTGCCGCACTTGAGCGTGACCCAATCGGCCTCGAGATCCTTGGAGCCTTCCAGGAAGTCCGACCAGGCGTCGCCGGGGACGAGATCCTTGGTCTGCCAGACGACGTCGAACTGGCCGTCGGCGCGGATCTCGCCGATCATGACGGGCTTGGTGATGTGGTGGTTCGGAAGCATCTTCGACATGCCGCCGGTGAGGTTTGGCGCCTCGATTCCGGGCAGCGCAGCGATAACCGTGTCGGGATCGGTCGTGCCCGCCTTCTCGACGGCCTTCACCCACATGTTGAAGCCGATGTACGTGCGCTTCCATCGGATCGTTGGAGACGCGCTTGGGGTTCTTGGTGAACTCCTGCCATTCCTTGATGAACGCGTTGTTGGCGGGCTATCGACCGACATGAAGTAATTCCACGCGGCCAGATGGCCGACGAGGTTCTTGGTGTCGATGCCGGCCAGTTCTTCCTCGCCGACCGAGAAGGCGACGACCGGGATGTCGGTCGGCGGAAACGCCCTGGTTGGCGAGCTCCTTGTAGAAGGGCACGTTGGCGTCGCCGTTGATCGTCGAGACCACCGCCGTCTTCTTGCCGGCCGATCCGAACTTCTTGATGTCGGACACGATCGTCTGCCAGTCGGAATGACCGAACGGCGTGTAGTTGATCATGATGTCTTCCTTGCGCGACGCCCTTTGCCTAGAGGTAGGCCTCGAGGATCTTGTTGGTCGTGCGCGGATAGACGTAGTCGGTGCCCGCAAGCACCCAGCGCTTCACGTTGCCGCCATCCTCGCTCATCAGGTAGTCGACGGCGGGGATCGCCTGCTGGTTGGGTGCGGCGCCCGTATAGAAGACGTTGCGCTCGCTCTCCTCGCCCTCGTACTGGACGGGGTAGAACAGGATCGAGTTCAGCTCCTTGAAGACCGGCAGCACGGACTTGCGCGACACCGACGTCCAGCAGCCGAACACCACCGCGACCTTCTTCTGCGCGATCAGCTCGCGCGCCTTCTCGGCAAAGAGCGGCCAGTTGGAGGCCGGATCGACGACGACGGCCTCGAGCTTCTTGCCGAGCAGGCCGCCCTTCTTGTTCTGCTCGTCGATCAGCATCAGCATGGCGTCTTTCAGCGTCGTCTCGCTGATCGCCATCGTTCCCGACAGCGAGTGAAGGACGCCGACCTTGATTGTGTCTTCCGCGTGCGCGGAGACGGCAAATCCCGAGGCGACCACGCCACCCGCGACGAATTTGCATAGGCTTCGGAACAGAGAACGAATGTTCATGAGCAACTCCGGTTGATGTCTCGCCAAAAAAGTAGGAGACATGCGCGCCCGCGTGGGAGTAGGGGGCCGGGAAGCGCACGTCTTCGTTCGGTGAGCCGGCTCAGCTTCAGAACTGAAGCTGCACGCCCGCCATGAACCTATCGACGGTGTCTTGTCCGTCCGTATCGGTGTTCTTGCGAGTAGATCGCAGACAGACGCGCGTCGTGGCCCTTGATGATGTAGTTGGTGCCCGCCGACCATTCGCTGAAGTCCGCCGAGCGTCGCGTTGTCGAAGTCGTATTCCTGGTAGCGGAATACCGGCTGGAACCTGCCGATGCCGACCTTGTAGTTGATCAGGTAGCTGGTGAGGACGAAGAAGCCTTCGCCGTCGACGACGCCGGTCGGATTGGTCGTGAGCACGCCGTCGGTGTCGGACATGTAGTAGGCGCCTTCGAGGGTGAACACGTCACCGCCGAACACCTTCTTCTGCATGAGGAAGTCGATGTTGAACGCGGAGTAGTCCGCGGTTCTCACGCCGTCGGTCACAGCGTCGGCCTGGTACTGGCCGACGAGGCCGATCGCGAGTATCTCTTTCGTGCCGTAGTAGTCGCTCGATGTGTAGTAGCCGCTCTCACGATCCCAGAAATTGTAGGTGAAGCGAGCGGCTATGAGCGGCTTGTCGGCGTCGGGATTGTAGCAAGAGCTTTCCTGGTCGATGCAGCCTTCATAGGCGCCGACGGCGTAGTAGAGCCGCTTGTCAGCGATGTAGCCCCAAGCAGCCGCGCCGTTGTCACGACCGGCGAAGATCGCGGGATAGTTGAAGACGCTGACTTGGGGATATTCCCAGGTGCCGAGGTAGTAGGGCCCGTCGAGGTTGGCGCGATCGCTGGGGGCCAGCATACGGCCGCCATAGATGTTGAAGGAGTTGCTGAACTCCAAGCGGACGAGAGCGTCGAGCGTGCGCAGGCGGTCGACGTCGCCATGCGTGTCGTGATCGATCTCGGTGTTGAAGGTGAAGCCGACGATTTTGCCGAACTGGCCGTTGACGTAGATTCGGGCGCTGTCAAGCGTGTAGTCGTTCTTCTCCGGGGCGTCGTCGTCGTACGTGTAGGATGCTCGAAGCCCGGCGCCTACGCTCAGCCATTCATCGGGGCCGAAAGTCCATTTGTCTCCGGCAGATGCGGTACCCGCACCGGCCACAAAAGCTGTTCCCGCCAACAGAATCAGCCCGCTACGCCACACGCTACGATACGTCATTACGCGTCCCCCAAGGGTCCCAACCGAGTGCTGAAATCACACAGAAAAACCCGTGGGATGCAGCAACAACAGGCTACAGCGGTGGACTTCTTGAGGGAAACTTTTCCTAAGAAAACGTCGCTTACAGAACGAGCATTCCCAGGTCACATATTGTGCAACCTGCGACAAAGACGACATACAGTGCCAATAGGCTCAATTTTACAGAGGCTTGCGGCCAATTCCGGGCGCGGAATAATATCCGGTGTTAGAAATCTTTTGCTCAATCAGCACGCCGCACTGGCCGTAATCTGAGCAAACTCGTGCAAAAGCCGCGGGCAGCGGCTCTTACTTGGATGACACATATTTGACTGGCCATGTTCCTGATCCGCCACAGCATGTTGCTGCTGCAAGATCGCAGGACTTTGAGCAACCGCAGGCGGGATGCAAACGTCTCCACGCGCTGCCCCGCTGGGCAACACGCTGCAAAGCAAGCACGTCCGCGAGGGGTAGACTCGAGGGTCACGCGGCGCGCTCGGCTCAAGCCGACAGCGCTCGCAACAAGAACGGACGGATCTTAAGGTTCCGTCGGTCCGGCGTCAGGCGGTCAGCCAGCCGGCAAGAAGCGAGACACCGGCGACCGCTCCGATCGTTCCCGCTGCGCGTCGCAGGAATTCGGCGGGGGCCTTGTCCAGCCGGTCCAAGACAAGCCCGAGGGTAATGCCCGCCATGTGCAGCACGGACGTGGCTATGACGAAGCCGGCGGCATAGGGCAGGAACGCCGCGAGCGCCGCGCCCTCGGTCCCATGCGCATGACCATGGAAAAGGGCGAAGAGTCCGACCAAGCCCATGGCAACGATCGTCGGCATCCTAACTCCCACCGCGATCGCAATCCCCATGATAACGACGGAAAGCCCAATGCCCTGCTCGACGTAGGGCAGCGGCAATCCCGCATATCCGAGCGCACCGCCGACCATCATGGTGCCGACAAAAGCTGCCGGAACGAGCCAGGTTGCCGCGCCGCCGAGGCTTACTGCATAGAGGCCGACCGCCACCATCGCAAGGATGTGGTCGATGCCGCCGAGGGGATGAAAGAAGCCGGTTGAGAAACTTTCGGCGTGCCCGAGACCGACATGTGCGAATGCGGGAGAGCCCAGCAGACACAGCGCCAGAAGCGCGCCTGGCAGAGATCGCATTGGCATGGGCTTCGTCGGCATGGCTTGTCCTCGTCATCTCAACGCCGGCAAACCGATACCCTGCCGGTCAAAGTTGCGCGAATGGGAGCGGCAGCGTCCGACCGCCTCTTCTTATTCAGGAGCATGGCGCAAAAAAAGTACAGCACTAGGATGCCGCAATGTGTGCTGCACGACATCGGTCAGGCGGCTAGTTAGTGGTCTGTAGGAGCCGAACGGCGCGAAGGCGAATATGTTGCTGGGGGCAAAATCAGCCGGCCCACTGGCCCCGACTGTGCACGCGCAATTGCGGCTTAGGGGCTGCTTTCTCCGCCCCATTGTGAGCGCTCGCGTAATCGGCTAAACGGTTCGCCCTAGCCGACGTACGAGGCAGACACCGGACCGATACCTCGACACGGGGTCAGTCATTGCCGGGAATGTATTTTGCTACGTCTTTGAAATTGCAATGAAAGCTGCCGTAGCTCAGTGGTAGAGCACTCCCTTGGTAAGGGAGAGGTCCTGAGTTCAATCCTCAGCGGCAGCACCATCCAAGCGGATAGTTTCAGGCCGCTCGCGCGACCACCAATCAGGTCGCGGCGCTCGCGCTCATCCCGCTATCCCGCACCAAGGCCGTTTTTGATGCGCCCGGGCGGCTGAGCATGGACAGTCCCAATTGAACGCCAAATCGCGTCCAGCGCCGTGCCCGCCAGGTGATCCCCTCGTTTGTCGAAAGCGATCGCAGCTGGAGCGCGCGGGCGGCAGAGCTCTCGTCACACGCTTGCTTGATGGGGTCGGCGTAGAAATCTGCGATTTTTCCGGCGTCCATTCCCGGCGACTTGAGCCAGCGGGGAATGTAAGTGCCGCACAGGCGCTCCACGTCGGTGAGCACTTTGTTCGCCCCGACGCCTACCGCCGGACAAGCCGTTGAGAAAGCGTCGCCGACGAGCACGATCCCCGGTTGCTCGATACCTTCGTTGACGTAGAGGTCGATCGGCCGGATGCGCACATTCTCGACGACGAACCGTCCCAATGTCCTCTCGAGCTTGGGCCACAGCTCGGTCAGGGTTTCCACCGGCGTGTCGCGCATGCCCTCAAGTCGCGGATCGCGCGCCTTCCAGTAGGTGAACAAGTTGACGCGGTCGGTCCCGCCTGCGGGAAATATTGTCATGTAGGCGACGCCGTCGGAGGCTTTCTCGGGATAGTAGGTCAACGCCTTGAAACCGAAGCTCGAGCGGCCAGCAGGTCTCAGATCAAACCCGATGGCCGTCGTGTGCGCGCGGCTGATTACCCGGCGCTCTATTCCAAGCGACTGGGCAAGCCCTGGATGCAGCCCGTTGGCCAGGACGACCAGACGTGCCGACAGTTCCTCTCCGCCCGCCAGCGTAACGACCTGCCGGTCTGCACTGTTGACGATGCCGGTGACCTTGGCGCGAACCTCACTCACGTTCGCAGGGATTTGCGCGCGGATGGTGTTGACCAGCTTGTCGTAGATGATGCCGTGCCGGACGCTTGGTTTGGTCGCGACGAGCCGACCGTAACGGACGACCGCTACAGTGCCGTCCTCAGCGGCCTCGCGGAGGACGGGCTCGGCTAGTCCGGTCTTGCGCAGGAGTTCAACCTGTGACGCATCGAGCTTCTCGCACCGAAACTCCGGCGGATGGCTGCTGTGCGGGTCGACGAGCGCAACGTCGTGGCCAGCTTCGCCCAGCATTGCCGCAGCGGTTGCACCAGCGAGACCGGCTCCAACGATGGCAATATCGCACTCCTTCATGACGGCTCACCAGTCGGATGCGCGGTCTTGACCGCCGCGCGGCCGGCACCTGCGAACCGCTGGCGAATGGCCTCGACCGTCTGGTGGCCAAGGGGGGAGTGCTTGATCCGGCGCTTGAGCTGGAGCTGTCCGCGCCACAAGGGCGCGGCTAGGGTGCCACGCATCGTAAGGGGAACTACGGTGTCAAATAGCGTATCGGTCTGGGGGCAAAAGGCCCGCTTGTAACTAGCCTCGCCGATGCCGAGATCGAAAGTAGCGAGCCCGCGCTCACACGCCATCCGCACGACATTCGCCAGCAGGAGTTCTCCTGGGCTCTCGTTGGACAGTTCATTCATGATCATGGAATTGAACATTCCGCAAAACCTGCGGTCGGATACGACACCGGCGAACGTCGCTACGATCTCGTCGCCGACCGAAGCAGCGTAGAGCTCAATCGGCGGCTCGCCGGTGAGAGGGTCGGGGTGCGTCGAAGCGGTTTCGATGAATTCTCGTACACCTTGCTTGGCAAAAGGATCGGGGATGCCGCGTTGCCCAAGGCGTTCGGCCTTCTGCGCAAAGAATGCTTCCAGCACCCGCGCAATCTCGGTTGGCGAACGCGCGCGCCAGTAACCCACAGCGCCGCGCTTGGCGAGAGCGCGCTCCTTCTGCCGCAATTTTTTGCGTGTGCTGGTGCCGACGCGATCGCGGTACAGGGCCTCGAAATCGGTCGACAGCGCGCCATAGCAGACCTTGCTCGGCGACTCTGCGTGCGGCAGGAGCGCCAGTGGATTTTTGACATCTCCCCAGCTCTTGGGTTGGTTGAGCAGAACCAGCAGGTCAACGCTGCAGTCCGCCCGGGAAATGTCGGACACGATAGCGCCAACGTCCGCGGCCGTAAGTGAACGCGCGATATCTGAACGCCAGAGCGGAAAGTTCGCGTTCGAATGTTTCCCGCCGCCGAAGCGTGCGACCGCAAGCGGTCCGACCTTGGTGCGGCAGAGCGGCCAGAGGAACGCCGGACGCTCCGCATCATCGCGGCCAATGACGATAAATGGCGTCGCGTTTTCCGCGCGACCGACCGTTTCCTGCCAGCTCGCGGCCCACGTTTGGCGCTGAAAAGGGCTCGCTACCGCCGCGCTGCGCTCGAAGTCGAGCCAGATCGGCGCGGCAGCCGCCATGCACGTCAGGATATCAATGTGAAAGCGTCGCCGCCCCGGCACCTGTTCGATGGGCTCGACGCGCGGCCAGCTTTCAGGGCGAACAAAGGTGTTCATCGGGGACTACCACCATTTCACGCAGGCCACCCGTTGTTGCGTCGAGTTCAGGAGCCCTGGTCCAAATCTGCGTGTCTCCTTGCAACTCTCCTGCCAGTGAAGCCCGCGTCCGTGGCAGCCGCCGATGTCCCATTTTGCCGGTTTTCTCGCTTCCGATGCTCCAAATCGGCACAACCGCGCTCACCGTTTCGATTTGACGAATGCGACCGACAGATGGTTAGGGCCGCAGCGGCAGAGCGCTCAGGTATCCCCTGCGAGCTATCTGGAAAAATTGCGACGTGCGGCTGCGACCGCCGGCGCCGCCGCGCGCTAGGGGCAGCCCTTTTCAGCGCTTGCCTGTTTTATCAGGCCAAGCTGCTGCCGAGCCTTTTCCCGCCGACTTTGGTCATTCTGCAGCACGTGCTCACTGCGATCGGAAACTTCCCGCATCAGGCTAACGGCCTCTTGGCCGAGCCGCTCACAGTTCAATGCAACGTAG
Organism: uncultured Alphaproteobacteria bacterium; assembly: GCA_963726795.1. Taxonomy (GTDB): domain Bacteria; phylum Pseudomonadota; class Alphaproteobacteria; order Rhizobiales; family Hyphomicrobiaceae; genus Hyphomicrobium_A. Next base: position 564,292 of record CAVSDD010000004.1, on the reverse strand, counting down.
TCGCCATACCCAAGCGAGCTGTACTCGGGGCTCTGGGCGCAGCCGCCCGCGGCGAGCGTCAGTCCTGCAATCAATGTGGGCAATCTCATCATGGGGCTACCTGGTTCGATAACCAATCCAGGCTTCCTCGGTTCCGTTTGATGGGAAGCGGTCCTGACTCCGCCAGCATTTACTCTGTGACCGGCGCAGCTTGCGTTTCACCGACCATCGGGTATCTCAAGAACGAGAACTGTACTGGCGGTCTGCCAATTTTCTTGGCGGCGTGTAAGGGGTCGTAAATTGAGTGCGAAGATCGCCCTGATTACAGGGATCACGGGGCAGGACGGGGCCCATCTGGCGAGATTACTCCTCGAAAAAGGGTATGTGGTGCACGGCGTGAAGCGCCGGTCATCGTCGTTCAACACCGCACGCGTCGACGATCTCTATGCGGACCCGCACGAGTACGAGACGCGCTTTTTCATGCACTATGGCGACCTGACCGACTCGACCAATCTCATTCGGTTGATCCAAGAACACGCGCCCGACGAGATCTATAACCTCGGCGCGCAAAGCCACGTGCAGGTCAGTTTCGAGACGCCTGAATACACGGCAAATTCCGACGCGTTGGGAACGCTGCGGCTGCTCGAAGCCATCCGCATCCTCAAAATAAAGGATCGAACGCGGTTTTACCAAGCATCCACGTCCGAGCTCTATGGCAACATCGGCCAAGTTCCCCAGAACGAGAAGACGCCGTTCCACCCTCGCTCACCGTACGGCGCGGCGAAACTCTACGCGTACTGGATCACCGTCAACTATCGTGAAGCCTATGGCATGCACGCATCCAACGGGATCCTCTTCAACCATGAAGGCCCGATGCGCGGCGAGACGTTCGTCACGCGCAAAATAACCCGCGCCGTTTCCGCGATCGAACGTGGTCTGCAGGAATGTCTCTATCTCGGCAACTTGAATGCTCTGCGCGACTGGGGGCACGCTCGCGATTTCGTCGAGGGAATGTGGCTGATGCTGCAACAGCCCGATCCTGACGACTATGTCATCGCCACCGGAGAGTGCCATTCCGTGCGTGAATTCGTGGATCGTGCCTTCGCGCATGTGGGGCGGACAATCGTCTGGCGGGGAAGCGGCACCGAAGAGACGGGTGTCGATGAGAAATCAGGCAAAACGCTCGTGCGCATCGATCCCCGCTATTTCCGCCCTACCGAAGTCGACCAGCTCCTGGGCGATGCTACCAAGGCGCGTGCGCGCCTTGGTTGGGCTCCGCGCACGACGTTCGCCGAGCTGGTCACCGAGATGATGGAAGCCGATCTCCGCAATATCGATAAGGAAAATCACTTCGATCCCTCGGTGCGCTGAACCGCAGCTGAGATGCAGGGTAAGACGGCTAGTGAAGCGGCAATGACGTATCAACTTTCAGGCAAGCGAGTCTGGGTTGCAGGCCATCGCGGGATGGTGGGCTCTGCGATCGTGCGGCGCTTGGCGCGCGAAGCGTGCGAGGTTCTTGTTGCCGACCGGGCGGAACTCGATCTCACCCGCCAACGAGATGTCGAACGATGGATGTCGAGCAACCGGCCTGACGCGGTGTTCCTGGCCGCGGCCAAGGTCGGGGGCATACAGGCGAACGCGAATAGTCCCGTTGAATTTCTGAGGGACAATCTCCTCATCGAGACCAACATTATTGCGTCCGCCGCAAGCGCCAACGTCGAGAAGCTACTCTTCCTCGGCTCCTCGTGCATCTACCCGAAGAATGCTCCCCAGCCCATTACAGAGGACAGCCTTCTCACCGGGCCGCTCGAGCCGACCAATGAATGGTATGCGGTGGCAAAGATCGCCGGCATTAAGCTGGCTCAGGCCTACCGCAAACAATACGGACGCGATTTCATTTCCGCGATGCCGACCAATCTCTACGGTCCCGGCGACAACTACGACCTATCGACCAGTCACGTGATCCCAGCGCTCATCCGCAAAGCGCACGAAGCCAAGACGAGTGGCGCGCCGTCCATGACTATCTGGGGCACGGGAACGCCGCGGCGCGAGTTCCTGCACGCGGACGACTGCGCCGACGCGCTGGTTCACGTCATGAGCAACTACTCGGACAACGAGCACATCAACGTGGGCTCGGGCGAGGATCTGACCATCGCCGAGCTGGCTGCACTCGTTTGCGACGTCGTTGGATTTGCAGGAACGATCGTCTACGATCGTGAAAAGCCCGACGGCACACCGCGAAAGCTGATGGACAGTTCTCGCCTTCAGGATTTGGGCTGGCGGCCTACCATCGGTCTGCGCGAGGGGCTTCGCCACGCATATGACGCCTTCCTTGCAAAGGAGCGTCACTTGGATTCCCCGCTGTCTGCCAGCGCACGCGCCTGACCAACCGCTGTTTGAAAAACAACGAGGCCGCACCTGGAAAGGCGCGGCCTCGTTGCCGTATCGGCGGGGAGGATCGTCATAGGGTCGGCAAAACATTGCAGATCGTCGGTTGAATGATCTGCAGCGGCGGCTTAGTTGCCGAGGTCTTTCTGCTCTTGGCTGGTGATCGACGGATCACCGTTCGTGTCGGCGCCGGCGCCCATCGGAACGTCGGGCGAGGAAGAGTTGTTGAGCTGCTCGCGCTCCTGGGTCACGATCGGGAGATCGGGGCCCTTGGAAGCGCCGGGATCGACGTCGGGCTTGGCCGAGTTGTCGAGCTGCTGCTGCTCTTCGGAGGGGATCGATTCAGCATAGACCGGCGTGAAGGCGAAGATGGCCAGCGCGCTGGCGGCGAGGACGGCGAGGGTCTTGTTTGTCGTCATGATTATTCCACTCCACAAAGATCAAATTGTCACGATCGCACCTTGGGCCGTTTGGCACACCAGCGCGCCCCGAACCTGTCACCGTGCGACGCGTGGAATTAAGACCGAAAACTCCTAAAGTTCCGCTCGTCGAAATCCGACAATTGCATCTGTGCCAAGTTCATTTCGGTCTCGTGCACCACGCCGTTTCAAGGTCTCGCCTCAAGCGCGAAATCGAATGGATTAACCATCGACGCTCCTCACGCTCTGATCTTGAAGCAAGGATCACCCGCACTCTCATGTGCGCCGCGCGAATGTCTTTCGGGGCGAATTTTTTTGCTTGCGGATATCCCAATGGAGTTCAGTGCATCGCGGCTTGACGCGCGACTATGAAGCGCCGCGATAGCCACATCGATGAGTCCCGAAATGCGGGCCGGTCTTTGAGGCAGATTGTTCCGCCGTGTTGAGTAGCGCTCTGCGGCCTCTCCGCCCCCGAGAGTTGCCTGCGCACTTTCCGCAAGCTGTCACGCCTCCTATATGATGACGTGGTCCTTCGTTGCCCGATAACGCCGTTGTGCTAAGTCCGCACAAATGCTCAAAAAGGCGCGTGAAGACGGACCATTAAAGTGAAGCAGCAGCGCAAAGATCGAAAAACAATGGATCAAGCCGTACGCCCCACGCGCTCCGAAGTGGAAGCCGCGTTCCGCACCATCATCCGCTGGACGGGCGACAACCCCGACCGCCAAGGCCTCGCCGAGACGCCATCGCGTATGGCGCGCGCCTACGAGGAATATTTCCGAGGCTACAACGAGGATCCCGAGGCGATCCTGTCGAAGACCTTCGAGGAAACCGAAGGCTACGACGAGATGATCGTCTTGCGCGGCATCCGCTTCGAGAGCCATTGCGAGCACCACATGGCGCCAATTATCGGCCGCGCCTGGATTGCCTACATCCCGAACGGCCGCGTCGTCGGCATCTCCAAGCTTGCCCGCATCGTCGAGGTCTACGCCAAGCGGCTGCAGATCCAAGAGAAGATGACGGCCCAGATTGCCAATGCCATCGACACCGTGCTGAAGCCTCAGGGCGTCGGCGTGGTGCTCAAGGCGGAGCATTTCTGCATGACCGCGCGCGGCATCATGAAGCCGGGCACCGATCTCGTGACCAGCCGCATGCTGGGCGTATTCCGCGACAATGCGGTGACACGGCAGGAGTTCATGTCGATCATCGATTGACCCCTATGAAGCGACTGCGGCTGGCGATCTCCACTCGGGACAGAAAGAGCGCCATCCGCGTGAAACTTATCCCCACCTCTCCGCACGCCCTCACACTCCGCACGCCCGATCCAACGGCCAGGGGCGCAGACGTGCGCTGACGGACTTGCGCGGAGCGGGCCGGTACGCGCGGCCGGGGCCATAAGCTGTCCCGTGTCCATCCTGCCGCCGAGGCGAAAATCTCGGTGACGCCCCGGGCAGGGATGCAATCCGGGGAATGGCAGCGGACGAGCCACGTGCCGGGTGGGGCGGCAAGGGCTGCATCCATCTCGAACACAGTGAAGGGCCCGAACCGCCCCGCTCCCTGGTCTTGGCGATCTCTCGGGTGGAAGCACCGCGAGGCGAATTGGCGCATCCAAAAGGTGTCATCCTGGGGCTTGTCCCGAGGACCTACATCAGCAGGTACAGGTGCAAGACGTCGTGCTGCCAGCGCTGCTACACCAAATCTCGCCAGGCGCAAATAGAGGACTGGGTCCTCAGGCCAAGCCTGAGGATGACAGAGAAGAGGCCGCGCGTTACCTAACCGCACGATGCAGGCTCCGCGGAAGGCGCAGAATCGCCTCAGTCGTCGTCTTCCGCAATTTCCTCGCTCGAGGACATGTCTCTCGACGCCTGGGCCGGCGCGCCGTAATCGACGCGCTCCAGGTACAGCCCAGCGGCAGCAGCCACGGGACCACACGCCGCGCGATCGCGCGCTTCGAGCGCTCTCTTGATCTCAGCCGCGCGCCACTTGCCCTCACCGACGAGTTTCACGCTGCCCACCATGGACCGTACCTGGTTGTGCAGGAACGAGCGCGCCGATGCGGTGACCACGATTTCCTCGCCGTACCTCGCGACGTCGAGCCGATCGAGCGTGCGCAGCGGCGAGTTGGCCTGGCACTGGGCCGCACGAAACGTCGTGAAGTCGTGGCGTCCCAGGAGATGGCGTGCGCCCTCGGCCATCGCGGCATGATCGAGGGGAACGGGAACCCACCAGACCCGGTCGCGCTCGAGCGCCGGCGGCGCACGCCGGTTGAGGATGCGGTAGCGGTAGTGGCGCGCGGTGGCGCTATAGCGCGCATCGAAATCGCCGGCAGCGACTGCGCAATCGAGCACGACAACGGGCGCGGGCCTGAGGTGGAAATTCAACGCCTCACGCACGCGAAACGGATCCCAGTCTTTTGCCAGATCGAAATGCGCCACCTGACCCAGCGCGTGAACGCCGGCGTCGGTGCGGCCGGCCCCGCGCACGCTTACCTGCTCGCTGCTGAAGCGAGCCAGCGCATCCTCGAGCGCCCCCTGCACCGAGGCGCCCTGCGACTGGCGCTGCCATCCAAGGAACGGCGTGCCGTCATATTCGATAACGATGCGATAGCGGGGCATGGCTTGGCGGTGCTCGGAGCGCTCAGCGCGGCACCATCCCTAAGCTTCTTCGCGCGAAGCGCAAACCGGATTTGCCGATGCGCTTACTCGTTTTCCTGATTGTGCTCGGGCTCGGCGGGGACAGGCGGGGAAGCAGCCGAGATGTCACCGTTGGCGCCGATGCTGAGCGGTGTTGCCCCATCCGGGTTGATGATCATGTGTTCGGTAGGTGGCAGCGGACGTGTGACGCGCACACCGTGCTCGAGCGTTACGATGGCGCCGTAGTAGCGCTGCGTCTCGATGCGCGTCGTATGCGCGGACTCGGCCATGGCGGAGGCGGCAAAGAACATCGCGGCCCCCGCGACGAGCGACAGACGGACTAAACGCATGGCAACACTCCGGCTACAAAACCAAACAAGGCTAAGCATATCTTAACGCGCCGCGCGGCGCTGCTGTCAGAAGAGCGCTTCGATGCTTAATGGGCGGAGGATTCTAGCCGTGTGCCCGGCACCAGAGGAAAGCCGCGCACAAGATCGGCGGTGCGCATCGGGCTTTTGCCGGCGCGTTGCAGCTCCAAAAGGCGTACAGCGCCGTGGGCGCAGGCGACCGTTAGTTGGCCGTCAAGCACCTCACCGGGATGACCGCTGCCATCCGCGATGCACGCGCGTAGCACCTTGATCCGCTCGCGCTTGCCGTCGGTGCCGGCCTCAAACCATGCCCCGGGAAACGGCGATAATCCGCGGATCAGGTTGTGCACCTCGCGCGCGGGCCGCGTAAAATCGATGCGGGCCTCGGCCTTGTCGATTTTCGTGGCGTAGGTGACCCCGCTTGCCGATTGCGGCTGACAATCCAGCGCACCGCGTTCGAGCGCCGCGAGCGCACGCGTCATCAACCCGGCGCCAGTACGCATGAGAACGTCGTGAAGCATCCCGGCCGTCATGTCGGTCTCTATCGCAACGGGCTCGGCGAGGCAGACCGGCCCGGTATCGAGACCTTTTTCCATGCGCATGATCGCCGCCGCGGTCGAGGTATCGCCGGCCATGATGGCGCGCTGGATCGGCGCGGCGCCGCGCCAGCGGGGAAGCGCGGAGGCGTGCAGGTTGAGGCAGCCGAAACGCGGCGCGGCAAGCACTGCAGCCGGCAGCAGCAGACCGTAAGCAACGACGACGGCGGCATCGGCGTCGAGCGCTGCAAATTCCGCCTGCTCCGCTGCACCCTTGAGGCTCGCCGGCGTGCGAACCTCGATGCCGCCCTGCTCGGCAAAGAGGTGAACTGGGGATTTCGTTGGCGCCATCCCACGGCCTGCAGGGCGTGGCGGCTGCGTGTAGGCGACAACGACCTCGTGGCCGGCGCCGAGAATTTCCGCGAGCGTCGCAACGGCGAAGTCCGGCGTACCCATGAATACGATGCGCAGCGTCATCGGTGTGGTCCGCTTGGCGAAGGGAAACGTGCGACGTCAGAGCGCCTCGGAGCGCGCCTGCTTTTTGAACTTACGCACCACCATGTCGCGCTTGAGCGAGGAAAGGAAGTCGATGATGAGCTTGCCGTCGAGGTGATTGACCTCGTGCTGGATCGCCGTCGCGAGCAGGCCCTCGGCCGCAAGCTCCTGTTGCTCACCGGCGCGGTCAAGGTAGCGCAAAGTTATGGTGGACGGCCGCTCGATCTCGATGCGCACGTCCGGGATCGAGAGGCAGCCTTCCTCGTGCAAGCGCATCTCGGACCCCAGCGTAACGATCTCCGGATTGACCAGGTAAAGCGGCGCCGGCGGCTCGTCTTCATCAGCGATGTCGATCACGACAATGCGGCGCGGCACGCCGACCTGCACCGCGGCAAGCCCGATGCCGGGCGCGTCGTACATCGTCTCGAGCATGTCGTCCATGAGCCGCCGCGCCTCGTCGTCGACGCGCTCGAGCGGCGCCGACACCTGACGCAGGATCGGATCTGGAAGCGTTACGATGGGCAGCTTTGCCATGTCCGTGAAATAGGAAAGTCTGGCTTTGCGGTCAATTGCATCGCCATCCTTGCTGATGCCCTCGCCGCGGCCGTGCACCAAATTCGATCAAAAAACAACGCGCCCCGACGGCGACCCGGCAAAGCCGGCGGCCATCGAGGCGCTTGTGTATTCGCAGCTTGTAGGGCGAGGTCGAGGTTACTTCGCCTCACTGCCATCCTTGGGCGCGGGCGCGCCGTCCGGGGCGTCGCCGCCGCCGTCCTTGGCGCCGGCATCCGCACCGGCATCCATCTTGGAAGTCAGCGCCGGGATCCTGGCCGGCATCGGCCGGAGCCATGGTGCTGTCAGGATCGGCAGGGACTTCGCTCTTCATGCTTTCGCCGGTAGCCGGCGGGTCTTCAGCGTAAACTGGGGCGGCAGCGCCGAACGCAAGCAAGCCGGTAGCAGCGAGGGCCAGCAGCACATTCTTGGTCGTCATGGCTTTTCTCCATAGCCGTTGTGGGCTCCCCGCTTGGCCACGGCACGGCGCAAATAAGAGCCTATTGGCGAGCCGTCGTGGAGCCGGCGGGATCAGCTGCCGAGAAAGAAGCGGATTTGAGGCAGAAATTTACCGGCTCGCAAATACAAAAGCCCCGTGCTGCCGGCGCAACGAGACTTTTCACTGTCGGGTCACTGTCGGGCAAAAACAGCAAGGGGCTTGGCCATGTGTTGAGGCTGCAAACAGGCTAAAAGTAGATGCGCGAGAACACCCCGTTGCCACTCTTGCACCGGCCCGATTGCCCATGATCAAAATGCCGACACCCCTGATCCTCGGCTGGCAGGAATGGATCGCGCTCCCCGATCTCGGTCTGCCCGCCTTGAAAGCCAAGATCGACACCGGGGCCCGCACCTCGGCGCTGCACACGCTCTCTGTTGAACCCTACGGCAAGAGCAAGCGCCCGATGGTGCGCTTCAGGGTGCGGCCAAGCCCGCAGCGCGCCAGCATCGAGATCGAAGCGTCGGCACCGGTCATCGACCAGCGCGAGGTGCGCAGCTCCAACGGCGAGCGCGAGCTGCGGTACGTCATCGCCACACGCTTGCTACTGGGCGGCCGTGACTGGCCGATCGAGGTCACCCTCACCAACCGCGAGCGGATGACGTACCGAATGCTGCTCGGCCGCCAAGCCATCCTCCCGGATATGCTGGTCGATCCAGGAGCCACCTTCCAACAGCCGCGGCTCACCTATGCGCTCTACCGCAAGTCTTGAGCGAACACCTTGCTCAGCTCAACCCAAGCGCCGCAAAGACCGGTCCGTTGACGGAAGCGATCGAGCAAAATCGCTCGGCCTTGGTGCGGCTCGCGCGCGCGATCGGCGGAATGAGATCGGGACGCTTCAAGAAGCTTTCCATGGCGTCGGCGAGCGCCTCTGCGTCGCCCGCTTGCACGAGGCAGCCGTTGACGCGCTCATCGACCGTGTCGCGGCATCCGATGATATCGCTGGTGATGATCGGACGTCCGGCGGCCATCGCCTCGAGAACAGGTTGCGGCATGGATTCGCCGTGCGAGGGGTAGACGAACACGTGACAGGCGGCGAGCAACTCGGAAAGATCCTCGGGCGCTCCGTGGTACTCAACCGAGCATCCAGGTCCCGTAAAACCTTCGGCAGCCACGGCGTGGGGACCTTCGGTCGGGGCGCCGGCCAGCAGGAAGCGCGTCGATGGCGTGCGCTCACGCAGATATCGCGCCGCCTCGCAATATTCGGTGATGCCCTTGCGGCGATCGAGCGGCGCATGCATCAGGAACACGAGACCCTGATTCAATGGCGGCAGCGGCAGGACCCGATGCTGCTCCATATCGACGCCGGAGCCCGGCACCACCACGCTCGTGACGGCTGGCGACAGCAGCCCCAGCCGCTTCATCAGCGCGGCATCTTCCTGGTTGTAGAAGATCGCGGCGCGGGCAACCCGGAACGCCTGACCGTAGCGCCACGCCGGCATTTCATCCGATGCCAGCGTCCCCGTAAATCGATGCAGCGGCAAAGCGTTGACGAGCAGCACGACGCGCTCGATGCCGGCAGCCTGGGCGGCAAGCGCGGCATAAACCATCGGCTTGGAGCCGCACCCAAGCACCACATGCGGGTCCCAGTTCGTGAGCGTTTGTTTGAGCGCCGCCACCGCCTTGCGGTCCGACAGCAATCGCAGCCCAGCAGGATCAGCGTCGAAGGTCGCTCGCTCAGCACCCAGCTCCGCAAGCGCTGCATGATCGCCCGGCTCAAATTCCGGCGCGACCACGAGCACGCGATGACCGCGCGCGATGATTTCGCCGAGCAGCGACTGGCGCAATTGGCGCAGCGGCTCGCCCGCCGAGGTGACGATGGCAATTCTCTGCAGAGCTTGCTACGGGGGCGGCCGCCGGGATCGCCATGTCCGAGCCGCTTCCTTAGTGGAGAGTTCGCGAGGACGGGCTCCACAGAGCGCGCGGAGCCGCCTCGCTTCGCCCGGCGCTGGCATCCGACTGGTAGCCCTCTACCGTGCGCATGAGCACGGCCTGCATGGTCTCGACGTCGCGCATCTGGATTGCGGCCTTCAGTACATTGAGCTCGCGCTCCAGCTCGGCCGGCGGGAGGAACGGCTCGTCCGAGCGCCAGATGCGGGGATGCTCCGTCGCCGTGGTATTGGCCCCGATAAGCAGCTCCTCGTAAAGCTTCTCGCCCGGCCGCAGGCCGGTATAGGCGATGGCGATATCGCCATCGGGATTGTCCGGACCCTTCACGTCGAGACCGGTCAAACGAACCATCAGACGCGCAAGATCGTCGATGCGCACAGGCTCGCCCATATCGAGCACGAACACGTCGCCGCCTTTGGCCATAGCGCCAGCCTGGATCACGAGCTCCGCCGCCTCGGGGATCGACATGAAGTAGCGGATGATCTCCGGATGCGTGACGGTAACGGGCCCGCCAGTGCTGATCTGCCGCCGGAAGCGGCGCACGACCGAGCCCGAACTGTCGAGCACGTTGCCAAAACGAACCATCGTGAAGATAGTCGCGCCGCCATTCACCGCGCCGGCCTGCAGCACCAGCTCGGCCAGACGCTTGCTGGCGCCCATGACATTGGTTGGACGAACCGCTTTGTCGGTCGAGATCAGCACCATGAGCTCGACGCCGGCAGCCTTGGCGCACTCCGCGACCACCGCTGCACCGAACGTATTGTTCCAAAGGCCGCAGATCGGATTCTGCTCGACGATTGGAACGTGCTTGTAAGCGGCGGCGTGATAGATGACCTCGATCTCGTGACGCGCCAGGGTCTCTCGCACATGGCCGGTATCGAGAACGGACCCCAGCACGGCGACGATCTGCGGGCGCGCGATATCGGGCGCGAACGCCGAGACAAGGTCCATCGCCTCGTGCTCGATCTCGTAGAGCGCAGCCTCCGACAAATCGAACAGCACGATACGGCGCGGACCTTCGCGCAAAAGCTGGCGCACCAGCTCCGACCCCACCGACCCGCCGGCGCCAGTAACGAGGATCGAGCGGTCACGCGTCTTGCGCACGAGCAGCTCGTTGTTGGCCGGGACCTTCTCGCGTCCGAGCAGATCGTTGACCTCAAGCGGCCGCAAATCGGTGACGCGAACGCGTCCCGAGGCGATGTCCTCGACGGCAGGAAGAATTCTTGACCTCGATCGGATAGCTCTCCAGCTCCTTCAGGATGCGCCTGCATTCTCGCCGGCGCCCCTCGGGCAGCGCGACCAGAATTTCACGCACCTGATGCCGCTCGATCAACGGCCCCAGCCGGTCGGGGTGGTGAACCTTGAGCCCGGCGACGTACTGCCGCCACAACGATGGCTCGGTATCGATGAAGGCGACGGTCTCACGATCAAAGCCGCGACGCAGCGAGCCGAGCAGCTGCACGCCAAGGTCGCCGGCGCCGAAAATAATGACCGGGCGGCGATCGATGTTGGCGGGAAGCGTCGCCAGGCGGATGCCGGCGCTTTCGAGCAGCATTGCGGCGACCTCGCGGCTGCCCGTGATCAGCAGCGTCGCAAGCACGCCGTAACCGAGCACCACCGAGCGCGGCACGCCGAGCTGACCCGTCATGAATACGAACGACGACCAGATCAGAACCGACAGCCAGATGCAGCCGATGATGCGCGTATGTCCCCGATAGCCAAGGTAGCGCGTCACGAGCCGGTAAAGCCCGGAGATGCCGAACGTCGCGACCGTGATCAGCGGGGCGCTCGCGAGCAGCAGCCAGGATGCAGCATCCGGCGGCACGTAAGGCGCGTTGTAGCGAAGCGAAATCGAGAACCAGAGGGCAAAACCCAGGAGCAGAAGATCGAGACCTACGAGGATGAAGCGCTTGTTGAAGCGCGGCAGCTGCAGGAGCCACGATCGGCAGCGCGCCCAGAAGCGGTGATGCGTAGGAATGGTCACGTCCCCCTGGCGCGTACCCCCAAAAAACGGAGGAGATCGGTTGCGACAAACGGGTCCTGGTCAGCAAACGCGTTTGTTGGGTGCCTACAGAGGCAGGCGCCACCGTTACTGGATAGCACCCGGGATATGGGGCTTCCAGGCCGCAACCCGACATATGCACGGGTTGATTCGGGCCCGTACCCTCCAATTTCAGACGTCGCTACGCCTGTTTTATGGCAACCAGCCATGGCCGGGGATTATATCCGGCGCGGGTCAGAGCCGGCGGCGCGACTTAATGGCGGCGGCCAGCGTGCCTTCATCCAGATAGTCGAGTTCACCGCCCACGGGAACGCCCTGCGCGAGGCGGGAGACCACGACGCCGGTACCGGTCAGCTGCTCGGTGAGATAGTGGGCGGTCGATTGCCCCTCGACCGTCGAATTGAGCGCGAGGAGAATTTCGGTCACGACCGAAGTCGACGCACGCTCGATCAAGGACGGGATGTTGAGCTGGTCGGGCCCTATACCGTCGAGCGGCGAAAGATGACCGCCGAGCACGTGATAGAGCCCACTGACGACGCCCGCGCGCTCGAGCGCCCAAAGGTCGCCGATCTCCTCCACCACCACGATCAGCGAGCCGTCGCGACGCGGGTCCTGGCAGAGGCTGCACGGCGCGATCGTATCGAGGTTGCCGCAGGTGGGGCATTCGACGATTTTATCGATCGCCGCAGCGAGCGCCTCCGAAAGAGGAACGAGCAGGTCATCGCGCTTCTTGAGGAGAGCAAGCGCGGCTTTGCGCGCCGAACGCGGCCCGAGCCCCGGCAAGCGCGCCAGCAGCTGCACGACACGTTCGATTTCAGGGCCTGCAATTTTGCGTGACATGACGTGCGGGATCGATCTTGGCGTGAGTTGTGGACGGCCTGAGAATACCCGCATCCTTGCAGAGGGCGGTGAGAACCGGGGCGTTTCAGCGATTGCTTGTGCGAAGCGTGAAGGCTCTCGACGGAACGCAAATGCCTATAGCGCCTAACGGTATGCAACTAATTTCCTAGATGGCCCCGCCTTTGGCTGGCCGCAAGACTGGAGTAGTTTGTCTGCGAACCAAGCCTCACGTCTGAAGTGGGCGATGATGATCAATTCGTGGGAGAACGCACAATGCAGCTCATGGTGAAGCAAGACACCCCGAAGACCGCGCTCGAGCGGATCGGCGGAAAAGTAAAGATCCGCACCCGCTACGACAATTTTATCGGCGGCGCCTGGGTGCCTCCCGTCAAGGGGCAGTACTTCGAGAACCGCACCCCGATCAGCGGCGAGATCGTGTGCGAGATCGCACGCTCCACCGCCGAGGACATCGAGAAGGCGCTTGATGCCGCGCACGCTGCGGCCGCTGCGTGGGGCAAGACGGCGCCTGCCGCTCGCGCCGACGTGCTGTTCAAGATCGCCGACCGCATGCAGGCGTATCTCGACCGAGATCGCAACCGTCGAGACGATCGACAACGGCAAGCCCATTCGCGAAACGATGGCCGCCGACATCCCGCTGGCGATCGATCATTTCCGCTATTTCGCGAGCTGCATCCGCGCTCAGGAAGGCTCGCTTTCCGAAATCGACGAGACGACGATCGCCTACCACTTCCACGAGCCGCTCGGCGTCGTCGGCCAGATCATTCCCTGGAACTTCCCGATTCTCATGGCGACCTGGAAGGTCGCCCCGGCGATTGCTGCCGGCAACTGCGTGGTGCTGAAACCTGCCGAGCAGACGCCGATGAGCATCATGGTGCTGATGGACATCATCGGCGACCTGCTGCCGCCAGGCGTGCTCAACGTCGTCAACGGTTTCGGCGTGGAGGCCGGCAAGCCGCTCGCTTCCAACCCGCGCATCGCCAAGATCGCGTTCACCGGCGAGACGACGACGGGCCGGCTCATCATGCAGTACGCGGCCGAGAACATCATTCCGGTCACGCTCGAGCTCGGCGGCAAGTCGCCCAACATCTTCTTTGCCGATGTGCTCAACGAGGATGACGCCTTCTTCGACAAGGCGCTCGAAGGCTTCACCATGTTCGCGCTCAACCAGGGCGAGGTGTGCACCTGCCCGAGCCGGGCGCTGGTGCAGGAGTCGATCTACAATGCCTTCATCGAGCGCGCGATCGATCGTGTGAAGAAGGTGGTGCAGGGCAATCCGCTCGACCCCAACACGATGATCGGTGCGCAGGCGTCCTCCGATCAGCTCGAGAAGATCCTCTCCTATATCGACATCGGCCGCGGTGAAGGCGCCAAGGTGCTGATCGGCGGCAAGAAGGCGAGCCTCGGCGGTTCCTTCGACAGCGGCTACTACGTCGAGCCGACCGTGCTCGAAGGGCACAACAAGATGCGCGTCTTCCAGGAAGAAATCTTCGGGCCGGTGCTCGCGGTGACGACCTTCAAGACCGAGGATGAAGCGCTCGCGATGGCCAACGACACGCTCTACGGTCTCGGCGCCGGCGTGTGGTCGCGCGATGGCAACACCGCCTACCGCATGGGCCGCGGCATCAAGGCCGGACGCGTGTGGACCAACTGCTACCATCTCTATCCGGCACACGCGGCCTTCGGCGGCTACAAGCAGTCGGGCGTCGGACGCGAGACCCACAAGATGATGCTCGACCACTACCAGCAGACCAAGAACATGCTGGTGAGCTACAGTCCGAAAGCGCTCGGCTTCTTCTGAGCGAGAAGGCACGTTCAACTCATGACGGCGGCGGGCGGACAATGACTGTTTCCAGGGTCTCAAATACGCCCGCCGCCGCCGCACTGATCGACAAATTGCGCGCTCAGCACGGCGATCTCCTGTTTCACCAATCGGGCGGCTGCTGCGACGGCAGTGCGCCCATGTGCTACCCGCTGGGCGAATTCAAAATCGGACAGCGCGACGTCTACCTTGGCGACATCGCCGGCTGCCCGATCTACATCAGCGGGCCGCAGTTCGAGTACTGGCAGCACACACACCTGACCATCGATGCCGTTCCCGGGCGCGGCGCCGGCTTCTCGCTCGAGGCGCCCGAGGGCGTGCGCTTTCTCACCCGCTCGCGCGTCTTCACCGATGCGGAGCTCGACGAGCTCGATCGCGCCGGCCCCCCGCCGCGCGGCCCGATGACACCCTCGATCGCGCGATAGCGATCGCAAGGCGGGAATCGCTCTCATCCTCGCGGGGTCTCCCCCGAGGGTTTGCGTCAACGAAGGGAGCGCGGGCGCCAAGCGCTGCGATCCTGTCGCGACTTATTAGGGCACCGCTATAGCGCCCGCGCACGGATCTCTCATGGCCGAGGGTGCGGACACGACCGCAGCGGGCTTGGGCTCCAACCTGCTTTGCAGGCCATCGTCCCGGAGCCGCCGGCGGCTGCCGCTCTCGTAACTGTGAGCAGCGGCCGCTGCGGAAGGGCGTCCATGCGCTTCGTTGCCGTCACGCGTAGCCTCGGTCGCACGACCCGGAATAGGGCGAAGCTGCCTGCACCGGCGCGCGCAACGGAACGCAACGACGGCTCATCCGGGACCGTTCCCTGCCCCGCGTCAGACGCTCAAGCTTGTCGCGTCCCTTCGTCGGGCAGGGATGTGGGGAGTATGGGGGAGGTGTGGGGCGCGGGGATTAAATTGCTGCGCGTGAACCGGCTTTGCGTGCAATTTTAGAAAAATACCGCAAAACTCTTGGGAATCGCCGCTCCGAATAAATAACTCGGCCGTGCTCAATTGCCCCACGGCGTCATGCGCGGGGCGACCCGCCACCTATGGGCGCTGCGCGCAACAAGAGCTCCGACTAAGGACAATGCACCGCACGCCGGACATAATTGCGCCGACGCCGCCACATCCCCGAGTCCTCGGTTGGGCCGGCACGACCGCCCTCGCCATGGGCGGCAGCAACCAGATGATCTTCATCATCACCGCGCTCTTCGTCGGGCAGGGCGCGATTCTCGGGCAGGGCAGCGCCGCCGTGCCGCTACTGATCGTCGGCGTTTTGCTCGGTTATGCCGCGGCACCGGCGTGGACCGAGCTGGTGCTCATGTGGCCGAACCGCGTCGGCGGCATCGCGGGTGCCTGCGCAGAAGCGTTCCGCCCCTACAATCCCGTGCTCTCGGTGCTGACCGGCACCTGCTACTGGTGGGGATGGATCCCGACGTGCGGATTGACGGCCCTATTGTCGGCGGCCGCGTTCCAGCAATGGTATTTCCCAAATCTTCCCGTCGAAACGTTCGCGATCGGTATCATCGCGGCCTTCACGTTCGTCACGATATGCGGAATCAAATGGGTCGCGCGGCTCGCGATCCCCATCGCGACAATGTCCGCCACGCTCGCGTTTCTCTCCGCCGTCATCCCGATTTTTTCAGGTGCGGTCGACTGGAAGCAGGCGTTCACCTTCCACCTCACCACGCCGTTTGATGGCTGGTTCGGCGACGTCACCTCGGTCATGGCCGGTCTCTATCTGATCGGCTTCACCGCGCCCGCGTTCGAGGCCGCGACCTGCCACGTCGGCGAGACGATCGATCCCAACAAGAATGTGCCGCGCGCCGTGTTTGCCTCCGCGCTGATGGCCGGCCTCTATTTTATCGTCCTGCCGCTCGTCTGGCTCGGGCTGCTCGGTCCCGAGGCGCTCGGACATGATCTCGCGAGCGTACTAGGTCCGACGTTCTCGCCGCTGCTGGGCGGCCTCGGCAAGGCGGCAGCCGTCTGGTTCATCATGCTCAACATGTTCCATGGCACGCTGCAGCCGCTAGCGGGCGCCGCGCGTACCATGTCGCAGCTGGCGGACGACGGATTGCTGCCGCGGTTTCTGTCCTGGCGCATCAAGAGCACCGACTGTCCCATCTCGGCGACGCTTCTGACTGCCGGCTGCGCCATCATCTTCCTCCTGGCGGGCGATCCCATTTGGATGATCGCCGCCGCCAACTTCACTTACCTAATCGGCATCTGCATGCCGAACATCGCAGCGTGGCTGCTGCGGCGTGACATGCCCGATGCGCCGCGCCCCTATCGCGCTCCGCGCGGCACCATCATGCTCGGCGTCGGCGCCGCCTGCGTCTGGCTCACCGCGGCGGTGCTCGGATTCCAGCAGTTCGGCTTGCCGACCGTCGTGTTCGGATTGGTGCTCGCGTACTCCGGCGCCGCACTTTACGCATGGCGCATCATTGAGGATCGCCTTCGCGACGGTCTTCCGGCATTGGCGCAGACCCTGCACGTCAAGCTTACTGGTGCCATGGTGCTGGTGCTCGTCCTCGACGGCATCGCTTACCTGCTCGCCGTGAATACGGTCTCCGCCCAGCATCACGCACTGGTCGCTGTGTTGGCGGACATCTTCGTCGTCGTGGCGCTGCTGACCATCACTGTCGGCCTGGTGCTGCCGGGCATGATCACCTACTCGGCAACCGAGGTGAGCGCAGCCGCAAAGCGCCTCACGCGCGGCACGTTGAGCGATTTCTCGTCCGCGATGGCGGCTCTCGGCCGCGGCGACCTCGATGCGGCGAATGCGTCCGTCAACATCGTCCCGGTCAAGCCCAACTCGCGCGATGAGCTCGGCGAGATGGCCGAGAGCTTCAACCTGCTGCAAGAAAAAGTGCGCGAGGCAGCCCACGGTCTCGATGACGCGCGCGAGAACATGCGCATGGCGCGCGTCGAGCTGATGGAGCGGCACGAGCAGATTGCCCACCTTGCCCATCACGACCCCCTGACCGACCTTCCAAACCGGACCGCGCTCGCCAACCGGCTTGAAGAGGTGTTCCAGCGCGCCAAATCGCGTCAGGAGAGCTTCGCGCTGCTTGCAATCGACCTTGATAATTTCAAGGAATCCAATGACGTGTTCGGCCACGTGATCGGTGACGAATTGCTGTGCGCGGTGTCGCGACGGCTGGAGGTTGCAACCAGCGGCACGTTCCTCGCCCGCGTCGGCGGAGACGAGTTCACCTTTGTCTGCGCGGAGCCCGATCAGCCCAAGGCCGCCGAGATGCTCGCGCAGCGGATTCTCCGCGCTGTCGAGGAGCCGTTCGAGGTTCGCGGCCAAAAGATTCCGCTCGGACTGAGCGTCGGCGCGGCCGTCTATCCGACAGACGGCAGCGACACCATCACGCTGCTCTCCAATGCCGATGCCGCGCTCTATCGCGCCAAGACCGACGGCCGGCATATGGTCCGCTTCTTCGACCCCGAGATCGACAAGCGGCTGCGCGAATCCTTCGCGCTGCAGCTCGATCTGCGCTCGGCGATCGCACGTGATGAGCTCGTCTTGCACTATCAGCCGCAATCGACCATCGACGGCGAGATATTCGGCTTTGAGGCGCTCATGCGCTGGCAGCACCCCACGCGCGGGCTGATCCCGCCGGACGCCTTCATTTCCCTTGCCGAGCAGAACGGCATGATCGTCGAGCTCGGCGCTTGGGCATTGCGCACGGCCTGCCGCGAGGCTGCGTCCTGGCCAGCTCCGCTTCACGTCGCCGTCAACCTATCGCCGGTGCAGTTCCGCTACGGCGACCTTGCCGGCCTTGTGCATCTGACATTGCTCGAAACCGGCCTGACGCCGAACCGGCTCGAGCTGGAGATCACCGAGGGCGTGATCTTCGATGACCCCTCACGCGCACTCTCGATCCTGCGCCGGCTTAAATCGCTCGGCGTCAAGGTCGCGATGGACGACTTTGGTACGGGCTACGCGTCGATGTCGTCGCTGCAGTCGTTCCCGTTCGACAAGATCAAGATCGATCAAAGCTTCGTAGCCGGCGTCGAGAACAACGCGCAGTCTGCCGTGATCGTGCGCTCCATCCTCGGGCTCGGGAAGGCGCTCGATATCCCCGTCATCGCCGAAGGCGTCGAGACCGAGGGCGAACGGCTGTTCCTCATCCGCGAGGGCTGCGAGGAGATCCAGGGCTACCTGATCGGGCGGCCGCTGCCGATTGCAAGCTATGCCGATCTGATCAACGGCGGTCGCCTCACCCATCTTGAGGTCAAGGCGAGCTAGCGTCTCCGTAAGCCCGACAACGAAAAAGCAGCGCCCCCTTACGAAGGCGCTGCTCACAACTCACGTCATCAAACCATCAATTCGTGCTGGCGGGACCCTTGAGGCCGACGGCGACGGGGACGGTCTTGCCATCCTTGTTGACGGCGGTGCCGGCCCAATTGCCGTGCGTGTCTTTCTGCAGATCAGACACGGCCGTATAGCCCAGATGCATCAGATGCTTGCGCGCATCCTGCTGTGAGAAGGTCGGGCCGGCTGCGAACGCGGGAAGGGCAATGCCGGCGGCAAGAGCGGCGGCGAGCAAGGTTGCACGGGTCATTTGGATCTCCGAAATTTGGGGGATATTTGGGGGAGGGTCTGACCGGCGCGGCACGGGCCGCGCCTTATTGCAGATCAGACGATGTCGATCTCTGCCGGCATGTAGCTCGTCACTTCGAGCCCGACTTCCTGCTCGCGAACTTCGGGTCTTTTCCAGGATTTCATGATTTCCTCCGCTAAGCGGTTTTGCGATTTAAAAGCCTCGGATCGGAACGACCCGTCGCTTGCTGGATATGTGGAGGAAAGGGCCGATCACTACCACTCACTTCAGCGTGGGATTTAGCGAGCGAAAATTCAACGAGCGTGATGCGGCGTGACAGGACCGGCTGGAGCCTTGGGAAGCGCGGACAGGCGGGCGCCACGCGAACCCGCTCGAGGGAGCGGCGCACTGGCAGCGCCCTGTGCCGGGGTCCGAGAACGGAGATTGGCGTTAATGCGCCGGGTGTGGCACGCCGGCACTAGGGTTTGCGGACCAATCGCGTCAACAATTCAGCAGGATGGGCGTTCAGCCCAGTGATGATCGGGCTATCTCAAGACATGAACCGCACCAGCCGAAACTTCCGCGCAGCATTTGTGTCGTTTGTCTGGTTGATCGCCAGCGTTGCCCCGGGCTTTGCGGCTGATCCCGCGCCTGATCCCGAGCCGAACGCCGCACCAAATCCGGCACCGGCTAACGCCCCTTCGCCAAGCGCCTCCCCGTTCAAGGATCTTCCCGGCCGCTGGGTCGGCGACGGCAAGATCGGCCTCAAGGACGGCAAGGTCGAAACGGTCAAATGCCGCGCCACGTATTTTCTTTCCGCCGACGGCGGCGAGCTCAAGCAGAACATCCGCTGCGCGTCGGCGAGCGGCAAAATCGAGGTCAAGAGCGCCGTCACCTACAAGGACGGCAAGCTCTCGGGCACCTGGAACGAGCTGATCTACAATCTCGGCGGCGAGCTATCGGGGGAGGTCACCTCGCGCGGATTTCGCATCTCGGTGCGCGGCTCCGGCCTCACTGCGAACATGGACGTCATCGTCATGAACACGAAGCAGGTCGTCGAAATACAGTTCTTTGAAAGCACGCTGCGCGGGCTGACGCTGGTGCTGCAAAAGGGCTAGCCGGGCGCGGGCCCATCACGTGGCCTTTTGATACGTCCCGACAAGCTCGGCCTTTTCCAGGACATGTCCGGCCATGGCCGCTTCGATGTCCGCCTTCGTCGGCTGGCTCAGCGCCGTGAGCTTCGTGTCGAGCGCATACAGCTTGTGGAAGTAACGATGCCGCCCGATCGGCGGGCACGGCCCGCCGTAGTCGGCTCGCTTCCAGTCATTGATGCCGACCTTCGTGCCGGCCGGAAGCCCTTTCGAATTGGCGTCCTCGGGCAAGCCGCTGCTATCGGCGGGAAGGTCGTAGAGCACCCAATGGACGTATGTCCTGCGCGGCGCTTTCGGATCGGGCGCGTCGGGATCATCGATGATGAGCACGAGGCTCTGCGTGCCGCCGGGCACGCCCGACCACTGCAATGGCGGCGAAATATCATCGCCCTCGCACGTATACTTGGCCGGCATCGCCGCGCCATCGGCGTAGGCTGGAGACGTTATCCGAAGCGCCATCCTTGCCTCCGTGCCTGATCAGAACAGCTTGAGCCCAGGCGGCATCGGCAGACCGCCGGCAACTTCCTGCATGCGCACCTGCATCTCGACGTCGAGCTTCGCCTTGGCGTCCTGCGAGGCCGCGATGATGAGATCCTCGAGGATCTCCGCCTCGTCCGGCTTCATCAGGCTCTTGTCGATCGCGATACGCTTCATGTCGCCCTTGCCCGTGAGCGTGACCTTGACGAGACCGGCGCCGGCCTGGCCGTCGATTTCCAGCGCGGCGAGGTCGTCCTGCATCTTCTGCATGCGGGCCTGCATCTCGCCCATCTTCTTCATCACGCCCATTAGGTCTTTCATCTGCACCTCTCTCGCGAACTGAATTCTCAACCCGTGCCGGTCTCAACCTGTGCCGGTCTCGTCCTTGTCGGGCGCTATCATGGTGCGTATGGCGGCGATCTTCGCATCGGGAAACTCTGCCAGCACCGCCTTGAACGCCGGATGCGATTTGAGCGATTCAAGCTCGGCCGCCTCGCGCTCGCGACGGACTTCGCCGATGGGACGATCGCCGGCCGCCTTCGACAGCATGACGATCCAGCGCCGCTGCGTCCACGCGATCAGCCGCTCGCGCAATTCATTGGCGATCTGCGGCGGCGCGCCCGGCATCAGGAAGATATCGATCGAACCGGCCACCGCATCGAACTTGACGAGGCTGACGTGGTCCTCGAGGTGGACCTTCAATTTCATGTCGCGGCGCTCGCCGACCAGCGCGATGACCTCCTCGTAGGAGCGCGGATGAGGAAGGTGCGACGGCTGATCCGCCTCTAAATCCGACTGGGCTTCGGAGAAATCCTCGCTCTCCGCCCCGAGGTCGTCTTCATCAGTGGCGTCGCTGTTGTCAGCCGGCGGCGGCACGACGTTGGTCGCTGCCCGGCCCGCCGGCGCAAGCTCGCGCCCGTTGCCGTTGTCGCGTGGCGCTTCTTTCGCACGAGCCCGCGAAACCGACCCCTCTCCGCCGAGCGTTCGCAGCAGCTCGTCGGGAGCCGGCAGATCGGCGGTGTAGGCCAACCGGATCAGAACCATCTCGGCGGCGGCGCGAGGATTTGGCGCCTTGCCCGCTTCCTCCCAACCCTTGAGCAGCATCTGCCAGGCGCGCGCCAGGATCGCAACCGACAAGCGCGAAGCGAGCGCCTCCGCGCGCCGGCGCTCTTCCGCACTCATGACTTCCGCACCGGCTTCGGCTCCGACCGCCTTGCAGCGCGCGGCGGCGTGCACCGCCTCGGCAAGATCGGCCAGCACCTGCGCGGGCTCCGCGCCGTCCTTGTGCAGGCCATCGAGCGCGGCAATCGCAGACTTGGTGTCACCGGCGAAGACGTTCTCGAGCAAGTCGAAAATGCGCCCGCGATCGGCGAGGCCCAGCATGGAGCGCACCGTCGGCGCGCTGACCTCGCCCTCGCCCATGGAAATCGCCTGATCGAGCAGAGATAGCCCGTCGCGCACGGAGCCCTCGGCCGCGCGCGCGATCATCGCGAGCGCGTCATCGGCCGCCTTGGCGTTCTCGTTGGCGACGATCTTTTTGAAGTGGGCGGCAAGCTCCGGCACATCGACGCGGCGCAGATCGAAGCGCTGGCAGCGCGACAGCACGGTGACCGGCACCTTGCGGATTTCGGTCGTCGCGAAGATGAACTTCACGTGCTCGGGCGGCTCCTCGAGCGTCTTCAAGAGCGCGTTGAAGGCGCTCTTCGAGAGCATGTGCACTTCGTCGATGATGAAGACCTTGTAGCGCGCGACGAGCGGCTTGTAGCGCGCGCTCTCGATCAGCTCGCGCACATTCTCCACGCTCGTGTTCGACGCGGCGTCCATCTCGATCACGTCGGGATGACGGCTCTCCATGATCTCGAGGCAATGCCGGCCGAGCGTGGGCATGTCGAAGGTGGGCGCCGAAACGGTATCGGTCTCGTAGTTGAGCGCGCGTGCGATGATGCGTGCCGTCGTCGTCTTGCCGACCCCGCGCACGCCCGTCAGCATGTAGGCTTGCGCGACACGCCCGCTCGCGAAGGCGTTGCGCAGCGTTCGCGTCATAGCCTCCTGGCCGATCAGATCCTCGAACGACTGGGGACGGTATTTGCGCGCCAGCACGAGATAAGGCGCATGCACACCTGCCGGCGCCGCGATCTCGCCGCCGCTCGCGGGCTTGGTGGTTGAATCTTCTGATTTCTTTTTCGCCATGTCTCCGCCTAGGCCCGTAGGGCCTCTGGCCGCGTCTTGGTGAAACCAAGCTCCGCTTGGCGGCGGCCCGCGATCGAATCGCGCCCTCGCGGAGGGCGCCCGATCGCCCTTGCGATCGGATCAGCGCACGTGAGCGAATTATAGAGGAGGCTGGCGAACGACCCGCTTCCTGATCGTTAGGGCTGCTTCCTTCCGGACCTGACCCGGTTGGCGAGGGATGCGTCCGCCGCCAACCTCCCGGGGTCGATTATGGGGGCTGGCGCCGTGGCTTACAACCCTCGTCGGCTCGGGCACGAAACCTACACACAGCGGCCGCCGTCGACCTCGAGCGCCACCCCGGTAATGAAAGAGGAGGCTGGATCGGCAAAGAAAAGCGCCGCGTTCGCCACGTCAGCGGGGCGCGAAAGACGCCCCAGCGGAATCCCCGCGATGAACTTTGCGCGATTCTCGGGCGTGTCAGCTTGTCCCATGAACTGCGTGAGAAGCGCGGTCTCGCCCATGACGGGGTTGATGGCGTTGACGCGGATGTTCTTCGGCGCAAGTTCCACCGCCAACGATTTCGTCAGCGTGATCACCGCGCCCTTGGAGCCGTTGTACCAGGTCAGGCCCGGGCGCGGACGCACCCCGGCGGTCGAGGCCACATTGATGATGATGCCCCCGCCGCGCGTCTCCATGCGCGGCACCGCGGCGATCGTCGTCAGGTAGATCGACTTCACGTTCACCGCATAGATGCGATCGAACTCGGCCTCGCTGACGTTCAGCAGCGGCTGGTTCTTGTGCGTGGTACCGGCATTATTGACGAGGATGTCGACGCCGCCGAAGGCGCGCTCCGCCGCGCGCACCATGCCATCGACGTCGGCCTTGCGCGAGACATCGCAGGTCAGCGGCAATGCCGCCTTGCCGAACGCGGCGGCAACGTCGCGAGCACCGACGCCGTTGACGTCGGCCATCACCACGCGTGCGCCCTGCTGCGCGAACACCTCGGCGATCGCGCGGCCAAAACCCGACGCGGCGCCGGTGACGATTGCAACCTTGCCTTCGAGCTTCATGGCGGCGTTCAGCGGCGTTTGATGGGAATCTGCCCCGTGGCGGCGAGTCGCGCGGCCTCGGCGCGATAGGCGCTCGCGGGATAGGTGCCGAGCACCTTCACCATGCTCGAGAAGAATGCGAGCTCACGCAGCGCCAGCTGCACCATCGTCTCGGACGGGTGGCCCTCGATGTCGGCGTAGAACATCGTCGCATTGAAGGTGCCCTCGAGCTGATAACTCTCGAGCTTGGTCATGTTCACGCCATTGGTCGCGAACCCGCCCAGCGCCTTGTAGAGCGCGGCGGGAATATTGCGCACCTGGAAGATGAAGGTCGTGACCACCGGCCCCTCGCCCGGCTCGGCATCGTCGGGATCGGCCGCCAGCACGACGAATCGCGTCGTGTTGTGCATCTC
The DNA here is from genome assembly GCA_963726795.1 of uncultured Alphaproteobacteria bacterium. Lineage (GTDB taxonomy): Bacteria > Pseudomonadota > Alphaproteobacteria > Rhizobiales > Hyphomicrobiaceae > Hyphomicrobium_A. The sequence goes on along the minus strand of CAVSDD010000004.1, from coordinate 540,061 downwards.
ATCCTCGATGTCGTTGGCAAGGATGTTGAGGCCGTAGATTTCGGCGGCGAGCGAGGACGCGATGGCGGCCTGCTCAATGTTGCCGGCCTCGGCAACCATGCGCGCAGAGCCCGCCGTATCGGCCTCTGGCACGGGCTTCAGGCCGAGCTCGTGCAGCTTGCGACGGCATTGGCCGAGCGCTTGCGTGTGGCTCAAGACGCGTTTGATCGTCTTGAGGGTCGCGCCTTTGGCGGCCATGAGCTGATGGCGCACGCGCAGGAAGTGCTCGCCCACGATGTACAGATCGGCATCGGGTAGCAGGTGATGGATGTCGGCAACGCGGCCCGCGACCGAGTTCTCGATCGGGATCATCGCGAACCGCGCTTCCCGAGACCTCACTGCCAAAAGCGCGTCCTCGAACGTCGGGCAGGCGACGGCTTCCAGATCGGGGAAGGCATCGCGGCAGGCAAGGTGCGAGTTGGCGCCCGGCTCGCCCTGATAGGCGATGCGCGGAGGCGCATGACTTGCATCGGCAGTTCCGGCGCGTTGCGGCGCCGCGCGTTTTTCGCGGGACGAGTTTGACATGGGCTTGCCGGATGAGCGCCGGTGAAAAAGGAGAAAAGCCGCCGGCGCAAATCGCCGGTACTTCAGCTTGCGGGTGCGTTGGCTGTCTTGATGAGGCGGCGTGCCCGCTCAAGGTCGGCGGGAGTATCGACACCGAGCGGAACCGTGTCAACGATCTCGACATCGATGCGCATGCCGGCTTCAAGCGCGCGCAGCTGCTCGAGCTTCTCGCGCCGTTCCAGCATCGAAGGGGCAAGCCCGATGAAGCGCTGCAGGGCCGCGCGCCGGTAGGCGTAAATGCCGATGTGGTGATAGAGCGGGCCGTCGCCGTGGGGCGCGCTGGCGCGCGTAAAATAAAGCGCGCGCATGCGGTTCTTCGCGGCGAGCGGCGTGCCGACGACCTTGACCACGTTGGGATTGATGCGCTCCTCGGGCTCGACGATCTCGGCGGCGAGCGTGGCGATGTCGGTCTCAGCATCGGCGAGCGGAGCAAGGCACGCGCGCACCAGATGCGGCTCCAGCGTCGGCAGGTCGCCTTGCAGGTTCACGACGAGATCGGCATGCCCATCGGGATCGATATTGGCGACCGCCTCATAGATCCGGTCGGAACCCGAGGCGTGATCGGGGCGCGTCAGCAGCGCCTCGCCGCCGGCCGCCCGCACCGCCGCCACGATCTCGTCGGTATCGGCGGCAACGACCACGCGGCCCGCCTCAGACTGCATCGCGCGGCGCCACACGTGCACGATCATCGGCTCGCCGGCGATATCCACCATGGGTTTGCCGGGCAGACGCGTCGCCGCCATCCGCGCCGGAATGACGATGAGGGTGCGCGTCATCTGCACAAAGCTCTGCTCAAGGCTTGACCGGTGGCAATTGGTCTCAAGTAAAGGCACTTAGAACGCCGCGAAGCTCGGTTGCAAGCCGAAGCGGACTTCCTATAGTCGCCCCGCAATCCGGCGCGCACAGCTGCCGCGACGGTTAATGGATTGAGGGTGCCATGGATTCCTTCGAGGTCGCCAAGATCGGCGGTGCGGTGCTGAGCGCTCTGCTCGTCATCGTCGGGTTCCGCGTGATGCTCGAGATCGCCGAGGAGGGCCGCAAGGCCGAGCCGCCCGGCTATACGCTGCCCGCGCCGGCCCCTGCCGCTGCTCCGGCGGGCGCGCCGGCCGCTGGTGCCGCACCAGCTGCGCCAGCCGCACCCGCGTTCAATCCGGCCGACGTCGCGCAGGCTGCTGCCAGCGCGAACGCGCAGCAGGGCGCTGCAATCTTCAAGAAGTGCCAGGCCTGCCACTCAGGCGAGAAGGACGGCGCCAACAAGGTCGGCCCGAATCTGTGGGGCGTCGTCGGGCGTCCCAAGGCCAGCCACGCGGGCTTTGGCTACTCGGACGCCATGAAGGCAAAGGGCGGCGACTGGACGCTCGTCGACATCGCGGCGTTCGTCCATAACCCCAAGGAATTCGTGCCCGGCACCAAGATGCTTTTCCCCGGGATCGCCGATTCCAACGACCTGGCCGACGTCCTGGCATACCTCAGCACCCTGAAATGAGGCCCTGCGCGGTCATTCGCGCGGGTAAATGACAGCAAGTTAACTCGCGCAGCCTCGGCAATTTTGCGAGTTTGTCGCTTATCGGCGCGCAATTTGCAGCCCATCTGCGGCGCCGTCTGTCCCCGGCCCTCGGGGCGATTTTAGCGGTGAGAAGGATCAAGCCCGGTGCGTCCTCTGATAGCCTCCTTGCTTGCCGCAGCGCTCGTATCAACCGCGCTCACTCTTCCCGCCGTCGCCGAGGACCAGGCCCCGGCCGCGACGCAGCCTATTCCTGCCGCTGCACCACCCGCAGCCTCGCCGGCGCCTGACGCTTCACCGCCGGCTGCTCCTGCTGCCGCAACGCCGCCACCCGCAGCCACACCGCCAGCTGCTCCCGCAGCTGATGCCGCGTCCAAGCGCCACCACGCGCTGTCACTCGTCGGCGACCCGAAATACGGACCCGACTACGACCATTTCGATTGGGTCAATCCCGACGCCCCCAAGGGCGGGACCTTGCACGGCTTCGTCGAAGGCTCATTCGACAACCTCAACGCGTTCACGATGCGCGGCGTGCCGGCGCAGAACACCGGCCTCATGTACGATTCGCTGCTGGCTTCGAGCCCCGACGAGCCCTCGACCGAATACGGCCAGATCGCCGAGTGGGTCTCCTATCCGCCCGACTATTCCTCCGTCACGTTCGGGCTGCGCCCCGAGGCGCGCTGGCACGACGGCAAGCCGATCACGCCCGAGGACGTCATCTTCAGTCTTGGCGCGCTGAAGAAGGCGCACCCGCAATACGCCTTCTATTACAAGAACGTCGTCAAGGCGGAGAAGACCGGCGAGCACGAGGTCACCTTCACCTTCGATTCGAAAGGCAACCGCGAGCTGCCGCAGATCGTCGGACAGTTGACGGTGCTGCCCAAGCACTACTGGGAAGCAAAGGGCGCCAACGGCGAGCCGCGCGACATCACCAAGACGACGATGGAAATCCCGCTCGGCTCGGGCCCCTACAAGATCAAGGAGTTCGATGCCGGCCGCTCGATCACCTACGAGCGCGTGAAGGACTACTGGGCCAAGGACCTTCCCATCTCGAAGGGGCAGTGGAACTTCGACGAGATCAAATTGACCTACTTCCTCGATCGCACGCCGGCGTTCGAGGAGTTCAAGTCCGGCAAGCTCGACTACTGGCGTGAGAACGTCGCGAGCCAGTGGGCGACCGCATATGATTTTGCGGCCGTCAAGAACGGCTGGGTCAAGAAGGAGGCGATCCCGATCGAGGGCGTGCCGACGCCCATGCAGGCGTTCGTCTTCAATTTGCGGCGCAAGCAGTTCGAGGATCCGCGCGTGCGGCGCGCCTTTGCGCTCGCCTATAATTTCGAGGAAGCAAACAAGCAGCTCTTCTTCGATCTCTATCGCCGCACCAAGAGCTACTTCGACAATTCCGATCTCGCAAGCACGGGCCTGCCGCAGGGCCGAGAGCTCGAGATCCTGAACGAGGTCAAGGACGAGGTGCCGCCGGAGGTGTTCACCACCGAATGGAAGAACCCGGTCAACGCCACCCTGCCCGAATTCCGCGATCATATGCGCGAAGCCTCCGACCTGTTGGATCAGGCCGGCTGGAAGCTGCAGGAAACCATTGTCGACAAAGACAAGGACAAGTGCGGCTTCTTCTGCAGCATCATGCGTACCGTCGGCTTCTCCTCGGCGCCGAAGGAGAACGTGCGGCGCAACGCCAGCGGCGACGTGCTGACCGCCGAATTCCTGCTCGACAGCCCGGAGTTCGAGCGCATCGTGCTGCCGTACGTGCAAAATCTGCAGAAGCTCGGCATCAAGGCGAGCGTGCGCATGGTCGACAGCGCCCAGTACAAGCGGCGCGAGGACGGGCACGACTACGATATCATCATGGACACGTTCGGCCAGTCGAACTCGCCCGGCAACGAGCAGCGCGAATTCTGGGGCTCAGCCTCGGCCGACCGCGACGGCAGCCGCAACACCGCGGGCATCAAGAACCCGGCGATCGACAAGCTGATCGACAAGATCGTGTTCTCGACCGACCGCGCCGACTTGCTCGCGGCAACGCACGCGCTCGATCGCGTGCTGCTGTGGAACACCTATGCAGTGCCGCATTGGAACTACCCCTTCGAGCGGCTCGTCACCTGGGACATCTTCGGACGCCCCGCGACGCTCCCGAAGATGACCGCCGCGCTGACGCAAGTCTGGTGGATCGACCCCGAGAAACAGAAGGCGCTCGACTCCAAACGCGGCAAATGACGGCACGCTCTAGAGCCATCGCACCCGCTGCCCTCGTTTCGGCGCTCTCCTCGGCGCTGGCGCTGATCTTCTTGACTGCCGCAAGTGCGCTCCCCGCCGGCGCCGCCGAGAGCCATGGGCTATCGGTCTTCGGCGATCTCAAGTATCCGGCCGACTTCAAGCACTTCGATTACGTGAACCCGGACGCCCCGAAAGGCGGCCGGCTGGCGATGATCGGCACGGCAAGCCGCATCACCTTCGACAGCTTCAATAATTTCATCCTCAAGGGCGACCCGGCGCAGGGGCTCGAGTACCTGTTCGACACGCTGATGACGCGGGCCAACGACGAGCCCGATGCCGTGTACGGGCTCGTCGCGAAAACCGCCGAGGTCGCGCCCGACCGCATGTCGGTGACCTTCCACCTGCGCCCCGAGGCGAAGTTCGCGGACGGCTCGCCGCTCACCGCCGACGACGTGGTGTTCTCGTTCACCGCCATCAAGGAGAAGGGCAAGCCCGAGTTCTCGCTCGCCTTGCGCGATGTCGTGAAGGCGGAGGCGGTCGACCCGCAAACCGTGCGCTACACCTTCAAAGGCGACCTGATTCGCGATCTGCCCCTCGTCGTCGCTGAGCTGCCGGTGCTGTCGAAGGCCTACTACACCAAGCGCCCGTTCGAGGAGACCTCGCTCGATCGCCCGCTCGGCTCCGGGCCCTACGAGATCGCCGACTACAAGACCGGCACCAACGTCACCTTCAAACGCCGGCCCGACTATTGGGCCAAGGATCTTCCCGTCAATCGCGGCCGGTTCAATTTCGACGAGCTGCGCTACGAGTATTATCGCGACCGCACCCTGGAGCTCGAAGGCCTCAAGGCCGCGACGTTCGACCTGCGCGAGGAGTTCACGTCTCTAGACTGGGCGACGAGCTACGACATTCCCTCCGTCAAGGACGGCCGCCTCATCCGGCTGGTGCTGCCCGATGAGCGCCCGTCCGGCGCGCAGGGCTTTTTCATCAATACGCGGCGCGAGCAGTTCCAGGACATACGCGTGCGCGCCGCGCTCGATCTCGCATTCGATTTCGAGTGGTCGAACAAGAACCTGTTCTTCAATCTGTACCAGCGCACGCAGAGCTACTTCGAGAATTCCGACATGAAGGCGGCAGGTCCGCCCTCGCCGGACGAAGTGAAGCTGCTGGAACCGTTTCGCGACAAGCTGCCGGCGGAAGTGTTCGGCGAACCCTACTCGCCGCCCGTCACGGATGGCTCAGGGCGCAACCGCGACAACCTGCGCCGCGCCAGCGAGCTGCTCAAGGCGGCCGGCTACGGACCGGGGGGCAAGGTGCTCAACCTCGAGATCCTGAATTTCGAGTTCGGGCTTTGAGCGCATCATCCTGCCTTACATCGAGAACCTGAAACGCATCGGCATCAACGCCTCGCTGCGCAACGTCGATCCGGCGCAATACGAGCGCCGCATGAAGTCGTTCGATTTCGACGTGTCGATCGAGCGCTATACGCTGCGGCTGACGCCGGGCGTGGAGCTCAAGAGCTTCTGGGGTTCGGGCGCGGCCGCCATGGACGGAAGCTTCAACCTTTCCGGCATCAAGGACCCGGCCGTCGACGCGCTGATCGACAAGGTTACGCAAGCGCGCTCCCGCGCCGATCTGCTGACCGCTACGCGCGCCATCGACCGGGTGCTGCGCGCCAGTCATTATTGGGTGCCACACTGGTACAAGGCCTCGCACAATATTGCCTACTGGAACAAGTTCTCGCGGCCAGCGGTGCAGCCCAAATACGATCCAGGCGTGATCGACACCTGGTGGTATGATGCCGAGAAAGCTGCAAAGTTGACCAAGAGCTGAGACCCCCTGATGGCCGCCTATCTCTTGAAGCGCCTGCTGCTGATCATCCCGACGCTGTTCGGGATCATGCTGATCAGCTTCGTCATCATTCAGTTCGCGCCCGGCGGTCCGGTCGAGCGCATCATCGCGCAGCTCACGGGGCACGATTCCTCCATCGTCTCGCGCATCGGCGGCGGTGGCGGCGACACGCTGGGGGGCCAAAACGCGCAATCGCAGATGGGCCAGGGCTCGGCTGAGGCCGTGACCTCGAAATACCGCGGCGCGCAAGGCCTCGATCCGGAATTCATCAAGAGCCTGGAGAAGCAGTTCGGCTTCGACAAGCCGGCCTACGTGCGCTTCTTCATCATGATGAAGAACTATCTCACCTTCGATTTCGGCAAGAGCTACTTCCGCGACGTGTCGGTGCTGCAGCTTCTGAAGGAGAAGCTGCCCGTCTCCATTTCGCTCGGGATATGGATGACGCTGCTCACCTACCTGATCTCGATACCGCTCGGGATTCGCAAGGCGGTGCACGACGGCGAATTGTTCGATGCGTGGTCGAGCGCGGTGCTGGTGGTCGGTTACGCCATTCCGGGCTTTCTGTTTGCCGTGCTGCTGCTGATCCTCTTTGCCGGCAGCTCGTTCTTCCAATGGTTCCCTTCGCGCGGGCTGACGTCGGACAACTGGGATCAGCTGTCGCTCTTCGGCAAGGTCACCGATTATTTCTGGCACCTGACGCTGCCGCTCATCGCGATGGCGGTGACCTCGTTCACGACGATGGCGTTTTTGACCAAGAACTCCTTCCTCGACGAGATCCGCAAGCAGTACGTGATGACGGCGCGGGCCAAGGGCCTGAGCGAGCGCCAGGTGTTGTACGGGCACGTGTTCCGCAACGCGATGCTGCTTGTGATCGCGAGCTTCCCCGGTGCCTTCATCGCCGCGTTTTTCTCGGGCGCGTTGCTGATCGAGACGATCTTTTCGCTCGACGGCATCGGGCTTCTCTCGTTTGAATCGATCGAGAAGCGCGATTATCCCGTCGTCTTCGCCACGCTTTGGATCTTCTCGCTGATGGGTCTGGCGGTGAACCTGATCTCGGATTTCGTCTATACTCTCGTCGACCCGCGCATCGACTTCGAGAGCAGGGAGGTCTGAGTTTGGACACCCGCGCGCTGGAGTTGCCGCTGCCGCAGTCGCAGCCGCCGCCAGAGGAGGAGCATCGTCGCCTCCCGGCATGGCTCGGCGGCCGCCGCGTGAGCGCGGTTTTCGATTTGAGCCCGCTCAACAAGCGCCGCTGGACCAACTTCGTCGCCAACCGGCGCGGCTACTGGAGCCTCGTCGTATTCCTGGCGCTGTTCGTGGTGACGCTGTTTGCCGAGTTTCTCTCCAACGATCGCCCCATCGTCATGAGCTACAAGGGCGAGATCCTTTGGCCCGTGCTCGTCGACTATCCTGAATTCGAAGTTCGGCGGATTTCTCGCCGTCACCGACTACAAGGATCCGGTGATCCTGGACGAGATCGCGCAGAACGGCTGGGCGATCTGGCCGCCGATCGGCTACTCCTACGACACGATCAACAAGGATTACCCCGGCCGCCGCGGCCTCGATAAGCTGTGCCTGGGCTATCCGGCGCCTCCGCCCTGGGCCTCGAAGGCGGCGCTTTGCGACGCGCCGGCCGCGCAGATCGAGCGCTTCCAAGCGATCGGCAACCGCAACTGGCTCGGTCTCGACAACCAGGGGCGCGATGTCGTCGCGCGCGTCATCTACGGCTTTCGCGTATCGGTGCTATTCGGCCTGATCCTGACCGTGCTGTCGTCGGTGCTGGGCGTCGCCGCCGGCGCGGTGCAGGGCTACTTCGGCGGGCGCACCGATCTCATCTTCCAGCGCTTCCTCGAGATCTGGTCGTCGATACCTTCGCTGTTCGTGCTGATCATCATTTCTTCCGTCCTGGTGCCTGGGTTCTGGACCCTGCTCGGAACACTCCTCTTGTTCCACTGGGTGAACCTCGTCGGCGTGGTGCGCGCGGAATTCCTGCGCGCCCGCAACTTCGAGTACATCACGGCCGCACGCGCGCTCGGACTGAGCCACGTCAAGATCATGCTGAAGCACATGCTGCCCAACGCCATGGTGGCGACGCTGACGTTCCTTCCCTTCCTGCTGTCGGGAAGCATCGCAGCTCTTACTGCGCTCGATTTCCTTGGGCTCGGGCTGCCGCCGGGGTCGCCATCGCTGGGCGAGCTACTGCTGCAAGGCAAGCGCCACCTCGAGGCGCCGTGGCTCGGCCTCACCGGCTTCTTCACCGTCGCCATCATGCTTTCGCTGCTGATCTTCATCGGCGAGGCCGTGCGCGACGCTTTCGATCCGCGCAAGACCTTCCGCTAGAGGATAACCTTGACCGCCAAATCGCCGCTGCTCGACGTCCGAGACCTCTCGATCGCCTTCCGATCGGGCGGGCGCGAGGTCGTGGCCGTCGATCGCGCCTCCTTCCGCATCGGCAAGGGGGAGACGGTGGCGCTCGTGGGCGAATCCGGCTCCGGCAAGACGGCGTCGGCGCTGTCGATCCTGCGGCTGTTGCCGCATGCGGCCGCGCTTCCGACCGGCGAGATCTGGTTTGAGGGCCGTGATCTGCTCTCGCTGCCCGAGCGCCAGATGCAGGCGATCCGCGGCGACCGCATCTCGATGATCTTTCAGGAGCCGATGACGTCGCTCAATCCCCTGCACACGATCGAGAAGCAGGTGGGCGAGGTCTTGAAGCTGCACCGGCACATGGACGACAAGCGCGCGCGAGCCCGCGTGCTGGAGCTTCTGGGCAAGGTCGGGATACCGTCACCGGAAAAGCGCCTCGGCGCCTTCCCCCACCAGCTTTCGGGCGGCCAGCGCCAGCGCGTGATGATCGCCATGGCGCTCGCCAACGAGCCGGACATGCTGATCGCGGACGAGCCGACGACCGCGCTCGATGTCACCATCCAGGCACAGATCCTCGAGCTGTTGCGCCAGCTGCAGCGCGAGATGGGCATGGCGATGCTCCTGATCACGCATGACCTCGGCATCGTCCGCAAGATGGCCGAGCGCGTCTACATCATGCAGACCGGCAAAATCGTGGAAGAGGGCCGCACCGAGGAAATCTTCACGGCGCCCAAGCACAAGTACACGCGCCACCTTCTCGCTGCGGAACCGAAAGGCATCGCGCCGACCGCCGACGACAGCGCCCCCGTGGTCATCGAGACCGACGACTTGAAGGTCTGGTTCCCGATCAAGAAAGGCGCGCTGCGGCGTACCGTCGATTACGTCAAGGCGGTCGACGGGCTGTCGCTCAAGCTGCGCGCGGGCCAGACGCTGGGCATCGTGGGGGAATCGGGCTCGGGCAAGACCACGCTCGGTCTCGCCATCATGCGCCTGATCGCATCGCAAGGCCCCATCGCCTATGTCGGAAAGCGCATCGATGGGCTTTCCACGCGCGAGATGCGCCCGTTGCGAAAAGACATGCAGATCGTCTTTCAGGATCCGTATGGCTCGCTCTCGCCGCGCCTGTCGGTCTCGCAGATCATCGAGGAAGGGCTGCTGATCCAGCGCCCGGAGCTCGATTACGCGGCGCGACGGCTGCGCATCGCCGAAGCGCTCAAGGAGGTCGGCCTCGATCCCGAGGCGCAGGATCGCTATCCCCACGAGTTCTCCGGCGGCCAGCGCCAGCGCATCGCCATCGCGCGTGCCATGGTGCTGGAGCCGAAGTTCGTGATGCTCGACGAGCCGACGAGCGCGCTCGACATGTCGGTGCAGGCGCAGATCGTCGACCTCTTGCGCGATCTGCAGAAGAAGCACGACCTCGCCTACCTGTTCATCAGCCACGATCTCAAGGTCATCCGGGCCTTGTGCAACGACGTCATCGTGATGAAGAACGGCAAGTCGGTCGAGGAGGGGACGGCGCAGGAAATATTCGCCAACCCCAAAGAGGAATACACGCGCGCGCTGCTCGCGGCTGCGCTGAACCTGACCGTGGCGCACCAGAGCGCCGTCGGCGTCTGATCTGCCCACTCAAGAGGATTTCCGATGTCGGTAGCAAAGCCTCGGCTCAAGCTCTATCACGCGGCGCCTTCGCGCTCGTCGGTCGCGCGCTGGATGCTCGAAGAGACCGGCGAGCCTTACGAGATCGAGTTTCTCAGCCTGAAGGGCGGCGACCAGACTAAGCCGGAATTCCGCGCAATAAACCCCATGGGGAAGGTGCCGACGCTCGTCGACGACGGCGTCGTGATCACTGAGGTCTCGGCGATCTGCTGCTACCTGGCAGACACCTATCCCAGGGCGTCACTCGCGCCGCCGATCGGCGATCCTCGCCGCGGTCCCTATCTCAAGTGGCTGTTCTTCGCGCCGAGCTGCATCGAGCCCGCGATGATCGATAAGGCGCTCAATCGTCCGCCAGCGCCACGATCCACGGCAGGCTGGGCCGACTACGACACGGTGATCGAGGTGGTGCGGCAGGCGATTGCTGGCAAGCCTTATCTTCTCGGCGAGCAGTTCACCGCCGCCGACGTCGTCATCGGGTCGACGCTCCGCTGGGGAATGCTGTTCAAGCTGATCCCCGATCTGCCTGAATTCACGGACTATGTGGCGCGTTTGAGCGCGCGTCCGGCCATGCAGCGCCAGCTTGCGGAGGACGCCAAGCTCGCGCAGCAGCAAACGGGCTGAGGAAATCCGCACAAACGCGCTTGAAACCGCCGGGGCTTGCGTCATGCTTGCGACATCCAATAACAGCATCCTGGCGCCATGCTCCCCGACGATGTCTTCCATTCGCGTCTGCAGACGACCATCACGGTCCTGAAGTACTGGGCCCCTTCGATCGCAGACACCGCGCGTGTCGACGAATCGGAGACCGACGGCTTCTGGAAAATGGCGGTGGCGCCGGGCCTGTCGCAGGCCTGTCCGTTCGAGCTGATCCTTCACTATGACCAGCGCTACGATCTGGCGATCGGCGAGGAATCCTACGAGAGCCTGCCGATCGAGTCCTTCGAGGTGTTCCTCCCCTTCGTCGAGGCGATCGCCAAGGGCGATGTCGTCCAGCGCCAATGGATCAGCCGCTTCACAGGGCTTGAGCGCTCGGTCGAGACGCTGGTGACGCTGGCGAGCGGCGGCATCTGGCGCGAAGCACGCGGCGAGCCGCACGGGCGGCCTTCGCTCGACGACGACGGCACCGAGCTGCGCGAGCGGCGGTTCTTGCCGTATCGGCGCTAAGCCCCGCGCGGCGCGATCGACAACCCCGGCAGGCGGCGAACCGCCACGACCTCCACGCCCGATTTGGCGATGCGTTGCGCCGCCTCGGGCAGCGTTTCGGCCGCAACCGTCATGTGATGAGCGTTGGCGTGCAGCAGCGTGACGCTATCCACCATGATGGCGACGTGACCTTTCCAGAAGATCAGATCGCCCCGCTGCAGGCCTTCGGAGGCATCGCGCACCGAAACGTCGTGGCCGAGCTCGACCTGCTGCATGTCGGAATCACGCGGACATGTGATGCCTGCTGATTCAAGACAGAGCTGCACGAGGCCCGAGCAGTCGAGGCCAAGGCGCGTGCGTCCGCCCCACAAATAGGGGGTTCCGATGAAGCGCTCGGCGATCTCCACGTAGTCCTTGGCGAACCGATCGCGCTCGGTCAGGTGCCTTGCGATTACGAAACCGCCGCCCTTCAGCTTGCAGAACCGCGCGTCCGCGGCCACGACATTGAGCTGGGCATTGAGGCTCAAATGCATGAGCGGGGCCGACTTGATATCCGCCTCGGGGTACACGAACGTACCGAGCGCGCGGACGCGATGCGTCGGCGTGAAGATTTCCTGCGAGAGCGTATCGACGGGCACGTAGCCGACGTAGCGGTCGCGCGTGAGCTGCACCCAGGCCCAGCCTTCGCTTTCCTCGTAGACCGTCACTTCCTCGCCGAACAACGCTTCGGTCGCAAAACCCGTCGCGGCTAATGGCCGGCTGCGCAGCGGCACTGCGGCACGCACGACCTGCGCGGGATATCCCTGCACGTAGCGCGGCGCGCTGACCCTGCCGTAGAGGGATTTCGCGGCCAGGTCGGGGCGGAAAACATTTCGGCGCCCGTCGAGCGACGCGGCGGAGCGCGCCGACGAATTCACGTTCGCGGTGTCGCCGCCATTGCCGCTCACTGCGAATACTCCTTTTGCAAGACGGCGAACAAGCCGCGCGCGACCTGCGCCTCTCCGCCCTTGGGGCCGAGTGCGGTTGGGGCCGAACGCCAGCCGTACATGTCGAAGTGCGCAAACCGCCGGGCGCGCGTTGAAAACCGGCGCAGAAACAAGGCAGCGATGATCGCGCCGGCAAACGGCGCTTCCCAGATGTTGTTCATGTCCGCCACCTGGCTGTCGAGCTTGGAGTCATAGCCCGCCCACAGCGGTAGCCGCCAGACCGGATCGCCGACAGCGGCGCCGCGCGCGGTAAGATCGCCGGCAAAGGCGTCGTCATCGGTGAAGAGCGCCGGCACGTCGGGGCCCAGCGCCACGCGCGCGGCGCCCGTGAGCGTGGCAAAAACGAACATGTTTTGCGGCGCTTCCTCGTCCGCGAGCGATATGGCATCGGCGAGCACGAGACGCCCTTCCGCGTCGGTATTGCCGACCTCGACCGTCTTGCCCGCGCGCGAGCGCAAGACATCGCTGGGACGGAACGCGTCGCCGGAAATGCTGTTCTCCGCCGCCGGGATCAACAGGCGCAGACGCACGTTGAGCCCGTGCGCCATGATCATGTGCGCAAGAGCGATCGCGGTTGCCGCGCCGCCCATGTCCTTTTTCATGAGCAGCATGCCGCTTGCGGGCTTGATATCGAGACCGCCCGTGTCGAAGCAGATGCCCTTGCCGATGAGTGTGACCAGCGGCGCATCCTCGCGCCCCCACGTCATGTCGATGAGGCGCGGGGCGCGCGAGCTTGCGCGTCCCACCGCGTGGATCATGGGGAAATTGGCTTTCAGCAGGTCGTCGCCTTCGATCACAGAGAAGCGCGCGCCATAGCGCCCGGCAAGCGCGCGCACGGCGTCGGCCAACTCGGCCGGCCCCAAATCGGATGCTGGCGTATTGATGAGGCTGCGACTTTGCCAGACCGCCTCGATCGTGCTCAGCACTTGCTCTCTGTTTGCGCCGTCGGGCATCGCCAGGCGCGGCTGCTCTCCCGACGGGGAAGCTTTGTAGCGAACGAAACGGTAGGCGCCGAGGCCCCATGCCACGGCGGCGAGCGTTGGATCGCGCGGAGCCTGCTGCAAGCGGTACGAGCCTGCCGGCAGCGTCTGGGCAAGTTGACCGAGCAACAACTCGGACGGCCCGCTCGGCTCGCCCGCCGCCCAATCCCCCATGCCGAGCAGGACGCCCGCGATGCCGCCATCGGGACCCGGCAGCAGCGCCTGCTGCTTGGCGTTGCCCTTGAAGCCCGAGGCTTCGATCCAGCGCAGTTGCGATGCGCTCAAGCCCGCCGGCTGCTTCCCCTTCTCGACCAGCCAGATGGGCGTGGCCGCGTCGCCTGAATCCTTGCCCGCGAAGACCGCCTCGGCACGTAGGGAATCGCTCATCGGGAAGTTCCGCCGCCTGCTTTGAGATGCTGCCGGTGCTGCTGTTTCGCGCTAAACTCAGGGCCGCAGACAATAGGATCAACGGGCGCAAGGCAAGAGCATGACAACGGAGGGCTATCGCCTCGTCATCGGTGACAAAAATTGGTCGAGCTGGAGTCTGCGGCCCTGGCTCGCGATGAAGCGCGCCGGGATTGCGTTTCAGGAGATCAACGTCAGGCTGCGGCGGCCAGAATCGAAGGAGCAGATCCTGCGCCACTCGCCCTCGGGCTTTGTGCCAGCCCTCATCGACGGCGACCTGACGATCTGGGACAGCCTCGCCATCATCGAGTATCTGGCCGAGCGCCACCACGACGCCGGCCTGTGGCCCGCCGACCGAGTTGCGCGCGCAATCGGCCGGTCGGCAGCGGCAGAAATACACTCGGGCTTCAATGCGCTGCGGCAGAGCTGCTCGATGCAACTGCTGGAGCGTGCGCCCCTCCCCGCCCTGCCGCCCGAAGCCGCGAGCGACGTCGCCCGCATCCTCTCGCTATGGCGAGAGCTGCGCGGCCGCTTCGGCGCAGGCGGTCCGTTCCTCCTTGGCGGCTTCACGGCGGTGGATGCCATGTATGCCCCCGTCGCCTCCCGCTTCCGCACCTACCTGCCTGAGCTTGGCCCCTACGGCGACGACGGCACCGGGCAAGCCTATGTCGAGGCGATCTTCGCCATGCCGGAGATGGCGGTCTGGGCCGAAGCCGCGCGGGCCGAGACGGCGGAACATCCGGCCTAGGCGCTCGCCGGATACCACCTGTTAAGCAGGGTTAATCGTTTGTTGAGGACTGTCTCACAAGCTGACGTTCAAAGGACAGATTCGCGTCCGTTGACCGTGCAGGGAGACTATCGAGATGGTGCTCGTCAGACGTTGGCATTCCCCAGTTTGCGTGCCTAGGGCCGGCCGCGGCCTGGCAACGCTTGGAGTTTGCCTGGCGCTCGGCGCCTGCGCCTCGGGCAATGGGCCATCGCCTCTGTCGCTCAATGAGCCGCTCCCGGCCGCCAAGGTCGACACGCAGGCGAGCAACGACAAGCAGCCGAAGGTCGGCGACAAGTCGGAGCTCGTGAAGGCCACCGAGTGGTGGGGCCAGAAATACGCCGAGAACCCGCGCGACCTCGATGCGGCCTTGAGCTATGCGCGCAACCTGAAAGCCATGGGCGAGAAGCAGCGCGCGCTTGCGGTCCTGCAGCAGGCTTCGATCTTCCACGGCGAGGACCACAAGCTCGCCGGCGAGTATGGCCGCCTGGCGCTCGACCTCGATCAAGTCAACGTTGCAGCCACCCTGCTTGCAGCCGCCGACGATCCGACCAACCCCGACTGGCGGGTCATCTCCGCTCGCGGAACGGTGCTTGCCAAGCAAGGCAAATACAACGAAGCGATCCCCTTTTACGAGCGCGCGCTCAGCCTCGCTCACGATCAGCCGTCCGTCTTGAGCAACCTCGCCCTGGCACACGCCATGAACGGCGAGCCGGCAAAGGCCGAGCTCATGCTGCGCCAGGCCTCGGCCGCCGATCCAAGCGCGCCCAAGATCCGCCAGAACCTCGCTCTTGTGCTCGGGCTCCAGGGCAAGAACCTGGAATCCAAGCAAGTGGCCGAACTGGACATGCCGGCCGACAAGGCGGCGGAGAACGCCGACTACCTGCGCCGCGTCGTCAAGCTCGATGCCAAGAACGCTGCTGCCGACGAGCCTCAGGTCGCCGAGGTGCCGGTACCGGCGCCCAAAGCGAACCCGAAAGTTGCGGCTGCGGCGGCAAGCGCGCCGGCGACTGCGTCGGCGAAAACGCCCGCGCCCGGCACTTATAGCGGCTGGTCTCCGGCGGTCGCCCAAGTGCACGCCAAAAAGCCGGCAGCCAAGATTGCGCAGGAAAAGAAGATCGAGCCGGCAAAGACGACGGCTTTGCTTAAGCCCACGATCGGTCCGACGATCGACCAGACGGGCGACAGCTGGATGACGCAGGTCGCCTTGACCGAGGCCGCCAAGACCAAGAAGTGAGCGGGCGCCGCGCGTGTTTCAAATCGCGCCGGCGCACCTTCACGGCGATGCCGCCAGATTCAGTGGAACTCCCAGAACCTGATGGCCGCCGGGCCTAGAATGACGACGAACAGCACCGGCAGGAAGAACAGGATCATCGGAACCGTCAGCTTGGGCGGCAGCGCGGCGGCCTTTTTCTCGGCCTCCGACTGGCGGATGTCGCGGTTCTCTTTGGCCATCACCCGCAGCGCCTGACCGACCGGCGTGCCGTAGCGCTCCGCCTGAATGAGCGCCGTCGTTACCGCCTTCACACCCGGGATGCCGGTGCGCTTGCCGAAGTTGTCGAACGCCTGCCTGCGATCCTGCAGATAGGAAAGCTCGGCCGTCGTGAGGCTCATCTCCTCGGCCAGCTCCATCGACTGGCCCGCCATTTCCTTCGAGACGCGCCCGAACGCGGCTTCAACCGACATTCCCGACTGCACGCAGATCAGCAGCATGTCGAGCGCATCGGGGAAGACGATCTTGATCGCACTTTGACGCTTCTGCGCCAGGTTCTCGATGAATAGGTTGGGAAGATACGACCCGACGAACGCCATGCAGAGCGCGATCAGGAGCTTGATCATCGGCGGGTAAGAGAGAGCGCCCATGACGAACAGGTAGAACAGCGCCAACGCAAACGCGGCGATCGGGATCGCGACGCGCAGAAACATGTAAGTGACGAGCGGCGCCTGTCCCCGCAAGCCCGCGCGCTTCAGCTTATCGCGCAGATCGTCGGTATCGTACATCTGGCGCAGGTTGAGGCGATCGACGAAGCCCTGCATATAGCCCTTGGAAGCGGCCTGGCGCAGAGACTGCCGGTCCTTCGCCATATCGGCCAGCCGCGCCGCACGCATCTTGTCGCGCTCGATGGCCATGACGCGCATGCGATGGCTCATGCGGTCGCGCTCTAGGATCGGCATCGCGACGGTGAGCACGGTGGCAAAGGCGCAGACCGCCGTCAGCACCGTAACCAGGAAGGTTGGATTGGAGA
Source organism: uncultured Alphaproteobacteria bacterium (assembly GCA_963726795.1). GTDB lineage: Bacteria > Pseudomonadota > Alphaproteobacteria > Rhizobiales > Hyphomicrobiaceae > Hyphomicrobium_A. The sequence goes on along the minus strand of CAVSDD010000004.1, from coordinate 523,325 downwards.
GCGTATCGAGCAGGTTCATTACCGCAGTACCTTATGCACGCACCAACGCGCGGTCCTCAGAACTTGAAGTTGATCATCTTGCGCATCACCAGAACGCCGATCAGCATCCAGCACGCGCTGGCCGCGATCATGAAATTGCCGGTGCGCGTCTCAAACAGCGGAGCAATGTAGTCGGGCGAGGCGCCATAGATCATGAACATGACGCCAGGGGGCAAAGACGCCAGCACCAAAGCCGAGGCCTTCGCCTCCGCGCTGAGCGCCTTCACCTTCATGCGCAACCGGAAACGGTCGCGCAAAACGGTAGCCAAGTTGCCGAGCGCCTCGGAGAGGTTGCCGCCCGCCTGCTGCTGAATGGCGATGACGATCGTAAGGAACCTGACCTCGGCCAGTGGCATGCGGGTCGTCAGCCGCTCCAGCGCCTCAGCCAAGGAGACGCCGACCCGCTGCTGCTCGACCACCTCGCGGAACTCGCCCGCCAACGGCTCGGAGCTCTCGCGCGCGATCGTGATCAAGCATTCGTTCAGCGGCAAACCGGATTTTACGCCGCGCACCACGATCTCAATCGCGTTGGCAAGCTCGGACAAGAATTTGTTCTGGCGCCGCTTGGTGAGCTTGGAGATGAACCAGCGGGGGACGCCGAACGTGCCCACGAGGCCGGCGGCGAAGGCCACGAACTGACGCGAGCCGGTCGGAGGAAGCGTGACATCGATGAGAAACGCAAAGAGCAATCCGCAGACGACGCTGGCGAGCCAGTATACTTTGGGTGTGATCTTGAGGCCGGCGCGCTGTAAACGCAGGCGCAGTGTTATCTTTTCGGCGGCGGCCTGGCGCAGCTCGAGGTCCTTCAGCGTGTCTGACACCGCCTTGCGACGCTGTGCAGCCGTCTCGCCGGATGCCTGCAGGGCAGACCGGGCGGCCTTTGTCTCCACCACGCGGACGTAGCGCGCCTCTTTTTGGCGGTCGCCGGAGAAGTAGGGATACGCCAGGGTGAACACCAGCGCCGCCACAGCGAACGAGCCGAAAGCGGCTGCCAGCAACGCTGGAGAAATGCCTTCAAGCATTGGCGTCTCCCAGCGGGTTGCCGTTGTCGTCGAGCACCTCGGCGCGGGCCAGCGCTTCCGCGAGCCGGTTCTCCTCACCGTAGTAGGACGCGCGCTCCCAGAACCGCGGCCGGGCTATGCCGGTCGAGCGCTGGCGTCCGGTAAGCTTGCCGTGCGCGTCCTCACCCGTGATCTCGTATAGCACCAGGTTCTGCAACGTGACGACGTCGCCTTCCATGCCGAGCACCTCGGTAACGTGCGTCACCTTTCGAGTGCCGTCGCGCAGACGCGCCACCTGGACGATGACGTCGACCGAGCCGGTGATCATCTCGCGGATGGTGCGGACGGGAAGCTGGTAGCCGCCCATCATGATCATCGATTCAAGTCGGCTGATCGCTTCGCGCGGGCTGTTGCAGTGGAGCGTGCCCATCGAGCCGTCGTGACCCGTATTCATGGCCTGCAACAGGTCGAAGGCCTCGGGGCCGCGGACCTCGCCGACGATGATGCGCTCAGGACGCATACGTAGACAGTTGCGGACAAGATCGCGCATTTTGATCTCGCCTTCGCCTTCCAGGTTCGGAGGCCGCGTTTCAAGGCGAACCACATGCGGCTGCTGCAGCTGAAGCTCGGCTGAGTCTTCGCAGGTGATGATGCGCTCATCGTCGTCGATGGAGCCCGTGAGGCAGTTGAGCAGCGTCGTCTTGCCCGAGCCGGTGCCGCCGGAGATCAACACGTTGCAGCGCACCCGGCCGATGATCTCGAGGATCGTCTTGGTGAAGGGCGTGATGGTGCCGAGCTTGACCAGTTGCTCGAGGTTGAGGCGGTCGCGTTTGAATTTTCGGATCGTGAGCACCGGGCCGTCGATCGCGAGCGGCGGCGCGATGACGTTGACGCGGGATCCGTCCGGCAGACGCGCGTCGCAGATCGGGCTCGATTCATCGACACGGCGCCCGACCTGGCTGACGATGCGCTGGCAGATGTTCATGAGCTGCATATTGTCGGCGAAGCGCACGCCGGTCTTCTGCACCTTGCCGTTGACCTCGATGAATGTCGCATCGGCGCCGTTGACCATGATGTCGGCGATCTCGTCGCGCGCCAGCAGCGGCTCCAGCGGTCCATAGCCCAGCACGTCGTTGCAGATGTCCTCGAGGAGCTCCTCCTGCTCCGCGATGGACATGACGACGTTCTTGATCTGGATGATCTCGCTGACGATGTCGCGAATCTCTTCGCGCGCCGCAGCCGCATCGAGCTTGGCGAGCTGCGTCAGATCGATGGTGTCGATAAGCGCATTAAAGACCGTGGTCTTTACGTCGTAGTATTCCTCGGAGTGCCGGCGCGGAGAATCCTGCGCCGCGGCACCGGGAGTAGCCGCCGACGTCTTGGACGCTGCGGAGTTTGATTCCCCAGCCTTCGGCACGTTTGCCCCCGACGTGCTGGGCGGCGCCTTTGGCTGCGGCGGGACTACGATGGATGAGCTCGAACGCTTACCGAACATTCAGACAACCCTACCTTTTAATCTTTAACCTCTCGAGCAGCGGTCGCCAGCGCTGAAGTGCTCTTTTTCGCGGCCTGGGTATCGCGCCGGTTCGTCATATCGAGTGCGATTTCCCGGAAGGCGGCAGCGGACTTCGCCTTGGGGCTGAGCTCCTCGATCATCTGGCCGTTGTTTGCCGCCTGGCCGAAGACCTCGCTGTCGAATTCGATGACGCTCATGGCTTTTAGTCCCAGAGCGGTTTCGAACTCCTTCACGCTGATTTCCGGGCGTTTGGGCACGTTGACCATGTTGATCACCAGCCGCGGCTTGCGGTCGTTGCGCCGCGACTGCTGCATGAGGTCGATGATGTTCTTGGCGTTGCGCAAATTCGCGAGGTCCGGCGCGGCGGTGACGATCACTTCGTCGGCCTGCAACAAGACGCTCTTGGTCCAGGACGTCCACGTGTGCGGCAAATCCACGATCACGTAGGGGACGTTCTGGCGCACGATGTCGATGACCTGGCTGCACCCGGCAGCCGAGATGTCGTAATCGCGATCGAGGACGACGGGGGCTGCAAATATCGACAGATGCTCGGAGCACTTGGTCAACAGGCGATCGAGCAGCACCTCATCGAGCCGCTCGGGGCTCGAGAGCGCGTCCGCGATACCCTGGACGGGATCCTGATTGAAATCGAGGCCGGTGGTGCCGAACGCCAGATCGAGATCGGCGATCACGACGTTGGCTTTTAAGACCTCCGACAGCGCCCACGCGGAGTTGTGGCAAACGGTCGAGGAACCGACCCCGCCCTTGGCGCCGATGAAGGCATAGACGTGCCCAACGGGCTCGGTGTCGGGATTGTTGTAGAGGTTGGAGACCGCCTCCATGAGCTGCATCGGCGTCAGCGGCTCGACCAGATATTCGCTGACGCCACGCTTCAACAGATCGCGATACAGCACGACGTCGTTGACGTGTCCGACGACGATCACCTTGGTGCCCGCATCGCAGGACTGTGCCAGCCGATCGAGCTCGGGCAGGATCTGGTCGCGGGGGAGGCTGCTCTCGACGATGATGAGATTGGGCGTCGGGTTCTGCTGATAATGCGTCGCTGCCGCTTCAAGACCGCCCATGTGCACGCTGACGTTCGTCTTGGCGAGACGCCGGTCCTCGGAAGCAAGCTTCACGATCTCGGCCATGGCCGGATTTTCGCAGAATGCCTGGATCGATATGCGCGGTATCGGCCGTGCCTGCTGGCTCACGGTTTCGCTGCCGGCGAGATCCGCGTCGGTGTGCTGTAGAGCGACCGCCCCAGTAGGCAAAATGGAATAGACTTGGTTCGGCATGACTTAAGCGACCCTAATCAAGCTAGACGGGCTCAATTGCTGTTGTCCTGATTGACGCGCTCGTCCGCCGACTTGTTGGCGCCCGTCGGCTGGCCTTGCACGTACTTGCCCCAGGTCACGTCCCTGCGCTCGCTCGGGCGAGCTGTCTCGCTGCGCGGGCCGAGAAGATCGGCCGGGTTGGCGACCATCGCGGCCAGGTTGTGCTGATTGGCGCAGCCGAGGTTCGGATAGGGCAGGTTCATCGGGTCGTAGGCGAGATTGGTCGACCAGTCGCCGCAATTGGGCGGTTGCGCCACGTAGCGGAGGTAGGAGACGCGGATCGGCGGATCCTTGGCTCCCGCAGCATTGTAGGCTTCCACCGAAATCGTGGATTCACCGAAGCCCTGATCGGTCAGCAGCGCGCGGATCTGGCTCACCGCGGTCATGGTCGAGACCTCGTTGGAGGCGCCGCTCGGCGCCTGAATCACGAGGCGGCTGTTGCCGGCGTCCGTCGTGCGATAGTGATCGGCGAAGTCGAGCAGGTGCGCGCGCTGCGATGGGCTCAGACCGTTGGCGCCGCGTGGGATGCGGATGACATCCGTGGTCGGCTCCTGCGTCACCAGGATGGGATGGCGCTGCGATGAATCGACCAGCGTCCAGCCGGCAACCCGGGTCGGATCGTCCATGGTCTTGCAGCCGGCGAGTGCGAGCATCGCGGCGGACACGGCGAGCAGCTTGATGGCGCCCGCCTTTCCGGCGCCCTCGCCAAGCATCCGCTCTCTCTTCGTGGACGTCATAACAATTCTCCCACCCGTCCGCTTATTCGACGATGAATCCATAGTCGCCCTTGAGGTCGCCGACCGGAGCCGGCGCACCGCCGCCATAGACGCGATTGATCTGGCCCAGGAAGTTCGCCTTCCGATCGGTCGGATCGCCCATGCCGTCGAGCGGACGCGCAAGTTGCTGACGTGAAGTCGGCCGCACCATGTAGGGCGTGACGATCACGACCAGCTCGGTCTCCTGCTTCTGGTATTCACGGCTGCGGAACAGCGTGCCGAGGATCGGCACGTCCTTGAGGCCTGGGAAGCCGTCGATGTTCTGGCGCGTGTCTTCCGAAAGCAGGCCTGCGAGCGCCAGCGATCCGCCCGAAGGCAGCTCCACCGTCGAGTTGGCCTGGCGCTTCTTCAAGGCCGGGATCTGAATGTTGTTGAGCACGACCGCGCCCTGGTTGGTGAGCTCGCTGACCTCGGTCTCGATCTTGAGGCTGATGCGGCCTTCCGACATCACGACCGGGGTGAACACGAGGCCGATGCCGTACTCCTTGAACTGGACGCTCACCTGACCAAGGCTGTCGACGACGGGGACCGGGAACTCGCCACCCGCGAGGAACTTGGCAGGCTCGCCCGACACGGCAGTCAGGTTCGGCTCGGCTAGCGTCTTCAAGAGGCCGTCACGCTCGAGCGCGCGCAGTGCGCCGGCGACGTGCTGATTGCCGACTTCCAGAGCGTCGGCGACGCCGGAGTTGCCGAAGGCAATGGCGTTGGCATCCGCCGGACCGCGTATTGAGGCACGCTGCATCGCACAGGCGCGTGCGCCGGCGTAGCGATGCCGGCCGTTGGCAGCGTTCCAAGACCTGCCGCCGTCGTCAGCGGAAAGCTGTTGTCGCTCAGGATCGCTGTGGTGAAGTTGCCGGAATTGATGCAGCGCGCCGACGTTGATGCCGAACTGCTTCAGGATCGTGCGCTGCACCTCGGCCACCGAGACGCGCAGCATCACCTGCTCTTCGCCTTCGACGACGAGCAGATTGATGATCGACTTGGAGGAGTAGGGATTGTCGGGGGCGGTGCTGGGCGCGACCGTCGACTGGATCTGGTTCTGATAGGCGGCTGTGGCGCCGCCGCCGCCGATGTTGGTCGTGCTGTTGGTCGTCGTCGAGGTCGAGTTGCCGCTGCCGGGACCGGAGTTCACCTGGCCGATCGAGCCGGCGTTGGCGGCGGCGAATTGCGCTGCGATCTGCGCCGCGCGATCGGAATCGATGGGCGTGCGCACCGAGCCCGTCAGCACGATCGCCTGACCGGCGATCTCGCTATGGACGTTGGATCCAGGAATGAGACGGTTCAGGAGCTGGTCGAGCGCCGAAAGATCGGCGCCGATGGCGACCTCGAGCGTCAGGACCTGCTGGCCGTACTCGTCGAAGAAGAAGGCATTGGTCTGCCCAGCCTTCTTGGCGATCAGGAACACGCGGTCGGATGACTGCACCACCGCGTCCATCAAGCTCGGATCGGAGACGAGCACGTCCTTCAGCGGCACGGGGAACTCGACCACGATCGAGCGGCCAACGCCGAGGTCCATACGCTTCGTCAGAGGAAACGCAGAGTTCGCGGGAATGCGCAGCACGGAGCCGTTGGCGCTCGGAGCGCCCGGCTTGCCTTGCATATCGGCTGCCTGCACATAGCCCGACGGAGTGGTGGCGAAGATCAACATCGCCGACATTCCCGCGCGAGCCCACTTTAGGGTCGTTCGCATGATCGTATGCCTTTTCGACAGCCGAAACTGAATCACACACTACTCAGTTCACGCCGTACGCAGACGATGGAACGCCATACCGCAGCATCCGCACTGTGGTGCCGCGGTCGTTATTGAACGGGTCGACGTCGGAGACCGCGTCGCCCTTGCCGGAGTCGGCAATGCTGCGCAGAGAGAGGCTGATCTCGCCCATCGCGTTGGCGCGAGCGAGCAGCTCGGCCTGCGCGGGCGCGAGCTCCAGGGTGGCGGTGTTGGCACCGCCCTCCGTCGATTTGTTGCCTTCCTTCGCTTCGATCTGCTGGCCGATTGCCAGCACTCTCACGTTTCGGAACAGCGTATCGCTGACGTGCTGCTCCTGGTTGTTGCCGCCACCGATGCGGCGGGTCAGGATGACATCGACATGATCGTTGGGGAGGATGAGCCTGCCCGCAGCCGTTTCTTCCTTGATGCGCGTTGAAACTGCGCGCATTCCGCTGGGCAGAATCGCGGCAAGAACGCCGCCTTCGCCCGGCTTGATCACCTTGAGGCGCGTCACAGGCTCGCCGGCGAGCATCGGCTGGCGAACGATGGCGCCCGTCACCGACTTCAAACCCGCGTCGCCGCTCTGCTGCGTGATGAATGTCTGGGTTACGGCATCGGCGGGCCAGGTCTGCCAGCGGAAGTCCGTATCCTTCGTGAGCTCTCCGAGCGAAATGTCGTGGCGTGCGACGAGCACCTCGGTTGCATTCACCGGCTCGGCGACTCTCGTCGGCTCCACCGGCCCGCTGACGATCGAGCGCATGAGCATGAAGGCCAAGAGGCCCGCACCACCCGCGACCGTGATTCCGATCAATTGCGCTCGCTTCATCTTAGCGGGTCCTTCCACCCGAGACTCGTTCTCCAGAGCCTTCGCGACAGTGCAGGACAAACGTCAACGCGAGGTTAACCGGCGTCGCAGATTGACGCCGGCGCCCATCCGGGTGTCCCGCGTTTGCTGGGTGAAACGTCAGCTCGCAAACGCGGCAAACCATGGGGTCGAGGGATAGACGGTGAGGGCGCCGGCAGCGATGGCGATGCCGTATGGCATCGCTGCGCCTTTGACGTGCAAGCGTGCAGCCCACTCGGGCAGCGGCAGTGCGCCCGCCGGCACGCTGCGATAGGCGATAAGCAGCAGGGCCAGCGCTCCGCCGAACAGCGTTGCATAGCCAAGAAACAGCATCATCGGGTCAAGCCCGATCCACAGCGCCGCGGCCGCGAGCAACTTGGCGTCGCCGCCGCCAATCCATCCGGCTGCGAACAAGCCAAATCCGACAGCGAGCATGGCGAGACCCACGCCGATGTGGCTGAGGGCGTCTTGCCACGACAGCCCGGCAGCCGGCGCAATGAGGAGAAACGCGATGCACAAGCCGATCGACAGCCTGTTCGGGATTGTCATTGTCAGCAGGTCGCTGACAGCGGCGAAGGCCATCGCGAAGGGAAACACGAGCAGCAAGGCATGGAGGAGCACGCGATTGGCCTCTACCGTCCGTTGGACGTCAGTGGAGCGAATGCTCCACGATGAGCCCTAAGCTGCTCTAAAGATTGCATCGACATCAAAGGCCTCGAGCAAAGCGTGCGTCGAGGCGGGTAGAGGCGAGCAGCGCGCCGGATCGCCGGCGCGCCGCTCGATCGCTTACTTCGAAAGCTTCGTGTTGATGTTCGTGAACAGGTTGTTCAACCCGTCCTTCAGGGTGCCGAGGCCGACGACGATGCCAACGCCGACAATCGCTGCAATAAGGCCGTACTCAATCGCAGTTGCACCAGACTCGTCCGTGACGAAACGACCGATAACGCTCTTCATGACTACTCTCCCAGTTTCTTCCAAGGTCTCCGGCATTTCCGCGGAATTAGGGGCCGCTTCAGCTCGGTGCGGCTCGGGTTGCAGTTCCCTTGGCCGTGAGACGAATTGAACCTCTAAAACCTAAATATGTGTAAAAATGGCGATTTCTTCCATAAATGTGTATGAAGAAACGCTTAATTCGACAAACTAAAAATCATAAGCATCGAAATTGCGAACATTCCAAACTACGAATGGGCGAACGATGGCCAATCAAATGAGAGCTGACCAAAAATGCGCTGTCCCCAGGGGCCAGCGCATCTGAGAAACAGCATCTGCTGAGTTGTGTTCCAATTGTTTTCGCGACACCGCTCGCCAGCGAAGTGCCGGGCAGCGGGCAGCGCGCGAAACCAGCCGGATTACTTGGAAAGCTTCGTGTTTACGTTGGTGAAAAGGTTGTTCAGGCCGTCGCGTAGCGCGCCCAGGCCGACAACAATTCCGATTCCGACGATTGCGGCGATAAGGCCGTACTCGATGGCTGTCGCGCCCTGCTCGTCGGCGACAAAACGATTGATCAAACCCTGCATGACGGCACTCCGGAGTCGTGTTGTTTCGCTATTTTCCGGCTTGCTTTTGCCGGCTTGCATAGGGGGCATTCAATGCCACACACGTTAATCCGAAATTAATATCGCAAAAGTAGGTCAAATACAGGATAACGTTCGCTTAAATTCACCGGCCGTTTGATGATCTTTTTGCTGCTCTATTGCCCGAGGGCATTGCTGGCGTTGCTGAAGAGGCCATTCACTCCATCGCGGACGCCCGTGAAGCTTGCGATAAGGCCCAAGCAGACGATTGCGGCGATAAGCGCATATTCGATCGAGGTGGCGCCCGATTTGTCCCTTGCGAAATGAGCAACGATGGCGCGCATGGTCTTCCCTCTTTGAACTCACGCCGGCAGCTCTGGATCCGGTCGATTGGCCGGTTTCGCCCTTGGACACTTAAGTCCAGGTAAAGCGCCAGGCGACTTTTAGATTACTGAGAGGCTCAAACCCGCGCTTCAGCCTAGTCGATGCAAGGGGTTAACGAGCGTTTCCAATTCCTTCACCAATTGCTGAAGTAATGCGGGGAGCTGAGTTCATGTGTCCTGACACGAGAGTGATGGCGTTGATGTCCCCACTGCGTACTGTTGCTTTTGGAGCCTTCGGGCTGGGCATGCTTGCCCTCGCTGGCATAGCGAATGCTGCCGGACCCGATCTCATCGTTCGCTACGACCAATCGCAGCTCATCCGGCTGCCGCGGCCGGCGACCGAGGTCATCATCGGAAACCCGTCGATCGCCGACGTAAATATCCAGGGCGGCAATCTGCTCGTCGTGACCGGCAAGGCCTTCGGCATCACCAACATCATCGCGCTCGATGCGCAGCGAAACGTGATCCAGGATCAGCGGGTTATGGTGGAGCGCGACGATCAGCGGGCGCTGGTGCTCTACCGGGGCTCGACGCGGGAATCCTACGCGTGCACGCCGACGTGCTCTCCCACGATCATGATCGGCGACGAGACGAAGTACTTTGAGAACATTTCAAAGCACGTGCAAACCAAGGCCACGGTCTCTGCGGGCGGCACTGTTACGGACCGCAACACGCAGCAGGGTCCGGCCGAATAGTCATCTCACTCTGTTGCCGAATGACGGGTGGGCTGAGCAAAGTGCTTGAGGCCGAGCGGCCGTATACAAAGAGTTTAATGAAACATTTACCGCGACCGCTCAATTGCACTGTTGGCAATACATAATTCATAGACGTAAAGGTAGGTTCAGAGCGCCGCAATTTTTCGAGGCGTTCGATGCAACCGACGTTCAGCTCCTTTAAACGTGTATCGCCAATCACTGCCCGCGCTCGGGGCAAATGGTTGAGCGACGACAGCGGCTCGGCTGCGGTCGAATTCGCGCTCGTGGCGCTGCCGTTCTTTCTGTTCACCCTCGGCATCATCGGCATCGGGCTCTACTTTTTGACGCAGAACGCCCTCGAGCAAGGCGTCGAGAATGCGTCGCGGCAGCTTCGAACCGGCGAAGCGCAGAAAAACGCCATAACCGTCTCCCAGTTCAAGACCCTTCTCTGCACCGAGGCCGGCAGCTACATCGATTGCAGCAAAGTCAGCGTTCTCGTGCAGAGCAGCACCGACTGGAGCGGCATCACCCCGGCGTCGTGCGTCGACTCCAACAGCAACATGGCGTCGTCGACGGGATCGGCGGGAGATCTGATCTCCAAATATGCCGGCTCGTCAAAAACCGTCGTGCTGGTGACGGTTTGCTACAAATGGGATCTCGCAACGCTGTTCAGCTTCCTCAAGCTTGGATCCGGGCCTGATGGCTCCGGTCCCGCGATAGTGCAAGCTGCAACGACCTTTCGCAGCGAGCCCTATACCTGATCCGTGTCGTGTCGCGTGTCTCTCCTGTCGGAGGAGAATTGAGTGTAATGCGTGAGAGTGTAATGCGTAGAGTGAACTCGACGGCCGCCGCGCTGCGGAGCCAAGCAGGAAGCTTTTTTGGCGACGTGCGCGGGACTGCAGCGATTGAATTCGCGCAAATCGCCCCCGTTCTGCTGCTGATGCTGCTCGGCGCGATCGAGACGGGCCGCGCCTTCAATCTCAACCGCCACTTCACCTCCGCGACCGCCATGGCGGGCGACCTCGTGGCGCGCGAGGAGTACCTCGGCACAAGCTCTGGCGCAGCTCAATCCAACTTGGATGGCATGATGGCCTCGATCGGTCAGGTCATGCAGCCCTACGACGCTACTTTGCTGAAGCTTTCCGTCATTTCGGTCAGCGCATCGCCAACGAATGCGAGCGACACGAAAGTGCAGTGGACGTATTCCTATAACGGCATGGCCGCTCCCTCGAAGTGCTCGGCCTACGCGCTTCCAACAGGGTTGATCGACAAGGGCGGCAGCGTCATCGTCATCGAGTTCGAGCTACCTCTTCAAACCGCTGTTTGCCGGCTTTGTACCGGGCCTCCCCGGTAACATTACGTGGACCGACAAGTCCTTCCACAGCCCGCGCGTCAGGACCTGTGTCGACTACATCAAGCAAAGCAGCCCCTGCCTGTCCACCTGTTGACCGTGATTCTGAGCGCATCCGGCGGCATCTCGCGCGCCGGCAGATGCCCTGTCGGAGCGGCATCTGCTGAACTATTGTCAGCGGACGGTTCGAGATCGCTTGCAAGGCGATCCGGCAGCCCTATTGTTCCGAATTGTCCGTCTTCAAACTATCGGGGACGCGGGTAATCATGGGTCGGCGCTCAATCCACTCCCCCGACGAACTGCGGGAGCTGATCATCCAGGCCGGCACCGAGATCGTCGAGCGCGACGGTCTTGAGGGTCTTTCTGCGCGCGAAATCGCCAAGCGCATCGGTTATTCGCCGGGCACGCTCTACAATGTTTTCGAGAATCTCGACGATCTTCTGCTCACGATCGAATCGCGCCTTCTCGACCAGCTCGCCGCGCGCATCGCCGCGCAGGATCGCTCGGGCACGCCGCAACAGCAGCTGCAACGCCTGATGAGCGCCTATTGCGCGTTCTCGCAGGAAAAGCCGAAGCTCTGGAATCTCCTCATCGAGCATCGCATGCCGGTCGGCCACGAAGTGCCCGACTGGTATCGCAGCAAGATCGAAGACCTGTTGAAGCCGATCGAGGAAGCGCTTGCGCCCCTCGTCAGCGGTTCCGATCCGGCACGACACAAGCGGGCAGCGCGCGCACTGTGGGCCGGCGTGCACGGGATGACGTCGCTGTCGACTGCCAACAAGCTCTCCCACGTCACCGCCCATACGGGCACGACGCTCGTCGACGAGCTCGTCTCCAACTACCTCGCCGGCCTTTCCGGACGCCTCGAGTGAGGGCTGGCTTACTGCGGCTTTGGTGCTGCAGGGGGCGCTGTCTCGGTTGCCGCGGCGTCGGTTGCTGCGGGTAGCGATCCGGTCGTCGGTGCCGCGGGCTCGGCCGGAGAAGCGGCGAGACGGCCGCGCTCCGCGAAGATCCCGAACCACTTGTCCTGCGGCAACAGCCGCTCATGCAGGCCTGCCCACAGGGTGCGCGAGGCAATGCCGTCGGCGAACGTGGATATTGGCGGCAGCAGCAGGATCAGGAGAACGCAAGCAATGACCATTCCGGCCGACGCCGCGGGGTAGCGGAAATCGACCAGCTTCACCGCCGTGCCGAACGACTTCTTGATGTGGTTGCCGATGACGTCGACGGAATAAATTTCGTCCAGCACCAGATGCGTCAGATAGCCGATGAACATGAACCCGCCGGCGAGCCAAGCGACGCCGTCGGGGCGCCCGAAGGCGTAATAGAAAATGATCGCCGTCGCGAATGAGCACACAAGTGCCGCCGCGAGCGAATGCCAGATGCCGCGATGCACGCAGAATTTGTGGAATACGGTGTGCAGGCCGAAGCGTACCAGGAACAGCGTTCCCAGCCACAGGATCCACATCTCGACAATCGACAGCCGGTCGGCGAAGTGGAACAGGACGGCGAAGGAGAAGAATATCGCCAGCCCCGCAAAGAGCGCTCGGCTGGGCCGCGAATCCTTGAGATCGATATCGGGGAGCACCGAACCAAGGCACCCTGCCAGCGTTACCGCGACGAGGTTCTGCGGGGCGATGACGTTGGCGGCGAGCGTGAGGGTGGCAAGCGTGCCCGACACAACCGTTCCGACAAGGATGTGCGTGGTGAATTTGGCCATGACGAGTGCCCTCCCGCTCGACTTGAGCCCGCACCCCATGACGGGGCACGGCGCCGCATGCGCCTCCCGATCAGATTCTCGAAGGCAGCGGGAGGGAGGAGCGCCCGGAGTGTGTGGATAAGGCCGTGCTTGCCTTTGCTCGCCGCGGGCCTCACATCGTCATTTCGCATAAGCACACCTTGAGCATTGCCCCCCAGCACTCAGCCCGCGAGCATCGATCCGAGTGAAACGCTTCATCGACCCAGGCATGAGCAGGCTCCAGACTGTGGCCGCCGGCAGCATCGGCATCGGCCTGCTGGTGCTTGCAATCAAGTACCTCGCCTATCGCATTACCGGGAGCGTCGCACTCTTCTCGGACGCGCTGGAAAGCATCGTCAATGTGCTGACGGCAATTGCCGCGCTGATTGCCATCCAGGTCGGCAGGCACCCGCCCGATCGCCATCATCAGTTCGGTCACCACAAGGCGGAATATTTCTCCGCCGTGCTGGAAGGCACGTTGATCATCATTGCCGCGCTGCTCATCTGCCGGCAGGCGTATTTCGCTCTCATCGATCCGCACCCCTTGACGGCTCCCGTGCTCGGCCTGACGGTCAACGCGATCGCAACCGCGATCAACGCCGCCTGGGCCTGGGTGTTGATCGATCGCGGCAAGGCGTGGAAGTCACCGGCGCTCGATGGCGACGGGCGCCATCTCTTCAGCGACGTCGTGACTTCGATCGGCGTCATCGCCGGTTTGCTGCTTGCGACCTGGACCGGCTGGGCGATCCTCGATCCGCTGATCGCGGGCGTGGTTGCGCTCAACATCCTGCGCATCGGTTACAATCTCGCGACCGAGTCCATGAGCCACCTCATGGATCAAGCGGCGCCGCCCCAGGTCGAGGCAAACATTCGCCGGGCGATCAAGGAGAGCGCGGACGGAGCGTTGCAGGCGCACGATCTGCGGACCCGCACGGCTGGACCTGCACTCTTCATCGAGTTCCACCTCGTCGTCCCCGGAGGGATGACCGTGGAAGCGGCGCACGAGATCTGCGACCGGCTCGAGGCTGCGATAAAGGCCAAGATTACGGGGGCGGACGTGGTGATCCACGTGGAGCCCGAGTTCAAGGCCAAGCACAAAGACGCCGTCGAGATCTGAAGGCATTTCCGTTTTGGCGATGGCTCTTTCTTGTTCCTGGCGGAACAGCGGCTGGCCGGCTTGAGCCCTACTGCTAGCCTGCCGGCGTCACGAGCTGCGGCGAGAGCATTTCTCGACCGCAGACACCCCCAATCGCGCCGGACGACAAGCAGGTGCGATGCGTATCACGATCGACGAACACGCCCATCTCGTACACATCGTCAAGGGCGCCGCAACGCTCACACTGGCGCTGCCGCGCACACAGACGCGCCGCGAGCTCGAGGCGGCTGCCGAAGGCATTCGCACCGCGTTCGAATTCGCGCGCCTCGTCGTCGTCAACGGCGAGGCCATACGGCTCTAGGCCGGCCCTCTTCAATTGGCATGCGCGTCAATTCGGATGCGCGCGGCCGTTGAGGCGCATTTCCAGCTCTTCCTCGATATTGCGAGTTGCCGCGCGCCAGTCGCCCGGAACGATCGTCTGATTGGCGCCGTCTGTCCGGTATGTCGGCAGCGCTTCGGGGGTTGGCGCCGATTGCAGCGGCTGGAACATGCCGATGCCGGCGGCGAGACCGTGCAGCTCACCAAGGATCGCGGCACGGCGCGCCTCGTGCTCGCTCGTTATCGTGCGCACCTCGCGCATGAGCTGCGTATCGAGCCGATCCAACGCGTCGGCCAAAGCCTTGACCACCACCTTCTCACTCGACGCAACGTCCAGAACGCGTGCACGCATCTCCTCGATGTACTGCAGAAGCTTCGTCATGTGCGGCCCCCGGTTTGGCGTTTTCGAATCACCTAGGGCAATGACGCCATTGATTTCGGAACGAAATGAGGTGTTTGCGTGAAAAACATAAGGCGCATCAGTTGCATGCGCAGGCTTGGCTGCCACGCTCCGCCGCAGGCTGTAGGGTGCGGCGCGTCGGAGAGGTTCAGGGATCAGCAGGTGGGAGAGTTTTCGTGGCACAGAGTTCAGACGCCGCCGCACGACCGGCCGCTTCAGCGTCGCGCTGGCCGCGGCTTCTCCTTCTCATCGCGGCCACCGTCGAGCTGATCGGTGGGCTCGCCAATTTGCCGGTCCTCTTTGACTCGCCGGACGTGCCGGGTCTCGGCGGCGCGGTCATCATCGCCAAGATCGTGCTGCAGCCGGTGCTGGCGCTGCTTGCGCTCGCATTCACGATCCGCGGCCGCATGACCGACGCGCTGCTCGCCATGGCGTTGATCATCGCGATGGGATGGCTGAGCTTCCTGCCCTCGGCTGCCGTTCCCGGGTTCGATCTGAACGAGGGCAGCGGCTTCATCCTCGCTCACGTCGTCTTCCAGATTTATATTGCCCCCGTCGTCGCGCTCGGCGTGGCGGTCCTCGCGCTCGCGCGGCAATGGACGCCGGCGTGCCTGCTGGCGGCGCTGCCGACGTTCCTCCAAATCTTCGGTGTGGTGCTTTTCGCGATCAGCATCGCGATCCACGGCTTCTAGCGCGTCACGCGCTCAGCCCAGAGGTCGTACTCATCCGCGTGCGCGACTTTGGCCCGCACGATATCGCCGGGCTTCACGCCGCTGTCGCCGTTGAGAAACACGCTGCCGTCGATCTCAGGTGCATCCCATTTCGAGCGGCCGAGCGCGCCTTCCTCATCGACCTCGTCGATGATCACGTCGATCTCGCGGCCGACGAGGCCAGCGAGGCGCGCCGCGCTCACCTCTTTCGCGACCTCCATGAAGCGCTGCCAGCGCTCGTCCTTTACTGAATCTGGAACCGCGCCCGGAAGCTCATTGGCGCGCGCTCCTGAAACCGGCTCGTAGCGGAAGCAGCCGACGCGCGACAGCTTCGCCTCGCGCAGCCATTCGAGCAGGATCGTGAAATCCTCCTCCGTCTCGCCGGGAAACCCGACGATAAACGTCGAGCGGATCGCCAGGTCGGGGCAGACCTCGCGCCAGCGCGCGATGCGGTCCAACGTCTTCTCGGCGGCCGCGGGGCGCCGCATCGCTTTCAGCACCGCGGGCGAAGCGTGCTGAAAGGGGATGTCGAGATAGGGCAGGATCTTGCCTTCGGCCATCAGCGGGATGACGCTCGTCAACGTGGGGATAGGGATAAACGTAGTGCAGGCGCACCCACGCGCCGAGCTCACCTAGCGCGCCGCATAAATCCTGGAACCGCGCCGGCAGCGCACGTCCGCGCCACGGCGTCTCGGCATATTTGATATCGAGGCCGTAGGCGCTCGTGTCCTGGCTGATGACGAGCAGCTCCTTCACGCCGGCTTTGACCAGCCGCTCCGCTTCGCCCATCACCTGCGCCGCAGAGCGGCTTTGCAGATCGCCCCGCAGGCTCGGAATGATGCAGAACGAGCAGCGGTTGTTGCAGCCCTCCGAAATCTTCAGATAGGCATAGTGCCTAGGCGTCAGGTGCAAGCCTTCCGGCGGCACGAGATCCATGAACGGATCGTGCAGCGGCGGGACGGCAGCGTGCACCGCCGCGACGACTTGCTCGTACTGATGCGGACCGGTGACCGCCAGCACGCCCGGATGCTCGGCGCGGATGCGCGCCTCTTCGACACCCATGCACCCCGTCACGATGACACGGCCGTTCTGGCTCATCGCTTCTCCGATGGCTTCCAGGCTCTCGGCCTTGGCGCTGTCGAGGAAGCCGCAGGTATTCACCACGACGACGTCGGCGCCGGCGTAGTCGGCGGAAAGCCCGTAACCTTCCGCGCGCAGCTTGGTGATGATGCGCTCGCTGTCGACGAGCGCCTTGGGGCAGCCGAGCGAGACGAAGCCGACGGTCGGCGCGCGGGCGCGATCGGGCGCGGGGCGAGTTTTCGATTGTTGCGCAGGGGCGGTCATGGGGCGCGCTCTAGCACGCTGAGGCCAAAGGCGCGAGCCCCCGCCATGCAATACGGTCCTCAGCGGCGAAAGGTAACGCTGCCGGCGTCAACCGTGCCTTCCCAGCCGCTGCGCTGCAGCTCCGGGTCGAGATGCTCCTCCTCGGGCCAGCCGATGCAGAGGTAGGCAACGAGCTTCCAGGTTTCTGGCACGTCGAGCGCCGCCGCGACCGTCTCGGGTTCCAGGATGGAGACCCAACCCACGCCCAATCCGTGCGCGCGCGCGCACAGCCAGAGCGTCTGCACCGCACCGACGACGGAGTAGCGCAGTGTCTCGGGCATGCTCTGGCTGCCGAGCCCCGCGCCGGTCTGCGTCGCCTCGTCGGCGAACACGGCGAGCTGCGCCGGCGCCTCGCGCAGCCCTTCGAGCTTGAGCTTTGCATAGAGCTGACGTTTCTCGCCGCAGTAGCCTTCGATCGCCTGTGCGTTGGCACGCTGGAAAGACTGGCAGACCGCCGCGCGCCGGTCCGCGCTTTCGACAATGACGAAGCGCCAGGGCTGACTGTGTCCCACAGAGGGCGCATGCCCGGCCAGCGCAATGAGAGAGGTCATGAGATCGGGCGCGACCGCATCCGGCTTGAACCGGCGTACGTCCCGCCGCCACAGGATGAGATCGCGGAGCGCGGAGCGAAAGTCAGCATCGAAGCGGGGCGGATGCAGATCGCTGTTGGCGCTCGTCATTGGGCACCATCGATCAGGTGAAAGAAGGTGCCGGTCACGGACCCCCGCCGCGATCCACCGTCGGCAATTCTCGTTCCGTTGGAATCGGAGATCGTCGCGAGCGGCTGATCGGGATTGGCCGTCACGCTCGCATAGTGGAACTCGTGTCCGAAGAGATCGCGCCCAGCGTAGGTGCCTGCGTTGTCGCCAAGATAGCGGGCGCGGCGGTATCCCAGATGCAAGCGGCGTTGCGCAAACGAAGTCTCGAGCCCCAACAGTCCCGTCATCTCGTGGCGCGCGCCGTCCGCGGTTTGGAGGCCGGCGCCCAGCACCATGTAGCCGCCGCACTCGCCGTGAACGGGAATATCCCGCGCGGCAGCCGCACGCATTCCAGTCTTGAAGTGCGAGGCCGCGGCAAGCTCCGGGGCATGCAGCTCGGGGTACCCTCCAGGCAGCCAAACTGCATCACAAGCTGCATGGGGCGCTTCGTCGGCAAGCGGCGAAAACGCGACGATCTCCGCGCCCGCGTCACGCCACCCAGCAACGATGTGGGGATAGACGAAAGAGAAGGCGCGATCCTGGGCGAGCGCGATCCGCTGACCCGGAGGCGGCAACGGCGCTGAAAGCCCGCTTTCGAAGTAACGCGCGGGAAGCGCGGCGGCGATAATCTCGGAAATCTTCACCTGCGCTGCGACGACCTCGGCGAGGCGATCGAGCGACCCTTCGATATCGGTCATCTCGCAGGCCTGCACGAGACCGAGATGGCGCTCCGGCAGCGCCAGCGTTCCGTCCCGCTTCAACGCACCCAACACCGGGATATTCTGGCGCGCCATGGCTTGCGCGATCGCCCGCAGATGCCCTTCGCTCCCGACCCGGTTGAGGATCACGCCCGCGATCGCGATGTCGTCGCGGTACGTCTTGCAGCCGAGCGCGACCGCCGCGGCCGTCTCCGCCTGCGCTGTCACGTCGAGCACCAGGACCACCGGCCAGCCGGTGAGCACCGCGAGGTCAGCGGTCGAGCCGTTGCCGCATTGCCCGCGCTCGGGCGCGCCATCGAACAGACCCATCACGCCTTCGACGATGCTCAGCTCGGCGCCCTGCGAGTTCTGGGCGATGAGCGCGCCGACGAGTTGCGGCCGCATGGCCCAGGTGTCGAGGTTCACGCTGGCTCGCCCCGCGGCCGCGGTGTGAAACGCCGGATCGATGTAGTCCGGCCCGCACTTGTAGGGCTGCACGGCCATGCCATCGTTTCGCAACGCGCGCAGCAGGCCGAGCGTGATCGTCGTCTTGCCCGCGCCCGAACGCGAGGCCGCGATGATGATGCCGCGTGCTCGGTTCGCGCCCATCGCCGCTATCTCCCCCGGAATCGGCGTTGATAGTCGACGCTGTAGAGTGCACTTTCGCGCGCGTCTTGTGCGCCGAGCGCCGGCCCGACCAGGATCAGCGCGGTCCGGTCGATACCGCCCGCCTGTGCGACCGCCGCGGGCAGCGCTCCGAGCGGAGCCTCAATGACGCGCTCCTCGGGCCAGCTCGCACGATAGACGACGGCCGCGGCACAATCTGCGCCGTAATGCGGGATCAGCTCCGCAACGACGTCACCGAGCACATGGATCGACAGATGCAGCGCGAGCGTCGTCCCGGTCGCGGCGAACGCGGAAAGCTTTTCCCTTTCCGGCATCGCGGACGCGCGGCCGGGAGTACGCGTCAATACGAGCGATTGCGCGACCTCCGGCATGGTCAGCTCGCGTCCCAGCGCTGCAGCGGCGGCGGCGAAGGCGGGAACCCCCGGCGTGATCGAGTACGGGATCGACAGCGCCTTGAGCCGCGCGATCTGCTCGCCGAGCGCGCTCCAGATCGACAAATCGCCCGAATGCAGTCGCGCGACGTCCAGTCCTGCGGCCGTAGCCTTGACGCACTCGGCGACGATCTCGTCGAGCGACAGCGGGGCGGTATCGACGATGCGCGCGTCCGGGGGGCAGTAGGCAAGTAGCGCCTGCGGAACCAGCGACCCTGCATAAAGGCACACCGGGCAGCGCGCGATCAGCTCGCGCCCGCGCACGGTGATGAGGTCGGGCGCGCCGGGGCCGGCCCCGATGAAGTGCACGGTCATGGGTCACCACCACCGTCGCCGATAGCGATCGCGCACGTCACCGTCGCCGTCGCTATGCGTGGCGCCAACAGGCGCGCACCCTTGCCCGCCGCCGCGAGTGCAGCCGTTTCAGCTACGGAAGGCACGCTTTTAAGCGCGACGACGCGCGGAGAGGAGGTGAGGGTGTCGCCCGAACGGCTGATCATGTCATCCGCCCCGACGTAGATGAGCGGTAATTCGAGGGCCTCGGCGAGCGAGATGATTCCGGTTTCGCTGCTCTTGTCCGCGCCCGTCGCCAATGCGTTGATCTGGCCTCTCGCGACGCCGCAGCGCTCGAGCGCTGCTGCAAAAGCTTCGGCGACGGCATCTGGCGTCGCGCCCGAACGACAGCCTAGCCCGGCAACCATCATGGCTTCACGACCCGCCAATGGGTGACGGGCATCGCCGGGCGCCAGCCGTGCAGCGAGCCGACTGGCTGCATCCGCGTGATCGCCAGGCGCGATAGCTCGCCGCCATGCCGGTGGAAAGCCGCGAACAATCCGAGCTCGCCTTCGATGGTGACGGCGTTTGCCACCATACGCCCGCCCGGCTTCAATGCTGACCAGGCCGCCTCGAAGACGCCGTCGCTGAGACCGCCGCCCAGGAAGATCGCGTCAGGCGCTGGAAGATCCTTCAGAGCGTCGGGCGCTTGCCCGGTGACGATCTGGAGATCGGGTGCGCCAAGGGTCGCAGCGTTGCGCGCCGCGCGCGCGGCCCGCTCGGGTTGTTGCTCGATGCCGATCGCGCGTAACGAGGGATGGCACAGCATCCATTCGATCGCGACCGAACCGGCGCCGAGCCCGATGTCCCACAAGAGCTCGCCGTGGCGCGGAGCCAGCGACGACAGGACGATCGCGCGCACCTCGCGCTTGGTCAGCTGGCCGTCGTTCTCGAAGAGGTCATCGTCGAGACCTGCAGCGAGCGGTATGATCTGAGCGTTCGGACCAGCGGCGACCTCCACGGCGATGGTGTTGAGCGGGTCGATGTCATCTAGGGCGAAGCTCTCAGCGGTCGCCATGCGCCGCCGCTCGCTTGGCCCGCCCATGCGCTCCAGGACCGTGAGTGTGCTTGCGCCAAAGCCGCGCTCGCTGAGCAATTTGGCGAGCTGCGATGGCGTCGAGCCATCCCACGCGAGAGCGAGGATGCGCGCGCCGGGCTGCAGATGGCGAATAACGCCTGCAAGCGCGCGGCCGTGCAGGCTGATCATGGCAGTGTCCTGCAGCGCCCAACCCATGCGCGCCGCTGCAAGCGAGAAGGCCGACGCATGCGGCAGGCAAACAAGCTCGTCAGCCGAAACAAGTGCTGCCAGCTGCTTGCCGACTCCGAAGTGAAAGGGATCGCCCGAGGCGAGCACGACGACAGGTCGCCCGCGCCGGGCGAGGATGGGTTCGTACGCAGCCTCGATCGGACGCGGCCAGGAAAGCCGCTCACCCCTGAGCAGCGGCGCCACGAGCGCGAGGTGGCGCTCCCCGCCGACGACGAGCTCAGCCTCCATCACGAGGCGGCGCCCCACTGGCGAAAGCCCGTCGACGCCGTCCTCTCCGATGCCGACAATGGACAGCCACCGCTGCATTGTGGTGTTAGTCGCGCGGTACGGTAACTCAGAGATGCTCATGCGCATCCTCATACTCGGCGGGACGAGCGAAGCGTCCGATCTCGCGCGGCGGCTCGGCGGCGATGCGTGCTTCAGCACGACGTTGTCGCTTGCCGGCCGCACAGCTGCCCCGCTTCGCGCAAGCGGTTGCAACGCGCTCCGGCGGCTTCGGCGGCGTCGACGGCCTTGTGCAGTGGGTGAGCGACAACGGCATCGAGGCCATCGTCGATGCGACTCACCCGTTCGCTGCGCGCATCTCCGCCAATGCCGTTGCGGCGGCGCGCATCGCACGCGTGCCGCTTCTCTCCCTCGTGCGGGCGCCCTGGGAGAAGCAGGACGGCGATATCTGGATCAGCGTTGCTGACCCGAACGCAGCAAGCATCGCACTCGGCGCAACGCCGCGGCGCGTGTTTCTGTCGATTGGGCGTCAGGAGATTGGGGCGTTCGCCGTCGCGCCGCATCACTGGTATCTCATCCGCGCAATCGAGCCGCCCGAAACGGACGCGTTGCCGCACGCCGAGATCGTCCTGCAGCGCGGCCCCTTCGACCTGGAAGCAGAAAGCGCGTTGATGCGTGCGAACAATATCGACGTCATCGTCGCCAAGAACTCGGGCTCGGATGCGACCTACGCCAAGATCGCAGCGGCGCGCGCGCTTGCCCTTCCCGTCGTCATGATCGAGCAGCCGAAGAAGCCGCGCGGCTCCATGGCGGGCGACGTCGCCTTTCTCTACGAGCGTCTTATCTCCCTCGCGCGCGATCATGTCAGCGCCTTTTCAGATCGCGGCGTATAGACCCAGGGTGGCGCTCCTTCGCGGGCGATGAGCCGGGTCGTGCTGGCGCCGATGAGCACGAGCGTGCGCATGTCCGCCTGCAGGGCGATGGGATCGGCCAGCGTCGTCACCGTGAGGCGCGCTTCGTGCGAGCCGGCAGCCCGCGCCAAAATGACGGGAGTTTCCGCGTCCTTCCAACGCCGCAGCAAGGCTAACGCCTCGCCAAGCTGATGCGGGCGGGCGCGCGATGCCGGGTTGTAGAGCGCGATCACGAAATCGCCGCGCGCCGCCGCCTCGAGCCGCCGCGCGATGGTCTCCCAAGATTTGAGATTGTCGGACAGCGATATCGCGCAGAAGTCTCCGCCAAGCGGCGCGCCTGCCGCGGCAGCTGCCGCGAGCATCGCGGTCACGCCCGGCTCGACACGGATGTCGAGCCCTCGCCAAGAAGGTTCGCCAGTATCCACCGCCTCGAACACGGCCGCGGCCATGGCGAAAACGCCGGGATCGCCGCCCGATACGATCGCCACGATCCGCCCCTCGGACGCGAGCGACAGAGCGTGCCGGGCGCGTGCGATCTCCTCGCGATTGTCCGAGACATGACGGCGCTGCCCAGCGGGGCCATCGGGGACGCGCGCGAGATATCCGTCATAGCCGACGAGATCGGTCGCGCAAGCCAACGCCTTGGCAACGGCCGGCGTGGTCAACTCGGGAGCGCCCGGCCCCAATCCGACAATGGTCAGCGAGCCCGTCACAGCCGCCGCCCCTGGCCCGGAATGAGCACCATGGCGAAATACGGCCCCGCGCTTTCCGCGCAGTCGCTGAGCGGCACGATGCGCTCATCGGTCATGGTGCCGCGCTCCACATAGATCGCGCGCTGCAACAGTCCGGCCGCTTCAACGGCGCGGCGCACCTTGGCGAGGTTACGTCCGACCTTCATGATGACTGCGGCATCCGAGCCGGTGAGACGCGCGGTCAGCGCCGCTTCGTCGAGCGTGCCTGGAATAACCGTCAAGACGTCGTCGCCCCAAGTGATCGGCGCGTTGGCGCGCGTCCAGCATCCCGACATCCCGGTGACGCCCGGTACGACCTCGATGGGGAAATCGCGCTCGAGCCGACGCCACATGTGCATGAACGAGCCATAGAAGAACGGATCTCCCTCCGAGAGCAGTCCCACCGACGCGCCCGCTTTCAACTCGCCGGTCAGCGTATCCGCGGTGCGGCCATAGAAATCGGCGATCGCATCGCGATAGCAGGCGTCCTTGGATGAGACCTCCGAGGTAAAGGGGTATTCGAATTTCAGCTCGCGCGTTCCGCGATCGAGCAGCGGCGCCACCGTCGTGCGCGCGTTGCCGTCGTGGCCGTTCTTGGCAAAGTACCCGATGACGTCGACCGAGCGCAGAACGCCGACCGCGCGCAGCGTGAGATACCGGACGTCGCCAGGACCAACTCCGATGCCATAGAGCGTGCCGCTCTTGGCAACACCCGCGATGCTATCCAGCGTTGTCATTCGCGTTCGCTCGCAAGCGCATTGATCGCCGCGGCGGCGATGGCGCTGCCGCCCTTGCGGCCCTGTATTGTCAGGAACGGCACCGCGCCGTAAGCGGCGAGCGCCTCCTTGGATTTCAGCCGCGCCGACGAATCCCACCGGGCATCCGATGACGGCCGCGGGTCTGGCCGCTCCCTCGTTCAGCAGTTCCAGCAAACGGAAGAGCGCCGTCGGTGCGTTGCCGACAGCGACGACCGCCCCGCCAAGTTTTGGCAGCCACAGATCGACCGCGGCCGCCGAACGCGTCGTATCCATGCGTTGCGCGAGATCGGCAACGGCTGGATCGTTGAGCGTGCAGATCACCTCATTGTTTGCCGGCAGGCGCGCGCGCGTAACTCCGTGCGCGACCATCTGCGCGTCACACAGGATCGGCGCTCCGGCCTGCAGAGCGGCACGCGCACGCTCCGCGAAACCATCGGACATCATGATATCGCGCGCGATCTCGACCATGCCGGTGGCGTGGATGATCCGCACCGCGACCGCCTCCGCCGCGCCCTTGAAGCGCGACAGATCGGCTTCGGCGCGGATGATCGCAAACGAGTTGCGATAGATCTCGGCGCCATCGCGAATGTAAGAGCGTGCTGCGGCCATCGGCAATTCTCAAACGTCTTTCAGCAGTAGCGGCAGCTCGGACAAGCGCGCCAGCGGGATAAGAGTGCGGGGTACCCCCTGGGCGGTATCATAGCGCATTACCGCCAGCCCTTCGCCGGTCCCGACCAGCGTCAAGTCGGCCGGGGTGGAGCGTGCGCAGCCTTTGGCGCAGCCCGAAACGTGGCATGACCGCCAGCCCCTCGCGGTCAGCAGCGGCGCAAGCTGGGCGGCAACGGCGCGGGTGTCGATGAGACCGGACCGGCAGCCGGGCGCGCCGGGACAGGCGTCGATCGAAGCCAGCGGGTTTCCGGCGTCAACGATAAAGCCGCAGGCGCCGGCGGCGTTGAGGAGTGCTTCAGCTTCGTTCCCCTTGGCGACGGGAAGATAGAGCGCGCGCCACGGAGAGATGTGAAACTCGGCGATGCCCAGCTTCTGTACCGCCGCGGCAAACGCACGCAAATTTCCGGCCTCGACGCGGCCGAAAGGGGCTGCCACGCCAACCGCGACAAGCTCGCCCGCGCGAAGGACCTTGCCCAGGTCCCGACCCGCCGCACGATCGGCGGGCGGATTTGGCAACGGATCGAAGTCGGCAGCAACGCTGTGCTGCAATTCATGGAATGCCGGCTCGCCGAGGTCGTGCAGGCGCATCCTCGCGTTGTCGCGCAGCGCCAGGAACTGAACAGCAACGTCGATTGCGATCTCCACCGCCGCTTCGATCGCGCACGAGCCGAGCCACGCAACGGCGTCAGCCCGATCGCAGCCAATGGCGACGCTCGCCACCGCCCCGCTGCGCGCCACAAGGCGGATATCGGCGCGCTCCTCGTCGAGCGGAAGCACGGACCTTTCATCGTCGACGCTGAAGCAGAACTTCCCCGGCAGCTGCCACAGCTCCGGCCGGGCAAGCAAAGCGGCCTCTAGAGCGCGCGCAAGCTCATGGGCGGCAACGGACGCGAGCGGAGTCACCATGACATTGCGCACGGCTTCGGCGTCCGCGCTTGCATCGATCAAGCGGCGTCGCGACAGATCCCCCCAGAGGTCCGGCAGACTTTCATCCGAAAGCCCGCGCAATTGGAGGTTGGCGCGGCGGGTAAGGTCGATCAAGCCGTTGCCGTAGCGCTCGGCGGCGGCGGCGATCGCGATCACGTCGCCGGTCGCGAGCCGGCCCGCGCGCGGGCGCACCCGCACCAGCAGTCCGTCGCCGCTTTCCATGGGGCGCAGCGCACCTGGGCACCAGCCACGGATCCGGCTTTGCTCCCGGGGAGCCGCGGCGGTCATTGGGCTGCCTCGCGCGGCGGCGAGCGCATCGCGGCGGTACGCAGTCGGGCAAGCTCGCCGTGCACCGCATTGCGCCGCGGCGTCCATAGCCCGCGCGCGATCGCGTCCTCCAGCCGATCCGCCATCGCGGTCGCTGCGGCAGGGTTGAGATCTGTTATTGCCGCGCCGACAGCCTCGTCGGCGAACAGCGCATCGTGCACCACGTCGAACAGGTGCGATGGCACCGCCCCGGCGGCTGCGGCAAAGGCGTAGAGCGCATCGACCGCCTGCGCCATCTCCGCGACGCCGCGATGCCCGTGCCGCAGCATGCCCGCGATCCAGCGCGGATTGACCAGACGACCACGAACGACGCGCGTGATCTCTTCGGTCATGGTGCGCGCGACGGGCGCCTCGGGCTTGCTCGTATCGAGATGGTAGAGCGGCGGCGCATCGCCTTTGAGCTTCATTGCAGCAGCAGCAAAGCCGCCGGCGAAATCGGCGACGCCGTCACCGTCGAGGATATCGCGCTCGCGGTCGTCCTGGGGATGCACCAGCGCATCGGCACCGGCCACACGTGCCGCAAATCCATCGCGAGCGAGCGTGCCTTCCGGTTGCTGGCCGTACGCATGCGTTGCCGCCGCGAGGTAGGCCTGGCCAAGCTCTGCTCGGTCCTTCCAGGATGTATCCAGCGCGGCCTCCGCTGTCCCCGCGCCATAGACGCCGGGTGCCCCTCCGAACACGCGCGCCAAATTCTCGTTCCTGCGCCTCGCTGCCGCGATCGGATTCCACTCGTCGTCCTCGTCGAGCCGCGCGACACGCTGCACCGCCATGTCGAACAGCGCGATCTGTGTTTCGAAGATGTCGCGAAAGAGCCCGGAGACTTCGCAGGGTTACGTCGATGCGCGGCCGATCGAGCCGCGCGATCGGCAGCACCTCGATGCCGGTGACCCGGTTGGAGCCCGTGTCCCAAGTCGGGCGGACGCCGAGATAGGCAAGCGCCTGGGCCAGATCGTCGCCGCCCGTGCGCAGCGACGCCGACGCCCATAGATCGATGATCAGCGCGCGGGGGTGTTCGCCGAAATCCTGCAGGTAGCGGCGCACCACCTCGTTTGCGGCCCGCGCTCCAATCACCGCCGCGGTGCGCGTCGGGATCGCGCGCGGATCGATGGTGGTCAGGTTGCGGCCGGTCGGCAAAACATCGAGCCGTCCGCGCGTTGGCGCGCCGGCGGGACCGGGCGCGACGCGACGGCCATCGAGCGCTGCCAGCAACCCTTCGCGTTCGCTTCGCCCGCAAGCCGAAAGCAAATCGTCGATTTGGCGCGCGCTGTCCGGCGCCACGGCCGTGCCCAGGCTGGCAAGAGTGGCGCCGGCCAGCGCTGCACGCGCCTCGTCGTTCGGTCCGCGCCCAAAAACGTGCAGGCTGTCGCGGATCGAAAGATCCTTTATGTCGCAAAGCTGCGCGTCGAGCTTGGCAATCGCCGCGCGCGGGGTCTCATCGCGCGCGATCCCACAGTCCTGCGCGAGACCCGATCGCCAGGCGCGCTCCATGATCTCGGCTTCGAGCAGCGGCACGCGGCGGCGATCGACACCGTCGGCCTCCGCGTACTCTTCGATCAGACCCTCGAGGTCTGCCATCGGCCCGTGCAACCCCGCTTCGCACAACGGCGGCGTGAGATGGCCGATCGTCACCGCCGCGATGCGCCGCTTGGCCTGCACCGCCTCGCCCGGATTGTTCACGATGAAGGGATAGACGACCGGCGTCGGGCCGAGCAAAGCTTCGGGGAAGCACGCCTGCGAAAGCGCGAGCGCCTTACCGGGAAGCCATTCGAGCGTGCCGTGGGTACCGAGATGCACGAGGGCGTCAATGTGCTCGAGTTCACGCAGTGCGAGATAGAGTGCGACGTAGTCGTGTCGAGGCGGACAGCTCGCGTCATGATAGCCTTGCTTGCGGTCGCCGCGCGAGCCGCGGTCCGGCTGCAGCAGCACGGTGATGTTCCCGGCTCGCAGGCAGGGATGACGGAACCTCCCGTTTGTGCAGGCGGGATCGGTTTCAGGATGCCCCCAGGCGTCGAAAATAGCGGCCGAAACTTGCACGGGAAGTGCAGCGAGCCACGCGCGGTATTGCGCGAGCGGGATATCGATCGTCTCACGGCCTGATCTGTCGATCAGACGCGCAATGATCTCGCCGGCCGGCCAGTCGGAAGCATTCGTCGTGTACCCGGCGTCGGCAAGCAGCGCGACGATCTCGCGAACGCTCTCGGGCGTATCGAGACCGCAGGCATAGCCGGTGCGGCCGCTGCGTGCGGGATAATCCGACAGCATGATCGCGACGCGTCGGTCCTGGCGTGGCGTCGCCGCTAGCCGCGCCCAGTTGGCCGCAAGCCTGGCCACGAAGGACACCCGGTCGGGCGCGGCCTCGTGCACGATATTGCCGTGCTGAAGATCGACATCAGGCGGAGCGGCCCCCTTGAACGATATCGCGCGCGTAAAAATGCGCCCGTCGAGCTCGGGCAGCACTACGTTCATCGCCAGGTCGCTCGGCGCGAGCCCGCGCGCGGAGCCTTCCCACGCGGAATGGGCGGAGCCCGCAAGAGCCACCTGCAGCACCGAACAGTCGGCGGCATCGAGCACGGTTGACTCGTCCTCGCGCCGCGCGGAGAAGGCGGTCGCGTTGACGATGACCGCTGGCGCGATCCGCTCAATCAACGCCGACACCGGGGCGGCTGCCGCCGGATCCTTCAGGCTTGTAACCGCGACGGCAAACGGCTCGAGGCCCTCCGACGCGAGCGCCGCCATCATCGCCTCGACCGGCGCGGCATCGGCAGCGAGCAGGCTGGCGCGGTAGAACACCACGAGCGCGGCCGATCGCGCCGGCAACGTGCGCGCCATCTGCGCCACGTCGAGCACTGTGCCTGCCGCATCCATGCCGATTGCCGGCCCCAGCGCGGCGGGCGGTTCAGGCCGGTCGCCGCGCCCAAGCACATGCGACGCCAAGCGCAGCGCATTGCCGAGATTGCCGGTGCCGCCTTCACGGAAATACTGATCGAACAGCGCCAACACATCGCCATCGGCAGTCGAAAGATCTTCAAGGCGCGGATCGGGCCGGTCATCGCCAGGCAGCGCGACGAGGAGCGCGCCGGTGCTGCGGCAGGTCTCCGCGAGGCGTTCAAATCCGTAACGCCAGTAGTCGAGGCCGCCGAGGCTGCGCACGATGACGATGCGGCTGCCGGCGATGACGCGGTCGACGTAGAGGTCGACCGACATCGGATGCTTCAACTGCTTCAGGTTGCCGAGGCGCAGCGTCGGCAGCGTGGCGCGGTCCTTTTTCCACGCTGCCGCGAGCGCGGACAGATCGCTGTCTGAAAACGACAGCACCACCACCTCGGCCGGCGTCTGCCCAAGATCGACGGCGGTCTCGATTTCATCGAGGCTTGCGGCTTCGGTCGCAAGGAGGTGCATGGGGCAGCCTACTCTCCAGCGATGGATCGCGCGATAGCCGCGCGGTCGAGCCCCTTTTGGCCAATGACGACAAGGCGGCCCTGCCGGAGCTCTCCTGGGCGCCAGGCACGATCGAACTGCTGCTGGAAGCGTGCGCCGACACCTTGGATGAGCAGGCGCATCGGCTTGCCTTTGATATCGGCAAAGCCCTTCATGCGCAGGATGTCGTGCGCGCTCGCGGCGCTGACGAGGCGCTCCATGATGTCCTCGGGCCTGTCGAGCGCGGGGATGTCGAGAATGAAGCTCTCGAAATCGTCGTGGTCGTGCTCGCCGTCGAGATCATGGTGCGAGGGGCGCGCGGCGAGATCGGCTTCGGCGCGCGCGCCAAGACCAAGCAGGACAGCCGGATCGATGTGCGCGCGCTGCGTTTCCACAACCTTCACCGCGCGCGGCACCGCCGCCTTGATCTCCCCGATGACGCGCTCGCGGTCGGGCTGGCTCATGAGGTCTGTCTTGTTGAGCACGATCAGATCGGCACACAGGAGCTGGTCCTCGTAGACCTCCTCCAACGGGTTCTCGTGCTCGATCGAAGCGTCCTCGACTCGCTGCGCGGCAAGTGCGCCGGGATCGTCGGCGAAGCGGCCGGCCGCGACCGCCGCACCATCGACGACCGCAATCACGCCGTCGACCGTCACGCGCGAGGCGATTGCCGGCCAGTTGAACGCCTGCACCAGCGGCTTTGGCAGCGCCAGGCCCGACGTTTCGATCAGGATGTGCTCGGGCGGATCGGTGAGAGCAAGCAGCTGCTCCAAAGCCGGTACGAAATCATCGGCGACCGTGCAGCAGATGCAGCCGTTGGCGAGTTCGACGATCCGTTCCTCGCTGCAGTCGGCGGCGCCGCAGGATTTGAGGATCTCGCCGTCGATGCCGACATCACCGAACTCGTTGACGATGACGGCGAGCCGGCGCCCTGTCGCGTGCTGCAAAACATTGCGGACGAGCGTCGTCTTGCCGGCGCCGAGAAAGCCGGTAACGATGGTGCACGGGACCTTGGCGATGCTCATGGAATTTGCCGCAGCGTTGCAGGCTGCAGCTTTCCGGCGCGATCAAAACGGATGTCCAAACGTTCCTCCCTGGCCGCTCCCCGGGCCGCATGAGCTCAAATCGGTGACGGCAGGTCTCCTGACTATCGGGTCGTTGCCTTCGGCTACCTTCCCGGTTTCCCAGTGGTAATGATGCCGTCGGCTCGCCGACTACAGTTGCGGGGGCAGTTGCGTTTTACGCTCAAAGAGAGCGTGATCGCATTCCCATTCAATCCCCTTGCGGGGAACCGTCACTCGCTTGATAAGGGTTCGCTTGGAGGCTCGTCAATCGAATTTGCCGCAGCAAATGCCCGCCGAACCGCTGCCGCGCCTGACCTTCGTGCTGGGCGGCGCCCGGTCGGGGAAGAGCCGCTTTGCCGAGGCGCTCGTGCGCCGGACGGCGCCTCCGTGGCTGTATGTGGCGACCGCCGAAGCCCGCGACGAGGAGATGCGCGAGCGCATCGAACGGCACAAAAGGGAGCGCGGGCTCGAGTGGCGAACGCTGGAAATCCCGCTCGATCTGGCGCCGGCGCTCGCAGGCGTGGGACCTACTCCGGTTCTTGTCGATTGCCTCACCTTGTGGCTGAGCAATGTCCTCCTCGCCGACCGCAACCTGGACGAGGCATGCGAGCATCTGGTCGCGACTCTTTCAGTGGTGCCGGGGCCACTGGTCGTCGTCTCCAACGAGGTGGGTCTTGGGATCGTGCCGGAAACGCCCCTGGGGCGAACGTTCAGGGATGCGCAGGGCCGCTTGAACCAGCGCGTCGCAGCTATTGCCGACCGCGTCGTGTTCCTGGCTGCCGGCCTTCCCCTCACCCTCAAGTGACACAAATGCCAAAAGGCTCAGGGAGCATGCCATGAGCGAGACATCGCAAGATGACCGTCACAAATCCAAGATGGCCAACCGCAAGGCCGCCCAGGATGCCGAAGTTGCGTCAAAGACCGTCTCGAAGGGCCTGCTGATCGTTCACACCGGCAAAGGCAAGGGCAAGTCGACGGCAGCCTTCGGCCTTTTGCTGCGCGCGTTGGGGCGCGGCTTGCGCGCAGGCGTTGTGCAGTTCGGCAAGGGCGCGTGGGAAACCGGCGAGCGCTCGGCCGTCGAGCGCTTCGGCGATCAGGTCAGCTGGCACACGCTGGGAGAAGGCTTCACCTGGGAAACGCAGGATCGCGCCCGTGACGTCGCCGCCGCGGAGCGCGCTTGGGACACAGCCAAGGCGCTAATGAGCGATTCGTCGATTAAGTTGTTGATCCTCGATGAGCTGAACATTGCATTGCGCTATGATCACTTGGGAATCGAAGACGTAATCGCAGCACTCGCCAGCCGCCGTCCCGATCTTCACGTCGTCGTCACCGGACGCAATGCCAAACCCGAAATGATCGAGGCTGCCGATCTGGTTACCGAGATGACGCTCGTGAAGCATCACTTTTCTGCTGGCGTAAAAGCCCAGGAGGGCATCGAATTCTGATGCCGGCAAAAGCAATCATGTTTCAGGGTACCGGGTCCGACGTCGGCAAGTCGCTGATCGTTGCCGGTCTCGCCCGCCACTTCAAAAATCGCGGTCTCAAGGTTCGCCCCTTCAAACCGCAGAACATGTCCAACAACGCTGCCGTCACCGCCGACGGCGGCGAGATCGGTCGCGCGCAAGCGCTGCAGGCACGCGCGGCGGGCGTGGCGCCGACGGTGCACATGAACCCGGTCCTGCTGAAGCCACAGAGCGAGAACGGGGCGCAGGTCGTGGTGCAGGGCCGCGTGAACGGCAATGCCCAGGCCGCAGCCTTCCAGAAGATGAAGCAGGACCTGATGCCGGTCGGTGCTCGACAGCTTCGCCCGCGTCAGCAAGGACGCCGATATCGTCCTGGTCGAGGGCGCCGGATCGGCGTCCGAGATAAACCTGCGCACGAACGACATCGCCAACATGGGCTTTGCGCGCGAAGCAAACGTGCCCGTCGTCCTCGTCGGCGACATCGACCGTGGCGGCGTGATCGCAAGTCTCGTCGGCACCAAGAACGTTCTCGAGCCGCGCGACGCCAAAATGATCGAGGCGTTCATCGTCAACAAGTTCCGCGGCGATCCGAGCCTGTTCGACGAGGGCATGGCCCGCATCGCCGTACTGACCGGCTGGCGTGGCCTGGGCCTGCTTCCCTTCTTCCCCAACGCGAGCCACCTTCCGGCCGAGGATTTGCTTTCGCTGCACGCACGGGCGCCCGAGAAAGAAGGCGCCAAGGTACGCGTCATCGTTCTCGCCTATCCGCACGTCTCCAATTTCGACGATTTCGATCCGTTGCGGCTCGAGCCCGACGTCGAGGTCGTATTCCTTCCCCCGGGTGCCGCGATCCCTGCCAATGCCGCGCTCGTCATCCTCCCGGGCTCCAAATCGACGATCGCCGATCTCGAGGCCTTGCGCGAATCCGGCTGGCACGTCGACATTTACGCGCATGTGCGCCGCGGCGGGCACGTGCTTGGCATCTGCGGCGGCTACCAGATGCTCGGGCGCAGCATTCAGGACCCCGACGGCATCGAGGGCAAGCCCGGCTCGGTCGCGGGATTGAACCTGCTCGACGTCGAAACGCGCCTCACCTCCGAGAAGCTTCTGCTCGAAGTTGCGGGGGAAAGCGGCGACGCCGGCGTTCCGTTCAAGGGCTACGAAATGCACATGGGCCGCACCGAGGGTGCCGACTGCGAACGACCCATGCTCAAGCTCGACGACGGCCGCACCGACGGCGCCATCAGTGCCAACGGCCAGGTTGCCGGATGCCATGTGCACGGCCTGTTCGCGGACGACCGTCAGCGCAGCGATTGGCTGCAGCGCATCGGCGCGGACTTCTCCGCGGTGCGCTACGAGGACGAGCTCGAAGCGACGCTCGATGCGCTGGCCGAACACGTGGAGCGCCACGTGGATTGCGACGCGCTGCTCGAGATCGCGCGCGAGTTCGCGCATCAGATAGCAAGCAACGCAATCAGGGCTACGGCGGCGGCCTGCATGAGGCACGCGACGCGATAGAGCTTCAGCGCTCCCCGGATTGACCTGCCGTCGGCGTCGCTGCTCCCCTCGCCCATCCAGGCGTCGTTAACGAGAACGCCGTCGTACACGCGCGGGCCCGCGAGCCTAAGACCCAGCGCTCCCGCAACCGCGGCTTCCGGCCACCCGGCGTTGGGCGAGCGGTGACGCCGCGCGTCCCGGCGCACCGCGCCGATTGCGCCCGCAGCACTTGTCCCCGTCAGCACGGCAGCAGCGGCGACAAGCCAAAGCGCGGCAAGACGCGAAGCTGGCAGGTTGACCACATCATCCAGCCGTGCGGAGGCCCAGCCGAAAGCCAAGTACCGATCCGACCGGTGCCCGACCATGCTGTCGGCGGTGTTGATCGTCTTGTAGAGCGCAGCCCCCGGCAGCCCTGCAGCGACCATCCAGAATACCGGCGCGACAACGCCGTCGCTGAAATTCTCTGCCAAACTCTCGATTGCCGCGCGGGCGACACCGGCTTCAGTAAGGCTAGCCGTATCGCGCCCTACGATCTGGGACACGGCCGCCCGAGCCACGGCCAGGTCACCGGCTTCCAGACCGCGGGCAACGGCCCCGACGTGCTCGTACAGACTGCGTTGCGCAATAAGGGTCGAGGCCGCGAACCCCAGCACCAGCACACCGAGCCACCAGGGCAAGAGCCGCTCGCATGCGAGCACGATGGCGCTGCTCAGCACCGCCGTAACCGCTAGCCATGTCAGAAGCGCCAGCACGCCACGGAGCCGCCGCCGCGCAAACGAGGTTTGCGGGTCATTCCAGGCGCTGTCGCACCATGCTATCAGCCGTCCGATCCAGCCGACCGGATGGCCTGCGAGCCGAAACAATGCATCCGGGTAGCCGCAAGCCGCATCGACGGCGACAGCAATAAGAGCGAGGGTGGCGTGCATGAACCCACTCGGGCGAGCGCTTCAAGTTGCTAGCACGGCGCCCCAGCTTGGCGAAACGGTGCTGCATGGCGGCGATCTTGCGTCGGCGCGGCGCAGATTTCCCGGCGCACCGGAGCCTTGGATCGACCTGTCGACGGGGATCAACCCCTTCTCCTATCCGCTGCCGCCGATCGAAGCCTCGGCATGGACCCAGCTCCCTCAAAGCGGTGAGCTGCAGAAGCTGATGGCCGTAGCGGTGCGGCGTTACGGGGCTCGGACCCCTGACATGCTGGCGGTCGCTGCCGGCACGCAGCCACTGCTCGAGGCGATCCCGCGTCTTCTTCCGATGTCACAAGTGGCCATTCTCGCACCTACCTACGACGAGCACCGCGCAGCTTGGCAGCGCGCGGGACACGAGGTGCGCGAGGTCGACAGCCTCGACCACATCGCAGACGCGCGCGTTGTCCTCGTCGTCAACCCCAACAATCCCACCGGACGCATCACGCCCGTGCGCGAGCTCATCCGGATCGCCGCATTGATCGAGCGCCGCCACGGGTTGCTGGTCATCGACGAAGCCTTCGCGGACGTCATGGGAGATGAACTCAGTCTTGTGCCGCATCTACCGGCGGCCGCAGTCGTGCTGCGCTCGTTCGGCAAGGCGTTCGGTCTTGCGGGTGTTCGGCTCGGCTTTGGCATTGCACATCCCGAACTTGCCCAGCGCTTGCGTGATCTGCTTGGTCCGTGGCCCGTATCCGGTCCGGCAATCGCGGTCGGCACCGCAGCGCTTGCTGACGAGACCTGGCTCGCGCAAGCCGTGACAAATCTTGAGCGCGCCTGCCGCCGGCTGGATGCGCTGCTCGCGAGCAACGGCTGCACCGCTGTCGGCGGAACGCCGCTGTTCCGCCTGGTCCGCCACGACGCAGCGGCGCGCGTAGCAGAAACGCTCGGCCGGCGCGGCATCCTCGTGCGCCAGTTCACCTATGAGCGGTCGTGGCTGCGTTTTGGCGTACCCGGGTCCGAGGAAGCGTGGCTACGACTTACGGATGCGCTGTCGAGGGCAACACGGCTCGGAGACTAGGCGACCCATACCGCCAGCAGGAAAAGCAGAAGCGTCTCGCTCACCTCGATGCTGGCGCCGAGGCAGTCGCCGTTGATGCCGCCAAGACGGTGGCGCCAGTAGGCGGCCATAGCCGGGACAATGAGAAAGGCGCCGAGCAGCGCCGGCGCGAGCCAGATGCTCACGATTCCCAGGGCCAGGGCCTCGCCGGCAACGACCTTCACACCGATCCGCTCGGAAAAGCGCTCGCCGGCGCCGGGAGCGAGCGACGGCACTGCTAGGCTCAACACCAGCGCGCCCCATCGAGACCAGACCGGAACCAGGACAAGCGCGGCAAGCGATGCGACGCCGGAGATCTCCCCGAGCAGCACCAGCTTCGCGAGAAGCTGCAGCGCGATCGCCATGACACCGAACGCACCGATGCGCGGATCGTGCACCACCTCGAGGAACCGATCCGGCGAGCGATGCGAGGCTGCGAGCGCGTCGGCAACATCTCCAAGCCCATCGAGATGCAGCCCGCCCGTGATCACGACCCAGACGAAAAGGCCCAGCAAAGCGGCGATCGATGGCGCGACGTGCGCTCCTGCCCATAGGGCGAACGCAACGGCGGCACCGATCACAAGGCCGACCAGCGGCAACCAGGGTGCGGCTCGGGAGAGATCGTCCGCACGTGAGGCCGAGACCTGCAACCCCGGCAGGCGAGTGAAATACATGAGAGCAATGCGAAGATCGTCGAGGCTCAGCACGGCTCACCCCGCGAGACGCTCGCCTCCTCGAAGGTTGCCATTTGCACGTGCAGCGCGCACGCGAGCCGTAACAGCGGCAGCGCAAGTGCAGCGCCGGATCCCTCTCCGAGGCGCAGCTTTAGATTGATGATCGGCTCGCCGCCGAGCGCGTCGAGAACAACCCGGTGCCCGCGCTCCTGCGACGCATGCGAGTAAAGGAGCCACGCTGCGCACGACGCGTTGAGTTTTACGGCAAGCAGCGCCGCCACCGAGACGATGAAGCCGTCGATCAGCACCGGAATGCCGGCCTGCGCGGCTGTGATGATCGCTCCGGTCAACGCCGCGATTTCCAAGCCGCCGACGCGCACCAGAGCCTCGAACGGGGTGACGGAGGCCGAGGCAAAGCCATGCAATGCGAGCGCTGTGGTAATGACATCTGCCTTTTTCTCGATGCCGGCGGCATCGAGGCCGGTGCCGGCGCCGACCACCTCGCGTGGCGGACGGGCCAGCAGGGCAGCCGCAACGGCCGCGGCGGATGTGGTGTTCCCGATCCCCATCTCGCCGAGGATGATGAGGTCGGGGCTCAAGGCCTTTGCACGCTCCAGCGCGCGGCGCCCTGCACCTAGCGCAAACAGCGCCTCTTCCGACGTCATCGCCGGCTCGACCGCGAAGTCCCGCGTGCCACGCGCCGGCTTGTCGACGATCACACTGGGAATGTCCGTTTCGCCGAGCGTGCCCGCATCCACAACCTCCAGCGGAACGCCGAGCTCGCGCGCAAGCACGCAAATTGCTGCCCCGCCGCGCGCGAAATTGCGCAGCATCTCGACCGTCACCGCGGCGGGGTAGGCGGAGACGCCTTGCGCGGTGACACCGTGATCGCCGGCAAACAATATGATCGGCGCAATGTCTGCCTTGGGCCTCTCCGTCGCTTGCAGCGATGCCAGCTTGACGGCGAGCGCTTCAAGCGTTCCAAGCGAGCCTCGCGGCTTCGTGAGCGTTTCCTGGCGCGCGACGGCCGAGGCAGCGTGCGAGGCGGACGGCGTTGGACAGGGCAGGAGGAACCAATCGTCGCTCAAGGCTGCGGTCTTTCGGTGTAGCGGGGCAGTTTTGTGGGCGCGCGGGCGGAGAATGAAGCACAAACACCGTTCGTCAAGCCGCGGCATCGGCGCTTACGGGCGCACACCGTGCGGCGATGCTCTCGTCAGTTGACAGTCTCCGGTGCCCCTGCTGGTTAGCTGCAGAGACATCCGCAAGAAGCACCCAAGCATGAAGCGCATCCTCGTCGTCGGCATCGGCACGGGCAATATCGAGCACCTGACGGTGGAGGCGATCAACGCGCTCAACCGCGCCGATGCGATATTCATTCTCGACAAGGGGGAGGCGACCGCCGATCTCGCGCAACTGCGCAAGGACGTTTGCGCGCGCTACATCACCGGCCGCACGCCCCGGCTCCTGCTGGCACCGAGCCCGGCCCGTGCAGCGCCCACGACGTCGTACAAGGAGAGCGTCGACGACTGGCACGATGCGAAGGCCGACATCTTTTCCAGCCTCATCGGCGAGCTGCAGGATGGTGAGACGGGGGCCTTCCTCGTTTGGGGCGACCCCTCGCTCTACGACAGCACGCTGCGAATTCTCGATCGCGTCGTCGCGGATGACCCATCGCTCACTTATGAGGTCGTGCCGGGCATCAGCTCCCTCCACGCGCTTGCCGCCCGGCACAAGATTCCGCTCAACAGGATCGGCCAGTCGGTCCTGATCACAACAGGCCGGAAGCTTGCCGAGGAAGGTTTTCCCCAAAGCGCAGACACCGTCGTCGTATTGCTCGACGGCGGGCCGGGGCTAGACGCAATGGCCAACGAAGAGCTGGAAATCTATTGGGGCGCTTACCTTTGCGGGCCTGACGAGATGCTCATTTCGGGTCCAATTCGGCAGGTGATCGACCAGATCCGGACGGCTCGCAAAAAAGGCAAGGCAAAAAAGGGCTGGATCATGGACACATATATGTTGCGCAGGCTGCCCGCGCGCGGATGATGCAGTTGCTGGTTGCATGCCGCAGCACCGCCATAAGTCCCTCATAGGGTAAAGGTTAGCGGGGTGCGCCGCCGGCGTTCTTTTTGCCATGCCGGCATGTCGACGCCGGTTCAAATCTGCAGACGCACTCGTTACAAGTGCCAGCTTTCGGTGGTATGCGTCGCGCCGAGCCAACGGATTTCGAATTCAAAACACGTTGCTGGCCTTTGCACGGGAGGTACCTAGTGTTGAATAGCCCGACCAACAGCACCCAACCCAACCTTCCAAAACCCGCAACGGGTACCGCAAGGCCGAGCCTGACGGGCTCGACGGCGCGCGAAGGCGAAACCCCCAGTGGCGTGTCCGTGATCGGCAACGACCTCACGATCCTGGGCGAGAAGATCACCATCATTTCAAAGAACAAGCTGCAGGTCGACGGCCAGGTTCGCGGCGATGTCCACGGCAGGCAGGTGACGATCAGCAAAGGCGGTTTGGTCGCAGGTCAGGTCTGCGCCGAAAAGATCGAGGTTCGCGGCGGGGTCGACGGCTCCATCCGCGCGCTCAGCGTGACCCTGCACGATTCCGCCAAGGTGCACGGCGACATCATGCATCAGATGCTGTCGATCTCCGAAGGCGCCGAATTCGACGGCAATGTCCGCCGCGTCAACGACGCGAGCGCGCTGATGCCCGTGCTCGACGCAGAAGCTTTCGCGGGGCGCTTGTCGAAGCCGGCCGCGACGTACGACGACAGCGACGACTAGGATGATCTGCTGATCATCGTCTCACGCAGCAGCAAGGCGTCATGGCAGGCTGGCGGGCATGGCTCGCCGGCCTTTTTATTTTGCTCGTCGTCTCGCTCGTGCTGGGCCCGCTGGGAGGAATTTGGCGCCGTGAGGCGTTATAGAGCGGCCCACCGGCCGTGGCGGAGGGGGTGGGATTCGAACCCACGAGACGGTTTCCCGCCCACACGCTTTCCAAGCGTGCGCCTTCAGCCACTCGGCCACCCCTCCTAATTCCCTGCGGTCGTGCAAAGGCGGCGCACTATAACCGCAGCGCAAACGCACGCAATAACGGAAGCAAAAGGCGGAATGATCTGCTTCGGAATGTCCGCTTGGCTCTTTGCCAAGCCAGTTCCCACGGTGAGAAACCACCCCTGCCGGTTGCGGATGCACAGCCGAGGGGGTTATTTAACCTGCGAATGTGTTATTTTGAAACAGTTGCCTATCTACGTGACGCCGGGCTCGTTTGCCGCCTAGCCGACGAGACGGGCAGTGCGCGGTTGGCGTGAAGCTGAATACGGTTGGAAATCTCCAAGCGTGGGGAGGTATCAAGTGAGCTTACGAAGAGGGATTGCGAGCGTCCTTGCGGCGAGCGCGACGGCAATTCTGCTGCTCGGCATGCCTGCGGTCGCGGGCAGCCCATTCACGGCCCTGGTCGGAACGTGGAGCGGCAAAGGTACGGCTCGCCTGGAGGGCGGCAAGAACGAGACGCTCTCGTGCAAGGGCTACTATTCAGGCTCGGGCGGCTCGGAGTTGAAGCTCAGCATCATCTGCGCCAACGCCTCAACGAAGGTCGAGCTGCGCTCAGTCCTGAAGTATGCCGGCGGCAAGGTCTCCGGCACCTGGGAAGAGCGGAATTACAATCAGCAGGGAACGATCACCGGCAGCGCCACCGACGACAAGCTGCACCTGACGATTGCGGGCAACGGCCTGACCGGCTCGCTGGCGGTGACGATCGGCGGGTCGACCCAGTCGGTTTCGCTGTCGACAAACGGGTCCACGCTCAAAGGTGTCAGCATCACGTTCTCGCGCACCTAAATCGAGCGGTGCAACTCCGCCACAACGCGGACAAGAGCGGCGTCTGGCATGCCCTGTGAGCCGCCCGACGTAGTATTGTGCGTCAAGCGAATCGACGTTTCGGCTGCTTCTGACGGCTTCAGCGTCGTGATTTGGAGAGTTGCCATGATCCGCCCCGCCATCACCGCACTCGCCCTTGCCGCCGTCGCCGTGTGCCCCGCTGCAGGTCCGTCGGTGGCCAAAGGCCGCCCAGCAAACGGCATTCTTGGCTACGTCACTGCGACCAGCCATTTCGGTAACGGCTCGATCAAGGCGCCCTACCGCGCGACGAGCGTCGGCTATCAGGTGCGCCTGCCGCACGGCACGTGGGTTTATTGCCGCACGAGCTGCAGCGAGACGCTGCGGGTCCAGACCGTCGACATCTGGGACGCCGTCATCGACAACGGCAGCCCTATCGGTGCCGGCACCTTGCAGGCCGAATGTGGCGTGCTCGGCTGCCTGACATGGTCGCGGACGCTGCCCTTCTAGATTTCAGAACGGGGCCTTTAAGCGTAGAACGAGCCTGCATCCTCGGCGATGAACGGGTTGGAGCGCCGCTCGTTGCCGATCGTGCTCGTCGGCCCATGGCCGCAAATGAACGCGAACTCGTCGCCGAGCGGCAGGAGCTTGGTGCGGATCGCGTGAATGAGCGCCTTGTGGTCGCCGAGCGGTAGGTCCGTGCGACCAATCGAGCCTTGAAACAGCACATCGCCCACGAGCGCAAACTTCTGCGGCCGGTTGACGAGCACGACCGACCCGGGCGAATGGCCGGGGCAGTGCAGCACGTCGAACTTGTGGCCGGCGATCGTGACGGTGTCGCCTTCCGCCAGCCACCTGTCGGGCGTCACCGGGCGCGCCGACACCATGCCGTAGGCCTGCCCTTGGTCAGCCAATGCATCGAGCAGCGGGCGGTCGGCCTCGTGCGGGCCTTCGATCGGCACGCCGAGCCGTTCCTTGAGCTCGGCCGCTCCGCCAGCGTGATCGATGTGGCCGTGCGTGATGATGATCTTCTCGGGCTTCATGCCGGTCTCGGCAATGGCACTCTCGATGAGCTCGAGGTCGCCGCCGGGATCGACGACAGCGCCGACCATGGTCGCTGGATCCCAAATGAGCGTGCAGTTCTGCTGGAACGGCGTTACCGGAATGATAGCGGCTTTGAGGCCTTTGGCGGCCGCGCCGGAGGGCTTTGGGCTGTCAGCCATTGGAATCTCTTTCTTGCAGCTTTGCCTTTTTCTTAGCGGAGTTGGCGTAAGCGAGCCAGGACGGCATAATCTGAATGCGCCAATCCGCTGCGAGGGCACATGATCGTTCGATTGTCCAAGGCCTTGCTCGTGTTGATGGTCGGCCTTTTCTCGCTTTTGGTGGGCGCCGACAACATCGTCGACTACGGCACGAACTATGCCTTCGTCGAGCACGTCATGGCGATGGACACGATTTTCCCAAACTCAACGCTGACCTGGCGCTCAATTACCAACGTCACACTTAACGAGATTGCCTACGCGCTTATCATTGCCGGCGAGTTGCTGACCGGACTTCTGTGCGTCGCCGGCGCGTTCCGCCTTTGGCGGGCGCGCGACCGCCTCGCTGCCGACTATAATGCGGCAAAGGACGTCGCGGTTGCGGGTCTGGTATGCGGCCTGGCCCTTTGGTTCTTCGGCTTCCTCACCGTCGGCGGCGAGTGGTTCCAGATGTGGCAGTCGAAGACGTGGAACGGCGAGGAGGCCGCATTTCGATTCGTCACCTGCATAGGCCTCGTG
Organism: uncultured Alphaproteobacteria bacterium; assembly: GCA_963726795.1. GTDB lineage: Bacteria > Pseudomonadota > Alphaproteobacteria > Rhizobiales > Hyphomicrobiaceae > Hyphomicrobium_A. Next base: position 482,121 of record CAVSDD010000004.1, on the reverse strand, counting down.
CTCATCTTCCTCAGCCAACGCGACGATGAGATCTAGCCGTCACGCCTTCACGCGCCATTTACGAACGCGCGTGCGTGATGCGTCGGTGCCGTGGTTTCGCCTTCAGCATGGAGGACCGGTCAGCCCATGCGTCTTTTGATCGCCGGCTGGCAAGGCCAGATTGCGCGCGGGCTCGTCGAGGCCGCTCCGGCTTGCCCCGACGTCAAAGCCTGCGCGGTCGGTCGCGCCGCGCTCGACATCTGCGAGGCTCGCTCGATCGAGCGCGCGCTTTCCCAGATCGAGCCTTCGATCGTGATCAATTCAGCGGCCTACACGGCCGTCGACAAGGCCGAGACCGACGAGCAGCGTGCCTTCGCGCTCAATCGCGACGGCGCCAAGATGCTGGCCGAGGCAGCCGCGCGGCGCGGGATACCGATCATCCACATATCGAGCGACTACGTGTACGACGGGCGCAAGAGCGAGCCCTATGTCGAGGACGATCCGACCCACCCCATGACCGTCTACGGCCGCTCCAAGCTCGAGGGCGAGGCAGCCGTGCGCCAAGCCAACCCCAAGCATGTCGTGCTGCGCACCTCCTGGGTGTTCAGCCCCTCTGGCCGCAATTTCGTGAAGACGATGCTCACGCAAGCGGGCGAGCAGGACCGCGTCCGTGTCGTCGAGGATCAGCGCGGAAGCCCGACGTACGCGCCCCACCTCGTCGCGGCGATCCTCGAACTAGCCCGGCAGCTATCGGCGCGACAAAAGCGCCGACGGGCCGTGGGGTGTCTATCACGCGGCGGGGACCGGGACGACGACCTGGCTCGGCCTTGCCGAGGAAGTTTTCCGCCGCTCGGCTGCGATTGGCGGCCCGACGGCCGCGGTCGATCCGATCGGCAGCGCCGATTACCCGACTCCGGCCGCACGTCCGGCCAATTCGCAGCTCGACTGCAGCAAGCTTGAGCAGACCTTTGGGTTACGCCTTCCGGCCTGGCAGGACGGTGTCGCCGAATGCGTCGAGCGGCTCGTGCGAGCCTAGCTGACGGACGCGCCGGCGCTGAAGCAGCATGGTCCGCAGCTGCATTTTTCGCTACGGATGTGCTTTGCCGCAGCTGTTCCGCTGTCCATGCCCAAGCTATTGAAAAGCGACGGTTGCCGACACAATGGCTATCGCGACGGGAGGCATGCAAGTGCTGGCTGTGATGTTGATGTTGAGCTCTGAGCAGCTCGGGCTGATCCAGGGCGCAGCTGCCTTGCTCTTCCTCGTGTGCCTCGGCGGTGGCGCCCTCTATCTGCTCGCCGGACTGATACAGCCGGCGTGGGTGCTTCGCGAGAAGCGCCGCTGGGTCGCCGTGACCGCCCTTTGCGTCTGGCTCATTGGAGCTGCCGCGCAACTCGGAGCGATTGCGTTTACGCACTCCCACCCCAATGGCCCGCACGCCTTCAAGGGCTATTTCGATCGCTACATCGCCGAGGAGTGCGCCAAGGGTGCGGACTTGCCGGCGTGCCGCCAGCAGCCTGCCGCGGCTCCGGAGGCCGATGCTCTTCCCGCAGCCCCGCACTGACCGTCAAATGCACTTACCACCCAAATGCAAACGGGAGCCAAGGGCTCCCGTAATGCAGATCAAACGTTGATCTCGTCTCAGGCTGCGACAGTATCGTCGGCCGGATCGCGCAGCACGTAACCGCGGCCCCAAACCGTCTCGATATAGTGTTGGCCACCCGTTGCCGCCTGCAGCTTTTTGCGAAGCTTGCAGATGAACACGTCGATGATCTTGAGCTCCGGCTCGTCCATGCCGCCATAGAGATGATTGAGGAACATCTCCTTGGTGAGCGTGGTGCCTTTGCGCAGAGAGAGCAGCTCAAGCATCTGATATTCCTTGCCGGTCAGATGCACGCGCTGGCCATTGACGTCGACGGTCTTGGTGTCGAGGTTGACGCGCAAGTCGCCGGTCTCGATGACCGACTGGGCGTGACCCTTCGAGCGACGCACGATCGCATGGATACGGGCGACCAGCTCATCCTTGTGGAAGGGCTTCGTCATGTAGTCGTCGGCGCCGAAGCCGAGACCGCGAACCTTGTCCTCGATGCCGGCCAAGCCGGAAAGGATGAGGATCGGGGTTGAAACCTTGGCAATCCGCAAGGTCTTCAGAACCTCATAACCGGACATGTCCGGCAGATTGAGGTCGAGGAGTATGATGTCGTAGTCGTAAAGCTTACCGAGATCGACACCTTCCTCGCCAAGGTCCGTCGTATAGACGTTAAAGCCTTCGGACTGCAGCATCAGCTCGATGCTCTGCGCCGTTGCGCTATCGTCCTCAATTAAAAGAACTCTCATCGTTCCTCTCGCCTTCCAATAGCCGCCGTCGCCGCCGTCCGACAAAGGGATCGCCCGCATCCCTTTGGGCTAAGTCATCGTTAGGAAATTACCGCTCGAAAGTTAACAAACCCTAATTAAGTCTTTCGCTTCGACCCAACACTCTAACGAACTCACGTATGACCCCGTTCGGACCCCGGCAACCCTAACGGCCGCGAATTGGCACAGAACCGGGCCTCCGCCGCCAAAGGCGCCGATCACGGCCATAAGGCCGCGTCAATCACGCGAAATTTCAGCTTGAGACTTGAACTTGCGGGACACTGGGGACGCACGCGCCCGTCTGCAAAGCCACTGCTCCGCGCCAGAAAACGCGCCGGCCGAGCCCCAAAACGCCTACGAATCAACAGGTAACAGAATTCGCGGGGCTGCCCTAGAGCCGAAATGTCATTTTTTGGACCGGATTAGGCTTAATATCACGAGAATGAGCTTCGCGTTGCTTTACCGCAACTTAATGGCGCCGTGTCAGATTCAGCGTGAAGGCCGTCGAGGGCTTGCCGAAGGTTCGGCGTTCGAGGCGGCGGTACTACTCGGTGGGACGCGAGAAATGGGACGCGCCACTGGCACGGATCTTGTCTGTAACCGTAGCAAGTGCGTTAGAGTCCGGGGTATTGATCCATGAAGGCACGGGAATCGGCCCTCAGGCTGAAGCGTTTTGAAGCGGATGAGAAGGCGCGCAAGGTCGCCGAGCTCGAACACATGATTCGCGAGTTCGAGACCATGGCCGCCGACCTCGATCGCCAAATCGCGGCTGAGGAAACACGCACCGGCGTCAAAGACCCGGCCCACTTCTCCTATTCGACCTTCGCCAAGTCGGCGAGCCAGCGTCGCGATAACCTGCGAGCTTCGGCGGACGGGCTCAAGGCGAAGCTGGAGGCGGCTCAAAAAGAGCGGGACGACGCGCTGGAGCAGGTTGCACGTGCAGATGCTCCTGGCACCCACACCGAGCTGCGTGGACGCCGGCGCGGCGACAGACCCTCAACCATCGCTCTGCGCTGAGCCCAAGCATCCGGCACTGGGACAAGCCGGGACTTCGGCTTGTTTTCCCGAGAAGCCCGTGCAACCAAACGTCATAGATCGCGGCGGCGATCCATTTTGACGTTGGGGCTGGCCCATTCTGCGGGCATCGAACATGCGGCGCTTGTTTACCTGCAAGGCGGGCATCGCCGCCGCCGGCCTGGTCATTGCCGGCTGCTCGGGCGCAAAGTTGCCCTCGCTTCCTGAAATCGCCGAAGCCTTCACCCCCTACCCGGTGGTGGGACCCCCAACCGATATCTACGCGCGCATTGCCCGCGGCGCCTTGGGCTGCTGGTTTGGTACGGCCGGGCCATTGAAGACAAAGTACATATATCACGCCGATGCCGATCCTCCGGCCAAGGGCGGCAAGGCTGAAATTGTCGTCCACGAGCGCGACAATACGAAAGAGACGCTGCGCGGAACGCCGGCATTTCACGTCTTGATCACGCCGGATGGGGAATCCTCGACCGTCACCGTCGAGAACATCAACCTGGCAAAGCCGCTGGCCGCAGCCATGGAGCAGGACGTGCACCGTTGGGCCGCCGGCTCGGTTGGTTGCGCAACGGGCAATGGCGAGTGGAAACCTCAGGCCGACGCGCCCCCGGCCAAGCCCCCCGAGGCGGCCAAAAAGGGTCACGGCGCCTAGCCCAATCGACCCGCGCAACAAAAAAGCGGCACTCGCGCGCCGCTCCCTCGAGCCAGGAAGGCTTGTCGATTAGTCGCGATATTCCTGGATGCGAGTAGCGCGCAGCCCGGGGAGTCCATGCTTGTCGATGGACCGTTGCCAAGACAGAAACTCGTCGACCGTCAGTTTATAACGGTCGCAAGCTTCCTCGATGCTGAGCAGACCACCGCGAACGGCAGCCACCACTTCCGCCTTGCGACGGATAACCCAGCGCTTGGTATCCTTAGGGGGAAGATCGGCAACGGTCAGCGGACTACCATCTGGTCCGATGACGTAGCGTACCCTCGCCCTCATCTGTTGTTCGGTCATGATACTCGTTACATGCTCTCAGACCAGCCATTCTCAATAACCCAACACGATTAAGACCGGCCTAAGCCATTGAGTAAACATAACATAAATGGGGTGCTCCGGTTCCCAGTTCAAGCGGGTAACGTTTACGCAAGAACCGGCCCAAAAGGACCGCGCGCGGGCATTCGCCGCTGGCCTGAAAGCACCCGTTACTTGCGCAGCGAACCGACTTCCCCCTAAGTTTGCGCCCGACGCGAACCCAAGGTCGCCTCGCGCGCAAAAAGCTTGCGCTCAGCGCTGGCTGCATCCGGCTTCATTTGAGAATTAACGGCGCCAACGACGTGTTTACGAACCCATTCCGCACCGCTCCGGACCCAGATTGCTCGACGGGTGCGAACAGGCGTGCGCGCGTCGTCGTCGCGATGTCGGGGGGTGTCGATTCCTCGGTCGCCGCGGCGCTGATGCAGAGGGCCGGGCACGACGTCATCGGCATTACGCTGCAGCTCTACGATCACGGTGCCGCGACGGGCCGCAAGGGCAGCTGCTGCGCCGGCCAGGACATCCACGACGCACGCCGTGTCGCTGAAACGCTGGGCATTCCCCACTACGTGCTCGACTACGAGAACCGGTTTGCTTCGTCCGTCATGGCGAGCTTTGCGGAGAGCTACGTAGCGGGCGAGACCCCGATCCCGTGCGTCACCTGCAATCAGCAGATCAAGTTCCGCGACCTGCTGGAAACCGCCAAGGATCTCGGCGCCGACGCGCTGGCGACGGGTCACTACATTCAGCGCCGCGACACGCCCGACGGGCCGCAGCTGCTGCGCTCTGCCGACTGCGATCGCGACCAGAGCTATTTTCTGTTTGCCACGACACCAGATCAGTTGCGCCACCTTTGGTTCCCGCTCGGCGGCATGCAGAAGAATGAAGTGCGCGCTCTGGCGCACGAGCTTGGGTTGCCGGTCGCTGAGAAGGCCGACAGCCAGGATCTCTGTTTCGTTCCCTCGGGGCGCTATTCAAGCGTCGTCGAACGCTTGAAGCCGGGCGCGCTGAAGCCGGGTGACATCGTGCACGTGGATGGCCGCCTGCTCGGTCGCCACGACGGCATCATCAATTACACGATTGGCCAGCGGCGCGGACTGAAGGTCGCCGCGCCCGAGCCGCTGTTCGTCGTCAGGCTCAATGCAGATCGCAACGAGGTCGTGGTGGGCCCGCGCGAGAGCTTGCGGACCGAAGGCCTGTTGCTCAGGGACACGAATTGGCTCGGTGATGCGCCACTTCTTGCCGCGGCCAGCCAGGGATTGCCCCTGCACGTGCGCGTGCGGTCCTCGCAACCGCCGAGACCTGCGACCCTTTTTGCACGAGCGGACGAAAGCGCGATTGTTGTGCTAAGGGACGCGGAGGATGGCATCGCCACCGGGCAGGCCTGCGTTTTCTATCAGGACGCGGCCAGTGAATCTCGCGTGTTGGGGGGCGGCTTCATTGCCCGCACCATGGCACCGGGAGTTACCCGCCTGGAAAGCGCCGTCGTCGGCTAAGCCGCAATTGTGGCTTGGCCTTTGACCGGCGGTCGAAAATTTAGGATGGTTAAGCCGGCGCAGGCCACAGGAGCGAGCTAACCGCATGAAATCAATGTCCCAGACCGAGTATCGGCGCGGCAGTGCCCTGTTGGAACGTGCCCACGGGCGCATCGTCGGCATCGGCCGCATCGAAGAGAGCGCCGTGATCGACGCTTACCGGCGGTGGGCACCGGTCTATGATCACACCTTCGGGTTCGTAGCCCGCGAGGGACGCCGCAGTGCGGTCGAGGTGATCAACTCGCGCTCTGGCCGCGTGCTCGAGGTCGGCGTCGGCACCGGCCTGTCGCTTCCCGACTACTCCGAGCACCTTGAAGTGGTCGGCATCGACCTGTCGCCGGAGATGCTCGAGAAGGCGCGGGAGCGCGTCGCCGAAGGCGCGCTCGATCACGTCACCGGCCTGCACGAGATGGACGCCGCCGATTTGCGCTTTCCCGACGAGGCCTTCGATACCGTCGTGGCCATGTACGTCATGACGGTCGTGCCGGAACCGGAAGCCGTGATGCGCGAGCTTTCCCGCGTTGTGAAGCCCGGCGGCGAGGTAATGCTGGTCAATCACTTCAGCCAACGCGAAGGCATCCGCGGCTGGGTGGAGCGGCGCATGGCGCCGTTCGCGGACCGGATCGGCTGGCGCTCGGTGTTCGATCAGTCGCGCGTGACGGTCTGTGACGAGCTCGAGCTGGTCGAATGCAAGTCGCTGCGGCCGTTCGGGTTGTTCACGATGCTCCGCTTCGTGAAGCGCGGCGGGCGCTGAGCCAAGGTATCAGCCCCGCCATTGGACTCGTGGCGTGCGGTCCGGCCGAGCTTGACAGTCTCGGACGCCGCTCCTTATAGACGCCATCTGATGGCGGGATAGCTCAGTTGGTTAGAGCGGCGGAATCATAATCCGTAGGTCCCCGGTTCAAGTCCGGGTCCCGCTACCATCAATATCGCGGCCCTGTCTTGCGGCCGGCGCCGCCCAGATGCCGACCCTCTAATGCACGGAAGCCCGCCCCCTACCGCTGGAGGGGACGGACTGCCAGTATCTCGCGCAACGCGACCCCGCTTATGGGGTCGTGTAGTGGAAGTTGTCGTTGACGGTCCCGTAGTCGGGGAAGTCGCCCTCATGCACGACCTTACCTCCGACGATCGTCATCACCGACTTGATCTTGCGCAGCTTGGCGTCGGTACAGGTGAGGAAGTCGTCGCTCAGAACGGCGAGGTCCGCCACCTTGCCGACCTCGAAAGAGCCCTTGTCGTCATCGAAGTTCTGGAAGGCGCTGCCAGCCGTCCAGATGCGAATCGCTTCGAGGCGCGAGATTTTCTGGCTCGCGTTCTCCGGGATGCCGCGCACGTTCACGCCGGTGGTCATGTAGTAGATGTTGAGCCACGGGTTGTTGGGGCAGAAGTTGCTGCCGTCGGTGCCGGCGCCCATAGCGATGCCCGAGTCGACCATCAGGCGGTAGGACGGTCCGGGTCCTCGCATGAGGCGATCGAGATAGCGCTCGTTCTCCACATCGACGCCCACGCCAAGCGCCTTCATGGTTTGCAACTGGGCCGCGGTGGTCTGGAAGCAGTGGATGAGCTGCCAGCGCATGTCCTTGATCGGGATATCGGCGGCGATGCGCTGGAATGCAGCCACCTGGAAATCCACGTCGGCGAAGAAGTCCGTGTGGTTCTGCAGCTTCCAACCGGCTTGCGCGATGGCTTTCGCCACCGGTTCAAAGGTCGTACTTGAGGTGACCGGCCGCGAGCCTATGGTCTCACCGAAGCCTCCGGCGCGGATCAGGTCGTCGCCCTGCAAGCGGAAGACATTGGCCGCGCGCGTGGCCACCTGATCCGGCGTGTTCGAGGCGTAGTTCAAGCGATGCCGCACATGCAGCATGCCCTGCCGCCACAGCTCAACCGCGGGATAGGCACGTGCCGTGGTTGCGGAAACTCCGGGATCGAGAACGTTGACCACGCCGTTGGACAATGACCAGGCATTGTTGTCCCACGTCATGCGCAGGCGGTCCTCGTCGGTCATCGTCAAGTTTATGGCAGCCAGGCACTGCTCGGGCGTCGTCGCCGAGGAGACCTTTCCGTTAAAGTCGACGGAGATGCCGGCGGCGGCGAACCTCGCGGCGCCGAGCGTGTTCACCACCGAGAAGTACTCTTCCACCCAGCCGGCGCGGCCCGAGATGTACACGGGATGCTTCGGCGCGGCGGCGTCGAGTTCGGCCTTCGTAGGCGGCCGGCCCTCTGCCAGCTGCACGTAGTGCCAGCCGAGATGGCAACCGACGAAGTGTCCTTGCGGCACGCCCCTGGCCCGCCGGGCGATCAGTTCCTGTATCTCTCTGATGTTAAACGCCGTCTCGATGTCACGTACCTCGTACTCCGGGGTAATTCCCGTGCGCGAGTGATGAACGTGCATATTGATGAGGCCGGGAATCGCGGTGCGGCCATTGAGGTTGACGACGCGCGCACCGTCATCGAGGCCGCGCACGCTGTTCAGCGCGAAGATGCGGCCGTTCTTGATTGCGACGTCGCGGTAGGTTTTGCCGGAGCCGTCGACGAACTTGCCGTTGATCAGGGCAATGTCGGTGCTGTCACCCTTGCAGCGGCGGTCCCTCCTGCCATTGTTGCGATCGTCGTCGCGCCCGCCGCCGCCCGCCAGCGCGCCGCCAATGTGCCCGAAGGTCATCCCCGACGAGAGCGTTCCCGCCGCCGCTGCCATAAGCAAACCACGGCGCGACAGGCTCATTCCGCAGTCCTTGGAATTGAACTCACTGTCCTGGGATTCCTGATCGACTTTCTTGTCCTTGCTCACCTGATTTTCCTCCAAATTCGTTTTTTTGCGCACGCAATTACGGGCGGCCCGGCGTTCGCCGCGCCGTTTTTTGCAACGCATTTTGCTGGCAGCTCCCCTGCCGCCACCACGTTAAGGCGAGCGCTCGGCATCGCGCTAAGCTTGGAGGGAACGGAACCGGGTTGAAGTGCACCAATGCAGACCAGATGCCGAAAATTATCGGAGCTGTGGCGCACGGTATGAGAGGCGGAGCACCGCAACAGGGCGACACACCATCAAAGGATGCGCAGCGAAGCTGCCGACTGCTGTCACAACTTTCATTGTAGATCGTGCCGAATCTCGGCCCGTCCCGGCACCCAGGCGGTGCGTGCGCGCTAGCGACCGGGCTGCCTCGGCCCAGCTACGCGATCCAGGGCCGGCCTACGGCGTCCAGGGCTATCCGCTGAAGCCATAGATCGTTGCGCTCACCATCGGCGACCGCCTCGCGGACAGCGATCGCCATAGCGGTTCGCTCGTCTTCGAAACTTAGTCCGGTTGTCGACGCTGTCGTATCCAGCAGAGCCTTCACCAGGTACTGCGTTTTTTGCTCAAGGTCTGCGATGGTACGATCCGAGGTCATGTGCTTCCCGCCGGTTGCGGCAGCTTGACCTTCGTCAGCCAGAAATCATTGATGCCTTTCACAAGGCTCTCGAACTCGGGCAGCTGCACCGGCTTGCTGAGGTAACAGTTCGCCTGATGCTCATAGCAATGAGCAATATCCGCTTTCGCCTCGGACGTAGACAGGATCACGACGGGAATCTGCCTCAGGCTCGCGTCCGCCTTGATGAGGGCCAGGACCTCACGACCGTCCATCTTGGGCATGTTGAGGTCGAGCAAGATGAGTGCAGGTCGAGGTGCATGGATATGAGTGCCCTCCTGTCTCAAGAACGCCATCGCGTCGACGCCGTCGCAAGCCACGTGCACACGGACAGACGAGTTTGCTTCGTGAAACGCTTCCAGCGTCAGCCGGGCATCCCCCGGATTGTCCTCAACGAGCAGAACTTCAACTCTCATTCCGGCCCCGCCCATCTTATTCACGACGTACCCCTTCCCGTTCCGTCGATTGGATCGTCAGGTGCGTGCCCGGGCACTTGATGCGGCAGCTTCACCTTCGTCATCCAGAAGTCGTTGATGCTCTTGACGAGGGTCTCGAACTCATCGAGCTGCACGGGTTTGCTCAGGTAGCAGTTTGCCTTGAGCTGATAGCTTTTCACGATATCCGCTTCCGAATTGGATGTCGTGAGGATGACGACGGGGATCAGGCAAAGGCTGCTATCGCCCTTGATGCTGGCCAAAACCTCGCGCCCGTCCATTTTTGGCAGATTAAGATCGAGCAGGATCAAATCGGGTCGCGGCGCTTTGGCATGGATGCCGACCCTGTTGAGGAAGGCCATTGCTTCCACGCCGTCCGTCGCGACGTGCAAGCGGATTTTGCGGTTGGCTTCATTGAACGCTTCCTGCGTAAGCCGAACGTCACCAGGGCTGTCTTCGACGAGAAGGACATCAATGGGCATGCCCTCTGTTCCGAGGCCGTTCATGGTATCTGCTCACTTTCCTGAATGCACAAAGACGTAGATCCGTGCCCGGTTAGGATTTCACGGCTCTCGACTATTTTTTTCAATTCGATCGCCCCCGTGCCAGACGATTCGTCAATTTGCCCGCTGCTTTCGGCGGCTCCTAAAACGGCTGCTGAAAACGGCATACCAGGACAAGCACGCTTAAGCAGTTGAAGTTCCCGAACATTCAATTCAACTGACGACGTGCTTAAGCCTTAAGCGCAATTTTGCGCACGGGTTTTGTAGCCGAGTTGCGGCAGGAGCGCTTCGAGCATTTCGCACCCGATACGCCATTAACGACACGCTGCCATCGTGCGCACCGGGTACAAGGCAAAGACAGGTATAGCCGGCGGGGGCGGCTCCAAGATCACGCTTGCCCGCGGAGCTTCGATCCGGGGCGCATTCAACGTGTCTATTGCTTTCCGGTAGAGAAACAGGAAGCGCAGTTCTCCGCCAACGACGCCCTCTGAAATCGCCGCTGCCATCGCATTTCTGTCTGCCTGCGATAGGGTCCCAATTTGTGCGCCGGCAGCGATCCACGCCGTCTCAAGCACACTCGTCATCAGGTCGAGTATCGCGCCATCGTTGGGGGCCGTATACTGCATTTGCGTCGCCCTGGGCCGGCTGATCCAGCGTGCCGCTGCAATGCACGGCACGGCACTTTCACGACGATGAAGATAGTGGGAGCGCCGCGCCGCGGACTAATTTGAATTAGTGTGAGCACTCGCTGTGGAGCCTTTTAATCCAGGCAGTAAACAATTAGATCAACACCGCTTATGGCTTCAAACCGAAATGTCGCCGTGAATTTTTTGAATCGGTAATGTTCGACCGTTGCATGCTAACCTGGATTAGTTCCGCGCGGTAAAACCGCACCGAGTTGCTTGCGCTCAACGAGTACTTCGCAGCAAATCAAGTGACCCATCGCATACGAGAATTGAAAGCTGGGGCTACTCGCGTGCCTGCTGGGTTGCAAGTGCGCCCGCTCGATCGCACGCTTCTGTCGATCCTCGCGCCTCAGGGCGTCCAGCGTCGTGCGGCGGATGCCTCGCGGAACCTTGGGCCGCGACTGATCCCGCTGCATATCTGCTTGGGACAAGCACACCCACTCGTCAAAAGTCGAACGGAGAACAAACGCATCAGCGCCGGTTCCTCTGACCCTTTTGGTCCACGCGCACCGCTCGGCGCGAACAAAGTGTGCATTTCGTACAAAACAAAGTTCGCATGCTGATCTATGTTAGCGTCTGGAGACTTGTTCGCTTGGCCTTCACGCTCCGCACCGGGTACGTCTTCTGGCGGTGCGCCATTTTACGCTCATTGGCCACCGAGGCGAGGTCCTGTCATGGTCGATACTGTCCTGGCACGAAAGCTAAATGCGTTTGTGCCGTTGTCGCCCGAGGAGAAACATTGTCTCGCCGTGCTGCAAACGCCGACATCTCAAGTGAAGCGGGGCAAGCAGCTTGTCCATGAGGGACAGCCGGGTCAAAAGGTATTTATTCTGCAAGCTGGGTGGGCCTGCAGTTACAAGGATCTGCCCAGCGGCGGCCGTCAGATCATCTCGTTCCCGATCGCCGGCGACTGTGTAGGCCTTCGCAGCGCGCTTCTGCGAACCGCGGACCATTCATTCGAGGTCCTCACCGACGCTGTTGTAAGCGCGGTAGACGGGAGCCGGATTTTGCAGACCTTCAGTGATTTTCCGCGGCTCGCTGCCGCGATACTGTGGGCAGCTTCGCGCGACGAAGCCATGGTGGTTGAACACCTCGTGAGTATCGGGCGCCGCAGCGCACTCGAGCGCACCGCTCACTTCTTCATGGAGCTGGCCGAGAGATTGAACTTGATTGGGCTGGCGACCGAGGCTGAGTTCAAATGCCCACTCAGCCAATATGTCCTCGCAGACGCGCTCGGCCTCAGCGCCATTCATGTCAACCGAGTTTTGCGCCAACTGCGCGAACTCGACCTGCTGACCGTCCACCGCGGCACGGTGCAAATTCATGATTTGAGCGGCCTGAGGAAGCTCTCCGGATTTCGAGGCGGCTACCTCGATTCACTTCCTGAAGCCGGCTAAGGGCTGCTCCGCAACCCATGTCGAGAGTTCGCTTGCCCGTAATCGCCAAGCAACAGCGGGCCCATTTTAGTTCGTCCCATTCTTCCCGGCGAGGATGCGCTGAATAATATCAACCACTGCCCGGTGCCGCTCTGGCGTGGCTGAAACCGTTGCAGCATTGCTGTGTGACGTAACGACATCGTTGAAGAGATCGCGCGCATCCACCTCGCTGATTATCTTCAGGTCCGTCAACGCAAGAACCAGGGATTCACAGATACCAAGGGCGGCAAGGCCCTCGGCGTCGTTGGTACGATCTGCTTGGACCATTTTGGTTTCCTTTGGGGGATGCTAGCCCAATCTGGCACCAGCAGTGCTGATCCAGGTTTGCTGTGAACAGGCTGTTGCGGCTGCCTAGGACCTCGGGCCGATCAAGCCACGTGCGGCGGATACCGATCACAAGATGGGGCAAAGCCCGTGTTGTTTCGCCCCTTATCGCCTGCGTGTCGAGCGATCATTTAAGCCGCCAAGGCGATACCATCTGGGACTAATCCATGTTAGCTCCGCGCGTCGGTCGGGCCGCGATGGGTTAGCGCTTGCGCAACACCTCCATATCAGCCACTTGCCAGGAGCCGCGGTGGTCGGGGAACATGCGGTGATGACTTGGATCCTTGAAATCGGTGGCAGCGTGACTGTCGAACGTCGGCCCCATTTGCAGTCGGAGTAGCTTCCATTGAATGACGCACAAATCGAAAATCGAGCGGGCCATGCGCGAGACTGGGGTCGCCTGCTGAGCAGCTATCGCGAGTCGAGCGGTGCACGCAGCACCATGGAGCTTGCTGTCACGGCTGGCGCGTTCGTCTTGGTCTGGATTGTGATGTGGGCCAGCCTGAAGCAAGGCTACGTCTTCACGCTGATGCTAGCTGTTCCGGCTGCCGGCTTACTTCTGCGTCTGTTCATGATTTAACATGACTGCGGTCATGGTGCTTTTTTCCGCAAGCGGCGTCTCAACGATTGGGTCGGTCGTTTGCTGGGCACTTTGACTCTCACGCCGTATGATTTTTGGCGGCGCAGCCACAACATCCATCATGCCAGCTCCGGCAATTTGGACCAGCGAGGCATCGGCGACATCGATACGCTGACCGTGCGCGAGTATCTGGCTCGGCCAAGGTGGGGCCGGCTTCGCTATCGGCTCTACCGTCATCCCCTGGTCATGTTCGGGCTGGGGCCCGCATTTCTCTTTCTGGTGCAGCACCGGTTTCCCGTGGGATTGATGAGCAGCGGTTGGAAGGGCTGGGTCAGCCCGATGCTCACGAACGCGGCGATTGCGCTTTTGGCCGCCGCCATGATCTGGCTGGTCGGCGCAAGCCCGTTCTTGCTGGTGCATCTGCCGATCACGTTACTCGCGGCTTCGATCGGTGTTTGGCTATTCTACGTGCAGCACCAGTTCGAGACGACAACTTGGAGCAAGGGCTCTGCGTGGGATGTGCACGAGGCAGCGCTTCATGGAAGCTCCCATTATGACCTGCCGCCGGTCCTGCGCTGGTTCACGGCCAACATCGGCATGCACCATGTCCACCATCTCTGCAGTCGCATTCCGTTTTATCGACTGCCTGAAGTGCTGCGCGACCATCCCATGCTGGCGCAGACCGGCCGGCTGACCCTCATGAGGAGTTTGAGCTGCGTGCGTCTCGTGTTGTGGGATGAGGACCAGCAACTGTTGGTCTCGTTTGCCGAGTGCCGGCAGCAGATTTGGCGATGCCCGCAAACGTGAGCAGCCGGAATCAGACCACGGCCCGCCCCTAATCGTCTTTCGATCCGCGCGAAATTTACGCAGCGCGGATCGAGGCAGCGAGCTTGCTGGCTCGCTTGAGGTCGGCCACGAAGGCCGCATAGGCCTCGCGCTTCGCATCCGCGTCGGGAATTCGCAGCAGATACGATGGGTGAACGGTGACGAAACCGGCCCGCCCGTCGAACTCGGTGGGACCGCGCGATTTGGTGACAGACACGGCCTTCCCCGCCAGCGCCTGCGCGGCGGTCGAGCCGAGCGCGACGATGAGCGATGGCCGCACGAGTTCAATTTCCTTCTCGAGCCACCACCGGTAGCGCTTCACCTCGCCGGTCGTCGGCTTCTGGTGCAGGCGCCGCTTGCCGCGTTGCACGAATTTGAAATGCTTCACGGCATTGGTGACGTAGGTTTCGCCGCGGTCGATTCCCGCCGCCTGCATGGCCTTGTCGAGAAGCTGGCCTGCGGGCCCGACAAACGGGTGTCCCTCGATGTCCTCTTGATCGCCTGGCTGCTCGCCGACAAACGCGAGCGCCGGGTGCAGGGGGCCTTCGCCGAGCACGGCGCGCGTGCCGCCTTCAACAAACGGTTCAGACGCAGCGATGATGGCGTTGAGCGCTTTGAGCGTGCGCGGCTCGGCGTCGCTCCGGCCGGCGACCGCCTTGACTGGATCCTTCTTGCGGGAGGGCGTGGGTGCTGTGCGCATAAGGGTATCAACGCGCGAGGCGGCGTTTCGGACGAGTTCAGGGATCAAGCCGGCTTCCGGCATATTGCGCCAGTATTTCTTAGGCATGTGCTGCCGCATCAGGCCGGTGTTGAGGCGCGCAGGATTGAAGGTGCTGTCGTAATAGCCGGTCCATGCGGTCTCGACCTCGTCCTCCGCGCCCACGTCGCCACGCGTACCAGCCGGGCCATGCCGCAGCTCCGTGCGATCCCAATACAGCGAGCCGATGGGCGTGAGGATCGACCAGACAAGCGCGCGGAAACGGTCGACGAAGAACTGCGCTGTTGCTTCCAGAATGTAATGGTCGGGCTCGAACCAGGCGACGTAGCGTTCGTCGGGCACGTCGGGCACGCGGCGAAACCGCAGGAACGCATGCATCTTGTGGAGGTCGCGCCGTACGGTTTTTGCCAGCATGGCGAGGCGATGAACGAGCGGATCGCTGTGCACATCGAGCAGCGCGCGCTCACCATGGCGGACGCGCCAGATGAGCTGATAGAGCAGCGCGTATCGTTCAGGATCGCGATGACAGACGACAAGACGGATGAGCTCGGCAACGTCGCGCGTCAGCGGGACTGGTGCTGCGTCGGCCGGCGGTGAGGCGTCGAAGAGCGACGGCACGCTGGCGGTCTGCCAGATCACGGTCTCAGGCGCCGTGTCCTCCGCGATGAGCGCGCGTACGGCGTCGCGGAAACCGCGCTGGTCAGCTCCTTCGCCAAGCGTGATAACCGTGCGCACCTTCAAATGAGCGCCAGCTGTTTGGGCGGCGTGATCCGCGCGCGCAAGTCTGCGCGGTCGGTGAGGCGCGCGGGATGATGATCGGCGGTGATGAGGAAAGGCGCAGCGCGCTTGAACGCTCGCGTCAGGCGGCACACATCGCCGGTTCGCAGCGTCGCGTACCGCCGGGCGCCGACGATCTTGTCGACAGCGTGCTTGCCTAATCCCGGAACGCGCAGCAGCATCTCGCGCGCGCCCGTGTTGACGCATACGGGGAACGACGCGCGGTTCTTGAGGGCCCACGCGAGCTTGGGATCGATGTCGAGATCGAGCATGCCGCCCTCACCGCCGGCCGCAATCTCGTCGACGGCGAAGCCGTAGTGCCGCAGCAGCCAATCGGCTTGATAAAGCCTGTGCTCGCGGGCAAGCGGTGGCGCGGACGGCGGGAGAAGCGCACTCGCGTGATCGATCGGGGAGAACGCCGAGTAATAAACGCGCGAAAGCTTGTAGCGGCTGTAGAGGTCGGAGCTTGTCGACAAGACTTGCTCATCCGTCGTCGAGTCGGCGCCGACGATGACTTGCGTGCTCTGCCCAGCCGGCGAGAACCGGCGCTTCTCCTCGCGCGCCTCGACGATGCGATCATGCATCTGGCCCATGGCGGCGGTGATCGTCTTCTGGTCCTTCTCGGGTGCCAGCTGCTTCAGGCTCGCTGCGGTGGTCAGTTCAAGATTGATCGACAGCCGGTCGGCCCACAGCCCCGCCTGCTCGATGAGCCAGGGGCTTGCCTCAGGAATTGTCTTCAGATGGATGTAGCCGGCAAAGCCGTGCTCGCGGCGCAACTTCTTTGCCACGAGCATGAGCTGCTCCATGGTGTAGTCGGCCGAGCGAATGATGCCTGACGAGAGAAACAGGCCCTCGATGTAGTTGCGCTTATAGAACTCGAGCGTGAGGGTCACGACCTCGTCGACGCTGAAACGGGCGCGCTCCACGTTCGACGACCTGCGGTTGATGCAATAGGCGCAGTCGAACAGGCAGTAGTTCGTCAGCAGGATCTTCAGTAGCGAGACGCAGCGCCCGTCTGGCGT
The DNA here is from genome assembly GCA_963726795.1 of uncultured Alphaproteobacteria bacterium. Classification (GTDB taxonomy): domain Bacteria; phylum Pseudomonadota; class Alphaproteobacteria; order Rhizobiales; family Hyphomicrobiaceae; genus Hyphomicrobium_A. The sequence continues at coordinate 465,498 of CAVSDD010000004.1, read as the reverse complement.
ATAGGCGTGGCAGATTCCTGCGCCAGTTGTGGATCCAAGACCCCCCTTCGCGGCCGCTCTTTTGGGTGCACCCGAGGATGCGCAGGACGCGTCATACTTGGCGGCGTCCGCCAGCACCCGAAGTTTTTCTGCTAGCTCCATCACCTCGCCTAACGTGTTTGTTCCCTTTATGTTCCATAGACCTCGATATGTCAAATCCAGAGCGCGCGGGGCGTCCGACCAGTCGCTAATAGGCAAGTGCCGCGGGCACGTTTCGCTCCGGAGCGGTCGGGGTCGGCGTGCGCGGCAGATGGTTTTCTACCCGTCGGCGGCGGATCGCTTCGACAGGTCGGTCGATGGCAAAAATTAGCGTAGCCGACAGCGTGAGCGTGGCGGCGATTGCGACCAACTCCGCCCAGATCGTCGCCCCGGGGATGATGAAGATCGTGAAAAGCGGATGCAGCAGGTAGATCGGGTAGGACAGCTCTCCCAAAAAATTGTCCAGCGGATTGCGGCGCCCCAGCAGGACGATGCCCGGGAGGCAGAGGCTGACCGCCGCCAGGAACATCGGCCGGGCGAACGGCATGGCCAGATAGAAAACGGTCAGCGCCGCGATCGTCGCGCAGGCGGCATAGGCATAGGCCTCGATCCACGCTGATTTTTGCGTTCGCAGATACGCGTAGGCGCGGTAGGCCAGCGAGCCGGCCATGAAGAACGCCATCTCGAACGGCGGAAAGTCATAAGCGTTGCCGTACGCCGTGTAGCCGACCGCGACAGCAAGCAGTCGCGCAACGAGCGAAGCAACCAGGATCGCGATCGTCCATTTAACACTGCGGAGGACCACGAACGGCGCGATCGCGTAAAAAACAAACTCGACCTCGATCGTCCACGCCGGACCGACGTACATGAAGAAGTGGTAGAAGTAATCTTTCGTGAAAATCCCCGGCCACTTGCCGACGAACAGCATCAGGTCCTGGCCGAATATTGCAATGTTCGAGAAGATCAGCAGCAGCGTCGCCGGCGTCCCGATGTCGCTTTGATGCGCTTGCCACCAGCGCAGCGCGTTGGTTCCGACGTGCTGTTGCGCCCCCGGCAAATATCCCGCGGCCACCATCCAATTGACGAGCAGAAAGAGCACCAGCGCCGCCCAGTACATGGGGAACAGCCGCAGGGCGCGGTTGGAATAAAACAGCGCGGCACGATCGTGATATCGCTCGCGCAGCACCAGCGTGATGAGGAACCCCGACACGATATAGAATGCCGGTACGTTGGCCCATCCGAGCAGAAAGTACGGCAGATGCACCGGGTAGAAACCCACGTAGTGACCGAGCATCACCGTCGACGCCAACACTAAGCGCAGGAGCCCCATATTCCCCCTCGGTCGGTCGCAGTTCGGCGCGCCACCCAGCTCGTGAGAGGCCGCGTGCCTGGACAGGCAAGAGTTCTCTTTGATAGCCACAGTGCCGACGATAATCATGCACGAACGCGCAAATGCCGGCAGGTAGCGTCTGGAAATAAGTGGATGACGCGCAAGCAGGTCGACTTCAACACCTGCGTCTGGGGCGATTGGCATTTGGACGTGATGCGGCGCGTCATGCTGCCGACGCTACTTTCGCCGGGCAACCTGCCGGCGATCAAGGGCCGCTTCCCCTCACGCTATCGCATCGCCACGACACCTAGTGATCGAACGCGCATCGAAGCGTGGCCGATTTTCCGGGCGCTCGCTGCCGCCATCGAGATCGAATGGATCACCGAAGCGTCGTCGCCGGACATCGCCTATCACATCGAATGGTACCGACGTTCGCTGGACGACGCCAAAGCCGCGAACGCCTACTGCTTCACGGTTTATCCGGATGTGGCGTGGAGCGACGGCGTTCTTGCGCGGTGCGCCGACGCGATCGACGATGGCAAGGTCGGCGTTTCGATCCCCTATATCCGGGTCATCGGCGAAACCTTCGTCCCCGAGATTTCCGGCCGCGCTGGAGACAACGCCATCAAGCTTTCGGGCGGCGACTTGGTCCGGCTCGGGATGCGCCACATGCATCCGCTGTCGGTGGCGGCCATGGCATCCGCGCGCCACGCACTCCCCTCCCTCGACGTAATCTGGCGCGTGCCGGGCCAAGGCATCTTGCTGCGCCACATCTCGCGTGAGCTCTCCTTGGTCGACACGCAGCGGCTGCAGGCCAACCAATATTGGAACGCCGTGGATGCCGCCGATCCCCGCTTGCTTCACGTCTCAGCAGATTCCGACGACATGCTCATGCTGAGCGTCGCCCCTCTGCTCAAGGATTTTCACGTCTACATTCCAGATCATTCCGTGCAGCCGATCGATCTTGCACGCGTGTCCCTGCATCCTGCGAACGACAATCCGCTTATGCAGCAATTTGCGTCGCATCAGATCTGGCTGCATTACGACGCCTTCGATGAAAGCCGCTGGCGCGACGTTGAAAATCGCGCCGACGATTTTTTGGGGGAAGCGCTGTTTGCGCGCGAGTATCTCCGGATCTGGGCCGCAGTGAACGCAAGCGGATGCACGTTTGCATCGCAGGCGATGAGCATGGGGTTGTTGACCACGTCGCTGGCAAAGCGCTGGCGCCACAAGTGCCCGGTCACCGTCTATGTTCCGACAGATGGCGCCTTCATGGATGCCGGATGGGAAAGCGTTGCTCCCTTGTTGCGGCCCCAGGCCGCGAACGATCTTGAGGCCTTGATTCTCAATCACGTCGTAGCCTCGGCTGCGACGGAGAGCACCGCGCCGCAGCACGTAACGCTTGGCGGCGCGACACTCATCGGCCGAACCGAAGGTGCAGCGGAATTCATCAACGGCGGCAGGATCGTCCGGAAGATCGATGTCCCGCCGCACACTATCTTCATTGTCGATCGGCTGCTCTCGCCGTTGGAGGCGCCCGCGAGCGCATCTATGGCCGCTGCGTATCAACGGTCGCCGAAACGAGAAGGCGGCGCGGCAGCCCTGCTCGCCCTCGGCTCCGGCGCGAATAAGTTGAGGGCGCGGGCAGTCGAAGAATTGCTCTTGCGCGCCGTGCCGGTCGGCGATGAAGACATCGCCCAACACTACGATGCCTTCATTCGTCACTTTGCGCTCGATCTTGACGAGACACAGCTCGACCGCCAGAAGCACGCCGCCGCTTCCGCCCTGCACCAGGCCGGCGTTCATCGGCACAAACTGCTCCTGCTGCACGACCTGATGAAGGGGTTCGCTGCGGAAGGGGATGCGACGGACCCTCAACCGGCCTTCTTCGAATACTGCTCGGCTCTGATTGGCGGCGAGGAAGGCCTGCTAAAGGCTGGCCGCTACTACGCCCTCGCGCTGAAGCTCACACCCGATTTTGCCGAAGCGCTTTACGCCCTAGCCTTGCTGAAGCGGCGAGCATCGCTTGGGAAGGAAGCGATCGCGCTGTTTGAAGCGGCGACCAAAGCCAAGCCGCATCCCGGCGCTCTGGCGCACGCGCACATCGCCGCAAACGCATGGCGCAACTTGGCGGAGCTGCACCGCGATCAGGGACGCGACTACCTGGCGGAGGCTTGCTTCCGCAGCGCTCTCGAATGCCTCGGGATCCACGGCGTCTACCACGCGGAGTTTGCTGAGTTCCTGCGCAAGCGCGGCCATTACGCCGAGGCGGGGATGCACTACGAGCGCATGATGGCTTACAGTCACCTGTATGCGTCGCAGTTCACCGAGCCGGATTATCCGCCTGAAGAACGGTTGCCGCTGCGTGTGGACGGCAGGCCGTGCGACGTGCTGCAGCCGGCATTGATTGGCCAAACGAGCGACGGCCAGCAACTCGTCAATTGGTGGCATTTGCAATTTGCGCTTCCGACGGGCGCACCGATTGACGCCGCCGCCCTTCTCAAGACAAGACCGAAGGCGCGCTTGATCATCTAGACGTTAAAGAGGCGCAGATGATGCCTGCTCCGAATGCAGCACCACCCACGGACGGCGACGACCTGCCAGCCGTCCCGGTAGCGCCCGACGGCTCAAATCCCTATTCGAGACGGGAACGCTTCATCATCACCGAGCTCGTCTACGGACGCCTCTTGCCCGACGAAACATTCTCGATCCTCGATGGTGGCGCGCGCGGTGGACCGAGCGATGCGCGATGGCGTGCCATCGGCGATCGGCGGCTCGTTATCCACGGCTTCGAGCTCGAGAGCGACGAATGCGAGCGGCTCAATCGCGATGCTTCCGAGCGAGGCCTCCCGCATCATTATTACCCGTACGCACTCTGGAGCTCGGAAGGCCCGCTGACGATTTACGGCAACAAGGCGCCGGGCGGCATCTCCGCCTATCCCCAGAACGTCGACCTCACCAACCGCTGGAAATTCCAGAACGCGACGCAGAAGTTCTATGCGCGCGACATCTTCCATCCGACGGGCGAGACCAGCTCTGTTGCCGCGACCACAATCGACAATTGGTCCCGCAAGAACGCCATCGGCACGATCGATTTCATGAAGCTCAACGTGCAGGGTGCCGAGCTTGATATCCTCAAAGGCGCACGCGACAGCCTCGCGCCGGTTTTAGGTATCGATCTCGAAGTATCGTTTGTTGAATCGTACCTCGGCCGCCCGATGTTTTCCGATATCGATGCCTTCTTGCGCGGCAACGGGTTTCACTTTTTCGATCTGTTCGGCCTTCACAACATGGGACGCGCAGGGTCTCCGGTCACCTCGATGCACACGCCGGGGCTCAATCCCTACCAAGGACAGCTGATCGAGGCGCATGGCCTCTATTTCCGCGATCCGATCGCCTCTCGCGCTGACCTAGAGGCATTCGCGCCGGATCGCGTTTTGAAGCTCGCCTCGATCGCCGAAATCTATGGGCAGGTCGAGTACGCCTTCGAGCTTCTGGGCTGGTTGTCGCGCGGCCTCGCTGAAGCCGGACGCGCTGCGGAATCGGCTCGCGTCTCGGATCTGAGCGCGGCAGCTCTTCGGCTGCACCAGCGTTATCTCTGGGCGCCCGCGCTCTGATCTACGCGAGCTGCCGCACGAGATCGCTCGTCGAGCCATATTTCATGTTTGCCGCGTAGGCGATCAGCCCGTCGTTGACATAGGTCGCTTGCGAGGCGACGTGCCCCGTTACCGCGGCCGACAAAGTGTTGAGGAGCGCCGGCTCGGCGATACGGAAGCGCCGCTCATGCGGCGGCCGGCCGGATATCCTCTCGAGGATGAAGGACTGCCCGTGCTTGAGGGTCAGCCGTCCCGGCATCACGTGCATCATAAAGAATTTGAACAACCGTTGCGCGTCGTTCGCTTCGTAGAGCGCCTCGATCACGTCACGCGCGTCATCGGATGTCGGCACAATGATTGTCACGGGCCCTGACAAGCTCATCATCCGTTTGCGAAAGCCCGGCAACGACATCGCCAGCGCGATGGCCTTTCCCACAGCCGGCGGACAGGCGGCGGCCGGCCCTGAGCGTACGGCGTAGAGGGCAGCGTAAAACTCGAAGGCCGCCCTAATGTATTTGGCGCGCGGGTCGGAGATCGCGGTGCGGCGATGCGCGGACGCGGTGAGCCCGCTGACGGCGATTTCCGTCTTGGTGTTGTTGTAGTCGGTGATGCCGCGCTCGAAGAAGGAATAGGACCAGCTTGCGAGCGTTGTCTGCCGCGAGAGCTGCATGCCTATCGCGGGCCATCGGAAGTACTGCTCGAAATACTTGAACGTGTATTCGACCCCGACCGCGAGAATACCCAAGAACGCCTTGGGATGATCGGACAGCGGATTGAACGCGTAGGACGCATTCTTCGCCCTGCTGCTGATCGCCAGCGCATGAAACGTGAGCTCGTGAATATCGATTTGCCCCTTGGTCGCACGCAATAAATACTCGGGGTGGGTGACGAAAAATTCCGGCTGACTGAGCGCCACCGCGTATCGGGGATTGATGTACTTGACGAATAAGCCCGCAATCTCTTGCTCGCTGAAATCAAGATATGAGCAGCCGGGCTCCCCCTCGATCGCCTGCAGCGCCTTCTGCAAGGGTGCCATCAGCGGTTCGATGGACACCTGCGGAACGCAATAAAACACGACGTCGTTCTTCTGCAACGCATTGGCGATCTGGGGCAGGGCGTCGTTGGCGTAGAGGCAATCGGGGATCAGCAGGATGAAGGAATTGAACTCGCCTGAGCTCAGAAGCGCGTGGTGCCACTGAATCCAGTGGCCGGTGCGCGCGCCCGGCGGCAAGGTCTCGAGCAGCGTCGGTTTGATGTTGATAAGGTGAGCAAGCTTGCGAAAATTAGGATGAGCCCGCATGCGAGCGAGGTCATCCTCAGTCGTGTAGAGGAGTAGGGTGAGATCGTGATCTTCGCGTACGCGCTGCAGGTTTGCGGGATTGAGCAGTGTCGCCAGCGAATACTGACAGAAGAAATCGCAAAATTCAGCGCCCCAGACCGTGCAAACAAGAGCAATAGGCGTCCGCATTCGCCCTCCTTGGCCTGTGCACATGTCGTGGTGAACGACAGCGTTGAGTAGTATGGATGCGCGCGGCGGTCAATTTGGTCTGCGGCGCGACAATCCGATTGGAGCGGGGCGATGGCGGGTCGACTTTCGAGATTGGTCGGCGCGTATCAGCGCGCTTCCAGCGGCAGGCCGCATCTTCGGCTGATACGCGGATCGCGATCGCACATCGAAATCGCGGCACGGCATTACGCGGATGCTCATGCCTTTGCGAGCAAGGGCGAGTACGACAAATCGATCGGCGCCTGCCGAGCGTGCATAGCGGCGCAGCCCGACAATATCGCCGCATATGAGGTGCTTGCGCAGATCTGCACTCACCTCCAGCGATACGATGATGCGCTCGAAGCCTGCGCCGACGCGCTGACGGTGAAACCAAACTCAGAGGCAATTTCGGCCAGTCTAAATCAGCTTCTCCCGTTGGTCGCCAAGAGCGGCCAACCCGACAGGGTGATCGCCATCCTCCAGAAGTGCCTGGCGGCGAGCCCGGATCGGGCGGAGGTGCTGATGCTTCTGATCGAGATGCTTCTCGCCGCGCAGCGCTATGTGGACGTCGTGCAAGCCTGTCAGCGCCTGCTGCAGGTCGATCCCGAGTTCTTTCCGGCGGTTGAAACGATCCGTACTCTTTTCGAAGACCCAGCTGCCAAGCAGGCCCTCGCAGATGTCGCCGTGGGCGCACCTTCCGCGCTGAGCGAGGAGTATGATTGGCTGCTGGCCCATAACGTCCTCGACGCGCTGCTTGCCGTAATGTCGAAATTCTACGCAAGGCTCGGCATTGACCCACAAACCGCACCCTTGGTGCAGGCGCTCGAGCGCTCACGCCGCGCTCTGGTGGCCAGGCGGCCGGAAACAGGGCAACTTCCCGCCGGCTCGGTACTTATCCTGTTCGAAACGGCTTGGCGGCAGCATCAAGCCGGCCAGACCGGTGACGCTCTGGCCGCATTTGAGACGATCCTCAACGACAGCACCGCGCGCAAGAAGGCCGCCATCAATCCGGCCTTGAAGGAAGCAATCGTCCGCTCTGGCAGTATTCTAGGCCGGCACCACGACGTGCTCGGCGACGCGAAGAGCGCAATCGCGATTTACCGTGACGTGCTTTCGGTGGAGCCAGACAGCCTTGTCGCCCGTCGTTTGATCGTGCTGCTGGCACGCAGCGGACGCCTCGCAGAAGCGGCGGAGTTCGCCGAAACTGCGATCGTGAGCCGCCCAAACCTGTTTCGGCGCCTTCCCCCGAACCGGCATATCGCCGCGCTCAAGGCCGAACTCTTCCTTGATTCCGAAGGCGTGTGACCAACGCGGCGAAGGGCTGCTGACATAATCAGCCGGTACAGGCCTGATAGCGGTCCCACCACACGGGGCTGCCGGTCGCCAAAGCAATTTGCCGTATGCAAATGCAATCGCCGTAGGTGCAGCGGTTCCGGTAGTAGCGCATCGGACTGCGATAGCCCCGCTTCGCGTAGTTGTGCGAATAGCGATAGCCGTCGGCTTGCGCCACGTCCGCCGGCGGCAGCGCCAGCAAGGCCGCAGCCAATAGCGCCAATGCCATCATCGTTTTCATCATCGGTGTTTCCTCGTCTTGCAGCTTACGCGCGCTTTTTCGAGCGCCGCTGAGCGCCGGTGTCTTGGCCCGCGCGTGCGCTCTTGCGCAAAGCCTCTTTGAGATTGGTCGGCCTGCCGTGCTTCTTGAGAAGATCGCGAAACGCCTCGTCGGCGAGTTCCTGCATGTCACTCATCCTGTCGCGGCTCAGAAGCTCGAGCGCTTGCAGCGTTTCCGGATCGAACTCGATGAGTTTGCGCGGCAAGATCATCTCTCCTCGCGGGCCTTCGCGGCGAGGACTTGGAGTATGACCGTTCGCTCTTACCCTTCTCTTACCGTGGACTGACGAGTGGAGCGGGTCGGCGGGTTATTGGGGGAAGGGCCTAGCCCTTTGAGCGCTTTTTCTTCTTCTTGCGGGCGGCTGCCTGCTTCGTTCGCTCGCCCCACTTCATGCCTTCGAGCTTCAGCCCGTCGGGGTCGAGGAAGAACACCGCGTAATAGTCGTCGTAATACTCGCCTGCGGGATCGACGATTTTGGCGCCGAGGTTCTTGAGGAAGCCTTGCAGATCATCGACATCCCTGCGGCTCCGCAGTTGAAACGCGTAGTGGTGAAAGCCGATGTCACCGACGCGGTGTTTGCGCTTCTTGCCCTGGGCGTCCGCCGCGCCGATCCAGAACCGCGTCTCGCCGTTGGTCCACCCGATGGCGTCGTCATATTCGTCGAGAAGCTCAAAACCGAGGAACTCGAACAACCGACCGTAGAACGCCTTCGATTTCTTGAAATCGCCGACCCTTATCGCGATGTGGTCGATGCCGACGACACGAGCCATTCCCCCAACCCGTCAATTAGTAGGCTGTCCTGAGGAGATGGGCCGCCCTGTCTTCCAGCTCGAGGCCATCGGCGGCCTTTTGAGGTTGGGGCTGAACTCCGGACTGTGGGGGATTTGAAACCACTAAGCGAAGGCCGGTTTGCGGGTCGTAGGTGGGACGACCGTTGGGCTCGTGCCACTGGGCGGAGCCATCGTCATCCCATTGAATGACGTCATTGATGGGCTTGGCAACGGGCTCGCCGGCACGATTGGCCCACTCAACGGCGGTTCCTTCCATGCCCCCTATGATGGCATCCAGACACTCGCGCAGCTTCATGTGCTGATACCAGAGCCATGAGGGCTCCTCGCCTGTGCCGACCTTGTCGTCGGCCCAGTTTCTAACTTTTTGAAGTTCATCGCGCGTCATGTACTTTTACCCTCTGCTGGATTGCAGGCGGAACACGGCGAGCGCGACCCTAGTTCCCAAAAGCGACCGCTGACGACAAAAGCCCTTTCATATTGGGTAAGAAGTACTGAACGCCGCCATCGCAATAAGCGGCAATCTTTGCGGCCGATCTCGAAGAGCGGCCGCAAAACGCTCAGGCAGGGCCAAAATCAGGCTTGGGCGCGCTGCCAGAGCCAAAGGCCGCCGAGAAAGAGGATCGATCCCGTGAAGGCCGAGACGACATCGCGCAGGGAGATGGCGATGTTCTCGAGGCCCGGCAAAATCCCGAGCAGGCGGAAGAGCAATCCCCCCACGAGCGCGCCAACGAGGCCGATGCCGAGGTTGGTCCACCAGCCAAATCCCGTGCGCTGCCAGCGCACGAGCGCGCCGGCAAGCGTGCCGCCTGCCGCGCCGACGATGAGCCAAACGATGATTTCAGACAGGGTGATCGACATAATTTGCTTCGCTCTGTTCCAATTGGGTGCTGCTTACGAAAAGGGCGCCGTCACCGACGGCGCCCCACTATTTGGCATTGGCCGGATAAGGCCTACTTGGCCTTCTCGGCATCGGACGAGTTGGCGGCATCGCCGCTAGGAGCGCCCTTATAGGCCGTCTTCTTGTAACCGCTGCCTTCCTTGGCAATCTTCGTGGTCCAACCGGTCTTCCAGGTGATGACGGCAGCGCCGCCTTCCTCTTTCCAGGTTCCGCTCATGTCTTTCTCGCGGGTCGAGGTCGCAGTACCGTCTGCCGCGAGCGTGATCTCAAACGCCTTGCCTTTGGTATCCTTGACTTTCCACGTGCCTTCAAACTCGCCGGCGGCGAAAGCTGTCGTCGCGAGGGCGAAAGCGGCCAGCGCGGCCATCGTCATTTTCCCGATCGTGCGCATGATTTCCTCTGATGCTGATTTGAGTTGTTGGGCGCCGAGCACCAAGTTCTGAGAACGTAGCTAAACGTATGACTGTTCCCACGGACTAAACCCAGTCAGACAAATGCGAACAACCTGAGGCGGGTGCGGCCAATGAAGATCCGGCGCGTACGGGGCGCTCGAGACTTGTACCTCGAACTCGCAACCGAGAATGGATGGGTCTCGGTCGCCAAGGCCTTGGCCTGCTTGCAACTTCCATCCGCTCTGCCGGTGGATGCCTGGACACGCGATGCCATCGCGCTCATCGCGGCGCCCGCGGATATCCGCGCCCGGATTGCCGAGGTGGCGAAGGGTCTTGAGCCCGAGACGACGGACGACCGCGATGTCGTTATCCCATTCCAGCCCGCCTCGTTTCGCGACTTCATGCTCTATGAGGCGCACGCGATCGCAGCGGCGCGCGGCTTCGTGCGCACCTTCATGCCGGCAGCCGCCCGCGTCGTCGCCGGGTATGAGCGGCTCACGCGCGGCACGTTTCCAAAACTGAAACCGCATCGCCTCTGGTATCGCCAGCCGCTGTACTACATGGGCAATCACCTCACGATCGCGACGGACCGCGACGCGATTGCAATTCCATCGTACTCGACTGCCATCGACTATGAGCTGGAACTCGGCTTCGTGCTGGCCAAGTCATTGCTCGATGCGGATCCCGATGCGTGCGAAGCAGCGATCGGGGGCTTCGTCGTGCTCAACGATTTTTCCGCGCGCGATGTGCAACTCGACGAGATGGCGTCCGGCTTTGGCCCGCAGAAGTCGAAGCACTTCGCCAGTGCCATATCGAACGTGCTCGTCACCGCCGATGAAATCCTGCCGCGCTGGCGCGACCTCAACGGCCACGTCCGCCTCAACGGCGCGCTCATTGCCGAGCCCACGACTGCAGGCGCGAAGTGGTCGCTCGGCGAGGTGATCGCGCACGCCTGCCGCGGCGAGCAACTCCACGCCGGCGAATTGTTCGGGTCAGGCACGCTTCCGGGCGGCAGCGGCATCGAGACGGGGCGACTGCTGCGCGCTGGCGACGAGATTGAAATCGGGCTAGAGGGCATCGGAACGCTAGCGAACCCGATCATCGAAACCCGCTCAGGCCGGATCGAGGCGAGGCGCGCTTGAAGATCATCGATCTGTCAAAGCCGATCCAATTCAACCGCGGCGATCCGCGCTTCATGCAGGTGCGCATCAAGCACAAGCGCCGCGGCACGGCGAAGCTGCTCGTGTGGCTGCTCGGGCTTCCGCGTCGGCTCTTTCCGGCGGATTTTTCCGGATGGGCCGACGACACCATCACGCACATGGGCGTGCACGCGACGACCCACATCGATGCGCCTTGGCACTACGGTCCGCTTTCGGCTGGCAAACCGGCCGAGACGATCGAGGCGATCCCGCTGGAAAAGTGCATCGGACCCGGCGTCGTGCTCGATCTCACGCACAAGGCGGACAACGACGCCATCACCGTCGCCGACTTGAAGGCCGCGCTCGCCAAAACCGGCTCCAGGCTCGACGCCAAGACGATCGTGCTCATCCGCACCGGGCGCGACAAGCTCATGGGCACGAAGGCGTTCTGGAAGCGCGGCACGGGCATGAGCGCAGCGGCGACCGAGTGGCTGCTCGATCAGGGGCCGACCGTCATGGGCATCGATCAGTGGGGATGGGATCTTCCGTTTCAGACGCAGATCGCGCGCGCGAAAGCCGCCAACGATGACACGCTGTTCTGGGAGGCGCATCGCGTCGGCCAGCGGCGCCCCTATTGGCACATGGAGCAGCTGACAAATCTGGGCGCACTGCCGCCGAGCGGCTTTGAGGTGATGGTGTTTCCCTTGAAGATCGTCGGCGCTTCGGCGGCGCCCGCCCGCGTCGTTGCGGTGATCAGGTAGCGCCGGCCGAGAGCGTGCGGCGCACCGCGTCGTGCCAGGCCGCGAGTTCAGCCGCGCGCCGGCCGCTATCCATTGCCGGAGCGAAGCGCCGGTCGAGCACCCACGTTTGCGCAAACTTTGTCGGCTCGGGATAAAAGCCAGACTGCAGGCCGGCGAGATACGCTGCGCCGAGCGCCGTCGTTTCGAGCACCGTCGGCCGGTCGACGGGCGCATCGAGGATGTCGGCCAATCGCTGCATGGTCCAGTTCGACGCGACCATGCCGCCGTCGACGCGCAATATCGTCTTCGCCGCTGCCGGCCAGTCCTTGCGCATGGCGTCAAGCAGGTCCCAGGTCTGCAAACACACCGAATCGAGCGCCGCCTTCGACAGCTCCGCGGCGGTCGTGTTTCGCGTCAGGCCATAGAGCGCGCCGCGGCAGTCGGCATCCCAATAGGGAGCGCCGAGCCCGACGAATGCGGGCACCAGGATGACGTTCTGCTGGGGGTCGGCCTCTGTGGCGAGCACGTCCGCGGCCGGCGCGCTCGCGATCACCTTGAGCTTGTCGCGCAGCCACTGCAGCGCCGCGCCGGCGATGAAGATCGAACCCTCGAGCGCGTAGGTGCGCTCGCCGGCGAGCTGGTAGGCGATGGTGGTGAGCAGCTTGTTGCGCGAAGGGATCGCGGTACGGCCGGTGTTGAGCACGGCAAAGCATCCGGTGCCGTAGGTCGATTTCAGCATGCCGGGTTCAAAGCATGCCTGGCCGATGAGCGCGGCCTGCTGATCGCCCGCCATGCCGCGGATGGGGATTGGCGCGCCGAACAGCTCCGGCACCGTCGCGCCGAACTCGGCCGCGTTGTCGTGCACCTGGGGCAGCATGCTGCGCGGAATCTTGAAGATCGCGAGCAGCTCCTCGTCCCACGTTCCACGGTTGATATCGAACAGCGACGTGCGCGAGGCGTTCGTCGCGTCGGTCGCGTGCACGCGGCCGCCGGTCAAGCGCCACAACAGGAACGAGTCCACCGTGCCAAAGGCGAGTTCGCCCTGCTCCGCTTTCGCACGTGCGCCGGGAACCGTGTCGAGCATCCACGCGATCTTGGTGGCCGAGAAATACGGGTCGAGCCTGAGACCGGCCTTGGCCATGACGGCCGGCTCATGGCCGGCCTCCATGAGAGCCTGACAGGCATCCGCCGTCCGCCGGTCCTGCCAGACGATGGCATTGTGGATCGGCTTGCCCGCCGCGCGGTCCCAGACCAGCGCCGTCTCGCGCTGATTGGTGATGCCGATGGCGATGACATCGCCGGCCGTCGCGCCAGACTTCGCCAACACGGCACGAGCGGTTGACACCACCGTACGCCAGATATCCTCGGGATCGTGCTCGACCCAGCCCGACGCCGGATAGTGCTGCGCGAACTCCTCCTGGGCGATGCCGCGGACCTTGAGATCCTTGTCAAACAGCATGGCCCGCGAGGACGTCGTGCCCTGATCGATCGCCAAGATATAGCGTGACATCCTGCCTCCCGCGGTAGCGGCCACGTCGCGCGTTGCCCCCGCTTGCCGCCCCTATCCAGCCGCACTCGCGTCACTCTAGCAATCGACAGTGAGATCGGGGCTTAGTAGCAAGACACGCGCCCGCTTCCTATTCCCAACCGGTACGAACAATGAGCACGCCGACAGGAGCTGAACCCGCCGCGACCAACGGTGCCGCGCGAGGACCCTTCTGGACCGCGCTTTCCGTCTACGGCCGCCCGCGCGTGCTCGTCATCATGTTTCTGGGTTTCTCCTCAGGCCTGCCGCTTGCACTCTCGGGCGAAACGCTGCGCGTTTGGATGCACGACCGCGGCGTCGATCTCGGCACCATCGGCCTGCTGGCGCTGGCTGGGCTCCCCTACACGCTGAAATTCCTGTGGGCGCCCATCGTCGATGCCTGGCAGGTACCCGTGCTGAGCCGGCTCGGACGCCGCCGCTCTTGGCTCCTCGCCTCGCAGATCGCGCTGATGGCCGCTATACTTTTTCTCGGCATGCGTGATCCCGTGTCGGCTCCGGTCATGTTCGGCTTCGCCGCGCTCCTCGTCGCGGTCGCCTCGGCAACGCAAGACATCGTCGTCGACGCCTACCGCGTCCAGAGCCTACCCATCGACGAGCAGGCTGCCGGCATGGCCAGCTACGTCGCGGCCTACCGCATCGGCATGCTCGTATCCGGCGGCGGCATCATCGGGCTCGCGGGGTGGCTCGAGGACTACGGGATCGGCAGGGAGACGATCTGGCCGATCGCATATACGGCCGCCGCAGCCCTGGTTCTGATCGGCATGGCTGCAACCTTGCTTGCCCGCGAGCCGCCCCTGACCGCCGAGGTTATCGCGGCTGAGCGCGCCGGCAGTTTCGCGCGCCTCTATGATACGGCCAAGGGTGCTTACGCGGAGTTCCTGCTGCGCGATGCAGCGTTTGTGATCCTGGCATTCGTGGTGATTTACAAGCTGTGCGATGCGCTCGCCGGCGCGATGACCGCGCCCTATGTGCTATCGCTCGGTTACACCAAGGTGCAATACGCCGCGATCGTGAAAGGCGTTGGGTTGACCGCTTTGCTGCTCGGAGGCTTCGCCGGCGGCGCGATCGCGCAAGCCATGCCGCTGCCCAAGGCGCTGAGGCTCGGCGCGGTGCTGCAGTCGGTTTCGATCCTGGCGTTCGTGTGGCTCGGTTGGCAGGAGCTGAGCCTTCCCGCGCTCACGCTTGCGATCACCGTCGAGAACTTCGCGACTGCCCTCGGCACGGTGATCTTCGTTGCTTATCTCTCGGCGCTGTGCCGCAATCCGCTGCATACGGCAACGCAATACGCGCTGCTGACGGCGTTCGCCTCCACGGGGCGCACCTTCTTTGCCGCCGGCACCGGCTATGCCGCCAAGGCGCTCGGCTGGCCGGCGTTCTTCGTCGCCTGCGTGCTCACCGCGCTGCCGGCACTGGCCCTGCTGTCATGGCTGCAGCGGCGCGGACACTTCCGCGCGCTGGAAGCCAAGCCGGCCCCGACCTAGTCGGCCTTGCCTTCGACGTTGTTGGCGGAATCGGCCTGCAGCTGCCCATAGTTCTGAATGCCGATGCTCTTGAGCAGATCAAGCTGCGTCTCGAGGAAATCGATGTGGCCTTCCTCGTCCTTCAGCAGGTGCTCGAAAAGGTCCATCGAGGTGTAGTCCTTGTGCACCCGGCAGACCTCGCGCGCCTTCGTATAGAACTCCTGCGCGATGTACTCGCCCTTCAAGTCGCACTCGAGCACTTCCTGCAGCGTCTCGCCGATCATCAGCGGCGCGATCTCCTGCATCTTGGGCAGGCCTTCGAGGAAGATGATGCGCGTGATGAGCTTGTCGGCGTGGTGCATCTCCTCGATCGACTCTTGACGCTCCTTCTTGGCGAGCTTGGTGAAGCCCCAATCGTCGAGACGCCGGTAGTGCAGCCAGTATTGGTTGACGGCACCGAGCTCCAGCTTCAACGCCTGGTTCAACGCGTCGACGACTTCCTTAATGCCTTTCATGGGCTGCCCCTTCGTGCCTGGCGGAATCGGTTGCTGGGTTGCAGCGGGCAAGCCGCGCTAACTCAGGAGGCGGGCCTCGAGCGAGGCCGCGGCGCGATTGTGGTTGGAGATTAAGCGGAATGCCAACGCAAAATTAGCGCCGTCCCAGCCTCAAGCGACTTTGCGCGAGGGATCGTCCGCCTTGGTGTCGGACGAGGCAGCCGGCACTTTGTCGCCGCGCAGGCGCGTGCGCCACACGCCGAACTCGAGCAGAGCAGAACGGGTCGCTTCGCAAACGTTGGGCGAAATCAAACCCTTCTTCTCCAGCTCGTGCACCTTGTTGTAGATCGTCTCGACCGCGAGCGGTGCGCAACCGCAGCAGTTCATCCGCTTCTGCAGATGACGATAGACGACGCCGGGGGTCGGGATTGGCGCGTCGGGCTGATTTAGAATCTCGACGAGCGCGCCCTCGATGTCGCGGTCGGAGATGGATGTACAGGAACAGACGATCATCGCGCGCTCTTGCTGGCTTCCTGGCGTGAGCTCATTGAAGCTCGGCCAGCATCTTTCTGTTTTTCGATGATCAGCTCAGCAGAGGTCTGACATCGAGGTTTCTTTAGTGACGTGGCAGGCCGAAACCCGCCCCACATCCCTTATATGGAATATGAGTTTCAAGTTTTGTAGGGTTTGCGAGTGCTGTCAAGGGCTTCCAGAGCCGCAAGCGCCTCATCCCTTAGCTTTAGGGCCTAGTTGGGCACGGCCTGCTGGGGCCCGCGGCGGGGCCGGGGCGAGGGAGCCGCACGGGCAGAGGCCTTGCTGGACCGGCCGCTCGGGCCATTGTCGGGCAGGCGGGGCCCCCCGGCTTGGGCCATTTCGGCCAAGGTGTGCTGGTCCAGAACGCTGATAAAGGCCTCGAGCGCGTCGTCAACGATCCGGGTCAGGCCGACCTGGGAGACCGCATCTTTGTCCTCAAAGCCGGTAACCTCGATGGCGCGCACCACGTCCCCGATGCGGATGTCGGCCGCCGGGCGTGCAAGCCGCACCCCGCCGCGGCGCCCGCGCACGGACGCAAGAAAGCCGGCCCGCGCCAACAAATGCACGATTTTGAAGGCGTTCTGCTGAGTTATTTCGAGGCGCTGCGCGACGTCGCCGACCTTGACCAACTGATCGCCAGCCTTGGCGCAGTCGATCAGGATGCGTACGGCGTGGCCGGTGGATTTGTTGAGGCGCATGCGGTTTGTCCTGAGCCACGATAGCGCAAGCGTTACGTCAGTTGCAGCGATTTTGGCAACCGCCGTGGCGCCCTTTCCCCTCGTCCCTCCGGCTCACAATTTTTCTATAGCGATTTTAGCTACCCGTATCAATGGCTTGGCCAGAACCGGCGCACCGCGCAGCTGACAGCTTTTTTCATGTTCCATGTGGAACAGCGCCGCCGCCGGCTCCGGGGCAATCTCTCTCCACGAACCGAAGGGCAAACAATTCAGACGAGATGGAGAGCAAGATGAACAAGCCGCTGATCGCAATCGCCGCCGCCACGATCGCTTTGTCGACCACGGCGCTGACCTCAACCGCCGAAGCCGGCTTCGGCCTCCGCGTCGGCCTTGGGGTGCTGCACATCGCCCACCTGCACGTCGAGCGCCATCACTGCCACCGCCACATCTTTGCGATCCGTCGGGAGCGTGAGCGGGTCTATGTGACGCGTCGCGTCCACACCCCCGTCATTGCCAGCGAGGAGCAGACCCCGGCACCGGAGACGACGGCCGAGAACGAGAATTCCTCCATCACGACGGCTGCGCTCGATCCGGCTGTGACCGCGGATACCGCAACCCCCGTCGCGACCGAAACCTCCACCCCGCCTGACACCGACACCACGGCCGACACCAGCACCGATGCCACCACCCCGGCGCCTGCCACCGAGGAAACGACGCCCGCCACTCCCGACGCCAACGCTGCGGTCACCCCGGCTCCCGTCTCGACCGACACGTCGGCTGAGGCGGCTCCCGCAACGCCGGCGCCCCAGAAGGTCGCGGACGTCCAGTCTTCGGACTGCAAGGCCTTCTTCCCCGCGGTCGGCATCACGGTCTCGGTCCCCTGCCAGAAGTAACCTCTGCCCGATCAGAAATTTTGCCGGCCTCGATCCTTCGATCGGGGCCGGTTTCGTTTGCGAGCCGCAAAAAGAATTTTGCTTGTACCGGCGGGGACAGCGCGCGGCGCCGGCACGGGGGAAGATCGCCTCAGTTGAACGACAACCGAAGGAGACTTCCGTGACCAAGTTGATGACTGTTCTCGCCGCCGCTTTGTTCGCCGCGACCGCACTGCTCGGCTCCGGCGCAGAAGCGGGCTTCAACGTGCACATGAATGCACCGGCGGCCCTCTCGATGATCCAGAAAACCGGCTGCCATGGCGGCGGTTTTCGCGTCTACCAGCGCCGCTATCACGTCGTCCACCGCAGCGTCAGGCCGAAGGTGCAAGTCGCCCGCATTCACCGCGTCGATCCCGTGACGGTCGCCAAGGTCGAGGAGCCCAAAGTCGAGGATCAGAAGGTCGAGGACACTGTCGCACCTGCCGTCGATACGGAAGCGCCGGCCGTCGACACCACCAAAACCGACGATACGGCCGCTGCCACGACCGACGACACCACGCAGAAGACCGCGGACACCGGCGCCGAGGTCAAGAGCCCGGACACGGACACGAAGAAAGTTGCGACCAAGGCCACCGACTGCAAGGCGTTCTTCCCTGCGATCAACAAGGCGCTGACGGTCCCCTGCAACTGAGCCCCGCGAATTCGACGAGCACACGCGATCCCGGCCGCAAGGCCGGGATCGTTGCGTTTTGTCGCAGGCGCAAAGATTGCCGGTCCCGTTCCCCCGGGAACTGCCGCCGGTTCCTCGAGCCTGCATGGTGGCTCCAGACTGAACCAACGAGTTCGGCGCACGCAATCCCGCGATGACGCCGACATGGAGGATGACGTGAACAAGATGATTTGCAGTGCAGGCGCGCTGCTCGCGGCGGTGACGATGTTGAGTACGACCGCCGAAGCCGGTTTCAAATTCCGTATCGGGCTCGGCTTCCCCGTCGGCGGCGGCTACTCGCAGCCGAGCTATCATGCCCACCGGCACTATCGCGAGCGCGTCTACGTCGAGCGCAAGGCCAAGCGTACCCACATCGCGAGGAAGAAAACGCCGACCACGACGGCTTCAGTGCAGAAGGAAGATCCCGTCGACGCCGTTGCGGTCGAAAACGAGAACTCCTCGATCAGTGTTGCGGCGCTGCCGGCAAACGAGGTCGTGACAAATCCCGCCACGACCGAGGATACGTCCGCCACGACATCGGAGCCGGTTACGCCACCGCAAAAGGATGCGGCCGTTGAGCCGACCGATGGGACTGCAACCAAAGCGACCGAGACAACGGCGACCCCAATCGCTACCAATGCGCCGGCACTGCCCCTTGTTGACCAGAAACCGGCGAGCCCGGATGTCGCTGGTCAGAAAACGGCCAAGAAGCTCGATTGCAAGACGTTCTTCCCTTCCGTCGGCCTTACGCTATCGGTTCCATGCGGATGAAGGTAACCACTCCAACCCCCGACCCGGTTGGCCGTATTTCAACTTCGTGACACTCTAAAAGCTCGATCCCGGCCAACTGGCACGGGGTCGAGCCTTGCGAAAAACGACGCTCCCGCGCACACCACTGGGTCGAAGGGACACCCAATGCAGGCACAGACCAAAACCACCGGCTCCTCATACGGTGACATCGATCCGAAGGGTAAGCCGAAGATCGTCAAGATGGCGGGCAAGCTCGCCTATCGCAACCTGTTCCACGATCACTTGAGCCTCGTCGTTACGCTCGTCGGCATCGTGTTCTCCGTGGTGCTCGTCGCCGTGCAGTGCGGCCTCTACATCGGCTCGGAGCGCATGATCGCCGCTATGATCGATGCGTCGAAGGGCGACTTGTGGATCGTGCCGTTCGGCACCAAGAGCTTCGATGATCCCTCGTTCCTCATCGGCCACGAGAAGTACACGGTGCTCTCGACACCAGGCGTCGCCGGCGCGGAGGATCTCGTCGTCAACTTCGCCAACTGGCACAAACCCAAGGGCGGCAACACTGCCGTGCTGCTGATCGGATCCGATCACGAGCATGGAACTTTGAAGCCGTGGAACGTCGTCGAAGGCACGGTGAAGGGGCTCGAGGCGCCGTTCGCGATCGCCGCTGACGACACCTATTTCACCGACTTGGGCGTGGATAAGATTGGCACCGGCGCGGAGATCAACGACCAGCACGTGACGATACGTGCGGTGACGCACGGCATCCGCTCCTTCACGACGCTACCCTACATTTTTGCGCCGCTACAGCGGGCAAGGACCTTGCTCGGCGCCAGCGCCAATCAGTCAACCTACACGCTCGTGACGCTCGAACCGGGCGCCAATATCGAGGATGTGCGCAAACGGCTGAAAGAACGCCTGCCCGAGCGCGGGGTGCTCACAACGGCCGAGTTCCGCACGCTCAGCGTCGACTACTGGTTGTTCCAGACGGGTGCAGGCGCCGCCCTCATCGCCGGCGCGGCGCTTGGCATGATCGTCGGCGTCGTCATCGTCGCACAGACGCTCTATTCGAGCACCAAGGACCACTTGAACGAATTCGCGACCTTGCGCGCGCTCGGAGCTTCCGCCGGCTACATCCATAAGGTCATCCTGATCCAGGCTTTGATGAGCGCCGTGCTCGGCTACGGCGCCGGTATGATCCTGAGTATGACCGTCATCTGGTTCTCGCAGGATACGACGCTGCCCATTGTCATGACGCCAGGGCTGGCCTTGTTTCTCTTCGTCCTGACCATTGGCATGTGCGTGCTCGCGGCCATGTCCGCCATCCTCAAGGTGACGCGCATCGATCCCGCAGGAGTGTTCAGCCGATGAACGACGCATCAAGATCAGCGAACGGCCCGAACATCCTGCTCGAGGCGAAAGGCATCGTGAAGGTGTTCGGCTCCGGCGAGGGTCAGGTGAAGCCGCTCAAAGGCATCGACCTGAAGCTGCGCGCGGGCGAGCTCACCCTGCTGATGGGACCGTCGGGCAGCGGCAAGACCACGCTGCTGTCCATCCTCGGCTGCATCCTGTCGCCGACCGAGGGCGAGCTGAGCGTCGCTGGAATTTCGACGCACGGGCTCGACGCCGAAGGCCTCGCCAAGGTACGGCGCAAGCACGTCGGCTTCGTGTTCCAGGGCTACAACCTGTTTCCGACCATGACGGCGAGCGAGAACGTGATGCTGGCGCTCGACGTGCGTGCAGCGCCCGTCATCGATCCGCCCAATCACGCCGTGCAGGCCTTGAGCGCCGTTGGGCTCGCCCATCGCGCCAAGGCGTTCCCAGCAAAGCTCTCGGGCGGCGAAAAGCAGCGTGTTGCGATCGCGCGTGCGCTCGCCGGCCGGCCTTCCGTGATCCTGGCCGACGAGCCGACCGCCGCACTCGATGCCGAGAACGGCCGCGCCGTGATGGCGCTGCTATCGGAAGTTGCCAAGGATCCCAACCGGGCTGTGCTGGCCGTGACTCACGACCATCGCACCCTCGTTTACGCCGACCGCATCATCAGGATCGATGACGGTCGCATCGTGAGCGAGGAAGTTCCCGACAAGACCAAACCGCAAGATCAAGCTCAAAGCCACCACTGACACACAAGGGAACGGCCCGAACAGGGCCTCTAAAGGACCAGACGCCATGTTTAAAGCGATAGCAGTCATTCTTGCTCTGGTGGTCGCCGCGCTCGGCGGCTACCTCCTGAGCGGCGGCTCCTTCTACGGAAAGAGTACTCCCGCCGCGACGGCCACGACCGCGACGACCACCGACGACCAGTGGGTTGCGGCGGCCCCCGGGCGCGTTGAGCCGGGCTCGGGCGAGTTTCGCCTGGGTGCCGCGATCATCGGCAAGGTCGCCGATGTCCCGGTCAAAGTGAAAGACGACGTCGAGGAGGGCGAGCTTCTGATCCGCCTCGACGACGAGGAATCGCGCGCGAATCTTGCCGCCGCCGAGGCCGAGGAAGGCCTGCACCGGCGCGAGCGCGACGCGCAGCCGGCAACCGCGGGGCGCCAGGATGTGACCAAGGGCGAGGACGGCGTCTATTCGGCTGAACGCGAGGTCACGGGCGCCCGCTTCGAGCTCGATGCTGCACTCGCGGCGCGGCGCCACAACGAGGCAACGCCCCAGCAGCTTTCCGAAGCGCGCAAGCGCCTGCAGAAGGCCGAGGAGCGCGTCGACCGGGAGCGTCTGGCCTATGCGCAAGCCCAGGCAAAGACCAGCCTGCCCGCGCCCAACCAGTTCGAATCGGCGTTGACCGCATCTCGGGCGAAAGTGGCGCTCGCCGCCACCCAGCTCGACAAGACGCGCATCCGCGCGCCCAAGAAAGGCACCGTGCTCGAGGTCAACGCCAAGCAGGGCGAGATTGTTGGCGCTTCGCCCGATCAGCCGCTCGCAGTCGTCGGCGACATTTCGGTGCTGCAGGTGAAGGCCGAGCTCGATGACGGAAGCGCCGACAAGGTTAAGGTGGGCAGCAAGGCGTTCGTGACCTCGATCAACTTCCCCGACAAGAAGTTCGAGGGTACGGTGAAGGAAATCTCCCCCACGATGGCGAGCCCGCGCATCAATCCTCGAGGGCCTCTGCGCCAGTCGGATATTCAGGTGCTCGAGGTCACCATCGAGCTGGATAACAAGCAGCAGGACCTGAGCAAGTTGCTTCCCGGAATGCGGGTCGACGCGTTCGTGAAGCCCAAGTCCTGATCGTAGCGCGCCGGCCGTTGCTAGATGGCCGGCGCGACGATGCCGAGGCGCTGCAACAGCGCCTCGCGCGCGCGGGCAGCCGCCGGCGACAAAGCCGCCGTCAGCGAAGCCACGAGATTGGCCTGCGAGCGCAGGATGATGCCATCGCCCAGAACCTTGAGCCCGTTGGCGGCGAGCGTCGCGCCCGTCGTGGTGATGTCGACCACCATTTCCGCTGTTCCGGCAGCAGGCGTTCCCTCAGTGGCGCCGAGGCTCTCCACGATGCGGTAGTCGGTCAGACCGTTCTTGGCAAAGAAGCGCCGGGTCAGGTTGACGTACTTGGTCGCGACGCGAAGCGGCCGGCCGTGTGCGCGCCGGAAAGCGGCTGCGGCTGCTCCAAGATCACGCTATCTCGGTAACGTCGATCCAGCACTGGGGCACCGCGACAACCACATCCGCGCGGCCGAACCCGAGCTCCTTCAGAAACACGACGCGCGCTGCAACGTCGGCGATGTTCTCGCGCACGAGATCCTCGCCCGTGACGCCCAGATGCGCGCGCCCGCGATCGAGCTCATCGACAATCTCGGACGCCGAGACAAAGGCGACGTCGATTCCGTCGAGACCGGCGATCTCGCCGCGATAGCCGCGGTCATGGCCGACCTTGCGCAGCTTGAGGCCGGCTGCGGCGAGAAATTCTCCCGTCTGCTCCATCAGGCGGCCCTTCGAGGGCACGGCAAATACGAGGCTAGCACTCATGGCCGGTCTCCGCGCACCGCGGTCAGCAGGCGCTCGGTGTGGATCGCGCCGCCGACGGCTGGAACATCGCCCGGCGCGCCGACAGCTTTCAGCAGAGCATCGTAGCGGCCTCCACCAGCGACCGGGCTCGCCGGCCCGAGCGAGGGCGTCATCACCTCGAACACGAAGCCGGTGTAGTAGGCGACGTTGCGGCCGAACTCGCCTGAGAACGGCACGTCAGCCATCGCGATGCCGCTTTCGGTGAGGATTGCGCTGCGCCGCTCGAAGGACGCGAGTGCGGCTGCGATCCCGGGAGACGCGTGCTTGCCGATCAGCTCGCGCACACGCTTCGCCACCTCTTTGGCGCGCGTGCGCACACCGAGATAGCCGTCGATCATCTCGGCCGTCGCTGCCGGCAGCGGCGCGGCCTTGGCGTCGGCCGCGATCGCCAAAAGCCCCTCGGCGATCTCCTCCACAGAACGCGCGCCGATGACCTCGAGCTTGTTCTTCTCGAAGTGCTCGGCGACGAGCGCCTGCGCGCCCTCGTGATCGTCGGGCGTCAGCGCCTCGATCAAAGTGCGCGGCAGCGCGGCGGCGGAGCGCGCGGGGCTTGTGGTCAAACGTTTGAGCTCGGCGCGGAAGGCTTCCGCACGCCCGAACTGGTGGCGCAGGCGACGGCGCCAGCGGCCAGGCATCGGTGCTGCGGCAAGGACCGCCTCGAACAGCGCGAGGTCGCCAATGCGCAATCCCCACTCGCGCAGCCCCGCTTGGCGCAGCGCGGTGAGCACGAGAACGAGTGTGCGTGCGTCGGCCTCCTCGAGATCCGCGCCGCCGAAAGCCTCGATGCCGGCCTGGCGGAATTCGCGCGGGTGGGAAGCGTCCGCACCGGCTGGCTGGAAGCGGAACGCCTGGCCGTTGTAGCAATAGTGCGCGGGCACGCCGCCGTCAGGGTAGCGCTCCAGATAAAGGCGGCATGTCGGCACCGTCAGATCCGGGCGCAGACACAATTCTTCGCCGTTCAGATCCGTGAAGACATACGTGCGCGCCCGCAGCCCCTCGCCCAGCACGTCGAGGAACACACCTGCGGGCTGGATGATGGGCGGCGCAACGGCTTCGTGCCCCGCCGCGATGAAAACGGAGAGCAGCGTGCGCGCTTGGGCCTCAAGGGCCTCGAAATTGGCGGGCTGCGCCCCCACGGTCGGTCACCCACGGTTGAGTTGCGAGCCTTTTGGAGCAGCGCAAGCGCGCGGGCAAGGCCATTGACGCCGCGAGCGCGCCTAAATTGCATCGCTGGGGAATAGACCGGTCCCGCACCCGTGTCTTCAGGAGGTTAACGGGCTATGCTAGGACAACTCGACCAGACGAGAGGTCATTTAGATTTTGGGGCATCGCAAGGGGGGCTCGTTATGAACCGCTACCTCGTCGCCGCGACTGTGAGCGCGCTGGCACTGGTTGCAATCGTCGCCAAAGGAAACGCGGTCACGCCGCCAATTCCCGTGGCGCCGGTTTCGCCCGCCGAGGCCGTTCCTGCACCCGAGGTCTGGCCGATGCCGGTCGAGGATTTCCTCGACGGCAAATATCTCGAGCGCGCCGACGTCGTGCTGACGCGCCGGGACTATGACCTCACGTCCTGGCTCATCCGCTGGACCACCAACTCGCCGTTCTCACACGCGGCGATGGTCTTCACCGGGCCCCAGTTCGAATCCGGCTTCAGCAACACCTTCGTCATCGAGGCCAGCACGCGCGGCGTCGACCTTACGGACCTGCGCGACTACATCGCCGACAAAAGCACCTTCCTCGCGATCAAGCGCGTGAAGGAGCCGTGGTTCGACGAGGTCAAGCAAAGCCGCGTTCGCGGTTTGCTGCTCGACAAGATCAAATCGACCTACGACTACTGGGCGATCGGCCATCTGGCGCGCACGCTGTGGTTCGGGGTCGAGAAAAAGGTGCGCGGCGAGAAGCACGCGATCGAAAGCTTCCAGCAGCACGACTGGAAGCCGCCGAACGAGTTCATCTGCTCAGGCCTCGTGCAGCTCGGCTTCTTTGAGGCCGTGATGGAATCCATCAAGGCGAACCAGCTGCCGGGCTCGACGCTCAACCAGGTGGTTTTTCACAAGGAGGCACTGTCGCGCCTGCCGCAGACGGACGAGGACTGGAGCTACCTCACGCCGGAGGAAGCAAAGGCCGTCGCCGTCACGTTCTATAATCAGCAGAGCGCGGCGATTAATTCCGTGACACCGGAAGACCTCGCCTCGAGCGACCGGCTCGAGTGGCTGTATCTCATCAAGAACGGCTTGGTCTACAAGGTCTCGAGCTACGACGAGGTTCGCAAGCTCATCAATTGAGCGCCGCCGAGGCGGCCTCTATCGGCGATCACGGCTTGGCAGTGACGGGCTTGCTCTTGGCGGCGCTTGCGCTCTTGGCCAAGGGCGGCAGATCCTTGACGCGCTGCAGGACCTGACCCGCTTTTCCCATGCAGCCCGCGAGGCAAATGACGTCGTTGTTCTCGTCAGCGGCGCTCGCGCGCTGCGAGGACTTGCCGGGCTTGGGCGGTCCGTAGGTATCCTTGGCCGAGCTCGGCACGACCTCGCCGGTGCGCGTGGTCACGGGGCGCGGCAGGACCTGCACCACCTTCGATTTCCCATCGCATCCGGCGACGCAGATCGTCACGAAGTCGTTGGGGTGCGCCGCGAGTATCGACTTCACCCGCGGATTGGTGTCGGGCATCCCGCCGCCTGAATGCAGATCGATGGCGTCGCCGCCGGCATCGACCTTGACGTCGTTCGCGTGCGCTTTGTGAGTTAGCACGCACAGCGCCGCGGCCGCGAGCAGGACGCTCGACCAGATCGTCATGTGCCGGAAGAGGGCCGAAGACTGCGCCGGGCGCGCGAGGCAAGATCCGGAAAGCGGCTGCCGTCTCATACGCAAAACACTCATGCTCACGATCTGCGGTTGCAGATCATCTAGAGCCGAGTGTGGCAGGCGATGGTAAACGGTTTCTTTACGACGCCGCTCAAGGCCCCGACCGGGGCGCGTAGCGCCAATAATCGCCTTTGTCGGTGGTAACGCGCTCGGGCTTCATCTCCCGCTGCTCGGGCGGGCGCAGGCCCGTCGCGATCAGCTCGCCAATGTCCTTCAGCAGCTCGTTGTGCTGCGCGTAATCGGAGTGATTGAGCGCGAAGGTGTCGGTGCTGATCCCCGTCACGTCGATCGTGTCGATTCCGGGGATGATCAGGGGTCCGGTGGCCGGCACGTCACCGGCGCGGTAGTTGCCCCAGAAATTGCGCGACACCTGCAAGGCGCGATCGTTGCCGGCGGCATAGAGCGTCACGCCTTTGGCGAAACCGTTGATCGCCTGCGCGAGGTCGCTGAAGCTGTCGGCATCCACATCCGGCGCTGCCAAGATCACCTGCGAGATGACGACGCCCGAGGGCGTGGCGTACTTCATGTCCTTCAGCACATCGAGCAGCGGCTGGTTGCCCATGCTGTGCGCGATGATGCTGATCGACTTGGCGCCGGTTTCTTTGACGACCAAGTCGAGGAACTGGCGCATGTAGGCCTTTGAGGCTTCCGCGCTCTCGCGATCGTAGGTGTAGCTCGCGATGCCGCCGCCCGAGGGCCACGAGTAGAGGAACGGCGCGCCGTCGAATTTGAGATCGTAGGCGATCTGCGCGGTGCGATAGACGGCGTTGTCGAACGACGTGTTGTAGCCGTGCACGAACACCAGGGCCTCGTCCTTGAAGCGCGCCGAGTTGGCCAGGCGCTGGTGCACGAGGGCGAGAAAATCGTCCTTGGAGAGCTTCTTGATCTCCTGCATCGTGAAATGCTTGTTGGGGTCTTCGGCCTGCTCGTAGATCGTCACGTCGAAATACGGGATGCGGATCGCCCACGGGCGCTCGACCTGCGGCACCTCGTGGCTTTTCGGCACGGTGACAAGCGCCTGGCCGAGCTGCAAGCGGCGTCCGCGATCGGAGCTGAAGGAAACGCGCTTGGCGTTCGGCTCCTCGGCGCGATCAGTTCCGTAATACACCGGCACGACATCCCACGCCTGATCCTTCGGTGCTGCACCGCCTGCAAGCGGTGGCGGCGCTGCAGCAGCAGCCGGCGGCGAAGCGGCGCCTCCTGATGCTGCGCCCCCTGGGTTCCTGTCGGCGGCGCGCGGCATCCCGCCACCGCCGCCGGATTTCGCGTCGAGATTGGGACCGGCCGAACGGAGCGACGGGGGCGGCGCGGGCTGCATATCGGGCGCGGCGCCACCCATGGCTCCGTCGCTGGGAGCTTCTTCGGATGATTCTGGAGCTGAGGGAGCTGCCTCGCGTCGCATCATTTCGGCATGCGGCGGCGGGGGCGGCGCGGGCGCGGCTGCCGGAGGCGGCATCGCGAGACTCGGCTGCGGTGTCGGCAGGGGAGGTGGTGGTGGCGCCGCCATGGTCGGTGCGGGGGCCGGCGGCGGCGACGGCATGATCGCCGGACCGCTGGCGCCCCCCGAAGGCTCCGCTCTTTCCTCGAAGCGGCGCATCTCCGCCCGGCCGCTATCGCGCCGCATCGCGTTGACATTCGGCGCTGGCGCACTCGGCATCGGCTTGGCTTCGGGCTTTGCGACCAGCGGCCTGGACTCAGCGTGAACCTGGGGCGGCGCAGCGGGCTTGGCGGGCGACGCGGGTTGTGCCGCGCCGATCGTCGGCGGCGGCGCCAGCTTGCCCTTCTTGGCCATCAACCCGCCGCTCAGGCTGGGCGGCGACCGCATCGCCGTCGCGCGCTCGTGCGCGGACTTGGCGTCGCCGCCGCGGCCCTGCTTGTCATACACCTGACCGAGATTATCGAGCGCCTGCGCGGCGCCGGCGGTGTCCTTGGACTTCTCGCGGATCGCGGCCACGCGCTTGAGAATTGGCTCGGCTTCCGCGTAGCGTTTTTGCGCGATCAGCAGATCGGCATAGCTCGTGAGGGCGGCAGCAGTCGCCGGATGGTAGGGACCGTTGCGCTTCTCGGTAAGGCGCACCACCTGCGCCGCGAGCGGGGTGGCCTCGGCTAGCTTGCCGGCGGCGCGCAGCTCGCTGACCTTGCGCTCGAGCTGATCGATGTCGTTCTGCTGCGGGGCCGCGACGCGCTTGAGGCGCGCGTGCTTTGCGGCCTCGGCCTCGCTGAAGGTTTGCCACGGCGGCCAGCGGTCGGCTGCGGAGGCGCTGTGATGAGCGCCCGCGGCCAGCAATAGGAGGCTCGATAATAGGACAGTTGAAACAACCCATTGACGCGCGCGCACGGGTTTTCTCCCACTCAGATCCCGCAAAGTGAGCGGGACAATCCCCGAGGCCTGTGGCCTCTTCAGGGCACTGTATAGCGCCAATAGTCGCCCCGGGCCGTCGTGATCTTCCTGAGGTTCGAAAGCCGCTGATCGGGCGGCCGCAGGCCGTTCTCGATCAGCTTGCCAATGTCCTGCAAGACCACGTTGTTTTCAGCATAGCCTGAATGATTGAGCGCGAATGTGTCAGTGCTGAGCGCGGTAACATCGATGGTATCCATCCCCGGCACGATCAGGGGTCCGGCGGCCAGAACGTCGCCGGCGCGCGGGTTGCGCCAGAAATTGCGCGAGACGATGAGCGCGCGGTCGTTGGAGGCGGCATAAAGGGTTACCCCCTGCGCGAGCCCCTCGATCCGCTGGGCCAGATTGGTGAAGTTGTCGGCGTCGACGTCGGGCGCGGCAAGGATCACCTGCGAGATGACGACGCCCGCCGGCGCCGCCGATTTCATGTCCTTCAGCACGTCGAGCAGGGGCTGGTTGCCCATGCTGTGGCCGATGATGCTGATCGATTTGGCGCCCGTCTCCTTGACGACCATCTCGAGGAACTGCCGCAGATAGGGCGCAGACCCTTCCGCGCTCTCACGGTCGTAGGTGTAGCTCGCGACCGCGCCGCCCGACGGCCACGAATAGAGGAACGCCGCGCCGTCGAATTTCAAATCGTAGGAGATCTGCGCGGAACGATAGACCGCGTGATCGAACGACGTGTTGTAGCCGTGCACGAAGACGATGGCGTGATCCTTGAAGCGCTGCGAGGCGCCGAGCCGCTCACGCACGAGCTGCAGAAGCTCCTCCTTCGAAAGCTTCTTTAGCTCCTGCATCGTGAAATGCTTCTTGGGGTCCTCGGCCTGCTCATAGATCGTCAGGTCGAAATACCCGATGCGCAGCGCCCAGGGCCGCTCGATCTGCGGCACCTCGTGGATCTTCGGCACGGTGACGAGCGCGCGGCCCAACTGCAGACGACGGCCGCGCTCGGCGTTGAAGGTCAGGCGCTTGGGGTTTGGCTCCTCCTCGCGGTCGGTGCCGAAGAACACCGGCACCACGTCATAGCCGGCATCGCTGACGGGCGGAGCCGTGGGCTCAACGGGCGGTGATTGCGGACCATCGCTCGGCGTGTCGAGCGTCGCTACCTTTTTGGACTCCGGCTCGACCGGGCTCGGGGGAGTGCCGCCATGCGCCGTATCGGCTGCGCTATCGGGGTTTGCCGGCGCCGTGGGCGTCGCGGCTGCCTGCGGCGGGGCCGGCGGCATGACGATGCGCGGCTGGTCGGGCGAGGCGGGGGCGGCCGGAGCCGCTGCCTGGGGAGCCGCCGAGCGCGCGTTGGGAAGTTGCGGGCCGCCGAACGGCTGCTCGCCAAGCGTGGACATTCCCGGCTCGATGACCTCGCCAGACTTGTACCCCTCTCCGGGCGCAGTCTTGTTCGCGTACTCTTGCTCGTCGTGACGTTCGGGCGCTTTCGCAGCGTCCTGGTGCTGCTGCGCTTCCTGTTGCTGCGCCGCTTCCCGGGCCCGGGCCGCCTCGAGCATCTCATCAACGAGGCGCTTGGAGCGCGAGCCGCTCGATTCAGACGCATGCGGTGCTATGGGCGCCAGCTTCGTCGGACCGGCTGGCTCGTAGATCGAGGGCGATGAGGACAGCGATCCCCCGATCTTGCCGAGCTCGCGGGGAGCCTCGTCATGCTTCATCATCGTGAACGTGAGCGCGGGGACCGCAACCATCAGCAACGGGATTACGCCGCGCACCAACGCGCGCGCACCGAGCGACCTCCCACTGGTCGCGCGCCAGGCAAAGGCGTAGGCAAGGAGCGCCACGACAACGATGAGCCCCAGGACAAGTGTGCTAGCAGCCAGCATGAACCCCCTCATGGCCTGCAGACGGTCAGGCGTTGGCGCAGCACAGCCTAAAAATCACGGCTTGAGGGCACAACACGCGACTTTCCCACCACAATCTGCAGACGCAGCGACAACCCCAGGTAGTTTGTCATCGAATTGAGCAAATCCGCGCGCAGGTTTATCGTGCCGCCATGTCTGTGAACCCCAAATCTGCGAAGCCCAAAATCGTGCTGACCGGCTTTGGTCCGTTTCCGGGCATCATGGACAATGCGACCGCGACGCTAATCCCGCGCCTGACCAAGGCGGCGCGCGCGCTGTTCCCCAGCCATGAGGTCATCGGCGAGGTGCTTCCGACCGAGTGGCGCCGTGCGCCCGAGGCACTTCGCGCGATCGTCGCTGAGGGCGATGTCGTGCTGATGCTGCACTTCGGCGTCTCGGAGAGCGCACCCGGCTTTCGACTGGAGCTCATCGGCCGCAACATGCGGACGTCGCTCGAGGATGCCGCCGGCGAGCTGCCCTCGAGCATCTCGGTGATCGACCAAGGCCCCCAGCTGCTGGCTTCGACGATTCCTGCCGAGCGCATTGCCGCGAGGCTGTTCAGCTTGGGGCTGCCCTGCGAAACCTCCGACAACGCCGGAACGTACTTGTGCAATTCGCTTCTCTATAACTCGCTGACCGCCGCACGCGCGCTGACGCCGCCGGCGATCGCAGGCTTCGTGCATGTTCCCGCGAGCCTCGTCGGCCACGGCCCCGATGGCCGCGATACGCACCCCGACTGCCCCCTCGACTGGCGCATGGCGGTCTCTGGCAGTCTCGAGATCGTCGCATCGTGCCTCGACCACCTGGCTGAATCGGATCCGCCGCTAATCGCCGGTTAACTGCTGCTGGCTGCACAGTCGCCTCAACGCATCTCGCTGAGGCCGACACTCGTGACCACCGATCGTCGAAATGTGGATCGTCGAAGCGTGCTGACCGCCAGCCTCGGGGTTGGCGTGGGAGCGGGGCTTACCGCTGCCTCCGCGCATGCCGGCCCGCGCAACGCATCGCGCTTGGCTGCCGCCGAAGTCCCTGCCAGCGAGCATGGCCTCATTCCCGGTGCCGCCTCGGATCAGGCTCCGGCGTTGCAAACCGCAATCGACGCCGCCGCTGCACGCGGCGCGCCCCTCATGCTGCCGCCCGGGCGGCTGCGCACCGGACCGCTCACCTTGCGCAGCGGCACGCGCCTCATCGGTGCGGCGGGAACGACCGCGCTCGAGTTCATCGGGGACGGATCGTTTCTCACGGGCGACGGCGCCGACGGCATCGTGCTCGAAGGACTGACCCTCGACGGCGCCTACGCACCGCTTGAGGCCGACGCGCTCGTCGCTCTCAAGCGCTGCCGCGGAATTTCGCTGCGCAGCCTCAACGTGGCGCGCAGCGCCGCTACCGGCATTTCGCTCGAAGCGTGCTCGGGCAGCGTCACCGATTGCACCGTGACGGGGGCGATGCAGGCCGGCATCCACAGCCTCGACGCCCAAGGCCTCGACCTCATACACAACGCCGTGGCGGACTGCGCCAACAACGGCATCCAAGTCTGGCGCTCGGATGCGGGCGAGGACGGCAGCATCGTCGCCGACAATCGCATCGCACGCATCCGCGCCGACGCCGGCGGGTCGGGCCAGAACGGCAACGGCGTAAACGTGTTTCGCGCCGGCGGCGTGATCGTATCGGGCAACCGCATCACCGATTGCGCCTATTCGGCCGTGCGCGGCAACGCCGCCTCCAACATCCAGATCATCGCCAACAATTGCGCGCGCTTGGGCGAGGTGGCGCTCTACGCCGAGTTCGGGTTCGAAGGCGCGCTGATCTCGGGCAACCTCGTCGACACGACAGCGAGCGGGATCTCGGTCACCAATTTCAATCGCGGCGGCCGGCTCGCGATCGTGCAAGGCAACCTGATCCGCAACCTCTTCCGCCGCGAGCAGGAGCCCGAGGACAAGCGTGGCGTCGGCATCGCCATCGAGGCCGACACCAGCGTCACTGGCAACGTCATCGAGAACGCGCCGACTGCCGGCATCGTGGTCGGGTGGGCGTCCTGGATGCGCGATGTGGTGGCGACCGGAAACCTCATCCGCTCATCGCGCGTCGGCATCCTCGTATCGCCGCAGGCGGGCTCGTGCCTGCTGGCGAACAACATGATCTCGGGCGCCAGCGGCGGCGCAATACGCGCCATGGACGGCTCGGGTGCGCCGATCGGGCCGGATCTGGCCAGCGCCGGCAGCAGCGACGCACGCCTGGCAATTTCCGGGAACTTCGCGGTTTAGGCTTCAGACCTTCACGCCGTCGAGCGCTGCCGCGAAGTCGGCCGCGGTACGGATGCTGCCGACCTGGGCGCCGCGCCAGGTTGTGATGGCGCCATACGGCATGAGCCCCCGCGCCGCCGGATAGAATCGCTCGACCAGCGCCATTGCGGCACCGGCGGCTGCGCGCTTGGCGCCATCGTCGACCTTGAGCGCGAAGCCGAGGCCCAGATCGGCGAAGGCGCCGCAATAGACGCCCTCCGCGCCCGTCTTCATGAACACCTGAGCGGGAAAGGCACGCATCACGACCGTGTCGGCGCGGCCCTTGCCGGCGACGAGCTCGGGCTGCTCCCAGCACGCGGCAAGCAGGAGCTTCATGGCAAGCGCGCGCTCAGGCGTCAGTCCCTGCCCCGTCACGAGCCGGGCAAACGTGCGCGCGAGCACCTTGAGCGGCATCGCCCAGTTCGGCACCGAGCAGCCGTCGATGCCCATGACGTCGGCATCGAGAGGCAGCCCTGAAATTTCTGACAGCGCGTCACGCACGCGTCGCTGCACGGGATGCGCGGGCTCCCAGTAGCGATCGGTCGGCTCGTTCAAGTGCACGGCGGTCGCGAGCATCCCGGCGTGCTTGCCCGAGCAATTGTTGTGCAGCTGCGTCGGCTCGATCCCGCGCGCGATCAGAGCATTGGCGGCGCTCGCGGCAAGGGGCGCGTGCGCTCCGCAGCCGAGTGCGTTCGGAGCGAGGCCGGCGCGGTCGAGCATGGCGGCGGCGATCTGCGTGTGGCGCTCGGTGCCGACGTGCGAGCCGCACGCGAGCGCTATTTCCGCCGCGCCGAATGCAAACCTGTCCGCAGCGCCGCTTTCAATCAGCGGGAGCGCCTGCAAGGCTTTCACCGCCGAGCGCGGATAGACGGCGCGCTCGACGTCGCCGAGTTGCAGAGCCAGCGCGCCCGAGGGCGCGGCTACGGCAACGGCGCCGCGGTGCCAGCTTTCGATCAGCGGACCGCGCGTGAGCTCGATGAGGATCGGGTTCGCCATTGCGTCTCGGCCACGATCCTCGCGATGTGGAAGCTTCGACTGCACGTGCGCAGCATCGGTCGGGGCGCGCACGCGATCAAGTCCGGTGTGGCGTTACATCGCCGCCAACCAACCGATGCCTAATTAAGGCGCGCTACTTCGCCTTGGCTGCACATTGCGTGAGCTGGGCTTCGCGCTTCTGCGCGGTCGTGCGCGAAACATCGGGCCCGACGCTGGCGCACCAGGTGGCCTGCGCCGTTTTGTCGACCGACCACTCGCTGCCGGTGAACCCGCACTTCAAGTTGACGTTGCGCTGCTGTTGCTCGAGCGCGGTCTTCACGTACCAGTCGCAGCTCGCGAGCGCCGCCGCCGGCTGCAGCGCTAGCGCGCCGGCGAGCACCGGCAGGATGATGGCAATACGCAACCCGACGCACGTCATGGATCGTCCCTCACGTTTCGCTGCCTGCAGGCTGGAGCCGCTGCCCTGAACCCCGACTGAATGCGACCGGCATATCTGCTGCGGCCTCGCCTGCTCAATACACCGCAAAAACGGCTCCGCAAACGCCGGCTGCAGCAGGTGCGCCCCACCCGGGCCACCGCGCCATCGCGAGAAACACGCGCTTTGGCCCGTAAAACGCATCTTTTTATCGTGTGCCCGGCGGAACAGCGCGCCACCAGCGCCTGGGCCAATCTCCACTCAACAACCGGCCGCGGCCGCAGCGTCAAACGAGTGGAGCAAAGCGATGCACGGACAGATCACCAGGTTCAGCGAGGAAGTCGGATACGGCGTCATCGAGGCCGAGGATGGCTCCAGGTACCGCTTCGCCAAGAGCGAGGTCGTGAACCTCAACGGCCACCTCATCGGCCACTCCGTCGACTTCGTGGTCGCCGCCCGGCGCCCCAAGGACATCATTCTCATGACCGGCACACCCTGGACCGTCTTCTCCGGCACCAGCGTCTAACAACAGGAACGAGGAATAAGACCATGACCATGACCTGGGATCTCACCGATGTTCCTGCCGTAGAGGCAGCCGACCTTGCCGCCGCCGTGCGGGCGCTGATCGATGACGGGCGCGGGCTTGTACTCCTCCGCGGCCTCGCCGACGGCGAGCTCGACACCGTCCAGGCCGAATTGAAGCGCCGCTTCCACACCGAGCCCCAGCGCGCGCTCGCCGTGTTCGTCCGCTTCCGCAACCTGGTCGAGGTTTTCTCCACCCGCCGCTTGAGCGACATGATGCTCGACAAGGGCTACGCGCTGCTGGCTCCCGCGATTGCGGTTGCGGCCTCGCTCAGGCTCAACGCCAACCGCGGCTTCAACCCGCAGAAGTTCGTCTCCTCGCTGGCTGACGTTCGCAACGCCAACGTGGTTGCACTCGAGCCCCGCCGCGCCGGCTTCGAGCTGGCCGACCAGCAGCTCGCAGCCTGATCGACGACGCAAGCGTTAACCCGCTTTGAACCCCGCGCCTCTACGCGGGGTTCAGCATTTGCAACGCATTAGCAGAGCACACGCCGCCGGTTTGGCTTATGCTGGAGGGACTACCTCGCCCGCCACCTGAGCTTGAGACATGCATCAGCCACAGCCCAAAGTGGGGCTGCCAGCCATCGGCATCTTCGCCGACCTCGACGCCGCCCAGCGCGAGACCCTCGCCGGTGAGCTGGAAACGCGTGCGCTGAAGCGGGGCGAAGTTTTGATGCGCCAGGGCGACCTCGCCGACGCACTCTACGTCGTGCTCACCGGACGCTTTGCCGTGACGCGCGAAGGCCGCCGCGATGTCGTGACCGAAATCGGCCCCGACCAGCCGGTCGGCGAGATCGGCTTTTTGACGGGGGGCGAGCGCACCGCGACCGTGACGGCGATGCGCGACAGCCTGGTGCTGCGCCTGGGCCGCACCGAATTCGAACGGCTTGCCGCGACGAGCCCCAGCATCTGGCGCACGCTGACAAGCTCGCTGGCGCAACGCCTCGCCGCCACCACCGCCTCGGAGCCCTCCGCTCCTGATCCGCGCCCGCGCACCGTGGCGATCATCCGCGCGGGGGCAGAAGCCATTCCGCGCGCGTTTCTCACGGCTTTGACCGAGGTGTTCCGCGAGACTGCGGAAACGTTCGTTATCGATTCAGCCAAGCTCGCCGAGATGCTGCCCAAGGGCGTGGCGCTCGACGGCGTGGAAGCGACGCAGGCGCTGAACGAGCTCGAAAGCCGCTACGACTATCTGATCTTCATCGCAGATGAGGAGCTGACGCCCTGGTCGCACAAGGCGATCCGCCATGCCGACCTGGTGCTGGGCGTCGGCACGCATGCCTCCAATCCGACGCCCAACCGGCTGGAAAAGCTCGCCGCCGAATTCGTCAATCCCGAGCAGCGGCGCCTCGTGCTGCTGCACCCCACGCGCGGCGAGATCACCGGCACGGCCCGCTGGCTGCGCTGGCGCGGCGTCGCCATGCTCCACCACGTGGCGATCGACCGCCGCAGCGACATCGAGCGGCTGTTCCGGTTCGTCAACGGCACGGCGCTCGGCCTCATCGCCTGCGGCGGCGGCGCGCTGTGCGCGGCACACGTCGGCTTCTACCGCGCGCTCATCGAATCGGGGCTCGAGTTCGACATCATGGGCGGGACATCCGCCGGCTCGGCCATGGTCGGCGCGTTCGCCATGGGCAAGCACCCCGACGACGTCGACGTCGGCACGCACGACATCTTCGTCACCAACAAGGCAATGCAGCGCTACACTTGGCCCCGCTACAGCCTGCTCGATCACAACCACTACGACCGCCAGCTCTCGCGCTATTTCGGCGGCATCAACATCGAGGACCTGTGGATCCCGTATTACTCGGTCTCCACCAACCTCTCGCGCAACGAGCTGCACCGTCACGACCGCGGCGATCTGTTCGACGCCATCCGCGCGTCGGGATCGATCCCGGTGCTGCTGCCGCCGGTGTATACGTCGAAGGGCGAAATGCTGGTCGATGGTTGCCTGCTCGACAACGTGCCGGTGCGCACAATGCACCAGTTGAAGCGCGGGCCAAATGTGGTCGTCAGCTTCGACATCCCGGAGCTGGAACGCTTCGACGTCGATTACACCGCGCTGCCTTCGCGCGCCGAGCTGATACAGAAGAGCCTCAACCCATTCACGCGCCACCGCCTGCCCGAGGCGCCGGGCCTGACCACCGTGCTCATGCGCTCGCTGATGGCAGGTCGCGATGATTTCAATCGGCAGATGAAGCGCGACGACGTGCTGTTCGTGCCGCCGATCCCGGAAGGCACGGGCATCCTCGACTGGCACCGTCACACCCAGCTGTTCGACATGGCCTATCGCTGGGGGCTCAAGGAGCTGGCGCGGATGAAGGACGAGGGCCACCCGCTGCTCGCCAACGCGAAGGCCGTCAGCGCGCGCTAGTGGCCGACGCTCGCCGAGAAGCCGTTGAGCACGATCACGCCGGCAGTGATCAGCCCGATGCCGATGATCGCGGGCAGATCGAGTGCCTGCTTGAACAGCACCCAGGCGGCGAGGCTGATCAGCACCACGCCGATGCCCGACCACATCGCGTAGGCGACGCCGACCGGAATGGTGCGCAGCGTCAGCGTCAAAAAGTAGAATGCCATCGCATACCCGGCGACCACGATCAGCGACGGCACGAGGCGGGTGAACTCGGCCGACGCCTTCAAGGCCGAGGTCGCGACGACCTCGCTGACGATCGCGATGCAGAGATAGAGGTACGGCATGGCCGCCGGGGCTCCTGTTTTGCGAACCGACCCGAGCATCGGCTTTAATTGTTGCAGTTTCGCTTAGCTCCGGCGCGGCATTTGCGCGAGCCGCGGCTAATCGAGATCGGGCCGGCGCGAACGCAAGTGCTTGACGCGGCCGCGCTTCACCTTGGAGTCGGCCCGGCGCTCCTTGGCGGCGCGGCTCGGCCGCGTCGGGATACGGCGCTTGGGCGCCACCGCGGCGCGCGCCAGCAGCTCCACGAGGCGCTCGCGTGCATCGGCGCGGTTGCGCTCCTGGGTGCGAAAACGATCGGCCTGGATGATGAGGATTCCGTCCTCGGTCAGCCGCCGCCCCGCGAGACGAACCGCGCGCTCGCGCATCCCCGCCGGCAGCGAGGGGGAATTGAAAAGGTCGAAACGCAGCTCGACCGCGGTCGAGACCTTGTTGACGTTCTGGCCGCCCGGCCCCGATGCGCGCACGAAGCGCTCCTCGAGCTCGCGCTCGTCGATCGAAACGGCGTCGGTGATTTTGAGCATCGTCATCGTCTACCACCAGCCCTTGAGATCGCGAACGATCTCGCGCGCCGCGTTGTGCCCGGGCGCTCCCGTCACGCCGCCGCCCGGATGCGCGCCCGATCCGCA
This sequence comes from uncultured Alphaproteobacteria bacterium, assembly GCA_963726795.1. Classification (GTDB taxonomy): domain Bacteria; phylum Pseudomonadota; class Alphaproteobacteria; order Rhizobiales; family Hyphomicrobiaceae; genus Hyphomicrobium_A. The sequence goes on along the minus strand of CAVSDD010000004.1, from coordinate 427,752 downwards.
GAGATAAAGGCCCGTAACCGGCATGCGGTAGTTGGCATAGCCGAGAACTGGCCGCGCCGAGAAGAGCTGATCGAGCGACAACGCTCCGTGAAAGATATCTCCGTCGACCATACCGAAGCGCCGTTCCAAATCGAGCGGGGAAAGAACCTGCCGCGCGATGACGGCAGCCTTGAAGTTGGGCGCGTGCCTGTTGACCGTTTCGATGACCAGATCGGCGAAGGCTTGTTTTTCGCGCTCGTCGGCCCAGGTGCGGGGATCGGGGAGATGCGGCGCGACGTGCTGCACGAACAGGCTCGCCACGTGCTTGCCTTTGGGTGCGAGCGTTGCATCGAGCGTCGAGGGGATCAGCATTTCCACGACGGGGGCGCGCGACCAGCCATCGCTGCGCGCGTCGTAGAAGGCCTGTTCCAGGTAATCGAGCGTCGGTCCAATGACGATCCCGGCGCCGTGGTGCTCCTGCGCCTGCTTGCCCGGGCGGCAGGTGAAATCGGGAAGCTCGGCAAGCGCCACATTCATGCGGAACGTGCCGGAGCCCGACCGCATGCCGACGAACTTGGCGCGCAGCTCCGGCGCAACCGCACCCTCCGGCACGAGATCGCGGAACAGGAGCTTCGGCGGCACGTTGGCGGCAACCGCGCGCGCTGCGATCTCCTCGCCCGAGTTCAGCACCACGCCGCTGACCTTGCCATCGCGCACCGAAAGCTTCGCGACACGCGCGCCGGTGCGGATCTCAACACCCCGCGCGACGGCGGACGCCGCAATCGCTTGGCTGATTGCGCCCATGCCGCCGATCGCGTGTCCCCAGGCCCCGCGCTTGCCATTCACCTCGCCGAAGCAGTGATGCAGCAGCACGTAAGCGGTTCCCGGCGTCGAAGGCGCGGCGTAGGTGCCGACGATGGAATCGAAGGCGAACGCGCCTTTCACCACCTCGCTCTCGAACCAGCCGTCGAGAAAATCGGAAGCGCTCTTGGTGAAAAGATCGAGCAGAAGCCGCTTGTCGTCGAGTGTCCAGCCCCAGCACGCGGCGCCCGATTTGCGCGCCGGCCAAAAGCTCCAGGATACCGCCGCCGGCATTGGGCGGGGTGCGCAGCACAAGTTCGCGCAAGACATCGGCCGCGCGCACCAGCGCCGCCTCGTAGGCCGGAAGACGCTCGGCGTCGCGCCGCGAAAACTCAGCTATCGCGCTTTGGCGTTCAGCCTGGTCGCCGCGCAGCAGCAGCGAGCGCGCATCGTCCACCGGCCAGAAGTTCGCGGCCGGGCGCTCGACGATTTTGAGCCCATGCCTTGCAAGCTCAAGATCGGCGATCACTTGCGGATTGAGCAGGCTCACGGTGTAGGCGGCGACCGAATTGCGGAAGCCCGGATGAAACTCCTCCGTCAGCGCGGCGCCGCCGACGACGTCGTTCTTTTCGAGCACGATGACGCGCAAGCCCGCGCCCGCGAGATATGCCGCGCAGGTAAGCCCGTTGTGTCCGCCGCCCACGATGACGACGTCGGCGCGTTGCGAGGAATTGAGTGCCGGTGCCAGCGAATTATCCCCAAAACAGATAGTCGGGCATAACGCGCCGCCCGGACTTGTTCCACAGCGGACGTGTCGTCATGGTCCGTTAATATTGATTACGACCCGGTGAGCGCCATGTGCAGGCGTTAGGCGCTCGTTCACCAGCCGGACATAGCGTGACCCCAGTCACGGAGATGAGCGCATGACGCCTGCCGCTGCACACAACAAGTCCGTTCGCACTACCGAGACCGGCGATCATGGATCGCACCGGCTCGCGGGCCTAGCCATCGTTTCGGTGATCCCGGCGCTGTTCTGGACGGCGGTTCTGGCTGTGGTCGGCAACGCGATCGGCCACGCGCTCGACCCGCTCGCTCTCGCGACCATCGGCGCTGCGATCGCGGCGTTCCTGGCGGCCGTCGTCACCGCGCTGCGCGAAGATTGATCCGGCGAAGACTGAAACTCGAGCGCTTCCCGCGCGCTCACAATCCAGATCATCTCAATTGAATGTGTGAGCCGTCTCGGCTGACGCGCCGGTTTGCGCGGTCCTCAGTTCAACAGTGCTCAGCTGATGCCGCCCCAAGTGCAGACCAGCTTCTGGCACTTGCCCCCGCCCAGCCCCTGGCACGAGACCGGCACGAAGCGGCAGACGCGGCAGCTGTAGCTCGACAGGCAGCCGCGGTAAGACCCGCCCTTGCGGAAGTTGCAGGTACGGATCGTTTGGCAATCGCGTTGCGCCGCGTACGCGTGGCTCGTGGCCGCCTCGCCAGCGAGCGCGCAGACCAGCGTAATTGCCAGCATAACCAAGCGGTGCATGAGAGTGCCCCGGCCCCAAATCTAAGCCCCGCGCGCAGTTTCGGTGACTTCCCGGCCCAAGGCAACCGAATGACGGGCGCAGGCCCTATGAGGCAGGCGCAAGTGTGCCGTTGCGGCCACGGGCAAGGGCGCGGAGCGCTTGCCGCCTCGCTCTAGACGCAGGCTTGGGGCCTGCGCGGGGTGTGGATACACGGCCGAGCGCTTCGCTCAGACCCTCACTCGGCGGCGCGCCGGGCTGGCTGAACCGAGGCCATGTAGTCGTTCAGCAGGGTCTCGGTGATCTGCCCCGGCTTGTAGCGGAGGGCGTCGATCTCGGAGACCGGAGTCACCTCCGCCGCCGTGCCGGTGAGGAACACCTCCGAGAAGCTCGGCAGCTCGTCGGGCATGATCGCGCGCGCGATGACCTCATAGCCGCGCTTCTTGGCCAGGTCGATCACGGTGCGGCGCGTGATGCCGTCGAGGAAGCAGTCGGGATCGGGCGTGTGGATGACGCCGTCCTTGACGAGGAAGATGTTGGCGCCGGTGCACTCGGCGACGCGCCCGCGCCAGTCGAGCATCAGCGCATCGTTGAAGCCTGCGCGCTCGGCGCGATGCTTCTCAACCGTGCAGATCATGTAGAGCCCCGCGGCCTTGCTCTTGGCCGGCGCCGTCATCGGATCGGGACGGCGATATTTCGCCATCGTGAGCCGGATGCCCTTCAAGCGCTGCTCGAGCGGGAAATAGGATCCCCACTGCCAGGCGGCCACCGACATGTGGATCTTGGTCGCCTGCGCGGATACCCCGATCTGCTCGCTGCCGCGCCATGCGATGGGGCGGATGTAGCAATCGGACAGATTGTTGGCAGCGACAACCTCGCGGCAAATCTTGTCGATCTCGTCGGCCGAATACGGCACCTCGAAATCGAGCCCGCGCGCGCTCTCGATCAGGCGCTGCGAATGCTCATGCAGCTTGAAGATCTCGCCGGCGTACGCGCGCTCGCCCTCGAAGACGGCACTGCCATAGTGCAGGGCATGCGTCAGCACGTGGATATTCGCGTCGCGCCATTGGACGAGCTTGCCGTCGAGCCAGATGAAGCCATCGCGATCGTGAAAGGGTGCCGGCTCAGCCATGCAATTCTCTCCGTGGACTTTCGCGCAAAGATTTGCCACTTAGGGGCGCGATCGAAGGCCTAGCGGGTGGCCGCGGCATACTTTTCCGCTATCGCCCCTTGCGGTTTACCCGCAAGCTTGCACGAGCCTTCCCGCTCGTGCAGACACCCTCTGGCGCATGCGCAAATTTGACTTGTCACGACTACCAATCGGAGCGAAATAAGTCAACATGACTGACATAACGTCCGACAGCGTATCGGGACGCCGCGCCACCCGCTCCGTGGCAGCTGCGGTCCCTGTCGAGCAAGCCGCCGCCGAAGCCGCCGACCGCCCCTCGCGCGAAGAGCTCGTCGCCTGCGCGGAGCTGCTATTTTTCGCCTACCGCGAATTCACCGCCGGCCCCGATGCGATCTTGGAAGAGTACGGCTTTGGCCGCGCACATCACCGCGTGCTGCACTTCGTGCACCGCCATCCCGGACTGCGCGTCGCCGACCTGCTCGACGTGCTGAAGATCACCAAGCAGAGCCTGGCGCGAGTCTTGAAGCAGCTCATCGGCAAAGGCTTCATCATGCAGCGCGCCGGCAACGACGACCGCCGCGAGCGCCGCCTGTTCGTGACCGCCAAAGGCGGACGCCTGGCCGACAAGCTGACGGCGCTGCAGATTAAGCGCATCGAATTGGCACTCGGCAAATCAGGCCCCGGCGCGCGCGAGTACACCCGGCGCTTCCTTTTTGCCATGATTGGAGAGTCCGATCGATCGCGCGTCGAGACGCTTGTTAGTCTCCCGACCGGCACCCGCAGTGCGGGCTAATCAATGCAGCATGGCGAGGGCAGCATGAAGTCGGTCAGCACCACCACGCAGTGCGGCTCCATTCCCGACAACGCGCCCCACGTGCTCGTCGTCGACGACGACCAGAAGATCCGCGAGCTGCTTGGGCGCTACCTGACCGAGCATGGCTTCCGCGTGACGACGGCATCGGACGCCGCGAGCGCGCGCTCGGGCATGCGCGGGCTCGAGTTCGACGTGATCCTGCTCGACGTGATGATGCCGGGCGAGAACGGCCTTGAGCTTGCGCGCGACCTGAAGGCGACCCGCTCCGTGCCGATCTGCATGCTCACCGCGCAAGCCGACCCCGAGCACCGCATTGCGGGCCTGGAAGCGGGCGTCGACGATTACATCCCCAAGCCCTTCGAGCCGCGCGAGCTGCTTCTGCGCCTGCGCAACATCTTGCGCCGCGCGACGGGACCGGCGGGTCCAAGCGAAGAGGTCCGCATGGGCGCGTTTACCTTCCACGTCGGCCGCGGCGAGTTGCGCCAGGGCGAGGAGGCCATCAAGCTTACCGAGCGCGAGCGCGACCTGTTGCGGTCTTTCGCCCAGCGCATCGGCACGCCGATCGCGCGCCATGAGCTTTCGAGCGAGGATTCGACCGGCAACGACCGCGCCATCGACGTGCAGATCAACCGACTTCGCCGCAAGATCGAGACCGACCCTTCCAATCCCGTCTACCTTCAGACAGTCCGCGGTAAAGGGTATATTCTCTACTCCGATTGAAAAGCCGCGGGGGTAGCTGACGAGGTCGTCTTTCCCGATGCTCGCACGAAACGACGAGCCCACGCAGCGTTTGCGCGCCGGCTGGCAAGCCCTCAAGAGCTGGGCCCGCAAGAGCTTGGCGCAGGCGCGTCTTGCCGCGGGCTCGCTGCCGGGGCTGGCTGCACGGCCGGAGCTTGCCGGTGTCTCCAAGGGCGCAAAGTCGGCGCTCGGTTGGCTCGGCGCGACGCACAAGGCCAACATGCGCCGCATGGCCGCCGCGCTGTCGGACATCCTGCCCAAAGGCCTCTACGCGCGCGCGCTCATCATCATCATCGCGCCCATCGTGGTGCTCGAAGGCGTCGTCGCGTTCGTGTTCATGGAACGCCACTGGCAGGCGGTCACGCGGCGCCTGTCGGAAGCGACCGCACGCGACATCGCGGCGCTGATCGACATCTACGAGGAGTACCCCAAGAAGGACGATTACAACGCGCTGATCGAGATGGCGCGCGATCGCCTCAATCTCTCGATGCAGATCCTCCCGCCCGGCGACCTGCCCGCGCCGCAGCCAAAGCCGTTCTTTGCCCTGCTCGATCGCGCGCTGTCGGACGAGATCCGCCACCAGGTGCAGCGGCCGTTCTGGATCGATACGGTCGGTGAATCGCGCCACGTCGAGATCCGCGTCAAGGACGACAACGCGATCCTGCGCTTCGTTGCGACACGCTCGCAGACATACGCATCGAACTCGCACATCTTCCTGTTGTGGATGATCGGCTCCTCGGTGATCCTGCTCACCGTCGCGATTTTGTTCCTGCGCAACCAGATACGCCCAATCCTCAGGCTGGCGGAAGCCGCCGACGCGTTCGGCAAAGGCCGCAAGGTCCCGGAGGACTTCCGGCCGCGGGGCGCGCGCGAGGTGCGCCAGGCCGCCGTCGCGTTCCTGGAAATGCGCGACCGCATCATGACGCACGTGGAGCAGCGCACCACCATGCTCGCGGGCGTCAGCCACGACCTGCGCACCGTGCTCACCCGGTTCAAGCTGGAGATCGCCCTGCTCGACGACAACGCCGAGACACGCGCGCTGCAGTCGGACGTGCGCGAGATGCAGAGCATGCTCGAGGACTACCTCGCGTTCGCCAAGGGCGACGGCGGGGAGGTTTCCGCGCCGACGAACCTGCGTGAGCTGCTGCAGGAGGTCCACGAGGAGGCGCAATTCTACGGCACGCCGATCGACTTGAAGCTGCGCCGGCGGCGCGAGGATGTGGTGCTGCCGTTGAAGCGGCATGCGTTCAAGCGCGCGATCACCAACCTCGTCTCGAACGCGATGCGCTACGGGGATCAGGTGCTGATCCGCGCCGCGGTCGAAGGCCAATGGGTGCGCATCGAGGTCGATGACAACGGGCCCGGCATCCCGGCATCCGAGCGCGCCAACGTGTTCAAGCCGTTCTACCGGATCGACGACGCGCGCAACCAGGACGAGGGCAACACCGGCCTCGGCCTCGCCATCGCGCGCGATATCGCCAAGAGCCACGGCGGCGACATCACGCTCGGCGAAAGCTCGATGGGCGGCCTGCGCGCCATCATCTCCGTGCCGCTGTAGGTTCGAACATCAACCTCACGCGGCAGGCGGCATACCGTTGCTGGCGCTGGAAGCAGAGCCTGGCTGTGGCGACGCCGGCTTGCGCATATTGGCGAACGCTTCGCCGAGCCCGCGCAGCTTCTTGCGGAAATCATCGATCGAGTTGAGCGTGCTCTCGCCGCGCCGCAGCCGGCGATCGAGCGCGGCCATGGTGCGCGCCTGACCTGGATCGTCGTCCTGCAACCACGTGCGGAACACGGAGGCATAGAGAGCGCCGAGGCCGACGCTTCGCACCTGGCCTTCGAGGCCCTCTGCCGGAATGCCGGCGGCGCGCAGCATCCACGCCTGCGACAGCGACAGCGCCCGCAGCAGCGCGGGATCCGTCGGCCAGGTTGCGGTGATTGATTTCAGCGCCGGCTTATATGCAGCGAGCACATCGAAACGGCTCATGACGACATCGAACAGCGCGTCGCGTGGGCTCTGCGCGCCAACAGTCTCTCGCGACCGCTCGGGCGCCCGCTCCAGCACGGCGTCGTCGACGGCACGCACGAACGCCGCGACGATGTCGGCCTTGGAGGCAAACGCGCGGCGCAAGTCGACGAGGCTCACGTTCGCGGCCTTGGCGATGTCGGGGAGCATCACGTCGGCCCAGGGACGCTCGGCTGCGAGCCTGAGGGCGGCGGAGATGATGCGTCCGCTTGTCGTCGTCGTGTCGAGCATGGTGGCCTCCTTGTCCGCAATGCCTAGAGGTGGGGGCGTTGCCTGAAAAACGAAAGGGCGCTGGCGGAATGGCGGCGCTCAGGCATAGCGGGCGCCCGGATTCTCACGATCGCGTGAGGAATTTTCAAAGCCACTTGCCAGAAGTGTAACTGTATATCATAACTGAACCCACGCGCCGGCCCTGCGGGCAAGCGCTCTTAGGTAGAGCGAACGTTCATAGCCGTCCGACCTACCAAACGTGATGCGAAAGGGAGCCACACGCGCAATCGGGCCGATCCTCTCCTCCTTGGGTATCTGACCGAAGCGACCTGACGCACACGATAAAACCTGGGCATCGCCGGGGCTAACGCCCGCTCAGGTTCCAAAGCACGCGGCCGCGAGAGGCGTTCGAGCAGTTAGCTCACTTGCCAAGCTCGCGGCCGCGTTTTGCTGCCGCCGCCACCGCTGCCGTGACGAGCTTTGCCAGTCCGTCGGACCCCATGAGGACCGCGAGCGCTGCCGCCGTCGTGCCGCCGGGCGACGTCACGCTTTCGCGCAATGTTGCGGGCGAAGCTTCCGATTGCTCGAGCAGCGCCGCCGAGCCGATGATGGTCGCGCGCGCAAGCTCGTCGGCAAGCTTGGGATCGAGACCGGCGGCGCGGCCCGCTTCCGCAAGACACTCGGCCAGCAGGAACACGTAGGCGGGACCTGAGCCCGACACCGCAGTGACCGGATCGAGCAGCGCCTCGTCACTGACCCACATCACATCGCCGACCGCGCCGAGCAGATCAGCCGCGACGGCCTTCTGCACCGGCGTGGCTTCGGCATTGGCAACCGCGACAGTGATGCCGCGTCCGATCGAGGCCGGCAGGTTCGGCATGGCGCGCACGATCCCGGTGCCGGCCTTGAACTTGGCCGCAAGGCCCGACAGGCGCCGCCCCGCCGCGATGCTGAGCACGAGCGTTTCGGGGCCGGCGAGCGCTGCGAGCCCGGGCAGCACATCGTCCATCGTCTGAGGTTTGACGGCGATGAGGATGACCGCGGGCTGCATCGACAGCCCGTCGATGAACGGCACCACATCGATGGCGCGATCGGCCAGCAGATCGGCAATCTCGCGCGCGGGCTCGGGGTCCTGCACGATGACGTGCCTGGGATCGAGGCCGCGCTCGAGCAGGCGCGCAAGTATCGCTCCGCCCATTTTGCCCGCGCCGGCCACCAGCAGCGGGCCTTGCAGATCTAGGGGCATTTGGCGGACCCGGAATGTAATTTGGAAACGAGCCTAAGCTGGCTTCGGTTAAGCCTGGCCCTCGGTCTCGAACATGGTCGAAACGAGCGCCTCGCGGCTTTCCTTACCCGCCCAGACCACGAACTGGAAGGCCTGATAATACCGCTCGCAGGCTTCAAGAGCGGCTTTCAGCATGGCTTCGCACTGGCGCGGGGTCGCGAGCGACCCGTTGAGCAGCAGCGCATGGCGGAACATCACGAGGCCTTCGATCGTCCAAAGATCGAAGTGCCCGAACCAGAGCTGCTCGTTGATCTGCGCGATCAGGCGGTACATCTCGTTGAGGCGATTGTCAGGGACGCGGAAGTCGAACGCGCATGCGAGGTGGAGCGCCTCGAGGTCCTCCCGCCAGTTGAGCGAGACGTGATAGTCGGTCCAGGAGCCGGCGATGACGAGGGTCAGCTCCTCGTCGTTGGTGCGGTCGGTCGTCCAGTTGTGCGCAATCGCGAGCTGCTCGACGAGGTCGATCGGATTTGACACGCGCTCGTAGGCAAATTCTGCCGACATGATCGTTCCCGTTTGGTGTAGCGGCTCTTCCCAGCCGAAGACGACGCAACGACAACAAAGAAAAAGCAAAATTCATCGACGCCCGCGACGAAAACAGAGCCCCCTTCGAGTCGCAAGTTCGCCTGCGCCTTCGTCCACGGCCAAAGTACCGGGACGCGCTACTTGCGCCACAAAGCGCTGCTTTGTCGGGATAAATGAAGGCGCTGGCGAAGTTCGCCGGGGATAAGTCGCGCGCGACTTTGCCTCGAGTTGTACTTCAGTGCGAGGCGAGCTTGGCCTCGAGCGCGGCGATGCGCGCGCTCAGCAGCTCGTTCTCCGCGCGCGCCTTCTCGGCCATCGCCTTCACGGCCTCGAACTCCTCGCGCTGCACCACATTCATCTCGTTCAGCAGGCGCTCCGCTTGCGAGCGCATCACGCCGGTGACCTCGCGCTTGATGCCGTCGGCGGCGCCGGCGGCGTCCGTCATCAGGCGCGCGAGATCGTCGAGGAAGCGGTTGGTGGTCTGCGTCATGGCCGGGCCTCCGGGGAACGCGCGTCGAGTGGCGACCGCGCGTATTGCAACTATGGGCAACAGGGGCGCGCCGTTCAAGTCGCAGGGCTGTCATAGTGGCTCTCCCTTGACAGAGCGCGGTCCGTGCCGAAAACGTGCCCCGGCGCCCGGGCGAGCGGTGAACCGGGTCTCGAAGGTGCCGTCCTGGAGCGCAGATCCGCATGCTGGCCTTTGCGTTTCCCCATATCGACCCCGTCGCGCTGCAGATCGGCCCCATCGCGATCAAGTGGTACGGCCTCGCCTACCTGACAGGCCTCGTATCGGGTTGGCTCTATATCCGCCGCCTGCTGCAGCAGCCCAAGCTCTGGGCCAATGACAAGCCGCCCTTCCCCCCGCAGGTGGTGGACGATCTGCTGCTCTATATTACCGCCGGCGTCGTGCTCGGCGGCCGGCTCGGCTTCGTGCTGTTCTACGAGCCGGCCTACTACCTCGCCAATCCGCTCGACATCCCCGCCGTGTGGAAAGGCGGCATGAGCTTCCACGGCGCGCTCGTCGGCTGCGGGCTGGCGACCTGGATCTTTGCCCGGCGCGCGCACGTGAGCGCCTGGAGCACCATGGACCTGTGCACCGCGTCGGTACCGATCGGCTTGTTCTTCGGGCGCATTGCAAACTTCATCAACGGCGAGTTGTTCGGACGCCCGACCACCGTTCCCTGGGGCATGGTGTTTCCCGAGGCGAGGCTGCACTACCCCGAAGTGGAGCCGACCCCGCGCCATCCGAGCCAGCTCTACGAAGCCGCGCTCGAAGGATTGATCCTCTTTCTCGTGCTGCGCGTGCTGACGCACTTCTTCGGCGCCTTGAAACGCCCGGGCCTCGTCACCGGCACGTTCCTCGCGGGCTACGCCATCGCGCGCTCGATCGCGGAGGAGTTCCGCGAGCCGCATTATGCGCACGCGTTGAACTTAGGCCCGCTCCTGACGGTCGGCATGATCTATTCGATCCCCATGCTGCTCGCGGGCCTGACCATCATCTATCTCGCGCGCACGCGCTCGCTGCCGTGACCCCTGTATCCATGACGCGCGTATCATGACACCGCTCGCGGGCGAGCTTGCCGCACGCATCAAGAGCAACGGCCCGATCAGCGTTTCCGACTACATTCAGGCCTGCCTGCACGATCCCGCGCACGGCTATTACCGCGTGCGCCATGCGATCGGCCGGCAGGGCGACTTCATCACCGCGCCAGAGATCAGCCAGATTTTCGGCGAGCTGATCGGCCTGTGGTGCGCCGTCGTCTGGCAGCAGATGGGCGAGCCGTCCGCCGTACGCCTGATCGAGCTCGGCCCTGGGCGCGGCACGCTGATGCGCGATGCCCTGCGCGCGGCGCGCGCGGTGCCGGGCTTTCGCGATGCGCTGCGTGTGGAGCTTGTAGAGGTCAGCGCGGCGCTGGAGGCCGAACAGCGCGCGACGCTCGCGGGCGAACCGGTGCCGATCTCCTGGCGCCGCGAGCTTGGCACGCAAGACGCTGCCTTGCCCGCCATCGTCATCGCCAACGAGTTCCTCGACGCGCTGCCGCTCGCGCAATTTGTCTGGCGTGCAGGCCGCTGGCATGAGCGCTGCGTCGGGCTCGATACGGCCGGACGCCTCGCGTTCGTCGTCGGCGGCGAGGTTCCACCGCCCGCGGGCATTGCAAACGCACACGAGGACGGCTGGATTTTCGAAAGCCGAGCACCGGCGTTCGCAGACCTGGCGCAGCAGCTCGCCGGCTTGGGTCCGACAAGCGCGGCGCTCTTCATCGATTACGGCCACGCCCATTCAGCCCTTGGCGACACGCTGCAAGCTGTGCGCGAGCACCGCTATGAGGACCCGCTCGCCGCGCCCGGCGAGGCCGACCTCACCGCCCAAGTCGACTTCTCGGCGTTTGCCGCCGCGATGCGCGGGCAAGGATTAGACTGCGACGGTCCGGTGCCGCAGGCGGCGTTCCTCGGCCAGCTCGGCATCTCCGAACGTGCCGCGCGCCTGATGGGATCAAATCCTGCGAAAGCCGGCGGCATTGAAACGGCAGTTGCGCGGCTGATGGCTCCGTCGGGGATGGGGAGCCGCTTCAAGGCGATCGGCGTCCGCAGCCCCGGCTTGGCGCTTCTGCCCGCGCTCGGCCCAGTGGACAGCGGCGATCCCACTCCTTAAGTGCTCAAGCATGCGCGATGAAACGACCCTCAAGCCGATTGAATCGAGCAGTCTCAAAGAGCTCGCCGGCATCCGGCATGGGTTCTTCACGCGCGAAGGCGGCGTCTCGCAGGCGCCCTATGCCTCGCTCAACTGCGGCCCGGGATCAGCGGACGCACCAGCCAACATCGCCGAGAACCGCGCGCGCATCGCCCGCCATCTTGGTTCGACGCAGACCGATATCGTGACGCTCTATCAGGTGCACAGCGCGACCGCGCTCGCCGTTGCCGGTCCGGTCGCGGCGAACGACCGGCCCAAAGCGGATGCCGTCGTCACATCGACGCCGGGACTCGCGATCGGCGTGCTGACGGCGGACTGCTCGCCGGTGCTGTTTGCCGACGCGCAAGCCGGTGTTGTTGGTGCAGCACATGCGGGCTGGCGCGGCGCGGTCGGCGGCATTCTCGAAGCGGCAATCGCGGAAATGGAGCGCCAAGGCGCCAAGCGCGCGAATATCCGCGCGGCGATCGGCCCGACAATTAACCAAGATTCCTACGAAGTCGGTCCGGAGTTCGAAACGGAGCTTTTGCAAAGTTGCTCCGGCAACGCCCGTTACTTTCGCCGATATATTTCGGAAACACGCGCGCGATTTGATCTGCCCCAGTATGTCGAAGATCGTCTTTTGGCCGCAAAAGTCGGCACAATCGAACGCTGCTCACCGTGCACTTACGAGAACGAATCACTTTTCTTCAGCTTTCGCCGCTCGCAGCATCGCGCTGAGGTCGATTACGGTCGCCAAATCTCCGCCATTGTCGTGACTTAATTGCACAATCCACAATGTTGACCCTTCTTTCGCGCTACGAATTACAACTGAGAGCGCGGTTGATCGGATTCGATCTGGACGCGGCGGATGTGACTGGTTTAGACGACTCTTGAGATAGGTACCGGTCATCGAGGAGACTAAGGCCGCAAGGTTTGTACGCCGGCCGCCGGAAGAACAGCGGGTATTCAAACGGGGGAGCGTCAACGTGACGACCTTTGATACTGCTGCGGCTTGGCACAAGATAAAGCCCATAACATTGGCGCTGTGCGTGAGCTCGCTGGCATTCGGATTAGCGGGCTGCGAGACGGCTTCGTCTCTCTTCTCGTCAATGAGCGATGCGCCGACCGCCGCCGTGGCGAGCGCTCCCGCAACAGCCCCCACAACGCGCCCGGCGCAGGTAGCGATTGCGCCGGTCATAGGTCCACCTGACACCGTCTCGAAACAGTTGCAGGCGCAGCTCGCCGGCGACCTCGAGAAGCAGAACATCCGCGTCGCCAAGTCGGCCGGCGAGTTGGCGCAGTACACGCTGCGCGGCTACGTCGTCTCCTCGATCGACAAGAAGGGCTCGCGGGCCAAGATCTCCTACATCTGGGATGTCACCGACGCCGCCGGCAAAGGCGTGCATCGCGTGAGCGGCGAGGAGTTCGGCTCCATCCGGCAACAGCCACGATCCGTGGACCGCGGTCACCGGTCCGGTGGTCGAGGCGATCACCTCCAAGACCGTCACGTCGCTCACGGCCTGGCTGCCGAACCAGTCGGCAGCGCCTGCCGTTGCGAGCGCCGCGTCGCCCACCTTGCCCGCACAGACCGCCGCCCTCACCACGGGCAGCTCGACGCCAACGGCTGGCACCGCTCCGCCAGCGGCACCGCGCGCGACGGGCAGCATCGGGACTGGCGGCGCGATCAAGGCCCGCGTGCCGATCGTCAACGGCGCACCGGGCGATGGCAGCAGCTCGCTGCGCATGGCGTTGCAGCGTGAGCTGTCGCGCAACGGCGTTGCGCTCTCGGAGACCACCGCGCCCGACACCTATACGGTCGAGGGCAAGGTCGCCATGGGTGCCAGCGCCGACGGCAAGCAGCCGATCACCATCGACTGGAGCGTCTCGGATCCCAACGGCAAGAAGCTCGGCAGCGTTTCGCAGAAGAATGAGGTGCCGCAGGGCTCGCTCGACGGGCCATGGGGCAAGACGGCCGACGCCGCCGCCGCAGCCGCCGCCCAGGGCATCCTCAAGCTGCTGCCGCAGGCCACGACCCAGACGACCAGCGCCAACTAGCCAGAAACAAGCCAGGACCGCGGCTCACCACGCCGCGGTTCAGCCCCTCCAAGCGGCCGTGGTCGCGTCCCCGCGAGACGGTGCGGTCGCGGATGTATGGGGCGCTCGCTTACGTCAGCGTGAAGCCCGTGGTTACGTAAGGGCGAAGCCCTGCGGTTGCGTCGGTGCGAAGCACCGCAGTCACAGAGCGTCAACTTTCCGACGGCAAGCTGGTGCCCGCGCCGTTTACAGGTGGGGGCGCGCTTGCTAGAAGCGCCCCGCGGACGGCCTGGAGGCACTCATGCCTTTCGATCCCCGGACCGGAGACGGCCGCGGCCACCTACCGATGAAGCTGGTCGCCGGAAATTCCAACCGGCCCCTCGCCGAAGCTATATGCGCTCACCTGAAGCTGCCCCTGACCAAGGGGCAGGTGAAGCGCTTCGCCGACATGGAGATCTTCGTCGAGATCCAGGAGAACGTCCGCGGGCAGGACGTCTTCGTGATCCAGTCGATCTCGTTTCCGGCCAACGACAATCTGATGGAGCTTTTGATCCTGATCGACGCGCTGAAGCGCGCGTCGGCTGCGCGCATCACCGCCGTCATTCCGTATTACGGCTATGCCCGCCAGGATCGCAAACCCGGCCCCCGCACGCCGATCTCGGCCAAGCTCGTCGCCAACCTGATCGAGCGCGCCGGCGCCGACCGCGTGATGACGCTCGACCTGCACGCCGGGCAGATCCAGGGCTTCTTCGACATCCCGACCGACAACCTGTTCGCCGCGCCGGTCATGGTCCGCGACATCCAGGAGCACCACAAGGGCAGCAACCTGATGGTCGTGTCGCCCGACGTCGGCGGCGTCGTTCGCGCCCGCGCGCTGGCAAAGCGCATCGAGGCGCCGATCGCGATCTGCGACAAGCGGCGTGAGCGTCCCGGTGAATTGGAGATCATGCACGTCATCGGCGATGTCGACGGCAAGCGCTGCATCCTGATCGACGACATCGTCGATTCAGCCGGCACGCTGGTCAATGCCGCAGAGGCGCTGCTGCAGCACGGTGCGGTCGAGGTGATGGCCTACATCACCCACGGCGTGTTGTCGGGCGGGGCGGTCAGCCGCATCCAGAACTCCAAGCTCAAGTCGCTGGTGATCACGGATTCCATCCAGCCGACGGCGGCCGTGCTCGCGGCCAAGAACATCCGCGTGCTCTCGATTGCGCCGCTGATCGGCGAAGCCATCCTGCGCACCGCGCGCGAGGAAAGCGTCTCCAGCCTCTTCTACTGAGGCTCGCTAATTCGAGCAGGCGCGGCAGCGCCCGCGGATCTCGAGCGTCATCTGGCTGACCGCGAACTTCGCCTTCTTCGCCCACGCGGAAAGCTTGTCGACCGCGGTCGGCTCGTCGAACTCGGTGACGATGCCGCAATCGTCGCAAATGGCAAACACCGCCGCGCCCTCGTGGCTCGGGTGGCAGCAGGCGACGAACGCATTGAGCGATTCAAGCCGGTGCGCCTGGCCGTCGGCGATGAGCCGGTCGAGGGAGCGGTAGACCGTTTGCGGCGCGAGCGTCGCCTTGGCGCGCAGCTTGTCGATCAGCTCGTATGCGCTGACCGGACGGCCGACCCCGCGCAGGGCCTCCGCGATCATCCTGTCCTGCTCGGGCGCCGCGCGCCGCTTGGTGCCTTTGCGAACCATGTTCCGCCGTTAACTGAGGGGCCTCGTCGCACCGATATGAACGGGGTTGAGCGCACCGTGTCAAACGGCCCGGCCGGGCTTTAAGCCAGGGCCGGTCCGCGCGTCCGCAAGGCCGGAGGAGCGATTGCCAAGGCCGCAATCGGCGGCTATAACCCGCGCCATCTCAAGCACCACCGCATGAGACGCCGCTCGGCCTCTGTCTGGCCGGGCGCAGGCTTTCAAGGCCGTATTGGCCTTTTTACGTTGGAGATCAAGGCCATGGCCCAGCAGTCCCCCGAGCTCAAGGCGACGGGCCGCGCGAATGCCGGCAAGGGTGCCGCGCGCCAGACGCGCCGTGAAGGCAAGGTCCCGGCCATCATCTACGGCGACGGCAAGCCGCCCGAGACCATCGCGCTCGACTACAACGAGCTCTGGAAGCAGGTCCTGAAGGGCCACTTCACATCGACCGTTTTTGAAATCGACATCGAGGGCAAGAAGAACCGCGTGATCCCGCGCGATCTCCAGGTCGATCCGGTCAAGGATCAGCCGATCCACGTCGACTTCCTGCGCATCGGCAAGGACGGCCGCATTCGCGTCGCCGTCCCCGTGCGCTTCATCAACGATGCGCTCTCGCCTGGCCTGAAGCGCGGCGGCGTCTTGAACGTCGTGCGCCACGACATCGAGGTGACCTGCCCCTACGACAAGATCCCTGCCTTCTTCGAGGTGGACCTCACGGGACTCGAGATCGGCCGCTCGGTGCATTTCTCGGCGATCAAGCTTCCCGAGGGCGTTGAATCGACCATCAAGGGACGTGACTTCACGATCGCTACCATCGCCGGCGCCGTGAAGCAGGACGAAGAAGACGCAGCAGTGGCAGCAGCAGCGGCAGCCGCTTCTGCAGCCAGCGCCGAAGCCGCAGCGGCAGCCGGTGGGGCTCCAGCCGCGGGTGCTGCGGCAGCGGGCGGCAAGGGTGCACCGGCCGCCGGTGCCAAGGGCGCGGCAGCACCTGCCGCCAAGGCCGGCGCCAAAGGCGCACCAGCGCCTGCCGCAAAGGCCGGCGACAAGAAGAAGTAGGCCGCCGATCGGGCCGTGCGCTTCTAGCCAGGCTTTTGGCGCACGCGTTTGTTCGTCTTGCGCGGGTCGCCCATGAAGCTCCTCGTCGGTCTGGGAAACCCGGACGCCAAGTACGCACACAACCGGCACAACGTCGGCTTCATGGCCGTCGATAAGATCGCCGAGCGCCACGACTTCGGCGCCTGGCGCCGCCGCTTCCAGGGCGTGACCACCGAGGGCAGCCTCGCCGGCAAGCGCGTCCTGCTCTTAAAGCCCGCCACCTACATGAACGACAGCGGACAGAGCGTCGGCGAGGCGCAGCGCTTCCTCAAAATCGCGCCCGAGGACGTCTACGTCTTTCACGACGAGATCGATCTGGCGCCTGGCAAGCTGAAGGTGAAGGCCGGCGGCGGCAACGCCGGCCACAACGGGCTGCGCTCGATGACCGCCCACATCGGCAACGACTACAACCGTGTGCGCATCGGCGTCGGACACCCGGGCGTCAAGGAGGCGGTGGCCCACTACGTGCTGCACGACTTCGCCAAGGCGGAATACCAGTGGCTGGAGCCGCTGCTGGACGCGATGGCGGATGCCGCGCGTTTCCTCGCGCAGGGCGACAGCGCCCGCTTTCTGTCGCACACGGCAAGTGCGCTGCGCACGATAGAAACTGCCGAAGAAGACGAGCCCCCGCCCCCCCGCAAGGCGCCTGCGAGCCGCGCGGCGCATCCCGCCGGCGAGCGGATGGGCAAGCGCGCCGGAGCGCTGGCCGACAACCTGAAGAAGTGGCTCGCGGGACGCGGCGGCAAGGAATGAGCGTCAACAGCCTTGCAGGAGCGGGCTAAGCCGCCTAATTGCGCCCCATGACATCGATGCCGCCGATCATCTCCGTCAAAAACCTGTCCAAGACGTACGCCAGCGGCTTTAAGGCCCTGAAGGACGTCAACCTAGAGATCCGCCGCGGCGAGATCTTCGCCCTGCTCGGTCCCAACGGCGCCGGCAAGACAACGCTGATCAACATCATCTGCGGCATCGTCAATGCGTCGGGCGGTAGCGTGACGGTCGACGGCATGGACATCTCGGCGCAGTACCGGAAGGTGCGCGCGATGATCGGCCTCGTGCCCCAGGAGCTGACGGCCGACATGTTCGAGTCGCCCTGGAACACGGTGAGCTTCAGCCGAGGCCTGTTCGGCCGGGCGCCCAATCCGGCCTACATCGAGAAAATTCTGAAGCAGCTCACGCTATGGGACAAGAAGGGCAACCGCATCATGACGCTCTCGGGCGGCATGAAGCGGCGCGTCCTGATCGCCAAGGCGCTTTCGCACGAACCCTCGATCCTGTTCCTCGATGAGCCCTCGGCCGGCGTCGACGTGCAGCTGCGCCAGGAGATGTGGCAGATCGTGCGCGACCTGCGCGCCACCGGCGTCACCGTCATCCTCACCACGCACTACATCGAGGAAGCCGAGGAGATGGCCGACCGCGTCGGCGTCATCAACAAGGGCGAGATCATCCTGATCGAGGACAAGGTCGAGCTCATGCGCAAGCTCGGCAAAAAGGAGCTGGCGCTGAACCTCAACGAAGCGCTGACCGAGATCCCCGCCGCACTCGCAGCCCACAAGCTGGCGCTATCGGCGGACGGCAAGGAGCTGGTCTTCTCCTACGACACGCGCGCGGAGCGCACCGGCATCACAGCGCTGTTGAACGACATGCGCGCAGCCGGCATCGGATTCTCCGATATCAACACCACGCAGACCTCGCTCGAGGACATCTTCGTCGACCTGGTGCGGAGCTCCAAATGAACCTGCACGCGGTCAAGGCGATCTACATATTCGAGATGTCGCGCGCCTGGCGCACGGTCATGCAGTCGATCTTCTCGCCTGTGCTGTCGACCTCGCTCTATTTCATCGTGTTTGGCGCCGCGATCGGCTCGCGCATTACGCAGATCGACGGTGTGAGCTACGGCGCCTTCATCGTGCCGGGCCTGATCATGCTGCAGCTCTTGACCCAGAGCATCACCAACGCCTCGTTCGGCATCTACTTCCCGCGTTTCGCCGGCACCATCTTCGAGATCCTCTCGGCGCCCGTCTCGCCACTCGAGGTGGTGCTGGGCTACGTCGGCGCCGCGGCCTCGAAATCCGTCATCATCGGCCTCATCATCCTGGCGACGGCCTCGCTGTTCGTCCCGCTGCACATCGAGCACCCCTTCTGGATGCTGGCCTTCCTGGTGCTGACCGCGCTGTCCTTCAGCCTGTTCGGGTTCATCATCGGTATCTGGGCCGACGGCTTTGAAAAGTTGCAGGTGATCCCGCTGCTCATCATCACGCCGCTGACGTTCCTCGGCGGCACCTTCTATTCGATCAAGATGCTCCCGCCGTTCTGGCAGACCGTGACCCTGTTCAACCCCGTCGTGTATTTGATCAGCGGTTTCAGATGGAGCTTTTATGGCATCGCCGACGTTGATGTGACGGCGAGCCTGGGCGCGACCGTTCTATTTTTAGGCCTCTGCCTCGCCGTCGTGTGGTGGATCTTCAAGACCGGCTACCGGCTCAAGGCTTAGTTCGGGGCGTCGTGCGGATTTAAGGTGCTGCTGCATCGCAGCTTGCGCCTTGCCGCAGACCGGGCCACTGTCAGGCGCCGCGCGTGGGGATCGCTCTAGCGGTTTGGGGAGACGTCCATGGTCCAGATCATCAACCAGATCGTTGCGTTCCTGCAGCAGGGCATTGCTGCAATCTTCAGGTTCTTGGGGCTCGTCTGGGCATGGTCGTTCGGTCAGATCGTCTCGATCTTTTCCTCCGACTGGCAGAGCCTGCCGATCTGGAAGATCGTGCTGCTCGTGATTGCCCTCGTCGCCATCGCCTACATTCTCTATAGGGCTTTCATGGCGTTATGGTCGGGCGTGGTCGCCCTGTTCCACGCCTTCGTCGAGCTGCTCAGCAAATTCGTCTCGGTGCTGCCGCAGATCGTCATCGCCGGATTGATCGCCCTGGCCGCCGGCTGGATCATCCACAACGTCAATATTTGAGCGCAGGCAGCCGCACTCGCCGCTTTCAGCCGTCACGGACTGTCTCTATCCTGAGCACCGTTAAGTGCAAGGGGAGGCAGACATGACCGAGATGAACGGCGGCGATGAGGACGACAGGAAGCGCCGCGGCGCCCTCGTTTGGTGGAAGCGGTACCGCCGCGGCTCGAGCGCGCACAGCTGGTTCAACCGGATCCTCGCCTTCTTCAAGACCAAGGCCGGGATCGCCGTCGCGGTTGCAGCGACCGGCGGCGCGGCAGCCGTCGGCGCGGTCATCGTCAAGGATAGGATGACGCCGGCCGGCATGGAGACCGCAGCCATCGCGCCGGAGGCGCAAGAGCGCCAGACGAAAACCTCGACCGTGTTCGCCATCGAAGGCCGCGACAAGGCGGGCCGGAAGGGCGCGTTCGACGTCGTGGTGCTGAACAAGAGCTTCCTCTGGGTGCGCGGCAGCGCGGAAGACCTCGAGAAGGACGGCAAGACCATTCCGGCGCCCGAGCTGGCTGCGGCCGTGCTGGACGAGGAGGTGCGCAGCGCGCTCAGCGACGCCAGGGAGGTGATCGCGGTCGGCACCGCCTCGCAGGAGGGCAGCGCGACCGATGAGGTCGACCGCGCCCAGCGCCGCGCCAAGCAGGCGGCGACGCTGGTCAGCGGAGCCGTGGCGCAGACAGTGCCGATCTCGACCCTGAACCTCGGGCAGTACCGCGAGCCCTGCACCAACTGCGAGACGGGCGGCACCAGCTGGCAGCGGCCGTTCATCGTCATCGCGGTTAAATCGCTCGAGCCCGACACGAACATGGGCGAGGCGCTGGCCGATGCCATGACCGGCAAGAAGCGCCTACCCAGCCCCTCGAGCTATTCGACCTTCGTGCTTTCAAGTTTCCGCTAGGGATCTGCTAAAAGGAATGGTCGGAGGCAGTTTTCAATGATGACCATGCTGCGCTTAGTTCATCTCGGCACCGCGGCCGCCTTCGCGCGTGAAGGCGTCCCGCCGCTGCGCGACAGGTCGGCCGGACAAACGAGCCGTGCGGCAAATCTCAATCTCGAGTTCGAGACGGAGATCGCAAAGCATCCCAACCCGGGCATCGCGCGATCGGCATCGAGATACGTCCACTCGGTGCGGCGCCAGCTCGCATGGCGGCATGGATATCCCGGCGCGCTCGCCGAATGGGAATACCATCGCTAAAACCAGGGCCGCCTGCGGCGAAAGAAGTCTTCACTTTCGCTGCTGAAGCCACTAGTCATGCCCCATCTTCACGGGTTGCAGCAGCTGTGCTGCTCGCGCTCGATCCCTCTTCCACCGCAGGCACGAAACATGGGCTTTAAATGCGGCATCGTGGGGCTGCCGAACGTCGGCAAATCCACGCTGTTCAATGCGCTGACGCAGACGGCGGCGGCAGAGGCCGCGAACTATCCGTTCTGCACCATCGAGCCCAATGTCGGCGAGGTCGGCGTGCCGGACGAGCGCCTCGACAAGCTCGCCGCGATGGCGAAGTCCGCCCAGATCATCCCGACGCGGCTGACGTTCGTCGACATCGCGGGCCTCGTACGCGGCGCCTCCAAGGGCGAAGGGTTGGGCAACCAGTTCCTCGGCCACATCCGCGAGGTCGACGCGGTCGCCTACGTCGTGCGCTGCTTCGATGACGGCAACGTCACGCACGTCGAAGGCCGCATCGATCCGCTGGCCGACGCCGAGGTGGTCGAGACCGAGCTGATGCTCGCAGACATGGACAGCCTGGAGAAGCGCCGCGCCAACATCGAGAAGAAAGCCAAGACCGGCGACAAGGACTCAAAGCTCCAGGTCGCGCTGATGGACAAGGCGCTGGTGCTGCTGCGCGAGGGCAAGCCCGCGCGCCTGGCCGAGCTGACGCCCGAGGAGGCGCCGCAGTACGTCGCGTTGCAGCTGCTCACGGCCAAGCCGGTGCTCTACGTCTGTAACGTCGATGAGGCGTCGGCCGCCGGCGGCAACGACTACTCGCGCGCGGTCGAGAAGCGGGCCAGCGCCGAGGGCGCCGGCTGCGTCGTCATCTCGGCCAAGATCGAGGCAGAGTTTGCAGGCCTGCCCGCCAGCGACCGCGCGGAATTCTTGAAGGACTTGGGCCTCGATGAGCCGGGCCTCAACCGCCTGATCCTCGAGGGGTACAAGCTCTTGGACCTCGTCACCTACTTCACGGTCGGGCCCAAGGAGACGCGCGCCTGGACAATCACGCGCGGCACACGCGCGCCCCAAGCCGCCGGCGTCATCCACACCGATTTCGAGAAGGGCTTCATCCGCGCCGAGACAATCGGCTACGCCGACTACGCGAGTCTCGGCGAAACCGGAGCCAAGGACGCGGGCAAGATGCGGCTGGAAGGCAAGGAGTATGTCGTCAAGGACGGCGACGTGATGCACTTCCGCTTCGCCAACTGAGAAAAGCGATCGTGCGACCGCATTCGCCGATCGCCGATGCCTTGAAATGCCGCGGCGATTGCCCAATTAACCGACGGGACGACAAGAGCGTGTGCGTTCTTATTTCGAACGAGATTGCAACCTAACAGCGGCCACATGCTCAAGAACACAAAGACTTTTCTGACGATCAGCGCGCTTGCCGGCGCCGTCGCCATGACGGTGCCCGCACGTGCCGCCGATGAAGCCCAGACTCCGGCGAGCCAGTCGCCCGCGAAAATCGACGCGGCGTCCGATTCGGCGGATTCTCTGACGACCGGCACCGTCGCGCCGCCGCCGCCCACGCGCGCGAAAAAGCTCGCGGACTGCATGGCGATCTGGGAGCCGGCGACGCACATGAGCAAGCAGCAGTGGAAGCGCACCTGCGATCGCCAGCTCGACGAAGAGCCGCGCCCCTAAGCGCTATTCCGTCTCGTCCTGCGCGCGCTGGCCGTACGATTTGAAGCGCTTCAACACGCGCGTCATTTCCTCGTCGGTGAGAATGTGCGGCTCGCCCGCGAGCGCCAGCACCTTCCAGTACTGCTTCGCCAGCACCTCGACCTCTTCCGCAAGCTCCAGCGCCGAGGCAAGCGTCGCGCCGACCGCGATCTGCCCGTGGTTCGCCATCAGGCAGGCGTCGCGCTGCTTGAGGCCCTTGGCGACGTGGTTCGCCAGCTCCTCGGTGCCGAAGGTGTCGTAGGGCACCAGCGGGATGTCGTTGCCGCCCGCAACCGCCACCATGTAATGGATGGCCGGAATCGGTTTGTGCGCGCATGCAAGCACGGTGGCGTGCATCGAATGCGTGTGGACGACGGCGTTCATGTCAGCGCGCGCGCGATAGGCCGCGAGATGAAACCGCCACTCGCTCGAGGGCTTTTTCGATTTCTTCCCCGGCACCTTGCCGTGGCGATCGACGAACACGACGTCGCGCGTTTTGATGTCGGCATACGCCATGCCGGTCGGCGTAATCAGCATGCCGTCCTTGAAGCGGCACGAGACATTTCCCGAGCGCCCTGGCGACAGGCCCGAGCGGCTCATCGCGAGCGCGGTCTCGATCACCGCGCGACGCGCCTTGTCCTCGCTGCTTTTAGACTTCGCACTCACGCTACCGGCCACTCCTCAAGGCGTTTCGAGCCCTGTATGTGCCACACATTCTTTGGCGGATGATGAACGGCCAATCGCTGCGCGCAGTTAGGCTTAGGCGCGCTCGGGGTAGAGTGAAAGCAGCCCGTCACGCGTCGCCGGGCAAACCCCGCGCTCGGTGATGAAACCCGTCACGAGGCGCGCCGGCGTCACGTCGAAAGCCGGGTTCCCCGCGGGCGACCCCGGTGCCGCAATCTCGACCGTGACCACCGTGCCATCGGGGAGCCGCCCCGGCATTTTTAAAACCTCATCGCCCGAGCGTTCTTCGATGGGGATGTCGAGCCCGTCGGCCAGCGCCCAGTCGATCGTCGAATGCGGCAGCGCGACGTAGAACGGCACGCCGTTGTCCTTGGCCGCCAGTGCCTTCAGATACGTTCCGATCTTGTTCGCCACATCGCCATTCGAAGCAACGCGGTCGGTGCCGACGATCACCATGTCGACGCGCTTGTGCTGCATCAGGTGGCCGCCGGCATTGTCGACGACGATCGTGTGCGGCACGCCGTGGCTGCCGAGTTCGAACGCGGTGAGCGCCGCGCCCTGGTTGCGCGGCCGCGTCTCGTCGACCCACACGTGAAGCTTAACCCCCGCATCGTGCGCCTGGTAGATCGGCGAGGTCGCCGTACCCCAGTCGACGCACGCGAGCCAGCCGGCATTGCAGTGGGTCAACACCTCCACGCGCTCGCCCGGCTTCTTCGCGGCCGCGAGACCCTCGATGATCTTCCTGCCGTGCACGCCGATCATGCGGCAGGTCTCGACGTCCTCATCGCAGATCTCGGCCGCGCGTTTGTAAGCCGCTGCGACGCGCGCCTCGCGCGGCAGATTCTGCACGGCGCGGCGCATCTCCTGCAGCGCCCAGCGCAGATTGATCGCGGTCGGGCGCTGCTTTTCGAGGAACGCGATCGCGCGATCGACCGCCTCGTCGGAGGCATCCTGCCGCATCGCCATGGCCAGCCCGTAGGCCGCGGTGGCGCCGATCAGCGGCGCGCCGCGCACCTGCATGGTGAGGATCGCGCGCGCTGCATCCTGGGCCGACTTGAGGCCAACCGTGACCAGCTCGTGCGGCAGCCGCGTCTGGTCGATGATCTCGACCGACCAGCCGTCCTCGGCGAGCCAGATGGTGCGGTAGTCCTTGCCTTTGATCTTCATTGCCTACTCACCGCGCTTAGTCACCGCACCTAATCACCCGATGGGACGTGCGGCGACATAGGCACGTTGATGGTCGCGGTCAACCCGCACGCCGGGCACGTGAGCGCGTACCACTCCGCGTACGGCCGCGCCGACTGATCGAGGATCTGCAAACCCGCCGCCTCGCACACCGGACAAGCGACGCTCGCTTGCGGATCGGCGCGCCAAGCGTTGATGCGATCGAGCGCAAGCCGCACCTTGTCGGCCGGTAACGATACCTGCGCCATCAGGCCTTGAGCTTTCGCGCAGCGGCGGGCCGCATCAATGGCCCTCGAACGCCATCAGCGCGTGCGTGCGGATGCCGTGTTTGCGCAGCACGTCGATGCCGCCGAGATCCGGCAGATCGATGATGAAGGCGGCGCCCGCCACGAGTCCGCCGGTCCGGCTGATGAGCTTCGCCGCCGCTTCCGCGGTGCCCCCCGTCGCGATCAGGTCATCGATGATCAGGATGCGCTGACCCGGTTTGATGGCGTCCTCGTGGATCTCGATGATGTCGACGCCGTACTCCAGCGCGTACTGCTGGCCGATGGTCTTCCACGGCAGCTTGCCCTTCTTGCGGATCGGGATGAACCCGCAACCCAGCCGGTCGGCAACGGCGC
Source organism: uncultured Alphaproteobacteria bacterium (assembly GCA_963726795.1). Lineage (GTDB taxonomy): Bacteria > Pseudomonadota > Alphaproteobacteria > Rhizobiales > Hyphomicrobiaceae > Hyphomicrobium_A. Next base: position 402,942 of record CAVSDD010000004.1, on the reverse strand, counting down.
CGCCGACGATGAAGCCGCGCGCCTCGATGCCGGCAACCGCGTCGATTTTGTTGCCCAAATAAGGCGCGGCCAAACCCTCGATTGCGGCCTTGAAGCCCTGTGCATCCCCCATGAGGGTGGTCACGTCACGAAACAGGATTCCGGGCTTGGGATAGTCCGGAATGGTGCGTACAAGCCGCCGCAAATCGCTCAATTTCAAGCCTCCGCCAAATTGCAGGCGCAAAATAGCAATATCGGAAGGCGCACGGTAGGACGTTTCCACCGGCCACTAAAATTGCACACGGCCGCTGCGGCAGCTCCCGGGGGAGGGCTTCGCACGGATGAGGAGGTACCGGTGACCGACGCCAATTTCTCCCTCATGATGGATGAGGCCCTAGACGACCTTCCCCGCACGGTGCGCCGCGAGCGCGACGCGCAGCGTGCCGCCCGCGAGGACGAGGCGCGCAAGCGCGCCGCCAAGCTGACCTACGGCTTCTCAGCCGGCGAGCGCAGGGACGATTACGACGGGTCCCCCGAGCGCGACGCGATCCCGGCCGTCGTCACCCGCTTCGACGTGCCGTTCGTGCGGCTGATGATGTTCTACATCAAGGCGGTATTCGCAGCCGTGCCGGCGCTGATCATCCTCGGCGGCCTGCTATGGCTCGCGGGCGACGTCATGCGCACTCTCTTCCCCTGGCTCGTCAAGATGCAGATCCTCATCCGCTTCCCCGGCTAAGCCTCGCGGGCGGCTAATGCGGTGCCGGGGTCTAGTGTGCGGCTGGCGCCATGGCGCCGAGGTAGGCGATCACAGCCTCCAGATCGGTGTCCGATAGCCTTTCCGGGGTGAATCCAGGCATCACTTGCTGCGGCCACGTCCGCACCGATTTGGGGTCGCGGATCAGCTTGCGCAGCGCTTCGGGCTGGAAATACTGCGTGGGGCCCATCGGCTGGCCGAGGTCAGGCCCGAGCTCGCCGACGCCCGCCCCCTTCATACGATGGCACGGCATGCACTGAGCGGTGAACACCGCCTGGCCGTGCCGCGCGGGCGCGTCTGCGGGCACATCGGCGCCGACCGCCATCTGCGGCCAGCGGTGGGCCGGCGATTCGACACCGGTGAGGCTCGTGAGCTGGTAGGGCCATTGCTCGCTGCCGACGCCCGACCGCTCGGGCTGCTCCCACACGAGATAGAACGGCCCTGCGCTCACGGTCTTGTCGGCCAGCGGCGGCCACGGGTTGGCAGGATCCTCCACCGCGATCCAGGCGACGCTGCCGCCAGCCGACGAGCCGCCGACGACGAGCGCGAGTGGTATCTGCGACACGAACCCGTCGAGCGCGGCTCCCTCGATCGTGTCGAGGTTGGATTCGATCTTGTCGCCCATCAGGTCGAGCAAAGGCACCGCGCGGTACGACATGGCGCGGCCATAGGAGGGATCGTTGGGGATCTCGATGGTTGCCGCATCGGAGCGCGCGAGCAGCTCGGCGGCGGTGAACGTTTGTTTTTCAGCGCCGAAGGACAGCGTCAGCTTCGGGGCGTCGGCGGCAAGCGCGGCGGACGCAAATCCGACGACGCTACAGACGAGAGCGAGCATGATGCGCACGGCAAATCTCCCTTAACGACGAGCGGCGGATTTCATCGCGCCCCGGTCCGCGCTGCTATCCTGCGCTTTGAACGCTGCAGCCGGCAAGCAGCAGGACGCCGCAAGGACTTGGCCCGCGATGCCCGATCTCAATGTCATCACGCCCGAGCAGGAGCTGCACGAAGCCGTCGGCGCGCTCGAGGTGCTGTTCACGCTGCGCGAGGAGTTCGCGCAATGGCTGGAAGAGGCGCAGAGCGAGGACCGCCGCGAGGAGCTGCAGAACGTCTATCGCCACGTCGCGGCGATGGAGGAGGAGTACGAGCGACGGCGCGCGCGGGCGGCCGGCAAGCTCAAGGCCGGCTGAGACTACGAGCTGAGCTCGCGCACGGCGTTCGCCATGGCGGCGAAGACACCCGGTTCACTCATGCAATGGCCGGCGTTCTCGACTATCTGCAGGCGCGAACCGGGCCACGCTTCGTGCATGGCATAGGCGCTCTTGGGCGGGCACAGGAGATCGTAGCGCCCCTGCACCATGACGCCGGGAATGCCCTTGAGCTTCGTGGCCTCGCGCAGCAGCTGATCGGGCTTGAGGAAGAAATCGTGGCGGATGTAGTGCGCCTCGACGAACGGCGTCGGCGGCAGGCGCGCTTCGCCGGTTCCCTCGAGCGCAAGCCGCGTCTGCCCGGGCGTGAGCTTGGATAAGGCGCGCTCGTAGGCGGCCCAGTTGCGCGCGGCGGGTCCATGCACGTTAGGATCGGGATCGACGAGGCGGCGTATGTAGGCGCCGAGCGCGTCGTCTTGCTCGGACTTTGGCAGCGGCGCGATAAAGTCTGCATAGAGGTCGGGGCGGAACAGCTTCGGCCCATCGACGAACGCCCAGTGCGCTTCCTCAGCCGTGCCGAGGAAGATCGCGCGCAGCACCAGCCCCGTCACGCGCGCGGGGAACGCCTGCGCGTAGGCGAGCGCGAGCGTCGACCCCCAGGAGCCGCCCACGACGAGCCAGCGCTCGATGCCGAGATGCTCGCGGATGCGTTCGATGTCGGCGATGAGATGCTGGGTGGTGTTGGCCTCGAGCGACAAATACGGATGGCTGCGCCCGGAGCCGCGCTGGTCGAACAAAATGCCGCGCGAGCGCTTCTGATCGAACAGCGCGCGGTGCGCATGCTGCGAGCCGCTGCCCGGGCCGCCATGCAGGAAAATCGCCGGCGCGCCATCCTTGCAGCCGATCTGCTCCACGTAGTTCCAGTGCTTGTCGCCGACGTCGAGCATGATGGCGTCGAACGGGCGAATGGGCTCGCCGTGCCGCGCATCCTCGGACGCTGAGCTTTTCATGTCGCCGCTTTCGTCGTTGCGCACGGATGCCAATCCTACGACTGCAATGCTTAAAGCAGCGGAACGAGGTAGGTGAAGATCGTGCGATATTGCGGTTGATGCTGCTCGCCCGGCGGGTTGTCGGGAAAGCGCACGTCCGAATAGAAAAACTGCACATGCAGGTTTTCAAACGGGCCCGAGCGCGGCAGATACTCGAGTTCGAGGTTCAACTCGTCCTGGCGCGACTGCGGCTCACCCGTCTGCGGATCGATCACGTCCCATCCCTTGCCGTAGCGCGCCTGAAACTTGAGGCCGTCGGTGATGATATGGGAGAAGTCGTAGGCGGCGCCAACCACCACCGTCGTCTCCCCGGCATCGTTGAAGTTGAGCTGGTCCAGCACCGTATACGCCGGGAAGCTGCCGAACGGCCCGCTCAAATCGGCATCCTTGCCGTTGGCCGAGATCGTCGCCAGCACGGTTGCATCGTGGTAGCTCGCCGCGACGCGCGCCGACACCTGCGAAGTGGCGTAGGGCGCCCCGGCGATCAGCTCCTCGCCGATCGTGCGCTGATCGGTGTAGTTCACGCTCACGCGGAACTGCAGGCCATCCGCAAGCGTGGGGAAAATCCAGTCGATCTCGGCAAACGCGGTGTTGAGCGTATCCGGTATGTCATAATCGATGGCGCCGATGGTGAGCCCCTTGACCGGCACCCACTTGGCGCCGGCGAGCAGCACGCCGCGATCCTCCTCCACGCCCAGCTCCTGCGAGAATGGCACGAAGTAGCTCGAATTGCGCGCCTTGAAGCCCCACAGATAGCCGATGCCGTAATCGAACACCTGCGCCTCGTCGCGCCGCCGCACCAGCACCGTGCCCTCCACCGAGTTGGGCAGCATGCGGTTGTCCTGAGGGTTGATGTAGGGCGTCTTGATCAGCTGGCGCCCGATGACCAGCTCCTGGCCGAAGCCGCGCAGGCGCGCGCTCGCCAGCGCGACCGAGCTCACCTCCGCCTGGTTGTCGGTGAGCAGCAGCGTGCCGCCTTCATCCTCGGGCGCGTACAGCGGCTGCGAGCTGGCGACGGCGCCTTCGAGCTGCAGCCAATTCTGGAAGTAGCCGGTGCGGAACCCGAGCGCAGAACCACCGGCCCACGCCTGCGAGATCGTCGCATCCGAGTTGTGCCGGTCGAGATAGTGCGTGCGAACGTAGAGGTTCACGATGGTGTCGCGAAAGAACGGATCGGCGGCGCGCAGCCGCTCCTTGGCGTCCTGCCACAGCACCGGCCCTTCAGGCTCCGGCGGCTCGGGGCCGTCATTGGGCAGGCGCGAGACAGGGCCACCGGGCAGCGGCGGCTGGCGCCGGAACGATTGCTCGATCGGACTGTAGACACCGCCGGCGTCCGACGGCACGCGCTCGGCATCGTCGTCCTGGTCGGCATGGGCGCCATGCGACGCCAGCGCGAGACCCGCCGCGACGGCGCAGAGCCGAAGTATGCCAGGGATTGCGCGGCGCTTTTGCTGCAACGGACGCTCGATCTATGTGAATCGGAACGCGTCCACTCTCTCCATGGCGGCTACCAGATCGCCAAGTCCAGGACAAGAACGGCGACAAGTTCGGCCTTCGACAAGAACGGCCCTCGACAAGCTCGCCGCGATGTTCGATGCATTTTCGGCGCCGGACGTCCGGCCCGTGTGGGCAACACAATACGATTCGCGAGGCCTGAGATGGCAGACGTTCAATCCTCAGACGTGCAATCAAAAGGCCAATGCCTGTGCGGGGCCGTCACCATCGCCGTCAAAGGCACGCCGGTGCGCATGGCGCAGTGCCATTGCGACGACTGCCGGCGCGCGACGGGCACGGGCCACGTCTCGAATGCGATTTTCCCCGATCAGGACGTGACCATCACCGGCGAGACCAAGAGCTTCACCGTGACGTCCGCCGCCGGCAACAAGCACGTGCGCCACTTCTGTCCGGCGTGCGGCAGCGGCGTCTATGGCACGCACACCGGACGGCCCGGCATGATCATCGTGCGCGTCGGCCTGCTGGACGACAGCAGCTGGTTCAGCCCGCAGGTCGTGCTCTACACGCGCAGCCGCCCGCCCTGGGACATGACCACCGAAGCCGTCCCGAACTACGAGACCGGACCACCGCCGCCTGCTCCTACGAAGACCTAGCGCTAGCTCTGCTTGGCGAGCACGCGGCCCGCGACCGCATCGAGCTTTTTCATGAGTGCCGGATCGCGCGCTTCGGGCGCCGTAATGATCGCCACGTCGAGCGCGGTGTCCGAGCCGATCGGGCAGGGCGGATGCTCGCGCGGAAACTGCGCCGCCAACCGGTGCACGAGGCGGTGCGCCTTCTCGGTGTTGTCCTTCATCACGGCGATGACGGCCGCGACATCGACGTGCGCGTGCTCGTCGTGCCAGCAGTCGTAGTCGGTCACCATGGCGACGGTCGCGTAGCAAATCTCGGCTTCGCGCGCGAGCTTGGCCTCCGGCATGTTGGTCATGCCGATCACGTCGCAGCCCCAGCTGCGATAGAGGAACGATTCAGCGCGCGTGGAGAACTGCGGACCCTCCATGACGAGGTAGGTGCCGCCCGTCGTCATGGCTATGGCCTCGTCGCGCGCCGCCTTCTCGATGGCGCCAACGAGGAGCGGGCTCACCGGATGCGCCATCGACACGTGCGCGACGCACCCGTCGCCGAAAAAGCTCTTTTCGCGCGCGAACGTGCGATCGATGAACTGGTCGGGCAGCACGAAGTGCCCCGGCGCGTACTGGTCCTTGAGCGAGCCGCACGCCGACACCGACACGAGATCGGTGACGCCCGAGCGCTTCAAGGCATCGATGTTGGCGCGATAGTTTATGTGGGTAGGGGAGATGCGGTGCCCGCGGCCGTGGCGCGGCAGGAAGCGGAACGGCAGGCCGTCGACCTCGGCGAACAGGATCTCGTCCGAAGGGTCGCCCCAGGGCGTCGAGACCTTCTCCCAGTGAGGGTTCTCGATGCCGGGGAGATGATAGAAGCCGCTGCCGCCGATGATCCCCAATACGGACTTGGTCACTGCGCGTCTCCCCTCAATGCCCCGCCCGACGATTCCTGGCGCAAGCCCTGCTTAGCGCGCAGCCGCGAGCCGGCGAAAGCGAAAACGGCAGTCCCGTTCAGTGCGGGACGCGGCTCCAGATGCGCCGCTTGACCAGGTAGAGCAGCACCGTGGTGATGGCGAGGTACAGCACCACCAGCCAGCCGATCTGCTTGCGGGTGTCGAGGGTGGGATCGGCTGCCCAATTCAGGAACGACGCGATATCGCGCGCATTCTGCTCAAGTGAGCCCTTGGCGCCGGCATCGGCCTGGTACTCGACGAAATTGTCCTTGGCGAGCGGCGGCGGCATCGCGAGGCGGTGGCCGGGGAACGTGATGTTGTAGAACATCCCTTCAGGCACATCCATTCCCGGAGGCGCATCGCGATATCCGGTCAGGAGCCCAAACACGTAGTCGGGGCCGCCTTCCTGGTAGCCCTTCAAAATGTCGGCGCCCATGCGCAGCCACTGGCGCGGCCACGAGCTCTCGATCTCGAGCGTGCGCGCCTTGGTGATCAGCGACAGGTCCGGCGGCAGCGCGCCGTTCTGGGCTGCGCGCGCTTCCTTGTCGTTCTTGTAGGGACCGAGGATCGGGTCGGCGAGACCCGGCAGGCGATCGATGGGGTGACCCTGATCGTCGAGCTCGCCCGGGATCTTGTTGGGCCACGATGCGGCCAGCGCTTTGACGGACGCCTCAGGAAATCCCGGACCGCCCGGCTCCGCGAGATTGCGGAAGCGCACGCGCTTCAGGCCGTGGCAGGCGCTGCACACGTTTTGATAGATCTGAAAGCCGCGCTGCAGCTGCTGGCGGTCGTACTGGCCGCGAAACCCCCCAAACGACCAATGCTGGCGCTCGGACGTCGGCTCCTCCGCCGCCTCTTGCGCGCGGACCGGTGCCGTAGCGAGGATCGCTGAGAACGCCAGCAAAGCAACCGCCGACCGTCGGCACGCCGGCTCCCGTATCGTCATTGGATCACGCTCCCCGTCTCGTCTTCGCCGCGGCGGCCGGCGACATCGCCGATCCCGATTCCGCGAGCACCGCCTCGGTGATGGAGCCCGGCAGCTTGTCGGGCTTCTCGTACCAACCAAGAACCGGCAGCACGACGAGAAAATGCGCAAAATAGTAGATCGTGAATACGCGCGCCCAGAAGACGTAGGTCTCATCCGGCGGCTTGGAGCCGAGATAGCCCAGCGCCACGCAGGTGAACACGAACAGCCAGAAGAACCACTTGTAGAGCGGGCGGTATTTGGCCGAGCGCACCGGGCTCGTATCGAGCCACGGCACGAACAGCAGCACGCCGATCGAGCCGAACATGGCGATGACGCCGAACAGCTTGGAAGGGATCGCGCGCAGAATGGCGTAGTAGGGCAGGAAGTACCACTCCGGCACGATGTGCGGCGGAGTCACCAGCGGATTGGCCGGGATGTAGTTGTCGGCGTGGCCCAGATAGTCCGGCAGATAGAAGACGAACCAGGCAAACAGGATCATGAAGGCGAACATGCCGACCGCATCCTTCGACACCGCATAGGGGTGCATGGGCACGGCATCGTTGAGCGTCTTGATGTCCAGGCCGGTAGGGCTGTTCTGCCCGACGATATGCAAGGCCCACAGATGCAGGCCGACGAGGCCCGCGATCACGAAGGGGAGCAGGTAGTGCAAGGCGTAGAAGCGCGTCAGCGTCACGCCGGTCACGGCATAGCCGCCCCAAAGCCATTGCACGATTGAGGTGCCGAGCCCGTTCACGATGCTGTCGAGCGACGAGAACAGGTTGGTGATGACGGTGACGGCCCAGAAGCTCATCTGGCCCCAGGGGAGCGAGTAGCCCATGAACGCCGTGGCCATCATGGCGATGAAGATGAAGACGCCGATGATCCAGAGAACCTCACGCGGCGCCTTGTAGGAGCCGTAGTAGAGGCCGCGGAAGATGTGCAGGTAGGCCGCGAGGAAGAACATCGACGCGCCGACCGCATGCAGGTTGCGGATGAGCCAGCCGTAATTGACGTCGCGGCGCAGCGCCTCGACCGAGTCGAAGGCTTCGGTGGCGCTCGGCTGATAGTGCATGGCGAGCACGATGCCCGTCACGATCTGCGCCATCAGGAAGAACGTCAGAATGCCGCCGAACGTCCACATGTAGTTGAGATTGCGCGGCGTCGGGAAGTCGACGAACTGGGTGTGCATCAGCCGGGCGACCGGCAGGCGCGCATCCATCCATTTGGCAAATCGCGACTTGGGCTCGTAGGTCGATTCGTGAAGAGCCATTGCGCTGGTGGTCCTTAGCCGATCTTGATCTTGGTGTCGGTGAGGAAGCTGTAAACGGGAACCTCGAGATTGCGCGGCGCCGGTCCCTTGCGGATGCGCCCCGCCGTATCGTAGTGCGACCCGTGGCAGGGGCAGAGCCATCCGCCGTAGTCGCCCTTCTTGTCGCCCAGCGCCTGGCCCTTGGGGATGCAGCCGAGATGCGTGCAGATCCCCACCATGATGATCCAGTTCTCGTGACCGGGCTTGGTGCGGTTCAGATCGGTCGCGGGCGCGCTTTCGGGCAGATCGTCGTTGCGCGCGGAGTCATCGCGCAGCTCTTTCACGTCGACATCGTTCGCCATCTTGATTTCTTCGGGCGTGCGATGCCGGATGAAGACCGGCTTGCCGCGCCACAGCACGGTGATCGCCTGCCCCTCCTTGATGGGCGCGATGTCGACCTCGATCGACGCCATCGCCAGCGCGCCGGCATCCGGGTTCATCTGATCGATGAACGGCCAGAGCGTCGCCGCTCCGCCGACAGCCACGAAGGCGCTGGCCGCCAGGGTCAGGAAGTCCCTGCGGTCGAGGTCTTCGGCGTCAACTGCCACGATTGCCTCCGCTTGAGGAAGTCTGCCGCATCGGCCCGCGCGCGCCGCCTGCCTTGGCAGCGCACGTCCCGTCCGGGAGCAAACTCGGGGGGTTCGACAACTGGCTTACAGGACGGGAAAATCAGCCATGCGGTTTTTTGACATTCTTCCCGGCCGCACCGCAAGCTTCGTGCATGACAAATGCGGAGGGCAATTTGGCGCACGGCGGGCGTGCGCATTCAGCAAAAGGATGCCGCCCGGGTTACTTGCAAAGCTTCCTTAAGGGCGCGGGCGAAGGCTAGCTCGAATTTTAGACGCCTGTCGACGATGCGAGAGTGCCTATTCGGCGGCATCCCGGGCCAGGAACCCGCCCGACTGGCGCGCCCACAGCTCGGCGTAAAGCCCGCCGCGCCTCAAAAGATCGGCGTGCGAGCCCTCCTCGATGATGCGGCCCTCGTCCATGATGATGAGGCGGTCCATGGCGGCGATGGTCGAGAGCCGGTGCGCGATGGCGATGACCGTCTTGCCCTTCATGAGGTTGACCAGCTGCTCCTGGATCGCGCCCTCGACCTCCGAATCGAGCGCGCTCGTCGCTTCGTCCAGCACCAGGATGGGCGCGTCCTTCAAGAGCACGCGCGCAATCGCGATGCGCTGGCGCTGACCGCCCGACAGCTTCACCCCGCGCTCGCCGACGTGCGCGCTATAGCCCTCGCGCCCATGCAGGTCCTGCAAGCCGCCGATGAAGTCGTGCGCGTGCGCACCGGCCGCAGCCTTCGCCGCCTGCGCCTCGCCGGCGTCGGGACGTCCATAGAGAATATTGTCGCGCACCGAGCGGTGCAGCAGCGAGGTATCCTGCGTCACGACGCCGATCTGGCTGCGCAGGCTGTCCTGCGTGACCTGCGCGATGTCCTGGTCATCGACGAGGATGCGCCCCTTCTCCAGATCGTGGAACCGCAAGAGCAGCGACACGATCGTCGACTTGCCCGCGCCCGAGCGGCCGACGAGGCCGACCTTCTCCCCCGGCCCCACGCTGAGCGACAAGTTCTGGATGACGCCGCCGGGGCGGCCGTCACCGGGCTTCCTCGTATGCCCGTAGTCGAAGCTCACGTTGTCGAAGCGGATGGCGCCGCGGTCGACGTGCAAGACCTTCGCGTCCTTGGCATCGACGATCGCGTATGGCCGCGAGATCGTCATCATGCTTTCCTGCACGACGCCGATGTTCTCGAAGATGCCGGCCAGCGTCCACATGAACCAGCCCGACATGTTCATCAGCCGGATGATGAGACCCGTCACCACGCTGATGGCGCCGATCGAGATCTCGCCGCGGCTCCACAGCCACAAGGCGAGCCCGGTCGTGCCGACCAGCACCGTGCCGTTCAGCGTCCACAGCACCGCTTCCATCACGGTGTTGAGCCGCAGCTGCTCCTGGTAGCGCGCCATGTGCTCGTCGATCGCCTCGCGCGCGTAGGCGTCCTCGCGCGAGGTGTGCGCAAAGAGCTTCACCGTCATGATGTTGGTGTAGATGTCGACGATGCGGCCCGTCAGCGCCGAGCGCGCCTCCGACATGATGCCGGACAGCTTCTCGATCTTGGGGATGAAATAAAACAGCGTCACCGCATAGCCGCCGAGCCAAAGGGTCAGCGGCACGGTGAGGCGCCAATCGGCCTCGAAGAACAAGAGGAACGCGCCGACCCAGTGGACGATCACCCACACGATCACGTCGGAGCTGTTGGCGGCGACGTCGCGCACGGCCGGTCCGACCTGCATGACGCGGTTCGATATGCGCCCGGCGAAGTCGTTCTGGAAAAACCCTAGGCTCTGGCGCACGACGTAGGCGTGCGCGCGCCAGCGCACGAGCGCGCTGACCGGGCCCATGATCAGCTGCTGCTTCGACAAATCCGCCAGCAGCGAGACGAGCGGGCGCACCACCAGCGCCACCAGCGCCATGAGCACGAGCTCGCGCCCGTGCTGCTCAAAGAAGGTCGCGGGCGATGCCGTATCGCGCATCAAGTCGATGATGCGTCCGATGAAGGCGATGAGCGCCACCTCGATGGCGGCCGCGGCCAGCGTCAGCACGGTTAACAGGGCAAACGCCCACCAGACCGGCTTCAGAAAATGCCAGAAGAACGCCGCAAGCGTCTTGGGCGGCTCGACGACGGCGGCCGGCGCGTAAGGATCGATACGCGTCTCAAACCAGCGGAATGTGCGCTCGAACATGACGAGCTCGTTTCCCTTGCGAAATTATCGACGCGAAATCTGACACCCAGCCGCCGGTCGGGCGCCGGACAGCGGTATAAATGCCAGGTCTTGGCGGGCTGCGGCGAGCCCTAGACATCGCCGCCCCGGATATATAGGGGGAATTGCGCCAACAAAAGGGGCGGACGGCAAAATGACGGAGCCGCAACTGCATCGCCACGAAACGCCCGAGATTGCTGCGTGCGGCGAGAAAGCGCGCGCGTGGTTCGAGGAGCTGCGCGATCGGATCTGCGCCGCCTTTGAGCGCCTCGAGGCAGACCTTCCGCAAAATTCGCCGTTGGCCGATCTGCGCCCCGGGCGTTTCGAGCGCACGCCGTGGAAGCGCGTCGACCATACCGGCGCACCCGGTGGTGGCGGTGTCATGAGCCAGATGCACGGGCGCGTGTTCGAGAAGGTGGGCGTGCACACTTCGACGGTGCACGGAGAGTTCGCGCCCGAGTTCCGCAAGCAGATGCCGGGCGGCGAGGAGCACCCCGAGTTCTGGGCGTCCGGCATTTCGCTGATCGCGCACCCGCAGAACCCCAACGTACCGGCCGTGCACATGAACACGCGCATGGTGGTGACGTCGAAGTGGTGGTTCGGCGGCGGCGCCGATCTCACCCCGGTGCTCGCGCGCCGCCGCACCCAGGAGGATGTCGACACGCGCGCTTTCCACGCGGCGATGCAGGGCGCCTGCGCCGCGCACCCGATCGTCGACTACCCTAAGCTGAAGACGTGGTGCGATGACTATTTCTATCTGCCCCACCGCAAGGAGATGCGTGGGATAGGCGGCATCTTCTACGACTACCTCACGCCGGCGCCTGCCGAAGGAGGCTGGGACTCGGCATTCGCGTTCACGCAGAACGTCGGGCGCGCGTTCCTCGATGTCTATCCGGCGCTGGTGGGGCGCAACTATCACCTGCCGTGGGCCGAGGCCGACCGGGAAGAGCAGCTCGTACGGCGCGGACGCTACGTCGAGTTCAATCTGCTCTACGATCGGGGCACGGTGTTCGGATTAAAGACGGGCGGGAACGTGGACTCGATCCTGTCTTCGCTACCGCCCATCGTGAAATGGCCGTGACGCCGATCGTTTGTAGTGCTGAAAACGGCTGACTTGGTCGACATCAGTTAGAGCTGCAAGCTAGTTGCCCAACTTGGGGCAGTGCTTCCTCCAAGTGCTGCTCTTCAACCGAGCGCAAGTTGCGATTTGCATGGGTCCCGGCCTTCGCCGGGATGACGTTAACAGTGGGCAATTGGTTTTCGGCACTAACTCACGTCTAGGGCGGCTAGGCTTTCCAGCCTGACAAATGTCGGGGTAGGGCAAGCGCCGTCCGCCCCCACGCACGTCATCTCGGCGGAGGCCGGGATCCACGCAAGTCCACTTGTGCGATTGGTCGAAGTGGACTGCGTGAATGGAGGCTGGGTTCTCGCGTCGGCAGCCTCAGGCGCCCGGTGCAAACGCACTCACCGGCGGGGCATTGCCCGTCAGCGCCAGGACGAGGTCGTGGGCTGGGTCAACTCGTCGAAGGCCTGAGCGAACTCGACCGCTCCGGGCTTCTGCGAGCCGCTATCCATGCGCCGTGTGAAATCCGCAAGCAGCTCGGCCGAAGTTTTGCCCTTCACCATCTTGTTCACGTAGTACGCCTTGCGGGCGAAGAAATTGGTCGTCGGCATCGTCAGGCCCGTCGGCTGCATCATCTCGAGCCCGGTTGCGGGACCAGAGAGGTTCATCAGCTCGATCTCCTCGCCCGACAGATTGGTGACGCGCTGCCGGGCGGCACTCTCCATCAGGCCGCGCAGCTTCACCGACTGCAGCCAGGGGCCGATGTCGCCATCGAGGTTGATCGCATGCATGCCGTAGCCGCGTGGCGTTTGGGCAAACGCCACGTGCTTGTACCAGTCATTAGGCATCGAGCGCGCCGAGGCCACCATGCGCCGCAGCGCCTCGATCTTGCCGCGCAGCACTTGCGCGCGGGCCGGATCGCTTGTTGCTACCGCCATGCGGGTCAAGCGCGCAATGAATTTGTCCCCGCTGGTGACCAGCTCGCCAATCGTGTTGGCGTGCAGCAGCTGCGCGTACCCCAATGCCGATGAGATCGGGCTGCCGCGCCTGGTCACCGGATTGATGCCGGATTGCATGTCCGCGGTGCCGACGCCCCCGGTCTCCAGGGCGTAGACGCGAACCACTTGCTCCTTGGTGAGCCCGAGCGCCACGGATTCCTCCGCATAGCGGCGCTTGAACTCGCGTTCCGGAACGCGTTCGGGCACGAAGCCGTAGTTGGCCTTGGCGGCCGCGATGAAATCATCGACGCCGGGCTGAGGCGCTTTGGCTGGCGTCGGATGCGTCTGCTCTTTCGCCGCAAGGTAGCTTGCCCAGCGCTGCGCCACGTCCTTGCTGAGCTCGGGTCCGGAATACTCGGGCGGGAAGGTGAGAACGTAGTCGGCGGGTACATAGAAATGCCCCGGCGCGCGTGCCCGCTTGCGCACGGCGCGCTTGCGGTCGACCTCGTGCCAGTAGGCATCGAGCCGCCGATCGAACTGAGTGCGCTCCGACCGCCAGCGCGTGAATTCTTGCGCCTCGGCGGGGCTCAACGTGGCTACAAAATCGGACACATCGGGCGCAGCAGCCGCGCCCGACACCGATCCAAGCGCCAGGAAAACGACCAGCAGCAGCGAGCGCGTGAGCGGATGGGTTAGCAAGAAGCCTCCGACGACGGCGCAAATCTTGCGGCAACCTTACGCCAAAGTTTGACCTGATCGTGATTCGTGCGGCCAAAGCATGGCCCTTGTTCCACGCTTAAGCGTTAACATCCAGGGCCATGCTATGGTGCAGCCATGCAAGTCGTCTGTGCCCAATCGCCTTTGTCCGAGCTTCAGTTCCGCGCGCTGGCCCGCCGCGCGCTGCTCTCCAGCGCGCCGTCATCCGCTGCCGGGGAAATGCCGCAGGCCGCGCCCGACAAGTCGCGCCCCAGCGATTTCGACCTCAATCCCGAGCTCGGACGCGAGCTTGGCAATGCAAAATCCACCGAGCCGCTGCGGGCGGCGGCAGTGCTCGTGCCCGTGGTCGCGCGGGAGACCTTGACGGTGCTGCTCACCCAGCGCACCGACGCGCTGCCGAGCCACGCGGGGCAGATCGCGTTTCCCGGCGGCAAAGTCGAGCCGGCCGACGATGGCCCGCTCGCCACGGCCTTGCGCGAGACGCACGAGGAGATCGGGCTTGAAGCGGAGTTCGTGGAGCCGCTCGGCTACCTCGATTCCTACCGCACGGGGACGGGCTATCGCATCGTTCCCGTGGTTGCGCTCGTGCGCGAGGGTTTCGAACTCAAGCTCGATCCGCGCGAAGTTGCCGATGCCTTCGAAATTCCGCTTTCATTTCTCATGGACGCGCGCAACCACACGATCCACACCCGCACCCTGGCCGGTGCCGAGCGCCGCTTCCACGCCATGCCGTTTCAAGAGCGCTACATCTGGGGCGCGACTGCTGGTATCCTGAAGAACATGCATGAGAGGCTTTTCCCGGCATGCTCCGCATAATCCTCGAAAATATCCTGCTGTTTCTGCTGCCGACGGTCGCGTACGCGGCGTTCGTGTACATGACGCGCGAGGAGCGCACGGGCGCCGCGCGCGTGCTGGATGACGCGCCGTTCGTGTGGCTGTTCGTGGCGGGGCTGTGCATCGTGCTGGTCGTGCTCGCGACCTTCGGCTCGATCACGGGCGGCAAGCCGGGGCAGGTCTATACCCCGCCCGCCTTCAAGAATGGGCATATCGAGCCAGGCCATCTGGAATAGCCCCACCTCGAATAGCTGCGGAAAACACGCTCCGATGGTGCGCGACAGGCAAAGCGATCGGCTCCCCAATCTGGCCGGAGCGGACTGGCTCAAGCGGCCCGAGACCCGCCGGGTTTTTGCCGCGCTGGCAGCCGGGGGCGCGGAAGCGCGCGCGGTCGGGGGCGCGGTGCGCAACGCGCTGATGGGCGCGCCCGTCAAGGACGTCGACATCGCGACCACGGCGCTGCCGGCGGACGTGGTGCGGCTCGCCAAAAAGGCCGGGCTGCATCCCGTGCCGACCGGCATCGAGCACGGCACAGTCACCGTCGTCGCCGATCACGTGCCTTACGAGGTCACCACGCTGCGCCGTGACATCGAGACGTTCGGGCGCCACGCGCGCGTGACCTTCACCACAGATTGGACCGAGGACGCGCGCCGGCGCGACTTCACGATGAACGCGCTCTACTGCGCGCCCGACGGCAGCGTGCACGACCCGCTCGGCGGCTATGCCGATCTGGCCGCGCGGCGCGTGCGCTTCATCGGCGACGCGCGCGAGCGCATCCGCGAGGATTACCTGCGCATTCTGCGCTTCTTCCGCTTCCTCGCCGAGTACGGCAACGGTGCTGAGCCCGACAAGGAAGGCCTCGCGGCCGCCATCGCGGAAAAGGACGGCCTTGCGAAATTGAGCGGAGAGCGCATCCGCGCTGAGCTGTTGCGGCTGCTCGCGGCACCGCGCGCTGTTTCGGCCGCACGCGCCTTCAGCGAGGCGGGCCTCGCCGAACCTACGCTGGGCATGAGCGTCGATGCGGACCGGCTCGACCGCCTTGCCGCAATCGAGGAGGCGCTCGGCCGCGCGCCCGATGCCGTCCTGCGACTGGCCGCGTTCGCGGTGAGCAGCGCGGACGACGCGTCAAATCTGCAGAATCGCCTGCGGCTCTCGGGCGCCGAGGCAACCCGCGTCGCAAGCGCCGGGCAAACCGACCCCGCTTTCGATCCCGCCGCTCCCGAGGCTGCCGCGAAAGCGTTCCTCTATCGCAACGGCACGGAAGCCTTCATCGACGGCGCACTGCTGGCGTGGGCGGCCTCCGGCGCCGCACCCGACATCGCCGCCTGGACAAAGCGTCTGCGGTTGCCCGAGCGCTGGCAAACGCCCGAGCCGCCCGTGCGCGGCGCCGACGTGCTGGCACTCGGCGTCGCAGCGGGGCCGCGCGTGGGTGAGATCATCGCCGCGCTCGAGAGCTGGTGGATCGGTGCCGACTTTCCCGCCGACCGCCGGCGCATCGCCGACAAGCTCAAAGAGCTCGCCAGCGACGAGAGTGCCGGGATGTCAGGCTAGCCAAGCTCGCTTCGGATCAAGGATCGAAGAGGCCCGAGATGGCATCGGCAAGGGTGGGCGGGCCGCCCTGCTTCTTGTTGCGGCCCTTCTTCTGCGAGCCGCCGCCCGGCAGCGGAGAAGCGTCCGGATCGTCAGCTGAGGCGGTCACGTCGTCGCCCTGCGGAATGGCCGGCCCTTCATACCGAAGCGACTTGCCGTTCAGCGCCGACGCTGTGCGGCTGTCGAGCCCGTAGAAATCGCCGAAGGTCTGCAGCTTGCCGGTCTCGTCGACGCGCATGGTCATGTAGGTCACGTGCACGGGGATGTGCTGGCTGAGCGGAACGTCGCTCGACCCCGTATTGAACATCCCGCGCACCTTTTCAGGTGACCAGCCCTTGTCCTCGCCCAGGATGATCTCCGCAAACTTGCGCGGATCCTGAATGCGCATGCAGCCGTGGCTCAAGGCACGGAAGGGCCTGGAGAACAGGTCGCGCTCGGGCGTGTCGTGCATGTAGACGTCGTGCTTGTTGGGGAACAAGAACTTGACGTCGCCCAGCGGGTTCTTCGGTCCCGGCGGCTGCTGGAAGCTTACCGAGCGCATGTCGACGCTGCTCCAGTCGATCGAATTGGCATCGACCTGACGGCCGTTCACGTAGGCGCGCAGCTGATAGGCCTCGAGCACTGCCTCGGCCGAGTAGCCGCCGCCGAACACGCCGAACAGGCCGCCGCCTGAGCTCTTGCGCAGGATCGGCGCCAGCTCCTTGGCCTTGATGCCGTCGGGCACGCCCCACGTCGGGTGGAAGACGACCGTCTTCATGTCGGCCGAGAAAAACGGTGTCGGCCACGTCGGCTGCCCGACGATGATCCGGTCCGTGTGGATGATCTTGCCGTCCTTGACGACGCGCGTCAGCGCCTCGGGAACGTTGTCCCAGACATAGAACTTACCCAGATCCTCGGGCAGCCAGCGCCACCGCTCCATGTTGATGAGGATCCGCTCGATCCGGTCGTCGGAACTTGGCGGAGTCGGCGCCTGCTGTCCGTTGAGAGCCGCGCGCGTTGCATTGGCGATCACGCCGTTCGCGTTTACGCCGTTTGCCTTCTGGAAATCGCGCACCGCAACCACGAGCTTGTCGTCGTAGACATCTTCCTTGGCGGTGTCGTCGGCCGCAACCTTGAGCCGCTGGCGCAGAAGCACAACCTGCGGATCCTTGGCGCCGGGCTTGATGACCTTGCCAGGCGGCAGCTTCACCGCGAGCGCGGGATCTTCCGGCGCCGCCTCTTCCTCTTGCTGCTTCTCGGTCTTGCCGCGCGCCTTGAGCAGCGCCTGGCGTAACAGCTCGAACTGCACATGCTTGGGATGCAGCGAGCGCAGGTAGGCATCCGGCGCGTCGAGGATCGTCACGTCGGCCAGGATGCGCTTGGGCTCGATCATCGTCAGCGACACATCCATCAGCTGCGAGATGCTCGCCGGGTTGATGCGGCCGCCGCGCGCATAGCGGGCGTATTTCAATACCAGCTGCGAGATCTTGATCTCGGCATCGGCAGCAGCCTCAGGAGTGAGGGAAGTGCCGACCGTAGGCACCGGGAAATCGGACGAGCGCAGTCCCCAGTCGTCGGCCCGCTCGAACTCCTTGATAACGGCCTTGCCCTTGTGCGTCAGACCGCCGGTCGAGACCCAGATCGCGGGGCCGTTGAGTGAATTGTAGAACGCGACGAGCGCAGCGTCGTCGCCCTTGCCGCCGCCCTGCGCCGCCTTCGTGCGCACCTCGGCGACGATCGGATCGGCCGGCGGTAACACGGCGTCGGCGACCCCCGTTGCGGGAGCCGCGGCCTGCGCGGCTGGTAGCGCAGCAGTGGTTGCGTCAGGCGTCTTTGCGCCGGTGGCAGCAGGAGCCGCTGCAGGATCGGGCTTAGCGTCGGCCGGCTTTACAGGCTCCGGCACACTCACGTCGGCAGCAGCCTTCACGGTGTCGGCGGCCTTTGGTGCATCGGCGGCCTTCGCCATTTCGACGGGCTTGGGTGGGCCGAGTGCGCCAGCAGCTTCAACCGGCTTCGCCGTATCGGCGGCCTTCGCCGTTTCGACCGGCTTGGGCGGACCGAGTGCGCCAGCAGCTTCCACCGGCTTTGCCGTATCGACGGCCTTAGCTGCTTCGACAGGCTTGGCTGTCTCGGCGGGTTTTGCTGTCTCGATTGGCTTGGCGGAATCGGCTGGCTTCGACGCTTCCGCAGATTTGGTGGCGTCGACTCCCATTGCCGGCACGGCAACCGCGGCCGTCTTGCTCGCGGGCTCAGCGAGTTTTGGCGCAAGAGGCTCGGGCACTTTGGCCGCATCGGCCGCCATGGCTGCCGATGCGCTGCTCGGCACGTCCATCGCCGGGTCGGTCGCTTCCGCAGCGAAAGCGCAAGGTCCCAACCCGAGTGAGCCGAGCAAGGCTAGCCCGAAGATTGCCGGCAAAAATCCGGCCCGCAGCGAGCCAGCGGTCGTCATGATCATCCCTCAGTCTCCAAAAGCACCCGTCAAGCTAGATGGAGAAAATGGCCACTGGTGGGCCAGATTACAAAGCATGACAGAGTGTTGGGTACGGAATAGGTCCCTTGGTTCCGTCGACTAGCACACATATCTGGGGCTGCTCGGCCACACCCCGGCACAATTAGGTCAAAATCACAAAAAAGCCCCGGCCGAAGCCGGGGCTTTCTCGAACCATCCACAGGCAATGGACGAACTAGAAGTCCATCCCGCCCATGCCGCCACCACCCGGCATCGGGGGATGAGCGTGATCCTTCTTGGGCAGATCGGCGACCATCGCCTCGGTCGTGATCAAAAGACCGGCAACCGAAGCCGCGTCCTGCAGTGCGCAGCGGACGACCTTGGCCGGATCGATCACGCCCTCGCTGACGAGGTCACCGTAGGCGTGCGTCTGGGCGTTGTAGCCGTAAGCGTACTTGCTGTTCTCGAGGATCTTGCCGACGATCACCGAGCCATCCTCACCGGCGTTGGTGAAGATCTGCCGGGCGGGAGCCTGCAACGCCTTCTTGACGATGTTGATGCCGACCTTCTGATCCTCGTTCTCGACCTTGAGGTTCTCCAGCGCCTTGATCGAACGCAGGAGAGCGACACCGCCGCCGGGGACGACGCCCTCTTCGACGGCCGCACGGGTCGCGTGCAGCGCGTCGTCGACGCGGTCCTTGCGCTCCTTGACCTCGACTTCCGTGGCGCCGCCAACCTTGAGGACGGCAACACCGCCGGCGAGCTTGGCAAGACGCTCCTGCAGCTTCTCGCGGTCGTAGTCGGAGGTCGTCTCTTCGATCTGGGCTTTGATCTGCTTCACGCGGCCCTCGATGTCGGCCTTCTTGCCGGCACCGTCCACGATCGTGGTGTTCTCTTTGTCGATCGTGACGCGCTTGGCGCTGCCCAGCATCTGCAGGGTGACGTTCTCGAGCTTGATGCCGAGATCCTCGCTGATGACGGTGCCGCCGGTCAGAACGGCGATGTCCTCGAGCATGGCCTTGCGGCGATCACCGAAGCCCGGCGCCTTGACGGCCGCAACCTTGAGGCCGCCGCGCAGCTTGTTGACGACGAGCGTTGCCAGAGCCTCGCCCTCGACGTCCTCGGCGATGATGAGCAGCGGCTTGCCCGCCTGTACCACCGCTTCCAGCACCGGCAGCATTGCCTGCAAGCCGGAAAGCTTCTTCTCGTGGATGAGAATGAAGGGGCTCTCGAGCTCGGCAATCATCTTGTCGGCGTTGGTGATGAAGTAGGGGGAGAGATAGCCGCGATCGAACTGCATGCCTTCGACGACATCGAGCTCGGTCTCGAGGCTCTTTGATTCCTCGACGGTGATGACGCCCTCGTTGCCGACCTTCTTCATGGCCTCGGCGATCTTGGCGCCGATCTCGGTGTCGCCGTTGGCCGAAATGGTGCCGACCTGGGCGATCTCGTCGTTGGAGGTGACCTTCTTGGCGTTCTTCTTGAGCTCGGCGACGATGGCGGCGACGGCGAGGTCGATGCCGCGCTTCAGATCCATCGGGTTGGCGCCGGCTGCGACCGACTTGGCGCCTTCTTTGACAATCGCCTGGGCGAGAACGGTGGCGGTGGTGGTGCCGTCGCCGGCGATGTCGGAGGTCTTGGAGGCGACCTCGCGGACCATCTGGGCGCCCATGTTCTCGAACTTGTCCTCAAGCTCGATTTCCTTGGCGACCGTCACACCGTCCTTGGTGATGCGGGGTGCGCCAAAGCTCTTTTCGATCACGACGTTGCGGCCCTTGGGGCCGAGCGTCACCTTCACCGCGTTGGCGAGGATGTCGACGCCGCGCAGCATCTTCTCGCGCGCGTCCTGGCCAAATTTTACGTCTTTGGAAGCCATGTAAGGCAACTCCTATTGAATGTTCGCTACTCGCGCGATTGGGTCGCGCGATGTCTCAGGGGGTGGTGGTTCTTCGGCCGCGGCGGTGGTTTCAGCCGCTGAGCGGAACGGTCCTAAGCCGCGGCGCGAACCGAGGCTTTTCCTTCGATGATGCCGAGGATGTCGCTCTCCTTCATGATGAGCAGCTCCTCGCCGTCGATCTTGACTTCGGTGCCGCTCCACTTGCCAAACAGCACGCGGTCGCCGGCCTTGACCTCGAGGGGAACAACCTTGCCGGCATCGTCGCGTGCGCCGGGGCCGACGGCGACGATCTCGCCTTGCATCGGCTTCTCTTTGACGGTGTCGGGGATAATGATGCCGCCGGAGGTCTTGGTGTCTTCCTCCACGCGACGAACAACGACGCGGTCATGAAGAGGACGAAACTTCATTGGATCACCTTTTTGATGCGACTAGTTTTTGACGTGGCTTTTGCTGTGCCGGCTTTGAACTGACCGACATTTGAAGCGTCGGTTCTTGCTGTGCCAGGCTTTGATTTTCCCGGCTTTTCAGCGTTTTTTGCGTTCTTGCGGCGCGCGTTGGTGGGGCCGCAGAACGGCTGGGCGAGCGCCTGATTGCCGGAGCCTCCAAACTGAGGGCCGGGGGCTCGCTCATGCGCAGCGTATATGCGCTGCGACTTTGGCACTGTCAAGGCGCGAGTGCCAAGAACTGGGCATATTTGGGCGGTTCTGGGGGATCTGGGCGAGGGATGCGCAACTATTCGCGCAAGCCCCTTAACGGAGACTTATCCCCGCTTAAGCGATCAAAACGGTATTGCAGGTCGGCAATGGACGAAGTTCAACGCGACATGTCTGCCGTTCAACGCGGAATATCCCGCGTTCAGGGCAACATGTCGGGCGCGCAAAAGCCCGTTAAACGGCGAAGTCAGTGATATTGGCGCCCTTTTTGAGCTTCGCCACCAGCCAATTCGGCTTCCTTCCCCGACCGGTCCAAGTCTCGGCGCGGTTGTCGGGATTGACGTATTTCGCGGCACTGCTTTTGCGGCCGCGTCCGCCGAACAATTCCGAAACTGAAAAACCGCGCTTTTCAGCCATCACGGCCAACGCCTGCTTGACGTCGGCGCGTTCGCGATCTCGAGCGCTGCTGATGGCTTTTTGCACCTTGGCCTCAAGCTCAAGAAGGTCCTTGAGCGACATCTTATCGACGTTGACGGTGGCCATTCAGTCCTCACTTCTATCGAGATCAGCAAACTGCAGCGATTGAATTGCTTTCAAACTGCCATTTGTCAAGTACATCGCAAAATGCTTGCCGATTGGTACCGGGTCGATCGCATTTTCTCGGATGCAACCGAAACGGGCATTCTTCGTTTTCTTAGTACAATTCAGTTAACACTCCACCGGCGCATAATTCGCGTTTTGATATTTTGAACACCGAAATGATTTGCACGCTGAGGAAGACGTTGGTGAGGCGATCGTCGGTTAGACAGCGTTCATTCAATCAAACTTACACTCCCTCCGGCTTGTGATGTTGCCCACCGCGTTCCTCGGCGATCCGGGGCGCAGCGCTCAGGTGGCTGCGCCTCTTGCGCCTCAACGGGGATTCAAAGCCGGGAACGCCATCCACAAAGCGCGCGTTTGATTTAGTGGTGCCAAGCCGGTACGTTCGCGCCGCCGCGCGCCCCGCAGCAATTCCATCAGATCAATTTCGGAGGCCCGAAACCATGGCTTTTACGCTTCCTCCCCTGCCGTACGCGTACGACGACCTCATGCCGTACATGTCCGCGGAGACGCTGCAGTTTCACCATGACAAGCATCATCAAGCCTACGTAGATATGGCGAACAAACTCGTGCCCGGCACAAAGTACGAGGGCAAAAGCATCGAGGAAATTTGCAAGGAAGCCTATGCCAACAAGGATCAGCCGATCATCAATAACGTCGGCCAGGATTTCAATCATATCCACTTCTGGAAATGGATGAAAAAGGGGGGCGGCGGCAAGAAGCTGCCCGGCAAGGTGGAGAAACTCGTCGCAGATGCCGGCGGCTTCGACAAAGTGCGCAACGACTTCATTGAAAACGGAAAGACCCAGTTCGGCTCAGGCTGGACCTGGCTCGCCATCAAGGACGGCAAGTTGGTGCTGGTGAAGACGCCCAACGGCGAGAACCCGCTCATGCACGGTGCAAAACCAATTCTCGGCTGCGACGTGTGGGAGCACAGTTATTACATCGACTATCGCAATGCCCGGCCCAAATACCTTGAGGCCTGGTTCGACAATCTCGTCAATTGGGATCACGTCGAAGAGATGATTGGCTAACAGCCGGTGCAGAAGGCGTCGGCGCTCCGAATCTTTCGGGGCGCCGCGTTCATTACCGCGGTAAATCGGCCATCGGCCGTGCCCTGATAACCTTCAGAACCACCTCGGCTGCCACCAGTGCAGCCCCTGGCGTACCAGTTCGGGCTGGATTACCCACGCCAAGCCGATGACCACCACCGCCGCGAGCAGCAGCACGATGATCGTGCCAGTCAACGGCGTGCGATAGCTCATACCGGTTCCCGGAATGCCGATCGTCACCATGCGCCGTCCGTCAGCACCGACGTTGACTGTGGCGCCGCGTCCGCCGAGGCTCGTGCTGACCCGTGACTTGCTCAGGTTCACCTTCACGCCGGGCAGAACGCCGATCGATTTTCTGAAGCGGAAGCCAGGAAGAAACCCCATAGGTCGATCCTCTTTGTTTAAGTCGTGCAAGACCGCGTAATACCGCGTCAGATCTCGCACTCATTGCCGTTGGCCGTACCCCTTTGCCGGAGTTGACCTGCGCGCTTTACGCAACTCAAACCTGCCGGCGAAATTTCAGTCGTCCTTACGTCCAATGCCAAACCACCCGCCGAGCTTGGCCTTGGCATCGCCGACCTTCTCCGTCACGTTGCCCATGATAGAATTCATCGCCTGGATGCGCTCGAAGGCACCCTCGACAATAACCTCCTCGCCGTATTTGCGCACATTCTCTGTATCGGCCTCGATCAAGCGTCGGCGCTCGTCCGGCGTCAGTGGTCCAACCCGAGCCATCGGCGGACGAATGAGAGCGCGCTGCACCATCGAGGGCTCGCCCTTGTTCCTCAGGGTAGAAACCAGCGCTTCACCCACCTTGAGCTGCTGCAGCGCCTGCTCGGTATTAATCTCGGGATTCTTCACGAACGTTTCGGCGGCCGCACGGATCGCCTTCTGCTCTTTCGGCGTAAAGGCGCGCAGAGCATGCTGAATGCGATTTGCGAGCTGAGCCGATATGCGGTCAGGCACGTCGCCCGGGCTCTGTGTCACGTAATAGACGCCGACGCCCTTCGAACGGATCAAGCGCGTCACCCGTTCAATCTGATCGAGCACGGCCTTAGGCGCGTCCCTGAAAAGCAAATGCGCCTCGTCGAACAGGAACACCAACTTCGGCTTGTCGAGGTCTCCGACCTCGGGAAGCTTCTCGAATAGCTCATCTAGCATCCAAAGAAGTGCCGTCGCGTAGAGGCGCGGATTGTCCATGAGCTTATCGGCGGCGAGGATGTTAACGACGCCGTAGCCGTCACGCACTTGCATGAAGTCGTTGATATCGAGCGCGGCCTCGCCAAAGAACTTTTCGGCGTTCTGCTCCTCCAGAACGAGAAGCCGTCGCTGGAGCACCCCGACTGTCTGCGGCGCGATATTGCCGTACTTGCCCCGCAGCTCGCCGGCGCGCCGCCCCATCTCCTCGATGACAGCACGCAGATCGCGAAGCTGGCGGATGACCATCTTGGGATCGCGGCTGGTGCGCCGGTCCTCGGCCCACCGGAAAGCGATGTTGAGTACGCCTTCCTGTGGCTCCGTGAGATCAAGCAAACGCGAGAGCAACAGGGGCCCCATCGACTGGACACTGGTGCGAACGGGATGGCCCTGGTCACCAAAGATGTCCCAGAACGCTACTGGAAAGGCCGCATTGAAATAGCCGGGGAGCCCAATTTCTTCGGCACGAGCAACAAGATGAGGCTTTTGCTCCCCCTTTGCGCCAATCCCCGACAGATCACCTTTGATGTCGGCAGCAAATACCGGAACGCCGGCTGCCGAAAAGCCCTCCGCGAGAACCTGTAGCGTGACGGTCTTGCCTGTACCCGTAGCACCGGTGACGAGGCCGTGCCGGTTGCCGAACTTCAGCTCGATGTACTCGATGCCCGCGTGGCTCCCGCCAATCAAGATGCGGCCATCCTGGGCGAAAAATCTGGGATCAGCCGCTGGGTTATTGATCGGTTTGGACACAGGAGTGTCGGGCATAGCCTGCTCCATAAGCGCCGGGCAAACCGCGGCGCAACCAGCGCCATTGGGCCCGGTAGCACGCGACTCAACGGGCCGCGTCTCTCCTGTTGGCACGCTCTGTCCGCCTTTGCAAACGTCGGTTGCAGCGCCGACTGGTAGTTCCGAAAACCTCCGCGCAAGGCCTGCCTGGCGGCGCGTTGAAGCGCCGCGGGGCCTCCTTAAGCTCCTATTTCGACGTGCGAAACCACCTAGCAAATGCCTATAGAGAGAAGGCACTCTGCACGGCACCAATTCTTGGAACTGAGGGCGTCAAACCCATGTCCGACAAGCAAGCTCCGCTCGAACTTGCCGCAGGTTTCGCGCCTGGCGACGAAGCATTGTGGAAGAAGCTCGTCGAAAAAGCGCTGGCAGGCGCCGACTTCGACAAACGGCTTGTGGCGCGCACAGCCGACGGCCTCAAGATAAAGCCGCTGTACACACGCGTCGATACGTTGCCTGGAGCAAACGACGCTCCTGCAATCGGCTCTTTGCTAACGCGTTCATCCGCCGAATACGAGCTGGGCTGGCAGATCCATCAACGCGTTGTGGACCACGACCCCTCGTCCGCCAATACGACTATTCTGGAAGAACTCGAAGGCGGCGCGAGCGGCATTGTCCTTCAGGTGGCCGCGCCGGGACAGCACGGCGTTGGGGTCGCGAATGCTGGCGATATGACTCGCGCCCTTAAAGGCATGCATCTCGACCTTGCGCCCGTGCAGCTCGCCGCCGGCATTGGAGCACCAGCGGCCGCACGCAGCTTCATCGCAGCGGCCGCGGCGACGAAGCGACGACCAGACACGCCGTCCTCGCGGCTCAATATAGATCCGCTCGGATCGCTGGCCCGCTTCGGGACGCCCGGCATGTCGGTCGCGGCAGCGCTCGACGACGCCGTTGAAATCGCGGGAGAGGCGCGCGACTCAAGCCTTCCCTTGACGGCGATCCTCGTCGACGCCACGGTCCCGCATGAGGCCGGCGCCAGCGAAGCGCAGGAACTCGCCTATCTGGCATCCGCGCTCGTTTGCTATGCCCGGGCCTTTGATGAGCGCGGCGTCGCAGCAAAGGACGCGTTCGCCACGATCGCATTTGCAATTGCCGCCGATACCGACCTTTTCGCGACCGCAGCTAAGGTGCGCGCCGCGCGCACAATTATCGCGCGCGTCGCGGAAGCTTGCGGT
Organism: uncultured Alphaproteobacteria bacterium; assembly: GCA_963726795.1. Classification (GTDB taxonomy): domain Bacteria; phylum Pseudomonadota; class Alphaproteobacteria; order Rhizobiales; family Hyphomicrobiaceae; genus Hyphomicrobium_A. Next base: position 377,016 of record CAVSDD010000004.1, on the reverse strand, counting down.
GTAGCGCCCGTAGCCAGCCACATTACCGCCGTCACGTCTCAGCGCATGATGGCAAAACGCGATCCGTGGACCAACATGCTGCGCGCGACGACGGCGTGCGCGGGCGCGGCATTCGGCGGCGCCGATGCAATCACGGTGCTGCCGTTCTCATGGGCGCTCGGTGTGCCCGATCGGTTCGCGCGCCGGGTGGCGCGCAACACACAGCTCGTCCTGCAGGAAGAATCCTCGCTCGGGCGCGTCGCGGATCCCGTCGGTGGATCTTGGTACGTCGAGAGCCTGACGGATGAGCTTGCGCGCAAAGCATGGGACCTTTTCCAAGCGATCGAAAGGACCGGCGGCCTTGTCGCGGCGCTAACTAACGGCACCTTCCAGAAGAACGTTGGCGCTGCGGCAGCAGCTCGCAGCGATGCCATTGCCAAAGGCCGTAACGAGCTTACCGGCGTGTCAGTGTTTCCCTTGCTTGGGGCCGACGGCGTCAAGGTCACGCCCTACCCCGCATCCCAGCCAGCGCCCAAGGATAGGCTCGCTGATCCTTTGATCCCGCATAGGCTTGCCGAATCGTTTGAAAGCCTGCGCGATGCCGCCGACGCATTCACCGCAAAGCACGGCACGCCGCCTCGCGTCTTCCTCGCCAACCTGGGCGACGTCATCGAGCACAACAAGCGTTCGACGTGGGTGTGGAATTTCCTGGCGGCAGGCGGCATCGATGGACTGAACAGCGACGGCTACGCCGATGCGCAGACGGCAGCACGGGCATTCGAAGCCTCAGGCGCCGACATCGCTTGCTTGTGCTCATCTGACGCGATTTACGCGCGCGATGCCGAGGCAGCTGTCAAGGCGCTCAAGGTGGCAGGTGCAAAACGCGTCATCATGGCGGGCAAGCCTGGCGATAGTGAAAAGGCGCTGCGTGCGGCTGGTGTCGATGGCTTCCTCTTCGCCGGACAGAACGCGATTGAGGCATTGCGCGATCTGCAACGGGTGTTGGGCGTAAGCTAACCGCTTTTAAACACCGCAGAGGAGCAACGCTCACCATGCCGGTACTTCGCTTTTTGACAAGCGTATTTGCCCTCGTCGCCATCCTCGCGCTCGTGTCGGACGCCACACCAGCGTTGTATGGTACCCAGCCGTTTAAAATGACCACGATCATCGGCTATTGGCAGGAGCTAGCGCCCGCTTCACTCGCAGCCGCTCAAGCGGCAGTGGCAAAGGCGAGCTTCCAATGGGTGTGGGACCCCGGGATCATGAGCGTCCTTACGCTACCGGCTCCAGTTCTGTTTGGCGTGCTCGCAGTCCTTTGTGGCATCCTCGGACGTCGCCGCGAGAAGATAAAAATACACATAAATTGAACGCGGAAACCGCTGCATCTTTCAGCGGCGTGGCGGTACCCGCGGTGATGGCTAATTCTTCACAGAAGCGCCCTTAGTGGCGTTGTCTGCAGCCGACGCAGGAGCCACCGCGGTCGTCGCCGATGCCTCAGCCGGCTGCTGATCCGTTTTCGGAGCGACACCCCGGTAGGAGGGCAACGGCTTTTCCGCGAGCACGGGTGCCGGTACGGGATCGGACGCGGCCTTCGCTGTAGCTGCTGCCTCCGAGCGAGATTTCGCGGGGGCAGGATCAGGCGCCGGTGGCGCTGCCGCATCTACAAACGTCGGGAGCTTGGTGCCAGGGGCAAGTGCGAAATAGCCGGCGCTGTTCAGTACCGTTTTGCACTCGGCCGGCAACTGGTTCATCGTAATCATGCGCATGTCGCTCGCACCGCCGCCGATCTTCTGGCCGGGCTTGGGTTCTTCCTTGCTCAGCGACTTCGCCACGATTTTGAGCCAGTTATCGACCTCCTTGCCGCAACCGTCGTCCCCGTTGGGAACCGGCTGGGCTGTGCAGCCAGAGTTGGTGCAGCCGATGCGAATGTGGAAATGGTAGTCGTGCCCCCACATCGGCCGCACCTTGCCGAGCCAGTGGCGGTCCGTCTTGGAGCGCTCACACAGGGCCTTCTTGATCGCGGGATTGACGAAGATGCGCTCGACCTCAGGGTAGGAGGCTGCGCGCCTTAGCAGCGCAACCTGCTTGTCGGTAAACATCTTGGGATCGACCTTGAGCTTGGTCGAGTCCAGCATGGTCTTGGCAGACGTGTCTTCGCGCTCGCGGACGCTCATCACGTGATCCGGCATCGGGTTGAACCAGATGTCGGCGTCGAGACCGACCTGATGGCTCGCATGCCCAGACAACATCGGACCCCCGCGCGGCTGGGAGATGTCGCCGACGAGGAGCCCCGACCAGCCGTCCTTCTGCTTGGCGTCGTTGGCGAGGCGCTTCAACAGCGCGATGAGCTTCGGGTGGCCCCAGGCGCGGTTGCGCGCGGGGCGCATCGTCTGCCACGTTGGCCCCGCGTCATCCAAATGCACACCACCCGAGAGACAACCCTTCGAGTACCAACCGACGGCGCGCGCAGCCAGCGGAGAGGCCGTCTTCTGCACGCCAAACAGCGTCTTGGCGACCGGCGAGTTGTCCTTCTTCTTGGCGGCCGATTTCTTGCTCTTGATGTCGGTCTTCGCGTCCGACTTAGTTTCTGTCGCTGCGTCTTTCTGTTCCGCCGCCGGCGCTGCCGCCTCCTTTGCGCCAGCGTGGCCTGGAGCCTTGGACGCCGCAGTCTTGTGCGTCGGCTCGGCCGTCAAATGGTCCGGCAAAGCGATAGCGATCAACAATAATATCGCGCCGAGGAATCGGGTCGGTCGCATCGAACTCCCCTCAGTTGACGGCGTGGGGCGATACTAGGACCGTTCGATGAAATTGCGATCCCCCTCCAGCAACGGTATCCCCGAAATCTTTGCGACATACTTCTGGCTGCGCTGCCGTTAGAATGTGATTTCATGAGCGAAATCCTCACGACGGGGCCGATGGCCGCTCCCGCACACCTGCTGCTCGCGCACGGGGCGGGCGCGGCGATGACAAGCCCATTTCTGGAGAAAATGACCGAGCTGATCACCGGGCGCGGCGTAACGGTCCACCGCTTTGAGTTCGCCTACATGGCAGCTCGGCGCGAGGAGGGAAAACGCCGGCCACCGCCAAAGGCAGAGCGCCTCGTCGAGGAGTACATCGCGGTCGTCACGAAGCTGCGGCCAAAGTTACCGGCAAAAGCAGCGCTGTTGGTCGGCGGCAAGTCCATGGGCGGACGCGTTGCAACCATGGGCGCCGATGAGCTCTTCAAAGACCGCCGCATCGCGGCCGTCGTTTGCCTTGGCTATCCATTTCATCCGCCGGGCAAACCCGACGCACTGCGCACGGCGCACCTAGAGGGTCTGCGCTGTCCGGCTCTGATCGTGCAGGGCCAGCGCGACCCGTTCGGAACGCGCGCGCAAGTTGAGACCTACAAGCTGTCCAAGAAAATCCGCATCTGTTGGATCGGCGACGGCGACCATGATCTCGGCCCGCGCGCCGGCAGCGGCTTTACGAGGGCTGGAAATCTCGCCGCCGCAGCCGATGCGGTCGCGGCATTCGCTGAAAAACTGCAGGGCAAATGAGAAGGCCCGCGAGGTTCGCGGGCCAACAACAATCAGAACACCCAGTCGAGGGCAATGCTCAGTCCTTGTCCTTCTTGCCGCCGGCCTTGTCGCCGATCTTGCCTTTAATGCTGGCAATTCCGTCCTTGAAGATGCCGTCGATGGCGCCCCGCGCGTCCTTGTCGGTTTTGCCGTCGGCAGGGTCGTAGGTCGCCGCCCACACGACGTTGACCTCATCCTCATCGTCGTCGTCGGGCGTGACCGAGAACTGCGCCTCGTAGTTCTTGACCGGCAGCGGGCTCTCAACAATCACATACCGGTACGTCAGGTCGCCCTTGCTTACGAGCTTCTCCTTGATCTTGCCCCCGTCGCCCAACGTCAGCGTGCGAAAAGTGTCGTCGCCTTCCTTGTCCTCGGTGCAGGACTTAACGGCTGGGTGCCACTCCGCAATCGCACACCAGCCTCCGAAGCGATCCCACAGTGCCTTGGATTCCTCGGACACTTTCTTGGGATCGACCTTCACCTCGAGCTTTTTGCCCGACGCGAGGCTCGCAGCCTCGGCGGTACTGAGCGCCGAAAGACCGCAACAGACCAATACTGCAATGTAAATTGCCTTCATTGTTTGCTCCCTAGGCTGGGCGACGATCGCCCTTATCTGGTTGCGGTTCGCGGCAATAAAGCCGACCCACTTACGCTACATTGTAACTATGGTCGCGCGAAAGCGCGAGGACCTTTAATTCGCCCCGCGAATGGGAAGTTTGGACTGTCCTCGAGATAGAGCGGGGTGATTGACGCGGGGAGCGCAGCGACCCTAGGGTCCGCAGCCGATAACCGGCACTCCCGCAATTGCAGCAAAGTGTTTCACCGCCCATGACCGCGCCCAATCCCGCTTTGTCTGAAGCCCTCCCCGACGCGAAGACGTGGCCGTTCGAGGAGGCGCGCCGTCTGATTGCGCGCCTTGGCAAGATCAAGGGCGGCGGCGAAAAGACCGTGATCTTCGAAACCGGCTATGGCCCATCGGGGCTACCGCACATCGGCACCTTTGGCGAGGTCGCGCGCACGAGCATGGTGCGGCACGCTTTCGACGTTCTGACCGAGGGCAAGCGCACGACGAGACTCATCTGCTTTTCCGACGATATGGATGGCCTGCGCAAAGTGCCGGGCAATGTGCCCAACCAGGAGTTGCTCGCGGCCTCGCTCGACAAGCCGCTGACCAAAGTTCCAGACCCCTACGGAAAATTTGCAAGCTTCGCCGATCACAACAACGCGATGCTACGCGACTTCCTGGATCGCTTTCGCTTTGACTACGAGTTCGTGTCGGCGACGCAGGCTTACGGCTCGGGCGTGTTCGACGAGACGTTGCTGCGGATGCTCGAGGCCTACGACCAGGTGATGGACATCATCCTGCCGACGCTCGGGCCGGAGCGCCGCGCGACCTATTCGCCGTTCCTCCCGATTTCTCCCACGAGCGGCAAGGTACTGCAGGTGCCGATGATCGAGCGAAACCTCAAGAAGGGCACGATTGTCTACCTCGATCCGGAGACCGGCGAGAAGGTCGAAACGCTCGTGACGGGGGGGCGCGTCAAGTGCCAGTGGAAGGCTGATTGGGCAATGCGCTGGACCGCGATCGGCGTCGATTATGAGATGGCGGGTAAGGACCTGATCGAGTCGGTGACTTTATCATCGCGGATCTGCAAAGCGCTCGGCGGCGCCCCGCCCGAAGGTTTCAACTACGAGCTGTTTCTCGACGACAACGGCGAGAAGATCTCAAAGTCGAAGGGAAACGGGCTGACGATCGACGAGTGGCTGCGCTATGCGAGCCCCGAAAGCCTGTCTCTGTTCATGTTCCAGAAGCCGAAGTCGGCGAAACGGTTGTACTTTGACGTGATCCCGCGCGCGGTCGACGAGTATCTGCAGTTGCTGGCCGCCTATCCGCGCCAGGACGGCAAGGCCAAGCTCGACAATGCCGTGTGGCACGTTCATGGCGGAAATCCGCCCGCAGCCGACACGCCACTTACATTCGCATTGCTGCTCAATCTTGTCGCCGCATCCAACGCGGAGGACAAGGACGTGCTGTGGGGCTTCATCCGCAGGCACGTGAAGGGCGTCGATGGGACAACGCATCCCCTCCTCGACCAGCTCGCGGGCTACGCGGTGCGCTACTACGCCGACTTCGTGAAGCCGCGCAAAAAGTACCGCCTCGCCGACGAGGTCGAGACGCAAGGGTTGCGCGCGCTGTCGGATGCGCTGGCGGCCGCCAAACCTGACGCGACGGCCGAGGATCTGCAGACGCTGATCTACGACGTCGGCCGAGCAATCCCGCGCTATCAGGATCCGGCCGCCAAGGGCGCGACACCTGAGCGCCCTGGCGTGTCGAACGCTTGGTTCAACGCCATCTACGAGGTCCTGCTCGGCGAGGAAAAGGGTCCTCGCTTTGGCAGCTTCATATCGCTCTACGGGGTGCCGGAAACGCGCACGCTCATCGACAAGGCGCTGTCCGGCAAGCTTCTCGCCGCCACCAACGGCTAGCCCAAAGTTCAGGCGACGTCGCTGCGCAGCGCCACCCGCGTATCCTGCCCGCGCCCGCCCTGCTGCCTGCCGAACTCGACACCCCAAGTGGCGCTGACGAGATCCAGCAGCCGCGCCTCCCGCGCGCGAATGTCGGCGGGACGCCACGCCGCCGCATCGACCACCTCGCGCGTGATCGGAAGTACGGGGGGATCATCGACGGCCCCGCGGTAGCTGTCGCGTTTGCGCTGGAACTCCTGGTTGCGTGCACGCTCATTCTGGCGCTGCGTCACCACCACGAGATTACCCAGGCTTTCAGTGCAGGCCTCTCGCTCCTCCCCGTCGGGGAACCAGCGACGCCACTCGCCGGTGGCGCTCGGGCGTTGCGGCAGAACGTGCTCGACGCTGTAGTCGCTCGGATCGAGAAGCGTCGTGGCGCGTGACATCTCATCGTTCAGGCGCAGCAGCAGCAGCTTGCAAACCTGCTGGTCACGCTTGTAGGGGGCGCGCAAGTGATAGCTGATATTTCGGATTTCCTCGCGCGACAGCTTGAACGGGCCTTCGCCGGGAACGACCGAGCCGTTGGCCTTGATCAGTTCGATCACGTCGGCGAACCGGCGCCCGCGCTTGGCGTTGCCGACCTTGAGCAGCCGTAGCAGGTGCGCAAGCCGGTCGATCTCTTTCAGCAGCAACGCACCGCGCGCGGGGTCCTCGCCATAGTGACGCAAGGCCAAGATCGCGGCCGGCGCCCAATCACCTTCCGAGATCCTCCCGAGATATACGAGGTAGCGCCGCGTCTCCGCGTCGATGTTGAGCTCTACGTCAGCCGCGTGGCTGACCCGGTAATAAGCCTGCGCCAGGGGCGTCACCACGTTCGACAGGAAAAGCTCCGGGCCACCCGTCTCGGCGACGGCACGGCGCACGCCTGCAATGATTTTGGTTTCGGCCTGACCGTAGATACTGAACACGTGACTGAAGAAAGCCTCAAAGCCCGACCCCAGGAGTTGCTCGGAGCGTTCCCACTGCGCCAGGGCATCGCCGAGGCGATCGGGCGCCACGTTCTTCAATAGCTCGGCCTTGAGGATATCGTTGCGCCGCAGAACGCGTCCCCGTTCGTTGAGCACTGTGAACAAGCGGTGCGCCCGGTCGATGTCGCGCGTCAACACAACGACGAAATGGCATTGATCGCACAGGTAATCGACGAGCCGCCGACGCTCGGTATCCTCAAGCGCGGCAAGCTCGCTCATGAAGTGCTCGCGCACCGCAAAGAGGCGTTCCTCGGTCTCATTCGATGGTTCTGCGGCCTTCGTTTCCCGGCAAGCCCCGCGCGTTTGTATGTATGTTCCAAGGAAGTCTTGTTCGCGCGAGCGTAGCTCGATGCGATAGCTGACCCCTTTTAGCCGCGCCGCCGAGGCGTCGGCCCCGATGAGTTGATCGAGCCTGTCGCGGGCGCCCCAGCGCCACCGATCAGTCCCCAAATCGCGCAGAACGGCAGCCAAAATTGCGAGCGTCACGAGGCGCTGCTGCCCATCGACGATCTCGAATTGCCGCGGCTCGCGTTCCCGCGCCTTGGGAAGGTCGCCGCCCGCGCCGTCTAGCAGCAGGATGGCTCCGAGAAAATAATCTGGTTCAGCAGCAACTCCGCTATCGACACCGGCGGCCGTAAGAACATCCTCCAGAAGTTGGCCGGCTTCCACAATCGTCCAAGAGTACGGCCTCTGGTAACAGGGGATTGAAAAGTGGAATGGCGTAGAGAAGAGCTCAGAGACAGTGAGCGACGCCGTTGGCAGACCTGCGAACATCGATTTCTTTTTTCTTCGTTGCATCCAGGCGCTCAGTGCGCGTAGGACGCTGTTGCAACCTTTTCAAAGCTAACATGGTCGCATCGATCCCGACAGCCGCCTCGCGGGAAAAGGACCATCCATTGGAACAAAGCAACGAGCTGCTGACGAAAATGCGACAAGGCTGGCGGCACCACACAACCGTGGCGGAGATCCCCACGCGAGAACGTTGCATTGCAAAGGTGCAGCGGTGATCGTTCCTCGTGCAACGCGCGTTTTCAAGGTTGCAAAACACGACGCTTGGTCGGAAGCATGTCGCATCGGAAAATTTATTGGATCGCCCGACGACGTGAGGGACGGCTTCATCCATTTGTCAGCGCTGCATCAGTTGGGCGGGACGCTCGCACGGCACTTCAAAGGAGAGACGGATCTTGTTCTCATCGCGTTCGAAATCTTCGGACCTCGGCGCCGATCTGAAATGGGAAGCTTCACGCAACGGCGAGCTTTTCCCGCACCTCTATGCTTCACTTTCAACGACCGCTGCACGCGCGACCCACGCGTTGACTCTCGACGAAAATGGCGTGCCCGTTTTGCCGGCGGATCTATAATCGATGCTGCGCCGCCTCATTGACACCACGCCGCGGGCACTCGCACTGCTGTCGCCTGAAGATGCCCACGAGCTGACGCTCAAGGCACTGGAACTAGGACTATTTCCTAGAGCCTCAGGCCCTGACCATCCTTCCCTGGCGGTGCGATTTTCCGGGCTGGCGCTGTCAAATCCGCTGGCCATTGCCGCGGGCTTCGACAAGAACGCGCGCGTGCCCGATGCGCTTATCCGGCTTGGGTGCGGATTTGCCGAGGTGGGCACGGTGACACCCCGCGCCCAGAACGGCAACCCGCGACCGCGCGTGTTCCGGCTTCCTGCTGACAGCGCCGTAATCAATCGGTTGGGTTTCAACAACGAGGGACTTGCGGCCACGCTCGAGCGTTTGGCGGCGCGTCCCAAGTCGGGCGTGGTCGGCGTGAATATCGGAGCCAACAAGGACACGATCGACCGTATCGGCGACTACGTGCACGGCATCGATGCGTTTTATGATGTCGCAAGCTACTTCGTGATCAACATTTCCTCTCCCAACACGCCGGGGTTGCGGGACCTGCAGACACCCGCCGCGCTCGACCAACTGCTACGGCGCGTCATGGCGGCGCGCGCGGCAATCATCGCCGACGGCAGGCCGAAGCGTCCGATCGTCGTGAAACTGACGTGCGACATCGCTGAGGACGATCTCCCGGCCGTCATCGAGCAGCTGACGGCGCACGCGGTCGACGCAATCGCAATCTCAAACACGACACTGTCGCGCAAGGGGCTTCGCGATAGAAATGCGCGTGAGGCTGGAGGCCTCTCGGGACGGCCACTGTTTCAGCGCTCGACAGCCATGCTGGCCAGAATATACGAGGCGACCGGCGGCAGCATCCCGCTCATCGGCATCGGTGGCATTGATAGCGGCGCCGCGGCACTCGCCAAAATCGAAGCCGGCGCCACACTGCTACAGCTTTACACGGGCCTCATCTACGAGGGTGCGGGGCTCATCGGGCGCATCAAGGAGCGCCTCGTTGCCGCGGTGCGCTCCGCAAATGTCACCGAGCTCTCAGAACTCGTTGGACGCGAGGCCAAGACGTGGGCCCGGATGCCGCTGGACACCTAGGCGCCGCTTACGGCGTCTCCTTGTGGTTTCGCGCGGTTTTGAGAAGGCGCGAGATAAGCCAGATCGGGACGACAACCATGGCGCCGAGCAGGAGATACTCGAGCGCGGATTCGATCGCTCCGAAGCCGAGGTCATCAGATTCGCTGCAGCAGCGTTCTTATTTGATAGAAGAAGTTGTCCGGCGTAATGCCGAGCGCGGACAGCACAATGCCCACGACGATCGAGAGCACCGCGAGCCGGATCACGACCCCGAATATGCTGCCGCCGAGGAATGTCTCGCGATCCATAGTGCTCCGTGCTCCTTTGCGCCGGGTTGTCCAGACTATACGATGCTATCTCTTAGCATAATCGCCAAGAGGGCGTGGCATGGGTGAAGCGAGCACATCGCCCGGCATAAAGCCGCGCCGCCGGACGGCTGCAGCGCGTCCCGCCGCGCCCGAGCTAACTGCCCCATTTGCCCAATGGTTTGACGCCCGGGGCTGGACGCCACGCCCGCATCAGCTTGCCATGGTGCGCGCGGGAGCGGAGCGGCGCTCGACGTTGCTGATCGCTCCTACGGGGGCCGGCAAGACGCTGGCCGGCTTCCTGCCGAGCCTGATCAGCCTGACGAAGCCCCGGCGCGAGCGCAAAGGCGCGGGTTTGCACACGCTCTATATCTCCCCCCTTAAGGCCCTCGCGGTCGACGTTGCCCGTAACCTGATGATCCCCATCCAGGAGATGGGGCTGAAAATTCGTACGGAGACGCGGAGCGGCGACACACCCGTCAGCCGCCGTCAGCGACAACGGGTGCGGCCACCCGACATCCTGATGACGACGCCCGAGCAGCTCATCCTGCTGCTCAGTCATGCTGATTGCGCGCACATGTTCGCCGATCTCGACACCATCGTGCTCGACGAACTGCACGCGCTGAGCGCGTCGAAGCGCGGCGACCTGCTGGCACTCGACGTTGCGAGGCTGCGTGCGATAGCACCCAATGCCGTGACGTTCGGCCTGTCGGCGACGGTGGCGCGGCCGTCCGAGCTGCGCGCTTATTTGGCGCCGCAGACCGCTCCCTCGCGCGCCATCGAGATGGCCGATCTGGTGCAGCTCGACGGCGGCGCTCGGCCGCAGATCACCATACTCGAAATCGAGGAGCCGGTCCCGTGGAGTGGGCACACGACCCGCTATGCAGTTGCGGCGATCCTCGAAGCGATCGCAAAGCATCGTCTCGAGCCTCGTATTCGTAAATACGCGTATGCAGGCCGAGCTGCTGTTCCAGGAGCTGTGGCGCATCAACGAAGATTCGTTGCCGATCGCGCTGCATCACGGCTCGCTCGATGCCGACCAGCGGCGCAAGGTCGAGTCGGCAATGGCCGCGGGAAAGCTTAGAGCGGTGGTAGCCACCTCGACGCTCGACCTCGGCATCGACTGGGGCGATATTGATCTCGTAATCCACGCCGGCGCGCCAAAGGGGGCAAGCCGCTTCATCCAAAGGATAGGCCGCGCCAATCACCGACTCGACGAGCCTTCGCAGGCGCTCCTGGTGCCGTCGAACCGCTTTGAGGTGCTGGAATGCCGGGCAGCCGTCGATGCAGCCGAGGCGGGCGCGCAGGATGCCGTGCTGTCGCGGTCGGGCGCGCTCGATGTGCTGGCGCAGCACATATTCGGAACGGCCTGCGCCGGGCCGTTCGATCCCGACCGGCTTTATGTCGAGGTCATTTCGGCGACGCCCTATTCAGCGCTCACGCGGACGACCTTCAATCGCGTCGTCGATTTCGTCACCAACGGGGGCTACGCGCTCAAAAGCTACGACCGCTATGCCAAGCTTAAGCTTGCCGACGACGGCAGGCTTCGCCTTGCGCATCCGCGCTTCATCGAGAGCTACCGACTCAACGCCGGCACGATCGTCGCCGCACCGCTCATCAAGGTGCGATTCTTGCGGCGAGGGAAAGCGCAACCGCGCTCGGCACTCGTCGGCGGCCGCATCTTAGGCGAGGTCGACGAATACTTCATCGAGCAGTTGCGTCCGGGCGATGCTTTCGTCCTGGGCGGAGAGGTCGTGCGCTTTGAGGGCATGAGCGAGACGGAAGCCTTCGTGACCCGGGCCGCCGCGAAGGATCCCATCATCCCGAGCTACAACAGCGGCAAGTTTCCTCTGTCAACGCATCTTGCCGAACGCGTGCGCACGTTGGTAGCCGATCCTGGATCCTGGCAGCGTCTCCCCGCCGCCGTCGCCGAGTGGCTGGCGCTGCAGCAGGAAAAGTCCGTACTCCCGGGACCCGATGAGGTGTTGATAGAGACGTTCTCGCGCCGTGGCGTGCACTACCTTGTCGCCTATCCCTTCGAGGGACGCCTTGCACACCAGACTCTCGGCATGCTGCTGACGCGCCGTCTCGACCGTGCCGGCGCCCAGCCGTTGGGCTTCGCCGCCAACGATTACGCGATGGCCATTTGGGGGCTGGGCGACGTCACCGCCATGATCAAGCACGACCGGATGCGGCTTTCGGAGATGTTTGCCGAGGACATGCTGGGCGATGACCTCGATGCCTGGCTTGCTGAATCAAATCTCATGAAACGTACGTTTCGCCAGGTTGCCGTGATCGCCGGCCTCGTCGAGCGGCGGTCGCGCGTGCGCATGAAGACCGGGCGCCAGATCGCGATGTCGACGAACCTCGTCTACGACGTGCTCCGCCGGCACGATCCGCACCACATCTTGCTCGAAGCCGCATGGGCCGACGCCGCGACAGGGCTGCTCGACATCGCGCGGCTCGGTGATTTTCTTCACCGCGTCAAGGGACGAATCAGGCATCAACCGCTCGACGGCGCCTCGCCGATGTCAATTCCCATCCTGCTCGAAATAGGCAGGGAGGCTGTGGCGGGTACCGCGCGCGAAGATCTGTTGCGCGAGGCTGCGGCCTATGCCCAGATCCACGAAGCGGCGAGGGGGTAGACGTCATGCTCGAGCTGAAGCCGGAACGTCTCGACTTCGATGATTTCCAGGACCAGACCATCTCGATCTGCGGAAAGGTATTTCGCGCCGACATGTCGGGCGCGCTTTATTGGCCAAGCGAAAACGCGCTGATCGTCGCCGACCTGCATCTTGAAAAGGGCTCAGCCTGCGCGCGGCGCGGCCATCTCGTGCCCCCTTACGATACCCGCGAGACGTTGCGGCGCCTCGCCGCCGTCATCGACCGCTATGATGCCGGCACCATCATTGCGCTCGGCGACAGCCTCCACGATGTCGAGGCCTCGAACCGCATCGGGCTCGAGGAGATGGAAATCCTGCAGATCATGCAGGAGGATCGCGAGTGGATATGGGTCACCGGCAATCACGACCCCAAGATCAGCGAGCGCCTTGGTGGCAGCGTCACCGGCGATATCGAAGTCGAAGGAATCGTCCTGCGCCACGAGCCGCGGCCGGGACGGGTAACGCACGAGATCGCCGGCCATCTGCATCCTGCCGCAAAGTTATCTTTGCACGGGTACACGCTGCGCAAGCCCTGTTTCGTCGGCAACGGCATGCGTCTCGTACTGCCGGCGTTCGGAACGTTCACGGGCGGCCTCAACATCCTCGACGAGGCTTTCGAGCCACTGTTTGGCAACGATGGCTTGCGCGTGTGGATGCTGGGCCAGGAGGGGCTCTACCCGATGGCGACGCGACTTCTCAGGGAAGACTGAGAGCGTGTCTCAAGCTGGCGCGCGTCGGAAGTAGGTCGAAGCTATGAGGCCCAATACGCCTGCAAGTAGCACCGCTAGTAGCCCGTAGGTAGCGGGATACCTGAACGCGAACGTGTGGACCACGCGTTCGATACCGGCGCGCTCGAGCGTTACGCGCGCGATATGCGCGCTCAGCACCTTGCCGTTCCGGAAGAGATACGTGCGCGCCACCAATGGGCCAACCGGCACGTTCGCCGGAAGTGCGATTGTGCTCCGGAACAGGCTGCGACCCGTGAACGTGACGCCGTCGCGCGCCTGTACGACATAAAGCCCATCGTCCTGCTTTAGGCGGATCGCGGCGGCCTTGAAGGCGGCAAGCTGGAAGTCGGTGAATGTCCTTTGGTAGCCAGACGATGGCGTCATATTGATGTGCGCAAAGCCGATGGCATGGCGCTCAAGCACCTGCGGGCCGGCGATCTCCTCGATCGGGCGGTTTGAGGCGATGGCGTAGTAGCTCGGCACCGAGGCGAATGTCACCGAGGATGTGTTGACCCAGACACCCGCCACATCGCTCTTGCGGCGCACGACCACCGGAACGGGCGTGCCCTCAACCACCACCACCACATCGTAGTAGCCAGGCTGATCGTCGGGTTGCTGCGAATTATCAATGGCGCCGAATACAAGGATCTCATGCCCGGTGAACCCCGTCGTGACCTCTACGCTGCGCGTCGACACGTCGGCCTCGACCCTCTCGACGGGCGGTGCCTCGGGCGTGATCACCGGTCCGGGCGTTTGCGGCTGCAAGGGAACGCGCGGACCCATGCGTGCTGCTGGACTTTGCCTCGTAGCCATCTGCGACGGGTCGGGCTGTGTTTGCGCCGCGCCGGACAGAACGACGACGGCTGCCAACCCGGCAGCAAAACGGCCAGCGGATTTCCCGCGTCTCTCAAGCATTACACCCCCCCCAACGAGGTCAGGGAATAAAGCTCGGACGGCCGCACGATGAGATCCCACCCGATGCGCAAGCAAACCAAGAGGACAAGAGCTGCCAGCAGGAAGCGAAGCTGCTCGCCCTTAAGGCGCGCTCCCGCTACCACGCCGAGCTGCGCTCCGATAACTCCGCCGACAATCAGCACCACGGCCAGCACGACATCGACGCTCTTGTTCTGAATGGCCTGGAGCAGCGTGGTCGCCGCCATCACGAACACCATCTGGAACAGTGAGGTGCCGATGACGACGCTGGTCGGCACGCGCAATAGATAGATCATGGCAGGCACCATGACGAAGCCCCCGCCGACACCCATCAAGGCTGCCATGAAGCCGACGAAGGCACCGATGAGAGCGGGTGGTACTGCGCTGATGTAGAGCTTGGAGCGATGAAAGCGCATCTTAAAGGGCAGGCCGTGCACCCAGCTGTGCTGCCCCGTCTTGCGGACCGACCCCATCTCGCCCATCCGCGCCCGGCGGATCGTACCGACGCTTTCAATCAGCATCAGCGCGCCGACGGAGCCGAGGAACATCACATAGCTCAGCGAAACGAAGAGCTCGAACTGTCCGATCTGGCGCAGGATCTTTACAAGCCCGACGCCTATCGCCGATCCGACAACGCCCCCGGCGACCAGGACAATGCCCATCTTGATGTCGACGTTGTTGCGCCGGTACTGGGCTATGGCGCCTGACACCGAGGAGGCGATGATCTGCATGGAGCCCGTCCCAACAGCAACAGCCGTGGGCACACCCATGAAGATGAGCAGGGGGGTCAAGAGGAAGCCGCCCCCGACGCCGAAAAGACCTGACAAGAATCCCACGGCCCAGCCCATGCCCAGGAACACCAAAACGTTCACGGACATCTCGGCAATGGGCAGGTAGATGTTCATCAGTTTTCGCTCGGCATGAACGCTCAAAGCGCCCAGCGGAGGTGAACGAAGCACCGGCGAGCGACTACAACGGAAAGCAAACAGGCTCCGTTGCCCGTCGAGGGCCTGGGCAGCGTTCCCTGTGGGAGCGTTCCCTGTGGGGCTTTTACCGGCACGCAAGGGCGCGGCGGCTGCAAGATATGAGACAGCACCAACCGATGCGCCGCCTCTGAGGTCACGAATGCTCCGACATCATGCAAGGTGTCAAGGCAAGACGGCGACAACGTCTGCATCGATTGCACTTACTCTAAACGATAAGCGAAGCGCCGAGCGGCCTCTTGGCCGCGTGGCGCTCAATCGTTCTCGCATGCTTTGGGTTTAGCCCTGACGGGCAAAGGTGCTCGCGCCGGGGCGCCAGGCCTGTCCGGCAGCGCGAAAATCGTTCGCCACCGGGTTGACTGTCTTAGCCCGGAAGCTCTTGGCAGCGGTTTCAGCCACTGCACGATCGGCATCGCTCAACTGCAACTTGAGGGCATCGCGCTGGCTCGCGGCTTCCTTGTCGCCTGAGCGGGACGCAAGCAGCAGCCACTTGTAGGCCTCTTTCAGGTCCCTCGGGACGCCGAGGCCGCTCTCATAGAGCATGGCAAGATTGAATTGGCTGTCGGTCAGCCCATGCGCAGCGGAGTCGCTGAACAGCTTTGCCGCCTGCGCGTAGTCAGGCGTTGCTGCGCCGCGGCCGGCCAGCAAGACCGCCAGATTGTGGGTTGCCTTCACGTTGCCCTGCTGGGCGGCGCGCGTATACCAGATGCGGGCTCGCGCTGGATCGGCCTTCACGCCGAGGCCGCGCTCGTAAAGTGTGCCGAGGCGGAACTGCGCCATCGCAAAGCCGCTGGCTGCCGAGCGCTGATACCACTGCAGCGCGCCCTTAAGATCCTGGTCATCGCCTTTAGCTTCGGCCATGCGGACGGCAACCTCGAACTGGGCCGAGGCATCGCCATGCGCCGCGGCAAGCCGCAAGGAGTAAGGCCCGACGGTCGCCGGAGGGAGGCTGAGGGGTTTGTTGTCCGGCGGCGCTAAAGCGGTGTCTCCTTCAACACCATTGTCCGGGGAAGCAGCGCCCATAGCGCCGGGAGCGAGCGACGCTTGCATGAATTGCTTCGCCGTCGCCGCCGAGTCTGTGCCTAACGTTACCCGGCCGGGAATAGAGGCAGTATCGATGCGGTCATAGCCAATGTCCTGGGCAGGGCTCGCCCGCTCACCAAGCGCGTTCGTAGATGGCGCCGACGGGTTCAGTTGCTCGGACTGTTTGCGGGGCAATTCGGCAGGCACGCTTCCGTTACCATTCGGCAGCGCGGGGGCAGCGTCCTTGGCAGCGGGAGCCTCAACCTTCATCGAGTCGCCGAAGAATGCCGGCAGCGTGCTTTTCACAGTAGTGCTGTCTTGGCTATCGACCGAGGTCCGCGGCATGAAGAAAATTGCGGCCGGGATCATGGCGAGCAGGGTCAGGATGCTCATCAGGACGCGAGGCGACCGAAAATTGAAAATGGAACGGCGCGCGCGCGGCTTGACGCTTCCCTGCTGAGGCACGGATTCAGAGCTGCGTTCGCCAGCGCTCAACCCGGAGCTGTCGAGCCGCGTGGCAGCCTTGAGCTTGGCGCGATGGGCGTCCGCGATGAAATCATGGCGGAGGGTATCGCCGCGGGCATTATCGGCTGCTCTCGGCGAAGCGTCGGGGGCCGCGTAAACAGGAGCGCTCTCGTCGAGTGCGAACGCCGTCTCCATATCGAATGGAACAGCTTCAAACTGCGATTGCGGCTCTTTGACCGGTGATTGGGGCTCGCTCTCCTGCGCGAACATGCTGGCGCGCGGGACTTCGTATGCGGGATCGGCGTTAAGTCCCTGCAGCTCAGCGGTAAAGCGCTCCACCTCCGCCTGCAGTGGCTCATGCGGCGGGTGCGCCGTCGGCGCTGCGCGATTCTGCTGGGCGAGTTCAAGGCCATCAATGCGATCGAGCACCCGAATGATGGCCTGCTGCATCGTCTCCATCATGCTGGCGTTGTTTTCGTCGTTATGACGGCGCTCGTTGATTAGATTTTCAAGGAGGCCTCGGAGATCGCCTTGATCGCCCGGACGCGCATTCTCCTTGATCAGCTCGGCGAGCTGATCGCGCGATAGGCGCGCCGATAGAGCCTGCACATTTGCATCGATCGCAGCCAATCGAGCCTCGTCACGGCCACCCGCACCACCGGGCCCTGCGAGACCTGCGAGCTTGTCGTCAGATAGGCGCTCAGACAGACGGTTGATGTGGGAATTGATTGAATCGAGCCGCGCAAGTTGCCGGCGCAGTTGCTCGAGCTGCGCGCTAATGTCTTCGACCTGAGCCTCGGCAATGCGCAGTTCCTTGAGATCAGCCTTCGAAGCTACGTTGCTGAGCACCGCGGTCATGCGCTGCTCGAGGTGATCGAATCGGTGACCAAGCCGCAGCAGCGAGCTGTCGGGCCGGATGGCGGCAAGCGACTGCTCGATGCGTTGCGCAATCTCGGCAAAGCGCTCGTTCACCCAGGTGGGGCCTGCGCCGCCCTCAGGCGCCTGCTGCCGCTCCTCGTGACTTTGCTGCGCTCCGACCCGCGACAGGTTCCTCAGAACCATCCCTCGCTGCGGCCCGCTCGGTGACCGCTGCATCGCGTTCGATCCCGCAGTTGATCCTCCGCCGTGGAATGGCTCGCCAGACTCGTAGATCTGCGTCAGCGCCGCAGCCGAGGCCTCATCCCACGGATCATCGATCCGGCAAGGGCCGCCCAGCAGGATGACCTCATCGGTGGGGACGCGGGTCTGCTCGCGCGTGGCCTTGGGTGCGTCCGAGCCGGCGCTCAGTTCGGCAATGCGCTCACCCAAGCGTTGCATCTGCAGCTGGATGCGCTCGACGTCGCCTTCGAACTCGCTCGGAATATGAGCCCGCATTGAATGCGCTTCATTGCTGAGCGACACCAGCCGGTCCCGCATCTGCGTCAGCCGTGCGATCTCATCCTGGTCGGAGTTGGCGGGAGCATTTGCTCGAGCGCCAAAATTCTCCTTGGGGGCTTGTGTTGGCATCTCGTTCCCTTGGGGTGCGCAAAAATGATCCGGCGTCCGACCTGACGAGGCGAATTCCCCCTGCCGGTCTTTCGTCTGTGCGTGCTAGATTGCTCAAACGGCGCACTAATCCGCCGCTGCTCCCAGCCAAGCTCGGCGAGTTGCGGTAAATGTTCGGTTAAGCAGTGACCGGATTTTTCGACCCATCCCGCGCCGGGAACGAGGGAAATCAGCCGTCCTATTGATCGAATGATCGATCTAGACTGGCTACCGGCTATGATTGCCGACGCAACGCGGCTAGCAGCGGAGGTGAACCATGCGCGCTTATATTCTGGCGTTTTCGATGCTCATCCTGGCCTCGCTATCTGGAGCCCATGCGGTGAGCGAGGACGGTGGCCGCTACACCATGACTCCTACCGAGGGTGGCGTGGTGCGACTCGACACGCAGACTGGGGCTATGTCGCTTTGCACACGCAAGGCGTCCGATGAGTGGTCATGTACGGACATGAACGACAGCCAGCGCACTCTCACGAGCGAGGTCGACCGGCTGCAGAAAGAGAACAAAGAGCTCAAGGAGCAGGTCGACAACCTTGAGAAAACGCTCGGCATCGCCGATGGCCAGAGCGACGCGACGAAGCCGCCTGTCAAGCTTACGCTGCCAAGCGAAGCTGACGTCGATAAGGCGTTCGATTACTTCGAGCGCATGATCAACAAATTGCATGAGCGCATCGAGACGTTCGAACAGAAGCACGCGCGCGGCGACGGCACTGCGCTCTAGTCGCGCGAAGCCGTTATCAAATGCCGCGGGACAGTCAGGGAGGGAATGGAGCGCTGACGCAGGCGATCGACATCCTGTTGGTGGCGACGAGCGGACCAGGCCTTTACGATTTCACTGCCAAGATCCGCTCCTGGCTCGGCACGATCGGCGCCGACGAAGGCCTGCTGACCCTGTTCATCCGCCACACTTCCGCATCCCTCCTGATCCAGGAGAATGCCGATCCAGACGTGCATACCGACCTCATCGATGCGCTCGATCGGCTCGCGCCGCGCGATCGCAACTACGTGCATTGCGTCGAGGGCCCCGATGACATGCCGGCGCACATCAAGTCGACGCTAACGGCGACCTCGCTCTCCGTGCCGGTGCGCGCTGGCGACATGTTGCTTGGCACTTGGCAGGGTATTTACGTCATGGAACATCGCGATTCCCCGCATCGCCGCGAGGTCGTGTTGCACTACCTCGGCGCGAGGTCCGTCACTTAGGTCTGGCCGTCGCAAGCGAGAACGCACGGGTTGCAGCAACGATCTCGTGAATATTGCCGGGCTTGCTCATAGCGTGGCCGGCGTCAGACGACACGCAGGTGGTCCTACCGGAAGCTCTGTATAGCTGGATCTTCCCGCGCGAGATTGAAGCATTCGCATGGCTCAATCGCCTACAGAACGCCATCCGATCGCCCACGGCTGTCAGGTGCGCTCACGGTTCTTGAGACGTAACAGGCGCATCTCCCGATCGTAGACGACCTCGCCGCCGGGTATGCGGATCTCGCGCACGAGTTCCAACATGCTGCGGTTCGGCCCAGGCGTGGCGTTGCTCGCGAGCAGCGCGCCGAGCACCCCAGCCGGCAACCCGAGAAACCCCGCGAGCGCTCCATCAAGGCCGAGAATGCTCGCCTCGCCCGCAAGGATCGTCAGCACCGCGACCGCAAATCCACACATCAGTCCGGCGATAGCGCCGAAGGCATTCATACGCTTCCACCAAATCGACAACACAAGCACCGGAAACAGCGTCGATCCCGAGAGCGCAAGCGACCACAAAAGGAGTCGCAAGGGATCGGTCGGCGCAAAGAGCGCGATCGTGCCGCCGATGATCCCCACCGCGGCTATAGCGAAGCGCCCCGTGCCGAGGCGTGCCTCGCGGGGCAGCGGCTCCGCCGGGACGCCGTTAATGACGTCCTCCGCCAATACGTTGCCAAGCGCGACGGTCGTCGATGCCGCCGCCACGAGAGCTGCGGCGACGACGCCTGCCGCAGCGAAGTAGACAAACACCGCCGGCAGTCCCGCGGCGATGGGCAGGCTCAGCAAGACCTTGTCGCGCGCGAATTTGAAGCTCGTGAAATGCAGCCCATCCGCCGCCCGGTCGATGTGCACGAACCCGAGATCGACGAGGTGGCGCATCCAATCGGGTAGCTGTTCCGCGCCGCCGTCCTTGACGATGTCCATAACGAAATCGCGCATGTAGACCGATACCGAGGCCGCCGTCAGAATCACAAGCGCGAAAAATACTGTTGCCCAGCCGAGCGACTTGCGCGTCTCGTAGACGCCGGGTGTCATTGTCAGGCGCGGCAGCAACCACGGCGAGGATGCAACACCTGCCATCACTGTCAGCGTTGCGATGACGAATGCAATGGGACCGATGTTGCCGAAGGGAACGGTGAACCGCTTGGCGACGGCCGCGTAGCCTTCGTCAGGAAGTAGGAACGTCATCCCCGATGCTTCGACCATCGGGACGCCCTGTGCAGCTTCGCTATGGACGAGAGCGCGCAAGAGCGGACCATGCGTCAGCTGCGGCAGCGGGAAATTCGTCACCATCACTGCGACGATTGCCACTGGCACGATCAGTGCGAGGAGCGCGGCAATTGCCTGTGCGCTGCTCGACCAGGTGAGCGAGCGCATTCCCCCGAGTATGACCGTCACGAGCATTGCAAGCACAAGGACAATGATCATCGCGCCTTCGGACCGGCTGACGAGCCAGCCCGCCGCCTGTCCGCCCATGCGCAGCTCAGCCGCCAGCATTAGCAGCATGGGAACCGACAAAAGCGCGGCCGAGAGCAGCCGCACGGCCTTGCTCTCAAATCGGCGGCCGAGATAGCTCGATACGGTGAACGCTCCGAACTTGCGGAAGAACGGCGCGAGTAGCACCGCCATCACGACGAAGCCGCCGAGCCCGCCAATGAAGAGGCAGAGAGCGTCGAAGCCTATGAGGAAGAAGAGGCCGGTCATGGCGACGACGCCGGTAGCCCCCATTGCAGCATTGGCAAGGCCAAGCCCGGTGTAACCCGCCGGCACGCGCCGCCCCGCGGCGAAGAATTCGTAAGGATCGCGGGTGGGCGCGGAAAGACCGACGATAGCGTAGAGCACGAGCGGCCCAAGCAGCATCGCCCATCGCAGCAACGCATCGGAGGTCCCGAGCTGCTCGAATATGATGAGCAGCAGCACCAAACCTGCAAGCGAACTCGCGAAGATGCCGAAGTAGGTCCCGAGCCGCGGATTTACGAACCGGGTGCGTGCGGTAATCGACATGCAGCAGGCGCCTCAGTTGTCCTCGTGGGCGCCGTGCCAGTGGTCGATCGCGTCTTGGCGATTGACGAAGCTCGCGACCGTGAAGATCGCGACCAGCGCGATGCCGTGTGCGCTCAGAAAATATCCGAGCGGGAAGCCCAGGAACTTGGCGGAGTTGAGGCTCTCGGCGTAGAGCGGCAACACTATGATCATGACCAGGAACGGCACGAGGCTCGCCAGCATCTGCCACTTGGTATGGCGCCAATACGGCTTGCGCTCTTTGCGCTGCATCATGTCGAGCCCCTCCCAGTCCGCAGCCGGCCCAGTCTTTACAAGTCCGACGCCAGCAGCCTGCAAAACAGGCCAACACTGCGACGCATATATGGCGCAACCGCCTCTGATTGCATTAAGAATTGCGGTCTGGGGCCGCATCAGCAGGGGATCAGCTGCGGCCAGGACCTGGGAGGAAGCAATGTCGGCCATGTGGCAGGAATTCAAAGATTTCGCACTAAAGGGCAATGCGCTCGATCTTGCCATCGGCGTGATCATCGGCGCGGCGTTCGCGCCGATCGTCGCGACGCTGGTCGGCAACATTCTCATGCCGGTGATCGGCTACATCACCGCAGGCGTCAATTTTGCCAATCTAACCGTGGTTCCGGTGGAGGGGGTCGAGATCAAGTATGGCCTGTTCCTCAATGCCGTCGTGCAGTTCATGCTCACGGCAGTCGCGCTGTTCTTCCTGATCAAAGGCATCACTATGGTGCGCAAACCAGCGCCGGCGAAGGCTCCCGCTCCCTCCCCGTCGGAAGTCTATCTGAAGGAGATCCGCGACGCGCTCGTCAAGCAAAAGTCGGGCAAGTAAGGGGTAAGTACTGGCGGGCGCGCGATGGTCCCTTTTCCGGTCCGGCCCGGATATGGTATGCGCGGAGCAGCGCGGGCGTAGTTCAGTGGTAGAACGTCAGCTTCCCAAGCTGAATATACGGGTTCGATTCCCGTCGCCCGCTCCAGCATTGCCAAGACCTTAGCGCGCGTGACTTGTTCTGCCTCTGATCGCCAAGCTTCTCCCAGTCGCCATGCCGACACGCGGAGCCAATTTGCGATCGCGACGGATTGGCCGCCATCCGAACGTTCGGGCATTCGTGAACCATATTATATTGGGGGCGGGTCATGCGCATGTTGATTGCGCTGCTGATGATCGTCAGCTGGGTTCCCGCGTATGCGGGTGGAAATATCACCTACTTTAACTGCAAGGCCGACAATGAAGATGCGCCCAGCGTTTATGGTCTCGACGATTCCGCAAAAAAGGTCTGCGACCGGTCGGTCCAGAACGCTTGGTTTGCGCCGGCCGAGTTCGACGCAAACAAAGTTACTTGGAATGACGGTGCTTCAACGAAGACGATCTATCGATCGGGCAAGGGCAAACGCTACCAGCACGATACGTTGATCCTCGTGCACATCGGCCACTGCTCGCACGAAAAGGTCCCGAACGCTTCGCAAGTTTGCAGAGCTCCGTAGGTCGGCATTCTCGCCTGCGCCTTCGGGCCGTCACTACAGTTTAGGAGGAGAGAGTTCGGATTTCGCGAGCTGAGATTGGCTGTCCATGCCTGCGTGATCATGGCCACGGTGCGCGGAAATGAAGAGCAGGGCGGCGAGCAGTCCCACTCCAATGGCGGCAGAAGCAGCGACCGTCTTCGCGGCCAATTTGATCGCGCCGAGACGCTCTGCAATCAAGATCAAACCACTGCTATCCATTGCACGCCTCCACGCTACCCAGGTTCCTCTTTAATACGGCCGGGTCAAAGACCCCTAAATTCTGTGTGCAACATTTTTCGCATCCTAGCTACGATCGGGATGCTTACTCACGACTCGCAACGCCCCGCGGGCTACGCAACGCGCGCGCCCTTGTCGAATTTATCCCATGCCGGTTGCTCCCCGAAGCGCTCGACAAGGAAATCAATGAACACGCGACTCTTGGCGGCGAGATAGCGGTTGGGCGCATAGATCGCGTAGATCGCGAGCGGTGAGGGCGGATAATCGGGCAGGACGACCTTCAGCCTGCCCGCCGCAATGTCGGGTCCGATAAGAAATGTAGGTAGATTGGTGATGCCGTTTCCCTTGAGCGCGGCCTCGCGAAGCACATCGCCGTTGTTGGAGCACAGCCTCGACTCGACCGAGACGCTCACGGCCTCCTTGCCACTCTGCAACGTCCATCGTTGCGCCGTCGCCATGTGGCCATAGGCGAGGCAAGCGTGCGCGGAAAGGTCCTCTGGGGCATCCGGCGCGCCGTGGCGAGCGATGTAGGCGGGAGAAGCCACAAGCGCGAGACGTGCCGGCGCAAGGCGTCGCGCGATGAGGCTTGAATTGCTCAAGCTCCCGATGCGCACGGTAACGTCGACACCTTCCTCCAAAGGATCAATGAACCGGTCATTGAGAATGAGCTCGAGTTTGAGCTCCGAGTAGTGCGCCATGAAGTCAGCGACCGCCGCGCCGAGATAACGCGTGCCAAACGACATCGGTGCGTTGACCCTGAGTGTGCCACGCGGGGAATCGTTGAGGCGCGAGATCTGGCTCTCGGTTTCCTCGACATCGGCGACGATCGCAACGCAACGCTCATAGTAGGCGCGGCCGGCCTCCGTTGGGGTCACGCGCCGCGTGGTGCGATCGAGCAGCCGCGCGCCGAGCAGCTGCTCCAACTCCATCACAGCCTTGCTCACGGCCGAACGCGTCAAACCAAGGCGCCGCCCCGCTTCAGCGTAGCTCCCGGCTGCCACAACCTTGGCGAACGCATTCATGGCCTCAAGCTTGTCCATTTGTATCCATTCTGGCACCAGACTGCGCCGATTATCATATATTGTGCTCTTCTGTTCAACATCACATGTAGTCGCCAGAGGAAATCGGCCACCACTGGCCTCAAGTAATGGGAGTTGACCAATGCTCACACTTCGCAAAGCCGAAGATCGCGGGCGCGCCAACCTCGGCTGGCTCGACAGTCGCCACAGCTTCTCGTTCGGCAGCTACTACGACGACAACCACATGGGCTTTGGCCCACTGCGCGTCATCAATGATGACCGAGTTGCCGGCGGTGGCGGCTTTCCGACCCATCCGCACGGCGACATGGAGATCGTCTCGTACGTGCTGGAGGGTGCACTCGCTCACAAGGACAGCCTCGGCACCGGATCGGAGATACGCCCTGGCGACGTGCAGCGTATGTCGGCCGGATCGGGCATCCGTCACAGCGAGTTCAATGCCTCGAAGACGGAGCCTGTGCACTTCCTGCAGATCTGGATCGTGCCCGAACGGCGTGGCCTGGAGCCCGGCTACGAGCAGAAGTCATTCCCTCCCGAGCAAAAGCGCAACCGGCTCCGGCTCGTCGGCTCGCGCGATGGGCGCGATGGCTCGGTGACGATCCATCAGAACGTCGACTTCTACGCCACGCTGCTGGGCGAGGGGAAATCGGTGACCCACACGCTCAAAGAGGGCCGCAGCGCCTGGGTGCAGGTCGCGAGCGGTACCGCCTCGCTCAATGGCGAACAGCTCCGTCCGGGCGACGGCGTCGCTGTCGCAGAGGCGGGTTCGCTCGAGCTCGTCGGCACCTCCGAGGACGCCGAGATACTCTTGTTCGACCTAGCGGCTTCGAAGGTTGCAGACCACTAATCGAGCGGTGGACTAGCACGATGACGAACTGGACCCGATCCGCCCGGCCGCGGATCGGGTCTGCTTTCACTCGCCGCCTTACGGAAAGCGTCATCGCGTCGGCACGATAGCGCTTCCTGCCGCCACTCGGACTGGGGTGTCCTTGGCAACGAAAGGCCTGCCGTCACGGTGCAGTGCGTTAGAACGCCTCGCAATCACGGGGTTACTTTTTACCCGCGGATCTTCTGCTCTGACGCCGCGACTTGCGTACGGCACCACGCTGCGTTGCGCCTGGTGCGCATCTGTCGCGGAACCGGGCGCAGCGCCATCCGTTTGCGGTGGATGAAAACGCGCCCTCGTAGATCGTCGCGCAAAATGCCGGCCGCCGTTCTCGTCGTCGAGGACGAGGTTTTGGTGCGCATGTATGTCTCGGACGTTCTAGGTCAATCGGGCTTTGACGTGGTGGAGGCCGACAACGCCGAAGCGGCGCTGTCGCGCATCGCAACGGACACCGCCATCTGCGCTGTGGTCAGCGACATCGCCATGCCAGGGTCGTTCGATGGTTTTGAGCTAGCGCGCAGACTGCGCCGCGAATTTCCGCGCGTTGGAGTTGTATTGGTGTCAGGCGTACTTGAACCGAAGGATATTTATATGCCGCTTGGCGTCCGCTTCGTCTCGAAGCCGGTGCGAGCGGCCACACTTCTCCGCCTCGTTCGCGAAGTTGCGGATCCTCGTGCCCAACTGCCTAAAGCCTCGACCGAACAGCGAATTTAGCCAGGAACCTTACCGGAAGGCGCGGGTTTACTTGGTTCAGATCGCGCAACTTGCGTGCATCTGAGCTCGTGGCTTGTTGCGAGCATTTCAGCCCCGCCGACAAATCACCGGGCGAAAGTTCTAGGGCCGCATGCCACAAGGCGCTATCAGGAATCACAAATACCGAGAAAAGGCAGCTATCGCCGACCGCGGGCAGGTTCGCGAAAAGACTGGCGGCGGAGGCCTCCGATTCATCGTGCAAAAGCGCGATGCGCGACAACTGCATTTTGATTTCCGGCTCGAGCTTGATGGCACGCTTAAAAGCTGGGCGGTAACGCACGGACCGAGCCTTGACCCCGCGCAAAAGCGCCTGGCCGTTCGCACTGACGACCAACCCATCGAAGTCACGACAAGCACCGACCCCGTGGACGGCGATGTATTGTGGGATGCGGGAAGTTGGCATCCGTTAAGCGATCCAAAAGAAGCTCTCGAAAGCGGCGTGTTGAAATTCGACCTCAACGGCGGGCAGCTCAAAGGCAGCTTCGTCCTGATGCGACTTGGCAAAAATACCAAGGCGAAGCGCGAGAACTGGCTGCTCATCAAGGGGCAGGATCGCTACGCCCGGCGGGGAGAAGCTCCCGTAAAGGCTTGGACTGGTAAAGTCGCAAGTCCACCCGAACTCCAAGGGGCGGGCATTACCGGCACCGAGCCCTCGTCAATGCGCAAAACCGCAACACTTCCGGCCTTCATTGCTCCACAGCTCGCAACGCTGGTTACGGAGGCACCCGCTGGGGCGAATTGGTTCCACGAGATAAAATTCGACGGCTATCGCGCGATAGCGACCGTCGCCGGAGGCAACGCCCGCATCTACACGCGCTCAGGCCAGGATTGGACCGCCAAGTTTCAGAGCGTTGCGACGGCCGTGTCGGGGCTCGGCGTCCGCAGCGCTGTTCTTGACGGGGAGATCGTCGTTCTCGATAAGGCTGGGAGGAGCAGCTTTGCAGAGCTGCAGCACGGTCTGAAAGCCGGCGAAATTTCGCTGACCTACTTTGTGTTTGATCTGCTCGAACTCGACGGGCGCGATTTGCGTCGCGAGCCCCTCTCCCATCGCAAGGACATGCTGCGTAAGTTGCTCGAGGATGCTCCTGAGACGCTGCGCTTCAGCGACCACGTCCAAGGCCACGGCGACAAGATGTTCGCCAAGGCCTGCCGGATGGGGCTCGAAGGCATCGTGTCGAAGCGCGCCGATCTCCCCTACGAGTTCTCGGCGCAGTCAAGGATGGCTCAAGGTCAAATGCACCGGCAGCGATGAATTCGTAGTTGGGGGGTACCGCGTTTCAACCAAAAATGGGCGTCCCTTCGCCTCGCTGCTGTTGGGAGAGTTCGACGGCAACAAACTGCTCTATCGCGGCCGCGTCGGAACCGGTTTCGATGATCGCGACCTCGACGCGATCGGCGTCAGGCTTGAAAAACTTGCGCGCCCTTCGAGCCCCTTTGTCGATGTACCGCGCGAGATCGCGCGCGATGCGTGTTGGGTTCAACCGCGTCTCGTTGTACAAATCGCCTATACCGAGAGGACGCGCGACGGGCTGTTGCGCCACCCGGCATTTTTGGGGCTGCGAGGTGACAAAGCAGTCAGGGAAGTTAAATTCCAGCCCGCACTGAAGACCTCAAAAGAGACTTCCGCGCTCAAAGCGCCGCACCGTTTTGCGAAGAACCGCAAGCGGCGCTAGACCCTGCACGGTTGCAGCCGATTGCGCTGAACCGACGGGTCGGAGCGCCGCATTCGGCTTTGAGACGGAATGCGGCGTCTTCTCCCAATAATAGGGTGCCGTCACAAGCTGAAGCAACGCGCGATAGGCGGCAATAGAGATCGCCAGCCAATAGACCGGCATCAGCGCGGCATACAGCGCCAACTCACGGCGGCCACGGCGCGCGGCTGCAATCGTGCCGAGCGCGATCGCGCTGACATAGCCGACGACAAGATTGAACAAGCCAATCGCGAGCAAGGTTCGCGCTAGAAAGGACTCCGGCACATCAAAGACGAACCCGTGCCTCAAGTCGAAAGCGAGGAACGCGTAAAACCAGGGATGGACCAGCGCCGACAGGATGAGACCGCCCATCAGCACTTGGAAGCCAAAGAAACGTCGCGTGCCAAACTCCCGCATGAGACGGCGCGGCTCGCGCATGTGCACAAGATAAGTTTGCATCCATCCTTTGAGCCAGCGCGTGCGCTGGCCGAGCCAGACGCCAAAGGTCGGCGGAGCTTCCTCCCACGTCGTCGACGGCAGCACCCCCACGAGCCAGCCTTGCCGCGCGAGCCGAATACCTAAGTCGGCGTCTTCGGTAACGTTGTAGGGGTCCCATCCCCCAACCGAATCGAGTACCGAGCGCTTAAAGTGGTTCGAGGTGCCACCGAGAGGGACCGGCAGCCCAAGCCGCTGCAGAGCGGGCAAAATGCAATCGAATAAAGCCGTATATTCGATAGTGAACTGGCGCGTCAGCCAGCTCACATCGGAGTTGTAAATATTGAGCTGGGCCTGCAAGCACCCGAGCCGATCGTCGCTGTGTCGCAAAACGGCAGCCGCCCGGCGTAATTGATCTGGTTCCGGCGCATCCTCAGCGTCGAACACGACAATGTATTCGCCGCGCGTGAGTTGCAGGGCGTATTGCAAGGCGCGGGGCTTGGTTCGTGGCTGCCCGTCAGGAACGACGACGACACGCATATGTGGCGCGAGCGGAGCATCTGCGAGTGCCGTCTGCGTTTCCTGATCGATACTCTCGACGATCAGCAGCACGTCCATCTTGTCGCACGGATAGTCGATGTCGCGCAGCGCCTGCAGAAGATGCGGGACCACGCTGCCCTCGCGGAACAGCGGCACAAGGACGGAATATGTTGGAAGTTGCCCTCTGCTCAAGGCGCGCGGCGGGGCAGCGACCGGCTTCCTGGCAAACACAAGCCACAACGCGGCCAGCCGCAAGGACGCTGCCATCAGGAACGGGATCGCCATCACCGCCAGCAGCAGGACGATCGTGCGCTTCGGTTCCACTAGCGCGCCAACCGAAAGTCCCAACGTGAGAGTGGCAAGCGACGCCTTTTGCCACGCCCTGAGGCCTGCAGCGGCCGAGAGTTCAGGCGTCTTCGCGCGGAGTTCGCCCACGGCGACAGCAAGACGCTCGGCCTCCGAATCGCACGACGACACCGGTCCGCGCGGGTGCCTACCAACAATCTCGAGAAACGGCGTCGGCACCGTGGTCGCGGCCCGAATGCGACCACGAGGCTTTCTCGCGGAACTCGTACGCTGCACCGAAAAACCCCTCCCCCCTGGAGGTCGATGACATTGATCTTGCCATAGTCTTCGGTCTTACCATAGTGGAACGAATCTCGACCCTCATCAGCGGCGGACCATGCGCTACTTCAAGAACTTCGATGCAACCGAAAC
Source organism: uncultured Alphaproteobacteria bacterium (assembly GCA_963726795.1). GTDB lineage: Bacteria > Pseudomonadota > Alphaproteobacteria > Rhizobiales > Hyphomicrobiaceae > Hyphomicrobium_A. The sequence goes on along the minus strand of CAVSDD010000004.1, from coordinate 347,858 downwards.
TTCGCACCGGTCTGCAGCCGGAGCCTCATTGAGACGCCGGCTTGGCCTTGCAGCCCTGACGCTTGCCGCGATGGTCTGGCTCGTACCGGCCCCAGGCATTGCCGCCGAAGATGAGCCTGCCGCCGCCGCTCCTCCGGCGGGCAACAGTGGCGAGCCCACCCGCCGCGTGGTCATTCGTTTTCTCACCGAGAGCGACTTTCCGCCTTTCAACTTCTATGACGAGGACGGCGTGCTCGTCGGCTTCAACGTCGATGTGGCCCGCGCCATTTGCCAGGAGCTCAACACCGCGTGCGACATCAAAGTTCGCCCGTGGGCAGAGCTATTTTCGGCGCTGAACAAGGGTGAAGCCGACGCGGTCATCGCCGGCCACGCCGTGACGCCACAGGCGCTCGCTAGTGTTGATTTCACTGACCGCTATTTCTTCACGCCGGGACGCTTTGCGTCCAGGATCGGCGGCGAGCCGGTCGAGATCACTCCAGAGGGTCTCGACGGCAAGCGTATCGGCGTTGCCCGGAATACGGCGCACGAGGCGTACCTCAAGACCTTCTTCCGCTCGAGCACGATCAAGTCCTTCGAGAATGCCGACCTGGCACGTGACGCCCTTCTTCAGGGGCAAGTCGATTACGTGTTCGACGATGGCATCAGCCTCATCTTCTGGCTGCACGGCACCGCCTCGAAGCATTGCTGCGAGATCGAGGGGGGACCATACCTCGAGCCGCAATACTTCGGCGAAGGCATGGCGATCGCCGTTCCAAAGAAGGACCAGCAGATCAAGACGCTGATTAATGGCGCACTGGCACGGCTGCGCACGACGGGCCGGCTGGACGAGGTCGTGGACCGCTATTTCCCCGTGAAAGTGTACTGAACGCTCGCGATTGTCTTTCAATCGCCGCTTCGTCGAGCTGCTGCCGGGCCCGCGCGTCCACTCATTGTCGCGGCAAAACACGACCGTTTACCACGATCCGCCGCGACCGCCCCCCACTGTCACAATCCTGAAACGTGAATCCCGTCATGTCCCGCCCGAGAGGTGCGAGGGGAGTTGGAGCATTGCTCGAAAGGGCCCGGGATGGCGGAATATCGCACGCTGTTTATCTCTGACGTGCATCTGGGGACGCGGGCAGCGCAGGCTGATCTGCTCCTCGATTTCCTGAAGGAAAACGACGCCGAGACCATCTACCTCGTGGGCGACATCGTCGACTTTTGGCGGATCCGGCGCGGCGCCATCTGGCCGCAATCGCACAACGACGTCATCCAGAAGCTGTTGCGCAAGGCGCGCAAGGGCACGCGCGTCGTGTTCATACCCGGCAACCACGACGAGGCGCTGCGCCAATACTGCGGTTCCCACTTCGGCGGCATCGAGGTCGAGCATCAGACCGTGCACACCACCGCAGACGGGCGGCGCTATCTCGTGATCCACGGCGACGAGTTCGATGTCGTCGTGCGCTATTCCAAGTGGCTGGCCTTCCTTGGCGACCGTGGCTACGAGCTGGCACTTTGGGCCAACCGCCCGCTCAACCTCATCCGCCGCTGGTTCGGGCTCGGCTACTGGTCGTTGTCGGCGCACCTGAAGCTCAAGGTGAAGACTGCCGTCAACTTCATCGGCGACTTCGAGCGGTCCCTGTCGGAGGAAGCCAAGCGGCGCGGAGTCAACGGCGTCATCTGCGGTCATATCCACCACGCCGCATCGCGGCGGTTCGAGGGCATCCACTACCTCAACACGGGGGACTGGGTGGAGAGCTGCACCGCGATTGCCGAGCACGACGACGGCAGCTTCGAGCTCATTCGCTGGCTCGACGTCGTACGCGAGCGCGAGCGGGCGGGTGCTACGCAGCTGGCGGAAGCATTGCGAGTGGCGTGATGCGCATACTTGTTGCGACGGACGCTTGGCACCCGCAAGTCAACGGCGTGGTGCGAACGTACGAGCGCCTGGCGCAGGAGCTGCAAACTCTCGACATCAAACTTTGCGTGCTGGCGCCGCACGAATTCCGGACATTCGCCTGTCCGACCTATCCAGAAATTCGCCTGGCACTGCCCGGCTGGCAGCGCATCGCAGCGTGCTTTGCGGCAGAAAAACCGGACATGGTCCACATCGCAACCGAAGGCCCTATCGGCTGGATGGTCCGCCGCTATTGCCGAGCAAAGCGCATACCATTCACGACTAGCTTCCACACGCGCTTTCCCGATTATCTGTCCCAGCGCTTCGCAATTCCGCACGCATGGACGACGGCGGCCCTTCGCTATTTCCACAACGGCGGCCGCGGCATGATGGTGGCGACGCCGTCGCTCGCGCGCGAGCTCCAATCGCAAGGCTTCAAGCGCGTCATGCCGTGGACACGCGGCGTTGACACCGATCTCTTTCGACCGCGACCGGTTCGCCGATTTGGTGCTTCGCCCGTGTTTCTCTACGTGGGACGCATCGCAGCCGAGAAAAACATTGAGGGGTTCCTCGATCTCGATTTGCCAGGGCGCAAAGTAGTGGTGGGTGCCGGTCCGCAACTTGCTGAGCTCAAGGAGCGCCACCCCGACGTTCTGTTCACGGGAAAGCAGACAGGCGAGACGCTGGCCGAATCCTACGCCTCCGCCGATGTTTTCGTGTTCCCGAGCCGCACGGATACGTTCGGGATCGTTTTACTCGAGGCAATGGCGTCTGGACTGCCGATCGCGGCGTTGCCGGTTACCGGGCCTGCCGACATCGTGACGCAGGGCGTGACCGGGATCCTGTCCGATGACTTGCGCGAAGCGTCCCTCGCGGCGCTGAAGCTCGATCGCGCGCGCGTCCACGAAAGGGCAGCGGAATTCAGCTGGGAGAGGGCGGCGCGGCTGTTTTTGGCCAATATCACCGGCGCCTGCCTTCACGAGCCCAAGCGCGCGCGCAGGGTGCGGCGGCTGAAGCTCGCGCGGACGCCCAGGCGCCACTAGGCTATTTCTTGTCGGGCAGCTCGGCGTCGAACTCTTCCCCAAGCGCCTTCTCGAGCGCCACCAGATCCTGCGGCAACGGCATACCGAAGGCTTTGAGTTCGTTCAGCTTTTCCATGACCTGAAGATAGAGCTCGTGCTTATCCTCGGGCTCGTTTTGCATGCGCGTCAGCAGCAGGCCGAGCTCGGCTTTGATGTTCTCGAAGGCCATCTGACGCTCCTTTTTGCGACCCCAAATTCAGCTTCACAAGCTACACGGCAACTGGTTAGCGGCCCGTCACGCAACCCATTTTGTGACGGCTTTGAACCACCCTTAAACCCCCGACATCCCCGTTTGTCTCCCCCGACATGTCGGATTGCCCGCGGTTTATGGCCCGATTTCCTCCGTATTCGGTTCTTGCTCACAAACGGGAGGTATGATCCCGGCCAAGGTGCCCTCGCGAGCGCCCGCGGAGGAGTTTTGATGATTCACGACATGATCGATCACGCGTCCTACATGGCGCATGGCTACTGCCTATTGTGGAAGCCATGGCTGGTCGTGCTGCACGCCGGCTCCGACCTGCTGATCTTCGCCGCCTACTTCGCGATCCCTGCCGCGATCTGGCTCTTCCTGCGCCAGCGCCCCGACCTCGAATTGCGCCCCCTCGCCATCCTGTTTGCCGCATTCATCTTTTTGTGCGGCCTGACACATCTCATCCAGATGGTGACCCTGTGGTGGCCGATCTACGAGACGCAGGGCTTCCTCAAGGCGCTGACCGCGATCGTATCGGTCGTTACCGCGATCATGATCTTCCCCCTCATACCCAAAGCCGTCGCGCTGCCCAGCCCGCGCGCCTTGCAAAATGCCAACACCGGGCTGCGCGAGGCGATTTCTGCGCGTGAGTCTGTGTTGGGCGACTTGCGCACCGCCCGTGCCGACCTCGAAGCACGCGTCGCCGACCGCACTCGCGAGCTGGAGCGCGCGAAGGCGCGGCTCGAAGCGCTGATAAAGGCCTCGGCCCAGATTTTCTGGACCACCAGTCCCGACGGACAGGTCATGGACAATTCACCCACCTGGCGCGCCTTCACCGGCCAATCGTACGACCAATGGAGGGGCGCGGGCTGGCTCAACGCGATCCATCCCGACGACCGCCCCCTGGCCCTCGCCGCCTGGCGCGAGGCGGTCGCGAACAAGACCACGTACAACGTCGACTATCGCATCAAGGAGGCCGACGGCGACTACCGGTGGACCAACGCACGCGGCGTGCCGCTGTTCGAGCCAGACGGCACGCTGAGCGAGTGGGTCGGCATGAACGAGGACATCTCAGCCCGCAAGCGCGCCGAGCAGCACTCCAACCTGATCATGCGCGAGCTCTCGCACCGGACCAAGAATTTGCTCGCCGTGATTTCATCCCTCGCGCGGCGGACCTTCGATGACCGCCGCGATCCCAAGACCCAGGCGCTCGATTTTGTCGAGCGCATCCATGGTCTTGCCCGCTCGCACGATCTTCTGGTGCGGGCCGATTGGCACGGCGTCTCGCTGGGCGATCTCGTACGCTCGCACCTCGAACCGTTCGGCTTCGACGAATCGCGCGTCGAGGTCGAAGGCCCTCCGCTCACGATAAAGCCCGAGGTGGCGCAAAGCATCGGGCTCGCGTTGCACGAGCTTGCGACCAACGCGACCAAGCACGGCGATATCAAGACCACGGGCGGACGACTGCATGTACGCTGGCACGTCGAGGACAAGAACTCCGTGCCGATGCTCTGCCTCGAATGGGATGAGGAGACAGCAATAGCCGATCCTAGCAAGGCGAAGGGCTCAGGGTTCGGACGTACGGTGCTCGAGCAGCTCGTCGGCGCCTCCGTTGGCGGCTCGACGGAGTACAGATATGCGGGCAACCACCTGCTGTGGCGGCTACACGCGCCGATCGATGTGGTCAAAGTCGCGGCGTGAAAAGTCTAGCGGCCGTGGCGCGCCAGGATCGCCTTCACCTCTGAGACGAGGTTCTTCTCGTCGACTGAAACCTGCGCGGGGCGCGCTTCCTTCCATTCCTTGTTATCGGAAATGGCGGCGGCGGCCTTTGCGCCTTCAATCATGTCCTTGAGCAGCACTTCGCCCTTGGCGCGCTCGTCCGAGCCTTGGATGACGACGCACGGCGAGCCGCGCTTGTCCGCGTATTCCAGCTGCTTGCCGAATTTCTTCGGGTTGCCGAGGTAGAGCTCGGCGGGAATGTTCGCGTCGCGCAGCGTCTGCACCAACTTCTGGTAGTCGGCGAGGTGGTCTTTCTCCATCACCGTCACGACGACGGGGCCGTGCGCGGCGGTCTCGGCGGAGCCGAGCAAGTGGAGAGCCGCCTGAAGCCGCGAGACGCCGATGGAAAAACCGGTCGCAGGCACCTTCTGGCCGGTGAAGCGCTCGACGAGCCCATCGTAGCGACCACCGCCGCCAACCGAGCCGAAGCGCACAGGGTTGCCCTTCTCGTCCTTCACCTCGAAGGTCAGCTCTGCCTCGAACACCGGGCCGGTATAGTACTCGAGCCCACGGACCACCGAGGGGTCGAATTCGTAATTCGGTTGTCCGATACCCTGCCGCCTCGACGAGATCAAATTGTTCGAATTCGTGATGCCAGCTCGGCCAGTACCGTATCCATGAACATTGGCATCATCTGAACGAGTAGCCTATCGCTGGATGGGAGCGTGCCCGTAGTTCCTGTGGCGGATCTGACTCGATCGGCTTTTGCCAACTGTGATAATCGAGGATGTCGTCTGATCTGCTCCTTCGAGAGCTCGTGCACCCTCCGTGAAATCACCGCTCTCGTCTTTCCGTCCTTTTCCAAGCAGATCGCGCACACCTGGAATGCCCAGGCGATCGCGCTTGTCGAGGGCTCGCATAACGGTGAGCCAACGGCGCATCATTCTCAACGCCGCCTAGACCAATCGCCTGTCTCAGGCCATCCAGAACCTTTCGGTTGTTGACCTTGATCGACGTACTCGCCGCGCTTGAGCCCGAGCGCTTCCAGCGTGTCGGCCGCGAGCATGCACATCTCCGCGTCCGCAGCCACGCTCTCGGCCCCCACCGTGTCGGCGTCGAACTGCAGGAACTGGCGAAAGCGCCCCGGCCCCGGCTTCTCGTTGCGCCACACCGGCCCGACCGCGTAGCGGCGGAAGGGCTTGGTCATGTCCTGAAAATTCTGCGCCACATAGCGCGCAAGCGGCGCGGTCAGATCGTAGCGCAGCGACAGCCACTGCTCATCTTCGTCTTGCAGGGAGAAAACCCCCGCGTTCGGCCGGTCCTGGTCCGGCAGGAATTTTCCGAGCGCGTCCGTGTATTCAAACGCAGGCGTCTCCAGCGGCTCGAAGCCGTAGCGCTCATACACGCCGCGGATTTTCTCGATCATCTCCCGCTGCGCGCGCAGTTCAGCCGCGCCCACATCACGAAGGCCTTTCGGCAGGCGGGCCGCAGGTCGCGCATCTTTGTTCGGTTTTGCCATGGAGAGGATGCCGCTTTTTTCGCGCCGACCGCCGTGTTGTCAGGCGAGCCTGTCAGGTCGAGCCTTATAGCGATTTGCAATTCGCGCGCAAACGCCGCCCGATCTGCGCACGAGCTTAAGCTGCGGGCCGTGGCCGCGGCGGCGGCAGTCCAAGCGGGCGGCGCAGCGCCGCATAGGCTTTGTGCGCCGGCACCGTGACGATCTCGCGCTCGGGCCAGCGCAGCGCTGTGAGCTTGTTGCCGTAAACGCAGCCCGTATCGAGGCAGATCGTGTTGCCCTCCCATTGAGCGTCGGCGACCGGCGTATGGCCGTAGATGACCGTAGCCGTGCCGCGATAATCAGCCGCCCAGCTGAAGCGCTCCGGCAGGCCGTCGGCGTCGAGCTTGCCCGACGTCTCGCCGTAGAGGCAAAAAGCGCGCACGGCGGGCGAGGTGCGCCCCAGCATCTCCGGCTTCACCCCGGCATGCGCGACCGCGAGCGCTCCGTCCTCGAGCCAAAGATGATACGGCAGGCCTTCGAGGAACGGGCGGATCGCTGCGTGAAAATCCGCGCCCTGGCACACGTACTGCGTGACGGTGTCCTGCAGTCCGTGGCTCAGCTTCACGTCGTTGCCCTTGAGCCAGCGCAAAAACCGGTCGTCGTGGTTGCCGACCACGCCAAGCGCCTGGCCGGCGCCGATCATCGCCATGGCGATGCGCAGCACGTCCATCGAATTGGGGCCGCGATCGACGAAATCACCCACGAAGATGACGCGGCGGCCGCGCGGCGCCGTAGTGATCACGCGGCGCTTGTCCCCGGTTCCGACGAGGCGCACGCCGTATCCGAGCCGCTGCAGCAGCTCGACCAACTCGTCCGCGCAGCCGTGCACGTCGCCGATGATGTCGAACGGACCGTGCTGGTCGCGGCGGTCGGTCGGCGGCGGCGTTGCGGCGGGAGGCTCGGTCAATGGGCTAGGCGTGGATGTAGTCTTCGACCTGGCGCCGCGGCTCAGGCACATTCGACATGAAGCGCGCCAACGGCTCGAGCCCCTGCGGTACCGGACCGCCATAGGCCCAGTCCAACAGCTCGACCGTATGCACCACCGGTACGTCGAGCTTGCCCGCGAGCTGCGCGATGCAGCCGATGTTGCCGGTCGCGACGAGGTCGGACTTCACGCGCTTGATGTTCTTGGCCTTACGCTCGCGCAGCGCCTGCGCGAGATCGGGCTGCAGGATGTTGTAGGTGCCGGCCGAGCCGCAGCAGATGTGCGCCTCGGGGATGTCGACGACGCTGAACCCGGCCTTGACCAGCAACGCGCGCGGCTCCTCGACGACGCGCTGGCCATGCTGCAGCGAGCAGGACGGGTGGTAGGCGACCCGCAATGACGACCAGCGCCGCGGTGGCCCCAGATCATACGTGGTGCCGACGAACTCGCAGATGTCGCGGGCGAGCTCGGACAGGCGCGCGGCGCGGGCGGCGAATTCGGGATCGCGTTTGAGCAGGTAGCCGTAGTCCTTGATCATCGTGCCGCAGCCGGACGCGTTGGCGATGATGGCGTCGATCGGCCCTCTCGCCAGCTCCTTGGACCAGGCGTCGATGTTGCGCTTGGCGTGGACGAGCGCGGCTTCCTCCTCGCCCAGGTGATGCGTCAGCGCCCCGCAGCAGCCCTGGCCCGGCGAAACGACGACGTCGACGCCGCGGCGCGCGAGAAGGCGGATCGTTGAATCGTTGATGCCGGGGCGCAGCACCTGCTGGGCACAGCCGGTCAATAGGATCACGCGGGCGCGGCGTTCCTCCTCGGTGGCCGCGGTGCCGGGGCCTTCGTAGCGCGGCGAGGGCGGCAGCACTGCGGGCGCCAGCTCGATCATGGCGGCGAGCTCCTTCATCCCGACGCGGCGCAGGAACTTGGTCCACGGGCGCCCGAGCGGGGCCAGCTGCAGCGCCAGCCTGAAGCGCTGCGGATATGGCAGCGTCATCGCCAGCAGGCGGCGCATGAACCGCTCTCTGAAGGTGCGCTGGCCGCTCGTCTCGATGCGCTCGCGCGCGTAATCGACGAGGTGCATGTAGTCGACGCCGCTCGGGCAGGTGCTCATGCACGACAGGCACGAGAGGCAGCGGTCGACGTGGGTCTTGAGCTCGGGGCCGACCTTGTTGTCGCCCTCCAGCATCGATTTGATCAGATAGATGCGCCCGCGCGGGCTGTCACGCTCATCGCCCAGCAGCAAGTAGGTGGGGCAGACGGCGATGCACAGCCCGCAATGCACGCAGCGGCGCAGGATCGCGTCGGCTTCCGCGATACGAGGATCGGCGAGCTCGTCGGGCCGTATCTTGGTCTGCATCGCTTCCTCAGACGTTGGCGTACATGCGGCCGGGATTGAGTATGCCGGCAGGATCGAATGCCTGCTTCAACTGGCGCGTCAAGCGCTCAAGCGCGGGGCTCAGCGGCTGAAAGACCTCGACCGACGCCCGCACTCCCGGCTCGGCGCGGATCAGCGTTGCATGTCCGCCGTGAATTGCCGCGACCCGCCGCACCTCGGTGGTGCCAGCGTCCGCCGTCGCCGGTACCTCGAGCCACACGAGCCCACCCGCCCAGTCGTAGTAGGCTTCGGCTGGCATGTAGCGCTTTATGGCAGCGACGAGCTTGGGCGCCGTCGTCGGCTTGGTCGAGATGCGCCACAGCTGCGTCTGCCGGTTCGGCATCACCGAGAGGCGCCGCAGCTCGCCCCAGAACTCGAGCGTGTCGCGGTGATCGAGCTCCATCGACTTGCCGTAGACCTTGAGCGCCTCCTTGAGGCGCTGCTTGCGGCCGGCAACGGCGGCGGCGAAATTCTCAAGCCTTAGCGCCGTCACCGATTTGCCCATGGTCTTGAGGCCGGCGTGAGCCAGCCGCGCCACGACACCCGCCTGCAGGTGGACCGCGCCCGATACCTCCACCGGAAGCGCCATCGCCGTCGACATGAGCTCGATCGCCAGATTGTCGGGCAGACCGAGGAAGACGATCGTCGCCGCCGTCTCGGGCCAGGGCACCACCTTGAACGTCACTTCGGTGAGGATCGCGAGCGTCCCCCAGCTGCCGGCGAGACCACGCGCCACATCATAGCCGGTCACGTTCTTCATCACCCGGCCGCCCGACTGGAACGTCTCCGCCCGCCCGTTCACGCCTTTGACGCCGATCAGATGATCACGTGCAGCACCGGTCTGGAGGCGCCGCGCGCCGGAAAGATTGGTCGCAAATACGGCGCCGATCGTCTGCGCCCCCTGCGGACCCCCGGTCGCCGGACCAAGATCGATCGGCTCGAACGCCAGCATCTGTCCCCGCGCGGCGAGTTCCGCCTCGACGAGCGAGACGGGCGTGCCGGCCCGCGCCGACATCACGAGCTCGCTCGGCTCATAAAGAGTGATGCCGCGGATCGCCGACGTCGTCACCGTCATCGCGGCATCGATCGGTCGTCCAACGCCGCGCTTGGAGCCCGAGCCCACGATCTCGAGCGGGATCTTGCGCTCAGCGCAGCCCGCGACCATGAACTGCAGCTCCCAATCGGCAGCGGGTCGTTGTACTTCGCTCAAAGCGAGGCCTCCCTCACGCCGCCTGGTCCGTAGCCGCAACCGCCGCCGGCAAGCTGGCATCGAGCGGAAAGACCTTGCCGGGATTTAACAGCCAGGCCGGGTCGAACACGCTCTTGATCCGCATCTGCACCGCAAGATCGGCCGCGGTGAACTGAACGCCCATCAGATCGCGCTTCTCGATGCCGACGCCGTGCTCGCCGGTGAGGCAACCTCCCGCCGCGACACACACCTTGAGGATGTCCGCACCCGCAAGCTCGGCCCGGCGCGTCTCATCCGCGTTATTGCTGTCGTACAGGATCAACGGATGCAGGTTTCCGTCGCCGGCGTGGAAGACGTTCGCCACCTTCAGGCGATGATGCGCGCAGATGTGAGCAATCTCAGCCAGCACTTCGGCCAGGCGCGACAGCGGTATGACGCCGTCCATGCAGTAATAGTCGGAGATGCGCCCCATCGCCCCGAAGGCCGCCTTGCGCCCTTTCCAGATGCGCTCCGAATGCTCAGCCGACGTGCTCGCGTCGATCACCTTGGGGTGAAAGCCCTTGGCGATCTCCACGATGTCACGCTGCAGCCGCGCGATTTCGTCCTCGAAGCCCTCCACCTCAACGATGAGCAGCGCCTCGACGTCGAGCGGGTATCCGGCCTTGGCATAGGCCTCGGCGACCTCGATGGCCGGTTTGTCCATGAACTCGATGGCGACGGGAATAACGCCGGAGGCGATGATCGCGGCCACGCAGCGTCCCGCGGCCTCGCTCGAGCCGAAGCCAAACAGGATGGGCCAGGCGGCCTGCGGCTTGGGCAAAATCCGTAACGTCGCCTCGGTGATGATGCCGAACTGGCCTTCCGACCCGACGATGAGAGCCAGGAAGTCGTAGCCTTCGGCGTCGAGGTGTGGACCGCCGATTTCCACGATCTCGCCGTCCATCATCACCATGCGCACGCCCAGCACATTGTTGGTGGTGACGCCGTACTTTAGGCAGTGGGCGCCCCCCGAATTCATGGCGAGATTTCCGCCGATGGTGCAGGCGAGCTGGCTCGATGGGTCTGGCGCGTAGAAGAAGCCCTCGGCGGAGACAGCTTCGGTCACCGCGAGATTGGTGATGCCCGTTTCGACGCTGATCGTGCGGTTGACGAAATCGGTCTCGATCAGGCGTGTCATGCGCGAAATGCCTACGACAATCGCATCTTCCGCCGGCAACGCGCCTCCGCACAGCGAGGTGCCGGCGCCGCGGGGCACGACCTTGATGCGATTCTGGTGGCAGTATTTGAGGAGCTTCGACACTTCGTCGGTGGTGCGCGGGAGCACGACGGCGAGCGGCAGACAGCGGTAGCCGCTGAGCGCATCGGCTTCGAACGTGCGCCGGCCTTCCACGTCGGCGATCACGGCTTCAGCGCCGATCAACTGTACGAGATCGCCGACGATTGCGTCGCGGCGGGAAATGACCTCCCGGTCGGGTTCTTGCAATTTGACCAGCGACATGTCCGCTCCCGTGCACCACACAAGCGAGAAATCCAGACTTCCAAATTCGCAACCGAATTTGGCGACGATCCGACGCGCGTTGTGCAACAGTACAATTTTCGAGGCTTAAGCAGGTAGCCTATAGTCGCTACCCTCAACCGCAGCTATCCTGATTTCAGGGGTGCGCGGCTTACTTTTGACCTGCCGTTATTGAGGTGCAAGTGACTACGATCAGCGATTTGGAGATATTTGCACGCGTCGCCCGGACCGGCAACATGTCGGCGGCCGGACGCGAGATGGGCCTTTCCCCTGCCGTCATCTCAAAACGCATCAGCCAACTCGAGGAGCAGCTTACGGTGCGGCTGTTTCAGCGCACCACTCGCCACCTGACGCTGACCGAGACAGGGGCAGGCTACTTCAAGCGCGTCGTCGACATTCTGAGCTTGTGCGAGGAGGCTGAGGACTTCGTCAGCCGGCGCAACACATTGCCGCGGGGCCTCTTGCGCGTCACCGCACCGACGACGTTTGGCCGGCTTCATATCGCGCCTTACGTCGGGGCCTTCCTCGGACGCTATCCCGAAATCGAGGTGGACGTGCAGTTGACCGACGCCATTGTCGACATCGTGCGCGACGGCTTCGATTTGGCGATCCGCATCGGCGAATTGAAGGACTCAACGCTTGTTGCGCGCAAAATTGCACCCGACATCCGCGTCATCTGCGCCACCCCCGCCTATCTCGATGCGCACGGCACGCCCGGAACTTTGGCCGACCTCGAGCGGCACAATTGCTTGTCGATTGGGTCGGAGGAAAACTGGCGGCTGGAAGGGCCCGATGGACCGATCCAGGTCTGCACCTCGGGAAACGTTCGCTCCGATTCCGGCGAGTTCATCCACGAGGCACTCTGCGCCAGCTTAGGGGTGGGGCTGCGGCCAACATGGGAGGTGGCCTCCAAGCTCAAGAACGGCGAATTGCAGGTCGTGCTCCCGCAGTATCGCGGCTCCTCGAACGTGGCGATTTATGCCGTCTACCCCTGCCGGGATTTCATGCCGGCAAAAGTGAGCGTCCTCATCGAGTTCCTGGCCGAACTCTACGGACCCGAGCCGCACTGGGACCGGCATTTCGATCTGTCGAAGGTTGCCAACAAACGCAATCCTGAGCGGCCAAGCCGTAAAAGCGGCAAGACCCAAAGGGACCGGGTCAGCGCCAGCTGAGCGTGTCCTTCTTGCTCATGTGAGGGCCATAATGGCCCGTCATGCATCTGTGTTCACTTGATCGCGGCGCCCGCATTTGCTGTGGTGGACCGCAAAAGGGGAGCGAGAGCATGCAACGGTGGGTCAGTCTCGCAGTCGGGCTCGCAATCGGGATCGGTATTATCGCCGCCGCTGAGCCGGTGCTGGCGCAGGACGCCGTCAAGGGCGAAGCTGTCTTCAAGCGGTGCCGGGCGTGCCATGCCGTGGGACCCAATGCTGTCAACAAGAGCGGACCGCAACTCAATGGCGTCGCCGGGCGCAAAGCAGCCAGCGTTGCCGGGTTCGACTATTCCGATGCGATGAAAGCCCGGGCTGCGGCCGGTCTCGTGTGGACGGATGCGAACCTCCAAGGTTATCTGCAGGCGCCCGACGTCTTCCTTCCGGGTGGCGTGATGGCGTCCGCCGGCATCAAGGATCCCGCGCAGCTCAACGATCTCATTGCCTACCTCAAAACCCAGAAGTAGAGATCGCCGCACAGGCGGTTGCGATTCAGCAGACTGCCCGAGCGAGCGGGCTCGTCATGACCAATGGTGATGCGAGGCGGCCGCGCGTGGCGCTGTTCGTCACGTGCCTCGTCGATCTCATGCGCCCCAGCGTCGGCTTTGCTGCCGTGCGCCTGCTGGAAGCTTCGGGATGCGAGGTTGGGGTTCCGCCGCGCCAGACCTGCTGCGGACAGCCCGCTTACAATGGCGGCGACCGAGCGGCGGCCAAGGCCCTTGCGCTGGCGACGATCGAGGCCATGGATGGCTTCGACTACATCGTGGCGCCGTCGGGATCGTGCGCGGCGATGCTGAAACTGCACTATCCCAAGCTGATGGCCGGCGACGCGGTAGCCGAGGCGCAGGCCAGGGCATTCGCCGAGCGCGTGCACGAGCTATTGGCCTTCCTGGTCGACGTGCGCGGGCTCAGCAGCGTTCCCGGCAGCTTCACGGGTCGCGTTGCCTATCACGATGGATGTTCTGGGCTGCGCGAGCTTGGCATTTCGGCGCAGCCGCGCAAGCTGCTCGGTCTCGCCGGTGCTGAATTGACGGAGCTGGCCGAACGCGAAACGTGCTGCGGCTTTGGCGGGCTGTTCTCAGTGAACTATCCCGATATTTCTGTTGCCATAGCGAAGCGGAAGAGCGCCGCCGTCGCCGCCGTCAAACCAGACCTGCTGGTCTCGGGCGAGCTCGGTTGCCTCATGAACATCGCCGGCACGCTGTCACGCGAGGGCTCGACCATTCCCTGCCGGCACGTCGCAGAGCTGCTGGCGGGCGAGATGAGCGCGGCTCCCATCGCGCAAGCCTTGCAAGGGTGAAGCGCCATGCCCGAGGCGCCGGCCAGCTTCAAAACCAACATCGCTCGATCACTCGCCGATAAGCGCCTTCAGGGGGCGCTCGAAGAGGTGCCGCAAGGCTTTGTCGCAGCCCGCGCGCGAGCGAAGGCCGGCTTGCCCGAGTTCGAGGCCCTGCGGCGGCGCGGCCGCGACATCAAGGATCACACACTCGCCAATCTTGACCTCTACCTCGAAGCGTTCGAGCGCAAGGCTGTCGCGGCGGGCACGGTCGTGCATTGGGCAACGACGGGGGCCGAGGCCGCCGAGATCATTCTCGGGATCTGCCGCGAGGCCGGCGCGCGTCTCGTCACCAAGAGCAAATCCATGGTGGCCGAGGAGATCGGCCTCAACGCGCGGCTCGAAGCGGCGGCGATCGAGGTCGTCGAAACGGATCTCGGCGAGTACGCCATACAAATCCGCGGCGAAACGCCCAGCCACATCATCGCGCCGGCCATCCATCTGACGCCGGCCGACATCGAGGCCGATTTTCGCCGGCGTCATGCCGGGCTTGCGCCGGGTCGCGACCTGTCGCGCCCCGAAGCGCTGGTTGCCGAGGCACGCGGCGTTCTGCGCGAGAAGTTCATCGCAGCCGATGTCGGCATCACCGGTGCAAATATGCTGGTGGCGGAAACCGGCTCGACGGTCATCGTCACCAACGAGGGCAACGCCGACCTCACGCTATCGCTGCCTCGCGTGCACATAGTGCTGGCATCGATCGAGAAGGTCGTGCCGACGCTCGCGGATGCCTTCACGCTGCTGCGCCTGCTGGCGCGCTCGGCAACGGGTCAGGAGTTCACCGCCTACACGACTTTGGTGACCGGGCCGCGCCGCCAAGCCGACCGCGACGGGCCAGCCGCCTGCCATGTGGTTCTCCTCGACAACGGGCGCTCTTCCCTGCTCGGAACGCCGTTCCGCGAGGTCTTGCGTTGTATCCGCTGCGGGGCGTGCATGAACCACTGCCCCGTCTACTGCTCGATCGGCGGGCACGCCTACGGCGAGGTGTATCCCGGCCCGATCGGTGCGGTGCTTGCTCCCTCGCTTGCACCACCGCTCAACACGGCGCTTGTCAGGTCGGGCGCCGCCGGTGAGCTCGCGGGCGCGTCGACGTTTTGCGGGCGCTGCGATTCGGTCTGCCCGGTGGAGATCCCGCTCGTCGATCTGATGCGGCGGCGGCGCGAAGCAGCGCTGCACCGCAGCTCCTGGCGCAAACGTGCGCTCATGCGCGCCTGGGCGGTGGTGGCGCTGCGGCCGCGCACCTACCACGCGTTCTCACGGGCCGGGATAGCGGTGCTGCACGGCCTTGCCCCGGCGCGCGGAGCGTTCCGCTGGCTGCCGCTTGCCCGGAGCTGGACGCAGGCGCGCGACTTCCCCGCTCCCCAGGGCCAGACCTTCCAGAGCCTTTGGGCGAAGCGAGAACGGGAGCGCCCGCAATGAGCCGCGAGGCGATTTTAAAGCAAATTCGCGCCGCGCTCGGCACTCGCGCCCCGCAAGGCGCCACCGATGCGGAACGCCGAAGCGCCATTGATACGCGTCTTGCTCGTCCTCCCTCAACGCTGTTGCCAGACCGGGCGACGCTGCCGGCGCAAGCGCGCATAGCGCAGTTTGAAAACCACCTGCGTGCGCAGGGCACCGTGGTTCTGGCTGCGGTGGGGAGAGCGCAGATTCCGGCGGCGATCGCCGATTATCTTCGCGCGAACGAACTACCGCTGCGCCTGCGCAAGGGCGCCGACGCATTTCTGGGCAACGTGCCGTGGCAGAGCGCTGGCGATCTTGTCTTCGCGGAGGACGGTCCCGCCGATCCCAGCGACGAGGTCGGGCTGTCGCGGGCGTCTGCTGGCGTGGCGGAGACCGGCACGCTGGTGCTCGCCTCCGGCGTAGAAAATCCCGTGACACTGGCTTTCCTGCCGGAGACCCACATTGTCGTGCTCGCAAGGAGCGCGATCGTCGGCAGCTATGAAGACGCGATGGAACTCGTCGCTGCGGAGCTAACCGCGGGGGGGACCCCTGGACAAATGCCCCGCACCCTCAACCTGATCACGGGGGCTTCGCGCACCGGCGACATCGGCGGACGCATCGTGATGGGCGCGCACGGCCCACGTCGGCTTGTGGTCGTCATTGTGGATGAAGGTTGAGTGCTACTTGCTGCGGCAGTGCTGCATGCAGCTGGTGAACGCACTCTCGCACGAAGCCGCGCCCTTGGTCGCGATTCGGCACTGGTTGTAGGCGTTGCGGCACGACGCCCCGCAACCGTCAGCGGCGACCGGCTGCGCAGCCAGCAGTGCAGCGCCCGCAAGAACTGCTGCAGCCCAGCGCTTTGACGCCCACGCGCTCGTCCTGATGCCATCGACCACGTTTCTTCTCCCGGTCGCCATAGGGGGCGTGCGGGGGCTCACGTCCCGTTGAACTTCGCCATCAAGGATTGGGGCCCTCTACCCGCTTGATCCAGTTAGGCGGCATAGCATGAACACAAGCTGAACCGTGCCGCCAAGCCTCAGAACGCATATTCTTCGAAGACATGGTCAATGTCGCCGCGCCAAGGTCCGTTATAGCGTGCGATCAACTCATCGGCGAGGGTCCGCCCAGTCGCGACAACCTCCTGCAGCGGTTCGAGATATATCGTTTCATCCTGGCTCGCCGCGTTGATGCGGCGGCGCGCGCGCAGCCCCTTGGCCGATATCCACAATGCCTGGCGGGCAATCTCGCGAACACTGGTGTTGCGGAATGGCGTCTTCAACGCCTCGCGGGGAACCCGTGCACGGAGCGTCTCGCGCTCCTCCTGGGTCCAGTCAGAGACGAGCGCCCAGGCAGAATTGAGCGCTGCCTGATCGTAGAGAAGCCCCACCCAAAAGGCAGACAGCGCACAGATGCGCTGCCAGGGACCGCCGTCTGCGCCGCGCATTTCGAGGAAGCGCTTCAGCCGCACCTCCGGAAAGAGCGTTGTCAGATGATCGGTCCAGTCGTCGATCGTCGGAAGCTCGCCCGGCAGCTGTGGCAGCTTCCCCGCCATGAAATCCCGGAACGAGGCGCCGGCGGCATCGATGTATCGGCCCGAGCGGTAGACGAAATACATGGGAACGCTCAACGCGTAATCGACGTAGCGCTCAAAGCCCATGCCCGGCTGGAAGGCGAACGGCAGCATGCCGCTACGCGCATTGTCGGTGTCGAGCCATACCTCGCTGCGCATCGACTTGAAGCCGTTGAGACGCCCCTCGGTGAACGGCGAGGACGCAAACAGCGCCGCCGCGATCGGCTGCAGCGCGAGCGACACTCTCAGCTTCTTGACCATGTCGGCCTCGCTGGAGAAGTCGAGGTTCACCTGAATTGTCGCGGTGCGGTACATCATGTCGAGACCGCGCGTGCCCACCTTGGGCATGTAGCGGGTCATGATCTCGTAGCGCTCCTTGGGCATGCGCGGGGTCTCCGCAAGCGTCCATTTGGGAGAGAAGCCGAGGCCGAGGAAGCCGATGCCCAGTTCCTCGCCCACGGGCAGGATCTGGTAGAAGTGCTCGAGCGTCTCGTCGGACGTCTCATGCAGCGTCGTCACGGGACCACCCGACAGCTCGAACTGGCCGCCCGGCTCCAAGCTGATCGTGCCCCCGGGCTCTCCGTCGGGCCGCTTCAGAGCAATGATGTTGCCGCGCTCGCGGATCGGCTCCCAGCCATACCGCGCAATCAACCCTTCCATCAGCGCCCGAATTGAGCGCTCGCCCTCGTAGGGAACCGGCGTCAGTGATCCGGAGTGGAACACGAATTTTTCGTGCTCGGTACCGATCCGCCAGTCCGCAGGCGGCTTCTCGCCCTGCGCAATCCAGGCGACGAGTTCATCGCGCGAGCGCACGGGCGGGCTGGGCGCGCCATCTTGACGGGTCGACATGAGCGGGCCTCAGCAAAATCAACGGGAAGGGAAGCGTTTGCAGATCTGGGGGTTTATGGCCTTCCTCGAAAGGGGCGACAAGTCTCGGGCGCCGCCGCCTGCGCTTGCCCCCATCGTGCCACCGCTTGTGGGGCCTGCGGCCTTTGGTCTATGCAGGCGCGGGGACGACGGGAAGGATACGCAACCACAAAAAGCGCTACTTTCGCCCGGACCATTGGCGTTCGTCGACGGCTTGGCGCGCTTGCCCACGTTGGACTCTGTATCACCGTGTCGAACCGGCTCTAGCCTGCTCGACCAACACACACCGCTTCGATTGCAAACTTAGGGAGCAGTACAATGAAAAAGTTTCTGGCCGCGGCCCTCTTCTGCGGCCTCTTCGTCCCGGCGGCGCTGGCGGCCAATGAAAAGGTCGACTCGGCCGTCAAGACATTCGACGCCGTCGCCAACGACGCTGCGAAGCTCAAGACCTACTGCGAGATGAACAAGGTCATGAACTCGGCCGGCGACGACAAGGCCAACGATGCCAAGGACGACGCTCTCGACAAGCAGATACAGGATTACATGAAGCAGCTCGGAGCCGATTTCGAGACGGCATTCGAGGCGGGCGCCGACCTCGATCCTGATTCAGAGGACGGCAAGGCCTACGACGCAGCGCTCGACAAGCTCGATGCGAAATGCGGCGGCTGACGCGGCGGGCGAGCCTACTCAGCGCCAGTCGCCGAGCGTCGCGTTGACGAGCGCGAGCGCGGCGACCGCTGCAGTGTCCGCGCGCATGATGCGTGGCCCAAGCGAAATAGCGCGTGCGTATGGGGCCGCCGCCAGTTGAGCGCGCTCCTCGGCGTCGAAGCCACCTTCGGGACCGACAATGACTGCGAGCGGTCCTGGCGCGACCTCACGCAGCACCGCCAGCGGATCGGCGACGGCGGCGCTTTCATCGCAGAAGATGAGACGCCGCCGCACATCCCAATCCTGCAGCACCGCGCCGAGCTTCTGTGGCTCGGCGATCTCAGGCACCCAAAGAATGTCACACTGTTCGGCCGCCTCGATTGCGTTGGCGCGCATGCGCTCGCCATTCACCCGCGCCGCGACCGTACGATGAGTAAGGATGGGGCGCAGCCGGGAGACTCCCATCTCGGTGGCCTTCTGCACCAAGTAGTCGAGCCGCGCGTGCTTAAGGGGCGCGAAGAGATAGTGCAGATCGGGCGCCGGCGTCTGAGGGCGCAACTGCTCGTTACATAGTAGCGTGCAGCGCTTCTTTCCCGTCTCGGCAATTGCGCAAAGCCACTCGCCGTCGCCGCC
This sequence comes from uncultured Alphaproteobacteria bacterium, assembly GCA_963726795.1. Taxonomy (GTDB): domain Bacteria; phylum Pseudomonadota; class Alphaproteobacteria; order Rhizobiales; family Hyphomicrobiaceae; genus Hyphomicrobium_A. Next base: position 328,732 of record CAVSDD010000004.1, on the reverse strand, counting down.
ATTGAACACGATCACGCCATCGCCGCGGGCCAGACGCATCACGTTCACTAGGTAGTTTGCCTGCTCGGCCGTGCAGTCGACCCTCACGCCCGCGCCGAGCGCGGCCTCGATGTACAATCTGGGCGCATTGCAGCGCGGTAGATTGGATGGGAGCGACGTCATGAGCCGTCTTAACCGAAGCCGCGTTACCGGCAAATTGCTTACGCCAATTGCCGCCGCACCGGGCGGTCGCTAGGGTCCTACGAGAATTCATGTGAAAGCGGTCACGGCCTGCATGACCTTGAACCAGATACCTTCGGTGCGCAGCGCCCCTGTCTCCGATGCGCCGCCGGGCAATTGGGCTGACCGCTACGCTCCTGAGTACGCGCGGCCGTATCTGCGACTCGCGCGCCTGGACCGTCCAATCGGGCTCTGGCTGCTGCTGCTGCCCTGCTGGCTATCCGTGGGGCTGGCCGAGGTGGCGGTGGAACGTCCCTATCCCAGCCCATGGTTGCTCGCACTGTTTGCCATCGGTGCCATCGCGATGCGATCGGCCGGGTGCGCCTACAACGACTACATAGATCGCGACTACGATGCGAAGGTTGCGCGCACGGCGAGCCGGCCGATCCCCGCCGGGCAGGTCACGCCAAGCGAAGCATTGGCATTCGCGGCGATTTGCACCTTTGTCGGCTTCCTCGTGCTGATCCAGTTCAATGCCTACACGATTTGGCTCGGGATGCTGTCGCTCGTCCCGGTCGCGATCTATCCGTTCCTGAAGCGCTATACCAACTGGCCGCAGATCGCGCTCGGACTGACCTTCAACTGGGGCGCGCTCGTCGGCTGGAGCGCGGTGACAGGCTCGCTCGCGGCGCCGGCGCTGCTCCTTTACGGCGGTTGTGTGCTGTGGACGATCGGCTATGACACGATCTACGCCCACCAGGACATGGACGACGACCTGGTGCTCGGCCTCAAGTCGACGGCGGTTAAGCTCGGCGCCGATACGATGCCGTGGGTCGGAGGCGTTTACGCGGGAGCCGTCGTGTTGTGGCTACTCGCGGGCTTTTTCGCCGGCACCCACCTCATCTTTTTCACCGCCGTGGTGCTGGTTTCGCTGCAGATGGCCTGGCAGGTCATGACGCTCGACATCGCCGACGCGAAGAATTGCCTGCGCCGTTTCCGCTCCAATCGCGACGTCGGCCTCGTCGTTTTCCTGGGCCTCGTCGCCGACATGGCGCTGTCGCGCATGGCGGGCCTCAGTTGAGGCACCCCTTATCGCACTCATAAACTGTTTCGGCTTGGGCCCGTTTACCGGATCCAAGCCGAAATTCCGTGCCCCACCGTCGACTTCAGAGCAGCCGTCTAAAGCGGCCGTCACCGTTCATGCCGTCAGATTGCCACACCGAGCTTCCCGTTCACTTAAGAGTTAGCGTAAATTTGCCGTAAGCGAGCGCCTTCTTCTTAACCATCGTATCCCCGCCGCGGGCTCCTTGCCCATGCCATGAACATCCCGATCATGATTTTTCCCGGATCCGGGCACACGTACCCAACCCTTTAACGCACGAGAGATGCACACGATGAGTGAACCCAAGAAGCCGAAGCAGCTTTTGCATCTCGTTTTCGGCGGGGAGCTCACGTCCCTCGATGGCACCGAGTTTCGCGACCTGTCGGGCCTCGACATCGTCGGCATTTATCCCAACTACGCCGAGGCGCTTGCCGCCTGGAAATCTGCATCCCAGCGCACCGTCGACAACGCGATGATGCGCTACTTCGTCGTTCACATGCACCGCCTGCTCGATCCCGAGCATCCAGCGCCCGGCGCCGACGCCGAGGCGCGCTCGTGAAGGCGACGCTCCCCGAGGCCAAGCCGCACGCCAAGAGCAAGGGGCTTGAGCTCGATGAGCATACACGCGGGCTCCTACGACGCTTTCTGCGCGACTGGGTCGAGCCGCGCTGGCGCGAGCTGATATTCGCTCTGATCCTGACGGCGCTGCTGGCGGCCGCGACCGGCGCCTATCCGATGATCATCAAGCTCTCGTTTGACTCGCTCATGAAGAGCCAGACGCTGGCGCTGCCGTACGTGCTCGCGGCAATCGTCACCGTCACACTATTGCGATCGATCTTTCTCTACCTGCAAACGGTCGAGACGAGCCGCATCATCATGCGGCTGACGACCGACATGCAGAAGCTGAGCTTCGAGCACCTGATCTGGTCGGACTTGGCGCGGTTGACGCGCGATGCGCCGGGGCGCCTCGTTTCAAAGCTGACCAACGACATCGCGTTCATTCAGGTCGCCGCATCGGCGGCGCTCAGCACCGCGATACGCGACACGCTCTCCGTCATCGCGCTCGCGATCTCCATGTTCTACCTCGACTGGGTGATGTCGCTGATCGTGCTCGGGGTCTATCCGATCGCGGCGCTTCCCGTAGCGATGATCAGCAAGCGCCTGCGCCGCGTCGCCAAGCGCACCCAGGACGAGCTGGGCGACATGACCTCGCTGCTGACCGAGAAGCTATCAAGCGTCCGACTAATCAAGTCGTTCAGGCTTGAATCCTACGCCACCCAGCGCCTCGATAAGAGCTTCGAGCAGGTCTACGATCTGCGCATGAAAGCGGTGCGCAACCGCGCGCGCCTCGATCCCATGCTGGAAGCTCTCGGCGGCGTTGCCGTGGCCGGCGTCATCGCGTTCGCCTATTGGCGCATCGCCAACGGCATCTCGACGGTCGGCGATTTCATGGGCTTCGTCGCTGCCCTGCTCATGGCCTCCCAGCCCATCCGCGCGCTCGGCAATCTCTCTGCGCGCATCAACGAGGGCCTCGCCGCGGCGGAAAGCTTCTACGCCATCATCGATGAGAAGCCTCGCATATTCGATCGCCCCGGCGCGAAGGCGCTGCAAGTGCAATCGGGCACGATCCGCTTTGAAGACGTTGCCTTCGGCTACGCGGAGAAGACCAGCGAGCGCGCGGTCACGGATTTTTCGCTCGAGGTGCCGGGCGGCCGCACGGTGGCACTCGTTGGACGCTCAGGCGCCGGCAAATCAACCGTGCTGAACCTGGTGCCGCGGCTGTTCGACGTGACGCATGGAGCGATCACGATCGACGGCCAGGACCTGCGTGACCTGACGCTCGCCTCGCTGCGCGATGCGATTTCGATCGTCGCCCAGGACGTGACCCTGTTCGACGACACGATCGGCGCCAACATCGCCATGGGCCGGCTGGGCTCGCCTGAATCGGCCATCATCGCCGCCGCCAAGGCCGCGGCCGCCCACGAATTTATCCTCTCCCAGCCGCAGGGTTACGCAACCCAGATCGGCGACCGCGGCCTGCGGCTATCGGGCGGGCAGCGCCAACGCATCGCGCTCGCGCGCGCGATCCTCAAGGACGCACCGATCCTGCTGCTGGACGAGGCAACGAGCGCGCTCGACACCGAGTCCGAGCAGCTCGTGCAGGAGGCGTTGGCCAGGTTCACCAAGAACCGCACGACGCTGGTCATCGCCCACAGGCTGTCGACGGTGCAAAATGCCGACATCATCTGCGTGATGGAGGCCGGCACCATTGCAGAGGTCGGCACGCACCGCCAGCTCCTGTCCGACGGCGGGATCTACGCGCGCTTCGTGCGCAGCCAGGCGTTGTCGGGAACGGAAGTGTCGCCGGCGCTCTGAGCGGGCTATTCGTGCTGTAGCACGCTGTCGACGAGGCGGTTCGCCCAGCCCTTCGACCTGAATGTGCGCTTGAGCTCTACGGGATCGTACGCGGTCTCGACCCAATCGAAGAACTCGATCGGCCGGCGCGCGTTCTCCTCCAGATACGTCTCGAAGAAGTAGTCGAGGATGCCCGTGTCGGCCTGACGGAAGTGGCCGTATCGCAGCGAGAGCTCGTTCTTGGCTTCCTTGAGCGGCACGCCCTCGTGCAGGAAGCGATAGAGCACGCTCATGATGCCGACGCGGTCCGCGCCCGACTTGCAATGCATCAGAATTGGATATTCGACCTCAGAGAACAACTGCTGTGCGTTTCGCAGCTCCTCGCGCGTCGGTGCCGCGCGCGAGCGGATCTGGAAATTTACAAGCTTGAGCCCGTTCTCGGCACACGCCTTCTCTTCGAGCCAGAAGCTTCCGCAGTCGCGCTTACCGCGCAGGTTGACGATGGTGCGGATCCCCGCTTTTGCGAATTCCCGGATTTGGCGCGGGGTGGGCTGTGCCGAGCGCCATGCCTTTTCGGAGATCTTGTGGGAATTGGCGTAGACGAGGCGAAAAACCCCGTGGTCGACGAGAAGCATGTCGAAATAATTCGCGGGCGTCCCGAGCTGGCGGCGCAGCCATGGCGGGGTGCGGGCGACGATCCCATTCCGAATGCTTTTGGCGGTCCTGCGCACGGAGCGCTTCGTCCGCTTCACAAGTCCGGCCATGGGTCCTTTCTTACGGCTTTTTTTATGAGGGAACTCAAGGCAGGGTCGACGCGCTGTGCCCGATCGTCCCAGTTTGCCATCGCTAGATATTCGCTATAGGTACGAGCTGCAAGTGGCTCGAAGCGGGCCAGGTTGGAGGCGTTTCGGCCGAGGCACTTGAGGATGGCACGTTCGCCGCAGACGAGCTCCCTACTCGGCAAAACCGCAGGCAGCATTCTTGCTGGCCTCATCGGCGCCGTGAAGCGCACCTCGCGCGTCATCTACGAACCGGCCGACGCGCTTGTCAGCCTCCGCCAGGAGCATCCCGTTATCGTCGCCGTGTGGCACGGCCAGTTCATGATGACATCGGGATTCTGGCCGTCACCGGACGTGAAGGTCGCGGCAATGGTCGCGCGTCACGGCGACGCAGATCTGATCGGAGCGGCGATGGAGAAGCTCGGCGTCGATCTGATCCGCGGAGCAGGAGCCGGAGGCCGGCGCAAGGACCGTGGCGGCGCGCACGCGCTGCGCCAGGCTGTGCGGGTCCTCAATGACGGCGCATCAGTTGTAATGACCGCCGATGTCCCGCCCGGGCCAGCTCGGCATGCGGGCGTCGGCATCGTCACGCTCGCACGCCTCTCTGGGCGTCCCATCGTGCCGGTTGCTTCGGCTACGTCCCGCTTCATCTCGCTCGACACCTGGAGCCGGATGACGATCAACCTCCCGTTCTCCAAGCTCGTCTACGTCGCGGGCGATCCTGTCTGCGTCGGGCCAGACGCCGACGAAGCGGCGCTTGAAGGCGCGCGCGCCGCGCTCGAACGGTCGCTCAACGCGGCAACCAAGCGGGCGTATTCACTCGCAGGCGGAGACATATCGCGCGCCACGCCGCACTCGCTTACGGATAAATCCGCGCCGCCCGCCGCGCCTGACTTTCGCCTCAAGGCCTACCGTACCGCCATGAGCCTGCTGCGGCCGGTCGCGCCGCTGGTTCTCAAGATGCGCGAGCGCGCCGGCAAGGAAGATCCGGCACGCCGCTCCGAGCGGCTCGGCTGTGCAACCATCGCGCGGCCCTCCGGCTCGCTCGCCTGGGTACACGCGGCAAGCGTCGGGGAGGCCAATGCGGTGCTGCCCGTGATCGAGGCGCTCACTGCCGCGCGGCCAAATCTCAGTGTGCTGCTCACAACGGGGACGGTCACCTCCGCATCCCTGGCGGCGCGCCGCTTGGGTCCGCGCTGCATGCACCAGTATGTGCCGCTCGATGCGCCCGAGTACGCGACGCGATTCCTCGAGCATTGGCGTCCGGACCTCGCCGTTTTCACGGAATTGGAGATCTGGCCGTCGCTGATCCTGGAAACGTCCGCCCATTCAATACCGCTGGCGCTGGTGAACGCGCGCCTGTCCGCGCGCAGCCGCAAGCGCTGGCAGCGCAACAAGAGCATGGCGTTGCCGCTGTTCAACCGGTTCGATGTGGTGCTCGCGCAGAACGAGCGGCTCGCGCTTGGGTTTGCCTCACTGGGCGCACGCAACGTGGAACCCGCGGGTAACCTCAAAATCGATGCGCCCCCGCCGCCGATCGAGCTCACCGAGCTTGAGCGGCTGAGCAACGCACTTTCGGGCCGCGTCGTGTTCGTCGCCGCCAGCACGCACGAAGGCGAGGAGGAGATCGTCGCGCAGGCTCACCGCGAGCTGGCGCGCGGCTTTGAAAGCCTGTGCACCATCATTGCTCCGCGCCACCCCGAGCGCGGCACCGCGATCGCGGAGCGGCTGAAGGAACTCGGACTTTCAGTAACGCAGCGCTCGCGCGGTGCGTTGCCCGGCCCGCAGACGGACATCTACATCGCCGACACCATCGGCGAACTCGGCACGCTCTACGCTCTTGCTCCGATCGCCTTCGTCGGCGGATCGCTCGTCGAGCGTGGCGGCCAGAACCCGATAGAGGCCATCCGCCACGGCACGGCGGTGATCACCGGGCCCTACTGGCACAACTTCCCCGACGCCTACCGCGCACTTCTGCGCCACAAGGGTGTCATGGAAATACGCGACGCCAAGGGCCTCGCTGGTGCCGTGGCGCAATTGCTGCACAGCCAGTCGGAGCTCAACCGCATGCGCCAGGGCGCAACGCAAGCGCTATCCTCTCTCTCCGGAGCGCTCGACAAGACGGTCGCGACGCTGCTGCTCTACCTGCCCGACGAGAGACTGCAGCGTGCCTCTTGATGAGCCCGGCTGGTGGTACGGCGGCGCGCCCCCGCACCGCCTTCTAGCGCCGCTACTGCCGGCGCTTTCCAATTGCTATGCCTGGGTGGCGCAGACGCGCTTTCGCGGCACGACCCCGTACCGCTCGCGACTGCCGGTCATCTGTGTCGGCAATTTCACTTCGGGCGGCACGGGCAAAACGCCGCTCGCAATTTTCATCGCAAACCTGGTGAAAGAGAACGGCGGCAGCCCGTGCTTTCTGACGCGCGGCTATGGCGGCAGCGAAAGAGGCCCGGCGTGGGTCGAGAGCGGCATTGGAACGGCAACGCGTTTTGGCGATGAGCCGCTGCTGCTCGCCAAAATCGCCCCGACGCTGGTTGCGCGCAACCGCGCGGCGGGCGCACGCTTTATCGAGGCCGGCGCGCGCGGCATCACCGCGATCATCATGGACGACGGACTGCAGAATCCGGCGCTCGCCAAGGATCTGGCAATTGCGGTGGTCGACGCCGAGCGCGGGTTTGGCAACGGCGAGGTTATTCCCGCCGGCCCCCTGCGTGCGCCGATCGATTTTCAGCTGCGGCTGGTCGATGCCATCATTGTGCGCGAGCCCGGAATAGAACCTTCCGAAGCCGGCATCGGCGCGCTACTGCGTCATCGCTTTCCAGGCCCGGTGCTGGCTGCCCGCGTCGAGACCCGCGGCGACTGCGCGTGGCTGACGGGCGCGCGTGTCGTTGCCTTTGCCGGGATTGCCAATCCGGATAGGTTTTTTGCGCTTATCGAGCGCTTGGGCGGTCGCATCGCCGCGCGCCGGACATTCCGTGACCATCACACGTTCTCTCGGGGGGATGCCGAGGACCTTTCGGCGCTCGCGGAGTCGGAAAACGCGGTGCTCGTCACGACGGAAAAGGACTGGGTGCGTCTCGCGGAGGGCGATGATTTCGCCCGCGCGATCGCGGCATGCGTGCGCACGCTTCCGATCGAGATGGTATTCGAAGCGCGCGACGAAAAGCGGCTTGCCTCGCTCATCGAGGCTGCGGTGACCGCGGATGGGCGTCGTGACGCCAGCAGCAGACGGCCGGCGGCCAACTAGCGGCGGCGCATCTGCTGGTAGCGCTGCATCGAGGCGTCCGGCGACAGATAGGCCTCCTGCAGATCGACACTCCAATAGCGCAGGTCCGGAAGCATGATCGGCTCGCCGGTGACGGCACAGCGCACGAAGTCGCCGGGCGAAATCACTTGGAACTCGCCGTCCAGGTATTTCACCTTGGCTTCGCCGCGCAGTCCGAAAAACCTGTCGATCCGGTTCATCGATCTCTCTCACTCGCGCCTGACGCGTTAGGCCAACTGACATCGCCAATCAAACGCGCGGCGTCAAGCTGCACGCGGCTTGGTTTCCTTAAAAGAGCGACCCCTGTCCGCCACCGCCCGAGCGCCTTGGTCGCAATGTCGGATCCGGCTTCGGCTTGACGGGTCCTGCCGCAGGCCCCTTGCTCTTTGAGCGCACGGTTCTGGCCTCGGCCTCGACCCGGCCGTCGCGAAACTCGATGTCGAGCCCGTCACCCACGACCAGGGCCTCGGCTGAGCGGACCATCGCACCTTGGCCGTCGCGGACGAGCGCAAAGCCGCGCTGCAGAACGCTCTGATAGCTCAACGAGGCGAGCAGCTTTGAAGAGCCGTCGAGACGGTTGCGGCGCGCCGTGATGCGGTTTGTCAGCGCCTGTGCGGCGCGCGCCTGCAGTCCATCGATCTCTTTGCCGCACGCCCCGATGCGCTGGCGCACAGCGGAGGGCCGCAGGCGAGACGAGAGCCTGACATAGCGGGTGTGATGAGCGCGCGTGTTGGCGAGCAGCGCGCGCGGAAGCCGCTTCTCGCAGGCATCGAACCGTTGGCGCGGCATCGCGAGCAAATCCTCAAGCCGCGGCAAGCCGCGGACCGCGGCCTTGAGGTCGCGCCGCGCTGCCTGCAGGTGGCGGCGAGCGCCCATTGCGAGGCGCAGACCGAAATTCGCAGTGCCCTCGGCCAAATCGGCGAGCTTCGGCACGGCCCATTCGGCCGCTTTGGTCGGAGTCGGCGCCCGCGCATCCGCGACAAGATCGATCAGCGTCCAGTCGGTCTCGTGGCCGACGGCGGAGATGATCGGGATGCGGCTTGCGGCGACCGCGCGCACCACGATCTCCTCGTTGAAGCCCATGAGGTCTTCGAGGCTGCCGCCGCCGCGCGCAACGATCAGCACATCGGGAATTGCGAGCGCGCCGCCGGGCCGCAACGCGTTGAAACCGGCGATCGCCGCGGCAACCTCGGCCCCGCAGGTTTCGCCCTGCACGCGCACCGGCCACACGATGACGCGCGTCGGGAAACGCTCCTCGAAGCCGTGAAGCATGTCGCGGATGACCGCACCGGTCGGGGAGGTGATGATGCCGACGAGACGCGGCAGGAACGGGCGAGGCTTCTTCCTTGCATCCTCAAACAGGCCTTCCGCGGCGAGACGGCGCTTGCGCTCCTCGAGCAGCGCCATGAGCGCACCGATGCCGGCGGGCTCCAGGCTCTCGATGACGATCTGGTATTTTGAGGAGCCCGGATACGTCGTCACGCGCCCCTGGGCGATGATCTCGAGACCCTCCTGCGGCTTGACCTTGAGCCGCTGCCAGGTGGTCTTCCATACGACGGCCTCGATCTTGGCCTTGTCGTCCTTCAGCGCGAAGTAGCAATGCCCGCTGGCGTGCTGGCCCCTGAAGCCGGAGATTTCCCCGCGCAGGCGCACGTAGCCGAATCCTTCCTCCAGCGAGCGCTTGATGGCGCCCGAGAGCTCGGAAACGGTGTACTCGGCAACGTTGGCGCCAAGCGCTGCTTGGGGCGCTGTCAGAGCAGCTGTCTGGGCTTCGGCTTCGGTCACGGCTCCTCGAGGTCTGTTCGGGCTGGCGATATTTGTCGGGTCGCGATTTAATGATACATCAGACTGCCTGTCGACGCAGATCGCGCGGCAAAGTCCCCCCACCCTTTCAGGAAGCTTAACGATGAACGTACTCCTCATCGGCTCCGGCGGACGCGAGCACGCGCTCGCCTGGGCGATGAAGAGAAGCCCGCTCATAGCCAAACTCTATTGTGCACCGGGCAACGGCGGAATTGCGGAGATCGCGCAATGTGTGGACATCGCGGTCGCCGACCACACCAGTGTTATTCGCTTCTGCAAGGAAAACGCGATCGACCTCGTGGTGGTAGGGCCCGAGGCGCCTCTCGTCGCCGGGATCGTGGACGATCTGACCACGGCCGGTATCAAGTGCTTCGGTCCGAGCCAGGCGGCCGCGCGATTGGAAGCGTCCAAGGGCTACGCCAAGGATTTAATGCGCGAGTTCAAAATTCCAACCGCCGCCTATGCTCGTTTTACCGATCCCGGGGCGGCTTTGGCCCACGTCGGGGGGCACAAGCTGCCCGTCGTGGTCAAGGCCGATGGTCTCGCCGCCGGTAAGGGTGTGATGATCTGCGAGACGCAGGCGGCGGCGGAAGAGGCGGTGGAAGCCTGTTTTACCGGCGCTTTCGGCAAGGCTGGCAGCGAGATCGTCATCGAGGAGTTCCTCGAAGGCGAGGAAGCGAGCTTTTTCGCGCTCGTCGACGGCACCAACGTGCTGCCCCTGGTCGCGGCGCAAGATCACAAGCGCGCAGGTGATGGGGATACTGGCCCTAATACCGGCGGCATGGGCGCCTACTCGCCGGCACCCATCATGACGCCCGCGATGGTGAAGCGGACCATGGATCAGATCGTGACGCCGACCGTTGCCGCCATGGCCGCACGCGGGACGCCCTATAAGGGCGTTCTGTTTGCAGGCCTGATGATCACGCGCTCGGGGCCGAAGCTCATCGAGTACAACGTCCGCTTCGGCGACCCGGAGACGCAGGCGCTCATGATGCGCTTGAAGTCCGACCCGTTGCCGGCGTTGCTCGCGACGGTTGACGGCACGCTCGATGCTATTTCGCTCGACTGGCGGAGCGATGCGGCCCTGACGGTCGTCCTTGCCGCAGAAGGCTATCCCGGCACACCCATGACCGGCACCGAGATCAAAGGACTTGCCGCGGCCGCCGCGACAGAGGGTGTGGAAATCTTCCACGCCAGTACGCGGCGCGATGGTGACCGCATCATCGCCACCGGCGGGCGCGTCTTGAACGTTGCCGCGCGTGGGCGCACGGTGCGCGAGGCGCAGGCGCGCGCCTATGCGGCGATCGCCAAGATCGAGTGGCCGGGCGGTTTCTGGCGCACCGACATCGGTTGGCGGGCGATAGCGCGCGAGGGCGCGGAAGCCTAAGGTGCGCAGCCGACAAGGAAAATGAGTCCTCGCCGCGGTCGCAGTCGCGGTCAACTTTGGCAGTTAGGCTCGAGCCGGTCCTGATTCGCCGGTGGCCCGTCACGATGACTCTTGAGAGCGGCGCATGAGCAAGAAGCAACCGCCTGCGGCCGCGAGGACGCCACACGCGCCGACTGGGTCGCGGCCGTCGATTGCGCTCGCGCTCGGCGGCGGCGGCGCGCGCGGACTGGCGCACATCCAGATCCTCGAAGCGTTCGACGAGCTCGGCGTGCGGCCCAAGATCATCGCCGGCACCTCGATCGGCGCGGTGTTCGCCGCCGCTTACGCATCGGGCCTCTCCGGGCGGCAGATCCGCGCGCACGCCTATGAGGTGCTGCGCAAGCGCCTCGATCTCGTCCGCGACCTCTTTGCGGCACGGGCACGTGCGCCGCGCGGCATCTGGAGCGCCCTTGCACCGCGGCCTGCTTTTCTGGCACCCGCGCGGCTCTTGGACATCATCCTGCCGCCTCGCGTCCCACGCGACTTCGACCATCTCGTAATCCCGCTGCGGGTCGTCGCTTCTGACTTCTATGCGCAGGAGCAGGTGATATTTTCATCAGGACCGCTGCGCGAGGCGATCGCCGCCAGCATGGCGCTACCGCTAATTTTCGAGCCGGTGCAATTCGACGGGCGCGTGCTGATCGATGGAGGCCTCGTCAATCCGCTTCCGTTCGACATCTTGAACGGCGAAGCCGACCTGACGGTGGCGGTCGACGTCAGCGGGGCGCCGGTGCGCCGACCTGGGCAGGAGATGCCGAAAGCCTGGGAATCGCTCTTCGCATCCAACTTCATCTTCGAGCGCACGATCATTCGCGAAAAGCTCAAGTCCCGCCATCCCGACGTCTACATCGATGCCGGCACCAGCCACTTTCAGATCCTCGATTTCCTGAAGGTGGAGGAGATCCTCGCGGCCGCCGCGCCGGCCAAGGAGCGCCTCAAGGCTGAGCTTGCGCGCGTGCTCGCGGGAGAGAGCGTCGAGACACTGGAATTAACAGTGCAGAAAGCGGCACGCGCCGCGGACGAACCGCACGTGCAGCTGCTGCCGAGCAAGCACGTCCGCTCCAGCAAGCGCTAGGCCGCTAACGGCGCGCCTGGAAGAACGCTTGCAGCAGTGCCGCGGCACGCGCCTCGTCGATGCCTGGATATATGTCCGGGGCGTGATGGCAGGTTGGCTGGTTGAACACCCGCGCGCCGTGTTCGACGGCGCCGCCTTTGGGGTCGGCTGCGCCGTAGTAGAGCCGGCGAATGCGCGCAAACGAGATCGCGGCCGCGCACATGGGACAGGGCTCGAGCGTCACGTAGAGATCGCAACCGATGAGGCGCTGCGAGCCGAGGTAAGCGCACGCGGCGCGGATCACCAGTAGCTCTGCATGTGCGGTCGGGTCGCTGAGCTCGCGCGTTCGGTTGCCGGCGGCGGCGATGATGGCCCCGTCGGGGCTTGTTATGATGGCGCCAATCGGCACCTCACCGCGAGCGCCGGCAGCTTGCGCCTCGGCGTACGCACGCTCCATCAGGCCGCTCGCTGCCTTGTGGCCCAAATCGTCGGGCGGTGTCATAAGGGGTCCGGCCACCGATTCACCCAAAAGATCCCATGCCAATCACCAACAAAAGCAAAAGCCCGCGCGCCCAAAAGCGTCCCGGTCCTGACGGCCGCCCGGGAACGCGCCCTGGCTCCGGCAAACTCACTGGCTCTGACAAGCGCCAGGGAAAACCTCACGGGCCCGGTAAGCGCCCTGCTAAGCGCACCGGCTCCGGCGAGCACCCGGCGCAGACAGCACCGGCGGCTGAGCACGGTCCCATGCGCATCGCCAAAGCGATGGCGCACGCAGGGATGTGCTCGCGCCGCGAGGCCGAAAGATGGATCGCCGATGGGCGCGTCAGCGTCAACGGTAAGATCCTGACGACACCCGCATTCGAGGTCTCCGAGCGCGACACCGTCGTCGTCGATGGTAAACCGCTGCCAAAGAGCGAGGCCATAAGGCTGTGGCGGTACTATAAGCCCCGCGGGCTGGTCACGACGCACAAGGATCCCCAGGGGCGCCCAACGGTCTTTGCGAGCCTGCCCCCCGAGCTGCCCCGCGTCGTCTCGGTAGGCCGTCTCGATTTCAACAGCGAGGGCCTGCTGCTCCTCACCAATGCCGGGCCGCTCGCCCGCCACATGGAGCTTCCGGCGACCGGCTGGCTGCGCCGTTATCGCGTGCGCGCGCACGGTCGGGTGACGCAGGCGCGGCTCGACACTCTGAAGGACGGCATCGAGATCGAGGGCGTGCGCTACGGTGCGATCGAGGCGACGGTCGACAGCGTGCAAGGCGCCAACGCCTGGCTGACGCTCGGCTTGCGCGAGGGCAAGAACCGCGAGGTGCGCCGCATCCTTTCCCACCTGGGCCTCGAAGTGAACCGGCTGATCCGCATCTCGTACGGACCATTCCACCTTTTGGAGCTGAAGCCGGGCGCCGTCGAGCAAGTGAAGCGGCGCGTGCTGGTCGAGCAACTGGGCACGCGCCTCGCCGGCGAGCTCGGGATCACAGAGGATCAGGATGACGAGCGAGCCCAACGCAAGGCGCGCGTCAACGCCGCAAAGCCTACATGAGGATCGTGGCCGGCACCCTGCGCGGTCGACCGATCGCGGCGCCCAAGCACGAAGGGCTGCGCCCGACTTCGGACCGCGTGCGCGAAGCCTTGTTCAACGTGCTGGCCCACGGCATCGAGGATTTCACGCTCTCAGGCGCACGCGTCGCCGATCTGTTCGCCGGCACCGGTGCCCTCGGGCTTGAAGCGCTTTCACGCGGGGCAGCGTTCTGCCTGTTCGTGGAGGAGAGTGCGGACGCCCGCGCGCTGGTCCGCGCCAACATCGAGACGCTGCAGCTCATCGGTTCTACGCGCATCTTCCGCCGCAGCGCCATAGACCTCGGCCCCGCTGGTACGGTGGCGCCGTTTTCGCTCGCGTTTCTCGATCCGCCCTACGGCAAGGGCCTCGGGGAGCAGGCACTTTGTTCGCTTGCCTCGGGCGGATGGCTGGTGCCGGGCGCAATTGCCGTGGTCGAGGAGCGCGCAGGCACACTCGTGGAACTACCGGCAAACTTTCGGGAATTTGACAAGCGCCGCTACGGCGACACGGAAATTCACATCGCGCGGTACCAGCCCGCTTAGGCGGGCTCAAGCGGCATCAATATCCATAACAGGATGTAGACCAGGATTCCCGGGAAGGCCGCCGACAAGAGCGAAAGCACGACGTAGCCCAGGCGCACGAGAGTCGGATCCCAGCCGAGCCACTTGGCAATGCCGCCGCACACGCCCGCGATCAGGGCGCCGTTACGCACGCGCATCAGGGGCTGTGCAGTTGGATCGTACATGCGCGCTAACATAGGCGCAGCGTGCGCCATAGCAAGACCCTTCGGCGTCTCATTGATGGAGCTGAAGGTTGCTGATCGAAGCTTGCCTCGAAAGAAGCCCTAGCGCCGGCCGAACAGACGCTCGATATCGGCGAGCTTCAACTCGACGTATGTCGGGCGCCCGTGGTTGCATTGCCCGGAGAAGGGCGTCGCTTCCATTTCGCGTAAAAGCGCGTTCATTTCATCGGGCGCGAGACGGCGTCCGGCGCGCACGCTGCCGTGACAGGCGAGTGTCGCGCACACGGCTTCAAGCCGCTCTTTGAGAGCGAGCCCGTCGCCGTCACCGGCGATGTCGGCCGCCAGATCCTTTACGAGACCTTTGACGTCGGTTTCACCCAGCAGCGCCGGCACTTCCCGCACCGCAATCGCGCCTGCGCCGAAGGCTTCGAGCGCAAGACCGAGCTCAGCCAGCTCGTCGGCCTTTGCAATTAGCGCTGCAGCTTCGTCTGCGGGCAGATCGACGATCACGGGCACCAGCAGCCCCTGCCGCGCAACGCCGCCCGTCGCCAGCATAGTCTTCATGCGCTCGTAGACGAGCCGCTCGTGCGCCGCGTGCTGGTCGACGAGGACGACGGAATCGCGCGTCTGGGCAACGATGTAGGTCTCGTGCACCTGCGCGCGCGCCGCCCCCAACGGTCGATCGAGCAGCACTTCGGAAACGGGCGCCGCGGTCGCTCGCGCGTCGGCGCTCGGATCGGCGAAGGGTGCAAACGCCGCCTGCGCCGCCTCGGCGAAACCAGATATGGAAGGACCGCGCTGTGGCGCGTACGTGGGCGACCGCGGCCGCTCGAAGGGCACGACGTTGGGCTTCAGCTCGGCGAGGGTTGCCGCGCCGCCTCGCGCGGAGGCGCGATGACCGGCTGCCAGCAGCGTGGCTGCAAGCGCATTCACGATCAGCGAGCGCACACTACCCGCCGCGCGGAATCGCACCTCGGCCTTGGCCGGGTGAACATTCACATCGACCTCTTCGGGCGGCAACGTCACGAAGAGCGCGAGCAGGGGATGGCGTCCGCGTGGGATGAGGTCGCCATATGCAGCGCGCACCGCGCCGGCGAGCAGCTTGTCTCTGACCGGGCGGGCGTTGACGAACAAGTACTGCTGCGCGGTGTCGGGCCGATGAAGCGTCGGCAGCCCGGCGAAGCCCGCAACAGAAATTCCCTCACGCTCGCCTCCGACCGCCAGCGCATCGGCCATGAACTCAGCCCCATGATGCGCCCCAGACGCGCGAGCAAACCGTCGCGGCCTGAGGCCTCGCGGGGAAACCGCAGACTCGCCCGCTCACCGGTCGTGAGCGAGAAGCCGACATCGGAGTGCGCCATCGCGAGACGCTTGAGGATCTCGGTGACGGCCATGTTCTCGGCGCGCTCGGATTTGAGGAACTTGAGCCGCGCCGGCACGCTGGAGAAGAGATCGCGCACTTCGACCGAGGTACCGGAGTTGCTCGCAGCGGGCTTGAGCTTGCTCTTGGCGCCGCGATCGACGGCGACCGCAAAGGCCTCGGCGCTGTCTCGCGCCCGCGACAGGATTGTTAGCTTCGCGACCGAACCGATCGAAGGAAGCGCCTCGCCGCGAAAGCCGAGCGTACGGATTGCAAACAAATCGTCATCGCTTAGCTTCGAGGTGGCGTGACGTTCCACGCAAAGCGCGAGATCGTCAGGCGTCATGCCAGCGCCGTTGTCGGTGACGCGGATGAGCGCAAGTCCGCCCGAAGCGGTAACGACCTCGATTTCCCCGGCGCCGGCATCGAGCGCGTTCTCGACGAGCTCCTTGACGACGCTCGCGGGCCGCTCGACCACCTCGCCCGCAGCGATGCGGTTGATCGTCTCCGGCGTGAGCTGGCGAATGGCCATGATGTGCACTCCCGTGACGGCGCGAGCCTAGCCGATACGCCGATTCGCTCTGAATTCGAGCCCGCGGGTGACGATTTACGCTGCAATGGGCGGCTTTTTACGGGTCCCTGTAAGCGCATACCAACGCGCGCCGGGTCATTGTCGCTGCTGGCAATTCGAGGTTGGGAATTCCGATGACCACGCGTCTATCACGTCGCCAAGCTATCGCCGCGCTCGCTGGGGCGGGTGCCGCTACTGCGCTGCCCGGCGTCGCGCACGCTTGCAGTCGTGTCTTCTGGAACGACAACCCGGTGAAACTGGTCGGCCGCACGCTCGACTGGAGCCGAAACTTCGATGAAGCGATGTGGGCGCTGCCTCCCGGCATGGAGCGCTCGGGCCGCGTCCCTGAGAATGCCGCCAAATGGAAATCGCGTCATGCGAGCTTGATCATCGCCGGTCTCGACGTGTGCACCGAGGAAGGGATCAACGACAAGGGCCTGATCGTCAATCTGCTGTTCCTCGACGGCACGCAGTACGAGGCGCGCAACTCGAAGCGCCCCGGCATCGCTTTTTTCCAATGGCCGCAGTTCTATCTCGACAATTATGCGACCGTGAACGAGGTCATTGCCAATCTCGATCAGGTCCAGGTCGTCAACACGGCACTTGGCGCGGAGTATCCCGACGGCCTGCCGCTGCATGTCGCGATTGCCGATACGAGCGGGCAATCGGCGATCATCGAGTTCATCAAGGGCGAGCCGGTCGTGCATTTGGGGCGCCAATACCAAGTGATGACCAACGAGCCGGCCTACGACCAGCAGATCGCCAACATGCTGCGTTACAAGACCTTTGGCGGGACGGTGACGGAGCTGCCTGGCGGGATCCAGGCCGACGATCGGTTCGTGCGCGCCGCCTACTCGCTCAAGTATCTGCCCAAGACCAGCGATCAGGCGCAGGCCGCGGCGAGCATGATGAGCCTCATGAACAACGTGTCGGTGCCGTTCGGCAGCCCCTACTCGGGCGTCTCGGGCACTTACCCGACCTGGTACCGGTCGATCATGGATCCCGACAATCGCGTCTACTACGTGCAGACGACGACCACGCCCAACACCTTCTGGGTCGAGATGGACAAGCTCGCGATGAAGCCCGGCGATGAGGCGCGCAAGCTGTCGATCTTCGATGCGAAGCTCATGGGCGAAGCGAGCTCCGCTTTCAAAGAGGCGAAAGCCTCCGTCTAAATCTCGCACTGCAGAGCCCCAATCTCTTTAGGCCTAGTCTCGCCGCTGGACCTATTGACACGCGAACGTGTGCCATGTATTTAACCCAAAGGTTATTTAACCAAATGGCTTAATGCACCATGGCAATCGACCCCCTGAGCGCCAAATTCTCAGCCCTCGCAGACCCGACGCGGCGTGCGATTCTCGCCCGCCTGGCGCTCGGCGAGACTTCAGTTTCAGAGTTGGCGGAACCCTTCGAGATGAGCATGCCTGCCGTCTCCAAGCATCTGAAGGTGCTGGAACGCGCCGGGCTGATTGCGCGGGGCCGCGAGGCGCAGTGGCGCCCCTGCCGGCTCGAGCCTGAGGCGCTAAAGGAGCTTGATACCTGGCTCGAGGATTACCGCCGGCTCTGGGAGGAGCGATTCGACCGGCTCGACGCTTATCTCAAGCGGCTGCAGGCGAGCGATCCGTTCAAAGGCGCGAAGACAAGCAAGAAGAAGCCCGGCGCCAAAAAGGGAGAGAAGTGATGAGCAAACATCTTCCGCAGGCAATGGAGCGAGCTTGTGGCCGCTAAATTCTCAATCGACCTCAAGAGCGATCCCAAGGTCATCGCCGGCACGCGTACCTTCGATGCCCCGCGTGCGCTCGTGTTCAAGGCATGGACGATGCCCGAGTACCTTGCCGAGTGGTGGGGACCGGACGGGTTTTCGATCACGACGCGCTCGTTCGATTTCCGCGCCGGCGGCGTGTGGCGGTTCGTCATGCACGGGCCCGACGGACGCGACTATGAGAACCGCATTACCTTCGATGAGATCGTAGCGCCCGAGCGCATCGTCTACCACCACGGCGGCGGCGACGATGTCGAGCCGGTGCAGTTCCGCACGCTGGTCACGTTTGAGGATGTGAACGGCGCGACGAAAATCACGATGCTCGGAACGTTCCCGTCACAGGCGGAGCGCGACCGCGTGATCAAGGAGTACGGCGCCGACAAGGGCCTCGAGCAGACGCTCGGACGCCTCGCCGCATATTTGGAAACCATGCAGCGGGACGGCGCGGCCGCGTCCGGATCGCAAAGCTAGAGGATCGATGCATGTCGCTCACACTCTACTATCATCCCTTGTCGTCGTACTGCTGGAAGGTTCTCACCGCTCTGTACGAAAACGACACGCCCTTCACGCCGCTCCTCGTCAACCTCGGCGAGGAAGCCTCGAGCGCTGCGTTCAAGAAGGTCTGGCCGATCGGCAAGTTCCCCGTGGTGCGCGACGAAGCGAAGGGAAAGATGATCCCCGAGTCGTCCACCATCATCGAGTATCTCGACCGGCACTACCCGGGACGGACTGCTCTGATCCCCGCCGACGCCGACGCGGCACGAGAAACCCGGCTACGCGACCGCTTTTACGATCTGCACGTGCACACGCACATGCAGAAGATCGTCGGCGACAGGATAAGGCCCGCCGACAAGAAAGACCCCTTTGGCGTCGAGCAGGCGCGCGCGCAGCTCGCCGTCGCGCTCGGCATGATCGAGGAAGACATGGCCGCGAAGAAAAAGTGGACCATGGGTGACGACTTCACGATGGCCGACTGCTCTGCGGCGCCGGCGCTCTACTACGCCAACCTCGTGGCGCCGTTCTCAGCAACCCACAAGAGTACGGCAGCCTATCTGAACCGGCTTCTCGACCGGCCATCCTTCGCGCGCGCTGTACGCGAGGCCGAACCCTACAAGCATTTTTTCCCCACGTAGAAACCTCGGGAGTAGGACAATGAACAACATGGCAACCGCGAAAATGCCAAGCGAGGCTGTGACCGAATTCGTCATCACGCGCACCCTCGACGCCCCACGTGCGCTCGTGTGGAAGGCGTGGACCGATCCTGAAGCGCTCGCACAATGGTGGGGGCCGAAGGGTTCGACGATACGCGTCGCGAAACATGACATGCGCCCCGGCGGCATTTTTCATTACGCGATGGGGTTCCCCGGCCGCGAGATGTGGGGCCGCTTCACGTATCGCGAGATCGCGCCACCCGAGCGCCTCGTGTTCGTCAATTCATTCTCGGACCCTGAGGGCGGTATCACCCGCGCGCCTTACCCTCAGCTTGGCGAGCATTGGCCGCTTGAAATCTTGAATGAACTCACTCTCACCGAGGAGAACGGGAGGACGACGCTGACCCTGCGCGGCGCGCCAATCAACGCCTCCGAGGAAGGGGTCAAGGCTTACGCCAGCATGCACGGCTCCATGCGGCAGGGCTTTGCCGGTACCTTCGAGCAGCTCGAAGCCTATCTTGCCAAGGCGGCGAACGCGGCCGAGCAAAACCCGATGGAGCGGGAGGTTACGCTCACGCGTGTGTTCTCAGCGCCGGTCGACATCATGTGGAAGGCCTGGACAGAGGCTGAGCAAATTGCCCAGTGGTGGGGGCCGGAGCACTTCGACAATCCACATTGCGAGTGGGACGCGACGCCGGGCGGCAAATTACTCGTCCATATGCGCGCCCCCGACGGCACGGTTTATCCGATGTCGGGAACATTCCGCGAGGTGGAGCGGCCACGCCGGCTCGTGTTCCTCGCGGTCGCCGAGGACGCGAGCGGGGAACGTCTGCTTGAGTCCCTGACCACCGTTACCTTCGAGCCGGAGGGCGACAGAACGAGGATCACCGTCCAAGCCAAGGCGCATGGTCTCGTTCCCATTGCCGCGCAGATGCTGGGCGGCATGCAGCAGGGCTGGAGCCAGAGCCTCGACAAACTTGGGCGCCTCTCCGAGCACGGCAAAGTCTAGTCCCTATCAGCGCGCCGGCAGCTTGCTGGCGCGCTCTTCCTGCGCCAATCCGCGGCGTCTTACGGCCCTGCTCGCCACCACACCTGAGGACAGCATGCTCAAAGCAATCGCAATCATTGGCGCCGTTTTGGCGCTCGCCGTCGGCGCGATCCTCGTGCTTGCGGCCATGAAGCCCGACACATTCACCGTTACGCGCTCTACGACCATCAAGGCGCCACCGGAAAAGATCTTCCCGCTCATCGCCGACATGCATCAGTTCAATACGTGGAACCCCTACGCGAGGAAGGATCCCGGCATGAAGGGAAGCTATACCGGCCCGTCGAGCGGCAAGGGCGCGGCCTTCGGCTGGGAAAGCAAGGAGGTGGGCACCGGCAGCATGGAAGTGACCGACACAGCTCCTCCCTCGAAAGTCGCGCTACGGCTCGACTTCGTGAAACCATTCGAGGCGCACAACAACGTCGAGTTCACGCTCGTACCCAAGGGAGATGCGACGGAGGTCACCTGGACCATGAGTGGTCCGGTGCCGTTCATGGGGAAGGTCATGCACGTTGTCATGAACATGGACCGCATGGTTGGCGACGACTTCGAGGCCGGTCTCGCCAGTCTCAAGGCGCTTGCCGAGAAATAGCTCTCGTCGATTTTGATGTTGCCGTGTCTCATGCGCAGGATGGAGCAAAGGCACCGAAGCCATGCGCTACGGCCTGTAGCTGCCGCGCCACAGCGCCATGATTTCGATCATGCGGCGCCACAGCGCCGGTTCTGCGCTTAACGGGACCCCAAAAGGAAGGTACTTAGGGGCATCAGCAATCACCCCGTTGCCCAACAGATGCGCGTCCGGCAGTTCATCGTTTTGCTCGTGGCCGCTGTGGTGCTGGTCGGTCCAAACGCGCCCGCTTTTGCCGATGGCTTCATCGATGAGCTGAAGTTCGGCGTCCTTGCGCACGATGTTCCCGATTTGTGGAGCGGCTTCCGCGCCGAGCCCAACTCGGTCGACATCAATTTCGAGGCGCTCCTGTCGCCCCACGTCAATTTCGCTGGAGGCACGCTGCGGCCGGCCATCGGCGCATCGGTCAATACCGTCGGCGCGACGAGCATGGGCTACCTCGACGCGCGCTGGCAGTACGAGACCGCCTTCGGGGTGTTCATCGGTCTCGGTGTCGGCGCGGCCGTCCACGATGGGCAGATCGACCTCGACGATTGGGATCGCAAGGCGCTCGGCTCGCGCGTGCTGTTCCACTTCCCGGCCGAGATCGGCTACCGCTTTGACGATCACAACAGCGTTTCGGCCTACTTCGAGCACACCTCGAATGGCTTCACCGCGTTCCCCAACGAGGGCATGGACCGGCTGGGCATCCGCTACGGCTACCGGTTCGATCCGGGTCCGCCGCGCGATCGGCCTGAGCCGGTCTCGTCAGACGTCTACGATTGGACCGGCATCTACGCCGGTGGCCAGATCGGTGGCGCCTTGGCCAACTACAACAACCGCTGGCCTACCCCGGACGGCTACTTCAGCACCGGCACCGGGAGCGAGGATGCCACGGGCTTCTTCGGCGGCGGCCAGGTCGGTCTGCAGCAGCAGTGGGGAAATTGGGTTCCCGGCATCGAAGTGGCGGCACTCCAATTCTCGAACGTGCAGGGGAACGGAGCCGCTGCAGGATCGACCGTCCAGGACGAAGCCGATTGGAGCCTGATGCTCACCCCGCGGCTTGGCTACGCCTTCGACCGCTGGCTCGGCTATGGCAAGGCCGGCTACGTCCTCACCGATCAAACGACGACCGAGGCCGGCATCGCGGGCACTGCACAAGCCGAGACACGGCGCGGGGGCTGGGTGGCGGGCGGCGGCATCGACTACGCGCTGACCGACGGCATCATACTCGGCGCCGAGTATCAGCACATATTCGTCGGCAGCATAACACAAGCGGCTGGAACAGGAGCTGCCACCGGTAGCTTCAAGCTGCAAAGCGACATCGACACCGTGGCGGCGCGGCTGAACTTCAAAATCAATCCGGCGCCCTGATCGGCGGTTCGGCCGACGAAGTCGCCCAGCCTCAGCGGCTAATGCGCTCCAACAGAAGCGGCCCGAGCCCGATTGCGACCAGCGCAGAGAGGCCGCCGCCGACGATCGAGGTCCACTCGCTGTCGCCCATCAAAACCGCGACGAGAGCGAACGTGGCGCCGAACAGCGCCGCGTCGGCGAGCGCGAATTTCAGCGGCCAAGAGCGCATGTCGCGCGGATTGAAGGGCGACCGGGCGGCGCCAAACGCTTTTACAGCGTACCAGAGCCCTGCCGCGGCGAGCATCACCACCGGCACCATGACCGCGAGCCGGATCGCGAGCTGAAAAAGGAAATCCGAAAAGCCGGCAAAATGCATCGTGCTCTCCTGATCAGGCCGGACGCCGCCGCGACGGCTGCAGTGCGCAGCCTAGCACCGAACTGGCGGGAGATTCACGGCAATGGAGGGCTACCAGCAGCCAGAAGGTAGCGGTCTCGCGCTTAGCCCTTCTTTTCGGCTTTCATTTCAACTTTCGGCTGATCGAGCACCGGTTTGCCCACGATCGTCACGATCAGGTCCTTGGTGTCGAGCAAGCGCTTGGCGACGCGCTTCTCATCGTCGAGGGTCACCGCGGCGATCATGGCGTTGCGCTTGTCGACGTAGTCTGGGCCAAAACCGTCCATCTGCAGACCGAGAAGCTGCGTCGCGATCTTCGAATTCGTATCGAAGCGCAGAGGGTAGGAGCCGATCAGGTAATCCTTGGCGTTGTCCAAGTCCTGCTGGCTCGGGCCGTTGTCGGCCATCTTTTTCATCTCGTCGCGGATGACGTCCATCGATTGGCCCATGGCCTCATTGCGCGTTGCAACGCCGCCCGAGAAGATCGACGCGTGCTGGTAAGGATAGACGTAGGTGTAGACCGAATAGGCGAGGCCGCGCTTCTCGCGCACCTCCTCCATGAGCTTGGAGGCAAAGCCGCCGCCGCCGATGATCTGGTTGAGAATGAATGCCGGGATGAAGTCGGGATCCTTGCGCGGCATAGCGCCGGTTCCAAACACCGCGACCGACTGCGGGACGTTCATCTCGACGACATCCTGGCGAGCGCCGGCAATCGGAGCCGTCTTGGCGACGGGGAGGAGATCGGCCTTTGCCTCCAAGCCGCCGAACACGTCGTCGAGCAGCTTGCCGAGCTGAGCTGCGTCGATATCCCCGACCGCGACGACCTTCAGCGTTCCCTTGCTGAAATTGCGCTTGCGGTAGGTCTCGAGATCCTCGCGCGAGATTTTGCCGATGGTCTCCTGGGTACCGTTGGACGGCCGTCCATAAGGGTGTCCGGCGAACGCGGCCGCGTACCACTTGTCCTGCGCCACCTTGTCGGGATCGCGCGCAGCATAAACGAGGGAGGCAATAAGCTGCTG
The DNA here is from genome assembly GCA_963726795.1 of uncultured Alphaproteobacteria bacterium. Taxonomy (GTDB): domain Bacteria; phylum Pseudomonadota; class Alphaproteobacteria; order Rhizobiales; family Hyphomicrobiaceae; genus Hyphomicrobium_A. Next base: position 305,231 of record CAVSDD010000004.1, on the reverse strand, counting down.
ACGAATGCGTTCAACCGCATCCTGATCGAACCGCGGCTTGTTGAGCGCCAACTGCAGCAGCTTGACCGCCTCGTCGCGGTTGGCGGTGAGCGTTTCGAAGTTGCCATAGAAGGCGTCCTTGGCGTCCTCATAGCTCATACGCATGGAGAGATCCTCCATGCGCTCCTGGTACTCGCGCGAGGTGAGGTCGCCTGCACCCTCGTCCAGCATTGCCGAGAGGAAGTTCGCGATCCCTTCCTTGCCGTTGGGGTCTTGCGAGCTGCCGCCGTCGAAAGCGAAGCGCATGGCCATCATCGGCACAGCGTGTTCTTCCACGAGCCATGCCTCGATGCCGCCGGGACTCTTGATCGTTTGGATTTTCATCGCGTATGCGGGCCCGCTGAGAGTGGAGAGGAATGCTGCGGCGAGAGCCGCTAGCGCCACACCGGCGGCGCTGCCGAGGCGGGATTTTAAGCGCGGGAGGGGGCTCGATGCCATAGCTTGACCTTCACGAACGAGGCGCAATTGAAGTGCACGCCGGGACAAGAAGCGCATCAGGAGCGCGTGCGGGGAACGGGCTGCTCGACGACGGGACGCTCGACGCCCGACTGCTCATGGGCACCGCTGCCGTCCGGCTCTTCCGGCAGCAGCCAGCCTGTCACCGAAGCGCGCGGATCAAGATAGGTGCTCGCGACCCGCTTGATATCCTCGGGCGTCACCTTGCTGATCGCCTGCGGCCAGTTCTCGATGTCTGCAAGCGAGCGCCCTACGGCGACGCTCCAGCCGTAACGGCGAGCCAGGCTCGCCTGATTGTCGCTCTCGTAGATGAAGTCGGCGAGGAACGTTTTCTTGGCGCGTTCCAGCTCGGCGCTGGTCACGCCGTTCTTGCGCACATCATCGAGCAGAGAATCGACCGCGGTTGCGATCTTGTCGAGCGTGGTGCCGTTGGCAGCGACCGCATAGAGCGAGATCGCCCCGCCATCGAGACCCCAGCCGGAGTAGTCGCCGCCGGACGTGGCCGCGATCTTGTCCTCGACGACGAGCTTGCGATAGAGCCGGCTCGTCGCGCCGTCGGCCAGGATCTTCATGAGCAGGTCGAGCGCTTCGGCGTCGCCGGCCTTGGCCGTGGTGTAGCTCGGCGCGGTGTAATAGCGGTGGAAAGATGCGTTGCCCGCGCGCGCGTCCTTGAGGATGAGGCTGCGCTCGGCGATCGGGGGCGGCTCGGTCGGACGGTGGCGTACGTCAACCTGGGGATTGGCCGGCACCTTACCGTAGGTTTGCTCAGCGAGTCGCTTCACCTCTTCCGGCGTCACGTCACCCGCGACGACGAGGATTGCGTTGTTGGGAGCGTAATAGCGCTTGTAGAAACGAAGCGCGTCCTCGCGCGACAGCTTCGCCATCTCATGCTCCCAGCCGATGACCGGGATGCCGTAGGGATGCGAGAGATAAAGCTCGGCGTTCATCTGCTCGTCGAGCAGCGCCGAAGGATTGTTGTCGATGCGCGAGCGGCGCTCCTCGATGATCACCTGTCGCTCGGTCGCGACCTCATCCTCGGTCAAGCGCAAGTGCGCCATGCGATCGGCCTCCATGTCCATCACGGTGCCGAGCCGCTCCTTGGCGATGCGCTGGTGATAGGAGGTGACGTCCTGGCCGGTGAACGCATTGTCCTGGCCGCCGAGGCGCGAAATGATCTTGGAGAATTCGCCGACCGCGACCTTGTCGGTCGACTTGAACATCAGATGCTCGAGGAAGTGCGCGATGCCGGAGACGCCTTTCGGTTCATCCGCAGATCCCACCTTGTACCAGACCATGTGCGTGACGACGGGAGCGCGGTGGTCCGGGATCACGACCACCTGCATGCCGTTGGCGAGCGTGAACTCTGTCGCTCGGGGCTGGGCGTGTGCGGAGGTGAGGGGGGCTAATGCGAGCATCATGACTGCCATGAAAAGGGTTGGTCGGGAGCGGAGGCCAAGCATTATCATCCATTAACCTCGACTTGTTTGCCGATAGGGGTTTGTTGGCCCATTCCGACGATCGGCCAACGCTTTAGCCTTCTCAAATCACGCGATTGTCCGCGAGGACTCCGTTCGTATGGAAGGCGGCAGCATCAGCCCACAAACACCCCATCGCGACATCTCAAGCCAGCACCCAGCCTTGTCAAATGACAAGCCGTTCATGTCACTCGGGTGGACGTGCGCGCGCTTGTCGCGCAAGCGGCGCACCCGCGCGCTGCACAGCTCCCCAACCAGCCCTGGCCGCCGCTTGAATGGCGCCTTTGCATCGCCATATCTGTTGGAGAAATCCGGCGCCCATGACGGGGCCGGTGGCAGGAGCCCGAAAAAGGTCCTGTTGGTAAATTTGCGAAGGTCGCTTCAAGGAAAGGGCTTTCCGCGCATGTCGCGCTTGTCTCTGCTTTCAAGCCCGCTGCTCCTCGGATTTGAGGAGGTCGAACGGCTTCTCGACCGCGCCGGAAAAGGCAGCGGCGACGGCTACCCGCCCTACAATGTGGAACGCATCGGTGCCGACTTGAGCGGCAACGGCGGCGGCGCCGAGGTCCTACGCATAACGCTCGCGGTCGCGGGCTTCACACTCGAGGAGCTAGAGATCACACTCAAGGACAGCCAGCTCGTCGTGCGCGGCCGCCAACAAGAAGACAAATCACGAGATTATCTCTATCGCGGTATTGCCGCTCGGCAGTTCACGCGCACATTCGTGCTCGCCGAGGGAATCGAGGTAAGGTCTGCTGATCTGGCCAACGGGCTACTCGCAATCGACCTGGAGCGGCCAGAGCCGCAACGCGTGGCGCGTACGATCACGATCGGCGACAGGAAATTACAGCCGTGATCGTTGATGGATATGAGTCCGCCGGAACGGAGCCGGCGAGAAAGCGGTCCGCCGCCGCCACTATTTCGGCGCCGCCCCGGCTGGAAGGAGGATTTGCGTCATGACCGAGAGCGACAAGACAACGCACCCCATGAATCCTATCAGCGAGCATGATCTCGCCACCCTTGGCGGCGGCGTCGTCGCGTACATCAAGACGCTGACGTCGGACGAGGCGAGCCGCATGTTCCCTGCCATTGAGGGGCTGCCGGAGGGCATCAATCTATTCTCCTTGCACGCTGCCGACGGCACGCCGCTCGCGCTTACCGATACGCGCCAGGCCGCGATCGGCCACGCGCTCGACGACGACTTGGAGATCGCCAGCGTTCACTGACGCCCGCATCCCGGTCTAGCGAAGGAACCAAAGGCCCCGGTCACCTGCCGGGGCCTTCTTCGTCAGCTGCGATATTCGGCGAACTGGCCGCGCGGGCGGAATTGCTCGAGGTACGTCGGCACGATCGCCGCCACGCCGTGCGGGGTTTTGATGCCGAGGCCGGCAAGCGTGCGCCGCTCGCTTTTCGCCAGATCACTTACCACGTTGTCGTGTTGCAGCAGCCGCACCTGGTCGTAGGTGAGCGGACGCAGGCCCGAGGGGAGCGGCGAAGTGAGGATCGCCTGCAGCTTGGCGAGCCAGAAGGGCAGCGGCAGGTAACGGCGCGCCCGGCCGCTCCACGTCTGTGTCAAGTCGAGCAGCGCGCGGAAGGTGAGCACTTCGGGTCCGCCGAGTTCGTACACCGTGCCAGGCTTGGCGGCGCCCGAGAGGCACGCCGTAACGGCATCGGCGATGTCGCCGACGAACACCGGCTGAAACTCGAGTTCGACCGCCGCCGATCAAAGGCAGAAACGGCGACATTCGCGCCATCGCGGCGAACCGGTTGAAGAACTGGTCCTCAGGCCCAAACACGATCGATGGACGCAGAATGATCGCGTCAGGAAATTCCGCCAGAACAGCGGCCTCGCCTTCGCCCTTGCTCCGGGCATAGCTCGATGCAGCCTTGGGATCGGCGCCAATAGCCGAGACGTGGACAAGTGTGCGCACGCCTGCGGCCCGTGCTGCCTTGGCGATCGCTCGCGGCCCCTCGACGTGGATCGCCTTGAACGTCTGCCGCCCGCTGCTGGTGAGCACCCCGACCGAAATGATGACCGCCTTCGCGTTGGCAAGAGCGCGCGCGACCGAATCGGGGAAGCGGATGTTGGCCTGCACAGGAAATATCTGTCCGACGCGGCCGGAGGGTTGCAGAAACCCCGCCAGATCAGGACGGCGCACACCGGCGCGTATACGCCAGCCCTGCGCGGCCAGAGCCTCGACCGCGTAGCGGCCGATGAATCCCGAGCCACCGAACACGATCGCCAGTCCCTGGTCGTGGAGACGGTCCGCCATCCGTTAGCCCCCTGTTAGCGCCGGTCGAAGTTGCCAGGACCAAGCCATACACGAGCGCCGCCGGGCGTGGGAAGCGCGTGCGCAATTGACAAGGGGAACAGTGCTCTCTAACTCATCGGCGCGTGACGGATCGCGCCCCGTGCCCAGGTGGCGGAATTGGTAGACGCACCAGCTTCAGGTGCTGGCGCTCGCAAGAGTGTGGAGGTTCGAGTCCTCTCCTGGGCACCAGGTTCGGTTCCCGTTTGGGAACCACTCTAATCGTTGGTTATTCCATCCACAGGCCTGTCCGCGCGCTGGCAGCAGCTCCGCGCTTACGGAACAGACCTACGGTACAGGATTTTCGCTCTCTCGCTGTACCGTGGTCTCCCCTCATGACCACCACCGCGTGCACGCTGTTCTGTACAGCGGTAAACTGTTGCGAGACCCTAGGAACGGCCGGGCGGCGGCGAAACTCCGGGCCGTGGCTGGACGACAAGGCTTTCCTCTCGCAACGTCGATCAGCCGTTGAGGACGCGTTACTCGGCGAACCCGCTTCAGAGGCCGGTTTTCGTGTTGGACCGACCTGTGGGCTACTTGGCCGCCCGGTCCGTTGCCGCTGCGGCCGGCGAACCGCGATCGCCTCGCCGTTCGATCAGCGCAGCGGCCTAATGACCATTTCCGACAAGCTCATTATTGCTCCCACCCTTGTCAGTCCTCGCTCCCAGTACGGTCCAGCGCTGGCATCGAGCGCGCGTCGTAGCGGCGAGACGCTCAGAAGTCGATTTTCTATGCGCTGATGGCGACCCGAGATCCGCTCCCGCACCTGAGCATGTCCAAGCTCTCAATCGCATCGACCTCGAATTCGGCAAAACCAAATGGCGCCCGTTGAAGCCGACCGAAAAAGAAGTCACCAAACGATGGAAGATATACGCGGACCACTTAAACGACCTCGGCGACAATCCCTCGAATGAACCCCAGGTCGATGCATGGGTGAAGAGAGGCGACGATTTCTTCATCAGCCTCCTCGCAGCGCTAGCCAAGTCACTGGGATCTGCGTCCGATGAAGCGCTACTCCGTCGCGGCATCACTTCGCTCTCGTCCCGCTGAAACCGAGATACTTCTCGCCGTTACGCCACGGCTCTCGCTGTATTCTCATCGGCAAACGATCGCTCCCGTTGAAGGACACCGCGTTCCCTGTCAACGATGCGATCGCCGCTCCAAACGAACACTGGGGCAAATGTCGAAGCTCTCGCTGGGGTTCGCTCAAGTGAAGCAGGAGTGGCATCGTGCCTCATCCCATTCAGCGTCTGCGCCGGTACAAAACCGCGCGGTGCCGGCCAAACCCCCGCCCTAAAAGCATAATTAGCTCGTCGCTCCCCCTCGATATGGTTGTCTCCTGGGCCACCACCCCACGCGTAGTGGGCATTCCCGCCGGCCGCACTTCGGCAGCCCAAGACCACCTGAAATCATCAACGTGCCGCCCTAACCGCTGCGGCGCCTGGCTCAGTCTCTGGGTCATCACCATTGGATGCGGCCGACAAATTACACGCAAGCGATAGGAGAAGATCATTACGCTCTCAGCTGAAACACTCGGCGCGCTGCTCCCGCAATCTCTGCCGGGCGGATTTGAGCGCGGGCAGGCAACGACCGCGGGTGGCGGCGGCTGGCTCGGCTACACTCAGGCCAAAGTGGCATTCGCAAAGGGCGACGCGACCATAACGCTTGGCGTCTCAGACCTGGGCCTTTGGGGGGCACTTGCGGGTTTGACGAGCGCCTTTGGGACACACGCCGCGCAGGAGCAGGGCGAATCCTATTCGCGCATGGACCAAATCGATGGCCGGCTTACGCTCGAGAACTACGTGGGTCCCACCAAATCGGGGAACGTATGCCACCGTTGTCGGCGATCGCATCATGCTGACCGCCGAGGGAATGAACGTGAGCATGGATGAGCTGAAAGCGGCCATGGGCACCATCGAGCTCGCCAAGGCCGAAGCGCTGGCGAAGTCGTAGCCGTAAAGGGCGGCGCCGGAAACAAGGCCGGGCGCCGCCAATGTCTGCGCCGCGTTACTGCGCGACGAGTTCGACGCGACGGTTCTTTGCCCGATTTTCATCCGTGTCGTTCGGGACGAGCGGCTTGGTCATACCCGCCCCCTCCGACGACAACCGAGCACCGTCGATCCCGTAGTCCTTGACGAGGGATGCCACCACGCTCGCCGCACGGCGCTCCGAAAGGCTCTGATTATAATCGGCTTTGCCCTTGTCGTCCGTATGGCCCACGATTTTCAACTTGAGAGCCGCTTTGCCGTTGAGCAGCTTTGCGATCTCATCAAGCGTGGGCTTGGAATTGGGGCGCAGAGTATCCTTGTCGAAGTCGAATTGGATTCCGTAGAGATTGACGCTGCCGCTTTTCTCGATGCTCGATTGCATCTCGGCCGACTTCAGGAACTCGATCTTGTCGCCCTCCATCGGTTTGACCTCGACCACCTTGACGAAGGCGACGCCGTTTCCCTGCTCCTCGCCGACGAGGATGCTCGCGTAGACGGCGCCCTCCGGGCGGTCGAGCTTGGCCAGCAAATAGCGGGCGTGGCCCGAGTAGGCGGTGGAGATGTTGTTCTCAGGATCGAGCTGCTCACCGAGCAGGTAGAGATCCTTCATACTGCCGGTGAGGCATTCGCTGTCCGCGCATGCAAACAGCACGGTGAAGCCCTTGGTTTTGAGCGCTGTCTCGAAGTTGCGGATCACCTCGAGCGCCGAGCGTCCTTCGGGCAGCTCGTACCGGATCTGAGCCACCTTCCCCTCGAGCTTCAGCCACTCGGGGCCCGATCGGTCTTTGGTTGCGTTCTTTTCCAGCAGCGTGCCGTAGTCGTGCGGAGCCTGCAGCACAACGGCTTCGTCGAAATCCCCCGCTTTGTAGAAGACGATCTTGGAGTCTTTGTACCGGCCGACGAGCGGGTGGTCTTTGCTGCCCTCGATGTCATCGGCGAGAGCCGGCACGAACAGCGCGAGCGAGAGGAGCAAAGCGGAAAAGAGACAAGCGACAGATTTCAGGACAGCATCAGCTCTGGAAACGGCCATTACTACTCACACTCCTCTACGCTACCGCAGCGTTCGCCGCGGGTGTCGGGCCCATAATGGCATCCGCGCGATGTGGTCACCAGAGCTTCGTTTTGAGCTTGTTAAGGTGCAGCGGAGTATGGGCCCGCTTTCAGCACATAGAGGCGGCACGAGCCGCCGAGTACGCGCGCGAGCCAGCCGCGCGAGCGCATGCTGAGCCGCGCACCGAGCAGATTGTAGCCGGTGTAAAACAGTCCATTGGAGCGGTGATCTGTAATCCGCCATCCATGTCGCCCGAACAGCGCCGTCCAGCGACGCGCCGAGAAGTGCCACATCTCAGTCAGCGCGTTGCCGGTCTCGCCATGGCGCGGCGACAGGACAATCCTCCACAGCAGAAACAGAGGCCCGTGCGTCGCGGCCGCATGCTCGACGTGCGCGGAGTCGTTGTCCTTGGTGCCGGCGATGACGGAAAATGCCGCGCGAACGAGCCAGGGGTAGTGCGCGAGCAGCGTCGCCAGCCGCCACGTCGGCGTCGGCATCAGGTGGATGGCGATACCGCCCGGCTTCAACACGCGGTGCAGCTCAGCCTGGAAGGCGTCGATGTGGGGGACGTGCTCCAGCACGTTGGAGGAGAATACGACATCGCAAGAGCGGTCCGCGCACGGCAACCGCCGGCCATCGTAGACCTCAACCGGAAAGACGCCGGGCTTTGCCTCCACGTCGAGGGAGCGCACCTGGTAGCCGGCATTCTGCAGATCGAGCGCCTGCCAGCCCGTCCCACCGCCTATCTCGAGCACGGTTCGGCCTTCCGTGAACCCATTCCTGCGCAAAGCGACCAACACCTGAGCCATCTCGGCACGGCGCAGTTGCGCGAGAAACGGCTCGGCGCCTCTATCGGCTTCGCCGATGTGGTCTTCGATATGATTGGTCATGGTCATGACAGCCTCGCCGCAGCGCCCTGCGCGTTCAAGCTTGATGTGGTCCGGCCTCAAACGGCCTACCGCTAACGCCTGAAATACCGTCCAGCCAAGCACGCGCGATCAGATCCGGGGCTTATCCCCAGCTAGTCTTTGCGGTTGCTGGCAGCTTGCCACCACCTTAAACCTTGCGCCGTAGGTGCACCGATCCTCAATATTTGCGGTGTATCGAGATCGGACCGAAAGCGGCTACTTAAACCTTTTTGCACAGCGGCCCGGCACACACACGATGGCAAAGCCTTCCATTCATCTGCACCAGGGCGATCTGCCGGCCGGCGTCGATTTCAAACATAGCGTCGCCGTCGATACCGAAACCCTCGGGCTCAATATCGCGCGCGACCGGCTGTGCCTCGTGCAGCTTTCGGCCGGCGACGGCACCGCCCACCTCGTGCAGTTCGACGGCAGCGATTACAGCGCCCCTCGGTTGAAGGCGGTCCTTGCCGATCCCGCGATCACCAAGATCTTTCACTTTGCCCGGTTCGATATCGCGGTCCTCGAAAAGAACCTCGGCGTGATGGCCGCGCCCATTTATTGTACCAAGATCGCCTCCAAGCTGGTGCGCACCTACACCGACCGCCATGGTCTAAAGGACCTCGTGGGAGAGCTGTTGGGCATCGAGCTTTCAAAACAGCAGCAAAGCTCGGACTGGGCCTCCAAGGAACTCTCCCAGCAGCAGCAGGCCTATGCAGCCTCCGATGTGCTGCATCTGCACGCGTTGAAGGAGCGGCTCGATGCCATGCTCGCGCGCGAAAACCGCCGCGAATTCGCCAACGCCGCATTCGGCTTTCTCCCCGTGCGGGCAAGGCTCGACCTGGCGGGCTTCGGCGAGGACGACATTTTCGCCCATTAGCCTCGTTGCAGAGTAATATCTGCCGGCGCGCCCAATGCGGGATTTGCGTTGGGCTCAGTCCCAATATAACCCCAATTGGCCGTTTTTTTGCGATTCTGGCGCACTCCTGGCGCAAATTCCGGCTTTCTCGACGAGCGCATGGCGACAACGAGCAATTTCGAGCGCGAGCAGGCGTGGTCGGCGGCGTTCGTGACGACGACGCCCAGCGACAATGCAAAGCGCTTCGCCAGCGCGCGCCGCCACACGCGCGTCGTCCGGTTCTTGCGCCGGGCATTGCCGGTGGCCGCAGTAGGGCTCGTGGTCATCTACGCCGGCATCATCCTCAAGACGAGCGGTTGGGTGAGCGGTCTGCCGCAGATCGCACTGCCCAACATCATCCCCGAAAACCTCGAGATGGCGAACCCCCACTACCAGGGGTTCAACGCCGACGGCGGATCCTATGTGGTGAACGCCAAGACGGCCGTGCAAAGCCTCACGGATACTTCTCTCATCACGCTCAACGGTATCACCGGCGTGCTGACCGACGCCAACAAGGTGAAGACCGACCTCAAGGCGGTGCACGGGCTTTACAACAGCAAGACCGAGCAACTTGAGCTCTACGACGGCATCGACGTCGTATCCGAAAACGGCATGCACGCCGTGATGAGCCGCGCCACGGTGATCAACAAGCAGAACATCATCACTACGAAAGAGCCGGTAACAGTGCAGATGCCGACCGGGACAGTGCGGTCCAAGGAGATGACCCTTCATAACAAGACCCGCGAGGTGACATTCCTCAATGCGGTCCAGACCCATCTGATACCCGCCGACGACAAGAAATCGCCTGCGACGCCGGGGACTGCACCGGCAGCAGCCGGGGCGGTGCCAGGATCGACGCCGGCCCCGCCTCCAGGCGGGGGCACGCCCACTGCGCAGTCGGTTCCAGCTGCTGCGCCTCCGACGGCCGGCGCCGCACCGATGCTCAGCGTCTCGAACGGGCCGATCGACATCACGTCGAACCGGCTCGACATCAACGACAACACGAAGGTCGCGATCTTCTCGGGGAACGTGCGCGCGGTGCAGGCCGGCGCTGCACTCGAGACAGCGGGCCTCACTGTCACTTACGAGGGACAGAACGCGGGCACCACCGCCGCGCTCGGCGCCAACAGCAAAATCCGCCGTATCGTATCGAGCACGCCTGTCGTGATGACGCGTCCCCCGCACGATCGCGTCACCGGCAAGTCACTGGACTTCGACGCGCTGACCGAGGTTGCGGTGATTACCGGCGATGTCGTGATGACCTCGCAGGCCGACCGTAAGGTCACGGGGGCCATTGCGACGATCGACCAGAAGGCCGACACCGTGCTCCTCGTTGGAAGTGTCGTCGCGATCCAGGGCCGCAACCAGCTGGGAGGCGAGCGGCTGTTCGTGGAACGCGCCAAGGCGTTGACGCACTTGACCTCGCCGGGCGACACCAACGGCGATCCCGGACGCATCACGTCGCGCTTCTACCGGACCGACGCCAAGGCGTCTCCGAAAGCGTCCAAGCAGTGGCAGACAGCGTTTGCCTCCGGTGCCACCGCGGCGGTGTTCAAAACCGACCCCGCCGCTCCCATCGATATCGAGGCCGACCGTCTCGATGTCGACGACCACGCCAAGGAGGCAGTGTACAAGGGCGACGTGCACGCCAAGCAGGGCGAGTTCCAGATCCGCACCATCGAGATGCATGCGCTGTACACGGGCCAGGCCGGCCTCGCCGAACAGAAGGACGCGGTGCCTGCACAGCAGCAGGGTGCGCAGCTCGACGCGCATCGAGGCGCGCGGCAAAGTCATCGTCACGTCCAAGGACGGACACAACGCCACCGGCGACTGGGCCAACTACGACGTCAAGTCCAACAAAGTCACCGTCGGTGGCGATGTGGTCCTGACGCAAGAGAAGAACATCGTGCGCGGCAACCGGCTGCTGATCGACATGGCCACCGGCGAAAGCGTGATCCAGAACGATTCTGCGCCCGCCTGGAGCGCCACCGCGGCGCCAGAGACGAGCGCCACGAGCACCGGATTTGTCGTGCAGAAACCCACGATCAACGCGCGCCCGAGCGCGATATTTTATCCCCGCCGCAAAGAGGGCAAGGACGGCAAGGAGGCCAAAGAGGGCAAGGACGCGGTCGCGCCCCCGACGGACGGCCAAGCTGCAACTCCGTCGTCGCCGGGAACCACACAATCGCCGTCGGCATCGGCCATTGAAGGGTGGCAGTCGCCGAGCCCTGCCCCCTGAGACCAACACCGGGACGTACCTTAATCTTCAACGCCGATTGACAGAGACCTTGAACGGCGCACCATGCCGATCAATCACGGCCTCCGCGCCGAGACCTAGGATGCGTTAACCGTGAAGATACTCAGCTTCGGATCTGCGCGAGGGAGTAAGCGCCAGGCACAACCGGCACGGCCGCGCACGAACGGAGCAACGCAGCCGGCCGCCGGTCAGCAGCTCGGAGCCGAGGGTTGGCTCACCGTCCACCACGTGAAGAAGAGCTACCGCAAGCGCCTCGTCGTGCGGGGCGTGAGCCTCGCGGTGGGGCGCGGTGAATCGGTCGGCCTGCTCGGCCCCAACGGCGCCGGCAAGACGACCGTCTTCTACATGATCACCGGACTCGTGCCGGCCGACGAGGGATCGATCACCATCGACGGGCGCGACGTGACGCGGCTGCCGATGTATCGCCGGGCTCGCCTCGGCATCGGCTATTTGCCGCAGGAAGCATCGATTTTCCGGGGATTGACGGTCGAGCAGAACATCATGGCGGTGCTCGAGCTGGTCGAGCCCGTGGCCAAGAAGCGCAAGGAGCAGCTCGACAGCCTGCTCGAGGAATTCGGCATCACACGCCTGCGCAAATCGGCCTCGATCGCGCTTTCGGGCGGCGAGCGCCGCCGCTGCGAGATCGCGCGCGCGCTCGCATCGCGCCCCTCGTTCATGCTGCTCGACGAGCCGTTCGCCGGCATCGACCCGATCGCCGTCGGCGACATCCAGGAGCTCGTCCGTCACTTGACCGAGCGCGGCATCGGGGTACTCATCACCGACCACAACGTCCGCGAAACCCTGAGCCTGATCGACCGGGCCTACATCATCTACGACGGCCAGGTTCTGACACAAGGTAAGCCGGAGGAAATCATAGCGAACGACGATGTGCGCCGTGTTTATCTCGGTGACATGTTCGTTAACGCACGCTGACTAGACCGGGCGGGACGGGACGCAGCGGAATTTCTGAGTAGGGCGCATGGCGCTTTCGACAAAGCTGGAGCTGAGACAGGGCCAGCAGTTGGTGATGACACCCCAACTGCAGCAGGCGATCCGCCTTCTCCAGCTGTCCAACATCGAACTCATGCAATACGTGGAGACCGAACTCGAGCGCAACCCGTTGCTCGAGCCCGACGAGACCGTCGAGAGCGGTCCGCGGTCAGAGGTTGAGCCTGCCGAATATGCAAAGAGCGAGGAAAGCGTCCTCTCGCCTGACGCAGGGGCGGACCTCGCTCCGGACCAGGCGCCTGATGATGCCTGGCTCGATCTCGACAAGTCGACCGCGGACCCGGCCGGCACCTATGACACCGACGTTGCCAACGTTTACCCCGATGCTTCGCCCGCCGACCTTAGCGGCGGCGATCAAAGTGCATCCGGATGGGCCTCGCTGCATCAGCGCAATTCAAGTTCCGACGATGACATCAACCTCGAAGCCTTCGTCGCCAATGACGTCTCGCTGCGTCAACATCTCAGCGAGCAGCTGCCGCTCGTTCTCAAGGATCCCGCGCAACGCATCATCGGGCACTATCTCGTCGACCTCGTCGACGAAGCCGGGTACTTGCCCGCAGACCTGGGCGCGGTAGCCGAGAAGCTCGGCGCCCCGCATGAGATGTTCGAAGGCGTGCTGGCCAGCTTACAAACGCTCGATCCGCCGGGCGTCTTTGCGCGCTCGCTGGCGGAATGCCTCGCGCTGCAGCTCAAGGAGCAAAACCGCTACGACCCCGTGATCGGCGCGTTCCTCGACAATTTGCATCTGCTCGCGAGCCACAATTTTCCGGCCCTCAAGAAGGCGGTCGGAATCGATATCGACGAGATCATGGAGATCGTTGCCGAAATCAAGCGCCTGAACCCGAAGCCGGGGCTCAAATACGGCTCCGTACAGATGCAGCCGGTGGTGCCAGACGTTCTCGTGCGCCCTGCCCCCGACGGCAGCTGGGTCGTGGAGCTCAACGCCGACACGCTTCCCAAGGTGCTCGTCAACCGCACCTATCTTGCGCACGTCTCCAAGACACCCTCGGACCGTACCTACCTGCTCGAATGCCTGCAGACCGCCAACTGGCTGGTGAAGAGCCTCGATCAGAGGGCACGCACGATCCTGCGGGTGTCGGAAGAAATCGTGCGCCAGCAGGACGGCTTCTTCACCCACGGCGTGCAGTACCTGCGGCCGCTCAATCTGAAGACGGTCGCGGACGCAATTACGATGCACGAGTCGACCGTCTCGCGCGTCACATCCAACAAGTACGTGGCGACGCCACGCGGCATCTTCGAGCTCAAGTACTTCTTCACCTCGGCGATCGCTTCGGCTGAGGAGGGAGAATCCCACTCGTCGGAGGCCGTCCGCCATCGCATCAAGCAGATGATCGACGGCGAGGCGCCTGCATCGGTTCTGTCCGACGATAAGATCGTCGAGAAGCTCAAGTGCGATGGTATCGACATCGCGCGCCGCACGGTCGCGAAGTACCGCGAGTCGATGCGCATCCCGTCCTCGGTGCAGCGCCGGCGTGACAAGCGCATGGCTGCTGCGGGCGCAATGCCCTCAAATGCCTGAACAAATCCGTAGAAGCTCGAAATCACGCTTGTACGACCGGTCCCGCTGCCATATAGGGTCCGCCCTGGAGCTGCGAGCCGTCTAGGGCCGGACATCCAAAGGTTTGGCGACGCCTGCCAATTTAGCCGTCGCCGGTCACGTCATGTGTCGGCCTGTTGCACGCCTGACCAGTGGCCCCTTTCTTGCAGCGCAAATGCCGCAGGTGGGGCGCCACGTTGGAAAGGGACCTTCCAGTAACGCGGTCCGGATAGCTGCTCGCAAGGTTATGACGGTTGAGCTGGCAAGGCAGGGGCGAAATCGAGCAGGATGGCGGGAACAGTGGGGATGCAAAATTGTTGTGCAGCACCACCTTTTCAGTGCCACTTTTTTGGTTTCTGACGGGGCCTTAGGCCGAGCTGACCGAGGGGCTGGGACAAAATGATCTCTCGGCTAGTCAGATTTCGATTAAGGACGCTGCATGCAGCAGAATTATCTGCAGCGGCCTTCATGCTGAGGGGCCGGAAATCAGTGCATCCGAAGCGGTTTGAGTGGCACGTTCAATCGGTTGGAATGGGATTTAGCAATGAATCTCTGTGATCTGCTGCCGCGCGACGGCATCATTGCTTCGCTGCAGGCCACGAGCAAGAAGCACGCCCTGCAAGAGCTGGCGACACTCGCCGCTGAGCGCACCAATCTCGATGCGCGTGAAATCTTCAACACGCTCTTGCAACGTGAGCGACTGGGATCCACCGGCCTCGGCCGCGGCATCGCCGTCCCGCACGTGAAGCTTGCCGGCCTCAAAGGCATCGTGTGCATGTTTGCCCGTCTCGAGCAGCCGATCGAATTTGAATCGCACGACAGCGAGCCGGTCGACCTGCTGTTCCTGTTGCTCGCACCCGAGCACGCGAGCGGCGATCATTTGAAGGCGCTCGCCACGATCTCGCGCGTGGTTCGCGAGCCATCGATACTCGACGCCTTGCGCAACGCGCCCGATGCCAAAGCGCTTTATTCAGCCCTGACGCTGATGCAGCCTTCGCACGCGGCCTGACGCGCAATTCAGTTGGTGGCAGGGCAGGTGCTGGCATCGCCCAGCACGAGCATGGCACCGAGCGCCATTGCACCCACAATGATGCGCCACCACGCAAACAGCGCGAACCCGTGCCGGCTGACGTAGTCGAGCAGATAGCGCACGACGAATACCGCAGCGAAGAACGCCGTGACGAAGCCAATGACGATATTGGTGACGTCCTCCGGCCTCAAGATCGACCAGTTTTTATAGAGATCGAACGCGAAGGCGCCGATCATCGTCGGCATCGCAAGAAAGAACGAGAACTCCGCTGCGGAGCGCTTGTCGGCCCCCATCAGCATGGCGCCGACGATCGTCGAGCCCGAGCGCGATACGCCCGGCACCAGCGCAAGGCACTGGAAAAGCCCGATGCGGAACGAAAGCGGCGGCGGATATTCCATCACGTCGGTGTAGCGAGTGCTCAACCGCATCCGGTCGATCGCGAGCAGCACGATGCCGCCGGCGATCAGCATGACCGCGATGAGCATTGGCGATTCAAACAGCACGCGCTTGATGAAGCCGTGGCCGGCAGCTCCGATCACAGCGGCGGGGAGAAACGCCAGCACAATGCCAAGGGTAAATCGGCGCGCCCGCTCGTCGTAGGGCAGAGCAACCGCGATGCGCGTCAGCTTGACGGCGTAGACACTGAACAGCGCCATGATGGCGCCGAGCTGAATCAGCACCTCGAACGTTTTCCCAGGCGAGCAGATGCCGAGAAAATGCTCTGTCAGAAGCAAGTGACCGGTCGAGGAGACGGGCAAAAACTCGGTAATGCCCTCGATCAGGCCGAGCAGGATGATTTCCCAGGTCGGCATTAGCTGATGCTCAACTGTTGACGGGTTTGGAACACACGGCGGGACTGCGGCCCGCGAGAGGATTAGCAGGAATCACTTGTGCGCGGTGCCGCATCCGCGCCACAGGATACTGTTGTCTTAGCAGCCATTGCGCTGCCCGCGACTTGACGAATCGCTGCAGGGCCGCCGTGCTGGCTCAGATGCGCCGCCATGACGCGGCGATGCAAGCAGTACAGAATGAGAAATGCCCAAGCTCATCCATTTTCGGCTTTGCCCCTTTTCGCGAGCCATCCGTATTGCGCTCGCTGAACTTGATGTCGAGGTAGAGCTGGTCGAGGAGCGCCCATGGGAGTGGCGCGCGGAGCTGCTTGCGCTCAATCCCGCCGGCGAATTGCCGGTTCTGCTGGATGACGCCGGCCACGCCTTGTGCGGAACCTACGCGATCTCGGAGTATTTGGGCGAGCGGCCGGCAGTGGACACCGATGAGCCACCCTCGCAATCGCTTTTACCCGGCGGGCGCGAGGAACGGGCTGAGATCCGCCGTCTCATCGACTGGTTCAACGGGAAGTTCAACCGCGAGGTGACACAGGAGCTTTTGCAGGAGAAGGTCTACGCGCGGCTGCAGCCCGGCGCCAATCCCCGCCCCGACGCGGATGTCTTGCGCGCCATACGGGCCAACCTGCGCTACCATATGAGCTACATTAACCACCTGATGCATCAAAGGCGCTGGCTCGCGGGAGATGAGCTCTCATTTGCGGATATTGCGGCCGCGGCGCATGTGTCATTGGCCGATTACCTGGGCGAGGTGCCATGGGAGGAGTTTGCGGCGGCGAAAGTCTGGTACGCGCGCTTGAAGTCGCGCCGCTCGTTCCGCGCGATCCTCGCCGATCGCGTGCCAGGCACCGTACCGGCAACGCACTACGCCGATCTCGATTTCTAGCCGCGGCTGTCGCGTCATTGCGCGAGGCTTGGCTGTGAGCGGCGATCTCAAAGAGTTTCTGCGCCAGCAAGCAAGCGGTCTCGGCTTTGACGCGTTTCGCGTCACCACGCCCGACGCGGCGCCGAACGCCGGCCAGCGCCTCATGGAGTTTCTCGCGGCCGGTCGCCATGGCGACATGGATTGGATGACGACGACTGCCGACCGCCGCCGCCATCCCTCACATCTGTGGCCGCAAGCGCGCTCGATCATCATGCTGGCAATGAGCTATGCGCCGCGGGATAACCCGATCGAGGCGCTGCAAGATCGCTCGCGCGCAGCGATCTCGGTCTACGCCAAGGGTAGCGACTATCACGAGCTCATCAAATCGAGATTGAAGACGCTCGCCGCCGAACTCGTACGGCGCAGCGGCGCGGAGGTGAAGGTGTTCGTCGACACGGCACCGGTGATGGAGAAGCCGCTCGCTGCGGCGGCCGGCATCGGCTGGCAAGGCAAGCACACCAATCTCGTCTCGCGCGAGCATGGCTCGTGGCTGTTCCTCGGCGCAATCTTCACCAGCGCCGATATCGAGCCAGATGCAGCCGAGCAGGACGCCTGCGGCACGTGCCGTCGCTGTCTCGATGTCTGTCCCACGCGGGCGTTTCCGGCACCCTATATGCTCGATGCGCGCCGCTGCCTCGCCTACCTCTCGATTGAGCACAAGGGGCACATTCCGGAAGAGTTCCGCCTGCCCATGGGCAATCGCGTCTTCGGCTGCGACGACTGTCTCGCGGTGTGCCCGTGGAACAAGTTCGCTTCTGCCGCGCGCGAGAACCGCTTTGCGGCACGCGCCGAGACCGACAACCCGCCACTCGCCGAACTGCTGACGCTCGATGACCAGTTCATTCCGGGCCCGCTTTGCGGGCACGCCGATTAAACGCACGGGGCGTGACCGCTTCCTGCGCAATGTTCTGATTGCTGTCGGCAACTCCGGAGATCGCGATCTGCTGCCGCGTGTCGAAGCCCTGCTGGCGGATGCTTCCCCGCTGGTACGCGCGATGGCGGTGTGGGCGATGCGGCGGCTCGCAGCGGAGCGTATCAGCGAAGGGGTGCAGCGCCGCCACCTCGCGCGCGAGGGAGATGCGGCGGTTCGGGCCGAGTGGCAATCACCGTCGACGCACGCTCCATGAGCCGGCTGTTCTGTTTCGGGCTTGGATACAGTGCGAGCGTTCTGGCGCGGCAGTTGCGCGGCGAAGGCTGGCACGTTGGCGGCACGGCGCGAACGACAGCGGGCGCCGAAGCAATCGCGGCGAAGGGCTTTGCTGCCTGCGTCTTCGACGGCACGACACCAAGCCCCGACGCCGCCACTGCCGTCGCCGAGGCAACGCATGTCCTCGTTTCGGTCCCGGCCGAGGCCGATGGCGATCCCGTGCTGCGCCATCACATTGAGGATCTCGCCAAAGCATCATCACTTGCTTGGGTCGGCTATCTCTCGACCATCGGCGTCTATGGCGACCACAAGGGCGGGTGGGTCGATGAGACAACGCCAACGGATGCAACCGCGCCGCGAGCGGCCCGGCGCATCGCTGCGGAGCAGAGCTGGCTGGCATTTGGAGAACGGATGGGCGTTCGCGTCGATGTCTTCCGGCTTGCCGGCATCTATGGCCCCGGACGCAGCGCCATCGAGCGCGTCCGCGACGGATCGGCCCAGCGCATCGTCAAGCCGGGACAGGTGTTCAATCGCATCCACGTGCACGATATCGCGGCGTCGCTGCGCGCCAGCATTGCCGGAAACGGGACGCACCGGATCTACAATGTCACCGACGACGAGCCTTCGCCACCCCAGGACGTGATCGCGTACGCTGCGCGCTTGTTGCAGATGCCGCCGCCGCCCGAGATCGCCTTTGCGGACGCGAAACTGTCGCCGGCGGCGGCAAGTTTCTATGGCGACAACCGTCGCGTGAGCAACGCAAGGCTGCGCAACGATCTGGGCATTGCACTCAAATTTCCAAGCTACCGCGAGGGGTTGCGCGCGATCGTGACAAGTCCCCAATAATTGCTTCACATTGC
Source organism: uncultured Alphaproteobacteria bacterium (assembly GCA_963726795.1). Classification (GTDB taxonomy): domain Bacteria; phylum Pseudomonadota; class Alphaproteobacteria; order Rhizobiales; family Hyphomicrobiaceae; genus Hyphomicrobium_A. Next base: position 286,483 of record CAVSDD010000004.1, on the reverse strand, counting down.
CCTTGGATTAACGCGCATTGCCCGGACATTTCCCGTTCAGCTGCCGTTCAACGAGCCTTGGCTTTAAAGGCCAAATCCAGACGCGATCTCGCCGTAGCTTCTCAAGCGGCGGGGCGGCTGCGCAGCAGTTGATCGATGGGTGAGGGTAGGATGCGAGTTGCAGCTAGGTGTTGCGCCGCGGTGTGCGCGTTTGCGCTCACTGGCCTGACAGCGGCAATCACGAATTCACAGGCACAGGCCGCCGGCGACAACGCCGCGCACGCGCTTGCCGACAAGTTCTCGCGCGCGGAGGACGCCGAGAGCTCCAAGGCCGCGGCAGCGAAGAAAGCAAAGGCCGAGCGCGCGCGCGCGGCAACGGCTGCAGCCAAGCAACGCGAAGCCGAGGAAGCCAAGCAGCGTGCGGCCGACGAGGCCGAGATGCTTTCGCGTGCGCAGGCCGAAGCGGCGGCGCGCCGTGCGGAAGACGAGCGCAAAGCCGCCGAGCTCGACCGCCTCGATGCCGAGCGCGAGACAGCCCGCGCCCAGGCCGACCAACTCACTCGTGAGGCGCAGGAGCACCGCGCTGCCGAGCAGGCCAAGGAGGAAGAGGTCCGCAAGGTCGAGGCGGAGCGTCTTGCGCGCGATGTCGAGGCCCAGCGGCTCGCTGCGGAGCTGCGGGAACGAGAAGCTGCGGAGCAGCGCGAGAAGGAAGCTGCGGAGCAGCGGCAGAGAGAAGCCGACGAGCGGCAGGCCGAAGAGGTCAAGCGTGTCGCTGCGGAGCAGCGTGCGAAAGAGATCGCGGAGCAGCACGAGAAGCAAGAGGCCGAGCGGATCGCGCACGAAGCCTTGGAGAAGCGCCTCGCTGCGGAGCAGCGGGAGAAGGAAGCTGCGGAGTTGCGGGAACGAGAGGTTGCGGAGCAGCGGCAGAGAGAAGCCGCCGAGCGGCAGGCCGCAGAGGTCAAGCGTGTCGCTGCAGAGCAGCGCGAGAAAGAGATCGCGGAGCAGCGGCTAGCAAAAGAGGCCGAGGAGAAACGCATTGCGGAAGCCAGGGCCGCCGAGGCTCGCGCTGCCGAAGCGCAAGCGGCTCAAGCAAAGGCCGCGCAGGCCCAGGCCGAGCTCGAATTGCGCCGTCATGACGATGCGCAGCGTGTCGCCGACAAGTTCCGCGAAGCACGCGAGGCACGCGAAGCACGCGCGCAAGCCGGCGAGGACAACCAATCGACCCGCAGCAGTCTCGGCGGACCGGTGCCCACCGAGTCCAAAAAGGTGCCGTGGGATGACGGCTATTACGACTCAGCGCCGCCAACGACCGCGCACAACATGCCGCCACCGTTGCCGAACCGCGTAACCGTTCTGCTCACGCTCGAGCAGACCTACACCAAGTTTGCCGGTGCTCCGCGCGTGCCCCATCCGGTGCTGTGCGTGGGCGACGGCTGCTACATCAGCACGGGCGCCGACACGCCCGCCGACTACATGGCGCGCTACCAGGCACTCGGGCCCGGCAATACGCTGGGGCGGCGCGCGGGCTATTGCCGGGCGCAGCGCACGTGCGTGTTCCGCGGCGTCGCACTGCCACCTCAAGCCGCCTGGATCCAGCCGGTCAACATGGGCTTCTGGCACCACGATCGGCTCGATATCCGCAACGCGGTCCCCGACCAGTCCTGCGAGGTCGTTGGACGGCAGCTCTATTGCGGCAAGCCGATCTCTGCGCATGGCTATCGCGCATGGATCGTGCCTGAGGACATCGCGAGGCTCGCCGGCCGCGCCGCTCTCGAGAACGCGCTAGCGAACGGTTTGCCGCTCGCGCGCTCGGCCGGTGGCGAAACGTGGAGTGCTCAGGCCCTGCCGACGAGGTAGCCGATCCGGCCTTTGCCCTTCTCGCGCGCCTGCTCCAGGCGCTCGAAAATCTCGCGCGCGTGCAACGGGCGCCCGAAGCGCTCGATGTTGGCCCGCTCCAGCGACATGAGATCGGCGAGCAGCGGCTCGGCGGTCTTGTGCAGCATGGCGACCGCTTGGATCGTCTTGCGCTTCATGTTGGGCGGCACCTCGGGGATAACATCGGCGATGAGCTTCTTGGTGCGATCCGACAGCCGGCTTGCCAGGCGCCCAAAGATGCCGACCAGCCGTATCGGCAGGTCCGGCTTGAATTTGTAATCGTACTCGTCCATCCACCAGAACAGCTTGTCCATGATGAGATCCTGCAGCCGCAGGCGCGAGGTTACGCGGTAGTCCTGCCACTCGGCGACGAGATCGAAATCGGGTTCGAGTTCGATGTCGGCCGGCGCGAAGGTCTCCTTCGCCGTGACTCCGATGCGGTCGAGGAAATCATGGTTCTTCATGTCGAAGTGCGTGGGGAAGGTGGGAAGGCGCACCTTACCGTCGCTCGCGCGCTCGAAGGCGACGCGCACCAGTTTGGAGCAGAAGAGCTCAGGCTGCTTGCCGCCCAGCTCCATAGTGAAATCGTACCAGATGCGGCGCCCGCCCGGTTCGTGCGAGCGGCGAACGTGCTCGTGGATGAGCGCCGCGGCGCGCGTGGCGAGTGCCGCGTCCTTGTGCCGAAACAAGACGCAGCGGCCGAGCCCGTGATGCAGCGTCTCTTCCAGCGAATTGATCACGGCGCCTTCCTCGATCAGCGCCTCGACCACCCACTGCTTGCCGGCCTCGTCGGTGTGCACGATCGCCAGATGGCTGAACTGGGAGTCGACGTCGCCGATACGGGCGATGGCGGCGCTGTTGTGATGCATGCCGCGCATCATCAGCAGATCGCCCGAGCGGAAGGGAAGGTCGGTACTGGAGGCGAAGGCGGGGTTGACGAGCGTATTGAGATCGAGCCCGCGAAACGCGCGCTTTGCGTGCTCGCCGGGCGCAAGCTGCGCAAAGCCGATGTTGAGCTCGCCCAGCATATCGGTCGCGTAGCGGGCGAGACGCAGCGAGCTGCGCAACGCGAGCTGTGCCTCCTTCGACATGAAGCCATGCCGCTGCCAGTTGGCCGCGCCATCGCGCACGCGCGTACGCAAAGCGAAGATTGTCTGCACGAGCGCGGGCGCGGCGCGCGCCAGCGCCGTGACGTCGTAGCGGTCAAGGGAGACATTGAACGCGGCCTCGTAAACCTGGGCGAGGTTGGTCGCCAGCTCGTGCGCGCTGGCGGCCGGCCGCGAAGCCAGCGTCTCGATGAGTGCAAGGTCGTCCTCAAGACGCCCGCGCGGCGCAGTACGCAACATGCCGTCCTCCCCTTCCCCCAACTATACGCCGCGCAGCGCGTACCCGTTATGACGGGCTGCGCCCCCCATCCAAAAGCTTGACCAAGCTCGCCTGCGGCCCCATCGGCCCTTCACTCGACGCCCGGGTGAAGTGAACGACGGTGCCGATCTTGATATTATCGAAGCCTCCCGACGCGACCACGTCGCGCGAGAAGTAGAGATCGGGCGAACCCTTCACCTCGATGAAGCCGTAGAACTGCTCGGGGAAAATGCGCACCACGATGCCGGTGTCGCCCGCAGAGCCGTGGTTCTTCACCACACCGTTGCGAATGGAGGCAATCTGCTCGAGCTGGCGCTCGACGGCCTCAAACACACGATTGATGACTGCGGTCTGATCGCCCTTGGTCTCGCGCTTGTCCTGCTCGCCCTTCGCGACGATCGTGTTGTGGCCGGGAATATCAACCTCGACCGCTATGCCGATCGGGACCTTGCCGCCCTCGGCACTGCGATGGGGAACCTCGATGACGACGCGCGCGCCGGTGATGTTGGGGTGGAAGCGCTCCAGCCGTTCGACGCGCTCGCGCACGAATTCTTCCAGAAATTCCGAGCTCGACATGTTCTTGAAGGCAATCTGCAGGGCTCGTTCCATCAGTGTCTCCGCTTTGCGTGGCCTTGCTCGAGCCGGTATGCGCCAGCCAAACAAGCACCTGTGGTGTTCCTATGGCCGCCGCCAACTCTCGGCACGGCCATGCTTGCCCGGCACTCCCGAGCGTTAGGTAAACGACGGCGCGTCATAGACGTTCAGTATCTCGCGACACCGCAATTTCGTCGATTGCCGCGAAAAGGAGAGCCAAATCCTCGGGCCGCGACAACCGGTGCTCGCCGTCGGGGATCTCGATCATGCGCGTTTGGCCGCCCGTGAGGAAGCCCAGAAGCTCGCGCGCATGTGCGATCGGGACAGCCTGGTCGAGCGCGCCCTGCAGGATGACGACGGGCCGGCCCGGATCGAAGGGCGCGCGCGAAAGCAGATGGTCACGGCCGTCCTCGATCAGCGCCCGCGTGATCGCATAGGGCTCTCCGTAGTCGGACGGCTGGCGATAGACCCCCGTCGTCTCCAGATCGAGGCGTGCCTGCGGGGAGAATGCCTTCCACATCAATTCTTCCGTCATGTCCCAGGCCGGCGCGATGAGCACCAGTGCGAGAATGCGCTTTGCGTCCGCAGGCGCCTTCGCCATGAGCCGCCGCAGGAGCAAAAGTGCGATGTGGCCGCCCATGCTCGATCCAACCACGATCTGCGGCCCACGCGTGATGCCGCGAAACACGGCGTCGGCCTCGCCGAGCCACGCGCCTATCGTGCCGTCCTCGAAATCGCCGCTGGAAACACCGTGGCCGGAGTAGTCGAAGCGGGTGCAGCCAAAGCCGCGCGTGCGCGCAAAGGCCGCCAGCTCGCCGGCCTTGGTGCTCGCCATGTCCGATTTGTAGCCCGGCAGCCAGAATAGCCCGATACCGGGCGGCGTTTTTCCCGCATCGTGAATGTAGGCGATGCGCCTGGTGCCCGTGCTGGCGCCTGCGCCGATGTCAAGGAATTGCGGTTCATCTGCAGTCACTCTAAGAAACCTCTTCGCCTGGGAGACAGCTGTTGGCCGAGAAGCGCCCGACGATACTGCAGATCATCCCTGAGCTCGATACCGGAGGCGCGGAGCTGTCCACCATCGAGATGGCGGGAGCGATCCAGGCCGCCGGCGGACGCGCCATCGTGCTGAGCGAGGGCGGGCGCCTCGTGCAGCGGCTGCGCGACACCGGGGCCGAGCTGCTGTTTTTCGCGGCCGCGTCGAAGAACCCGATCCGCCAGTTGTGGAACGCCTACCACATCGCCGACATCGTGCGGCGCAACGGCGTCGACCTGATCCATGCCCGCAGCCGCGCCCCGGCGTGGAGCGCGCTCATGGCGGCGCGGCAAACGGGCGTGCCGTTCGTCACCACCTATCACGGCGCCTATCGCGAGCGCACGGCGGCCAAGCGCCTCTACAACAGCGTGATGGCACGCGGCGATGCGGTGATCGCCAACTCGCTCTACACCGCCGACTTGATCCGCATGCGCTACGGCACGCCGGCGTCGCGCCTGCACGTCGTCTATCGCGGCGTGGATGAGGATTACTTCAATCCGGCGATCGTGGTGCCGCAGCGCATCGCCGAGCTGCGCGAGCAGTGGGGCATCGGGCCGGAGACGCCGGTGATCCTGCAGGCGGCACGGCTCAGCGCGTGGAAGGGGCAGGGGGTGCTGATCGAGGCGGCGCGGCTGTTGAAGGAGCGCGGGGAGCTCGGCGATGCGGTCGTTGTGCTGGCCGGCTCCGCGCAGGGACGCAGTAGCTATGCGGCCACGCTCGAGCAAGCGATCGAGGCCGCGGGGCTTAAGGATCGCGTCCGCCTCGTCGGGCACGTCGAGGATGTGGCGGCGGCTTTCCTCACCGCGCGCGTTGCGGTGATCGCCTCGACCGAGCCGGAAGCCTTCGGCCGCACGGCAACCGAGGCGCAGGCGATGGGAACGCCCGTGATCGCGACCGACATTGGCGCCCCGCCCGAAACCGTGCGCAGTGCGCAGCGCGCGGGACCCGAGGCAGCAACGGGGTGGCTGGTGCCACCGGGCGACGCTCCGGCGCTTGCCGATGCGCTCGCCGCCGCGCTCAACCTGACGCCGCAGCAGCGCCAGCGCATGGGCGAGCAGGCCCGCGCCCACGTCGCGAAGACCTTCTCGCTCACCGGCATGAAACAGAAGACGCTGGCGATCTACGACGATCTCTTGGGAACCCACCTCGCCGCGCCCACCCAGTAAAAAGCGCGGCGATGCGTCAGGATCACTGCGCCAAGTTCAGGCGGCCTCGTCCTTGTGGCCGGACTTGCTTTTTCCCCGGCGCGGCTTGGCCGCGGCCATATCGCGGGCGCCGTCCGCGATCGCCGTCTCGACCACGCCCAGCGCATAGCCCGGCAGCGCGAACGCCGCGTTGTGCACGGCCGGCGTCCAGTAGCGCGTTGCGATGCCGCGCTTGTGCTGGCGCTTGGCCAACTTCTTCTCGCTGATCTCGAGGTGGTCGTCCTCCTGGCTCGCCCAGTTGAGCGCGAACGGCCCGCCGAAGTAGCAGGGCTGCGTGCAGAAATACGGCGCGACGAACGGGAACAGCGAGGCGAAGGCGCGGGTCGTATCGCGCAGGTGGTCGGGAAACAAGAACGGCAGGCCGTTCTGGGTGATGAGGATGCCGTCTTCCTTCAGCGCGCGCTTGCAGTCGGCGAAGAACTCGCGCGTGTGCAGCACCGCCGAGGGGCCGATCGGCTCGGAGGAATCGATGATGATCGCGTCGAAGCGCTCGTCAGTTTCCGCGACGAACTTGCGTCCGTCCGCGATGACCACGATCGTGCGCTCGTCATCGAAGGTATTGCCCGGAATCTCGGGGTAGTATTTCAAAGCCGTGTCGATCACCGCGCGGTCGATTTCGCACAGCATCGCCTTCTCGACGCTCGGATGCTTCAAGACCTCGCGCATGACCCCGCCGTCGCCGCCGCCGACGACCAGCACGCGCTTGGGCTTGTCGAGCGCCATCAGCGGCACGTGCGCCATCATCTCGTGGTAGATGAACTCATCGAGCGTCGTCAGCTGGCACACGCCGTCCAGCATCAGCACGGTGCCCCACGTCGCATTCTTGAAGATGACGAGATGCTGGTGCTCGGTCTTCGTCTCGTGCAGCACCTCCTCCGCTTCGAGGCGCACGCGCCAATGCGGATGGAAGGTCTCCTCGACCCAGCGATTCATGTCAGCCTCCATGTAAGCGCGGCGCATTGAGCCAGGCAGCCGCCGGCGCACGCCATATCATGCCGCATCGCGATTGGAAGCGATTATTGGCCCGCGGGCTTCTCGGCAGGCGCGAGCGAGGCGGTCGTGCGCAAATGTGACAGAACCGCTTCGGTCGGCCAGCAGTCGATCTTCAGCCGATTGGACTTCTGGTAGGTGCCGACCTCGCGCCGCGTGCCCGAGCCGATCTTGCCGTCGATCTTGTCGATCGGATAGCCGAGCTTCTGCAACCGCTCCTGGATTTCCATGACTTGCGCGGTGCGCGGCTGCGCAACCTTCGCCGACGGCGTGTAGAAGTCGCCGCCTCCGGCAATGCGGTCGGCGAGATTGCCGACGTAGAGCGCATAGAGATCCGACGTGTTGTAGCGGCGGATCGCCTGGAAATTTTCTGTCGCGAGGAACGCCGGGCCATAAGCGCCCGACGGCATCATGAGATAGGCGTCGATGCTGCGCTCGCCAGGCTTGAAGCGCGTTGGCCCTGCGCGCTCGAACCCAAGCTTCATCCACTCGCCGATCGTGCGGTGTCCGGGCGGTCCTTCGAGCGAGCAATCGGCGTGCGCCGGGATGCTGGCCTCGTAGCCCCAGCGCTGGCCTCGAACCCAACCCTTGCCGGCAAGCTGGTGCGCGGCGGATGCCAGCGCGTCCGGTACCGAGTTGAAGATGTCGGCCTTGCCGTCGCCATCGCCGTCGGCCGCGAACTTGTAATAATCCGACGGCAGAAACTGCGTCATGCCGACCGCGCCGGCCCAGGAAGATTTCAGCGTCGCGCGCGGGATGCCGTCCTGCAGCATCTTCAGCGCGTAGAGCAGCTCCTGGCGGAACTGATCCTTGCGCCGGCCGGTATAGGCCTGCGTCGCCAGCACCTGGATCGCGTCGCGCGTGTCGTGCGCGGTGCCGTACGCGGTCTCGCGGCCCCAGATGGCGACGAGAATGTAGCGGTCGACGCCGGTCTCGCGCTCGATATTGACGATCTCGCGCTCGTGCTGCTTGAGGAACGCGCGGCCCTGGGAGGCCATGCCGGCGAGCGACTTGGGGTTCAGGTATTCCATCGCCGACTTCGTGAATTCCGCCTGGCCGGCGCTGTCGTCGCGCTTGCGGCCGGGCAGGATCAGATCGGGGAGCTTGAGGTCGGGCGTGAGCCCGCGGAACGCCGTATCGAACGTGGCGCGCGTGATGCCGAGCGCCTGCGCGTCCGGCCAAAGGCTGTCGAGGAAGGCGCGAAAGGCGTCCGCAGCGGGCGCGGGAGACACGCAAACGGACATGATCGCCGCGGAGGCGACAACGCCGGCGAACCAATATTTGAGCGAGCGAAAAGCGGGCATGCCGGCTCCCTGAGCTGCAGTGCCCAAGCTTCTAGCTTGCTTCGGGGCGATTTTGCGACCTGCTTCCCGAATTGCAGGAAGCTTACACGGCAGCCCTAGAGAAGCGGGAACCAGACACCGCGACTTGAGGGATCACCCATGTTCGGGCTCACATGGCCTTTGTCGAGTGTGGAAACGTCGACGTCTGTCGTCATCGCAACGATGGTCCGGCTGCCGCATGCGGTAACGACCTGATCTTCGAAGATACGACGCGCATCCGCTTCATCATAAGCCGTGATCCCCGCCGAGATTAAGGACTGAAGGCGCGCCGGTCGTCGCAAGCTCAAGCCAATATCGGCGAAGCAGGGCCATTGCTTAAAAAGTCAGCTCGCGTGCTTGAAGCGGTCGAGCTGGGCTTCCCAGTTGAGCGCCTGCACGGCGATGGTATCGAGATTGTCGTGCTCGGGACGCCAGCCCAGACGGACGCGGATCTTGTCGGAAGCCGCAACGATGGCGGCCGGGTCGCCGGGACGGCGTGCCCCGAGGCGCACCTCGAAATCGGCGCCCGAGGCGCGCTTTGCTGCCTCGATCACCTGCATCACCGAGTAGCCCTTCGAATATCCGCAGTTGAACACGTCGGACTCCCCGCCATCGCGCAGATGACGCAGCGCCGCCATGTGCGCGCGCGCAAGGTCGGTGACCTGGATGTAATCGCGGATGCAGGTGCCGTCCGGCGTGTCGTAGTCGGTGCCGAACACCTCCATCGAGCGCACGCTTGCCGAGCGCCGTCTCGCACGCAACCTTGAGCAGGTGCGTCGCCTGCGGCGTCGATTGGCCCGAGCGTCCCTTTGGGTCGGCGCCCGCCACATTAAAGTAGCGCAGCGCCACGTAGCGGAAATCGTGCGCGCGCGAGGTGTCGGCCAGCATGATCTCGGTCATCAGCTTGGAGGAGCCGTAGGGCGACATCGGACGCAGCTCGGCGTCCTCGCGCACCGGGTTCTCCTTCGGCATCCCGTAGACGGCCGCCGTCGACGAGAAGATGAAATTCTTGATGCCCATCTCGACCGCGACCTCCATGAGGGCGCGCGACTTGACGGTGTTGTTGTTGTAGTAGCCGAGCGGATCGGCGACCGACTCCGGTACGACGATCGAGCCCGCGAAATGGATGATCGAATTTATGCCATGCTTGCGGGTGATCGAGCGCACGAGCTCCTGATCGCCGACATCGCCGACGACGAGAGTGGCGTTGGCGGGAACCGCCCAGCGGAAGCCGGTCGAGAGATTGTCGAGGACGATGACGTTTTCGCCTGAATCGAGAAGCTCGAGGACCATGTGGCTTCCGATGTATCCGGCCCCGCCGGTGACAAGGACACTCATCGCTTCTCTGGCCTTTTTCGATTACGACCCAAACGGCGGCACCATCTCAGCGCCGGAGCTTAACCATGGAGCAATCGGGAGCGGTTTGCACCGCCTCCCTTCGCGCAACTGGAGGATATTCAAGATTCGCACCAGAATTTGCGATTAACGCCCGAGTAACCCAAATAGTTTGAGCCGAGCCCCCTATCGCCGCTGTTTTTGGAGCTGCCCATGCCCGCCACTGCAAAGCGCATCCGCAAGGCCGTGTTCCCCGTCGCCGGGCTCGGCACGCGCTTTCTTCCTGCCACCAAGGCCATGCCGAAGGAGATGCTGACCGTGGTCGACCGGCCCGTGATCCAGCACGTGGTCGACGAGGCGCGGGCTGCTGGAATTGAGCATTTCGTTTTTGTGACAGGGCGCAACAAGGGGGTGATCGAGGACCATTTCGATACGCAGCCCGAGCTGGAGCAGGTGCTGCACCAGCGCAAGAAAAAGACCGCGCTCGATGAGCTGAGCGAGGCCTTGCCGGAGCCCGGCGCCATGAGCTTCACCCGTCAGCAGGCGCCGCTCGGTCTGGGCCACGCGGTGTGGTGCGCGCGCGATATCGTGGGCGACGAGCCCTTCGCGCTGCTGCTCCCCGACATGCTGCATCACGGATCGCGGCCGTGCCTCGCCGAGATGATCGAGGCCTATGAGGCGCACGGCGGCAATCACATCGCGGTGTCGCCGGTGCCGGAGGACCAGACGCACCTCTACGGCATCGTCGGCGTGGCGGACAAAAAAGCCAAGGTCTCGGCGATCACGCAGATGGTCGAGAAGCCCGAGCCGTCCAAGGCGCCCTCCAACCTGCACATCACGGGGCGCTATATCCTCGAGCCCGGCATCTTCGATCTGATCGCGCGCCAGGAGCGCGGCGCGGGCGGCGAGATCCAGCTGACCGACGCCATGATCGAGCTGCAGAAGAGCGGCCGGCCGTTCCACGCCGTGCGCTTCGACGGCACCATCTACGACTGCGGCAGCAAGATCGGCTTCCTGTTGGCCAACATCGCCTACGCGATGGAGCGCGAGGACCTGGGCCCCACGCTCAAGGCCGAGATCGCCAAGCTCATGGCGCGCTAGTTGCGCAGGCGCACGCCGAGCTGGACTTCCTCGCCGGTCCAGTTGCCGTCGAAGCTCGTCGTGTTGAATGCCGTGTGCTGATAGCGGCCAAACAGCACCGCGTTGCGGTTGAGGAAGTATTCAAGCCCCATCGCGCCGGTGAACTGGTTCTCGAACGTGTCGGCGCCTACGAAATCGCGCGTGAAGTAGCCAAGGCCCAGGCTGCCGACGAGGCGCGTCGAGAAGTTGTGGCGAAGCTCGGCGCCATACAAGCGCTCAAAGACGCCGCCCGACCCGGCCGTCGTCGTCTCGGCGACGTCGGTGGAGGCGGTGAGCTGCAGCGTGGTGAGGCCGTCGATGCGCCAGATCAGATTGCCGTCGATCAGCAGGCCGTCGATCACCGGAAGCAGGGAATTGTCGGGCGTCTGGCGGCCGTAGCCGAGGCTGACCTCGCCGCGCAGGATGGTGCCCGTGTCGCCGAACGAGATGCCGGTGCGATAGCGCTCGCCTGTCGAGGTGCGGTTGATCCCATCGGTGAACGCGGCGATCGAATAGTCGCGCTGGTTGAAGGCCAGGTCGGCGAACACGTAGAAGCTCGGCGAGAACTCCCACTTGGGCCGCACCGCCTGCTCGAAGAGCGTAAAGTCGCGGTCGGCGTTGCTCTGTACCACGTTGTCGAAAACGTTGGTGCCGTAGTTGGTATCGACGATGGCGCCGCGCAGCTGCACCGTCAGGCGGTTGAACTGCTGATTGAACGATGCGCGCCCGCGATCGACCACGATATTGGGACGGGTGCCGGCCGAGGTCGCGTTGATGGCGGAGCGCTGCTCCTGTGCCTCCTCGTGCGCGTAGAGCCCCTGCAGGTCGGACCGGCGCGTGATGTCTATGCGGCCCAGCGCCTCGACCAGATAGGCGCGATCGTCTTCCGAGGGGTACTTGTCGTGGAAGCTCAGATCGCCGCTGGCACGCAATTCGAGCGCGTGTGTCGCCCAGTTGGAGACGAGCCGCGCGGAGGGACGCACCTCGAGCGCGGTGTCGCCCACGGCCTCGGGCGAGGCAAACAGGTTCGAGTTGTAGTCGCCGTCTGCCTCGAGCGCTGAGAACAGCGTGAAGCTGCCGATCCGCGTGCCGAGCGGCGCGAACGGGTCGATGCCGAAGGGGCCGACGCTCGAGCCGCTGAACACCAAGTTGGTCTCCTGGGCTTGCAGCAGCAACGGGTCGAACCCGGCGTCGACGCCGGAAAAAGCGGTGATGTCCGCCGGCGAGCGCAAATCGGCGAGCGTCGAAATCCTCCGAGCTCACCGCCGCGTACGGCTCCTCGATGTTGATGGCGCCATCGGGCACGTCGAGCGGCTCGCCCGTCGGCGCGGGGTCGCCGTCGAGCGGGGCCGGCACGCGGGAAAGGCGCACCTGCTCGGCGCCGATCACGTCGGCTGGGCTGTTCTCATCGTCCTCGACGGCGGTATCGCGCAGGGTCTGCGGCGGATCGCCGTCCTCAGGGACCGGGGCGCCCTCAGGCGTCACGGGCTCGCCGGTCTCGGTCGCAGCCGGACGCACCTGCGCGCCCCAGCGGCCATCGGAGAACGCGTCCTCCTGCTCGCGAGCTGCCGCCTCGTCGGGATCGGCCACGGCCGGAGCCAGTGGCGGGCGCACGGCAGGCGGCTGGGTGCGCGATTGCGGATCGAGGATCTGGGCAGCGGCCGGCGCGCCGAGCAAGCCCAACAGGATACCTGTCACGGCCGCACAACGGAGCAAACATCCGACGCTAAAGCTATGGCCCGCCACCTGGCGCTCCCATGGGACTACTCCTCACGCGAACGCCAAAAACCGACCCGTCGACCCTAAGGAACGTCGGTTAACGGTTTGTATAGGTTATGAAACGGGCCACAGGGCGGGCGTGGGGCTCGGCTGGACACGCCCGCGGAATTGTAAGAGACTTTTAACCCTTGAGGCGGCGCTCGGGCGTTTGGGGGAAAAACGAGCCATGACGGCAGCCGGCGGACCCTTACGGAAATTCAGGAGCATCGATGGCGGGCGCCGCACCGGGCGTCAGCCGGTCGCCTCCGCCTTGCGCACCCTCGATCTTGAATGCGAGGGGCTGGCGCTGTTGCGCGAAGCCATCGCCGGGCCGCTATCGGGTCCGTTCTCCGACGCACTCGACACACTGCGACGGACGCGCGGGCGCGTCATCGTCACCGGCATCGGCAAGAGCGGCAACATCGGCCAGAAGATCGCGGCGACGTTCGCCTCGACCGGCACCCCGGCATTCTTCGTGCATCCGACCGAAGCCTCGCACGGCGACCTCGGCATGATCACGCGCGACGACGCGCTGCTCGCGCTCTCCTGGTCGGGCGAGACCGTCGAGCTGATGCCGCTCGTCACCTACTCGCGGCGCTACTCGGTGCCGCTGATCGCGATCACCTCGCGCGCCGATTCAGCGCTCGGCCAGCACTCCGACATCGTGCTCGAGCTGCCGCGCATCAAGGAAGCCTGTCCGCACGGCCTGGCGCCAACCACGTCGACCTCGATGCAACTCGTGCTCGGCGACTGCCTCGCCATCGCGCTGCTGGAGGCCAGAGGCTTCACCGCGCGCGACTTCAAGGCCTTCCACCCCGGCGGATCGCTCGGCGCCAGCCTGAAGTATGTCGCCGACGTCATGCACAAGGGCGAGCAGCTGCCGCTCGCGCGCGACAGCGAGCCCATGAGCGGCGCGCTCCTCACGATGACGCAGAAAAGCTTCGGCTGCCTCGGAATTACCGACACGAAAGGCCGCCTTATCGGCATCGTGACGGACGGCGACTTGCGCCGTCACATGGGCGCCGATCTCGTGCGCGCGCGCACGGCTGACATCATGACGCGCAAGCCCAAGACCGCCACGCCGAAGATGCTGGCCTCGGCAGCGCTCGAGCTGATCAACGCGTCACGCATCACGGCATTGTTCGTGGTGGAGAAGGGCAAGCCGGTCGGGATCGTGCACATCCACGATCTGCTGCGCGCGGGCATTGCGTAACGCCGTGGGCCCCCGGCGAGGACCTAGGCGCGCTCGACGATAAGCACGCTGCCTTTGATGCCCGCCACTTTGACGCGGGCGCCCACCGCCGCATCCGCACCTTCGGCTGACCACACCGTGTCGGAGGCACGCACGGAACCGCGGCCACCATTGATCGGGTCGACGACGGTCACGAGTTGGCCGACGAGTTTGCGACCCTGGTTCAGATGCGACTCTTCTCTGTACGCAAATTTCCCGCGGCCCCAGACCCAATCGACCGCCATGTCGGCGACGATCAGAAAGATTCCCGAGCCGATCCAGTACCAGCCGCCCGCATGACCACGGCCGGTCTCGAACACACCGATGAGGGCCGTCAGCACGCCGATCACCGGCAGCATCAAGCTCGCAATCGCCGTGAGCCAGATGAACGAGATCGGGCGCGGGGGTTCTTGTTCAGGCGAAGCCATATTCCACCATCAATACTGTGCCGTGGGTCCCAAGACCTTGACCTGCACGCCCTTGGGCAACCGCTGCCCGAGAAGAGACCGGTTTCCGTTGAGAAATCCTACGAGCACAGAACGAAGCCGCCCCTAACTTCCGTTGTGAGGGCAAAAATATCGTAAAAATCTTATTGAGATGGAGCGGCTTGTGAGACACCGCGTGACTTGGATTGGCGATTTGGGCGTTACAACCAGCCCTGCAGCTCGCGCCGCGCCACCGCCTCGATCGCGCGCATGCCTTCATCGGTGTCGTTGAGCGCCGGCAAGTAAGCGAACTTTTCCCCGCCCCCTTCCATGAAGTAGTGGCGGTTCTCCTTGTCGAGCTCTTCCAGCGTCTCCAGGCAATCAGCGGAAAAACCCGGCGCGACCAGCGCGATGCGCTTGACGCCTTCCGCTGCCAGCCGCTTGACCGTTTCGTCGGTGTAGGGCTGCAGCCAAGGATCGCTGCCGAAACGCGACTGGAACGTTGTCAGCCACTTCTCCTGCGGCCAGCCGAGCGCGGCACGCACGAGCCGCGAGGTCTTCTGGCATTGGCAGTGGTAGGGATCGCCTGCCTCCAGGTAGGCATGCGGCATGCCGTGAAAGGTCGCCAGGATCATCTCGGGCTCGAAATCGAGGGCGCTCAAGTGGCGGCGCATGGCGGCGGCGAGCGCCTCGATATAAGCCGGGTCGTCGTGATAGCTCGGGGCAACGCGAACCGCCGGCTGCCAGCGCATTCCCATAAGCGCGCGGAAAGCCTCATCGCACGCGGTTGCCGACGTCGCTGCGGCGTACTGCGGATACAGCGGCAGCAGCAGGATCCGATCGCAGCCGCGGTTCTTCAGCGCCAGCAATCGGCTTTCGGTCGACGGATTGGCATAGCGCATCGCCCAATCGACGATAACGCGCGGATCATCCGCCAGCGCGCGCTGCAGCTTCTCGGCCTGGCTGCGCGTGATCGTCTTCAAGGGGCCTTCGTTGCGCTCCTTGTTCCAGATCGTGTCGTAATCCTTGCCTTTGCGCCCCGGCCGCACAGTCAAGATGATGAGATTGAGGATCGGCCACCACTTCCAGCGCGGCACCTCGATGACGCGGCGATCGGACAGGAACTCCTTCAGATAGCGGCGCATCGACCAGTAGTCGGTGGCGTCGGGCGTGCCGAGGTTCAGCAGCAGAACTCCGATGCGGCCATAGGCAACGTCGGGATGGCCGCTCGGCACGGGCGCGCTTAGGGCTTTGAGCGCGGCGTCTGGCTTCATCTCGTTCAAGCGATCCTCAGGGGCAGTCCAGGGGGAGGGAAAGCGCCTTTGCGCCGCAGCCTAGCGAATTTGCGCGTGCGCCGCGACGGTCGTTTGGGCACCCTCCGGACGCTATACTGTGCGCCGCGCAGCAACGATATAAGGCGCGCTCCGGTGCGACGCTATGGGCGGGCTACCGCCGCGCGACGGCGCCGCGGACCACTGCGGGTCAGCTTCTTGGCACCCGCCGCCTCTTCCTCGGGCTCGTGCTCCTTCAGCGCGACGGCGGCCTCCCAATAGGCGGCGATGCGCCGATGCAGGCCGCGCGCTCCTTCCGCAAACAGCCTGTCACCCATCGGCTCCGCCAGAGCGCGCAACTCGCGCTGACGCTGGAGCGCAAGCCGCTTGATGTTGCCGGCGGCCTCCTCGCCCATTCCCGAAGCGCGCTGCGAATGGACAAAGGCTGAAAGCAGCGCGAGATCGTGATCGTCACCGAGAACCTGCGACAGCTCTCGTGCTGCGGCGGCGCGCGCGCTCATGCACTCGCTCCAGGCGCGCGAGAGCAGCATCATGTGGCGCCAGTGCCGCTGCGTGTCCTTGCGCCACTCGTGGAAGGCTTCGTCGGTCCGCTCCACGTACGCGCGACGGAATGCGCGCCGCCCCTTGCGGTAGCTTGCCTCGAGCCCGGCGCCGACGACCTCGAAGTCTCTGCCGTTGAGACGCAACCGGCCAAACCTGCGGCCGGCTTCGCCGAGCAAGCCCAGCGCCTGCTTCATCGTGGCCGCCTCGACCGTCTGGCTCTCTGCGCCATTGGCGCTGTCGAGTGCTTCGCGCACGGCGTGAGTAAGGCCCTTGCGGCCGATCGTCGGAAACTTGTCCAGCTTGGTGATCGTCTCGAGCAGCACGTGGCGATCGCGCGTGCTCGACAACATGCGCCCGACCTCGCGCAGGCGCGCGTTCTCGGCCCGGTACGTTTCATCGCCGATCGCGGGGCGCACGAGATGCAGCAGTGCGCGCAGGCGTTTCAGCGATTTGCGCGTCTCGTGCACGGCGCTGATCGGATCGGCGGCGCCCTTGAACTGGCTTTGCGCGCGCTCGATCTGCTCGCGGCCGATGCGTCGCAACGCGTCCTCGAACGGCTCCGCAAGCTTGAAGCGAAAAGGCATGCGCACAACTCGTAAACGGTCCGCCGAGAACCGAGAGGGCCCCGTGCAATATGACAGTTATTTGAGCCCGCAACTGCACGAGCGCAAGCGTCCAGGCTGCGGCACTCGCTGCCTTTTTTCAACTTGCAACCGACTTATGACAAAACGTACGAGCCGCATTGGCCCAATCGAGCCACACACCAACTCGCGCAGCAGGATCGGCGGCCGTCATGAAATCGGTGATCACGGCAACCGATTGCGCACCGGCGGCCAGCACATCGGGAGCTCGTTCCGGCGTGATTCCGCCAATGGCAACAAGCGGTAGATCGCCGATCAACTCTTTCCAGCGGCCAATTCGTGCAAGGCCTTGCGGCGCCCACGTCATCGCCTTGAGCTTCGTTTCATAGATGGGACCGAGTGCGACATAATCAGGTGCTGCTGCGAGTGCGATCGCAAGCTCATCCTCGCTGTGAGTAGAAACCCCGAGCCGCAACCCCGCCGCCTTGATCGCGGCGATGTCGGCCGCGGCGAGATCCTCCTGCCCGAGATGTATGTAATCCGCGCCGGCGGCAATTGCCTCGCGCCAGTGGTCGTTGACGATCAGCTGGCAGCCGAATTGCCGGGTGATCTTCAGGCTTTCCGCTATCTGGCCTGCAACTTCGGCCGTGCTTGCGTCCTTGATGCGCAGCTGCACGGTCCGCACGCCGAGCGGAACAAGACGCGCGAGCCAATCAATATCGGGCACGATCGGATAGAAGACGTCGGGCGCCCAGTTGCTGATCGCGCGAGGCGTCTCACTCATCGCTTGCAGGGCGCCCAAGGTCGAAGAACGGCGTTCCTGCAACCGGCGTCGAAGGTTCCGCCATGTCGCGCATGCCCATGAGCCCGGCTTCCCAGGCGGCACGACCGGCTTCGATCGCTCCGGCAAACGCCGCCGCCATGCGAACGGGGTCAGCGGCCTTGGCGACCGCGGTATTAAGCAGCACGCCGTCGTAGCCGAGCTCCATCGCCGCTGCCGCGTGCGAGGGCGCGCCGATCCCGGCGTCGATGATCAGCGGCGTGCGCGGGAAATACGCGCGCAGGCTTTTGAGACCATACGGGTTCATGAGGCCGCGCCCGGAGCCGATGGGCGCCGCCCACGGCATCAAAACTTCGCACCCGGCAGCAACGAGACGCTCGGCGACGCCGAGATCGTCGGTGGTGTAGGGCAGCACCTTGAAACCGTCGCGCGCGAGGATGCCGGCGGCTTCCACCAGCCCGAACACCTCGGGCTGCAGGGTATCGTCGTTGGCGATGACCTCGAGCTTCACCCAATCTGTGGCGAACAACTCGCGCGCCATTTGCGCCGTCGTCACCGCCTCTTTCACCGACCGGCAGCCGGCCGTGTTGGGCAACACACGCACATTGAGCGAGCGAACGAGATCGATGAAGCGCTCGCCTGAGCGGCCGCGCGCCTGCTCGCGCCGCACCGACACGGTGACGAGCCGCGCGCCCGACGCTTCCACCGCACGAGCGAGCACGTGCGGAGAAGGATACTGCGCCGTACCGAGCAGCAGTCGCGAGACGAGCTCTACGCCGTAGAGCGTGAGCGCGCCGCCCGCCCTGGCCGCTGGTTCAATCGCGTTCATCGTGTCCAATGCTCTAGCCGCCGTGACGCGGCGTGACGATCTCGATCTGGTCGCCGGCGCGCAAAGCCGTGTCAGGGCGCAAGCGCTCGGGAACAAAATCACCGTTGCGCGCGGTCGCTACGCGCACGCCGTGGAAGCCCAGCTCCTCGACAAGGTCAGCGAGCGTACCGGCCGCCGTTGCGACCTGCTCGCCGTTAACGAGGATCTTGCACGATAGGTTCGCCTCGGCCGCGACACGCACTCCTTTGATCGGGTGCCCAATTCAACAGAATTCGCTGCCAAACCACAAGCCCGGCCGGCGAGGCCATCAACTCTCAACGCGTAGCAGGCCGGACACCGCGCCGGTATCGAGGAAGTCCGCCACGTTCGCGGCGAGCACTGGTGCCAGCAGGAAGCCGTGGCGGTAGGCGCCGTTGACGAGGATGTGGCGCCCGCCGTCGCGAACGATCGCGCGCGGCACGTTGTCGGAAAAGGCCGGGCGTACGCCTGCACCCTGCTCGATGATCTCGGCCTCGCCGAATGCCGGGTGCACAGCGTAGGCGGCGCTGAGCAGATCCAGCGCCGAGCGCACGGTCATCGGTCCCGCGTCCTCGGTCTCGATCACCGTCGCCCCGATCATGTAGATGCCGCCGCCCCAGGGCACGATGTAGAGAGACTGCCGCGGGTGTAGCAGCTGCACCGGGCGCCGCAGATCGATCTCGCGCGAGCGCAGCAGCAGACGCTCGCCCCGCACGCCGCGCAGATCGGGGAGCAGATCGCGCGCGGAAAGTCCGCGGCAGTCGATCATGACGTCGGCGCGGGACGGCGCATCGCGCACGCCGAAGCGAAGCTCGACGCCGGCCTTGCGAATTTCGGCAAGCATGAAATCGAGCGCAGCAGGCGCCGGCATGTGCGCTTCATCGGCAAAGAACAACGCGGCAGAGAACCGCCCTTCAAGATCGGGCTCCAGGCTCTCGATCTCTTTAGCATCGAGCAGCGCATGGCCGCGCGTGCGCATGGCAAAACGGTCAAGCTCGGCGCGGTCGCGCGCTGCGGCGACGACAACGCTGCCATTGCAAATGAGATCGGGATAGACGTCCCGCCACAGTGCCACGCCCTGAAGACCAAGCTCCCGCAGGATGGCAGGCGCCGTCTCGGCCTCCCGCTCGGGCGCCAGCATCACGGCGCCGTAGCGAGAAGCGCCGGCGATGAACGGCTCCTCGCTCGCCTCGCAGAGCGTCACGCGGTTGCCACGGCGCGCAAGCGCATACGCCTGCCACAGCCCCAAAATGCCGGCGCCGAGAACAGCGATGGTGCGCTCGGTCACGTCTCAGTCTCCAAGGGCCGCGCCCTCGCGGCGCCGGTCCGCGCCGCCTTCCAAGTGGTTGTCGCGGCGCACGACAACGTGCGTTCCCGACGTCATCTCCTCCGGCACGATCCGATGTCCCAAGCCCCGGAGCGCAAGTCCGGCCCAGGGCGTACGGTCGCCCATCTCGATCTCGAAGCCGCGACCCTGGCTGCCGAAGTTCAGCAGATCGGCCGCAGCCTGCGCATCCACGCCCCAGTCGATGAGCGCGACCAGCGACTTGACCACATACATGATGATGCGGCTGCCACCCGGCGAGCCGACAACAGCAATGAGATTGCCCTGCGCGTCAAATACCATCGTCGGCGACATCGAGCTGCGCGGCCGCTTGCCCGGCCCAACCGCGTTGGCGACGGCGCGACCGCTCGCATCGGTCGGCACGAACGAGAAATCGGTGAGCTCGTTGTTCAACAGAAAACCGGCGGCCCAGATATGCGAACCAAACCCGCCCTCGATCGTCGTCGTCATGGCGAGGCCATTTCCCTCATCATCGATGATCGAGATGTGGCTCGTGCCGGCATTCTCGTGCGAGAAGTCCTCCCCGAACGACTGGCGCGCGAGCCCCGGCGGCAGGCCCGGCTCGGGAGTCGGCATGGCGGTTGCGCGATCAATGCTCTTGCCGCGCTCAGCCAGATACGCGGGGTCGAGCAGACCCGATGGAACAGCCACGAAGTCGGGATCGCCCTGATAGCGGTCCCGATCTGCGTAGGCGAGCTTCTCGGCTTCGGCGATGAGATGCAGCGCGGTTGAATTGAGCGCTGCGGCCGGTCCGGCGCCGAGATTGAACGGCTCCAGCATCTTGAGCGTCTGCGCGACGGTAGGACCGCCCGACGATGGAGGTCCGACGCCGCAGACCTTATCGGCCCGGTAGGTGATGCAAACCGGCGGTCGCTCCTTGGCGGCATACTGCGAGATATCGGCAAGCGTCATTCCGCCCGGCGCACGCGGCGCCTCGGCGACGGCCTTCACGATCGCATCTGCAGTTGCGCCGGTATAGAATCCAGCAGCACCTTCAGCAGCGATGCGGCGCAGGGTTGCGGCGAACTCAGGATTTTTCAGCACGGTGCCCACGGCCGCAGCGACGCCGGCGGGGAAAAAATAACTACGCGCTTCCGGCGCAAAATCTTCCGCATGTGCGGCTTCAAGCAACCCGTGCAGGCGCGGCGACACGGCAAAGCCCGTCTCGGCGAGACGGATCGCGGGCTCGAACAATCGCGCCCAAGGCAGCTTGCCGTGCTCCTTGTGCGCCAGTTCCAGGGCGCGCACGACACCGGGCACGCCGACGCTGAGGCCAGAACGCACGGCGTCCGCAAACGGCATCGGCTTGCCGTTGATGAGGAAGCGATCGGGCTTGGCCGAAGCGGGCGCCGTCTCGCGGCCGTCGTAGGCCTTGAGCTCCTTGCGCGCCGCGTCCCAGTAGAGAATGAACGCGCCGCCGCCGATGCCGGACGATTGCGGCTCCACGAGGTTGAGCACGAGCTGCGTCGCGATCGCGGCATCGATGGCCGAGCCGCCCGCGCGCAGCATCTCGCGCCCGGCTTCGGCGGCGTACGCGTTCGCCGCGGAGATCATGTGGCGCTCGGCGCGTGCGACTGCGCGCGAATGCGATTGCGACGGACCTTCCTGGGCTCGAAGATCGCCACGCCATGTCGGCACCGCCACGAGAGCGAATGACGCGACCACGAGCGCCGGCAGCGCTCGCTTCTTTAGGACTTGGCTAATGGGCGGTTTGCTTTCAGGAACGATCATCGGGCGCGCTTCGCTTTGGACTTGCGATCTCTATATCGGCGTCGTCGGGCTTGCTGTCGAGCTTGATGGGCCCGCGGCATTTCCACGTGTCCCCTAGGACGGCGTTAAGCGCTCAAGCGCACAGTCCGCGCCAGCGCATTTACGCCTCTCAGGGAGACTCCGATGGAACGATACCGCACGCTGCGTCTTGCGCACGCGGCCACGCTGGTCCTGGCGGTGCTCTTACTGGCGTCGGGTCTCGCGCTGTGGAGCACGGGCTATGCCGATACGCCCGGTGTGCCGATTGCGTTGCTCGACGCGCGTCCCTCTGACGCCCACGCGCTTAACACACCCTTGCTCGATACCGGCACGACGGTCCTCGGCCAGACGTTCTCATATCCGAGCAAGACGCCGGCCAAGGTGACGTCGGAGATTATCTCGATGGCGCCCGGCGCCGAGACCGGCTGGCACAAGCACGAGGTGCCGCTCTACGGCTACGTGCTCGATGGCGAGCTGACCGTCGATTACGGCAGCCGCGGCACGCGCGTCTATCGCAAGGGCGAGGCGTTCATGGAGGCGATCGGCACGCCGCATAACGGCCGCAACTCCGGCTCGGGCGAAGCGCGCCTGCTTGCGGTCTTCATGGGCGCCGACGGCCTACCCAATACGGTCAGCTTGCCGCCGTCTCAATGAAAGTCGCGCGACTTGGGGATGATGCGGACCTCGCGCGGGTGAGTCAGGCGTGGATCGCTCGTCTTCTTCGCCCAGCGCGGGTGCATCTTTTCTCCGCCAGCCTTCGGCAGGACTTCCGAGCCAGCATCGGGCTGGCCTCGCGGCGAGCGCCAGGAGCCGGGGTCGGGACGCAGCACCTCGTCGGCATTGGCGAGCGGCACGCGCATCTCCTGCCCCGCTTCCGAAAGCAGTCCGAGCCAGTCGCTGCGATCTTCCAACCGCGCCGAGACGATGTGGATGATATCCTCGTGGCGCTGAATGCGTCCGTGCACGACGATCAAGCGCGCGCCCATCACCACCTTGCGGAAGCGCTCAAGCGTGTTTGCCCAGACGACCGCGTTGGCGATGCCGCTCTCGTCCTCGATGGTCATGAACACCACGCCCTTGGCCGAGCCCGGGCGCTGGCGCACCAGCACGACGCCGGCGACCGAGACGTAGGCGCCGTCCTTCAAGGTGCGCAGCTCCTCGCAGGCGCGCACGCGCCGCGCGGCGAAACGGGAGCGCAGGAAGCTCATGGGGTGGGCTTTGAGCGAAAGCCTGAGCGTCTGGTAGTCGCTCACGACGTGCTCCGACAGCGCCATCTCTGGCAGCGCCACGGCGGGCTCGAGGTCCGCCTCGCGCGTCTCGCTCCAGGAAAAGAGCGGCAGCGGCACCGCCGCGCTCAGGCCCTTCACCTCCCATAGCGCCTCGCGCCGGTCGAGGCCGAGCGAGCGGAAGGCATCGGCGGCGGCGAGCCGCTCCAACGTTGCGAGCTTCACGCCCGCCCGCATCCACAGGTCGTGCACGTCCCGGAACGGGCGGGCGATGCACCCCCCACCTGACGCGTCGGCGACGCGAGCTCGCGCTCGCGACGCCGCTGCGTCGTCCTCCCCCTCAAGGGGGGAGGAGAAAATCCCTCGCCTGCATTGAGGGAGGAGGTTCCTCCGTTTTCCCTCCCTCCCCCTGGTCGTGCTGAAAGCGCGCCTCCGGCGCGACGGGGGAGGGCCAGGGTGGGGGTGGCTGTCTCAAACGTTTCCGTTAAAGATCGTTTCGACGGCGTCGTGAAGATTGAGGCGGATGTCTCTGTTCCAGAGCCGCAAGACCCTGAAGCCGCGCTCTTCAAGCCACCGGGTTCGCTTTCGGTCGCGCTCTTCTTGTATCTCCTCTCCATGCTGCCACCCGTCGATTTCGACGATGAGCTTTCGTTCGAGGCAGATGAAATCGACGACGTAGGGTCCGACCGGATGCTGGCGGCGGAATCGGCAGCTGCCGAGCCTTTTGTGGCGCAGCTTCTGCCAGATGATCCGCTCTTCTTGCGTGGGGCTTCGACGGAGCCGACGTGCCCGTTGATTGGCCATGAAGACTCTTCCTCTCTTTCCCTCTTACCCGTAGCGGTGGATGCGCACCCGCGGGCGACGAGGAGCTTCTTGATCTCCTCCTCATGCGCGCCGTCGATCTGGCGCAGCCCAAGCCGCAGCGCCGGACCTGCGCCCGCTATGTCCTCGAGCGTGCAATCCCAATCGGAGAGGCTCACGTCGGCTTCGCGCGCCTCGACCGCATGCTCGCGCGCATCGCGCACGATCTGGGCGGGGGCATAAAAACCCATCGGCTGCGAGTTGAGCAGCGCCGCAGCAAACGCCGCCGGGTAGTGGCATTTGATCCAGGCGGAGACGTAGACGAGATGCGCAAAGCTCGCCGCGTGGCTTTCGGGGAAGCCGTATTCGCCGAAGCCCTTGATCTGATCGAAGCAGCGCTGCGCGAAGTCGGGCGGATAGCCGCGCGCGACCATGCGCGAGACCATTTTCTCCTCCAACAGCGCGATGGTGCCGCGCCGGCGGAAGGTCGCCATGGCCTTGCGCAATTCGTTGACCTCGGCATCGGAGAACTTCGCCGCGACGAGCGCGATGCGCATCGCCTGCTCCTGGAACAGCGGCACCCCCTTGGTCTTGCCGAGAATGGCCTTGAGCTCATCCTCTGGCCCGTGCGCCGGCGCGGGCGAGGGATAGTGCTCGGCCTCGAGCCCTCCGCGGCGGCGCAGATAGGGGTGGACCATGTCGCCCTGGATCGGTCCCGGGCGCACGATCGCCACCTCGATGACGAGATCGTAGAAGGTGCGCGGCTTAAGCCGCGGCAGCATGTTCATCTGCGCGCGGCTCTCGACCTGGAACACGCCGACGCTGTCCGCCTTGCACAGCATGTCGTAGACGGCATCGTCCTCGCGCGGGACGGAAGCGAGCGTGACGGTCTTGCCGTGGTGCTTGGCGATGAGGTCGAACGCCTTGCGGATGCAGGTGAGCATGCCGAGCGCCAGCACGTCGACCTTCAACAGGCCGAGCGCCGCGATGTCGTCCTTGTCCCATTCGATGAAGGTGCGATCCTCCATCGCCGCATTGCCGACGGGGACGACCTCGATCAACGGCCCGCGCGTTAAGACGAAGCCGCCGACGTGCTGGGAGAGATGGCGCGGAAAGCCCATCAATTCCTGCGTCAGCTCGAGCACGGTGGCGAGCAGGGGATCGCCCGGATCGAGCCCCGCCTCGCGCACGTGCTTTTCAGGCAGCGCGCCGCCGCTCTCGGTCCCCCACACCATGCCGGCGAGCGCGGCGACCGTATCCTCCGACAGCCCCATCGCCTTGCCGACGTCGCGCACAGCCGAGCGCTTGCGGTAGGAGATGACGGTCGCGGCGATGCCGGCGCGATTGCGGCCGTAGCGGGCGTAGATGTACTGGATCACCTCCTCGCGCCGCTCGTGCTCGAAATCGACGTCGATGTCGGGCGGCTCCTTGCGCTCGGGGGAAACGAACCGCTCAAACAGTAAGTCGATCTCGGTCGGGTTCACCGCCGTGATGGCAAGGCAGTAGCAGACGGCCGAGTTGGCGGCGGAGCCGCGGCCCTGGCACAGGATGCCCTGCGAGCGGGCGAAGTGCACGATGTCGTGCACGGTGAGGAAATACGGCGCGTAGCTGAGCTCGGCGATCAGCTGCAGCTCGCGCGCGATGATGGCGCGCACCTTTTCCGGGATGCCGTCGGGAAAGCGCCAGCGCGCGCCCTCCCAGGTGAGGTCCTCAAGATGCGCTTGCGGGCTCTTCCCCGCCGGCGTCGGCTCGTCGGGGTATTCATAGACGAGCTCATCGAGCGAGAAAGAGCACGCTTGTGCGATCTTAATTGTGCGCGCGAGCGCCGCCTCGTAGCCCTTGAACAGCCGCGCCATTTCAGAGGGCGCTTTCAAATGCCGCTCGGCGTTGGCCTCGAGCTTGAAGCCGGCAGCCGCAATGGTGGTGCCCTCGCGCACGCAACTGAGAACATCCTGCAGCGCGCGGCGGTGGGGCGCGTGATAGAGGACGTCGCCGGTGGCGATAAGCGGGGTTGAGCTGCGCTCCGCGAGATCATTTAGCGCGGCGATGCGCGCGCGGTCATCGCCGCGATAGGTGTGGCTCGCGGCGAGATAGAGCGGGCTCTTCCCGAGCGCCGCCTTCACGCGCCGCAGCTCCGCTTCAAGGTTCTGTTGCCCTCCTGCGTTGGAGTCCGGATGACCCTGGCTAGCCCTCAACCCTCCCCTTGACGGGGAGGGTGGTCGCCGCAACGCAGTTGCGGCGACCGGGTGGGGTGGAGAGCTTGGAGCAACGTTGCGAATGTCACTCCCGGTCGTGCTCCCCTCCCCTGACCCTTCCCCGCCAGGGGGAGGGGAATTTTTTTTGCCTTCACGCTGTTGCCGAGATGCGATCGGGATGATCGTGGCGGCGGCGCGGGCCGGCTGCGCGTCAGCAGGAAGGGCTTGGGGCTCGCGCCAGTCCCAGTCGTCGGGGGGAAGTGCGATGAAAATCTGTCCCTCGGCGTGCCGGGCGACATCGGCAAGAAAAAGCGTGCACTCCCCCTTCTTGGCGCGCATCTGCCCAAGCGAAAGCAGCCGCGTCAGCCGGCCGTAGGCAGCCCGGTCGCGCGGCAGGCAGATGAGGCTTGGTGCGTCCTGCAGGTCGAGGCGCGCACCGATGATGAGCTTGAGCCCCACCTCCTTGGCCGCGATGTGCGCGCGCACCACGCCGGCAAGCGTATTGCGATCGACGACGGCGATCGCTGCCAACCCTAAGGCCTTCGCCTGCGCGACGAGCTCCTCGCCGTGGGACGCGCCGCGCAGGAACGAGAAGTTGGTGGTGACCTGCAGCTCGGCATAGCGCCCCACCTCTAGAATACCTTGCCGAGCGTCACGACGACGCCGGTCGCGAGGACGAGCATGCCGCTCACGCGGATGGTCAGCTTCTGACCTAGAGCGTCGATGTCGTGGCGCAAGACAGATGTATCGCGGCCGAGCTCGGCCTTCGAGGCGAAGCGCTCGCTCACCTGCTGGAGCAATTCCCTCAGCTCGCAGCAGGCATCCTTGACCTCGCAACGCAGATCCTGGAGGTCATCGCGCACATCCGCGATATCGTCGCTCAAATGGCGGATATCCGCCTTGCCGGGAAACGTCGTCGTCGCAAAGTCCTTGAGCACCAGCGCATGCGCCTCGGCGACCTCTAATCTCTCGCCGGCTTCGGCAAGCCGCTTGGCGCACGACAAAGTATCGAAACTAATAGTCATCCAATCCTCCCATCGCCCAAAAAACCATCACCCAAAAAGACCGTGCATGAACCAGGACGGCATCTCCTCTCCGCCCCCGTAGAAACCTTCGCGGAACACCCAGTAGGCGGCGCCCCCTTCGTCCTCGATGCGGTAGTAGTCGCGCGTGCGGCTCTTCTTTGAGCCGATCTCGCGCCACCATTCGGGCGCGATGCGCTCAGGGCCCTGCGCGCGTACGATGCGGCGTTCAACGCGGCGCCAGGTGAAGCGGGCCGGGGGGCCTTCGGGTATCTCGGCGATCACTCCGATGGGCTCGGGAGGCGCCAGCAGGAACTGCGGCCGCGGCGGCAATGTGCGAGCGGGCAAGCGGCGTTGAGAGCCGGGCGTGAGATCGGCCAGTGCCGATACGCGCACCTCGGCGCGCTCTGGAATGTGGCTTGCGCGCGGCTCCAGACGCGTGACGCGGGCTGCGCCCAAGCGGTTTGCGAGGCGATCGATAAGCTCCGTTGGGTTGGCGTTGCAGGCGACGCCGGCGCCGAACGCTGCCTGCGCGGGGGCACGCTCCTCCACTTGCAAAGCCGCAAGGACCAGCGCATCGACGCCAAATCCGGCATCGATGTTTTGCAGCTTCTCGCACACGAGCGCCGTCAGATGCTTGGGCGTGCGGCTCGCCAAGCTCAAGCCGGCGCGCACCTCGGCCACCGTGCCGTCGGCGCGATAGAGCGACAGCATGATGCGGCGCGCACCGAGGTTGCGCGCTGCCAGCACCGCGCACAGCTGCTCACTCAGCTGACCCGTCTCCGCTTCGAGCTGCGCCGGCGAGATGAGCGGCTCGGCGAACGCGCGATGCACGAATAAGACCGGCGGCTCGAGCAGCGGTGGCGAAGGCTCGGGCGCGATGCCCAGCGCCTGGTCGAGCCGGCGCACCACCGCCTCGGCAGCCGATGCCGAGCGGAACCGGCGCCGCAGGGCGGCGCGCGGCAGCGAAAACAGCTGCCCGATGCGGCGCAGACCGAGCCGCTTTAAAAGCAGCACGGTCTCAGGGGAAAGCCTGAGCGCCTCGACGGGCAAGGGCGCCAGGCGCTTTTGCGTCGTACCGGCCAGCGCGATGGCGGGGGAGGCGGCGTAACGGGCGAGCGCATGCGCGGCCCCCGGGGTATCGGCGAGACCGGCGCGCGCCGTCAGCCCGAAGCGGGTGAGTCTTGCCAAGAGATCATCGAGCAGGCGCGCCTCGCCGCCGTAGAGATGAGCAACCCCCGTGATGTCGATCCACAAGCTGTCTGCAGGGCCATCTGCGTCCTCGACATTTCGGTTGGGGCCATAGCGTCCGCACCAGCGCGCAAGCTGGAGGAGCGCGCGGCCGTCGCGGCCGGGCTCGGCCGGACGCGAGAGGAGTGCCGGCAACGCTGCGCGGGCATCGGCGAGCGATTGGCCGATGCGCACGCCCTCCTCGGCCGCCCTGGAGGTGACGGCGGTGATGCGGATGCCGTGGCTGCCCGCCTCAACCAGCGCGAGGCAAGCGGCCTCCGGCACCGCTTGCGGCGCGGCGCGGGCGAGCCGCTCGATCGGCCACAGCGGGAGCCACACGGAAACGATGCGTCTCATGAGACCATTCCAGCAGAAACGGCAGAGCCTGGAGCGCGCGCGCGCCCTCGCGGCAGCGCTCCAGCGCGATCGAATAGCGGGCGGCGCCAGGGGCATGCGGATCGAAAGGGTCGGGTGCGCTACTCTGTGCGCCGACACGCCAGCGTGTCGCCGTCGATGCGGCGGGGGAGGTGCGCGGATCGGTGATGAGAAGGCAGGGCGTCCCCTGCGCGGCAGCAAGGCTCAAGCGGCGCGACGGCGTCAGCTCAACTTCGCGCAAAGCCCCGATGACGAGAGCCAGGCTCGCCGACTTCAGGCCCTCCTCCATGGCCCACAGCGTCTCCGAGGCGCGCGCCGTCTCGACAAAAAGGCACGACGCGCCCTCGATGCCGAGCGACGCAAAGCCCAAGCCGTAGGGCAGCCCGATCTCGCGCGCGAGCGCCGAGGGCCAGCACCAGAGAATCGATCGGCGTGTCTTAGAGCCTGGACCTGGCCCGAGTGAGTTCGAGCCGGCGCACGGCGAGGCGGAGCGCAAATCCGAGAGCCGCCGCCCAAGCCGGTGCCGCAGCGCCTTCTTGCTCGGGCTTCACTTCATGCAGGGACGCAGCATTGAGGCCGCGAGGGAGGTGCGAATCGATCTCGGACGCCCCGAGCGTCCAGGTCTTGTGAATCGATCCCGCGTGCTGCCAGCCATGACCGGAAAGAGCGCCGGAAAGCGGAGCGGACGCGGGTGAGCCGCGCTCCAGGGCTGCGATACGCGCGCGCAACCCTGCGAGGTCGGAAAGGCGGGAGGCGGCGAGGAGAGGATGCCCCTCCGGAACGGCGAGAGACTCGCCGTTCCGGTTCGGGCACGAAGGCCAAAGCCCTACTCGCAACGTGTCTGAGTCCGGAAGGGAGCTCAAACTTGGGCTCGGCCCTGGCCGCGAGATCCGCTGCAGACGGGACGGGGGGATGGGGGATGGGGCCGTCGGGTCCACCGGGAACGCTCTCGCAACTGGCTCGAAAAGCGGCGGGATTGGGGACCGCCGCGTTCTTTCTTTGTTCTAGAACAGGAGGCGCTTCGGGTCAAGATCAAAAATGAAACGAAAAGGGATCGTATGTTCTTTTTTGCTTGCCCGCGCGCGGCGACGAAGCCACACCTGACGTCACGACGCAAACGTGCCGGCGTCGAAATAACTCGGCCATCAACACCTCAGTGTTGCAGCGCCACACACACGCGCCAAAGCGGAAACAATAATACGCTGTATCAAAGCCTTGAATGTCGATGGCAATACTGCATGTGCACCGCCGAACCACCCTGTCGGCTGAAGCTCGTTCATTCCCGTCTGGTGTGTGGCTCTCATGCTCTGCCAGCCAAATTGGGACTGGTATATACGCTCCATTCATCCTAATGCGGCAGGCTCACCCCCGTGAGCTTACTGGATCGGAGTCTCAAAAGAATGCCCCCTCGCAGCCTCCTGAGAACGATCGTCCTTGCAGGTCTGGTCTCCACTGCCTTGTACGTCCCCCAAAGTGCTCGCGCCCAGGGTCTCATCGACTTCCTGTGGGGCGGCGGCGAGGAGTGGGGCGGCAGCCGGCAGGTCGTGTCGTTCAGTCAGCAGTACTCG
Source organism: uncultured Alphaproteobacteria bacterium (assembly GCA_963726795.1). Classification (GTDB taxonomy): domain Bacteria; phylum Pseudomonadota; class Alphaproteobacteria; order Rhizobiales; family Hyphomicrobiaceae; genus Hyphomicrobium_A. The sequence continues at coordinate 256,697 of CAVSDD010000004.1, read as the reverse complement.
CCCAACCAGATCATCGTCAGCTTCGGCGACCGGCGCCTCTATTATTTAACGAAGCGCGGCGAAGCCATCAGCTATCCGATCGCGGTGCCGCGCGAGCAGAGCCGCTGGCAGGGTACGACGGCCGTCTCCTCTAAGAGAGAGAATCCGTCATGGCGGCCAACGCCCGACATGATCAAGGAAAATCCCAAGCTGCCGACGTGGGTGCCGGGTGGCCATCCGATGAATCCGCTCGGCGTGCGTGCCATGTATCTCGGCGCCAGCACCTACCGTATCCACGGCACCGATGCGCCGTGGACAATCGGGAAAGCGGTCTCCAAGGGCTGCATCCGCATGACCAATGAGGACGTGCTGGACCTCTATCCGCGCGTCCCGGTTGGGATGAAGGTCACCGTTACCTGGCAGCGCTTCTCGACCGATGGATCGGTCTCCGCCCAGGACAACGGCGAGCCGAGCGTCAACACCGCCTCGCAGAACGTCTCGGAAGAGCCGAGCGCTGAATCGCGGCGCAACACGATCCGCAACCTGGCGCCGCTGCCGCGCCGTCAGAGCGACGACGCCGAAACCACCGCCTCGAGCGGCCCTGTGCCGGACGATTTCCAGGCAATTGACGAGAACGGAAATCTGGTCCCCACCAAGAAGCCGGCGAAAGCCAAGGCAAAGGTGATGGACACCGTTTCCGACAAGGGCGCGGAACCGAAATCCGAGAAGAAGAAAGAGGCGGCCAAGGTCTCGGGCGGCGAGAAAACTGCGGAAGCAAAGCCGGCCGAGGCGAGCGCACCCAAGCATGACGCTGCGGTGAAACCGTCCGAGCCAGCCAACGTTGCCGAGCCGGTGAAGGCCGCTGCTGCCGACCAGACCACCTCGAACGCCGTCGAGAGCGCGCAGCGCGCCGCGGCCGCTGCATCCAAGGCCGCTGCGGTCGCACGCGAGGCTGCAGAAGCGGCCAAGAAAGCGGCAGCGGAGGCCAAGAAGGCAACGTCTGCGAGCACCACGACTGAGCCGGACAAGCCAGCAGTCAAGAGCGCTGCAGCCGCGGCGCTCTAGACCTGATCCAACGGTCGATCGGACCCAAATCGCGCACGGGACCTCAGGGTCCCGTGCGTTTTGCTTTAGGACGGCTGCTCCAGGCACGATTTGAACCCCGACGCGAGGTTGCGCATTAGCTCGAAGTAAAGCTCAGCGCCGGGGTTGAGCGTGCTTCCTTCGGGGTCGAGCGTTCCTGATCGCGCGTGCGAGCCTTCGGTGACTGCATCGACCAGGTTCGGCTGAAACCACGGCTCTGCGAATACGCAGACCGCACCCAGCGCGGCTATCTTGTGGCGGAGCTCGGTGAGGCGCTTGGCGCTCGGCTGCAGCTCGGGGCTGACCGTGATCGAGCCGACCGCATCGAGATCGAACCGGCGCTCGAAATATTGATAGGCGTCGTGGAAGACGACAAACGGTTTGCCCTTGAGCGACGCCGTCTCCGCACCGATCGAGGCCGCGAGGGCGTCGATGTCGGCAAGTAGCTTTACGGCGTTGGCCTGGATCTTGGCGGCTTGCTCGGGGGCGTGACGGCTCAACACCTCGGCCAGATAGGCAACGATCGCCTTGGCGTTGTCGGGATCGAGCCAGATGTGACCGTCCTTAGCGGAGGCATCATCGTCCGCGCCGTGCTTGCCACCCTCGGCGCCATCCTGGCCATGGCCGTGCGTGTGCTCTTCGAAAGTACCGCCCTCACGCCGATCCAGAAGCCTTACGCCGGGCGCCTGCGCCAGCGTCACCACGTCGACGCTGCCCGGCAGCGATTTCACGATCGCGCGCGTGAACGGCTCCAGAGTGTCGGACACGCGCACGAAGACGCCGGCGGCATTGATCGCACGCACGTCGGAAGGCCTCAGCGCAAAGGTGTGTGGCGAGCCGGCGCCCTTGATCAGCAGCGTCGGTGTGCCGATACCCTCCATCAGCCGCGTCACAAGCGAATGGATGGGCTTGATGGTGACGACGACATTGAGATCGCCGGGCGCGGCGCCGGCCGGCGTTGCGCTGATGAGCGCGGCAGCGGCCAGTAGGATGCTCAGGCTTCTCATTGCCGTTCCCCGCTCGCTCGGTCTGCGGCAAGGTATCGCGCGAAATACCGCGCGAATCGTTTACGCAGGCCGCATTTGTGATAATATCCGCGCCGGAACCTAGTGCGTTGCAGGGTGCCACGCAACCGCCACCTTCCGCGCGCGTAGAAGCGCTGCTCGACACGGGCAAATTTTGAAGGGATCGCCGCGATGCGCAGGCTCCACCCGCTGCTTTCGGCATTCGCTCTTGCCGCTGCACTCCTGCTGCGCCCAGCCCCTGCCGACGCCCATCCCCACGTCTGGGTTACGGTCCAGGCAACCGTCCTCTACGACAAGGGCATGATCACGGGCCTGCAGCAGAACTGGACCTTCGACGAGATGTACACCGAGATGGCGATCGAGGGTCTCGATAAGAACCACGACGGCATCTACGACCGCCAGGAGCTGTCCGAGCTCGCTCAGGTGAACATCGATGGCCTGAAGGAATTCGACTACTTCACGTTCGCCAAGCTCGGCAACGTGCAGCAGAAGTTCAAGCCGCCGGTCGACTACTGGCTCGACTACAACAAAGATAAGATCCTCACGCTGCACCTGACGCTGCCGTTGGAGAAGCCCGTCGCGGTGGGCGCGGCCGAGTTCGATTTCTCCGTGTTCGATCCGAGCTATTTCATTGCCTTCGATTTCGCCAAGAACGATCCCATCAAGCTTAGCGCGCACGCGCCCCCAACCTGCAGCGCCGCGATCCGCGAGCCCATAGACGAGGACGATCCCAACAATAAGGCGCTCAATCAGGCGTTCTCTGGCGCGCTCGGCGCCTCGGCCAGCGCTGCGCTTGGAGGTACTACGCGGAGCGTCGCGGTGCACTGCGCCAAATCCTAGGTATTCAATCTCGCACCGCACTCCTGCAGAGCGGCGTTGTAAACGCGGTGCCGTTGAGGTTTGATGGCGTCAGGTGACACGCGCAGTTGTCGCGGGGAGCGCTATATGGACCGGCGCGAGTTCTTGCTGACAGCCGGTGCCGCGGCCGCCGCGACGACGACAATCGCCGCGCCTGCCCTCTCCTCCAACGTAAAACACCTGCGGCTCGCTGTTGCGGGTCATGCCGACCGGGCCCGCCGACTTGCTAGGCGCATCGCGACGATGAGCGGCGGTCGCATCAAGATTACGGTGATGCCCGGCATCGCGAACGGCTTGAATGCGGTTCGCGCCGGCGACGCCGACCTCTACCACGCGAGCGAGCACGACCATCTCGACGCGCACCGCGCCCTTGCCTATTTCGCCGGGCTGCCGGGCGCGCAGGGCATCGCGCCCGAACATCTCGGCGCTTGGATGCGCGCCGGGGGCGGGCAGGGCTTATGGGATGAGCTCGCGGCGGGGTTTGGCGTCAAGGCCATGCACGCCGGTCATGGCGGGCGATCGGTCTTCGTCGCGGGGCGCCGTGTCGAGCGGCTGCGCGACCTTGCGGGTGAGAAGGTCTCGGTCACCGGCCTGGCCCGCGACGTTGTGCGCGGCTTCGGGCTCGAGCCCGTGGCAGTTGATGCCGCGCGGCTGCCTGATCTTTTTAAACGCGGTGAAATTCTCGCAGCCGAGCGGGGCGCAGCAATCAAGACGGAGGCGCTTGGCCTGCAGGCGCCTTTCAGCGTCGGCACGGCAATAAACCGCCAGGGCGAAGCACTGTCGCTTGGACTGGAACGCACGCTGTGGGAATCCTTGAGCGAAAGCGACCGGGCGATTTTCGTCGCCGCGGCGGCATGCGAAACGCAGCTCGCTCTCGCCGTGGAAACGGCTCATCGCCGCCAGTTGCGGGCTGAGCCAAAACCGGAATCCGTCTGGCCGGTGGCGCAAGAGTTCGAACGCGCGATAGGACGCGTCTCCGACGCCGTCGTCGCGCATGTCGCGGCAAGCGATACCTACGCCGCTCGGATCAATGCAAGCTACATCGCGTTTCGAAGACTAGCGCTTGGAGACGAACGCGGCGCAAGCGCCTGACGCATGGGAGCATTCACGGCGCACACTGAGCAATTGCTCTTTGTGCCCTGTTGGCGCACACTAGACGGGTTCAAACGGGGAACTGAGCCGGATGCCTGCGCGATTCTCGACATGTGGGCCGAAACATCTGGCCCGAAAAAACGAGCTGGCCGGAGCGCAGGCAAAAATCCATACCCTGCGCGACATTCTCCTCGTCGACACCGGTCACCTCGATGCCGAGCGGCTGACGGCAACATTGCACGTCCTGTTCGGCTATAAGGCGAATATCCGCACCGCGTCGACGCTTTCCGATGCAGTTGATTGCATCGAGCACGAGGCCCCGAGCGCCATTTTTGTCGAGGACCTTCCCGAGTCTGCCACCGACGCGGAGCAAGCAATTCCCCTGCTGCGCAAGGCCAGCTTCCTCGGACCCATCATCGTCGTCAGCGAGAAGATCGCGCCGGCGCGCCGCGCCAAGCTGCTGAAAATCGGCGCGAGCGAAGTGCTCCACAGTGACGACTTGGATAGTGTCAGCGTCGCAGAGGCGCTCACGAGCTCGCAGGAGCGGCCGGTTAGACCTGACGGCGCGGTCTAGCCTTTCCCAACTCGAATTTGTTCCGCCGCTGTCCGTGCGGTGCGCTGTCGCACATCGCGCGATGCCACTATTTCGCTCAACCGACGTGGTCTTGCCCCTTCATTCAATGAAGCAGAGGGGTAATCATGAAAACCGCCAGCGTTACGCTGTGTGCTCTTCTTTTGTCGGTGTCCATTGCACGCGCCGAAGAGCTGAAACTGCCGCCCGAGGTCACGCCGTCAATGCGCGCGGCATGCGAGACCGATGTGCGCCGGCTGTGCATCGGCCATGCGCCGACTTTCGCTAAGGTCAAAAACTGCGTCGCCGCCAAGTTCATGCAGCTCGGCAAGCGCTGCCAGTTCGAGCTGGCATCGGCAGGCTTCTCCGGAAGCTCGAACTAGAGATAGCCCAGCTCAAACCGGAGCCGTCCCCGGGTTAACCGATCACGCGGCCCGCGCCGTTGCGGGCCGCATCGTTCCCGCCAGATAGGCCATCGCCGCATCGACGCCGCCCTTCTGGTGCGGAATGCCGGCGAGATCGAGCGAGATCTCCACGCCCGCGAGCGCCGAAAGGATCGTGAGCTCGTTGGTGTAACCGAGATGGCCGATGCGGAACGCCTTGCCGGCAAGCTTGTTGAGGCCGGTCCCCAGCGACATGTTGAACGTCTCGAGCACGAGCTTGCGGAAAGCATCGGCGTTGTGCCCCTCGGGCGTCGCGACAGCCGTCACCGCGGGCGAGTAAGCCTTGGGATCGCGGCACCAGTTCTCCAGTCCCCATGCCTCTACGGCGCTGCGGGTGGCGGCTGCCAGGCGCTCGTGGCGGGCGAAAACGTTGTCGAGACCTTCCTCGAACATCATTTTGATCGCCTCTTCGAGGCCATAGAGGTGACCGGTCGCCGGGGTGTAGGGGAACCAGCCGCCGGCGTTCATTGCCAGCATGTCGTCCCACGACCAATACGAGCGCGGCAGCTTCGCTGATTTGCTGGCGGCCAGCGCCTTGGGACTAACCGCGAGGAACGATAATCCCGGCGGCAGCATCAGGCCTTTCTGCGAGCCCGAGACGAAGACGTCGACGCCCCATTCGTCGTGGCGGTAGTCCATCGCCGCGAGTGAGGAGACGCCGTCGACCATGAGCAGCGCTGGATGGCGCGCAGCGTCGATCGCGCGGCGCACTTCCTCGATGTTGGTGCGCGCGCCGGTCGACGTTTCGTTGTGCACGACGCACAGGGCCTTGATCTCGTGCGCCTTGTCCTTTTTCAGGCACGCTTCGATGGCGTTGGGGTCAGCACCCCGATGCCAGTCCGTCGCGAGCACTTCCGGCGCGAGCCCGAGCCGCTCTGCCATGTTGCGCCAGAGCACTGCGAACTGACCGGTCTCGACGCTGATGATTTTGTCGCCCGGCGACAGCGTGTTGACGAAGCCCGACTCCCAGGCACCGGTGCCCGAAGAGGGGAAGATCATGACCGGGTTTTCGGTCTTGAAGAGCGGCTTGATGGCAGCCAGCAGCCGCGTGCCGAACTCCTGGAAGGCAGGACCGCGATGATCCAGCATCTGCCGCGACATCGCGTTCAGGATGCGCTCGGGGACCGGGGTCGGGCCCGGGATCTGCAATTGATGGCGGCCGATAGGGCGGCTCTCGTTTGACATGTTTCTCTCGAGCGTTTTTTCGCGGTCCGTCGGCTCTGCAAAGCAACCATTGCCAGCGAGCATATCAAGGCGATGTTGCAGGCTTTCATTTGGCGGCGAGGCAGCAGCTATAGGTAGGAAAGCAAAAGCCCGTCAAGCCTTTCTCCGCGTCCCTGGGCCCAAGGTGCAACAGCAGCGTTGCCCTTCGCTAGACAGGCCGTCGCACCGGTCGGCTGGCACCGCGACGCTTGCCCGCTCCGCGCCTTAGGCGCAATGAGCTAGAACCCTCGATCGCGGGATCGCCCGCAAAGGAGACCTGAGATGGGCATGCGCGCGCTGTTGTTTGCCTTCGCTACGGTGTTGATTGCCGGCCTAGCCGCTGCGGCCGATGGCACAACGGCCGGAGCGCTCACGATCGAGCAGCCCTGGGCGCGTCCCACCATCGGCGAGGCGACCAATTCGGCTGCCTACCTGACGATCTCAAACAGCGGCGACAAACCGGACCGCCTTACCGGGGTCAAGACCGAGGTCGCAACGGATGCAATGCTGCACGAGAGCCGCATGGAGGGCGAGGTCATGAAGATGGTGCATCTTCAGGACGGCATCGAGATCGCGCCGCATGCCAAGGCAGAATTAAAGCCACTCGGCGCGCACGTCATGCTCATGGGGCTGAAGCAACCGCTCAAGGAGGGCGAGACGTTCCCGCTGACTCTGACGTTCGCCACCCAAGGCGACGTGACGGTCACCGTCACGGTTGCCAAGCAGGCTCCCGCTGCGGCGCCGACGCACGACGCCAAATAGCGGACGTGCATCGGGACGGCCGGCTCAGTTCAGCTTGAACGGCATGTCCTTGCCGGCAAAGAACGCGTCGATGTTGTCGAGCGCCTCATAGCCCATCTGGTTGCGCGCCTCGATGGCGGCCGAGCCCAGATGCGGGAAAAGGAACGTGTTGGGCAGATCGTAATAGCCCTCGTTGATCGCAGGCTCGCCGGCAAAGACATCAAGGCCCGCATAGGCAAGACGCCCCGATTTCAGCGCCGCGATCATGTCCTCGTCCTTGACGAGGTCGCCGCGCGCGGTGTTCACGACGATCGCGCCCTGGGGCAGCTTCTCGATCACGCTCTTGTTGAAGAAGTAGCGCGTCTCGGGCGTCGAGGGCGCATTGATGGAGAAGAACTGCGAGATCTTGAGCAGGCTGTCGAGGTTGTCATGATAGGTGGCGTTGTACTTCGCCTCGACCTCGGGCTTGGCGCGGTAGATGTCGTAGTAATGGATCTCCATGTCGAAGCCGCGCGCGCGCTGCGCCAGAGCCTGGCCGATCTTGCCGAACCCATAGATGCCGAGCTTCTTGCCGTCGAGGCGCTGGCCGACCAGCTGCAGGGGCTGCCAACCGGGCCAGGAGTGACTGCGAAGCATGCGCTCGCCTTCGGAGGCGCGCCGCGCCGATCCAAGCAGCAGCAGCATGGCGATCTCGGCGGTCGCCACCGTGACACCGTGCGGTGCGTTGCCGACCTTGATCCCGCGCGCGGAGCAAGCCTCGAGATCGATGTGATCGAAGCCGATGGAGAAGGTCGAGATGCACTTGATGTTCTCTGGGATCTTGTCGATCACGTCCTTGCGGCACTTCTCGTTGAGGGTGATCAGCAAGGCATCGACCTTCTTGGCCGTATCGAGCAGCTCATCGATGGTGATCTTGGGATTGTCGCCATGGGCGGTCACGTCGTAGGACGCCCGTGCGCGGGCCATGACGGCATCCGGCAACGGCCAGGTGATCAGGATTTTCTTCTTCATCAGGGCTATCCCCCTCCCGGGTCGAAGGTTTCTTCAATCGGTTTCCGCCGCTTGTGCCGCAAGGTTTGGGCTCTGACAAGCCGCCGCGAGACGCCGGGCAACCATTTATTCACCAAGGCGGCGCAAAACTGACCTCACTTGGCGGCTGCCGCCGCGGGCGCCTCAAGTCCCGCAGCCGGGCGCTGAGCGCGCGGGAGCTTGGTCCGATGATCAGAGCCGTCGTCCTCATCCTCGCCGTGCTGGCGGGCGTGAAGATATGGGCCCAGGAGCGCCTGTATCGTCAGGGCGCCGAGGAAGCCCTCATGCTGGCCTATCGCGAGCGCGCCATCGCCGCCTGCCAGAGCCAGGAGCCGGCTCGCGTCGCTTCCATTTCTTCCCTGCCGCTGTGGACGCAGCCCGCGACCGTCGCGCTCTCGATCGGCCGCAAGAATGCCGGCGTGAGGATCTGGGAGGTCAACAACGAGCTGTGGCCGGCCCGGTTCAAGCACCCCCACATCGTGCTCACGACCCCTCCAGGAGCCGTATGCGAGTACGATGTTATCGAGGGGCGAGCGTACGTCGGCGAGATCTAGCGGCGCTCAGCGCGCGAGCTGAGCGCCGCGTCGGCGTTTCGCCAGATCGGTCGCAACCGCGGAGACGTCATCGGGCGGGGCCTCGAAGCGGCCGTAGCGCAGAGCGAGCGTCGGCAGCACCAGCAGATTGAGCGCCATAGAGGTCAGCAGGCCTCCGACGATGACGAGCGCCATCGGCCCCTCGATCTCGCGGCCGGGCTCGCTCATGCCGATGGCCAAGGGCAACAAGCCGAGCGCGGTGACGATCGACGTCATCAAGATCGGCACCAGCCGGTCGCCCGCACCCTTGATCGCCGCCTCCGGGCCCCACTGCACGCCTTCGTTGCCGACGACGTGCTCGAAGTGCGAGATCATCATGATGGAGTTGCGCAGCGTGATGCCAAACAGCGTCACGAAGCCGACCATCGCGCCGAGCGTCAGCACGCCACCGGTGGCAAATACCGCGAGCACCCCCCCGACCAGTGCGAACGGCATGTTTGCCAGGACGAGAAGCACATTGCGCCAGCTGCCGGTCACCACCGCCAACAGGGTGATGATGCCGAGCCCCGCGACGAGCGAATTCATGATGAGGTTGCGTCTCGCCTCGGCCTGGGCCTGCGCCGAGCCGGCATATTCCAGATGAACGCCGGGCGGAAGAGTCACGTGCTGCGCGATTCCCGCGCGTGCATCCGCGACGAACGACCCGACATCACGCCCGATGACGTTTGCGGTCACGGTCTGCACGCGTTGTCCGCCGAGGTGCAGCACCTGGTAGCGCCCGGCGACCTGATAGACGTCCGCGACCTGGTTGAGCATCACGTAGTTGCCGGCCGGCGTGCGCAACGGAAGATTGGAGACCTTGACGACGCTGTTGCGGCTTTCCTCGTCGAGAATCGTGATGACGTTGAAGACGCGGTTGCCCTCGTAGCTCTGGCCGACGATGTCGCCCTGATAGGCGGTGCGCAAAAGGTCCAGAACGTCGACCGTGTCGAGACCCCAACGCTCGAGGTCCGCCTTGCGCGGCCGGATCGTCAGCTGCGGCAGGCCCGGCGGCGATTGGAGCTGCACCTCCGTCGCGCCCTTCACGCCGCCGAGCTCGCGCGCCACATTGCGAGCGGCTTCGTCGAGCGTGTCGAGATCATTGCCGTAGAGATTGACGATGACGGACGCCGTATAGCCGGAAAGGGATTCCTCGACCCGCTCGGTGAGGAACGGCTTCAGCGCGAAGTTGACCCCAGGGAACCCGCTTAATACACGGCGCATGTCCTCTTGCGCTTGATCCGACTCCGCGCCCGACAGACCGCGTTGGAGATCGACCTCGAACTCGCTGTAGTGCGTGCCCCACGTATCGTCGGCCTTTTCAGCCCTGCCAACGCGCTGCGACACGACGCGGACGACGGGCAGCTCCGTAAGCGCCTTGGTGACAAGCGCGCCGATCCGCTGCGATTCGGCGATCGAGGTGCCAGGAACGGCTGCCATGTGCAGCGTAAAATGGCCTTCCTTCAATTCGGGCAGGAACTCGGTACCGAAGAACGGCAAGGCGGCGGTCCCGATCAGCGTGAACGCTACGGCGCCTGCAATGGTCATGCGGGGATGATCGATGAAATGCCGCAGCAGCGACTCATAGCGCCGCCGCAGCCAGCGCGAAACCGGAGGATCGGGGACCTCGCGGGCATCCTCGACAAGCTTCAGCTCGGTGCGAGGGAACAACAGCATGCACAGCGCCGGCGTCACCGTTAGCGCGACCAGCAGCGAGGCGAGGATCGCCAGCACGTAGGCGAGGCCGAGCGGAGCAAAGAAGCGCCCGGCGAGCCCCGGCAGAAGCACGACGGGGAGAAACACGAGAATGACGGCGAACGTGGCGTAGACCACCGCGCCGCGGACCTCGAGCGAGGCGTTGAGAATGACGCTCGAGGTGGGGAGCGGATGTGCTGCCCGCCTGTTCTCCCGCAGGCGGCGTGCGATGTTCTCGACATCGATCACGGCGTCGTCGACGACCTCGCCAATGGCGATCGCGAGGCCGCCAAGCGTCATCGCGTTGAGCGTGGCGCCAAGTGCGTTGAGGACGACAATCGCCGACAAGAGCGAGAGCGGAATCGCCATGCAGGAGATCGTGGCCGTGCGCAGATCGAACAGGAACAAGCACAGCACCACGACAACGAGGACGCCGCCGAGCAAGAGAGAATCGCGAACGTTGCTCGTGGAGATGTCGATGAAGTCTGCGGGGCGGAAGAGATCGGAGCGCAGCTCCACATCCTCCTTGTCGATCACCGGCTTGAGGTCGGCCAGCGCCGCCTCGACGCCGTCGGCAACGTCGATGGTGTTGGATCCAAGCTGCCCCGACACGAGCAGCACCACGCCCGGCTTGCCCATGATCGCCGCGCCGCCGATGGCCGGCTCCGGCGCGTTGAGGACGTCGGCCACGTCGCGCAACAGCACACTGGAGCCGTTCGAGCTCGCGACCACCGTGCGCGCGATGTCGTCCGGGTCGACCGACTGGCCTTCCGACTGGAATACGATGCGCTGGTTGTCCGTCTCGATGAAACCGGCGCCGGTGACCGCAGTCGACTTCTTCGAAGCCGCGAGAACCTCCTCGAAAGAAAGCCCATAGCGGATCAGCTGATCGGGGTGCACCTGGACCTGAATCGAGCGCACGTCGCCGCCGAATACGGCAACCTTGGAGACGCCCTGCACCGCCAGCAGCTTCAGCCGGATGGTCCAATCGGCGAGCGTGCGCAGATCCATCAGCGAGCGCTTGTCCGATGTGAGGCCGATCACGAGCACGGTGCTGGACGACGACGTCAGCGGCGTCATGGTCGGAGCCTGGACGTTGCCCGGCAGCCGTTGCGCCGTCTCCGCAAGTCGCTCGGCGACGACCTGGCGGTCGCGGTAGATGTCGCTCGAGGCGCGGAAGATCACGGTGATGACCGAAAGCCCCTGGATCGAGGAAGAGCGCAGCGACTGCACCCCGGGCGACCCGTTGAGCGCATTCTCGATCGGCTGGGTGACCAGCACCTCGACCTGCTCGGCCGTCAGCCCCGGAGCTTCGGTCTGTATGCCGACCTGGGGCGGCGCGAACTCGGGAAAGACATCGTACTTGGCGCGCGTGACCGACAGGGCTCCGTAGCCGAGCAGCAAAATCGCGAGGGCAAAGACGACGCCGCGAAAGCGCACGGCAAAACCGATGACCGCGGCCTGCAGACCGCCCGAGCCAGGCGTCACTGGGGGCCCGGGTTGCATCAGTCCGTGTCTCCGCCGACTTGGATCTGGGCGCGGAACTCCTCCGACAGCAGCAGCTGTGCCGCCTTGGTGACGATCACCGGGTGCGGCTCGGGGAAGAGTGTGGCCGGCACCACGAACGCACCGCGCCGCCCATAGGGCATGTCGGTTGGGATTTGCCGGCGGGTGTACTCGTCGTCCTCGATCTTGATGTAGACCCACGGGTGGCCGGACCACCAGACGACGGCGGAAGGCGGAATGACATAGCCGTCGACGGATTTGCCGGTTGCGAGGAACGCGCGCACGTTCATGCCGGGAAGCACGCCGCTCTCGGCCGACGCGACGTAGAAGAAGCTCGATCCTTGGATTTTCGGATCCGTGCGCGTCGCAGCGGAGACGTATTTGACGGTGATCTGCTGATCTTTGCTGCTCGCCTCGACGGTCGCAACCGGAGGCGGATCGACGGGCGCGCCCGGCGGGACGGTGATCTGAATGAGGAACACCTGCCGCTCGATCAAATGCATGATCAAAGGTGCGGATGTAACAACGCCGTTTCCTAAGACCTGCCCCCACTCCTGGATCGCAGTCGCGGCCAGCGTGCGCACCTTGGACTCGGCGCTGGCGACGGAGGCCCTATCGCCGATCAGCGCAGCTTCGGTCGTCTGCACCTGCACGAGGTTGCCGATGCTCTTGGCGTAGAGCGCCTTGGCGCGCTCGAAGGCCGGCTCGGAGGCCGCGAGCTTGGCCTGCGTTGTCTTGAGCTCCGAGACGGCTGCGATGTAGTTGGTGTTGAGTGACGTGAGGGTGGCCAAGTCGAGCACCGTGCCGAACGCGCGAACCTGATCCTGGTACGGCGCGGCGTGCGCCTTGGCCGTCTCGAGCCCGATGGCCTTTTGTGCCGCGGCATCGATCGTCACGACCGGCTGGCCGTGCGGAGGAAGCGAGACCCTGAGCGGCGGCTTTATCGGCTCGCCGTGCTCGGCCTCGACGCTGGCTTCCTGGCGTCCTTCCACGAACCCCGAAATCACTAGGACTCCGATGACACCACATACGGCTGCGACCGCCACCCAACCTAAAAGGCGACGACGCGATGAAGCTTTCTCAGGGCCACGCACCAGGGGACGCTTCCGGTACACCGCGGGGACGGTCTATGCCGTCCATCCTTGACGGGTTGTTCGCGCATCGGCGCCAACCGAGCGAGAGCGGCCCATTAAAGGCCGGTTAGGGAAGCTTCCGCAAGCTATTTGAAGGGATTAGCCGAGAGGCCCTACCCGCAGTCCATCAGGCTAATATCTGATGCGCACGCCGGCGTAGGCCGTGATTGGTGGGGCGGGCGTGATCGTCTGCGGATTTGTGAAAAACCCGGCACCGGTAGCCGGGTTCGCGGCCGACGCACTGTTGCCGGCCTCGAGATTGAAGAAATTGCCGAACAGTCCGTAGTGGGCATCGAAGAGATTGTTCACGAGCCCGTAGAACTGGATGTTCTTCGTCACATCGTAGGACGTGTGGATGTTGACGACGCCGTAGCCCGCAAGCGGCGCATTGTCGTTGCCTTCATCACCGAAGAAGATCTGACTCGAAGCGGCGACGAGATCGGCGCCGTACTTCCACTGCGGCGTCTGCCAATATTCGAAGCCGGCCTTGAAGCGGCTCAGCGGAATGCCGGGAATGGTATCGCCTTTCGATACCTGCACGCACACCGGATCGTCGGCATCGACCGGCGGACCAGGCGGACCGGCCTCGCAGTTGAACGCAGCGGTCGACGGGTTGTTCGGCGACGGGATGATGAAGTTCGACTCGAAGGTCGCATCGACGAGCGCGTAGTTGGCGTAGAGCATCCACTTTTGATCGGTATAGCGGCCGCCGATTTCGATGCCCTGGCGCAGCGTGTCGCCGGCATTCTGGAAGTAGCCGCGGCCCGAGATCGGTGCGGCAACCGTGATGATGTCGTCGCTGTTGAGCGCATGGAAGAGTCCGGCGCTCCACTCGAAGCGCTGGCCTTCGTATCCGACCTCCTTGCCTCGCAGGCCAAGCTCATAGGTGTGGGAGACGACCTGCTGCAGCGGCGGATCAGCCGTGAGGAAGCTCTCGATGAGGCAGGGGTTCACCGGGTCGGAGCAGGCGAGCTCTGCCGGCGTCGGCGCACGGTTGGCCTCCGCGTAGCTGCCGTAGAGCGTCAGCCACGGGTTGATCTGATACGAGAGGCCCGTCATCGGGTTGAAGCGCTCAAACGTGCTGTCGCTGTTGAGCTCAGGATTGAAGCCGGTGTTGTCGCCGATCGTTAGCCGCGCGAAATTGTATCGACCGCCTACGGTCCACGCGAGGTCGCTCGTCAGGTCGAGCGTGTCGGAGAAGTAGACGCCGACATAGGTATTCGTCGTCGTCAGATTGCGCGGCGCGACATCGCCTGGACCGGTCAGCAGGATGTCGAGGCCGTTGACGACGAATTGCGGTCCAAACACGCCGAGCTCGCTGCCAGCGGTGTAGGCGACGTCGCCGTAGTCCAAACTGGCCCCGAGCAGGAACTGGTTGCCGAGCCCAAAAACCTTCGACTTGTCGACGCCCTGCCCCGCAAGGCCGAAGCTGTTTGCTGTCTGCGTCGTGCGGTCGAGAGAGCCGAGCGGTGAAGCGATGTCAGACGGGATCGAGCCATCGGGATTGACGCCGGGGCCGATGCCGAAAAGCTGCTCGTCGTCGTCGCCCTCAAGGCAGAGCACCGTGGGATCGGTGGTGCAGTCCTCGGCTTCCGAGATGTTGCCGTCGACGTGCTTCTGGTTGAACCAGCGGTAATAGCTGACGCCCGAGAAGGTCAGCGTGGGCGAAGCCTTCACCAACCCGTTCAGCGAGACCATGTTCACTTGGTTCACGGTCGTCTGGGGCGAAGTGAACGTGCTGCTCCAGCTCTGGTCGAGAAGCTGAACCGGCGCCGCAGCAGTCACGCCGACGAAATTGTCGGCTCCCGTGTAATTGAGGTGGAACTCGGTGTTGTCGCCCTTTGCGCCCAGGTCGGCGTACGACCGCCGGATCATCGATTTCGTGAAATCGCGGAAGCCGTTGTCGTGGATGCCTTCCAGCGCCAGGAACGCGGCCCAGCTGCCGTTGTTGGCGCCGTAGGTCAGCTCACCCTGATAGCGCCCGAACGAGCCGCCGCGCACATCGAGCTCGGCGCCCTGATAGTTGAAGCCGTCACGCATCTGGATGGTCACCGCGCCACCAAGTGCGTTCAAGCCGAACACAGGGTTGGCGCCGATGATGGTGATGCCGTCGATGGCGTTGTCGGGCAGGAAGTCCCAGTTGACGATGTCGCCGAAGGCTTCGTTGATGCGCACGCCGTTCTGGTAGACGGCGAGGCCCTGCGGGACGCCGTTGATGGGCGAGGCCTCGAAGCCGCGGTACTGCAGGTCGCGTTGGAATACGTTGCCCTGCGCGTCCTGGAGAATGGCGCCGGGCACCGTCTGTTGCAGAACGTCGGGCACATAGTTATAGCCGCCGCGCTGGATATCGTAGGACGATGCGCGCCCGACGGCGCCGGGGAACTTTCCGATCGGGATGGCGCTGCCATCAACGGGCGACATGAGCACGCTGCCGCTGTCGATGCCGCCCAGACCTTCCCCGGTCGCGTTTGTCGGATCGACCGCGGGTGGGGCGGGCGGCGGAGGTAGCGGGGCTTGCTTCTTAGGCTGCGGCTTCTTCTGCGCGACCTTCGGCTTTGGCTGCGTATCCTTCTGGATGACTTGCACCGGCGGCAGCTGGCTCGACGGGGTCGCCGCCGGCGAGGTACCGCCAGCCGATGGTGCTCCAGCCTGCGGAAGGTTGCTGGCTGCTTGACGGAGGCATGGCCTGCTGCGGCGTGCCCTGAGGAGATGCGCTCTGAGGAGGAGTGCTCTGGGCGTTAGCCGATGAGCAAGCGAGGAGCGACGTGACAGCCCCCGCCATCACCCTCAGCCTCGAAATCTTCATGTCGTCCCCCGCAGCGCCGGATCGTGCACGCTCTCGGCAGACTCAAACTTCTTAGAAAACGCGCCTTCCCATGAGCCGCTTTGCGGGAAGCTCTAGACGCCATCACCGGGAGAAAGAATCACTGTGTAACCGGCTGAAAAGCCTATGAGAAAAAGCCAACCCGTCAAGGAGCGTGCACAACCATCGCCCTGCACGCCAAAGCGAGTTTGGCGACGCGAGCCGCCAATGTTGCGGGGCTCACAACGTTTGAGAATTGTGAGTCGTGCCAATCACCTAGCTCGCGCCGCCTATGAGAAAAGGCCGCCCTTGAGGGCGACCTTTTGCTGACGCACAGAACGCAAATCGGGAATTCTTCCCGATCGCTTTGTCAGTATTTTACCTTCAGGCCGCCGTAGACCGCGAACGGCACGGCCGGCGTGATGCTGCGCGAGCTGTCGAAGTCGATGTCCTTGGCTTTGGGATCTGGCTGCGCGGCGCTTTCCGCAGCCTCACCGTTCGTAGAACGTTCCGAACAGGCCGTAGTGGCTGTCGAACAGGTTGTCGATCAGGCCGTAGATCTGCACGTGCTCGGTGATGTTGTAAGACGTAGCGCAGATCGACGGTCGCGTATCCGGCAAGCGGCTTGTTGTCGTTGCCTTCGTCTCCGAGGAAGTACTGGTCGCTGGCCGCCACAACGTCCGCACCGAACTTCCACTTCGACGTCATCCAATAGTCGAAACCGGCCTTGAAGCGATGGCGCGGGATGCCAGGAATGCGGTCGCCCGGATTGACCTTTATGCAGTCGGCGTCGGGATCGGACGCGCCGGTGTCACAGTCGACGTGGGCGTCCTCGTTCGGATTGTCGGGCGAGGAGAATATGTTGGGCGTGCGGAACGTCGCGTCGATGTAAGCGTAGTTCGCGTAGGCAGAGAGTCGGCGGTCCTGATACTGGACGCCCAGCTCGACGCCCTGGCGGAGGGTATCGCCCGCGTTGGTGAAGAACCCGCGACCGTTCGACGACGAGGCGATCGCCAGGATGTCGTCGGTGTTTTCTGTCCGGAATACTCCGGCGGTCCACTCAAGCTTCTGGTCGCCGTTCCAGGTCGCAAGATCGCCCCTGACGCCCAGCTCGAACGTCCGCGACACGACTTGCTTCAACGGCGGATCGGCCGTGAGGAAGCTTTCGATGAGGCAGGGATTATCCGGATCGGCGCAGGCGAGCTCGGCCGCGGTGGGCGCGCGGTTTGCCTCGGCGTAGCTGCCGTAAGCCATCAGGCCGTCCCAAAGCTTGTACGTGAGGCCGGCCATCGGATTGAAGCGATAGAACTCATGCGTGCCCGACAGCAGGTCGACATTCGGATTCCCGTCGTCGTCTTCGCCGGCTTCGAAGGCATCGTTCTTGATCTGGATGCGGGCGTAGTTCCAACGGCCGCCGACCGTCAGGGCCAGGCGGCTCGTCAGATCGACCGTGTCGGAGAAGTAGAGGCCGACGTAGTCGTTGATCGTCGTCGAGGGCGCGCGGGACGAAATCATCGTCCTCGCCAGTAAAGAAAGAACGGGATCGTTGAAGCTGTTGACGACAAACTTCGGTCCGAAGAACCCGAGCTCGCTGTTGGCACCATACTTGACGTTGCCGTGATCGTAGCTGGCGCCGAACAGGAACTGATTGGGCTGCGACAGCAATGGCGTTTTCTCCACCGCCTGTAACGATACGCCGTAGCTGTTGGCGTCCTGGCTGGTGCGGTCGATCGAGCCGTAGCTCGTGCCGGGCACGTAATCCCTCGTGTTTCCATCGGCATCGACCAGCGGGTTGCGTTCGCCGGGATCGTCTTCGTCCTCCGAGCAAATCTGTCCGCCGTCGCACGGAACCGCCTCGAAGATGTTGCCGTCGACGTGCTTCTGCTTGAACCACCGGTAGTAGCCTACGCCCGAGATCGTCATCGAAGGCGTGGCTTTGACCGAGCCATTCAACGACAGCATCCGCATCGTGTTCTCGGTGGTCTGCGG
The DNA here is from genome assembly GCA_963726795.1 of uncultured Alphaproteobacteria bacterium. Lineage (GTDB taxonomy): Bacteria > Pseudomonadota > Alphaproteobacteria > Rhizobiales > Hyphomicrobiaceae > Hyphomicrobium_A. The sequence continues at coordinate 238,975 of CAVSDD010000004.1, read as the reverse complement.
CGAGGTGAACGTGCGCGACCACCCTAAGTCGAGCAACTCGACGGGAACTGCAGCCGTCACTCCGACCTCGTTGTCGGCCTGCGTGTAGTTGAGGTGGAACTCCTTGCCGTCGCCCTTCACGCCAATGTCGGCGTACAGGCGCTTCACCTCGGATTCTGAAAAGTCGCGGAATCCGTCGTCCTGGATTTGCTCGAGCGCAACGAACGCGCCCCATGGGCCGCTGTTGGCGCCTGCCGCCACTGAACCCTGCACGCGTCCGAACGAACCTACGCGCGCGTCGGTCTCCACGCCTTGGAAGTTGAAGCCATCGCGCATGACGATGACGGCAGCGCCGCCGATGGCGTTGAGCCCGAATACCGGGTTAGCACCAATGATGGTAATGCCGTTGATGGCGCTATCAGGCAGGAAGTCCCAGTTGACGATGTCGCCGAAGGACTCGTTGATGCGCACGCCGTTCTGATAGACCGCGATGCCCTGAGCCTGGCCGTTGACGGGCGAGGCGTCAAAACCGCGGAACTGCAGATCGCGCTGAAACACGTTGCCTTGCGCGTCGCTCAAAATCGCACCCGGAACGGAATTTTGCAGCTGCTCGGGGACAGATGCGTCTCCGGTACGCTGGATGTCGGAGGCGCTGGCGCGACCGACGGCGCCGGGGAACTTTCCGATCGGGATGTCGCTGCCGGCAACCGGTGACATCATCACCGACCCGCTTGTCATTCCGCCGGTGCCAGCAGCAACCGGAGTGACGGGTGCAGGCGGAGTCGTCGGTGCGGCGGCGCGGCTGCTTGCTTCTTCTTGGGCGGCGCTTTTTTAGCAGCGGTCTTCGGCGCGGGCTGCGCCTGCTTCTGAATGACTTCAACGGGAGGAAGCTGGTTCGACTTGGTTGCCGGCGCCGCGCTGCTATCGGGTGCCTTCGCTGCCGGTGCGGCACCTCCGCTCTCCTGTGCAAGTGCGGAGGCGGATAGAAGGCACATTGCGCAGACGACGCGCGCAAATCGTGACGCGGAACGCATTACATCCCCCAGAGTACGCGAGGCGACTACTCACTAGCCGAGACCTGCAACGGCCTGCCCTGGCTTCCCCAGTCGGCAATCGCGGCTTCAACTACCGCCATTTCCGCCGCGCATTAATCTCGTTGGAACGAGAAATCTTGGCAGCAAAATTGCCAACTTTGGTCATACAAGTCGCCTGCCGCAGTCCGGTCAAGATTAGACACTCGCGCTACTCTGTAACGTTTGGCCGGTGTGTCGAGGGCGCACCATAATCGGGAATTATTCCCGATACTTGCCAGAATAGTTCCCGCATCTTGTTGCCTCTATTTCCGTGTTTGACAGAGGGCATCCACGGCGGCTTATTCAGGGGAAATTCGCGTTATCGAGCGCGCATAAACTTGCACTCGGAAACCCAAGAAAAAAAGTCAGCGCCTCGCAAGACGCAACGCGGGCCAGAGGGGGAGAAATACTCGCATGCGCACCACGCGCTCGGACGCTCGCGATCTTTTGACCCTCACGTGAATATGGACGTGCATTTGGCGCGCAAATTAAGCGTGAGACCAAATGCGCATTCACGTTTGCGGTCAACTCTTGCGAAGCTCTCCTAGAGTTAATGAGACGACTGTGGTTGCCCGGAACAAAAAGCGCTAGATGCCTCACATGAACCGTATGCGTGACGAGACCCCAATGATCGCAAAACAAATCTTCTGCGCGGCGGCAATGTTCTTTGCCGTCGTTGCTACTGCGCGCGCCGAGGATCCGGCGCCGACGACCCCCGACGCCGCGGCTGGAACCACCACCACGCCGACGACCAGCACTCCGCCCGCTGCGGCGCCCGCTGCTCAAAGCGACGCGAACATATCGCTTGAGCTCAACAAACTCGAACCGTCTGACAAGGGCTGTCGCGCCTACATCGTCGTTTCCAATCCGGCTGCGACGCCGCTTGATTCCTTCCGGCTCGACCTCGTGATGTTCCAGAAGGATGGCGTCATCGGCCGCCGCTTTGCGCTCGACCTGGGGCCTCTGCGCCCCAACAAGCGCGCGGTGAAACTATTCGAGATGGACGGCACCAAGTGCGAGGACATCGGCAGCTTCCTCGTGAATGACGTCATGGAATGCCGTTCTGGCGGCTCGGCGGTCGAGGACTGCCTGGGCCGAATGAAGGTCAATTCGTTGACCAAGGTCGAAATCTCAAAGTGAGAGGTACGGCGCGTGGTTTTCCTCGTCGCAGGTAGCGCACACGACTATTCGCTCTATGGCATGCTCTTGACTGCCGATCCGGTGGTCAAGGCCGTGATGCTGGGCCTTGCCCTAGCCTCGGTCACCTGCTGGGCGATTATCATCGAAAAGCTCGTGCGCCTGTCGTGGCTCAGAGCGCAGATCCGCCGGCTGGAAGCGGTCGCGAAGAGCGCCGCGCCGACCGGCAGTGCGCGTGGCCTTGTCGGCGCCGTTATCAATGCGGCGCATAGCGAGGCCGAGGACGGCGCTTCGCGCGGCGAGGACCGTACCGCCGTCCGCGCCCGTCTCGATCGCGCCATGCGCATCCGGCTGAGGAGCGAATTGCAACGTCAGGAAAGCGGCTTGCCGTTCCTTGCCACCATTGGCTCCTCGGCACCGTTCATCGGCCTTTTCGGCACGGTGTGGGGCATCATGAACAGCTTCACCGCCATCGGACTGCAGCAGGATACAAGCCTTGCTACCGTGGCCCCAGGCATCGCGGAGGCGCTATTTGCGACCGCGCTCGGCCTCGGCGCCGCCATTCCCGCAGTCATGGCCTACAACGCCGTCTCGGTCTCGCTCGGCCGTCTCGCGGCGCGAGGCGGCACCGCCATCTCCGAAATCGCCAAGAGCCTTTCGCGGCCGTCGTCCGACACGGTCGTGCGCGTTGCTGAACCGCTGCGCGCGAGTGGAGGTCACTGATGGGCGTGGCGGTCAACTTCGGTCAGGGCGGCGATGACGAGGACTTCGCCTATAAGCCCATGGCCGAGATCAACATCACGCCCATGGTCGACGTGATGCTCGTGCTGCTCATCATCTTCATGGTGGCCGCACCGTTGTTGGTCGCCGGTGTACCCGTCGAGCTCCCCAAGACATCGGCCGCCCGCGTCGGGCAGTCGAAAAAGCCGATGGTCGTCACGCTGGCTAATGATGGCCGCGTTCAAATCCGCAACGACTTCGTCGACCGCAATCAGCTCGTGGATCGACTGCGGGCAATGCGCGCGAGCGAAGGCGACGCCGTGATCTACGTGCGGGGCGACAAGAAGGTCGCGTACGGCGACGTGATGGATATCCTGGGCCTGGTGGGGCAGAGCGGCTATGCCCGCGTGTCGCTGCTCTCGCAGTACGCGCCCCAGAGCGCGGCACCGGGCGCAGCGCCTAGCGCGGCCCCCGTACCGGCACCTTAAAGGACGTAGCCGAAGCCAATGCAATTCCTGCGCCCCATCACCTGGCTCGCTTCACTTGGACTCCACGCTGGAATCCTGATGGCGATGATTGGGGTCGCGGGCGGAGCGGCGCTCGATGCAGGCTCGGGCAGCGATCTTTTCGTGGTCGAGCAGGGCATTGCGGTCGAGGGCGCGACGAAGTTCGGCGAGGCCGAGGAGACGATCGAGACCATCGATATACCGCCGGTGCAGCCCACCGCCGATCCGCGCCCGGTCGAAGAGGTAAAGCCCGACCTCACGAACGTCATCACGTCCACCGAGAGCAAGGTCGAGGACCAGGTTGTCGCCGAAGATCCCAAGCCGATCGAGGAGGAGAAGCCCGTCACGGTGCAGACGCAGGAGCAGGCGCCGCAGGTAGCGACGCTGGAGGAGAAGAGCTCGGGCGCCGCGCAGCAAGGCGGCGACGCGACGGCGCGCAGGGCCTACCTCGGCACGCTGAGCCGGACGATCGAGCGCAACAAGGTGAACCCCCGCTCACGCCTTTCTGGCACCGTGCTTATTCGATTCACTGTCGGCGCTGCCGGCCAGATCCTGTCGCGAGAGGTCCAGTCGAGCTCGGGATCCAAGGCGCTCGACGACGCGGCAATGGCGGCACTGGAGCGCGCTTCGCCGTTCCCGCCAATTCCGGCGAACCTTGCGCCCGGTCCGATCGAGGTCCAGGTGCCGTTCAACTTCGTCACCCGCTGAACGACCTTAGTATCTGCTGACGCAGTCGCGCGCTTTTGCTACGCGCTTAACGCTTTGTTTGCCGTGTCGAAAACAACACGACGATTAACTGCGCATTATTGTCTCACGGCTACGGTTTGGGTGAGTGCGTCAAAACCCAAAAACTGTAGCGATGTTCGGGACCTTCGGTAGCCAAAAGCCCACCTCGTTGATGAACGAGTACGCCTCGCTCCTGGGCGACGCCGTTCTGCGTCACCGCGCGCGCGTTGCTGAGCATTCGGCCCGCATCGAGGCGGAGCTGGCGAGCCGCGTAAAGTCCGAGTTCATCGCCAACATGAGCCACGAACTGCGGACGCCGCTCAACGCCATCATCGGATTTTCAAAACTCCTCTCGGAGCAGGGCGAGCGCCGGTTGGCGCAGCCCGAGATCGCCGACTATGCAAACCTGATCCACGACGCCGCCGGACACCTGCTGTCGGTGATCAACAACATCCTGGATATCTCCAAGATCCACAGTGGCAAGTGCATCGTCGACGCGCGCGAGGTCAATCTCGGCGAGGTGCTGAGCGCATCCGCCTCCTCGTTCCGCCTCATGGCGCAGTCGGCTGGCATCAAGCTCGATGACCAGAGTGAGCACACGCTGCCCATGATCCGCGGCGACGCTGTGAAACTGCGCCAGGTATTCACCAACCTGATCTCGAACGCGCTGAAGTTCACGCGCAGCGGCGGTTCCGTCACGTTGACGACGCACACCACCCCAGACGGCAACGTGGTTGTCGAGGTACGCGACACCGGCATCGGCATGAGCGAAGAGGACGTCGCCGTGGCGCTCACGCCTTTCGGGCAGGTGGATGCCAGCCACGCGCGCTGGCGCGAAGGCACCGGCCTTGGGTTGCCGATCGCGAGCGCACTCGTGCAACTGCACGACGGCGACCTGCGCATCCGTAGCCAGAAAGGCGTGGGTACCCAAGTGATCGTCACGTTGCCTCCCCGTCATCACCTTGCCGTCACCGAAACGCGCGACGCCGCCATGGCACATGGGATTGGACAGGGGCTCGCAACGTGAACAAGCCGACCGACATCCAGCTGACCATGCCCGGCGCCGCCAAGATCGAGACAGCTGCCGACAGATCGATCGGGCGCATCGTGTCGGTCACGGGCTCGAAGGCGATCGTCCTGCTCGACCGCACTCACAAGGGCCAAGCGCGCCTTGGCGACCGCCCCGACATGGGCACGCTGCTCGGCATCGACACGGGCAACACCGTTGTGCTTGCCATCGTATCGGCACTGAGCGTTCCGGTTCCCGCGCAACGCGACGGTGAGGCCGAGATATGGATCGCGGAGCTTGGTCTCGTCGGCGAGCTATGGCGCGATGGTTCGGGGCGCCACAGCATCTTTGCACGCGGTGTCACGACCTACCCTTCCCTTGGCGACCGCGTGCGTGTTGCCTCGAAAGCCGAACTCGAGTCGGCTTTTTGCGGCGACCCGGAACGCTCGGTGCGCATCGGCTGCATCCGGCAGGACAATTCGATCCCCGCCATGGTTCGGGTCGACGAACTCCTGGGCAAGCATTTCGCGGTGCTCGGAACCACGGGCACCGGCAAGTCGTGCACCACTGCGCTTATCTTGCGGTCCATCCTCGCCAAAAACCCCGCCGCGCACATCGTCTTGCTCGATCCCCACAACGAGTACGCAACTGCGTTCTCCGATTGGGCCGAGGTCATTAGCCCGCGCAACATGCAGCTCCCTTTCTGGCTGCTGAACTTCGAAGAGATCGTCGAGGTTCTGATCACCGACAGCACGCGCAAGGCCGAGATCGAGGTCCTGCAGGAGCTAATTCCGATCGCCAAGGCGCGCTACAGCGCAGGCCGCGCGCGCGATAACCTGCGCCGTTCCGGCTCCGAGCCCTCGCGCTTCACGGTCGATACGCCGGTTCCTTACCGCATCTCGGACCTGACCGGCCTTATCGACGAGCGCATGGGCAAGCTCGAGAACAAGAAAGACCTCTCGCCCTACCGCCAGCTGAAGGCGCGCATCGACGCGATCTCGCAGGACGGGCGCTACTCCTTCATGTTCGGCTCGCTTACTGTTTACGACGGCATGACGCAGGTGCTGTCGCGCATCTTCCGCGTGCCGGTGAACAACAAGCCGATCACCATTGTCGAGCTCACGGGCCTTCCGACCGAGATCGTCAATGTCGTCGTGTCGGTGCTCTCGCGCATGACGTTCGACTTCGCGCATTGGAGCGAAGGCAAAGTGCCGCTCACGCTCGTTTGCGAGGAGGCTCACCGCTACGTTCCGGCGACCCCGCGGGCGGGCTTTGAACCCTGCAAGCGCGCGATTGCAAAAATCGCCAAGGAAGGTCGCAAGTACGGCGTCGCGTTGTGCATCGTTTCACAGCGCCCCGCGGAGATCGATCCAACGATCCTATCGCAATGCAACACGGTGTTCGCGCTGCGCATGTCGAACGACCGCGACCAGGAGATCGTCACCTCCGCCATAACCGATACCGGCTCCGGGCTGCTCGAATTCCTGCCCGCGCTCGGTCAACGCGAAGCGCTGGCGTTCGGCGACGGCGTGGCGCTTCCCGTGCGCATCACCTTCGATGAGCTGCCGGCCAATTGTCTGCCGCGCAGCTCGACCGCCCGTTTCACCGAGCATTGGCAACAATCGATTGGCGATGAAGGTTTCCTCGAGCAAGTGGTCGAGAAATGGCGCTCCTCCGACATCGGCGCCGGCGATCTCACGCAACAGGCGGCAATGATCGCTGACTTCGCCGAGCCCCCGGTCCAGGTACAAGACAACGCGCGAGCGGGCGACATGCGGCGGTATGAATCGCAACTCGCCGCCCGCATGCGCGAGGAAGCCGCGCGGCCTGCCGCTGCGGCGCCCGCGTCTGGCCGACCGGCTGCTCCAGCGCGCAAGGATGGTTTTGCTCAAGGCGCCCCCGCTCAGGGTCAGCGCGCACCAGAGCCAGCGGCGGGTGCCCCCGGCGAGGCCGTCCCCGGAGCAGCGCTCAAATCCCTGCGTGACCGGCTCATCCAGCGGCAGCAGCGCTGAGCCGGCCCAAGAACGTTCTCAAGCCAAGCCGTTTCAACGTGATTGGTCTTTGGGCCGGATTGCCACGATGCGCCGGCCGTCGCGCGTCGCGACGTCGCCCTGAGCCGCCGGCATGCCCGGTGGCGCTTCCGCAGGCTTGCTCGCCGCCGCGCGGATCACATAACGGCGCCAGCTGAACGGAACCAGCGCCAGATAGAATATCGAGGCGCCCGTCAGCGTGCCGAACGGATACGTCACCAGCAGCGCAACAAATCCAACAGCGAGCATGAAGATCGGGAGCACGTACTCCCGCGATATGCGCTCGCCCATCAGCTTGCCGGAGTATGTGGGAATGGTCGACACCATCAGAAAAGCGATCAACAGCGTGTAGAGCAGCACGACGTCGAGCAGCACCGCCGATTCACGAAAGGCATCAAATCCCAGATGCTCGATGTAGACCGGAAGCAGAACGACGATCGCCGCCGCCGGGGTCGGCATGCCGATGAAGTAGGCTGATTCCCATTTGGGACGCTCCTCATCGCTGGCCACATTGAAGCGCGCAAGCCGCAGCGCCGAGGCGAGCGCGAAGATCATCACGCAGATCCAGCCGAGGCTCTTGAGGCTGCCGAGCCCCCAGTTGAAGATCAAAAACGCGGGTGCCACGCCGAAGTTGACGAAATCGGCCAGGCTGTCGAGCTCCGCGCCGAAACGGGATGAGGCCTTCAAGAGGCGCGCAACGCGACCATCAATGCCGTCCAGCAGCGCGGCGAACACGATGGCGCCAAGCGCCAGCTCATAGCGGCCCTCGATCCCCATGCGGATCGACGTCAATCCCGCGCAGAGCGCGAGAAGAGTGAAGAAATTCGGTACCAGCATGCGGACCGGCACCTGTTGGTGCCGGAACAACGGCATGCGCCGGCGCCGGCGCGTCTCTTTTTCGAGCCTCGGAACGATCGGATCCATTCCTATGCGATCTCCTGCCGCCAGCTCAAATGCCTGGCGTCAACTCCGCCGCGCAACGCGCTCGGGCTCGACCGACTGCAGATCGGCAAGAACCGTCTCGCCGCCGATTGCATACTGGCCGGCGGCGACCAGCGCGCTTTTGCCCGGCGGGAGATAAACATCGACGCGCGAGCCAAACCGGATGAGGCCGATGCGCTCTCCAGCCCCGACAGTATCACCCTCGTGCACGAACGCCACGATGCGGCGGGCGACCAGCCCCGCGATCTGAACGACCGGGATTTCAACGCCGTCCGAACGCGCGATGACCGTGGCACGGCGCTCGTTCTCCTCGCTCGCCTTGTCGAGCGCAGCGTTAACAAATGCCCCCGGCACATAGACGGAACGGGCAACACGTCCGGCCACAGGCGCGCGCGTGATGTGCACGTCGAGTACCGATAAGAAGGTCGAGATGCGGACGCGTCGCTCGGTTCCGAGCCCCAGCTCCGGTGGCGGCAGCACGGTTTCCACGCCTGCGATGCGCCCGTCGGCGGCGGCGACAATGAGCCCATCGCGCAACGGCGTCACGCGGTCGGGATCGCGGAAGAAGTAAGCGACCCATAATGCCACAACCACCAGCAGCCAGCCGAGTGGCGGCCAAATCAGGAAGCCCAAGAGCGCAAGGCCGGCCGCAATTGCGACGAACTTATGCCCGTCGCGGTGGATGGGTGCGAGGCTCTCGACAATCGTATCAATGAGGCCGTGGCGGTCCGACACGTGCGCCTCCGCTTTGCTATCTGAATGACTACTCGACGGGAACCGATACGAACCGGTGGCCGCCCTTTGCGTCCTCCAGTTCCAACATCACGGTCTTGCGGGCGCCCTTCTTGACGCTCTGCACGCGCTTGGCCACGTCCTCAGGGCTCGACACGGGCTCGCTCGCGGCCTGCACGATGACATCACCCGGCTGCACCTTCGATGCTGCCGGACCTTTTGGATCGACGTCGGCAACGACGGCACCTTTGACGCTGGCCGGAAGCCCGTATTTGGTCCGAAGCTCGTCCGTCAAAGCCAACAGCTTGAGGCCAAGGACCACCGTATTGTCGGCGCCGGGTAGACCTGCGCTCTTGGCTTCGGCCTTGGCTTCGTCCTCCTCCGTGAGCCGCCCCACGGTGACCTTGAGCGATTTCTTTTCGCCCTTGCGCAGAACATCGACGTCGATCTGCTTGTCGATCGGAGCCTGCGCAACGAGACGCGGCAGCGTGCGCATGCCGGAAACGTCCTCGTTGTCAAAGCGCGTGATCACATCTCCAGCCTGCATCCCGCCCTTGGCCGCGGGACCGTCAGGGGTAATGGCGGCGATAAGCGCGCCGGTATTTTCTGGCAGGCCCAGCTGGGCTGCCATATCCTCGGTCACGCTTTGGATCTTCACTCCGAGCCAGCCGCGCCGCACCTCGCCGTATTGGCGCAACTGCTGCACGACGGGAACGACGGTATCTGCCGGCACCGCGAAGCCGATGCCGATCGAGCCGCCGGTCGGCGATATGATGGCGGTGTTCACGCCCACCACCTCGCCGTCCATGTTGAACAGCGGACCGCCGGAGTTGCCTTTGTTGATCGACGCGTCCGTCTGCAGATAGTCGTCGTAAGGGCCTGAGTTGATGTTGCGCGCCTTCGCCGAGATGATGCCGACAGTCACTGTCCCGCCGAGACCGAACGGATTGCCGATCGCCATCACCCAATCGCCAACATGAATGTTGGCTGAGCTGCCGAACTTGACGGCCTTCAGCTCCTTGTGCGGCTTGACCCTCAGAAGTGCGATATCGGTCTTGGTGTCCTTGGCGACCAGTTCCGCCTTGAGCTTGCTGCCGTCGTGCAGGTTGACCTGGATCTCCTCGGCACCATCGATCACGTGGTTGTTGGTGACGATCAGGCCTTCCTTGCCGTCGACGATGAAACCGGAGCCGAGCGACGACACCGTCTGGTCCGGAATAGACTGGCCGCGGTTGCTGAAGAAGTCGTCGAAATACTCGTGATAGGGCGAATCCTTGGGCACACTCGGGAGCGGCAGTCCTTGCGGACCTTTGACCGCCTGGCTCGTGGAAACATTAACCACCGCCTCGATCAGCTGCTCGGCAACCGGCGCAACGCTCTGAGGTCCATGCGTCTGAGCAGCGAGCGGCAGCGTTGTCGCCGCCAGCCCAAACGCCATCGCCATTAGGAATTGTGCGCCGGTGACGCGTCCGCGTCGTGCCGCTGGTTGCTGCATGAACTCTTTTCTCCTGCCGGTCGTCGGGCGGCCAATACTCGCACAAGCCCCACAGTACGCCCGCGGCAACTACCGGGAATTAGCATCAAGTGGACGGCAAGCCGCGGTTGCTGTCAACGCGGCGACTTCGGCTCATCCGCGGATAAGCCAAACAATCCCGACGCCGAGACCGACCGCAGTCCAGCCTGCGATGCGCAAGGTGCGTTCCGGTGTTGCCAATGCCGCCACGAGGAACTGGCGAGCCAGCTGCGGGGCAGCCCCCCACATCAGACCTTCGATCACGAGCACGAGGCCAAAGCCGACCAGGAGGTCGTTCACGGTGCGGGCGTCGCCGGCGCGGGCGCTGCTCCCACCGTTGCCGGTTTGGCGCCGTGCGAACCGTTGGGGTCGGCGAAGTACTTGAAGAACTCCGAATTGGGCGAGATCAACAGGCGCGTCTCACCGGAACGCAGGCCGGTCTCATAGGCCTGCATCGAGCGATAGAACTCGAAGAACTCCGGATCGCGACTGTAGGACTGCGCGTAGATGCGGTTGCGTTCGGCATCGCCGCCGCCACGTGTTTCCTCGCCCTTGCGGCTCGCCTCCGCCTTGATCACGGTCGCCTCGCGATCGGCCGTAGCCTTGATGCGATTGGCCTCGGCCGCGCCTTGCGCGCGGAACTCTGCGGCTTCCCGCTGACGCTCGGCGCGCATACGATCGAACACGCTCTTTGAGTTCTGCTCGGGCAGGTCGGCGCGCTTGATGCGCACATCCACCACCTGCAGTCCGAACTCTTCGCCCTCCTGGTTGACCAGGGCGGCGATCTTTTTCATCAGGTCCTCGCGCTTGTCGCGCACCAGATCCTGGAACGTCGAGGCGCCAAGCACGCGCCGAAGCGAGGATTCGATGATGGGGCCGAGCCGCGAGCGCACGCCGTCCTCATACCTGAGCGTCTGATAGAACTTGAGCGGATCGACGATCTTGTAGCGTGCGAAGGAATCCACCACGAGCCGCTTCTGGTCGGACGCTGTGACCTCTTGCGGCTGGCTGTCGAGATCGAGGATGCGCTTGTCGTAGATCTCGACCGTGTCGACGAGCGGGATCTTCCAGTTGAGGCCCGGATGCTGCACTACGCGCTTTGGCTCGCCAAAGCGCAGCACGAGCGCCTGCTCGTTCTGGTGCACGATAAACGCGGAGGCATAGACCGCGACCGCACCGATGCCGATCAAAATGATGAGAAAAGCGAAAAACCCGCGCATGGCTCAGTTGCCTCCCGCTGCGGCTTTGCTGCGCAGCTTGTCGAGCGGCAGGTACGGCACGACGCCCTGGCTGCTCTTTGAATCCATGATGATCTTGTCGGTGCCACCGAGCACACGCTCCATCGTCTCCAGATACATCCGCTTGCGCGTTACGTCGGGCGCGTTCTTGTACTGGTCGTAGACCTGATTGAAGCGCGACGTCTGACCGGCGGCATCGTTGACCACCTTCTGCTTGTAGCCTTCAGCCGCCTGCAGAATGTTTTCAGCTTGGCCGCGCGCCTCCGGCACCACCTTGTTGGCGTAGCCGTAAGCCTCGTTCTGCAGCCGCTCCATGTCGGCGCGAGCCGCCTGCACGTCGCGGAACGCGTCGATCACCTCGGCCGGCGGGTCGACCTTCTGCAACTGCACCTGATCGATGCGGATGCCGGCGCCGTAGCTGTCGAGCGTCTTCTGCATCAACTTCTGAACGGCCTCCTCGGTCTTCTGGCGCTCCTGGGTGAGGATCGGCTGGATCTTCGACTGCCCGACCACTTCGCGCATGGCGCTTTCAGCGACCTCTTTCACGGTCGTGTCGGGGTTCTGGATATTGAACAGGTACTTCTCGGCGTCATTGATGCGCCAGAAGACGACGAAATCGATGTCGACGATGTTCTCGTCGCCAGTCAGCATGAGGCTCTCTGCGCGCTCATCACGGCCGCCGGTAGCCCGGCCTGCACTAGGAGTGCGAACGCCCACCTCGATGATGTTCTGCCGGGTGACCTTCGGCAGTCGCACCTCTTCGATGGGATACGGCCAGCGCGGATGCAGCCCCGGGGGATCCTTGCGGATGAACTCGCCGAACCGCATCACGACGCCGAGCTCGTCCGGATTGACCCGGAAGAAGAAGGCCTGCCAGACGATCACGGCAACGGCCACAGCTCCGATGAGCAGCAACAGCGGGCCGGGAATGCCGCCGCCGTGCATGACCTGCTTGACCTTGTCCTGACCCCGCTTGAGCATCTCCTCGAGGTCCGGCTGCTGGCCACCGCCCCCACCGCCGCTCGGCCCCTGCCCCCACGGTCCCCCGCCGTTGCCGCTCTTCCAGCCGCCGCCACCACCACTCTGATTGCTCCACGGCATGTCGAAGTCCTTCAATGGATTAGAGCTTGCGGGCGCCGGCCACCGATTATGGCGCGCTCGATCCCGAATGGGGAAACTCACCCGGTATCAGGGGGGAGGGACGTGTGCTCGCTTATAGGCCAGGGGCTCCCCTCAGCGCAAACGTGCAGCTTAGATTGGTTGCCGGGCGGGCACGTTCAAGGCGAGGCTGCCTTGCGTTGGTGTTTCCCCGCAATGCGCTCAAGCCGCACCAAAGTCGCCGCAAAGTCGTCTCGCGGCCCTCTGGGTAAGGGCTCGCGCTCAAGCTCCGCCCACTGCGTCCAATCGATCGGCGGCAGGAGCGTGTCGCCGGCTGGACTCCCGTGGACCTCCGTTTTGTAGATGAAACGCGCGCACGCCAGCGCGTCCTCGAATACCTTTGCGCCGCCGATAACCATGATCTCTTCAGTTCCTCGCTGAGCCGCGCACTGCTCGGCGCGTCTGACCGCCTCTTCAAAGTCGTGAACAACGATGGCCCCTTCGGCGCGGAAATTTTGGTCGCCCGAGACCACGATGTTGTCGCGTCCGTCGAGCGGCTTCTTCAGCGACTGGAACGTTTTGCGGCCCATGATGAGCGGCTTGCCCATGGTCACGCGGCGGAATGTCTTGAGGTCAGCGGAGATACGCCAGGGCAGTCCGCCATCACGGCCAATGATGCCGTTGTCGGCGACGGCAACGACGAGCGATAGGAACATTAAACTGAGACCTTCGCGGCGATGTGAGGATGCGGGTCGTAGGCGACCAGCTTGAAGTCCTCGTACTTGAAATCGAAGATCGATTTGACCGTCGGATTGATCTCGATGCGCGGCAGCGGGCGGGGCATTCGCTTCAACTGTTCATCGGCCTGATCGAGGTGATTGAGGTAGAGGTGCGCGTCGCCGAATGTGTGGATGAACTCGCCGGGCTCAAGACCAGTCACCTGCGCCATCATCATCGTGAGCAGCGCATAGCTCGCGATGTTGAACGGTACGCCGAGGAACACGTCCGCCGAGCGCTGATATAGCTGGCAGGAGAGCCGTCCCTCGCTGACGTAGAACTGAAACAGGCAGTGACAGGGTGCGAGTGCCATCTTTTCTAAGTCGGTCGGGTTCCATGCCGTGACGATCATGCGGCGGCTATCGGGATTGGATTTGAGCGTTGCGATGACGTCGGCGATCTGGTCGATGATCTTGCCATCTCTCCCGGTCCACGAGCGCCATTGGTGACCGTAGACAGGACCAAGATCGCCGTCGGCGTCGGCCCATTCATCCCAGATGCTGACGCCGTTTGCCTTAAGGTAGGCGACGTTGGTATCGCCAGATAACAGCCAGATCAGCTCGTGAATGACCGATTTCACGTGCAACTTCTTAGTCGTGACCAGCGGGAAGCCCTTGGCCAGATCGAACCGCATCTGATGCCCAAACACGGACAAGGTGCCGGTGCCGGTGCGGTCGGTCTTGCGCACGCCCGTTTCGCGTACGCGGCGCATGAGGTCGAGGTACTGCTGCATCAGACCAATATAAGGTGATTCAGGGCTCGGTGCTGCTCACGACCGGGTGCATCTCTAGCGGAGGTAGAGGAGCAACAGGACACCAGCCGTATTATTCACGGCATGGCAGAAAATCGTGACCCAGAGGCTGCCGGTACGGACCAGCAGCCATGAGAAATAGAGCCCGATCGCGAAGACCTCCGCCAGCAAATAGATCGAATATCCGTAGTGCAGCGAGGTCCACAGCAGTGAGGTGAGGACGGCCGTCAGGACGAAAGAGAGCCGCTTTGCGAGCCCCGAGAAGAGAAAGCCCCGAAACAGGAACTCCTCGGAGAACGGCGCGCCGATTGCGATGACGAGGAACGCGATCCAAGCGTTGTCCCCGCGCAGCATCTCCTGGAACACGCGCATGTCGGTTTGAAGGACATCCGGCTTCCACCACAGCAGGAAGCCCTCCCACAGCGATGTTCCAACAAACAAGGGAACCAGCGCCAGAAGCAGGACCCACCACGAAGGAACCGGCGGCTTTAGCGCGAGCACTTCCGAGCGCCGCGCGCCGAAAAAGCCCGCGGCCAGCCAAACAAGCCCGACGAGACCGATCTGAAATCCAGCAAAGCCAATGATGATCCCCTGCATGATCGCAGGAGGTGGATGCAGCGGATCCACGGACGCGGGAAGCGTCGCACCCGAAATGAGCGCATGAGCGCCTGCCAGGATGACGCCGACAATCACTGCCAGGAGGAAGATCACGACGCCGACGGGGAGTACGGCCCATGTCGGCCAGCCTGAGCGCGCCGCGTACGGGGCAGGATCCTTGATCAACCTGGCGAACACGCTTGCTGTCTCCCTCGATTGCCGATCATCACCCGGTGGCAGGGCGCCACCGCGCTTCGCCTTTATCACGCGCCGTAACTGACCGCGCACGCTTTCAGTCGCGGCCCTTGGCGCCCTTTAGACGCTGCAGTTTGGCGCGGTTAACATCCTGTTGCCGAAGCCGCGCCACGAAAGTCTTTTTTTCGCAACCAGATACCCCTATATTCCCAATCGCCGGATTCGTCCGGCTATGGCGATAAACGCGGCCGTAATAAGCCGATCGGACCCGGGGGCAGTACCCGGCGCCTCCACCACATGCCGCCGCCCGAAGCTGACAGCAGACGGCAGGCACACACGGGATCGCGGACACCCCGCGGCGGCATCTGATGGGGGCGAACTAGGATCGACGAAGGTGTAAAGGGCTTTGCTTTTGCTCGGCATGGTTCCGCCGTCATCGGGCCATTCAGAATAGTTGCCAATGACAACTATGCTGAGGTTGCTCTCGCTGCGTAATGCAGTGCGAATAGCCTGAACTTGAAGCCCTTTCCCTTAGCCGGGTGAGGCGCGGTCCGGAGGGCACCGGGCAACAGAAGCCCTCCACTTATTCCCGGGTACTTGACCCCGGGCTTGTCACGGCGGTGTAATCGGCGCGTCTTGAGAGCGCGACACGGGCCAATCAGGGGGCCAACAGACCGAATGCCGGCGGAGCCGACGATCGACTACGAAACGCTTGCCCAGGACGCCATGCGCGGCGTCGTGCGCACTGTGCTGACGCAGGCGGCCAAACAGGGCCTGCCGGGCGAGCATCATTTCTACATTTCCTTCGACACGTCGGCGTCGGGCGTCATCTTGTCCAAGCGGTTGAAGGACAAGTATCCCAACGAGATGACGATCGTGCTGCAGCACCGTTTCTGGGATCTCTCGGTCCAGGACGATGGCTTCGAGGTGAAGCTGACGTTCGACGGCATCCCCGAGCGTCTCGTAGTGACGTATGCGGCAATCCGGGTCTTCTTCGATCCGAGCGTCCGCTACGGCCTGCAGTTCGAGGATCTCGAGGCCGAGCCGGAAGCGGGCGAGGACATGTCGCAGCGCTTCGGGGGACGCCGCCCTGGCAGTGCTAACGGCACGCGCGCGACAACACTGCGCTCGACCGCGCCAAAGAAGCCCAAGGTCACCCGCAAGACGAAGTCGGACAAGGGCGCGATCCCGACTCAAGACACCCAGCCTGTGGCCGCGCCCGCGACAACGACGAAACTTACGCCTGCCGCGCCCAAAGCCGACGACGACAAGCCGCGCCAGGACAATGGCGGCGCGCAGATCGTGCGCCTCGACGCCTTCCGCAAGAAGTAGCGCTGTTCCGCGTGACCCGCGCCTTGCGTCGCTCGTACGCCCATTCTCTCGTCGGTTAACCACCATGTAGGCCTGCGGCGCCGCGGCTGCCGTACCGTCACGGCAGCGCCGCTTTTATCGGTGATTCCGGCCCATCCGGCTGCCGCACTCCGGCACGCTTCATCACATCGCTGGCCAGAAGGGAGCTCCTCTCGTGACGCTCAAATCGGCATTGTCCCGGTTCAAGATCTCGCCCGAGTGGTGGGACGCCTTCTTCAAGATGCTCTCGATCGTGCTCGTGCCGATGACGGTTGCCGGGATGGGCTGGTACTGGACGCGCTGGCAGCAGAACGTGAACGACCTCAAAGGCATGATCGATCTGGTAACCGACAAATCGCCTGAGAAGCAGAAGTACGGCATCGCAATGTTCGAGTACCTCGCCAAGAACGGCAAGGTGCCGGTCGAATTTCTCGCCGCGCAGATCGACTACGCGACGACGGCCGAGAACAAGGAGCTGCTGCCGATGCTCGAGGTAGCGATCCAGAATGCCTCAAAGGATAACTCGGACGTCGCGGAAGCCTACCGTGTCGCGCTCGAGCGGCGCCCGGCCCGCGTATTCGTTCACGTCCCGAGCGATGATGTTTACAATTGCCTCGTGCGACTGCGCGAAGCGTTCAAGGATACCGACAAGGCGTCGGTGATCTTCCCCGCGGTGCGAAAATTCCAGGGCGCCGCCAACTCAAATCAGGAGCTGCGCTTCTTTCACGTCGACGACAGGACGCGCGCAGACGCGATCGCAAACCTGTTTGGCACGCTGGGACTCGAGCTCAGTGTGAAGGATATCTCCGGAACCGAATGGGCACGTACCAACGCCCCCAACAGCTACGAGCTGTGGTTCAACGGCAAACCGATGCCGAAGATCTGCCAGCAGCCGGACGCGAACGGCTAGCCTTTACCAGAAGCCGAATAGCCCGCGGCCCCCGAACGGTCCCCGCCGATTGCGGTTTCGCGGGTTGTCGTAATAGCCACCGTACTCCCCGTAATAGTCGTCGTAGTAGGGATCCTGGCGCGGCCTGCTCTGAATGCCGCCTTGCGGCTCGCTGCTGATGAGCACGATGAAATCGGTCTGCTGGCCGGTTTCCTTGCTCGCTTCCTCATCAGATACGATCAAAGAAGAGCCAGGCAGGACCAGCTCGGAGATACGCTCCACTGCGTCTTGGGGAATTGTGATCCGATCAAGCGCGGCACTGGCCGCGCCAACATCGGTCGGCGTTGGGCCACTGCTGCGCGCTGGCGCGCGGTGGCGACGCGGACGCTCGTACTCGTCGTACACCACGTCGTCCACTTGCTCATCATTGGCGCGACGGCCTCCGATTGATACGACGTTCCAGCGCATCTCGTGTCCGCCCTCGGCGTAGTCGACGGCGGTATAGGTGTGGGTGCCGATCGGCCTATTGGGGTCCTTGATCGTAACCGGGACCTCGAACACCGGCTCGAAGGCTTGCCGTACGTAAAGCTTCTGCGTCTTCAAGCTGATGAATACCGATACTGGCGACATCTTGCGCCGCGCATCGTGC
Organism: uncultured Alphaproteobacteria bacterium; assembly: GCA_963726795.1. GTDB lineage: Bacteria > Pseudomonadota > Alphaproteobacteria > Rhizobiales > Hyphomicrobiaceae > Hyphomicrobium_A. The sequence continues at coordinate 221,064 of CAVSDD010000004.1, read as the reverse complement.
GCCTCGGCAATGAGAGCTGCTTTCTCGGCTTCAACGGCCTTCACCGCGGCCGTCGCCTGCTCGTAGGCATCGATCTGGGGCTGATATTGCGTTCTTACGGCATCGAGCTTCGCCTGGGTCTCCGTGACCTTGGCCTGAGCCTTATCCTTAGCGGCTTGCGCGCGGTCGGTCGCCTTGGGCGTTTTTGCGCGCGTCAGCGCCTTCTCTGCGTCGGCAAGACTGTCGCCTGCATTCTTGCGGGCGCGCTCGGCCGATTTCAGCGCTTTGAGGGCCGTCGCGCCTGCGGCCGTTTTCTCCTTTGCAACAGCGCGCAGCGGCACCGCTTTCTTTTCCGCTTCGTCGGCTGCGGCCTTCTTCGTGTCGATGATTGCCTGCAGCTGCGTGGCGCGCGCCTCATTGACTTGCTGCGGGCTCGTCAACCCGAATGCCGTCTTCGTCACAAGGCCGGTGCCTTCGCTCAAGGGCGCTGGCTTGAACAGCAGCGGATGCGTGATTACGCTCGGCGACACGTCATAGCGCGAGACGATCACGCGCATGCCGAGCTTGGTGAGACCGAACAGACGCTCAGCAAAGTTGTAGGGCAACCGCACGCACCCGTGTGAGGCGGCATAACCTGGCAACGCCCCACCGTGCAGCGCCACACCCGACCAAGTGATGCGCTCCATGTGCGGCATGGCGGCGTCATCATACTTGTTGGAATAGTGCTCGGCTTCCTTTTGCAGGACCGAGTAGATGCCAACGGGCGTGTCGAGACCGGTCTGGCCGCTGGAGACGGGTGAGTGCAGGATCGGGCCGTTGGCGTCGTAAATCGTGACGCGCTGATCAAGAAGTGAAACAAGCGCGAGCACGGGCGGACCGGCGTTTGGCGGTACCGCGTATTCGTCGCGCTTCTCCACGGGGCTTTGGCCACGTTGCGCGGCATCTGTGGGACCAGCAAGTGCGAGCGCGGCAATAGCAACCACCGCGACGGGAAGAACGGCTCGCAAACTCATGTCCTGATCCTTAGCGAATTTGCCCGGCTATTCCGGGGTGTCTTAAGATTTACCAAGTGAAGCCTAAACTCTGCTTACCGGCAAACAGATCCGGTTTTGCCTCATTCTTTGGGCCGGCATATGGCGCCCGCGCGCATCGGCCGCCGACAGAGGTTAACGCGGGGCGGCGGCAAATCCGTCTGTCCGCCCGAGGCTTACCGCCGAGCGACTTTCCCGTACTGCCGATCGACGCGACGCCGTTGCACGCCGCGGCCCTCCGCCAGCAGGTGTCGGGAAACCATTTCCGCGACGACCACAGGCGGCCAAGCGATGCCGTACCAACCAGAGTCCCAACCAAATCGCAGCAATTGCGTCCGCTGCCAAGGCAGGGGCCTTCGTGCTATTGCGGCATACCCTGCAGCAGGCGCAATGGACCCCGTGCATGACCGTGAAGAAAACCCGCACCGAGACCGACACTTTCGGACCGATTGAAGTGGCGGCGGACCGCTACTGGGGCGCGCAGGCCGAGCGCTCGCTGGCAAACTTCAAGATCGGCTGGGAGAAGCAGCCTGCCGCAATCGTGCGCGCCCTTGGCATCGTCAAACGTGCCGCTGCCGAGACAAATGTGGCGCTCGGGAGGCTCGACCCCAAGCTTGGCGAGACGATCGTCAAGGCCGCGCAGGAGGTCATCGAGGGCAAGCTCGACGGGCATTTTCCTCTTGCCGTTTGGCAAACCGGATCGGGCACTCAATCGAACATGAACGCCAACGAGGTGATCTCGAACCGGGCGATCGAGCTGCTCGGGGGAACGCTTGGCTCCAAAAAGCCGGTGCACCCCAACGACCACGTCAACATGAGTCAGTCGTCGAACGACACCTACCCGACTGCCATGCACATTGCCTGTGTCGAGGAGATCCATCACAGGCTGCTGCCATCTCTGCAGATGCTGCGCAACGCGCTGAACGACAAGACGCAGGCTTGGCGCGACATCGTAAAGATCGGCCGCACGCACACCCAGGATGCGACTCCGCTAACCCTCGGTCAGGAGTTTTCCGGATATGCCCAGCAAGTCGAGAATGGCCTCAAACGCATCGAGATGACACTGCCGGCATTGATGGAGCTGGCGCAGGGTGGGACCGCCGTCGGCACTGGGCTCAACTCACCCAAGGGCTTCGCTGAGAAGGTTGCCGAGCGCATCGCCGCCATCACGCACCTTCCGTTCAAGAGCGCCCCCAACAAGTTCGAGGCGCTCGCGGCGCACGACGCCATGGTCATGAGCCACGGCGCCATCAACACTGTGGCGGTCTCGCTGTTCAAAATCGCCAACGACATCCGCCTGTTGGGATCGGGGCCGCGCTCGGGGCTCGGCGAGCTTGCCCTTCCGGAGAACGAGCCCGGATCCTCCATCATGCCCGGCAAGGTCAATCCGACCCAATGCGAGGCCCTGACGCAGGTTTGCGTGCAGGTATTCGGCAACCAGGCGACGGTCTCCTTCGCCGGCAGCCAGGGTCATTTCGAGCTCAATGTCTACAACCCGGTGATGGCGTACAACTTTCTGCAGTCGGTTACGCTGCTGGCGGATGCATCGCGCTCTTTCACCGAGAATTGCGTGCTTGGCATCGAGCCACGCGAGGACAACATCAAGGCCGGCCTTGAACGCTCACTTATGCTCGTCACCGCGCTCGCGCCTAAGATCGGTTACGACGCGGCAGCCAAGATCGCCAAGACCGCACACCAACGCGGGACCACGTTGCGCGAGGAGGCAGTCGGCGGCGGTTATGTCAGCGCGGTCGAATTCGACGAGATCGTCGATCCGAAGAAGATGCTTGGCCCGGAATGACCGCGCGGGCTCTGAGTGCCGGACACGAGTTGAGTGAGGAACGGACATGGGCGAAGTCGTGAATTTGCGCCGCGTACGCAAGGAGAAGGCCAAGGCGGAGGCTCAGGCACGTGCGCGCGCCAATAGTGCAAAGCACGGCCGCTCTAAGCCCGAAAAGCAGGCGGCAGCTAAGATCGCCTCGCTCGAAGAGCGGCGGCTGAAAGCGCATCAGCGAGAAGCCGACGAGACCGAACCGGCCAAATGACGCGGCCTCTGAAGCGCTCGTTCACGATCAAAGGCCACCGCACCTCGATCTCGCTCGAGGCGCCATTCTGGGAGGCGCTGCGAGAGGCTGCCGCCTTGGAGCAACTCACCCTCGCCGGCCTTATCGTAGCGATCGATTCCGGCCGCGGGCAAAGCAGTCTTTCGGGCGCGGTGCGGATATGGGTGCTCGATTATTTCCGCACGCGTACTCAGCCCGCATCAAGCTCCGTCAAGCGCTAGTTGGTGCTGTTCTGCAGGGCACGGAGCACCTGATCACCGACGGGAACCTGCCGGCGCTGCACGCGGCGCTGCGGCGCGCGATTGGCGCCCGGGGGTACAGGCTGCTGTGCGGCGGTGGCGGAGGAGGGCAGCGTGGCGGCCGGGTTGGTGTCGTCAGGGAGGGGTGGGATCTGTGCTTCCGCTCCCGGCAGGGCCGGGACCTGATCGGCATCCGGCACACCGATCTGCGTCGGTGCGAGCGGCGTCGGGGCTGCAGGCGCTGGCGCTATCGGTACAGCCGCCTGCGGTTGTAGAGCGCCTGTTCCCGGCGCCGGCGCGATTGGCACAGCTGCACCAGGCGGCGTTACGCCGGCTTCGCCAGGGGTTGGCTGGGGAGTGGGTGCGCTTTGATCGGTCTCGAGCGACTTGCGCCGCTCATCCTCACGTTGCGCCCGCTCGGCGTCCGCTTTGTGCAGGCGCTCGAGTTGATCGGCATCGAGCTCCATCTTGCGGATAGCAAGCTCGCGCTCGAGTTGGTCCGCAGTGACGCGAGGCTGCAGCGTCCATGCATCTTTCAACGGTCCGACATAGACGAAAGTGATGCTCGGCAACGCGCCTTTGCGCGGTTTATCGGGCTGCTCCACATCCGGTGCCTTCGGTTCGAGCAGCCAAGAGCTGTCGACCATGAGAGAGGCGAGATCCACGGTCGTGGTTACAGTGGTTGTACCCGCCTGCGACGGGAGCGTGAACGCCTCGAGCTTTGCGGCTCCGTCGGCAACGTCGATCGCAATCTTACGCGGGCCTACTTTGACCTCGCTATCGGCAATCTTTGCCTTGAGCGCCGCGATGAGCTCATCGCCGCTGCCGCCGGCTCCACCGGACAATACGGCTTCCGAGGTGGCGACGACAGCGAGCGGCGTCGGGACGCGCATCGACATGTCGCCAAGTTGGATCTCACCCTTGCCCACAGCAACTGCGATCAGGCCGTCGGGCGTCGCGCCTCGTCCCGAAAACTCCAGCGACATGGTGGCTGCGGCGTCCGCGCCCTGACCAGCATCGCTGGCTGCGGCACCCGCAAACGTCAAATGCGCACCGTCCAATTGAACGTTGCCGCTGAGGCTCGCGCCGCCCGGCTCTTTCTCGAGCGTTGCCTTCGCTGCGAGTGTGCCGCCGAGAGCCCTGCCCTCGAGCTTGGCCAGGGTAATCTTACCCGGGCCGAGCTGCACCTCGATCTGCGCTTTGCTTATTGCCATGCCGTCTTCGAGCGACAGTGTGTCGAAGCCAATGCCGAGCTTGCCTTCGATGCCGTCGAGGGCGGCGAAATCAAACGGCGATTCAGGCCAGACCGATTTTGCATTGGCGGCGGTTTTTGGCTGAGCCGGAGGCTGTTCGGGCACCGCCGCGGTCGCTCCACGGTCGACCGCTATGGCCAACAAACCGGGGATCGTCGCCTGATCGACTTGCAATTGCGCCGTCACAATGGCCGGCCCTTCGGCAGGATAAGCGAGCGCGACCGTGCCGGCGACTTTGCTTCCGCCGACGGCGAGCAGTTGCGGCTTGAGCTCGATCGTCTGATTGGACGAAACCATCTTCATCGCGCCGATCACCGGGACGCCGCGAGGAGCGCTTCCGTTGCCGAGGCCGGCAATCGCCATGATATCGCCAAGCTCGCGCGAGGAGACGCGGACGTCGCCGTTGAAGCTGCGCGCGCCGCCTGCAGCAACCCCCACGTTGCCATCGTAAGCCAAATAGATGCCGGCTGCTTTTACTGTCGCCGTGGTGAGCATGCCGTTTGCGGGAATGCCGACGGCCTTTACGAAGAACTGCCCAGGCCGCTCGCGCCGCTCTGGCGCCGGACTGCCGACGCGCGCCGCAAGCGCATTCAGCGTTTGCACCACGTCAGAGCTGTCGATGGTTATCGCAATGTCGGTGTCGGACGCGCGCCAGTTTGCAAGACCGCCATCAAGCCGTGCATTGGCGACGAGCCTGCCGCCCATGACGCTACCGTCGGCCTGAATATCGGCGCTGGTCTTTCCTCGGTCGCCTAGCCGAACGGTACCAGCGAGCCGCATCGGCGTCAGAGGCACATACCGCTTAGCTTGCTCAGCTTGATCGTCGGGCAAATCCCAAAGGCGCACGAAGGACGTGAAAGAGTTCTTGTCGGGAGCCGCGACGACCCAATGCAGTGAACCCTTCCTGTCGCCGGCGACATCGGCGACGCGCCCGTCGAGTTCGAACGCAAGGCCGTCGTCCGTGACGAATTTGCAGGCGCGCATCGCAAACTGCCCCTGCTCGAGCGCGATGTCGAAGTCCACGTCTCGCAGCGGCTGGCGACCGGTTGCCAGAGTTCCTGCCCTGAGCCGGAGGCTCAGATCGGAGCGCGATGTGTCGAGCCAGTGCGGTCGTTTTGCATCGGCCTTTGCACTGTCCTCGCCCGTCCCACCTGCGAGCAACCCTTTGATGTAACCCACCCCGGCGGGCCACAACCGCGCGGCGTCGATTTGCTGGCCCTGCAGCACAACGGCGAGACGCGCGCGCTCGCCGGCCCGGTAATGCACCTCTCCTGTGAGCGGCGTGCCACCGACCTCGGCACCTGCCTCAGTGAGATCGACGGATTGCGCGTTCATCGAAAAACGGCCCTGCAGCGCAAACGGCCCATCGCTGCGAATAGCCTCCGCGACGCTGTCGTCCTTGGCGGCCCAGTTGAGAAAGCGCGCGAGACTCGTTCCGCGCAGAGCGAGCTCGCCGCGGAACGCGCCTGGCTCCGCATTCTCGGCTGCGGCGCCGTAAAGCGCGAGCTTGGCGCCGCCCGGAAGCCCGGCACGCAACTCCTTTAGAAGAAGCGCGCCGCTGTTCCGGGCCACTTCGATCCTAACGTTGCTCACCGCCTCGCCGCCGAGCGTCGCCTGATCGAGGTCGAAGCGCACTTTTGTCTCGGCCTCAGAAGGCAATGACTGGATCACCGCCGACACGAACCCGCGCGCTGTGTCGAATGGGCTTTGTACAGCAGAGCCGCCAGAGATGCGGTCGAGATCGAGCCAACGTGATGCGAGATTGAGATCGACGGTAAAAGCGTCTGTCCAGGAGGCCGCAGCCGAACCGGAAATAAGCTGCGGCTGGCCGACGCGATCGAACGAGAGCGTGATGCCGTCAAGCTGCAAGCTCTTGGCATCGCCCGTGAACCCTGACTTGAAATCGACGACCGGCTGTTGCGCCGTTTCCGCCTCGCCCCCAATACTCGGCGATGGCGATTGAGTTGAAGGTACCGCAGGCGCGTCGAGCTCAAGCTTCGCCGTCACCTCGCCGGTGACGCGCGGGTTACCCTTGAGGTCAAGGAGGCGGCCTTCAATGGTGTAGGCATTGTCGCGTTTTGTGCCTCGGATCGTCGTCTTGAATCGCACCGCGCCTTCGGCATCGACGGCATCGGTGGCGATGCGCACCTCGCGATCAGCATCGTGCCACTTCGTGGTCCCCCTGAAGGAGAACGGGCCCTGCATGGAATCGGCCTTGAGCTCGCCGTTGAGGCCGTCGAGCTCTGCGAATGTGTTGCCCTTGGGCCCTTGCAGCGTCACGAGGCCTTCGACGATTTTCACCGACTGCAAGGTGACGCCAGCCGGCACAAACGGCAGAGCGCCAGGCGTTATGCTCAAGGAGCGCCAATTGCCGCCGCCGTCGCCGTCGAGCGCCAAGCGTAGAACCGGACGCTTCAGCTCGATCTCGTTGGCCTCGATGATGCCCTTGAGCAGGGGCGGCACCGAAAGCCGCATGGTGAAGCTCTCGGCGCGGAAGAACGGCTCGCCGACGATGCCGGTCGTATCGGCGATGCGCAGCTTTTCGAAGCGGACAAAGGGAGCCGGGAGCAGTCGCACATTTACGTTGCCGCCGACGCGCACCTCGCGGCCGAGGATGCGGGATGCCTCCTCCTCGAACACGCCGCGATAACCGTTCCAGTCGACGAAATAGGGAACGGCAAACAGCGCCGCGAGCACGAGAGAAATGAAACCGGCAATGTAAAGAAGCCCGTTGCTCATCGACCTCTGCAAGGCCCGGAACTGATCCGGACCCTCTCTCCAAGCGGTGCGAACGCTGGCGTGGCAGCGCCGTCTCGCGTATGCGCCTCGCGATTATTCTTTGATGACACACAGGGCCGGGGGGCCCAGACGCCAGTCATCCACGTCAGGTGCGTTGCAGTGTAGCTTATTCGCCCCGCCGTGTCTGGACCCTTGACCCCCGCGCCGCGGCGGACACCTGCGCGAAATTTAGCCGCATTAAGGCGAGCATACGCGTAGACGAACCCCCATATCTGGTGTGGGCGAGCAGCCTCCAGAGGTTGCCGCATTTGAGCGCGTGTTATAGTTCCCCAGCATGGTGCAAAGCCGAAAACATTTGGCGAACGCTGACAACCAAGACGATCCGCCATTCGATCTGCCCACAGCACCGGCGGCGACTCCCTCGCAGCCGATTTCGGCGCGTGCGCTGGAGACCGCCGGCGCGCCCCCGTACATGGGCGGGCTCAATCCAGAACAGCGCGAGGCGGTAGAGGCGCTGGACGGCCCTGTGCTGGTGTTGGCAGGAGCGGGGACCGGCAAGACTCGCGTCCTGACGACGCGCATCGCCCACATCCTCGCGAGCCGCAGGGCCTACCCGGGCCAAGTGCTCGCCGTTACGTTCACCAACAAGGCCGCGCGCGAGATGAAGGACCGCATCGGCGCCCTCGTCGGCGGCGTCGTCGAGGGCATGCCGTGGCTCGGCACGTTCCACTCGATTGGCGTCAAGATCTTGCGCCGGCATGCCGAGCTCGTCGGCCTGAAGTCCGGATTCACAATCCTCGACACCGACGACCAGATCCGCCTGATGAAGCAGGTGATCGAGGCGGAGGGCTTGGACAAGGACCGCTGGCCCGCCCGTCAGCTCGCGAGCCTCATCGACGGATGGAAGAACCGCGGGCTCACGCCGGAAAACGTGCCGGCCGGCGAGACGTATGCATTCGCCGCCGGCAAAGGCGCGCATCTCTATGCCGCCTATCAGCGCCGCCTCAAGGAGCTCAACGCCTGCGACTTCGGCGATCTCCTGCTCGAGTGCTTGCGGCTGTTCCTCGCCAATCCCGATGTCCTGGCCGACTATCAGCGTCGCTTCCGCTACATCCTCGTCGATGAATATCAGGACACCAACGTCGCCCAGTACTTGTGGCTGCAACTCCTGGCGCAAGGCTCTCCCAACGTCTGCTGCGTCGGCGACGACGATCAATCGATCTACGGGTGGCGCGGAGCGGAAGTCGACAACATCCTCCGATTTGAGACTGACTTTCCGGGCGCCAAGATCATCCGTCTTGAGCGCAACTACCGCTCGACCGGTCACATTCTTGCTGCTGCCTCGGGCCTCATCGCCGCCAACAAGGGACGTTTGGGCAAGACACTGTTCACAGATGGACAGGACGGCGACAAGGTCACCGTCACTGCCGTTTGGGACGACGAGGAGGAGGCACGTTCGATCGGCGATGACATCGAGGGCATGCGGAAGGCGGGTCAGTCGCTCAAAGAAGTTGCCATTCTGATGCGCGCATCATTCCAGATGCGCGCATTTGAAGATCGCTTCATCACGATGGGCCTGCCCTACCGCGTGATCGGCGGTCCGCGCTTCTACGAACGCCAGGAAATCAAAGACGCCATCGCCTACCTCGAGGTTGTCGCCAACCCCGTCAACGACCTCAAGTTCGAGCGAATCGTCAATGTCCCCAAGCGCGGGCTCGGCGACACATCCGTGAAGCGCGTGCACGAGCTTGCGCGCGCGCGCTCGGTGCCGATGTATCAGGCGGCCCAGATTATTGTCGAAACCGAGGAGCTGCCGGGAAAGGCGCGGCGCTCCCTCGCTGAGCTGGTTGCCGCCTTTGAACGCTGGCGCTCGATGATTCCCAGCATGAAGCACACCGAGCTCGCCGAGCTGATCCTGGACGAGTCCGGCTATACCGCCATGTGGCAGGCCGACAAGAGCCCGCAGGCAGCGTCGCGCCTCGAGAACCTGAAGGAGCTTGTGCGCTTCATGCACGAGTTCGATAGCATTAGCGGTTTTCTCGAGCACGTCAGTCTCGTGATGGATGTCGACCAAGCGGGCGACGGCGACCGCGTCTCGCTGATGACTCTGCACGCCGCTAAAGGTCTCGAGTTTGACGTTGTTTTCCTGCCCGGGTGGGAGGAAGGCCTCTTTCCACACCAGCGAAGCCTCGATGAAAGCGGACAGGCCGGACTCGAGGAGGAGCGTCGCCTCGCCTATGTCGGGCTCACGCGTGCCAAACGCTTGGCCAAGCTTTCCTTCGCGCAGAACCGCCGTAACCGCGGGCTCTACCAGTCGGCGCTGCCCTCACGCTTCGTCGACGAGCTTCCGGAGGCGCATGTTGCCGTTATGGAGGCAAAGATGCCGTTCGGCGGCGCGTATCAGAATTTCGGCGCCGGTTTTACACGCAGCCGCTTCGATGAAATGCCCCCGTTCGACGCGACATACGAGAACTCCCGGCTGGCAGCGCGCACGCGAGCGCACGAAGGAGCGATCGGATTCGGGATGGAGCCGTGAGCAGGCGCAGCGCGCCCGCGGTCCGGTGACCATTGAGGGCGAGCTCGTCGCCGCGTCGAGCAGCAATGCTGCCTTCCGGCGGGGAGAGCGGGTTACGCATCAGAAATTCGGGGCCGGCACGGTGGCCGAGGTTGACGGCAATAAACTCACGATCGACTTCGATAAGGCAGGTCGCAAGCGCGTAGTTGATAGCTTCGTGGAACGCCAGTAAAGAGATCTGCAATGCGCCGGATGCCCCCGCTCAAAATTCTCGCCGGCACCCTCGCATGGCTTATGCTGGACATAGTGGCCGCGCATGCTCCAGGCAGCATCTCGCTCGACGAAGTCATGGACCAGCTCAAAGGCGAGCAGAAGCTCGTTGCCGAAGTCACACGTACCCTGGCAGCCGAGGGTCTCAAGGCCGAAACCGTCATCTGCACGGGCGCCCGTTTCGGCGGCCACTGGGTCAACCTCGGCGGCGCGCGCGGCGTGCCCTATGAATGTGAGATCGGCAAACGCACCCTCGCAATCGACGGTAAGATCCATCTCTACGACAAGGACGGCAAGGAACTCGACATGGACGCCGAGGGCTCGCCCGAGAACGCGGTCGAGTACAAGCAGACGGACATCTCGTGGTCCTGGAAGTAGACCGTTCGCTCAATCCTGCCCGCGCGTCAGCGGGACGAATCGGACAGGCACGATTTCCTGGCGCGATGTCGTACCCTGCTCGTTCTTGGTAAAGACCAGCAAATCTTGTGTCAGCTTGCCCACCGGAATAACCAGTCGGCCTCCAGGCTTGAGCTGCGCGATGAGATCGGGCGGTACGTGATCGGGAGCCGCAGTCACGATGATCGAATCGAAGGGCGCGTGCTCGGGCCACCCTTTGTACCCGTCTCCGATTCGCGTGTGCACATTGGCGTAGTTCAATCGCTTCAGCGTCGCCGCCGCGCCTATGCCCAGCCCTTCCACGATTTCGACGGTGTAGACTTCTCCAACCAGTGCTCCGAGCACGGCCGTTTGATATCCCGAGCCCGTGCCGATTTCGAGCACCGCATCGCCGGGTTTAGGCGCCAGCAAGCTGGTCATAAGTCCCACGATTAGAGGCTGCGAGATCGTCTGGCCGAACCCTATCGACAGGGGGCGGTTGCGATATGCAGAGTGCCGCTGTGCAGGTGGCACAAATTCGTGGCGCGCAACTTTGCCCATGGCTTCCAGCACGCGAGGCTCAATGTGGGCACCCTCGGGCGCAACGAGGTGCTCGAGCAGTCGGATATCGCAGACCATCTCCTGGCGATCGGCGGAACGGTCATCGGGTGCTGAGGCCATGATTGCCCAACTCGTGAGTTGCGCGAGGAGGAAGGCCTTGATTGCCGCCACGCCATAGTCTCAAGCCGCCAAGCGCTTGGCCGTTATCAACTCCCAAGCCACGTTGATCTGGCGAATACGGTTCTCGCGCTCGGCTCGATCCGACTTGTCGCGCCCATGGTCGGGATGCCAGCTCATGCGCAAAGCGTCGACGATCTTCTTTGCCACGTCCTCGCTGACGTCTGGGTTTACGCCAAGAACATTGTACGCCTCATAAACGGTTGCGGGCAATTTGCCGGCCGGACGCGTCCGCGAAAGGCTCGCCGCCGCGCTGTTTGCTATCCGCCGGATACGCTCCAGTTCCCGGATGAGCGCGCGAAACTGCGGCGCGTTCTTCGTCGCAGCATCGGCATCCTCCCCGGCCGCATCATCGACCGATGCAAGCCGCTGGCGAACGAGCGCAAGCTCGGACTGCAACACCTCGCGCAATGGGCCTGCGCCTTTAAGTTCCTCCACGACGTCGTTGGTCTGCTCCAGCAGCGCCGTGACGGCCGCGCCAGCGTTGGTAAACTTGCGAATTGGAACCGCGCGTCCCAGACTCGACCGGAACAGCGCGGATAATCCAAACGGACCACGCTGCGGCCGTGAGGCTGTGGCGGGTCTGCTTGGCGCCAGCCGCGCGAATCGAATACGCGCGAACGCGGCAGTGGTGGCGAGCCCCGTACCGAGCAGGACCCACGCCCAAGGCAATTCCGCGCCGCGAGGCGCCTCTTGCCGCATAACCGCGCGCGGCGGCTCTGCGCGCACGACCGTGACCCAGTCTTCAGACGCGATCGTCGGTTCAACAGCCGGCTCGTATGGCTCAAGACCAGGTATTGGTTCCACGATCGAATTGGAATCGACCTTGGCGACAAGCGTCTCGCCGGTCGCCGCTGACACCGAGCGCAGTGAGGCCGTGGGACTGTTGGCCGACTTTGAAGGGCCGCCAGCAAACGAAGAAACCAATCGCGCGCCCAGTTCATCGACGGGCGCAAATCCTGCCGGCAGCAAGATGCTTTCGAATTTAGCGCCTAGGGGGCCGCTCGCGCAGCCGCCGGCAAAAGCAACTTGCTGCACCGGCATCGCACCGAGCGCGTACGCGGGCCGGTCGTTGCACGGCCGGAGGGCGCGGCGCGAGCCGGGCGCCGGCAGCACCATGTTCAGATGGCCAGCCTCAATCCACGCAGGACGATTACCGGCACTCTTGATGGCCGCCGCTACGCGCATCCATGCGACGCCCGCGCCACCGCACGATATGACAAATCGATGAACCGTAAGGGTGCGGCACCCAGCTGGTCCGCGACAGGTGGTGATCGATTGTCGCTCGCGCTCGCCCACGATCGGGTAGCGCTTCTGTGCGGCTGGAGAAACGATGACACGGCCGGATCTGAGGCCGCATTCAAATGGCATGACGAGCTGATCGCCCGCGACGGCTGGGCATACTGAACTAATGCTGGAAACCAGCAAAATCCCGATAACGCGACGCACCTCAAAATCCCCTCACAACGGTACGCAGGCACTAATCCTCTCTTGAGCTTAACAAGGGCGCGACTGTGGCGGCCTGTCGCGTTATGCACGCAAGAGAATTGGGCATTGGGATGCGGTGGTGAGGCTCGGCCCTCTAACTTCGCGGCCCAAATTCCTCAAGTTGTCGGAGGGCGCTCGACAATCGGCGCTTTTAGACACTAGAAGAGCCGGGGGTGCCTTTCCTGCAGCCGAAGGGATGGCGCGTCGACAAGTACGTTTGCGTTTCGGATTGGAGGGAGTCCAATCATGTCAACTGCTGACGTGGACGGAGCCGCGCCGGAAACCTCGTCGGGTTTCTATCCAAAGCAGCCCGCGCCGCAAGCCACGCCAACTCCCGTAGAGGTTTCGGCCTTCGACGCGGTCAAGCCTGAAGCGCAACGCGGTCGCGAGCGGTTTATTCCCGTGACGCGCTTTGCATTGCTCGACCGGCTCACGGCACCGGCCTCCTGGCCTGCTGGGCAAGCACAACATGCGCGGCGATTCTTCCGATACCTCGACCATTGGCGCCGGCAGCAATACAACGCTCAGCTGAGCGTGCTCGAAGAAACGTACGAGCCGTTCAGCCCCGACAGCGATCTCCTGATGACGCGCGCGTTCACGCCCGAGGAACGAGCCATCATGAAGGACCGCGTGATCGAGGGAATGTCGACCATCCTCGAGCAGGCTAACTATGTCCGGATCGACCACCACGATGTCCAAACGATTTTGACACGCGAGTCCGCGTACGACCTGGATCTGTATGTCGATCTCGACGCGTTTGAGGATGTCCTCCTCTTCTATCGCGGAGCATCGACCAAGCGGAACTATCGCCGCCGATGGAATAAATTCTATCTCAAAGAAGACTTCGATATCCCGATCTTCCAGCGGCTGTTCCTGTTGTTCAAACTGAAGCCGTTTGAAACGCGCGTGCGCGAAGTCATGCAGGGGGAGAAGCTCAACCACCGCGAGGCGGAGAAAATCGTCCGCCGCAAGCTCGCTGGGATGCCGCCCAACGTCCTCGAAAACAACATCTACATGAAGCTCTTCAAGAACATTCCGAGGAGCGATCTGGAGATGGTCTTCCCCAACACCGAGGTGCGCTTCCGCTTCTTCGACAAAATACGACTCGGAGCGACGGCCAGCGGCGGGTTGGGGCTGGGCGCAATTGGGGCGGCGGGCAAAGTCGCGCTGCTGGCGACAAACCCGCTGGCCGCTGTTGGCGCGCTCTTCGGCTTCGGCGGTATCGCTTTTCGACAGGCCGTGAACTTCCTCAACCAGAAGCAGCGCTACATGGTGGTCATGGCGCAGAACCTTTACTTTCACTCCATGGCCGATAACCGCGGCGTCATGCTGAAGCTTGCGGCGCGCGCCGCCGAGGAGGACATTAAGGAGGAAATGCTGCTGTACAGCGTACTCGCCAAGGAAAGAGCACGGCGGCAAGACATCCCCGACATCGACACGGCGATCGAGCAGTACCTTGCCAGCAACTTTGGCGTCAGCGTCGACTTCGACATTCCCGACGCGCTCTCGCGGCTCATCGGCGACGGCGTTGTCACCGAGCGCCCCGATGGAACACTCATCACGTTGCCGCCGCACGAAGCGGCCCTCCATATCGATGGCAAATGGGATCTGTTTCTCGACGAGCTGCCCGAGCCGATGAGCGCCGAAGGCCTCGAATTCGAAGGTCGGGCGCCGAAGGAAACCGCGTGATCTGGGGTCACCTGCCGTTTCCGGCACGATAAATGGCGTCAAAGCTCACTTTGCGAGCACTCGATACGTCGCTGGCGCGCACGCTCGTCGGCGCACTCGAAAACTTCGTGAACCCTCCGCCAGACGCGGTTTGCCAGTTCGCCGACGGACCTGATGCGTGGCGCATCGAGGCCTACTGTCCCGCGTCAGCCGATGCCGGCGAAATTTCACGGCAGCTGGAGAGCGTCGTTGGTGCGGGTATTCCACCAATTGAAATCACGGACGTGCCTGATCTCGATTGGGTGACGATCTCGCAGGAGGCATTGCCGCCCGTTGCCGCAGGGCGCTTTCTCGTTCACGGAAGTCACGATACGGCGCGGATCGCGCAAGGACCAAACTCAATCCTTATTGATGCCGGCGAGGCCTTCGGCACGGCCCATCACGCGACAACGCAAGGCTGTCTGTTGATGATCGATGGTCTCACCCGCGCAATGACGTTCCGCCGAGTGCTCGACCTCGGCTGCGGATCAGGAGTGCTCGCGATTGCCGCGGCCCGCGCGCAGCCGCGGGCGAACGTAATGGCAAGCGACAACGATCCGAAGGCCGTCGCGGTCGCTTCCGCGAACGCCGCGGCCAACGGCGCTGGCCAACGCATCGCGTTCGTCTGCGCCCAAGGGCTCGCCCATCCGTGGTTGCGGCATGGCGCGCCGTTCGACCTGGTGATCGCCAATATCCTCGCCGGGCCGCTGTGCACACTCGCACCGGAGATACGAAAGTCCATGGCGGATGGGGGGATGCTGGTCCTCGGCGGGCTGCTCGATCCCGAGGCGCCGCAAGTGGTTGCGACTTACGTGGCCCATGATTTTGCACTTATCGAGAGACGCAGCATGGCCGGCTGGACCACGCTCCGGTTCCGCAAGCGCCGCAAATCCCACGTCCCTCGAGTTGCCGAGACCTCGATTGATACTTTGCGCTTGCGGTTTGCCCGTGCGCGGCGAGACGCCTAAAGAGACAGCATGTTCCAGAGCTTCGAAGTTTCGGCAAACGGCGGCGCCGCTGGCGAGCGCGTCAAGGCGCTGCGCGGGTTGATGGCGGCTGCCGACATCGACGCCTATCTCGTGCCCCGCACCGACGAGCATCAGGGCGAGTATGTGCCAGCTTGCGCCGAGCGGCTCAGATGGCTGACTGGCTTTTCCGGCTCGGCAGGCCTTGCCGTTGTCACCAAGAAGAGGACGGCGTTATTCGTCGATGGCCGCTATACCGTGCAGGCCCGAGCAGAGGTCGAACTCTGCGGTTGTCGAGGTTTCTTCTCTTCCGCGAGCGCGCATCGCCGAGTGGCTGACGGAGCATCTTGGCCGCGGCCAGAGCGTCGGGTTCGATCCGAGGTTGCACACGATAGCCGAGATCGAGCGTATTGCGCCTGCGCTCGAAAGCTCAGGCATCAAGCTCAAACCGGTCAGCCGCAACCTCATTGACCGCGCGTGGAGCCGCGATAGGCCTTCGCCACCGAGCCATCCGATCTCGATTCATCCCGTCAAGCTCGCCGGCCGCTCCGCAGCCGACAAGATCGCCGACGTTCAAAAACGGCTACAGGACGATCGCCAGGATGCTGCACTGTTGACGCTCAGCGATTCTGTGGCATGGGCGTTCAACATCCGCGGCTCGGACATACCGCACAACCCTGTTGCACTGGCATTTGCCATCATTCCGCAATCAGGCAAGCCCGAGCTGTTCATTGCGCCCGAAAAGCTCGACGCCGCCTCGCGAACTGAGCTCAAGAGCTTCGCAAAGGTCAGTCCGCCCAGCAAGCTCGACGAACGACTTGCAAGTCTGCGCAAGGCCAACAAGCGCGTTCGTGTCGATCCGCAAACGGCGAGCTATGCGTTCGCTCGCGCACTCGGTGGAGTACGACGCATCGCGCGGGGCAGCGACCCTTGCCTATTGTTGAAGGCCGTTAAAAACGCGGCCGAGATCAGAGGTGCGCGCGCTGCGCAACTTCGCGATGGTGCGGCAGTGACGCGATTTCTCGCCTGGCTCGATAGCGCGATCGCGTCAGGCACGGTCGATGAAATCGAGACGGTACGGCGCCTTGAATCTTTTCGCCGCGCGACGAACCAGCTGCGCGAGATCAGCTTCGACACGATTTCAGGCAGTGGGCCGAACGGAGCCATAGTTCATTACCGCGTGAACGAAGCGACAAACCGCAAGCTGCGTCCCGGCGAGCTGTTCCTCATCGATAGCGGCGCGCAGTACCAGGACGGCACGACCGACATCACCCGGACCGTCGCGATCGGAGAGCCGTCCGACGAGATGCGCGAACGCTTCACACTGGTCCTGAAGGGTCATATTGCGATCGCAACAGCGCGATTTCCGGTTGGCACGCGCGGTATCGACCTCGATCCGATGGCGCGCCGCCCCCTGTGGGAGCATGGCATGGACTATGACCACGGCACGGGCCACGGCGTCGGTAGCTATTTGTCCGTGCACGAGGGGCCCCAGTCGATCTCGAAGGCCGGCATGGCACCACTGGCGGCGGGCATGATCTGCTCGAACGAGCCCGGCTATTACAATGAAGGTGCCTACGGTATCCGTATCGAGAATCTGGTGCTCGTAACGGGGCCGGAAAAAATCCCGGGTGGCGACCTGGAAATGATGGGATTTGAGACGCTGACGTTGGCGCCAATTGACCGGCAGCTAGTCGTAAAAGAGCTGCTGAGCCAGGCCGAGATTGCTTGGCTCGACCAATATCACGCCCGCGTCTTCGAAGTGCTCAGCCCGGAATTGGATGCCGACACTCGGCGCTGGCTCGAACTGGCCACGGCACCTATATGAGCGCCGCTACGTGCCCGCTCGCGCTGCTGCGGGCTCCGGACGAGAGAGCCGCGCCCGTACCTCTGCTGGAGTGAGGCCAAAGTCACTCAGCTGATAGTGGTGCTTCCCGTGTTTGTCGGTTGGATTGCAGCGAAGCCACTCTGCCATTTTGGTCGTGAGCGCGGGGTCTAGCGGGTAGACAAAGCGTTGATAGATACCCGCCGCCGTTCCCACCGGATCGGCTACAAGCTGATCAAACTCCACATGCATGATCTGTTCGCGAGGAACGGTGCGCAGAGCATCTTCTGCTGCAGCTTGACACCGCTGCGCCATTCCCAGCGCGAAATCGGCAACCTGGTTCAAATCGACATCATCGGAGATCATGCTCCACGTCACTGCCGTCAAGCTGCATAAAGACGCGATGATCTTCTCGGGATCGCGGTGCGTGTAGACGATACGTGCATCCGGATATGTCGCGAGCAGTTGGGGTATACCAGACAAGTGGTTCGGACATTTCAGCACCCAGTGCTGCCGTCCGTTCAACCACTGTAGGCATTGGAGCTGGCGCTTGTGCATGCGGTACGTATCGGCATGCGCGGTTTCATCGAACCAGTTCCAGTAGGTCGGCACGTGCGCGAAATCGAATCCCGGCGGAACGAGGAAGTGCGATCTGAAGAGATGGTAGCATTCCTCGGGATCGTCGACGTCGATGGGATGGATCTTATCCATTTCAGGCGCCGTCCACTTCAGAATGGCCACCCTGCGGCGCGCAGTTTCGCGGCGTCCGTCGTTGCCGTCCTTGTGCTGCCCTATCACCTTGGGAAACGGCGTGTATGCTTCCCAGAACGGTAGGTAGCGCGCGCCGGCATGCAACGACAAAAGCCGCTGCAGGAGGGTCGTGCCGGTGCGTGGGAGGCCCAGCACGAACAGGGGCCGGTCGATTCGCTCATCGAGAATCTCGGGGTAACGCGAAATGAGGTCCTCGTAGCCTAACCCGTTGGTCAGGCTTTTCTTGAACTGGCTGCGCGCAATCAGAGCTCCGAAAAGAGAGAGCTTGGCGTCGTCGTTGAAAGCTGCGGCCCGGGGCGGCAAAGCACGCAACAGCGGCGCTGGCCAATCGTTGCGGTTCCACTTGCGCTCGACCGATCGCATCAGAGCCTGGGTGTCGATCCTTGGCCACAACCCCAGCGACCTGATGAGCGGACCCAACGAGTTGAGCAGGCGAATGGGCAACGGGGGCCCCAACGTGACACCTGATGCCAATCGGCGTCGCCTCAACAAATCGCCCACTCCTCCTATTCGACTCGGTGCACAGGCAAAAAAGGCCGGCGCCCACCTAGCCTTTCGACTTGGGTCGGGTCAACTCCAACCACTCGTCTTCATCCAGGATTTTGACGCCGAGCTCGCGCGCTTTGGTCAGTTTCGAACCCGAATCGGCGCCGGCAACGACGTAGTCCGTATTCTTTGATACCGAGCCGGCAACCTTTGCACCAAGCCGCTCGGCCTGAGCTTTGGCCTCACTGCGCGTCAACGATGTCAACGTGCCCGTAAAGACCACCGACTTTCCCGCCACCGGCGATGAGGTGGCGCGCGCCTCCAACGGCTGCGGCGAAACCTCACGCAAGAGCTCATCGACGACGCGAACGTTGTGCGGCTCAGCGAAGAAGTCGGCGATCGCCTCGGCGACCACCTCACCAATTCCCTCGATCGCGTCGAGTTCCTTGAACGCGTCGGTGTCCTTGCCCTTGGCGGCTGCGATCATGCCTTCCCGGAATCCCTCGACAGTGCCGTAGAAACGAGCAAGCAGCCGCGCTGTCGTCTCACCGACGTGGCGAATGCCGAGCGCGAAAATGAAGCGGTCGAGTGTCACGCGTTGCCTCGCAGCAATTGCAGCGAAGAGCTTGGCGGCAGATTGTGGGCCCCATCCCTCGCGCTGCTCGAGCTTCTTGGTGGAGCGCGCGTCACGGGCCGCCAGCGTGAAAATATCTTCCGGCGACTGAATAAGACCGTCGTCGTAAAAGGCCTGAATATTCTTCTCGCCGAGTCCTTCAATGTCGAAGGCATTGCGCGACACGAAGTGCTTAAGGCGCTCTACCCGCTGCGCAGGACAAATGAGCCCCCCCGTGCAACGGCGCACAACGTCAACGCGGCCGGTCTTCTCGTTGCTCTCGCGCACGGCGTGGCTGCCGCAGGCAGGGCAGCGGTCGGGAAAGCGATAGGCCCGCGCGCCCTTGGGACGCTTGTCCGCGACGACGCTGACGATCTGCGGAATGACATCGCCGGCCCGCTGCACGACCACGGTGTCGCCAATACGCACGTCCTTGCGCGCGATCTCGTCCTCGTTATGGAGCGTGGCGTTGGAGACTACGACACCCCCCACAGTCACGGGCTCGAGCTTGGCGACGGGGGTCAATGATCCCGTCCGGCCAACCTGGATCTCGATGTCGTTGAGCACGGTCATCGCCTGCTGGGCCGGGAACTTGTGCGCAATCGCCCAGCGCGGCGAGCGCGAAACGAATCCAAGGCGCTCCTGCAGATCGAGCCGGTTCAGCTTGTAGACGACGCCGTCGATGTCATAAGGCAGCTTGGCGCGGTCATCGGCCATATGTACGTAGTAATCGAGGAGAGCTTCTGCGCCGGCGCAGAGACGCGTTTTTGGATTTACGGGCAGGCCCCAACGCTTAAACGCCTCGTAGACTCCAGCCTGCGTGTCAGCTGGCAGCTCTGAAACTTCGCCCCAGGCGTAGGCAAAGAATTTCAGTGGCCGCGATGCCGTTATCGAAGCATCAAGCTGGCGCAGCGAGCCGGCGGCGGCGTTGCGTGGATTAGCAAAAATCTTAGCGTCATTGGCGGCTTGCTCGGCGTTGAGACGCGCGAAGTCCTCGTGCGCCAAATAGATTTCGCCGCGCACGTCGATGGTCCGGGGCACCTTGCCGCCCTTTAAACGGTGTGGAATATCGGCGATCGTCATTACGTTGGTTGTGACGTTCTCGCCCTCAGCGCCATCTCCGCGCGTTGCCGCCTCAACGAGCTTGCCGTCGCGGTATTGTAACGAGATCGAGAGCCCGTCGATCTTGGGTTCTGCCGTGAACTCGAGTGGCGCGTCCTTGGATGTACCCAGGAAGCGGTGAATTCTCTCAACGAATTGGATGACGTCTTCGTCGTCGAAGGCGTTCCCAAGCGAAAGCATCGGCACGCGGTGACGGACCTTGCCGAATCCCTCCGCGGGCGCCGCTCCCACCCGTCGTGAAGGGCTGTCAGGCCGAACGAGTTTGGGAAAGCGTGCTTCGATCGCCTCATTGCGCAGTCGGAGCGCATCGTAGTCCGCGTCAGAGATCTCTGGGGCGTCCTGACGGTAATAGAGCTCATCATGGTGATGGATGAGCGCGGCGAGGCGTTTAAGCTCGGCCTGCGCCTGCACCTCGCTCAGCTTTCCGACCGCTGTCTCTTGCTGGACTTTCTTGGCCATCCTGACGCCGCGCCGCTCCCGCTGTGCCGCAATATAGGCTGCGATTCAGCATTAGCGGATGGGACTGGAAAGGGAAAACCCGCCCGGTCCGTGGCCCACAGGCAGAGTGGCTTGCTCTCCTGTCAATCGCGCTCAACCGTGGCAGGGCTGCCCGGTCAGCGCCGGATCGGATAGCGCCAATTGGATAGCCCCGAGATCAGGTGCCGGGAGGCGGCACGGGACCGCCCAGCGTCGATGGCGGCGGCGGGCCCGAGGGCTCAGCCGGTGGCCACGCAGGCACGTTGGCGGCTGGCGGGGCCGTCGGTGCTGCTGGAGCGGGGGCGGCAGCCGGAGGCGTCTGCTTCGCTTTCGACCCTCCTCCGAAGATCGACGAGAACCACGAGCCGCCGCTTTGCGCCGGCTGCAGACCCTGCGCCTGCAACAGCGCGTAGGAATCCTTGTACCAGCTCGAGTTGGGGAAGTTGTGGCCCAGCACCGCGGCTGCGCTCTGCGCTTCGGAGGTGATTCCGAGCGACATATACGCTGCGGTCAGCCGGTAGAGGGCTTCCTCGACGTGCGCGGTTGTCTGGTAGTCGGAGACGACGGTCTTGAAACGATTGATAGCCGCCACATAGTCCTTGTGGTCCATGTAGTAGCGGCCGACCTGCATCTCCTGCGCGGCGAGCGTGTCCTCAGCCAGCCGGATGCGGTTGTCGGCTTCCTGCGCGTACTTGCTGTCGGGGTAGCGCGTCTTCAGCGTCTTTAGCTCGGCGAGCGCCTTCCTGGTCGAATTCTGATCGTGTGCCGGATCCTTCATCTGATCGAAGTAGGCCGACGCGATGATGTGATGCGCGAGCGGCGCTTCCTTGGTCCCAGGATGCATGGTCGTGTAGCGCTCGGCGGAGGCAATGGCCTCGGGCAGCTTGCCGGCCTTGTAGTAGGCGTAGGCCGACATCACGATCGCGCGGCGCGCCTCCGGAGAGTAGGGGTGCTCGCGATCAACGTCCTCGAATTTCTTTGCCGCGTCCTCAAACTTGCCCTTCGCCATCAGTGCGTCGGCGTCGGCGAACATCTTTGACGGCGGATCGGGGTTGAGGGCCCTGGCGGCGTCGCCCGACGACGCGCAACCCGCAAGCACCGCAAGCGACGCTGCAAGAGCAAGCCCTTTGAGGACCGGCAACAACCCTAGCCGAACTCGTTTCATCCCCACCTGCAGCATGAGCCTTGTTTCGCTATCGTCCCCGGCTCAATGCGAACCCCGTATCGCATTTAACATACCAGCTGTCGCGCTCGAAGCCGCAAGTCGCTGCTATGGCATTGTCTCCGCTAGGAGATGATTATGGTTGTTATTGGGCTCGGCGTGCCGTCCGCCGCCAAACGCCCGACTCCGCCCTCTCAGTAGACAGGGCATAAGCGGCTCTCGAAGCGCGAGTAAGGTCGTTACTCTCCGGCAGCGATGGCAAAGCCGATATCGACGGACGCCCGGCCACGCACGCGCGGAGCTTCGACGATCGTCCAGGCCTGCGTATCGGCCAGCAGCGCCTGCACCACCAGCGAGTTTAGACGGTGTCCACCGCGTACCGAGCGGAAGGCCGCGAGCATGGGCTGGCCGACAAGGGCAAGGTCACCCACAGCGTCGAGCATCTTGTGACGCACGAACTCCTGCGGGTAACGCAGGCCTTCGCGGTTCATGATCTTGTTTTCGCCGATGGCGATTGTGTTGTTGAGATTGGCGCCGAGAGCCAGACCCGCCTTCCACAGCCGCTCCACGTCGCTCATGAAGCCGAAGGTGCGGGCGCGGGAGATTTCGTTGCGGAAGACGCCGGGGCTCATTTCGTAAGAGAGCCGCTGCCGGCCGATCAAGGGAGAGGAGAAGTCGATTTCAACGTCCAGGTGAAAGCCTGTGTGGGGAAGAAGCTCAGCCCAGCTGTCGCCTTCCTCAACTCGTACCGGCCGCAGCACCTTGATGAACTGGCGCGGGGCCTGCAATTCGCGGAGGCCGGCCTCGTCGATCAGCTCGACAAAGGGAGCGGCGCTCCCGTCCATGATCGGCACTTCCTTGCTGTCGATCTCGATGATGCAGTTGTCGACTGCGAGACCGCGCAAAGCGGCGAGAAGATGCTCGACCGTGCTGACCGTCACTCCGTTGTCATCGCCAATGACAGTGCACAGCGTGAGGTTCTTGACGTGTTTGACGTTGGCAGGAATTTCCGCGACCACACGGCCGCGCTTGGTGACAATAAAACGGAGGCCAGTTTCGGCAGCTGCTGGATGCAGAATAACCGAAACTGGCGCTCCGCTATGGACCCCCGTCCCTGTCACCTCGATCTCGCGCGCAATCGTGGTTTGTCGCGCGCCGATAAATCGATTCGACATATGCGCCGTCCCTCGATGCTCTTCAGCGACGATCGCTAAGTTCTAGTCTCAGCGACGTCCCCACCCCCGGCATTTGTTCGCGTCCCAATTCGGAATTTGCCTTAACCTTCCGGGGCGTCTTTGGCGGCTGCGCCCTCGGAGGACTAGGGGACGTGGCGAACAATGTCGTTAACAAAGGAACGATAACCTGAGCCTGTTATTCGCGCCAAATCACGGTTTCTTACACTGTGTTACCGATCCACAACGCTCAAGGCGCCACGTGAGCTTGTGCTTGATTTGCACAGGCGAATTCTACTTGCGCAAGCGATTGAAGAACACCGGCAGGAGTGATTGCTCATCGGACGGAGCATCTGGGCGCGGCGCTTCACGTGAAGCTTCGCTTTCGTCGAGCCAGCCGGGCGAATCAGTTGGCGTTCGCGCGAGCTTGCGCAACTTGTCGAAGGTCGAACCCGAGCGATCGGCAGCCTCTGTCGCCTCTTTGCGTGCACGCCCGATGATTCGCTGCAGGATGCCGGGGCGCTCTTCGTCGTCGTCAACACCGTGATCGCCGTCTCGATACGCCGGTCTGTGTCCGGACTTGGCCCGGTATTCCTGTTGAGCGAGCGGCGGGAAATCCTCCACATCCGGCATGCGTCGTTGCGCTCTGCGGACGTCAATAGGAGGCGTCGGCTTGAAGTCATCCGGCAGTTCGCGCGCATCCTGCTCTGATGCGGGCGCGCGCGGGGCCTGCGTAAGCCAAGCCATATGTGCCAGGCCTTCTTCGATGACGACGTTTCCGGGGGCTCGCCACGTCTCGCGTTGCGGTGCTCGTGCCGGCTCGCGGGCGCGCTGTGATTGCGGCTCGTCTCTGTAAATGGCCTCAGATAACCGCCGACGCACATCGTCCTCGTGCTCGGGACGGGGCGAGGGCGGTGGAGCCGCAGGAATAACAGGCGGCGCGCCGGGTCGCATGCGCTGCTCGGTAGAACTCGGAGCGGGAACCGAATTGCTGGCGCGAGCCATCCCGGAGGCAACAATCGAGACGCGCACCCTGTCTCCGAGCGTGTCGTCGAAGGTGGCGCCAACAATGATGTTGGCCTCGGGATCGACCTCCTCGCGCACGCGGCTCGCAGCTTCGTCGACCTCGTACAGGGTCAAATCGCTGCCGCCCGTGATCGACAGCAGCAGACCTTTGGCCCCCTTGAGCGAAACATCGTCGAGGAGGGGGTTGGCAACCGCTTCTTCGGCCGCATGACTTGCGCGCTTTTCGCCAGATGCTTCGCCTGTTCCCATCACCGCCGAACCCATGCCGCTCATGATGGTGCGGACGTCGGCGAAATCGAGGTTGATCAGGCCTTCCTTGATGATGAGATCAACGATGCAGGCGACACCCGAATAGAGAATCTGATCGGCGAGCACGAAGGCTTCGGCGAATGTCGTCTTCTCGTTGGCGACACGAAACAGGTTTTGATTTGGGATAGCGATCAACGTGTCGACGTGTTTACGGATCTCGACGATGCCCAACTCGGCGGTCCGCATCCGGCGGACTCCCTCGAAGTGGAAGGGCTTCGTGACGATGCCGACGGTCAAGATGCCGAGTTCCCTGGCGGTGCGCGCGATGACGGCAGCTGCGCCGGTTCCCGTACCGCCGCCCATCCCGGCAGCAATGAAGACCATGTGCGAGCCCACGATCTGCGCGCGGATATCCTCAACCGCTTCCTCGGCGGCGGCCTCGCCGATTTCGGGCTTCGATCCCGCTCCCAGTCCTTCGGTGAGATTGATTCCAAGTTGCAGCCGGTGCTCGGCGCTAGAGGCGGCGAGCGCCTGTGCGTCGGTGTTGGCCACGACAAAATCGACGCCGGTCAATCCGGCGGCGATCATGTTGTTGATGGCGTTGCACCCTGCTCCACCCACGCCGATGACGGAGATTCGCGGCTTCAGGTCGGTAAGCTTGGGAAGCTGCAGTTTAATGCTCATCTGAGGTGCGCGCCCCCGCGTAAATTGCACCTGTGCTCGTTCAGCATTCGCGCTCCCCCTGCCGGCGTTCCGCGGGGCCAATCGCGCGAACGGTTGCCGGTATCATGCGAATCCAGCCTTGAGCCATTGCCCTACGCGTTCAAGGTACCCTGTGCCGTCCGCACCCGCATGGCTCCACGCAAGCGCTTCCTGCCCACCCGCCGACGCAACTGCCAAAAGCCCTGCCACCGTCGCGAACGCGGCACTAGAACAGTTAGGCGGCAACTCGACTTGGTGGGGCTTGGCAACTCGCACTGGCCGCCCAAGCATATTTGCCGCGAACTCTCCAATGCCGACGAGGCCGCTCGTGCCTCCCGTCAGCACCATACGCTCACTTGCAAATGCACCAAGGCCCGCCAGGTCCAACCGCTCCCGCACCAGTTCCAGGATGTTGGCTACCCGCGGCCGTATGATTGCGGCTAGGTGCGCCTTCGTCGAGCGGCCGCTAGTCCCTTCGTCCTCTCTGGCGAACGCATACGAAAAGACGTCGTGCTCATCGGAACGAGCAACGACCATTGTGCCATATAGCGTCTTGATTCGCTCAGCTTCTGCAAGTGGCGTCTGCAACGCGTGCGCAATGTCGAACGTGATGTGGTGACCGCCGACTGGCACAGCTGCCGCGTGGATAAAATGCCCTTCCGCAAAGACCGCAACCGTCGCGGTGCCACCACCGATGTCAATGCAAGTTACGCCGAGCCGGCGCTCCTCCTCGCTCGTTACAGCGATCGCACTCGCATAGGGCGCCGCGATGAGCGCTCGCACGGACAGGTAGCAACGCTCCACGACGTGAAGCAGGTTGCGTATAGGAGCCTCATCGGCCCCAACAGTGTGTAGATCGGCCGAAAGGCGCGCCGCTGCCATACCGCGCGGATCGTTGCCCCCCGCCACGCCGTCGAGCCGGAAGCCGATGCGGTTGAGATGTATCAACATGCGCCCATCGCGCTCCGCCCACGAGCGCCCTCCAGACATCAGTCGTTCGACATCTGTTGCCTGGACGACGCCACCCGCCACGTCGACGGAGGCTGCGAAGTTGGAGGATTGAAGCCGCCCACACGACACCGACACGAACACATCCTCGAGTGTCACGCGAGCTGCCCGTTCTGCTTGAGCAATCGCAGCGCGGACGGCGGCCTCCGCTTCAGAGAGATCGACGATGACGCCGCCTTTGATGCCACGCGAACACACGTGGCCCACGCCAAGAAGCCTCGCGCGACTTGCAGCGCCGGATCCCTGACCGACATCAATCGCGGCGATGAGGCACGCGACCTTGCTCGTTCCAATGTCCAACAACCCAACGATTTCGCTGGCACCCTTATCGGATCTATCGCGAACGATCATGGTCCCTCCTCGCCTAGCTTTGTCCCGCGGCAGGAGCCGCGTTCGTACCCTGTGGCGCGGGCCGCACAGTGATGCGACCGCGCGTTCGCAAATCGATTATCAAGTCGTGACCGGTCAAAAGCTTTCCGAGATCTCCATCAGCGGAGAGCGCTGCGAACGACGCCGCTTCACGTCCTGCCGCCAGATGCACCGTGACACGGTCTTTGAGATGCAGCGTCCAACGGCGACCGCCGACGCGCTCGGCCAGTTCGAAACGATTTGCGATCGCCGGAAAGCGCAGCACGAGATCGATCAGCGCCTTCGCCTGTGCCGGAGCGCCATCACCGGAGACCCGCGGCAGCCGCGGCCGCGGCCCTCCCGGAGCAACCACTGAAAGCGTTCGGCCAGAATCATCGATCAAGTAGTCTTGTCCGCCCTTGCGCCAAAGCGCGGCCGGCCTGCGCTCGGTGATGTGCACGTCGATCGTGCCGGGGAAAACACGGCTGACGACTGCGCTCCCGACCCAAGGAAGCTCCTCGATGCGGTTGCGCATGCCTGAACTGTCGAGGCTCAAAAGGGAGCCGACGTTGGGAAGATCGATTGCATCGAAGACATCACCGTCGGAAGTGAAGCGTTGCCCTTTGAGCGCGACTTGATCGATGCGCAGTCCCAGCCAAGAGAAGACCTGGTCTTTGCTCGGCAGCATGGACGCAACGTTGCGCGTCTGACGCCCGCCGTCGGTCAAAAGCGAAAACGCCAATGCGCCCGAAAGAGTAGCAAAGAGGGCATATCCGAGCTTGCGGCCATATGCCGGCGTGCGCGACCGCGGCCGGGCACGTGGGGGAATGAGGGTTGCCGACCGGGTCGCGGGGGGAATACGTAGGGCACTCTGAGCAAGGTCCGCAGCTGGGTGGAGCGGATGTGCATTCAGCACCCGCTGCGCGATCTCCTCCCCGCCCCCTACCTGTTGCAACCCGCGTCCTCGACCAACCAGCGCACGAGCTCACCAAACGACCAGCCCGCATATTGAGCCAGCTCGGGAACCAATGAAGTCTCGGTCATCCCCGGCTGCGTGTTGACCTCAAGGCAGATCAGCTCGCCCGCCCCATTGGCCGTGTCGTCGTAACGAAAGTCCGCCCGTGCCGCGCCACGACAACCGAGCGCCCGGCAGGCAGCCAGGGTGTATTTCCGGACCAATTGGTAAACATCTGGTAAAATTTCAGCCGGGAGCACGTGCTTTGAGCCTCCCGGCGCGTACTTGGCCTCGTAATCGTAGAACGCGAGGCCCTTGAGTGGGACGATCTCGATGACCTCTGTCACGAAGTCTCCGATCACGGCGCACGTAAGCTCCCGGCCAGGAATGAAGCGCTCGACCATGACGATATCGTCCGGCTGACCGGCTCCGATTGCCTCCGGCGGCCGATTGGCGCCTTCCATAACGATGACGACGCCGACGCTCGAGCCTTCCGCGACCGGCTTGACGACGTAGGGTGGCTCGAGCACGTGCCGCCGTGCCGCCTCCAGTCGGGTGACGACTTCGGCATCTGCAACCGGCACGCCCGCCGGCCGCATGACGTCCTTAGCGCGCTCTTTGTGCATGGCGAGCGCGGAAGCGAGCACCCCCGAATGCGTGTAGGGCAGACCAAGAGTTCTCGAGGATACCTTGAATGCATCCGTCCTCCCCAAACCGGCCGTGCAGCGCATTGAAGCAGACATCGGGCTTTAGCTCGCTCAGCTTGACGGCTATGTCGCGGCCAACGTCGATCGTGGTGACGCGATAGCCTTCGCCCTGCAGCGCCGCGGCAACCGCCGTCCCGGATTTTAGGCTGATCTCGCGCTCAGCGGACCAACCGCCCATCAGCACGGCGACGTGCTCGCGAGTCCGCGGAGGTGCTTGACCAATCATGTGACCGCCGCCTCCGCCAATGCTTCACCAGTTTGATGACCAGCCAACGCCGACCCGAGCCGGATGATCTCCCAGTCGAGCGTGACGCCGGATGTGGCTTTCACGCGCGCGCGTACGGTCTCACCGAGACGTTCCACATCCTCGGCAGTCGCATTCGCATCGTTGATCAGAAAGTTGCAATGCATCTCCGAGACCTTCAGACCCTCCCACGCGCAAGCCCCGGCAGCCGGCGTCGTCAATGAGCTTCCACGCGCTGTGGCCCGACGGATTTTTGAACGTCGAGCCACCGGTGCGTTCGCGGATCGGCTGGTTCTTCTCGCGATAGTCCGCGACTTCCTCCATCTCGCGCAAGATCGCGGCCGGATCGCCGGGCGCGCCTTGGAATGTCGCCTCGGTGAAAATCCAGTCCGTTGGCACCGCGCTGTGGCGGTAGGTGAACCCCATGTCGGCGAGCGAGAGGCTGTGGACTGTGCCGGCGCGATCGACCGCACGCGCGCCGATAAGCACATCCTTGGTCTCTCGCCCATGTGCGCCCGCATTCATGCGCAGCGCGCCGCCAACCGATCCCGGTATGCCGCGATAAAATGCAAGGCCGGCGATGCCGCCTTCGGCAGCAGCGCGCGCAACTTTCACGTCGGGAACCGCCGTGCCGGCGCGGACGCGATGGCCATCCTCGACGGCCACCGCCGCAAAGCCGCGCCCCAAACGGATGACGACGCCGGGAAGGCCGCCATCGCGAACCAAGAGGTTGGACCCGAGGCCAACAACCGTAACTGGTAAATCGGCAGAGATGTGCTGCAGGAAATATGCGAGGTCGGCCTCGTCCGCAGGAGCGAACAGCACTTGCGCCGGGCCGCCGACGCGAAACCACGTGATGTCGGCAAGCGGGACGTTGGGCGACATCCGCCCCTTCAGCGCTGGCAGCTTCGCCTTGAGGTCGGCGGTCAGGTCAGGAAACGTCAAACGGTAGCTCCAGGCACGAATCTCTGTCGGGTGCCCTTTATAACGCATTCCCCGCGTTTCTCAGGACGTAGGGGTGCGCAGCAGGCTATCCGCGACGGCTATTCCGCAGCCCCTGCGCGCCGCGGCTCTGCGGCCTCCAACCAGCCCGCCAGAGCGTGCGCCCATTCCGTTGAGGTGCCCGCGCCGAGGCAAACAACAGTGTCGCCCGGCCGCAAGCTGCTACGAAGGATTGGCACCAGGTCTTGCGGGCTCTCGATCGACTGAACCGCCGACTGGCCCGCCGCGCGAATGCCTTCAGCTATATGCTGGTTATCTATTCCTTCGATCGGCTGCTCGCCGGCCGAATAGAGCGGTGCGACGATGACGCTGTCGGCATCGCGGAAGCAGGCGCTGAACTCACCGAACAGATCCTTGACGCGTGAATAGCGATGCGGCTCGAAGACCGCAATGAGCTTACCGCGTGCTCCAGGGCGCGCTGCCGCCAGCACCGCGGCGATCTCTGTCGGATGATGCGCATAGTCGTCATAGATGGCGGCATCGTTCCACGCTCCAGCGAATTCGAACCGCCGCTTGACGCCTTTGAACGTCGCGAGGGTCTTTCGGATTGCCTCGTCGGAGAGGCCTGCCTCGCTGGCGGAGGCGATCGCCGCAAGCGCATTGAGCGCGTTGTGCTGGCCAAGGATGGGAATCGACCAGCCGCGCAGCAGCCGCTCGCCGCCGGAGACGCGGGGGCCAAGGTCGGCATCGATGACAATCCCGCCGCGCTCGTGGCGCAGGTCCCGCAGGATTAAGTCCGCGTCAGACGATGTTCCATAGGTGAGGAGCCGACGTCCGTCGCGGCGGAGCTCAAGCCGCTCGACCATCTCGCGAACCACCGGATGGTCGATGCACGTCACGGTGAGACCATAGAATGGAATGTTGAGGTAGAAGGTCTCGAATGCGCGGTGCATGTTCTCAACCGACTTGAAGTAGTCGAGGTGCTCCGGATCGATGTTGGTGACGATGCCGATCTGGGTCGGCAGCCTGACGAACGTGCCATCCGACTCGTCGGCCTCCACGATCATCCACTCGCCTTTGCCGAGCCGCGCGTTCGAGCCCCAGTCCTTGATGATGCCGCCAGAGATGACCGTCGGGTCGAACCCGCCCGCCGTGAAAATGTGGGCTATGAGCGAGGTGGTCGTTGTCTTGCCGTGCGTGCCGGTTACCGAGACGGTCGAGTAAAGGCGCATCAGCTCGGCGAGGATCTCGGCCCGACGGATGACGGGGAGGCCTTTCGCCCGTGCAGCCTCGAGTTCAGGATTGCCGGGCTTAACCGCGCTCGAAATCACGACCGAGCGCGCGCCAACCAGGTTCACGGCATCGTGGCCGACGAAAACCCGCACGCCCTTGGCCCGCAGGCGGCGAACGTTGGCACCGTCCTTCTGGTCACTTCCCTGGACGGCATAGCCTTTCGCCAGCAGAATCTCGGCGATGGCGCTCATGCCAATGCCGCCGATCCCGATGATGTGGAAGGTCCCGATCTCGCGGGGCAATTGCATGATTTTATCCCTCGTCCCCCAGTCGCACTCCAATGCCCTCAGGTTCGTGGCACACGTATGGCACCTGGCGATTGCGGCTCATAACTTGCGATCAATCAGCTCCTCGACGAGGTCGGCGAGCCGGCCCACGGCATCTGGCCGACCGAGCCTCCGCGCCGCAGTGGCGGCCTCTGCAAGCCTAGCAGGATTGGCGAGAAGCGCACCCAGGTCATCCGCTAGCCGCTGAGGCGAAAGGTCCTTCTGCTCGATACACCAAGCCGCGCCCGATTCGGCAAGCGTGGCAGCGTTTCGCAGCTGATCATTGTCCAGAGCATGGGGCAGCGGAACCAGGATGGACGGCCTGCCAATAACCGTGAGTTCGGCCACTGTCGAGGCGCCAGACCGCGCAATGACGAGATGGGCACGCGCTAGGCGCTGCGGCAGATCGCGAAAGAACGCGGCCACCTCCGCTTCAATCCCGCTCGCCCGATAGGCAGCGACGACACCCTCTATATCTTCACCTCGCGCCTGCTGAACAACCCGCAAACTTCGGCGCAGGCGCTCAGGCAATAGTGCGAGCGCAGGTGGGACGCTTTCGGAGAAATAGCGCGCGCCCTGGCTTCCCCCGAATACGACGAGTTCGAACGGAGCGTCACCTTGGGGGAGAGCAAAGGGCTGGCGAGCGGCCTCGATCACCACCGAGCGAACCGGGTTTCCCGTCAGGCGCGTCTTCTCTCTCAGGTCAGCGTCAAGGAGCTTTGTTTCCTCAAAGGAGGTCGCGATGCGGCTGACGCCACGTGCAAGCATGCGGTTGGCACGGCCGAGAACAGCATTCTGCTCGTGGAGCGCCGTCGGGATCGAGCGCAGGATCGCGGTCCGAAGCGGAGGAAAAGTGGGATAGCCCCCAAAGCCGACGACGACGGCAGGTTTGACTTTCGCCAGCAGCTTGAAAGCTGCCGCGAGACCTCGCGCGAGCATTAAGCCAGTGCGCGCCATGGCCACGGGTGAACGACCGGAAACGGTGGCGGAGGGGACGCGATATATTGCACGCGCGGGAAATCCGGTGCCGTAGCGATCGCCGCGCATATCAGTCACGAGATCGACGTCGATGTTGCGGCGACGCAGCTCCTCGGCAAGAGCCTGCGCAGGAAACAAGTGTCCCCCCGTGCCGCCGGCCGCCAGAAGAATGGACCCTTTGTCTGTCATCACTTTCGCGCCGATCCCACCGGCTCCAACCCAGCAATGTTGGAGAGCACTTGTGGCTTTCTGAGGCGCGTAACGTCGGGTCGGTGCCTAGTCAATGCGAGCAGCATGCCGAGCGTGATCGATACCGCGAGCATCGAGGATCCGCCCGAAGAGATGAACGGCAACGTAATGCCTTTGGCAGGCAGCAGTCCGACGTTCACGCCCATGTTGATCAACGCCTGCAGCCCGAACAATAGTGCCAGTCCTTGTATGGCGAGCCGCGTCGCGGGCTCGGGCTCCTGCGCGGCCTTGACCAGCGCGCGCATGACTACGAAAGCGAACATCCCCAAAAGTATCAAGCAGGCGATAACGCCGTATTCCTCGGCAATCACCGCGAAAATGAAATCGGTGTGTGCGTCGGGGAGCGCCGTCTTGATCGTACCTTCGCCCGGCCCGCGTCCAAGGAAGCCCCCCTCCGAGAACGACTTCATCGCGCGATCGACCTGCGAGTTGTCGTTGGGCGCCGATGATAGGAACGTGTCGACGCGCATGCGCACATGATCGAAGGTCGAGTAGGCATAGGCAAAACCCAGTGCGCCGCACATAAAGACGGCGCCCGCCCCCAGCAATGGCTGGCCCGAGAGGAAGAAAAGTGATCCCCACACAATTGAGATGAGAAGGGTTTGACCGACATCCGGTTCAGACAACAACAGCACCGCCAGAAATCCCGCCATGAGGATTGAGAGCGAAAGAGCGGGCATGTCTCTGCGTGCCTGGCTCTCGGCAAATAGCCAGGCCGCAAGAACGACGAAAGCCGGCTTGGCGAATTCCGATGGTTGGAATGAATGCCCGCCGATCGACAGCCAGCGCCGCGCGCCATTGATCGGCGGACCGACAAAGTGCACCGCAATCATACCGGCGACCGCAACGCCCAGCAGCACCAGCGCGAGCTTTCGCACCGCTCGAGGCGAGAGCAACGACACGAAGAGCATGATAAGCACGCCGGCGATCGAGAACAGGAAATGCCGCTCGACGAAGTAGTAGGTCGGCAAACCTTTCCTGATTGCCACGGCCGGGCTCGCAGCGAGCGAGAACACCAGACCGGCGCCAACAATGGCGAGGATCGCTCCGAGTAGCACGTGATCGACGGTAAACCACCATTCGGCGATGCGGCTGCGATCGGCGCGCGACACTCTCATGATCATCGCCCCTTGAGCACGATGCCGGGCAACGCCGCGACGGCCGCACGAAACGCGTCTCCGCGCACCTCGAAGTTGCGGTACCGGTCGAACGAGGCGCACGCGGGAGAAAGCAGCACGACTGCCTCCTTTGCGCGGCTCATGTCCGCGTCGCGAGCAGCCGCTGTGACGGCGTTGTCGAGCGTACCGCACCGCTCGAACGCGACGTGGCCTTCCAACGTCGCTGCAAACTCTTCGGTGGCCTCACCGATAAGGTAGGCTTTGGCGACGCGGGAAAAGAGAGGCTGCAAACTCGCGATGCCGCCAGCTTTGGCCCTGCCGCCGAGTATCCAATAAATGTCGCCGGAAAACGACGAAAGCGCCTTCTCTGCGGAATCAGCGTTGGTCGCCTTTGAATCGTTGACGAACAACGTGCTGCCGCGCCGGCCGAGCTGCTCCAAGCGGTGCGCAAGCCCCGGAAAAGTGCGCATCCCCTCGGCAATCTGTTGCGGTGTGAGCGGATCGGGCAGCAGCAGCAACGCCGCGGCGGCCGCGCACGCATTCTCGGCATTGTGCGTGCCACGTAACGCGCCAATCCCGGCGAGATCAGCGATTGCCTTGTTTGCCTCGTGCAAGACAACGCGCGTGCCTTCCAAGCCGATATCACTGTCGGAACCGGGACGCGTTGAAAGCCGCATGACCGACGATGGGCCGTCGCGCTGCTGTGGCAAAGCATCCGCGATGGCGAGGCAATAGCGATCATCGATGCTCACCACGGCATTTCGCGACCGGCGCACGAGTCTCGCCTTCACGGCCGCGTAGTTGTCGATCGTGCCGTGGCGGTCAAGATGATCGGGCGTGATGTTGAGTAGAATGCCGACGGTCGGGTCGACGCTCGGCGCCAGATCGATCTGATAGGAAGAGCATTCCACCACGTAGTGCCGGCCGGACGCAAAGGACGAAAGCGCCAACATCGGGGTCCCGATATTGCCGCCGACTTGCACGTCGCGGCCTGCGCTGCGGAGAATGTGCGCCGTGAGCGCCGTTGTCGTCGATTTTCCGTTGGTTCCGGTGATGGCGATGAAGGGGACCGCAAATGTTTGCTGGCGTCGCTCCCGTGCGAATAGCTCCAGGTCGCCGATCACCTCGACGCCGGCGAGCTTCGCCTGCCGCACGGCCCAATGCGGCTCCGGGTGCGTCAGTGGGATGCCGGGAGCGAGCACGAGCGCGGCAAAGGTCGCCCAATTCACGTCCTTAAGATCCGCCGTCTTGATGCCGGCATCAGCAGCAGCCGTCACGCTCGCGGCGCTGTCGTCGCTGGCGACGACGCTGGCGCCGCCCGCGATCAAGGCCTTTGCCGTCGCGACGCCGGAAGTGCCAAGCCCGAAGACCGCCACCGACTTTCCAGCAAACGTCGTGATGCGAATCATGGGCAAGTCTAACGCGAATACACGGGAGTTTTCGGCGGCTCAGCGCAGCTTCAGCGTCGCCAGCCCGACCAGCGCCAGCACAACGGAGATGATCCAGAAGCGCACAACCACGGTCAATTCCTGCCAACCCTGCTGCTCATAGTGATGATGTAGCGGTGCCATTCGGAAGACACGCTTACCGGTCATGCGATAGGAGCCGACCTGAATAATGACGGATAGCGTCTCGAGCACGAATAACCCGCCAACTATGCCGAGCACGATCTCGTGCTTGGTTGCGACCGCGATGGCGCCGAGCGCGCCGCCCAGCGCGAGCGATCCGGTATCGCCCATGAAAATCATCGCGGGTGGCGCATTGAACCAAAGGAAGCCGAGCCCGGCGCCGATCAGGGCGCCGCAAATGATCGCCAGCTCGCCGGTGCCTGCGACGTAATGAATTTGCAGGTACTGGGCGAACTTCGCGTTGCCGATCAAGTAAGCGATCAGGCCGAATGTCGCCGCGGCGATCATGACGGGAACGATCGCAAGCCCGTCGAGCCCGTCGGTGAGATTGACGGCGTTA
The DNA here is from genome assembly GCA_963726795.1 of uncultured Alphaproteobacteria bacterium. Lineage (GTDB taxonomy): Bacteria > Pseudomonadota > Alphaproteobacteria > Rhizobiales > Hyphomicrobiaceae > Hyphomicrobium_A. The sequence goes on along the minus strand of CAVSDD010000004.1, from coordinate 186,021 downwards.
CCGGCTCCGGCAATCACGAGGATGCCGACGAGAACGAAGAACGGCCCCAACACCAGGACGACGTTCTTGAAGAACGGGACGGTGAGAACGCTGGAGATCTCCGGGGGTCCGAGCCACATCACCAACATCGTTGCAATAGCAGCAACTACGACCTCAAGGCCGAAGCGCAGACGCCGGGAGAAGCCCGACGTCGTGCGGCGCGTGACTTTCAGGTAGTCGTCGTAAAAGCCTATGGCGCCGTAGCTCAACGTGACGCCCAGAACGATCCAGATGTACGGATTGGCGAGATTGGCCCACAGCAGCGCCGACACCGTCACGCCCGCGATGATCATCAGCCCGCCCATCGTGGGCGTGCCCATCTTCAACAGATGCGCCTTCGGTCCGTCATCGCGGATCGGCTGGCCCTTGCCCTGCTTAACGCGCAAGAGATCGATGATGCCCGGACCAAACAGCATGACGAACAACAACGCGGTGAATATTGCCCCGCCGGTGCGAAAGGTGATGTAGCGAAAGACGTTCAACACGCCGATCTGGTCGCTGAAGTTCACCAGTTCATAGAGCATCACGTCTCTCCGACAGAAAACGTCGCGCAGCTAATGTTGCTGTGCTGAGCCCGGGCGGCGTTCGTCGCCTTTTTTGAGCAGCGCATCGACAAGGGGAGCCATGCGCGATCCAAGCGAACCTTTGACCATCACGACATCCCCTGCGCGGACCGTCGCAAGTAGCGGTGTCAGCAAACCTTGCGAGGTATTAGCCCATTCCCCCCGCCGCGCAACCGGCAAAGCCGAAAACAGCCGCTCCATATCGGGCCCACAGGCAAAGACCAGATCGACCTCGGCGGCGTCAACTGCTTCGTTCAAGTCCGCGTGCAATTGGCCGGACTTAGGTCCCAGTTCGAGCATGTCACCAAGCACGGCAATGCGGCGACCGAATTGGCCGCGCGGGACTGTTGCGAACGCCGCTAACGCTGAGCGCATGGAAGCGGGATTGGCGTTGTAGCTCTCATCGATCACCAGAATTTCGCCGTCGCCGACGCGAACCCGCATCCTTTCGCCACGCCCCTTCGCTGCCTTGAGCGATCCAAGTGCCGCAACTGCGACATTGAGGTCCACGCCGAGCACATCCAGCGCGGCGATGACAGCCAGCGAATTCTGCGCAACGTGTGCGCCAGGAGCGCCGAGGCGATATGGAACGATCCGCTCACCAGCCCGCACGACAATCTCGGACCCATCAGGGCCGAGGTCCCACTTTTCTGGACGAACATCGGCTTCAACATGCCGTCCGAACGAGACGACCTGCGCCCCTGCCGCTCGGGCGCGGTTGGACAACAATTCGAAGTATTCATTGTCGCGATTGAGGATCGCTGTGCCACCGGGCTCAAGGCCAGCGAAGATTTCGGCCTTGGCTTCGGCGATTGCCGCCACCGAGTCAAAAAATTCCAGGTGCACGGGCTCCACGGTGGTTATCACCGCCACGTGCGGGCGCACCAGGCCGCTCAGGGGAGCGATCTCGCCCGCATGATTCATACCGATCTCGAACACGCCGAAGCGGGAATCCACCGGCATGCGTGCCAGCGTCAGGGGCACACCCCAATGATTGTTGAACGACTTCTCGGCCGCGTGGGTCGGCCCCACGCGCGCCAAGCACGCGCGCAGGGCCTCCTTCGTACCCGTCTTACCAACGCTTCCCGTGACAGCAACGATGCGTGCCTTGGAGCGCGCACGTGCCGCGCGGGCGATACTTCGGAGACCTTCAAGCGGAGAAGAAACCCGCAATAAGGCTCCGTCTCCAGCCGCGCGCTTGTAGCTATCTTCTACAAGGGCCGCGGCCGCGCCTTTGCGGAAAGCTTCGAGCACAAAATCGTGCCCATCCCTTACGTCGCGAATGGCAACGAAGACGTCACCCGGCTGAAGCGTGCGCGTGTCGATCGAGAATCCAGAAATCGGCACCTCGGCATTCCCTTCCCGAATTGCTCCGGCGGCCAGCACGAGTTCCTTCCAATTCCAAAGTTCGGCACTCATGTCGTCAATTGGCCCAATGCGGTGCGAACTTCATCGTGATCGGAGAACGGCAGTATCTTGTCGCCCACGAGCTGTCCTGTTTCGTGCCCCTTGCCTGCAACGACTAGAACGTCGCCTTGGCCCAGCATTGCAACTGCCATAGCAATCGCCTGCGCGCGATCGCCGATCTCGCACGCCCCTATCGCGCCCGCTAGTATCTCGCGCCGAATTACCGCAGGATCTTCTGTGCGCGGATTGTCGTCTGTGACAATCACAATATCCGCCTTCTCGACTGCGATTGCGCCCATGATGGGACGCTTGCCCTTGTCACGATCGCCGCCGCATCCCATGACGCAAATTAGCCGCCCGGTCGAGAACGGGCGCAGGGCATCGAGTGCCGCCGCCAGCGCCTCGGGCTTGTGAGCATAGTCGACAACCGCGAGGCCGCCGCGCGCATCGCCTACGATCTCAAGTCGACCTTTGACGCCTTTGAGGCTCTGTAAAGCGGGCAGCACGCGCCCGGCAGATTCGCCCACCGCGATCGCCAACCCCGCCGCTACGAGCGCGTTCGAGGCTTGATACTCCCCGAGCAAGGGCAGGCGCACGTCGAAGACGCGGCCTTCGCAGTCGACCAGCATGCGTTGCGCAAATCCTTCGCGTACGAGCCGTTGAAGCTTGAGGGTTTCACCCGCCCTTCCAACCGTCATCACTCGACGGCCAGCCTCGTCCACGACCGAACGGACCGTGCCAGCCTCTGCTGTGTCGGCGTTGATCACTGCCACCCCATCTGATGGCAACAAATCGCGGAACAGCCGCAACTTGGCCGTCAGGTATGCTTCCATCGTGGGATGATAATCGAGATGGTCACGGCCGAGGTTGGTGAACGCCGCCGCCTTTATTTTCACTCCATCAAGACGATGCTGATCCAGGCCGTGCGACGACGCCTCGAACGCAAGGTGAGTGATCCCGTCTTGAGCCAACCTCGAAAGCGTCTGGTGCAACGCGATGGGGTCGGGAGTCGTCAGCGACCCGTAGACACCGCCGTCAGGTCTGATCAAACCAATAGTTCCAAGGGAAGCGCTCTTGTACCCAAGCGCTGTGAAAATCTGGCGCGTGAATTCTGCTACCGACGTCTTGCCGCTCGTCCCCGTTACCGCGACAACGGTTTCGGGCTGTGCGGCGTAGAAGCGTGACGCCATCCGTGACAAAGCGCGCCGCGCATTCGCCGCACGCAAAACAGGGATGGTGGAGTTCTCGATTTCCGCCTCCGCGCCGGCAACGACCGCAACGGCGCCCTTGGCGACTGCATCAGCGATGTAGCGTGCACCGTCTGCTTTCGAGCCCGCGATCGCCACAAAGACAAACCCGGGACGCACGTGTCGGCTGTCGGAAGAAACGCCGACGACGTCTATGCGCTCCGTTCCGGCGGGTGACGAAACTTCGGCGTCGATTAGAGCGGAGAGAAGCATCGGGGCTCGGCACCCATTTGCGGATGACGCTGAGTTAGCGTCACTTTGCTTGATATTTTGCAGCCGGGGCGCCGTCAAACGCCATTCCGGAGTTGGAGGCCGCTGCGGCGCGAGGCAAGACGCTTAGCAATGGGCCAATGCGCTCAATGATGCGCGCGGTAGTTGGCGCCGCATTTAGCCCGGCAAGTACCTCTCCTCCAGCCGCTTCGGTCGGCTTCGGCTCGAACAAAAGCACGAAGACCAGATATTTAGGGCTATTCATGGGAAAGCCCGCGAGGAAGGACGAGATAACCGCGTGCTCGCGATAGCCGCCCGGGCCCGGTATCTCGGCCGTGCCGGTCTTACCGCCCACGGCATACCCCGGGACATCCGCGCGCTTTCCTGTTCCCACAGGATCGGTGACGTTGCGACGCATAAGCTCGCGCATGTGCGCACTTGTCGCCGCTCCAACTATGCGCGTGTTATCCGCCGCTGTGTCAGGCCGGCTTATGAAGGTCGGGACCACGCGGGTCCCTCCGTTGATGAGCGTTGCCGCAGCCGCGGCGAACTGGAGCGGTGCCAGTGCGAGCCCGTGGCCAAACCCAATCGTCATGGTTTCGATGTCGCCCCAATGTGCGGGTAGTTGCGGGCTGGCGATCGGTCCGATCTCCGTCTTCATGCCATCGGTCAGCTGGAGCAGCTGCAAGAACGAGCGAAAGCGCTGCGCGCCGGCGAGCATCGCGAGTTTGGCCGCTCCGATATTTGAGGAGTGTATGAAGACCTCGGTGACGGAAAGCGGACGCCCGAGAGAATGCAAATCCTTGATAGTGAAGCGCCCCGCGGTGAGCGGCTCGCTTGCATCAACCAGCGAGTTGACCGAGGCGAGCCCCTGGTCGATCACCATGGCGAGCGTAACGGTCTTGAAAACCGACCCGAGTTCGAACGTGCTGCCGGAGATCTTGTCCGCCTTTGTGTTATCGAGGCTCGTTGAAGGATACGCCGGATCAACCTCCGGGAGCGAAGCGGACGCCACGATCTCGCCAGACGTCGCATCGAGCACGATTGCGGCCGCTCCCTTCGCGCCATATCGGTCGATCGCGGCAGCTAGCTCGCTCTCGACAGAATGCTGAACGCCAATGTCGAGCGAGAGGCGCACCGGCGCACGATCGGCAAGCGTTGCATCGCGCACCGGCTCTATTCCGACTGCCTCATCAACGTAGCGCTCGATGCCGGCGACGCCGCGATTGTCGACGTTGACATAACCGAGCACGTGGCCCGCAAGCGTTCCGCCTGGATAGGCGCGCCTCAACTCGCGCCGGAAGTCCAGCCCCGGCAGGCCAAGGTTATGAACCGCCTGCGCCTTATTTGGAGACAGCCCACGCCGCACCCAGACGAAGCGGCGCTGGCGATTGGACAGATCCTTTCGCAAGGCCTCCTGGTCGAGATCGGAAAATACGGTCTTTAGCTTTTCTACCAGCTCGTCGCGGTCGAGAACGCGCGCGGGATCTGCAAAGAGCGAATAGGCCTCTACGTCCGTCGCGAGCAGGCGCCCATTGCGGTCGACGATATCTGGGCGTGCGAAATTTGTGTCGACGACCTCGCTCAGCGACGAGGACAGCTCCGTTTGCAGCGGCAGTGCTAGCCGGACGAGTTGCGCGGCTACCGCAATAAATGCGATCGCGACAAAGATCATGGCTACGAGCGCGCGCAGCGGCCCGTTCGCCGCAGACCGTGACGCCCGATCCTCTATGAGGACAACCTTCGTATCCTTGGAGGCCACGCCCACGTCAATTGACCTTGGCGGTGTTGCCAAGAGCTTGCGCGAGCGCTTGCTCCGGCGTGACCGTCATCTGCTGCTCGATTGCAGGGCGTAACCCTTGCGCGCGGGCTATCGGTTCAATCCGATCGGGGGTTGCGAGGTGAGCTCGTTCCGCTTTGAGCACCGCGATGTCTTCACGGGCCTGGTCGATAGCTGCCTCTTGCGCTTCGACGCGATTTTCCAAGAGCCGTGTGTCGTAGTTGATGCCGTAAAGCAGAACGGCGCTCGCAAGCGTCAGGATCAGGGCGCCAAGGACGAGCATACGCATCGGACATCCCCTCCACCGCGACTGCTAGGCTTCGAACGACGGGATCTCGAGGTCCTTCTCCGGCGCCCAAGCAGCCGCATCCGTTCTGACAGCGGCTCGGACCCGTGCCGATCTGGCGCGCGGGTTCAGCTCGACTTCTCCTTTCTGAGGAGTTAACGGACGCTGGTTAACAATTTGAAAACTCGGGGCCGCGGATTTGATCGATTGCTCGGGGAGATGTCGCGAGCCCCGCTCCTCCTTGCCGGCGCGCATGTTCAAAAACCGCTTCACGATCCGATCCTCGAGCGAATGGAATGTGACAACCACCAAACGTCCACCCGGTCGCAGACAACGTTCTGCCGCGCTCAAGCCCCCGGCCAATTCTCCGAGTTCATCGTTCACATGAATTCGAAGGGCCTGGAATGTCCGCGTCGCGGGATGTTTACCATCTTTGCCGCGGCCCAGGATGCGCTGGACGAGATCGGCGAGAGACCGCGTCGTCTGGAACGGCGTTGCCGCCCGATCCGCCACGATGGCCCGCGCTATTGCCCGCGAGCGGCGCTCCTCGCCCAGCTGATAGAGAATGTCAGCCAGCATCTCCTCGGGCGCTGAGTTGACCACGTCGGCCGCCGTCGGCCCGCTCTGCGACATGCGCATGTCGAGGGGCCCATCGGCCTGAAACGAGAAGCCGCGCGCCGCGTCATTGAGCTGCATCGAGGAAACGCCGATGTCGAGCACCACCCCGTCGACGAGGCCGACCCCATGCTCCTCGGCGATCACGCCCATCGCGCTGAACGGGCCGTCGGCAACGATCAAGCGACCGGGAAATTCCGCGCTGAGCGTCTGCGCCAACCCGATCGCTAAAGGATCGCGATCGATCGCCAGCACGCGGCAGTCCGCGGCTTGGAGCAGCGCACGCGTATAGCCGCCTGCCCCAAACGTTCCATCGATATAGGTGGCATCGTCCTTTGGGCCGAGGAGCGACAAAACCTCGGCGAGTAGCACGGGGACGTGACGGGCGGACGAAAGCTCAGTGGGCGTACCCGCTGGCTTGCCGCTCCTCGCCATCATCCCCGTGCTCCTTGGCTACCGTCGTCATCCTTATCGGAGAGACGGTTCCCCGCGCCGAAGAGTTTGCGGGTGTGCTGTACTTTTTCGCGGGCTCGCTCGCGGCGGTCATTGAACCGTCCGGGCTCCCACATCTGAAACTTGTCGCCCAAGCCGACAAACGTGACCTGGGTGGTGAGACCTGCGTGCGCGCGAAGGTTCTCAGGAAGGCTGATGCGTCCGTCGCCATCGACCGCGAGAACGAGGACATCGCCGTAGAGTGCGACAGACAGCTCGTCGCGCTCGTCTGAATAGTCCGGCAGGCCTGCAAGAAGCCCATCGATCTTTTTTGCGAGCCGCTCGCCGCCTGCATCGAGTGCAGGAGCCTCGAGCGCGGGGTAGCAGTAGATTCCCCCAGCACTGCCCTGGGCATAGCCGTCGCGCTCGAGCACGGCGCGAAAAGGGGCTGGAATGGAGACGCGGCCTTTGGCGTCGATCTTGTTTGTGAATGTCGAGACAAAGCGTTCCATCCCCTTATCGCAGCCTCGCGCACACCAAAGAAACAGACGCCACGATGGGGAAGGCGAACCTTTCCCGACGAACCCCGTTGCACCGGCGGGCCGTGGCGGTCGCTCTGGCCTCGGCCCTCTTCGTCTTTCGAGACCGGCGCCCTGCCACGTACCCTGCCCGGTGCGGACGGGCAGGCATGGGATTACATGGGATGCTTTGGTCGTCAATGGTTTGTTAAGGCATTCCAGTGGGCGAAAGGTGGCGAGGAGAGAACGGCTTGGGGGGCGCGGAGGCGCAAGTTAGGCCCGTTCAGAGCGGCGCCGGCGGGTCTGCGTGATAGTTTTGCAACCCGTGCCCGCGAAATCCCGAACCGCGTTTTGCAGGGGTCTGCGAGGCCAATTCGGGGGTGATTTCGAGCCGCAATTCGCAGCCGCCGAGGTGCGGCCGCTCATACTGAGCGAATCCTGGCGAATCTGGGCGAATCCTGGCGAATCGCCCCTCAGGTTGCCGATGCGATAGTCCCGCTCTCGCGACTCGCATGCCCGGCTGCCGCCTCACACGCCCGTTGTCTTTTTCGCCCGGCGATTGTGTGCTTGATGACGCCCTGCATCGCGCCTGGCACCGCAAAACGCCCGGCACGCCGGCCATTACGTCCGCCGCCACCACATGAGGGAACCGCCAAATGGCTGAGGAGCGCGCGAAACTCGTCCGCTCGATGGACATCCGCTCCATGTGCGCGATCGGCCAGCGCGGCCAGCTCGGCTTCAAGGGGCACCTGCCCTGGGAGGGCAACAAGGCGCCCGAGTATCGCGAGGACGTCGCCAACTTCTTCCGCGTGACGCGCGGGCACGTGCTGCTCGCCGGGCCCCGCACCGCGCGCGCCGTCCCCGACTACGAGCGCCAATACATGACGGTCGTCGAGCTGCGCTCAAACATGGATCCGGAGGAAACGCTCGCGCGCTTTGCGGGCCGCGTCGTATTCATCGGCGGCGGGCCGCCGGTCTGGGACATCTACGCGCGCTACATCCGGCACTGGGACATTACGCGACTTCCCTACGACGGCGAAGCCGACCGCTGGTTCAATCCAGCGTGGCTCGTCGCCGCCGATAGTGTCGAAACGGTCCGCTGAAAACTCAGCGACGCCAGCCGCGCCAGTAGCCGCGCGGATAGGCATAGACGCCGACCGGATATCCGACGTTGCGCGGATAGTAGGTGCCGGCGGGTCCATACAGATACGGCGGGCAATAGCGATAGAGCGGACGCGGGTAATAGGCGTACGCGGGCGGCACGACGTAAACGCGCGGAGGGCCGTAGTACATCGGCGCGTAGTCGCCGTACCAGCGATAGCTGTGCCAGGCAGCGGCTGGGCTGCTGGTCGCCGCCAGGGCCGAGAGCCCCGAGATGGCGCAAACTAATCCGAGAAGCGGCTTACGCATGTTGTCCTCCACACATTCCGTGCGAGGACGCTAGGCCTCAAGATTTACCGTGGCGTTGCGTTTTCGCTGGGCTTTGGAGCGGTGCCTGATCGTGGTTAATCGCGGCTTTGGCGATGGCAGGAACTGCAACGAAAATTGCGCAAATCTGAATGTGGTATTTGCGCGTGTGGTTTTTGCAGCGTCGCGCTCCGGTGATTTCGGGACGCAGTTTAAGGGCGCTGCAAGGGGGCGTTGCTCGAGGCAATGTCACGGCAATCAAGGGCAATCCATGGCAAACGTCGCGTCAATCGGCGGCAAGGTGGCGTTGTCCGGCGTGCATGTCGCGTTGCACCGGGTGAGGTGAACGGTTGCACAGGGTGCATGAACCCTCGCACGGCGGCGCTCGCACGGTGGGCGATTAGAAACCTGTCTGGGTTGAAACTCCGTCGGAACAGACATCGGTCTGGCGAACGCCATTGCGTGCAACCGCTAGTCGCCAGTTGCTTCGAGAGGTTCAAGTGGCAGACATCGCAGCTATCATTGTTAGCGAAGTGCTCGGCTCACAGGTCACCGACGATGGCCAGCACGCAGTCATAAAGGCCCGCCCGAGCACCGGGGGCGAAGTCAATCTGGCTGTGCCCATCTCCGAGCTTTACAAGTTTATCGAGGGGTTCTCGCTTTCCGCCACACAGGTGGAAAAGAAGGCTCGGCAGAAATCGAACGTCAAGCCTACCTTCAATACGACTTGGTATGAGATAGGCCGCACGCCCACCGACTCGGTCGTTCTGTCCCTGACCTTCGGGGCGGGTGCCGTTCTGTCGTTCCAGATGAGCCGTTCCATGGCTGAACAGATGCGAGAGACATTGATTGTCCAACTGGGAGAGGCCACTCCCGAGGAGCCGCGAACGCGGCACTGACCTTGATTGCCCGGTTGCGTAGCTGATTTCGAGCCGACTACCCGGCTCATAATCCAGCCGACGCACGCTGATCGCGTAAGGCTAGCCCGCAGCCGACAGGGCCGGGCGGTCCGCGAGGAACTCCGCGATCTTCGCCGCCGAGAGCGGCTTGCTGATGTAGTAGCCCTGCGCCTCAGCACAGCCTTCGGCGCGCAGCAATTCCAGCTGCTCGCGCGTCTCGACGCCTTCGGCCGTTGTCTTGATGCCGAGATCGCGCGCGAGGCCGGTCACGGCGCGTATGATCGCGCTCGAATCTGCCTTGGATCCGAGGTCGTCGACGAAGCTCTTGTCGATCTTGATCTTGCTGAACGGGAAGGACCGCAGATAGCTGAGCGAGGAATAGCCCGTGCCGAAGTCGTCGAGCGCAAACTGTACGCCGATGGCGTCCAGCTCCGCCAAGGCGGCGCGGACGTTCGGCTGGTTGGAAAGCAGGACGGACTCGGTGATCTCGAGCTCGAGACGCACGGGCGACAGGCCGGTGCGGTTCAAGGTGCGGATGACGTTGAACACGAAGCCGCTGTTGCGTAGCTGGCGCAGCGACAGGTTGATGGCCACCGTCGTACCGGGCAGCCACCGGACCGCGTGCGCACAGGCCTCGTTCAGAACCCAATCGCCGATGTCCTCGATGAGACCTGTCTCCTCGGCGATGGGAATGAACGCATCCGGAGAGACCATCCCGTAGCGCGGACGGTGCCAACGGACCAGCGCCTCGACCGAGGTGACGTCTCCGCTCGCAAGGTTGATGATGGGCTGGAAGGCGAGCTCGAACCCCGAGATATCGACCGCGGTGCGCAGGTCGCTCTCGAGCGAGCGGCGGATCTGCAGCTGCAGATCCATCTCGGGCGTGAACAACTGGAAGCGCCGGCGTCCTTCTGCTTTGGCGCGGTAGAGCGCGAGGTCCGCCTTGCGCAGGAGCTCCTCGGGATCCTCCCCGTCGTCAGGCGCGCGCGCGATCCCTGCGCTGGCGCTGATGCGGATCTTGTCGGAGTCGACGTAGAACGGCTCGTCGAACACGGCGATGACGCGAGCGGCCAACGCGCCGATCTCGGCCTGGTCCTCGATCGGGTTTTGCAGAATGGCAAATTCATCCCCGCCCAGCCGCGCGATCACCGCGTTGGCCATAGAGCCGGCCATAGAACCGGATTGGCAGCACGCAACCAGGCGCTTGGTGACGGACCGCAGCAGCTCATCGCCGATGCTGTGCCCGAGCGTATCGTTCACATCCTTGAAGCCATCGAGGTCGATGTAGTGGATGGCGATCGCGCCGCGGGCCGCCGGGGGCGCGTTGAGGGCTTCGAGCATCTTCTTGCGAAACGACAGCCGATTGGGAAGGCCCGTCAGCGGATCGCGAAACGCCAGCTCGTGGATCCGCGTGCGCGCTTCCTCGTGCTCGATCGCGATCGCGCAGTGATGCAGGCAGGTGGCAACGATCTGCCGCTCGACAGCCCCCGGGCCGCGCGGCGTGCGGTAATAGAAGGCGAACGTGCCGATGACCCGGCCGTCGCCTGACGTGATCGGGCTCGACCAGCAGGCGCGCAATCCGATCGGCAGTGCGAAGGTGCGGAAGCCCGACCAGAGCGGATCGGTGGCAATGTCGGTGACTTCGATCGGCTCGTTGCGATAGGCAGCCGTGCCGCACGAGCCGACCATCGGCCCGATCGCCACGCCGTCGATCGCCTGCGAATAGTGCGCGGGCAGGCTCGGGCTCGCGAGATGCAGCAATCTGTGGTTCTGATCGACCGCCAGCACGGAGCACAGCGTAGAAGGGACCATCTCCTCCACGCGCCGGCAGAGAAGGTCCATCGTCGCCGTCAGCGGCGAGCCCGTCGCCACCGCCTTGAGGATTTCGCGCTCCAGATCGCGCACCAGCGCATCCGCAGGCTGGTCACAGTCGTTCCGCGTCTCCACGGCATCGGCCGATTGCCCAGGAGTCATCGACTTCAACACCCCACAAGTGACTTCGTGCGGTCAGGAAGCGCCCAGGGGGTGAAGATACCTTGGAGGAATCATTCGGCATTTGGCACAACCGGCAGTAGGCGGACAAACAACCGCGCTGAAACCGAGCGGTGTGGCGCTCTCCGAGCCGGTTACGGGCCGATTGCCACACGTCGACTGCGGGGCCGCTCCGACCGCGCGCGAACGGGCCTTGTCCTGAGCTAGTCCTGCGCCGTGGCGCCGAGCTTCTTCAGGTAGGCGCGCGCGAGGTTGGCGTAAAAGCCGCTTTGGTAGCTTTCCAGAAACGCGTTCCACGCGTCGACCGTGCCGAGTGAGCGCGCGGCCTCGAAGGCCTCCTTGGCGGACACATCGCCCGCTTCGCCGGATGCAGCAGCTGCGCCGGCTTCGGCGGGTGCGACGGCAGGTGCCTCCGCTGCTTCGGGTAGAGGAGCCGCGGGCTGTTCGCCGGCAGCGGGCTTTTCGACGGGAGCAGGCTCCTCCGCGGCTTCCTCGACGGGAGTGGTCGCCTCGGCCGGCGCGACACCCTTGCCGCCGAAAGCGCCCAGATCCGTTCCGTCGCTGGCTTTGCCGGCCGCCGGGCTGCCGGGTTTCAACCGGAAGTCTCCTTTGCGGGGATCGACGAATTGCGGATCGACGGCGGCGATCATTCCCTTGCCCAACGCAATGCCGATGCCGCCGTCTTTCGTATATTTGAGCTGCATCAGGCTCGACGACACGGAGACCTTGATCGCGGCGCAGCCCTTGGCGCACGACGTGGCGAAATCCTTCTCGGGCGCGTTGCCCCAGAAGATCGAATTGGTGACCGAATAGGTGTCGGCGGCAAAACCGTCGTTGGTGTCGACGAACACGCCGATGCCGGGCGCCCCGCATCCGACCTCGAGCGCGCCGATGTTGGTCACGTGATCGAACGTGGCGCGCGTGGCGGCAGAGCCTTCCGAGCCCCCGTCGAGCAGCACGTTGCCGCCGCAGTTGCGGTCGTAGACCTCGTGCGAGGCGAAGCACGTCGCACCATTGTCACAGAAAAAGCCGCCGCCCGAATCGCCAGCCTTGTTGCCGCGATAGACGTTCCACGCGAGCGTCGCCGTCGTCGGCTGATTGCCCGGCGTGTAGGCGCCGACGTAGAGCCCGGCGCCCCACTGCGTCACCGTGTTGTTGACGATCTCGTTGCCGGTGATGGTGAGTGTGTTCACGCCAAAGAACAGCGCGCCGCCGTGCGCTGCGCCGGGCTCGGTGCCGGAATTCCCCTCGACCAGGTTGCTCTCGAACGTGATCGTGCCGGAGTTTATCTCATCGTTGAGAAAGCCGGCCCCGCCCTGCCCGCACGCGTTCTTGCGCAGCACGTTGCCGCGGATGGTGCCCGAGACGTTGTTCAGCGCGAACCCCGCGCCGTACATGTCCTCTTTGGCGCAGGTGTTGTCGTGGATGTAATTGTTGGTGATGTCGAAGCGCTGCGGCTCGTAATAGTCGCGCAGGATCGCCTGCGAGTAGCCGGTGATCTCAAAGCCGTCGATCGCCGTCAGCCCGTTCTTGGGGCCGGGGTCGAAGATGTGCAGGAACGAGCCGCCGTTTGAGCCGCCCTTGCCCTGGGCCTTGCTCACGTACTTGGCGCTGTCGCGCACCTTGAAGCCGCTGCCGCGCTGAAAGCCGCCAGCGAGCGTGAAGAACTTGTCGGCCGGCTCGATCTGCTCGGCGTAGGTGCCTTCGGCGACGCAGATGACGGCGCCGGATTGCGCGGCGGCGACCGCGGAGGCGATCGTCTTGTGCGGGGCCTGTGCTGTCCCGTCACCGCTCTTGGCGGCCGCGTCGACGAACGAGGTGCAGGCGGGGATGTCCGTGGCGCGCGCGACCTTCACGGCGCGGGGGATTGCGTCAGCCGCAAGGGCCGCGTTGGCCACAAAAGCGAAGATGACAACCGAAGCACTAGCGAACGCAACCTTACGCATCTCTATCCCTTCACTTGAGCATCAATTGCGAACGCCACCGCGTGCAAAAGGCTCCGAGCGTCTTACCAGCCTGCGTTCGACGCTCACAAGCGCGTTCACTGCCAGCTGCGCAACAGGTCATTTCTTACGGTTTGGCCGAGCGGCCTTTGTGGCGGTCATGCCGGTCCGTGCGCGGTCTGCAGGTTCATCCAGAACTCGGGCGTGGTGTCGAAATGTCTCGCGAGACGCAGCGCGGTATCGGCGGTCATGCTGCGCGCCTCGCGCGCGATTTCGCTGATATGGTTGGGTGGCACGTCGATCGCCTCGGCGAGTCTGTGAGCGCTCAGGCCGAGCGGCGTCATGAACTCCTCGCGGAGCACTTCGCCGGGATGTGTGCATACTCGTGCCATGGCTATCGGCGGTGAGAAGAAGAGAGAAAATACCAGCCGGCCTGTAAGCCGGGTTCTGTCTGGCCTCAGAACAAGTCCGAGGCCGCGACGGCCATTCATCTGGGACGCCCATTGCTGAGCGCCTCGAGCGACCAACCCGGATGGCGGGTCTGGAAACGCACCTGGCATCACGCGTCGCCGCGCATGCCCGGCCATCCCTATTTGGTCTTGCTCCCGGTGGGGTTTGCCCTGCCACGTCCGTCACCGGACGCGCGGTGCGCTCTTACCGCACCCTTTCACCCTTACCCTTCGGCGCGAACGTCTTAGCCCGAGCCTATAGGCGGTTTGCTTTCTGTGGCACTTTCCCTGGGGTCGCCCCCGGCGGCCGTTAGCCGCCACCGTGTCTCCATGGAGCCCGGACTTTCCTCCACCGGGTTTGCACGTATGGGCCACAGTCGCCCGCAAGTCCGGCAGCGGCCGTCCGGCCGGCTGGTGGGGTGAATAAGGTGGAGTTGGGGGGCGCCGTCAAGGGCGACGGCGGTTAGTCAGCGTCCCAGATTGAGATCGGGACCGCTTAGGCGTCGGGCTTTTTCATCGCGTTGAACATGCGCCAGGCGGTGCCGGCGAACAGGAAGCCGGCGATCAACAGGGCGACCCACGTGAACTTCGTCGAGGTGCCGCTGACCAGCTGGTAGATCGAGTAGCCGATGAAGGCGCCGAACACCACGAGGTAGGCCGTGTCGGCGACGGGGTTGCGTTGTGCGGGTTTTGCCATGGCGCAAATCATAGCACACGACGCGGTCGCGCTCACCAGATCGCGGAAATTTCGCAGCGCAACAGCGCGTCCGGCGCTGACTTCAGGTGACAGCGGCGCGGGCAAGTCGGTATACGCTGTGCCATGTCGGAAGTGCGTTCCTTACCCGCTGAGCGTCCCACGCTGGTCTTCGACGGCGAGTGCGGCATCTGCCGTACCTGGGTCGACTATTGGTACAGGCTAACCGGCGATAAGGTCTGCTACCGCCCCTACCAGGGTGCCGCGCGCGACTTTCCGCAGATCCCAATCGAAGAGTTTCGCCGGGCGATGCAGCTCGTCGAGCCGGACGCCAAAGTGGCGGGCGGCAAGGTCTACGCCGGCGCCGCCGCACAATACCGGCTGCTGCGTTACGCGCCCGGGCGCGCCTACTGGTGGTGGCTCTATCGCCTGGTGCCCGGCTTCGCCCCGCTGAGCGAGGCGGCTTACTCTTATCTCTCGGCCCGCCGCGGACTGCTGAGCCGCGCGACGCGGATGCTGTGGGGCCGCACGCTGGCGCCTGAAAGCTACGCGCTCGTCTCATGGCTGTTCCTGCGCGGGCTCGGGCTCATCTACATGGCCGCGTTCGCCTCGCTCGCGGTGCAGATCAAGGGCCTCGTCGGGCACGACGGCATCCTGCCCGTCGCCCGCTACCTCGCCGCCGCGCATGGGGCATTGGGAGACGGCGTCTATTGGCAGATGCCGACGCTGTTCTGGTTCGACGCGAGCGATACCGCGCTCGTTGCCGGAGCCTGGGCCGGCGTGGCGCTCGGCGCGCTCGTCGCGGTGGGCCTCGTGCAGCGCGCGGCGCTGATCGCCCTGTTCGCACTGTATCTCTCGTTCGTCTACGCGGGGCAGGTGTTCATGAACTTCCAGTGGGACCTGCTGCTGCTCGAAAGCGGGTTCCTCGCGATCTTCCTGCCCGGCGGCACGCGCATCGTCGTGTGGCTCTACCGGCTCCTGCTGTTCCGCTTCCTCTTTCTCGCCGGCGTGGTGAAGCTCGTCTCCGCCGATCCGACGTGGCGCAACCTCACCGCGCTCCAGTATCACTTCTGGACGCAACCGCTGCCGACGCCGATCGCCTGGTATGCCGCGCAGCTGCCGCACTGGGTGCTCTCGGCGATCACCGGCGCGACGCTCGCCGTCGAGCTCGCGGTGGTGTTTCTCATTTTCCTGCCGCGCCGCCCGCGTGCGGTCGCGGGCGTGCTCGCCTTGGCGTTCCAGCTCGCGATCCTGCTCACGGGGAACTACAATTTCTTCAACCTGCTGACGATGCTGCTCTGTCTTTTCCTGTTCGATGACCGGCAGCTGCGCTGGCTCGTACCGGCCAAGTTGGCGGCGAGGGTGCAGTCGCGCGCACCCAAGCCCCGGCGGCACGAGGCCGCACTCGCAACGCTGGTCGCGATCATTGCGGTGCCGCTGGGGCTGAGCCTCATTTGGCAGCCGTTTGCCGGCCGGCCGCTGCCGCTCGCCGGCTGGCTCGCCGACAAGGTGTCCCCGCTGCTGATCGTGAACCCCTACGGCGTCTTTGCCGTGATGACGACGACGCGGCCTGAAATCATCATCGAGGGCTCAGACGACGGGTCGACGTGGCGTCCCTACGAGTTTCCCTTCAAGGCGGGGGATACGAAGCGCCCGCTGCGCTGGAACATCCCGCACCAGCCGCGCGTCGACTGGCAGCTCTGGTTTGCGGCGTTCGAGGGCGAGGCGCAGAACCGCTGGATCGAGGGGCTGCTGTACCAGCTGCTGCGCGGCAGCGCGGACGTGCTGGCACTGCTCGGCTCCAACCCCTTCCCCGACCATCCGCCCAAGTTCGTGCGGGCGCAGCTCTACGACTACCGCTTTGCCGATCCCGAGCTGCGTGCGCGTTCGGGCGAGGTCTGGGTCCGCCGCGAGGATGGCGCCTACGTGCAGCAGGTCAGCCTTGCTGACTTTGCGCCGCCCTCGCCGACCGAGCCCGTGCGCGAGCCGCAGGTCGTGCCGGGACCGGGCGAAGTGACGGCGCCGGGGCGCTGAGCCACGCTCTATTGAAGCGCAACTGCTTGAACAGCGCTGCCCTTCAATGATACCAGTCCGCTCAAAGTCACGCCGTCCCAACAACAAACTTCGAGGAACCGCCGCATATGAGTATTTTGTCCGCCTTCAGATCGAAGGACAATGCCCAGGCTGCCGATTACAAGCCGACCACCACCCCGCCGACCTCCAATCCCAAAGTCCTGCAGTTCGTCGAGGAGGCCAAGAGCCTCTTCAAGCCGGACAGCGTCATCTGGTGTGACGGCTCCAAGGCGGAATACCAGGCCATGCTCAAGGCGCTGGTCGACGGCGGCACCGCGCTCTGGCTCGACCCCGAGAAGCGCCCCAACTCCATCCTCGTGCGCTCCGACCCGCTCGATGTTGCGCGCGTGGAAGACCAAACCTACATCTGCTCGCTCAACAAGGACGACGCCGGTCCGACCAACAACTGGTTCGACCCGACCGAGATGAAGGCGACCATCTCCAAGCTCTACGACGGCGCCATGGCCGGCCGCACCATGTACGTGGTGCCCTACTCCATGGGCCCGATCGGCTCGCCCATCGCCGGCATCGGCGTCATGGTGACCGACAGCGCCTACGCCGTCGCCAACATGCACATCATGACCCGCGTCGGCAAAGACGTGTGGAAGGCGCTCGGCAACTCGGAAGACTTCGTGCGCGGCCGCCACACGGTCGGCTACCCGCTCTCGACACCGGCGACCGCCGACGTGCCGTGGCCGTGCAACAAGACCAAGTACATCGCCCACTTCCCCGAGACGCGCGAGATCTGGTCGTACGGGTCGGGCTACGGCGGCAACGCGCTGCTGGGCAAGAAGTGCCACGCGCTGCGCATCGCCTCCGTCAAGGCGCGCGACGAGGGCTGGATGGCCGAGCACATGCTCATCCTCAAGCTCACGAACCCGGAGGGCAAATCGAAGTTCATCGCCGCCGCGTTCCCCTCGGCCTGCGGCAAGACCAACCTCGCCATGGTGCAGCCGACACTTCCCGGCTGGAAGGCCGAGACCATCGGCGACGACATCTGCTGGATGAAGTTCGGCGACGACGGCCGCCTCTACGCCATCAACCCGGAGACGGGCTTCTTCGGCGTGGCGCCCGGCACCTCGGACAATTCGAACGTCAATGCCATGAAGACGATCGGCGCCAACTGCATCTATTCCAACGTCGCGCTGACCGATGACGGCGATGTGTGGTGGGAGCAGATGACGAAGGAGCCGCCCAAGCACATGGTCGACTGGATGCGCCGCTCGTGGGTGCCCGGTGCAAACCGCACCGCTGCGCACGCGAACGCACGCTTCACCGCGCCGGCCGCGCAGTGCCCGGTCATCGCCAAGGAGTGGGAAGATCCCAAGGGCGTGCCGATCGACGCCATTCTCTTCGGCGGTCGCCGCGCGACCACCGTTCCGCTCGTCACCGAGGCGCTCAACTGGGTGCACGGGACGTTCCTCGGCTCGGTGATGGCGTCGGAGAAGACCGCCGCGGCCTCGGGCGTCAAGGGCGACATCCGCCGCGACCCGATGGCGATGCTGCCCTTCTGCGGCTACCACATGGGCGATTACTTCGCGCATTGGCTGAAGATGGGCGAGAAGGGCGGCGCCAAGATGCCGAAGATCTTCTACGTGAACTGGTTCCGCAAGAATAAGGACGGCAAGTTCATGTGGCCCGGCTACTCGGAGAACTCCCGCGTCCTGAAGTGGATCTTCGAGCGCTGCGACGGCAAGGCCGCCGCGGTCGACACCCCGATCGGCAAGGTGCCGGCCGAGGGCGCGATCGACACCAAGGGCGTCAAGGTCGATGCCGGCGACATGAAGGATCTTCTGGCCGTCGACATCGAAGGCTGGAAGGCCGAGATCCCGCTCATCAAGGAGCACTTTGCAACCTTCGGCGCGAAATTGCCGAAGGCGCTCACCGATGAGCTGGCCGCGCTGGAGAAGCGCCTCGCCTAAACACTCGCCGAGCTTCTTCGGAAGCTTGGAATAATGACGGGCACTACGAGGCCGCGCGGTTCACCTGCGCGGCCTTTACCTTTTGCCGAGCGATCAGTAGCGGTAGTTGAGGCCGACGCGCGCGAGTTGCGCGTCGAGATCGGCGTCGACCACCATCGTTTGCGTGAAGGCCGCCGTGTTGCTGAGCGGCACGGCGATGCTCGTGCGAGCCGAAACCCACGAATAGGTATTCGGCCTTGATCGACCAGGCGCCGTCGAGCAGCCATTCCCCGCCGGCGCCTACGGTCCAGCCCGTCCTGACGCCCGAGCTCTTGGCATAGCCGGTGCCGCCCGGAAACGTCGCGTCGATCGCGTTGTCGGCGTAGCTCGAGGCGAACTTGAAGTCGCTGAAGGCGATGCCGCCGGTCGCGTAGAGCAAGAGCTGCGGGGTGACGGTGACACCGAGCCGTGCGCGTATAGTGGCGAGCCACTCGGTCGAGAAGGACTGCCCCAGCACATAGCTGGTGCCGAGGAATGGTACCGGAAAAATGCCGCCGTTGACGGCGGACTGTCCAAGGTCCAGCGCGCCGAAGTCGGCCTCGGCGCCATAAACGATGGTGCCGACCTGCCAGTTGTAGCCGCCCTGCACACCGCCGGTGAAACCTGCCGCCGATAGCTTTCCCGTGCCGCTCGCTGCGACGGCCGTGCCGTTGGCGGCAGAGGGATCGGGTGACACGACGCAAAACACGCCGTTGGTCGGATCGGGAACGCATCCCGGGTCCGTCGCGTAGCCGGTGGAGCCCCAGCCGACACCCGCATTGATGCCGACGTAGGCGCCGGCAAACGGCCCGCCAGGCTCCGCAGCGCTTGCGCCCGCCGGCATGACGATGAGCGCCACGCCGACAGCCATCGCGGCGACAGCCTTCATTCCCTAACTCCCGCCGACCGCGCGCCCGCGCGAATCGCTTGCTGGATTCTACTGTTTCGGGGGAGTCGCGCCTAGCCGATCGACCCCGGGGCGCGCATCGCCGCGAGCGTTGCCTGCGCGCGTGCTTCCGTGAAAGAGTGCCCCCAACGACTGGCCGCAAAGACTGGACGCAAGACGGGCCGCCGAACCTGCAACGAGGATACGAACCGATGGCAAATCCGCTGCCCCGCGCCTGCAAGAGCATCAACGAGCTGAACGTCGGCGACGAGATCCGGCTCGATTATTCCGTCAGCGACAGTGACGTGCAGAAGTTCGGCGAGATCTCCGGCGACTTCAATCCGGCGCACTTCAACGAGGACTACGCCAAGGGCACGGTGTTCAAGAGTCGCATCGCGCACGGCATGATCTCGGTCGCCAAGTTCTCCGGCATCTTCGGCATGGACATGCCGGGGCTCGGCGCGATCTGGGGCGGGCAGACCTTGAAGTTCCTGGCGCCGGTTTATCTCAATGCGCCCTACACCGCGGTGGCGCGCATGAAGGAGAAGGGCGAGAAGAGCGTCGTCTTCTCCTGCTGGGTGGAGGACAAGGAGGGCAAGCGCGTGCTCGAGGGCGAAGGCACGCTCTATCCCATCCCGCAGAAGGTGAAGGACAAGATGGTGGCCGACGGGGCGCTGACGGGGCTGCTGGGTTGAAGACGGTTTGGCACGCATCGGTCACCTCTGGCGCCCCAATGGATACACAAAAGCGAATAAAGCTGGCGAAGCAGAAAACTGACCGAGTTGTCGACGTTACACTGAACGTATTGAGACAACGAGCGAGCAATGAGATTGTGCTCTACACGGACACTGTCAGCAAACAAGTCAGGCGGTCCTACGCGGCACATGCTTTCAGCTTGATGCAACGCTCGATGTTCGAACGTGAATTGCTCATGCTCTGCGCCATATGGGACGGCGCGAGGTCAGACAAGGAGGCTACAGAGAGGGACAGCATTCCTGCGGTCATCAGGCTCATAGACGATGAGGCCGTAAAAGCTGCGCTGGTGGAGGAGACGCGAAACGTACATCTTCAAATAGGTATTCGCAGTCTGAACGATGCTCGCGATGAGGACGAAAGGAAGCTTCTGGACGAAATGTTTGCGCGACGCTCCGAAAAGTTTGCTGCAGAGCAATCGGCAAAGGCCGAAAAGTGGTTGACTGATGCAATTGAAATGGCCCGAGAGACGCAGAGTGGAGTAGTTCTGAAGGCGGTCCGCCATCTACGTGACCACAGTATTGCGCACGTCTTAGCTCGCGAGACATATGAAAAGACTGCGCCTGAGCGCTTTGCAAAATATGGCGATGAGAAGTTGCTCTTCGAGACAACGATGAAGGTAGTCGATCGGCTTCTCCTCGGCGTCAACGGAGCAAGCTTCAACTGGGAGATGTCACGCGAGCACGAAAAGCGATACGCCGAAGCATTCTGGCATGGCATTAGAGTTAATGTGCTCGAGTAGGCGCCGACATCGTTGCTGCCTCCACGCAACAACAAAAGCGAACTTAACCGCAATCGCCCCGTCAGGGACGCAGCAACCGAGCTGACCGGTCCGTTGCCCCACGCCTGCGCTGAACTGGCGTTGGACGGACGCGCCCGCGAGAAGGATGCTCGCACCGGCGCCACCAAGGCGTCAGGCTGACACGCCGCGAAGTGGGACCATGTAGGAGGCTCAAATGGCCGTTGTCCGCGAACCCACGCTGAAGCCGGTGAACATCGTCGACCTGCGGCCAACACAAATTACGGTCGGAATGCGTGAGGTCGAAGGCAAGCGCAAGCGCTGGCGCCAGAAGCGCTCCGCCAAGAAGGAAATGAAGTTCCTCGCCGAGCACATGATCCCCGTGATCCTCGGGCCGAAAAATCGCCACTACATCATCGATCACCACCATCTCGCGCGCGCGCTGCACGAGGAGGGGCGCAAGGACGTGCTGGTCACCGTGATCGCCAACCTGAGCAAGATCGACAAGGACGCATTCTGGGTGTTTCTCGACAACCGCAGTTGGCTGCATCCTTTCGACGAGCACGGCCGGCGGCGCGACTACAAGGATATTCCCGCTTCGATCGGCGATCTCGTCGACGACCCCTACCGCAGCCTCGCGGGCGAGCTGCGCCGCATCGGCGGCTTTGCCAAGGACACCACGCCGTTCAGCGAGTTTCTCTGGGCCGATTTCCTGCGCCGCCAGATCAAGCGCAAGCTGGTCGAGGCGGATTTTGGCGAGGCGCTCGAGAAGGCGCTGAAACTGGCGAAAAGCTCCCAATCCGATTTCCTGCCCGGCTGGTGCGGCCCCGTCGACCAGAACTGACGCCGCCCACCTGCTGACGGCCAATTACTTCTCGGGCTGCGTTCCCGGCGGAACAGCGTCCCGCCGTGCAACCACATATGCGTTCCGTCCTTGCCTCCAGTCGGAGGCTCCGCTCCGCGGCGAAGGACAGACCATGACGTTGCGCGACACCACTTGGTTGAAATCGACGTCTCTAATGCTGGTGCTCGTTCCGGCGGCGCTTGTTGTGGGCGCCGTGCTTTCCTTGTACGCGCAGCCGCCCTGCAAGCGGACGGAATGGCGCCGGGTGGACGTTGCGGGAGGGAAATACGGCGCAGGAGGACCGCGCGACTATGAGGTCTGCGTCGAAAGACAGATCGAGCGGCGCTAGAACCAGTAATCGCGCACGCATTTGCCGTCGCGCGGCAGGTCCTCGAAGGTCGTGAGCCCGTCGAAGTGGTCGATCGGCAGCGACGCCACCACCTCGGGCTTTGCAAGCCGCACGTTCACCGCGATGCGCCGGCGGCCATCCTCTTCCACACGCAGCGACCGCCAATAGGCGACGCACCCGCATTCGGGGCAGAAGTGAAACCCGAGCGCGCGCCCGCGCACGTAGGCTTTCGTCGGGCCCGACACCTTGATCCGCTCGTTTTCGAAGTCGTAAATCCAGAGCACGCCGTAGCGGCGGCAGACGGTGCAATTGCACGCCGTCGCGCCTTCCGGGACACCGTCGAAAGAAAAGTGCACAGCGCCGCAATGACACGAGCCTTCGATCATTCGTCTCGCCGGGTCTAGTGGGGGCGCCCGTGGCGCTTCTCGGGAACCGCCGCCGGCGCGGGCGCCGGCGTATCGGCGATCGACGTGCTCGGCTTCTCGCCGCGCGCGCTGATGAGGTCGGGAATGAGCGAGGCGTTAGGCCCGTAACGATCCTGAATGGTCGCGCACAGGCGCGTGATCTGCTCGGTCGACCGCTCGACGTCGGTGATCTTGTGCAGCTCCTTCAGGTATTGCGCGTGATACTTATCGCCCCCGGCATTGGCCGTGTCTGCGAGCGCATGCTCCTTCGCCGTGCTCATCGTCTCGCAGTGCCGGTAGCTCCAGTCGACGTAGGCGGCGTCCTCAGCGTCGAATGCCTTGTCGGCGAGCGCGGGAGCGCCGGCCGCAACGAGGCCCAGGGCCACCAGCCCGGCTTTCAGCATCCCCCTCATCGAGCTCACTCCTTTGCAGGAATTGGCAATGGATCAAACGCGTTAAGCCCGCAAGTCCGTCGATGCGACGGATGGCGAAAGTACGCGACGTTGCAACAATGATCGACTGCGAAAGGACTTTTCAATGCCAAACCTGCCGAAAACACGTCTTTGCGCGTCGACATGCCGCCGTGCCGCAGGCCTCTTTTCGCGGCGCAGCGTCATCAGCTTGCCAAGGTTCTCCCCCTCTTGGCCCCAAGGCTAAAAGCAACCCCAAGGAGCATTTCGGTATCATGAGCATGCGAAGACTGGTCCTGGCCATTGCGGCGATCGGCGCGCTCGGCGCCACGGCCGCGCAGGCCGACCCGGCCTACTCGACGGCCAATGTGAATTTGCGCACCGGCCCCGACACCGATTTCCCGAGCGTCGGCGTCATCCCCGAGGGAGACGAGATCTATGTCAAGGGCTGCCTGCGCGATGAGTCCTGGTGCGACATCGAGTGGGGCCCCAACCGGGGCTGGGTCTACAGCGAATACATCGCCTTCGACTATCGCGGCGAGATGAGGCCGCTCCCTGACGTCGGCGTCTCGTTCTATCACATTCCGTTCGTCACCTTCGCCGCTTCGGATTACTGGGGCCGTTACTATGTCGGCCGCCCGTGGTGGGGCGAGCGCAACCGCTGGTTCTCCTATCAGGTGCGCCCGCGTGCGGGCTGGCGCGCTCCGCCGCCCGGACCGCGTCGTGACGGCTGGTGGCGTGCGGGCTACATCGCGCCTCCAGGCCTGCGCGCGCCGATGGACCGCGGCTGGAAACGGCCGATCCGTGGCGACCGTCACGACATGCGTCGTGACGACCACCGCGGCGGCGACCATCGTGGCGACGATCGTCGTGGCGATCGCCGCGGAGACGACCGGCGTGGCGACGACCACCGCGGCGACGACCGCCGCGGCCCTCCCGATCAGCACTAGCCTCGGCTAAATTTGACAAACGCAAGCGCCCGGATGGCACAGCCGCCCGGGCGCTTCGCTTTTTCAACAGCTCGATTTGCAAGCTGTGCAGGAGGCCAACTAGCAACTTGCGCCGGCAAGCCGCTTCCCCCGATACGAGCAGGAGTGCGCGTACCTTTTCGAAGGAACGATCATGGTGCGTCTTGCAAGCCTTCTCGCCGCCGCCGCCCTCCTCATCGCCTTCATGGCCGGCGCCTTCAGCTTCACGTGGTGGCTCGCGATCGCGGCTCTCGCGCTGCTGTCGCTGGCGATGCTCGATGAATTCGGCCCGCGCTTCTGGATCTACGCCCACCGCGGCTATCCCGGAGCGCACGTCATGCTGCTGATGGCGGGGCTAGCCAACACCGCGTCGGCGATCATGCTGGGATTTGCCATCGGGCACACGCTCGCCTGGCTTTGGCTCGTCTGAGCACATGCGTGGCCGCCGGCCAGGAACGGCGGCCCTCGATCGCGCGGTCGGCCGTTAGCGCCCAATCGTAGCTTGACGTGCTTTCGCAACGGGCATGGTATGCGCGGGCAGCCGAAGGCAGCCACGCGAGTTCGCCTGTGCCCAACGTGCTCATGGTTTTTCCGCGTTTCAACCAGCACTCGTTCTGGAACCTGCAGGCCGTGTGCGACACCTACGGGTCGCGCGCGCAATCTCCCCCACTCGGATTGATGACGGTTGCGGCGTTGCTGCCGCGCAATTGGAACGTACGGCTCGTCGACCGCAACGCCGACACGCTGCACGACGCCGACCTTGCGTGGGCCGACATGGTGATGACGGGAGGCATGCTCCCGCAGCGGGCCGATACCTTCACGGTCATCGATCTGGCGCACGCCCACGGCAAACCGGCCGTGGTCGGCGGTCCCGACCCGATGTCGAGCCCCGAAGAGTACGAGGACGCCGACTTTCGCGTGCTGGGCGAGGCGGAAGGTCTGATCGAAGCTTTCATCGCGGCGTGGAACGCCGGCGAACGCTCGGGCACCTTCGAGGCCGAGCGGTTCAAGGCCGACGTGACGACGAGCCCGGTGCCGCGGTTCGATCTCGTTAAGTTCAAGCGCTACTCCTACATGGGCGTGCAGTTCTCGCGCGGCTGCCCGTTCACGTGCGAGTTCTGCGACATCATCGAGCTGTACGGCCGCGTGCCGCGCTCCAAGACCAATGAGCAGATGCTGGCCGAGCTGCAGGCGCTCTACGACGCCGGCTACCGCGGGCACATCAACTTCGTCGACGACAACCTCATCGGCAACAAGAAGGCGCTGAAGCGCTTCCTTCCCGCGCTCGCGGCCTGGCAGCGCCAGCGCGGCTATCCCTTCGAGCTCTCGACCGAAGCCTCCATGAACCTCGCGGACGACCGCGAGCTGCTGGAGATGATGAGCGCCGCCAATTTCTTCGGCGTGTTCGTCGGCATCGAGAGCCCCGACACCGACACCCTCGTCGCGATGCAGAAGAAGCAGAATACGCGCCGCAGCCTGGTCGACAGCGTGCACAAGCTCTACGACGCCGGGATCGTCGTCATCGCGGGCTTCATCGTCGGCTTCGACAATGAGCGCGATAGGGTCGCGCCGCAGATGATCGCGTGCATCGAGGACATGAGCATCCCCGTCTGCATGGTGGGGTTATTGACCGCGCTTCCCAATACGCAGCTGACGCGACGCCTCCAAGCTGAAAAGCGCATGCTGCCGCTCGCCTTCGATCACGGCGACCACTGCACCACCGGGCTCAATTTCGTGACCAAGCGCCCGCGCCGTGACATCCTCGCCGACTACCGCGCGATCCTCGCCGCCGTCTACGAACCCCGCGCCTATTTCCGCCGCCTGCGCACGGTGTGCCTCGCCTTGCGGCCCCCGCGCCACCCCGTGAAGCTCGTGCCGTGGCTCCTCGTGCACAATCTGCTGTTCTTTGCGCGCGTCGCCTGGCGCACGACGATCACCGAGCCTGCTCTCGCCCGGCATTTCTGGGGGACGCTTGCCGGAATCGCATGGAAGAACCCGGCGGCGCTCAAGTACATGATTTTCCACATCGCCTTTTATCTTCACCTGGGGCCGTTCGCGCAGTTCGTGATCCGCGACCTCAACCAGCAGATCGGCGCGATCGACGACGAGCCGCTCGCGCTATCCCCTATCCTCGCGGCCGCGCCGGCAGCCTGACACGCGCAGTGCCCTGGCGCGCTCAATCATCCACAATGCACGCATTGCGCGAATGAGACGCAGGGCTGCGAATCCTCGCATCATGGCCGCATTCGGCCCCCAGACTGTGCGCCGACGGTCACATGAGCTCGAAAAGGCCCAGCGGCCGCGTTGCCGCGCCAAGTACGGATGTGGTATCGGGCCCGTTCTGATTTGAAAGGGAACTTGATGCGTCGCGGCACCGCATTTCCGGCCCTGCTGCTTCTATGTGCGTTTTGTGCCCCGGCGTCGGCCGGCCCCTCGCTCTTGTTCGAGGTCTCCAACGGCAAGGTGCTGTTTGCCGAGGATGCCGACAACCACTGGTATCCGGCCTCCCTGACCAAGCTGATGACCGCCTACATCGCGTTCGGCGAGATCAAGGCCGGCAAGCTTGCGCTCAAACAGAAGATTTCCTGCTCGGCCATGGCCAATGCCGAGCCCCCGAGCAAGATCGGGCTCCCGGTCGGCGGCGAGATGACCGTCGACCTCGCGCTGCAGGCGCTGATCATCAAATCTGCCAACGACGTTGCGATGATGCTGGCTGAATCGATCTCCGGCAGCGAGGCCGCGTTCGTCGAGCGCATGAACGAGACGGCAAAGAAGCTCGGCATGACCCGCACGAACTTCGCCAACCCCAACGGGCTGCCGTCGAACGATCAGGTCAGCACCGCGCGCGATCTGGCCAAGCTTGCGCGCGCGATCGTCACCGAATACCCCGAGTACGCCCGCTATTTCGCGATGGTGCAGATGCGCTATGGCAAGAACCGCCTCGTGTCGCACAATCCGCTGCTGAACTCCGTCAGCGGGGCGGACGGGCTCAAAACCGGCTTCACCTGCGATTCGGGCTTCAATATCGTTGCCAGCGCCACCCGCGATGGGCGCCAGCTCGTCGCCGTCGTGCTGGGAGATGCCACGAGCAACGAGCGCAACACGCGCGCGGCCGGCTTGCTGGAGTTCGGCTTCCAGCAGCAGGCGTGGGGGCAACTCTTGAACACCAAGACGCTCGAGAACATGCCGGTCGACGCCGACGGCCGAAGGCGTCACCAGCGTGCGCACAAGCGTTAAATCCTGGAGCTGCAATCCCAAGAAGCACACGGGCAAGGCGAGGCGTCATCGCAAGCACCGCGAGGACGCGGCGTCGGCGGCCAAGGCCGCAGCAGCAAAGCCCGCGACCACTGGCAGCCTGCAGACGACGCAGGCCAGTGCCGCCGGCACGGGACAGTAGGCTCTCTAAATTCGGTGATTGCCTTAAGCGACCGCTCAGACCAGCGGTTCGCCGCGAGGGCTCACGCGATCAGCTCGAGCTTTCCGTTGCGGAACGGGCAGCCGCTGGGAGGGGGCTGCGGGGTCGAGCGCTGCTCCTGATTGGTGGAGTTGGTCGCCGGCGCGTCGCCGGCTTTCGCGACGTCCGGCATGGCCGCACAGGCGACGACCGCACACAGAGCCGCGCCGGCGAGCGTTAACCTAGCTGTTCCCATCTTGAGCCTCCTCGTCCTGCTGGAGCGCCTCTCGTGGCTCCAAGATAGCACAAAGGGCGATCTTGAACGCCCTTAGCACGCCTGTCCCGGTCTCATTTTGAGCCAAACGGCTATGGCGCGCTTTTTGCTCCGCTCGGGCATGACATCAGACGACGAGATGCCGCCCATGACGAGCACTTGGCAACAAAAGCCGCTCAACAGCGATCGCGAGTTCGAGGCCATGGCGACCGTGCTTGAAGCCCGCCACGGCCTGCTTGCCGCCGACATCGCCGAGTTTTTTTCATACCTGCACGTCGACCAGGGCGACGAGGGCCGCTCGACCGCCTGGGCCGATGTCGCCGAGCTCGTGCGCGAGCGCCAGCGCGCCCGCATGCATGAGTAATCCCAAACAATGACCCACATCCCGCGCTCGATCGAAGCCGATCCCGCCCTCGCGTCGGCCATAACGCCCGCGATCAAGGCGCTGCTCGCGCAAGCGACCGGCATCCTCAAGGGAACCGGCGAGCGCGAGCGCACCCAGCGCGACGCGGTCGTGGTGTTCGCGGTTCGCTGCACCAGCGCCGCGCTGCTCTACCTGTCCCAGATCGTGCTTGCGCGCTGGATGGGCAGCGACGAATACGGCGTCTACGTTTTCGTGTGGACCCTGGTGCTGGTGCTCGGCAGCCTTTCGATGGTCGGCTTCGACATCACCAGCATCCGTTTCATTCCGCGCTACCGCGAGACGGGCGACACCGGCGAGCTGCGCGGGGTCATCCGCGGATCGCGCGGTGCGGCGCTCGGGGTCGGAACGCTGATCGCGGCGCTCGGTACTCTGGGGTTGTGGCTGTTTGAGCCGCTGCAGAGCGCCTACGTGCTGCCGGCGTACCTCGCAATGGTGTGCGTGCCGCTCTACGCGCTGACGGGCGTGCAGGACGGCATCGGCCGCGGCTTCGCCTGGATGGGGCTCGCGCTGTTCCCGCCCTATATCCTGCGTCCGGCGCTGCTGCTCACAGCGATGATACTTGCGCACGCCCTCGGGTTCGCCATGGAGGCGCGCACCGCCGCCACCGCCGCGATCATCTCGACCTGGGCGACGGGCATCCTGCAGGGCCTGCTGATCAACCGCCGCATGCGCGCCGAGGTGGCGCCCGCGGTCGTCAAGTTCGACTTCCCGACCTGGATCAAGACGGCGCTGCCGCTGATCGTGATGACGGCCAGCGACCTCGTGTTCCAGAGCGCGGACGTGCTGATCGTCTCGCACCACATGACGCCAACGGACGTCGGTATTTATTTCGCCGCGGCGAAGACCATGGCTCTCATCATGTTCGTGCACTACGCAGTCGGCAGCGCGGTGGCCAATCGCTTCGCGGCGCTTGGCGCGCGCGGCGACAAGGAAGCCCTGCGCGCGTTCGTGCGCGACGCGGTGCATTGGACGTTCTGGCCCTCGCTCGCCGCAGCCGTTGCGCTGCTGGCGCTCGGATTGCCGCTTTTGTGGCTGTTCGGCCCCAAGTTCGAACAGGGCTATCCGGTCATGCTGATCCTGGTCGTCGGCTTTCTGTTCCGCTCCTCGATGGGACCGGCGGAATTTTTGCTCAACATGCTGGGCGAGCAGACGCTGTGCGCGGCGGTGCTGGCGACCGCGGCCGTTCTCAACATCGCCTTGAACCTGGCGCTGGTCCCGGCGTTCGGCCTGATCGGCGCCGCGACGGCGACCTCACTGTCGCTCGTGACGGCGGCGCTGCTGAACTACGTGGTGGTCAGCCGGCGGCTCGATATCGAGATCGCCGTGTGGCACAGCTTCCGGCGGCGCTGAACGCCACCACCAAAATCAGGTCTTGAATCACGTCTGGGGGGAAATCGTTGGACCGGCGCCGCTTGCGTGCGGCGCCGTCGATCCGCGGCCGTCACATGGACGTGCCGATGACCAGCGTCCAGAAGGACTTGAACTCGGTCTTGGGATCCTGAACCAGCGCGATGCCCATGTCGTGCGCGTCGGCGAGCAGCAGGTTCTTGTTGTGGCCGGGGCTCTCTTCCCAGCCGCGCAGCACTTCCTTGAAGTCGACCTGGCCGGTGCCGACGTTCTCGGCAGCGAGCCGCGCCTTGTAGCCGGCGCGCTTGACGCGATCCCACGGGTTTGAGCCGTCGGAGCCGTAGTGGGAGATGCGGTCCCACTTGGCCAGATCGCGCGAATGCGACTTCGCGGCCTCGGTAAGCTCGGTGTTGAGCTTCAAGGGCTTCAGGCCCTTGGACTTGCGGTAATCGTTGATGAGCGAGCGCGCGATCTCGGCGTCGAGCTGCGTGTGCGAGTAGTCGCGATCGGCGAGCGCTCCGGCGGGAGCGCGCTCATAGGAGCCCGAGGGCGCCTTGTCATCGAGCTTCGCCATGCGCTGAACCGCAGGCTGAACCGTCGCGGCGCGCGGAGCGGAAGGCTCCCCGCCCAGCGCCACACTCTCAACGGCCGGGGCCGGCGCGACAGACGCGGTAGTTGTGGGGGCGTTATCCAACTCGGCAAAGCCCGACGTGATGGCGGACGATCCGAGACTGCAGGCACCTAGCAGGGCGATCAGCCCTGCAGACAGCACGACGCGATACATACAAGCCACTCCCGCTGGCAAAGGCGGACACCGATTGATCATCGCGTAGACCCGTTAACTCGACGTTAATGCTAAGGAGCTGCAACTCGCTGTCCGAAATCGGGAGCGGATCGTTCCGCCACTTTCTCGTACGCGATGCCGCTTGGCCCCTTTAGCTCCCTGCCGGCGCTTTGACACTGGTTGGCCCATACCCCGGCCAAGTCATCCCCAGCTCTTTTGCGTCCGTCGACGTTTTCGTCTCGTGTGTGCCCGAATCATCGGGCGGCGTTGATGGATATCCACCCAACATGGTGTCCCCAATTTGACGCGCGTAGGGCGAAAGCCGGGCGTCGCCGTCTTATTGGCAAAGCGCGCCAGCCGTGAGGCGCAGAAGCAACTCATCTGCCGGGTTCGTCCACGCGCCACTTGGAAGACAGAGTTGGCTCGCACACAGTCCATCTCGTACCGCCGGTGATTCGCGCGTCCGGCCCATCCAGCCCTTGATGACAGTTCTTATGGCCAAAGCCGTGGCCCCAATCGTGGCCTGAGCCTTGTCACCAAAGCCTGCGAGACGAGGAGACGCGTTGCATGTCGGCCCTCAAGGGGGAAGCCGCGGCGCCGAGCGCCAAGAGCGCAAGCCCCGCCCCGCTCGATGACCTCCTGCTGTCGCGCATTTCTTGCGCCGGCGGCGCAACGCGGCCGCAGCTCGTGCGCGACCTGGGCCCGCTGTTCTCCAATACCCACTCACCCGCCGAATGGCGCCACGCCGTCGATGCAGCCGTCGCGCGCCTCGCACAGGCGGACATGGTGCGCGACAACCGCGGCCGCCTGCGTGCGAGCGAGGAGGGCGCTGCCGCCGTGGCGCGCTATCTGGGAGAGAAGGAGGCGCATGCGCGCTCCTGGAACGATCAGCGCGAAATCTGGCTGATCGCCAAGGCCCTCGGGCTCGACGGCACCAAATCGGAGGCGCGCAAGGCGCTGACCCGTCCGGAAGGCTTGAGCGCGCTCATCGTGCAGCAGTCGTTCGGACTTGCCATGCGTGCCGCGCTGTCGCCGTCGAAGCTGCGCGCGGCGCTGGCATTGCTCGCGCTCGAGCGCGCGTTCGGCGACAACGTGAAAAGCGGATTGCAGAAGGGCTCGGCGCTCTCGGCCAAGGCCGGCCGCGTGCTCGCCGGACAATTGCTCGCCGTTCCGCGCGAAATTAACAGCGACGGCAAGCTCATTGCCGCGCTGGCCGCCGACAAGACCGGTGCTGCGCGCGCCGAGATCGAAATGCTGCGTCTTGGGCTTCTGCGGCGCCTCGCGCAACCCGCGAGCGCGCGTCCCGCTGCACCTCACGTGGTGCACGCGCGTCCCGTCGCGGTGCCCTCGCCGATCGCGGCAAAAAAAGAGCAGCAGCGTCCGGGGCTCGCTCAATTCTCCGCCGGTGTGCTCAACGCAGCACGCCGCCACGCCGAGGGCTGGTCAGGGAATCGCAAGGCGTTTATCTCTCAGGTGTGGACCGCGATTCGCGCGTCGCATCCAGAGTGGGGTCTCTCCGAGATCGAGTTCAAAGACATGCTGGCCGGTGCTCACCGGGCAGGCCAGCTGGTGCTTTCGAGCGCCGACCTCAAGAACAAGCAAAACATCAGGGAGCTCGAGGACTCGGCTGTTCCCTACAAGAATACCGTTTGGCACTACGTGCGTGTCGAGGATTGAGGCAGGGGCCGTCGATTTATGCAGCAGCAAGAAGCCACCACCCTAGCCGCTCCCGACCGACTGATCTCGGCCTTCGAGCATTCGATCACGTGGGAGGACGACATCTGGCGGGCCGATCCCGTCGATGTGAAGGAGGTGCACGCCAAGGCGCGCACCAAGTTCGCCGACCTGTTGACGAACATCACCTCGGGTCGCGGCGCCGGCACCCAGGACCGCATCCTGCTGTTCCACGGCCAGTCGGGCGCGGGCAAAACCCACCTCATTCGCGCGCTGCGCACCACCGCGCACCGCTCGGGCACCGCCTACTTCGGCTACGCGCAGATGACGCCCGACGTCACCAACTACGCGGACTACTACCTGCGCCGGCTCGTGCATTCGCTGGAGAAGCCGTACGACCCGGATTCCTCCGGCGAGAGCGCGCTGTCGCGTCTTACCGGGCGGCTTGTGGCGGATGCCGCTGTGGTGTCGCAGATCGACCTGACGCGCCTGCG
Source organism: uncultured Alphaproteobacteria bacterium (assembly GCA_963726795.1). GTDB lineage: Bacteria > Pseudomonadota > Alphaproteobacteria > Rhizobiales > Hyphomicrobiaceae > Hyphomicrobium_A. The sequence goes on along the minus strand of CAVSDD010000004.1, from coordinate 153,783 downwards.
CGAGGCGAGCCTCGACGACGCCAAGCTCGCCGATCTCGTCCTGAAGCTTGCCGACGCGATCGTCGCGAGCCCGAAATACGCCTCCCAGCAGCTCGACATCAACGTCGTGCGCGCGCTGATCTACCTGGAGCGCCGCGACCCGCGCATCGACCAGCGCGTGCGCCAGTACCTGCACGGCCGCCCGCTGACCGAGCTCGCGCATCAGGCCGTCGCCGCGCTCGATCCCAACAAGGGCGAGGACCGCGCTTTCGAGATCATCACCGCGCTCGGCAGCCTGATGTGGACGGTCGACCGCGCCGCGCTCGTGTTCTGCGTCGATCAGGTCGAGGATCTGCGCTTCTTCAATGACGCCGAGGAGCGTTTCCAGCGCGCGGTGCGCGATCTGATCCAGATCGCCAACCGCCTGACCAACGCCATCCTCATCATCTCGTGCCTTGAGGATTTCTACGGCCAGGTGCGGGGCGTGCTGGCGCAGTCCTATATCGACCGCATCGAGAAAGCCGGGCCCGTCGCTTTGCTCGAGAGCCGCACGCCGGAAGAAGCGCGCCTCATCATCTCAAAGCGGCTTGGAGCACATGGCCGAAGGCGGACCCGGCGCGCAGTTCACCGATCCTGCCGCCTATTTCGGTCCGCAGTTCTTCGAGGAGTTCGCTGGCCTGTCGACGCGGCGCCTTCTCGAGCACGCCTACACGCGACTGCGCGCCAAGACGGGCGTCGACGACGGCGAGATGCCGCCCACGTCCGATGCCGGCGATCCGCCGGAGGAGACGGAGGCTGAGCGCTCAAGCTTTGTATCGCGGCTCGCGGCCGCCCTCGGCATCGGGTTTGCCGACGATACGCCTGCCGCGCCTACCGGCATCGACTACCGCGAGATGTGGAATCGCTTCCAGAACGCCTCGGAAGCCGAGATTCCCTCCGATGAGCGCGAGCTGCTCGACATCCTTGCCGGCGCGATCCTGCTGGCCAAGGAAGAATGGGCCGGCGCCATCGAGCTCGACGTCGACAAGGGCGAGATCAACGGCGACGTGCCGCTGCTCGATCTCAAGCTGCGCCATTCAAACGGGCTCGCGGCGGACGAGCGCGTGTTCCTGTGCAACCGCCCGACGCAGGGCGGCGGCCTCAAGCGCCAGATCGACAAGGTGCTGACCGCCATGGCCGGCAAGCCCTGTTTCATGCTGCGCGCGAGCGACTTTCCGCCCAACCGCAAGAACCAGACCGCGCAGGCGTTCCGCAAATTCCGCGACGAAGGCGGGCGCCAGTTCCTCGTGCCGATCCCGGAGTGGGAGCGCATGATGATGGTGCGCGAGTTCTACAATCATCACCGCAACGATCCGGGTTTCGTCGCATGGTTCGCGAACGCCAAGCTGCTGTCGCGGCTCGTGCCGATGACGCAGCTGTTGCGGCTCGACCTGTTGGGCTTCGGCGCCCCCAAGGGCGAGGTTGCCCACGTCGGCAATGGCAAGGCCAACGGCGCCGGAAAGGCAAACGGCAAGAGCAACGGCGCGGGCGATCACCACGCGCCGGCGGACGCTTCTGCGACGCCCGAACTGGCCCAGCCTCGAGGCGACAGCAGCATCGAGGCCGGAATCGAGAACGGCACCGAGCTGGCGTTCGGCGAGGAGGACATGCTGCCGCTGTCCGTCATCCTCGACGAAAACGGCGGTGACGGCTCGAGCATCAACGCCGGGCGCGAGCTCACGGCTGCTGCCCGCCCTGTCCGCCTCAACAAGAACGTGCTGAAACGGCACGCGGCGGTGCTCGGCGGCTCTGGCTCGGGCAAGACGACGCTCGCGCTCTGCCTCATCGAGCAACTGTTGCTGCGCGGCATCCCCGCAGTGCTGATCGACCGCAAGGGCGATCTGTGCAGCTACGCCAACCCGGACGTCTGGCGCGAGAACGACGAGGAGAACGCCGAGCGCTCAGGCGAGCGCGAGAAGCTCGCCGATGCGATCGATGTCGCCGTCTTCACGCCGGGGCGCTCGTCCGGCCGGCCGATCTCGATCACGCTGCTGCCCAACGGAATCAACGAGCTGCCCGAGCACGAGCAGCAGCTGCTGGCCAACCTGTCGTCGGCTGCCCTTGGCGAGATGCTGCATCTGAAAAATTCGGCGACCCACCAGAAGCAGTCGGGCACGCTATCGGTCGCCTTGCGCATCCTCGGCGCGCGCCACAGCCGCGAGGTCACGCTGGCGGACCTCATCCATTTGCTCGAGGACGAGGATCCGGAACTTTCGGACCTCACGCAGCGCATGGATCCTTCGGGCAAGATCCGCCGCGATCTCGTTGCCCAGCTCGATTCACTGCGTCACCGCAACTCCTCGCTGTTTGAAGCCGGCGGTGAATCGCTGCGAATGGAATCTTTGCTTGGCCTTGGGCGCTTCGCGCGGGAAGGCCGCACGCGCCTTTCGATCATCTACACGGGCTTCCTGGGCGACAACGAGAACATCCTGTTCTGGGTCTCGCAGTTCCTTTCGGAAGCCCTGCGCTTCTGCCAGCGCAACCCCAATGATGAGCTGCAGGCCGTCGTCATGTTCGACGAGGCCGACCTTTACATTCCGGCCAACGCCAAGCCGGCCACGGCCGAGCCGCTGCAGAGCCTGTTGAAGCGCGCCCGCTCCGCCGGTCTCGGCATGATGCTGGCGACGCAATCGCCGGGCGACCTCGACTACAAGAGCCGTGATCAGATCACGAGCTGGTTCATCGGGCGCGTGCGTGAGGATACCGCGCTGCGCAAGCTCAAGGCCGCCTTCCAGAGCGAATCCGGGCTCGATCCGGCTGCCGTGCTGCCTGGCCAGACGGTCGGCGAGTTCCACCTCGTACAGGAAGGCCTCGTGCGTCCAATGAAGGCCCAGCGGTCGCTCATCCTCGCCGAGCAGGTGCCGTTCGATCGCATCGAGCAGCTCGCGCGCGAGACAAAAGGCCAGGACGAGCGCCAGCTGCGGCTGTTCAAATAGCGCCGCTTCACTGCGCTCTAAACCGCCGCGCTGATCTCTCGTAGCAAGCTGCGCGCCTACTTGCCGGTGCAAGGCAGACACGCGCTCACAGGTTGCTTGTGCAGGCGAAGTTTTCATCCACAGCCCCTGCAACATCACGCGGTGGTTTTAGCCGTCGCGATAACGCGCTCGATTGTTTCGATTTTCGCTCGCGAAGTTTTTTACACAGCTTTGCTTAGCGTGCGATGGCGTTCGCAGACGCGAAGCTAAATTGCTGTTTTGGAACCAAGCGTGAGTGTCAATTAGTTTTTTCTCATGTAGATTTCTCTTGTCGCCGGAATTTTGTTTGGGGGTTTCCAGCGACAGGTGCGCTTGCCGGCTCTTAGAGGGTGCCGACTCGTGCAGCTAGCGGCGTTTGTGCGGGGTCGTATTATGGTAGCGAAGTCGTTCGTGATGTTGGTGCTGGCGACCGTGTTGGGACCAGCAGTCGGCGTCGGGCTGTTCGTGCTGTTGCACACGTTCTGATCGGCGCTCGCGGATAAGCGCCGGGAACGGGGCCACGCCGCATACGCCAATCGAGAACCGGCAGCTTTGCGTCGTCGGACCGCTCAGGCCCAATCGGGGCTTGTTGGCGGTGTCGCGGGGCATCGATTCGGTAGGCTCGCGGTCAATTCCGCGATCGCCCGGGCTTCGCCGGCCCCTGACGCCGCCTTGGAGCAGCGTCTGCCTTCCCATCTCCACATTTTTTGCCGCGATCGTGCCAACCGGCCACAAGCGCCGCTCAATGCGACGCCTGCGGGCAATTTTGCGCGTTGGCGTTTTCTGTCGCGGCGTCAGAGCCTTCCACGAGCGCTGCACACAGACCTCGGCTGGCAAGATTTGCTTAACCCAATTGTCACCTTAATGGCGGAGAAGATTACGCTCTCGGGACTCAGGGCCTACAAGCCTGAACTCGACCAACTAAAGGGATCGCGGCCATGACTTTCGATGCTCCTAGCCGGCTGTTGAACACGTCGATGGGGGACAAAGTAGCCGCGCTAAGTCAGTTCATCGGCAAGAACCTCGATGCCCGCGCCGCGGCTCCGCGTGCCGCCGGCGACTATTACCTCCTCATTGCGCGCTCGCCCGACAGCCCGGTGGCCCAGGCGCTGCGCGTGCACACCGCCACAATGTCGGCGCTTGGTCTGCGCGTCCGTGCCATCTTCAGCGAGGCCGAGCAGGGCCGCGCCGCCGGCGCACTCAACACCGAGCCGTTCAGCGTCGATGAGTGCCGTCTCATTCGCGATCAGCGTTTGCTGGCTGCGCACGAGCAGCTCGTGCTCGGACCCGAGTGCGCCTGGATCGGCGACAGTATGCGCCGCGACCCCAGCAAGCGTGATTCGTTCGTGCGCTATGCCATGCAGTGCCCGCAGACTGCGATGCAGGCGGCGCGCTCCTTCGACCGGCTGTGGCGCGTTTCGGTTCCCGTCGACGCGCTCGCCACGATGCCGGCCGCACTCGCGCCCCCGATGCCCGACTACCTCGGTACGCCTCCGCCGCGCCCCGAGGCCCTGCGCCGCCAGTCGTAACGGCGCGCTAACCACTTCTGCTTTGCGAGACCCATTTTGCGAAGGCCGGCGGCGACGCCGGTCTTTTGCGTTCGCGTAACTGTGCACAGAATTCCGGCGCAGCGGAACAAGGGCGCAAGCGGCGCTAACTGGCGATAAGCATCCTGATATCGCCGCTGTTGGCCCGATGGTTCCTGTTGGCCTTCACCGCGTCACGGCCGGGCGCGATACTGCAAACATCGATTTCTGCCTCAGACCTCTAAGGGTGCTCCCATGCGGTTCCTTGCGCACGCGCTAACTGCCCTCGTCCTCCTGCTGGTACCCGCCGCCGCCAACGCCGCGCAACCGGCAGCCGCTCCCTCGCAGCAGACGCCGGCCACAGCAGCCGACACCGCTGCAAAGCCGTTCGCGCATCACGAGATCTCACAGGACGCCGAGCGCTACGAAACCTACCTGAAGGCCAACTGGATCATGGCCGGTCGCCCAGCGATCGATCTGCGAGCGGAGGGCGAGCGCAACCTCGGCAAAGACCCCCGCGGCGCCTCACGCAGCTTTGCCGGCGCCGTCGTCGCCGACGATCACGACGCGCTGGCCTGGGTGGGCCTCGCGCGCGCGCTGCTCGCCATCAACCCCGATCCCAACAAGGGCAGCGAGCGCTACGATCTTCCGGTCAATGCCTCGGGCGCGGCCTACCTCGGCTACGAGCGCGCGACCGATCCCGCCGTGAAGGCGCGCGCACTCGCGGTGCTGGCGGCGGCGCTGCAGCGGCGCTCGTTCTGGCGCCCCGCGATCGATGCCCTGAAGACGAGCCTTGCCCTCAAGGATGACGCCAGCGCGCGCGCGACCTACGAGCACCTGCGCGCTGAGCACGGCTTCCGCATGACCGACTACAAGACCGAGTCGGAGGCAGCGACCCCGCGCCTCTGCCTGCAGTTCTCCGAGCCGCTGGCCCGCACTCAGACCGACTTCACGAAGTATGTCTCCGTCGACGGCAAGGACCCGCAGACGGTCACGGTCGAAAACGAGCAGCTGTGCGTCGAGGGCCTGACCCACGGCCAGCGCTACGAGGTGCAGCTGCGCGCCGGCCTCCCCTCCGACGTCGAGGAAAGCCTGCAGAAGACCATCGAGATCGCCGTCTATGTGCCCGACCGCAAGCCGTTCGTGCGCTTCTCGGGCAAGGCCTACGTGCTGCCGAGCCGCGGGCAGCAGGGCATCCCGCTCGTCTCCGTCAACACCGACAAGGTCGAGGTCGAGGTGTATCGCATCGGCGACCGCAGCCTCGTCAGCGCGCTGCAGGGCGGCGATTTTCAGCGCCAGCTGTCGAGCTACGAGGTCGAAAACATAAAGTCGCGCACCGGTGAGCGCGTGTTCAACGGCACCATGGAAGTGCCGCAAAAGCTGAACGAGGATGTCACGACGGCGCTCCCCGTCACCGACGCGGTCGGCGTGCTGAAGCCGGGCGTCTACGTGATGATCGCCAAGCCGACGCAGAAGAAAAAGGACGACTACAATTCGGAGGCGACCCAGTGGTTCATCGTCTCCGACCTCGGGCTCACAGCGTTCTCCGGCGATGACGGCGTGCACGCCTTCGTGCGCTCGCTCGCGACCGCCAACCCTTCGGCCGGCGTCAACGTAAAGCTCGTTGCCCGCAACAACGAGGTGCTGGGCACGGCCAAGGCCGACGCCAACGGGTATGCAAGATTTGATTCCGGGCTGACGCGCGGCGAAGGCGGCTTGCAGCCGGCGCTGCTCGTCGCCGAGAACGACACCGGCGAGTATGCCTTCCTCGACATGACCTCGGGCGCATTCGATCTGACCGATCGCGGCGTCAAGGGCCGCGAGGCCCCGGGCCCGCTCGACGGCTTCCTCTATACCGAACGCGGGGTCTACCGCCCGGGCGAGGAGGTGCACATCACCGGTCTCGTGCGCGACAAGGCCGGCAGGGCCGCAAGCCTTCCCGTCACGCTCATCGTCACGCGTCCCGATGGCGTCGAGTACCGCCGCTATACCCTCGCCGACAAGGGCCTGGGCGGGCGCGAGCTCGATCTGCCGCTCGCGGGCTCTTCGATGACTGGCACCTGGCGCGCGAAACTGCACGCGGATCCGGACGCGGATCCGATCACGCAGGTCTCGTTCCTCGTCGAAGATTTCGTGCCCGAGCGCCTCGACCTCAAGCTCGAGCCGCCCGCGGCCGCGCTTGCCCCGCAGGTTCCGCAGACGATCAAGGCGACTGGCCGCTATCTCTACGGCCCCCCCGCTGCCGATCTGGCGATCGAGGGCGACATCGTGGTGAAGGCGTCGGGCGCCGACGTGAAGGGCTATCCGGGCTTCGCGTTCGGAGCAGCGGACGAGACGCTTGAGCCGGTGCGCAAGTCGCTCGATGCGGCCATTTCCACCGACAAGGACGGTAAGGCCGACATCGACATCACGCTGCCGCAGATCCCGCACACTGCAAAGCAGCTCGAAGCGAGCGTCATGCTGCGCCTGCGCGAGACGGGCGGGCGCACCATCGAACGCTCGGTCACGATACCGGTCGACCTGCATGAATCCCGCATCGGCATCAAGTCGATGTTCAACGGCCAGGATCTCGACGAGAACCAGACCGCGGCATTCGAGGTTGTTCTCCTGGACGGCGAGGGCAAACGGGTCGCTGCACCGGGGCTCACCTGGCAGTTGCAGCGCCTCGACACGAACTGGCAGTGGTACCGCCGCGATGGCCAGTGGAACTACGAGGCTGTCACGCTGTCGCGCAAAGTCGCGAACGGCACGCTCGACGCGACGGCCGATGGCGCGCTGGCCCGCATCGAGGCCCCGAACCTAAGTTGGGGACGCTACAAGCTCGAGGTGACGAGCGCGGACGCAAGCGGCCCGTCGGCCAGCATTGCCTTCAACTCCGGCTGGTACTCGGCGAGCGGCGAAGCCGACAGCCCCGAGACCCTCAACGTTGCGCTCGACCGAGCAAGCTACAAGCCGGGCGAGACCGCCAAGCTGCGCATCGCCTCCAAGCAGGGCGGCAAGGCGCTCGTCGCGGTGCTATCCGGTGGGTTGCTCTCGATGCAGCAGGTTGACGTTCCTAACGGCGGCGGCGAAGTGCCCGTTACCGTCGGCGGCAACTGGGGTGCCGGCGCCTACGTCACCGCCATGCTCTACCGGCCGATGGACGAAAGCCTCAAACGCATGCCGAGCCGCGCCATCGGCGTCGAATGGCTGGGCCTCGATCAGGCGGCCAACACACTCTCGGTCGGGCTCGACACGCCCGACAAGGTCAAGTCCGGCACCACGCTGACCGTGCCGGTGAAGCTCGCCGGGCTCAAAGCCGGCGAAGAAGCCCACATCACGCTGGCTGCCGTCGACCTCGGCATCCTCAATCTGACACGCTATCAGGCGCCGGCGCCGGAAGGGTGGTTCTACGCCCAGCGGCGCATGGGGCTCGAAATCCGCGACTTCTACGGCCGGCTGATCGACGGCATGCGCGCCGAACGCGGCACGCTGAAGTCTGGCGGCGACGCGGAGGCCGGCCTGCAGGGCTCGCCGCCGGTCGATGAGACCGTCGCGCTCTATTCCGGTATCGTGAAGGTCGACGCCGACGGCACCGCCAAGGTCGATTTCGAGATGCCGAACTTCAACGGCACGGTGCGCGTCATGGCGGTTGCCTGGAGTGCCGACAAGCTTGGCCACGCCTTCAAGGACGTGATCGTGCGCGATGCCGTGGCGCTCACGGCTTCCGGCCCCCGCTTCCTGACGCTCGGCGACGAGGCCCGTCTCGACATTGCCGTGCATAACGTCGAAGGGCCCGCCGCGTCCTACAAGCTCGCCGTCGATGAAGGGGCAAAGAACGTGCACACGAGCGCGCTCGAGCTCAAGGCGGGCGAACGCCGCGCCGCGCAGGTCTCGATCAAGCCTGCCTCGGTCGGCTCGCTCACCTACGCCGTGCACGTCACCGGGCCGAACGACATCGCGGTCGAGCGCACGATTACGTTCGACGTGAAGCCGCCCGCCGGCGACATCAAGCGCACAACGGTGTCATCGCTCAAGGCCGGTGGCAGCCTCACGCTATCATCCGACCTCGTTGCCGACATGATCGCCGGCATGACGCGCGTCAACGTCAGCGTCGGCCCGATGGCGACGATGGACATCCCCGGCCTGCTGACCGCGCTCGACCGTTATCCCTACGGGTGCGCCGAGCAGACGGTCAGCCGCGCGCTGCCGCTGGTCTATGCCAACGCGGTCGCGGCCGGTCTCGGCATGGCGCCCGACAAGGAGCTCAAGGATCGCGTGCAGAAGGCCGTCGATCGCGTGTTCGAGATGCAGGACGGCTCCGGCGCCTTCGGTGTGTGGGGGCCATCCGACGGCGATCTCTGGCTCACGGGCTACGTGACGGACTTCCTCACGCGCGCCAAGGAGCAGGGCTTCAACGTCAATCCGCGCGGGTTCCGGCAGGCGCTGGATCGCCTGGCGAACTTCATCTCCTACGCGGAGGACTTCGAGAAGGGCGGCGAGGACCGCGCGTACGCCTTATACGTGCTCGCCCGCAACGGCCGCGCGCCGATCGGCGAGTTGCGCTACTACGCCGACACGCGGCTCGAGCGCTTCTCCACGCCGCTGGCACAGGCCCAGATCGGCGCCGCGCTCGCGATGATGGGCGACAAGACGCGGGCGGAACGCGTGTTCTCGACCGCGCTTACCAGCCTCAACACCGAGGAGGCGATCAACACCTACACCTATCGCGCCGACTACGGCTCGAGCCTGCGCGACAGCGCGGCGCTCGTGACGCTCGCCGCGGAGACGAAGGTATCAACCGTCGAGGCGCCCAAGCTGATCAACGTGATCGCCAAGGCTTACCTCGGCCGGTCCTACACCTCCACGCAGGAGCAGGCGTGGATGCTGCTGGCGGCCAATGCGCTGACCGAGCAGACCAAAGCTGCCAAGCTCACGCTCAACGGCGTGCCGATCGAAGGCTCGCTCATGCGCTCGACGTCCGCGGAGGCGCTGGCCAAGGCGCCGCTGGTGGTCGGCAACGAGGGAGACCAGCCGATCGATGCGGTCGTGACCGTGATCGGCGCGGCACTGACGCCGGAGCCGGCGGTTTCCAAGGGCTTTACGATTGAGCGCAGCTACTACACGCTCGATGGCAAGCCGGTGGACCTCAAGAGCGCCAGCGGCGGTGCCGCCACCGTGAAGCAGAACGACCGTCTGATCGCGGTGGTCAAGATCTCAGCCACGGAAGCCGGCGGGCGGGTAATGCTCGTCGATCACCTGCCAGCGGGCTTCGAGATCGAGAACCCGCACTTGGTCGACTCGGGCGACGTGAAGGCGCTCGACTGGCTCAAGGCCTCGGTGCAGCCCGAGCATTCGGAGTTCCGCGATGACCGCTTCGTCGCCGCGTTCAACTTCTCGAATGCAGCCGTGCAGACCCCAGCAGCGGGCAGCAGCGACACGCCCGACGGCACCCCGCAGACACGCGGACCCGCCGCAACGGCAACCGTCGCCTACATGGTGCGCGCGGTGACGCCGGGAGAGTTCGTGCATCCGGCGGCAACCGTTGAGGACATGTACCGGCCCGAGCGCTACGCTCGCACCGGCGCCGGCAAGCTGACCGTCTCGGCAGCGAAGTAGAGAACGCGCAGATGCGGCTCGGCCTGACAACGCTTGCTTCCTTCCCCGCCCGGACGTGGATTTCCCGCGCCCGGGCGGCCGGTGGATCAGCCCCGCGGCAGCGGCCTCCAAGGTTGCGGCATTGGCTGACGATCGGGGTCGGTGCGGCGCTCGTCTGCTGCCTGGTTGTTGCGGCTGGGGTCACGCTCGCCGTTATTGCGCGTGGTCCACCCGATCTTGCGGACGCGCACCAAGTGTCGACAACCGTGCTCGACCGCAACGACCGCCTGCTGCGCGCCTTCACGACCGGGGAAGGCCGCTGGCGCCTGCCGCTCGATCCCACCGAGGTCGATCAGCGCTACCTCGCCATGCTGATGGCATTCGAGGACAAGCGCTTCTATTCCCACCACGGTATCGATGCGCGCTCGCTCGCGCGCGCGGCCTGGCAGCTGATCGAGAACCGTCACATCGTTTCGGGCGCCTCCACGCTGACCATGCAGGTTGCGCGCCTGGTCGAAGGCCACTACGAGCGCTCAGGCCCCGCCAAGCTGCGCCAGATCGTCGGCGCCCTGCAGCTCGAGCGCTATCTGACGAAGCGCGAGATCCTGGCGCTTTACCTGAAGCTTGCGCCCTTCGGCGGCAACATCGAGGGCGTGCGCGCGGCCTCTCTCACCTATTTCGGCAAGGAGCCGCGTCGCCTGTCCGTTGGCGAGGCGGCACTGTTGGTGGCTCTCCCGCAATCGCCGGAAGTGCGCCGCCCCGATCGCAATCCGCGTGCCGCACGCTTGGCCCGCACGCGCGTGCTGGCACGCGCCGTCGCGGCCGGAGTCATCAACGAGGCGGAGGCAAAGCGCGCTGACCTCGAGCCCATTCCGCGCGAGCGCCGCGCATTTCCCAAGCTTGCCCCCCATCTGGCCGAGGCCGAGGTGCTCGCGGCGCCGACAAAAAGCGTGCACAAGCTGACGCTCGATCGCGCGGTGCAGCGCTCGCTCGAGACGCTCGCCGAGGAACAGACGAAGCTGCTCGGGCAGAAGCTGTCGGCCGCGATCATCGTCGTCGATCACACGACGGGCGAGGTCATCGCGCACGTCGGCTCCGCCGGCTATCTCGACGATCAGCGGCTCGGCGCCAACGACATGGTGACGGCGGTGCGCTCGCCGGGCTCGACCTTGAAGCCCTTCATTTACGGCCTCGCCTTCGACGCCGGTTTTGCCCATCCCGAGACGCTGATCGAGGACCGCGCGGTTCGCTTCGGCAACTATGCGCCCAAGAATTTCGACGAGGGCTATCACGGCACGGTGAGCGTGCGCGAAGCCCTGGCGCAGTCGCTGAACATTCCGGCGGTCAAGATGCTCAACGCGGTCGGCGCCTCCAAGCTCGCGGCCCGCTTCCGCCGCGTCGGCGTCGACCCGGCATTCCCCGACAAGACCGCACCGACGCTCGCGATGGCCCTCGGCGGCGTCGGTCTCACGCTGCACGACCTCGCGACGCTCTATTCTAGCCTGGCCGAGGGCGGCACTTTCGTGCGGCTGACCCATAGCCGCGACGAGCCCCGCGTCGATACCGCAAAGCTGTTGCGAGAAGGAAAGCGCATCGTGCGTCCCGAGCTGCTGTCGCCGACCGCCGCCTGGTACGTGACCGACATCCTGAAAGATGCTCCGCCCCCGCTCAATGCCAAGAGCGGCACGCTCGCCTACAAGACGGGGACGTCCTACGGCTACCGCGACGCCTGGGCCATGGGCTACGACGGCAAGTACGTCGTCGGCGTGTGGATCGGCCGGCCCGACGGCACGTCGACGCCGGGGCTTATCGGCCGTATCGCTGCCGCTCCGATACTCTTCGACGCGTTTTCGCGCCTCGGCGAAACGCGCGCGCCGCTGCCGAAGGCACCGGCCGGGGTGGTACGCGCCAGCGGCGCCGAACTGCCGCCGCCGCTGCGCCGTTTCCGCGAAGGCACGGGCGATGTGGCGCAGGGGCCGTTCCTGGAGTCGCGCGTCGCGATCGCCTTCCCGCCTGACCGGGCCGAGGTCGAGACGGAGCCGGAAACACCCGTTCAGTTCAAGGCCAGCGGCGGCGTGCTGCCGCTCACCTGGCTGGTCGACGGCAGCCCCATCCAGTCGGACCCGCGCGCGCGCCAGGTCGTGTGGCAGCCGGAAGGGCCTGGCTTCGTCAAGCTGTCGGTGATTGACGCCAAGGGCCAAGTCGACCGCGTCACCGTCAGGCTCAAGTGAGGTCTGCCTCAAGTAAGCCCGGCGATGGCGATGTTGCAGTATAACAGCTAGGGTCGCCCCTACGTTTGCCTGTTCCGCCCCCGGAGCCAAGCCCGAGCCGATGACACGCCGACTTTACATTCTAGCCGCTGTGGCCGCGGTCGTGGCCCTTGTCGGCGGCTGCAGCGATGAAGGCACCGCTGAGCTGCCGGCGCTCGGAGCGACACTGGAAGCAACGTCCGTGTCGGGCATCTCGTCGGGTGCCTACATGGCCGGCCAGTTCGAGATCGCACACTCGCGCGACGTCATCGGCGCGGCGATCATCGCGGGCGGACCGTACGGCTGCTCGGAAAGCCTTTACGCCGATCTCATCCCCGGCCCCGGCACGGCGCTGCTCAATCTCACGAAGGCGATCAACGGCTGCATGCTGAACGCGTTGCAATCGTTCGGCGTGCCAAATCCCGAGCAGCTGGCCAAACGTGCAGGCCACCTAGCCGAGGTCGGCCGCATCGATCCGGTCGCAAATGTGAAGGACGACCGCATCTATCTCTTTTCGGGCAAGGACGACCACACGGTCGTTCCCGCGATCGTTGAATCGGCCCGCGGATTTTATCAGGCGCTCGGAGTTCCGACTGATCATATCCTCTTCGTCGGCGGCATGGCGGCCGGGCACGGCTTCGTCACCGAGGACAAAGGCCGGGCGTGCGACTACACCGGCAAGCCCTACATCGTCGATTGCGACTACGACCAGGCCGGCGCGCTGCTGGCTCAGATCTACGGGACGTTGAAACCGCGCGCCGATGCGCCGACCGGCGCGTTCCTCCTGTTCGACCAGCGCCCGTTCACGCGCGAGCTGAGCAATCACGGCCTCAGCGATTCGGGCATCGTCTACGTGCCGCAGGCGTGCGCCGCAGAGCGCGGTTGCAAGGTGCACATCGCGTATCACGGCTGCGGGCAGAACCGGACGTTCGTCGGCGACACGTTCGCGCGCGATTCGGGCTACGCTCGCTGGGCCGATACCAACGCGCTGATCGTGCTGTTTCCGCAAACGGCGACGACGCCGCTCAACCCGCAAGGATGCTGGGACTGGTGGGGCTACACCGGCGCCGACTACCTGACACGCAGCGCCCCGCAGATCATCGCGGTCCGACGCATGCTGGAGCGTCTCGCAGCGCCGCGGCCCCCAGCTTGAAGCCGCGGCAACGGGGCACATGCGCTGGCCGCGGATCATGAATTGTTGTTACCGGCCTGCTCGCCTATTTTGCGCGCCGGGGCCCTGATGAGTCGGGGCATTGTGACATCGGCATGTCGGTGGCTCAAGCTTAGGAGGAGGGGACGTGCCGAGCACGGTCATTCGCGCGGTTCTCTGGAACACATCGGGGGAAACGGCGCGAGGATCGGCGCAAGGGTCGAGTTGGCGCGCGCCGTTCGATCAGCTCTCGGCCATCGCCGCAGGCCTCTTGCTCATGGTTTCGACCGGGGCGACGATCCTGGAACAGAGCGCGGCCGACAACGACCAGACAAGCGATGCGGTCACGACTTCCGGCGGCGGCTCGTCGCGCAGTATTCCCGGCAATGAGACGATCGTGGGCGCGTTCTCGGGCACGCCCTACACCTATCCGAGCAAGGTCAAGCTCGGCACGCGCGCCGAGAGCTTCACCATCGACCCGGTGCACTGGTATACCGACCCCTTCCACAATCCGATCTATTACGGTGTGCGCGTGCTCCGCTGGGGCGACAGCTTCGGCACGATGGTCGACTTCATCCACTCCAAGGCGATCGCGGAGCAGCAAGAAGAGGCGTCGTTCTCCGGCACGCTCGACGGCAAGCCGTTGCCGGAACGCGCCCGCATCCACGACGTGGTCCCGAAGTTCGAGTTCTCGCACGGCCACAACATGCTTTTGTTCACCGGGCTCGCGCGTTTGCCGGGGATAGGCGCGCGCATCCGCCCGTACACGGGCATCGGCGCCGGTGTACTGCTTCCCCACACCGAGGTCGGCCTTGCGGCGCCAGGTCACCATCGCACCTACGAGTACAACTTCGCCGGCCCCGCGGCCCAGGCGCTGTTCGGGCTGGAGTTCCGTCTCGCGCGCGTGTCGCTGTTCGTCGAATACAAATTCACCTGGGGCCACTACGAGGCGCCGCTGTCGCAGGTGGACGGAAGCTGGCTGTTTGAGGACCTGTGGCGCCAGCTGCAGCGCTGGCGGCGAGGCGAGGAGCCGGCCGGCGGACACGTGCAGACGGAGATCGTGAGCCATCAGGCCGTCGGCGGGCTCATGGTGCGCGTCGGTCCGCGGCCGTAAGGCGAGCGGCGTATAGCTCCGGTAAGTCGTGGCGCTCAGAAGCGGCGCAGCAGGCGCTCGAAATAGTCGAGCTCCGTGGGCGGCCGCGCCGGCTGAGCGACGCGCCGGCGCAGCTCCTCCAAAATCTCGCGCGCGCGCTGCATGTCGATCTCGTCGGGCACCTTGACCGAGTTGCCGGCATCGGGGCCTTGGAACCGCTGCGGACGCCCGAGCGGATCGCGCGGGGTATCGCCGTTCTGGCCATAGCGCGAGGAGCCGTTCTTCTGCGCATCCTCGGCCATCTTTTGCGCGCCCTGACGCATCTGCTCGAGCGCATTCGACTGATCGCCGAGCGCTGAGTTGTTGTCGCCCTGCTGCAGCGACTTCTCGGCGCCTTCCATCGAACTCGCGCGCATTCTTCAGCTCGTCCGACTTGGCTCCGAGCTCGTCGAGCTGCTTGCGCAGCGCCTCGAGCTGCTCCTTCAATTGACGCTGCTGCTCGGTGAGGTTCTTGCCCTGGCCGCCCTGCTGCTGGCCCTTGCCGCGCTGGCCAGACTGCGAGCCCTCGCCGGATTGACCCTGCTGCCCACCCTGCTGGCCTTGCTGGGGCTGACCCTCACCTTCCTGATTGCTGCCATTGGAGCCGCGCTGTGCCTGCGCGCGGTTCTGCCTGTAGGTGTCGTCCATCAGGCGCTGCTGCTGGCCGATGACGCCGCCGAGCTCATCGAGCTTCTTCATCATCATCTGGCCGCGCTCGGCTTCCTTCTTCGACATCTGCTGACCCGACTGCAGCCGCTCGAGCAGATCGCGCATCTGCGCCAGCATCTGCTGCGCCTGATCGCGCGAGCCGGACTTGGCGCTGTTCTCGAGATCCTTCATCATGCGCTCGAGGTCTTGCTGCGAGAGCTGCTGGTTCTGCTGGTCGAGGCCTTCGGGCGGCTGCTGATCCTTCCCGTTCTTAGCCATCTGCTCCATGTACTTGCTGAGCGCGTCCTTCAGCTGGTTCATCAGGCTGTCGATCTCGGAATCGGGCGCGCCCTTTTCCAGCGCCTCGGCGAGCTTGTCCTGGGCGTCGCGCAGCGCGCGCTCGGCATCCGACAGATCGCCGTCCTCGATGCGCAACGCCAGCTCCCACATGCCGTCGGTGACTTCCTTCAGGCCCGCGCGCGAGTCTTCATGGCGCAAGCCGTAGTAGGCAGTGCGCATGCCAAGATAGATCGGAATGTTGTCGATGAAGCCTTGGGGCTCGAGCAACAGCGCGTCCATGGCGCGCAAGACCTGGTCACGGTAGCGGGGATCCTCGAGCAGCTTCGCGCGCTGCTCCACGACCGCACGCGCCAGCGCCTTCTCGAACTTGCGCTGCGGCAGCACGATCCGCATTGGCTTTGAACGCCCGATGTTGCCGGCGATGTCCTTGGCTTCCAGCGTCAGCATCACCTCGCGGCCGGCAAAGGGATGCGGCGCGAAATCGATGTAGGTCTGCGCCTCCTTGGTTGACGGGCGCGGCAGGTGCAGGGTGATCGCGGGCGGCCGCTCCAGCGGTGGGCGCGGACCTTTGAGCGCTTCCGGGCGCGCCCAATCCTTGGCGGGGTCGGCCTTCTTCTCGGCGGCCGGAAGCTTTTTCACCTTGGCTTCCGCCGAGACGACGCCGTAGTCGTCCTCGACCGTGTAGGTGAGCTTCATGGCGCCGCGCCGCGTGCGCTCGGGGCTCTTGCTTATGGCGATCTTCGGCGGCTTGTCGGGGATGACGTAGAACACCCAGCGCGCAAGCTCGCTGTCGGCGGCGAGCACGCGCACCTCCGCCGGCTTACGCAGCTCATAGCGCAGCTCAGTGATGTCGCTCTTGACCTCGGTCTCGCCGGCCTCCGGGACCTTTGCGGTGACGTGCTCGGGCGTCGTCGCGCCTTCGCTCAAGACGTCGAGCGTCAGTTTGCCGAGCCCCTTGCCGCTGGTGCGCACGATGAGCACGCTGCGCTCGGGGACGTCGATCACCTTGTCGGCGGGTGTCGTAGCGGTGCCGGCGTGAGCGCCGTCGGCGAGCATCAGCGGCGGGCGGCCGGTGTAGGACGGCGGTGTTACCCAGGCATCGAGGCGCGCCGAGGCGAGTGCCGTCGTCGAGGTAAAGCGGAAGGCCGAGGCCAGGCGGTCGTAGGCGCGGTCGCCGACGAGTGCCGCCACGGCGAACACGCCCAGCACCAGCAGTGCGCGCAGCGCGATCGGGTCGACGCGGTCTGTACGGGGGTGCGGCTTGCCGACCTTCAGCCGGCCCAGCGCCGCCGCCAGCCGGGCGCGATGTGCCTGCCAGATGGCATTGGTGCGCGGATCATCCGCGTTGGCGGTGATCGTGTCCTCGTAGGAGGACGCCGGCCGGTGGGGAATGCCCGAGACCCGCTCGAGCCGGCGAATGGCCTCATCGCGGGAGGGAAAGCGCACGCGGGCCGCAAACACGATCGCGGCGAACACGGCGATGAGGAAGACGGCGAGCAGGGCCGCGTGCAGCGGCTGTGACAGATACGACCAAAGCCCCGAGAACGACACGAGCAGGAACGTGCCCAGCACGCCCAGCACGATCCACAGCCGCGGCCACAGGCGCTCGAGCAAAAGCCACCAGCGGCTCAACTCGACCTTGCGAGCGAATTTCCGTTCCGGCGACTGAGCGGTTTCCAGGGAGGAAGGCACCTTCGGTTCGGCCATGCGTCACGATACCGGGATCAGGATGGCGGGCCTAGGAGCCGTGGGGTCTCAGGCCCATTAAACTTTCGTCAGACGTTCACCATAAGTTGCTGCGCAAATGCCCGCAATCAAGGGGGCTGGGCCTGCAGCTCAGCTCCCTTCGCGCATCTGGCCGAACGCCATCGAGATATCCTCCGGTCCCATCACGAACTTCTTGTCGCAACAGATCCACGGCAGCATGCCTTTCGGCGTTGCTTGCGCCGCGCGCAGAATGGCGGCCTCCAGGTCATCGAAGGCGAGGCCATCGGCAAAATCGGCAAGCTTCGCTTTGCTCCCGCTCGAGAGCCAGATCAGCACGATATCTCGCTTGGGTTTTGTTTCGACCACGCCCGCCTCGGCTTCGTATCAACTCTTTGCGCTAAACGCAGACATGGAACATAGGACGCAAGTTCAGTCGAGCCAATCCGGCACGTGGTCGGCGCCGATCATGTCATCGTAGCTCGGGCGCGGGCGCACGACCGCCCATTTGGCCCCATCGACCAGCACCTCGGGAACCAGCGGGCGCGAGTTGTAGCTCGATGCCATGACAGCACCATAGGCGCCTGCTGTCATAATCGCGACCAGATCGCCCGGCTCGAACGGCGGCAGCTTACGCTCGAGTGCGAGATAATCGCCGGTCTCGCACACGGGGCCAACGACGTCCTGCATCACCGGCGGCATCGAGGACTTGGCTTCGAGCACCGGCCAGATCTCGTGGTGCGCATCGTAGAGCGTGGGACGGATCAGGTCGTTCATGGCGGCATCGATGACGGTGAACGTCTTGTCGACGCCCTCTTTGGCGTAGAGCACGCGCGAAACGAGGATGCCGGCGTTGCCGACGATCATCCGGCCCGGCTCCAGGATCAGCTTGAGGCCGAGATCGGCCAGCGTCTCGCGGATGACGTTGGCGTATTCGCTGGGCGCCGGCGCGACCTCGCCCTCGGAGCTGTAAGGCACGCCCAGGCCGCCGCCGATGTCGAGGTGGTGCAGCGGATGCCCGTCGCGGATAAGCGCCTCGGCCAGCTCACGCAGCAGGCGGAAGGCATTGCGGAACGGCCCGAGCTCGGTGATCTGGCTGCCGATGTGCATATGAATGCCGGCGACCGCAATGCCGGGGAGCGTGCGGGCCTCAGCGAAAAGGCGGGGCGACAGGCGGTAGGGAATGCCGAACTTGTTCTCGGCTTTGCCGGTCGAGATCTTGGCGTGCGTCTTGGCATCGACGTCCGGGTTCACGCGAATGGCGACGCGCGCGGTGCGGCCCATCCCCGACGCGACCTCGCTTAAAAGGCGCAGCTCAGGCTCGCTCTCGACATTGAAACCCAAAATGTCCTGCTCGAGCGCGTACGTCATTTCAGCGCGCGTCTTGCCGACGCCGGCGAAGATGATCTTGGAGGCCGGAACGCCGGCAGCCCGCGCGCGCCGCAACTCGCCCTCGGAGACGACGTCCATGCCGGCGCCGAGCCTGGCGAGGGTCGCCAGCACCGCCTGGTTGGAGTTGGCCTTCACCGCGTAGCAGATGAGCGCGTCCATGCCGGCGAAGGCTTCGCTCAGCACGCGATAGTGCCGCTTCAGCGTGGCCGTCGCATAGCAATAGAACGGCGTGCCGACCTCGGCCGCGAGTTGCGCGAGGCTTACGTCCTCAGCGTGGAGGACACCGTCCCTGTAGTGGAAATGATGCATATGGGCTTGTAGCCCAGATTCGCTTGGAGATCGGATTCAGTGATCGGCTTTTAGCGCAGCAGCGGGTCGAGGATGAAGTCCTCGTGCTTTTTGGGCGGGGCGGCGGACCCCGGCTGCGTGCCGGCGGATTCTGCCGATTTCGACTTGCCCGATGCCTTGTCGGGTGAATCGAGCGACCCGCGTACACCGCAGGCACCGAGCGCAAGACAGGCGCCGGCCAGAACGAGACCCGCAACCAAGCCCTTGACTGTCGATGTTACGCGCATGCCCTTCGTCTCCGACGCAGCCTTTGACCCACGTGCCTCACGGCCAAGGCTTAGCAACCAGCCCTAAGCAAGGGCAGGCACCAAGTGCCGTTCTAGCCCTTGGAGGCCTCTTTCTCCAACCGCTTACGCCAGGAGCGAGCCATTTTGCGGACATTCTGTGGCGCGGTTCCCCCATAGCTGACCCGGCTCGCAACCGACTTTTCCGGGCTCAGGACCGAGAAAACGTCCTTTGTTATGCCGGGCTCGACCGCCTGCATGGCGCTCAGGGGAAGTTTATCCAACGGCAAGTTCTGGGCTTCGGCCGCCGCTACAATCCGCCCAGTGGCGTGGTGGGCCTCGCGGAAGGGCATTTTCAGCACCCGTACCAGCCAGTCGGCGAGGTCGGTTGCGGTCGAGTAGCCGAGCGCGGCCGCCGCGCGCATGGCATCCGCCTGCGGCTCCAGATCCTTCACCATGCCGGAGACCGCCCCGAGCGCGAGCGCCAGGCTGTCGATGGCGTCGAAGGTGACCTCTTTGTCCTCCTGCATGTCCTTGGAGTAGGCGAGCGGCAGCCCCTTCATGACCATGAGCAGGCTTTGAAACGCTCCGGCGATGCGGCCGATCTTGGCGCGCGCCAGCTCGGCGGCGTCAGGGTTGCGCTTCTGAGGCATGATCGAGGAGCCGGTCGTGAACTTGTCCGACAGCTTCACGAAGCCGAACTGCGGCGTCGACCACAGCACGAGCTCCTCGGCAAAACGCGACAGATGCATCGCGGTGATCGCGGCTGCGGCGAGCGTTTCGAGCACGAAGTCGCGATCCGAGACGGCGTCGAGCGAATTCGCGCAAGGCCTATCGAAGTCGAGCGCTTCGGCGGTCATCGCGCGGTCGATGGGGAACGACGTGCCGGCGAGCGCCGCAGCACCGAGCGGACATTCGTTGAGCCGTGCCCGCGCGTCGGCGAACCGGCCGCGGTCGCGCCCGAGCATTTCAACGTAAGCCAACAGGTGATGGCCAAATGTCACCGGCTGTGCCGGCTGCAGATGCGTAAATCCCGGCATCACGGTGTCGGCGTGCGCCTCGGCCTTGTCGACAAGGGCGAGCTGCAAACCTGCGAGTGCCGAATCGATCGCGTCGATCGCTTCACGCACCCAGAGCCGAAAGTCAGTTGCGACCTGATCGTTGCGGGAGCGCGCGGTGTGCAGCCGGCCGGCCGGAGCGCCGACGCGGTCCTTCAACCGGCTCTCGACGTTCATGTGCACGTCTTCGAGCGCCCGATCGAACGGCATGGAGCCGCTTTCGATCTCAGCCAGGACCTGATCCAGGCCCTTGAGGATCTCGCGCGCATCGGCCTTCGTGATGATGCCCTGGGCAGCCAGCATTGAGGCATGCGCCTTGGACGCACGCACGTCCTGGGGAGCCAGGCGCTTGTCGAAGGCGATGGAGGCGTTTATCTCCTCCATGATCTCGGCGGGCGAGGCCGAAAATCGGCCGCCCCACATGCTGTTAACGGGCTTGTCAGTCACGGGCTTAGGCTCCGTTCGCGGCACGCGGCGAAAGAAGGGTCATGGGCGAAAGCACACCGAAGGCGAAGACGGCTACGCCGGTCGCCCTGTACATCGGGCTCGCCGCGGCTTCCGCAATCGCGGCATTCGCGGCGGTATACGTCATGCTGGGCGCCCCTGACAACGCTAGTCGCGGCGCCACGGCCCCGGAGGCAGGGGTCACAGCCGCCAAAAGCGGTGTTAATCCGCTCTCGACCGGGCCGATGACCACCTTCGTGTTCAAGCCCACGCCGGAGCCGGTGCCCGACATCGCGTTCCTCGCCGGCGACGGCAAGCAGGTGAGCCTCAAGGACTTCGCCGGCAAGACGGTGTTGTTGAACCTGTGGGCGACCTGGTGCGCTCCCTGCCGCGCCGAGATGCCGGCATTACAGCGCCTGCAGGCAGCGCTCGGCTCGGACAAGTTTGAGGTCGTGGCGCTTGCGGTCGACAAGTCAGGGCTCGAAGGCGCCAAGAAGTTTCTCGCCGACAACAAGATCACGGGGCTGGGGCTGTTCGCCGACCCGACCGCGCGCGAGGGATTGCAGCTCAAGGTGATCGGCATGCCGACGTCGATCCTCATCGACCCGCAGGGGCGCGAGATCGGACGCCTGATCGGACCCGCCGAATGGGACAGCCCGGAAGCGAAGCGGCTGATCGAGGCGCAGCGCTAGATAAAGTGGATGACGAGGCTGATCAGCGCCGCGCCCGTCGCTACGCCGAACATCATGAGATAGCGGCGCGCATTGCGCTCGGATTGCTCGAACTTCGTCTGCAGCGCACTGAGCTCGGCTAGCTTGCGATCGATCGCCACGAATGACCGGTACGTCAGACCCACGTAGGTCGACTTGTCGCCCTCGATCAGATCAAGCCTCGACTTGAGATCGCGGCACCACCGCTGCAGATCGGTGATCTTGTAGTCGCGCGAATTCTTGATCGTCTCTTCGAACGCCTGCATCCGGCGCACGCGATTGGCCTCCTCGGCCATCTCGGCCAGCGCCTCGCGCGATTTCTCGACTTCGCGCTCTAGCCGCGCGAGCGTGGCGTTGACCCTGTCGAATTGCACCGCAGTTTCGGCGACGAAGCCGTCGCGACCAAGCCATGGTCCTTGCGCGACCACGGCCATCCTTTCGCCCTGTAGCACCGGCCAGCCCTTCCTTCGCGAATCAGTCCCCCGACGACTGAAGTATCATTCTGGGAGTTTAATGGTGTGTATCCGTGCATCATCCGCGCGAGCTTGTGGCCAGATTGACACTCATACCCACCCGCGCGAAAAGGCGGGCGGATAGCCAACCCAAATCCGAGGTCTCCCGAAATGCCCCCAGCCGCCACCGCCGCCGAGCTTCAGCGCGCGATCGATGCCGTGTGGGAGGAGCGCCAGGGGATCGGGCCGGGAACCACCGGCGTCGTTCGCGATACCGTCGAGGCGACGCTCGACCTTTTAGATAAAGGCGCAATTCGCGTGGCCGAGAAGGGCCCCGACGGTTGGACCGTCAACCAATGGATCAAGAAGGCGGTGCTGTTGTCGTTCCGCTTGAACGACACGACGGCCATCTCGGGAGCGCCAGGCGGGGCAACCTGGTGGGACAAGGTTCCCTCCAAGTTCGCCGGCATGACGCCGGACGATTTTCGCCGCTCGGGCTTTCGCGCCGTGCCGGGCTCGATCGTGCGCCACTCGGCCTACATCGCGCCCAACGTGGTCTTGCTCCCGTCCTTCGTGAACCTCGGCGCCTACGTCGATTCAGGCACCATGATCGATACCTGGGCGACCGTCGGTTCCTGCGCCCAGATCGGCAAGAACTGCCACATCTCGGGCGGCGCCGGCATTGGCGGCGTGCTCGAGCCGCTGCAGGCGGGCCCCGTGATCATCGAGGACAATTGCTTTATCGGGGCGCGTGCCGAGGTCGCCGAGGGCGTCATCGTGGGCGAAGGCGCGGTGCTGTCGATGGGCGTCTATCTCGGGGCCTCGACCACGATCATCGATCGCGCCACGGGCGAAAAGCACTTCGGCAAGGTGCCCCCTTATGCGGTGGTCGTCTCCGGCGCGATGCCCGGCAAGCCGTTGCCCGACGGCTCGCCCGGACCCGGCCTCTATTGCGCGGTAATCGTCAAGCGCGTCGACGAGAAGACGCGGGCGAAGACCTCGATCAACGAGCTGTTGCGGGAATAGCGATATGGCGCGTGCATTTAAGTCTTACCGCAGTCTGTCGAGCGACAAGATCATCGAGACGCTGCGCGTGCTGGGCGATCGCATCAACCAGCGCTTTCCCCATTCGGGTCTCTATTCGGTGTGCCGGGAGCTCGAGGAAATGGCGAAGCACACGAGTGCGCGGGCGGAAGCCATCGCCCGGCCCGTGTTGTGGCTGCGACTGCTGATCGCTGCCGTCGCGATCGGCAGCGCCCTCGTCGTCTACATGCTGGTCAGCTGGGCACTGCACTTGCGCGCTTCCGACGAGCTTGCTGGCGTGCTGCAGGGCCTGGATGCCACGGTCAATCTGGCGATCATCGGCGGCGGTGCCGCTCTGTTCCTGACCACGCTCGAAGCGCGCCTGAAACGCCGCCAGGCGCTGGCCGCGCTGCACGAGTTCCGTTCGATCGCGCACGTCATCGACATGCACCAGCTGACGAAGGACCCGAGCGCAATGGGCGGTCCGCGCACCAGCGCATCGCCCGAGCGGTCGATGACGCGCTTCGAGCTGGTGCGCTACCTGAGCTACTGCTCGGAGCTGCTCTCGCTCGGCAGCAAGGCCGCCGCCGTTTATGCCGAGAACATCCACGATCCGGCTGTCATCGACGCTGTCGGCGACATCGAACGGCTGAGCACCAACCTGAGCCAGAAGATCTGGCAGAAAATCACCCTCGTTGAGACTGACATTGATGACGCGCGGGGTGCAGCCGCGGTGTCGGCCGGCGAAGTATCGCAACTGCCCGAACCCATGCGTGCCAGGCACCCATGACGACGAGCCCTGCTGCCGATCCAGTATCCCTCGCGCAGGCGCTGATCCGCTGCGAAAGCGTGACGCCGAACGAGGGCGGCGCGATCGAGCTGCTGCAGGGCTTGCTGGAGCGCAGCGGCTTTACCTGTCATCGCATGACGTTCTCCGAGCCCGGCACACCCGACATCGAGAACTTGTATGCGCGCCTCGGCACGCGCGGGCCCAACCTTTGCTTCGCCGGGCATACAGACGTCGTCCCGGCCGGCGATCTGGCCGCGTGGACCTCGCCACCGTTTGCGGGCGAGGTGCGCGACGGCGTGCTCTATGGGCGCGGCGCCGTCGACATGAAGGGCGAGATCGCCTGCTTCATAGCGGCGGCGCTGCGCCATCTCGATCGCACCGGAAACAAGCTCGACGGTTCGCTGTCCCTGCTCATCACCGGCGATGAGGAAGGGCCCGCGCTCAACGGCACCATCAAGGTGCTCGACTGGTTGAAGCAGCGGGGCGAGAAGCTCGATGCCTGCATCGTCGGCGAGCCTTCCAGCCTTGTCGAGGTCGGCGATGAGATCAAGATCGGGCGTCGCGGCTGTCTCAACGGCGAGCTCATCGTCAAAGGCCACCAGGGACACGCGGCCTATCCCCACATCGCCGACAACCCGATCCCCAAGCTCGCGCGCATGATCGAGCGGCTCACATCGCTGAAACTGGACGAGGGCACCAAGCACTTTCAGCCCTCGCATCTGGCCGTGACCGTCATCTCGGTGCCGAATACTGCAACGAACGTCATTCCGGGGCGCGCACGCGCGCAGTTCAACGTTCGCTACAACGACGCACAGACCCGCGCGAGCATCGAGGAGCGCATCGCCGCCTGCTGCCGGGCGGCGGCCAAGGAGATGGGCGCCGACTACGAGCTGAAATTCAGCCACACGGGCGATGTGTTTCTCACCGAGCCCGGACCGCTGGTCGAGACGATGTCGGCAGCGGTGCGGGCAGTTACGGGGCGTGAGGCAAAGCTCACCACGACGGGGGGCACGTCGGATGCGCGCTTCATCAAGGATCATTGCCCCGTGGTGGAGCTGGGCCTGCTCAATTCGACGATCCATCAGGTGGACGAGCGGGTGCCGCTCGCCGACCTCGAGACGCTCACCAAGATCTACGAGCGCTTCATCGCCGACTTTTTTGCCAAGACGTAATCGCTACGTAATCGCTAGGCGCGCTTGGCCGTGGCCGACCGGCGGTGCGCGTGATGAGCGCTGCGCGTCGCGCGGCGCTTGCCGGCGTACTCGATCGCCAGGCCGTGCGCGATGACGCCGATGCCCCAGCCGATCACCACCCAGTAGAACCACATGACTTGCGGTGTGAGCAGCAGGTTGACGGCGATGAGCATCAGGTTGACGCCGACATAAGCGGCGAAATGAATTTTGAATCCGAGGTTCGCAAAAAGGTGTTTCATAAGCTGTCCTGTTGACCGGCCGACGGCGCCGCTGTGGGCTCCCCTGCCACTCCACAACGCCCGACACAACCCCAAGCGCTGTCTCACCCTCAGCGCGCTGAAGGTAAACGACTGGAAGACAGTGCTCTTTTGTGCCGCGCGCATGCAAGTTGCGGCAGCGTGCCACGGGCCTCGACAGCTCGCGGAGCCCCTTATTGGGTGCGGCGTTCCACGCTCTCCGCCTCCAGCGAATAGCCGGCGTCGGCAAGACCGGTGAATGCCGTCTCCGTTTTTAGCGTGCCGGTCACGGTGACGGGATCGAACTCGTTTGAGATTTCGAAGCCCTTGTCGGATTTCACGTAGACGATCTGATTTGCCGGCGGCGGGGGAACGTGGATGCAGGCGCCGACGAACGGCACCAGCAGAAACTCCTTCACGGTCGTCGATTCAAAGTCGAGCGGCACCACATAGCCGCCGATCTTGACGCGCTTGCCGTTGAGATCGGCGACGACGCGGGGGGGCTGGTCGGCGCCCGGCTGCTTGCGCTTGTAGGAAAACCACTTGCCCTCGGCCAATGGCGGCGGTGGCGGTCCGCCGTCCGGCGGCGCGGTGGTGGAGCCCGAAAAGAACGCCTTAGGCTTCAGCGGCGAGGGCATTTGTTCCGCGGGCGGCATCAGCTCCGCCCACTTGATGTCGCGGGGGGCGTCCGCCGCTTTCACTTGCGGTGCCAACGTCGGTGCGAGCGCCAGGGCCGCGGCGATCAATGCAAGACGCTTGTTCATGTCTTTCTCCATCAGGTTCTGACCGTCATGCCGTCGGCAAGCGACAGCCGGTAGGCGCGCATGGCCGGCAGCAAGCCGGCGAGGAAGCCCGCCCCGACGATCGTTGCGAGCGTCAGCCATTCACGCGCTGTGGGGGGATCGACCGCGAGCTGCAGTCCGTAGACCCGGTCGACATAGGGCTGTCCGACGAGCAGGCCCGCATAGAGCAGGATCACGCCGAGCGCCACGCCGAGGAACGTGAGAAATCCGGCTTCCGTCGCCAGCAGCCCCATCACGGTCGCGGGGCGCGCGCCGACCGAGCGCAGGATGGCCATTTCACGCCGCCGCTCGTTCAGCGTCGTCAGGATCATCGTCACCATGCCGAGAAGTGCCGTCGCAACCACCATGCCGGAGACAACCGCCAACGCCGTTTCCGCAGTGCCGACGAGGCCCCATAACTCCTGCAGCGCCGCGCCGGGGATGATCGCGGACAGCGGCTCCTGCGTGTAGTTGTTGATCAGCCGCTGCAGCTTGAAGGTCGCAAGCTTCGACTTGAGGCCGACGAGGGCGGCGGTGATCGCCTTGGGCGACAAGTCCATCTTGCGCGCGTCATCCGCCGACACGCTCTGGCCCGGCATCGGAATGCCGTTCTGCCAGTCGACGTGGATCGCCTCGATGGCTTCAAGGCTCACGTGCACGGTGCGATCGACCGGTGTACCGGTCTTTGCGAGGATGCCTGCCACGCGGAACGGCTTATCCGCATGCTCGACGAACGATATCGAGCCGGTGCCGTGCGCCACCACGATCTTGTCGCCGACCTTGTAGCCGAGCGCCTGCGCCACATCGGATCCGATCACCGCGTCGTAAAGATCGCTGAACGGTGCGCCGGCCGCGAATACGAGTCCCTGCCCGTGGCGATATTTATAGTGCTTGAAAAAGTCGGGCGTCGTGCCGAGCACGCGGAAGCCGTGATGGCTGTCGCCGAGCGACAGCGGCACGATCCAGTCGACCTCCGGCCGCTTGGCGATGTCCTGGTAGCTCTGCCAGGTGACGTTGTTCGTTGCATTGCCGATGCGGAATACAGAGTAGAGCAAAAGCTGGATCGCACCGCTGCGCGCACCGACAATCAGGTCGGTGCCGGAAATCGTATCGGCGAAGCTTTGCCGCGCACCGGTGCGCACGCGTTCGACGCCCAAGAGCAGCATCACCGAGAACGCGATGGCGAGAACGGTGAGCGAGGCCGTCAAGGCGCGGTTGCGCAGGGACTGCATGG
Organism: uncultured Alphaproteobacteria bacterium; assembly: GCA_963726795.1. Lineage (GTDB taxonomy): Bacteria > Pseudomonadota > Alphaproteobacteria > Rhizobiales > Hyphomicrobiaceae > Hyphomicrobium_A. Next base: position 126,639 of record CAVSDD010000004.1, on the reverse strand, counting down.
CGAGGCGGGGGACGATCATGCCGCGGCCCTCCGGTCGGAGACGGCGATCTCATCAAGCCGCAGCACCCGATCGAAGCGCTCGCCGAGCGCCACGTCGTGGCTCACCATGATGAGCGCAGCCCTCGCGGCGTCGAGCTCGGCGAACATCAGATCGAGGAACGCCTTCTGCCGGTCGCGGTCGAGCGCGGATGTCGGCTCGTCGGCGACGATCAGCTCAGGTCCGCCGATCAGCGCTCGCGCCGCCGCGACCCGCTGCTGCTGGCCGACGCTCAGGCTCGCCGCCGAGACGCCTTCGAGCTCCTTGGCGTCGAGCCCGAGGCTTGTGAGCAGGCGCAAGGCTTCGGTTTCGGCACCGCCATTCGCACTTGCACGCTCGCGCCGCAGCTTGGCGAAGCTCAAGGGCAGCAGCACGTTGTCGAGGATAGAGCCGTAGGGCAAGAGATTGAACATCTGGAAGATGACGCCGAAGTGCTCCGCGCGGAAGCGATCGCGCGCCGATCCCGAGAGCGCTGTCGTGTCGGTGCCGAGTACGTCGAGCCGCCCCGCCTGCGGGGTAACGATCCCGCACAGGAGACTGAGGAACGTCGACTTGCCGGCGCCGGACGGACCAATAAGCAGCACGCGCTCTTTCGGGCGCAGGCTGAAATCGGCAATCGACAGCGAGAAGCCCTTCGGCCCTCGCCAGCGGAAACGGACGCCCGACATCGAAACGATGTCGGGCGCCGCGGCTTCTGTCACGTGGCGCTGCATCACATCACGCCGGTAAGGTCGAGCTCGGGCTTGTCCCGGCTGACTTCGAAGCTGTTCTGCGCCTTGGCGCTCACCACGTTGACCGTGAGATCGTGGGCGCCGGCGAACATCTTGAAATAGTCGAAGGTGATCGCCGTGAGGCTTGCCGGCTCCTTGCAGTCGAGTGCGTAGGTCACGTGGAACTCGTTGTGACCCGCATGCTCGTCGTGACCGCCCGCCGCCTTGTCGTGCTCGTCGTGATCATCGTCATCGCCGTCGTGGTGATGCTCGGGCTCGATTGCGACCTTGGCGTCTGCGACGGTGCAGCCGGCAGCTTCGGACAGCTTGAATACCTCCAGCGGCTTTGCGAGCTGGGTGGTGGCAGCATCGACGATCTTCTTCTGATCGTCGGTCGAGGCGGCGTGCTCGAAACCGACGATGTCCATGCCGGGAACCTCGAGATCCATCGAGACACGCTTGTTCTCGACCGCGATGTTGAGGGTGCCGTGACCGTGCACGTGGGGTCCAAGCTCACGGTGCTCATCCTCGGCCCGAGCGCGTCCGGGCATCGTGACAGTGAGGGCGACGGCTGCGAGACCAGCAGCAAGGGCAAATGTCGTGCGCATGGGGTTCTCCTGAATGGGTGGCCGGCAAGCGGCGCCCGATGGCGCGCTGACTTGCACGAATGCAAAAGGGGATGAGATGGGTCGCGGATGGAGCGGAGGGCGTCCGCCCTTTGGCCGCTAGGCTAGCCGCGGAGGCGCGCGCGCCTGGAAATGCACCGTTTCGCCGTCGAGCGCGAGCGCGGCGAGGTGCGCGGGTGCCGGCGGAGCGATGATGACATCGCGGACGGGAAGCGGCGGGGGCACGTTGAGGACGGCGGCGCCTGCAAGCGCCAGCGACGCGCAAAGCGGGCAGTTGCGATCATCGTCCTGGGCCGGCGCCGGGCATTGTTGGTCGGCGCCCGCGCGGCAAATGCCATAGGTTACCGCACGCGATGCGAGCGAGCCATCGGCATGCAGTGTTGCGGCGTGCTGCGCCGCGGCGTGTCGTGTTGCCGCGTGCAGCGCTGTGAACGAGCGTGGGGTTCCGTGGGTGTGCGTGTCGGCAAACGCCAGCACCGCCTGCATCGCAAAGGCGAGCAGCGCGACGAACACCTGCATGTGGCGGTGGCGGAAAATCCGCATGTGCGCTCCGTTCCGTGCAGCCACCATAGCCCGGATTGGGGCGGGCGGAAGACGCCTCGTTGCCTCATGCACCGTGCGCCGGCCGCTGACTGGTTAAGGGCGTACCGGCGCTCCTGCATGCCAGGGCCAGCCCAAACAGCGCGTTAGCCACGAAATCAGGGCGCAACAACAAGATGCGACCAGCACGCTTGTTGCGGGCCTGTTCCTTTGGCACTGTCGGCTGAGCAAAGCTGGGGAGCGAACCAATGCGCTGGCGCACCTTTTTTATCGTTGCATCACTGTCGATTGGAGCCGCCTCGACCGGCCAGGCGGGCAAGCTCCCCGACCAGGACGAAATCCGCGAAAGCGTGGTGCGCATCGAGGTCAACACCGACCAAGGAATCAAGCAGGGTACCGGGTTCATCGTCAACGACCAGCGCACGATCGTAACGAACAACCACGTCATTGCGGGCGCGAAATCGATCTACGTGACGTTCCTCGCGGCAGGCAAACCGACCGCAGTTCCAGCGCAACTCGTCACCACCGATCCTGTGAAGGATCTTGCGATCCTGGAGACGTCTACCGACATCTTCGGCGAGCCCGTCACGCTCGCGGCCTACGAGACAAGGCCACCGGCGAAGGTTACGGCCATCGGCTACCCGGCGGCGGCCGACGCGGTTGCGGGCGGCGTGCTCCCCGGCATCATGCTCGAGCCCTCCTACTCGATCGGCTCCATCGCGCGCGTATTGACAAACGCCGGCGCCCTCGGCGGCGCAAAGCTCATCCAGCACACGGCCGCCATCAATCCCGGCAACAGCGGCGGTCCTCTGTTCGATGAATGCGGCCGCGTGATCGGCGTCAACACGCTGCGCACGCTGCCGAAGGAATCGGACTACGCACAGGGCATCTTCTACGCAATCGATGCGAGTGAAGTCGAGGCGATGCTGCGCGACAACGTCGTTACATCGACAAGCGTCAATGAGCCGTGCGATCCCAACGCCACCACCACTCCTGCGGCAAGTCTGGCGACAACCACCAAGGAAGCCGAGGCGATCGCCTTCGACCGCTTTGCCGCCTGCATCAAGACACGCCCCTGCGATCGTGAGATCTGCCGCGCGCGTTACAGAAACCGTGTGACCGGCGAACTTGAAAACGCGCGCCAGTCCGACATCGACGTGCGCCTCGCAGCTGCCGGACCGCAGTGCGAGCAGCAGAAAGAAAGCACGGCCTTCCAGGAATTCCAACGTTGCGCCGTGAGCCAGCCGTGCGAGTTCAAAAAGGCATGCTCGCCTAAGATGGAAGGGGCATTGTCGTCTGACAGCCTCAAGCTGCGGCGAACGTTGATCTCGCGCGCCGCCGACAAGGCGCAAGCCGACTGCAAGCAGGCCTCAGCCCCTGGGGTGTGGCGCGGCGCGGAGACCGAAAAAGGCATCTGGACCGCCCTCGTCGCCAATGAAAGCGGCGCGCAACTCTTGATCAGTTGCGATGTCGCCGGTCCCAACCCAGGCAGCGGCGTGGTGGTGCTCGCGGCCGTGCGGGGCAAACGCGACCGCTGGACCGGCACGCGCAGGGTCTCGATGACGGTCAATTCCTACTCTGAGCCGCTGGGCCTCGAGTTGCGAACCAACGGCGACAGCCTCTCGGCAGGATTGAAGCACGTTGAGAGCGCCGACACGCGTGGCTGGCTCAAGGAAATTGTGGCAAAGCTCACCGTTGGCGGCGCGGTGACCTTCGAGGATCCTAAGGTCGAGCTCGATCAGACGTTCTCACTGGCGGGCGCGCAGGAGGTTCTGGCGCCCTGCTTCCGGGCAAAATTCGTCGAGCAAAAGCAGCAACCCCAGCCCCAGCCCCGCCGGAATAGCCGCGCGGGTTCGCGGCGTCTACTGCCCCTCGCGATGCAACTCGCCCGTCGCGGCGATGTCCCTGCCTTCGTAGTTTCCCGCCCAGTCGAACTTCATCTTGTCGCCGCTGACGGAGATGCTCACCGTACCGCCGATGCAGCCGGTCGGAGATTCGTCGATGCCGCCCCAGGTCAACGTTTCCTGGTACTCGTAACCCTCTCCCTTGCGGCCACCGACCAGCATCCCTCCGCATGGAAACGACGGATAGCGGCTAACGCCACCCTTGGGCGAAACGAATGTGAGCCGTGTCTCGAAGGGATCGATACCTTCCTGGGCCACCGATCCGACCCACGTCCCGACGATCGGGTCATCGGCGGCAAGAGCTGCCAAGGGTGACAGCATGAGTAGAGCGAGCGCCGCGGCGCGCGCTGCTCCGTCGATCTTGCGCACGGTCATCCTCAACCCCCAGCTCACTTTACGGTCGTAACCTTGAAGGCTGAGAAGGCCCAGCCGTCAGGCTGTGGGCCTGAGCCAGCGATGAAGCCGATGGCGCTCGGCTTGCCCGGAGGCTGAGCCTTGAACGAGATGACCTTGGTGCCGTTGATTTCGGCGGTGACCTGACTGCCTTCGAACTTCACCCGTACCGAATTCGTGACATTCGGGCCCTGCTTCAGGGCCGGCGAGACCGTCCAGCCGATAGGGTCGGTGACCCAGTTGCCGCTCACGTAGCGCCCGACCTTGAAGTAGCCGTTCGAAGCCGTGATGAACGTGTAGAAATTGTCGTTGTCGGCAACCCAGAACATCAGGCCGCCGTAGCTGAGCGTCGGATCGGATGCCTTGTCGAGCATCGTCGCGGAGTAGCAGGCGTCGGCATCGTCGAACAGGAAGCCGGTATTCCAAGCCCAGAAATACTGGCCGCCCGGAGGCCGCACCACGGCTTGGCCGCCGCTGATCTTGAACTTGTCGGACTCAGGACCCCAGGTCGGATCGGCGGTGTCGAACTTGTCCTCGAACAGCACCTTGCTGCCCTGACAAGCGAGCGCGGCATTGGCGGCACCAACCACCATCAACGCCGCTACGAGAATTCGTCCAAATCCGCGGGTCATCGTCTACTCCCATTACGCGTGCCCCAATCTCATAGCCGCTCCGCAAGTCCAGGAAAAGCGGCGATAAAGCCTGCATGGGCGCATGGTTATCCTGGACCGGGGCTCGGCACTCCCGCCGGGCAAATGGGCGGGGTAACGGGGCTCGAAGCGGCCTTCAGGCCGGTCACGGAGGCTCAGAGGCGCTCGTCGGGGGACGGCTTCAAAGGGGCGGGTGGATGGCTTGGGGGCCCGTGCAGGTACGTCATCGAGGCATAGGCACCGACCCAGGAGCCGACGGCGGCGAAGAGAACGTAGATCCAGTTGTTCGTGTAGCTGATCACCGCGAATGAGGAGAGCATGTACCAGATGCTGCTCCACGAGGCGGCCGCGACGCGCCGGCGCGCGATGACCGACGACGTGAACATCACGTAGACGGCGTCCGTCGCCGCCGTCGCGACGACGACACCCGCCGCGAGCCAGATGTCGATGCCCATGAAGTCCGCCGTGCTACCGCGCAAGCCGTTCGATCGGAGCGCGACGGTACCCCCGCACTCCTTACGAAAGCGGCAACCCGGCGTGCGGCGGTTTACTTGAAATGCTTCGACAGCTTCAGGCCTTGCGCCTGGTAGTGCGAGGCAAGGTCGCGCCCGTAGACAATCTTCGGAGTTTCGGTAAGCCGCTCGTAAACGAGGCGGCCGATCGTCTGCCCGTCTTCCAGGATGAACGGCACGTTGTGCGAGCGCACCTCGAGCACGGCCTTGGCGCCCGTGCCGCCGGCCGACTCATGGCCAAAGCCCGGATCGAAGAAGCCCGCATAGTGCACGCGAAACTCGCCGACGAGCGGATTGAACGGCACCATTTCGGCTGCCTGCGTCGGCGGCACGTGCACCGCCTCTTTCGAAGCGAGAATGTAGAACTGGTCGGGGTCGAGCACGAGGCGCTTCCTTTCGCGCACATGAATCGGTTCCCAGAACTCGGCCGCCGCATAGCCGCCGACCACGTCAACGTCGACGAGCCCCGTGTGGCGCTTGGCGCGGTAGCCGACGAGGCCGTCCTTGTCGCCCGCGAGATCGACGGAGAGGGAAACCTCCTCGACCGGGTCTGCATCGCCGCCGCCGGCGCGGAAGCGGATTTGCGACAGTCGCGAGCCTTTACGCACGACGACGGGAAACGTCTGCGGGCAGATCTCGGCGAAGAGAGGCCCTGTGTAACCCGGTGGAATCTGGTCGAAGGCCGAAACGCCGTCGGCGATCACGCGCGTGAAGACATCGAGCCGGCCGGTTGAGCTCTTCGGATTGGTGGCTGCGGACAGGTCGTCGGGAAGCGCGAGGCCTTCCAGAAGCGGCGCCACGTACACACAGCCCGTCTCCAACACCGCGCCTTGTGACAGGCTGATCGTGTGCAGTTGCAGGTCGTCGAGCTTGTCGGTGACCTTCTCGCCGCGGCCCGGGAGGAAGCTTGCGCGCACTCGGTAGGCGATCGTACCGAGCCGCAAATCGAGGCTCGCCGGCTGCAGCTGCGTCGGCATGAGCGGTTCGCTGATCTTGACCTCGCCGGCCTCGATCAGCGCTTCGATCGCCTGCGACGGCAGGATGCCCGACGCGGGTCGCTTTGCGCCGGCTCTCGCTGTTTTCGCCTGAGCCATTTTCATCGCTCGCGCCTATGAAGTGATTGCCGATCGACCATCGGCTGTTGCCACTTCGCGTGGCTTTTGTTGACGTTATTGCCCGCTCTAAGGCAAGCAGGCCTTGACGCCAAGCGTGATCGGGGAGTAATCCCCGCTACACGACGTGGTCATTTGGCCGGCCGGCTTGCAGCCACGTAAAACAACTCGCTAAAAGGGCCGTGCGCACCCCGGTTTATGACTGGCGCCGGCAGCTTAGCGGAACGGCGCTGAGCAGGCCGGGATTCTTTTGGGCCAACGGTCCAACCGAGGAGTGTGCGCATGGCGAGCAAGCCCGAAACCGACAAAAGCGCAAGCGACGTCGCTCGCGATTGGGCGCCTGAAACCAAGCTCGTGCACGGTGGTACGCTGCGCTCCCAGTTCGGCGAGACCTCCGAAGCGCTCTTCCTCACGCAAGGTTTCGTCTACGACCGCGCCGAGCAAGCGGAGGCGCGTTTCAAGAACGAGGATCCGGGCTACCAGTACAGCCGCTTTGGCAATCCTACAGTCGCGATGTTCGAGGAGCGCATCCGGCTGCTCGAGGGCGCCGATCAAGCCAAAGCCGCAGCGACCGGCATGGCGGCCGTCAGCGCCTCGCTGCTCTGCTACCTCAAAGCCGGCGATCACATCATCGCCGCGCGCGCCATGTTCGGCGCCTGCCGCTACATCGTCGAGACGCTGTGCCCGCGTTTTGGCATTGCCTCGACGCTGATCGACGGACGCGACATCGAAGCCTGGCGCGCAGCCGTGCGTCCAAACACGCGCATGTTCTTCTTTGAGACACCGTCCAATCCGACGCTCGAGCTGATCGACATCGCTGCCGTCAGCAAGGTCGCCAAGGCGGCCGGCGCGCTCGTCGTCGTCGACAATGTGTTTGCGACGCCCATGCTGCAGCGGCCGCTCGAGCACGGCGCCGACGTCGTCGTGTACTCGGCGACCAAGCACATCGACGGGCAGGGGCGATGTCTCGGAGGCGCGGTCCTCGGCAGCGAGGACTACGTGGCGAACCATCTGCAGGAATATTTGCGCCAGACCGGCCCGACATTGAGTCCGTTCAACGCCTGGATCATGTTGAAAGGTCTCGAGACGATGGCGGTGCGCGTCAAGGCGCAATCGGAAACCGCAGCACGGATCGCCGACTATCTCGCAGGCAAGCCTGGCGTTACTCGCGTGCTCTACTGCGGACGCGCCGATCACCCGCAGGCTGATATTGCGCGCCGGCAGATGACGGGCGGCGGCCAGATGCTCGCGGTCGAGGTGGAGGGCGGCAAGGACGGCGCATTCCGCTTCCAGAACGCGCTGCGGCTGATCAAAATTTCCAACAACCTCGGGGATGCCAAGAGCCTCATTACGCATCCGGCAACCACGACGCACTACAAGATTGGTGCGCCCGCCCGCGCGGAACTCGGGATCAGCGACGGTATATTGCGGCTGTCCGTCGGTCTCGAGGCGTTCGACGACCTCGCGGCCGACCTGGACACAGGCCTCGCGGCCGTTCGCAAAGGCCGTTGAGCAAGGGTCGTGCTCGATTGACCGCGGCTGCTGGCGGCCTAGAATTGCTGGGTTAAGCCAATCTCAGAGGACTACGCCGCATGTACGAAGCCACCACCCGCGGCATCCGCATCCGTGTGACCCCGCACTATCTCGAGGACCAATCGTCGCCCGACGAAAGCGAATTTTTCTGGGCCTACACGATCGACATCTCGAACGAGAGCGAGGAGACGGTGCAGCTGCGCTCGCGCGTGTGGCGCATCACCGACGGCCTCGGACAGACCGAGGAGGTGCGGGGCCCGGGCGTCGTCGGGGAGACGCCGACCATCCAGCCCGGCGCGTCGTTCACCTACACGTCCGGCTGCCCGCTGCGCACCCCGTCGGGCATCATGGTCGGCAGCTACCAGATGGCGGACGCGCAGGGTGTGCTGTTCGATGTCGCGATACCCGCCTTTTCGCTCGACAGCCCCTTCGTGGTGCGGAGCGTGAACTAGTGGTTTACAACGCTCGCGCTATCGATCAGCGGCGATGAGTGGCCCCCAATATTCGGCGGTTGAGCTGCTGGCGCGGCTCGTGCGCTTCGATACGACGAGCCACAGGTCGAACCTGGCGCTCGTGCGTTTCGTCGAGGACTATCTGGCTCAACACGGGGTCGCGAGCTCGCTGGTGCCGAGTTCCGACCGCGAGAAGGCAAGCCTCTACGCTACGATTGGCCCCGCGGACACGCCGGGCGTCGCGCTTTCCGGGCACACCGATGTCGTACCCGTCGAGGGCCAGACCTGGACCAGCGATCCGTTCGTGCTCACCGAGCGCGACGGGCGCCTCTATGGCCGCGGTTCAGCCGACATGAAGGGCTTCCTCGCGTGTGTGCTTGCGGCGGTGCCGGACTTCCTGAAGCGCCGGCTGAAAGTTCCGATCCACCTCGCGTTCTCCTACGACGAGGAAATCGGCTGTCTCGGGGTGCGTCCGCTGATCGCGCAGTTCGACCGCGAGCTCACTCGGCCGCGTCTCGTGATCGTTGGTGAGCCGACGTCCATGAGCGTGGTCGACGCGCACAAGGGCCCCGTCCGCTGGCATATCGAGGTTCGCGGGCGCGCCGCGCACTCGAGCATGGCGCCGCTCGGCGTCAATGCGATCGCTTTTGCCGGAAAGCTACTGGCAGAGCTCGCACGCATCGAAGCGGACCTCAAGCAGGCAACGCGGGACGAGCGCTTCGACCCGCCTTACGCCACGTTGCAGGTCACGCGCATCGACGGCGGAACAGCAACCAACATCGTGCCGGTGGCCTGCCGCCTCGACTTTGATGTGCGCGCCTTGCCCGGCGTCGACGTCGGGGCGATCGACAAGCGGATTCGCGCATTTGCGGAAAAAGAGTGCGTGCCGGCGATGCGCCGCGTCGCGGCCGAGGCCGGCATCGACATCGCGATCGCAAACGAGGTGCCGCCGTTCGCAGCCGGAGCCAACTCGCCCGCCGTCGCCCTCGCATTGCATCTCATAGGCCAGAACGAGACGCACGCGGTCTCCTACGCCACCGAAGCCGGTCTCTTTCAGTCGGCGGGTTCACCCTCGGTTGTCATCGGTCCCGGCGACATCGCACAGGCGCATGCCGCCGACGAGTGGATCGCGCGCGACCAGATGGACAAGTGCGGCGCATTCCTGAAGCGGCTCGGAGAGTGGGCCGAGCGGCCGGCGTAGACCTCAACCTGCACCCAAAAGCGGGAACTTTTGTCCTCCGCCGAACATTTGTTCGTCGAAGCGGAGGAACCGCCCATGTCGCTGTCGATCGCAAATTCTTCTATTATTCGTTCGCTCGCTTGTTCGATTTCAATCTGTGCCTTTGCTGGAGCGGCAGCGGCCGACACCGCCGAGGATCCGCAGGTCGCCTTCAACAATTCGTGCAGGACGTGCCACTCGGCCAAAGACGGCGATCACCGGCTGGGCCCCAGCTTGTCGGGCGTCGTAGGCCGCAAAGCCGGATCTGTTCCAGGTTATAAATTCTCGACCTCGATGCAGTCCTCCAACATCGTATGGGATGAAAAAACGCTGGACGCGTTCATCACCAACCCCGATCAGGTAGTCAGCGGCAATGCGATGAAACCGTTCGGCGGCATCGATTCACCCGAGCAGCGCGGCCAGATCATCGCCTACCTGAAATCGATCAGCGGCAAGTAGGCCGAGGTTTCAGGTTATCTCGCCCGGCGCGAACTGATACTTGGTCGCGCAAAACTCGCACGTGACGCTAATCCCGCCGTCGGGCTCACGCATGTCACTCAGCTCCGCCGCGCCGAAGCTCCGCAGGAATTCTTCCACGCGCTCACGCGAGCAGCGGCAGTACGCTTGAACGGGCGTCCGAGGCAGCGCGCGAACCCCTTCCTCGTGGAACAGCCGGTACAGGAGCCGCTCGGGCGCCAGCATCGGGTCGAGCAGCTCGTGGTCTTCCACCGTAGCGGCAAGAAGCCTGGTGCGCTCCCAGTCGTCGTCATCTGGTTCGAGCGTAATGGCGTCCGATCCTGCCGGGCTCTTGCGACCGCCGGATCTCGCCAGGTGCTGGATCATGAGACCGCCGGCGCGCCAGTGCCATTCTCCGGCCTGGTAGTGGCGCGCGACAGCTAAGCGGATGAAGGACGGCAACTGCTCGGACTGCTGGAAATAGCCCAGCGCCGCTGCAGCAAGGCCCTCACCGTCGACGGCGACGATACCCTGATAGCGCTCCATTTCCTCGCCGGGATCGATGGTGATCGCCAGATGCCCGCGCCCCAGCAGTTCGCCCTGGTCCACGGGTGTCTCATCGTCGACCCCGCTGAAACGCTTCTTGTCGTAGCGCACGTATCCGCGCACGCGGCCCGGCGTCTCAAAATTGATGACGAGAAAATCGAGAATGCCGTCGGTCTTGGTCTGCAGGATGAGCTTGCCATCGAACTTCAACGATGTGCCCAGCATGACTGTCAGCGCCACCGCTTCGCCCAGCGCCTGCGCGACGGCAAGCGGCACCTTGTGATGCGACAGGATCTCATCGACCGCAGGTCCGAGACGCACGAGGCGGCCGATGACGCCCGAGCGCTCGGTACGGAACGGAAGCACGATATCGTCGGTGAGCGCTTCCTCGATGCGGGGCTGTTCCATCGTCAGGCGCCGAGGCACCAGGCGAGGATCGCCTTCTGCGCGTGCAGACGGTTCTCCGCCTCATCGAGCACAGCCGACTGCGGTCCATCGATGACTTCGGCTGTGACCTCGTGCCCGCGGTAGGCCGGCAAGCAGTGCATGAAAATGGCGCCCGGTGCCGCTTGACGCATGAGCGCCGCGTCGACGCCGAAAGGCGTCAGAAGCTTCTTGCGCCGCGCACCATCCGTATCGCCCATCGACACCCACGTATCGGTGACAACGCAATCGGCTCCGCGCACGGCCTTGCGCGCGTCCTCGGTGAGCGACACCGCACCCTTCTCGCGCTTGACCCAATCGACGACGGCAGCATCGGGACGCAGAGCTTCCGGGCATGCCAGGCGCAACTCGAAGCCGAAACGCACCGCGGCATGCAGGAACGATACCGCAACGTTGTTGCCGTCCCCGACCCAGGCGATGGTGCGGCCTTTGATAGGCCCCAGCTTCTCCTCGAAGGTCATGATGTCGGCCATCACCTGGCACGGATGGCTTTTGTCGGTCAGCCCGTTGATCACCGGGATCGTCGCGTGGCGAGCCAGCTCGAGCACGGTCGCGTGCGAATTGGCGCGGATCATGATGGCGTCGACGTAGCGCGACATCACGCGTGCGGTATCCGCGATCGATTCCCCGCGGCCAAGTTGCATGTCGGTGTGGCTGAGCGATAGCGTCTGGCCGCCGAGCTGGCGCATGGCGACATCGAACGAGACCCGCGTGCGCGTCGAGGGCTTCTCGAAGATCATTGCCAGTACGTCCTCGGCAATGCCGCGCGGCTTGAAGCGGGCAGGCACGCGCTTGCCGGCTTTCTTCATAGCGTGTGCCATGTCGAGAATGCGCCGCAACGTCTTGGCGTCGAGCCCGTCGAGGTCGATGAAATGCCGTGGGGGCGGGGGAATGTCGATCTTGGAGGCCATCGGGCTGCGCCGAGCTCGGGTGAGGAGTGCGTTCACTTTTTGCGTCCGACTTGGTCGAGCGCGCGTGACAGCCGCTCCATCGCCTCTGAGATCTCTTCCTCCGTAACGTTGAGCGGAGGCAGGAGCCGCACGACGTTGTCGCTGGCACCGGCGAGAAGCAACCGCTCGGCCAGCGCGGCCTTGGTCACTTCGCCCGGCGGAACTTTGACCTTGATCCCCATCAGCAGGCCTTGGCCGCGCACCTCCTCGACGAGATCCGGGTGCTGATCCGCGACGGCGGCGAGCGACTGCTTCAAGCGAAGGGCTTTTTGTTGCACGGCGTCGAGGAAGCCATCTTCCAGCACCGCATCGAGCACTGCATTGCCGACCGCGGTCGCCAGCGGATTGCCTCCGAAGGTCGACCCGTGCGTTCCAGCCGTCATGCCGGAAGCCGCGTCTTGCGTCGCCAGCAGGGCGCCGAGCGGAAAGCCTCCGCCGATGCCTTTCGCGATCGCCATGAGATCGGGCGTGAAGCCCGCCCATTCGTGCGCAAAGAGCTTGCCGGTGCGGCCCATGCCGCACTGGACCTCATCGAGAATGAGCAGCAGGCCGTGCCGGTCACACAATTCGCGTAAGGCGAACAGGAAGTCCGCGGGCGCGACCTTGATACCGCCCTCACCCTGGATGGGCTCGATCATGATCCCGGCCGTCTCAGGCCCGATTGCGGCCTCAACGGCGGCGAGATCGGCGAACGGTACCTGGTCGAAACCTTCGACCGGGGGCCCGAAACCCTCGCAATATTTGGGGTTGCCGCCGGCTGCGATGGTGGCGAGCGTCCGTCCATGGAAGGCGCCGGCGAACGTCACAATGCGCCAGCGCTCGGGATTGCCGCGCACGAATTGGTAGCGCCGCGTGGCCTTGATGGCCGCTTCGCAGGCTTCAGCGCCCGAATTGCAGAAGAAAACGCGGTCGGCGAACGTCTCGGCGACGAGACGCTCGGCGAGCTTTTCCTGTCCCGCTACCCGGTAAAGATTGGACGTGTGCCAGAGCTTTTCGGCTTGTTCGGTGAGCGCGCCGACAAGGCGAGGATGGGCATGGCCGAGCACATTCACGGCTATCCCGGAGGCGAAATCGAGGTAGCGCTCCCCCTCAGGAGTGTAGAGCCAGGTGCCTTCCCCGCGCGCAAACACCAGGTCCTGGCGCGCGTAGTTGGCCATCAGCGCGGCCGAGGGGCCGGTTGTATGGGTTGGAGATTTTTTATTAGGCTCCGAAGCCGCCAACGATGCAGACATCGGCGCCCGTTCCTTTGCAGCGATCATCGCTAGAAAATCAAAAAAGCCGCCTCCGCGGCGGCCTGCTTTAGCGTAAATACGCGCGAGGGGACATAGTGTCAACGAACCCACCTGCCACTTCATCTCGGCCAGCTTGGTGTGGGCGCCGGATGGTTGCAGGCGCCACGGCGTGCACCTTGTGACCATTGCCTGTTGCGAATATGCCACCTCTCCCGGTCAATGGCCCCCCAGCCAGGGCGCTGATCTTGTAGGCCCAATTCCGCCTGTTGTAGCTTTGCCCCCATCGGAGCACGAGGGACCGCGGTCGCGGCCCTCCGAGTAGCCCGGTGCGCACTAGGTGGCGGCTGTTGTCCGTTGCCCGCGTCCTGCGCTCGTAGTTTCCAGAGTCATCCCAGTAAGCGTTCGCCCGGTCAGGCAAGGTGCTTTCGCGTGGGTCGTAGCGTCCTTTTGCGCTCGTCCATGCCGCTCCTCGCTCGACCGAACGTTAATTGGTGTGCGCAGCTAGTGCGCGCGCCCCTGAAGTTCCAGGGAGCGAAATTTATGGCTTGGACCGACGAGCGCGTAGAGCTTTTAAAGAAGCTCTGGGCCGAAGGGTTGAGCGCAAGTCAGATCGCAGGCCGGCTCGGCAGCGTCACGCGCAACGCCGTGATCGGTAAGGTGCACAGACTAGGGCTCTCCGGCCGCGCGACGACCTCGCGCATGAAGAGCCATCGCCCGCGTCCGCGCTTGGCTGCTAAGCGCTTGGCAAAAGGGCGTTTTGCGCCACTGGGTAATCCGGCTTTCCGCGCCCTTTATGCCGAGCCCGAAGTCTATCAGCCGCCTGCCGAGGAACTCGTGATCCCGATGGCAGAACGCAAAACCATTGCGTCGCTGGACGAATGCAGCTGCCGCTGGCCGATCGGCGACCCGCAGATGAGCGACTTCTATTTCTGCGGGAAGAAAAAAGTGCCGGGCCTGCCCTACTGCGAATTCCACGCCCGGCGCGCCTTCCAGCCGCCGCAGTCTCGTCGCCGCGAGCGCGAACTGGTGATCGAGCCCGTGGGGCAAGAGTTGGCCGCGCCGCGCAAAGAGACCGCCTGAGCAGGCGAAGGCACGAGCTGAAACAATACGGGCACCGGCGTCAGCTGGTGCCCTTCTCATTTCTGCCAGGTCATTTGCCCGATCAAGCGTCGGTGTGATCGCCGAACACATAGCCGGCCGAACGCACCGTGCGGATCGGATCACGCTCGTTGCCGCGGATCAGCGCTTTACGCAAACGCCCGATGTGCACATCGACCGTGCGCTCGTCGACGAAGGCGTCGCGGCCCCAAACACCATCGAGCAGCTGCGCGCGCGACATGACGCGACCTGAGCTTTCCATGAGAAACTCGAGCAGGCGGAACTCGGTTGGCCCCAGCCGCACCTGGCGCAAGCCTCGCATCACCCGATGCGCGGCGCGATCGAGCTCGATGTCGCCGATCTTGAGGACGTCCGCCATGCGGTCGGGCGATGTCCGCCGCAAGATCGCGCGCACGCGCGCCATCAGCTCCGGCAGCGAGAACGGCTTCACGACATAGTCGTCGGCGCCGGTCGCCAGACCGCGGATGCGGTCACTTTCTTCACCGCGCGCCGTCAGCATGATGATGGGAACGTTGCGCGAAACGGCCTTGGCCCGCAAACGGCGACACAGCTCGATTCCGGAAACACCCGGCAGCATCCAGTCGAGCACGACGAGATCGGGGCGCTCCTCCTCGACCAGGATGAGCGCCTCCTCGCCGGTCCCCGCGTGCGCGACCCGGAAGCCTTCCGACTCGAGGTTGTACCGCAGCATCTCGGCCAGCGGCGCCTCGTCCTCGACGATGAGCACTTTTGCGGACATTCCCATGGCCAGCCGGTTTGTGCCCTCAGCTCGAGATCAAGGTTGAGCTCGTCTGATCGTCCTTGGGACGGTCATCGGCGATATTGAAGCCGCGCACGAGGAAGTGGACGGTCTCGGCGATGTTGGTCGTGTGATCGCCGACCCGCTCGACGTTCTTGGCACCGAACAGAAGGTGCGTTGAGATGCCGATGTTGCGCGGATCTTCCATCATGTAGGTCAGCAGCTCGCGGAACAGCGAGTTGTACATGGCGTCGATCTGCGCATCGTTGCGCCATACCGAGAGTGCCTTGTCGGCATCGCGCTCGGCGTAGGCGTCCAGCACTTCCTTCAGCTGCTGCAGCGCCAGCTCTACCATGTGGCGGATGCCCGACATCAGCGTCTTGGGGTGGGACTCGTCCGCGATGGCGAGCGCGCGCTTGGCGATGTTCTTGGCGAGGTCGCCGATGCGCTCCAGATCCGTCGTGATGCGCAGCGCACCCATGATGTGGCGCAAATCGTCGGCCATCGGCTGACGGCGCGCGATCATGGAGATGACCTGCTCCTCAATCTCGCGCTCCAGATTGTCGATCATGCGATCGGAGAGCACGACCTCCTCGGCCACCTTCGGGTCGCGCCGCTCGAGCGCTTCCAACGACTTGCCCAAAAGCTGCTCTGCAAGCCCGCCCATCTGCGCGATCTTCTTGTCGAGCAGTGCGAGCTCTTCCTCGTATGACTTTACGGTATGCTCGTTCATGGGTTCTCCTTGCGCGCGTGAGCGGCCGAACGGGAGCGGGAAGCGGACCATCAGCCAAATCGCCCGGTGATGTAGTCCTGCGTCCGACGTTGCTTGGGGTTGGTGAAGATCTCGGCCGTGGCTCCCTCCTCGACGAGGTTGCCCATGTGGAAAAATGCGGTGCGTTGCGAGACGCGCGCGGCCTGCTGCATCGAGTGCGTGACGATGATGATGCAGAAGTTCTGCCGCAGCTCGTCGATCAGCTCCTCGATCCTCGCGGTCGCGATCGGGTCGAGCGCCGAGCATGGCTCGTCCATGAGAATGATCTCGGGATTGACGGCGATTGCCCGCGCGATGCAAAGGCGCTGCTGCTGACCGCCCGACAAGCCCGTGCCCGGATCGTTCAGCCGGTCCTTGACCTCGTTCCAGAGGCCGGCCTTCTGCAGGGACGCGTTGACGATCTCGTCGAGATCCTCGCGCGAGGTCGACAAGCCGTGAATGCGCGGACCATAAGCGACATTCTCGTAGATCGATTTTGGGAACGGGTTCGGCTTCTGGAACACCATGCCGACGCGGGCGCGAAGCTGCACCACATCGAGCTTGGGATCGTAGATGTCTTCGTTGTCGATGATGATCTTGCCCGAGACGCGGCAGCTCGAGATCGTATCGTTCATGCGGTTGATGCAGCGCAGGAACGTTGTCTTGCCGCAACCCGACGGGCCAATGAATGCCATCACCGCGCGATCGGGGATGTCGACGTTCACATTATGCAGGGCTTGTTTCTCGCCGTAGTACACGTTCACGTCGTTGGCAAAGACCTTCATCTCGGTCTTGCTCGCGGGCGCCACCGTGCTGTGTACGTCGAGAGTTGGCATCTTGAGCATTTATAGCTCTCCAGGGACGGTTACCAGCGCCGCTCGTATTTGCGGCGCAGAATGACGGCGATCAGGTTCATGCAGATGAGAACGCCCAGCAGAACAAGGGCCGCTCCGGAGGTGCGCTCCACGAAGCCCCTCTCGGCCGACGTCGCCCACATGTAGATTTGCACGGGCAGCGCCGTCGACGGGTCGAGCGGCGTCTTTGGATATTCGACGACGAAGGCCACCATGCCGATCATCAGCAGCGGCGCCGTTTCTCCGAGCGCCTTCGCGAGGCCGATGATGGTGCCGGTTAAGATGCCGGGGAATGCAAGCGGCAGCACGTGGTGCGAGATCGCCTGCATCTTCGAAGCGCCGACGCCGAGCGCCGCCTCACGGATCGATGGCGGCACGGCGCCGATCGCAGCGCGCGTCGCGATGATGATCGTGGGCAGCGTCATGAGGGTCAACACGAGACCGCCGACGATAGAGGCCGACCGCGGCAGCCCGGCGAAATTGATGAAGATGGCGAGGCCCAACAGTCCGAACACGATCGATGGCACGGCCGCGAGGTTGTTGATGTTGACCTCGATCATGTCGGTCAGAAAATTCTTGGGCGCGAATTCCTGAAGGTAGACGGCGGCGGCCACACCGAGCGGCACGGCAAGCAGGACCACCGTGATCATCATGAAGAGCGAGCCGATGATCGCTGCGCCGATACCGGCGGTTTCCGGGTTGCTCGACGCGCCGTTGACGAAGAAGCCCGTATTGAAGCGCTTGGCGAGAACACCGTCGGCCGAAAGTTTGTCGATCCAGCCGACCTGCTGATCGGAAAGCTTGCGCAGATCCGCCGGAAGGGCGCGATCGAGCTGGCCCTTCATCAGCGAGTTGACCCGGCCGCTCGCAAGCAGGTCGATCGACACGGTCTTGCCGATGAGGGAGGGATCTGCGCGCACCACCTTCCGGATCGCAACGTCGGCGTCGCGTGACAGAAGCCCGTTGGCTTCCTTCATCTGCGCCTTGTTCTGGGGGTCGACGCCCAGAGCGGACGCGATCGCGCGCTTGGCCAGCAGCACGTAGTCGGCGGTGATGAGCGCGTTCTGATCGTGATCGCGCTTGGGATCCAGAATGTCGGGATCGAGATTGACCTGCAGCTTGAACGAGGACTGCACGAAGCTCGTGTAGCCCTTCATGAAGATGCTGCCGAACAAGATGCCGAGGAACGTCAGGCCGAATAGGATCGCCGCGATTCCGTAAAGGCGGAATCGGCGCTCGGCGGCGTACCGCTTGGCGATCTTGCGCTTCACGGTCGGCCCGACGGCAAAACCTTGGGCGCGGGTGGCTTCGACGGCCATTATTCGTACTGCTCCCGGTATTTGCGCACGACGTAGAGCGCATAGATGTTGAGAAGAAGCGTGAAGACGAACAGCGTCAGACCGAGCGCGAACGCAACCAACGTCTGCGGCGAGTTGAATTCAAGATCGCCGGTGAGCTGGCTCACGATCTTGACCGTGATCGTCGTGACCGGCTCGAACGGATTGAGCGTGAGGTTTGCGGCGATGCCGGCTGCGAGCACGACGATCATCGTTTCGCCTATCGCGCGCGAAGCCGCGAGCAGCACTGCGCCGACGATGCCCGGAAGAGCGGCCGGCAGCACGACGCGCTTGATCGTTTCCGATTGCGTTGCGCCGAGACCGTAGGAGCCCTCGCGCAGCGACTGCGGCACGGCGTTGATGATGTCATCCGACAGCGAAGAGACGAACGGGATGAGCATGACGCCCATGATGAGCCCCGCCGTCAGCACGCTCGTGGCGGAGATCTCAAGCCCGACATGGCCGCCGGCGTCCCGCAGAAACGGCCCGAGCGTGATGAGGGCGAAGAGGCCGTAAACGATGGTCGGAATGCCCGCGAGGATCTCGAGCAGCGGCTTTGCCGCGGTGCGCACCGTACGGCTCGCATACTCGGCCATGTAGATCGCGCTGAACAGGCCGATGGGGACCGCGACCAGCAGTGCCACCGCAGAAATGTAAAGCGTGCCCCACAACAGCGGCAAAAGGCCGAACTGGCCTTGCGTGTCGCCGCCTTGTCCTGCGGCGGAGAAGCGGGGATCCCACGTTGTGCCAAAGAAGAAAGTCGGCGGCGACACCATCTGGAAGAAGTGCACGGTCTCAAACAGCATCGACAGGATGATGCCGACGGTGGTGAGGATGGCGACGCTTGAGGCGAGCAGGAGGCCGACAAGCACCACGACCTCTACGGCGTTGCGGGCGCGCAGTTGCGGACCGGCGCGCAGCATGCCGATCAGGAAGCCCAACAGTGCAAGCCCGGCAACGACACCGGTTAGAATCCACTGTCCGGCCGTCTCGTAGTAAACTTGGTCGTAGGCGGCAGCGATGACGTAGGGCTCGGGCGCCGAGCCGAGCGCGACGCCGCGCTCCTGAAGGACACGCTGCGCCTCTTCGGCAGGTGTGAAGCCGAACCGCGCGCGCTTGACGGTCTCAAACTCCTGGCGCGAAAGCCTTGGCAGCCCCTTGGCGACGGCTTCGATCTTGCCGATGACCAGTGACTGTTCGGCCTCGCTGAGTGCCAGCACCGACTGCGGCAGCGTGCTGGTCACGAGGTGGCGTACCACCCCCGGCTGCGCGGCCGACCACGCCAGCAGCACGATCAGCGGCGGAAGCGCGGTCCAAAGCGCGAGGTAGCTGCCGTGATAACCGGGCCTCGAGTGGGGCCTCTCGCCACTTCGCTCAAAGCTCTTTGTCCCGAGCGCACGCGCGCGTGCGCTTCCGATGACGAACGCGACAATGGTCGCGATGAGTAGTCCCAGACCAAGCGAGAGGGTGGACACCTAGGGGCCTCGGCTGCCGGTGAGAACAGGCAAATCAATGACTGGATTAAGTGCTCTTCAGAATTTTAGTGGTCCGAGCTCCAAGACGAAGCCCGGACCACATTTCTTGGCGAAGAAAACCGCAGCGATTTACATCGTCTTGGCGGCTTTCACGTCCTCTTGCAGCTTCTTGCGCTCGGCGTCCGGCGAGGGCACGAGACCGTACTCGGCAAGCGGACCCTCAGGGCCGATGATCTTGTCCGAGGTGAAGAACTCTACGTACTCTTTCAGGCCCGGGACCACGCCAATGTGCGCCTTCTTCACGTAGAACTGCAGCGGGCGCGACACGGGATATTTGCCAGCCGCGACGGTCTCGACCGACGGCGAGACGCCGCTGATGGTCGCGACCTTGAGCTTGTCCTTGTTGTTCTCGTAGAACGAGAGACCGAACACGCCGACGGCCTTCGGATTGGAGGTCAGACGGGCGAGCGTCTCGGTATAGTCGCCGTCAATGTCGACAGCGGCGCCATCCTTGCGGACCCTGACGGCAGCTTTATCGGCGGCCTTCTTCTTGGCGGCATCGTCTGCGCCCTCGGCCTTGGCGAGGAAGAGCTTGTCGGCGCCGACGGCCTTGGCACCTGCGCCAAGGACCTTCTCCTCGAACACTTCGCGCGTGCCGTGCTTCTCACCGGGGATGAACGCGGCGATCGGCCAGTCGGGCAGCTTGTCGTTGACCTCTTTCCAGGTCTTCGCAGCGTTCGGGACGAGCTTGCCGTCCTTGGGCACCTCGGCCGCAAGCGCAAGGTAGACGTCCTTCGGCTCGAGCGCCCAATCGCCGCCCTTGGCGTCGACGGCGAACACGATGCCGTCATAGCCGAACTGGACTTCAAGGATCTCCTTGACGCCGTTCTTGGAGCACTCCTCGAGCTCTTCCTTCTTGATCTTGCGCGAGGCGTTCGCAATGTCGATCGTCGTGTCGTCGAGGCCCGAGCAGAACTGCTTGATGCCTGCGCCGGTGCCGCCCGATTCAACGATCGGCGTCTTGAATGTGTTGTAGGTCTTGCCGAACTGCTCAGCCACGATGTTGGCGTAGGGCAGAACCGTCGAGGAGCCCGCGATGTGGACCTGGTCGCGCGCCGACGCTGTGCCGGCAAACGCTATCGAGCCGACGACGGCCGCCGCCGCCGTGTAGGCGATGAACTTTGTGCTCACACTGATCTCCTAGATCCTGGTGGTGAAAGCGTGGGCCACGTCGCTGGTGTCGGTGTAGCTGTGCCTCGAAGACCGACTCGGCGCCCCCGCCCGGCGCCATTCGCGCCGACGGGGTCTTGATAGACCAGTGCAGCGATACTTTAGTGACAGGTTAATGCGCTGAATAACCATGCTTTTTTAGAAAAGCTGCAATAACCGCGTGTTGGCGTTAACCCGCCGCACCCAGCTCATCGAAGCTGACGGTGAAGGTGGAGCCCGCGCCCAGCCGCGAGGCGATTTTCAATTCCCCGCGATGGCGGTTGAGGATGTGCTTCACGATCGCGAGGCCCAATCCGGTGCCGCCCTTCTCGCGGCTCGAGGCGGCGTTGACGCGATAGAAGCGTTCGGTCAGGCGCGGCAGATGCTCGGGCGCGATGCCGGGACCGTCATCGATGACGCTTACCCAGATGCGGGGCGGCAGCAAGCCGCGCGGCCCGTCGCGCCCAACCCGGACCTTGATGTGTCCTCCGTCGCGGCCGTACTTGATCGCGTTCTGGATGAGGTTCTGCAGAACCTGCACGATCTCCTCGCGGTCGCCGCGAATGCGCGCGGGCGCATCGGCGCGGGTGAGCGCCACGGTCGTATTCGATCCCTCGGCCAGCGGCTCCAGCGACTGGCAGACGTAGGCCGCGGTCTCGTTCAGCTCGACGATGCCGCGCGGCGGCAGATGCACGCGCATCTCGACGCGGCTCAGCGACAGCAAGTCGTCGATGAGGCGGGTCATGCGCTCGGCCTGGCTCGCCATCAGGCGCAGGAAACGCTGGCGTGCGACGGGATCATCGCGCGCCGGACCCTGCAGCGTCTCGACGAAAGCCCGCAACGAGGCGAGCGGAGTGCGCAGCTCGTGGCTCGCGTTGGCGATGAAATCGGCGCGCATCTGCGCAAGCCGGTCCTGCTCGGTCAGGTCGCGGAACGTCACGAGCAGCTGCGGCGCCGATGGTGCCGTCGACTTGCCGAGACGCGATACGGTCGCGGAGACGCGCCGCTCTACCGGCACGCGCTCGATGAGCTCGACATCGATGCGCTCCTCCTCGCCGAGCGTCCGGTCGACGGCGGCGATGAGGTCGGGATTGCGCAGGACCTGGCTGAGCGGCAGCCCGTTCCTGATCTTGGGGAAAAGCTCGGCAACCAGCCGGTTGTGATGCACGACGCTGCCCGCCGCATCGAGTGCGAGCGCCGCCGTCGGTATGGCATCGACCACGGCGCGCCAGCCCTTGCGATCGAGCCCGGTATCCTGCGGTGCGCGCTCGATATGGGTCGTGCCCGACATCTGCTGCAGCAGCACCATCGTGTCGAGCGGCCACAGCGCACCGGCAAACAGCAGTGCGATGGCGCTGATGCACAGCGAGACCGCGTCGAGCCGGCCGCTCAAGCACAGCACGCTCAATATTCCGACCGCAGCCGCGATCGGCATCCAACGCGCGGAAAGACGCCGTTTGGCGCCGAGCCACGTGGTGGCCGCCCACGCCTCGAACTCGGCACGGCGCGTCGTGAAGTTTCCGCTGCCAAGTTCAGGACCGATTGCCATTAAGGCGCGCTCTGCTGTCTGCGGTCATGATTTAGAAACACTCGTGCTAATAGACGGGTTTGCTGCGTCATACAAACGAGGCGGCAAACAACGTGGCAAACGACTTGGCGAGCGACTTGGGGGCGCAGAACCGCCCGTCAATCGCCAACGAAGATCAAAGCGGAGAAACGTGGCTGCATGGGAGCCTCGAAGGAAACAAGCGGCAAGCATGGTAAAGGCGGAAAGCATCCAGCCTTCGACCTCGACGATCCCGAGCTGCCGGCATGGATCGAAGACAACGCGCTCGCCTCGGGCGGATTTCCCTACGACGAGCCGCTCAAGCGCAAGCCGTACAAGAAAGAGCTCGCCGCGCTGCAGCTCGAGCTTTTGAAACTCGAAAAGCACATGGAGCACACCGGCGGACGCCTCGTCGTGCTGTTTGAAGGCCGCGATGCGTCGGGCAAGGGCAGCTGCATCAGCCGCTTCCTCGAGCGGCTCAATCCGCGCCATGCGCACTCCGTCGCGCTGTCGAAGCCGACCGAGACCGAGCGCGGGCAATGGTATTTCCAGCGCTACGTGAGCCACCTGCCGACCAAGGGCGACACCCTGCTGTTCGACCGCTCCTGGTACAACCGCGCCGGCGTCGAGCGCGTCATGGACTTTTGCACCGAAAAGCAGGTGCAGGATTTCCTGCGCGATGCCCCGCACTTCGAGGCGCTGCTGGTCGGCGATAACATCAAGCTCTTCAAATTCTACTTGAGCATCGGCCGCGAGATGCAGCTCAAGCGCTTCCATGAGCGCCGGCACAATCCCTTCAAGCGCTGGAAGATCACCGACATCGATCTCGCGGCCATCGACAAGTGGGACGACTACAGCGAGGCGCAGCGCGATATCTTCCGCTTTACCCACACTGTCGTCGCGCCGTGGACCGTCATCCGCGCCAACGACCAGCGCCGTGCACGACTCGAGTCGATCCGCACCGTGCTGAGCGCGTTGAGCTACGACGGCAAAGACGAGCGCGCTGTCGGCACGCCCGATCCGCTCATCGTGGGCGAAGGCGAGGATTTCTTCGCCACGCCCTGAAGCAAGCGCCATTCGCCTCGCGGGGTTTCCCCCCGAGGGTTTGCGGTCAAGCGAAGGGAGCGCGGGCGCCAAGCGCTGCGATCCTGTCGCGACTTTTTAGGGCACCGCTACAGCGCCCGCGCACGGATCTCTCATGGCCGAGGGTGCGGACACGACCGCAGCGAGCTTGGGCTCCAACCTGCTTTGCAGGCCATCGTCCCGGAGCCGCCGGCGGCTGCCGTTCTCGTAGTTGAGAACGGCCGCTGCGGAAGGGCGTCCACGCGCTTCGTTGCCGTCGCGCGTAGCCTCGGTCGCACGACCCGGAATAGGGCGAAGCTGCCTGCACCGGCGCGCGCAACGGAACGCAACGACGGCTCATCCGGGACCGTTCCCTGCCCCGCGTCAGACGCTCAAGCTTGTCGCGTCCCTTCGTCGGGCAGGGATGGGGGGAGTATGGGGGAGGCGTGGAGCGGCGGGGATAAGTTTAGAATGTCCCACCGTGCATTCCTTCATCGGACAAGACTATTCTGCCGCATCTTTTCTGCCGCCACGTCATTATCTCGCCTCGGCTTCCTCACGCGAAAAACGTTCCCTCCACTCTTGTGGATACTGTTGGCGCAAAAAATTGCCAGCAGGCCAATCCGAGAGCATTTGCGGATCTGACCGTATCCTGTCGAGCGTTCGGAGAGCCAACGGGTAAGTCTTTGCGCGGCATCTTCGAGGTCTCGCACGAAATGATCGATAAGCGCGAGCCAATAGACGATTTCACGACCGCTCTCACTGCGCGCATGTTCATCCCCGTGTCCAAAAGATCCCTCTGCCACCCCGGATAGCATTTGCTACGGGATGCAGCCGTAGTCTTCTTTAGCCGTTCTGCAGCTGGAATGCATCGGCCACTTTTCCACTTGCTGCGTCTGCTGAAGTATCGACCATAACGTATTGGTTCACGACAGTAATGCCGCTTGAAGTCTTGCGCTCGATGAATGCTGCAGCGTCGCCTCGTAAGCCACCAGGCTTTGGTCGTGGGTTTCGAGCGCCCTCCCACGAACTAGCCGCGCTCAGGCTCTACGTAGCCGCCCCTGAACGCCATTCCCTCGTGCAGCGTCTTTTTTCGACGATATCACTGTTAGCCGCCAAGATATGTTCAGCGACACTCCCATTTTCCCCGTCAGATCGGTGAACTCTGGCGACTTGGTCGCAGACTTGATTGGCGTTACGTGGTCAGGCGAGCCTGCCTCGCCCCCTGTTCTCGGGGACCGCGCTAAGACCTAAAACCCAAAGCATCCGGCGCGGTGCGTCGATTTCGATGCCGACACAACGTTCGGGTCGCCAGAAGGCTTGGCGGTAAGAGATCCTGATGCCCATTGCAGACTGTATCGACGTGGTTACAGCTAAATACATCGTCCCACGGTAGTGAGTTGTCTAAACTGTCGCCCGTACGCGGTGCATTATCCTTAGAACTCGCGGATGCGGCGTTTCGTTGCTCCGTAAAGGTCGTTTTCCAAACGTAGCTCTCACAATTTGCGTATGCGGTGACCATCTTGCGATGCTCGTTTTCTGCCCTGCCCCGATGTGGATGTACCCACTGGGATCACTCGCGTTCCCATTCGTGGATGAACAAAGTTCTGCCAGGCGGCCGATCCAAAGGCTTCTGGGACTATTCGATGGCGGCCAAGGCTCACTTTGTGACCGCACGGATGCTGTCACCAGCCCAGAGACAGTTTCATCGACTCCACACCGCTTTTACAGCGTCGCGTAAGTACGTGTAGCGATCCTGGACGCCCCTTGGCGTAATCGGGGACGCAGGAACTCATTGCCCACCCGCGTTAATGCACGGCAGAGAGCGTTCGTTGGCAGCGCGGTAGTACCGGCAAGCCCATCGCCTGAGTGCTTCGGCCCCAACCTGGGCTTCGCAGCGGCTAACACCAGAACCCATCCTAGGGCGACAGACCGTCGGTCTGCCCCCGTGGCGCAAGCGGGCCGATCGCGACGCGCAGTGTTGCTCATCGAAGTCTCCAAAGTTGTTTGTGGATTGTGATCTCTAAGTTCCACTTGGCGTCAGTGTACATCGAGATTTATTCCGAAAATTGCGGCAGTTTGCCGCGTAAAACTTCGGGCATTCGGTGGTCCTGCGCCCCGCGTTCCCCGACCATGCGGAGCATGGCTGCGCCCTGTCGGGAGTTGCCAGAGCGACACAAAGAAATCGCGGACGCCGCAGCGGCGGCGCTAGCGCACGAGGAACAGCGGGCACTCGAGCGCGCCGGCGAGCGGCCGCAGGCTCGTCTGCGCCGAAACGATCTGGCCGCCGTACTGCGCCAGCAGGAACCCGGCCTTGTGGCGGCGCACGGCCTCCACGATTGGAACGACATCGGCGTGCGCCGCGAGCACCGTCTCGATCGACGGCGCCGCGCCATCGCCAAACAGCAGCCGCGCGCGCCCTTCCATCGACGCCAGATCGTCGAGACGATCCCCGATCAGCATCAGCTTGACGCTGCCCTTGGTCACGCCGGCGAGCCGCTCGGCCGCTTTCAGCATCGGGCCCAGCCGGTCGAACGTCTCGATCACCGCGACCACCGGGCCTTGCGTGCGCTTGGCCAGCGGGCCCGCGATCACGACGCCGGTCGTATCGGGAACGCCTGCAAAAATCTGCTCGAGACGCTTTTCATCGCCCGCCTGGAACGGCTCGGCCAGGGTGACGACGTTCCACGGCCCGTTCTCGGCGCAGGCGGCCGCAACCGCGTGCAGCGGGTCATCGCGCACGACGCGCGAGCGGCACGGGATCTCGGCGCGGCGCGCCGCTTCCGCGACCTGGCGCTGCAGCGCCGCCCCGACATAGCGAAACGTGTGCTCGAGGTTTTCGCGCGGCAGCGCCTGCCAGCCTTGCGCGCCCGAGATGGCGCGCGCGAAGGGAAACTCGGCCAGATCGAAGAACTGCTTGTCCTCCACGAACAGGCTTTCGACCTCGGATTGGAAAGCGCGCGCGAGCAGCATGGCGGCATCGACGGCGGACGCACTCGCCTGCGTCGAGCATCCGAGCCACAACACGACGCGGCCGCGTCCCTCGCCGGCGGCGGCAACGTGCGCGATCACGACGCGCTCGCGTGCGCTTGCCCGCGAGAGCTACGCTCCAAGAGCGCGCGCTCGACGTCGGCGGCGGATGTGGTCTCGCGGCCTGCACTCTGCGCCCAGTGATCGGCTTCACGGCACACGTCGGCGATATAGCCGATCTCGGTCGACAGCTTGCCGTTGCCGCCGGCCTTGCGCGCGGCCTCGTCGATCAGAAGCGCCACGCCCTTGGCTTCGAGCGGCTTTAGGCCGTTCTCCTCGACGATGCCGGCGATGCGGCGCGCGTACAGCGCAATGATGTCGGACGAGCGCTCGACCGAATCGTCGAACACGGCTTCGGACTTGAAGTGGCGCATCAGGCTTGCGTGCTTGGCAAGCGCTTGCAGCGCCTCGGCGTCGGCGATCAGCACGACCTTCACGTCGAGCGGAATGGGCTCGAGGTCGGGGATTTCGCCGCTCGTCGTGCCGACGGGATCGGCGGGGGGATCGAAACGGATTTCCTGGGTGTCGAGCGCCCGGGCGAGCGCTTCGATGACGACGGGCAAGGATGACAGCGCGCGCGCATCGATGATGAGGAAGCCGCCGTTGGCGCGGTGCAGTGCGCCGGGCTTGATGCGCGTGACCTGCGCCTGGCGCCCTTCCCCTCCGGCGCCGACCTCGATGCGGCCGAAGAGGTTGGCGTAGGTCGGGTTCATCTCCTCGACGACGGGGGCTTTCTCTTCGGTCTCGCCGGCGGCCGGATCGCTGAGGGACATCGCGTGCACGCGATAGCGCGTGAAGCGCGTGTCGCTGATGGTGCCGACCGGGACTTTCACGCTGTCGTGGCCGGGAAGTGCCAGGAACAATCCGGCGTTGCGGATGAGATCGCGCCCGGCCGCTTTGAAATAGCGTTCGGCGCCCGCGATATCCTTGAAGGTGGCGGCGAGATCGTCGATCACCGCGCGCACCTGGCGTCCGGCGATCTCCTCGTTGAGCGCGAGCAGGCGATCGCGGCGTGTTTTCTCGACGGCGGGGCGCTCCGCGAGGATCTGCTCGATCTCTGCTTCCAGCGCGGCGATCTTGGTCTTGACCTCCTGGCGCAAAGCTTCCGGCACGGAGTTGAATACGTCGTTGCGGACGACCTTGCCGTCGAGGATCGGGGCGACCGCGATGCCGGCGGGGGTGCGCAGCAGCGCGATGTTCTGCGTCTCCGCCTCCCGGCGCAGCGCGTCGAGCGCGTCCTCGCGGCTGAAGCGGAACTCCTCCTCGATCGTGCGCCGCTTGAGCTCGTAGTCCTCCGAGGCGAACGCGGCCGGCAGCGCGTCGGCAAGCCGATCGATCGCCTGCATCATCGCATCGACGAAGCCCTTCGCCTTGCCGGGCGGCAGCTTCAACGCGCGGTAGCCGCCGTCGTCGTCGAAGTAGCGCACGTAGACCCACTCGGGCGGGCGCTTCTTGCCGGCGGCGACGTCCTTGATCTTGGTGCGCACGGCTCCCGCGGTCCCAGAGCGCGCGTTGCCGACGACGAGGATGTTGTAGCCCGGGCCCTTCATGCCGGCGCCGAACGCCAACGCTTCGATCGCGCGCGTTTGGCCAACGGGATCGCTCGCGGGCTTCAAATCGGCGGTGGTCTTGAAGCCGAGGGTGTCGGGGTCGACTGCCATCGAACGAGCGGACGGAACGGGAGCGGCAGCGGCCTCGCCGGCGCCGGCCTTGCCGGCAGCTCCGTTGGCGCCTGCTTCCTTGCCGGCAACGCCGTTGCTGCCTGCGTCGTTGGACGCATCCGGCGGAGCTTCGACGGGCTTGGACTTGTCTTGTTTGCCGCGTTTAAAGAACATGGGGCTACGGCGCTCGTCATGAGGACGGGTTTGTCGAATACCAATAGCGAATTGAGCGGGCCACGGCCTACGCGAGCAAATGCCCAATGGCTAGATGTAGTGCCCCCTCGGATCGTCTCGTGTCAGCACCTTACGGCGGATCGATGACGAAGGGGGAACCTAAGCCCGACGAAACGGGCACCGATGTGGCAGCGGAGCTGCGCCGCGATGCGATTACGCGCGAGGTGTGTCGCGGGGTCGGCAGGCTGTTGCGCTCGCTCAGCATGGCAAGCTTGAACGAGCTGCCGCTGCCCAACGGACGGCGCGCCGACGTGGTCGGGCTTTCGGGGAGCGGCGACATCTGGATCGTGGAGGTGAAATCGGGCGTGGAGGATTTCCGCGTCGATACCAAGTGGCCGGAATACCGCGATTTTTCCGACGCCTTGTTCTTTGCCGTGGCGCCGGGGTTTCCCGTCGACATCCTTCCCGCCGATACCGGCCTCATCCTCGCCGACCGCTACGGCGCCGAGATCGTCCGGCCCGCACCCGAGACGCGGCTGGCGGGTGCGCGGCGTAAAGCCATGACCTTGCGCTTTGCGCGCGCCGCCGCTTTCACGCTGCAGATCGTCAGCGACCCAAACCTCGAGATTTCCTGAACGCGCTCAGCGGCTTCAAGGATTACTCGAAGGAAATCATAGCGTTATTTGCAATCATCGCCGGCTTCCTGCTCGGGCGGAAAACCTGAGCGGACAGCGCGCCTCAAGCCCTCTTACTTGGGCGCGCGCTTGGCCAGGATGCGCTGCAGCGTGCGCCGATGCATGTTGAGGCGGCGCGCAGTTTCCGAGACGTTGCGATTGCACAGCTCATAGACGCGCTGAATGTGCTCCCACCGCACGCGGTCGGCCGACATCGGGTTCTCGGGCGGCGGCGCCTTGTCGTTCGATGGTGCAAGGAGCGCGTCGGTCACATCATCGGCGTCGGCGGGCTTGGCCAGATAGTCGACCGCGCCAAGCTTCACCGCGGTGACGGCGGTGGCGATGTTGCCGTAGCCGGTCAGCACGATCGCGCGCGCATCGGGGCGCTGGCGCGACAGCTCGGCGATCACGTCGAGACCGTTGCCGTCCTCGAGCCGCATGTCGACGACGGCGAAAGCGGGCGCGCGGGCGCGGATCAGCTCGATGCCCTCGGCAACCGAATGGCCGCCGCGCACCTCGAACCCGCGCATTTCCATGGCCCTCACGAGCCGCTGCGCAAAGGCGCGGTCGTCATCGACGACGATGAGCGAGCGATCGTCAGGAAGCTCGTCCTGTCGGAATGAGAGATCTTCCTCGGTGTTCATGGGTCCTCCGGCTGCTCCGGGGTCTAGCGGCGTTTCTTTCGTGTCCATAAACCCTCCAATACCGGCATCGTGTTTGCGCGCTTCAAGACCGCCGCACCGCAACCAAGTTGCCGGTCTGCAACGCCAAAGGTTGCACTTTGGGCCCGCTCTGTCAGCCTGAAGATGAGCGCTTTGTCAACGCGGAATTAGCCCAATATGCGGGTCCGATACACCCCCGCAAAGGCCCGGGTAACATTGGTTACCGGGTGAGAAGGATGGCGCGGGGCCAACTTATGCGCACCTCCGCCCCCGAAGTGGGGCCGGAGCGGTTGGCAAGCGTCACGGTCGCGCCGGAGCGCTCGAGCAGCGTCTTGGCGATGAAGAACCCGAGCCCAAGCCCCGTATAGCCTTCATCGGCGAGGCCTGCGTGGTCGTCGGCCTCCTCGTTGGGGCGCGTCGTAACGTAGGGCTCGCCGATGGTATCCATCACCTCATCGGGGAAGCCCGGGCCGTCGTCGGCGATCGTGACGAGCAGCTCGAATGCGCTCCACTCAGCCTTGATCTCGACTTTTGCCCTGGCAAAGTCCGTCGCATTTTCGATGATATTGCCGAGCCCGTAGATCACGCCAGGCCGGCGCTCGACGACGGCCTCGGACGCGCGCGTCGGCGTCGCATCACCCGCCGGCCCAGCACTGATCGCGAACCCGACGCTGCCCGAGCGATAGGGCTCGGCCGCCTCCTCGAGCATGGCGCGCACCGAAACGCGCGCATGCAGGGGATCCTGCTCGCTTGGACGGCGAGTCAATTTTTGCAATATCTCGCGGCAGCGGTGCGCCTGGGTGCGTAGCAAAGCAATGTCGTCGCGCAGCGGGCTCTCGGCGGGAAGCTCGCGCTCGAGCTCTTTCGTCACGACCGCGATCGTCGACAGCGGCGTGCCGAGCTCGTGCGCCGCAGCGGCCGCCAGGCCATCGAGCGCGTGCAGCTTCTGCTCGCGCGCAAGCACGAGGTCGGTCGCCGCCAAGGCCGCCGACATCTGGCGCGACTCCTTCGTGAGGCGCCACGCGTACAGCGCAAGGAACGTCGTCGACGCGCAGACGGCCGCAAGCGTGCCGATGCGGTAGATGAGCGGGAGCTCGAAGGGCACGCCGCTATACCACGGCAACGGATTGTGCTGCACGATCAGCAGTGCGGTCGCGGCGAGCGCCAACAGACCGAGCGCCACCGTATTTATCAAGGGCAGCGTCGCGGCCGAAACGGTCACCGGCGCCACGATCAGCATCATGAACGGGTTGTCGATGCCGCCGGTGAGGTAGAGCAACGCCGCGAGCTGCACGATGTCGTAGGCGAGCAACCCGGTCGCGAACCAGACGCTCAAGCGGTGGCGCGAGGGATACCAGATGGCGAGGAACACATTGAGCCACGCCGACAGCGCAATCACCGTCAGGCAGGTGCCGATCGGCAGCGCGAAGCCGATCGCAAAATAGATCGTGCAGATTGCGACCAGCTGGCCGAGCACCGCGATCCATCGCAGGCGCACAATGGTCTGCAGCCGCAGCCGGCTGTCGAACGGATCGACGAGGGGGCGCGCACTCTTCAAGGGCCGGAAAAGCTTCTGCAACTGCGGGGCTCCCTGGCCGTACCGGCCACATGGCTTGACCGTACCGGTCACTCAGGTTGACCGGATGCGTTCCTTACACTCTACCATGGGGCAGGCGCGCGGGCGGAATTTGCCATGGCCATGGTTTCGCGACGGCTACTTGGCGTGCACGCGACAACGAGCACGCGACAACGAGACAGGCGCTCCTCAGTTGCGCCCGAGCGATAGACGCTCTAAGTGCGCTCAAGCGACAGCGATGCGAGCCAGATGAACGCGCGGACAATCACCATTGTGCTGGCAGGGGCCGCCCTCGGCTTGGTGGCGGCGTTCCTGTTGCTGCCACAGATGCGCGAGAGAATGTCTTCGCTGCCGGCCGCGACCGTATCGGGCAAGGCGCTGATCGGCGGGCCGTTCAGCCTCGTGGACGGCGCCGGCAAGCGCGTCACCGAGCAGGATTATCGCGGCCGCTACATGCTCGTGTTCTTCGGCTTCACGTCGTGCCCCGACGTTTGCCCCGCCGGGCTGCAGCTCATCTCGGCCGCGCTCGAGAAGATCGGCAAGAAGGCCGATCGCATCGCGCCGCTCTTCATTACGCTCGATCCCGAGCGCGACACGCCCGAGAAGGTCGCGAGCTACGTCAAGAATTTCGACCAGCGCATCGTAGGGCTATCCGGCTCGCCCGACGACATCGCGAAAGTCGCCAAGGCCTATAGAGTCTACTATCAGAAGGTTCCAACCGAAGGCGGCACACCCGGCAACTACAGTCTCGATCACTCCTCGATCATCTACCTCATGGATCCCAACGGTGAGTACGTCACTCACTTTACTCCGACGACGACCGTCGATCAGTTGAGCGCGAGGCTCGACAAAATCGAGTAAGCGGCCGCGCACACTGGCGATCTGCTGCTCGCAAAATTTTTCACTCGTCAACATGCATCTCGATTTGCGCTGCACTACGGCCACAGTGTGTTGCGCCAGTTATGTTGCAGCGCGCTTTGATGCTGGCAACTCTCTACAATTTCCAATAGTGAGGAAGGGCATCGCGCCGACGATAGTGTTGCATATCTCCACTTCGAGAACGCGGCACCGATCGTCCCGATGCGAGGGACTGAATGCACAGATCAAAAAGCGAAGAGAAAAACTCCAAGCGGCCGCGCATCGCCGAACTCGACTGCTCCGTCGAGGTCCGCAGGCATCCGGCCGCACGGCGCCTGACGCTGCGTGTCAGCCGCACGCGCCGCGCCGTGATCGTGACGCTGCCCGTGCAGTGCGACCTCGGCGAAGCCGGCACCTTCCTCAACCGCAATATCGAATGGGTTCGCGCGCGGCTCGATAGCGTTCCGCAACGCGTGCCGTTCGGCGACGGCGCACTGCTGCCGTTGCGCGGCGAGCTGCACCGGCTCGTGTTCACCGGCAAGCGCGCGGCGGGCTACGTCGTGCAACGCCATCAGAGCGGTGTGGCCGTACCGGAGCTGCGCGTCACCGGACGCGCCGAGCATGCGCCGCGCCGTCTGCGCGATTGGCTGTTTGAGGAAACCCGTCGCGATCTCGATGCGCGCGTCGTCGTGCACGCGCGCAGCCTCAAGGTTGCTCCCAAGCGCATCGTCGTACGCGATCAGGCGACCCGCTGGGGCTCATGCTCGACGACGGGCGTGCTCTCCTTCTCCTGGCGCCTCATCATGGCGCCCGAGCGCATCCTCGATTACGTCGCTGCGCACGAGGTCGCGCATCTGGCCGAGATGAACCACGGCCCCAAGTTCTGGGCGCTCGTCGCGCGCGCCGTGCCGAACGTGAAAGAAGCGAAGTCGTGGCTGCAGGTGTACGGCCTCGACCTGCACCAGTACGGCCCCGCCGAGCGCGGCTGAGCTGCGCGCTTGCGTTACTGCGCCGATCCTCCGAGCGACATGGCGCCCGCCGGCATTTCGTGAGGGGTCGCCGGGCCTGATGCAGCCGATCCCGCATCCACTGCTCTCGCAAAGAAATCGGCATCGATCGGCTGCTCGGGATGGGCGGCGGGAGCCTCCAGCGCCTGGCCGATTGCGTCGGTGCCAAGTTGCGGCGGCGGCTCCTGAACGGCCGGAAGCGCGCTTGTTCCTGCAGGGGGCGGGGCCGAAAGCGTAGCGCCGGGAAGGGGCACCGCCGGCTTGCCCTCGTGCGCCGCCACCATCACGTCGTGCCAGATGCTGGCCGGCAGCGTTCCGCCGACAACGTGGTTCATGGCGCTGCCGTCGTCGTTCCCCGACCACACGCCCGTCGTGAGCTGGGCCGTGTAGCCGATGAACCAGGCGTCGCGGAAGCCTTGCGAGGTGCCCGTCTTGCCGGCCGCCGGGCGATCGGCCAGCGCCGCGCGGTGCCCGGTGCCCGACACCAGCGCGCCGTTCAGCAACTCGTTCATGGCGGCGACGTGTGCCGGCGCGACGACGCGGACGGGCGGCGATGGGAGGCGCGCATAGAGTACGCGGCCGCCGCGCGTGAACACGCGGCGCACGATGTGGGGCTCGGCCGTATTGCCGCCGTTGGCCAGCACGTTGTAGGCGCCGGTCATTTCCAGGAGCGAGACGTCCGACGTCCCGAGGGCCAGCGAGGCATCGCGCGTCAGCGTCGACTTGATGCCGAGACGCTTGGCGACCGCCATCACGCGTGCCGGCCCGACCTTCAACGCAAGACGAACAGCGACCGTATTGACGGAGCGCGCGAGCGCCGATCGCAATGTCGTGGGGCCGCGGTATTCGCCGTTGTCGTTGCGCGGCGCCCAGCCCCCGACGGAGATCGGTGCGTCGTCGATGACGCTGTCGGGCGTGAGGCCCGACTCGATTGCGGCGAGATACACGAATGGCTTGAACGTCGAGCCCGGCTGGCGCAACGCCTTCACGGCGCGGTTGTACTGGCTGTCGGCCCACGACGCGCCGCCGACCAGCGCGCGCACGCCACCATCGTTATCGAGCACGACCACCGCGGCTTGGCTGGCCTGCAGCGAAGGCCCGCGCTCGGCCAGCGTACGCTCCACGATCGCCGCCGTGCGCGCCTGCAGCGCCTTGTCGAGCGTCGTCTCGACGATCACCTCGTCGCTGCCGGTGCGAGCCGCTTCGGGAAGCTGGTCGATGATGTAATCGAGGGCATACTCTGCGCCATCCGATTTCTGCTGCTGGCCGGCGCCGACGACGCTGCCCATCGCGAAGGACGCGGCCGTCTCCTCGTCTGCCGTTATGAACCCGTGGCGCAACATCTGCGCCAGCACCAGTCGCGCGCGCGCGGTTGAAGCGGTCGGGCTCGCGAGCGGGGAATATTTCGACGGCGCCTTCAATAGGCCGGCGATGATCGACGCCTCGGCGAGCGTCATTTTCTGCGCCGGCTTGCCGAAATATCGCCGCGCCGCGGCGTCGATGCCGTAGGTGCCGCTGCCGAGATACACGCGGTTCAGGTAGAGCTCGAGGATGTCGGACTTCGACAGCCGCGCCTCGAGCCACACGGCGAGCGCCAGCTCCTCGAGCTTGCGCGCGAACGTGCGGTCGGAGGTGAGGTAGAGGTTTTTCGCCAGCTGCTGGGTCAGCGTCGAGCCGCCCTGCACGAATTTCCTCGCCCGCAGGTTTGTGAAGCCGGCGCGGATCAACCCCAGCGGGTCGATGCCGTAATGATGGTAGAAGCGCCGGTCCTCGGTCGAGAGCACCGCATCGATCACGTGACGCGGCAGGAGATCGAGCGGGGCGTAGTCGTCGGCGCCGCCGCGCTCGGACAGCACCGCGCCGTCACGCGCCAGGATGCGCACCAATGGCGGGTGCTGCGCGCCGCGCAGCGCGAGGGGATCAGGATAGACGGCCGAGCAATAGAGCAGCGTGCCCGCGAATATTCCGCCGCCGAGGACGCCCGCGTAAAGCGCGGCTTTGAATAGAAGCAAAACACGCGAGCGGCGCTTTTTAAGCGGAGCAGGCCGCTGCTGTGGCGGCAGCTCGCCGAAGAAATGCCCCCGGTCGCTCCTCCCCATGTCCCTCGCGTGCTCCCGGTTGCAGGAAGCGCGCTAAGTAGGGCCTAGCGCGCCTGCCAGCGACCGTAGCGGGGGCCTGCTAAGAGCTGGTTAACCATGGCGGCGGAGGCGGTTCGCGATCAGCACGAAGGGCAGGATTGCGAGGGCGAGGATGATGCGCGCGGCCACGACGTAGAACATGAAGACGAGCTGGCGATCATCGAGCAGGAATTCGATCCACACGTTGTAGTGGGGATCGAGCGAGGTGCCGGTGATGATCTCCTTCACGCTGTGCGCCCAGCGCAGCGATGCCGACAGCGTCTGCGGCGAGTGGACGCCGACGAGTGCGAGCAGCACCGCGCCGAGCAGCAGCGAGACGACAATATTGCCGATGGAAAACAAGACACGCAGCACGGCACTTCCCCCGGTTCTCTGACGCCTATCCCGCAGCGCACATCGCCATCGCCGCCTCAATCTGCAGCTTGAGCGCCAAGCGTAGCACCGCCGCTGCGCTGCTTGAAAGCATCCATTCGCGCGCCGCTTTCGCTTTGGCGCGGAACTCAACGAGCGCCTGCGCGATTGTGAGTTGGAACGGGGGACTTACGACTGCAACGACAATCCCCCAAACCGAGTCCAGGAGAGCCCCATGGCCTACGCTGCCCGCGGCGAGCCGCGCGTTGAGCGTCTCGAGCACGAAGTTGTCGAGGCCGCCATGGCGCGCGTCGCCACTGTCGCACGCGTCATGGATTCGCTGTTCGCCATCCCCGGCACGCGCGTCCGGCTGGGCCTCGACGCCATAGTCGGGCTGGTACCCGTCGTCGGCGATCTGCTGGGGCAGGCGATCGCGAGCTACATCATCTGGGAGGCGCACCAGCTCGGCGTATCGAAGCTCACCTTGTGGAGGATGGTGGCCAACACGCTGGTCGATACGGCGATTGGCGCCGTGCCTGTCGTCGGCGATGCCTTCGACATCGCCTTCCGCGCCAACATGAAGAACATGCGGCTCTTGCAGCGGCACCTAGCGAAGCGCGGCTACCAGATGCCAATCCCGGGCGAGGGACCGATCATCAGCACGGACTACCGCCGCGTCGCTTAGCACAAATGTCATCCTCGGGCTTGTCCCGAGGACCTACCCCTCATCGCAATGTGCGGATGAAGTCGAACAAGAGCTTCGACGCCAATGCAATCCGAGAGCTGGGTCCTCGGGACAAGCCCGAGGATGACAATGCGGGCGAGGGCTCTACTGCCACCCGAGATACGCCCACGCGCGCTCGAGCAGCTTGGAGCCGAGCGCGTGCATCATGCCGGCGGCGAGAGCGCTGAGAAGCGCCAGCGCCGTCGCCCAGCTCAACACGCGGCGCGTGCGCCGGCGGTTGAGCGACGGCAGCGGCTCTAGCGGCGGCAACGGCTTGAGCGGCTCCATTCCCCGTGCCGAACCTCTAGACGTCGAGGTTGGCGACGAGCAGGGCGTTTGCCTGGATGAACTCGCGCCGCGGCTCGACGACATCGCCCATCAGCTTGGAGAAAATCTCGTCCGCCTCGGCCAGATCGCCGACCTTCACCTGAAGCAGCGTGCGCACGTCGCGATTGAGCGTCGTCTCCCACAGCTGCTCGGGGTTCATCTCGCCCAGGCCTTTGTAGCGCTGCATCGAGATGCCCTTGCGCCCGGCCTCGTAGATGGCATTGAGCAGCGTGCGCGGGCCGAAGACATCGAGCGTCTCGGTCTTGCGCCGCAGCTTTGCCGCCGAGCCGTACGCCTCTGCCAGGTGCTTCTGGCGCTCGTTGAGGCGGCGGGCATCGAGCGAGCCGAGCAGCGCCAGATCGAGCGCATGCACCTCCGTAACGCCGCGAACTTCGCGCTTGAAGGAGAAGCCGTCGTTGCCGTAGCGGCCTTCCCAGCCCTTCTCGGTTTCCTCGGAGACCGAATCCAGCCGCTCGGCGACCACGTCGGCAATGGCTTTTGCCCGCTCTGCCGATTGCAGCAGCTTGGCATCGAAGGCGCCGGCGATGGCGGCCTGCTCGACCACGTTGTGCGAGTAACGCGAGTGCAGCCCGTCGATCAGGTTCACGATGCCGCGTGCCTGGTCGACGACCGAGCGGAGATCCTTGCCGGCCCGCTCCTCGCCCGTGCCGCTCACGAGCACGGTCTCGGTCAGGCCCTGCTCGATGAGGTAATCCTCGAGCGCGCGCTGATCCTTGAGGTAGGTCTCGGACTTGCCGCGCGAGACCTTGTAGAGCGGCGGCTGCGCGATGAAAACGTGGCCCTTGTCCACGAGCTCAGGCATCTGCCGGTAGAAGAAGGTCAGCAGCAGCGTGCGGATGTGGGCGCCGTCGACGTCGGCGTCCGTCATGATGATGATCTTGTGGTAGCGCAGCTTCGACAGATCGAAGTCGTCGCGGATGCCGGTGCCCAGCGCGCCGATGATGTTGGTCACCTGCTCGGACGACAGCATCTTGTCGATGCGCGCGCGCTCGACGTTGAGGATCTTGCCTCGGATCGGCAGCACCGCCTGATACTCGCGCTTGCGGCCCTGCTTGGCGGAGCCGCCTGCAGAATCGCCCTCGACGATGAACAGCTCGGTGTTGACCGGATCGCGGTCCTGGCACTCGGCAAGGCCGCCCGGCAGCCTGAGCGAGTCGAGCGCACCCTTGCGCCGCGTGAGGTCGCGCGCCTTGCGCGCCGCCTCGCGAGCCAGCGCCGCCTCGACGATCTTGCCGACGATCGTCTTCGCTTCCTTGGGGTGCTCCTCGAACCAGGCCGTGAGCTGCTCGCCGACGATGCCCTCGACCACGGGCTTCACCTCGGACGAGACGAGCTTGTCTTTCGTCTGGCTGGAGAACTTAGGGTCGGGAACCTTGACGGAAAGCACGCAGGTAAGCCCCTCGCGCGCGTCCTCGCCCGAAAGGTCCACCTTTTCCTTTTTGGCGAGGCCGCTCTCGCCCGCATATTTGTTGACGACGCGCGTCAGCGCGGCGCGGAAGCCGGCGAGATGCGTGCCGCCGTCGCGCTGCGGGATGTTGTTGGTGAACAGCAGCACGTTCTCGTGGTAGCTGTCGTTCCACCACAGCGCGGCCTCGACGATCACCTTGTCGCGCTCGCCCCGCAGCATGATCGGCTCGCTGAGCAGCGCCTGCTTGGAGCGGTCGAGGTAGCGCACGAACTCTGCCGTGCCGCCGTCGTAGATCATCTCCACGCGCTTGATGTCCGCGTGGCGGTTGTCGGTCAGCACGATCTTGGCGCCGGAATTCAAAAAGGCCAGCTCGCGCAAGCGGTGCTCGAGCGTCGCGAAGTCGAACTCGGTCTGCGTGAATGTCTTGGTGCTGGGCAGGAACGAAACTTCGGTGCCGCGCTCGCCCTTGCCATCGCCGACGATCGCGAGAGGCGCGACGGGAACGCCGTCGCGGAACTCGATCGCGTGCTCCTTGCCCTCGCGCCAGATGCGGCACCTGAGCCAGGCCGACAGCGCGTTCACGACCGAGACGCCGACGCCGTGCAGACCGCCCGAGACCTTGTAGGAATTCTGGTCGAACTTGCCGCCCGCGTGCAGCTCGGTGAACACGATCTCCGCCGCCGAGCGCTTGGGATCGTGGTCGTCGTCCTTCTTGATGCCGGTCGGAATCCCGCGGCCGTCGTCGCGCACCGTGCACGAGCCGTCGGGGTTCAGCGTGACGAGGCAGGTCTTGGCGTGCCCGGCCAGAACTTCGTCGACCGCGTTGTCGACGACCTCGTAGATCATGTGGTGCAGGCCCGACCCGTCGTCGGTGTCGCCGATGTACATGCCCGGCCGCTTGCGCACGGCGTCGAGCCCTTTCAGCATCTTGATTTGGTCGGCGCCGTACTCTTCGGCGCCCGTCGATTTCTTCGCGGGCGAAGCGCTCATTCCGGGGGTGTTCCTTGGGGTCGTCTGGCCTCGAAATTCTTATACCACGGAACGCCCCGTAAGTGCCTAAAAAAGGTGTCATTTTTAGCTAATCGGGCGGCACTGAAAACCACGCTGAATCAATGCGTTGTCCGCGCGTAAAAAGCCCCGCTCACGCTGCGTCAAAGAGGCTGCTCAAACGGCCCTCAGCAACGCGCCAGAAATGCGCTTTTTCGCGCAGCGCGGTGAACGCGGTTTCGTCCGTTCCGGTGGCCCACGCCTGCATGCCGAGACGCAGGATTTCAGCGAACAGGGCAGCCCGGCGCGCCTCGTCGAGATGGGCGGTGATCTCATCCAGCAGCAGGATCGGAGCGACCCCGTCGCGCCGCCGCGCCACGAGCTCGGCGTGGGCGAGCACGAGCCCCACCAGCAGCGCCTTCTGCTCGCCGGTCGAGCACTGCCGCGCCGCCATCTGCTTTGGCGCATGGAAAACGAGAAGGTCCGAGCGGTGCGGGCCCTCGAGCGTACGGCCCGCCGCGCGGTCGCGCTCGCGGCTTTCGCGCAGCACTCTGGCGTAGTCCGCCTCGACATCGAGCGCTGAGGAGCGTTCAAGATCGGTCTCGAGCATGCCCTCGAGCGCAAGACCGCCCGCAGGAAACGGCGAATTGGGTTCTCGCTCCTGCCGCTCGATCATGATCGAGGCGAGTCCGGCGACGGCCTCGGCGCGTGCCGCGGCAATCGCGGTCCCCGTCTCGGCCATCGTCAGCTCCAGGCCTTCAAAGCGCGCGTTGTCGCGCACGCCGTCGGCGAGCAGGCGGTTGCGCTGCTGCATCGCGCGTTCAAAATGCCCAAGGCG
This sequence comes from uncultured Alphaproteobacteria bacterium, assembly GCA_963726795.1. Taxonomy (GTDB): domain Bacteria; phylum Pseudomonadota; class Alphaproteobacteria; order Rhizobiales; family Hyphomicrobiaceae; genus Hyphomicrobium_A. The sequence goes on along the minus strand of CAVSDD010000004.1, from coordinate 86,795 downwards.
CGTGCGGTAGGAAGCGTCAAAGCAGACGATCAGCCGGTCGAGAAAGCGCCGGCGCTCGGAAGCCGGGCCGGTGAACAGGCCATCCATCGCCGGCGTCACCCACACGATCTCGACATACTCGCCAAGCGCGCCCGAGCTGCCTACCGTGGCGCCGTTGATGCGCACGATGCGCGCGCGGCGCTCCTCGTCGCCGACAGGCGCCGCCAGCCCGGTGCCGATATCGACGGGGCCGAGCTGGGTGTGCACGCGCGCCGCGACGCTCCAGCTGCCGTCGCCGCCGCCATACGCCAATTCCGGGAAGGACGCGCGGCGCAGGCCCTGTCCCGGCGCCAGCAACGATACGGCCTCGAGCAGGTTTGTCTTGCCGGCGCCGTTGGCGCCGATCAGCACCTGCGGCTCCGGGCCGGCATTGAGCGAAAGCTGCTCGTAGTTGCGGAAATTGGTGAGCGTCAGCCGCTCGACCCAGAGCACGGACCCGCTCCCGGCATCGACCGGCACGCGCAGAGGCATCGCCCCCACCCGCTACACCCGCATCGGCATCAGCACATAAAGCGCCGATAGATCGCCAGGATCGTTGACCATGGTGGGGGAGCCCGGATCGGCGAGCTTGAAGCAGGCGTGCTCGCCCTCAAGCTGGCCGGCGATGTCGAGCAGGTAGCGCGCGTTGAAGCCGATTTCGAGCGGGCTTGAGCCGTACTCGATGCCGATCTCCTCGGTCGCGCTGCCGCCCTCGGGATTGTTGACCGACAAGACCAGCTTGTCGCCCTTGATGTTCAGCTTGACCGCGCGGCCCCGCTCGCTGGCGATCGTCGAGACGCGATCGACCGCACCGATGAACTCCGCGTTCGTGACGCGCATTTCCTTGTCGTTGCCCTGCGGAATGACGCGGCCGTAATCGGGGAACGTGCCGTCGATCAGCTTGGAGGTGAGCGTCACCGTGCCGATCTCGAAGCGCACCTTGGCCGGGCTGACGCCGACCTTGACGGGCGCGGCGGCGTCCTCGATCAGGCGGTGCAGCTCGTGCACTGTCTTGCGCGGGATGATCACGCCCGGCATGCCCTGCGCGCCGGCCGGCAGCGGCAGCTCGACCTGCGCCAAGCGGTGCCCGTCGGTCGCCACCGCGCGCAGCACCGGCTTGTTGTCCGACTGGGCCGCGTGCAGGTAGATGCCGTTCAGGTAGTAGCGCGTCTCCTCGGTCGAGATCGCAAAGCGCGTCTTGTCGATCAGCCGCTTCATGTCCTGGGCGGAGAGATCGAATGTCTGCCCCATCTCGCCGACGCCGATATCGGGGAAGTCCTCGGCGGGGAGCGTCTGCAGCGCAAAGCGCGCGTGCCCGGCGGTGATCGTCAGGCGCTCCTTTTCCGAATCCTTGCGGATGTCGACTTGAGCGCCGTCCGGCAGTTTGCGCACGATGTCATGCAGGATGTGGGCCGGCACCGTGACGGCACCCGGCGCGCTCACGTCTGCGGACACGGCTTCGATGACCTCGCGTTCGAGATCGGTCGCCTTGAACTCCAGCGTGGACTCGCGAGCGCGCAACAGGACGTTGGAAAGGATCGGAATCGTCGTGCGCCGCTCGACGACGCTGGCGACGTGGCCAAGCGCCCGCAACAATTCACCGCGTTCGATCACAAGCCGCATGGAAACCTCGGCGATTTGAGGGGCCAAGCCCACCTCAATCAAGCGAATGAGGCCACCTTACTGGGAGGGGCGCGGAGGCTGGGTCTTGGAGCAGATGGCATTTGGGATTCGCGCCTAGCCAACATGACCCCAAGCCACCTCAATTTTCAAGGGCCGAGGCCGAAGCGCACCGGACATGCTTGGCGTCCAAAGAGTTAGGAGCGGCGCCGTTAGACGCCGCTCCTCCCCGCTTAGCCCACCGTACTCGCCCAGCACGGCGGACCATCCGATTCCTTGCCTTTAGTGGCTCAAGAGCTTTTTGAGCTCTTCCAGCTCGTCCTTGAGGCGAGGATTGTCCGTAAGCTGGACCTCGATCTTGCGGATCGCGTGCAGCACGGTCGTGTGGTCTCGGTTGCCGAAACGGCGTCCAATCTCGGGCAGCGAGCGTGCGGTCAGCTGCTTAGCGAGGTACATCCCGACCTGGCGCGGCCACACCACCGACCGGTGGCGGCGCTGCGACAAGAGATCACCCTTCGACACGCCGAAGTGCCGAGAAATGATGCGCAGGATGTCCTCGATCTTGATGCGGCGCGGCTCAAGGCCGTGCACCAGGTCCCGGATCACCGTCTCGGCGACATCGGGAGTAATGGTCGTCCGCATGTATTGCCACGTCGCGTAGAGGCGGGTGACGGCGCCTTCGAGCTCACGACCACTTTCCGTCAGCCGGTCCGCGAGCAACTCGAGGACGTCGCGCCCGAGCGTGAACGAAGGATCGGTCCCGCGCTTCTCGGCCAGACGTTTCTCGAGGACTTTCAGGCGCAGTTCGTGATCGAGCGCACCGATCTCGGTCACGAGGCCACGCTGCAGGCGCGAGCGCATGCGCTCGTTGAGCCGTTCCACGTGGTTGGGAGCCCGCGCCGAGGCGACGACCACCTGGCGGCCGCCGTCGAGGAGCGAGTTGATCACGTGATCGAACTCCTGCTCGGTCCGTTCCCCGTGCATGAACTCAAGATCGTCGATCAGAAGGATGTCGATCGCGCGGAATTTCTCCTTGAACGCGAGCGGGTCCTGGCTGCGAAGGGCCTCGACGAACTGGTAGCGGAAGCGTTCCGCCGTCAGATAGAGAACCTGCGCATGTGGCGCGCGGCGTTTCACCTCCCACGCAATCGCGTGCAGAAGGTGCGTCTTGCCAAGGCCAACCGCCGAGTGGACGTAGAGCGGATTGAAGCCCTTGGTCTCGCCGAGCGCCGTGTCGGCAACCTGAGTGGCGCCAGCGTGCGCCATGCGGTTGGAGGCCCCGACGACGAAGCTCTCGAACGTATAGCGCGGATCGAGCGGTGAGCCTTCAAAGCCGCCGACGTTGGTCCTGCCCGCGGGCGGCGCACTCTTGATGATCCCGGCCGAGCGATGGCCGTTCTCGGCGTGGCCCGAACGCTGCCCGTTGAGGTTCTCATCGCCTGCGCCATTGGCCTGGCTTTCACGCGAAGCCGCATGACCGCCCGGCGTGCGCAGCACGACGTCGACCTTCTCCGCGCCCTTGAATTCGGCGCGACAGCAGGCGAGCAGATCCTCGCCGTAATGCGACTGTATCCAGTTCTTCAGGAACTTCACGGGCACGGAGACCCTTACGGTCTTGTCCAGGAAGCTTTCGAACTCAAGGGTGTGAAACCAAGAGGAGAAGATATCGTCGCCGAGCCGGGCGCGCAGCATGGCGCGCGTCTTTTGGCCTTGAGTTTCAACAGGTTCTTGCTGCACTTCGCTTGGCGCGAAGCTCGTGTGTCCGCTAGCCGGGGCGAGGCGCCCCGCCTTCTGAATTGTCTGCATTGTTGTACCCCCGCACAAAAGTTCGACTTGCACCTCAAAGTCACCCGAGCAAACGCCGCCTATCGCCCTCCGCCGCCGCGGTTGCGTAATTGGTCGTGTGCTCGGTCTTCAAACGGGTGCGCTAACTTTGCACCCACGCCAGGCCAGCTGCCTTCCAGCCGCCAACCCGCCCTCTGTGCCGATCGGTGTCGAGAGGCCCCTCGAAACCGTCCGCCACATTTCTGCATCGCCGATACCCGGCGTTCGACATGGCTTCCGCTGCCATGCGACTTCGGCCACCCGATCGGCAGATGAAGAACAACTCGGAGTCTTCGATTGGTGCCCGCCGCATCGAGCACCTTCTTGAGACGCTCGGAAAACGCCGCATCAATTTGCGCTTCCGGAGACGTCTGCCACTCAACAGTCAGTACGCGCTTACCCAGCCGCTCAAGATCTGGAAGTCCGACGAAGGCCCACTCCGCACGAGTGCGCACGTCGATCAGTACAGACCCAGGTTCCCGTTCCAGACGTGCCCAAACTTCCTCCACAGGCACATCATCGATGTGGACGGCCGCCATTGACTCCAACTTTCGTCCTCCACTCGACACCAACCGCACGCAATGCGGCTTACCCACCAGACCAACTCATGCTCGCGTAGCAAATTACACACTTGCCGGGCGTAAGCCCAGAAAGGTACGCAAACACAGGTAGATATGACGCGGGAACCCAGGGACGAGATACTAAAGAAACCTGGCGCCGACACTCACTGGAACCGGACCGAAAATCGCTGTCTCAGTTCGAGCGAGGCGACTGGAAGAACGGTAGCCCCGAACTTTCGGGTAGTAAAGGGGTGCATCGTTGGGAGGGCTTGTGTTGATAATGCGGACGAAGACCCCAAAAACCGGTGGAAAACGTGTGAGTCAATCAAAGCTCCTGTGAATATTTTACTGACTCAACTCAGGTTTTCCACGCTCCGAAATTTTCATCCACAGAGCGGCAAAATCGTCCCCCGCTATGTCAGAGATTCGTCATTTTCCGCTTGGCGTGTCTTGCCCCGCGAGCGGCACCTGCACGCCATCTGCAAAGTTCGCCGCGTATTGAGCACTATCAAATCCGCGACTTAGTCGCGTGCGCGACTTGCGCGGATTAACGACGGTGCAAAGCACCGTCTGTTGCGAACATACCGCAGCCCGTCCATCTGTGACGGACTCGCGAAAATTCGCTCAAGCCATCGCCTTGAGGCGCGCGGTAAGGCGCGAAACTTTGCGGCTTGCGGCCTTCTTGTGCAGCACGCCCTTCTGAGCGCTGCGAGCAAGCAGTGGTGCAGCGGCCTTCAACGCATCGCCTGCCGCCTTCTTGTCGCCGGAAGCCAGGGCCTCCTCGACTTTGCGAGTCGCGCTGCGTGCCTGCGAGACGCGCGCCTTGTTCACCTCGGTGCGCTGCAGGGCTTGGCGTGCCGCCTTCTTTGCCGACTTCGTGTTGGCCATAGCTTGAAAACCTTTTCCCAGAATTTGAATCCGCCCTCGCGTTTGCCGCAACGAGAAGGCTAGAGAGGGGCGGAATTGACCAGCGGCCCCCGAGCCAAAGCCCCGCGCCGCAAAGTGGGCGATGCTATAGACGCCGCCGGTGTCGGGGTCAACGGCGCCCCCTCGCGTAAACCGCTGAAGCAGTTAGAGGAACACATAGCCGGAAATCTGCTAAGTAGGACCCGAATGCGGTCTTGCAGGGGAGGCGCTTGGTGTTCGGTCCGCTTTGGCTCGCGGCGCTGGTTGTCGGCGTTGGCGTAACGGTCCTCGCCGCGACGGCCGGTAATCCGGGGCTGCATATCGCGCTCGTGGCCGTCGTCTGCGTCGGTTTTGCGCTCTACGCCGATAATGAACGCCGCCGGCTGAGAGCCTCGGGAGCAGGGCCGGCCAGCATTGCGAGCGCCAATGCGATGTCGATGGGCCTGGTGTGGAGTTGGGCCGCGGCCAGCCTGCTGCTGACCTACGTTTTCGTGCTCAGCTGGGGCGAATGGTGGCAGTACGTGCTGGGCGCCGGTCTCGTTGCGGCGCTTTGCTTTGGCTTTGCGGCAATGCTTGCCCGCGACGCGGCTGCCGGCAACCGCGATGAGGCCATGCTGAAGCTTGCCCGCCTCCTGACGATCGGTCAGCTTGCCGGCATGACGCTCGCCATGATCGGCCTGGTCCTCGATTCCAAGATGCCGCGCGCACTCGACAAGCCCGACTGGGCCGCCAGCACGATCTTTTTCTTCGGAGCAGCCGCCCTTGCGGCGATCAGTCTCAACGGCCTGAGGCCATCCCCGCAAGCATAAAGGCGTCTGGTTACAAGCCACGAAGGGAAGACGACGGCATGATTCTGAAACCGCTCCTGCCCGCAATCCTGCTCGCGCTCGTGATGAGCGTCTTCGTGGGCGTGCTTGCGACCGGGCGCGGCTCAGGAGTGACGCTGGGCCTCGCAGCCGCCCTTTATATTCTGCAGGTCGGCTTCGCCATCGTGCGGATCAACGCGCCCTTCTGGAACGCGGGCGCGACCGGCGTCGAGGACGACCGCGCCGTCGCGTGCGTGTGGAGCAACGCGGTGCTTGCCGCGCTCGTCTACGCCTGGGGCGCCACCGCAATGTTCGCGATCTACTCGCTGTCGGGTCTCTATTGGCGCCACTGGTGGGAGTACGGCGGCCTCATGAGCATCATTGCCGGCGGCATCCTGCTGTACGTCTATTTGCTGGGCTCCGGCCGCACCACGCTGCACACGCGCGCGCTGCAGGTCCTGATCGGGCTGACGGCGCTGCAGGGCGTCGTCATGAGCGTGGCATTCATCTACCTGCTGACGTCGGGGAAATTGCAGACGCCGCGCGACGACTGGGCCGCGAACTACATCTTCTTGGCCGGCACGCTCATCCTCGTCGTGCTCTCCGTCGTCGCCATCATGACCTATCGCAACATCGGCCGCAGCCGCGTGGCGCGCGTCGCCAGCAGCTAGCGCTCGTCTAGTGCTGGCACTTGGGGCAATAGAAGGTCGAGCGGCCGGCCTGCACGATCCGGCGCACCTTGTCCCGGCAGTTGCCCCGTTTGCACGGCTCGCCTTCGCGGCCATAGACCGAGAACGTGTGCTGGAACGTGCCGAGCGCGCCGTCGGCGTGGCGATAGTCGCGCAGCGAGGATCCTCCCGCCGCAACCGCATCGTGCAGCACCGCGCGTATCGCGGCCTCGAGCCGGCGTGCGCGCTCCGTCGGTTTGCCGTCCTTGCGCGCCAGCGATGCGGCAGGGCGCAGCGGCGACAAGCCGGCGCGAAACAGCGCCTCGCATACGTAGATGTTGCCGAGCCCCGCCACGATGCGCTGGTCGGATAAGAACGCCTTGAGATCGACGGCCTTGCCCTTGGCGCGGCGCGCCAGGTACTCGGGCGTCAGCTCAGGCCCGAGCGGCTCAACGCCGAGCCCGCGCAAGAGCGGATGGGTACCGAGCTCGGGCTCGGGAATGAGCAGCATGTAACCGAAGCGGCGCGGATCGTTGTAGGTCACGGTCGCACCGCGATCCATGTGGAACACGACGTGGTCGTGCTTGGCGTCGCCCCCCACCTCGTGCGCGAACTTGCCGACCTTGCCCCCGCGCCCATCGGGCGCGTGCACGGTGAAGCGGCCGCTCATGCCTAAGTGCATCAGCAGCGCCTCGCCCTTGTCCAAGTGCGCGAGCAGATACTTTCCCCGCCGTTCCAGACGCTCGATGCGGCGCCCGCGCATGCGGCGCGCAAAGTCGTGGGGCAGGGGAAAGCGCAGATCGGGGCGGCGCTGCTCGACGCGCTCTATCGCATGGCCCACGAGCACGGGCTTCAGCCCGCGCCGCACGGTTTCGACTTCGGGCAGCTCAGGCATGGGATTTGGCTGAAATTGACGGCAAGCGGCAAGCATAGCGCGTCAAGCTCTGCTTCGCTAATGTCGGGGGATGCCGCAGCCCCCCGACGATGCCCCATCCAGCAGCCTTGGCACCAGCTTTGGTTACCGCCAGGTGCCCGAAGGCGACCGACAGACGCTGGTCAATCGCGTCTTCAGTTCGGTGGCCGAGCGCTACGACCTGATGAACGATTTGATGTCGGGTGGCCTGCATCGGCTGTGGAAGGACGACTTGATCGCGATGCTGAACCCGCCGCGCGGCGATCGGGCGTTTCAGCTGCTCGATCTCGCCGGCGGCACGGGCGACATCGCCATCCGCTGCGCCAAGGCGGGCGGGCCGAACACATCGGTCGTCTTGTGCGACATCTCCCCGGAGATGCTCGCCGTCGGGCGACGGCGCGTGGCGGCGGCGGAGCTCGAGCAAGCGATCTCATTCGTTGAGGGCAACGCCGAGGCGCTGCCCTGGCCGGACAGGACCTTCGACGCCTGCACGATCGCGTTCGGAATCCGCAACGTCACCCACATCGAGCAGGCGCTGACCGAGGCCTTTCGCGTCGTGAAGCCGGGCGGGCGCTTTCTTTGCCTGGAGTTCTCGCACGTCGAGGTGCCGATCCTCGACAAGCTCTACGACTTCCATTCCTTCCAGGTGATCCCGCGCTTAGGTCAGCTCGCCGCCGGCGACGCGGATTCCTATCGCTACCTGGTCGAGAGCATCCGCCGCTTCCCGCCGCAGAAGCGGTTCGCCAAGATGATCGAGGCGGCCGGGTTTGAGCGGGTGACCTGGCGCAATCTCGCGGGCGGCATCGCGGCCATCCACTCGGGCTGGCGCATCTGACGTTGTAAGTTAGGCGGCGGCTTGCTTGCGGCCCGACGTGGCGGCTGAGCGGATCGCCGCGATATTGGTCGCGTAGGCTTCGCGCGTGCCGCCCTTGAACACGGCTGAGCCCGCAACAAGCGCGTTGGCGCCCGCGGCGGTCACGAGGCCCGCCGTCTCGGGCGTGATCCCGCCGTCGACTTCGATATCGATCGCGCGATTGCCGATCATCGCTTTGACGCGGGCGATCTTGTCGACCATGGCTGGGATGAACGACTGACCGCCAAAGCCCGGATTGACCGTCATCACGAGGATGAGGTCGAGGTGATCGAGCACGTAAGCGATCGCTTCCTCGGGCGTCGACGGATTGAGCGCCACGCCGGCCTTCTTGCCGAGCGCCCGGATCGCCTGCAGCGAGCGGTCGAGATGCGGCCCCGCCTCGGGGTGCACGATGATGTGGTCGGCGCCGGCCTGCGCAAACGCTTCCAGGTATGGGTCGGCCGGCGCGATCATCAGGTGCACGTCGAAGGGTTTGCGCGTCGTGCGGCGGATCGATTTCACGACGGGGGGCCCGAACGTGATGTTGGGCACGAAGTGCCCGTCCATGACGTCGAGATGGATCCAGTCGGCGCCCGCCGCTTCGACGGCGGCGATGTCGTCGGCCAGCCGCGAGAAGTCGGCGGACAATAGCGAGGGCGCGATAACGATCGGTCGGGCCATCTCAAATCCTCTCCGTCAAACCGGCTTTGGTCTGGCAACGTGTTACGCCAATTCTGGCGCCGCGCGCAGGCTAACCCATCACATCCACCAGGAACGCCACCGATCGCGCATCGTTCAATTGGCGCGGCGCTTGCGCTCTACCAGGGTCAATATAAGCGGGGTCAGGATGAGTTGCATCGCGAGATCGAGCATGCCGCCGGGGATGACGATCGAGTTGGCGCGCGACATGAAGCTCATCTGGATCATGGACAGCAGATAGGGGAAGTCGATGCCGCGCGGATCGCGGAAGCGGATGACGACCATCGATTTATCCGGCGTCGGTATCCAGCGCGCGACGAACGGATTGGACGTATCCACTGTCGGTATGCGCTGGAAATTGATATCCGTCTCGGTGAATTGCGGACAGATGAACTTCACGTAGTCGGGCATGCGCGTGAGGATCGCGTCGATGGCCGCTTCGTGACTGTAGCCGCGCAACGTCTTGTCGCGCGCGACCTTCTGGATCCACTCGAGGTTGATGACCGGAACGACGCCGATCTTCAGGTCGGCGTGCTTGGCAACGTCGACCTGGTCCGTCACCACCGCCCCATGCAACCCCTCGTAGAACATGAGGTCGGTGCCGCGCGGAAAATCGGCCCAGGGCGTGAACGTGCCGACCGGCGAGCCATGCCGCTCGGCTTCCCGCTCGTCGTGGACGTAGTGCCGGGTGTGGCCGGTGCCCTGCTCGCCGTAGGTGCGAAACACCTTCTCGAGTTCCGCCAGCAGGTTCGATTCAAGCCCGAAATGACTGAAGTTGTTGTTGCCGCGTTTCTTTGCCTCCGCCATCGCGCACTCCATCTCGGCGCGGTCATAGCGATGGAAGGCGTCGCCCTCGATGAAGGCAGCCGTGATGTGCTCGCGGCGGAATATCGTCTCGAACGTCTGGCGGACCGACGTCGTGCCGGCTCCCGAGGAACCCGTGACCGATATGATGGGATGCTTTGCTGACATGGTCTCCGCGAGCTTCTCGTACCGGCAATCGCTTAAGAAATCAGAACCGCAACAGGCCGCGGCGGCTGAACAGGGGCGACCGCTCACCCCGCATCTGGTTGCCGTCGTGCAGGCGCACCACGTGCTCGACCTCGGCGCGCGATCCGGCAATCAGCGGCACCCGTTCGTGCAAGGATTTGGGCCGCAACTCGAGCACGCGCTCGCGCCCGGTGGAGGCGACGCCACCGGCTTGCTCGATGATCCAGGCAATGGGGTTCGCCTCGTAGATCAGCCGCAACCGGCCGTTGCGAAATTCGCGACGCTTGTCGCCGGGATAAAGGTAGATCCCGCCGCGCGACAGGATGCGATAGATGTCGACAACGGGCGTGCCGGTCCAGCGCATGTTGAAGTCGACGCCGCGCGGGCCATCCTTGCCGCGCTTGCAGTCGTCCACGTAGGTGCGCACGGGGTCGTCCCACTGACGCGAGTTCGAGCCGTTGATCGCGTACTCGGTCGTCCGCAGCGGGATCTCGACTTTGGGATGCGTCAGCACGAAGACGCCGGTGTCGCGGTCGAGCGTGAAAATCTGCGTGCCGGCGCCGACGCTCACCACGAGCACGGTTTGCGGGCCGTAGACGAAGAAGCCGCCGGCAAGCTGGTTGACGCCCGGCTGCTGGAAGGCCGAAGGCTCGGCATTGTGCTGCAGCGCCGGCAGCACCGTGAAGATCGTTCCCATCGCCGCGTTCGCGTCGACGTTGGAGGAGCCATCAAGCGGATCGACCGCGACGAGAAGCGGGGCTTTTTCGTCGAGCAGCAGCGGAGCGTCCATCTCCTCGGACGCGATCGCGGCGACCGGAGCGCGGCGCATCGCGGCGACGATGAGATCGTTGGTGAGGACGTCGATCTCTTTCTGCTCGTGCTTTCCCGTTGCGCGGCCGAAATGCCCTGCGAGCGCGCCGCGTCCGAGCAGCTCGGCAATTTCCGAGCTCGCAGCGGCAAGCGCGCCGACCGTCGCCGCCACCGCCTCGCGTGCCGGCCTGCCGCGGGCCCAGCCGGCGAAATAGCCGGCGAGCGACTGCAGCTGCGCCATCCCTGAGCCTCTCCCTGAGGTTGTGGCGGGCTCGTTGACCGGCCCGCTCGCGTTTTCGTTCATTCGCTTTTGTAATCCACTTTTCTTGAACACCGCGACAAGAGTCGCATTTTTTCCTTTCCGGTTCGGGGGTTGGAGATCTCCGGCGATCGATTTGACCCAATTCTAGTCGGTCCTCGCCCCTCTCGCGATCCACAAAGCATCCGCAACCATAGGTGGTAAACGCGCGCCTTCGATCGTATCGTGCCGGAACAGGGCTCGCAGGATATTCGGCGACCGGCGACGCCTCGATGGGACGCGTCGCGAGGATTGGATGGCGCTGCTTGAAAGCCGCGCGGCAGCACGATGCTGTGGGCTAGCCGAAGCCTTGCGTCGCAACCGCCGCGCCATCTGTGCCGCCGCGGTGGCCTCCTGCGCGATCAGCGTGCTCGCGCTCACCGGCTCCCTCTATGCGCTGAAAATCTACAACGTCGTCGTGCCGGCCCGCGATCTTTCCGCGCTCGGCGGGCTGACGCTGGCAATGCTTGCGCTCTATACGATCAGCGGACTGCTCGACGCGCTGCGCTTCAAGTTGCTGAGCGGCGCCGCTGTCCAGATCGACCGCGACCTGAGTGCGAAAGTATTCGCGGCAGGGCAAAATTTGTCGCTCGGCGCGGGCGCGGCGCGAGCACCGCAGCCCGTTCACGACCTGGAGCAAATCCGCAACTTTCTGACCAGCAGCGCGCCGGTGGCGTTGTTCGACCTACCCTTCATCCCGCTCTACCTGCTCGCGATCTTCCTGCTGAGCCCTCTGATGGGCGCGCTCGCCGTGGCCGGCGCGGTTTTGTTGGTCATTATCGTTGCGAGAGTCGAGGTCTTTGGCCGGCAGGATGTTGTCGCGGCCAAGGCCGCTGCGGGAAAGCGATCGGGCTTTGTGGCCGCCGCGCAGCGCAGTGCGGGCGCCATTCGCGCGATGGGCTTTCTTGGACGCGCGAGCGAGCGCTGGTCGACGCTCAATGACAGCCACATCGATCATCAGGCGAGGAAGGCGCAGCGTGCCAACGCCGCGACGGCCGCCATCAAGGCGGCGCGCCCCGCGCTGCAATCGGGCATGCTGGGGCTCGGTGCCTATCTGGCGATCAGCGGCCGCGGCTCGGCCGGCTCGATGCTCGCGGCTTCCATTATTTTGGCGCGCGCGCTGGCACCGGTTGAATCGGTCATCGCGCACTGGCGCACGCTCACGGGCGCCCGCCAAAGCTACGCGCGGCTGGCCGAGCTTCTCGTTGCGGCTCCGGCAGAAGGGGCTCGGCCCATGCGCGACTTGCGGCCATCCAGGGAGCTTCGCGTCGAGCAGCTGTCGCTTGCTCCGCCCGGCGTGCCGAGCCGACGCTGCGCGATGTGAGCTTTCGCCTCCACGCCGGCGCCGGGCTTGCCATCGTGGGGCCGAGCGCCGCTGGAAAATCAACGCTTGCGCGCGCGCTCGTCGGCATCTGGCCGCCAGCGAGTGGCAGCGTGTGCCTCGACGGCATACGGCTTTGCGACTGCGACCCGGACGAGATCGGCCGTCACGTCGGCTACCTGCCGCAGGACATCCAGCTGCTCGATGGCACGATTGCCGACAACATCGCCCGCTTCGACCCGGCCGCGCCGGAGCAGGCGGTCGTAGCCGCGGCGCGGGCCGCCGGATTTGCTCAGATTGCAGAGACGGTGCCGGGCGGCTACCGCGCCGAAATCGGCGCTGGCGGCGTGGCCCTGTCGGCCGGCCAGCGCCAGCGCCTGGCACTCGCACGCGCGCTCTACGGCGATCCCTTCCTGGTGGTGCTCGACGAGCCCGACGCCAACCTCGATGCTAGCGGCGTGCGCTGTCTCAACGAGGCGGTCGGGGCCGTGCGGCGGCGCGGCGGCATCGTGATCGTGATCGCGCACCGGAAAAGCGCGCTCGTTGGCCTCGACCAGGTGCTCGCGCTTAGCGCCGGACGCGTGAGGGCTTTTGGTCGGTTCTCGCCAACGGAGCTGCAGCCGCCAACGGCGCGGCGTGCCTCCGCGTGACTAGCCCGCGAAACCGCGCCCGATGCCTTTGTACGTAAGGCCTGCATCCTCGGCGGTCTGCGCGGGAAAGACGTTGCGCAGATCGACGAGAGCATTGCCGCGCATCGCGCCCTTGATGGCGGCGAGATCGAGCGCGCGGAACTCATTCCATTCGGTGACGACGACGACAACGTCGGCGCCTTGCGCGGCCTCGAGCGCATTCGCGCACCAGGTAATGCCCGGCAGCAGCGCCTCGCCGTGCTTGCGCCCCTGCGGATCGTAGGCGCGCACGCTCCCTCCGCGCTCCTGCAGCATCGGCACGATGACGAGGCTCGGCGCGTCGCGCATGTCGTCCGTGTTCGGCTTGAAGGTGACGCCGAGCATCGCGACGGTCTTGCCGCGTACCGAGCCACCGCACGCGGCCTCGATGCGCCCGGTCATGGCGATCTTGCGCTCGTGATTGACGCGCTCGACCTGCTCGATGATCGACAGCGGCGATCTTGCTTCGCGCGCGGTGCGGATAATGGCCGAGACGTCCTTGGGGAAGCACGAGCCGCCGTAGCCCGGGCCCGGATGCAGGAACTTGTCGCCGATGCGGCGGTCCTTGCCGATGGCCGAGGCGACCTCCTGCACGTCGGCGCCCAGCACCTCGCACACGTCAGCAACCTCGTTGATGAAGCTGATCTTCAAGGCGAGGAACGCGTTGGCGGCATATTTTGCCAGCTCGGCGGACTCGCGGCCGACGAACATCACCGGCGCGTTGCGCAACGCGAGCGGCTTGTACAGGCGCGCCATCAGCTCGCGCGCGCGCTCATCATCCACGCCGACAAGAACGCGATCGGGATGCATGAAGTCCTGGATCGCCGAGCCTTCGCGCAGGAACTCAGGATTCGAGCACACGGCGAACTCGGCGTCGGGCCTGATTGCGCGCACGCGATTCTCGATCTCGCGGCTGGTCCCCACCGGCACCGTCGATTTGGTGACGATGACGGTGAAGCCGTTGAGATGCGGCGCCAGCTCCTCGACCGCGGCGTAGACGTAGGACAGATCCGCATAGCCATCGCCGCGCCGCATCGGCGTGCCGACCGCCAGGAGCACGATATCGGCTTTGGCAGCCGCGGGACCCAATTCCCTGCTGAAGATCAGCCGCCCCGAGCGCATGTTGCGCGAGACGAGATCGTCGAGGCCAGGCTCGTAGATCGGGGAGCGGCCGGCGTTGAGCTCGGCCAAGCGCGCCTCGTCCTTGTCGATGCAGGTGACGGTCCACCCGAACTCGGAGAAGCAGGCGGCGGAGACGAGTCCCACATAGCCGGCGCCAACCATGCAAATGTTCACGGCTTCCTCCCAGTGTCTTGACCGGAGCCCGACGGGGCAGTGCGCAACCAGCCACAGCGCTGCGGCTTAGCCGGGGCGCGAGGCCCAGGCAAGCGGCTTGCGTCCGCCGTCACAGGCTAGACGTCAAACTCGTCGATCTTGGTGAAGGCCTCGCGCAGCGCTTCCGACCAGGAGCTCGACAGCTTCTTGAAATACTCGTTCTCCCGGTCGATCCGCTTTTCGCGCCTCAGGTCCAAATTGTCGCGCTCGTAGACCAGGATATCGATGGGCATGCCGACCGACAGGTTGGAGCGCAAGGTCGAATCGAACGAGAGCAGGATGAGCTTCGCCGCCTCGCCAAGCCGCATGGTCGGCTGTGCCACGCGGTCGAGAATGGGCTTGCCATACTTGTGCTCGCCGATCTGGAAATAGGGCGTGTCGTCGGTCGCCTCGATGAAGTTGCCTTCCGGGTAGACCTGAAACAGGCGCGGGGGCTCCTGCTTGATCTGGCCGCCGAGGATGAACGATCCGGCAAATCCCATCTTGTGGGCATCGAGCGCCGGCCCGTCGATGGAGCGTACGGTACGCACCGCATCGCCGACGAGACGCGCCGCGCGATACATGGAGTGCACGTTGAGCAGGTTGTCCTTTTCGGGATCGGGCTCGATGAGCTGCTCGTTCAGGATGCTTACGACCGACTGCGTCAGCGAAAGATTGCCGGCGGCGAGCAGCACGATGACGCGGTCGCCGCGCTCGCACCAGTAATGGATCTTGCGGAACTGCGCGATGTTGTCGACGCCCGCGTTCGTGCGCGTGTCCGCCGCGAACACGAGGCCGCGGTTCAGTCGCATCGCGACGCAATAGGTCATGGCCCAAACCCCGAAGTGCGTGGATCGCCGGGCGGCGTCCGCCGGCTCACTGCTGTTGTTGGGCGCTTTGCTGCTGGACTTCGACCGTTACGTCAAGCACCTCCTCGACGCCCCCCCGGCGGGTGCCACGGATGGGCGCGGCGGATGCCGAATCGAGCCCGCAAGCGAGCCGGACGTAACGGTCCGTGGGGCACATATTGTTCGCCGCATCGAAGCCGACCCAACCGAGGCCGGTCAGCCAGACCTCTGCCCAGGCGTGGTGCGCCTCGGCCGGGCAGTCGCTATCGGTGAGAAAGTAGCCGTTCACGTAGCGCGCCGGCAGGTCGAGAACGCGGGCCGCCGAAATGAAGATGTGCGCGTGATCCTGGCAGACGCCTTGGCCGGCCTTGAAGGCTTCCGCGGCGGTCGTAGCAGCGCTGGTGGTGCCGATGGCGTACGCTACGCGCTCGTGCACCATTTCCATCAGCTTGTGCATGCGTTCGAGCGGCTCGGTCGCGCTCGTGTCGGCGGCCAGGGCGCGGATCGCATCGTCCGGTGCCGTGCGCGGCGTTGTGCGCTTGTAGACCCTCGCCGGCGCGATCTCGACCATGCCGCGAGCGACGCCCGCGCGATCACGCGTTTCGACCGTGCCGCGCGCGACGATCGAGATCTCGCTGAGCGGCTTTGGCAGCACCACCAGATGGGCGATGTTGCCGAAGCTGTCGCGGAAGCGCACGGCTTCATCGATGTGCGGCATCTCGATGCTCCAGCTCACGACCTGCTGGCCATCGAACGACGGCGGCGTCAACCGCAGGCTTTGCACGCTGTAGGAGACGGGAGCGGCCCGCGAGTATTTTGTCACGTGTCCGATCGAGACGAGCAAGACGCCTTGGCTCCTTTTCCTACTCGTTGAAGTGGTAGGCCTCGGCAACCTCGAGGCCGAGGCGCTGGTTGCCCGCGACGAAGTCCACCAGAAACTCGTGCAGGCCCGACTGGAACACCGCGTTGATGTCGCCGTCGTGCAGGAAGCGGCGGGTCTCCTCGGCCGTGCCATGGCATTTTTGCCGACCGCCGCACCTGAGCGCCAGGCCGTCGAACGAGGCATTCATCTGATCGTAGCACGCGCGCAGCGAGCGCGGCATGGCGGGATTGAAGATCAAGTATTCGGCGATGCGCCACGGGCGATAATTCTGCTTATAGACCCAGCGATAGCTGCGATGCGCCGAGACCGAGCGCAGGATCGCGCCCCACTGCACGTTGTCGACGCTGCTGCCGACCATCTCGATCTCGGGCAGCAGCACGAAGTACTTGACGTCGAGAATGCGCGCGGTGTTGTCGGCGCGCTCGAGGAACGTGCCGATCTGGCTGAAGTAGTAGGTGTCGCTGCGCAGGATCGTGTTGAGCATCGCGCCGCGATAGAGCGCCGAGCGCGAGCGGATCCAGTCGAGCAGGCGCGGCAGCTCGTTGGCGGTCACCTCCGACGGCTTGATGTTTGAGTATTCCATCCAGGCGTCGTTAAGCGCCTCCCACATATCGCGGGTGAGCGCGATGCGCTGCGCGCGACCGTTGCGCCGCGCGGCGGAGAGGCAGGATTGCACGCTCGAAGGATTGGAGCAGTCGAACAGCAGATAGTTGATGACGTCGCGGCCGTTGGGCGTCTCGTGCTTGGAGAAGTAGCCGTCCGCGCAGCCGGCACTGGCGAGGGTCGAGCGCCACTCCTCGTTGTAGCCTCCCTCATCGTCGCGCGGCAGCAGGGCGATGCGGTATCCCACCTCGATCAGCCGGGCCATGCTCTCGGCCCGCTCCACATAGCGCGCGAGCCAGAAAAGATCGTTGGCGGTCCGTCCAAGCATTCGTTCGTCGCTCGCCTTTCGGCCCTTCTAGTCCTTGAGGATCCAGGTGTCCTTGGTGCCGCCGCCCTGGCTCGAGTTCACGACCAGCGAGCCCGGCTTCAACGCGACTCGGGTCAAGCCGCCCGGCACGAGGCGGACCTGATCGCCGAACAACGCAAAGGGGCGCAAGTCGAGGTGGCGCGGCGCCAGGCCCGTCTCGACCAGCGTCGGGCAGGTCGAGAGCGCGAGCGTCGGCTGCGCGATGTAGTTATCGGGCCGCGCCTTGAGCTTGGCACGAAAGGCCTCGACCTCGGCGCTCGTCGCGGTCGGGCCGACGAGCATGCCGTAGCCGCCCGAGCCGTGCACCTCTTTGACGACCAGCTCGGCCAGATGCTCGAGCACGTAGGCGAGATCATCGGCCTTGCGGCAGTTGTAGGTCGGCACGTTCTGCAGGATGGGCGCGCGCCCGGTGTAGAACTGGATGATCTCGGGAATGTAGCTGTAGATCGCCTTGTCGTCGGCGATGCCGGCACCCGGCGCGTTGACGATCGTCACCCGGCCAGCGCGATAGAGATCGAACAGGCCCGGCACGCCCAGCATCGAATCGGGCTGGAACACGAGGGGATCCAGGAAATCGTCGTCGATGCGGCGGTAGAGCACGTCGATGGGCTTGGGCCCGAGCGTCGTCTTCATCTGCAGCCGGCCATCGAGCACGATGAGATCCTGGCCCTCGACGAGCTCGACGCCCATCTGGTCGGCCAGGAACGAGTGCTCGAAGTAGGCGCTGTTGAAGGGGCCCGGCGTCAGCAGCGCGATCGTCGGCTCCTTGCCGAGCTCGCGCGGGACGACGCTCTCCAGCGTCTTCAAGAGATTTTCCGGATAGGTCTCGACCGAGGCGACGCGGTTCTTGGCGAACAAATCCGGGAACATGTGCATCATCGTTTCGCGGTTCTCCAGCATGTAGGAGACCCCGGACGGCGTGCGCGTGTTGTCCTCCAGGACGTAGAATTCGTTCTCGCCGGTGCGGACGATGTCGATGCCGATGACGTGGCTGTAGATCCCGCGCGGGGGCTCGGCGCCGATCATCTCGGGCACGAACGCGCTGTTGTTTATGACCAGCTCTTCTGGGATCCGGCCCGCCTTGATGATCTCCTGGCGGTGATAGATGTCGTACATGAAGGCGTTGAGCGCGCGCACACGCTGCTCGATGCCGACGCTCAGGCGGGCCCACTCGGCGGCCGAGATGATGCGCGGGATGATGTCGAAGGGAATGAGGCGCTCGGCGGCGCTTTCGTCGCCGTAGACGGCGAAGGTGATCCCCGTGCGCCGGAACAGCGATTCCGCCTCGCTGGCCTTGCGCTTGAGATCGTCGAGCTTTTGCGCGCCGATCCACTCGGCAAACGCGCGATACGGTGGGCGAACGCCTTCGCCCAGACCGTTCATTTCGTCGAATGCCTCAGGCAAGTCGTCGTGTGCTCCCCATCGCAGCATGCTTACCGCAGTACCGATCCGCAAGTGCCGGGCCAGTGCGCAATCGCTCATAAACTACAACGAACAGCGGGCGTGTCGCGGCCCGCGTGCTGCCTCATCAAAAGGCAGTTGCATTAAGATTCAGCACCGGCGCACGCCTACAATTAGAACAGGCCTTCGATCTGACCATCGGCGTTGATCTTGATCGCCTCCGCCGAGGGCACGCGCGGCAGCCCGGGCATGGTCATGACATCGCCGGTGATGACGACGACGAATTCGGCGCCAGCCGAGAGCCGCAGCTCTCGTACCGGCACGATGTGCCCCTGGGGCGCGCCGCGCTTGTTGGGATCGGTCGAGAACGAATACTGCGTCTTGGCCATGCAGATCGGCAGCTTGCCGAAGCCGCCGGCCTCAAGATCCTTGAACGCCGTCTCGACGGAGGAATCGCACGCAATGTCGGCGGCGCGGTAGATCTCGGTCGCCACCGTCTTGACCTTGTCGCGCAGGGTCATGTCATCGGGGTAGAGCGGCTTGAACGCCGACTTCCCGCTGTCGGCGAGCTCCACAACGTGGCGCGCGAGCCCTTCGGTGCCGGCGCCGCCGTCCGCCCAATGGGTGCAGGTGAACGCCTTGGCACCCATGCTTTCCGCGGCCCTGGCGACCTCGGCGATCTCTGCCTCCGTGTCGGTGATGAAGCGGTTGATCGCGACGACGGCCGGCACGCCGAACTTCGCGATATTCTCAAGGTGCTGCTTCAGGTTATCGCAGCCCTTGTTGACCGCCATGACGTTCTCGTTCTTCAGGTTGTCCTTGGCGACACCGCCGTGCATCTTGAGCGCGCGCACGGTCGCGACGACGACAGCGACATCTGGCGTAAAACCGGCCTTGCGGCATTTGATGTCGAAGAACTTCTCCGCACCGAGGTCGGCGCCGAAACCGGCTTCCGTCACCACATAGTCGGCGAGCTTCAGCGCCGTGCGCGTGGCCAGCACCGAGTTGCAGCCGTGCGCGATGTTGGCGAACGGTCCGCCATGAATGAAGACGGGATTGTTCTCGAGCGTCTGCACGAGGTTCGGCATCAGCGCGTCTTTGAGAAGCACGGTCATGGCGCCGTCGGCTTTGAGCTCGCGCGCGCGGATTGGCGTTTTGTCGCGCGTGTAGCCGACGATGATGTTGCCCAAGCGGCGCTCGAGGTCCGGCAGATCGAGCGCAAGGCACAGGATCGCCATCACCTCCGAGGCTACCGTGATGTCGAAGCCGTCCGTGCGCGGGAAGCCGTTGGAGACCCCGCCCAGCGAGTTGACGATCTCGCGCAACGCGCGGTCGTTCATGTCGAGGACGCGCTTCCAGGCAATGCGGCGGGCGTCGAAGCCGAGGCCGTTACCCCAATAGATGTGGTTATCGAGCATGGCCGACAGCAGATTGTGCGCCGACGTGATCGCGTGAAAATCGCCGGTGAAGTGAAGGTTGATGTCCTCCATCGGCACGACCTGCGCATAACCGCCGCCGGCTGCGCCGCCCTTGACGCCGAAGCAAGGCCCGAGCGAAGGCTCGCGCAAGCACATCATCGCCTTTTTGCCGATGCGATTGAGACCGTCGCCGAGACCGACAGTCGTCGTCGTCTTGCCCTCGCCAGCAGGCGTCGGGCTGATCGCTGTGACGAGGATCAGCTTGCCGCTTTTGCGGTCCTTGAGCCCATCGATATACGGGAATGCAATCTTGGCCTTGGTCGTGCCGTAGGGAACGAGCGCCTCTGCCGGAATGCCGACCTTGGCCGCAACCTCGGCGATCGGCTTCATGTTCGCCGCGCGTGCAATTTCGATATCGGACTTTACCGTCACGTGTTCCTCCCAGAGCGCTCATTCTTGGGTTGCCGCGGAGTGTGCAACGGCAACCGAACCTGCTGCGATATTGGCGGGTTGCGCCGCGCGCGCCAAGCCCGGACTTTCGTCCGCGCGCCGAATGCCGCAGTGCACCCCGCGCTCACGGTTAATCGGGCCGCGTCTCCCCCGCTGGACCTCGCGTCCGCATCAGCAGCGCGCCGGTCGCGAGAACGAGCAGCGCGCCGAGCGTGCCGCCCCACATCTCGAGCGTCCGGAAGTGGACGCCCAACTGATGCGCCATATCTGAAACCGTCGGGTGAAAGAGCTGCTCACCAACCACGAGCTCACCCGCTATCCACCCGAGCAGCGCCGCGCCACCCCAGACCAGGGCCGGAACCTTGTGCAGCATCGCCATGATGACGGTCGAGCCTCCGACCACCAGCGGGATGCTGATGGCGAGGCCGATCATGATGAGCACCCAGTCGCCGCGCGCTGCGCCTGCGATGGCCAGCACGTTGTCCAAGCTCATGACCGCGTCCGCGATGGCGACGGTCTTGACCGCGTCCCACAGCGTCTTGCCCCCGTGCATCTCCTCCGGGTGCGGTTCCTCCGCAAGCAGCAGCTTGACGGCAATCCAGAACAGTATGAGCCCGCCGGCAAGGCTGAGCACCGGCACCCCCAGCAGCGAGCCGACCGCGAGGGTAAAAACAATGCGCATGACGACCGCAGCCGCCGTGCCGAGGACGATGCCAGTGAACCGTTGATGCCGCGGAAGCGTTCGGGCGGCCATGGCGATGACGACGGCGTTGTCGCCGGCAAGGACGATATCGACGCCGATGATCTTGAGCACCGAGATGTAGGCGCCGAGCCCCAGATAGTCGACGATGCCGTGGAAGCTCAAAAAACTGCCTACGTCCGCAATCATGCTCTCGACCATCCCGCGCGACGGGTTTCACCTCAAGCGGCGAGGTCAACACCAGTTTTTGATGCCGGGTTTTGATTTAAGGGAGCCGAGTGGCCAGCGCAACACTGGACACCCTCGGTGTCCCACGCGGCGTCGCGAAGTAAAACGCGGTTAGGCGCGCTTAGGCTCAACCCTGGCCAGTCGAGCCGGCGTGGTCTATCTGCAAGACAGTTCCTAGATACTCACGGCAAGTCACTGGCAACCTGGATGCAAAATGGGCCACGGCCACGATCATGGTCATAGTCATAGTCCGAGCAACCTGAACGAGCGGCGGCTGCTCTGGGCCGCGGTGCTCACGACGGTGACGATGGTCGCCGAGGCGGCCGGCGGCATCGTGTCGGGGTCGCTGGCGCTGCTGGCCGACGCCGGCCACATGCTGACCGACGCGGCCGCGCTGGCGCTCGCGTGGCTGGCGGTCAGAATCGCCAAGCGCCCCGCCGACTGGAAACGAACCTTCGGGTTCGACCGGTTCGAGGTGCTCGCCGCGTTCACAAACGGACTCGCGCTCTTTTTCATCGCGATCGCAATCTCGTATGAAGCGTTCAGCCGCCTCTACGAACCGGTCGC
Source organism: uncultured Alphaproteobacteria bacterium (assembly GCA_963726795.1). Taxonomy (GTDB): domain Bacteria; phylum Pseudomonadota; class Alphaproteobacteria; order Rhizobiales; family Hyphomicrobiaceae; genus Hyphomicrobium_A. The sequence continues at coordinate 65,062 of CAVSDD010000004.1, read as the reverse complement.
GGTCGCCGGGAACACCATGCTTATCATTGCAGGCGTGGGTCTTCTGGTGAACCTCGGCACGCTGTTGATCCTGCGCCAAGGCGGCGGGGCGAACCTGAACGTGCGCGGTGCCCTGCTGCACGTGATGAGCGACCTTCTCGGCTCGGCCGCTGCGATCATCGCCGCCATCGTCATCCTTTGGACAGGGTGGACGCCCATCGATCCACTTCTGTCGATCCTCATCACCTTGCTGATTTTGCGCAGCGCCTGGCTGATCACCAAGGATGCGGGCCACATCCTGCTGGAGGGGGCGCCCACCGGTCTCGACATCCGCGAGGTACAGAAGGACCTCGAAACGACCATTCCGAACGTGCTCTCCATTCATCACGTCCACGCGTGGTGTTTGACCGAGGAACGGGCGATCATGACCATGCACGCACGAATTTCGCCGACCGCACTCCCCGAAGAAGTTGCTGCTGCCATCAAGGCGCGCCTCAAGGAATTGTACGGGATAGCCCACGCAACCATCGAGATCGAGCATCGCGGCTGCGCCGACGCGGTGCCGGTCAATGCTGCCGCCAAGGCCGGATAGATCGGCTGCCGGGCCCGCCCGTTGCCCCACATGACCGATTGTTCAGCGTTTGTTGCTATGAATAGGCCCATGGCAGAGCCGACGTCTCCCATTGCCAACACCGGGCCACGGCCCAAGATCGTGATCGCGGACAAGAACCCCGTCGTGCGCGCCGGGATTTAAGACTTCATCGCGCGCGATGGCCGTTTCGAAGTTGCCGGCGTGTTCCCAAACGGGATCTCGTTCCTCGACTTTGCCGAGACGCATGTTGTCGATATCGCTCTCGTCGGCTGGGCGCTCCCCGACATGCGCGGCGCCGACATCCTCGCGGCTCTCAAGCGCCGTCACTCGCCGATACGCGTCGTCGTCTACACGGGAGAGCCGGGCAAGGATGTGCTGCGCCAGGCCGTGCTGCTCGGCGCGTGGGGCTTCATCTCAAAGAGCGACGAGCCCGAGACCCTGCTGGAGACCATCGCGGCGGTGGCGCGGGGCCGCATGTCGCTCCCCTACGTCGATGTGCAGACGCTCACGCAAGATCCGCTGAGCGAGCTGACGGCGCGTGAGCGCGAGCTGCTCGTCGCGCTCGCCAACGGCTGGACCAATCTGCAGATCGCATCGCGCACCGGCATCTCGCGCAATACCGTCAAGTATCACCTGAAGAACCTCTACGATAAGCTCGGCGTCAGCAATCGCGCGATGGCGGTCGCACTCTATATGTCGACGACGATGGAAAATCGCTGAGCACATGTCGGCGGCCGCGTTAGCGGTTGCGCGATGGACGCCCCTGGGTAGTAGCGACTACCCCGAAGCCTAGGGCGGACACTACCCGGCCCGCGCCGCTGTTGTGCCCATTCGGGTGTTGCGCAATCGCGCCTGACAAGAGACACTTTGGCTCCGGGACAGTCGCTGCCGGACGCTTCCACGCGAGGCGTCCGCATCGCGCATGGGGCGGGCCGCTTTTGCGTTGCAGAAGTTGCGAGCCAAAGCGCGGTGCAAATCCAAGACGGCTGCTCGGGAGGAAACGCTTGAGCATGCCCGTCGCCGTTTGTCCTGTTGCCGCTTGTCCCATGATCCCCGCCGAGATCCGCATCCCGAATGGATCGCGCGTCGCTGGCGCGCGCAGTCACTTCATCACAACGAGTTCACGACACTCGCCGCTGGCTCATGGCCCGCGGCCGTAAACTGCTGCCCAAAATCAAGAACCGAGAGGAACGCCTTCGATGAGCTACACACTCTATCCCCTGCGCAATGCTCGCCTGCAGCGCAGTGAACTCGCCGTGCCGGGCTCCAACCCCACGATGATCGAGAAGGCGGTCAAGAGCGCAGCCGATTACATCTTCCTCGATTGCGAGGACGCCGTGGCGCCGCCCGACAAGGAGCAGGCGCGCAAGAACATCATCCAGGCGTTGAACGACATCGACTGGAAGGGCGCCGGCAAGACCATCTCGGTGCGCATCAACGGCCTCGACACGCACTACATGTATCGCGACGTCGTCGACATCATGGAGCAGGCCGGCTCCAAGCTCGACACCATCCTGATCCCCAAGGTCGGCGTTCCCGCCGACGTCTACACCGTCGAGTGCATCGTCAGCCAGATCGAGGTTGCGAAGGGTCTCACCAACAAGGTCGCGACCGAAGCCCTGATCGAAACGCCGCTCGGCATGGCCAACGTCGAAGCGATTGCCGCCGCGCCGAGCCGCCTCGAAGCCATGCACTTCGGCGTCGCCGACTACGCCGCCTTCAACAAGGCACGTACCGTCGTCATCGGCGGTCTCAACCCCGACTATCCGGGCGACCAGTGGCACTTCGCGCTCTCGCGCATGACAGTTGCCTGCCGCGCCTACGGCCTGCGCCCGATCGATGGTCCGTTCGGTGACTTCTCCGATCCCGATGGCTACACCGCCGGCGCCAAGCGCGCCGCCGCGCTCGGCATCGAAGGCAAGTGGGCGATTCATCCCTCGCAGATCGAGCTCGCCAACGCCGTGTTCTCGCCCACCGCCAAGGAGGTCGAGCGCGCCGAGCGCATCATCGTGGCCCTCAAGGAGGCCGAGGCGCAGGGCAAGGGCGCTGCTTCGCTCGATGGCAAGATGATCGACGCCGCCTCCGAGAAGATGGCGAAGAACCTCATCGCCACCGCCGCCGCCATCAAGGCTTCCGCCGCACGTCAATCGGCCTGAGCCGGACAACAAACAGTCTAGGGAGACAATAATGGATATCCACGAATACCAGGCCAAAGAGCTGCTTTCGAAGTTCGGCGTGCCGATCCCGCGCGGCGGCCTCGCCTACAGCCCCGAGCAGGCGACCTATCGCGCCACCGAGATCGGCGGCAGCAAATGGGTCGTCAAGGCACAGATCCATTCCGGTGCGCGCGGCAAGGCCGGCGGCATCAAGGTCTGCACGACGGACACCGAGCTTGAGCGCGCCGCCGAGGACCTGCTCGGCAAGAAGCTCGTGACGCACCAGACCGGGCCGTCCGGCAAGCTCGTGTCGCGCCTCTACATCGAGGAAGCGTCCGACATCGCCAAGGAAATCTACCTGGCCTTCGTGATGGACCGCGCCACTGAGCGCATCATGGTCATCGCTTCGGCGGCGGGCGGCATGGAGATCGAGGAGATTTCCGCCAGCCAGCCCGACACCATCATCCGCGTCGTGGTCGACCCCGCCGTCGGCATGCAGGCGTTCCAGGCACGCGAGGTCGCCTACGGACTTGGCGTTGATCCCGAGATCATCAACAAGCTCGTCCCCACGATCCTCGGAACCTACCGCGCGTTCCGCGACCTCGACGCGACCATGGTCGAGATCAACCCGCTGGTGATCACCAAGGACAAGCAGCTGTTCGCGCTCGACGCCAAGATGTCGTTCGACGACAACGCGCTGTTCCGCCGCCCGCACATCGCTGAGCTCCGCGACAAGAGCCAGGAGGACCCGCGCGAGACGTACGCTTCCGATCGCGGCCTCGCCTACGTCGGCCTCGATGGCGACATCGGTTGCGTCGTGAACGGCGCCGGCCTCGCGATGGCGACGCTGGACATGATCAAGCTTGCGGGCGGTGAGCCTGCAAACTTCCTCGACATCGGCGGTGGCGCGAGCCCCGAGCGCGTCGCGAAGTCGTTCAAGGCGGTACTCAAGGACAAGAAGGTCAAGGCGCTGCTGCTCAACGTGTTCGCGGGCATCAACCGCTGCGACTGGGTCGCCAAGGGCGTGGTCGACGCCATCACCGAGCTCCACATCAAGATGCCCGTGGTGGTTCGTCTCGCCGGAACCAACGTCGAGGAAGGCCGTCGTATTCTCAATGAAAGCGGCCTCACCGTCATCACCGCGGAAACGCTGGCCGAAGCGGCGCAAAAAGCCGTCGCCGCCGCCAAGAACACCGTTCGCTAGGGAAACGCTCACATGGCCATCTTCATCAATGAAAACACACCGATCCTGATCCAGGGATTCACGGGCCGCATCGGCACCTTCCACGCCCAGGAGATGATCGACTACGGCACCAACGTCGTTGGCGGCGTCACGCCCGGCAAGGGCGGCACCACCCACCTCGGGCGCCCGGTGTTCAACACCGTCAAAGGTGCCGTCGAGGAGACGGGCGCGGAGGCATCGATCGTGTTCGTGCCGCCGCCCTTCGCTGCTGACGCGATCATGGAAGCAGCCGACGGCGGCATCAAGTATTGCGTGTGCATCACCGACGGCATTCCCGCCCAGGATATGATCCGCGTCAAACGCTACATGCGCCGCTACAAGAAAGAGAACCGCATGGTGCTGACGGGTCCCAACTGCGCCGGCACCATCAGCCCCGGCAAAGCCATGCTCGGCATCATGCCGGGCCACATCTACGCTCCGGGCCGCGTCGGCATCATCGGCCGCTCCGGCACGCTCGGCTATGAGGCCGCTTCGCAGATGAAGGCGCTCGGGATCGGCATTTCGACCAGCGTCGGCATCGGCGGCGACCCGATCAACGGCAGCTCGTTCCGCGATGTCCTCGAGCTGTTCGAGAAGGATCCCGAGACGGATGCGATCCTGATGATCGGCGAGATCGGCGGTCCGCAGGAAGCGGAAGGCGGGCAATACGCGCGCGACAACATGAAGAAGCCGGTCATCGCCTACATCGCCGGGCTCTCGGCGCCGAAGGGCCGCAAGATGGGCCACGCCGGCGCGATCATCTCGGCGTTCGGCGAATTGGCGCCCGAGAAAGTGGAGATCCTTAAGAGTTGCGGCGTCACAATCGCACCGACGCCATCGGAGATGGGCTCGACGGTTGCTGGTGTCGTGTCTGCTCTGAGGAAGGTCGCTTGAGAGTTTGGGGCCTGCCGGGAACCCGGCGGGCCCCCAAGCTTTGTCCAAGCGTATGACCTCTTCGCGATCGGCTGGCGGCTCATGGTCCCGGCGCCACAAGACGGGGCAAGGCTCCGCAAAGCGTGGAGACGGTAATGCAGGAAAAGGCGACGCCCGGCACCCTCGACGAGTTCCAGCTGCGCGATGAGCTGCGCGCGCTGCGCACGCAAATTCCCGATACACCGGCTCTCAATCCGATCGTCAATCTCGCGTTCGACCTCTCGCGCCGGCTCGAAGCGGGCGCGATCAGCGTCGAGGATTTGCGCGCGCTTTCAACCCGGCTGATGGACCGCGCCTGCGTGCACCGCGCGCGCTACCTGCGCGAGCGGATCGGCTACGTCGACGATGCCGAAACCACCGCCGACTTCACCGATTTCGTCGCCGGCACGGCGAAGTCGGGCGACTTCGCCGCCTTCAAGGCGCGGTGGGAGCGGGCGCGCACCGGCATCGTGCTGACGGCGCATCCGACCTTCGGCTTGTCGGCCGAGCTGTCCGAGCGCATGGCGCATATCGCCCTTGCCGGCGGGCCTGAGAACCAGATCATCGGCACGCCGCACCGCCCCGACATCCCCGTCACGCTCGACTATGAGCACGCGAGCGCGCAGGCCGCGATCGGCAACCTGCGCGATGCCTACGTTGACCTTCTGGGGCGCTTCTTTACAGCGGCGACCGGCGCGTTCGGCGACCAGGCCTTCACCGTGAAGCCGCAACTCGCCACACTCGCTTCCTGGGTCGGCTACGATCTCGACGGGCGTAACGACATCGCCTGGACGTTCTCGTTTCTCGTGCGCGTGCGCGAAAAGAGAGCGGCGCTCAACGACATCCGCGAGCGCTTTCTCGAGCTGAAAGGCAAACTCGGCGACGACGGAGAAGTGCTGCGGCTCTCGCGCCAGCTCACCGGCAAGCTCGATCTCGCTATCGCCGACGTCGACGAGCAGATCGCCGCGTTGTCCGAGGTCGGCTCGGGCGGCTTCACGCTTGCACAGGCAGCAAACGTCATAACGCGGCCCGAGGGCTACAACCTCGTCTCCGCCGAGCCGCTGATCGCGCTCCTCGACGCGCTCGTCGCCGTAGCCCCAAATCGCGACGCCAAAAGCGCCGTTGCCGCGCTTTCCGGCCTGCTGCAGGCGACGGGGCTCGGCACGTCGCATATCCACCTGCGCGTCAACGCCGTGCAGATCAACAACGCCTTCCGCGCGTTCGTGCACGAGCCGTGGACACGAGACTTGACCGAGCGGCAGGCGCTGGCGCGCATCGTCGAGATGATCCGCACGGCAAAGCCCGAGAGCGTCAATTTCGAAACGCTCGACCTGGAAACCGCCACCGCCATCCGGCAATTCGCGCTTGCCGCGCAGATTGCCAAGCACGTCGATAGCGACACGCCGATCCGCTATCTGATCGCCGAATGCGAAAGCCCCGCCACGCTGCTCATCGCGGTATTTTTCGCCAAGCTGTTCGGCGTCGACAAGATCGTCGACATCTCGCCGCTGTTTGAAACACCGGCCGCGCTCGAAACCGGAGGCCGCGTCATCGAGCGGCTTCTGAAGGAGGAGGCCTATCGCGATTACGTCCGTGGCCGCGGACGCTTGTGCGTGCAGACCGGCTATTCGGATGCGGGACGCTTCATCGGGCAGATCGCCGCCGGGCTAGCGCACGAGCGGCTGCACCTGACGCTGGCCGAGGTCGTGCACAAGGCAATGCTTCCCGGCGTCGAGACGCTCATTTTCTCCACGCACGGCGAAAGCATGGGGCGCGGCGCGTTCCCCGGGCCGGTGCGCAGACGCCTGCGCTATGTGTTCTCGGGCGAGGCGCGCTGGCGCTTTTTCCGCAACGAGATGCCGGTCAAGCACGAGACGAGCTTCCAGGGCGGCGACGGGTATCTATTCTTCGCCAACAGGGAGTTCGCCGAGCGCGTCCTGACGACGGTCGTCATGAGCGGCCGCGATCCGGGCGAGGGCGAGGACCCCTTCTACAGCGACAACAACCTGGCGCTGGATTTCCAGCTGCGCTTGCGCGGCTACCAGCAGCACCTCTTCGCGCATCCGGGCTACCGGGCCTTGCTCGGCGCGTTCGGGGCAAACCTCCTGTTCAGGACCGGATCGCGCCCGGTGAAGCGCCAGGGCGATCATGCTTCCGAGCGTGGCGATCCAGCCCGCATGCGCGCGATCCCCAATAACGCGATCCTGCAGCAGTTCGGCTACGTCGCCAACGTCGTCTCGGGCCTGGGCGCCGCGGTCGGCTCCGAGCGCGAGCGTTTCGTCGAGCTGGCAAAGCGCTCCCCGCGCCTCAAGCTGCTGATCGAGATGATCGCGCGCGCCAAGCAGCTGTCGAGCCTCAACGCCGTCGGCGCCAACGCCGCGCCGTTCGATGCGGGCTTCTGGGCGTTGCGCGCGGCCTGGGGGCGCGAACCGCAGCTCGAAGCACCCTTCAAGACGCTCGCGACGCGGCTGCTGGAGGATGATCGCGCGGGCGCGATCAACGGGCTCGCGCATCACCTGCGGCTCGACGCGATCGAGTTGCATTCGCTGCTGGAAGACATCGGGCTCGAAGGCGGCAAGGTGCCCGACGACGTGCGCCTCGAGCTCGATTTGCTGCAGGCGATCCGGCTCACCTTCATCATGCGCATTTTCATCCTGGCCGCGCAGCTGCCGCGCTTCACCACGACGAACGACGTGTCGTATGAGCAGATTTTCCGCCAGGCCCTGGGGCTCGAGATCCCCGAGGTCGTGGGCTTCATGCGTCAGGCGTTCCCGCATCGCGCGCGCGAGCCGGGGGCCGCTTCCGATTTCCAGGAGCCCGCGAGCTATCGGCCCTACAGCATCGACGACTACAAGCGGATCGAGACCGAGATCCTGCGTCCGATGGAGGCCGCCTACGAGATGGTGCGCGAGATCGGCACCGGCATCTCGCACCACTGGGGCGCGTTCGGCTGACCTAGAGCTCCCGTCGTGCGCGTGAGAGGCGCCAGCCTCAGTGGTGGCCCCAGACCTCGACCGTGGCGTAGGCCCGATCGCGCTTGGACGTTGCGAACGCGCGCGAGCGCCATGTCGCCTGAACCTCTTTGATCGGGCCGTCCTTCTTCAGATCGACAGGGCCAAAGGCCTTGTCCGCTTCGATCTTGGTGCGATCGCCTTCAAGCTGGTCCTTGGAGCCGTCGTCGTACACAACGGCCAGATCGGTCATGGTCACATCGCGATCCTTGACCGCCACCTTGATCTGCTTGAACCCGCCCTCGTTCTTGCCGACCGGAATTTTCACCTTGTCGAAGCCGATCGAGCCGGCTGTGTCGGTGCCGAGCAGCACCCAGCCATTGTTGTACTTGTTGCCTTCGCCGTTGGGCCCGAGCCAGCCGTCCGCGTACTCGCCGAAGACTTCCACGCGTGCCTCGCCCTTGAAGTCTGGCTTGGAACGGTAGACGAGCTGGATCTCCTTGATGAAGTCCTTGTGCTTCAGGTCGATCCAATCGGTCTTGCGTCCGGACTCGATCTTGGTGTCGGTGAGCAGGCTTTCGGTGTCGCCGTTCTCGTACACGGCCTTGAGGTCCGTGACGTAGATGTCGTTCTTGAGCACGCGCAGGCGGATGCGGTCGAACTTGCCGACCTCCTTGCCGACACGGATGATGTCGCGGTCGACGAGGAACCCGACATCCTGCACGCCAAACAGCACCTCGCCGTTGCTCGATGCCTTGCCGGGAACGGCGCCCGTCGCCTCCGGCGAGGTCTCGCGCGTTCCAACGCTCTTGGATTTGCGGGTGCGCACCTGAATGACCGGTGCGGCGGCGCGGGCCGACTGAACGACGCTGCCGAGCGGAGCGAGCGCCGCATCGGCCGCTTGACCTGCACACGGCATGCCGGCGGCTAAAGCCAAGCCAACCGCGAATACGACCCGGGAATTCATGAGCTGCCCTCTCGAATTAGACGACGATCGCGCACCCGTTACGACCCGCGCCGCATGCTTCTTAACGCACTCGGCGATTTAAAAAAAGACATCTCGCAATGCGGCCGAAGATGAACTTGCTCGAGTTGGCCGTTTTGGGGATCGAGCAGCAACGGGTTTAAAGTTTCACGTCGTTATCGAGCCCGACGCACCCGTTGCCACAATTGCAAATGCGTTGCGCTACAATCGGAATGTGGAGCCCCTGCACGGGGTTGCTGCAGAAATTTAACGACCTTCGCCTAAGGGTGAACGCTTACCGATCATCCAAAAGCCAAAGCCCAACGGAGCGGGCTCCACCAGGAACAATGCAGAAGCCGGCAATCCTCCAGTGGATCATCAACGGTGTCGGGCTGATCCTCGGCGCGACCCTCGTGCTGTATATTGCGCACTCGGCGTTCATAACTGAAAAGACGGCGTCGTGCCGAGAGCGATATCCAGCGCCCATCCTGTTTTCCTTGAAAGGATCGAACGGCGCATTGCTCACCCCGCCCGAGCTGCAGGCACGCGTTGGTCAGCCCGAATGGGGAATCTCCGAGAACGCGAACGTTATTGCCGAAGGACCTGCCGGGGCGGCGCTCGAGGTCAAGCTTGCTCCGGTGAAGAACGCAGAGCCCGAAGCTGAACGCACGACGGGGGTCAATTTCCGCTGGCGCCCGTCCGGCTTCAATCAGGCGACTTCCGCATGCCTCGTCTACAGCGTCTGGCTGTCGGAAGGATTCCCATTCAACAGCGGCGGCCTGCTGCCAGGCGTCTTCGGCGGCGATCCAAACGCCGTAAAGGTGCTCGACCCGAAAGGGTTTGGCGCACGCGTCAAGTGGAAGCTCGACGGCGGGGCGGAGATCGAGGCCGCCAGCTCGGGCAGCGACTACATCGCGCTCAATCAGCAGGCGTATACGCTGCCGCTCGGCAGCTGGATTCTCGTCGAGCAGGAGGTCGTTCTCAATACGCCGGGAGCCACCGACGGCATGGCGAGAGTTTGGTTCGACGGTGAGCTGATGGCAGAAAAAACGGGGCTGACGTTCCGCAAGGACGCGAAAGAAACCTTCGCCGGCGTGCTGGCGAATATCGGCTACATTCGTGAGCCGGCCACCACGGGGCTGCTGCGCTTCTCCCCCTTCGAGCTCGCCTGGCGCTGATCCGTCCACAGGCAACATCGCGCCCGGTCCCACTTTAACCAACCCTCCGCCATACCCACCTGGAATCCGCGCGACGCTGCAGCCGGCGCCGCAAACCTACGGAGTCCGCATGCAAAACGTCATTGGATTTCTGGGCGAAGCCTTTGCCGGATCACACAAAAGTTCGTCCCTGGAAGAGACCCGCCAGGCTCCCCCGGATGGGTCGCTGCTCGATGCCTATTCGCGCGCAGTCGTAGACGCGGTCGAGACCGTTGCGCCCGCCGTGGTGCACGTCGAGGTGACGGGCGTGCGCAATGGGCGGCGCGCGGAAGGGACCGGCTCAGGCGTGGTCGTCTCGCCAGACGGCCTCATCCTGACCAACAACCACGTCATCGACGGCGCTCAACGCGTGTCGGTTGCGCTGTCCGACGGGCGCAAGTTTACCGCCCGCGCGCTCGGCCGCGATCCCGATACCGATCTTGCGGTGCTGAGGGGAGAAACCGGAGAGACGCTGCCCGTCGCCCGCCTCGCCAATTCAAAAACCGTGCGGCCAGGGCAGATCGCCATTGCGATCGGCAATCCATTGGGCTTCCAGTCCACCGTCACGGCCGGCATCGTCAGCGCGGTCGGCAGGTCGTTGCGCGCGCAGAACGGCCGCCTCATCGGCGACGTGATCCAGACCGACGCCGCGCTCAATCCCGGCAACTCGGGCGGACCGCTCGTCAGCTCGGCTGGTGAAATCATCGGCATCAACACCGCGATGATCATGGGCGCTCAAGGAATTTGCTTTTCGGTGGCCGCCAATACCGCGATGCATGCCCTGACGCAGATACTGGCTCATGGGCGGGTGCGGCGCGGGCTTATCGGCATCGTCGCCGAGCAAACGCCCATTGCCGCGCGTCTCGCCTACAAGAACGAATTGAAGCAGCCGAGCGCCGTACGCATTCGCGAGGTGCAGCCCGGCGGGCCGGCCGATGAGGCGGGATTGAAAGCCGGCGATCTCTTGATACGGCTCGACGATGAAACCGTGACCGGCGTCGATGACATGTTCCGGCTGCTCGATGAGCGGCGCATCGGCAAGGTGGTGTCGGCAACCGTGCTTCGCAGCGGCGAGCGCATCGACGTTCCGGTTCGCCCCGTGGAGCGCGATAAATGATCAAATCGCGCGAGAAAACCGGCGCATTCTTCCGCGTTTACGTTTTTGCGGTGCAATGCGAAGATGTATTTCTAGTCAAATTGCAGTAGCGACTTAAAAGTTCTTTAACTGACTGGAAAACCATTTCGCGTTGTTCTTGCCAAGCAAATGGAAATGGTATTCTGTTCTATTTCCAACGTGGCGCCCTCCCACCTGTCCCCCCTAAGCGGCGTCACGCATTGTAGCCCGCGGTCTTCCCCCGGACCGCGGGCTTTCATTTGCCCAAAATCGGTGTTTGCGTCAGGAGCGGTCGGACGGCTTCCAGCCGGCGGCTTGCGCTTCCAACTCGCTGCAGAACCAGCGCTCGCCGCGCCCGGTGCTGACGCGGGTGCTTTCATAGTCGCGCGACCAGGGAAGCACATAGATGCGCTGCCCGCGCTTTACGCCGCCCTTGATCGGACAGCCGTCGGGAGCGTCGCGTTTCGCATCCTGCCATTTGTGCGCGCGATAATCGGCCGGTCGTTCGGCGTCACCGCCCCACATGCCGAGTTTCGCCGTGCGCGCCTCTTGCTCGAGCGTTCCATAGGACGAGAAAAGTCCCGTTTCCGCGAAAACGTGACCGCCGCGCACGAGCTCAGCTGCAAGATCGCGATCGCCGATTGTGCATGTGCCTTCCTGGCGGCCGTTTGCATCCGTGCCCGAAAGTTTGCACGTAACGCGGCCACGCCCGGCAAGCCGCGCAAGCTCGGCCTTGGCCGCCGCGTCGCACCGCCACTGCCGGGTGCTGCCCGATGCGCACATCTGCCCGTTCAGCGGAGCCTCGATCCCCGACATCGCAACCGTCGTGCCGCCAACTCTCAGCGTATCGCCTGAAAGCGCGGTCGCGCGCCCATTGACCGAATTGGCCTGATGCGTCGATGCGGTGCCGCTGAAAAGCGCAGAGGCACCCCGCCAGAGAAGCCAACCGCCTCCCGCTACGATTAAGAAAATGAGTGCCATGCCGAAACCGCGCGCAAGCGGTTGCGGCATGCCGTAACGCACATCCGCTAACCGGCTGAACGGCCAGGCCGCGCCCTTCAAGGGCGCCTTGATCCACGCGGGTCTGTCATCGGCATCGCGCGCAGCGAACGAAATTCCCAGCAGCACGACGCCAGCCACCAGCGCCAGCAACGTATCGCGATCGAATCCGTCGACCATGCCGCGCGCTGCGCCGCCGAGCAGCGCGACGATGCCCGCGATCATCAGCGGCATGTTGATGCTGGGCTCCCGCAAGGGTGAGAGCAATGGCTTGAGCCGCCTGCCGGCTGCCGGAAAAAGAGGTCCCGCTGCGTGTGTAAGCCGACGGACTGCGGTGGCGAGCTTCTCCCAAAGAAACGCCAGCAGCAAAAGCCCGTTGCGGCCGGCAACATGCAACACGCGGCCGGCCGATTGCAGCCCGGTCCACGCGGCTTGTCCTGCTATGGGCAAGCCGGCGCGCACCTTTTCGTTGCTCGCCCGAAACGCGGCCGCGCCCAGCTCGGCTCCGCGTTGACCGGCTACCTTGGCGCCTTTTCCCGCTGCAGCGCCGAGTTCCGCACCGCGCTGGCCGGCGGCCTTGGCTCCGCGACCAAGCGCCTGCGCTCCAACCGCCCCCGCGGCGGCACCGCGCTCACCCGCCGCCTTCAATCCCTCGACGGCGGCCATTCCGGCCTGCTCGATGCGGTCGCGGCGGTTCTTGCGCCGCACGAGAATCGTCGTGCGCACGTATTCGCGCCATTCGAATCCATCATTGCGTCTACGCCAGCCGAACATCGGCCTCCGCGGTCATGGTTTGAGGATCACCGGCACGCGCGGCACGCAAAAGCGACCGCAGTGGAATCACAGACTACGCTGCAGAGAGATGATGGCAAGCCTTGGGCCGGCACGCATCAACTCAGTGATATCCTTCGCCTTCGCGGACCTTGCCGCGAAACGTCCAATAAACGAAGGCGGTATAGCCAAGGATGATGGGCAACATGATGAGCGTGCCGACGAGGCTGAACATCTGCGATGCGGGTGCCGCAGCCGTGTCCCACACCGTCAGCGACGGCGGCACCAAGTAGGGCGCATTGGAAATCGCGAGACCCAGATATCCGAGCAGGAACATGCCGATCGCCGCGAAGAACGGCACCGTATCGTGCTTTGTCGTCAGCCCGTACCAGCAGAGCACGGTCGAGGCGGCAGCCAACAGCGGCACCGGCGACAGATACAGCAGGTTCGGCCACGTGAACCAGCGCTCGGCGATGCGCTCGAACGCAAGCGGCGTCCACAAGCTGATGATGGCCATGCACACGACCACCGCGAGCAGGAGCCACTTGGCCCAGCCTCGCGCCGTCTCCGCGATCGCGCCTTCCGTCTTCATGACAAGCCAGGTGCTGGCCAGAAGCGCATAGCCGGCGACGAGTGCTACGCCCGTGAACAGCGGGAAGGGCTCGAGCCAATCGAGCGGTCCTCCGGCGAAAGCCTTGTTCTCGACGACGATGCCCTGCAGGAAGCCGCCGAGTACGACGCCCTGCATGAACGTGGCAACGATCGAGCCCCACGCGAACGCATTGTCCCAGAACACGTGCAAGGGCTTCGCGGCCCATCGAAACTCGAAAGCGACCCCGCGGAACACGAGCGCCAGCAGCATGATGATGATCGGCAGGTAGAGCCCGGGCATGATCACCGCGTAGGCGAGGGGAAAGGCAACGAAAAGTCCACCGCCGCCTAAGATCAGCCACGTCTCGTTGCCGTCCCAGAACGGCGCGACGGTGTTCATCATCACGTCGCGGCAATTCTCGCGCGGCTCCAGCGTGAACAGTATGCCGATGCCGAGATCGAATCCGTCGAGAATGACATAGAGCGCCACAGCCGATCCGATGAGGCCAGCCCAGACGATCGGAAGCCAGAACCCGACGGGATCCATCTCAGCTCTCCTCTATCGCTTCTTGTGCGGCCTCGTTCGCCGCCATGAGCGGCCGCGACGGCAACGCGTCGGGGGCATCGGCAGCGGCGCCCGCCGGTCCGTGATTGATCAGCCGATTGATATAGAAGATGCCCATCGAGAAAACGACGCCGTAGACGAGCACGAATAGAACCAGCCCGAACAGCACCGCCGAAAACGCCACCGGCGATGATGCGTCCGCGGTCCGCAAGATCCCGTATGCGACCCACGGCTGGCGGCCCATCTCGGTCACGTACCAGCCCGCGAGAATGGCGATGAAGCCGAGAGGCCAAGCGTACTGCACGATCTGCAGATACCATCGCGTCTCGAACAGGCGTCCACGCAGCCACAGCCATGCGCCGACCGTGCCGATCAGGATCATCAGCACGCCAAGCCCAACCATCAGGCGAAACCCTGCGAACACCGGGAACACCGGCGGGCGATCGGACGGCGGCACATCCTTGAGGCCAGGAAAAAGCCCGTCAGCCCGGTGCGTGACGAACCAGCTCGCGAGATTCGGGATCGAAATCTCGAAATCGTTGCGCTCCTGCTTCTCGTTGGGGATCGCGAACAGCACGAGCGGCGCCGGCTTGCTGCTGTCCCAGTGGCTCTCGATCGCGGCAATCTTCTGGGGCTGGTACTTCTCGGTGTTGAGCGCGTGCTGGTCGCCGATGAGCGCCTGCAGGGGCGCCAGGAAGAACACCATCCCGAGCCCCATGCGCATCATGGTCTTGGCCTCCTCGCGGAAGCGGCCGGCGACGAGGTAGCGCGCACCGACCGCCAGCACCACGAGCGAGGTGGTGAGATAGGCCGCGGTGAACATGTGCGCGAAACGGTAGGGGAAGCTCGGATTGAAGATCACCGCGATCCAATCGACCGGGTAGGCGATGCCGTCGCGGATCTCATGGCCGGCCGGAGTCTGCATCCAGCTGTTGGCAGCAAGGATCCAGAATGCCGACAAGGTCGTGCCGACCGCCACCAGGATGGCTGACAGCACATGCAGGTTTGGAGGCACGCGCTTCCAGCCAAACAGCATGATCCCGAGGAACGTCGCCTCGAGGAAGAATGCGGTCAGCACTTCGTAGCCGATCAGCGGGCCGACGACATTGCCGACCACCACCGAGAACCGGCTCCAGTTGGTGCCGAACTCGTAGGACATGACGATGCCTGAGACGACGCCCATCGCGAAGGAGACCGCGAAGATCTTCGTCCAGAACCGCGCGAGGCGGATGAAGTGCTCGCGCCCCGTCATCTTCCAGCGCACCAGCAGCGTGGCGATGAACGCCGCCAACCCGATCGTGAAGCTCGGGAATATGATGTGAAATGTGATCGTGAACGCGAACTGCATGCGGGCGAGCATTAGTGCATCGATGTGCATGGCACCCAGCGCGTCGGGATTGATTGAACGGCGCAGCCATTGTGCAGCCGTTCGCCGGCACAGTCGAGGGACGCGCGCGCCGCAGGCGTCTATTCAGGGGAAATGATAGCTGATCCCGCGCGCTAGTCTTTCGCGAGCTGTGCGAGCGGGAGTGCCCACAAGTGCACGACGCCGTTCGCGGCCGCAGAAGCGAGGTGCTGACCATCAGGCGCGAAAGCTACGGCGGTCGCGCCTCCGGCATGCCCCGTCAATGCGCGCACAGTGCGCCCGCGCCGCAGATCCCAAAGCCGCACGGTGCCGTCGTCGCTCGCCGACGCGAGGAGATTGCCCGAGGGCGCAAAGTCGATGTCGCTGATGCGTCCTTTGTGCCCGTTAAGGGAGCGCAGCCGGCGCGAGGACAGAATCGACCACAGACGGATATGCCCGTCGAGAGCGCCGCTCGCCAGCAGCTTGCCGGAGTTGGAGAACGCGATCGCCGTGATGAAATCGCGGTGTCCGGTGTAGCTGCGCTTGAGCGTCAGCGTCTGCAGATCCCAGAGCCGCACCGTCTCATCGGCGCCACCGGATGCGAGCAGCATCGAGCGCGGCGCAAACGCAAGCGCCTGCACCGCGTTGGTGTGACCGTCGAACACGTGCAGCGGCGCTGACGGCGTCGTGGCATCCCACAGCGCTACCTTCCAATCGTGGCTAGCGGTCGCAAACTTGTTGCCGTCGCCGGTGAAGGCCACCGCCCAGATATTCGCCTCGTTGCGCTGCAGCGTGGCGAGCTTGGTGGCGTGCTCGAGGTCCCAGAGCACGACCTTGCCGTCGGCGTGACCGGTCGCGGCACGCGAGCCGTTGAGTGCGAGCGACGTTGCGACACCGTCGTCAAGCTCGATCGAGCGGATGAGCGTGTGATAGGCGGCATCCCAGATCTTGAGCGTCGCGTCGGCTCCGACCGTCACCAGCCAGCGGCCATCCTCGGTGTAAGCCATGCCGGAGATCGAGCCGCGGTGCGCGGCGATGTCGGCGATGGGGGTCGCCAGCGGGGTCGTCGATGACGTTGTCTGGCTGGAAGGGATCGAGGCGCCATGGACCTCGACATTCGGCATGCGATCCGAAATCGCCACGGCCGCGCTGGCAACGCCGACGCCGATCAGCAGCTTGAAAGCAAGTGACGCCCAGCGGCGCTTGGTCATCCTGAATGCAGGCGCAGGCGCGGGAACCGGCTTGCGCACCGGCACCAGCGCGCGACCCTTCGGCTGCTGCGCTTTCTTGGCGGCCGGCTTTTTCTTTGCCTTGGCCGGCAACGGCGGCAGCGCTTCCATGCGCACCGTCTTGGCTTCAGCCGGTTGCGCCTTTGCGCGCCCGCGCGGCGCTGGAGAGAGAGCCAGGGCCGCGACGGAAGCAGGTGCCGGTGCAGGCGCGGGTGCCGGCGGCGGAGACGGCAGCACCGGCTCGATGGCGCGTGCGAGCTCGGGCGGATTGGTGCGGTCGGGAACCGGCGGCTTGCGCAGCGACTCGAGGAAGTCGAGCATGCTGCCCTTGGGACCAGGAGCATCCGGCGGGGGCAGCGCCGAAGGCGGAACGACCGGCTTGACGTCCTCAGGCTCGGTCTCGGACTTGCCCTTCTTGGCGCGCGTCAGCCATCCGGTGCGCGCGGCGTCGGGTGCAAGGAGATCTCCGCGCCAAGCCGCGATCGACTGCGGCCGCGCTTCAATGTTGAGCAGCAACGCCTTTTCGATCGCCTTCAAGAAGCCTGGCCGGTAGGAGCTCAGGGCCGCGTCGCGAACAGACACGATCTCGTCCTTGACCATCCGCGATGGCGCATCGGGTGGACGCTTGCCGGTGACCGCGTGATAGAGCGTGGCGCCCAGCGCGTAGATGTCGGTCCACGGGCCCTGCTGCCTGCTCGTCTCGGAATACTGCTCGTAGGGGCTGTAGCCCGGCTTCACCAGCGCGGAGACCGTCTTGGTGTGTGAGGCGATCTCGCCGCGCGCGGATCCAAAGTCGATCAGCACCGGATCGCCCGACTTACGGATGATGATGTTGTCGGGCGCGATGTCGCGATGCAGGAAGTCGGACTTGTGGATCAGATCGAGCGCGTCGAGCAGCGGCGCGAGCATCGCGTCGAGCTCGTTCTGCCGCGGCGCGCGTCCGAGCGATTTCAGCCAGTTCTTGAGGCTCTGGCCCTCCTCGAAGTGGAGCACCATGTAGCCGGTGTTGTTGGCGCGGAAATAGCGGTAAACGCGCACGATATTGGTGTGGTCGAACTTCGCGAGCGTCTGGGCTTCCTCGATGAACCGGTCGAGGCCCCAGCGGTAGTCGCTGGCGCAATCGTGCGAGCGGGGCGCGGCTTCGATGCCGGCCGTACGAGCCGCGATGTCGCTGGGGAAGTATTCCTTGATGGTCACGAGACGGGCGAGCGCGATCTCATCGGCAAGATAAGTCACGCCGAAGCCGCCGGCCCCGAGCACCCGTTCAATGCGGTAATCGCCGACCAGCTCCGTGCCGGTCGGTAGCGCAATGAGATTCGTCATGGCTCCCCGTGACGCAAATCGCGCGGCTCACCGCAAGCCGAGCACGCGACCGATCGTCAATGACGTTGGCTCTGGCCACATTTGTGGCGCACAAATGTGGCGCCCGCACGAGCGATGGGCTCGGAATGAACAAATTGCAGGCACGGTTGCTGCGTGGCCATGTTCCTGCCGTCATAAAGCTTGAGGTTGCACACTGATTTGCGGGCGGGATTGAGGACCATGAGAGAGCCGTGGTCGTCGAGGTTGACATTTCTGGCCGCTCTCGCGGCGGCACAGGCCTACGTTGCAACGACAGGGAATGCAGCCGACGCGGGCGTCTTGCTCGCGGGCCATGCTCCTAATCCACTGTGCATATCTTTGACCGCGGTCGCCGAGCGCGGCATGCAAGCCTGGGTGCAACTCACGCACTTGATCCAGCAAGGCTATTCGCGTGCGCCAGCTTTGATGCTGGGGTTGTCGATCCTGCTTGCGGTCCCGCCACTTGCGTTAATCGGCATGCTCACGCGGCGGACCCGGCGCACGAGCAACAAGACCGTGATGCTCCCCCGTAGCAAGCGCGGGTCTGACCGGCCCCGGCTGCGAACCGAGAAAACGGAAATTTCTCCTTGGCCCACAGAGGCTTGGGTCGAAGCAGAAGGGTTTCCGGACAGCCGCCGAATCATCGGGCGCACGCTGATCAGGATCGGCCGGGAGGACGACAACGACTTGCGTTTCGCCGTAAAGACGGTGCACCGCTACCACGCCGTCATCCGCCGCACGACCGATGGCGTCGTCATGATCACGGATCTCTCCGGCAAGGACGGCAACGGCGTGCTCGTCAACGGCGCTCGCGTTGCGGAAGCGCGTTTGACGAAGGGCGACATCATCAATATCGGCGAGGTCAAGATGCGGTTTGAGGCTCAGCCGGTTTAGTGGCGTTGCTTGGCCCGATCGAGAAGCGAAGGCGGCACCGACATGATGCGATTGCGGAGCAAGATTTTTGGGAGGACCAACATGTCTGACGAGGGCAGCGCCACGACCGAGACGACCGGCCGCAAGGACGGTGCAAACTCACCAGCAGCCAAGGCGCAGGGCGCCAAGTCGGGCCGGTTCCTCGGCTCGCTGAAGGAGGCGCTGGCCGCCGCCGGCCGCGAGGACACGCAGCGCGGGCCGAAGACCAAGACGGCGGCGCCGACAAAAGGCAAGACGCCCGGCGAAGACAAAACCGATGTGACCGTCGCCGATACCGCCGCTGCTGGCGACACCGTTCCCGTCACGGGCCTCAGCGCGGCCGAGGCCGCGCGCGAGGTCAAGGCGCAGACTTCTTTGAAAATGCAGGACAAAAATTCTGATCTGACGGCGCCGCCGACAACCCGTGTGGTTCGCGGCTTGGGCAGACCGCAGGACGACCGCGCCCGCACGCAACTGGTGCGCGGCAAGGTGAAGGTCGAGCGCGGAGCTTTCGAGCAGGATCCGGTGGTGGGTTGGCTCGTAGTGGTCGGCGGCCCCGGCATCGGCTCATACCGGGCCATCTATGAGGGCAACAACACGCTCGGGCGCAACTCGTCCCAGCGCATTCCGCTCGATTTTGGCGATGACACGATTTCTTCGGAAGAGCAGGCCTACATCCGCTATGATTCCTCGGCACGATCGTTCCTGTTCGTGCCGAACCTGACCAAGACCAACGTCGTTTCCGTCAACGACAATCGGCCGACCGGAGCGGTCGAGCTCAACCATATGGATGTGATCACGGTGGGCCGCACCCAGCTCGTGTTCGTGCCGTTCTGCGGCGCGGAATTCGATTGGGCCGAGCTCGCCGATGCCAAGAGCTGATGCAGGCATTCGACTTCGCCTCCCGCACCACCAAAGGCGCGCGAGACTATCAGGAGGACTCATGCGCCTTCTGGCCGACGAAAGAGATCTCCGGCGACGCGGATGCGGCGGCGGCTGACGGATCGCGCCTCGTCGCCGTGCTCGCAGACGGCATGGGCGGCCACACGGCCGGCGCGCTTGCAAGCCGCATGGTGTGCGAGAGCTTCATCGAAGCCTATGGCGGTATCGACGGCTCGCGCGCCGAGCGTTTGCTCAGCGCGCTCGGCTCCGCCAATGCCGCGCTCGCGGCAAAGGTCGAGGCCAATCCCGTGCTTTCCGGCATGGGGTCGACGCTCGTCGCCGCCGTGCTGAGCGATGACGGCGTCGAATGGGTGAGCGTTGGCGACAGCCCGCTTCTTCTGTTCCGCCGCGGCGAGATCGCGCTGCTGAACGAGGACCATTCGCTCGCACCCGAGCTCGACCGCCTGGCCAAGATCGGTCGCATCACGGCCGAGCAGGCGAAGAACGATCCGCGCCGGCACATGCTTCGTTCCGCCGTGACCGGCGAGGAACTCGACCTCGTCGACGTCTCGCGTAAGCCGCTTGTTTTGGAGCCCGGCGACTACGTGATCCTCGCCAGCGACGGCGTGCATACGATCGATACCCCTGAGATCCAGCGCATCGTTTCGGCTTACGCGGGCGACGGCGCGGAAGCGGTGGCGGGGGCGCTGATCCGCGCGGTTGAAGCGATGCGCGATCCCCACCAGGACAACACCACGATCATCGCGGTGCGGCCAATCCCTGCAAAATAGCCGTTTTCGGCTCTGGTGTTCCGTAAATGTTCTTGCCAGGGCAACGGGCTTTGGCTAGCGTTCATGCCGGCTTGTATCGGCGACATGAACGGTTGAACCGCGACATGTACGGTCAGATCGCGACCTTGGCCTTCGTCGGCATCGAGGCTCGTCCCGTCGAGGTGCAGGTGCGCATCTCGCCCGGCCAGCAGGCCTTCGTGATCGTCGGGCTGCCCGACAAGGCGGTCGCCGAGAGCCGCGAGCGCGTCCGCAACGCGCTGCACGCGGTCGGACTCGGCATGCCCTACAAGCACGTGACAGTGAACCTCGCCCCAGCCGACCTGCCAAAGGAAGGCAGCCAGTTCGACCTGCCAATTTTGCTGGCCATGATGGTCGCGATGGAAGCGATCGCACCGGACGCCATCGCGAGCTACGCGGCGATCGGCGAGCTGGCGCTCGACGGATCGATCCGCCCGGTGCCGGGCGCGCTCCCCGCCGCCATCGGGGCCAACGCCATCGGAAAAGGTCTCATCTGCCCGCAGGCGTGCGGGTCGGAAGCCGCCTGGGCCGGCGAGGACATCGACATACTCGCAGCACCCCATCTCCTCTCGCTGGTCAATCACTTCAAGGGATTGCAGACGCTCGCCCGCCCCAAGCCCAACATCGAAGGTGCGGCCGACGCCCTGCCCGACCTTATCGACGTCAAAGGCCAGGAGAGCGCCCGCCGCGTGCTCGAGGTGGCGGCGGCCGGCGGCCACAACCTGCTGATGATCGGACCGCCGGGTGCGGGAAAATCGATGCTCGCCGCGCGGCTTCCTTCGATCCTGCCGCCGCTGTCGCCCGAAGAGATGCTGGAAGTCTCGATGGTGCATTCGCTCGCGGGCGAGCTCATGGGCGGACGGCTCGCGACCGCGCGACCCTTCCGCGCCCCGCATCATTCGGCCAGCATGGCCGCGCTCGTCGGCGGCGGCACGCGCCCGCGCCCGGGCGAGGTGAGCCTCGCGCACCTGGGCGTCCTGTTCCTCGACGAGCTGCCTGAGTTCGCCCCGGGCGTGCTCGACGCGCTGCGCCAGCCGCTTGAAGCCGGCGAGACGATCATCGCGCGCGCCAACCACCGCATCACCTATCCCTCCCGCATCCAGCTCATCGCCGCCATGAACCCGTGCCGGTGCGGGGGAGCGGAGCCCGGATCCAGCTGCAAGCGCGGCCCGCGCTGCGCGGCGGATTATCAGGCTCGCATCTCAGGCCCGATGCTCGACCGCATCGATCTGCAGATCGAGGTGCCGGCGTTGAGCGCGGCCGACCTCGTGCTGCCGGCGCCCTCAGAAGGCAGCGCGCAGGTTCGCCGCCGGGTGGAGCAGGCGCGCGAGCGCCAGCGCCGGCGCGCGGTCAGCCTCGGCGTGAAGGGCGTCCGCACCAACGCCGAATGCTCGGGCCAGATGCTGGAGGAGATTGCCAGGCCCGACGCCGATGGCGCTGCACTCCTGCGCCAGGCGGCAGACGCCTTGAAGCTCTCGGCGCGCGGCTTTCATCGTACGCTCAAGGTCGCGCGCACGCTCGCCGATCTCGACGGCGAGGATACGGTGCGGCGGGTCCATATTGCCGAGGCGCTGAGCTATCGCCGGGAGACGCTGGCGCAAACGCGGGCCGCTTAAAAGGCAATGGGCAACGGGCAATAGGCAATAGGCAATAGTGCAGACCAACAAATGATCTCTTCTCATCGCGATCTGAAAGTCTGGCAGGAGGCGATGAAGCTTGCGGAGAAGACCTATCGGCTCTCTGCCAGCCTCCCTAGATCAGAGGCGAAGGGACTAGCTGAGCAGATGTCCCGCTGTGCTGTCTCAGTGCCGTCGAACATCGCTGAAGGCTATGGGCGCGAAAGCGCACGCGCTTATATCCAGTTTCTCAAGATCGCGAGAGGGTCACTGAACGAGCTCGAAACGCAAATCCTTCTTGCCGAGCGTGTCCAGCTTGTGAACCACGACCAAACCGAGCCGCTGCTCTCGAGCATAGGAAGTGTGGGCCGAATGCTGAATGGCTTGATCAGATCGCTGCGCGCGCGCCGACCAGCCGACAGCATTCCTGCCTGATCCGGCGCCCGCTATTGCCTACTGCCCGTTGCCCATTGCCGACTGCCTAAGCCGGCAAGCCCTTCGCCATCAGCGCCGCCTCGACCGTGTTCTTGAGCAGGCACGCGATCGTCATGGGTCCGACGCCACCCGGCACCGGCGTAATCGCGCTCGCGACTTGCGCCGCCTCGGCATAGGCCACGTCGCCGACGAGCTTGCCTTTGCCGTCGGGCTTGAGGATGCGGTTGATGCCGACGTCGATCACGATGGCGCCCGGCTTGATCCAGTCGCCCTTGACGAACTCGGGCTTGCCGATCGCGGCGACGACGAGATCGGCGCGGCGCACGACACCCGGCAAATCATGCGTGCGCGAATGCGCGATCGTCACCGTGCAGTTCTCGCGCAGCAGCAGTTGCGCCATCGGCTTGCCGACGATGTTGGAGCGGCCGACGACGACCGCATCGAGGCCCGACAGATCGTGCCGCACCGACCGCGCCAGGATGATCGAGCCGACCGGCGTGCACGGTGCTAACGCCCGCTCGCCGATCGACAGCTTGCCGACGTTCATCGGATGAAAGCCGTCGACATCCTTCGCCGGGTCGATCGATTCCAGCACCTTCACGCTGTCGATGTGCTTTGGCAGCGGCATCTGCACGAGGATGCCGTGCACGTTGGGATCGGCGTTGAGCTTTTCGACAAGCGCGAGAAGCTCCGCTTCGGAGACCTCGACCGACAGCTTGTGCTCGAAGGAGGCCATGCCGACCTCGACGGTCTGCTTGGCCTTGTTGGTCACGTAAACCTTGCTGGCGGGATCCTCTCCGACGAGCACGACCGCGAGCCCGGGCACAAACCCGTGCTGCGATTTGATGCGGGCAACGTCGGCGGCAACATCGGCGCGCACCCTGGCGGCGATCGCTTTTCCATCAATGGCGTAGGCGGTCATTAGCGGCGGTCCTCCCTTCCTTGTTCTCTATTCATCCGGCGCTTCCTCAAGCTTGGCCTGCAGCCTTGTCTCAAGGCAACCGGTTTCCCCGCTGATGGTGAGCGACTTGACGCGCGAGCGCGCCCCCTGGCTGACGTGCACCGCGCTCTTGGGCACATCGAGCCACTTAGCCACCAGCCGCTCGAGTGCCGCGTTGGCCTCGCCGTCGGCCGGCGCCGCGCGCACCTTTGCGATGAATGCTGCTCCCTCGGGCGTCGCCCCCACGCCTGCGATGCCTTCTAGCGAGGATTTAGGGGTCAATCGCACGCGCACGATGACGCATCCATTGCCGGGGCGCCACGGAAGCTCGGGGGCGAGGCGGCCGGGTAATGAAACGAAACCAGGGCGGCCCGGAGCCCTCGCGCCCATCACATGAAGAGCTTGGCGATGTTGGGAAGGACAACGCTCTGGATGAAGAAGCAGCAAAGGAGCAGGACGAGCGGCGAGATATCGACCGCTCCCAAGTTCGGCATGATGGCGCGGATCGGACGAAGGAGCGGCTCAGTCAGCGCGCTCAGCGCCCGGTCGATGGCGCGGACGGTCGGGTTGTAGGGATTGACGATACCAAATGCCATCAGCCAGCTCAGGATGACGCTGGCGATCACGATGTAGGTGTAAAGCGTGATGATGTAGCTGATGAAGCCGAGGAGTTCGATCATGGTGCGCCGCTCTGGGAGTTTCTGCCCGGCTGACGTGTAGCCGCGCGGCTATCCGCGGGCAAGGGCAGGCGAAAATTCAGGACGCAGAGCATCTCCTTGCGGAGGGCTGGCCGCGGGCGGCTCCGCGCGATCCGGAACGCCGACCGGAGCGTTCCTTGACAAGATTCCGGGTGGCCCCCTAAATGCCCGCCCACTGCCCGGGGCCGTAGCTCAGATGGGAGAGCGCTGCAATCGCACTGCAGAGGTCAGGGGTTCGATTCCCCTCGGCTCCACCAATTGATTCAATGCCTTAGCCTGCCGGGCTTCCCCTCAACTCTTCGACGTATCGGGCGCGCTTAAAACAGCGTGTGCACACACCCATTCAAAGGTGTTGCGCCCGGCCGCTGCTTCGGCTTGCATTGGGGCAACTTGGTGGGAGGGACCGGTATGGGGAGCGGTATCGAGGGCGTGGTCGCCGCACTGAAGGTTGCGCTCGAAGAGGCGCAGACGAGCGACGAGGACTGCTGGGACGTCAAAGCGGCGAATCGCTGGATCGATAAGTTGCCGGGCGCCTGGCTTGGACGGTGGCGCCAACTGAGGCTCGCAGGCGATTCCGCGGGCGAAGTGCTGCGCAGCGAATTCGTCGGGCATGTCAGGGCCGTTCTGGCCTACCTCGAGACCAACGGCAAAGAACCGCCGCGCTCCTTCGGCTGGCGCCGCCAGCGTAGCCTGCCGCAGACCATGCCGGCAGAAACCAAGCCGACCATCAAGGGCTCGCGCCTCGTGCATTGAGGCCACTTCGTCCGTTTGGACTGGGTCTTTGGACCGGGGGCCTCCCGCCAATTGCAGCTCATTTGAGCGAATTCTTCCCGCGCGAGCGTGCTTTCGGCTCCCCTTGGCAAGCGAAGTTAAACGCTCGTGCGCGAAAATCCGGGCAAGCGCGGCGCGCAAGCACGCGGGATGTGTGGTTTTCAGGGCTGCGCGACGCCATATGGAGGGCGTTGTGTGGGCGTGTTTACCGGCCCGTGCCGACACCGGAGAGAAATGCATGGCACAGACATCCCCCAATCCGCGGCCGCGTCCGTCGGCTGAAGGTCCTCGCCCGGCGCCGACCGGTGGCCGAGCGACCCGCATGAAGACGGCGGCGCTCTATCGGATGCTGAGCGACCAGCACATGTGCCCGTTCGGGCTCAAGTCGTTGCACCTGCTGCACAGCGAAGGCTACGAGGTCGAGGACCACCCGCTGCACTCGCGCGCGGAGATCGATGCCTTCAAGGCCCAGTACGACGTCAAGACCACGCCGCAGGTTTTCATCGGCGGGCAGCGCATCGGCGGCTACGACGATTTGCGCCGCTACTTCGGCAAGCCGGTGCGCGATCCCAAGGCCACCAGCTATCGGCCGGTGATGGCCGTGTTCGCGATGGCGGCACTGATGGCGCTGGCGGGCAGCTGGGCCTCGACCGGCGAGCTGCTCACGATGCGCTCGGGCGAATGGTTCATCGCGTTCTCGATGTGCATCCTCGCGCTGCTGAAGCTGCAGGACGTGGAGAGCTTCTCCAACATGTTCCTCGGCTACGATCTGCTCGCGCAGCGCTTCGTGCCCTATTCCTATATCTATCCCTTCGCCGAAGGCCTGGCCGGCGTGCTCATGATTTCCGGCGCGCTGAAGTGGATCTCGATTCCCCTCGCGCTGTTCATCGGCACGATCGGCGCGGTATCGGTGTTCAAGGCGGTCTATATCGACAAGCGCGAAATCAAATGCGCCTGCGTGGGCGGCTCGAGCAACGTGCCGCTCGGCTTCGTGTCGCTGACCGAGAACCTGATGATGATCGCGATGGCACTGTGGATGCTGGCGATGTGAGGCGCCCAGCACGGCCGCCGGCGTCAAAGCCGTGTGGGATCGGCCGGTAGACTATTTGCGCGCCGCCGCGTTTGCGGCCTCGACATACTGAAGCGCGTTTTTTGCTCCCGCTGCGGATCAATTGTCGGCTAAGCTCCCACGGGGCTGCGGCGCCAATTTTTCGTGCGGAGTTGCCCCGCGCCTTGAAGGTGCACCGTGGCACGCGCGACCTTCTCCCCGAGATCGCGCCTCTGTTGGGCGACAACTGGAATACCGAGGGCGAGCAGGTGCTCCCGCTGCGCGCGATTGAAAGAGTGGCGACCGTCTGCGCCACGCGGCCGGTGGCCCTGGCGGCAATCGTTCTGCTCGAGGCGCGGGTCAAAGGCGCCCACGTTTTTTCCAAGGCCGACAAGACCGACGTCATGGCGGCGCTCGCAGGCGACAACTGCATGCGCGGGCCAGGCGGGTCGCCTTCGGATCAGGTCCGGCGGTTCAAGGCGCTGGCGGAAGCGGTCGCCGCGACCCCGGTTTATGCGCTGCGCGTCGGCGACGATCTCACCTCCGTCGCACCCCTCGTTGCCTCAGTCCTTGCCCGCGACTGAGACCGCATCGCCTCCCAGCCGCTGCAGTTGGCGGAACAGCTTTCGCCGCCAGCCGCTGAACGCGCGGTCGGGCGCATGCGTGCGCACGACGCTGGTGCGCGTGAGCAGCACCCGCGCCAATGGATTGAGCCGCTTGTGCCCGAACTCCTCGGCGAGGTTGCGGATTTGCTCGTCCGGGTACACGCGGTCTGCCAGATCGAGCGCGGCGGCGACCGCAGCGGCGACACCGCATCGTTCTGCCACCGCGCGCAAGCGCCCTACATCGATCGGCCCGGCCGCACCCGAGGCAATCAGCGCCACGTCGATCAGATGCTGCAATCGCTCGAACTGATGGCCGATGGCGCCGTGCGCGGCCGCCAGCAGGAGGAGCGCGCCTGCGGCTTCCGGGTTGCCGCCGCCGGCAGCAATCGCGTCGCGATAGCCGACGTGAAGGCGGTCGCGCAGCTTGGGCGAATGCACGAGGTCGGTGTGGATCTCGACGTCGACATTCGTCGCGCCGGCGAGGCACCACTTGTCCTCCGCGTAGTCCTGCCCCGCGCGATCGGCGACAACGACGCCTTTGAACCCAAGTGAGCGCATGACCTCGCTGGCCTTGCCGCGGTGCTCGGGCACAACCAGCACGTCGACGTCGGTAAAGGTGCGCAACCAGGGCTGCGGGTAGATGCGCCGCGCGAACGTCGGCCCCTTGACGACCGTCGCGTCAAGCCCAGCCGCGTTCATCGCCTTCATCACCTCGCGCGCGTGGTGGGCGAGCAGCAACGAGAGGGCGGCGAGTTGCCTCAGCCGCGTGTGGGCGTCCTCCAGTACGAGCGCGTAGCGGTCGTCATGGCGCGGCAGCAGCGGCCCGACCAGATTGAGGATCGCCGGCAGGACGCCGTGCAGTGCGGCTGCGTCGAACAATTTTGCGGCTTCGTCGGGGGCGAGCGTGCTGGCGGTAGGCCCGGATGAAGCCAGGCGGCCGGGGTACGAGAAATAGAGGAGGCACGCCTCGGCGTCGCGGCTCAGACGCTCATGCGAAAAGTTTTCTGCCACCCGCGTGCTCCGACGGCGTGCAATTACGCGCGTCCCGCCGCCGCCACGATAGCAAACCAGAGCCGCACCCGCGAGGGGCTAGGCGCCCCCCGCAGGGTAGAGTTCTCAACCATCGGTCGAAGCATTCGCTCGGCGGCCCGCAGACACGGATGCCGCCGACGACCCGTGAAAATCAGCTGCTTACGGGACGGGGCAGATAATGGTGCTGCTGGGAACGCAAACGACCGCGGTGATCTGGGCCAATGTTTCGCGCTTCACCAGAACGGGCTTTTGATACGCAAGTTTCATGACGCAATACTCCACACTATGAAAACGGCGCGGCAAGTGAATACGCCGAGCGACCCGAGACGCGACCGCCAACGGCTCATGAAAATCAGCCGCTTAGGCGACCGGGCAGATGACGGTGCTGCTGGGAACGCAAACAGCCGCGGTGATCTGGGCGAGCGTCTCGCGCTTCACCAGCACGGGCTTCTCGTACGTAAGCTTCATCACGCAATACTCCCCCAACTCAAAATAGACCGGCATCAAACGCGCACGGAGTATTGCTCAAGTTTTCCACAGGCGCACCGCCGGAATTATTTCGAGATGGCGTTTCGGCGGTCCACGAAGCGTAAATGCAACACACCTCGATCGGCCTGCCGCCAGGCGACAAAAATCGTGTTCTGAAACAGCCTATTAAGCCCGACTGTCGGGCCACGATTGCCCGGGCGTTCTCATCCAAATGCCCCTCCCGTCCGAGCTGGATAGATGCATCTGCATAAAGAGCGACCGACTTTATCCACCGGCCGGAAACCGAAGGCCTTGCACTGCCTTCGAAACCCGCCCGGCTCCCGCTCCGTAACTCCTGGGTAGACGGATTGATGTGGTTCCCCCTGTTCCCTAGGGAACTGCCGCACGGGCCGGGGAAGCGCTTACTCCGCCGGATCACCTATGGGGCAACATTTATAATGAGACAGGCAATTCTGATGCGGCCGAGCGCTGACCGACAGCCTCCCGTCTTCAACGTCGAGAGCGGCCCAATATTGCGTCGCGACGTCGAGTTCGACAGCGGTGGCGTGACGTGCCGCGCCTGGCTCTACACCCCCGATGCGCGCTCGGGCCGGCCGGCTCCTTGTATCGTCATGGCGCACGGCCTCGGCGGGACGCGCGAATGCGCGCTCGAGCCCTACGCCAGGCGCTTTGCGCAGGCTGGTTTCTTCGTCCTGCTGTTCGACTACCGCCGGCTCGGCGCCAGCGACGGCGAACCCCCGCAGGTCATTCGCATCGCTGACGAGATCGAGGACTGGGCTGCGGCGATAGCGTGCGCGCGGGCCACGACCGGAGTCGATCCGTGCCGCATCGGGCTGTGGGGGACCTCGCTTTCGGGCGGCCACGTGCTCGTTGCCGCCGCCAAGGATCAGGGCGTCGCGGCGATCTCCGCCCAGTGCCCGATGATGGACGGGGCCGCCAGCGCGAAGCTGTTCCGTCGCGCCGCCGGACCCGTCTTGATGGCCCGTGTCGCCTTTGCCGGCCTGAAGGATTGTGTGCGCGCCCTGCTGGGCAAGACGCCCTATTACGTGCCGCTCGCCGCGCCGCCGGGCGAGGTTGCTGCCATGTCGACGCCGGACGCCTACGCAGGCATCAAGGCGATCATGCCTGACCATTGCCGCACTGACGTCGCCGCGAGGCTTTTGTTCTCGCTGCCGCTGTATCGTCCGCTGCGTCATGCAAAGGACGTGCACTGTCCCGCGCTGATCATCGCCTGCGCCAACGACAGCGTCGCCTCCCCGCAGGCTGCCGCCAGTACGGCAGCGCGCATGGGCGGACCGGTACGTCACCTCGAGCTGCCGATCGGGCACTTCGACATCTACCTTGGCCAGTGGTTTGTCGTGTCCTGCGCCGCGCAGGTCGCGTTCTTCCAGGAAGCGCTGCTCGGCAGAGCCGATCCCTCGATTTAGATCTAACGGCACATCACCAAGTGTTGTGATCGTTGACGCCTGAGACACCCTTTTCGGCGCAAACGATTGGACTATCTCTAGGGTAGTCCAGGATGCCGTCGCGCGGCCGGATTTGAGCAATTTTCACGCCGTGCGTCGGCGCTGCTCGACCCCCTCGAGACAGGAGTATCCCTCATGGCCAAAGTTCTTGCCGTTCTCTACGACGACCCCGTCGACGGCTATCCCAAGACCTACGCGCGCGACTCGATTCCGAAGATCGACCATTATCCCGATGGCCAGAAGGCGCCGACCCCGAGCGCGATCGACTTCAAGCCGGGGCAATTGCTGGGCAGCGTTTCGGGCGAGCTCGGCCTGCGCAAATTCCTCGAAAGCCAGGGGCACACGCTCGTCGTCACCTCCGACAAGGACGGCCCCAACTCGGTGTTCGAGCGCGAGCTTCCCGACGCCGACATCGTCATCTCGCAGCCGTTCTGGCCGGCCTACCTGACGAAGGAGCGCATCGCCAAGGCGAAGAAATTGAAGCTCGTCGTCACCGCCGGCATCGGCTCCGATCACGTCGACCTGCAGGCCGCGATGGACAAGGGCATCACGGTCGCCGAGGTGACCTTCTCGAATTCGATCAGCGTCGCCGAGCACGTCGTCATGATGATCCTGGCGCTGGTTCGCAATTACATCCCGGCCTATGGCTGGGTGATCCGCGGCGGCTGGAACATTGCCGACGCGGTCGAGCGCTCCTACGATCTGGAAGGCATGAACGTCGGCACGGTCGCTGCGGGCCGCATCGGACTAGCCGTGCTGCGGCGCTTGAAGCCCTTCGACGTGAAGCTGCACTACACCGACAAGCATCGACTGCCCGAGAAGGTCGAAAAGGAGCTGGGCCTGACCTTCCATCCGACGGTGGAGTCCCTCGTCAAGGTGTGCGACGTCGTCACGATCAACGCGCCGCTGCACCCTGAGACAGAGCACCTGTTCAACGACAAGCTGATCGGCATGATGAAGCGCGGCTCCTATATCGTGAACACCGCGCGCGGCAAGATCGTCGATCGCGATGCCGTCGTGCGCGCGCTGGAAAGCGGCCAGCTTGCCGGCTACGCGGGCGACGTCTGGTTCCCGCAGCCGCCCGCGAAGGATCATCCCTGGCGCACGATGCCCCATCACGGGATGACGCCGCACATGTCGGGCTCATCACTGTCAGCCCAAGCCCGCTACGCGGCCGGTACACGCGAGATTTTGGAATCGTTCTTCGGCAACAAGCCGATCCGGACGGAGTATCTCATCGTCGACAAGGGCAAGCTCGCGGGCGCCGGTGCCCACTCTTATACGCCGGGCGATGCGACCAAGGGCTCCGAGGCCGTCGCGCGCGACAAGAAACGCGTTTAACCAACACGATGCTTTTGACGCGACCGCACTGCAGCAACGCGGCGATGTCACACTTAGGCGCGTGACAGGCGCAACCGGCCACGGCATTATCACTCAAGCGTGCGCGGACACGTACAGCACGTGTCCGCAATCGCGGCCGTCGGGGGACGGCAGGGAAACGGGTGGGCGTGGTGGCCGTGCGTACGATTGGGGGATTGCGTCGCTCCGCTGCGATAGGCGCTGGCCGCGCAGTGGTCGGCATCGCGATTGCGGCCCTGATCGCCGGCTGCGCCACTTCGGTGGTCAGCCTGTCAAAATCCGAGATCAATACACTCTACATCCAGAGCGTCGAGGTGAAGTATGTCCCCGACGCTTACATCTGGTGGGGCACCGCCGAGCGCGAGTATGCCGCCAAAGCCTCGGTACCCCCGCGTCCTCAGAAAACGAGCGACGTCGACCTGCCCGGCGAACGCGAGGGCGACGCCTATCGCGACGACTGCCCTGCAATGGGTGGTTCGCATGATTGGCGTCGAGAAGTCGCCGAAGCCGAATGGGGCGAGCAACGGGGCGAAGCGGTAGGCCGTCCGCAGGCACCGCGGCGTCGACCCTCGGCGGGAGGCTCGAGATCGCGACGACGAGGCTCTGGTCGCCGCGATGCGGGCGACGCCTGGCGCTTCGATAGGCGACTCGGGCGGGGCCGCGCTTGTCGTGGACCACCTCAGCAGTAAACCGAAGTCATCCTGCGGCTGATCAAACAGGAGGGCTCACATGCGCGCCTTAGCTTGGCTGGTTAGCGTCGCGGCGCTCGCACCCAGCATTGCCTCCGTGAACGCCGGGCCGCTCTACTGCACGACATCGTTCCAAGGCTATCGCGTCTGCGACAATGGGCACGATTACCGCTCGACCGAGTTGAGCCGAGATGGGATGCGGTTCGGGCAGAACAGCGAAGGCAACCGACGGGCGACATCACGGTGGCAGGATCCAGACAACCACAGTCACGCCGCCGCGAGACCCGCGCTAAGATCCCGATTCGGCTGCTAGGGCGCTATATAGGAGATGCGCCGCATAGGAACGCCGCGAGAGCAGGGCCGCGCGGGAGCCTGGCACGGTGGCATACAGACTGACCATGAAACTGGCATCGCTCGTTATCGCTGCAAGTCTCGCACTTGTATCCGGTCTTGCCGCCGCTGAAACGCTGACACTGTCCTGTAAATATAAATCACGTTCTGACGCTGGGATAGTCAATTCCCACCGGCCCGTTAGTCGAGTAGATCAGATATTTATCGATACTGACAATGCGATTGTACAATTGCGCGTCGCTAACACAATCGGGACTGGGCACGAAGAAGTGTATTCACACGAGAAGATGGACGAAAAATATTGCCTGAGGCCGCTAATTCAAATTAATTCCTCCGGGAACATTTCTGGAACACAACAATGCGGTGGTACATTCAGCTTTTACTATACACCCAAGTTGCACGAATTTATGGTGGCGGACTTGTATCTTGGTGGTGGCAGTATTTTCGTTTGGGATGCTGGTAACGTCGCGCATCGACTTGACTTTGCGAAGCGTTTCATCGCTGAGGTGGGTCAGTCGCGGTTAGCCGCCACCCACCGCCTGATTTCCTCATTTCCGATCACTTGGCCGTTCGGGCCTTCAATTTCTGTCACCTCGTGGCCTTGGCGCATCAAGGCTCGTGCGTGGACCAGAGCGACTTCTTTGCTTTGTGAGGCAGGAGCCCTCGCGTCGTCGCTGCCGCGAGTGATGCTCCGATAGACCACTACCCAGTCAGACACATCAAGCCTCGGCTATTGTTTCGTCGGCTTCCATTCGCTCGCCATCCGCTGCGCCTCCGCGATCTGAGCGGGCGTCATCTTGGCGGCAACTTCGTCGCGGCTCTTAACCATTCTGTCGCGATCCGAAGCGTCCGATGCGCTCAAGACTGCCAAGTTGTACCACATGTGAGCGCGAACATAGTCCTGCGGCACCCCTTGGCCGTCACGGTACGCCACGCCGAGGTTGTTCTGCGCGGCGTCGCCCCCTGCTCGGCGGCCTTGCGCTGTCCCTGATCGGCTTTGCTCAGATAGATTTCGAACCATGCAGCCGTCGTGCGGCCTAGGTCAGCCCGACCGCACGCCAGCTCGGCCCGGGATTGGGGCTGACGGGGCCGCCGCCGACGATGCTGGTCCCGCTCATGTCCCAGATCGAGGTCTGGCCGTTCGTGTTCTGAAAAAGAATGTCGGAGCCGCCGCCATCGGTTCCGATCGCATGCCAGCTTGGCCCGGGATTGGGGCTGACGCGGCCCGCCGCCGATCAAGGTGTTCCCGTCCATTTCCCAGATCGAGACCTGGCCGCTGATCGTGTTTTGAAACAGGATGTCGGAATGGCCGTCGCCGTTGAAATCGCCGGTTCCGATCGCTTTCCAGCTTGGTCCCGGGATTGGGGCTGACGCGGCCGCCGCCGATCAGTTTGTTCCCGTCCATTTCCCAGATCGAGACCTGGCCGCTGGTGGTGTTTTGAAACAGGATATCGGAATGACCGTCGTCATTGAAATCGCCGGTTCCGATCGCTTTCCAAGCCGGCCCGGGCTTGGGGCTGACGGGCCCGCCGCCGATCAAGGTGTTCCCGTTCATTTCCCAGATCGAGGCCTGACCACTGCTCGTGTTTTGAAACAGGATGTCGGAATGGCCGTCGTCATTGAAATCGCCGGTTCCGATCGCTTTCCAGCTTGGTCCCGGATTGGCGCTCACGGGCCCGCCGCCGATGAGTTTGTTCCCGTTCACTTCCCAAATTGCCGCCCGTCCATCGGCATTCTGCAACAGGATATCCGAGGTGTCGCCAGTGAAGAACGCGCCGGCGCCCCTCTCGAACCAGGCGGCGCCGGGGTTTGGGCCGAGCAATTCAGCGGCCGAAAGTGTCGAGCCGTTCAACTGCCACAGCGCCAGCTGCCCCCCGGCGTTCTGCAATATGAGATTCAAGTCAGGACTAGGGTCAGAACAGGCGGATCGGCAGGAGGGACGCTGACCGACACATGGCTGGTCGCCGGAGCGGACGTGTTGACGCCGTCGTTGACGGACCAGGTGATCGTGCGGCTTGAACTCGTGGCGTGGGGGGAGGCGTAAGCGACGGAGTTGAGTTCTTTCTGATAGGTCGCCAGGCTTGCGGCGCCGGATAGCGTCAGCACGCCAGTGGCGGCGTTGTAGGCGCTGGTGATGCCGGTCTGCGGCGAGCCGACGCTCAGCGCATCGCCCTGAACGAAGCCGGCGCTGATGCTCACCGTGGCCGCGGAGAGGCTGACCGCCGCCCCATCGGTGACGGACAACCCGGCGTCGAGCGCGACGGGCGTCGCTCCGGCGACGTAGCTTACGCTGGCACCGGCGGTCAGAACAGGTATCGTTGCGAGCGAAGTCAGATCATACGGCGTCAACCCCGTCGTGGCCGCCCCGACTACACTGGTCAGCTCGTGCGTTCCGGCCGCTGTTCCATTTGTCTCCCACAATCCGACTCCGCCGCTCGCGTCGCTGCCGCTAAACAACGCTTTGCCATTGTAGACCGTGAGGTCATACGGGTCCAACCCTGTTCCTGTCGTCAGGGCTCCTGCGATGCCGGTCACCTCGTGCGTGCCGGCGACCGTGCCATCCGTCTCCCACAACCCGCGTTGGCTGCTCGAGTCGTAGCCGCTGAAGAGTACTTGGCCATTGTAGACCGTGAGATCGGACGGCATTAATCCAGGCGGGCCTATTCCTTGTCCTATCGTCGCCGCCCCGGCGATGCCGGTCAGCTCGTGGGTGCCGGAGGCGGTGCCATCCGTCTCCCACAACCCACGTTGGCCGCTCGAGTTGTAGCCGCTGAAGAGTATTTGGCCATTGTAGACCGTGAGATCAGACGGCATTAATCCAGGCGGGCCTATTCCTTGTCCTACCGTCGCCGCCCCGGCGATGCCGGTCAGCTCGTGCGTGCCGGAGGCGGTGCCATCCGTCTCCCACAACCCACGTTGGCCGCTCGAGTTGTAGCCGCTGAAGAGTATTTGGCCATTGTAGACCGTGAGATCAGACGGCATTAATCCGAGCGGGCCAGTTCCTTGTCCTATCGTCGCCGCCCCGGCGATGGAGGTCAGCTCCTTCGTGCCGGAGGCGGTGCCATTCGTCTCCCACAATCCAACTCCGCCGCTCGCGTCGTCGCCACCGAAGAACACGTATCCATTGTAGACCGTCAGATTGGTCGGGTTTAATCCGGCCGGCAACAATGCTTGTGGCGTCGTTAACGCCCCGGCGACGGTCAGTTCGTGCGTGCCGGCCGCCGTGCCGTCGGTCACCCATAGGCCAACCCCGCCCCCCGAGCCGTAGCCACTGAACAGGACTTTTCCGTTGTAGACTGTGAGGTCGGACGGGTATAATCCTGATCCGGTTGTAGCCGCGCCGGCGATGCCGGTCAGTTCGTGCGTCCCGGCGGCCGTTCCGTCCGTCTCCCACAACCCAGCCAGGCCGCTTTTGTCGGTGCCGTTGAACAGTACCTCGTCGGCATTATGGGGCGTCAGATAGACAGGATAGAGCCCGGCCGGGAACGTCGCGGCGATGCCGGTTAGCTCGAATGTTCCTGCTGCCGTGCCATCCGTCTCCCATAATCCGCCAAAGCCGCTCGAATTCACTCCCTGGAAAAGAACGACGCTAGGCAACATTGCGGTACAACGCTCAGTGAAAAAATCCCTATGGTTGCTTAGCTGAGCAGTATTCCATCGTTGTTAAATCGGAAGAGACAATTTGTTGCTTGTCTTGGTGTCGGTTGGTTTTTATGATCGTCTTGTGATTTAACGCTTACCAAAATCACAGCGATGACCATTTTCTTCATAACATAGCAGATATATCAGTAATTCATGCAATTCTAATTCATAAATATTGGTCTTTGGAAATATTTATTATGGAATAACCGAACCAAGTTGATTAAAATCCGCTGCATATTGTTGTTTCCCGGATGCGCCACCTACCGTCTCGTCCGTAAATTGCGGCTTGACGCCGATCCGCCAGATTTAATCGCTCGCGATAAGCGTCCGCCTATGGGCCGATGTTGTCTCTGAGCACTCGACGCTTTAGGGCTTAGCCATCTTTTCGCCGCTATGTATCCACATTTATGTCGAATTGATTACGGTTGTAACAACTATAGAATGCACCCCGACGCGACCGATCCTCCCACAGGGGCGCGCCTGCGCCCCGCGCGGCTATCTCCCCGCGCGGGGCTTTTTGCCCCTCCTCAGACCCGTCAAAGCCGTGGGGGTACCTAGCTGCGGGCAGTCATCGGCGCTCGGAATAGCGACGACCAATTGGAAGCGCAGGGAGACGCCAGAAACCGCGGGCCAATACACCTCTTCAGACGACGCTGTTTGACGCAAGCATACTCCGGCTTCTTCGGCCTCCCGCAGGAACGCCGACGTCAGTTCGCGAGCCGACCGCAGTTCGCCGCGCACGCGCGCCATGGTCCATTGACCGTGAGCCGCCGCGAAGCGCTCTGAGAAGTCGTCGCTCTTCGCCGCAAGCTCGCTAGCGCGCGCGAAGGCCGCCCTTGTCTCGTCGGCGGCGAAGCCCTTCGACCACATCACCGCCTGGCCGTAGGCCGTTTGGAGATGCACACGCCGTTGCCGCTGCGCTTCTGCGGTCTTGACTTCCTCGGTCTCCAACAACGCAGCGATAAGCGCCTGCGCTTCCTCGATCTCCGGCATCTCCGGCGTTGGCGAAAAGCCTTCGAGCGCCGGCGCGAGGACGGCGTGCGCGTCGGCGGGACGAGAGATCGACTGGTACAGCTTGGCGAGCGAAAGCGCCGCGCGCAGTTCGAAACTGCGCGTGCCTTGCTGCTTCGCGACCGCGATGGCGGTCAGGAAGGCTTCTTCCGCAGGCGCGGGGTTGGCGGGGTCGCGCTTGAGCAGGATCTCGCCGCGCGCCCGATGCAGTTCCGCTTCGAACGCGCGATAGCCGGTGCGGTCGCACGTCGCCAGCGCTTCGTCGAGGATCGCGATGGCGCGGTCGGGATCGCCCGCCCGGGCTTCCGCCTCAGCCAGCGCAATCTTCAATAGCCCGTCGAACAACAGAACGTTCTGTTCGCGCAGCAGCTCGACGCCGCGGCGCATGTCCTCGAGCCCGCCGCCGATCGCGCCGGTCGCAGCGGTCGCCCAACCCTCGAGAAACACGCCGAACGCGCGCCACATGGGCAGGTCATGCTCGCGCGCGAGGCGGGCGAGTTCGAAGGCGTTCGGCGCGGCGCGCGCATGGTCGCCACGCATCAATTCGAACAAGGCCGCGTGCATTCTTCCAAACGCGAGCGTGCCGACATGGGTGAGGTCCGCGATCCGCGTCTGCATGCGATCGATGAGCGAAATCGCGCGATCGACCTCGCCGAGAGGCCACGACGCAATCGCCAGATAGGCCATCGCGCCGACGCCGGGGTCCTGTCCGAAGCGAAAGGCCAGATCGTCGTCGCGGCCGGGTTGGAACAAGGCGAGCGCCCTTTCGAAGTGATCCCGCGCCTCGCGATACTCGCCGGCGAACCAGCAAGTGATCCCCGCGGCGCGATGGGCGACGCCGGCCTCGGGCGAATCGGGCCTCGCCTCGACGTCGCTGAGGAAGGCCGCTGCGTGCGCCCGCATCGACGGCAACTCGCCTCGCACGTAGCTGCCGACCCACAAGCCCCAGTCGGCCGCCAATCGTTCCGGCGCGTCCTTGTCGCCAGACGCCGACTCGCGGGCTCTGGCGAACGCTTCCGTCGTTTCCGGCGCGCCGTAGCCGCGCGCGGCGATGAGCGCGTTGCCGTAGGCGACGTGCAACTGCGTCAGTCGCTGGCTCGGAGCGGCCGAGCCGCCTGTCGCCCGCCGCGCCGTCTCGCCCGCCTTGTCCGCCATGGCGATCGCCTTGCCGAGATGGGCGATCGCCTCCTGGAAGGCCGAGCGGCGCAGCGCCTGATCGCCCGCCTTGCCCCACCATTCGATCGGCGAGATCGTCGAGCCCGGCCTTGCGTGAAATGATGGGCGATCGACTTCGGGCTCGGCGGTCGCGCGCTCGGGCTCGTCGCACAGGATTTCGGCGGCGCGGCGGTGCAACGCCTGTCGGCGACTTCTTGAGCAGGCTGTCGTAGGCTGCGTCCTGGATCAGCGCGTGCTTGAAGCGATAGTTGGCCTCAGGCGGAGCGCCCTCGACAAACAGGAGGTCGGCCTCGGTAAGCCGCTCCAGCGCGGGTTGAAGCGCGGATTCGTCCAGGCCCGCCACATCGCGCAGCAGCGCGTAGACGAAATCGCGTCCAAGAACCGCGCCGATCTGCGCCACCTCACGCGCTTCTCCCAGGCGGTCGAGGCGTGCGGCGAGCGACTGCTGAAGCGTGGGCGGGATGGCCTGCGATCCGCCTGTCGCCGCGCTCAAGCAGCAGGCGCGTCACCTCCTCAACGAACAGCGGCACGCCGCCGGTGCGCTCGCTGACCCTCTCGACAACCTCTTGCGGTAGAGCGTGTTGCGCGGCGATCTCGCCGACCATGCGTCGAACCTCCGTCCGGTCGAGTGGCGCAAGCGCAACGACTGCATGGTGCGAACGCATGCCCCAGGGCGCGCGAAATTCGGGCCGTGTCGTGGCGACGACGAGCAGCGGCGCTTGCGCGCCGCGTTCGGCGCAGCGACTGGATCAGGTCAAGCGAAGTCGGGTCGGCCCAATGCAGATCCTCGAAAGGCGAGGACGACCGGCTGCGACCGCGCGCCCGCCAGAAACCATGCCGTCATCGCCGCCAGTTGCCGCCGCCGCAATTCCTCCGGCGCGAACTTCGCGGCGCGGTCCTTGGGGCAGCGGAATGTCGACCAGCGGCGCGAGCAGGGGCGCATATTCGGCCGGGTCGAGGCCGATCAAGACGCAAAGTGTTCTCGAGGTCGGCGAGACGCTCCTCGTCGGTCGCGTCGCGCCGCCAAAGCGCAGTCTGCCCCATTCGGCGAGCGGGTGCAGGGGCGTGTTCTGCAGGAGCTGCGAGGCGGCCCATTCGACCCAGGTGTGCGGCGTCTCTGCGAGTTTTGCGCGGAACTCCTCGATCAGGCGTGACTTGCCGATGCCGGGCTCGCCGACGATCTGGACGAACTGGCCATCGCCTTCGCGTGCGCGCGCCCAACGGCGCGTGAGCAGTCCAAGCTCCTCCTCGCGGCCGACGAACGGCGTCAGCGCCCGCGCGCCGCCCCGTCGGCCGCCGCCGCTGGCGCGAACGATGCGGAAGAGCTGGACAGGCTGAGGCACGCCCTTGAGTTCGCGCGTGCCTTTGCTCCTCGGCGACGAAAAGCCCCGCCACCTGTCGCTGGACATTCAGGGTGATGAGGACCGAGCCAGGCTCGGCCTCCGCCTGCACCCGCGCGGCGATATTGGGCGCGTCGCCGAACACCTCGCCGGTCGCTTCCACGACGACCGGCCCGGACTCGATGCCGATGCGCGCGGACAGTTCCGGCGCGCCTTTGGCGACGTTCCTGGCGTTGAGGTCGGAAAGCGCGCGCTGGATCGCGAGCGCCGCGCGCACGGCGCGCTCGGCGTCGTTCTCCTGCGCCTGCGGATAGCCGAAGAGCGCCATCAGCCCGTCGCCGAGCTTCTTCAGCACATGACCGCCAAAATCGGTCACCGCCGCCGAAGCCTCGTCGAGATAGGCGTTGACGAGGTTGCGCCAGTCCTCGGCGTCCAGCTTCGCGGCGAGGCTCGTCGAGCCGACGAGATCGCAGAACATCACCGTGATCGGCCGACGTTCGGCTGACTGTTCGCGACCCTTGAGCGCCGCGGCCTGCGGCGGGGAAACAGCTGAGTTGGCAAGCGGCTTTGCGCTAGCCAACGCAGCAATCGCATCGAGCAGCCGTAGCCGATCGCCGAGAGCGGAGACGCCGACGTCCTTGAGGCCGGCGTCCGTCAGCCGCGGCAGCACGTCCGCATCGATCTTGTTGTCCCGAAACGCCGCCTCGTATTGGCCGAGTCCGAGGCTTCGTAGCCAAGACCCAACGTCCATGGTCCTACACCCGTCCTCGAAACGATGATCGTCGAGATTGGGAAGGGTGTCCAGCAAGGTTTGCTTTGCCCCTTCATCCGCTCAGGGTTGTGGGCCGGCAGTTCCTCGTATGCTCGAGCGGTGTCGAAAGCGGGGGAAACGAGCATCCAGACCGACGCAGATCGGCTACTCATACAGCTAGGCGCTCTGCCAGAGCAGGCGCAAAGCTTAGGTTCTTGTGTGCGTTTCTTTATGTTAGCTTGCGAGCGCCCTTGCCGTTCCAGGGTCTGTTCAATGAAATTCGGGAGGAAGCGCGATGACGATGGTGGTCGTAAGCCACGCGGTCGGCGATATGGAGACTTGGCTCAAGGGCGGTGAACACCGCAAAGCGGTGTTTTCGAAGTTTTGCTCGAACCATCGGATTTTTAAACAGTCCCCTGTGAAGTTTTCTGAGGCGGCCTGATTTGCAGGCGTGTTCGCGGAGTGGAGAGTTTTCACGTTTGCCGGATTTGGGGGTTTGGGCGGTCGTTATCTTGCAAATTGCGTAGCCCGGTCGGCCGTGATTCCTTCGCGCTTGTCAGCGGGCGGAGGGCGATTCGATGCGGCCGAAGGAGCGGCGGGAGAGTGGACAGAACGATCTGTTCCGGGCGCGGCTCGACCAGATCGTCGATGTCGGACACCCGCTTGTGAAGCTCGGCAAGGCGATCGACTGGCGGTTTCTCGAGGACCGGTTCGGAGCGGCCTATTCGGACAGAGCCGGGCATCCACCGCTGCCGACGCGGCTCATGGCGGGCCTGGCGATTCTCAAGTCGATGCACGACCTGTCGGACGAGGACCTGTGCGCGCGCTGGATCGAGAACCCGTACTTTCAGCTGTTCTGCGGCGAGGAGTTCTTCCGGCACAAGACGCCGTTCGACCGCTCGTCACTGACGCGCTGGCGCCAAAGGATGGGCGAGGAGAAGCTCGTCGCGCTGATCCAGGAGAGCCTTGCGACCGCGACGCGAACCGGCGCGGCCAAGCCCTCGGACTTTTCGCGCGTCATCGTCGACACGACGGTGCAGTCGAAGGCGGTGGCGTTCCCGACCGACGCCAGGCTCATGCACCGGGCGCGGGAGCGTCTGGTCAGGCTGGCGAAGAAGACCGGCGTTTCCCTGCGCCAGTCCTATGAGCGGGTCGGCAAGCATGCGCTGATCGCCCATCAGCGCTACGCTCACGCCAAACAGTTCAAGCGCGCCAACCGGGCGCTGAGGACGATCCGCACCTATCTTGGCCGGGTCTGCCGCGACCTCGTTCGCAAGACGAGCGACGATGATCCGTTGCGCGCGATTTTCGCCCAGCCCCTGTCGCTCGCCTTTGCCGTGCGCGAGCAGCGTCAGCATCAGCGCGGGCGAAAAATCTATTCCCTGCACGCGCCCGAGGTCGAATGCATCGGCAAGGGCAAGGCGCATCGACCTTACGAGTTCGGCGTCAAGATCTCGCTCGCCACCACGCTTCATCGCTCAAAGGGCGGCCAGTTCATCGCCCATGTGAAGGCGATGCCGGGCAACCCCTACGACGGCCATACTTTGGCGACCGTCCTGCCCGAGATCGAGGCCCAGATCGGCGCGCCCTTGACCCGCATCGTCGCCGACCGCGGCTATCGCGGCCACAACGCTCCACCCGACATGCGGTTCAAGATCTATATCTCGGGCCAGAGGCGCGGCGTCACCGACGCCATCAAGCGCGAATTGCGGCGCCGATCGGCCGTCGAACCCGTCATCGGCCACGCCAAGGCCGAACACCGCATGGGCCGCAACTTCCTTAAAGGCCCGCACGGCGACGCCGCCAACGCCGTCCTCGCCGCCGCCGGCTACAACTTCCGCAGGCTCCTCGCCTGGCTGGCGATGATTTGGCGCGTCTTCAGCGCCGCCATCCTCGCCGAGACCGTGCAGTTCGCGATCATCAAACCCGTCTAACCCCGCCTGCCGTCCCCACCGTCAGAGCGCGTTCTTCACGGACGACTAAACACGCGGAGACAAACCGCGTCTCGATCCTTTGCGAGAATGTCGACCTCGCCAAGATGCAGGAGACGATGGGCGCTGCGGAAACAACGAAGGCGAAGGCTGGAGACACGGTTATCGACCCGATCGATGTCTACGTCGAGGTAGCCGGCGCCAAGTGAGGCTGCCGCCGGCAGGTCATATCCAGTCGCGGATCGCCGCTTGGCCCTTGGTCAAGGAGTAGAGATTACACACGGACAGCCACAGGCCGTGAGTCTCGTCCGCCATGCAAGGGCGCGGGGCGGCCAACCGGGCCCCCGCAACGCGGATAGCCGCGGGCGAGCAATTCTTCGATAGCGACTATTCGAGGCCGTGCTGATGATTAGTTAGACACGCTGCGGCCACTTTGCATATAGCATGATTGGTGAAAAAGACGTATTCGCCAGGTTGCCAGTGTGCTGATCTGTGTAGCTCACTATAATTTCGCTGATCGAAGCACCCGAAGTGGAGTTAATTTGGGGCTGCGGAAGATTACACGTAGCCGTGACTTCCTGAAGTATCCTGATGCTATCAGAAAATGAAAAAGGGCTCATTATTCAGATGGCATCCCTTCGGGGTCGCGCCGTGCCCAAGAGTGTAGACGTGCATCCGCGCGCGCGTGAGGTATGGCAATCAGGCTTGTGGCGAGAGCAGCGGCGAGGACGATTGACTTCATTTCGGGTTCTCCAGTCGGGCGTGATTGCCGTTCATCCTCGCCATCCGGCGCGACGCGGCGGTATGAATTGTCCAATAATGTAATGACACCGACATCGACAGCCTGCTATTGACAGCCAATCTTTTGATTTTACCGCAAACTGCGCGTCGGCGCGATGCGGCTCTTCGATGTTTACCACTCAGACTGATCCATCTTAAGAACATAGTCGACGCGACGCTACC
Source organism: uncultured Alphaproteobacteria bacterium (assembly GCA_963726795.1). GTDB lineage: Bacteria > Pseudomonadota > Alphaproteobacteria > Rhizobiales > Hyphomicrobiaceae > Hyphomicrobium_A. The sequence continues at coordinate 22,219 of CAVSDD010000004.1, read as the reverse complement.
ACCTCCCTACTCACGTTCCACTCGGCCAATGCATCGATAGCGGATCTGCGTCGGTCTGGAGTGCCCGCCACGTGAATTTGCAGGGACGCGCCACTTAGCCGGGAATAAAGGGCCGCCCGCGGGAGATTATTCTTTTTTGGCACGGGGCTACTATTTCGGAACCGCAAAAGAATGTCACAGCGATCAACGCAGTCACGAACGGAGGCCAATCGCGCCGCCCGCATTTCGAAAAACATCAGCGATTGGACCGGAGCTACAACTGCGGGCGACCGCGACACGCGAGAATTGATGATCGCTCTCACCGCGATAGTGGTGGCGTGGTCAATTGCAGGTGCGCTGACGCTTGCGTCGCAGTCCTCTTCGAACATCAGACGAACTCAAGGGAGGCTTTGATCGGCGATCAGGTGTGCATCAAGCCGCGCCATGAGGGCGTTGATTTGCGCCAAGCTTCACTGTGCATGACAAGTGAACGCGCGGTAAAGGGACGCCGCGATTGTGACGCCATAGGCTTGTCGGGGAGATCCGAGAAGGGCTGCGGGCGAAAACCGGATTCGGTGGCTCGCGCCCTCACGCCGCGGGGCCCCGCACCGCTCGGACGATCCAGATCAACAAACACGCGCCGACGAACCCGGCGATCAGGTAGCCGATCCATCCGCCTAGGGCGATGCCAAAGTAGCTGGAAATGGCGCTAGCAATCGCCGCGCCGACGATGCCGAGCACGATATTCATCAGCAATCCCATATTGCTTTTCACGAATTGCTCGGCCAGCCAGCCAGCAATCCCGCCGATGATAATGGCGGCGATCCAGCCAATTTCTTGGCCTACCATACTCGTCTCCTTAGAGGGGTGCAGCCAGCACCCATCTTTCCGTGCGCGCGACCATACGCCGTTATGGTTGACGAAGCCTTAAAGCGCGCCTCGCAGGCCGTCGAGCGCGGTCTTCCAGCGATCGTCCGGTCACGTCGAGCGGCGTCAAGCTTCGAGTTCCTCCAGAACGGGGCAGGCATAGCTCACGGCGCAGGCACCACGATCCCCATGGCCGCCAGCGCCTCGATGGCGGCCTTGCGACGCCGCTCGAGCCAGGGCTTCCAGCAATCCGAGTGCAGCCATGCATGGCGATTGACGCCGAACGGCAGCAGGACGTTGGATTGCGTCTCGGGCTGCCCGCAGCAGGCGCACCGGTTTGGATCAGTGTCAGGATGAGTGGCGCTCGAGGAACTCGGCGAGGATGATGTCGTAGGCCGCGCGCTCGGCCTCGGCTCGCAGCAGATTGCGCACGCGCTGCACTAGGATCGTGCTGTCCTCGAACTTGCGACGCCAGTGCCGAGCATCTGCGGCCGAGTCCTCTGGCGCATTGTCGGGTTCACTCGAGGCCAACGCTTTCGTCACCTTTGGCAGTTCCTCACCTGGGCCCTTATGAATTTGTGGGGGCTTCATATGGGGCGATGCGACGTTCGCGCCATGCTCGTGAGGTAGCGATTGGTCAATGAAAACGTCCTCAAGCACTGCCGCCGTTATCGTCGAAACCGATGTTTCGGCACTTTTGGCAGGAGGTGTTGTGACTGCCGTCGTTTTATCCTCAGCAGCAGTAGGGGGCGCCGTTGAACTCATAGAAGGGGAACCCAGCGGCACCGACAGTTTGTCGATGCAACCGGAATGCCTGCAACTTTTCAAAAACGCCTACCTCACTTACTGCTGAAACTGACGAAAGCCTCTTCTTGTCCGCTGCAGGCAGCTCACGACGAGCGATCTCGAGCCAATCGGTCATTCGTCGCCTCGCTCGCAGAGGTCGGGGTCAATTTCGTAGCGGGTCGTCGGACGGCCCATTTGGCCGACAATCGGCCGCATTCGACGCACCCAACCGCAGTCCTCGAGCCATTCGATTGCCGTCTCGACCGACCTGTCGGTCTTTAGCCCGGTCCATTGACGCCGGCGCACCTCGCGGGCAGTGAAGCCGCTCTTCAATTCGCCGCGTTCGCTCTTCCGCTAAAGCCTGAGCCGATCGGAGGCCGCTATCCTTCAACAATCCATAGCAGCGGCGCGCGTGCGCTTCGAGATACTCGCACCAGCCGGCAGCGCGGATCGCGCAGTCACTCGTGATCGGACCGCGGACACACGCGCGCTCGAAGACGGCAAAGACGCGCGCCGTCCGTCCGTCACCAAGGTTAGAACCAACCGACCCCTGCGCGGCGATCGAGCCCACAGAAACCCACGGGCGCGACGAGGCCGGGTTCCATTCTCCATGTCTATGAGCCGGGCACGTCTGTCCTGCGATACGGTTTGCGTGTGCCTACGCGGCGATACCCTGCGGATGCGGTAAACGAGAGACGCCGCAGATGATAAAGTTCGGCACCGCCTAGGGGTCAACATCTGACACTTCGTGTCCTGCTTTAACCCGATGGAGGCAGCCCACACGATTGGTTCCACTCAACTTCGGGTTGCTTTCCTCTCTAGTAGTGAAACTCATAGAGTAGGCAGCCGCGATCTGACTTGAACGGTCCATGAGAGACGCCCGGCGGCCGGCAAGCATAGGTGGGCGAGTCGAAAGCTTCCCCGCCCATGCCCTGCATGTCGTTGCCAACGATTAGTTCACCCCAGATCAGGTAGACCTCTTCCCAGTGGTCGTGCACGAACGGCGCTGTGGTGGAGACACCCGGATCGAAGCGCAGTAGCCGCGTGCGGCTTCCCATCCTGCGGCTTTCGTCGAAGTCGCTCGCCAGAATCTTTTGCTTGACGCCTGCGGGGTAGTTCGGAGGCGTGGCCCAGCCTTCCGCCATGTTCACCCGGGCGAATTCGACATGCGGCTTGTTCATCGGCAGGGGTTCTCCAGCCGTCAATCTACGCCACACTAGGGCCGCGCCGCATTTTTTGCCTTTCAGGCACCAGTGTCAGACGCTTGACCTCTAGGAAACTATCGCCGGCTCCAGCACTAAGCTCGCGTTAAGAGACGTGGGCCGATTTTAATCTGATCCGCCCTGGGATGGCGCACGACGCCGGAGGGCCATCCGGGGATGGTCGCTAGTCAGGGCGAAAACTTCACTCCGCTTAAGTCGCAGAGTTGAAACGTCGCTCAAATCGAGTTGCTCGCCTTTGCGATGCGGCGTCAATATTCGAACGAGGTCGCGTTCACACTTCAGCAAGCGAGCACCGGCGTCACGAAACTCAAGCGCGGCGTATTTCCCAACCCCGATCAGGGGAGCGAGCTCGGCAAGGTCACTTTCAGCGATGCCGCAGCCAACGACGTAGCCGGTGGCTGAGAACTCACGATGCACATTCGCGAGAACGCGGCGACGCGGAAGTTCACGGAGCAATTCCGCGAGCCTGACTGGCTTTGCGGCGAGGACGGTTTCTTCGACCTCCTCTGGCGTCAGGTCTTCGCCCAGACCCTCGGAACAAAGCGGATAACTGAATTGCCGCGGGTGGTCGACGTGCGGCAGCGGGCCACCCAAGCGCGCGCCGCAGCTACAGCAGGCCAACCAAATCTGTTCGCCGCCCGCCCTGGCGTCATGGCGCAACAAGCGGCCAACCGGACCGTCGCAATGCGAGCAACCGGCCGCGAGCAGCCGATCGAGTTCGGCCATTTCACGCTCCAGTCGACAATGAGCTTCATTTGCGTTCGCCCCGGTCGAGCCCCAGCGCCCGCCGCGCGAGCGCCTTCCTGCTGGGCCAGCCACTCGCCGTGGCAAGGCTGATGAAAGCGCGCCGTGACCTCGCCGTTCGAGACGACGGTCCACAGCTGACCGACGACGATCGGCTTGCGGCAATGCAGGCAGGATTCAGGCGGCCAGTCGATGAGACGATCCGCGATCCAGTGATTGATGCGCCCGCGCTCGGCTTGAAGGACCGCGATGATCTCGGGTTTTGCGCCCCTGATGAGATCGACGAGGTCGGCCGGCGGGTCGTCGCCTGGCCATAATATCAACCCATCGCCGGTGGAATTCAGCCCTACCCTGAAGCCGCGCGCCGCGGCCGCAGCGAGGATCTCGGCGCCCGTCATATCTCGAAACCCTTGTCCTTATCGCGCAACCCAGACGAGTGTTGACCGTACGGAGAAGAGGAGGGATATTCCGGTTCATCCTCGATAAAAGGCAGGTCGTCCGGATCGACGAGACCCGTATCGAGATCTTAATGATCATCGCCGCTGATGCCGGGGGGCGGCGAAGGATCGTCCCCCTTTTTTTGGGGGACGATGATTTTTCCATATTTTCTGGGCCGGGGGACGATGATTTCGGCGGGGGACGATGGCCCCTCGTCTACTCCTATGTCCCTAGCGTCCTTTTTCTTCACAACGACGGATATCTTCCGTCCAGCTTTGTGACTAGTCGGCCAGCGGATTGTGATCCCTGCACCTCTAAGTTGTGTGTCCAGCGACCTCAGATGACGCGACAGAGCGTTGGGAATGCTCGGCCAATCCTTGTGATTAATGGTCGCGCCAAGCTGCGCCTGAGCGTCCTTGTAGTCGGAGATGGCGTCCGCGAGATTCTTCTGGGCGACGTGGTTGTCCTTGTCCCGCGCCACACCTAAGTCGTTGACATCGCAGTGCATACTAGGCTTCTGTGAGCTTACACGAGCTTGTGTGAGGCAGTTATAAAGAGATGTGGTATCTCTACCGCAGATGCAATCGACCGCTGCGCGGGCTGATACGACCCTAACCAAAATGGCGTAGTCCCGCGATGAGGTTCACGCCGATTTGATGGGCGCGCCGCGGCCATCGCTGGTGACGCGGCGCCTGCGGTGCATTCGGGGAGTTCGACGTAATAGGCAATTGGGAAAGCTGGGCGTCTGGTATCCCATCGACCGTTTGGACGCAGCCGGGATCCGGCGCCTGCTGCGGACGGTTGAAGACCACGGCTATTCGACATTCTGGTACCCGGAGGCGGTTGGATAGAATTGCTCTCCATCGCGAGCTTCATGCTGGCGAACACGGAGCGGCTAATCATCGGCAGCTCAATCGCGAACATCTATGCGCGCGACCCGTACACCGCGAGACGCGGCCTGCGCACCTTGTCCAGCCTCTATGACGATCGCTTCATCCTCGGCCTCGGCGTCAGCCACGCGCCCATGGTCGAGAAGCTGCGCGGCCACGTGTATGAAAAACCCGTGCCGACCATGCGCCGCTATCTCGACGGCCTCTATAAGGATCAGTCAAACGCGGCGGAGTGGCCTGTTGTGGTCGCGGCGCTTGGACCGTTGATGCTGAAACTCGCCGCAGAGCGTACGGCGGGCGCGGTCCCCTATAACGTGACCCCCGATCATACTCGCGAAGCGAGAACCGCCCTGGGACCGGGCAAGCTGCTCGCAGTCGAACAGAAAGTTTGCCTCGAGACGGACGCCACGGCGGCGCGCCGGCTCGCCCGGCGAGAACTCGAACGCTATATGAGCTTGACCAATTATCGCAATAACTGGCTGCGTATCGGCTTCACTGAAGCTGATCTCGCCGACGGCGGTTCCGATAGGTTCATCGATGCGATGGTGCTCTGGGGCGACGTGGCGACGATCGCCCGCGGTCTCGCGGCGCATTTGCAAGCCGGCGCCGATCAAGTCTGCATCCAGCCGGTCCATGGCGAGGGAGACATTGGGACACGTGACCGAACGCTGGGTGCGCTCGCGATGGGCCTTCCAGACGACTGTTCCTAGCCCTAAATATTCCGAGCGCTCGGCGACGAGCCGCTTGTGAAGCGCGCTGCCAAGAGCGCCCTGCAATTCCGCCTCCGCCTGATGGACCGTCCTTGACAAGGCGTGAGTTCGCTCGATCATTTGCATACAAACATCCGACGTCTGAGCTGCGCGCATGTATGCTCGACCTTCCAACCTCGACGATGCGCTAGGGTTGCTGGGCGAAAGCGGCGCGCGCGTCAGCCGGAGGGACTGACTTTTATCCCGGCGAGGGAGAGCGTCCGCTGCATGGCGACTATGTCGCCATTTCCAACATATCCGCACTGCGCGTTGTACGCTTCACAACGCCAGCGTGCGCATCGGCGCGACGACGACATGAGCGATATTGCGCGGCCGATCTGCCGCCCGCCTTCGACGCGCTAAAGGTCGCCACGGCCATGTCGACGAGGTGCGGCCGCTCGACGAGCTGGTCGCCGAGCACGCCCAGCGCCCGAACAACATCTTACGCGATTCTTCGCTGTGATTAAGAACCCCTTCGCCGGCCGCTATGTCGAGGACATCATCGGCTTCTCCGACGATTTGAAGCCGCTCGGTCTCGACCTGGCGAACGCGCTGATCGCCGCGCCCGGGAGGGGACCCAAGACGATCCAGGGTTACGGCAAGGGCGCGATCGTCGGCGTGGCGGGCGAGATCGAGCATGGCGCGCTGTGGCGCAACCGCAGTGACTTTTTCAGCATCCTGCTAGGCCTGCCCCCGGGAGACTCGATCGCGGGAGAAGGATAGCTCAGAGAGGCTGCCCAGATCGGAAATTTGTGCCTGCCTGTCGCCCCCACCCCTGGAACGCGGCGGCGGCAAGCCCTGAGGCTGGACTCGCGTCGCAGTCGATCGCCGAGTGTGACGAGCTTCCGACAATCTTGGATCGCCGATGCGGCCGGAGTCGAGACCAAGCTTCGACTCGGCGCTTCGCGTTGATCGCCGACGCGCCTGGGGCTTGACGACCGCAAGAGGCGGCCAAGGGCCTGCTTGGCTACGTCAGCCACGAGTTCCAGCCGAACAGCTGAGTTCACGGCGTACACTTCGCCACGGCGGTTCACTTCCCCACATGCCGTCGACTGATCTCGATTGCGCGGACTGCGCCTATCCCCCGGGATAGCGACTAGCCAACGCGCTTATACTGCGCCTTCGGGATAACCTCGCCATTGAGGGGATCGTGGACAGGCGCGGCCTCGGTTCTCAACTCGTCAACAGTCAGCAAAGCGATCTTGGTGACTCGTTCTATGCCGTCCCAACCGGGAAACGAGCACCGATCGATTTTTAATTTGATTGTCATCGTCCCCTCGTCGACCGTGTAAGTCCCAAAATACCCGATCGACTGTCCGACCGGCATGCGGGGGGTCTTCGAGGCGCCTTTGTCGCGATTCGCCGAGATGATTTGTGACGAAAAATGGCCATTGGATGTGTACACGGCGAGGCCTTGGACGCCTTCGCCCCAGACGTAATATTGCGACGCGTCTTTGCCCATGTCGTAAATGTCGACAAGACCCCACGCGCCGACAAGCTTGTCCTTCAGCGACTTCGCCTGCGCCTGGCTTTGACCCGGCAGCGCCAAACTCACGGCTGCCGTCGTTGTCCCCAAGAGAATGTCGCGTCGATCCATTCTGCTCTCCGTTGCCTGGCGGGCCAGCCGCCTGGTCATCTTGAGGTTGGCTCCAGACCCGGTTCGACATACCAGTCATGTACGCGGAATAAGCGACACCTACTATAATTCACAATCAACATATCGAAATCACCTTCTCCACCATGCGGTCGGGTGTCAAACCGTGTTTCCACTTCTTCGTTCAAGTCAAGATTGCGCAACTGTCTCAGCCTGCTTTTCGGTGTTCTCCCGATGTCCGCGAAATCTGCGTGAGGCGCGGCCGCCAGACGCCAAGCACAACATTTGCGGTCGAGACCGCAAGAAGAACCCACAACGCGCTTTCCTCTCCAAACGACCCTGTGATCGTCTCGGGGTCCAGCTGGCCCGCAAACGCGCCGGCGCTTCGCTTGGCTTCCTCCTGTACGGAGCCCAGAACCTGGAAGCTGCCCGCGAAGACGAGAATCCCGGTTGCGAGCTTTACCCAGGCCCAGCCGGCGTCGTGAAATGCGCGGTTCACGGCAATCGCCAACATGCCCGCGACAAGAGTGAGCGAGAACGAAGGAAAAAAAATCCAAGTCGCGATTTCGGCTATCGCGCCGCGCATCAAGGCGTATCCAGCAAGGGAAGTCGACGGCGGCGAAATACTCATGAGGACAAGCAGGGACGCGATGGACCCCATGAGCCCGGTGGCTCCGATCGTGTGAAGAAATTTGATCAGCCGTCGCAAAGCGTCTCGAAGGTCGCTGCCTGAATATGTCAAATCTATCGCGGCCTCCGGAAAGGAGGTAGCGGAATCGTCGCCGCCTCACGCCGGCCCGGCCGCCCGAGTCCGATTTGTCTCTGAAACTGTGCGCGGTCCACGGTTCCAGGGAGCGTCCGTGAATTTCACCAGGCCGCCGAGCCGGCGCTGGAAGTCCTGCGCAAGGCGCTGCATGATTTGACAGCGCGTGCAGCGAGCCGAATAGAGACGCCCCATGACGTCAATTTTTACACTCGGCACGCGCGGCTCGCCGCTGGCGCTCGCGCAAGCCGAGGAAACTCGCGATCGCCTCACGCAGTCGCTGGGCTGGGAGCCCGGACGCGTGGCGCTAAAAATCATCCGCACCACTGGCGACCTGATCCAGGACCGGCCGCTGGCGGACGTGGGAGGCAAGGGCCTTTTCACCAAGGAGATCGACGCGGCCCTGCTGGCGGGCGAGATCGACGCCGCCGTTCATTCGGCGAAGGACTTGCCGTCGCTGATGCCCGAAGGCGTTGCGATCGCGGGCTTCCTGCCACGCGAGGACCCGCGCGACGCGCTGATCTCCGCCTTGGCCGATACGGTCGAGGGCCTGCCTCAGGGGGCGAGTTTCGGGGCCGCCTCGCTGCGCCGGCAGGGTCAGCTCCTTCGCCTGCGTCCCGACCTAAGGCCGGAGCTTCTTCGAGGAAATGTTGAAACGCGGTTGCGCAAGGCCGAATCGGGCGCGGTCGGCGCGACGCTGCTCGCCATGGCGGGGCTGAAACGGCTCGGTCTCGCTCACCGGGCCCGGGGGCCGCTCGACCTCGAGGCTTTCCTTCCCGCCCCTGGCCAGGGCGCGATCGCGCTGACCGCCCGGACTGCGGACGGCAGGACCCGCGATGTGCTCGCGGCAATCGCCGATTCCGAGACGGGATGGGCGCTCACCGCCGAACGCGCGTTCCTCGCGGAGCTGGAGGGCTCCTGCCGCACGCCGATCGCCGGCCACGCTCGTCTCGTGAACGGCCGGGTCCTGTTCCGGGGCGAGGTGCTGCGACCCGACGGATCCGAAAGCTTCCCCGTCGCCGCCGACGGACCATCCGCCGACGCCGAGGCGCTGGGCCGAGAGGCGGGACGCGAACTCGCCGCGCGCTTGCCCGCGGGCGTGCTTGTTCGCGGCTGAGCGTGTGCGCGCGCTATCACGGATCGGGGCCCCCGCTCGCCTCGTCGCTCTGCTCGAGGCTTCCTGCTAGTCATCGACGCCCTGTTCCGCTCAGCCAAGAGCGGAACGTAGGACAATGGGTTACGGCCAAGAGAGCTTGAGCGCGAAGCCATGGGGTCGGCTTCGCGTCAATAAACGCGAGTAAGCGCTAGTAAACGCTAGTAAATTTGCTAGCGTTTACTAGCGTTTATTTTTTCTAATCGAGACTTTTCAAAGGGTTATGGCCGATTCAAATAAAAAATTCTCTCCCTCGTCGATGCGCCTCAAAAGTCCCAACCGGACGTCGCCGCTCCTCACTCTGCGCCTCGGCTCAGGTTCGATCCGGCGAAGGAAGAGTTATAGCACGAATTCCGATTATCGAAAACAGATTGTTTTCTTTTTCTGCTCCTCGCCTGGTGGTCGAGGCGCGCGCTTGAGCGAAAACCTTGCCTGAACGCGTCGCCGCCTTGATTCATGCGTCCAGTTCAGATAAGTGCAACAGCCCCGTCCCGAGGCGCCGCGAAGAGGCCTCGAAAGCCTGCCGTGAGCTTGGCGTAGGGACCACTCCAAATGCGCCCCTTGCGCCGCGCTGCTCATGGATCGTCCTTCGAGACGCGAGGCTTCGCTTCGCCCTCAGGATGAGGCCGCAGGATGCGACGCGATCGTCGCCCACATCATCTGCGCCGACCTAAATCTGCGCCAAGCGTGGCCACTCGATCTACGGCTGCGTCTCCAAACACCCAATTCAACTGAATTATGACCAGATTCACGCCACTTTCGACTTTGCAGTTCCGCCGGCGCCCTCGAAAACCTCTGCGCTGCAACGGATCGACTGCGCAGCACCGCATCTTTCGCCTCGCCGACCGACATCTGCTGACCCCGGCGCAGCCGCGCCGCGGGGTGGCCGGCTTCCAGGACCGTTCGGCCGCGAGACTTTTGGCGGCGACGAACTCGCGACCATCAATCGCTACACTCTCTGGCCCGACCCGCTGCTCAATCCCCGCGCGCGCGAATAACGACCATGCACTAACGCTTGCGGCCAAACCACCCGACGAATTTGCATGCCCTCCTCACCGAGGGGAAGTCATTTGCGGGCACGACACCAGACGTATCGCTTCTCAGCGCCCGACAACCGTCCGCATCTTCTCCCGGAACGCCAGTATTGCGGCTGACAGCGCGTCGCGTTCCGCGTTGAAGCGGTGAGAAGGCGCCGGAATCGAGACAGCGGCGGGACGTCCGAAGGCGTCGAGCACGGCGGCGCCGACGGCGCTGATCCCGATGTCGTGCTCGCCGAGATCGAACGCGAGATTGCGACGTCTGACGGCATCGAGTTCGCGAAGCAGCTTCGCCCGGTCCGGCAAGGGATGTTCAGGATGCTCGGCTGCGCTCCGGTCGATAAGGGCGACCGCGTCCTGCTTGTTGAAGCAGGCGAGAATCGCCTTGCCGTTGGCGGTGCAGTGGAGCGGGAAATCGTTCGCCGATACCCGATAGCGCGACGAGACGCTGCTGCCCCGCAATCTGGTCGATGAACACGACCGAGCCGCCCGATAGAATCGACAGGTCGACCGTTTCGCCGACCTGATCGCGAAGCGCGACGAGATGCGGATGCAGGACGTCGGTCAGATTTGAGCTGATCGACGCCGCAATCCTCGCAAGACCTGCGCCGATTCGCACGCCGCGTCCGGGCTGCGCCTCGCTCACGAACCCTTCCGCTGCGAGCGCCGCGACGATGCGCTGCACCGTCGAGCGCGCAAGGCCGACCTCGCGAGCGATCTGCGCCAGGCTCAGGCCCTCAGGCTTGCCCTCAAGCGCGCGCAGCACGCTGGCGGCGCGGGCGATGACCTGCACGCCCATGCCAGCCGACTTGTCCTCCTCGCCGATTGCGTCCGCTTCCACTCCCCTTCTCCCGCTCGCCGACCGCCTGCCCCGGCATATGCGCCTCTTGCGGCCGAGAACAAAATTCTCGGCGACGCCACTTGACTGTATCACGATACACATGCATTGTATCGCGATACACGTGGCGTCCGCAAGCGCTCACGCGAACACAATCGGAGGAGACGCTGCATGTCCATCACGGTGCGCGGAATCGAGTTCCAGTCGAACCTCGACAATCCGATGGGGCTCGAGTTCTACAATCTCTCCCACCGCTTCGGATTCCAGTCGCCGAACTGGCCCTATTTCGAAGACGTCAAGATCGAGCGCATCCACTACATGGCGAAGTCGGGCGTGCTGTCGCAGCGCATCACGACCAGCATGCACAACACCACCCACATCGACGCGCCCGCGCATGTGGTCGAGGATACGCCTTTCATCGACGAAGTGCCGCTGCCGCATTTCTTCGGCTCCGGCATCGTGGTCTCGATCCCGAAGAAGATGTGGGAGCCGATCACCTATGACGATCTCGAAAAGGCCGCCGGGCAAGGCGGTGCGTCCGCGCGACGTCGTGATCGTCAACACCGGCTGGCATCACAAATATCGCGACAGCGAGGAATATTTCTGCAAGTGCCCGGGCTTCGTACCGTCCGCCGGCGACTGGTTCGTCGAGAAGAAGGTCAAGGTCGTCGGCCACGACACGCAGGCCAACGACCATCCGCTCGCGACAGCGATCGGCCCGCACCGCAACGGCCCGCTGCATCCCCATCTCGCGGAAGAATTCAAGAAATGGTCGGGCGGGGTTGACTGGAAAGAGGCTCATCCCGAGTGGGAGCCCGTGCATCGCAAGCTCTTCACCAACGGGATTCTCGGCATCGAGAATGTCGGCGGCGATCTCGACGCGGTGACCGGCAAGCGCGTGACCTTCTCGTTCTTCCCCTGGAACTGGGATCGCGGCGACGGCTGCATCATCCGTCTCGTCGCGATGATCGACAAATCGCAGAACTTCAGGATCGAAAACGGCGCGCCTTTCGCGTCAGCCAAGTAGCCGAAGGCCCAAAGAGCCGGGCCATTTCAGGAGGGACGCCGCGATGTTGGTCAAACGCTTTGCCGAGGCAAAGCCCTATGAGGCCCCCAATCATTGGGGCGTCGTAGGCCTCAGGCTGCAGGGGTTCGAGCCCGGCGGGCCGACGAATCAATGGGTCGGACTTCTCGCAATTTCTTCCGGGCGGCGGCGCGGGTCCCGAACTCGACCCCCTTCGAGAAGGTCTATGTCGTCCTCAGCGGACGCATGTGCCGTGATCATCGACGGCAACGAGACCGTGCTCGGGCCGATGGATTCCTGCACCATCGCCGCCGAACGAAGTGCGCCAGCTCGTCAATCGCGACAACGACGTCTGCAAGATGCTGGTCGTCATTCCCTATCCGCCCGGAGTGAAGCCATGACCGGCGCGCCGACGGACCCGCTCGCGCTCTTCGCGGTCAGCGGCAAGGTCGCCATTGTCACCGGCGCCTCAGGCGCCTTTGGCGCGGTCGCAGCCGAAACATTGGCCTCTGCCGGCGCGAAACTGGTCCTTGCCGCAGGCAAGGCGAAGGAACTCGCCGAAGTCGCCGCGCGAGTGCCGCGAGGCGCGGCGCCGAGGTCGAGGAGATCGCAGGCGCGCCCATCGAGCGAGGCGGCCTGCGACAAGATCGTCGAGGCGGCGGTCGCGCGCTTCGGCCGGGTCGACATTCTCGTCGTCGCGTCCGGCAAGAACGACGTCTCGAAGATCGTCGAAATGTCGCCCGATCGCTTCCTCGACGTGATGGACGCGAATGTCACGCAGAGCTGGCTGATCGCGCGCGCGGCCGGCCGGCAGATGCTGGCGCAGGGCGAGGGCGGCAAGATCGTCCTGATGTCGTCGGCGCGCGGCCTGCTCGGCCATCCCGCCGGCTACACCGCCTATTGCGCCTCGAAATCGGCGGTCGACGGCATCACGCGCGCCCTGGGCTGCGAATGGGGCGCGACCGGAATCACGGTCAACGCCATCGCGCCGACCGTCTTCCGCTCGCCGCTCACCGCCTGGATGTTCGGCGACGACGAGCGCGCCCAGACGACGCGCGCAGGCTTCCTCGCCCGCGTGCCGAAGGGGCGCCTCGGCGAGCCCGGCGATCTCGCCGGGCCCTCTGCTGTTCCTCGCGTCCGCGGCGTCGGACTTCTACACCGGCCACATCCTCTACGCCGACGGCGGCTACACGGCGGGATGACGATGGCTCACCAGCGCATCGCGATCCTCGGCGGCGGGCTCATGGGCCATGGCATCGCGCAGGTCTTCGCCTGCGCGGGCCATCCTGTGCGGATCACCGATCCCCTCGCGGACGCGCGCGACGCGATCCTGACGCGCATCGCCGCCAATCTCGACGGTTCGCAGGAGTCGCGCGATGCGCTCGCGCGCGTCGAAGTCGTCGCCTCGCTCGAAGCGTGCGTCGCGGGCGCGGACTGGGTGATCGAAGCCGCGCCGGAAAATCTCGAGCTGAAGCAGGACCTGTTCGCCGAGGTCGAACGCTTCGCCCCGCCGGCCGCGATCCTGGCGTCGAACACCTCCGTCATTCCGATCGGCCAGATCATGGCGCGCGTTCGAGCACAAGGCGCGGGCGCTCGGAACGCATTGGTGGAATCCGCCCTATCTCGTGCCGCTGGTCGAGGTGATCCGCACGGCGCGACACCTCGGACGACGCGATCGCGCGAACGATTGCGCTCCTGAAGTCGGTCGGCAAGGCGCCGGTCGAGGTCCGCAAGGACGTGCCCGGATTCGTCGGCAACCGGCTTCAGCACGCGCTCTGGCGCGAGGCGATCGCGCTGGTCGCGGAGGGCGTCTGCGACGCGAAGACTGTCGACGACGTCGTGAAGTCGAGTTTTGGCGCGCGGCTCGCCGTGCTTGGGCCGCTCGGAGAACGCCGACCTCGTCGGTCTCGATCTGACGCGCGCGATTCACAGCTACGTCTTGCCGGCGCTCGACCGCTCGACCGCGCCCTCGCCTCTTCTCGACAAGCTGATCGGCCAAGGGCCGTCTCGGCTTCAAGAGCGGCGGCGGATTTCGTGACTGGACAGAAGACGACCAGGCCGCGCTGCGCGAGCGACTTGACCGGCATCTCAAGGCGAGCTTCAAAGCGCCTTCCCCGAAAGAAAGATGAAATCGTGGCCAAGGCGACGACAAGCAACAAGGTCATCGTTACCTGCGCTGTCACCGGCGGCATCCATACGCCGACCATGTCCGACGCGCTGGCCTACACACCCGACGACATCGCGACGCAGTCGATCGCGGCGGCGGAAGCGGGCGGCGCGGCCGCCGCTCACAAATTCCCCGCGCGACGCAGGCGGAACGTGCGCGTGGGCTTGAGGACTTGCTCTATATCGGGCGCGGCAAGCTCGCGTCCTCGAACGCGGATCAGGTCAGCAAGATGCGCCGCATCCTTGAAGAGCTCGGCCACGAGATCGCGACCCCCGTCGAAGCGCGAGAAATGCTTGCGCTCAAGGGCGGCGACAACGTCGGGTTCTGACTGAAACGATCGGGAGGCGGCAATGGAATTTGAAGAAGCCAACGACCTGCTGAAGCCCGGCTATCTGCCCATCGAATCCGGCTACAGGAACTCGAGCGACGGCAAGCGGCTGGTTGCCGCGCTGACGCGCATGCCCGGCTGTCGCGCCAAGATGGTCGACTGGTGGTTCGGCTGGCTCGGCGACATGACCAGTACAAGCTCTGGCATCCGACCGACCATGTCTACAGCGGCTGGGAAAATCGGGTCGACGGCAACTACGTCGGCGCGTCGCATCTCGTCCACGAATATCTCGCCGGTCAAGGACGGCCCGCTCTACAAGCTCCGAATCGATTTTCACGATCCTTCCGAGACCTTCGGCGACAACGCGTACAAGGCCTCCGGAGCGATTTGCTGTCTGCGCGCGACCAGGCCTCCTCGAGCATCCGATCCATGTCGGGCGCATGTCCATTTGTCCGGGACACCGACTACGGCTGCGAGATGCGCTCCCGCTTCTGGCTCGGCCTGATCAGCCCACGATGCGACAGTCCACATTCCCGAGGCAGCAAATCCGTGCGATGCGGGCCGAGCAGGTCGACGGAAGACTTCACCAGGCGTTTGCACCAGCACTGCGTCGAGGAGATGGGCTATCTCGCCGGATATCCTGCCCGTTCTCTATCGGCGCGTGACGCTCGACAACACGTTCTGAAGGGGCCGGAAAGCGGCCGCATATGTGGGAGGAAACGATGAAGGACAATCGCATTCATCATCCATCGATGAGACAGTTCAGGACAGGCGTCGCAGCCGCGATCGCACTCGCCGCGCTCGGAATGGGCTCTGCCCTCGGCCGACGACATCGTGATCGGCGCGTCGCTGCCGCTCTCCGGTCCGCTGGCCGGCTTCGGCAGTTTCCAGCAATGGGGCTACAAGCGCGCCGTCGACGAGGTCAACAAGGCGGGCGGCATCACGGTCGACGGCCAGAAGAAGACGGTCAAGCTCATCATCCGCGACGACAAGACCGATCCGAACGTCACCGCCTCGAACACCGAGACGCTTATCTCGCGCGATCATGTCGCGGCGATGCTCGGCTCCTGCACGCCCGCGCTCGTCAACGCCGGCGCGCTCGTCGCCGACCGGGCCAAGAAGCCGATGGTGACCGGATGCGATCCGCTTGAGGCGTTCAAGTCGGTGCGCAAGTGGAAATACGTCTGGGATCTTTTCTTCGACGAGCCCGAGCTCGGCGCGGTTCAGTTCAAGGCGCTCGACGATCTCGGAATCGCGGCCAAGACCAACAAGAAGCTCGCGCTCTGGCACGACAACGGTCCGGACGGGCAGGTGGTCGGCGGCAAGATCTGGCCGGCGCTCGCCAAGCAGTTCGGCTATGAGGTGGTTCAGAACGCCGAGTTTCCGGTCGACAACGCGCAGTTCACCTCGATCATCGCCGAGGCGAAGAACAAGGGCGCGGAAGTCGTGATGGTCGACGCGATCACGCCGCAGGCGATCGCGATCCGCAAGCAGATGGCGGCCGGCGGCTATACGCCCAAGGTCCTCAACATCGAGAAGGGCGCCGAGCCGGTGCAATTCGCCGAGGCGCTCGGCAAGCTCTCGGACGGCGTGCTCGTCGGCGGCTATTGGGATCCGACCTTCCCCTATCCCGGCGCGGCCGACCTCGCCAAGGCGTTCGAAAGCGAGACCAAGCTGACGAGCAGCCAGCATATCGCCGATTCCTACGCGGCGGCGCAGGTGCTGCTCGACGCCATCGCGGCGGCCGGCTCGACCGACCCGGAGAAGATCAACGCGGCGCTCGCCAAGACCGACAAGACCTATGTCGTCGGGCCGATCAAGTTCGACGAGAACCATACCGCGAAGCTGCCCGTCGTTTCGCTGCAATGGCAGAGCGGCAAGACCGTGATCGTGTGGCCGAAGGCGCCAAAGACCGGCGATTTCCTGTTTCCGCTTCCTTGATCCGCTGAGGAGAGCGACATGCCCGACGTAAGCGTCGCTTCCAGCACGATTGCGGCGGGCGTGTTGCTCGGCGGAATGCTCGGCCTGATCGCGCTCGGCCTTTCGATCATTCTCGGCGTGATGCGCCTGGTCAATCTGGCGCATGGCGAGTTTCTGCTCGCTCGGCGCCTATTTCGGCCTGTTTTTCGTGCAGGCCTACCGGCGTCGATCCGCTCCTCGCGCTGCCCGTGGTCGCGCTCTTCGTCGCCGCGCTGTCGGTTCCGCTCTATCGCTTTCTGCTTCAGCCGCTCGCCGATCGCGGGGCGGAAGCGCAGATGATGACGATGTTCGCGGTCTCGATCATCCTGCAGAACGTCTTCGTGCTCGCCTTCAGCGCCGACACGCGCTCGATCCCGGCACGCTACGCCGCGCTGCCGCTGACGCTCGGCCCCGTAACCGTGCCGCTGATGTATGTCATCGGCTTTGCGATCTCGGTCGTCGCCGATCCTCGCGGTGCACTGGCTAGTCTCACGCACCGCTTTCGGCCGCGACCTGCGCGCGAGCGCCGCCGACCCCTCGGCCGCGACGACGCTCGGCGTCGACGTCCGCCGCGTGCAGATGCTGACCTTCGCGCTGGGCGCGGCCTGCGCGGGCGTCGGCGGCGTGCTCATCGGCGCGGCGTTCCAGTTCGGGCCGTCGAGCGGCGCCTCCTATCTGCTCAACAGCCTCGCCATCGTCGTGCTCGGCGGCCTCGGCAACGTGCTCGGCACGCTCGTCGGCGGCATCGTCGCTCGGCGCCCTGCAAAGCCTCGGCGGACTGGCGCTCGGCGACGGCTACCGCGACCTCGTCGGCATGGCGCTCTTCCTGGCCGTTCTCGCCTTCCGGCCGGGCGGCGTCCTCGGAGGGGCGCGCGCTTGACCCGCTCACGCAATCTTGCCGGCATACGCCGAAATCGCGATCATCCTCGTCGCCTTCGTCGCGCTCTGGTTCGCGCCGCTCGTTCGTCGGCGACTACTGGCAGCAGCTCGGCTTTCGCACGCTGATCTACCTGACGCTCGCGGAAGGCTGGAACCTGATGGCGGGTTCGGCGGGCCTCGTCTCGCTTGGCGTGTCGTGTTTCGTCGGTCTTGGCGCCTATGTGGCCTTCGGACTCCTGAACGGCTTCGGCCTGCCCTTGCCGCTCGCGCTTTGCGCGCAGCGCGCTGGCGGGCGCGGCGCTCGCCTGCCTGGTCTCCCCCGCGCTGTTCCGGCTGCGGGGACTCTATTTCACCGTCGGCACGCTCGCCCTCGCCGAACTGCTGCGCCTGATCATGGTCAACGTCTCCGCTTTCGGCGGCGCGACGCGGAATCTTCCTGAAGGACGATCCGCCCGCTCTGCCTGTCCTGTTCCGCTACGCGCTCGTCGTCGCGCTTGTCGGCGTCGCTCGTCATCACCGTCTGCACGCGCACGCGCGCCTCCGTCATCCTGCGCGCGGTCCGCGACGACGAGGACGCGGCGGCGCAGATGGGCGTCCGGCCTTTCCGGGTGAAGCTCGCGGCCTTCGTTCTGGCGAGCGCGCTTGCGGCGATGGCGGGTTCCGTCCAGGCGGTGAAGCTCGGCGCGATCGAGCCCTACGGCATGTTCGGCCTGCAATGGTCGATCGACGCGCTGACGATGGTCATCATCGGCGGCGTCGGCCTGCGGCTCGGTCCGCTGGTCGGGGCCATATTCGTCATCGCGCTCGGCGAGGCGCTCGCCGACTATCCGGAGGCGCATATCGCGATCGCAGGCGTGATCCTGATCGTGCTGATCCGCTTCGCGCCCAGAGGCGTCGTCGGTCTCGCGCGGGCCTCGAGCGGCGCTTCGCAGAGGGCTGCGGCATGAGCGCCGGCTAGCGCGCCCCTGCTCGAAGCCTCCGGTCTCGTCAAGCGCTACGGCGGCCTCGTCGCCATCGACCACGTCGACATGACGCTGAGCGCCGGGATCGATCACCGGCGTGATCGGGCCGAACGGCGCCGGCAAGTCCACCCTGATCGGTCTGATCGGCGGCGCGCTCGCGCCGAGCCAGGGATCGATCCGGCTCGAGGGCCGCGACGTCTCGCGGATGCCGGCGTCCGAGCGCGCGCGCGCGGGAATCGGCCGCACCTACCAGATTCCCCGCCCGTTCCTCGACATGACGCGTCGAGGAGAATCTCGAAGTGGCGCAATATTCGGTCGCCCCCTTCATCCGCGCCGAGGTCGCGCGCGCGGAACGCGACGGCGCTGCTCGAGCGGACCGGCCTGTCCGACGCCGCGAAGCTGCCCGCGCGCGCGCTTCCGCTCCTGCGGCGCAAGCGGCTCGAAGTCGCGCGCGCGCTCGCGCTCAAGCCCAGGGTCGTGCTGCTCGACGAGGTCGGCGCCGGACTGGTCGACAGCGAGATCACCGAGCTCATCGCGCTGATCAAATCGATCCTCGACCCGCGCACGGCGATCGTCATCGTCGAGCATGTGATCCGCGTCGTGCGCGAATGCTGCGCGCGCTCGCTCGTGCTGAACTTCGGCAAGATGCTGGTCGAAGGGCCGACTGCGGAAATTCTCGCAAACGACGAGGTCGCCGCGGTCTATCTCGGGACGCATGGCGCCGCGGAGAAAGAGGCGAGCCGCGCCGCCATTGATCTGGAGCCGCGGCGCCCCCGGACACGACCGCTCGCCGGCACGGTCGAGCGCGCAGCGCTCGCGCCGCTCATCGCCCGCCTCCTCCGGCCGGCTCCACGGCTCCGCCCCTGCTCGAGCTTCGCGGCGTCGAAGCCGGCTACGGACAGGCGCGCGTGCTCAGGGGCGTCGACCTCACCGATCGCGGAGGGCGAGGCCGTCGCGATCCTCGGCGCGAACGGCGCGGGCAAGACGACGCTTGCCCGCGTCATCACGCGGCGCAATCCGGCCGACCGCCGGCTCGGTGCGCATCGCGGGCCGCGACGTCGCGGATCTTGCCGCCGCACCGGATCGCGGGCCTCGGCGTCGCGCATTGCATGGAGGGGCGGCGCATCATCCCGACGCTCTCGGTCGAGGAGAATCTGAAGATCGCCGCGCGCGGCGTCGCCTCATCGACTACGCGGAGCGCCTTGACGCGGTCTACGCACTATTTCCCGTTCTGGCGGAGCGGCGAACGCTCGCCTGGCACATCGATGTCGGGCGGACAGCAGCAGATGCTGGCGATCGCCCGCGCGCTGATGGCGCGGCCGCGGCTGGTCATCTTCGACGAAATCTCGCTCGGTCTCGCGCCGGTGGTGATGGACAAGCTCTACGAGACGCTCGCGCTTCTGAAGGAGGCGCGCATGACGCTGATCGTGATCGAGCAGGACGTCGATCGCGCGCTCGCTCTCGCGGATCACGCCTATGTGCTCGAGCACGGCGCGTTCGGGCTCTCCGGCACGGCCGCCGAGATCGCGGACAATCCTCTCCTGCGCCATATCTATATCGGCGCGCCGGACTGACGGGAGCACGGAAGATTGCCTCCTGATCCTCTTCGGCGATGCCAATGCCGGTGTCGCTGACTGAGATCTCGACATTGTCTTGGGACTGGGTCGCACGCACATCGATCTTTCCGCCGTCGGGGGTGAATTTGACTGCGTTGGAGAGCAAGTTGAGGAGAATCTGTCGAACCTTGCGCTCGTCGGCTACCGTCTCGCCGATTTGCTCGTCTACAGACAGTCGAACTTCCAGCCCATGCCGAACGGCGCGCTCGCGGACCAAGGTCAACGTACCGTCGAGCGTGCTCGGCAGATGGACCGGTGCGAGCTCCAGTTCCAGCTTTCCGGCTTCGATTTTCGACAAGTCGAGAATGTCGTTGATCAGGGAGAGTAGATGGCGCCCGGAAGCGTGGATGTCGTGTACATACTCGAGTTGCTTCTCGTTGAGGTCGCCGAACATCTTCTCCTGAAGAACCTCCGAGAATCCGATGACGGCATTGAGCGGTGTGCGCAGCTCGTGTGACATGTTGGCCAGGAATTCCGACTTGTGACGGCTGGTGGCTTCGAGTTGGCCGTAGACGCGTCCCAAGTTCGTCGCTCATCCGATTCAGGTTTGCGGCCAGCACGCCAAGTTCGTCGCGATTCGGGACGTCCACCCGCTTGGAGAAGTCGCCGGCAGCGATCTCGTTCATACGTGCCTCCATCTGCGTGACTGGATTGATCAGCGACGAGGAGATCGCGTACCCGAGCAGCAAGGCCAACCCGATACTGACTACCGCGAAAGCGATCACCGCGTGCCGCGAAGTAAGATAGGCGTCGTGGCTCGCCTCGATGCTCGCGACCATGTCCGATTCGGCCTTGTTCACCAACTCGTTGGTAAGCCGCTCGAGGCGGTCGGCCAGCGGCGTCGCTTTGGTGAGCTGCAAGTCACGCCCCTCGACAGCTCTCCCGCTGCGGATGAGTTCCACCACCTGAGTGACGATCCGGATGAATTCTTCGTAGTCCTGGCGAACACGAATGAACAGCTCCTTCTCGTCCTGAGCCACGAACTGCAGGCGGTCGAGGTCGTAGCCGAACTGATTGAGCTGACGCAATGTGGCTTCTAACGTACGGTCCTCAGGTTTCAGGAGCGAAGACGCGACGCTGTAGAGCTGGCCGATGGTGTCATGGTTGAGCTGGCGATACGCCGCAATCTTTCGTTGCAACTGCACCATGTCCTCCGCCCGGGTGTTCACCTGGCTCAATGCACGCAGTCCCACCAGACCCGAGGCGAGCATCAACGCCACGATCGCAAGGAACGCGATCAGCAGCTTCGTGTAGATCGAGGCTCGCGTAAGTGCCACCAGACGCGGCACCCATGCCATCATTTGCTGTTTCCTTCTGCAAGCACGGATTTCAGATCGGCCTGGAATTCCTTGGGATCGAAACGAACTGCCCAGATACTGCACGCGCAGCGTGCCGTTTCGGTCGACGATCGAAGTCAGGAATGTATGATCCACATTCCCGCCTGGCTGCTTCTTCCAGTAGACGGCATATCCGCGAGTGACGTCCTCGATCTCCTTGAACGATCCGGTGAGGAACGAGAAGGTGGCGAGGTTCGCGGAATGGGCCAGCGCGTATTTCTTCAGCACCGGCGGCGTGTCGTTCAACGGATCTACCGTGATTGCAGCGAATGCAACTTTTGGCTCGTCCAGTGCCAAGTCGCCGTTGAATCCCCACCAGCTTGGCCGTGAGCATGGGGCAGGTATCCGAGCAACTCGTGAAGATAAACGTGACTACCGTCACCTCACCGCGTAGGTCGGTCAGTGATACCCGTTTGCCTTCCTGATTGGTCAGGGTGAAGTCTGGCGCCGGACCGATCTTGGGCAGCGGCTCGGCGCCGGTGGCTTGCTTGGAAGCGCGCACGACGGCCATACCGACATGGCCAGCGCGCAGCAGTGCGGCGGCTCCTTCCAAGCGCCAGCGCGAAGCAGGACTCCTTTCCCTCGACGGAGAGGGCTGGGGTGAGGGGCGAGAGCAGGGGAGCGCGCGTTGCGCACCCACCTGCAGTCACTCCACAGCTCAG
Source organism: uncultured Alphaproteobacteria bacterium (assembly GCA_963726795.1). Lineage (GTDB taxonomy): Bacteria > Pseudomonadota > Alphaproteobacteria > Rhizobiales > Hyphomicrobiaceae > Hyphomicrobium_A. The sequence continues at coordinate 224 of CAVSDD010000004.1, read as the reverse complement.
TGAGAGGCCAGAGGGATCGCCGACCGGCGCGTGAGACTCCTTCCGTCGCTGGTGGGGAAAGGGTGGAAAAGGGGCAGCCGCTCATGCTTTTGCCGCCCTCTCAACTCGTTCGAGAACGGCGGGCAAGGGTCCCTCGCCAGCGTTCCCGCCATACCGCTCCGCAACGTCGTCACCCCGTCAGGGAGGCGCTCCGCTTGGCTACTCCGCCCTGAATGGCGTAACCC
>CAVSDD010000003.1:220000-795808 GCA_963726795.1 uncultured Alphaproteobacteria bacterium | reverse complement strand
GATGAAGAGGCACTTCTCGCCGGTACCGTAGATATAGTTCTGCGCCACTTCTGATTTGTACATCGTGTGCAGCATGAGGCCGTGCTCCAGATCCGCGACCGAGATGTTGCGCAGAACCTTGAGCTCCTTCGAGTACATGAGCGCAAAGCCGACGTGGTTCCGAATCGAGATGTTGTCGGTGACCTCGTTGCGGTTGGCGTACATGTAGTGGACGGCGAAGCGCAGGCCCTCGAAGCGGTTGGCGCGGAGGACGTTGTCGTGGCTGATCTCGATGTAGATGCCGTCGCGCCCGCTCGCGACCGTATTGCCTTCGATGAGCGAGCCCGTGTTGTTCCAGACGTGGATGCCGTTGCCGCGGTCGTTGAGCCAGAGATCGCTTCGATTGGCGATGCGATTGTGGCGGACAGCGGCCTTGTTACAGCCGTGGAGCACGATGCCGAACAGATTGCCTTCGAGCGTGTTGTCCTCGATGGTTGGTTGGTCGGCGCCCTGTTCGACGTAGATCCCGCTGTCGAAGTTCTCGCCTTGCTTGCCGGAGCCTCTGATCGTGAGGCCGCGGACTGAGACGCCCGGCGAGAATCTTGAGGACAGTGCCCGAGCCGCCCGCATCGACGATGGCTCCCTCCACGCCTTCAATCGCGAGTGCTTTGTCGATGACGATCGGTCCGGCATGAACGCCTTTCTGGAGCAGAAGCCGATCGCCAGCGTGCGCCCGGGCCACCGCCTCAATGAGGTGGGATGGCCCAGGGCCGACAGTAACATCGGCGGCGAGCGCAGGAGCGGCCGCCAGTAAGGCGAGGCCGCAGGCCGCTCCGGTCATCGCTCGCCGAGCATTGGACACGAGGTTCACACCCCTGCCTCTTCGACCAGCATCTGGCCGCTCATCTCCATGTGGAGCGCGTGGCAGAACCACTGGCAGTAATAGTAGTGGACGCCCGGATTGTTGGCGGTGAACGAGACCGAGGCCGTCGCCTGCGGCGCGACTTCCATCGCGATGCCGTAGTCGACGATGGTGAAGCCGTGGGTGAGGTCGACAACGTCGTCGACGTTGGTGACAAACACCGTCACGTCATCGCCCTTTCTAACCTTGAACTGACTCAAGCCGAAGGCAGGCGCCGACGACGTCATGTAGACACGCACCTTGTTGCCGTCGCGAATGACTTTGTTGTCGGCCTCCAGCGTTACCCCATCCTTCTTCGCCCATTGCCGCGCGAACTCGAAAAACGGGTCGTCGCGCTTCCAGATCTCGAGCGGATTGAGCTTCGAGGCATGCATGATCGTTGCGTCATGAGGCTCCGAGAATGCCGGACCGTCGTGAACGAGCACCATCTTGTCGCCGGAAATGTCGATCAGCTGATCGTTCTCTGGCTTCAACGGGCCAACATTGAGGAACCGGTCCTTGGAGAACTTGCAGAGAGCGACCGCCCACTTGCCGTCGGCTTCCTTCGTTTCTCCGTGCGTGGCGTTGATGTGGCCGATCTGATAGTGGACGTCGATCTTCTGCTTGATCGGATTGACCTTCTCGCCCTTGTAGGCGCGGATCGCCTCGTCGAGGTGCCACTTCACGACTTGGCTGTCGAGGAACAGCGAGGTGTAGCAGTTGCCCTTGCCATCAAACGTGGTGTGCAGCGGGCCGAGCCCCACCTCGAGATTGCCGACGATTGCATCCTCGCCCTTGATCTTACCGGCGAACACGTCGTCGAACTTGTCCCATTCGAAGATCGTGACCGTCGGCGACAGCTTGCCGTTGATGACGAGATGCTTGCCGTCGGGCGCGGCATTGCAGCCGTGCGGGCTATTGGCGACCGGGATGTATTGCGTGATCCCGAGCTTTGAGGTCTTGCGTCCGTCGAGCACCTTGACGCCGTTGATCTCCTCGTGCTTGCCGTCCTTGATCGCCTTCTCGATGGCCGCGATGCTGAAGACCACGATGTGGTCCTTGTCGAACGCCGTCATTTCCGCGACCGTGGTGCCCTCCTCGGCGTTGTAGCAGGTTGAGGCGACATACTTGCCCTTATAGTCGGCATCGTTGTTGTCGAGGTTGCCCGAGACGATCACCTGCCAGGCGACGGTCATCGTGTCGCCATCGACGGCGGTGAACACCGAGGCCCACTTCTTCGGCTCATCGAGCAACTTGCCCACGTTAGGTACCGGCGCGCGGTTCTCCCCGTTGCAGAATACGTAGCCGGTGCGCGGATAGCGCTGCAGCCGAAGGCCATGGACGGAATGCGCATTCGGTACCTGAATGATCTTGTCGCACTTCATCACATCGAGCCGGATGCGGGCGAGACGCGTGTTGGCCTTGTCGTTGACGAAGAGATAGCGGCCGTCATAGGCGCCGTCCGTGTAGGATGGCCGAGGATGATGCAGATCGCCGTTGAAGTAGGTCTTCTGTCCGGTTGAGGCGAGGTAGGCCTTGGACTGCGGCGTGAGGTTCTCCGTCATGATGTTGAGGCTCTCGTTGGTGAGGCCCCAACCCGTGGCGCTACAGCGATTGAACACGGGGATGCGCATCAGCTCGCGCATCGAGGGGAGGCCAATGATGCGCACCTCACCCGAGTGGCCGCCCGACCAGAAGCCGTAGTACTCGTCGAGCTTGCCGGGCGGGACCAAAGTCTTCCTTTCCTCCGCTTCGAAGTCATCGGCCCGCGCGGGTGCCCCAGAAACGACAAGACCGACCGCGCCTCCGCCGATGAGCCCGGCGGTGCCGGCCACGGTCGCGGCGGTGAAGCCTGTTCCCAGCAGTTCGCGTCTGTTGACGCCGCTTTCCTTAGACTTCGACATAGGTTTTCTCCTTGGCATCTGACGTACTTGCGATTGTTCGAAGGGGATTGGTGGTTCCCGGCTCTGAAGCCGGCACCGGGGGCTTCGGCCCTTGGGATTTCTTGCCTCTGCCTTCGCGTTTGAGGACGAGGGGCGGACAGACATGGTCATCGCAGTAAATGACCTGGCAGTGCATGCAGTAGAGGCATTCGTTGGGATTGATCTCGCCCAGAGGATGGATGGCCTGGACCATGCAGTTCTTGGCGCAGAGCTGGCACTCGTAGCCGCACTGCTTCCTGCGTTTCAGCCAGTTGAACATGTGTCCGCGGCCGGGGATCGCGAGCGCGGCGCCGAGAACGCAGAGGTAGCGGCAATAGAAACGCTCGATGAAAAGTCCGGCGGTGAGAAGGCCCAAGGCGAAGATCACGAAGGGCCACTCGCGCACGAAGCGCAGGAGCACCACCGTCTTGAACGGCTCGATCTCGGCGAGCTGCTCGGCAAATGCCATGTTTCCGAGCGAGACGCCGAAGAGGGCGAGAAAGAGGATATATTTTAGTGCCCACAGCCGCTCATGCAGGTAGAACGGCACGGTTACCTGCCGGATGCCGAGGCGGCGCGCGACGTGATTGAGAATTTCCTGGAGCGCCCCGAACGGGCAGAGCCAACCGCAGTAGGCTCCGCGCCCCCAGAACAGGAGCGAGACGGCGGCCGAGCACCACAGCATGAAGATGAGGGGCTCCAGCAGAAAGTTTTCCCAGCGGAACCCGGTGAAGACGGCATTTGCGAACGTGAAGACATTGACCACCGAGAGCTGAGCCTTGGCGTAGAGGCCGAGCCAAAGGACGCTGTAGAGCAGAAAGCCGGTGCGCAGCCGTCCGAAGAGAACGGGATGCTTCACGAGCCAATCCTGGAAGAAGAAGATCATCGTCAGGATCACCAGCGAGAGCGCCAGCACCGCCACGTCGAGCGCGTGGGACTGCCAGATCCTCACCCAAAGGGGCGGGGCGGACGGCGTCTCTGGCGACGCCGGCCCGGTGGGTGCAGCAATCGGCGCCGGCGCCTCTTGCGTTCTCAAGAAGCGGGCGGGCAGCTCATAGGGAAGCGCAAAGCTCGTGAAAGCCTTCTTGATGGGGCCAATGGGACGCTGCGCCAGGAGCTCGAGGCGAAAGGGCAGCGCCGGGTCGAAATTCGCCGTCTCCCGGACGCGGAAGAGAGCGACCTCCTGGAAATCCGGCGCACCCTCCGCGCCAAAGCGGTCGAGCTTGCGGTAGTCCTTGTCCTTGAAGAGGATCGTCGCATCGTTCTGAACGAGCTGCAGCCGGTCGAAAATTCCGCCGCGCACGAAGCCGGAGCCGCGGAAGCTGTAGTCGCCGTTGGCGGCAACAATGATGGCCGCCTGTCGCGGCCCCAACCATGACGAAGCGGCTGAAAAGTCCTGAGGAGCGAGTAGAGAGCGCCCGATCGTCTCAACGTTGAAAAGGGCCAGATAGAGATCGATGAAATTCTCTTCCGGTACGCCGGCTTTCGCGTAGGGCTCGGGGCTGCCGACCCCGATCTTCTTGAATGCCGCATCCGCTTCGGCGTTCGAAATGTGGAGCCGCCGCACAGAGCCGTCGCTGAGCAGCGCGGCCCAGTCGGCAGGTTCGAACGGGGTATCGGCAAGAACGGTCTTGGTGCCAGATGCCGGCGACTGATCGGCCGCGACCAGCGCTGGAAATCCGGCTATGCCGCGGGACTTGGCAACGGCAAGCGCCTGCCGGGGCAGCCCGTCGTTTATCACGACCGCCGTCACGGTCGCGCCGCTGATCATGTCGACGTCGCTTTTTTGCTCCTGTCTCGTCATCTCGACGACGTTGCGGCCGACGTAGCGGGCGACGAATTCGAAGAGCCTTTCCTGCGGAATGCCGATGAGAAGGATGGGCTCGTGATGCTCCGTGACCTTTGCGCCCGTGATCGTCCCCGCGACGTCGAGCCCAGCAAGAATTCTTGATCGGTTTCCCCGAGTAGCCGGTGTCGCTGGTCTCGAAGACGTAGCCCGCGATCTTGCCGTTCTTGTAGGCTGCTGCGGCGGGTGGGGAGCCCTCGACCGGACCAAAGCGGTCCGCGCCGGGAAACACATCGGCCGACTTGACCTCTGCCGTGTAGGTGCCAAAACTGGTCGCATCAACCGCCGTCGTCAGAAACAAGAAGATGCACGCCAGTACGACTCGTCCGCCGTACCCTGGCATGGATCCCGTCCGCCTTAGGCCTGCGGCAGAGAACACCCGTGTCCTCCTACATATTTCGAATGGTAATTTCACTATGACTGAAGCACGCGCCGGCCAATTGACCACGATCAAGCTTGCTCATCGGGGAGCGACCTGCCTTAACCGAGGTTAACCGTCTGCGATGCGCGGCTGCGACAACTTCCTCGCCCGTGGTTCCGCCTTCGCCGCTGCCTGATGCATGACGGCTTGTTTCTTGGGTGGAGACGAGATGTCTCTTGATTGAGACAGCTTCGGCTGCCTCAGCGAGCTGCAATTCGAACGGCGTGGAGCGGTAGCGCCTTGGATCAACATGACTGGCAGATTGTGCGCTCGACGCCACTGTTTGGTGCGATGCCGCAAGAAGTTGCGCAGTCCCTCGTCGGCAATCAATCGGCACACGTCTACGAGAAGGGCACGTTGCTCTTTCAGCAAGGTGAGCCCGCGACCTCGTTCTTCGTCGTACTCGATGGTTGGGTAAAGCTTTTCCGAGTCACGCCAGAGGGGAGCGAAGCGGTCGTTGGCGTTTTTCGCCGCGGCGAGACCTTCGCAGAAGCGGCCATCTTCCTCGGTGGACGTTACCCGGTGAGTGCCGAAGTAGCTACGACGGCGCGCCTCTTAAGTATCGACGGAGAGATGCTGCGCCGGCGCATCCGCGAGCAGCCGGACCTCGCGCTATCGATGCTGGCATCGGCTTCGTATCATCTCAAGGCCCTTGTCGAGCAGATCGAGCAGATCAAGCTGCTATCGGCCCCGCAGCGCATCGCCGATTTCTTGATCCGGCTTTGTCCCACACGCGAGGGGCCGTGCACCGTCGAGCTTCCCTACGAAAAAGCGCTCATCGCAAGCCGCCTTGGGATGAAGCCTGAGAGCCTGTCGCGCGCATTGGGCAAGCTGAGACCGCTTGGTGTCAGCGTCGAGCGTGAACACGTTTCGATTGTCGACGTGGATCTTCTCGTCCGATTTGTGCAATCGCAAGACCGCGGCGAGGAAGGGTTCTGAGGCGCGTGATGGGATTAACCGCGGTCAAGAGCCTCTCGCCGGCAAGGTCTAGAATATCAAATTATGACCGTCTCACGCGTCTTCTTCCCTGGTTCTACTGCAGCGCCTAACGCGCGACCGAGTCTAGACGCGTTGTTTTCTTACGGCTTCCGGCCCTTCTTCCTCGCTGCCGCGGTGTACGCGGCACTCGTCATGAGCCTGTGGCTCATCCGGATCGTCACGACAGCTGCAGTTGGCTTGCAGGACTGGCTACCCGTCGCCGGTTCGCCCTTTGCCTGGCATGGCCATGAGATGGTGTTCGGATTTGCGGCAGCTGCGGTGGCAGGATTTCTCCTGACCGCTGTGCCCAACTGGACAGGCACTCTGCCGCTCTCGGGAACGCCGCTGGTGCTGCTGTTTGCGGTCTGGCTCTCGGGCCGGATAGTCATGAGCGTTTCCGGGACTCTTCCCTATGCGCTCGTCGCCGCTATCGACCTCGCGTTCCTGCCCGTGCTTGGCGCATTTGCTGCCGGGCAATTGTTGGAGAAGCCTGCCCTGCGCAATTTCGTTTTCCTCGTCATTGTCGCGGCGCTGACACTCTGTAATGTCGTCTTCCACTTGACCACATTTGGCTTTCTCGCCGTCGATCCCTTGGCCGCCAACCGAATCGGTGTGCTTCTGGTGGTCATCATGATCGCCATTATAGGAGGCCGGATCATACCGGCCTTCACGCACAATTGGCTGCACCTCAACGGCGTGTCAGGTCAGATGCCGCAGCGCTTCGCGTGGCTCGACGCGGCGTCGATTATCTCAATCGTTGTATTCGTTCTCCTCGAAGCCGTGGGCGGCTCGGATGCGCTACGCGGTGCTGCGGCGCTGATCTCCGCCGCCTTCAACGGCGCACGGCTCATGCTCTGGCGCGGCTTTGCAGCCCGCAAAGAGCCAATCGTGTGGGTGCTCCATTTAGGTTACGCCTGGATTGTGGTCGGACTGATTTTGAGCGCCGCAACCGTTTTGACCGGCCTTGTCTCCAGTGCAGTCGCGTCGCATGCTTTCAGCACAGGGGCGATAGGGACCATGGTCATGGCCGTGATGAGCAGAGCTTCGCTTGGACATACCGGGCGCCCGCTCGTCGCTTCTCGCCCAATCGTAGCAGCGTATTTGCTCGTGACGCTCGCGGCCGTGGTGCGCGTCGTCGGCCCGCTGCTGACATCGCAATACTACGCGGCGGTTCTCGGTGGCGCCGGGATGGCGTGGGTCGCCGCTTTCACGCTTTTTGTGCTGGTCTATGCGCCGATCCTCACCACGCCACGCGTCCATATGAAGTCAAAGATCGCCGCCGTGTAGCAGCTTGACAACTGCAGGGCGGTCCGGTCGGTCAGTTGAATCCTGGAATCGTCATCCGGCGAAAGCTGGAGCGCTTGAGTCTTTGGAAGATGTTACTGCAGCGCGGTTAGGACAGCAGACGGATGGATGAAGCGCTGAGAGCCAAGGTTCTCGACGTATTGCAACGTCACCACGTGATGACGCTTGCGACCATTCGCTCTGACGGTTTTCCGCAAGCCACAACGGTCAACTATATCCATGACGGCTTCAACTTGTATTTCGCGACCGACGCGGCATCGCAGAAGGCTGGGAACATCAAAATCAACAATAAGGTGTCCGTGGCGATCGCGAGCGAGCCAGAAAACTTTTACAAGCTTCGCGCGCTGTCCATGTCAGGCCTCGCCACAAGGATCTGCGAGGGACAAAAGGCGCAGGAGTTGGCTTTGAAGCTCTTTCGCCTGCTCCCGCAATCGAAGCGATATGTTCCAGAGAATCCCAAGCAGCTCGCCGTGTTTGAGATTGCGCCCGTGGCCATTGCACTGGTCGATTATGCATCGGGCTTCGGCACGACTTATTTGATCGAGCTTTGACCTTTCCCCCACCCATCGCCGGTTCGCAACGATCAAATGATCATCGGCTCAGGACATCGACCGCTGGCAAGAGGGGTGGAGAGGGGGAACCGGTTGATTTCCGGATCGGGTCATTTGCGGATTTGGATGCTGCTACCATCTAAGTCCGCTTTGCAGCCATCTACGGACGCGCACGTGCTTGGTGAGTACGTGTTCAAAGCCCTTCTGAGCCCCGACTAGCGGGCTTCCGGCGCCCCGCTTGCTGCTGTGGTTGCAGCTGTGGATGCACGGTCGGTTCCAGATCTCTCGTCTGGCGAATAATTGTCGCGGTTGCACGGGGCGTGTTTTCGTTCGTTCACGGATGTTCCACGTGAAGGACGACCATGACCGTTCGGACTTCGATCACCCGGCGCGAACGCAAGCGGGTTCTAACCAGCGGACTTACCGTCAAACACCAGCGATACGTCCTCAACTATCGCGACCCTCGGACAGGCAAGCGGCGACAGCTCTTCTTCCGGTCGCAACGGGAAGCAATTGCAAAGCGGGATGCCATACTCGCCGCGATTGCAGCGAACAGCTACCGGGACGAGCGCAGCAACATGACGGTGGCCGGCGCGATCGAGCACTGGCTGGAAAACCGCAAGTCCGAAGTGAAGCCGCCGACCTGGGAGACCTACCGCCGACTTTCCAGCAACAATGTCGTGGGTCCCCTCCTCATTGGCACGCCGGCCGAGCGTGGTTGCTATCGAGCAAATGGCACGAAACCAGAGGGCACCCATTTCGTCGATGCGTTGGGCTTGATCAAGATCACCGATTTGACCACCGGCGACATTAGGCGGTGGCACCGGCTGGTCTTGGCTGAGGTGGGATCGCGCACGGCAGGAGTATGCAAGACCTACCTTCGCGCCGCCTTGGCTCTCGCGGCGGAGGATTTCGGCGTCAGGCCTCCACCGATGCCGACCAAGCTCGGTCGCGGTCGGCCTAAGCCCAAGCGCCCCATTCTCACCGTTGCTCAGGTGGGCACGTTGCTAGCGGAAGCGCAGAGGGACCCCCTCGGGCTGTATTACGCATTCGGGTTTCTTACGGGAGCAAGGTCTTGTGAACAGCTGGCCTTGATGTGGAGCGATGTCGATCTCGAACGGAACGTTCTCTCCATACGCCGCATGCAGGAGCGCAATGGAGAGATCTTTGAAATGCCGAAGACCATCGCCGGAATGCGCGAGATTCCGTTAGGGCCCATTCTGCGCGAGAACCTTCAATAACGCCATTTCGCCCATTCGAGACCTTGCGTAGCAACTTCCCCCGCTCACAGGTGGATCGCGCGCTTGTCGACCGCCATCGCGGCTTCCTTCACCGCCTCGGTCAGAGTGGGATGCGCGTGGCAGGTGCGCGCCAGATCCTCCGCCGAGCCGCCGAACTCCATGAGCACGGCCGCCTCCGCGATCATCTCGCTGGCGTTCGCCGAGACGATGTGCACGCCGAGCACGCGGTCGGTCGCCGCATCGGCCAGGATCTTCACGAAGCCATCGGTCGCGTGGTTGGCCTTGGCGCGGCCGTTGGCGGTGAAGGGGAACTTGCCGCTCTTGTAGGCGACGCCCGCAGCCTTCAGCTCCTCCTCCGTCTTGCCGACGCTCGCGATTTCGGGCGCCGTGTAGACCACGTTAGGGATCACGTCGTGGTTCACGTGGCCAGCTTGCCCGGCGAGAATCTCGGCCAGCGCGACTCCCTCGTCCTCGGCCTTGTGCGCGAGCATGGGCCCCGCGATCACGTCGCCGATGGCATAGACGCCAGGGACGTTGGTCTCGAACCGCTCGTCCACGATGACGCGCCCGCGGTTGTCGAGTGCGACGCCGGCCTCCGCTAGTTTTAGCCCCTTGGTGTAGGGCACGCGGCCGATTGCTACGAGCACGACGTCCGCCTCGATCGTCTCTGGCGCGCCGCCGGCCGCCGGCTCGGTCGTGACCTTCAGCAAGCCGGTTGTCTTCTCGTCGACGTGCGTCACCTTGCGGCCGAGCTGGAAGGCGAGGCCCTGCTTGGTCAGGATCTTCTGCATCTGCCGTGCAACCTCGGCATCGAGCCCGGGCAAAATGCGGTCGAGGAACTCGACGACGGTGACCTCCGAGCCGAGCCGCCGCCACACCGAGCCCAGCTCCAGCCCGATGATGCCAGCGCCGATGACGAGCAACCGCTTGGGCGCTGTATCCAGCGACAGCGCGCCGGTGGAGGAGACAACGGCTTTCTCGTCGATCTCGATGCCGGGAAGCTGCGCCGGCTCCGAGCCCGTGGCGATGACCGCAGCCTTGGTCTCGATCGTCTGCGTGTCGCCGTTGATGAACGTCACCTCGACCTTACCGCCGCCGAGCACGCGGCCGGTGCCGTGGAAATGGTCGATCTTGTTCTTGCGCAACAGGAACGCCACGCCGTCGACGTTGCCCTTCACGCCCTCGTCCTTGAAGGCCATCATCTTCGCAAGATTAAGCTCCGTCTCGGTCTCGATCCCCATCGCGGCGAACGAATGGCGCGCCTCGTCGTAGAGCTCGGAGGCATGCAGCAGCGCCTTCGACGGGATGCAGCCGACGTTGAGGCAGGTGCCGCCGTGCGTTGCACGCTTCTCGACGACGCCGACCTTCATGCCGAGCTGGCTTGCGCGGATGGCGCACACGTAGCCGCCGGGTCCGGTTCCGATGACGATGAGATCGTAGGCGCTCAACGGTCTGATCCTTTGCTGATCTAAAGCGGGAGGGGAGCGCTGAGAGCCCACACGTAGCCGTAGGGGTCCTTCAGGCGGCCGTAGCGCATGACCCAGAACGTGTCCGTCGCGGGCATGGTGACGGTGGCGCCGGCGGCAGCCGCGCGAGCGAGCGCGGCATCGACCTCCTGCGGGCTCTGCAGGTTGATCTGCAGGGCGACGCTGCCTTGGGCCTCGGCAGCCCGCGGCGCGACATCCGTTATGTACTGGGGAAAGTGATCCGACAGCATAAAGTGCCCGCCAAAGGCCACCAGCGAGGCGTGCATCACCCGCTGCCTATCCTCGGTCAGCTCCTGGTACACAACCTGCGCCCCGAAGGCCCGCTTGTAGAACTCAATGGCCTCGAGGCCATTGCTCACCGTGAGATAAACCTCGATTGCCGCTGATATGGCTGCCTCCGGCATTTCTCGAGCTCCTGCAGGTTGCTCCTGCCCTTAGAGCTCCAAGATAAACCGTTGCGGCTCTTCGAGACACTCCTTGACACGCACAAGGAAGGCGACCGCCTCCTTGCCGTCGACGATACGGTGATCGTAGCTCAGCGCCAGGTACATCATCGGCCGCGCCACCACCTGGCCATCGCGCACCACCGGGCGGTCCTCGATGCGGTGCATGCCCAGAATTGCCGACTGCGGTGCATTGAGGATGGGCGTCGACAACAGCGAGCCGTACACGCCGCCGTTGGTAATGGTGAAGGTGCCGCCCTGCATATCGGCGATGTTGAGCTTGCCCTCGCGCGCGCGCTTGCCGTAGTCGGTGATCTGCGCCTCAATCTCGGCGAGGCCCATGCGGTCGGCTTCGCGGATCACCGGCACCACGAGCCCGCGCTCGGTGCCGACGGCGACGCCGATGTGGTAGTAATTCTTGAACACGATCTCGTCGCCGTCGATCTCGCCGTTGACCGAGGGAATCTCCTTCAGCGCCTGCAGGCACGCCTTCACAAAGAAGCCCATGAAGCCGAGCTTCACGCCGTGGCGCTTCTCGAACCGCTCCTTGAACTCGGACCTGAGCTTCATCACCGCGCTCATGTCCACGTCGTTGAACGTCGTCAGGATGGCGGCGGTGTTTTGCGCGTCCTTCAGGCGCTGCGCGATGGTCTGGCGCAGCTTGGTCATGCGCACGCGCTCCTCGCGCGCGGCATCGATGGCGGCGGCGGGGAGGCGAAGGCTGTGGGCCGGCACGGGCACCGGCATCGCACCTGAGAACGCGGGGGCCCGTGGAGCCAGAGCCGGCTCGGCGGGCTCGTCGTCCTCGTCGTGCGCCTTGGCGGCGGGTGCCGGCGCAGCGGCGGGCACATCCTCCTTCAGGATCTGTCCGCGCTTGCCCGAGCCCGCGATCGTGGCGGCATCGATGCCAGCTTCGGCGAGCTTCTTGCGCGCGGCGGGGCTCGGCGGCATTTCGCCGTTCGATTTCTCGGTAGCGGCGGGAGCAGCCGCCTTCGGCGGAGGCACAGGAGCCAGCGAGGGCGCTGCCTGAGCCGGCTTCGGGGACGCAGCCGCGGTGCCGTTGCCGATGGCGCCCAGCAGCGCGCCGACGGCAACCGTCGTGCCTTCCGCCGCCTTGATCTCGCCCAGCACGCCCGACGCCGGCGCATTCACCTCGACCGTCACCTTGTCGGTCTCGAGCTCGACGAGGGGCTCGTCGACGCTGACGCTGTCGCCTGCAGCCTTGAGCCACTTGCCGACGATCGCCTCGGTCACGCTCTCGCCCAGGGCCGGCACGCGAATTTCGGTCGCCATCTCGTCCTCACCTCGCCGCGCAGGATCGCTCGGCCTATCTTCAAGCGCCGTCGGAACCCTTGAGCGCCTCGTCGACCAATGCCTTCTGCTCATTCAGGTGCTTCGACAATTGGCCGGTTGCCGTGGCGGCCGTTGCCGCGCGTCCGGCGTAGGCCGGCCGGCGCACGCGCGCCTCGATGCGCTCCAGCACCCACTCCAGATTGGGCTCGATGAAGCTCCAGGCGCCCATGTTCTTGGGCTCCTCCTGGCACCACACCATGGCAGCATTCTTGAAGCGGGAAAGCTCGTGCATCAGCGCGCGCGCCGGGAACGGGTAGAGCTGCTCGATGCGCAGGAGGTACACGTCGTCGATGCCGGCAGCTTCGCGCGCCTCGTAGAGGTCGTAGTAGACCTTGCCGCTGCACAGCACCACGCGGCGGATCTTTTCATCCGCCACGAGCTTGATCTTCTCGTCCGGCTTGTGCTCGGCGTCGTCCCACAAGAGGCGATGGAACGTCGTGCCGGGACCCATCTCGTCGAGGCGCGAGGTCACGCGCTTGTGGCGCAGCAGCGATTTCGGCGTCATCAGGATCAGCGGCTTGCGGAACTTGCGATGCAGCTGACGGCGCAGGATGTGGAAGTAGTTGGCGGGCGTGGTGCAGTTGGCGACCTGCCAGTTGTCCTCCGCGCACAGCTGCAGGAAGCGTTCCAGCCGTGCCGAGGAGTGCTCGGGCCCCTGGCCCTCGTAGCCGTGCGGTAAGAGGCACACGAGCGCCGACATGCGCAGCCACTTGCGCTCGCCCGACGAGATGAACTGGTCGAACACCACCTGCGCGCCATTGGCGAAATCGCCGAATTGCGCCTCCCACATGACGAGCGCGTTCGGCTCGGCCAGCGAATAGCCATACTCGAAGCCGAGCACCGCCTCCTCCGACAGCATCGAGTTGATGACCTCGAAGTGTGCCTGGTCGTTGGCGACGTGCTTCAAGGGCGTCCAGCGCCGCTCCGTCTCCTGGTCGATCAGCACCGAGTGGCGCTGCGAGAAGGTGCCGCGCTCTGAGTCCTGGCCGGAGAGGCGCACGGGGAAACCTTCGTTCAACAGCGAGCCCAGCGCCAGGTGCTCTCCCATCGACCAGTCGATGCCCTCGCCCGTCTCCACCATCTCGCGGCGGCGGTCGAGCAGACGGCGGATAGTCTTGTGCGCGTTGAAGTCGGGCGGGATGCTGGTGATGCGCCGGCCGATGATCTTGAGCCGCTCGATATCGACGCCGGTCTCCCCGCGGCGGGCATCGTCCTCGGCGAAACCCATGCCCGTCCAGCGGCCGTCGAGCCAGTCCGCCTTGTTGGGCCGGAAGGCGTCAGCGGCGGTGAACTCGTTCTCCAGCTGCGCGCGGAAGCCGGACTTCATGCGCTCCGATTCCTGCGCCGTCACCACGCCTTCCTCGGCGAGGCGCTTGGAATAGATCTCGATCACGGTCGGGTGCGACTTGATCGTCTTGTACATCAACGGCTGCGTGAACATCGGCTCGTCGGCCTCGTTGTGGCCGTAGCGCCGGTAGCAGAACATGTCGATGACGACGGGCTTCTGGAACTTCTGGCGGAACTCGGTCGCGATCTTGGCGACGTGCACCACCGCCTCCGGGTTGTCGCCGTTCACGTGGAAGATCGGCGCCTCGATGATCTTGGCCACGTCCGAGCAGTAGGGCGAGGAGCGCGAGTGGCGCGGGTTCGTCGTAAAGCCGATCTGGTTGTTGATGATGAAGTGGATCGATCCGCCGGTGCGGTGACCCTTGAGGCCCGAGAGACCGAAGCATTCCGCCACCACGCCCTGCCCGGCGAACGCCGCATCGCCGTGGATCAGCAGCGGCAACACCGGCGTGCGCTCGCCCGGCGCGCACCCGAGCTGGTCCTGCTTGGCGCGCACCTTGCCCAGCACCACGGGATCGACGATCTCGAGGTGCGACGGGTTGGCGGTCAGCGACAGATGCACGTTGTTGCCGTCGAACGCGCGGTCGGACGACGCGCCGAGGTGGTACTTCACGTCGCCCGAGCCCTCGACGTCGTCGGGCTTGAACGAGCCGCCCTTGAACTCGTTGAAGATGGCGCGGAACGGCTTTTCCATCACGTTGGCGAGAATGTTCAGGCGCCCGCGATGCGCCATGCCGATGACGATGTCTTTGACGCCGAGCTGGCCGCCGCGCTTGATGATCTGCTCCAGCGCCGGCACCATTGCTTCCGCGCCGTCGATGCCGAAGCGCTTGGTGCCGGTGTACTTGACCTCGCAGAACTTCTCGAACGTCTCCGTTTCCATGAGCTTGTTGAGGATGGCGCGCCGCCCCTCGGGCGTGAAGCGGATGTCTTTTTCCTCGCCCTCGATGCGGTCCTGGATCCACGCCTTCTGGGCGGGCGCTCGTGATGTGCATGAACTGCACGCCGATATGCCGGCAGTAGGTGCGGCGCAGAATGCGCAAAATCTGCCGCATGGTCGCCGTCTCGAGGCCGAGCATGCGGTCGATGAAGATCGGCCGGTCGAGGTCGGCGTCCGTGAAGCCATAGGTCTCGGGCTTTAACTCCCGGTGCACCTTGCGGTCGGCGAGGCCCAGGGGATCGAGGTCGGCCGCGAGGTGGCCCATGACGCGATAGGCGCGGATCAGCATCAGCGCGCGGATGGAATCCTGCGTCGCCCGCAATGAGGCGGCCGGCGACATCTCGAAGCCCAGCATATGCGCGCGCGCCTGCATGTTGTCGCGCAGGCTGCGCTCCTCGGCGCCATAGTCGCCGGTGAGCGCCGCGACGAGCTCGCCGTTGCTCCGTCTCGAGCTGGCGCACGCCCCAGCTCGGACCGCGCCCGTCGCCGGGAACCTTCTCGCGCTCCTCGTTGAGGCTCTCGAAGAAGTGCCGCCACTCGTCGCTCACCGAGCCGGGGTTGCGCTCGTACTGGGCCTGCATCTCCTCGACGTAGGCGGCATTGGCGCCGCTCAGGAAGGAGGTCCGCAGGAATTGATCATTGAGCGGTTGGCGGGACATGAAAGTATCTGTGCCTCAACGCAAAGAATTGCGACGAGCAAGCACTGTCGGCTCAGGCCGCGACCGGGCTGCCGGTGATCATCCAATACTTAGTGTGCGCCGCAGCATACGCCTACTTGGCCACTTTGGCATGACGAGTTCGCCCTTTTAGGACGTCCATCAGCGTCGTCCCCAACGAGGCCGGGCTCGTCGGCGATCGCGATGCCGGCGGAGCGCATGGCATCGAGCTTGTCTTCGGCCTTGCCCTTGCCGCCGGAAATGATGGCGCCGGCATGGCCCATGCGACGGCCCGGCGGCGCGGTGACGCCCGCGATGAACCCGGCCATCGGCTTGGCTCTGCGCCGCGCTTGGCCTCACGCTTGATGAAGTCGGCGGCGTCCTCCTCGGCCGAGCCGCCGATCTCGCCGATCATGATGATGGAATTGGTCTCGGGGTCAGCTAAGAACAGCTCCAGCACGTCGATGAACTCGGTGCCCTTGACCGGATCGCCGCCGATGCCGACGGCGGTCGACTGGCCGAGCCCGGCGTCCGACGTCTGCTTCACCGCCTCGTAGGTCAGCGTGCCCGAGCGCGAGACGATGCCGACGCGCCCCGGCTTGAAGATGTTGCCCGGCATGATGCCGATCTTGCACGCGTCAGGCGTCAGTACGCCCGGGCAGTTCGGCCCGATGAGCCGCGAAATCGAGCCGTCGAGCGCGCGCTTCACCTTGACCATGTCGAGCACCGGGATGCCCTCGGTGATGCAGACGATCAGCGCGATCCCGGCGTCGATGGCCTCGAGGATGGCATCGGCCGCGAATGGCGGCGGCACGTAGATCGCGGTGGCGTCGGCGCCGGTCGTGGCCTTGGCCTCGGGCCACGGTGTCGAACAGCGGCACGTCGGCGAGCTCTGGCATCGGGGTGCTTGGCGCCGCCCTTGCCGGGCGTCACGCCGCCGACGATCTTGGTGCCGTAGGCCTTCGCCTGCTTGGTGTGGAACGTGCCCTGGCTGCCGGTGATGCCCTGGCAGATCACCTTGGTGGACTTGTCGACGAGGATGGCCATTACGCTGCCCGCTGCCCTTGACGGCCCAACTCTTGGAGCCTTTTTTGCACTGCATCAAGACAGAGAATAGGTCGAGCCGGCGAAAAACGGCGGCTCACCTGCAAACTGGCGATCTATTGGGCGCCGAGCGGCTTCGACGACCGCAAAATTAGGCTGCCTTCTTGACCGCGTCGGTGATCTTCTCCGCCGCATCGCCGAGGTTGTCGGCCGGCACGATCTTCAAGCCGCTCTCGTTCAAGATCTTCTTGCCGAGCTCGACGTTGGTGCCCTCGAGCCTAACGACGAGCGGAACGCGGATCGCCATCTCGCGCGCCGCCGCCACTACGCCGTCCGCGATGATGTCGCAACGCATGATGCCGCCGAAGATGTTGACCAGGATGCCCTTCACGGCCGGGTCGGAGAGGATGATCTTGAACGCGGCCTGCACGCGCTCCTTAGAGGCGCCGCCGCCGACGTCGAGGAAGTTCGCCGGCTCCATGCCATAGAGCTTGATGATGTCCATGGTCGCCATGGCGAGGCCGGCGCCGTTGACCATACAGCCGATGGTGCCGTCGAGCTTCACGTACGAAAGGTCGTGCTTGGAGGCCTCGACCTCCATGGGGTCCTCCTCGCCGAGATCGCGCATCTCGACGATGTCGGGGTGGCGGTAGAGCGCGTTCGAATCGAAGCTCATCTTGGCGTCTAGGCAGGTGAGCGAGCCGTCGGGCGTCACCACCAGCGGATTGATCTCCAACAGGCTCACGTCCTTGGCCAGCACCAGCCGGTAGATATCGCCGACGAGTTTCACGCAGGCCGACACCTGTTTGCCGGAGAGCCCTAGCGCAAACGCGATCTTGCGGCCGTGGAACGCCTCGTAGCCCGACGCCGGGTCGATTGAGACCGAGACGATCTTGTCGGGCGTCTCCGCCGCCACCTCCTCGATGTTCACGCCACCGGCCTTGCTGGCGATGAAGGCGACCCGCGAGGTCGTACGGTCGACGAGCGCGGACAGATAGAGCTCGCGCGCGATCTCGGCGGCCTCCGACACGAACACGCGGTTGACGACGCGACCGTCGGGGCCCGTCTGCTTGGTGACGAGCGTCTTGCCCAGCATCTGCTCGGCGAAGGAGCGAACCTCGTCCCTGGTCTTGGCGAGCCGCACGCCGCCCTTCTCGCCGGCCGAGGCCTCCTTGAACTTGCCCTTGCCGCGGCCGCCCGCATGGATCTGCGCCTTGACGACGAACATCGGGCCGGAGAGCTGCTGCACGGCTTCCGCCGCCTCGCGCGCAGAGAACGCCGCCATGCCGCGCGGGGTCGGTACGCCGAATTGCCGGAGCAGCTCTTTTGCCTGGTACTCGTGGATGTTCATGCAACGCCCTCGCTACGCGCAAAACCAAACTGACGTCCCGGAGCCGGCGCTTATGCGCCGAGCTGCGGTGCGATCTTGGTGCAGGCGTCGACCAGACCCTTCACCGACTCGACCGACTTGATGAACATGTTGCGCTCGGCCGCGTTGAGGTCGATCTCGACGATGCGCTCCGCGCCGCCGGCGCCGATGATCACCGGCACGCCGACGTAAAGGCCCTTTACGCCGTACTCGCCGTTGAGGTAGGCGGCGCACGGCAGGATGCGCTTTTTGTCCTTGAGGTAGCTGTCGGTCATCTCCAGTGCCGAGGACGCCGGCGCGTAGTAGGCAGAGCCCGTCTTCAGCAGCGCCACGATCTCGCCGCCGCCCTTGCGCGTGCGCTCGACGATCTCGTCGAGCCGCTCCTGGCGCATCCAGCCCATGCGCACGACGTCGGGCAACGGGATGCCGGCGATGGTCGAATAGCGCACGAGTGGCACCATGTCGTCGCCGTGGCCGCCGAGCACGAAGGCCGAGACGTCCTCAACCGAGATGCCGAGCTCGGAAGCGAGGAAATAGCGGAAGCGCGCGGTGTCGAGCACGCCGGCCATGCCGACGACCATGTTGCGCGGCAGGCCAGAGGCCTTCTGCAGCGCCCACACCATGGCGTCGAGCGGGTTGGTAATGCAGATCACGAACGCGGAGGGGGCATATTTCTTGATGCCGGCGCCAACCTGCTCCATCACCTTGATGTTGATGCCGATGAGGTCGTCGCGGCTCATGCCCGGCTTGCGCGGCACGCCCGCGGTCACGATGCACACGTCCGCGCCCTCGATGTCGGCGTAGGCGTTGGTGCCCTTGAAGTGGCAGTCGAAACCCTCGACCGAGCCCGACTGCGCGATGTCGAGCGCCTTGCCCTGGGGCAGCCCTTCCGCGATGTCGAAGACGACGACGTCGCCCAGCTCCTTGAGGCCGATGAGGTGCGCGAGCGTGCCTCCGATCATACCTCCGCCGACCAAGGCGATCTTCGTGCGCGCCATCTTCCCCGCTCCCTTTGCTGGAATTTGATTGATTTTCGTGCGGCCAAGGCCCGCACCCGCGGGCTCGCCACAACTCCGACACGAGTACGTTTAGACTACCGACCCCAGCAGGAAAAGCCCAACTTCGGCCGCACGCCATAGCGTTGCACCTGCAGTCACGCCAACAGCTGTCGGCCTCGAAGGTCTCGGCGGCAGGAGACCAAGACAGGCCGCGCGCGGCGCGGGGACGGAGGGGGAGTGAGGGCGGTTAATTTCGCTGCAGCGCTGCTGTTGCTGGCTGGCTTCGGCCCGATCCTCGCCTGGGCAGGCGATCGGACCTTCCTTGGCTTTGAGCTCCTCGATCTCGAGAACCAGACCGTCAAATGGCAGAGCCCGCGCATGGGCGAGGGCGCGGCCGTCACCTACGCGTTCGCGACCGAGGCGGTCGACACGGCCGGCGCGCGCAACTGCGCCAAGCTCGTGCCGCCGGAAAAGGCCTACGCGGCTTCGCACATATCCCAAGCGCAGTTCCGCCACGAGGTGGCAGCGGCCTTCCGCATGTGGGAGGGCGCAGCCAACATCACCTTCCGCGAGACGCGCGATGCCCGCTCAGCCGACATCCTGATCGGCGCGCAGGGCGAGCCGCAGGGGCGCGCCTTCACCAACGTCGCCTTGAAGGGGAGCACGGCCGGGCAGAAGACGATCGAGCGCTCGCTCATCTGCCTCAACCCGCGTCAGGCATGGAAGGTCGGCTTCGACGGCCGACTCGACGTCTACGACGTCCGCTACACCATCGCGCACGAGATCGGGCACGCCATCGGGCTCGACCACCCGAGCGCCGCGGGCGAGCTCATGTCCTATCGCTACGACGAGCGTCTGGAAGGCCTGCAGCCGGGCGACACCAGGGGCGTGGTGCTGCTCTACGGGCCCAAGCCCGGCGCGCAGCCCTACGCGGACATCGAGACGGGATCGATCTCCGCGCCCGGCCGGCACGACGGCAAGCCCGGCTCGCAATTCGGCATCGGGGAGCCGCGCGACAAGGCGCCCCGCGCTCGCTGATGTGCTTGCGAGGCGGATGCGGCCTCCCCAGCCGACGCTTTCGTCAGGGCGCGGCGCACTTGTCGGCGTAGGCGTCGTTGAGAACCTTCGCCAGCCGCAGGCCGGCGACGCCCAACCGCCGGTTGATGATTTCAATCGCCTTCTTGAGGTAGGTATCGTCCAGCAGAGTGCCTGCAGGCGACATGTCCCACACTTCTTTCGCCTTGGCGTGCGTCTCGACCGCCCAGTCCTCCGGCTTGCCGCCATCGACGCCCTGCGCGTCCTGCGACTTGAGCCAGCCCTCCTCAAGCACATCGACGTAGTGGCCCCAGTTCCAATAATCCCTCTGGATCAGCGTGCTGTCCCACAGCGTGTGGAGATCGGTTGCGGCCAGAGGGCTGCATTTATCCGGCTTGCAGGTCAGGCCGCTCATGTAAATGCCGAACTCGAGCTTGTTGGCGCCGCGCAGGTCCTGCACGGTGTGCAGCGGCTGATGAATATCGCCGACAAAGTGCACCGCGTACTTAAGCGCTCGGACCTGATCCTCGTCTTTCGCGCAGCGCAGCTCCGTTTTAATGAGACGGTTGAGTTCTGCCACGACGCAGTCGCCGTTGGCGGGGTCGGGAGCGCAATCGCGATCCTTGTCGTAGTTGGTTTCCTTCAGGGGAATATCGACGAAGTGCCACTTCGCCGTCTTGTTTCCTTCCTCGCCGCCATTCGCCCTGAATTCGTCGGCCCAGCTTGCGACGGAGGCGAGCGAATGCCCGCGCCCGAGGAGCTTCTCGACCATCGCCGCAGCCTCGGGTGAGAGCCGCCGTTGCGCAATCTCGGCGACGATCGAATGACCTTCCTGGCCCCAGGCGAACGCCGCGCCTGGGAAGCAGAGGCAAAGCAGCAGCACGATTGTGGACCGCATATTGACCTCCATCCTAATGATTGCGATTCCGCCTTCCAACAAGGCGGGCCAGAGCGCGAATATCTGCAAACTCTATGGCGCAAACTCATCACGCGGATGACGTCTGCGCTAGGTGAGCCGTCACTGCTTCGTGGCCGCCCGCCCCTCGGCGTGGCGGCTCTTCAAATAAGCCTCGCTGCGCATTTCCATCAGCCGCGATACCGTGCGCTGGAAGGCATCCGTTTCGCTACCGTCCGGATAGAGCCCCGCCGGCTCCGCCTCGCCCGAGGCGATAAGACACACTCCGTTGTCGTAGAGGGTGTCGACCAGGTTCATCAGCCGGCGCGCGGTGTCGCGGCGGGCGCCCGTCAGCACCGGGATGCGGTCGACGATGATGGTGTGATAGGCGTGCGCGAGCCGCAGATAGTCGAGCGAGCCGAGCGGCAGCTCGCACAATTCCTTGAAGTCGAAGCGCGCTATTCCCATCGACGCCGCCGGCACCCGCACCGCGCGGCCCTTCACCTGCAAGGTCTCCTCGCGCCCCGGATGGCGCCCGGTCAGGCGGTCCCAATGGCGGTCGAGCTCGGCTTTGGCGCGCGCATCCGCCGGCGTGAAGTAGAGGGGCAG
Source organism: uncultured Alphaproteobacteria bacterium (assembly GCA_963726795.1). GTDB lineage: Bacteria > Pseudomonadota > Alphaproteobacteria > Rhizobiales > Hyphomicrobiaceae > Hyphomicrobium_A. The sequence continues at coordinate 774,488 of CAVSDD010000003.1, read as the reverse complement.
CCCTGCCAGCTTGTCGAGGCGGAAGTCCTTCGCCGCGGCGAGCTCCACGACGTCCATGCGCGCTTCCAGCACGTCGACGAAGGGCAGGAAAAGCTGCCGGTTGAGCCCATCCTTGTAGAGCGCACGCGGGGCCGAGTTGGAGGTCGCGACCACGACGACCCCGCGGTCAAACAGCTGCGTGAACAGCCGGCCGAGGATCATCGCATCAGCGATATCTGTCACCTGCAGCTCGTCGAAGCACAAAAGCCGCGCTTCCCCCGCGATGCCGTTGGCAACGAACGGGATGGGGTCCCCGTCGACGCTCTGGCGCGCCTTGCCGATGCGCTCGTGCACGTCCGCCATGAACTCGTGGAAATGCCGGCGCAGCTTGGGCGCGAACTCGGCCAGCTCGCAGAACAGATCGGCCAGCATCGTCTTGCCGCGGCCGACGGGGCCATAAATGTAGAGCCCGCGCGGGGCCGCACTGCTCGTGCGGCCAAATAGCGCGCGAAGCCCCGCACGCTGCGGCTGCCAGCGCTGCAAGCGCGCCTGGAGATCGTCCAGCCGCCCCGCGACATCGAGCTGCGCGGCATCCGCGTCGAGCTCCTGGCTGGCGATCTGCGCGCGCAGGCGCCCAGTCACATGCCCGGTCACATTCTGCGTCATCGGCGCAATGATTTCCCCGCAACCGCTCGCGCAACTCCCTAAAGATCGACGCAACGCACGCAAGTTGGCGCGACCGAATGTCACTAACGCGCGCGTAAAACGCCCGTCAGGTGCGGCGATCGACCCTGCCCTGCGCGACGCGCGGGTGGAAGTTCTGCCACCGTGAGTGGCATATTGTGCAGTGCAAAAGGGGAGAGGGCGCTCGGCGCGCTCCAAAAAATCAAACCCTGCCTAGCTGGCGATGGCGTCACCGGGACCCCGGTGGCGCAAGCGGGCGCCTGTTGCCCATGAACGGAGGTTCTCGTCATGAACGATCAGTTCACGGGAGGAAACATTCGAAAGCTGTGGCCCACGGAAACCGACAAGTTCCGCGACCACCTGCTGCGACTCGACAAGATGAGCCGGCGCCTGCGCTTCGCGCACGGCGTCTCGGACGCGTTCATCGAGGACTACGCCAGCCGCGCGGCCGAGATGGGTGCGCTCGTCTACGCCTTTTTCGATGCCGGCGGCGAGGTGCGCGCGGCCGCCGAGCTCAAGAAACTCGGGGACATTTGGGGCCGCGAGGCCGAAGCCGCGTTCTCTGTCGAGCAAACGTTGCAGGACCAGGGTATCGGCAGCGAGCTCATGGGCCGCGTCATCCGCGCCGCGCGCAATCGCGGCGTGCAGCACTTGTGCGTGTCGTGCCTGGCCGAGAACGGCAAGATGCGCGCGATTGCACGCAAATACGAGGCCGAGCTGCGCTTCGAGTACGGCGAGGTCATCGGCGATATCGTTCCTGACGGCGCCAATTACTTCTCGCTGCTCGCGGAGGCGGTCGAAGATCGTTTCGGCTACATGATGGCGGTTCTCAATTTGCAAAACCGCGTCGTGAAAGCGGCGTGATGGGTCGCACGCTGCATCGCACATAACGTTGCGCAAGCGGCCGACGACGTCGCGCGGATTCCAAGCGCGCAACTCTTCCCAATTGCGCTCGCGCGCTTTGGCGCCGAGCGGATGCGGAATATGCAGACGACGAGCCACAGCATTAGAAACACGAGAAAAATGATGATTTCGCGCAACAGGTTTGGTGGAATACGCTTTGTCGCAACGCGTAAATTGCAATTTGATGTCAACAAAATCTTCGAACTTGCACATCATTTTTTTGTTCGGAGATGATTCGAAACTTCGAACGACGAGAGAGATAGAAATCAGAAAGAGGGACTTCAAATGGCTAAGAGGGCAGTGAAACGGAAAGTGAAGAAGGCGCCGGCTCGCCGGACCGCCACCAAGAAACCGGCCGCACGCAAGACCGCTCGCAAGAGCGTTCGCAAGACCGCCCGTAAGGCGGCCAAGAAGACGCGTCGGGCTGCCTAACGCAGCCGGATCACGCGCGGTTAGCCTGGCTGAAGCGTGTGATGCAGGACGGCAGGAGCGGGCCTCATAGCACCCGCCCAACTATTTCCTTCAAGACCGGTGGCAGCGAACGCGCCGCCGGTCTTTCTCTTTTTAGGGAGCCCGATCACTCGGGAAGGTGGTTCACGGCCTCGATGTTGTGCCCGTCGGGGTCGAGGACGAAGGCGCCGTAGTAGTTCTCGTGGTAGTGGGGCCGCAAGCCCGGCGCACCGTTGTCGATACCCCCCGCCGCCACCGCCGCCTCGTAGAACGCGCGCACCTCGGCCCGCGTCTTGGCCGTAAATGCCACGTGCAGCCGCGATTGCAGCGGCTTTCCGGTGCCGATCCAGAAGTGCGGCCGGTCGTCGCCGAAGCCCGCATAGCCGTCCTCGCCATCCTCCGACAGCGAAACCTGCATCACGAGCTTGTACCCCAGTGGGGCCAGCGCCTGGGTGTAGAACGCCTTGGAGCGTTTGAAGTCGGTGACGCCAAAGCCGATGTGATCGAGCATGTCGCTAACTCCGAACGTTCGAGATTGGGTGCCGTCGCCTCAGCGCGCAGGCTATCGCTTCAGACGCGGCGCTCCACCATCAGCTTCTTGAGCTCGGCGATGGCCTTGGCCGGGTTGAGACCCTTGGGGCAGGCCTTGGTGCAGTTGAGGATGGTGTGACAGCGGTAGAGCCGGAAGGGATCCTCCAGCGTGTCGAGCCGCTCCCCCGTCGCCTCGTCGCGCGAGTCGCTTACCCAGCGGAAGGCCTGCAGCAGCGCCGCGGGGCCGAGGTAGCGGTCCTCGTTCCACCAGTAGCTGGGGCACGAGGTGGAGCAGCAGGCACACAGGATGCACTCGTAAAGCCCGTCGAGCTTCTGCCGGTCCTGGTGCGACTGACGCCACTCCTTGGGCGGCGCCGGCGTGTCCGTCTTGAGCCACGGCTCGATTAGGCGGTGCTGGGCGTAGAAGTTGGTCATGTCGGGCACGAGGTCCTTGACCACGTGCATGTGCGGCAGCGGATAGACCTTCACGGCGCCCTTGATGTCGGCGAAGCCCTTGAGGCAGGCCAGCGTGTTGGTGCCGTCGATGTTCATCGAGCACGACCCGCAGATGCCCTCGCGGCAGGAGCGGCGGAAGGTCAGCGTGGGGTCGATCTCGTTCTTGATCTTGATGAGCGCGTCGAGAACCATCGGTCCGCAGCGGTCGGTGTCGACCCAGTAGGTGTCGAGCCGCGGGTTTCCCTCGCCGTCCGGGTCCCAGCGGTAGATGCGGAACTCCTTCCAGTCGCCGCCGCCTTCCGGCCGGTTCCAGGTCTTGCCGGCTACGACCTTGGAGTTGCGGGGAAGCGAGAAATGGACCATCGGGGGCTTTCTTCGCGAGAAGGCGCGGCGCGCTTGCGGCCCCACATGAGGCCCCCGCGTTGCCGCTGTCAACGCCTGCGGCGTGGGCGGCGCCCGGAGCAAAACGTCACTCGAGGCGGTGCTTCTTCAAGCTGCGGACGAGCTCGGTCAGGGCCAGCGCCACCTCGGCTCCGGCATCGACGGACGCCTTGAGGGTCGCGCGCGCCTGGATCACCTTGTTCAAGCGCTCCTGCTGCTCGCCGAAGCCGAAGAACAGCTCCTCGGGCGCGTTGATCTCGCCGTCCTCCACCGCCGACATCACGTCGAAGGCGTTCTGGGAAGCGAGCACCAGCATCGAGGCAACGTCGTTGATGAGTTGCTGGAACAGGCGTGCGGCGTAGGTGCCCACGCGCGGCCCGTGCACGCCGAACTTCAACGGCGAGGAGGCCGGCGCGCCCTCGCCCGCAAAAAGCCTAGGGTTGCGCTGAAAGCGGCGGAAGATCTCCTGCAGGCCGAGGCAGCAGGTCTCGAGGTCGCGCAGCGCGGTGCCGGCCTTGCGCTTTGACTTGGCACGATCGGGCGTGCGCTCCTGCGCCGCCCAGTTGATGGTCGCGATCGAGGCGATGGCGCCGAGTGCCGCGAGTGCGGGCAGCACCGCGGTGAAGGGATCGGGCGCGAGCCGCGTCTCGCTCTCGGCAACGGGCTGGCTCTCGGCAGGTTTGCTCGCCATGCCCGTCGGACCGCCCGCCCCCTTGGAAAACCGCCTTCGCATTCCGCCTCCGAGCCCAACGCGGCGATCTTACGTCATTTCGCGGCGCGGGCGGCGCCCCCGCGGCGACGCAGCGCGAGGAGGTGTGTTGCCGGGATCCCGGCGAGGCGCAAGCCCCTCGATCCGGGCTCGCCCGAGCGCCCAATGAGGAGACGGGCGGCAAGTGCCGTTCCGAAACGTGGAAGCGGCGTTCGCCGCCCGCCGCCGCATTTGGGTGCGCGACCGCGGTCGAAGTCTACGGTCGCCGCCGGGGCCTAGCTGAAGGGCACCGAAACCCGATCCTTGCGGCCTCTGCCTCCGCACGCCGCCCAGCTCGCGGCCGCGTCCTCTTGCGAGGCGGAGCGCTCAAAGCCTAGGGGCGGGGGCGCCGGCCGGGGATAATATTTCCGCATCGAAACCTGGAAGCGTGCGACGGGCTTATGCTCGCTGTTCAACCTGCGCAGGAGCCCCCATGCCCGAGCCCAAGACGCCTCTGCTGGCCGCCGACTGCGTCGTCTTCGACGGGCACGGCCGCGTGCTGCTCATCCGGCGCGGCCACCCGCCCTTCGCAGGCGAGTACGCGCTCCCTGGCGGCTTTGTGGAGATCGGCGAAACGGTGGAGGCTGCCTGCCGCCGCGAGCTCAAGGAGGAAACCGGCGTTGATGTCCGCGAGCTGAAGCTCGTCGGCGTCTATTCCGATCCCAAGCGCGACCCCCGCAGCCATACCTGCTCGGTTGCCTATCTTGCGAGCGTCGACGCCGCCGAGCTGTCGGCGGGAGACGACGCCGCGGCAGCCGAATGGGTGGAGGACTGGCGCAACGAAGCGCTCGCGTTCGATCACGCCGACATCCTCGCCGATGCTGCCACGCTCAGAGCCCGCAGCTAGCGGCGCCACTCAGGAACGCCCGCGTTGAGGCAGGTGTCGGTGACGCGGATGTCGGTGAACACGCCGCGGCAGAGCTCTTTCTTGTAGTTGGGGTTGTTGCGGATCTTTTCGACCGAAGCCGGGTAGCCGCGCTCGCGCGCGACCTGGGCGAGGTAAAGGTCCTGGCAATAGGGCGTGGCGAGCCAGTTGCCCTGCACCTGCTGGGAGCCGTTGCGGCAGGTGATGGCCGCGGCCGGGCCTGCCGCGATCGCCGCCGAAACGAGCACGGCGACGCGGGCTGCGAACGTGAGTTGCTTCGACATGAAAGCCTCCCTTAGGCGATCGGCCGTTCTGGCCATGCAGGATTCGGGCGCAGCCTACCGCCCGCGGTGGCCAACTTTGTGAAGGCGCTTGGGTTTTACCGGGCAAAAAAATACGCGGAAGGGAGACGGCCGTCGAGCCGCTTGTGCTCCCTTCCGCGTCAAGTGCGCGGCTCCCGGACGCTAGGCGGAGAGAGCGTGCGAGACTATGGGAGAACTTCCCGATGGAATCGGCAATCATTCCCCTGCCGCGGGCGTGGCTGCCCCAGAGGGCCGGCGCGATGGGATGCCGGAGCCCTGTCGCCAGACGGGTTCACTGCAGCAAGATGCCTTGCGAGGCATCGCCAGGACGTTCTGCGCGCGTGGCCCCTCGCGGCGGCAGCTTGGCTTCCACGACGACGCCCTTGCCGTCGGTACGGTTCGTCACGTCCAGCGTGCCGTTGAGGCCCGCGACGCGTTCGCTCATGCCGATGATGCCGTAGCCGCCGGGGCGGCCTTTGGATTTGAGGCCGCCGCCGTCGTCAGTGACGCGGATGACGATCGCATGGTCGGGGACGGCCTCGATCGCGATCTCGATGCGCGTCGCGCTGCCGTGGCGCACAGCATTCGACACGCTCTCCTGCACGACGCGATAGATGGTGCCGTCGATCGGTTCGCCGAAGCCTTCCTCGGGCACCTTCACCTCGAACACCAGGCCCGGCCGGTGCGTCGTCCAGAACGACACGAGGTTGTCGATGGCGTGCGCGAGGCCGACGTCGAGGAGTACGGCAGGGCGCAGCCGCCCGAGGATATCGCGCACGTGGCGCTGCATCTGGCCGATGGCCGCGCGGATGATACCGACGCGCTGCGCGATGCCGCCGTACTCGCCGCGCTCCGTGAGCCGCTCGATCGCCGCGGCGTCCACGTCCGCCGCAAACAGCATCGGCCCGATCTCGTCGTGGAGATCGCGCGCGAGGTCGGCGCGCTCCTCCTCCTGCACGGTTGCGAGCTGCTCCTGCAGCCGCTTGTTGTGCGCCTCCGCCAACGCCAGATCCTCGACCATCTGGTTGAAGCCCTGGTACAGGCGCACGAGCTCGTAGGGTCCGCGCTCGGGCATGCGCTCGCGATAGTCGCGGTCGCCGACGCGCGCGAAAGCCGCGGTCAAATCGCGCAAGGGGCGGATGGCGCTCGCCAGGGCCAGGTAGATGAAGGCGAGGACAAGCGCGCAGAAGATCGTCAGCACGCTCAGCGTGAGCCCGATATCGCTCCAGACCTCGGCCACCTCGTTGTTGGCGTCCGACTGCAGCACGACGCTGCCGTAGCGGCTGAACACGGGCGGCAGCGCGACATCCAGGACTTTCCGCTCCCCGGCGAACAGGCGATAGAACCACGCCGGCGCCGGGCTCTCGGGCTTGGCGAGATCGGAGGTGCGCACCACCTTGCCGTCGACGATGAGCGAAGCGCGCAGGTGCCGGTCGCCGTCGAAGTCGGCAATCAGCAAATCGAGCCGCCGCTGCGGATGGCCGGACTCATCCGCGTCGTCGACCGCATTGTGCGCGAAGCGGCCGCCGACCCCGATCGCCGCCTGCATCTCGGTCTCGATCTTCTTGACCGCGTGCCAATAGGTGAAGGCGGCTCCGGCCGCCAGGCTCAGCAGCAGCGTACCGAAGATCGCAAACAGCAGGCGGCTACGCAGAGACAAGCGGGCGCACTCCGGGCGCTTGAGCAGACTTCGGGATCACTATTACCCGCCGCCCCGGCGCCGGCATAGCCCGCCGCGGTCGCTTACTGCGTCTCCGTTGCAAACTGGGCCTGCGACAGCTTCTCCACCGTCGGCTTGCCGCCCACGGGCAGGCTGCGCATCGGCTGGCCGGCGGAGAAATCGACCGTCTTCAGGTCGAGCGCCTTGAGACCGGTGTCGTCGTAGCTGCGCCAGAAGTAGACCTTGTTGGCGTGATCGCGGAACACGGTCCACTGCGTGTAGTCGCCCACCGGCTTGCCGCCGTCGGCGTAGTCGCGCACGAGACCCTTGGGGATGTCGACGCGGTCGATCAGGTGCTGGGCGAGGATGAGCGCGGCGCCGGCATCCTTCGGCTTGTCCGCGAGGTAGGACGTCGCCGCCGCCATCACGAAGCGCGAGGGGGGCGTCGGGTCGCCCGGCAGCCCATGCAGGCCGGAGCCCTGGCCGGTGCCGGCGTAGGTCGCGTTGCCGAGCTTCACGGGCGCAGAATTCTCGGCGGTCAGATTGACGTAGTTGCGCAAATTCTGAATGTGCCAGTCGTAGGTCGGCGAGTTGGTGAGCACGCCGATCTTGTTGTCGTAGACGTGTGCGGCGCCGCCCACGTACTCGATGACGATGCTCTTGCCGGAGGCGTCGTGGATCACGTAGTGCAGCGGCGAGAAAGAGCCCAGCTGCGGCACGAACTCGCCCCACACGCGCACGCCGCTCAGCGCATCGCGCACTTCGTCCACGGTCGAGAAGTTGCCGAGCACCCAGGCGCCGAACTGGATGTTGGACAGCGCGCGGCTCTCGTCGCCGGCCTTCACCGTCTCGTACGCGGTCTCGCCCGGCAGGTAGAGCGCGCCGAAGCCGAGGCCCTTCTCGTTGAGCCCGTCGGTCACGGCCGGCTGGCCGTAGGCGTTCATGAACACGTAACCGTATTTCGCCGTCCACATGAGCCCGCCGGCCTTCGGGCCGGGCGAGGTGAACGAGTGCCCGCGCGGCATGATCACGGCCTCGCTCTTGAGGTCCTCGGCGAACTCCATCGTGCGTACGGTGAAGGTCGAGCCGTCGGCGGCGATGAGGCGGACGTCGGTGCAGGCAAGCGCCGGCACGGTGAGGAGCAGCCCGGCACTCAGGCAGGCGGCGGCACGGCGGGTCATGCGATCACTCCGTTGTGAATTTGGATCGGCGCGGGCGGCGGTCGGCTCGCGGGCCAGACGCGCCGCCCTATAGTTTGCGTATCAGGCCCGGACGCTCAGTCTTTTTCCGGGAAGTACTGCAGCGTCGTGCGGCAGCTCGCGGCAAATTCGGCTTTCGACATCTGCGTCTGCGGGCTCCAGGCCTGCATGCACTCGTCGAGATCCTTCTTGGTGACGGGGTCAACCTTCTTTGAATCCTGCAGGATGACCTCGGCCTCGGTCAGAGGCTTCTTCTGCGGCTTGTCGGCATCGGACTTGGCCGTCGGCAGGGGCACGGCGGCGTCGGGGATCACGCCCTGGTCGCCCGGAGCCGGCACCGAGGGCTTGCCGTCGTTGGGCGTGACGGCCTCTTCCTCGCGGATCGCCTCCTTCTCGTCGCCCGTAAGCGTACGGTCGTAGTAGGCGTTGGTCGGTATGTTGGTGCTCTCGGCGGCGGCGGGCGCAGCGAAAACGCCGAGCGCCGTCAGGGCCGCGGCGAGCGCAAGCACCGATGAGGCAGCGGAGGTGTGCATTGGAAGACCCTGTTGGCTCGTTGCTGGTGCCAGGGCATGGGGCCCGGCTAGAACGCAACACTAAGCGAACAAGGCTAAGGCTTCGGCTTACGCGGACGATCAAATGCAAGGCAATCGACGGGGGAGCACGGCCTCACCGGAACAAGAAGACGTGCGGCGGACGTCGATCGTCTTATCGGGTTGATCAGTTTTTCTTATGTTGTCATCACGCGATTGCGATTTCTGTTGATCGAACCGAGCTGCTATCTAATGGTTATCGGCACAACACGGACAGCTCGTCCGTCGATTGTTTCCTGAGGAGGACGCTATGAAGGTTTGGAGCAAGCCCGCAGTTCGTGAGCAGGAAGTTGGCCTCGAAGTCACTTCGTACCTGCCGGCCGAGATCGACATCATCTAACGATCCCGACGAACTCTACATACGAGAGCGGCGGCCGATCTGATCGGCCGCCGCTTTTTCGTGCGCGCATCACTTGGACGCCGCCCCGCCGTTACTTGCAGGGTGTTCCGACCGCGATGCACTGCTGCCCATCGCCGACCTTGTGGCAGTCGATATCGGTGCCGCCGGCCTTGTCCCAGGACGCCCATTCCTTGCCGTACTTCTTCCTGGTGTCGATCTCCCAGCCGCTGATCGCTTCCTTCTCGGCGGCTTTGTCGTCCTTCTTGGCGGCGCCGTAGGAGCTCACCGGCTCGCTCTTGCACTCACCCTTGGCGGCTTTCGCCGCGCTGTCGAATAACTTGTGCAGCACGTCCTTGCACGGCTTGGCGTTACGCGTGCAGGTCCATTGGTCTTTCTTCTGCACGCAGTCCACCTTGGCCTCCTTGGCATAACGCCAGGAGTTGTATTCCGAGCCGTACTTCTCTTTCACTGCCGAGCGCCAGGCCAGCAGCGAGTTGGGATAGGCGCCCAGGTCGCGAAGTGAGGCAGGCTTGCCTTCAGCAACAACTGCGCTCTTGCAATCATCCTCCGCCATGGCGGCAGGCACGCCGGCCATGAAAAATGCGGCCGCCGCGAAGGCGAGCCGCGTCAGCGATCTCGTGTCCATCTTGTCGTTTCCTGTCTGGTACTAAAGCCCCCCAAACTCCCTGGAGGCCGGATATCCTTGCATGGAATTTGGCGAGGATTGCGACTGCAGCGCAACTCGTTGAGAAAAAAGCGCTATGGCCGGAAGCGGTCGAGCCCGAGGTAGCGTGACACGCCTTTGCGCAGCACCGCGCTCGGCACTTTCCCGCGCAGGAAATGGGCAACGCGCGCGACGCGGCCGACGGGATTGCGGAAGCCCGGCTTGGATGCCTCGAGAATGTCGGCGATCGCCGTCGCCACCCGGCGCGCATCGCCGCCGCGTTTGGCCAGATGCGCCTCACCCGCGCGGAACGCGTACTGCACCCACTGCCGATAGGCGCTCCCCTCCGGCGATATGCGCGGGGAATTCTTCCAGATGCCGGTGACGTAGGGCCCCGGTTCGACGAGCACGACCTCGATGCCGAAGGGGGCGAGCTCGTGGCAGATGGCTTCGGCCCAGCCCTCGATGGCCCATTTCGAGGCGCAGTAGATCGAGTTCGCCGGCTGGCCCATGAACGCCGCCTCGCTCGACACAATTAGGATGCGCCCCGCTCGCTGCGCTCGCAACGTCGGCAGCAGCGCGCGCGTCAGCTCCAGCACGCCGAAGAAGTTCGTCTCCAGCACGCGCCGCACGTCCGTGTCGGGGATATCCTCAAAGGCGCCGCCGGCGGCGACGCCCGCATTGTGCACGACCGCGTCGAGCCGACCGCCGGTCTCGAGCAGCATTGCCGCAACGGCCGCGCGCACGGAGGTTGCTTCCGTCACGTCGAGCCGCGTGATGTGGACGCGATCGCGTACGCCGGCGGCTTGAAGCGCCGCCTCGAGCGGCCCCGTGCGGGCAAGATCGCGCATGGTGGCAAACACGCGCCAGCCGCGCCGCGCGAGCTCGACCGTCGCCAGCAGCCCGAAGCCCGACGAGGTCCCGGTGATCAGTACGGTGCGCATGAGGCTTCCGCGAGCGCGCTGCCGATCAGTACACCCGCGCTTTGGGCTCGATGTACTTGATCTCGTTCGTCATCGTGTGCGTGTGCACGGGCCGGTAGTCGAGGCGCACGCTCTTTGTCCCGTAGTCGGCCCACGACAGCGTGTGCTTCATCCAGTTGGCGTCGTCGCGTTTGGGGAAGTCCTCGCGCGCGTGCGCCCCGCGGCTCTCCTGGCGGTTGTCGGCGCTGCACACGGTGACGGCGGCCTGCGCGATGAGGTTGTCGTATTCCAGCGTCTCGACGAGGTCGGAGTTCCAGATGAGCGAGCGGTCGGTGGTGCGGATGTCATCAGAGCCCTTCCAGATCTCGTCGATCTTGCGCACGCCTTCCTCGAGGACCGGCCCGTCGCGGAACACCGCGCAGTGCGTCTGCATCGTCTTCTGCATGCTGAGGCGCAACTCCGCCGTCGGCGTGCCGCCGTTGGCGTAGCGGAAGCGGTCGAGCCGCGAGAGCGCGCGCTCGGCCGCGTCCTTGGGCAGCTCGGTCGGCATGGCGCCGGCTTCGAAGGTGGCGGCGCAGCGCAGCGCCGCCGCGCGTCCGAACACCACGAGGTCGATGAGCGAGTTGGAGCCCAGCCGGTTGGCGCCGTGCACCGACACGCAGGCCGCCTCGCCGATCGCCATGAGGCCCGGGACGACCTGGTCGGGGTTGCCGTTGTTGAGCGTCACCACCTCGCCGTGGAAGTTGGTGGGGATGCCGCCCATGTTGTAGTGCACCGTCGGCAGCACCGGGATCGGACCGCGGCGCAGATCGACGCCGGCAAACACCTTGGCACTCTCGGTGATGCCGGGCAGCCGCTCGGCCAGGATCTTGGGATCGAGGTGGTCGAGGTGCAGGTAGAGGTGGTCCTTGTCGGCCCCGTGCCCGCGCCCTTCGCGGATCTCGACGGTCATCGAGCGCGAGACGACGTCGCGCGAGGCCAGATCCTTGGCGTGCGGCGCGTAACGCTCCATGAAGCGCTCGCCGTCGCTGTTGGTCAGATACCCGCCCTCGCCGCGCGCGCCCTCGGTGATGAGCACGCCGGCGCCGTAGATCCCCGTCGGGTGGAACTGCACGAACTCCATGTCCTGCAGCGGCAGGCCCGCGCGCAGCACCATGGCGTTGCCGTCGCCGGTGCAGGTGTGCGCCGAGGTGCACGAGAAGTAGGTGCGCCCGTAGCCGCCCGTCGCCAGGATGGTCTTCTTGGCGCGGAACTGGTGGATCGAGCCGTCCTCCAGGCACAGCGCAACGATGCCGCGGCAGGCCCCGTCCTGGTCCATGATGAGGTCGATGGCGAAGTACTCGACGAAGAACTCCGCCGAGTGACGCAGCGATTGGCCGTAGAGCGTGTGCAGCATCGCGTGCCCGGTACGGTCGGCCGCGGCGCAGGTGCGCTGCGCGGGTGGGCCCTCGCCGTAGTGCGTGGTCATACCACCGAAGGGGCGCTGATAGATGCGCCCGTCCTCGGTGCGGCTGAAGGGCAGGCCGTAGTGCTCGAGCTCGTAGACAGCGGCCGGCGCGTGGCGGCACAGGTACTCGATGGCATCCTGATCGCCGAGCCAGTCGGCGCCCTTCACCGTGTCGTACATGTGCCAGCGCCAGTCGTCCGGCCCCATGTTGCCGAGCGCGGCGGCGACGCCGCCCTGGGCCGCAACCGTGTGCGAGCGCGTGGGGAACACCTTGGTCACGCACGCGGTCTTAAGGCCGGCTTCCGCGCAGCCGAGCGTCGCCCGCAGGCCCGCGCCCCCGGCGCCCACGACGACCACGTCGTAGTCGTGATCGTGGATGGGATAGGCCTTGCCGTTGACGGCAGGCGCGGCCGCAGCCGGCTTCTCCGCGCCGTTGCCCTTGCCGCTGGCCGATCCCTTCGAGCCGCCGTCGCGCGCCTGCGCCATTGCCTAGCTCCCAAAGCTCAGTTTCAGCACGGCGAAGATCGCAATCGCGGCGACGCCGAACGCAAAGACCGTGTTCGCCAGGAGCAAGAGCATTTTCGCGCCCTCGTCGTGCACATAGTCCTCGACGATGATCTGCATGCCGATGCGCATGTGCACCGCCATCGACACGATCAGCGCCACGAGCAGGATGGCTACCAGCGGATGCGCGACCGTGGCCTTCACGACCGCGAGGTCGGCGCCGGCGAGCGTCGCGATCAGCCCGACGGCGAACGGCACCAGTACGAGGTTCAGGACCGCGGTAAGGCGCTGGCGCACGAAGTGCCCCGGCCCCTCCTTGGCGGAGCCGAGCCCGCGCACGCGTTTGAGGGGCGTGATCATTGCCATGCCGCGAGCCACCCTCTGTTTGCCGCGATGTAGAGCCACAGCGCGGCCGTCAGCAGCAGCGACAGCACGATCGTGGCCCACGACAGCACGTCGACGCTGGCGATATCGAGGTTTGAGCCCGTATCCCAGATGAAATGGCGCAGGCCGCCCAGCATGTGGTGGATCAGCGCCCAGCTGAAGCCGACGAGCACGATCATCCCCGGCCAAGTCGCGAACAGGCCGTTGACGAAGGCGAAGTAGTCGGGGCCCGTCGCCGCCGCGAACAGCCACCACGCGAGCAGCAGCGAGCCGAAATACAGCGCCGAGCCGGTGAGCCGGTGAAACACCGACATCACCATGTTGATCTGCGGGCGGTAGATCTGCAGATGCGGCGACAGCGGCCGCTTGCGCGCTGCCGGCTTGGAACTCGCCTCGGCCATGGGTGTCCCTGGGGTCTACCTTGGGTGCCGCGGGCCGCGAGGATCTCGCCGCCGCTTCGTCGCTGGGCTTCGCTTGCGTTCTAGCGCGCCACGCATGCCGCCGCAATTTGTCATTCGCCGCAGGCGGGAGCGAGAGGCGCCTAGCCCTTCGTTCTCGCCAAAGCCTTCGCAACGAAATCTGGATTGCTTCCGATCACCTTCAGATAGGCGAGCGCCGGCCGGTCCGGGTTGCTCCTACCCTGCTCCCAGTCGCGCAGCGTACCGATCGGAATTTCGAAGCGGCGCGCAAAATCTTCCTGCGACAGCCCGAGCTGCCAGCGGATGCGCTTGATGGGTGCAACGCGCTTCATGGCGCGCAGCTCCTTGGCGCCCAATTGAGGATTGTCGGTATCTGAGGCTTCCGCCGGCTTAGTCCGGCTGACCTTGCTGGCGGTAGACTTCTTGCTCACGTTTGCTCGCTTTGCGTGCTGAGATGATCCGAATTCGATCGCCGCGCTCGGTGTAGACGACCATTAGGATTTCGGAGCCTGCCTTCCCGAGAAGGCGCCATCGTTCTTCCTCGGTAGTGTCATCGAGTAGCTCAAGGGCATTGAGGTCTGCGAATACGGCCCGGGCGTCTTCGAAACTGATCCCGTGGCGGATGATGTTCGCCTTGGCCTTTGCGGGATCCCACTCGAACCTCATGGCTTCCGAAGCCTATGCGGGATACCCGTATCTGTCAATCAGCGCGGGAGCAGCACCCAGGCGTCGAGCTCGAGCAGCACGCTGTCCTCGTACTGGCCATCCGCCTTCTTCAGCGGAAACGACGCGCAGTCCTGATTCTTCACCGCGACTAGCCGGATGCGCAGCGCGCCCGCGTCCTTGCGGCCGGGCAGCTCCGCCTTCTCCAGCACCTCCGACCACGCATAGACGGTATCGCCGGCAAAGCATGGGCTGACGTGCCGGCCGCCGTTGATCGCCGCCAGGTGGAACGCGTTGGCGAGCCCGTTGAACGACAGCGCGCGGGCCAGTGAAATCACCACGCCGCCGTACACGATGCGCTTGCCGAAGCGGCCCTTCGCCTCCGTGTGTTGATTAAAGTGCACCTTGGCCGTGTTCTGGTAGAGCCGCGTCGCGATCTGGTGCTCGGCCTCCTCCAGCGTCATGCCGTCGACGTGGTCGATCTTCTCGCCGACCCCATAGTCGCCCCAGCGGTAGGGCGAGCCGGCCAGCGCGAAGTCGTATTTGCCGATGTCGAGCTTGGGCACCGCGCTGCCCAGGCCCGCCGGGTCGACGCGCGCCGGCAGCTCTGGCACTACGGCCTCAGGCGCCGGCGAATCCTTGTCGCGCTTGCGCACCATCACCCAGCGCACGTACTCCAGCACCACCTCGCCCTTCTGGTTGCGCCCCGTGGAGCGCACGTAGACGGTGCCGGTCTCGCGGTTGGAGTTCTCCTTGACGCCGATCACCTCCGACACCGACGACAGCGTGTCGCCGGGATAGGCGGGCTTGAGGAAGCGGCAGTTGGCGTAGCCGAGGTTGGCGATCGCATTTAGCGAGATGTCGGGCGTCGTCTTGCCGAACACGACGTGGAAGGTGAGCAGGTCGTCGAGCGGCGATATCGGATAGCCGATGGCCTTGGCGAACGCGTCCGAGGACTGCACCGCAAAGCGCGTGCCGTAGAGGCTCGTATATAGCGCGGCATCGCCCACGGTGACGGTGCGCGGTGTCGCGTGCACGATCGTCTGCCCGAAGCGGAAGTCCTCGAAGAAGTTGCCGGGATTGGTTTTGGTCGATGTCATCGGGCGGGGTCATGCCTCTTCAGGGAACGGGCGGGCGCTGCCGATTAGTCCGAAATGAGCGGCCCTGTCGATATCTTTGTTGTGCGGCGACCAAGGCTTAGAACCACTCCTCCTCCGTTTTGCGCATGGCCGCGATCGTGTCGGCAATGGCGACCGTGCGCCGCGCCATGACCAGATGCAGCCGCTCCACCATCTTGCTCTGCACGACGATGACGCCCTTGTGCGCGTTCTCCGGCTCCTCGAATGCTGCGATAATCGCGCGCGCCCACGCGACCTCCTCCTCGGTCGGCGAGAACACCTCGTTGCACGGGGTCACCTGCGAGGGGTGGATCAGCGTCTTGCCGTCCATGCCGAGCGTGCGGCCGTTCTCGCACTCCTCGCGAAACCCCTCCTCGTCGCGGAAGTCGTTGTAGACGCCGTCGAGCACGTCGAGCCCGTGCGCGCGCGCCGCGACGATGGTCATGGCGAGCCACGGCACCACCGCGATGCGGTTGTGCATGGCGCGCGCCCGCGATTCCTTCAGGAGGTCGTTGGTTCCCATCACCAGGCAGGCGAGCCGGTTCGCGGGGTCGGCGCCGAGCGCCGCGATCTCGCGCGCGTTCAGCACCGAGCTCGGCGTCTCCATCATCGCCCACAGCCGCGTCTTCGCCGGCGCGTTGATCGACCCCAGCACCTTTGCCACCGTCACGATGTCGCCCGGCTGCGAAACTTTGGGGACGAGGATCGCATCGGGCGCCACGCTCACGGCGGCGCGTAAATCATCCATGCCCCAGGCGGTCTCGATGGCGTTGGGGCGGATGACCAGCTCGCGCCGCCCGTAGCCACCGGCCTTGACCGCCCCGCACACGTTGGCGCGGGCGGCCGTCTTGCTCTCCGGCGCGACGGAGTCCTCCAGGTCGAGGATCAGGGAGTTGGCCGGGATCGTGCGGGCCTTGTCGAGCGCACGCTCGTTCAGGCCCGGCATGTAGAGCACGCTGCGGCGGGGGCGAACCTGCATACCCGCGACCTCCCTCTTGTGCATTGCACAATAGCGCGCGCGGGACGGAACACCAAGACCGTGGCGCCCCCCTTGGCGCCGGTTGAGCGCTGCGGCAGAAACAGCGCACAACTCTTCCACACCCCAGCCGGAGATCGGATGGCCCGCGTCCTCGCACTTTCCTCGCACGTCGCCTTCGGCTCGGTCGGCCTCGCGGCCATCGTCCCGGCGCTGCAGTCGCTCGGCCACGAGGTCATCGCGGTGCCGACGGTCGTGCTGTCGAACCACCCCGGCTACGGCGCCTTCTCAGGTGAGCGCATCTCGGCCGCCATGCTCGGGCAGATCATGGATGCGCTCGATGCCAACGGCTGGCTCGAGACCATCGACGCGGTGCTCACCGGCTACCTGCCGGCGACGGAGCACGTCGCGGCCGCCAAGGCCGCGGTCGCGCGCGTGCGCGCCGAGAACCCTGCCGCCCTCTACGTGTGCGACCCCGTGTTCGGCGACGAGCCGGGCGGTCTCTACCTCGATGAGGCGACCGCGGACGCCATTGGCCAGCACCTGATTCCCTTGTGCGACGTCGCGACGCCCAACCTGTTCGAGCTCGAGTGGCTGGCCGATCAGGAGGCCTCCGACCTCGACAGCGCGTTCAGCGCCGCGCGGCTGCTCGATGCCCCGCGCGTGCTCGCGACCTCGGTCCCAGCCCCGGACGAGCAGCTCGCGACGCTGCTCGTCCACGCGGACACTGCGCACGCCGCCTTTGTGCCTCGACGGCCGGCCGCCCCGCATGGCACAGGTGATCTCATCGCGGCGCTCTACCTTGGCCACGTACTCAACGGCGCCTCGCCGGAGACGAGCCTGGGGCGCGCTGCGGCAGCGGTCGAGGCCTGCATCGTTGCGAGCCAGGGTCGCGATGAACTGGCGCTGGCTGAAAAGGCGTGGAAAGTGGCGCACCCTCTCCCGACGGCCGCGATCTAACCGGAGACAGCCACGGCATGGCGACGAAAAAGCCCCCGAGCCCGCGCCTTGGCGGCGCGCTCGCCTTCTTCCAGCACGAGGCGGCGGGCGGCGTCGTGCTGCTCGCGGCGGCCGTGCTCGCGCTTATCCTGCAGAACTCGCCGGCAAGCCACCTCTACGACGCCCTGCTCGAGACCCCGCTGATGATGACGATCGGCGGCGTTGAGATCGGCAAGCCGCTGCTGCACTGGATCAACGACGGCCTCATGGCGATCTTCTTTTTCCTCGTCGGCCTGGAAATCAAAAGGGAAATGCTGGTCGGCGAGCTGTCGACGCGGCAGCAGGCGGCGCTTCCGGTCATCGCGGCCGCCGGCGGCATGGCGGTGCCGGCGCTGATCTACATAGCGATCAACCGGGGCGATCCGATCGCCCTGCACGGCTGGGCCATCCCCGCCGCCACCGACATCGCGTTCGCGGTCGGCGTGCTGGCGCTGCTGGGCCCGCGCATCCCCACCTCGCTCAGGGTGTTCCTCCTGGCGCTCGCTATCATCGACGACCTCGGCGCCATCCTCATCATCGCCGTGTTTTACACGTCCGACCTTTCGCTCACCGCGCTGGCGCTGGCCGCCGCCGGCATCACCGTGCTGGCGATCCTCAACAGGAAGGGCGTAACGCACGTGGCTGCCTACGCGCTCGTCGGGCTGTTCATCTGGGTGTGCGTGCTCGAATCGGGCGTGCACGCGACGCTCTCAGGCGTCGTAACGGCGCTTGCCATCCCGCTCGCGCCCGCACGCGGCGAAAAGCAGGGCATGCTCGAGCGGCTGCAGGAGAGCCTGCACCCGTGGGTGACGTTCGGCGTGCTGCCGGCGTTCGCCTTCGCCAACGCCGGCGTATCCCTTGCCGGCATGACGCTGGCGAAACTCGGGGGCGCCATCCCCATGGGCATCGCGTTCGGGCTCTTCCTCGGCAAGCCCATCGGCATCTTCGGCTGCTCGCTCGCCGCGATCCGGCTCAAGCTCGCCAGCAAGCCCGACGGCGCGTCCTGGCCGCAGCTCTTCGGCGTCGCCATGCTCGGCGGCATCGGCTTCACCATGAGCCTGTTCATCGGCATGCTGGCGTTTGCCGGGCCCGAGCACGCGGCGGACATCCGCATCGGCGTGCTGCTGGGCTCGGTGGCCTCCGCGCTCGCGGGCTACTTGGTGCTCAGAAGCGTTACGCCGCCCTTGGCCGCGCCTAAGGAGTTGGCCCCGCCCAAGCGCCGGCCCTAGCCGCCTGCCGCGCCGCCTTCACGTTGGCCGAGCGCCGCTGGTGGTACTTCTTCGTCAGCTCGTCCCATTCGATCGTGAGCGTGCCGCCGGTGCCGCTGTGCTGGCGCTCCCAATTGGTCAGCAGGTCGAGGCAGGCGTGATCGATGTAGTCGAGATCGTTGACGTGCACGTGCACGTTGGCGCCGGGCTTCAGGCTCTCGAGCTCGGCGGCGAGCTTGGGCAGCCGCACCAAAGTGGCGGAGCCTTGCAGATAGAGATCGACGCGGTTCTCAGCGCGGGTCTCCTCCTTGCGGATCTCGAGATGTGAGAACGCGTAGAGCAGCTTCAGCAGCGACAGCGCGAGGCCGACCAGCACGCCCTCCAAGAGGTTCGTCAGCACGATCATCACGATGGTGACGACGTAGATGAAGACCTCGGTCTTGCCGAACTTCAGAAGCTTCGGCAAAACCTTTGGGTAGGCGAGCTTGTAGCCCGTGAAGACGAGGATCGCCGCCAGCGCCGAGGTTGGGATGTAGCGCAGCGTGAAGGGAATCACGCTTACGAACAGCAGCAGCCAAACGCCGTGCATGATCGCCGAGGCGCGCGACACCGCGCCGGCCTCGACGTTGGCGCCCGAGCGCACGATGACGCCCGTCATCGGCAGCACGCCGAGCACGCCGCAGATGGAGTTGCCGACGCCCTGCGCGGTGAGCTCGCGGTCGTACTTGGTGCGCGGGCCGCGGTGCATCTGATCCACGGCGGTGGCGCACAACAGCGTCTCCGCGCTGGCGATGAACGCAATCGAGATGGCGCCGACGAGAACCGGCCACTCGGTGATGCGCATCAGCTTTTCGGGCGTCGGGAAGACGGTGACCGACCAGAAATCGTCCGGCACGTTGACGTAGTTGATCTCGCCCAAGCCGAGCACATAGGCAGCGACGATCGCCACGATGGCTCCCACGAGCGGCGCGGGGAACAGGCGCCAGCTCTTCGG
Source organism: uncultured Alphaproteobacteria bacterium (assembly GCA_963726795.1). GTDB lineage: Bacteria > Pseudomonadota > Alphaproteobacteria > Rhizobiales > Hyphomicrobiaceae > Hyphomicrobium_A. The sequence goes on along the minus strand of CAVSDD010000003.1, from coordinate 755,122 downwards.
CGCCAGCAAGCTCCAGGCCATGATGGTGCCGATGGTGAGCGCGCCGATGCCGGCGGCCTGCAGGTGGTGGTCGCCGGCGTTGATCGCATTCATGATCGACGCCGGTATGCCGACCAGGTTCTGGATGCCGGTGCCGATCGGCTTGTAGTCGAGCATCACGTGGAACTGCGACGCGAAGATCAGCACGCCGATGCCGGCCAGCATGCCGTTGATCACGGCGGGCGACACCGCGCGGAACCATTGCCCGAGCTTGCACAGCCCGGCGACGAGCTGGATGAGGCCTGCAAATAGCACGATGACGCCTAGCATGTCGGCGCCGAACTGCTGCACGAGCTGCCAGACCAGCACCGAGAGGCCGGCCGCCGGTCCGCTGACCTGCAGTGGTGCGCCGGAGATCGTGCCGACGATGATGCCGCCGATGATGCCGGTGACGATGCCCGCGGTCGGCGGCATGCCGGACGCAAGCGAGATGCCCATGCACAGCGGGAGGGCGACCAGGAAAACGACGACGGAGGCGAGGAAATCGCGGCCGAAGGTTTCCGCCGAGTAGGAGGAGGGGGTCATGATGCTCCGTGCCAACTTGAATTACACTTCGCGCTGGCAGACGCCCGATCGCATGTCTTTACGAACGGAATTCGCTATACCCCCAGCAGCGCCGGACGATAGCGGCTGGCACTTGGCCGGGCAAGCCTGCGAACCTGCGTTAAGCGGCCACGCCTCGCAGCGGTGCACTAGGGTGGCTTCGGCCTATGCCTTTGGGCAGTTGTCGGCACCCTTCGGCCGGGCTACGAACCCCACCATGAGCAGCTTTCCCGAACACCTCGCCGACCGCTTCCGCCGCTTCAAGCAGCGCCACTTCCTGCCCAACGCCGAGCAATACGAGGAGCTGGCGACCTACGGGCAGACGCCCGACGCCATGATCATCTCCTGCTCCGACAGCCGCGTCGACCCGGAAACGATCTTCGGCGCCATGCCGGGCGAGCTGTTCGTCGTGCGCAACGTGGCGAACCTGGTGCCGCCCTACGAGACCGGCGGCAAGTTCCACGGCGTCAGCTCCGCCATCGAGTTCGCGGTGCTGAACCTGCGCGTCAAGAACCTCATCGTGATGGGGCATTCAGGCTGCGGCGGCGTGAAGGCCGCGCTCGACCAGAGCGCCGCCATGCAGACGGAATCGAAGTTCATCTCGCGCTGGATGTCGATGCTGGATGACGCGCGCCTCAGCGTGCTCGCCTCGCACCAGACGCGCCCGCACGCGGAAAAGCAGCGCGCGCTGGAAAAGGAAGGCGTGAAGACGGCAATCAGGAACCTGCGCACGTTCCCGTTCATTACCGAGCTCGAGGACAAGGGGCGGCTGTCACTGCACGGGGCCTACTTCGACATCGCGACGGGAACGCTGTCGGTCTTGAACCACTCGCGCAACGAGTTCTTCCCGCTTTAAGGGAAACGTTAGTTGCCTGCGGCGGGCTTCGGCACGGAGGCGGCCCGCGCGATCGCCGGGATGAGCTTGGTCTCCAAGCTCTCCGGCGTAATCGCGCCGACGTGCTTGTACGCGATCTCGCCGCGGCCATTGATGACGAAGGTCTCCGGCATGCCGTAGACGCCCCACTCGATCGCGCTGCGCCCGGCCTTGTCGGTGCCGACCGCCTTGAACGGATTGCCGTAGCGGCCGAGGAAGCGCCGCGCCGCCACGGCGTCGTCCTTGTAGTTGACGCCGTAGATGGGCACGCCTGTCTTCGCCTTGAAATCGAGGAGCAAGTCCTGCTCGGCCGCACACTCGGTGCACCAGGCGGCCCAGAAGTTGACGACGCTGACGCTGCCCTTGGCGAGATCAGCGCTGGTGAAGCCCGGCACCGGGTTGCCCGCTTCGAGCAGCCCTTCGAGTGCGGGGAAGTCCATCGCCGGCACCGGCTTGCCCAGCAGCGCCGACGGCAGCCGCGAGGGATCGCCCGAGGTCAGCGCGAAGGCAAACAGGGCGACGAGCGCCGCAAACCCGAGGGCCGGCACCAGCAGCCAGGAGAGCCGGCGGCGCGCAAGGGGCGCGGCATCCGCTGGGCTCGGGCTGCCCTGCTCGTCGACCGGCCGCTGCATAGGTTCGCCTTCCTCGGGGTCGATGCCTTACGCGCGCGGCTCGCGCTCGGAGCGGCGCTTGACGCCGCGCGCGGCGAAGTCGCGGAGCCGGCGTTCCTGCTCGCGCCCATCGAGGACGAGCCACGCGATCAGCCCCGCGAGCACCAGCGTCACGACGCCGTAGGCGGTCCAGATGAAGGCTGCGTGCGGCCCCAGATCCATAGTGCTACTCCGCCGCCGCCAGCCGGCCGGACTGCGCGCGCACGACCTCGGCCATCTGCAGCGCCTTGACGCGGCGGCGCAGAACCTCGTTGCGCATAGCTTTCAAATGCAGCGCCGCGAACAGCAGCGTGAAGCCCAGCGCCATGACAAGCAGCGGGTGCAGCAGCGAGGGGTCCATGGTCGGGCCGCCCAGCCGCATCACGCTCGCCTTCTGGTGCAGCGTCTTGCCGTACTCGACCGAGAACTTGATCACCGGCAGCATCACGATGCCGACCAGCGCCAGCACTGCCGTCAGCTTGGCAGCGAGCGTCTCGTCCTCGATGGAGGAGCGCAGCGCGATGAGCCCGACGTAGAGGAAGAACAGGATCAGCACCGAGGTGAGCCGCGCGTCCCACACCCAGTAGGTGCCCCAGGTCGGGCGGCCCCACAGCGAGCCGGTGACCAGCGCGAGAAACGTGAAGGCGGCGCCGATGGGCGCAGCGGCCTTCGCGGACACGTCCGCTAGCGGATGGCGGAACACGAGCAGCCCGAACGCCGAGATGGCAATGACCGTGTATCCCGCCATGGCGAGCCAGGCCGAAGGCACGTGCACGAACATGATGCGCGCGGTCTCGCCCTGCTGGTAGTCGGGCGGCGCCACGAAAAAGCTCCAGTAGAGCCCAACGGCGATGACGGCGGCCGCGGCGCCAGCGAGCCACGGCAGCACGCGTCCCGACAGCTCCATGAACTGGGTGGGGTTGGCGAGCCGCTGGGTGAAGGTCTGCATCGGAATTGATCTAAGGGGTTCAGCGCTTAAGCGCAATTGAAGCTCGGGTGACGGTTACTTCATGTGCCGTTACTGCATCTGCATGCGCAGCGCTGCCGCAGCCGCGAAGGGTCCCAACACCACTGCCGCCAGCGAGATTGCCGTGAGAATGAGGAAGGGTGAGGTCACGCCGCCGGGGCCCAGCAGCGCCGAGACCGAAGCGATGCCGAAAATCAGCGTCGGCACGTAGAACGGCAGCACCAGGAGCGCGATCAGGAGCCCGCCGCGGTGGGAACGCAGGGTGAGCGCCGCCCCCACCGCCCCGATGAAGCTCACGGCCGGGGTGCCGACAAGCATGGTCGCCACCAGGATCGGATAGGCGCCGATCTCCAGGTTGAGCAGGATGCCCAGCACCGGCGCCAGCAGGGCCAGCGGGATGCTGGTCGAGATCCAGTGCGCCAGCGCCTTGGCCGCAACGACGAGTTCGAGCGGCAGGCTCCCCGTCGCCAGAATGTCCAGCGAGCCGTCCTCGTAGTCGCTGGCGAACACGCGCGGCAGCGACAGCAGCGCCGATAAGAGCAGCGCGATCCACAGCACGCCCGCCGCGATGCGCGACAAGAGGTTGAGGTCAGCGCCGAGTCCCAGCGGCAGCAGCGTGACGACCAGCATGTAGAAGCCGAGCGCGGTGCCGAGCGCGCCGCCCTGGCGCACGGCTAGGCGCAGATCGCGCGCAACCAGCGTGAGGAACGGGCTCATCGTGCCGGCTCCGCGTCGACGGCCGCGCCCAGGACGCTACCGAGCCGGATCTCGCGCGCACGCTCGAGCCCCACGGGCACGTGCGTGGCGATGGCCGCGAGCCCGCCGCCGGCGACGTGCCCGGCGATGGCCTTCACGAGCAGATCGACCGAGGCCGTGTCGAGCGAGACCGTCGGCTCGTCCAAGAGCCAGATGGGGCGCTCTGCGACGCCAAGCCGCGCCAGCGCCAGCCGCCGCTTCTGCCCGGCTGAGAGGTAGCCAGCGGGGATGCCGGCCAGCGCCGCGAGGTCGAAGCGATCGAGTGCCGCCTCCAGCCGCTCCTGCTGGGCGCCGCTGCCGTCCTCGTCGAGGTAGGCGGCCCAAAAGCTCAGGTTCTCGGCGACCGTGAGATGGCTCTTCAGGCCGTCGAGGTGGCCGACGAAGTGCGCAAGCTCCGCGCGCTCGCGCTCCTGGGGCGCATCCTTGAGACGGATCGCACCCGAGGACGGAGCAAGAAATCCGGCGAGCGCGCGCAACAGCGTCGTTTTGCCGGAGCCGTTCGGGCCGGTGAGCAGCAGCGCCTCGCCGCTGCCGAGACGGAACGACAGGCCGTCGACCACGGTGCGTCCGCCGCGAACTAAGACCAGATTTTCAGCAACGAGCTGCACAGCAGTTCATCATCCGCGTGGCAGAATGCTCTGGCGAAGCGAAGGGGAAATCCCGCAAAATGCCTGGAGGAGGCCCACTGGCTCCGAAGGCCGACGGCTTATATAAGAGGCACGCTTCCGCCGGCGCCAGCTCAATCCAGCGCGATCCTCCGCCGCTCGCGTCGGAAGGTTAGCGCCTTGGCGCCCGAACGAAGGCCGGCAACTTGGACCGGCGAATTGGGGGAGGACGCATTGACGGACGAGCCGATGGTTTCGCTCGACAGCTTCAAGTGCCGCAGCACGCTGTCCTCCGGCGGCAAGGCGTACGTCTACTATTCGCTTCCCACCGCCGAGGCGAACGGCCTCAAGGGCATCTCGCGGCTGCCCTTCTCCATGAAGGTGCTGCTCGAGAACCTCCTGCGCCACGAGGACGGCCGCTCCGTCACCAAAGCCGACATCGAGGCGGTGGCGGCCTGGCTCGTCGACAAGGGCACCGCCGACAAGGAGATCGGCTTTCGCCCTGCGCGCGTGCTGATGCAGGACTTCACCGGCGTGCCGGCCGTGGTCGATCTCGCCGCCATGCGCGACGGCATGAAGGCGCTCGGCGGCGATCCGCAGAAGATCAACCCGCTCGTGCCCGTCGACCTCGTCATCGACCACTCGGTGATCGTCGATGAGTTCGGCACCCCGCAGGCGATCGCCCGCAACGTGGAGCACGAGTACCAGCGCAACATCGAGCGCTACAACTTCCTCAAGTGGGGCCAGGGCGCGTTCGACAACTTCCGCGTCGTGCCGCCCGGCACCGGCATCTGCCACCAGGTGAACCTGGAGTTCCTCGCGCAGACGGTATGGACGCGCACGCTCGCCAACGGCACGACGCTCGCCTACCCCGACACGCTCGTCGGCACCGACAGCCACACCACCATGGTCAACGGGCTCGCCGTGCTCGGCTGGGGCGTCGGCGGCATCGAGGCGGAGGCGGCCATGCTCGGCCAGCCGCAGTCGATGCTGATCCCGCAAGTCGTCGGCTTCAAGCTGACCGGCAAGCTCACGGAAGGCGTGACCGCGACCGACCTCGTGCTCACCGTCACGCAGATGCTGCGCAAGAAGGGCGTGGTCAACAAGTTCGTCGAGTTCTTCGGCCCCGGCCTCGACACCATGCCGCTTGCCGACCGCGCCACCATCGCCAACATGGCGCCCGAGTACGGCGCCACCTGCGGCTTCTTCCCCGTCGACAAGGAAACGCTGGCCTACCTGACGATCTCGGGCCGCGAGCCGCACCGTATCGCGCTCGTCGCCGACTACTCCAAGGCGCAGGGCCTCTACCGCGAGAGCGGCGCCGCCGATCCGGTGTTCACCGACACGCTGGAACTCGATCTTGGCTCCGTCGTGCCCTCGCTCGCCGGCCCGAAGCGGCCCGAGGGTCGCATCGCACTGCCGGATGTCAGCGCCGGCTTCGCCAAGGCGCTGGAGACCGAATACAAGAAGCCGGGCGAGATCGACCTGCGCGTCCCCGTCGAGGGGCGCCGCTTCGACATCGGCCACGGCGACGTCGTCATCGCGGCAATCACGAGCTGCACCAATACCTCCAACCCAAGCGTGCTCATCGCCGCGGGGCTGCTCGCCAAGAAGGCGGTCGAGAAGGGCCTCACCACCAAGGCCTGGGTGAAAACCTCGCTTGCGCCCGGCTCGCAGGTCGTCTCCGCCTACCTCGACAAGGCCGGCCTGCAGCCCTACCTCGACAAGCTCGGCTTCAATCTCGTCGGCTTCGGCTGCACCACCTGCATCGGAAACTCGGGGCCCTTGGCGCCGCAGCTCTCCGCCGCCATCAACGACAAGGGCATCGTCGCCGCCGCCGTGCTGTCGGGCAACCGCAACTTCGAGGGCCGCGTCAGCCCCGACGTTCAGGCGAACTACTTGGCCTCGCCGCCGCTGGTCGTCGCCTACGCGCTCGCGGGCTCGGTCAAGATCGATCTCACCAAGCAGCCGCTCGGGCTCGGCAGCGACGGCAAGCCGGTCTTCCTCAAGGACATCTGGCCGACCTCGCAGGAGATCCAGGCCTTCATCGCGGAGAATGTTACGCGCTCGCTGTTCGTTGAGCGCTACGCCGACGTGTTCAACGGCGACGCGAGCTGGCGCTCCATCGATGCGGGCAGCGGGCTCACCTACACGTGGGACGGAGGCTCGACCTACGTGCGCAACCCGCCCTACTTCGAGGGCATCACCAAGACGCCGCGGGCGATCACCGACGTCGTCGGGGCGCGCATCCTCGGCCTCTTCGGCGACAAGATCACCACCGACCACATCTCTCCGGCCGGCTCCATCAAGGCTTCCTCGCCCGCGGGAGAGTACCTGCTGCAGCACAACGTGGCGGTCGCCGACTTTAATCAGTACGGCACGCGGCGCGGCAACCACGAGGTGATGATGCGCGGTACCTTCGCCAACATCCGCATCAAGAACTTCATGGCCAAGGACGCCGCCGGCAACGTCAAGGAGGGCGGGCTCACGGTCCACTATCCGTCAGCCGAGCAGATGCCGATCTACGACGCCGCCATGCGCTACAAGGCCGAAGGCGTGCCGCTCGTCGTCTTCGCCGGCATCGAGTACGGCAACGGCTCCTCGCGCGACTGGGCGGCGAAGGGCACGAGCCTCTTAGGCGTGCGCGCCGTCATCGCGCAGTCCTACGAGCGCATCCATCGCTCCAACCTCGTCGGCATGGGCATCGTGCCGTTCGTGTTCGAGGAAGGTACGAGCTGGCAGACGCTTGGTCTCAAAGGTGACGAAACCGTAACGATCGCCGGGCTCACCGGCATCAAGCCGCGGCAGATGATGACCGCGGAGATCACCTCGCCCGACGGCAGCGTGCGCGCCGTGCCCGTGCAGTGCCGCATCGATACCCTCGACGAGATCGAGTATTTCCGCAACGGCGGCATTCTTCACCACGTCCTGCGCAACCTTGCAGCGGCGTAAGGGATGTTCTTCCCGCCTCTGCGTTCGGACTCACTCTTTCGTGACAGCCGTTGAAGGCCAAGTCGGCGCCAATTAGTCTATGGTACCGAGTGGCCTTTCCAGGTAGTGCGCCCGCATGCGGCTTGCGTCTTTCCTCGCTTTGATCGTTGTCTTGCTCGTGCCTTCGGCGCGGATTTCCGCGCAGGAGCCGGGCATCAATCCGTCGTTCCCGCCGACCAAGACCGTGCTCGAGTTGTTTACGAGCCAGGGCTGCGACACCTGCCCGCCGGCCGATGGCGTGATCGCGAACTTTGCGGAGCGGCCAGACATCGTCGCCATCTCGTTGCCGGTTGATATCTGGGACTACCTCGGCTGGAAGGACACGCTTGCATCGCAGAGGAACAGCGAGCGCCAGAAGGCCTACGCGAAAGCGCGCGGCGACGGCGCCATCTACACGCCGCAGGTCGTCGTCAACGGCATGGTGGGCGTCAACGGCAGCGACGCCAGCGCCATCAATGCCGCGATCAAGGAGACGGACGAGAAGCTAAAGCCGGTCCGCGTGCCGCTGCGTTTCTGGCACGAGGGTAAATCGATCATCATCGAGGCCGGCGAGGCTCCGCCGGGGCTCGCCAACAAGGAGGCGACGATCTGGTTCGCCGTGGTGCAGAAGACGGCGAAGGTGCCCGTGCAGCGCGGCGAGAACTCGGGCAAGACGCTGACCTACACCAACATCGTGCGCGAGCTCATTCCCGTCGGCACATGGAACGGCAAGGCGATGAACCTGCAGCTTGCGCGCACCGCGATCATGCGCCCCGAGACGGAAGCCTGCATCGTGCTGCTGCAGGAGGGCAAGGCCGGCCCGATCCTTGGCGCCGCCTGGACCGGGCTATGGTAACTAATCGTCCAGCCCGCGCTTCTTGAGCATGCCGGCGATCTCGGGCGCACGGCCGCGGAACGCAACATACGCTTCCAGCGGATCGCGCCTGTTGCCGCCCGAGTAGATATACTTCTTCAGGCGCTTGGCCGTCGCCGGATGGAACGCGTCGCCCGCCTCCTCGAAGGCCGCGAACGCGTCGGCATCCATCACCTCCGACCAAAGGTAGCTGTAGTAGCCCGCCGCATATCCGCCCATGATGTGCATGAAATGCGGGATACGGTGGCGCATCACGATCTCGCGCGGCATGCCGAGCCGCTTCAGCGTCGCGTGCTCGAAGGCGCCGACATCGAGCTCGGTCACCTCTTCCTGCGCGTGCAGCTCCATGTCGACCAGCGCCGAGGCGACGTACTCCACCGTCGAGAAGCCCTGGTTGAAGTTGCGCGCCTTCTTGATGCGCTGCGCGAGCTTGGCCGGCATCGGCTTGCCCGTGCGGTAGTGGACCGCGAAGCGCTGCAGCACCTCAGGCACCATCAGCCAGTGCTCGTAGAGCTGCGAGGGCAGCTCGACGAAATCGCGCGACACGCTCGTGCCCGAGATCGACGGATAGGTCACGTCCGACAGGAGCCCGTGCAGGCCGTGGCCGAACTCGTGGAATAGCGTGCGCGCGTCGTCGAGCGAGAGCAGCGTCTGCTCGCCCTCCTCCCCGCGCGCGAAGTTCATCACGTTGACGATGACCGGGCGCACGTTGCCGGCAACCTTCGCCTGCGAGCGGAAGGCGCTCATCCACGCGCCCGAGCGCTTGGATGGCCGGGCGAAATAATCGCCGAGGAACAGGCCGACGTGGGCCCCGCGCTCGTCCTTCACGTCCCACGCGCGCACGTCGGGGTGATAGCGTGGGACCTCGCCCAGCTCCTCAAAGCGCAGGCCGAACAACCGCTGCGCGGTGTCGAACGCCGCGGCGATCACCGTCTCCAGCGCGAAGTAGGGCCGCGTCGAGGCCTCGTCGAGATCGTAGAGCGCCTTGCGCTCCTTCTCGGAGTAGTAGCGCCAGTCCCAGGCCGCGATCTCGAAGTTGCCGCCCTCGGTGTGCACGCGCTGCTGCAGCGCCTCGCGCTCCTGCGCCGCACGCCGCACGGCCGCCGGCCACACCGCGGTCAGCAGGTTGCGCACCGCAGCCGGCGTCTTCGCCATCGCATCGTCGAGGCTGTAGTCGGCGTAGCTCGCATAACCGAGCAGGTTGGCCAGCTCTGTCCGCAGCGCCACGATCTCGGACGTGATGGCGAGGTTGTCGGTGGTGCCACCCATCTCACCGCGCTTGGTCCACGCCGCGAAAACCTGCTCGCGCAGGTCGCGGCGCGCGGAGAACTGCAGGAACGGCTCCACGCTCGAGCGCGAGAGCGTAATGACGTGCTTGCCCTTGAGGCCGGCGTCGGCGCCGGCGCGGGCAGCGGAGGCGCGCACCGACGCAGGCAGGCCGGCCAGGTCGCGCTCGCCGTCGAGCACCATGCGCCAGGACTGCTCGTCCTTCAGCACGTTCTGGCCGAACTGGGTGGCGAGCGTCGCTAGGCGCTCGTTGATCTCGGCGACGCGGGCCTTCGCCTTGCGGCCGAGCTTGGCGCCGGCGCGCACGAGCCAGGTGTGGTGCAGCTCCAGCACGCGGCGCTGCTCATCGTCGAAGCGCAGGCTGTCGCGGCGCTTGTAGAGATCCTCGACGCGCTTGAAGATCTTCGGGTTGAGCATCACGGCCGTCTCGTGCGCGGCGAGCTGCGGCGCGATCTCGCGCTCGACCGCCTGCAACGCCTCGCTCGTATGTGCGCCCGTCAGATTGTAGAACACGCCGCCGACGCGGTTGAGCGCGCGCCCAGCGCGCTCGAGCGCCACGATAGTGTTGGCGAACGTCGGTCGCGAGGTTAGCCCGGCGATCTTTGCGATCTCAGCCTTGTGCTCCTTCAGCGCGGCCGCAAACGCCGGCGCGAAGTGCTGCGGCTCGATTTGCTCGAATGGGGGGAGCAGGAACGGCGTCGACCATTTGCCGAGCAGCGGATTGCCACGGGCCTTGCCGCGTTTCGGGCCTCCCGCAGGCTTGGTGCTCGTCTTCTCGCCCTTTGCCGCGCGCTGCTTCACCGCCGCTGACCCTTCGCAGATGTTGTCGCTTGAATGTTATCGGCAGCGGACGCGGCGGCAGCAAGCCGGCAAATCGTCCCCAACAGCGAACGGGGCACGAACCGTTGGCCAAGAAAAAGGGCCGGTGGGGAAACCGGCCCGAACGTGCTCTAGGGATTTGGAGTTCAGGGAATGGCTGCTGCCTAATTAGACCCGATCCGTCGAAACCGCCCCGGGGGGCTGGGGGGCTGAGATCCGGAGGCGACTTCATCCGGATCGGGCCTAGAGGCAACGATCGCAAGGTCGCAAAGGTTTGGGGCGGATCGTTGTCCGCCCGGGGACCTGAATTTGACCTATTCGGGGAATTTCGGTGCCGCAGAAGCGTGCAGTTGCCCTAACGCGCGGCGTGGGCGATGTGCTGCGGGCCCTTGAAATCGGACGCGACCGGGGCGATCATATTTGTGTCATGACGGGGAGGCGCCATTGAGCGAAACCGAACCAATAGTTTTCAGCCCGCTCAAAGCGGGCGGCTTTCGCGGCTCACGGCCGCACGCAAGCCCCGGACTAGATCACCTACAACACCTCACCACTTTCAATCGCCATGAACTAGGCGCGATCCTCGCCGTCTACGGCCGCAAGGTGGCCGCGGGCGAGTGGCGCGACTACGCCATCGATCTCGGGCGCGACGCTGCGGTGTTCTCGGTGTTCCGCCGCGCCAGCGAATGCCCGCTGTTCCGCATCGAGAAGTCGCCGCGGCTGGCGCGCAAGCAGGGCGCCTACTCGGTCGTCGCGCCGGCGGGGCTGATCTTGAAGCGCGGCCACGATCTGCGCCGCGTGCTCTCGGTGCTCGAGGACCGCGCGCGCCTCGTCAGCGGCTAGCCTCCCGTCCCCACAAAAGCAAAGAGCCCCGCAAAACGGGGCTCTTCACGCATTCGTATTTCACCACCGGCCGCCTAGTTGCGGTTGCCGAACAGCTGCAGCAGCATGACGAACATGTTGATGAAGTCGAGGTAGAGGCTCAGCGCCCCCATGATTGCGCTCTTGGCCATCATGACCGCATCGCCGCGCACCATCAGGTAGCCGTCCTTGATCCGCTGCGTGTCGTAGGCGGTGAGGCCCGCGAATACCAGCACGCCGATGGCGGAGATCGCGAATTGCAGCCCGCTCGACTGCAAGAAGAGGTTGACGAGCGACGCTAGGACGATGCCGACGACGCCCATGAACAGGAACGAGCCCCAGCCGGAGATATCCCGTTTCGTGGTGTAGCCCCAGAGGCTGAGTGCGCCGAACGTCGCCGCAGTGACGAAGAAGATCTGCGTGATCGACTGGCCGGTGAAGACCAGGAAGATCGACGACAGCGAGACACCCATGACGGCCGCGAAGGCCCAGAACGCGATCTGCGCCGCGCCGACGCTCATCTGCTGCAGGCGGACGCCCAAGAACAGCACGAAGCCGAGCGGGGCGAGCATGACGACCCAGCGCAGCGGCGAGGTGTAGATTGCCTGGCCGAACGGCGTCAGCGCGCCGTCCTGCACCGCGAACATGAAGGTGAGGTAGGCCGCGACGCCCGTCAGTGCCACGCCGGCGGCCATGTAGTTGTATACGGCGAGCATGTAGGAGCGCAGGCCCTCGTCCACCGCGGCGCCCGCGCGGGCGACCGTCGGGGATTGCGCATACCTGTTGTCGAGCTGAGCCATAGAATCCTTCCCTTGTTGGTTCGGCGATACTCGCCAAATCACTGCTGAAATATGCGCCGTGCCCATGATGCTTTCAAGGCGCGCACACAGTGATATTTGAAGCCTTAAATTCCGCTAACGGGCCGGAAAAGCGGGCAGTTTCAGAGCCTTCTACTCCGAGCGCAGGTAGGGCACGGACGGCGCCCGCAGCACCGCCCAGGTGCCGGCCCCGCCAAATAGCAGCACCAGCGCCACGGCAACGGCGATTGCGGTGGCCACCGCCGGCAGGGAGAACGTGAAGCCGATGTTCATCACCTGCGTCACCGCGAGCCACGCGGCCGCGGTGCCAAGCACGATCGCGAACAGCGCGGTCGCCGCGGCCAGCAGCAGATACTCGAGCATGTGCGAGACGAGGATGCGTCGCCGCGTGGCGCCGAGCGTCTTGAGGATGACGGCCTCCAGGATGCGGCGGCGCTGCGCCGTCGCCAGCGCACCCGCGAGCACCAGCGCACCGGCAAGCAGCGTCACGCTGCCGGCGGCGCGCACCGCGATCATCACCTTGGCGAACACGGTCCCGAACGCGTCGAGGACGTCGCGCACGCGGATGGCGGTGACGGAGGGATAGTCGCGCGCCAGCGTGCGGATGGTCTGCGCCTCGGTGGCGGCCGGCGTGGCGTCGGGCAGCGAGATCGTCATCAGCAGGTTGTGCGGGGCGTCCTTCAGCGTGTTGGGCGAGAACACCATCACGAAATTGATGGCGAGGCTCTCCCACTTCACCTCGCGTAGGTTGGCGATGCGCGCCGTCACGTTGCGCCCCAGCACGTTGACCGTCACCGTATCGCCGAGCTTGAGGCCGAGCTTGTCGGCCAGATCGTGCTCGAAGGAGACGAGCGGCTCGCCCGCGTAGTCGGCCGGCCACCACGCGCCGGCGACCACCTTGGAGCCCTTCGGCACCGTCTCCGCGTAGGAGAGCCCGCGGTCGCCGTTGAGCACCCACTGCGCCTCGGGCGGGGCGTTGATCTCCTCGATCGCCGTGTCGTTGAAACGCACGATGCGCCCGCGCAGCATTGGCGCCGCCTCGAGCGCTGCCGCCGGGATATCGCGCTGCACGAGCCCGGTGATCGCCGAGAAATCCTCTTTCGTCACGTCGAGCACGAAATAGTCGGGCGAGCGCGTCGGCAGGCGCTCCTGCAGCTCGCTCACGAGCGAGGCGTTGGCCAGCGCCACCGCAACGAGCAGCGACAGCCCGGCGCCGAGAGATAAGACGACCGAGCGGGTCAGCCCGCCCGGCGCGCCGAGGTTACCGACGGCGAGCGCGAGCTCCGGGTAGCGCGGGCGGGGGGCGCGGCGCGCCAGCACCGTGACCGCCGAGCCCAATGCGAGAAACACCGCGAAGATCACGACGAGGGCGCCGCAGAAATACAAGGCGATGCGTTTCGAATCCGATGTCAGCACCGCGAAGCCCACGAGCACGGCAGCGGTGAGCAGCGTCGCGCCGATGATCCACGCGCTCGGCCAGACGCGCTCGGGCGCCACCTCGTCGCGGAACAGCACGCTGGCGCTGACCCGCTCCACGCGCCCCAGCGGCCACAGCGTGAACAAGAGCGACACCGCGAGCCCGTAGATCGCGGCGGAGACTAGGCTGAGCGGCGACACCGTGATCTCGGCGTGGATCGGCAAGAGGTTGCCGTAGAGCGCGCCGAGCACGAGCGGCAGCGCCGTACCCAACACGAGCCCGATCACGATGCCGATAACGGCAACGATGAGCACCTGCGCGAGGAAGATGGCGAACACGGTGCGGCTCGTGGCGCCGACACTCTTCATGGTCGCGATAACCTTGCGCCGCTTGTCGATGAAGGTCGCGACCGCGTTGGCGACGCCGACGCCGCCGACGAGCAGCGCCGTCAGGCCGATTAGTGTCAGGAACTGGCGTAGACGTTCGAGCGTGCGCGTCACTTGCGGGGAGGGATCGCGGCGGTCGGTGATCGTAAAGCCGGCCTCGGGCAGCTCGGCGGTCACGCGCGCGCGCAGGGCCTTCAACTCGTCCTCGCTCGCCTGCCGGGCGCCAGCCGCCTTCAGCGCGTAGCGCCAGCGGATGAGCGTGCCCGGCTTCACGAGGCCCGATTTGTCGAGCGTCGCCTGCGAGACGAAGATGCGCGGGCCGTAGGTCAGGCGGTCGGAGAGCGCGTCGGGCTCCGATTTTAGCGCCGCCGCGATTGGCACCTGCTCGGTGCCGATCATGATGGGATCGCCGACCTTCAATTGCAGGCGCGGCAGCAGCGTGGAATCGACCACGGCCCCGCGCGTCAGCGCCTCCTGCAGCGCACCGCCGCCGACGAGCGTAACGGTGCCGGCGAGCGGATAGACGGCATCGACGCCCTTCAATTCGGCCAGCGCCTGGTCGGAGCCGTCGATGCGCCGCGCCATTGTGCGCAGCGTCGCCGTCTCGCTCACGCGGCCGAGCTTTTCGAGCAGCGCGCGCTCGTCCGCTTCGGCGCGCACGTGCATGCGCGACACCGTCATATCGCCGCCGAGGATCGCCTCGCCCTGACGCTCGAAGCCAGCGCGCAAGGCGTCCGACACGGCGCCGACGCCGGTGATCACGGTGACGCCGAGCGCCACGCAGGCGATGAAGATGCGAAAGCCGGCAAAGCCGCTGCGCAGCTCGCGCACTGCGATTGAGAGCACGATGGGCAGGCGCCAATCGCGGCCCTCGCCGGCGGAGGTGATCGCGTCGGTCGCCGACATCAGACGAGCTCCGGCGTGCGCTCGATGCGCCCGTCCGCCATGCGGATGGTGCGCTCGCAGGCAGCCGCGAGGTTGCCGTCATGGGTGACGAGAATGAGCGTCGCCTGCCGCCGCCGCTGCAGCCCAAACAGGAGATCGATGACCTGGCGCCCGGTCTTGCCGTCGAGGTTGCCGGTCGGCTCGTCCGCGAGAATGAGCCGGGGCGACCGGCTCAACGCGCGGGCAATGGCGACGCGCTGCTGCTCGCCGCCCGACAGCTGCGCCGGGAAATGATCGACGCGCGGCTTGAGGCCGACCTCGTGCAGAAGCTCGCGCGCGATTGCAAAGGCATTCGCCGTGCCGGCGAACTCCAGCGGCAGCGCCACGTTCTCCAGCGCCGTCATCGTCGGCACGAGGTGGAAGGACTGGAACACGATGCCGATCTCGGCGCCGCGCATCAGCGCCAGCTCATCCTCGCCGAGCCGGGTCAGGTCGTGGCCCGCGACCTCGACGCCGCCGCTGGTTGCGCGTTCGAGCCCCGCGACCACCATCAGGAGCGACGTCTTGCCCGAGCCCGATGGCCCGACGACGGCGAGCGATTGCCCCGGTTCCACGCGTACGCTCACGTCGCGCAGGATCTCCACCGGTCCCGCGCGGCTCGTCAGCGTCAGTTGCACACCCTGCAAGGCGACGATCGGCTGGCTCACGCGGCAAACGGCTCCGTTGCTTTTTCGGATTGCGGCAGTCTGGATTCGACGGTCTAGGCCTTGCCTCACGCCGACCACGCCTTTACCTCACCCTATGCCCTTCTCTGATTGATGAGGCGGAAACATGGAGCCCAATACCATCGAGCCCGGTGCGGCACGGCGTAGACGAAGCGGCTTTGCTCACGTGGTGGGCGTGGCCTTGCTCGTCAACGCTTTAGCGGGTGCGATGAATTTGTCCACCGTAGCGGCGGCGGACGCCAAGGCAGAGACGGGCAAGCCGATCCACATCGTAGCCTTCGGCGACAGCCTCTCGGCCGGCTACGGCCTGCGCCCGAAGGATGCCTTTCCCACGCAGCTGCAGAAGCAGTTGAAGGCCGCGGGGCACAACGTCGTCGTCTCCAACGGCGCCGTCTCCGGCGACACCACGGCGGACGGCCTCAAGCGGCTCGACTGGGCCATCCCCGATGGCACCGACGCCGTCATCCTGGAGCTCGGCGGCAACGACGCGCTGCGCGGCATCGACCCCAAGCAGACGCGCGCCAACCTCGAGAAGATCATCGCCGCCCTGAAGCAGCGTAAAATTCCCATCCTGCTCGCCGGCATGCTGTCGCCGGCCAACTGGGGCGATCACTACTCTGAGGATTTCGACAAGATCTTCCCTGACCTCGCGCGCGAGCATGGGCTGGTGTTCTATCCGTTCTTCCTGGAAGGCGTCGTGTTCGAACCCAAGCTCAATCTCGACGACGGCATGCATCCGAGCGGCAAGGGCATCGCCGAGATCGTGAAGCGCATCCTGCCGTCGGTCGAGCAGCTCATCGCGCGCGCCGCTGCGCAGCCGCCAGGCCCCGCCGCGCCGAAATCCTGATCCTCAAAATTGCGAACGTGCCATGCCTCGCCTCTTCACCGGCATCGAGATCCCTGCCGAGCAGCGCGAGGAGCTTTACCGGCTGCGCATGCCGCTGCCCGGCGGCGGCAAGTGGGCGGACCCGGCGAACTATCACCTGACGCTGCGCTTCTGTGGCGACATCGAGAAGGCGCAGGCCACCGAGCTCATTGACCGCCTCGCCGGCATCTCGATGGACGCCTTCGAGATCAGGTTGACCGGCGTCGGTGCTTTCGGCGGCAACGATCCGCACGCGATCTGGGCGGGCGTCGAGCCAAGCGCGGAGCTTGAAGCCTTAGCGCGGACAAACGAGCGCGCCGCGCGTGCCGTGGGGCTGCCGCCCGAGGCCCGCGCGTTCAAGCCGCACGTGACGCTGGCGCGGCTCAGATCCGCGAGCCCCGATCAGGTCGCGCGCATCCTCGGGCGCATCGGCGCCTTCCGCTCGCAGCCGTTCCTCGTCGGGCGCTTCGTGCTGTTTTCCTCGCGGCCCAAGGTCGGCGGCGGCCCCTACGTGGTGGAGGAGGCCTTCCCGTTGCGCGGCGGCGAGTTTGCCGACATGGCCGACCTCGAGGGCGGCTGGTAGGCAGTGCCGTCAGATCAATCGTGGTCCCAGCCGTCACCGTTGCGGCCCCACGGCGGCTGCGGCCCGCGGCCGTAGCCGCGCGGCGGCTCGTCCGCGTATCCACCTCGATCGCGCGCCACGTCGCGCCCGACCTCGCGCGAGGCCTGGGCCTGCGCGGTCCGCCACCCCTCGTCTATGGGGGTCTGCGCCTGCCGCTGTGTCGCCTCGGCGGCGTAGCCTTCGTGCCGCGCGGCCTCTTGCGCCGACCAGGGTGCCGGCTTGCACGCGCAGCCTTGGACGAGCGTCTTGCGATAGCGGAACGCGTTCGGCAGGTCGGTGTAGCGGCGCCCGCTGAGATCGACCGCCGTCTCAGCGCTCCCACCGGCGGTCGAATAGTAGAAGAGACGCGCCTCGCCATCGCAGCGCTGCGAGCATTGGCGGCTGTCGTTGTAGAGCCGCTCGCGGCGCACGCCGTCGCTGATCGGGAAATAGAACCCGTCGCACAGGCGCACGCACAGCGTCCGGTAGGTGCCATAGTCCTCGTCGAAGCTGCCGTTGTCGTACTCGCCGTCGCTGCCGTAGCCCGCGGGCCCCATGCGGCCGAAGTTGAAGTGGAACTCGGGTACGCGCGCGGCGCGGAAGCCGCCGAACAGCCGCTGTAGGAGCAACTCAGCCGACGAAGGCTCTGCCGCGACTACAAGCGACGCGAGAAGCGCCGTTCCGCCGATGAGAGCCTTCACGCCACGCATGTGCACCCGACCCGCCGGCCTTGACCGGCCAGGGCTGCAGCATCGCGGCAGGTGGCGAAGAATTCCCTGAACGGCCGTGTCAAATCCCGATCAAATCGTCAGGATGACCTTGCCGATGGCCTCGCGGCGGTCGAGCACGCCGATCGCCTCGGCCGTGCGCGCGAGCGGGAACGAGGCATGGACGCGCGGGTGCAGCTTGCCCTCGGCGACCCAGGCCAGCACGTCCTCCATGTTGCGGCGGTGGCCGGCGGGATCGCGTTTCACTGCCTCGCCCCAGAACACGCCGATGGCGGCCGCGCCCTTGAGCAGCAGGAGGTTCAGCGGAATTTTCGGGATCTCGCCGGAGGCAAAGCCGACGACGAGAAGCCGCCCCTGCCAGCCGAGCGCGCGCAGCGCGGCTTCCGTGGACGGCCCGCCCACGCAATCGTAGACGACGTCGACGCCGGCTTCCCCTGCCAGCGCGCGCAGGCCCGCCTTGAGGTCGGCGGCGCCGTAGTTCACGGCCGCGTCGGCGCCGTGCTCGCGGCAGACGGCGAGCTTTTCCTCCGACGACGCGACCGCGATCACGCGCGCGCCCATCAGCTTGGCGGTCTCGATGGCTGCGAGGCCAGCCCCACCCGCGGCGCCCAGCACGGCGACCGTCTCGCCCGCCTTGAGCCGCGCGCGATCCCGCAGCCCATGGATCGCGGTGCCGTAGGTCACGCTCAACCCTGCAGCGATCTCGTCGCTCACGCTCTTGGGGATCGGCACCAGCGCATCCGCCGCCACCGCGACCCTCTCGCGCGCGCCGCCGTAGCCGACGCACGCCATCACGCGGTCGCCCGGGGCAAAGCCTGTCACGCCGGCGCCGACCTCGACCACCATGCCCGCAACCTCGCCCGACGGTGAGAACGGCAGCTCGGGCTTCACCTGATACTTGCCGCGCGTGATGAGGGTGTCGAGGAAGTTGAGCGCTGCCGCCTTCACCGCTATCACCGCCTGGCCGGGGCTGGCTTTAGGCTCGGCCACGTCCTCGATCGCGATGCCGGCCGGCCCGTCGAGGCTCTTGCAAAGGGCGGCCTTCATGTGAAACCTCCGGGCGGGCAGCGGGAAACCGGCTGCCCTTGCACCACGCGCCGCACCTTCGGGCAAGCACCCGCGCGGCGAATTCACTCGCGGAAACCGTCCATGTCGCAAACGCCGACCCCCGCACCCGTGCCCTGGCCCCCGAGCCCCCGGGGCTATTTCGCCATCGGCGCGGAGCGCATGTCGAAGGCCTTGAACCTCGGCAACCTCATGCGCTCGGCGCACGCCTTCGGCGCCAGCTTCACCTTCACGGTCGGGGCCACCTACCAGGCGCTGGAGGCACGCGCCGACACCTCCAAGGGCCAATGGCACATCCCCCATTACAACTGGGCTAGCGCCGCCGAGATGGGGCTGCCGCAAGGGTGCAAGCTCGTCGGCATCGAGCTCATCGACGGCGCCATCGATCTGCCGAGCTTCCGCCACCCCTTGCGGGCGGCCTACATCCTCGGGCCGGAGGAGGGATCGCTGTCGGACGAGCTGGTCGCCAAGTGCGCCTACGTCGTCCGCATCCCCTCGAGCTTCTGTGTAAATGTGGCGATGGCCGGAGCTATCGTCATGTACGACCGGGTAAAAAGCCTCGCGCGCTTTGCTGAACGCCCCGTCCGCGAAGGTGGCCCCAAACATCCACTAACCGGTGGTAAGTCCGGCCGGGGCGGATGACAGCACCCAGGCGCCGGGCCTATCTTACGCGAATCAACGGCTTTCTTAGGGGAGGGAGGCCACATGAGCACGACCCGCATCATTGCTCTGGCGATCGCGTCCGGCCTGTCGCTTGCGACGGCTGCCAACGCGCAGACGGTCAGCCTTGTCGACCATCAGGGAACCTGGAGCCTCTACGCCGACACAGCGAGCCCCAAGCAGGTCTGCTTCGTCGCCGCGCAGCCGCAGGCGGTCGAGCCGATCGGCGCCAACCGCGGCCCGATCTATTTCTACATCTCCGCTTGGCCCAAGGACGGCATCAAGCTCGAGCCGAGCGTCAAGGCCGGCTACCCGGTGAAGCCGGACAAGGAGATGACCGTCACCGTCGGCACCGACACGTTCAAGCTGTTTGGCAAGGGTGACCGCGGCTTCGTCTTGGACCCGACCGAGGAATTGAAGATGATCGAGTCCATGAAGAAGGGCTCGAACGCCGTGGTGAAGGGCATCTCGATCAAGGGCACCGGCACCACCGACACCTACGCGCTGTCGGGTCTGGCGCAGACGCTCGACAAGATGGCGACGACCTGCCCGTAGCGCCCAGCGATCGCTCGCAGAAGCCAGACCGCGCTAGCTGATCGGATCAGGGCCGAAGCGGTTGGGACCCACCGTGCCGCGGCGCAGGCCCGTCTCCCGGAAGTACCACACGCCGACGGCTGTTCCGAAAATATCGACAAGAACTGCGACGAGCTTGGTGACAGCCTGACTACCCCACACGTCCGACTGAACCTGATGGTACAGGTCCGCGACGCCCGCGAAGGCGAGGAGTGCCGCAGCGGGCGCGAGACCCTGGATGAGCGCGACCGCGCTTGGAAGGAACACGAACATCCAGAAATCCACGTAGTCTTGCTGCTTCCCTTCCCATATCATGATCAGCTTCAGGCTCGCGTAGACCGCGTAGCTAAGCAGTAGGATGAGGGCCAGGAGGTGCCATGACCTGTCGCGATCGTGCAGGCGTTTGATAGTCACTGCTGTCAATGCCACCAGCACGGCCGCAAACAAGAGCAGCTCGATCACGGTAAGAGCGACTTTCTTTTCGAAAGTTAGGTCAAGGTTAAGCCGAACTAGCCATGCCATCGCCGCTACCATCATTCCGGAGACCAGCCCGATGGCGATCAGGGACAGCCAATAAGTCTTGCGGGAAATCCGCCCCTTGAAGCTGAATAGCAATGTCCCGAGCGACATAACGAGCTCCCCGAAAGAAACGTTCTTGCTTGGCGGCTCCCCAGCCGAACGGCGGCGCAAAGAGACGCGGCGCGCAGCAACTACAAAGAGCAAGCTTAGTGCCCGGACACCAACCGGACAACGGCCGCGCAGACGCGGCGCCCCCTGCTCGCACTAGCGGATCGGGGCCGAAGCGGTTTGGCCCGACCGTACCGCGGCGAAGCCCGACCTCCCGGAAGTACCAAATGCAGAGAGCCACACCGATGAGATGCAGGGATAACAGCATCAGGTAGAGTGGCGCGTCGAACCGACAACACCGAGCGGCTGACACAAATTGATCGCATAAGGTGCCGAGCGCTATAGTACCGCTCACTTCAAAGACATTCTTTGTCGAATTGCTTGGGAGACGCTCATGCACCCCCGCACGGCAGTACTCTCATTCCTCGCCGGTCTGCTGCTCGGCCTCGGCGCAGCGGCCGCGCAAGACCAGCTTCCCAACCCCAACGCGGAATTGAACGGTTTATTCAGCGAAGACGCGGTCATCGACAAAATCTTGCGCAGCGCGCAAGAGCCCGCCGCGGCGGGACGCAAGGCTGAAGCGATTGCCGAATATAAGAGGGTTCTCGTGCTGCGATCGGACAATTCCGACGCCATCGCCGGACTGAAGGCGCTCGGGGCTAGTCTATTACCGGAGCTAAAGACGAGCCGCGGCAAGCCCTCGGACGCGTAACTCCATGCCCTCTACCAGCGGCGGCGGCGGCCCGTTCCCCGGAGGGCTGCAATGAGGTCCCGGTTTACCGTCGCCGTTTAGAACGCCGGCAAGAAGGCACCTAACCCGCCGCCAATTGGTGGTCGCATCTCTAACGCCTAGTCGCCGCTGGCGCGGTCCTTCCGGCGCAGCTGCACGTAAAGCGCGCCGTCGCCGCCATGGCGGATCGCGGCCGTCGTGAACCCCACGACGATGGCGCGCAGCTCCGGCTCGTCGAGCCAACGCGGCACATTGCGTTTGAGCACGCCGCGCTCGTCGGGGCGCACACCCACCAGCTCCTCGTCGTCCTCGCCGCGGCGCAGCGGCGCGCCCTTGCCGGTGATGACCAGCACCCAGCGGCGGCCGTCGGCATAGGCGCGCATGAGAAACCGCCGCAGCGCCGCGTGCGCCTCCGCCTGGCGCATGCCGTGCAGATCGATGCGCCCTTCGATCTCGACCTTGCCCGTACCGATCTTGCGCGCCTTGCGGCGATCGAGGTCGGACAGCGGCGGCGCGGCAGGCGTGAAGGCCGTCTTTGCCGGCACCCGCAGAGGCGCGCTGCTCGCGCGCGGTGCCGCCTTCTCGGGTGCCGGGGTGGGAGCGGGAGCGGCTTCCTTCGCGTGCGCGGCGTGCACACGGGCCTTGCCCTTGAGCGGCTTCAACGTGCGCGCGGCATGCTCCCAAAGCGCGCGCTCCTCGGCCGATAGCTCGTGCCCGGCGCCGTGCTTCACCGGCTTCTTCAGCGGCCAGCCTTGTCGGTCGTCTGCCATGGCAGGCTTTCGCGCGCTTGCGCTGCGCTCGCTGCGGCTTGGGGAATGAGCACGAAGAAGTTGCCCGGGTGCTTGGTCACGCCGGCGATCCTACCAGCCTTGTCGCCCGAGCCGAAGTAGATGTCGCCGCGCTCGGGCCCCTTGATCGCAGACCCTACGTCCTGCGCGACCATCAATCGGTTAAAGCCAGAGCCCTTCTTGGCGCCCGCATGCGTCAGCGTCGGCGCGCTCACGTAGACCGGCGCGCCGAGCGGCGCGTAGGTCGGATCGACCGCCAGGCTGCGCCCCGGGGTCAGCGGCACCATCAGCGCGCCCATGGGACCGGCCTTGGCGTCGAGCCCCTTGAGCTCGCGGAAGAAGATGAACGACGCGTTCTGCCACATGACCTTCTGGCCGCGGTCCTTGTCCTCGCGCAGCCACTTGCACAGGTTCTGCATCGACACCTTGTTGGCATCGAGCAGCTTCTTTTCGACGAGGTAGCGTCCGATCGACGAGTAGGGGTGGCCGTTCTTGCCGTCGTAGTTGATGCGCGTCGTGGTGCCGTCGGTGAGGTGCACGCGGCCCGAGCCCTGGATGTGCATGAAGAACACATCGACCGGATCGGCGAGGTACAAGAGCTCCAGCCCCTTGTTGGCGAGCGCGCCCTGCTCGATCTCCGCGCGCGTGTAGTAGGGCGTGGTGCCGGCGTCCGTCTTGCGCACATGCGTGAGCGCGTCGCTCTTGGCCGCGCGCTGCGTCTCGGCGACGACGTTCTCAAGGTCGGGCGGGCGGCGATAGACCGGCGTCTGGAACTGGCCCTCGCGCGTGCGCGAGCCTTCCAGCACCGGTTCGTAGTAGCCGGTAAGCAGGCCGCAGGCGTCCTTGTGCACGACGCGGTTGGGGACGAAGCGGGCTTCGAAGAACTTCTTGGCTGACGCCTTCGTCGGCGCTTTCAGCGCCATCGCGGCGCGGCACGCATCGGCAAGATCCGCCTCCGTCGCGTCGGCCTTGGCGCCGGGTATGCCCTTGATGACCTTGTCGCAGGATTTGACGAACGTCTTCAGCGCGGCGAGGTGATCGTCGCCCTCCCAGCCGGGCAGATCGGCGAAGGCCGCAGGCGTCATGGTCACCGGCTGCGGGGGCTGGGCTTGCGTCACTGGCGGATACTGCGGAGCGGTCTGGGGCGCACTTTGGGGCGGGCTTTGCGGAGACTTTTGCAGCGGCAGTGTAGGCGGCTTGGACGAGGCTTTGGGAGCGGGCGGCGTGATCGATTGCGTCGTGGTCACGGGCTCGGCCAGCGACTGTGTCACGACCGCGGACAGGCCGGCAACCGCCAAACCGACCGCCGTCGCCGCGCAAGGCCCCGCGCCTATCCCTAGCCGTGTCCCCTTCACTCGCCTTGTCCTCGCATCACTGCCCCCCGGCAGCTACTGCCGGCCTTGTCAGGCCGGCGCTTGCGTGGCGATCAATTGCCAGTTCGGATTTTCGCGCGCCCTCGGCGTCGAGACGTCGCGCTGGAACGTCCAGATGTCGGTCACTTCCTTGATCTTCTGCGGGTCCCCGCCCAACACCGCGCCGGCCTTGTCGCGCGTCGCCGATATCAGCTGGCTGACAAAGCGCACGGTGACGTGCGCCTTGCCGTCCTTCAGCTCGGAATCGACGATGTCGGCCTTGCTGACGCCGACGAAGCTCTGGTCGATCTGCTCGCCGCGCGTTTCGCGCTCCTTGATGGCGTTGTCGAAATCCTGGTAGGCGCCGGACCCGAGCAGCGTCTTCAAGAGCTTGCGGTTGCCCTCCGCGAATGCGGTCACGATCATCTCGTAGGCTTGCCGCGCACCGCGGATGAATGCCTCGGTATCGAAGCCCGCGTCCATCTTGGCGATGTCGAGCAGGCCCTGGCGCACATCCGCGGCGAGCCCCGGATAATCCTTGACGCGGGCCTCGGCGTCGGGCGGCGCGGCAACCTCGGCGACGGGCGCTGGCGCCGGCTGCTCGCGATCGCGGCGCGGAATGGTGACGACGTTGTCGGCGGCGGGTGGCGTCGCCGGCGCGCTCTGCTGGCGGCGCTCCGCGCGGTAGCGCTCCAGCCGCGCCTCCTCGTCACCCGTGCGCCGGCCGAGCACGCTCCTCAGCTTCAGGATCACGACCACCGCGACGATGAGGAGGACGAGGGTCAAAAGATCGATCTTCTCCATTGGCGGTTGCCTTCCTGGCCATCAACGGCGTGACTGGGTACGAAAGCTATATATGATCGCGCGCGAAGCGCGGCCCAAGGCGGCTGCTTGAGTTAGCGGCAAATGCAAAGCATGGGCCTTTGAGGCCAGTCCGCCAGCGCGGGCTCAAAGGATGGTAGTTCCCTGCAAAGTAAGGCACAACCGCCTCCAAGCCAACCACATTGCGCCCCCGGGAAATGGACGTTCACGTTTGAGACGCGCGAAACTTGGGGAGAGGCCGCCCATGCTGTCCTACGTGCGCTCCGCTTTTGTCCTCATCTTTGTCGCCTTTCCGCTGATCGAGATCGCCGTTCTCATCAAGGTCGGCCAAGCGATCGGCTTCTGGCCGACCATGCTTCTGCTCATCGCGGCCGCGTTCCTCGGCGCATTCGTCATCCGCGAGCAAGGCCTTTCCGTGGTCGGGCGCGCGGTCAGCGCGATGCGCGAGGGCCGCGTCCCGCTCGCGCCCATGCTCGACAGCTATGTCGTGATCATGGCCGGGCTGCTGCTCATCATTCCCGGCCTCATTTCCGATGTGATCGGGCTCTTGCTGCTCATCCCGCCAGTGCGCCGCTGGTGCATCCGCCGGGTGCTGCCGGGTGTTTACGATCACCCGCTCGTGGCGCCGCGGGACCGGCGCGTGGAGGGGCGCGAGCCGCCCGTGATCGATGCGACGTACGAGCGCCGCGAGCGTGGGCCGGGCGACCGCGGCAACGATCGTTAAACCGCCCCCACTGATCGACAGTATCGATTGACATTGCCGCCCTTCCCGCTGGCGTGCTAG
The DNA here is from genome assembly GCA_963726795.1 of uncultured Alphaproteobacteria bacterium. Classification (GTDB taxonomy): domain Bacteria; phylum Pseudomonadota; class Alphaproteobacteria; order Rhizobiales; family Hyphomicrobiaceae; genus Hyphomicrobium_A. Next base: position 730,054 of record CAVSDD010000003.1, on the reverse strand, counting down.
CCACCCGCTCGGCACGGCAACCTGCGGAAACTCGGATCATGACCGACGGCGACGGAAAGAATGGCCAGACGGGCGCGCGCGACAAGCAGGCGGCTCCGCCGGTGCAGGTCAACGTCGTCGGTCAGTACATCAAGGATCTCTCGTTCGAGAACCCGAACATCGGCAAGCTGCTGAAGGAGCCGGGCGACAACCCCAACCTGCAGCTTTCGATCAACGTGAACGCGCAAGGGGTCGGCCCCGACGTCTACGAGAGCGCCATCGACTTCAATGCGCAGGCATCGAACCAGCACGGCACCGTCTACGAGCTTGAGATTGTCTACGCCGGCCTGTTCAAGATCCAGAACATCCCGCAGCAGGCGCTCGAGCCGTTCCTGCTCGTAAACTGCCCGTCGATCCTGTTTCCGTTCGTGCGCCGCATCGTGGCCGACATCTCGCGCGAGGGCGGCTTCCCGCCGCTGCTGCTCGACCCGTTCGATTTTGCCGCGCTCTACATCCGCCGGCAGCAGGAGCTCGCCGCCAAGGCCGCGCCCAAGACGAACTGATCGCCCGCTTCAAACCTTCCCGGCGGGCGAGGCGAGCGCGAGGTAGCGCCGCCACAGCGCCTTGACGCCCAGCGTCTCCACGAACGCGCGGTGCTCGGCCTCGGCCTCCACCGTCAGCCGCGCGGGCAACGGCTGCGGCCGCTGCGCCGCCTTGCGCTTGTGGAACGCGCCTGCTTCCCCGTTGAGCGGGGCGTGCGCGTCCATCGCCAGCCCCAGCGCCGCCTGGCGCACGCCCAGCAGCTCGATGTAGACCTCGGCCAGCAGCAGCGAATCCACCAGCGCGCCATGCTTGGTGCGCTTGGAATTGTCGATGCCGTAGCGCTTGCACAGGCGCGTCGAGGCTGTTGGGGCCGGCGGGATGGCGCCGCCGCGCGAGCTGCAGCGTGCAGGTCACGCGCTCCATGGTGATCTCGGGCGCGGCAACGCGCGCGAGCTCGGCATTGAGGAAGCCGACGTCGAAGGCCGCGTTGTGGATGACGAGTGCGTCGCCCGCGATGAAGCCCAGGAAGTCCGCGGCCACATCGGAAAACAGCGGCTTGTCTTTGAGGAAGTCCGCCGACAGCCCGTGCACGGCGACCGCTTCCACCGGCACGTCGCGCTGCGGATTGACGAAGCAGTGGAACTCGCGCCCCGTGGGGATGCGGTTCAAGAGCTCGACGCAGCCGATCTCGATCAGGCGGTCGCCGCCGTTGGGATTGAGGCCGGTGGTCTCGGTGTCGAGCACGATCTCGCGCATGGGATCGTAATCCCAGAGTCGGCCGGCCGGATCAAGCCCAGCAGCGCCGATACGCCGTCCCGCGGCGCGCGCGCAGCCCGCCGATGATCGCGTCGAGCGCGTCGTTGCTCGCCTCGACGCTGACCTCGGTGTCCACAACAAAATCGGCCCGCGCCCGCTTCTCGGCGTCCGGCATCTGGCGCGCGAGCAGGCTGTCGATCCTCTGCCCGTCGAACCCGGCGCGGGCCAGAAGCCGCTGGCGCTGCACGTGTTCGGGCGCGCTGACGACGATCGTCGCATCGACCAGCTCATTGGCGCCCGTCTCGAACAGCAGCGGGATCTCGAGCACCGCGATGGTGCTGCCGGAGGCCGCCTCGTCCTGCAGGAACGCACGCTCGGAGGCGCGCACCAAGGGATGCACGATGGCCTCCAGCTCGGTGAAGCGCTCCGGCGCGGCCATGAGCGCCGCCGACAGCGCCTTGCGGTCGACCTTGCCGTCGCGCGTCGTGCCGGGAAACGCCGCCTCGATCAGCGGCACCGCCGTCGTCGCATAGAGCCTGTGCACCTCGGCATCGGCATCGAACACCGGCAGGCCTCGCTCGCGCAGGTGCGCCGCCGCCGTGGTCTTGCCCATGCCGAGCGAGCCGGTGAGCCCGACGATCAGCATGTGGTCGCCTCGATGTCGGCGACGAGGATGTCGCGCAGCTCGCGCGTCACCTCGGGGCGCACGCCGAACCATTTCTCGAAGCCCGGCACCGCCTGATGCAGCAGCATGCCTAGCCCGTCGACGGTGCGCAGGCCGCGCCCGAGCGCGCGCACGATCAGCTCGGTCTCGAGCGGCACATAGACGATGTCGCACACGACACAGGTTGGGTCGAAGGTGTGGAAGTCGATGTCCAGGCTGCCGATGCCGTTCATGCCGATGGTCGTCGTGTTGACGAGCACCGCGGCCTTGCGCGAGCGCCGGCCGCGATCCCGCCAGTCGAAGGCCTTCACGCGCGGGCCGAAGTGCTGCGCCAGTGCTTCTGCGCGCGCGCGGGTCCGGTTGAACACGCGCACCTCGCTCACGCCGGCCTCGAGAAATCCGTGCACGATCGCGCGCGCCGCGCCGCCGGCGCCGAGGATCGACACCGGTAGATCGTCCGCATCCCAGCCCGGCGCGCGCTCCTGCAGGTAGGTCATGAAGCCATAGGTGTCGGTATTGGCGGCGTGCAGTTTTCCACCTTCGATCCACAGGGTGTTCGCAGCCTCGACCGCAAGCGCGGAGGGCTCTTTCACTTGCGCGGCGGCGAACGCCGCCTCCTTGTGCGGCACCGTTGCATTGCAGCCGACGAAGCCGTTGTCGCCGAGCGAACGCAGGAATTGCGCGACGGCCTCGGGCGGTACGGCCTCCTTGGTGTAGGCGCCGTCGATGCCGTACTTTTTCAGCCAGTAGCCATGGATGAGCGGCGAGCGCGAGTGCTCGATCGGCCAGCCTATGACGCACGCGCGCTTCATGCCGCGATCGTCTCCCGCGCGCGCAGCTCTGCCAGCAGCGGCAGCAGCGGCAGCCCCAAGATCGTGAAGTAGTCGCCGTCGATCGCGGCGAAGAGCTGCACGCCGAGGCCTTCCAGCTCGTAGGCGCCGACCGACTGCCGGATGCGCTCGCCCGCGCGCGTCAGATACTCGGTGAGGAAAGCGTCCGAAAAGTCGCGCATCTTCAACCGCGCGGTGCCGGTGTGCGACCACTGAACCTGGCCACCTTGCGCCAGCGCCACCGCCGAATGCAGCTCGTGCACCTGCCCCCTGAGCCTGGTCAAGGTCGCGCGCGCCGCGGCCTCGTCCTTGGCCTTGGTCAGCAGCTCGCGGCCCAGCGCCAGCACCTGATCCCCGCCGATGACGAGGGCACCGGTATGCCGCCGGCTCACGTCCTCGGCCTTGGCGCACGCCAGCGCTTCCGCGATCTGCTGCGGTATTGCCGGCGGCTTTCCGCCGAGCAGCGTCTTGCGGATCGCCGGCTCGTCTACATCGGCTGCTTCTACGGTGAACGGCACGCCGGCAGCCGCCAGCATCTCGCGGCGGGCACGACTCGTCGAGGCGAGGATGATCTGGGGGGCGCTAGACTTCGGCGTCATCTTCGATCTCGCCCTGCCGCGCACCCTTGTCGTGCAGCAGCTTCAGGATCGTCGCGGCGGATTCCTCCACCGAGCGCCGCGTAACGTCGATCACCGGCCAGCGGTTCTTGGCGCAGATGCGCCGCGAGTAGGCGATCTCGGCCGAGATGCGCTCGCGATCGACGTAGTCGTCGAGGTTGCGGTCCGACAGCAGCATCGCGCGGTTGCGCCGGATCTCGGCGATGCGGTCCGGGCTCGCGATCAGGCACACGATGAACGCCGAGTGCGGCTTGGTGAGCGATTCGGCTAGCGGCAGCGACGGCACCAGCGGCACGTTGGCGGTCTTGTAGCCGCGTTGCGCCAGATAGATGCTTGTCGGTGTCTTCGACGTGCGCGAGATGCCGAGAATGATGATGTCGGCGTCGTTGAGGTCGTCAGGCAGATGGCCGTCGTCGTGCGCCATGGTGAAGTTGAGCGCGTCGATGCGGCGGAAATAATCGGCGTCGAGCACGTGCTGGCCGGCGACCGTCGGCGTGCGCGGCGCCCCCAGATAGCTCTCGAAGATGCCCATGATCGGCTGCAGCACCGCCAAACACGGCAGCTTCAGTTCGCTGCAGCGGCGCTCGAGCTGCTCGGACAGATCCTTGTTGGTGACAGTGTAGAGCACAATGCCCGGTGCCTGCTCGATCTCCTGCATCACCCGCTTCAATTGCCGCGACGTGCGCACCAGCGGATGCACGTGCTCGATCGGGCGCACCATCGCGTACTGCACGGCCGCGGCCTTGGCGATCGTGGTCAGCGTCTCGCCGGTCGAGTCGGAGACGAGGTGCAGATGAAAGAAGCTCGGCAGTGCGTGCGCCATCGGGGCAGGATTCCAGCGGGACGGCTTGTTGAAAAGTGGCCTCGTTATACAGAGGGCGCATGCAACGTGGCACCGCCCTCCCCGCGCTCCGTTCGTTCGTCCCCACAACCGCCCACAAACGCCGCCGCGCGAACTTCCCTCCTCAATAAGCGGTCTCTCCTTGAGGATTGGTACCTTGTCGGACGTTCCTTCGTTCGTTGTCTACAGGTGAGCCGATCGGGTTGCAGCGCCACGGTCCGCGCCATGGTCTTGATGCCGGGGGGATTTAACCGCCCTAGTAGGTTCCCTCCGCCGCGGCCACGAGATGCGGCATGCTCCGGGCGCCCCTGTGCGCAACCCGGGGAATGGGCTAGGACAAGTGGGATATCCTCGCAACCCAAAGCCCTAACAAGAGAAACAAAAAGAGTCTTAGAATCTATTCTCTAGTTAAGAGAGCACATGCACAACACGGCCGCCGCCAAGACCAAACAAAGCTCCAAACGGCTGTTGCAGGTGCTGGGTGGCGAGGCGCAGTCGCCGCCTCCGATATGGCTCATGCGCCAAGCCGGCCGCTATCTCGCCGAGTATCGTGCAGTGCGAGAGGAGGCCGGCGGCTTCCTCAACTTGTGCTACACGCCCAGGCTCGCCGCCAAGGTCACGCTGCAGCCCATCCGCCGTTACGGCTTCGATGCCGCGATCCTGTTCTCCGACATCCTCGTAGTGCCCGACGCGCTCGGACAGCGTGTCGCCTTCCGCGAGGGTGAGGGACCGTCGTTGGAGCCGATCACGAGTGAGCGCGAGCTGTCGCGGCTCGATCCCGGCCAGACGGGCGAGACGTTCTCCAAGGTGTTCGAAACCGTGTCCCGTGTGCGCGAGGCCCTGCCGCAAGGGACTGCGCTGATCGGCTTTTGCGGCGCGCCGTGGACGGTCGCGACCTACATGGTCGCCGGTGAAGGATCGTCCGACCAGGCGGCGGCGCGGCTGTGGGCCTACCGCGACCGCGCCGGGTTTTCCAAGCTTATCGACATCCTCGTCGACACCTCGATCGAGTATCTCGACGGCCAGGTGCGCGCCGGCGCCGACGTGCTGCAGATCTTCGACAGCTGGGCCAGCAACCTGCCTGAAGATGAGTTCGAAGCCTGGGTGGTTGCGCCGACGACGCGAATCGTGAAACAGATAAAGGCGCGGCACCCGGGTATTCCCATCATCGGCTTTCCGCGCGGCGCGGGTGAGAACGCGACGCGCTACGTCGAGACGACGGGGGTCGACGGCATCGGCTGCGACACCGCGGAGCCTTTGAGCGCGATGCGCGCGCTCGGCCAAAGCGGCGTCTCCGTGCAGGGCAACCTCGATCCCTTGCTGCTCGTTGCCGGCGGCGAAGCGATGGAGCGGCGCGTGTCGGAGATCCTGGCCGACATGCGCGGGCTGCCCTTCATCTTCAACCTGGGACACGGCATTGTGCCGCAGACGCCGCCCGAGAACGTTGCGCGTCTCATCGCGCTCGTTCGCGGCCAAGCCGGCTAGCCCCGATGCTCTGGCTCAAGGCCCTGCACGTGATCGCGGTGATCGCCTGGTTTGCCGGGCTGTTCTACCTGCCGCGGCTGTTCGTCTATCACGCGGCCGTGGCGCCGGGCTCGGAGCTATCGGCAACCTTCAAGGTCATGGAGGGCCGGCTGCTGCGCTACATCATGAACCCGGCGATGGCCGTCGTATGGATCACAGGGCCGTGGCTCGCCTGGTGGGAAGGCGTCTACATGGACGGGTGGCTGCAGGCCAAGTTCGCCCTCGTTTTCCTGCTCTCGGGCTACCAGGGCGCGCTCGGCCGCTGGACCCGCGACTTTGCCGAGGACCGCAATACCCGCTCGGTGAGGTTCTACCGCATCGCCAACGAGGTGCCGACGGTCCTGCTGATCGGCATCGTAATACTGGTGATCGTGAAGCCGTTTTGACGCGAATATTTGCGAAGGCGGCTTTGCTTATGCCCTTTCCTCTGCTATACAAAATCGAATTCCGCATCGACTCGGGGCCTCTCAGGCCTATGAGTTGGTCGCCATAGCCCCCACTCGAAGGGCAAGGCTGACCGCGTCGTGGCATTGGCCACGACTGAGAATTCTCCCACCACCTACCCAGGTCCGGCACCCCCTATCTCTTCCCGCCCCCTGCCGAGGCCGTTCGGAGCCTTTTCATGAAGGAAATGAAACTCGAAGACCTCAAGCTCAAGTCTCCGACGGAGCTCTTGAGCTTTGCCGAGGAAACCGGCGTCGAGAACGCCAGCACCATGCGCAAGCAGGAGCTGATGTTCGCGACGCTGAAGCAACTCGCATCCCAAGAGATCGAAATTACCGGCACCGGCGTCGTCGAGGTGCTGCAGGACGGCTTTGGCTTCCTGCGTTCACCCGACGCCAACTATCTGCCCGGTCCCGACGACATCTACGTCTCGCCCTCCCAGATCCGCCGCTTTGCGCTGCGCTCCGGCGATACCGTCGAAGGCCAGATCCGCAGCCCCAAGGACGGCGAGCGCTATTTCGCCCTGCTCAAGGTCAGCAAGATCAACTTCGAGGATCCCGAGGCGACCAAGCACAAGATCCACTTCGACAACCTCACCCCGCTCTATCCCACCAAGTGGCTCAAGCTCGAGGTCGAGGATCCGACCATCAAGGATATCTCCGCCCGCGTGATCGACGTCGTGGTGCCGATCGGCAAAGGCCAGCGCGCGCTGATCGTGTCGCCGCCGCGCACCGGCAAGACCGTGCTTTTGCAGAACATCGCGCACTCGATCACCGCCAACCACCCCGAGTGCTACCTGATCGTGCTGTTGATCGACGAGCGGCCGGAGGAAGTCACCGACATGCAACGCTCGGTGAAGGGCGAGGTCATCTCCTCGACCTTCGACGAGCCGCCGTCACGCCACGTGCAGGTATCCGAGATGGTGATCGAGAAGGCCAAGCGTCTCGTCGAGCACAAGCGCGACGTGGTGATCCTCCTGGATTCGATCACGCGGCTCGGCCGTGCCTACAACACCGTGGTGCCGTCCTCGGGCAAGGTGCTCACGGGCGGCGTCGATTCCAATGCTTTGCAGCGGCCCAAGCGCTTCTTCGGCGCCGCGCGCAACATCGAGGAAGGCGGCTCGCTGACCATCATCGCCACCGCGCTCGTCGATACCGGCTCGCGCATGGACGAGGTGATCTTCGAAGAGTTCAAGGGCACGGGTAACTCGGAAATCATTCTCGACCGCAAGGTCTCCGACAAGCGCGTGTTCCCGGCCATCGACGTGTCGCGCTCGGGCACGCGCAAGGAAGACCTGCTCGTCCCCAAGGACCAACTCAAGAAGGTCTACGTCCTGCGCCGCATCCTCAATCCGATGGGCACGATGGACGCCATCGAGTTCCTCATCGACAAGCTGAAGTCGACCAAGACCAACAGCGAGTTCTTCTCGTCGATGAACACCTGAGGCGCCTGGCGCCGAAGCCGAAATGCGAAAGGGCCGCAGCGATGCGGCCCTTTTTGCTGAGTCGTTGCCCTAGGTGGCCCGGCAATGTCTGATGCATTTGTTAGACGAACTGACTAACCTCACCTCTCCCATGGGAGAGGTCGGCTGGACGCGCGAAGCGTGCCAGCCGGGTGAGGGGATGAACCGGTTCAAGTCTCGTTCCCGCGCTCTACGCGCCGAGGATACGGCTGCCGAAGCAATTCTCTGGCGCGAGCTGCGTAATCGCCAACTCGCTCGCTGGAAGTTCCGCCGTCAACATCCGATCGATCGATACATTGTCGATTTCGTCTGCCTCGACGCCAAGCTCGTCATTGAGGTAGATGGCGCGACCCATTCAACCGACGATGAGCGCGCCCGCGATGCTAGTCGTACCCGAGAACTTGAGCGCCTCGGGTTTCAAGTAGTTCGCGTCACCAATACGGACGTCTACAAGAATTTGGATGGCGTGCTCGAGACGGTTTTGCACGAGCTGGACAGCGAGTAACCCCTCACCCGCCGCTCATGCTGCGCATTTCGCGTCGACCTCTCCCATCGGGAGAGGTGAAGTGAGCGAACGTCGAATCGCCGCGCTACTCCGCGGCGTCGACGATGCGGCGTGCCTCCTGCGCCGGCGTCGCGACGGCGGCAACCGCCTTGCGATAGCGCTCGGGCTCGCCGGCGCCGGGCTTGTAGTGGATGGGCACGAACAGCTGCTCCCAGTAGCTCTTGGGGAAATTCGGCAGCTCGTCGACGCCGAGATCGGCAGCCGTGATTGGGCGCGACGGCCGCTCCTTGAAGGTGCCGAGCATGCGGTCCCACACCGTCAGCAGCAGCCCGAAATTGCAATCGCCCTCGGTGCCCCAGTTGACGTGATGCAGATGGTGGATGCGCCCGATCGACAGATGCTTCTGCAGCGGGCCCAGCCGCGCATCGACGTTCGAATGCTGCACGATCAGCGTCATCGAGATGAGGAACCCGAGCACCACCGCGACCGGCACCGGCATGCCAATGATGACGAGCGGCGCGTTGCCGATGATCATGTCGATGATCTGGTGCAGTGGATGGCGCAGCACGCCGTTCATGCCGTAGAGCCGCCCGACGCCGTGATGCACGGCGTGCAGCCGCCACAGCGGCGCGTAGCGGTGGGAGAGGTAGTGCATCATCATGAAGGCGAAGTCGGCGATGACGAACGCCATCACCACCTGCGACCACATCGGCCACTGCGTCGGCCACAGTCCCTGGAAAGGAAACAGCCAACAGACCACCGGGATCAGCAGCACGGCGACCGTCGCCTGGTACTCGTAGACGATGATGTGCAGGATGTTTGACGTGTTGTCGCCGTGCGCGTCGTGGTCGTTCCAGTCCTCGAAGAACGGCGCAGTGCGCTCCGCCGCGAAGGCGATCACGTAGGCAAGCGCGAGCAGCGGCACGAGCAAGAGGTAGGCCCACGTGTTTCCGCGGGTGACGACGAGCTCCGACACCACCCAGTAGGCGGCGGCCGTCATGCCGAACATCATGAACGGTGCGTAGCCGTAGCGCACGATGGCGCTCATGGATGGCATCAACGGGTCTCCGATCGAGTTGTCAGGCAAACCCACGAACGGGGTTCAGGGTTTCGCCTTGGGGGCCTCAAAAGCGATTCGGGGCAGCCCCAACGTAATGTCTGGCGCCCGGTGCATAAAGCCAGGGCGGCGCGTTTGCGATTTTACAGAGTTCGTTGTGCTTTCAAGGTCCTAGCTAATTCCTGCGCCTCGGTCAAAGGCAGTGAGCACTGCGGCCCCAGACACGCGTAAGCTGTACTGCGCTGGTTAACAGGGTCTTTAGCGCGGAACACCGGCAAATCGGAGCGCGGGCTGTCATTAAAGCCGTACTGCAAGGCGCCGGGCAAAGAAATACTTCTGATGACCTCGATAAGGTCTTGCCCGCCGGCAAGCTTGCTTCCCGCGATGACTACGAGTTGCGGCGCGATGAGGTCGATCGAGGCCGCCAATAGCCCCGTGTGTGCGACAACGTTACGCCCGACGTCGGCGGCAAAAGCGGCCTGGATCAGCTGCGCGCGGTCGAAGTAGCGCCCGTCCTCCGACAGCATCGCGAGCGCGGCCAGGTTGGCGATCATGATCGCGTTGGCGTTGGGCGTCGCGTCGTCGGCGCCGGGCCGCAGGCGCGCGATCACGTCGCGCGTGTCGTCGGCCGAGGTTGCATATCCCCCGCGGTCCTCGACCCAGTAGTGGCGATCGAGCGTCTCGGTCCACGCATGCGCCTGCTCGTAGTAGCGCTGCTCGCCCGTCGCCTCGTGCAGGCGCAGCGCGCCCCAGATCATGTTGGCGTAATCGCTCGCGGTCGCCGGCGCCTTGGCGATGCCGGCGCGGTAGGCATGCCGTAGGCGGCCATCCTCCATCATGCGCGTCGCGACGAAATCGAACGCCTCCTTCGCGAGCTCCAGCCATTCGGGCCGGCCGAAGATGAGCGAGGCGCGCGCGAGCGCGGCGATCATCAGCCCGTTCCAGTCGGCGAGCACCTTGTCGTCCCAGCCAGGGCGCACGCGCTTGCCCCTCGCCGCCAGCAGCTTTGCACGCGCGGCGGCGAGCCTCTGCTCGTCTGCATCGGAGCGCAGCGACAGCGACGACAGCCGGTTGAGGATCGTATGGCTCTCGAAGTTGCCCTCGGGTGTGACGTCGTACACGTCCGCGAAAAAGCGGCCCTCCTCGGGGCCAAGCACGCTCAGGATCTCATCAAGGCTCCAGACGTAGAACTTACCCTCCTCGCCTTCGGAGTCGGCGTCGAGCGAGGCGGCAAACCCGCCGCCCTCGGCAATCATCTCGCGCTCGAGCCAGGCAACCGTCTCGGCAACGCGCAGCTCGAACAGCGGCGCTTGCGTCTCGCGCCAGACCTCGGTCAACAGGTCGAGCAGCAGCGCGTTGTCGTAGAGCATCTTCTCGAAGTGCGGCACGAGCCAGCGCTCGTCGACGGAGTAGCGCGCAAAGCCGCCGCCGAGATGATCGTAGATGCCGCCCTGGCAGATGTGGCTGAGCGTGGTGACGACGGCGGCGCGTGCGGCCGCGTCGTCGTAGCGGATGCCGCCGCGCCAGAGCATCCAGAAGAAGCTCCACTGCGGAAACTTCGGCGCGCCCTTGATGCCGCCGTGCAGCGGATCGACGGCGTGCGCCATGCGCTCGGTGAGGTCGGCGAGCAGGCGGTCGTCGATGGCCGCGAGGCCCGAGCCATTGGCGCGGGCCTGCAGCCCCTCCGTCAGCAGCCGCGCGTTGTTGGCGACCTTCTCGGGCTCGTCGCGGAACACCTGGGCGACGCGGGCAAGCACGTCGACGAAGGCCGGCCGGCCGAAGCGGTTGTCCTTGGGAAAGTAGGTGCCGCCCCAAACCGGGCGCGCGTCCTGGTCGAGGAACATCGTCAGCGGCCAGCCGCCCTGCTCGCCCAACGCATGCAGCGCGCCCATGTAGATGGCATCGATGTCGGGCCGTTCCTCGCGATCGACCTTGATGGTGACGAACAGCTCGTTCATGACGCCGGCCGTCGCCGCGTCCTCGAAGCTCTCGTGCGCCATGACGTGGCACCAGTGGCAGGCCGCGTAGCCGACCGATAGCAGGATCGGCTTGCCGGTGCGCTTGGCCTCGGCCAGCGCATCCGGCCCCCAGGCCCACCAGTGGACCGGGTTGTCCTTGTGCTGAAGCAGGTAGGGGCTGGTCTCGCGCCCCAGGCGATTCTCGCTCATCAGGCCTCCGCCGGCCCCGACAGATTGGACGCCGCGCGTTCCTACGAGTAGTCCAAAAGCATGGATGAGGCACCGACGATCTTCGCGCTGTCGAGCGCGCCGGGGCGGGCGGGCGTCGCGGTCGTGCGCGTATCGGGCCGGCGCGCCGGCGACGTGATCGATGCGTTGGCGCCGCCGCGTCCCAAGAAGCGCGTGGCGGCGCTGCGCCGTGTGCGCGATCCGGCCGGCGGCGAGACGCTCGACGAGGCGCTGGTCTTGTGGTTCGCGGCGCCGCGCACCGAGACCGGCGAGGACATGGCCGAATTCCACCTCCACGGCGGGCCGGCCATCGTCAAGGCGGTACTCGCCGTGCTGGGCCGGCAGCCCGGATGCCGCTTGGCCGAGCCCGGCGAATTCGCGCGCCGCGCATTCATGAACGGCAAGCTCGACCTTGCCGAGGCCGAGGGCCTGGCCGATCTCATCGACGCCGAGACCGACGCGCAGCGGCGCCAGGCGCTGGCGCCAGATGCGCGGCGCCCTGTCCGACCTCTACGAGGGCTGGCGCGCCGAGCTGATCCGGGCCTGTGCGCTTGTCGAGGCCGTCATCGACTTCAGCGACGAGGCCGACGTGGCAGCCGAGGCCGTGCGAGCTCGCGCGCGGCATCGTCGGCCGATTGCAGGAGGCGATCGCCCAGCATCTCGACGACGGCAACCGCGGCGAGATCCTGCGCGACGGCTTCCGCGTGGTGCTGGCGGGCCCGCCCAACGTCGGCAAGTCGAGCCTCTTGAACGCGCTTGCGCGGCGCGAGGCGGCCATCGTCTCGGAGGAAGCCGGCACCACGCGCGACGTCATCGAGGTGCGGCTCGATCTCGCAGGATATCCCGTCATCGTGTCGGACACCGCCGGCATCCGCGAGCCGCAAGGCGCAATCGAGCGCGAAGGCATCCGCCGCACGCTCGCACACGCACGCGACGCCGACCTCGTCGTCTGGCTGAGCGACGCCGGCGCACCCGATGCGGTCCTTCCCCCGCCCGAGCTTGCGGGCCGCGGGGATACCTTTTTCTCGCCGTCGCCAACAAAATGGATGTCCCCGGTGCTCGCAGCGTCCCGGATGCTCTGGCCGTCTCCGCCAGGACCGGCGCGGGCATAGACGCCCTCACCCGCCGCATCGGGGATATCGCGCGCGACCGCGTGGGGATAAGCGAGGCCCCGGCCATTACCCGCGACCGCTACCGCGAGCATTTGCGCGCGTGCATTGCGGCTTTGCAGGCGTATATGTCGGTTACACCGACATACCGGGTTTGCACGCCGACATTGAGCTGCGTGCGGAAGACCTCCGCCAGGCGGCGCACGCGCTCGGGCGCATCACCGGCCGGGTCGATGTCGAGGACGTGCTGGGCGAGATCTTCGGCCGCTTCTGCATCGGCAAATAAGCGCCCGTTGTTTCACGTGAAACCGATCGTTAACCCCCCAGATCGCTTTTGACCCCGGCCGCCGGCTGCGAGTAGAAGAGCCCGATTGGAACACCGGACCTGGCCGATGTCTGACTTGAAATTCGACGTGATCGTGGTGGGCGGCGGCCACGCCGGCTGCGAGGCCGCGGCCGCGGCCGCCCGCATGGGCGCCGCCACGGCGCTGGTCACGCACACCTTCGCTACCGTCGGCGAAATGTCCTGCAACCCGGCCATCGGCGGGCTCGGCAAGGGCCACCTCGTGCGCGAGATCGATGCCCTGGACGGTCTCATGGGCCGCGTCGCCGACGCCGCCGGCATCCAGTTCCGGCTCTTGAACCGCTCCAAGGGGCCGGCCGTGCAGGGCCCGCGCGCGCAAGCCGACCGGAAGCTCTACCGCCAGGCCATGCAGGCGGCGATCCGCGAAACCGCCAACCTCGAGGTCATCGAGGGCGGGGTCGAGGACCTGATCGTGGACGGCGGCCGCGTCCGTGGGGTGGTCCTCAGCGACGGTCGACGCCTCTCCTCGGCCGCCGTCGTTCTCACCACCGGCACCTTCCTCAACGGCCTCATCCACCTCGGCGAGCAGAAGATCCCGGCCGGGCGCGCCGGCGAGGCGCCGGCGCTCGCGCTTGTCCGAGCGGCTTTACGGCTTGGGTCTGCAACTCGGCCGCCTCAAGACGGGCACGCCGCCCGTCTCGATCGCCTCCTCCATCGACTGGGACGGCCTGGAGAAGCAGGCCGGTGACGACCCGCCGGTGCCGTTCTCGTTCCTGACTGAGCGCATCACCACGCCGCAGATCGCCTGCGCCATCACGCGCACGACCGCGGCCACGCACGCCATCATCCGCGCCAACCTCCGCCGCTCGGCCATGTATTCGGGCCAGATCGACAGCGTCGGTCCGCGCTACTGCCCGTCCATCGAGGACAAGGTTGTGCGCTTCGCCGACCGCGACGCGCACCAGATCTTCCTCGAGCCGGAGGGCCTCGACGACCGACACCGTCTATCCCAACGGCGTCTCGACCTCGCTGCCGGCCGACGTGCAGGAGGCCTTCATCCGCACGATGCCGGGGCTGGAGACGCGCGATCATCAAGCGGCCGGGCTACGCCATCGAATACGACTACGTCGATCCGCGCGAGCTCGACGCCACGCTTCGACGTGAAACGCATGCCGGGGCTGTTCCTGGCCGGGCAGATCAACGGCACGACGGGCTACGAGGAAGCCGGCGCGCAGGGCATCGCCGCCGGCATCAACGCCGCGCTGACCGCTGCAGGTGACGGCCGCGGCTTCGTGGTCTCGCGCGCCGACGGCTATCTCGGCGTCATGATCGACGACCTCGTGACACGCGGGGTCACCGAGCCCTACCGCATGTTCACCTCGCGCGCCGAGTACCGCCTGCGTCTGCGCGCCGACAACGCCGACCAGCGGCTAACGCCCATCGGCATCGCCTTGGGTTGTGTCGGCACCGCGCGGCGTCAGGCGTTCGCGGCCAAGACGGCGGCGCTCGAGGACGCGGCGGCAATGCTGCGCTCTCTGTCGCTGACGCCGACGGAGGCGCCCCGGCATGGACTTGCAGGTCAATCAGGATGGGCGCCGGCGCTCGGCCTTCGACCTGCTGGCGTTGCCGGAGGTGGACCTCGCGCGCCTAGCCGGCATCTGGCCCGAGATCGGCGCCATCGCGCCCGCGATCGCCGCCCAGGTGGCGGTCGATGCCCGTTACGCCTCCTACGTTTCCCGCCAGGAGCTCGACGTCGCCGCCCTGCGCAAGGACGAGGCCCTGCGCATCCCGGCGGCCTTCGATTTCGCGGCCATTCCCGGGCTATCCACCGAGGTGCGCCAGAAGCTCGAGCGCCACCGGCCCGGCACGTTGGCGCAGGCCGGGCGCATCGACGGCATGACGCCGGCGGCGCTGCTGCTCCTGCTCGCGCACCTGAAGCGGCAGCCCGCGCGGAAGTCGGCCTGATGAAGTCCGCGGCGCTCATTGCGACGCCGGACGACTTCGCGCGCACCTTTTCCGTTTCACGTGAAACGGTGGAGCGGCTCGAGACCTACGCGGCCCTGCTGCGGCTGTGGCAGAAGACCATCAACCTGGTCGCCCCCAGCACACTCGACGACGTCTGGCATCGCCACTTCGCCGATTCGGCCCAGCTCCTGGCGCTTGCCCCGCCCGCTGCCGAGCGCTGGCTCGACCTCGGCTCCGGCGCGGGCTTTCCCGGCCTCGTCCTCGCGATCCTGCTCGCCGATCGCGGTTCCAGCCGCGTGACCCTGATCGAAAGCGACACCCGCAAGGCTGCTTTTCTCGCGCGAGGTTGCGCGCAAGACCGGCGTCGCTGTGGACATCCGGCGGAGCGAATCGAAAAAGCGCGACTCAAGCTAAGCTTGGCCCTGTGGATGTCGTCACGGCGCGCGCGTTGGCACCGCTTGCCGCGGCTCCTCGATCTATCCGCGCCCTTCTTTTCCGACCACACAATGGGCCTGTTTCTCAAGGGCCGCGAGGCGGAAGCCGAGGTCGAGGCGGCGCGCAAGCTCTGGGATGTTCGAGCGCTGAGCTGACGCCGAGCCTGACGGACGCCAGCGGTCGAATCGCCGTAATCCGCGCGTTGAACGCCAAGACGGAGGGTCATTCGCGATGAGCGCGACATGGTAGCTGGCGAGCCGCGTACTTGGCGGTCGCCAACCAGAAGGGCGGCGTCGGCAAAACGACGACGGCGATCAATCTCGGCACGGCGCTGGCCGCCGATCGGCGAGCGCGTGCTGGTCATCGACCTCGATCCGCAGGGCAACGCCTCGACCGGTCTCGGCATCGCCGCCGAAGGCCGCGCACGCTACGACCTACGACGTGCTGATCGGCGACGTGCCAGCTGCTCGAGGCGGCGCTGCCGACCGCGGTTCCGGGCCTCGTCGTCGTGCCGGCGAACGCCGATCTCGTCGGGCTCGACGTCGAGCTGACCGACAACCAATCGCGCCTTATCGGCTGCGCGATGCGATGGCGGCGCTGGTCGCGCATCAGCGCAGGCGCGCTGACCAGGGCTTCAACTACGTCCTGATCGACTGCCCGCCGTCGCTGAACCTGCTGACGCTCAACGCGATGGCGGCCGCCAACGCGGTGCTGGTGCCGGTGCAGTGCGAGTTCTTCGCGCTGGAAGGCATCTCGCAGCTCAAGGAGACGATCGACCAGATCCGTGCCACGCTCAATCCGCGCCTGGAGATCCAGGGCGTGGTGCTGACCATGCACGACGCGCGCACCTCGCTGTCGCGCGAGGTCGCCGACGAACGTGCGCGCCTTCTTCGGGCCGAAGGTCTACGAGACCATCATTCCGCGCAACACGCGCGTCGCCGAGGCGCCCTCGCACGGCAAGCCGATCCTGCTCTACGATTTCGACTGCGCCGGCAGCCAGGCCTACATCAAGCTCGCCACCGAGATCATCGAGCGCGAGACGCGCAGCACAAAGCCGCCTGAACGATGACAGAAAGGCCCGAACACCCATGAACGCACCATTGCAGAAAAGCCGTCTTGGTCGCGGGCTCGCTTCGCTGATCGGGGAGCCGGTGCCGGGCCAGCCGCATGCTGCCGCCGGAGGGCGAGCAGCGCCTGCGTTCCGATTTCGGATGTGAAGCCGGGCGCGCTTGAACCCGCGCAAGGACTTCCGCGACGACGAGCTGGCCGAGCTTGCCGAAATCGATCCGAGCCAAGGGCCTCGTGCAGCCGATCATCGTGCGCCCGCGTCGACCGGCGGCTACGAGATCGTCGCCGGCGAGCGGCGCTGGCGCGCGGCGCAGAAGGCCGGGCTGCACACCGTGCCGGTCATCGTGCGCGACTTGAACGACAAGGAAGTCCTCGAGCTCGCCATCATCGAGAACGTGCAGCGTGCCGACCTCAACGCCATCGAGGAGGCGACCGGCTATCGCGATCTGATCGAGCGTTTCGCCTACAGCCAGGAGGCGCTGTCCGAGATCATCGGCAAGAGCCGCAGCCACGTCGCCAACACGCTGCGCCTGCTGAAGCTGCCGGCGAGCGTGCAGGCTATGGTGCAGGACGGCCGGCTGACGGCGGGCCACGCGCGCGCACTGGTCGGGCGCGACGATGCCGAGGTGCTCGCGCTGCGCATCGTCAACGAGAGCCTCAACGTGCGCGAGGTCGAGGCGCTGGTGCAGGACGGCGGTGCAACCGAGACCGATACCTCCGGCGGCGGACGCAGTCCGCGCGATAAGGACGCCGACACACGCGCCTTCGAGAAGGAGCTGTCCTCGCTGCTGGGCCTCAAGGTCGAGATCAAGCGCGGCTCCGGCGAGAGCGGCAATCTCGTCATCAAGTTCGGCAACTTCGACCAGCTCGACTACATCCGCATGCGGCTCGTGCACGGCGCCAGCAGCTAAGCTTTTGCCTCACCGCGCTTGACGGCGCGCCTGGCTTGCGGCATGGCCGTGAGCAGCGACAAGCCATTGTGCGCGCTTGAGGTTTAGCCATGAGCAACGACGTGCTGGTGCAACTCGCGGCGACCATCCACGCCCGCCGCGCCGCCGCTGCCGACGCTTCCTATACGCGCCAGCTCCTGGAGGCCGGGCCGGCCAAGTGCGCCAAGAAGCTTGGCGAGGAAGCGGTCGAGACGGTGATGGCCGGTGCAGGCGAGAGCGCCGAACGTCTAAAGGAAGAGGCGGCCGACCTGCTCTACCATCTGCTGGTGCTGCTGGAATCGCGCGAGGTTGCCATCGCCGACGTGCTCGCGGTGCTTGCGGCGCGCACGGGCACCTCGGGCCTTAAAGAAAAGGCCGACCGCGGCAAGCGCTGATAGTCTGAGCCCAAACGTCCGGCGTCCGCGATGTCCTATCCCGCCAACCTGCAATACTCACCCTACCGCGTGTTCACCCGCGCCGAGTGGGCGCGCCTGCGCGCCGACACGCCGATGACGCTCGAGGAGAGCGAGCTCGAGCAGCTCTCGGGTCTGATCGAGGAGCTCTCGGTCGAGGAGGTGGAGCAGATCTACCTGCCGATGTCGCGGCTCTTGAATCTCTACGTGGCCGCCGCGCAACAGCTGCATTCGGTGACGTCGAAGTTCCTCGGCCGCACCGACGGCAAGGTGCCTTTCATAATCGGTGTCGGCGGGTCGGTCGCCGTCGGCAAGAGCACCACCGCGCGCGTCCTGAAGGCGCTGCTGGCGCGCTGGCCCGATCACCCGCGCGTCGACCTGATGACGACCGACGGCTTCCTGTTTCCCAACGTGGAGCTCGAGCAGCGCCAGCTCATGAACCGCAAGGGCTTCCCCGAGAGCTTCGACACCGCGCGGCTGCTGAACTTCCTCGCCGACGTGAAGTCGGGCGTGGCCGCGGTCGAGGCGCCGGTCTACTCGCACTTCCACTACGACATCCTGCCCGACCAGCGCACCGTCGTTCGATCGCCCGACATCCTCATCGTCGAAGGCCTCAACGTGCTGCAGCCGGCGCGCATGCCGCGTGGCGGCGAGGCCATCCCGTTCGTCTCGGATTTCTTCGACTTCTCGATCTATCTCGACGCCGAGCCGGAGATCATCGAGGACTGGTATGTCACGCGCTTCATGCGCCTGCGCACTACCGCCTTCCGCGATCCTGCCGCCTACTTCCATCAGTACGCAAAGCTGTCGCCGGAAGACGCGCGCGAGCGCGCGCTCGCGATCTGGCGCACGATCAATTTGAAGAACCTCGAAGAGAACATCCTGCCGACGCGGCAGCGCGCGCGCCTGATCCTGCGCAAGGAAGCCGATCACCACGTCGAGTCCGTGGCGCTGCGCAAGCTGTGAGCGACAAGAGCGCTCGCCAAAAAAGAGGCCGCCCTTGGGGAGGCGGCCCATAGTGACGCGCTAGTGCTCAGCGGGTCAGGGTATTCAGTTGAGGCAGGCTTTGCGGCCTTGGCTCCGCGTGTACATCGCAACCGCGACCGCGTTGAGAACGAGCTGTCCTCGCAACGCCATCGAGACGGGCGACAGGCGCAACCAATACTCGGCCATGATGGATTGGTTCTCCACGGCCGCTTTCACGGCACACACGCCCAGGTCGAAGCAACCGACGAGCAGGGAACTCTGCGGGACAATCGAGAGAGACGCAGAGGTACTCGATTTCGCTACGGCGGTATGTGCGCCGGCGCGTGGCTCGGCCGATCTTGCCGTTCGCGCGGGCTCGCGCTGCACGGCCGCCGTCTTGGCGCGAGCGGCGCGGCGCGCCTCCGCCAGCAGCTTGCCCTGCTCCGAGGTGAACTTGTCGCGCAGGCGCCGGATGGTCGAAGGATCCTCTACCCCGAGGGAGCGGATCACCGTCGTCGGCTTGAGCTTGGGGTTTGCCACGATGGCGGCGGCGATGCTCGCGAGCCGCTGGCGGTCGTCTAGTCCGGTGCCCTTGGGCCGCCCGTAACGTGCGCTGGCCGTTTGCATCTAAGGTCCCGTGCCACGATTCGTTGGTTTTGGATTTTGTTGATCCGCCGTGGGCTTACCAGGGAGAATAAATGCCTTGTAGGAGCTAGTCCGTGCAATGAGCCGTTGTTGTGGCGAAAATGCCTCCGAAGAGGTGTATCGCGCACTCAACGATGCCATGCGGGCGTCGTGCCCGGGCTCAGCGGACGAGGCCTTCGGCGCGCGCAAGCTGGCGTAAGGGCTGCTCAGGCCGCGCGCCGATGTGCCCGATCACCTCGGCTGCGGCGAGGCTTCCAAGCCGTCCGCAGTCGGCAAGCGAAAGCGAGCGGGTGAAGCCGTAGAGGAACCCCGCGGCGTAGAGATCGCCGGCCCCCGTCACGTCGACCACTTTCGCGACCGGCTCGGGCCGGATGTCGATCGTCGCGCGGTCGGTCACGATCAGCGAGCCAAGCTCGGAGCGCGTCAGCACCGCGATCTCACAGTCGCGGCGCACGGCGGTCACGGCGTCCTCGAAGCGATTCACCTCGTACAGCGCCGTGATCTCCTTCTCGTTGGCGAACAGGATGTCCACGCCGTGATGCACGAGCTTGCGGAAGTCGTCGCGATGGCGATCGACGCAGAACGCATCCGACAGCGTCAGCGCCGTCTTGCGCCCGGCCCTCGCCGCGATGCGCGCCGCGGTGTGGAACGCTTCCTTCGCCTCCGGCTTGTCGAACAGGTAGCCTTCCAGATACGTCACCTGCGCCGAAGCGATGAGCGCCTCGTCGACCTCGCGGGGCCCCAGCTCCGTGCTGGCGCCGAGGAAGGTGTTCATGGTGCGCTCGCCGTCGGGCGTGACGAAGATGATGCACAGCGCGGTCGGTGCGCCGCTCGTGGCGGCCGCCGTGTCGAAGGCGACGCCGATGGCGCGGATATCGCGCGCGAACGATTGGCCGAGCTCATCGTCTGCCACGCGGCCGATGAAGGCGGCCTTGGCGCCGAACGAGGCGAGCCCGGCGATGGTGTTGGCGGCGGAGCCGCCCGAGCGCTCGAGCCCGCCCTGCATCAGGGCGTAGAGGTGCTCGGCCTCGCGCGCATCGACAAGACGCATGAAGCCTTTGCGCAGGTCGTGCTTAGTCAGGAAGGCATCGTCGCAGCGTCCGATGATGTCGACGATGGCATTGCCGATGCCGACGACATCGTAGCGAGTGTCCGCCATTGCAGCCCCCAAATCGTGAATTGCGACGCACTATAGGCAGCGCGCGGACGGGGGCAAGCGGCCGCGATCAACGCGCGTTCGCCGGTCGTGCGGCGCCGGCGAGCCCGATCAGCAGCTCCTCGGCGATGGCGTCCTCCAGCGGCCCCGACAGACGCGCGGCCTTCGCCGCGGCCGAAGCACGCGCGAGCGCCTCCGACAGCCGCGCCGTGGACCATAGGCGGCATTGCAGGCCGATGGCGTCCTTCTGCTTGAAGTGAATGGCCGGCCGGATCTGGCGGACGGCGTCCTCGAAGGAGCGCCCCTGATCGATGTCGGAGCGGATCTTGTGCAGCCGCTCCAGGTGGCGCTGCGCGGCGGCGATGATCATCTGCGCGCTTTCACCGGCGGCCAGCGCGCGCGCGTATTCCGAGACGGCGCGGCTGGCGTCGCCGCCCGCGGCGCCATCGAGGATGCGATCGATCGTTTGCTGGGATGCGTCGCCCACGATCGCCTCCACGTCGTCAACGTCGATCTCGGACTTGCCGGCGGCGTAGAGCGCGAGCTTGTCGATCTCGCCGCGCGACAGCGCGCGGTCGGCGCCGAGGCGCGTGAGCAGGAGGTCGCGCGCCTCCGGCGCGATGGCGAGGCCGTGGCTCTTCAAGGCGTCGCGCACCAGCGTCTCGAGATCGTGTGCCTCGTCGGGGTAGCAGGCGACGGCAGCGGCCTTCCCCGCCTTCTCAAACAGCGTGCGCAGCGAATCCGTCGGGCGCAGGTTTCCGCCCTCGACGATCAGCGTGGCGGCGAGCCGGTCGCCGGCGATGAACGGCTCCAGTGCCGCCGCCGTGATGCGGCGCCCGGAGGTGGTGCGCACGACCTTGGAGCCGCCGAACATGGGGATCGTCTGCAGCTCGATGGCGAGGCGGTCGGGATCGCCGTCGAGATCGGCATCCTCGATGCGGATGATCTCGCCCGGTGGATTGTCGCGCGCGGCGATCGTCTGAGCGAGCTTTGCCGCGCGCTCGCTGACGAGGCCGGCATCGGTGCCATAGAACAGCACCGCCGGCACGGTTGGTCCCGGGGGTCTGAGAAACGCTTCGGCTTGATGAGCCTTTACGGCGACCATGGGAGATCGGCCAATAGACAGGGACGGAGCGGCAGTTCGCGACGACGGCTCAAGCCGCGTTCGACAGGAAGGCGGCGAGGCGCGACTTTAGATCGTCGGCAACGGTGCTCGCGGCGCGATCCTCCGCGTCGTGGCGTGCACGCACGTTGGAGAAGACGGAGTCGAAGCGCTGAAACATGATGCGCCCGTTGCTCTCGCCCTGCAGCACCACCGACTTATCGGCGATCCTGATGAGCTTGAACTTGGCGCCGAGATTGTAAATGCTGCCGCTCGAGTTGCCGTCGATCTGGACGAGCGTCGCGGTGATCGATTCCGTGATCGCGATCTCCAGGCGATATATCGGGTTGAGCGCTTCCGCGCCGCCGCCCGTCGATTGATAGATCATCTCGTTGCGCAGGCGCTGGCCGACGCGGCCCGGGATGGGCGCGATCTCGAGGCTCGCGAGCTTGGCCGCGACGTTGGCCCCGCCGACGAGAGGCGAGGTGGCATAGAGCGGATGGAAACCGGAATTGCCGCAGCCCGCCACGAGCATGGACATCGCGGCGCAAGCCAACGCAACTCGGATTATCGATCGGCGGCTAACGCTCCGCATCGATCGCCCCCTGTTCCGACCTACCCGACGACATTCACGATCCTCTGCGGCACAACGATGACCTTCTTGACCGGCCGGCCTTCGAGGGCGCGCTGAACCGGCTCGAGCCTCAAGGCCGCAGCCTCGATCTCGTCAGAACCGGCCGTTCGAGCAATCGTGAGCTCGTCCCGACGCTTACCGTTCACCTGTACGGCAATGGTGATCGTATCGTCAACGAGCAAGCCCGGATCGGCCTCGGGCCAGGGCTGATTGGCCAGCAATGTGTTGTATCCGAGCCGCGCCCAGCATTCCTCGGCCAAATGCGGCATCATCGGGCCGATCATCTGCACCAAGAACTCCAGGGCCTCGCGCAGGGCCCAGGGGTAGCCGTCCCCGGTTTTCGCTTGGGACGAGCCCAGGGACGACCCCAGAACATTTGCGAACTCGTAGACATAGGCCACGGCCACGTTGAAGCGCAGGCCCTCGATGGCGCGGGCGACCTGGTCGAGCGCCTTGTGCGCAGAGCGGCGCAGCGCCATCGCCTCCGGCCCAAAGGCTGCCGGCTTCGCGGCACCCTTCTTGGCAGCCGACGCCACCCCCTGATCGACGAGGCGCCAGATGCGCTGCACGAAGCGCCGCGCGCCGTCCACGCCGACGTCGGTGCAGATGACGTCGCGCTCGGGCGGGCTGTCGGAGAGCACGAACCAACGCGCCACGTCGGCGCCGTGCTGGCTGACGATGTCGTCGAGGTCGACGGTGTTCTTGCGCGACTTCGACATCTTCTCGACCGAGCCGATGGTGACCGGTTCGCCCGAGCCAGCCTCGACCGCACGACGCTTGTCGCCCTCGCCCTCGATGCGCACCTGCGTGGGCAGCAGCCAGCCGCCGCGGCGCGACTTGTAGGTCTCGTGCGTGACCATGCCTTGCGTGAACAGTGCCGCGAACGGCTCGCGCACGTTGCTCTTCAGTCTGAGGTGGCCGGTGTCGGACATGGCGCGCGTGAAGAAGCGCGAATAGAGCAGATGCAGGATCGCGTGCTCGATGCCGCCGATGTACTGGTCGACCGGCAGCCAGTAGTCGGCGGCGGCTTTGTCGACGGGTGTCTTGGCGTGCTGGGATCGGTGAAGCGCACGAAGTACCACGAGCTGTCGACGAAGGTGTCCATCGTGTCGGTTTCGCGCACGCGCATCCTCGCCGCACTCGGGGCACTTGACGTGCTTCCAGGTCGGATGGCGGTCGAGCGGGTTGCCGGGCTTGTCGAAGGTGGCGTCCTCCGGCAGCTCGACGGGCAGATCCTTGTCCGGCACCGGCACGACGCCGCACGTCTTGCAATGGATCACCGGGATCGGACAGCCCCAATAGCGCTGGCGCGAGATGCCCCAGTCGCGCAGGCGGTAGTTCACCTTGCGCTTGCTGGTGGATTTCTTTCCGAGCTTCTGCGCCTCCAGGCGCTTTGCCGCCTCCTCGAACGCGGCCTTGGTGTCGAGGCCGTCGAGGAAGCTCGAGTTGATCATCGTGCCGTCGCCGTCGAAGGCCTTGTCCTTGATGGCGAAGGTCGCGGCGTCCTCGCCTGGCGGAAGTATCACCGGCACGAAGGGCAGCGAATACTTGCGCGCGAAATCGAGATCGCGCTGGTCGCCCGACGGGCAGCCGAAGATGGCGCCGGTGCCGTAGTCCATCAGGATGAAGTTGGCCACATATACCGGCAGCTTCCAGTCCTTGTCGAACGGATGGACGGCGCGGATGCCGGTGTCGAAGCCCTGCTTCTCCGCCGTCTCGAGGTCGGCGACGGAGGTGCCCATGTGGCGGCACTCCTCGCAGAACGCGGCGAGCTTCGGGTTGTCCTTGGCCGCGGCCTTGGCGAGCGGATGATCGGGCGCCAGCGCCACGAACGCGGCGCCAAACAGCGTGTCGGGCCGCGTCGTGTAGACCTCGACCTCGGTCTGACCTTTGGGCGCGGTCTCCTTGTCGAGCGCGAAGCGTACCAGCAGGCCTTCCGAGCGGCCGATCCAGTTCGCCTGCATCAGGCGCACCTTCTCCGGCCACTTGTCGAGCGTCTGCAGAGCCTCAAGCAGCTCATCGGCGTATTCGGTGATCTTGAAGAACCATTGCGTCAGCTCGCGCTGCTCGACGAGCGCGCCCGAGCGCCAGCCGCGGCCGTCGATCACCTGCTCGTTGGCGAGCACCGTGTGGTCGACCGGGTCCCAGTTGACCTTGGAGGACTTGCGGTAGGCGAGGCCCTTCTTCAGCATGTCGAGGAAGAGCTTCTGCTGGTGGCGGTAGTAGCTGGGCGAGCAGGTCGCGATCTCGCGCGACCAGTCGAGCGACAGCCCCATCGACTTGAGCTGGCGCCTCATCGTGTCGATGTTCTGGTAGGTCCACTCGGCCGGATGGACCTTGTTCTCCATCGCCGCGTTCTCGGCCGGCATGCCGAACGCGTCCCAGCCCATCGGATGCAGTACGTTGAAGCCCTTGGCGCGCTTGTAGCGGGCGAAGACGTCGCCCATGGTGTAGTTGCGGGAGTGGCCGACGTGGATGCGCCCCGACGGATAGGGAAACATCTCGAGCACGTAGCACTTGGGGCGCGGGTCCTCGTTGGAGGCGCGGAAGATGTCCGCCTGCTCCCAAACCTCCTGCCAGTGCTTCTCGCGAGTGGGCGCGTCGTAGCTTTCGTTTGCCATACGGCGTCGATCTCTTCCCATGTTTGTTGGGGTTGGCGCGGCGTAATGAGCCTTAAAGGGGCATCCTGGTCAAGGCAGCATAGTGTGTGCAACGGGCATGGAACGGGCCGCTGAGATGACGGACGACGCCGCAGGGCGGCTGCACGAGGTCGAAACGCGCATCGCGATTGCGGCGCGCGGGGCCAAGCGCGATGCGTCGGATGTGAAGCTGATTGCGGTTTCAAAGACTTTTGAGGCGCCCGGCATTCTCCCCGTTCTCGAGGCGGGGCATCGGCATTTCGGCGAGAACCGTGTGCAGGAAGCCAAGGGTAAATGGCCGGCGCTCAAGGCGCAGTTTCCCGACGTGAAATTGCACCTCATCGGCCCGCTGCAATCCAACAAGACGAAAGAGGCGGTCGAGCTGTTCGACGCCATCCACTCGATCGACCGGCCGAAGATCGCGCGCGCGGTTGCCGAGGAGATGCAGCGTCAGGGCCGGCGGCTCGAGCTGTTCATCCAGGTCAACACCGGCGAGGAGCCGCAGAAGGCCGGCGTGCTGCCCAAGGACCTCGCCGCATTCGTGGCGCTGTGCCGCGACGAGCTGGCGCTCGATGTCGCAGGCCTCATGTGCATTCCGCCGGTCGAGGAAGAGGCCGCGGTGCATTTCGCCTTCCTCGCCAAGCTCGCCGGCGAGCAGGGTCTCACGGGCCTCAGCATGGGCATGAGCGACGATTTCGAAACGGCGATCGCGTTCGGCGCGACGCACGTGCGCGTCGGCAGCGCGATCTTCGGATCGCGCGGGCAAGCCTAGAGTTTTCCCGGGAGAATTCGTCCCAAGTCATCTTGTCCGGCGAGCCGCGGTGTAGGCTTTGAGCCAAATGATTCGCGCCCATTTGTGCTTGCAACGCGCCGGAGGCAAACGATGACCGCAGCGGCAGCCCGGAAGGTACCAGTGCCAGCGCGGCAGACGCCGCCCGCGACGCGCGCGCCGAGGCCGTGGAGCAGACCGCAGCAACGAAGGTTGCCGGTGTGTCGAAGGCCGATCGGCCAAGGCGCTCCAGAACGGCTGGTACCATTTCATCGTCGACATCTGGATCACCAACTTCAACCGCTTCGAGTTCGGCATCTACAAGCGCGCGCGCAACCGCGCCAAGTCGCGGCAGTTCACCTCCGACATGGACATGTTCGCCGAAGTACATCGAGAACGGCGAGCGCACCGGCCTCATCGGCTACCGCGAGGACCTGTGGGAGAAGACGCAAGGCATGGACAAGCGCCTCGTCTTCAAGCTGTTCAGCGAGACGCTGAACTGGCGCGCCACCATGGACCTGATGATCGGCCGATCGCTGCAGCAGACGATCGGCGCGCGCGGCCTGCCGGTGATGACCTACTCGATCAATACCGACGACGACCACTTCATCGTCTATCTCGAGCGCTCGGCCAACAAATGGCCGCTGCTGCCGGAGAACTTCTCGTTCTTCATCATGCGCGACGGCAAGCCGCAGTTCTACCGGCTGAAGCGCGACCTCATCAACCTCGGGCGGCGACTACACGCTCTACGATCAGCACGAACAAGGCGGTCGGCACGCTCGACGGCAAGGTCTTCTCCATCGGCGGCAAGTGGAAGTGCAAGGTGCGCCAGGACCACGCCGACCGGCGCCTGCTGACGGTGCTGCAACTGTTCTGCGGCGATGCAGATCTTCAACGGACGTGCCGCCGGCACGTGCGGCGGCTGTGGAAGGACATCCGCCGCGGCAAGGTCAAGCCGAAGATCGAGCGCCAGGAAGCCGATCTCTACATGAACCCGCGCCGCGTCCGCTAAGCGACTGGCGGGTCAGAGCCGGGCCACGGCCAGCGGTGATCGCCTGCTCACTCTTTGTGCAACACCCGCATGGATCTTGGCTTCGGCGGCGTTCGCGCCGTTGACGCCGCACGCAGTTTGCTGCTTCTTGCCCAATTGCATCGCATTTGAGCTGCGAGAGCTTTCGCGGCCCGAGTGAGCTGCACAAAAAATCGGCAAGCAACCGACGGGGCTCGGGGGACTGCAACAAGGCGCGGACGTCTTTTTCCTATTGATGGGCGCGATCCTCGTTTTCGCCATGCACGGCGGATTCGCGTTCCTCGAGGTCGGCACGGTCCGCCACAAGAACCAGGTCAACGCGCTCGTCAAAATCATGGTCGACTTCGCCATCTCGACCGTCGCCTACTTCCTCATCGGCTACACGATCGCCTACGGCGTCGGCGTTCTTGCAAAGCGCCGAGGCGATCTCCGGCGGTGCGCGCGGGCTTCGACGCGCAGGGCTTCACGCTCGTGCGCTTCTTCTTCCTCTGCACCTTCGCCGCGGCCGTGCCGGCGATCATCTCCGGCGGCATCGCCGAGCGCGCGCGGTTCGCCGCCGCAAGCGCTGGCGACCGCCGCTGCTGGTCGGGCTGTTCTACCCGCTGCTTCGAAGGCGTCGTCTGGAACAGGCAACTTCGGGCTGCAGGAGAGCTTCTTCAATGCGCGTTCTCGGCGCGCCAGTTCAAGGATTTCGCCGGCTCGATCGTCGTGCACGCGTTCGGCGGCTGGGTCGGCGCTCGGCGCCGTGCTGTGCCTCGGGCCGCGGCTCGGCCGCTATGAAGGGCCGCGCGATCGGGCATCCCGCCGTCGTCGATCCCGTGGCTGGCCATGGGCTCGTGGATGCTGTGCATCGGCTGGTTCGGCTTCAACGTGATGAGCGCGCAGCGCCTGAAGGCGATCTCCGGCCTCGTCGCCATCAACTCGCTGCATGGCCATGTGCGGCGGCATCCTGGCGGCGCTGATCGCCGGCGACAACGATCCGGGCTTCGTGCACAACGGCGCGCTCGCCGGCCTCGTCGCCGTGTGCGCCGGCTCCGACGTGATGCATCCGATCGGCGCGCTCGTCGTCGGCGGCGTCGCCGGCGTCATCTTCGTCCAGATGTTCCAGATCTCGACCAACAAGTGGAAGATCGACGACGTGCTCGGCGTCTGGGCGCTGCACGGCCTGTGCGGCCTGTGGGGCGGCATCGCCTGCGGCATCTTCGGGCTGACGGCGTTCGGCGGCATGGGCGGCGTGACGTTTGCCTCGCAGCTCGTCGGCATCGCTCGCCGGTGCGGGGTTCGGCCTGCTGGTCGGCCTCGCCGTTTACGGCGTGCTGAAAGCGACGATCGGGCTCCGGCTGACGGCGGAGGACGAGCGGCAGGGCGCCGATCTCTCCATCCACAAGATCAGGGCCAATCCCGAAGAGGACGTGCGCATGGTCGCGGGCTAGAGCCGGCGCGTGAAGCGGTGGAAATTCAAAGATTTTCACCCGTCAACCCATCTTTAACCAAAAAACTTCACCCTGCCGGGAGCTGCCGACGCCAATGTCCGCTGCCGGAGATCGCTATGTATCGAGTCCTCTTTGCCATCATCCTTCTCACGCTCGCGCTGGAAATGTCCGGCTGCACCGGCTCGCTCCGCCTCGGCGGCGAGGTCCCGGCCGTGACGTTCTTCCGCTAGACTCGCCTGTCGGCGCCTTCGAGCAATTTGATGCTTGGCGCCCAAGCAACCGCGCGCGTCCCCAGGGATAAGGTTCACGCCCGCGCCTTTGTACGCAACACGGCCCCAGCGTCCGATGCGCCGGCGAAGCGATGAGGTAGACGCGCCGCCCCGTGGCCGCTAAGGCCTCTCGCGTGGCGCCCCGGCGCCTCGAGACTTTGTCACCGCTCAGACCGTCCCAGAGACGTCCATGCCTTCGCAATCCGGATTCGGCGGCGCTCGCCGAGGGCGCGATCCTGTCACCGTTCACGCAGCTTCGACGCCTGCTCGACGGCATCGCGCCGGGACACGCCAAGCCGATCGACTTGACCATCGGCGAGCCGCGCGAGGCGATGCCGGCGTTCGTGGCGACAAGCTCGTCGAAGCGATCGCGGACTACGGCAAGTATCCGCCGATCCGCGGGACCGAAGAGCTGCGTTCAGCGATCGCCGCATGGGCCGGGCGCCGCTACGGCGCTGCGGCCGCGCCCGATCCAACGACGCGAGGTGTTGCCGCTCAACGGCTCGCGCGAGGGGCTGTTTCTCGCGGTATTTCCTGCCGCGGGCCGCAAGAAGGTCGCCGGCCGCCCCGCCGTGCTCATGTGCAATCCCTATTACAGCGCCTACATCGGCGGCGCGCTCGCGGTCAACGCCGAGCCGGTCTATCTCAATGCCACCGCGGCGACGGGCCACCTGCCCGACCTCGAAGCGATCGCCTCCGACAAGGCGCTGCTCGACCGCACGGTCGCGCTCTACCTGTGCTCGCCCGCGAACCCGCAGGGTGCCGTCGCCAGCCAGGCCTACATCGCCCGCGCGCTCGAGCTCGCGCGCGCCCACGACTTCATGCTGTTCTTCGACGAGTGCTACTCGGAAATCTATGCTGGCGAGCCACCGCCGGGCGCGCTCGCCGTCGCCGCGGCGACGTCTGAGCGCTTCCGCAATCTTGTCGTCTTCAACTCGCTGTCGAAGCGTTCGAACCTGCCCGGTCTGCGCTCGGGCTTCTGCGCGGGTGACGCGCGCTTCATCGAGACGCTTCGCCGAGATCCGCAACATGGTGGCGCCGCAGGTGCCGGGGCCCACGCAGCATGTCTCGGCCGCGGTGTGGGCGGACGAGGCCCATGTCGACGCCAACCGCGCCGCCTACCGCGCCAAGTACGACGTCTGCGATCGCGTGCTGGGCCAGCGCTACGGCTACGTCCGTCCGGCCGGCGGCTTCTTCCTCTGGCTCGATGTTTCCAAGTTCGGCGGCGCCAGTGACGCAGCGGTAACCTTATGGAAACGCGGGGGTGTCAAGGTTCTGCCCGGTGCCTTCTTGGCGCAGGCCGGGCGCGACGGGACCAATCCGGGCACGAATTACGTGCGGCTCGCTTTGGTGCACGACGCGACGACCATCGCCGAGGCGCTCGAACGATTCGTAGTAGTACTTGCGTAAAGAGTACGTTCGCAGCCATGCCGCTCGAGTCGACATGGTGACCCGAGACGTCTGCTCTCCGTCGACATGGAGGACAGGCTTCTGGGTGGCTCAGCCGCGCCGGAGGTGCTCCTCCTCGTGGGCGTCGCGGTTGCTTGGGCAAGCCTGCTCACCTGGTCGAAATCGGACCCGAGCCTCACGCACGCGGCCGGCGGCGCGCCAACCAACATGCTCGGCGCGGGCGGCGCCATCTTCGCCGACGTGCTGCTCAATACGCTCGGCTTTGCCGTCGTGTTCCTGCTGCTCGCGCCCATGTTCTGGGGCATCGAGCTGATGGTCGCCGAGCGCATCTTCGCCAACCGCAAGAAGACGAGCATATTCCCGCTGTCGGTGCTCCTGCTGGCCGGCGGCTTCGCGGCGCTACCCGTGACCGCAAGCTGGCCCTTCGCGCACAGCTTCGGCGGCATCGTCGGCGACTGGCTCTTTCGGCTCACCGCCACGCTGTTCTCGCTCGTCGGCGCGGAGCGCGCGCTCCCCCTCGCGGGGCTCGGCTACTTCCTCTCCGGCTTTGCCGCGCTCGGCTACAGCGTCGGTCTCGAACGCGAGGATCTGAACCGACTGCTCGAGGAGCAGCCGCCAGATTGCACGCCGTCGCGATCAGGGTCTCTCTCGCTGGCTGCCGCATTGGCTTTCGGGGCGCGAGTGGATCGGCATGGCTGACGCCGGCGTTCGAGCCCGGGGCGACGACAATCGCGGGGCGGCGATCGGTTCGGGTGCTGGCACCACTGCGTTTGCGGGCGCAAATAGTCGCCGCCGCGGCCATGAGCTTCCTGGCCTCGACGGGCGCCGCGAGCCATTTCTGCCTGACATTCACCTGCCGGAGCTGGCGGAACCTTCCGAGCCCTCGGTATTCGACACGCCGACGACGATGCCACGCATCCTGCGGCGCGCGCAGGCGCAAGCGGCTGAAGCGCGCACCGGGACGCCCTGGCCGGCCGACGACATGGGCACGGGCCGTGAATTCGGCTTCGACGAGAGCACGGATGCGCAAAGCCGCGCCATTGCGGAACGCTTCGCGCCGGCTTCGTCCGAGCGACCCGCGCCCGCTGCGCCGGTTCCCGAATCCGAGATGGAGCCGCGCGCGCGCAAGTCTGGGCTGTTTGGCGCCCTCATGGGAAAGCGTGCTACGCCAACCTATCGCCCGCCGCCGATGAACCTACTGCGCCGCCCCGCGCCCGGCAAAACCGGCACCGAGCTCTCACAGACCGTGCTGCGCGGCACCGCGCGCCTGCTCGAAGAAGTGCTCGCCGATTTCTCGATCAAGGGCGAGGTGCGCGAGATCAAGCCCGGCCCTGTCGTCACCCTGTTCGAGCTCGAGCCCGCGCGCGGCACCAAGTCGTCGCGCGTCGTCGGCGCTCGCCGACGACATCGCCCGCTCGATGAGCGTCACGTCCGCGCGCGCAGCCGATCGTCCCCGGGCGCAACGTCATCGGCATCGAGCTGCCGAACGTGCGCCGCGAGACCGTCTACCTGCGCGACATCTTCGAAGCGGACGCCGTTCCGCGCCTCCGACGCCGTGCTGCCGATGGCGCTCGGCAAGTCGATCGGCGGCGAGCCGATCGTCGCCGACCTCGCGCGCATGCCGCATCTGCTCGTCGCCGGCACCACCGGCTCGGGCAAGTCGGTCGGCGTCAATGCCATGATCCTGTCGCTGCTCTACCGGCGCTCGCCGGACGACTGCCGCCTCCTGATGATCGACCCGAAGATGCTGGAGCTGTCGGTCTACAACGGCATTCCGCACCTGCTGACGCCCGTCGTCACCGATCCGCAGAAGGCGGTGGCGGCGCTCAACTGGGCCGTCGCCGAGATGGAGGAGCGCTACAAGCGCATGGCGGGCCTGTCGGTGCGCAACATCGAGGCCTTCAATGCGCGCGTGCGCAAGGCGCAGAGCCGTGGCGAGACACTCGCGCGCACGGTGCAGACGGGATTCGACGAGCGCACGGGCGAGGCCGTCTACGAGCAGCAGGAGATGCAGGCCGAGACGATGCCCTACATCGTCGTCGTCGTCGACGAGTTCGCCGACCTCATGATCGGTCGCCGGCAAGGAGATCGAGAGCGGCGGTGCAGCGGCTGGCGCAGATGGCGCGCGCGGCCGGCATCCATCTCATCATGGCGACGCAGCGCCCGTCGGTCGACATCGTCACCGGCACCATCAAGGCGAACTTCCCGGCGCGCATCAGCTTCAAGGTGGCGTCCAAGATCGACAGCCGCACCATCCTCAACGAGCAGGGCGCCGAGCAGCTCCTCGGCCAGGGCGACATGCTCTACTCGCTGGGCTCGGGCCAGACGATTCGCGTGCACGGACCATTCGTGTCCGACGACGAGGTCGAGCGCATCGCCGAAGCGCTGCGTCGGCAGGGGCCGCCGGCTTACGTCGACGGCATCACCGATACGCCGGCGCCTGCCGAAGGGGGTGCCAGCGATCCGCGCACGGCAAGCGAGGACGACCTCTACGACATGGCCGTCGCGATCGTGCTGCGCGACCGCAAGGCCTCGACGAGCTATCTGCAGCGCCGCCTGTCGATCGGCTACAACCGCGCTGCCGACCTGATCGAGCGCATGGAGCGCGAGGGGCTGATCGGGCCGCCGACCGGCATCGGCAAGCGCGAGATCCTCATCACCGGCCGGGACGGGGAAGGGCTGCGCGCAGCGTCGCGATAAGGCACGTCGCAGCCATTCCGCCCGCGCATCGCCCACTTCTGGTCGCAATGTTCGGGAAAGTCGGGCCGTTGGGGGATTTCCCGACATTTCGGGGACACTTATCAAAGATCAGCAGCAACAGAATTCGATTCGGAGGCTCGGGCGCCCGATGCATCAGATGAGACTATTGGCGTTGGCGGCGACATCATGCTTCGGCCTGCTGCTCGTTCCCTTTGCAGCCCAATGCGAGGACGTGCCCAAGCCGGTCGAGGCGAAGCGGCCCACCGAGGCGGCAACCCCCGCGGCTCCTGCAGCGCCATCAGCGCCGGCAGCGGCTCCCGCAGCAACTCCGGCCAAGCCGGCCGAGCCGAGCAACGCTGGCAACGCCGCCTGGAACGCCGAGGTCGCACCGACGAACTCCGCCGATGGCATCCCGCTCGATGCGCGCCAGAAGGACGTCGTCAACAAGGTCAGCGGCTATTTCAGCGGCATCAACACGATGCAGGGCAGCTTCCTGCAGACCGGGTCCGACAACCGGCGCATGAAGGGCAAGTTCTACCTCTCCCGGCCGGGCCGCTTCCGCTTCGACTATGCGCGGCCCTCCAGGCAGA
The DNA here is from genome assembly GCA_963726795.1 of uncultured Alphaproteobacteria bacterium. Taxonomy (GTDB): domain Bacteria; phylum Pseudomonadota; class Alphaproteobacteria; order Rhizobiales; family Hyphomicrobiaceae; genus Hyphomicrobium_A. The sequence continues at coordinate 697,080 of CAVSDD010000003.1, read as the reverse complement.
TCGTCGTCTCCGATGGCCGCTATCTGGCGGTCCAGGATCTCGACCTCAACAACGAGGATCGCGTCGCGCTGGACCAGACGCCGTTCCGGCTTTTGCTCAGGACAGACGTTAATCTCGTCCGCGACGCCCGCATTACGGAGCTCCAGGAATCGGACGACTTGCTCGTGCTCGGCCTGGAGGACAAGGATCCCAATACCTCCGGTCGCATTAAGCTCTACCTCGCAACCAAGCCCAACCTCGAGCTCAAGGAGTGGGTAACCCGCGACGCGCAAGGGCTCGATACCCGCGTTGAGGTTTCCGATCTCGCGAAAAGCATGCAGCTGGACGCGGATTTGTTCACCATCAAGGCCGTCGGGAAGCCCATAGCGACCCCCTGACGCCAAACTGCCGGTGTGGCTGTTCGGACTCGTGAGCAACCGCTGACCTGGGGAAAACCCCAACAGCGCGGTAACATTTTTGTGAGATTCGACTTCCGGGTCTATTGAACTCGGCCCGCTTGCGCTTAAGTCAAGCTGGTCAGGTGGTGTCACCCTGTATCGGTAGTGCCCCCCGTCTAGCCGAAAGACACCATCTGCGGTGCCGGCTTCCCTCCCGGCACCACGCGCGAAAGCGCTCTCGACGCCCAACCCCTCCCCCCGGGGTTGGGCGTTTTTTCATGCCCAGTTCGATTTAGGAGTGCAATTCAGGCATTTTTGCCGTGCGCACCCTAATGGATGGGCGCCGGCTGCATCCCGGCAGGCGGCGGCAGCTGCGCTAGAGTGCCTGGGACAGCCGAAGCCTGATCACCAGCAAGGGCCGCATCAACCCGGCGCAGGTCCTCTGCGATCCGCATTAACCGCGTTGCGATGTTGTGGATGAGCGTCTCGGCGATCGACGGGTCTTCCAGCATCTGCGCGCGAAGCTCGTCACGCGACAGATGCAATGCGCGCACCTGGCTGCGTGCCACCACGGTCGAGGTGTGCGTGGTCTCGATCAGCATCGCGGCCTCGCCGAGAAGCTCGCCGGCTGCCACTGGCTCGATGCGCGCCGACAGTACCGGTCCCGAGACACGCGCAGCCTCGCCCGAAACGATCAGGATCGCGGCGTCGCCCTCGGCGTTCTCCTCGATGATGACGCTGCCCGGTTGGTAGATCGCGCGCTGCGCTCTCGCCGCAATCTCACGGATCTGCGCCGGGGCAAGCCCTTCAAACAGCGGCTGCCGCGCGAGTGTAATGACGATGGAGTTGCCTGCCATCATTGATGCTTTCCCAGTACCTGCCCGCGGGATGGGGGCAATACCGGGAAGTTCGGATGATTTGCCGAGCCGGGTCCAGGGGCACTCGTGCCGCCAGCAAGATGGTGTGGATCGGCTATTGCGCGAACTGGCGAATTGTCAGGGAACGAGCTTGTAGCCGCCGGTTTCGGTGACGAGCAGCTCGGCGCTGGAAGGGTCCTTCTCGATCTTCTGGCGCAGCCGGTAGATGTGCGTCTCCAACGTGTGCGTGGTGACGCCGGCGTTGTAGCCCCAGACCTCGTGCAGCAACGTCTCGCGCGAGACGACCTTGTCGCCGGAGCGATAGAGGTATTTGAGGATCGAGGTTTCCTTCTCGGTCAGCCGGATCTTGGCGCCCTTCTCGTCGAGCAAGAGCTTGGACGCCGGCTTGAACGTGTAGGGCCCGATCGCAAAGACGGCGTCCTCGCTCTGCTCGTGCTGACGCAGCTGCGCGCGGATGCGCGCGAGCAGCACGGCGAACTTGAACGGCTTGGTGATGTAGTCGTTGGCGCCGGCGTCGAGCCCGAGGATCTGATCGGCGTCAGAGACGTTACCGGTCAGCATGACGATCGGCGTCTTGAAGCCGCCCTTGCGTAGCAGCCGCACGGCCTCGCGGCCGTCCATGTCGGGCAAGGATACGTCGTAGACGAGGAGGTCGAAGTGGTCGGCCTTCGCCATCTCCATTCCCTTGGAGGCGGTACCGGCCGTCACCACCTCGAACTCGTCGTGGAGAACGAGCTGGTCCTTCAAGGTCTCGCGAAGCTCCTCATCGTCATCCACGATGAGAATCCTGCGGGATGTAGTCATGCTGACTCGCTCCGGTAGAGACAGGGCTCAAGCCGGTCGGTATGAGCCTTGGTCGGTGGCAGGGTGTTGAGGGATGCGAATAGCACGGTCGCCGGGAAGCTCCAATGAAGAGACATAGCCGCGGTCCACAGGCGGGATCGCAACTCATCGTGAGGGCCCCTTCAGCGGGGGCGCAGCGCGGGATCGTGAGCTGCGGGTCCTTGCGCTTTCCCTGCGCGCTCGGGCGTTCGGGGCGGCGGACGGACAAGCGCGAGGGCGATGGGGCAACCCCGGTCGGCCGCTTCGTGTTGCGCCAGGTTCTCTATCGCTCCGACCGGCTTGGGCGGCCGCGCACCGGGCTTGCGATCGCCGCGCTGCAGGCCAATGACGGCTGGTGCGACGATCCCGACGACCGGAACTACAACCGGTTCGTGCGCCACCCCTACCGAGCGAGTGCCGAACGTCTCTGGCGCGCCGACCACCTCTACGACCTGATCGTCGTCCTCGGCTACAACGAGACCCCACGCGTCAAAGGCCGCGGCAGCGCGATCTTCATGCACGTAGCCGGCCCGGGGTTCAAACCGACGGCGGGCTGCATCGCGCTCACGCGCCCGCATCTGTTGCGGCTCATCGCGCGCGTATCGCGCGGGGCAGTCATGGAGATCCTGCCGTAGGCGAAGCGCAGAATTGGCATTCGCGTTACGAACAAAAAAACGGCCCGGAGCGCTGAGCGTCCGGGCCGAGTTTGGAGCACGCCTAGGGGAAGGCGCACGCTCGGGAGCTTGTGTCGGGAGCGGCCGGAGTTGATCCCCGGCCGCCTCGTTGACCTATTGGACCGTCTCGCCGTGCAGCGCGAGATCCAAGCCTTCGACCTCGGCCGCCTCGGAGACGCGGATGCCGATGGTCAGCCTGAGGACCAGCAGGATCACGAAGGTCGCGACGCTGCTCCACACGAGGGTGGCGAGCACGCCGTAGGCCTGGATCGGAAGCTGAGCGAAGTTGCCCTCGAGCACGCCGGCCGTGCCGCCGATCGCCTGCACCGCGAACACGCCCGTCAGGAGCGCGCCGATGATGCCGCCGATGCAGTGGACGCCGAACACGTCGAGGCTGTCATCGTAGCCAAGGAGCCGCTTCAGGCCAGTGGCAGAGATGTAGCAACCAACGCCTGCCGCGGCGCCGATAACGAGCGCACCCTTGGGATCGACGAAGCCCGAAGCCGGCGTGATGGCAACGAGACCGGCAACTGCGCCCGACGCGATGCCGAGCACGCTCGGCTTGCCGTGCACCAGCCACTCCGCAAACATCCACGCAAGCGCCGCCATAGCGGTGGCGATTTGCGTGACGGTCATGGCCATGCCGGCAGCGCCGTTAGCTGCGACCGCCGAGCCGGCGTTGAAGCCGAACCAGCCGACCCACAGCAGCGAGGCGCCGATCACCGTCAGGATGAGGTTGAAGGGCGCCATGTTTTCGGTGCGGTAGCCCGTGCGCCGGCCGAGCATCAGGCAGGCGACGAGACCGGCGATGCCGGCGTTGATGTGAACGACCGTGCCGCCGGCGAAGTCGAGCACGCCCGACTTGGCGAGGAAGCCGCCGCCCCACACCCAGTGGCAAATTGGGGCGTAGACGAGGATCAGCCAGAGCGACATGAAGATCACGAGCGCAGAGAACTTCATGCGATCGACGATCGATCCGATGATGAGCGCCGGAGTGATGATGGCGAACGTCATCTGGAAGCACATGAACACCGACTCAGGAATAGTCCCTTGCAAGGTGTCCTTGCCCATACCCGCAAGCAGCACTCGGTCAAAGCCGCCGAAATAGGCGTTGTAGAAGTCATCGGGGTTCGTTCTGAATGCCAGCGAATAGGCGACGACCATCCACAGCACCGTCACCAAGCACGTGGTGACGAACGTCTGCATCAGCACCGCCAGCACGTTCTTCTTGCGAACCATGCCGCCGTAGAACAATGCGAGTCCCGGGATCGTCATCATCAGAACGAGCGCCATGGAGGTGAGCATCCAGGCGGTGTCGCCGGAGTTCGAGCTTCGGCGCCGGCGGGGCGGCGGGGGCCGCGTCCTGCGCAAAGCTCGGCAGTGCGGTCCACGCGTAAAGTGCCGCTGTGGCGGCACCGGGTGCTGCGGTACGTATCAGTCGGTTCAATTTCATCGTGAGAACTCCCCTTTCCCTTCGTGCGACTTGGGCGGATCAGGCCGATGTCGGTTGCAACTAGAGTGCGTTGTCGTCAGCCTCGCCGGTGCGGATGCGCACCGTGTGTTCTATTGGCGATACGAAGATCTTGCCGTCGCCGATCTGCCCGGTCTTGGCGGCGCGCTGGATGGCATCGAGCGCCTTGTCGACCTGAGCGGACGGAACGACGATCTCCATTTTGATTTTGGGCAGAAAGCTCACGGCGTATTCAGCGCCGCGGTAGATCTCCGTGTGGCCCTTCTGCCGGCCGTAACCTTTGACTTCAGTGACCGTCATGCCCTGCAGGCCGAGATCGGTCAGCGCGGTGCGGACCTCCTCCAGCTTGAAAGGTTTGATGATTGCCGTGATCAACTTCATACAAGCACCCCTCTTCTCCCCATTGCCCGCCGCCGTATTCGCCGCAGCGGGCGTGCTGGTTTTCCGGGCCACGGCGTGCTCGGCGATGGCCACCAGGCTAGGATGGAGTCAAGACGCGTGCCAATTTGACAGTGCCTCAGCAACTCTCTGGATTCGTTGAATAAACATAAAGGCACCGCGACGCTGGGCACGGACCGGCAAATCGCCATCTGCCTATTGTGTAGGCAATCAGTTCCGATTGCTCATCAGTTAGGCACAAATTTTGTGCGGCGCAAACGCATGAGCCCCTCCTGGGCCACCGAGGCTATGAGCCGGCCCTCCCGGGTGTAGATGCTCCCGCGGCTGAAACCGCGCGCGCTGTGGGCGCTGGGGCTGTCTTGCACGTAGAGCATCCAGTCGTCGGCGCGAAAGGTGCGGTGGTACCAGATGACGTGGTCGAGGCTCGCGAGCTGGATGTCGGCGTCGAACAGGAGCTTGCCGTGCGCGATAAGCGCCGTGTCGAGCAGGGTGAAGTCGGAGGCGTAGGCCAGCACGGCCTCGTGGATGGCCGGGTCGTCGGGCAGGCGCCCCGCCGCGCGGAACCAGATCTGCTGGGCGGGCGCCTTCTTTTCGCGCGTGAGGTAGCGCGAGATATCGACGACGCGCATCTCGATCGGCCGGTCGCGCTCCCAGTAGCTGCGCATGGCGGCGGGCAGCTTGTCGATGAGGCGGGAGATGGCATCCTTGGGGTTGGGCAGCGCCTCCGGTCCGGGCACTTCGGGCATGGCGCTCTGATGCTCCAGGCCCTCCTCGGCCTTGTGGAACGAGGCGCTCATGGTGAAGATCGCCGCGCCGTGCTGGATCGCCTTGACGCGGCGGGTGGCGAAGCTGCCGCCGTCGCGGATGCGCTCCACGTCATAGATTATGGGGCGCGTGGGATCGCCGGCGAGCAGGAAGTATCCGTGCAGCGAATGCACGCGCCGGCCGCGATCGACGGTGCGTACCGCCGCCATCAGCGCCTGCCCCAGCACCTGGCCGCCGTAGACGCGCTGCCAGCCCTCACTGCCGCGCGCGCCGCGGAACAGGTTGTCCTCCAGCTGCTCCAGATCGAGCACGCGGAGCAAGGCATTGAGCGCGGTATCGGGCGCGTCGGCGACCATGGATCCTCGCAACTTCTGCTAGTCTTGGATTGCCGGTCTTGGCGGCAAGCGGCGTAATGGGAGCGAAGGGCGCGTGCCTGTCAACAACCGAACCCACCTGTTGGACGATGGATCAACCTATGCCGGGTGAAGCCGCAGCCCGCCGCTACGCCGTGGTGATCTCGGGCGCGAGCTTCACCGGCCTTGCGCTTGCCTGCGGGCTGGGCGAAGCGCTGGGTGCGGACAACCGCATCGCGCTCGTCGACCGCAGCGCCGGTCCGGGCACCGCCAAGCGCGACAGCCGCGCCTCCGCGCTCTCGGCCGGCTCCAAGCGTATGCTCGAAGCTCTCGGCGTGTGGCCCGCGCTCGCCGAGGAGGCGCAGCCCGTCGCCAGCATCGAGATCACGGATACGAGCCTCGAGGCCGGCGTGCGGCCCGTGCTGCTCACCTACGACAACGTGACGGATGAAGACGATCCCGCGACCTACATCGTGCCCAACGCCGCCCTCTACGACGCGCTCTACGCGGCGGCCAAACGCATCGGCTCGATCGAGTGGGTGGTGCCCGGCGAAGCGCGCGACTTCGTCGGCAGCGAAACGGGCGTGCGCGTGCACCTTGCCGATGGGCGCGATCTCGACACCTCGCTGCTGGTGGCCGCGGAGGGACGCGACTCCAAGCTGCGCGAGGCGGCCGGCATCGGCACAGTCGGCTGGAGCCATCCGCAGATCGGCATCGCCGCCACCGTGCGCCACGAGCGCCCGCACGAGGCGCGAGCCGTGCAGCACTTCCTCCCCGCTGGTCCCTTCGCGATCCTGCCGCTTAAGGGCGACCGCTCGTGCATCACCTGGACGGAGGACGAGGAGAACGGCCGGCGCATCATGGGCCTCGACGATGCCGGTTTTCTCGCCGAGGTGGAGAGACGCTTCGGCGGCAAGCTGGGCGCGGTCGCGCTCGACGGCCCGCGCCAATCCTGGCCGCTCAAGACGCATCTTGCCCGCCGCTACGTTAGCGATCGCTTCGCGCTGGTCGGCGACGCCGCGCACGGCGTGCATCCGCTGGCGGGACAGGGCCTCAACCTCGCGTTCCGCGATGTCGCCGCGCTCACCGAGGTCGTCGCGGACGCGGTGCGGCTCGGCTTCGAGCCCGGCAGCGCGCAGGCGCTTGCCCGCTACGAGCGCTGGCGGCGCTTTGATTCCGCACTCTCGGCGGCGACGTTTGACGGCATCAACCGGCTGTTTGGCAATGACGCGACGCTGCTGCGCTCCTTGCGCGAGCTCGGGCTTGGCCTCGTCGATCGCACGCCGGCGCTGAAGCGCTTCTTCGTCAGCGAGGCGGCCGGGCTCAGCGGCGAGCTGCCGCGGCTGCTCAAGGGCGAGCCGGTCTAGCTCACTCCTCCTCGCGCGCTTCCTCGGCGACCGGCAGGACGACGGTGATTGTCCCGGCGGCGATGTCGACCGCGGGCACGTAGGCGTCGGCGAAGGGGATCAGCTCGGTCTCGTGCGTGCCCTCGAGGCGCAGCTCCAGGATGTCGCCGGCGCCATAGTTGTCGACGGCGACGATCATTCCGAGCGCGGCCCCGTCGGGGGCAACTGCGCGCAAGCCGACGAGGTCGGCGCGGTAGAACTCGCCTTCGGCCGCGGCGGGCAGGCGCGCACGCTCCACGTAGAGCGCGAGACCCTTGAGCGCTTCCACGCCATTGCGGTCGCCGATGCCGGCGATGCGCGCCACGATGCCCTTCGGCGTCACGCGCACGAACTTGATCTCGATGCGCCGCGTGCCGTCCTCGGTCAGAAGCGGCCCATAGGACCCGATCGCCTGCGGATCCTCCGTGTAGCTTTGGATCAGCACCTCGCCGCGCACGCCGTGCGCAGCCCCGATGCGGCCAACGAGAACGCGGTTCTTGTCGCTCATGAACTGCTGGCTTCCGGACCGGCCTCAGACCGGCAGTGGCCCGAGATAGGTGAGCTCGACCCGCACCGGCGCACCCGCCACCTCGACCACCGCGGCAATCCTCGGCGCCTCGCCTTCGAACGCCCCGACGATATCGAGACTGGCACCGGCAGGGCCAGCCGAAAATCCGGTGATCAGCTTGCCCTCGGGCGGCACGTCGAAGCGGAGCTGCACCGTGCTGAGGCGCCGGGCGGCGTCGAACCGGCAGGAGCCCGTGAACACCCCGCCCCAGGGGTCGGAGCCGAGAATGCGTCCCTGCCGCAGCGTGGCGAGCGCGCTGCCCTCGGTCGGCATGCGCTCGCCCTTGGCGGCGTAGGCCAAGCCGTAGATCCCATCCCGCAGCATTTGGAAAGCTCCCCGGTACTCCGGGGAGCTTATGCGATCTTTGGTTGAATAATGTTTATCTTGATCCCGGAGGTTGCAGAAATCTTTGGATCAGGCCGGGGGCTCCGCGGGTGCGGCGGCAGCAGCCTCGGCGGCCTTGTCGGCCTGTGCGGCCTCGCGCTCGAGCCGCTTCTTCTTCGGCTTCGCCTTGTCGGGGTTGTTGGAGGCGGTGCGCTTCATGAGGCCGGCCGCATCGAGCAGGCGCGCGACGCGGTCGGTCGGCTGTGCACCCACCGAGAGCCAGTACTTGCAACGTTCGAGGTTGAGCTTCACGCGGTTCTGGTCGTCCTTCTTGAGCATGGGATCGAAGGTGCCGATCTGCTCGATGTAGCGGCCGTCGCGAGGCGAGGCCGTCGTGGCCACGACGACGTAGTAGTAGGGGCGCTTCTTGGCGCCGCCGCGAGAAAGGCGGATCTTTACGGACATCTGAATTCTTCCTTCATCGCTGGTTGATGTTGCTACTTCTTCTTTCCCGGGAAGCCGGGGAATTTGGGTAATCCGCCGCCCAGGCCTGGCAGACCGCCGCCGAGGCCCGGGAGCCTGGGCATCCCGCCACCGAGACCGGGCAGGCCCTTGGGCAATCCACCCTTGGAGGCACCCTGAGCCAGCGCGTCCTTGAGGTCGGGCGCGAGCTGCTCGAGCGCCTTGGGGTCGAGCCTCTGCAGCTCTTCCTGCATGGCGGCCATCTCGGCTTCGCTCGGTGCTCTGCCGCCGCCGCGGCCGACGAGCCGGTTGAGCATGCCCGTGTTGCGGCCCATGGCCTTCATCATGTCGGCCATCTGCCGGTGCATTTTGACGAGCCGATTGACGTCCTCGACCTTGGTGCCCGAGCCGGCCGCGATGCGCCGCTTGCGGCGGGCGTCGAGCACTTTCGGGTTGCGGCGCTCCGCCGGCGTCATCGAGGTGATGATCGCGTGCTGGCGCGTCAGGATCTTGTCATCGAGGTTGGCGTCCGCGATCTGCGCCTTGAGCTTGCCGACGCCCGGCATCATGCCGAGCACCCCCGACATGCCGCCGATCCTCTGCATCTGCTTCAACTGCTCGGCCATGTCGTCGAGGTCGAAGGCGCCCTGCTTCATCTTCTGGGCGATCTTCTGCGCCTTCTCGACGTCGATCGTCTGCGCCGCCTTCTCGACCAGCGAGACTACGTCGCCCATGCCGAGGATGCGGGAGGCGACGCGCGAGGGATGGAAGTCTTCCAGCGCGTCCCACTTCTCGCCGACGCCCATCAGCTTGATCGGCTTGCCGGTGACGGCGCGCATCGACAGCGCCGCGCCGCCGCGCGCATCGCCGTCCGCGCGCGTCAGCACGATGCCGGAGATGCCGATGCGCTGGTCAAACGACTTCGCTACGTTGACGGCGTCCTGGCCGGTGAGGCTGTCGGCGACAAGGAGTGTCTCGTGCGGATGCGCGATGTCGCGGATCTCGACCGTCTCCGCCATCAGCGCTTCGTCGATGTGGGTGCGGCCCGCCGTGTCGAGCATGACGACGTCGTAGCCGCCGAGGCGGGCAGCATCGAGCGCGCGCCGCGCGATCTGCTGCGGCGTCTGGCCGGGAATGATGGCGAGCGTATCGACTTCAGTCTGCTCGCCCAGCACGCGCAGCTGCTCCTGCGCCGCCGGCCTGCGCGTGTCGAGCGAGGCCATCAGCACTTTCTTCTTTTCGCGCTCGGTCAGGCGCTTGGCGATCTTCGCCGTCGTCGTCGTCTTGCCCGAGCCCTGCAGGCCGACGAGCATGATCGCGACCGGCGGCGCGGCGGCGACGTCGATCGGCGCTGCGTCGGACCCGAGCATGGCGACAAGCTCGTCGTGCACGACCTTGACGACCATTTGCCCCGGCGTGATCGAGCGCACCACGTCCTGGCCAACGGCCTTCGCTTTGACCTTCTCGATGAAGTCCTTGACGACGTCGAGCGAGACATCGGCCTCGATGAGCGCACGCCGCACCTCGCGCATGGCTTCGCCGACGTCGCTCTCGGTGAGCGCGCCGCGTCGCGTCAGCTTGTCGAGGACACCTGAAAGGCGGTCCGACAGCGTTTGGAACATGCGTCCTTCCCGATGCGACGGCCTCGCGGCCGTCGGCGCAAAACGAAAACGCACCCGCGGGCGCAACGCGCTGGCGGGTGTTGACCTCCCGGCCTCGATGCTCTGATCTTTTGGAGCACGGAACGGGCGGCGGCTCTGGTTCCAGGGCCGACTTGAGTGGCGCGGACAATGCCCTCGCGCCGGTTGAGCTGTCAACCCCGGGAGGTCAGCCCCGGGCGGCGTGGGCGCGCGCCCGCGCCAGCATCCGCTCGCGGCGGCGGACCTGGCGGTGCCACTGACGCGTTATTCTGCCGATCCGGCGCAGCGTTCGCCGCTCCGGCAGCGTCAGACAAATGCAATTAGGGCCCCATGGGAACGGCCGCGGGGTGCTCATCGACAGCTTCAGGAGCCGCCGGCTCGCCTTGGTCAGGGGCGGATCGTGGGGGTCATGCGCGGGATCGGGGGTGCGCTTGGTTTTGGGCATCGGCTTGGCCTTTGCGGACCTTCCACGAGGATACTACGCCTGCGGCGGGGGCGGGACATTTGATAACGATCAAGGGGGCCTCCCGGTTCGCCCTCACGGCGCGGGCGTTATGCGCAGGATCTCGCCGTCGTCTTCGTCGGTGAGTACCCACAGGGCGCCGTCGGGCCCCTGCCGGATGTCGCGGATGCGCTTCTCCCGATCAACGAGCAGCTTCTCGGCAGCGACGACCTTGTCGCCGTCGAGGACCAGCCGCTCGATGTGTTGGCCGGCCAGCCCGCCGACGAAGGCGTTGCCCTTCCAGCCGGGGAAGAGATCGCCCGTGTAGAAGGCGAGCCCGCTCGTCGCGATCGACGGTTTCCAGTAGTAGACCGCCGGCTCCATGCCCGGCTTTTCCGGACCCTCGCCGATCTTGCTGCCGTCGTAGTCGATGCCGTAGTTGATGATCGGCCAGCCGTAGTTCTTGCCCTTCTCAGGGTGATTGAGCTCATCGCCGCCCTGCGCCCCGTGCTCGACCGTGTAGAGCTGTCCGGTGTCGGGGCGAAGCGCCGCGCCCTGCACGTTGCGGTGGCCGATCGACCAGACCTCGGGCGCCCAGCCAGGCAGCCGCGGATTGTCGGCGGGCGCGGAGCCATCGGGATTGATGCGGATGATCTTGCCAATATCGTTCGCCGGGTTCTGGGCTTCCTTGCGCAACTTGTTGCGCTCGCCGGTGGTGACGAACAGCGTGCCGTCGCGCGCCCACACGAGGCGCGAGCCGAAGTGGTGCGGGCTGTTGGCGGCCGGCTGCTGCTGGAAGATGACCTTTACGTCCTCGAGGTGGCCGCCCTCGCCGTCGGTGACGAGCTTGGCGCGCGCCACGCTCGTTCCGTTCTCAAACCAGCCGCGCGGCTCGCCGTAGGAGAAATAGATGGTCCCCGTTTTTTCAAAGTCGGGCGCAAGCAGCACATCCAGCAAACCGCCCTGGCCGACGGCGGCCACCTTGGGCGCGCCTGCGATGGGTTTCGACAGCTCGCCGTCCTTGCTGACGATGCGCAGGCGTCCAGGCCGCTCGGTCACCAGCATGCGTCCGTCGGGGAGGAACTGCAGACCCCACGGGTGCTCGAGCCCCTTGGCGATGCCCTCGACCTTGATCCTGGTCGGCTCCGCCGGCGCCGGGGCGTTGGTGATGACGGCGGCGGCCGGGCCGGCTGCGCAAAGCCCTCCGGCCAAAGCCACAGCAATCGCAGCAATTCGCTGGAACATTAGGTTCGAGCCTCGGGTTCGATTGTCTTTTAAATCTGTGCCGCCATATATGGGCTCATGTCGGCTTCCGCCACCATTCCCTTCCGCAAGATGAACGGGCTCGGCAACGATTTCGTGGTGCTCGACGCGCGCCAGAAATCGATTGGCATCGCGCCGGAGGACGCGCGCCGCATCAGCGACCGCGCCAAGGGTCCGGGCTGCGATCAGGTGATCGTGCTCGAGCCGTCGAAGACGGCAGATCTGTTCATGCGCATCTTCAACGCGGACGGCTCCGAGGTAGAGGCCTGCGGCAATGCCGCGCGCTGCATCGCGCTGCTCGTTGCCGAGGAGAGCGGCCGCTCCGACGTCACGGTCGAGACGCGCGCCGGCCTGCTCAAGGCGCAAGTCGAAAGCTCCGACTCGGTCGTCATCGACATGGGTCAGCCGCGTTTTGCGTGGGAGGACATTCCGCTCGCCGAGCCGTTCGCGGACACCACGTGCATCGAGCTGCAGATGGGGCCGATCGACGCTCCCGTCCTGCATTCGCCCTCCGTCCTCAACGTCGGCAATCCGCACGCGATCTTCTGGGTCGACGACGTCGAGGCCTACGATCTTGGCCGCTTCGGTCCGCTTCTCGAGAACCATCCCGTGTTTCCCGAGCGCGCCAACATCTCGCTCGCGCACGTCACCGCGCGCGACGCGTTAACGCTGCGCACCTGGGAGCGCGGCGCCGGCCTGACCCAGGCCTGTGGCACGGCAGCCTGCGCGGCCGCGGTGGCTGCGGCGCGAAAGCGACTCACCGACCGCCAGGTAACTGTCACACTTCCCGGCGGGAATTTGTTTATCGATTGGAATGCTAACGGACACATACTGATGCGCGGTCCGGCGGAGCTCGAATTCGAGGGCACCATGCCGGCGGAGACTCTGTCGCGCGCGCCCGTCTAGCGGCCGTCAAAGTTGTCCGCTATGACGCCTTGGCAGATGGTTTCCGCTCCGTCCTGCCGCCGCCGACATCCACGCGCGTGGAGTGTCGTGCTTTCGCTTCGTCGTTGCTGCTAGCCCTGGTGTCGCAAGGAAAGATGGCAGATCCCCTCGTCATAACGCTCGGCTGCCGGCTCAATGCCTACGAGTCGGAGGTCATGCGCAGATGCGCGACCGACGCCGGCCTGGACGAGGCGATCATCGTCAACACCTGCGCGGTGACGGCGGAGGCGGTGCGGCAAGCGACGCAGACGATCCGCAAGCTGCGCCGCGAGCATCCTGAGGCACGCATCATCGTGACGGGCTGCGCGGCGCAGATCGAGCCCGAGCGCTTCGCGGCGCTCTCCGAGGTCGACCACGTCATCGGTAATGCGGAGAAGATGAAGCGCGAGACATTCACCGCGCTCTCGACCGCGGGCAGCGAGCGCGTGCAGGTCGACGACATCATGAGCGTGCGCGAAACAGCGCATCATCTGATCGACGGCTTCGGGTCGCGCACGCGCGCCTACGTGCAGGTTCAGAACGGCTGCGACCACCGCTGCACCTTCTGCATCATCCCGTTCGGGCGCGGCCCATCGCGCTCGGTGCCGGCTGGCGACGTGGTCGCGCAGGTTCGCCGCCTCGTCGAGGGCGGCTGCCGCGAGGTCGTGCTGACGGGCGTCGATATCACCGACTACGGCAAGGATTTACCCGGCGGCACCAAGCTCGGCGCGCTCGTACGCCAGATCCTCAAGTACGTGCCCGAGCTCGAGCGGTTGCGGCTGTCCTCCATCGATCAGGTCGAGGCGGACGACCAGCTCCTGCGGGCGATCGCCGAGGAAGAGCGGCTGATGCCGCACCTGCACCTCTCGATGCAGGCCGGCGACGACATGGTCTTGAAGCGCATGAAGCGGCGCCACAGCCGCGGCGGTGCCGTGGCGTTCTGCGCGACCGTACGGCGGCTGCGCCCCGACGTTGTGTTCGGCGCCGATCTCATCGCCGGCTTCCCCACCGAGACCGACGAGATGTTCTCGAGCTCCGTGAGCATCGTTGACGACTGCGGCCTCACCTATCTGCACGTGTTCCCGTTCTCGCCGCGCAAGGGCACGGCGGCCGCGCGCATGCCGCAGGTCGCCCGCCCGCTCGTCAAGGAGCGAGCCGCGCGTTTGAGGGCCAAGGGCTCGCAAGCGCTGTCGGGCTATCTTGCCGCGCAGGTGGGAGCCGAGGTCGAGGTGCTGCTCGAGCGTGATGGCATCGGGCGCACGCCTCATTTCGCGGAAATCCGGCTTGACGCCAACGTTCCGGCGGGCGTGCTGCTGCGCGCCCGCGTCCACGGCCATGACGGCCAGCGCCTGTCGGGCGAGGTGGCGGCGTGAGCGAGCGGGGTGCCAAGGTTCAAGGTGCGCTCGGGCGCCTGTGGGGGGCCAAGCCCGCGAGCGACGCACCTGAGGCAGCCCCAGCGAACACAGTCAAGCCCGGCGGCTTTTTCGAGCGGCTGCGGCAAGGCCTCGGCAAGACGTCATCGAAGCTATCCGACGGCATCGGCGGTCTCTTCACCAAGCGCAAGCTGTCCGGCGAGACGCTTGACGACCTCGAGGACGTGCTGATCGAATCCGATCTCGGCCTCGAGACGGCCGAGCGCATCATCGCGTCGCTGCGCAAGGGGCGCTACGAGAAGGGCATCGGCGAAGACGACGTGCGCGCGGTCTTGCAGGCCGAGGTCGAGCGCGTGCTGGGCCCCGTCGCGCTGCCACTGCAGGTCGATGCCGCGATGCAGCCGTTCGTGATCCTCGTGGTAGGCGTCAACGGCACCGGCAAGACCACGACCATCGGCAAGCTCGCGGCGCACTTCCGCCGCGAGGGCAAGACCGTGATGCTCGCGGCCGGGGACACGTTCCGAGCCGCTGCCATCGATCAGCTCAAGATCTGGGGCGAGCGCACCGGTTCAGAAGTCGTCGCCGGCGAGGTTGGCTCGGACGCGTCGGGACTCGTTTTCGACGCCGTCACCCGTGCGCGCGCGAGCCACGCCGACGTGCTGCTGGTCGATACGGCGGGGCGGCTGCAGAACAAGGAAAGCCTGATGGAAGAGCTCGCCAAGGTCATCCGCGTGATGCGCAAGGTCGAGCCGACCGCGCCGCACGCGGTGCTGCTCGTGCTCGACGCGACGACGGGCCAGAACGCGCTTTCCCAGGTCGACGTCTTCCGCGATCGCGCCGGCGTCACCGGCCTCGTCATGACCAAGCTCGACGGCACGGCCCGGGGAGGCATCTTGGTGGCGATTTCCGCAAAGCACGGGCTTCCCGTGCACGCAATCGGGGTTGGGGAGGGCGTGGACGACCTGCAGCCTTTCGATGCGGGAGAGTTCGCGCAAGCCATAGCCTCGTCCAACTGAGGCTTCATAGGCAACATGGTCTACCTCTGGGCAATCAAGAATTCTTAGCGAATGAAGGATGATCTCGGCCACATGAGCGCGCTGAAGCGATTGCTACCTTTCAATGCCGAGCAGACGGTCAACATCCTGAGCGAGTTCGGGCCGCTCGTGCTGATGTTCATCGTCAACGCGATGTACGGCATTGCCGCGGGGACGTGGGCGCTCATCATCTCGACGGTTGTCGCCATCGTGGCGATGCGGATCGTGTTGCGGCGGCTGCCGGTATTCCCGCTGATTGCCTCGATCGTGACGGTGGTGTTCGGCGGGCTCACCATCGTGACCAAGGACCCGATGTGGGTGCAGATCAAAGTGACGATCTTCAACCTGATGTTCGCGCTGTTCCTGTTCGGCGGGCTGTGGCTCAACCGGAATTTCTTCAAGTACGTGTTCGAGAAGACGTTCCACTACTCCAAGGAAGGCTGGGACAAGTTTACCTGGAACTTCGCGTGGTTCTTTGTCTTCACGGCGTTCGCTAACGAGTTCGTGCGGCTCACCTTCAAGGATGAGAATATCTACAACGTGCTCGGCATGGAGACCAACGGCGTCGGCATCTGGATCGCGTTCAAGGTCGCGCTCATCATGCCGCTGTCGGCGGCCTACGCCTGGTACCTGACGCGACTGATGCAGCGTTATCGTATCCCCGAGCCGAAACCCGCGCCCGTGCTCGTGTCCAGCATTGCATCTTCGAATTTGAGCCCCGGGGGGCACCCTGCTTCGGGCGAGGAGTCTGCGGCAGGGCGCCCGAAGCCGCGCGAGACCAAGCTCGGCTAATCTCGGATAATGCTGTAAATCCGCGCCAAAACCGCGCAATCGCCAAACGGCACAATCTGAGCGACAATCAACGGGCGCCTTGGGGCGGCCTTTGCGGGGAAGAGGAACGACATGGCAGACGAGACCAGCACGAAAGCCACGGAAGCGCCGCTCAAGGCCCAGCTTTTGAAGCTCGCCGTCGAGGTCGGTCCGCTGGTTGTGTTCTTCATCGTGAATGCGCGCGCCGGCATCTTCTGGGGCACGGGCGTCTTCATGGGTGCCACCGTCGCCTCGCTCATCGCCTCGCGCATACTGTTCGGGCGCGTTTCCGTCATGCCGCTCGTGACCGGCGTCTGCGTCATGGTGTTCGGCGGCCTCACGCTGTGGCTGCAGGACGATCACTTCATCAAGATCAAGCCGACGATCGTGAATGCGCTGTTCGCGGGCGCGCTCTTCATCGGGCTGTTCGCCGGTCAATCGCTCCTGCGCGTCATATTCGGCGAGGTCTTCCGGCTGACGGATGAAGGCTGGCGCAAGTTGACGCTGCGCTGGGCCTTCTTCTTTGTATTCCTCGCGGTGCTGAATGAGGTGATGTGGCGCTCGTTCTCGACCGACACCTGGGTGAGCTTCAAAGTGTTCGCCGTGATGCCGCTGACGATGGCGTTCGCGGTCGCGCAGGTCGGGCTCCTGCGTCAATACGAGCTGCCCGCTAAGTAACGGCCGTCGCCTCGCGGATCGTCGTTACACAGATACTCAGCATTCGCAGTAAACCACACTATTATCTTGCGAATTGTTCTTCGCGAGCGCCCGTTTTGCTCTAGACGAACGATCAAATCTGGTATTTTCTCCAAATCGAACGGTTACCTATTCCGCTACGGCAAAGGTGGGGCAGCGGGGGTCGATGCACGCCGCGGGACGCGGAAGCTCGACGTTGTCCGACCTGACCAAAGACAATCCATGGCACGGCACAGGGCACGGGAAATGGCGGTCGTCAGGCTGGAGCGATCTCCGATTCATTTGCTGCATCGGGCCGGTCAATGCGCCAGCGACGTCTTCCAGGGGGAGATGGGCGAAGGTGATCTCACACCGCGGCAATACGCGGTCCTCTTGGCCGTCTCGCAGAACGAAGGTCTGAGTCAGACCCACCTCGTCGAGAAGACGGGGGTCGATCGCTCGACGCTCGCCGACATCGTGCGTCGCATGCTCAAAAAGGGCCTGCTGCAGCGCCGCCGCACCAAGGACGACGCGCGCGCCTACGCGGTCAAGCTCACCGAGGAAGGCTGGCGCATCCTCAAGGCGACCGATCCTCTAGCAAAGCGCGTCGACGACAAGATCCTGGCAGCGCTTCCCGGCCAGCAGCGGGAGCGTTTCCTGCAGGATCTGACCCTGATCGTCGAGGCGTTGGGCAAGATGCAGGACGAGACCGGCAGCAAGATCTGAGCCCGCGAGGCGCCGCCGGGCAGCCTCACGAGGCCACCTCGGGAGCGCACGCGAGCCACAACCTCAGGCGGCGTTGGGGATCAGCTTGCGGTTGATGATCGTCTCGGCGATTTGCACCGTGTTGAGCGCCGCACCCTTCAAGAGGTTGTCGGACACCACCCACAGCGACAGCCCGTTCTCGACCGTCGCGTCCTCGCGAATGCGCGAGACGTAGGTCGCGAACTCGCCGGCTGCCTCGACCGGCGTCACGTAGCCACCGGGCTCGCGCTTGTCGACGACGACGATACCGGGGGCGTTGCGCAGGATCTCGCGCGCGGCCTCGGGGCTGAGCGGCTTCTCGAACTCGATGTTGACCGCTTCCGAATGCCCGACGAACACCGGCACGCGCACGCACGTCGCCGTCAGCTTGATGCGCGGATCGAGGATCTTCTTGGTCTCGACCAGCATCTTCCATTCCTCCTTCGTGTAGCCGTCCTCCATGAAGACGTCGATGTGAGGAATGCAATTGAAGGCGATCTGCTTGGGGAACTTCTGCGGCTCGGTCTCCTGGCCGGGGACGTACATGCCCTTGGTCTGCTGCCACAGCTCGTCCATCGCCTCCTTGCCCGCGCCCGACACAGACTGGTAGGTGGCAACGACGACGCGCTTGATCTTGGCGGCGTCGTGCAGCGGCTTCAGCACGACGACGAGCTGGGCGGTCGAGCAGTTCGGGTTGGCGATGATGTTCTTCTTGGCGTAGCCGCTGACGGCGTCGGCATTCACCTCCGGCACGATCAGCGGCACGTCCTGGTCGTAGCGCCAGGCGGAGGAGTTATCGATGACGATGCAGCCCTTGGCGCCGATGCGCGGCGACCATTCCTTCGACACGGCCGAGCCGGCCGACATCAGGCAGAGGTCCACCTTGGAGAAATCGAACTGCTCGAGGTCGCGGCATTTGAGCGTGCGGTCGCCGAAAGAGACCTCGACGCCGAGCGAGCGGCGCGAGGCGATGGCGTAGACCTCGTCGGCCGGAAACTTGCGCTCGTCCAGCACGTTCAGCATCTCGCGGCCCACGTTCCCCGTGGCTCCGACGACGGCAATCTTGTAGCCCATGGCTCTTCCCGAATTGGCCTGTATGAGCGGCGCGGCGCCGGAGCCCTTTGGGCCCCCAAGCGCTTCCGCGGGCGTTCACTTACGCGCCGCGGCCGCCCGTTGCAAGGTTCTATTGGTGGGCAGGCGAACAGGGTCCCACATCGCCGCTAGGCCGCCAGCTTGGCGAGCTCGGCGACGATGGCTCCGCCCATCTCGGCGGTGCCGACCTTGCGCATGCCCGGCTGCATGATGTCGGGGGTGCGCAGCCCCGCCGCCAGCGCGTTGGCGATCGCCTTGTCGAGCAGGTCGGCCGCGGCCCCCATGTCGAAGGAGTAGCGCAGCGCCATGCCGAACGAGGCGATGGTCGCGATCGGGTTGGCGAGGCCCTTGCCCGCGATGTCGGGCGCCGAGCCGTGCACGGGCTCGTAGAGTGCCTTGCGCCGGCCGGTCTTGCTATCGGGTGCGCCGAGCGAGGCCGACGCCAGCATGCCGAGCGAGCCCGTGGCCATCGCCGCCTCGTCGGAGAGCACATCGCCGAACAGGTTGTCGGTCACGATGACGTCGAATTGCTTGGGGTTGCGCACAAGCTGCATGGCGCAGTTGTCGGCGAGGATGTGCTGCAGCTCGACGTCGGGCGCATACGTCTTGTGCGTTGCCGTCACCACCTCGTTCCACAGCACGCCCGTCTTCATCACGTTGCGTTTTTCCGCCGAGTGCACCCTGTTGGAGCGTTTGCGCGCGAGGTCGAAGGCGACGCGCGCGATGCGCTCGATCTCGTGCGTCGTGTACACCTGCGTATCGACCGCACGCTTCTCGCCGTTCTCCAGCGTTACGATCTCCTTGGGCTCGCCGAAATACACCCCGCCCGTGAGCTCGCGCACGATCATGATGTCGAGGCCCTCGACCAGCTCGCGCTTGAGCGAGGAGGCATCCGCAAGCGCCGGATAGCAGATCGCGGGGCGCAGGTTGGCGAAGAGGCCGAGATCCTTGCGCAGGCGCAGAAGCCCGGCCTCCGGGCGGATCGCATAGGGCACCTTGTCCCACTTCGGGCCGCCCACGGCGCCGAAGATCACCGCGCCCGATCTCTCGGCCTTGGCCATGGCCTCGTCCGTCAGCGAGGTGCCGTGCTTGTCGATCGCCGCGCCGCCGACGAGGTCGCTCTCGGTCTCGAACGTGCCGCCCTTGGCGTTCTTGTTGAAGAACGCAATGACGCGCTCGACCTCCGCGACGGTTTCGACGCCGATCCCGTCTCCGGGCAAGAGCAGCAGGCGGTGCGTGGTCATTGGGACTGTCTCGTTCGATCGGTTGGTTGGCTTGGCGCGCGACAGTGCTAGCGGCCGGGCAGGTCCACGGCAAGCGGACGCGCTCAGCCGATGAAGGGCAGCGTATAGAGCAGGACGAAGCCGTTCAGCATTGAGATGAGGCCGCCGGCCGCCAATACACCGCTCATTAGCAGCAGCATCGACCCGCCGGTGATGATCGACACCGAGGCCAGCACGATGGCGATCTGCAGGAGCGCCTGCCCGTAGTCGAAGTAGGGATCCTTGCGCATGGCCTTGTCGCGCTGCGTCTCGAGCGCCTTGCCTTTGGCCATGAGCTCCTTGAGGCCGTCGCCCGTATCCGGCTCGGAGGTGAGCCGCGCCTCCTGCTCGCGGTACTGCTTGAGCTTGTCGCCGATCGCCGTGCGCGCTGCCTCCGCAAGGTTCGGCTCGGTGGCGAGTCGCAGCTCGAGATCGCCAATCTCGATGTGTACATCGTTGCGGCGGATGTTCTTCGCCTGGAAGAACGCCCAGGCGTTGGAGGCCTCGATGTTGCGGGCGGTGGCGTCCTTGGTGGCATTGCCGCCGCCGACGCTGCAGACGGAAAGCGCGACCGCCAGGATGGCGATGTAGACGGCAATCAGCCGCTCGCGCCCCTTGTTGGCGCCATCGCCGGACAGTTCGCCGAGACTTGCCATGATCGGCTCCGCTTAAATTACGTCCTCGGGAGGCGCTTCCAGGCTGCGGCGAGGAAGCAGATCCTTGCGCTCTGCCACGGCACCGACCTCATCGAGCCGGTAGACGATCGGTGCCCCCGTCGCAAGCTCGCGGTCGAGAATCTCCTCGGAGGTGAGCCCTTCGAGCTGCATGATGAGCGCGCGCAGGGAGTTGCCGTGCGCCGACACGATCACGGTCTTGCCGCCCTTGAGCTGAGGCCAGATCACCTGCTGGTAGTAGGGGATCACGCGCTCGGCGGTATCCTGCAGGCTCTCGCCGCCGGGCGGCGGCACATCGTAGCTGCGGCGCCAGACCTCGACCTGCTGCTCGCCCCAGCGATCGCGCGCCTCGTCCTTGTTGAGGCCGCACAGGTCGCCGTAGTGGCGCTCGTTGAGCGCCTCGCTGCAGGTGATGGCGAGGTCGGGTTGGCCGATTTCGGACAGGATGATCTCGAGCGTCCGCTGCGCGCGCTTCAGGACGCTGGTGAAGGCGGCGTCGAAGCGCATGCCCGCGGCCTTGAGCAGCCGCGCCGCGACGAGCGCCTCAATCAGACCCTTTTCGGACAGGTCAGGGTTGTGCCAGCCGGTGAAGAGGTTGCGGCGGTTCCACTCGCTCTCGCCGTGCCGGATCAGCACGAGCGTGTGATTGCGATCATCCGTCGGGGCCACGCGGTCGGTCTCCAGCTCTAGAGGCCCAGCACGTCGGACATCGAGTAGAGGCCCGGTGGCCGCCCCCGGCCCCATAGCAGCGCCTTCACGGCGCCGCGCGCGAAGATGCTGCGATCGGCGGCGAGGTGCGCAATCTCGATGCGCTCGCCGGGGCCGGCGAGGATCACCCTGTGGTCGCCGACGACGCTGCCGCCGCGCAGGCTGGCAAAGCCGATGTCGCCGCGCCTGCGCGGCCCCGTCACGCCGTCGCGGGCGCGCACGGAATGCTCGGCGAGGTTGACGCCGCGCCCCTGGGCAGCAGCCGCGCCCAGCATGAGCGCGGTGCCGGAGGGTGCGTCGACCTTGTCCCTGTGGTGCATCTCGACGATCTCGATGTCGAAGTCCTCGTCCAGCGCCTCCGCGACGCGGCGGGTGACGGCGACCAGAAGGTTAACGCCGAGGCTCATGTTGCCGGCCTTGATGATGGGGGCGTGGCGCGCGGCGGCAGCGATCTGCACCTCATCGGCCTCTTTGAGCCCGGTGGTTCCGATGACGTGAACGACGCGCGCATTGGCGGCAAGGCCGGCAAACTCGACGGTCGATTTCGGGGTCGTGAAGTCGAGGATGCCTTCGGAGCCGACGATGGCCTCCAGCGCATCGGCGGTGACCGCGATGCCGAGCGGCCCGATGCCGGCCAGCACGCCCACGTCCTGACCTATCGCGGGGGACTCCGGCCGCTCGACCGCGCCCGAGATCGTGCACCCCGGCGCGCCGTGGACCGCGCGCACGAGCTCCTGGCCCATGCGGCCGGCAACCCCCATCACGGCGATCTTCATCGGGACCTCAGGTTCGAACGGCGAGAGTGGGGCGGGGTATAGCAACGCACCCGGGCGATAGGAAGGGCGCTCGGCCGAGCGTCGGCAGCGCAGGGGATGAAGGAGGCACGGCGCGCCGCCGGGTCAATCCCAGGCGTAGGCGATCTTCTTGAGCTTGCGCGCGCCGAAACGCTCGAAGCCGACGCCGACCGGGCGCCCGCCGCGCCGCCAGTAGAAGTCGGCGGCCGTGGTGTTGTCGGCGAGAGCCCAGACGATGAGGCCGCACATCTGGCGCGTGTCGAGCTGGTGGCGGCAGGCCTCGAACAGGCGCTCGCCGAAACCAAGGCCCTGGTGCGTCGGGGTAACGTAGATTTCGTAGATCTCGCCCTCGTACTCGCCCCGCACTCGCGCCGCACCGAGCGTCGCGTAGCCGGTGACCTCGCCACCGACCTGCAGTACCAGAACGCCGTTGCCGGACTTGATCGTCGTCGTCCACCAGTCGGCGCCGCGGCGGCGGATCATGCTCTCGAGGTGCGATTGGGGAATGATGCCGAGGTACGCCTGACTCCACGTCTGGCGAAAGACCTCGCTCAGTGCCGGCGCGTCCGTGAGGTTGCCCCGGCGGATCTCGCAATGTGCGCTCGCGCCCAGCATCGAAGATTTCGCGTTGAGCGGACCGGCCGAGCGGCCGGCCCGGATTTCCCTGTCTTATTGGGAAGTAACAGTTTGCCGAAAGTCGGGCCACAGAAAACTAAAAAGGAGCCCGGCATCTGGTGCGGGCTCCTTCTAGCGTGCGGCAATGATGGTACAGGTCGATCGCTCGAGCCCGACGTTCAGCCGGCGTTCTTGATCTGGTCGAAGGTCTTGCTGGCGACGGCGTTCATGCTCTCCAGCGTCTGGCGACCGATCTTGTTCGACAGCTCGAAAAACTCTTTCGTCTGCGAGCTGGCGGTGGCGAGCTGCTGCTGGATGAAGGTGGCCTGCAGGCGCGCCATTTCGGGCACGGTCTTGGCGCGGGCCATGGCCTCAGCGGCGTCGAAGGCCGCCTCCGCATTGACGGTGGCGTTGTGCAGGATCTTCTCGCCGAAGGTCTTGGCGCCGGCCTGCGCGGCAAGCGCGATCTCCTGCATGGCTTTGACGCCGTCCTTGGTGGCGGCGCTCATCTTGGAATAGGCCTCGCGGGTCTTGGCGACGCTGTCCTCGGCGAAGGCTTGGACGTTCTCGGGGATGCGCGCCTCTTTGGCGGCGGCCAGCATGTCTTGGGCCTGGCGGGTGAATTGGTCGGTCATGACGGTCTCCAATGTGAAGGGGCGTGGAACGCGACGGGCGGCTCGTCTGGTCGCTGAATGGATTTCGCTCGAGGGAGCCATGTGGCATCAATCATATAGCGGATGTTTTTGTGCGTTGCAACATAAAACTATTGCAACGCAATATAATTGGTTTCTCAAGGCTTAACGCCACGATGAGCCGCCTCCCGGCCCCGCGTCGTTCTGCTAGCGAAATCGCCGCAAAGGGGAATTGATCCGGCGCAAGCTAGAGACGCGGGAATTTGTCGCGGTAGCCCATGGCCGAGCGGTCGAAAAGAATGTCCGACGGTCGCAAGGGCCTGGCGAGCGCAAGGCCCTCGAGGGATCGGCACCGCGACAAGGCGACGTACGCCTGACCGTGGGCAAAGGTTCCGCGCCCGAGATCGATATAGACGCGGTCGAGCGTGAGCCCCTGCGACTTGTGGATGGTCAGCGCCCACGCATGCCGCAGCGGGAACTGCCGGAACGTGCCGGTGACCTTTTCCTCGATCTTCTCGGCTGCCTGGTCGAAGGCGTAGCGGCGCGCCTCCCACGACGCCGGTTCGATCTCGTGCACCTTGCCGTCGATCTCGATCCACACGCGCGATTTCTCCAGCCGCGCGATACGCGCGATGGAGCCGTTGACCCACCGTCGGTCCGGGTCGTTGCGCAGAAGGATCACCTTGGCGCCCGACCTTCAAGAGCAGCGTCGCATCCGTCGGATGCGCGCTGTCGCCGAACTCGCCGGTGATGCCGGCCTCATACGGCGTCACGTTGCCGGGCAACGCCTCGAGGTAGGCCATGTTGATGCGCTGGGCGGCGGCGTTGGTCGGCGTGAGGATGACGTAGGCGTCGCCCTCGCCGAGCGTGCGGATGGCGTGCGCGCGCTCGTTGAGGACCTCGAGATCCTCCTCGGTCGCCTCGCCGTCGCGCACGCGATTGAGCACGCGCAGCAGCGTCTCGTCGCTCTGGCGGAACACGTGCTCGAGCTCGATGAGCGGATACGCCGGCGCCTTCCATCAGAGCCGGCACCGGGAAGAAGAACGGCCCGCCGTGCGCGCTTTCGAGGTGCTCGGCGACCTCCGCGCCCTGCACCACCGGCGGCAACTGGTGCAGATCGCCGAACAGAAGCAGGCGCACGCCGCCGAAGGCTTCGCGCGGGCGCCCGCGGTTGATGCGCAGCGACTGGTCGATGGCCCACATCAGGTCGGAGCGCACCATCGACACCTCGTCGATGATGATGAGCCTTGAGCTTGCGCATCAGTCGCCCGTTGCGGCTGCGGCGGATGTCGTCGGAGCGGATAAGCCGTGGCGGAAAGCCGAAGAACGAATGGATGGTCTGGCCGCCGACGTTGACCGCCGCAAGCCCGTCGGCGCCAGCACGACCGCCTCCTCGCGTGATCATGCTCGCGCAGGCGCGCAGAAGCGTCGACTTCCCAGTGCCGGCCCGCCCGGTGACGAACAGGTGGCCCTCGTCGTCGCGCGCGAAATCGACCGCGGTCTGGAACTCGGGCGGCGGCGTGACGCCCGCCGGCCATTTGAGGTCGGCGCTCACGCTCAGGCGGCCTTGGTCGGATTTTCTAAATGCCACGCGCGGGCCCCGGGAAGCTCTGCGTGCTTAGCAGGTGCCAGAAGCGCTTCAAAGCCTTGCGCCGGCCGATGCGGACCGGCCGGCGCAATCATGATCGTCGAGCGGGCGACGGGCCTGCTTAGTCACGTGTGATGTTGATGATCTTGTAGGAGCTGTCGAGCTTGATGTCGTACTGAGCGCCCTTGCATTTGGCGTCGTCGACCTCGAATACGCCGCTTGCCTCGGTCTCCTTCTCGATGGTGCCGCCCTCGCAGCCCCATTCCGTAAGCGCAGCCTTGACCTTTCCTGCCTCCGCGTCGGATGGCTTGGAATCGGCGAGTGCAGCGGAGCTGCAAAGCATCGCGACGAGAGCGGCGATCGTCGTCTTATTCATGGGGACCTCCTTGTTGATAGCGGCACGGCTAGCGTGTTACACTATAACAATAGCAGAGGCGATGCGCGCGGCACAACGCGTGTTGCCGGCAAATTTCGTCACGCGACTTCGCGATCGCGCGAGCGCTCCATCTTCTTGCGCTCGTTCGGATCGAGCCAGCGCTTGCGCAGCCGGATCGACTTGGGAGTCACCTCGACCAGCTCGTCGTCGGTGATGTAGCTCATGGCTTTTTCCAGCGTGAGCTTCATCGGCGTGGTCAGCAGGACGTTCTCATCCTTGCCGGAGGCACGCACGTTGGTGAGCTTCTTGCCTTTGACGACATTGACTTCGAGGTCGTTGTCGCGCGTGTGCTCGCCGACGATCATGCCCTCATACACTCGCGCCTGGGCGCCGATCATGAAGGGCCCGCGGTCCTGCAGGTTGAAGATCGCGTAGGCCGCGGCCTCGCCGGCAGAGTTGGAGATGAGGACGCCGGTACGGCGCGCAGGCGATCTCGCCCTTGAATGGCGCATAGGCGTGGAACAGCTTGTTCAAAACCGCCGTGCCGCGCGTGTCCGACAGCAGCTCGCTCTGGTAGCCGAGCAGCCCGCGCGTGGGCACGTGAAACACCATGCGCTGGCGTCCGCCGCCGGATGGACGCATTTCGAGCAGCTCGCCTTTGCGCTCGGCCAGTTTCTGCACGACGACGCCCGTGTAGTCCTCGTCGACGTCGATGATGACCTCTTCGATGGGCTCGAGCCGCTCGCCGCTGTCGGGGTCCGTCTTGAACACGACCTTTGGCCGCGAAACCGTCAGCTCGAAGCCTTCGCGCCGCATATTCTC
This sequence comes from uncultured Alphaproteobacteria bacterium, assembly GCA_963726795.1. Taxonomy (GTDB): domain Bacteria; phylum Pseudomonadota; class Alphaproteobacteria; order Rhizobiales; family Hyphomicrobiaceae; genus Hyphomicrobium_A. The sequence goes on along the minus strand of CAVSDD010000003.1, from coordinate 671,134 downwards.
GATCAGGATGCCGAGCTGCAATTCTCCGCGGCCGGCAACGTCGAAGGCATCCTTGTCCTCCGAGATCGTGACCTTGATGGCGATGTTGCGCTCCGCCTCCTTCATGAGGCGTTCGAGGATGACGCGGCTCTGGACCTTGTCGCCCTCCTGTCCGGCGAAGGGGCCGTCGTTGATGCGGAAGGTCATCGACAGCGTCGGCGGGTCGACCGGCTGCGCCGGCAGAGGGGTATCGACCGAAGGATCGCAAAGCGTGTCGGCGACGGTCGCCTCGCTCATGCCCGCAACGGCGACGATCTCGCCCGCCTCGGCCTGCTCGACCGACACGCGTTCCAGGCCGCGGAAGGCCAGAACTTTCTGCACGCGAAAATTCTCGACAAGCTCGCCATCACGATTGAGCGCCTTGAGCGGCTGGCCCGGCTTGATTACGCCCGACGTGATGCGGCCGGTGAGGATGCGCCCGAGGAACGGATCTGCTTCGAGCGTCGTCGCCAACATGCGCAACGCGCCTGTCTCGAGGCTTGGCGGCGGCACGTGCGAGAGCACAAGATCGAACATCGGGGCCAGATCGACTTTTGGTCCGCCGGGATCGAGCGCCATCCAGCCGATGCGGCCCGAGCCGTAGAGCACGGGGAAGTCGAGCTGCTCATCGGTAGCGTCGAGATTGGCGAAGAGATCGAACACCTCGTTCAGCACGTCGAGGTGGCGCTCATCGGGCCGGTCGATCTTGTTGATGGCCACGATGGGGCGAAGCCCGCGCTTCAAGGCCTTGGAGACCACGAACTTCGTCTGCGGCAGCGGCCCTTCGGAGGCATCGACCAGCACGACGACGCCGTCGACCATGTTGAGGATGCGCTCGACCTCGCCGCCAAAATCGGCGTGGCCCGGCGTATCGACGATGTTGATGCGCGTGCCCTTCCAGATCACGGAGGTGCACTTGGCGAGGATGGTGATGCCGCGCTCGCGCTCCAGATCGTTTGAGTCCATTGCCCGCTCGGCAACCCGCTGGCCCTCGCGGAACGAGCCGGATTGCTTAAGCAATTCGTCGACAAGGGTGGTCTTGCCGTGGTCGACGTGGGCGATAATTGCGATGTTTCTCAGGTTCATCAGGGACTTTGTGCGCTGCAAAAGGATGCGCGGACCTAGCACATCGCGGGCACACCCGCCAGCCCGCGCCTTTTACCCTTACCGACGCATGGCGCTGTGGTCGCGGGTGTCACGCATTACGGCGTAGACGACCAGCGAGATGAAGATGCACGCCGAGACGTACCAGTAGAAGGCGGTCGCATGCCCGATCTGCTTGAGGTACAGCGCCACGTATTCCGCCGAGCCGCCGAACAGCGCGACCGTAACGGCATAGGGAAAGCCGACGCCGAGGGCGCGCACCCGGGTCGGGAACAGCTCGGCTTTGACGATAGCGTTGATCGCCGTGTAGCCGCTGACGATGACGAGCGCGACCATGATGAGGAAGAAGGCGGTCCAGGCATCTTTCGTGGCCTCCAGCGCGGAGAGGATCGGCACCGTCAGCGCCGTGCCGAGGACGCCGAACGAGAGCAGCACCGGGCGCCGCCCGACCACGTCCGAGATGGCGCCGACAACCGGCTGCAGGCACATGTAGCAAAACAGCGTGGCGGCCGAGATGACGGTCGAGGTGTCCTTCGACAGGCCGGTCGAGTTCACCAGGAACTTCTGCATGTATGTCGTGTAGGTGTAGAAGGCGACGGTGCCGCCGAGCGTGAGGCCGACGACGATCGCGACCTCGCGCGGATGCTGCATCAGCTCGCGCAATGGGTTTGCGACGGTGCCGAGCTCGCGCGCTGCGAGGAACGCGTCGGTCTCGTGCATGTCGCGGCGCATGAAGTAGACCACGATCGCCAGCCCCGCGCCGATCGCGAACGGGATGCGCCAGCCCCAGTCTGCGAGCTGCTCGGGCGTAAGCAGAAGTCTCTGCAGCACCAGCAGGACCAGCATGGCGATGAGCTGCCCGCCGATCAGCGTCACGTACTGGAAGCTCGAGTAGAAGCCGCGGTGGTCGGGGTGCGCCATCTCGGACAGATACGTGGCGCTGGTGCCGTACTCGCCGCCGAGGCTCAGGCCCTGCACGAGGCGCGCGACGAGAAGCGCTATCGGCGCAGCGATGCCGATCGTCGCGTGGGTCGGCATCACGGCGATCATCAGCGAGCCGAAACACATCATGAGCACGGAAACCGTGAGCGACAGCCGCCGGCCGTGGCGATCGGCGAAATGCCCAAACAGCCATCCGCCGATGGGGCGCATCAGGAAGCCAACGGCAAAGATCGCCGCGGTGCTCAGGAGCTGCGCCGTCTGGTCGCCCGTGGGGAAGAATGCGGCGGCGAAATAGAGTGCGAAGGCGGAGTAGGTGTAGAAGTCGTACCACTCGACGAGATTGCCGGACGAGCCGACGACGATGGCCTTGAGGCGGCGCGCCGCGTCGGCGAGGTCGGCTGGCTGGCTCGCGGCGCCGGCGCCCGCGCGGTCATCCATGTGCGCCCCGACCCCCGATTGTGCGTGCCCGCTCAGGCACGCTTTAGCATGGATTTCAGCTCTTCCAGGCGCGCGCGCGTGTGCATGTCGATGGCGTCCTTGACCGCGGCCATCTGCTTTTCGAGGACGGGCGCGAGCTCGCCGCTCATCTTCTGCCGCGCCGCCGAGTTCATGGTGGCGAGCGCCTCGCGGATGTGCGCCAGCCCGAGATCGCGCTCCAGGTGGTTGTCGAGCTTCATCAGGAAGTCGCGCGCGAAGTTCGGGACCTCGAGCTTGGCCATGGCGGCCAGCGCGCGCTTGCGCACGAGCGTATCGGGATGGGTTAGCGCCGAGGCCATCAGCCGGCTGTTAAGCGTCGTCGGTACGCGCACCAGCCGCTTCTTTATGCCCTCGGGGCTCACCGTGCCCGTCTCCAGCCCGTGCGCCATGGAGACCTGCTGGGTCCACTGCTGGACGCGCAAGAGCATCGCGCGCACGACGATGATGCTGACCGTCGCCACGATGAGCAGCCGGATGCCGTTCCCCTGCCAGCCGTTATAGACGATCTGTGCGGTGACATTGTCGGAGTACTTGAAATAGTTGGCCGCCGCGTTGACCACGGAGTTGACGATCGGCACCTCATTGAGGACGCACGCGAGGTATTCGGTGTACTCGCTGTTCAGGGTCGGTTTATGCCGCAGGATCTGCGCCATGCCCGAGCGCTCGATGGCTTGGATGAGGGCGGCGAGACCGGCCACGTAGAACACGACCGAGGACGCCAGGATCGACATGTCGTTGACCGCATCGAGCGCGGAGAACCGCATGGCCTCGGGCTTCATCGAGCCCTCCATGACGCGCTTCTCCTCGTACATGATGCGCAGACTGCTCATCATGATGAGGATATGGATGACGAGGAACGCGACCAACGTCCAAAACATGTTGCGCCAGTCCAGCTGCGTCACGGCGAAGGACAGGAGCGCGGTGTTGGCGATTACCCAGCCGCCTGTCTTCCACCAGGCGACGGCGCCCGTCTCCGGATCGGGCCGGAAGATCAGGTTTAGAAATCCGATGAGCGGCCAGCAGGCCGCCGTCCACGCGCGATCGAAAATCCCGTATGCCGCCGACGTGGCCCTGCCCATGACGCTCGACATGTGAAACCCCCAAACGGTCCCAGCTCGCGTAACAAGCTACCGTATCATGCGAAAAAGGCACAACGATTTGGGGAGACCCGGCGCGGCCGATTTCCTCCACCCAAAGCCTGAGCCCGCGCATTGACCGGGGGGCTTGCGCAGCCTTAAGTGCCCCCCAATCTTAAGCGCCCGCCGATGTTGAGCCCCGGCGAGGCATGCGGGACGGGAAGGAACGCTATGACTGGGATCAGGCACGCCAAGGTGCTCATTCTCGGCTCCGGGCCGGCCGGCTATACGGCCGCCATCTACGCGGCGCGCGCCATGCTGAATCCGCTCCTGATTCAGGGCTCGCAGCCGGGTGGCCAGCTAACCATAACCACCGATGTCGAGAACTACCCGGGCTTTGCCGACGTGATCCAGGGCCCCTGGCTCATGGAGCAGATGCAGGCCCAGGCCGAGCACGTCGGCACCGAGGTCGTGCTCGACCAGATCTCCAAGGTTGATCTGCAGAGGCGCCCGTTCCGGCTCGAAGGTGACAGCGGTGCGGTCTACACCTGCGACGTGCTCGTGATCTGCACGGGCGCGCAGGCGCGCTGGCTCGGCATCCCCTCGGAGGATCATTTCAAGGGCCACGGCGTGTCGGCCTGCGCCACCTGCGACGGCTTCTTCTACAAGGGCAAGGATGTGGTCGTGGTCGGCGGTGGCAACACCGCGGTCGAGGAGGCGATCTTTCTCACGAACTTCGCCAAGCGCGTCACCGTCGTGCACCGCCGCGATCACTTCCGCGCCGAGAAGATCCTGCAGGAGCGCCTGTTCAAGAACCCGAAGATCAACGTGATCTGGGATCAGCGCCGTCGACGAGATCGTCGGCAAGAACGACCCCAAGTCGGTGACGGGCGTGCGCCTGAAGAACGTCAAGACCGGCAAGACGAGCGAGGTTGCGGCCGACGGCGTCTTTATCGCCATCGGCCACGCGGCGGCGACCGAGCTGTTCAAGGGCCAGCTCGAAATGACGCATTCGGGCTATCTCAAGACCATGCCCGACTCGACCGCGACCGCCATCCCCGGCGTCTACGCCGCGGGCGACGTGAAGGACGAGGTCTACCGGCAGGCGGTGACGGCGGCTGCCATGGGTTGCATGGCCGCGCTCGAAGCTGAGAAGTATTTCGCGACGCTGTCGATCGAGGCCGAAGCGGCGGAGTGAAGGCGCCGCCTCGCGCCGCCTCACTCGAGGCGATAGGCGACGAGCTTGTCGTCCAACATCATCGGAATGAGCACCAGGTTCGCGGCCGGCACGTAGCCGATATCGGCGGTGCCCTGGCTGAGATCGAGCAACAGGTCGGCTTTGCCCGAAACGTCGATGCGGTAGAGTGCGCCCGCCGTCCAATCGGTGACGAGGTAGCCCGTCGCGTCGAGCGGCTCCAGCCCATCGAGGTTTCCGATCGGCTTGCCGTCGCCGAGGTCGCGCACCGTCTTGTCGGCGATCGAGACCTCGAGCAAGTTGGCTGGCTCCGATTTCGGGGCGGACGTGCCCGGCTTACCCCAGGCGGCGATGATGAGCTTGTCGCCCGCCACATGCAGGCCGTTCGGATACTTGAGCGCTTCGCCTTCCATCCACTTCTCGAGCTTGCCGTCGGCCAGCCGCCAGATGGTGCTGGCGCTCGAATCCGAGACGTAGACCGTGCCGTCCGGCGCCGCGGCGACGTCGTTCAGAAACTGGGCGCCCGGTGCGTCGTAGCGCGCGATGATCTTGCCGCTCTCGGCGTCGATCTCGACGAGCTTGTCGATGTCGGCGACGTAGAGCCGCCCGTTGACCAGTGCCATGCCCTTGGGTGCGTCGAGGCCCTTCGCCCACTCGAGCGCGAGCATCTTGCCGTCCTTGAGCGACACCTTCGAGATGAAGCCGTTGCCGTCCTTGTCCGTAAGATTGCCGTTGATGTTGCTCACGTAGGCGAACGTTGCCGTCGGGTCGGGCAGCGCCGATTCAGGCGTCTTGAGGCCGGTGGTCTGCCATAGCTCCATGGGCTTGGCGTAAGCCGGCGCGATAGCCGCGATCAGGCTCGCCGTGGCGGCAATCAGAAGTGATCTCATGCGTGTCCTCCGGTGGCTTTTCGCAACCTTACAAGCTGCCCGCGGCTTATAGCCATGCGGCCGCTATGCACCTGCCGCGCCCTATCCATGCGGTTCCGGCTGGTTTAAGTTGCACTGCACAATCAGAGGCCGTCCCAGCACCAGCGCCCGTTTGCGGATGCAACTTGGCCGCGCGGGCGGCGCTTGTGCCGCAGACGAGGGATTTGGGCTTCGAGGCGTCCAAAGGGTCTATTCCATGGACTGGGACAAGCTGAGGATTTTCCACGCGGCAGCGGAAGCGGGCAGCTTCACGCACGCCGGCGACGCCTTGCACATGAGCCAGTCCGCGGTGAGCCGGCAGGTCTCCGCGCTCGAGCGCGACCTGAAGGTCGTGCTCTTCCATCGCCACGCGCGCGGCCTTGTGCTCACGGAGCAGGGCGAGCTTCTGCACCGTGCGACCTCCGACGTCATCAGCAAGCTGCACACGGCCGAGACGCTGCTCTCCGATACGACGTCGAAACCGACGGGCGAATTGCGCATCACCGCACCGGTTGGCTTCGGCACCGTGTGGCTCACGCAGCGGCTGCGCGAGTTCCATGAGCTCTACCCGGAGATCCGCATCGAGCTCCTGCTCAACGACGACCAGATGGATATCGGCATGCGCGCGGCCGACGTCGCGATCTGGACGCGCGAGCCGGGCCAGACCGACCTCATCCGGCGCGCGCTGTTCACGAGCCGCGTGCGCGCCTACGCCTCGACGCAGTACGTGCGCCGCTTCGGCGCGCCCAAGACGCTGGAGGAGCTCGACCAGCACAGCATCGTTTCCTACAGCGGCCAGCCGGCGCAGCACCTGACCGCCATCACCTGGATCGAGACGGTCGGGCGCGACGGCAAGGGACCGCGCGAGCCGGCCTTCAGGGCCAACAGCGTCGTGGCCCTGCGCTACGCCATTCGTTCCGGGATCGGCATTGGCATGATCCCCGACTACATGACGGACGAGCACGCCGACCTCGTGCCGGTGCTGACCGAGATCGAACCGCCCACGCTGCCGATCCTGTTCGTCTATCCGGAGGAGCTCAAATCCTCCAAGAAGGTGCAGGTGCTGCGGGACTTCCTGGTCGCCAAGGCGCGGCAGTGGAAGTACTGAGGCTGCGCCCCTCACGGGGAATTGCAGGCGAACGGGCGAGAGGCTATCTAAGCGCAACGGTTTCTTTCAGCATCGGCGGCTAGGGATTCCTGAACCATCGCCTCTCGCTTTTGCGAGGGCGTTCAACCCTTTGCCGGGCGGCCTCAAGGCTGGCCGAGCCAAATCGCGAGACCCGGAATGCCTCAGACGTTGTACGACAAGATCTTCGAGGACCATGTCGTCGAGCGCCAGGCGGACGGCACCTGCCTGCTCTACATCGACCGCCACCTCATCCACGAGGTGACGAGCCCGCAGGCCTTCGAGGGCCTGCGCATGTCCAACCGCAAGGTGCGCGCGCCCGAGAAGACGCTCGCCGTGGTCGATCACAACGTACCGACGACCGACCGCAGCCACGGCATCGACGACGATCAGAGCCGGGTGCAGGTGCAGACGCTCGCCGACAACGCCAAGGAGTTCGGCGTCGAGTATTTCAACGAACTCGACACGCGCCAAGGCATCGTGCACGTCGTCGGCCCCGAGCAGGGCTTCACGCTGCCGGGCACCACCATCGTGTGCGGCGACAGCCATACCTCCACGCACGGCGCCTTCGGGGCGCTCGCGCACGGCATCGGCACCTCCGAGGTCGAGCACGTGCTCGCCACGCAGACGCTCATTCAGAACAAAGCGAAGAACATGCGCGTCGTCGTCGACGGCAAGCTGCCGGCGGGCGTCACCGCGAAGGACATCATCCTAGCGATCATCGGCGAGATCGGCACGGCCGGCGGCACCGGCCACGTCATCGAGTACGCGGGCGAGGCCATTCGCGCGCTATCGATGGAAGGGCGCATGACGGTTTGCAACATGTCGATCGAGGGCGGCGCCCGCGCCGGCATGATCGCGCCCGACGAGAAGACGTATGCCTTCATCCAGGGCCGGCCCGAAGGCGCCTAAGGGTGCCGCTTGGGACATGGCGATGCGCCATTGGGAGACGCTCAGCACCGACGAGAGCGCCCATTTCGACACCGAGGTGCGCCTCGACGCCGCGCAAGCTGCCGCCGATCGTCACCTGGGGCACGAGCCCGGAGGACGTGACCGCCATTACCGGCGTCGTGCCCGATCCGGCCAAGGTCGAGAACGAGAACAAGCGCGCCTCGATGCAGCGCGCGCTCGACTACATGGGGCTGACGCCCGGCACTCGGATGATCGACATCCCGCTCGACGTCGTCTGGATCGGCTCGTGCACCAACGGCCGCATCGAGGACTTGCGCGCGGTCGCCAAGCTCGTCGAGGGCAAGAAGATCTCGAGCCGCCTCGCCTACGCGATGATCGTGCCCGGTTCCGGCCTTGTCAAAGCGCAGGCGGAGGCCGAGGGCCTCGACAAGATCTTCAAGGACGCCGGCTTTGAATGGCGCGAGCCCGGCTGCTCCATGTGCCTGGGCATGAACCCCGACCAATTGAAGCCGCAGCAGCGCTGCGCCTCGACCTCGAACCGCAACTTCGAGGGCCGGCAGGGGCGGCTCGGGCGCACGCACCTGCTGTCGCCGATCATGGCCGCGGCTGCCGCTATCGAGGGCCACTTCGTCGACATCCGCAACTGGGGCTAATCGCGCGCCCCGTGTGATCCCAGGTCGTTCATGGCAGCCTCGCTCGTCCAGCCGAAATTCGGCACGGCCGCCGCCGACTACGCCGCATCGACGGTGCACGCGAAGGGCGAAAGCCTGGCCCGCCTCGTTGCGCTCGTCGCCCCGCAGCCGGGATGGCGCGTGCTCGACGTGGCGACCGGCGCGGGCCATACCGCGCTGGCGCTAGCGCCGCACGTCGCGCATGTCGTGGCCAGCGACATCACCGATGAGATGCTGGCCGAAGCGGGCAAGCTTGCGGCAAAGCGCGGACTCGGCAACGTCGAGACGGCGCACGCCGACGCCGCGGCGCTGCCCTTTACGGGCGAGAGCTTCGATCTGGTGACGTGCCGGCTTGCGGCGCACCACTTCCCCGATCCCGCCGCTTTCGTCGCGGAGTTGTGGCGCGTGCTGAAGCCTGGCGGAACGTTCGCGCTCGTCGACAACATCATCCCCGATGCCTCGATCCTCCCCGGCACCACGGGCGCCGAGGCAGAACGCACCGCGGCCGACTACAACGCCTATGAGAAACTGCGTGACCCGAGCCACGGCCGCTGCCTGAGCCTCACCGAGTGGTCGGCGCTGCTGAACGGCATCGGCATCCACGCCGAGCGCATGGACCAGGACATCGCGTTTCAGCCCTGGACGCAGCGCATGCGTTGCGACACCGCCACCGTGGCAAAGCTCAAGTCGATGCTTGGCGAAGCTCGGCTCAACGCGTTCCTGCGCCCGCGCACGAACGAGGACGGCCTCATGTTCACGCTGCAGGAAGCGATCGTCGTCACGACGAGGCCGGGCCAGACATGACGAAGCCCGCGCAGTGGGAGAGCGCGACAGCGCCGACGCTCGCCGACATCGAGGTGCTTGCCGCTGCCGCTTGGCAGCGTCTGCCCGAAGAGTTTCGCGCCAAGGCCGCCGACGTGCTCATTCGCGTGGAAGACTTCGCCACCGACGAGGTCCTCGATTCGCTCGGCATCGGGAGCCCGTTCGATCTCCTCGGCCTCTATCACGGCGTCAGCCTCGATCAGAAGAGTGTGATGGATCTGCCACGCCAGCCGGACATGGTGTTCCTCTACCGACGCGCCATCCTCGACGAATGGGCCCACGGCGAGGAGACGCTCGGCCGCCTCGTCGCCCACATCCTGGTGCACGAGATCGGCCATCACTTCGGCTTTTCCGACGACGACATGGAGCGCATCGAGGTGGCGGCAGGGCCATAAAGCCGCATCCTCCAAATGCACCACAGCTAGTTGAGCTATCCGCGGGCGCTGCGCTTGTCTGCCGCCCGAAAGCACGTCATGTTGCAAAAGACGAATATAGTTCGGGGCACTCTCAAGAGTTCGATCATGCGGATTCGCCGCGGTTCATCCCGCCTGGCTGCAGGGCTCCTTGCTTTGCTGGCACTGTCGATGCCGGCGGCCGCCCAGGACAATAAGTCCCCTACCGCCGAGGAATACATCGCTCACACCGGCGGCGAGGCGACTATGGTCCCTTCCGGCGAATTCGCGCTCGACGGCATCAAGCTCTACTGCGGCACGCGGCCGACCATCATCGATAACAAGCTCGACGACTACGGCGCGGCCTACCCGGGCTTCCTCATCATGAACATGCGCCTGTTGTCCAAGGTGACGACGCCGGTGAAGCTGTGGATCTACTCGCACGAATGCGGGCACCAGTTCCGCGGCCCCGACGAGGAAACGGCCGACTGCTTTGCCGTGCAGCGCGGCCGCCGCCAGGGCTGGCTCTCGCCGGGCGGCGTCGAGGAGATCTGCCAGTTCATCTCGCCGGCGAAGGGCGACAGCATGCACTTCTCCGGCTCGCACCGGTGCGAGTACATGCGCGAGTGCTTCATGGAAGACCGCATCCGCTAGCCAAGGGATGCGGCATGCCGATCGCTTATCCCCGCCTCCATCCTCACACCTATGCTAGTCGGCTTGCGCTCCGCCCCTGCTAGGCGTGCCGCCCTTGCGTCTCCCCGACTATGCCCAGCGTCTCCTGCGTCTCGCCGAGACCGTGCACGGTTGGCTCGGCGCCCTCGGCGTCTTCGACCACAAGCGTCGCCTGCGCGTTGCCGCTTACGCCGACGAGATCGCCGCCACGCTCGCCCGCGCCGGCGACGCGTTGCAGCGGCTCGGAGCGGAGCCCGCCTCCCGCGATAAGCCGACCGAGATTGCGGCCGTTCGGGAGCTCGGGCGCATCAGCGGCTACATCGAGACGCTCGTCGGCGTGCTTGATCATCACCTTGACGGACGCAAGCTTGCAGGCGTTAAAAGGCGGCTCGAACAGTTGCGGCCGGGCGAGCTGCGCAAGAGCATCGTCTTCGGCCGCAAGCCGATCCACATCGACCGCCTGGCTTCGGCGGAAGGCTATTTCCGGGCGCTCGCCGACAGCCTCAGGACCTGAAGGCGCCCAAGAGGGAGACGATGGAGAAGTTCACCACGCTGAACGGTGTCGCCGCGCCGCTGCCGATGCGCAACGTCGACACCGACATGATCATCCCCAAGCAGTTCCTGAAGACGATCAAGCGCACCGGGCTCGGCAAGAGCCTGTTCTTCGAGATGCGCTATGACGAGGCCGGCAAGGAAATTCCGGACTTCGTGCTGAACCAGCCGGCCTACCGCAAGGCGACGATCCTCGTCACGGGCGAGAATTTCGGCTGCGGCTCATCGCGCGAGCACGCGCCGTGGGCGCTGCTGGATTTCGGCATCCGCTGCGTCATCGCGCCGGACTTTGCCGACATCTTCTACAACAACTGCTTCCAGAACGGCATCTTGCCGATCAAGCTGCCGCAGGCGGAGGTCGACAAGCTCATGGACGACGCCAGCCCGCGGCTCCAACGCGACGCTCACGATCGATCTCGAGAGCCAGGAGATCCGCGGGCCAGACGGCGGCGTGATCACCTTCGACATCGACCCCTTCCGCAAGCACTGCCTGTTGAACGGCCTCGACAACATCGGGCTCACGCTGGAGAAGCAGAAGGCGATCGACGCCTTCGAGGAAAAGACGCAAACCGCGCGGCCGTGGCTCTAACCGCCGCCGCGAACCAGCGCGCAACGGGAGGAAGCAGAAGATGACGAAACCGATCCACATGATGGTGCGCGTCGGCAATGAGGCGCGCTCCGTCGATTTCTACAGCAGGGCGTTTGGGCTCAAGGTCGCCGATCGCGTCGACTTCCCCGACTTCACGCTGATCTACATGCGCGGACCCCAAGACGATTTCGAGGTCGAGCTCACCGTCAACAAGGACCGCAGCGAGCCCTACAAGTTGGGCGACGCCTACGGGCACTTAGCCTTCGTCACCGACGATCTCGAAGCCGAGCGCGCGCGCATGACGGCGCAGGGCCTGGCGCCCAAGGACATCAAGCAGATGACGCACGACGGCAAGCCGTTCGGGAAATTCTTCTTCATCGAGGATCCCGACGGCTACAAGATCGAGGTGCTGCAGAAGGGCGGCCGCTTCCAGTAAATGCCGACGCCCCGGTCGATGCCGGGGCGCCGTTGCGGGAGCGGAGAGTGATCTTACCAGTCGGTGTTGTAGGAACGCGGCTTGGGCGCGCGCAGGCTCGGCGGCGTCGCCATCGGCCAGTTGCTGCCGAGGTTACGCAGGTATGATGCTTCGTTGGCCGGCTGGCACCAGATGTTGCCGTAGAAGCCGTACGGCCCGGCGGTCGGCGTGCAGTCGCGCTCGGGACGATAGTAGCGGCGCCCCTGGACGCTTACGACAACGCCGGCGGGGCGGTTGGCGGCGTAGGGAAAGCTCGCCGCGAGCGTCGCAGGCGCAGCAACGGGCAGGCTCGCTCCAACGATGAGCGCGCTTACAAGCAAAGAACGCATGGGGCTCCCTCGTATTCGACGCAGACGGTTTCTTGCGCCGGCTGAACGGCCGGTTGCCCTTAACGTTACGCGTTCCCCGTTGCGATTTACGCTCGGCAGGGCGCACGCATTTGGTGCGAATTGCCTGCAAATCGCTTGCCGCTGCTTCAGAAAGCATTCACGCGCGCAGCGGCAAGCACAGACACTCAAGCGCGCGTAAACGATCGGCGCTGGAACGGCGAGGCGCGCTTGGGCGCGGAGCGGATTAGCCCGGGGTCACCAGTCGGAGCTGTTATCGCGCGGCTTTGGATATTTCAGCGACGGCGGCGTCTCCTGTGGCCAGCGCGATCCGAGGTTGCGCAGGTAGGACTGCTCGTTGGGCGGCTGGCACCAGACGTTGCCATAGAAGCCGAACGGACCGTTGTAGGGCGTGCAATCCCGCTGGGATCGGTATTGCCGCTCCTGCACCGTGGCGACGACGTTGGCAGGGCGGGTGAGGGATGCCGGAACGCTGGCGGCGAAGGCCGACGGCGCCATGGCTGGCAACAGCGCTGCGAGCGCTAGAGCGGCGGTGACGGATCGACACATGAGTTTCCTCCTTCTTCGACGCGGCGAGGTCGGCCATGTGCCGGTCCTGGCGTCGCGGGCCTCGATTACAATTCATCTGATGTTGCGATTCCGATTTGTCGAGGCGCCGGCATTTTAGCCGTGTTCGATGCGAATTGCAGGAGGCTCAATGCGCCGCCCGCCGGCGCGCAGTCGGCCGAGGTGAATGCATCCGTTGTTGACCGAGGTTGGGGAGCGGCCGTCGTCGGGGTCATCGATACCGGGGGCTGCGGGCCGCAATCAGCGCGCTTGAGAGCGCGTTGGAGAAATCCCGCCTTTCATCCTCGGTCAAAAAGTGCCCGAACGCGAACTCCCGGCCGTGCAGCGCGAGCCGGAGCTCCGTGCGTCCGTGCGGCGCCTGCGTGAGCAGCACGCGCACCCAGTACGGATTGAAGTCGAAGCTCTCGCGCTTGCCCGACGGGTGGACGCGCGTCACGGTGAGCGTCTCGGGCGTCAGCTCCACCATCTCGTAGAGGCGCCCCGCCCGGTAGTTGAGCCGGAAGGCGATATACACGAGCGCCACGTCGAGGCCGAAAAAGCCGAACACCGGCCACGCGCCCATGAGCAGAAAGACCATGCCGGTCACGAAGCTCACCCCGCCGATCGCCAGCATGAGGATGAGGAAGCCGGTCGGCCCGAGCGAACGGTGGGGATGCAGGATGGCTCGGAACGGCTCCTGTTGCGTTGCCGGGGACTTTGCGATCATGTGCTCAACCCTACCCGGGGGGACAGCCAATATGAAGAGCCTCGATCGCCAGCGCACAAGGCTCAAAGATGTCGCTGCCGCGCCCAGGCCGGGCAAGCCGGTGACAACGCGCGGCAAGCGGCGCAAGCTCAGCGAAGGCGCCATCGCCGAGATGTTTCGCCGTTTCGCCGCTGCCAATCCCGAGCCCAAGAGCGAGCTCGAGTACAAGAATCCCTACACCCTCTTGGTGGCCGTGGTGCTCTCGGCGCAGGCGACCGACGCTGGCGTCAACAAGGCGACGCGGCCCCTGTTCAAGATCGCCGACACGCCCCAGAAGATGGTTCGCCTCGGCGAGGACAGGCTGCGCGAGCAGATCAAGACGATCGGGCTCTACCGCAACAAGGCCCGCAACGTGATCCTGCTGTCGCAGCAGCTCATCGACATGCACGGCGGGAACGTGCCGCGCGAGCGAGAGGCGCTCGAGGCGCTGCCGGGTGTCGGTCGCAAGACGGCGAACGTGGTCTTGAACGTAGCCTTCGGCGAGCCGACGCTGGCGGTCGATACTCACGTCTTTCGCGTCGCCAACCGGACCGGCCTTTCAGAGGGCAAAACGCCACTCACGGTCGAGGAGGATCTGTTGGCCGTCATCCCGCCGAAGTACGCGCTGCACGCGCACCACTGGCTGATCCTGCATGGGCGCTACGTGTGCGAGGCGCGGAGGCCGGAATGCCCCTCCTGCCTTATTTGTGATCTCTGCCTCTACGATGCCAAGACACCGGGCATCGGGGTTTAGGTACGTCAACGGAAATAATTATCACAATCTCCGAACGGCCCTGGCAGCATTAACTTGTGTGCCCTCTAACGTCTTAACGAATGCCGCGATTTTCGGCCAAACCGCAACAATCTGGGCCGTCTCTGGGTCGCCTAGGGTTACGCGCGCCGGTTGCATTTTCCTGAAAGTCCCCTGGGCCACTTAATCTGCCGAACACGGATCAAGTGTATCGTCCACGCAAGGGTCGGAGGCACGCGCAGGTTGCAGGGGTTATCATTTAATGGTCGACAATCGGCAGTCCGGCGGCCAAACCAGCCGCGTCGCGAACGATGGTTGTGTTGATCAATTGGCTGCTTCCGCGCTCGAGCTCGGATCCGTGAGCCTCCTGCTCGAGCAGAAAAAGAAACTCGAGCAGCTCAACACCTGGTTCGACATTGCGCTCAACAACATGGTGCGCGGGCTGTCGATGTTCGACGCCGAGCAGCGCCTGATTGTCTGCAACAAAAGCTATCGGGAGATGTACGCGCTCCCCGAGGAGCTCACCCTCCCCGGCACGCCGCTTTCCGAGATCGTGCATTACCACGTGAAACGCGAGACCGGGCGCGACGGCGCCGAGGAGGCCGCCCGACAGGCGAAATGGCTCGCCGACCACGTAGCAAAGCTCACCGAAGGACAGCCCTTCTCCCACATCCAGGATCTCACCGACGGCCGCAAATTCCTGGTGACCTACCAGCCGCTCGCGGACGGCGGCTGGGTCGACATCCAGGAGGACATCACCGAGAAGCGCCGCGCCGAGGAAAAGATCGAATGGCTGGCGCGGCACGACGCGCTGACCGGTGTCGCCAACCGCTTCCATTTCCGCGAGACCCTCGAGCACGCGCTCGGCGGCATGAACAAGAACAAGGGGTCGTCGCTGGCCCTCCACTGGCTCGATCTCGACTGCTTCAAGGAGGTCAACGACACCTTCGGGCATCCGATCGGAGATGCGCTCCTGAAGGCGGTTGCGCAGCGGCTGCGCGGCAGCGTGCGCAAGAGCGACTTTCTGGCCCGCCTCGGCGGCGACGAGTTCGCCATCATTCAGGCTGGTGGCCGCAAAATCGAGCAATGCGAGCGGCTGGCGCGCCGCGTCCTGCACGACGTTTCCAAGCCCTACCACATCTTCGGCAAGACGATCTCGATAAGCGCCAGCATCGGCATCGTCAGGGCGCCCGAGAACGGCAAGACGGCGGACGACCTCCTCAAGAACGCCGACGTCGCGCTCTACAGCGTCAAGTCCGCGGGCCGCCGTGGCTTCGAGGTGTTCCACAACAACGGCGCCGGCCGCAAAATCGAATGCCAGCGTCGGCTCGAGACCGACATCCAGAACGCGCTTTCGCTTAACCAGTTCGAGCTGCACTACCAGCCCGTGCTCAGCCTGCGAACGCGCCACGTTGTCGGCTGCGAGGCGCTGCTGCGCTGGCGCCACCCGGCCAACGGATTGCTGATGCAAGCGGACTTCCTGCCCATCGCCGAGCGTACCGGCGCAATCCTCGAAATCGGACGCTGGGTGTTCGGCCAGGCCTGCGCGGACGCCGCTTGCTGGGCCAACGATATCCGCGTGTCGGTCAACGTTTCCCCGCTGCAGCTCGAGAGCGCTAACCTCATGTGCGACGTGAAAAAGGCGCTCGGCACCTCCGCGCTCGATCCGGCGCGGCTGCAGCTCGAGATCGAGGAAGGGCTCTTCGATCGCCGCACGGCCGGCACGCTCGAGAGGCTGCATGAGCTGCGCAAGCTTGGCGTCAACATCGCGCTCGACGATTTCGGCAAGGCAAGCGGCTCGCTGGGAAACTTGCGCACCTACCCCTTCAACGAGGTGAAGATCGATCGGGCGCTGATCCAGGGCGCGCCCAAGCATGAGGACAGCGCGGCGATTGTGCAGTCGGTTGCCCTGCTGGCGCAGGCGCTGTCGATCCGCAGTGTCGCCAAGGGCGTCGAAACCGCGGAAGAGCTCAAAGCCGCCACGCGCGCCGGCTGCAACAAGGTGCAGGGCTTCTACTTCAGCAGCCCGGTGCCGGCCTCGGAGCTCACAGCCGTTCTTGCGGAATGCCAGCAGAAGCTCGCGGTCGCCGCCTAGATCGGGCGCCTCACCCGATCAGTCGGGCGGGCGCACGGCGATCCCTGCGGACGCCATGTGCTGCTTCGCCTCTCCGATCGAATACGTGCCGAAATGGAAGATCGAGGCGGCGAGCACCGCGCTCGCGTGCCCGCGCGTGATGCCCTCGACGAGATGGTCGAGCGTGCCGACGCCGCCCGAAGCGATGACGGGCACTTTAACGGCGTCCGCAATGGCACGCGTGAGCTCCAGATCGAAACCCGCCTTGGTGCCGTCGCGGTCCATCGACGTGAGCAGGATTTCGCCGGCGCCGAGCGCCACGACCTCGCGTGCGTACGCGATCGCGTCGATGCCGGTCGGCGTGCGGCCGCCATGCGTGAATATCTCCGAGCGGTTCGCTTTGCCCGGCTGCGACACCTTCTTGGCGTCGATGGCGACGACGATGCACTGGGCGCCGAACTTCTCCGCCGCCGCCTTGACGAATTGGCGGTTCGTCACGGCCGCGGTGTTGATCGAGACCTTGTCGGCGCCGGCGTTGAGGAGCCGGCCGATGTCCTCGATGGTGCGCACGCCGCCGCCGACGGTGAGCGGCATGAAGCAGCGCTCGGCCGTCCGCTCCACGATGTCGAAGATGGTGTCGCGGTTCTCGTGGCTTGCGGTGATGTCGAGGAAGCAGAGCTCATCGGCGCCCGCGGCGTCGTAGGCAGCGGCGGCCTCGACCGGGTCACCGGCATCGACGAGGTCGACGAAGTTGACGCCCTTGACGACGCGGCCGTCCTTCACGTCGAGGCAGGGGATGATGCGGATCTTGAGCACGGCGTCGTCTCTCAGGCTGTCGCGAGCAGCGCGAGCGCCTCGCGCGCATCGAGCCGGCCGTCGTAGAGCGCGCGGCCCGTGATCGCGCCTTCGAGCATAGCATGCTCGGGCTTGAGCAACGCCTTCACGTCCTCGATGGAGGCGAGCCCGCCCGAGGCGATGACCGGGATCGAGGTCGACCGCGCCAGCGCCGCGGTTGTCTCCAGATTGAGCCCCTTCAGCACGCCGTCGCGATCGATGTCGGTGTAGATGATCGCCGCCACGCCTGCGTCCTCGAAGCGGCCAGCCAGCTCTTGCGCCGTGAGCTCGGAGGTCTCCGCCCAGCCCTCGACCGCGACTTTGCCGCCTTTCGCGTCGATGCCCACGGCGATGCGGCCGGGGAATTCGCTGCACGCCCGGCGCACGAGCTCAGGGTCGCGCACGGCTACCGTGCCGAGGATCACGCGCGCGATACCCTGATCGAGCCAGGCCTCGATGGTGGCCATGTCGCGGATGCCGCCGCCGAGCTGCGCCGGAATGGTGATCGCTTCCAGGATCGCATCGACGGCCTCGCCGTTCACCGGCTTGCCCGCGAATGCCCCATTGAGGTCGACGATGTGCAGGTAACGGAAGCCCTGCTCCTCGAACGCGCGCGCCTGCGCCGCCGGGTCGTCGTTGAATATGGTTGCGCGGCTCATCTCGCCGTGCTGCAGGCGCACGCACTGGCCGTCCTTGAGGTCGATCGCGGGGAACAGGATCAAGGAAATCTCGGGGCTGGCTGCGCGGCACTCAAGGCCGCCTCGTGGTCATCAGATCGCTCACATTGCCGCCGATAGAGAAGTCCCAGCCGGCGAAGTCAAGGCCGGCGGCAATGCGCAGATTCCGCACCCATATGCTCGCCATGTCCGTCATGCAGTCCTTTGCGTTACACGTCCCCGCCGCGCGAGCGCCCGAGCGGCGCCCGCTAACCGAGGCGGACGCGGTCGACATCTGGATCGCGCGCTGGCTGCGCATCCGCCGCCGCGACCTCGTTTCCCGCTACTGCTGCGACCCGCGCCGCCTCTACGAGATCTGGGAGGAGGCGCGCTTTGCGGGCGCTCGCGCCGAGGCCGAGGTGCTGTTTTCGGAACGCTATCCGTTCCTCGTCGGCCGCGTCGATTTCGGCCCCCATCGGCGCATTGCACGCGTGCCGCATCCGGACCAACTGACGCTGTTCGAATAGCCGCCCATCCAGTCTCCGGCCTGCCCGATTTTTGCCTTAATAGCGAGAACGGTCAAGAACATGATGAGAACAAACGCTGGACAATCCCCATGATTCGTGGCATGTTCTCATTACGTTCTGACGCCGCAAATGAAGCGCAATCGGGGGTAAGTCTGAGCGTCTCTCCCCCATAAGCCCCAGCCCAGAGAGAGACACCGCCATGCGCACCCTCATCATCTCCTACGACCTCGCCCAACCCCACCGCAACAAGCACGTCCTCGCGCAAGCGATCATGGCACTGGGCCAGTCCTGGGCCCGCCCACTGGAGCAGACCTGGTACGTCCGCACGGACGCCAGCGAGGATGCGATCGAGCACCAGCTCGCTGGCTCGCTCGATCCCGATGACGGCCTGCTGATCCAGGCGGTGAAAGACGACGCGGTGCTGACCAATGCGGCGCTGCGCTGGTTCCGCCAGCGGCGCGCGGGCGTGGAGATCGGCGTCGACTCCAACATCATCGCCTTCCCCGTGGCACCCCCCTTCGCCCACGACGAGCAGCCCGAGCTGCCGCTCGCCGCGGCCTGCTGAGCCTACCCCCCGGGTGGAGCGTATGCGGGGTCGGATCCTTCGGGTCCGGCCCCGCTGCCGTTTTGGATGCCGCGCTCGGCTTAGGGCCGCCATTTCAGGAAGTTGGCGATCAGCTTCAAGCCGAGCGTCTGGCTCTTCTCCGGGTGGAACTGCGTGCCGGCCATATTGTCCTTGGCCACCATCGCCGTAACCCGGCCGCCGTAGTCGGTCTCGGCCACGATCGCCGACCGGGCTTCCGGTACGATCTGGTAGGAGTGCACGAAATAGGCGTGCAAGCCCTGCGGCCCCGTCGCGATGCCAGCGAGCAGCGGATGCGGCGTCACCACCTGCAGCGTGTTCCAGCCCATGTGCGGGATCTTGAGCTGCGGATCGCCGGGCTCGATCGCCCGCACCTCGCCCGCGATCCAGCCCAGGCCGTCGGTCACCTCGAACTCGAGGCCGCGCGTCGCCATGAGCTGCATGCCGACGCAGATGCCGAGGAACGGACGGCCCGTCTCGAGCACCGCGCGCTCCAGCGCTCGCGCGCATGCCGGGCACCGCCACGAGCCCGCGCTTGCAGTCGGCGAAGGCGCCGACGCCCGGCAGCACGATGCGATCGGCGGCCGCCACGATCTTGGGGTCGGCCGTCACCACGATCTCAGCGTTGGCCTCGCTCTCCCGCGCCGCGCGCTCGAAGGCCTTGGCCGCCGAATGAAGGTTGCCGGAGCCGTAGTCGATGATGGCGACGCGCTGCATTGCCTACGTCACGCCTTGTCGCCGGACGGCTGCCGCCAGCGTGAGGCCGCGTCCCGCGCCGTGCGCAACGCAGTCTCGGCGAAGGCCGCGACCGGTCCCTTGGGCATCGGCCCGGCATGGGAGCCCGCGGGCGCATAGCCCTGCGACGGCAGCCACTCGCCAAAGAAGCGCCGCTCGCTGTCGGCGAGATTGCGGCCCTCTATGTAGCCGACGCGCCGCCCGCCGCGCCGCTCGAGCGCCGCGCCCTGGATCGTGCCGGCCTCGAAGCCGAACACGACCTGCGCAATGAGCAGCAGCGTGCCGCGGATGGACCCGTTGACGCCTAGCGCTTCCAACCCGCTGGTGAGCGCGGCGACGACCACGAGGCAGACGAGAAGCTCCAGCCACAGCCCTTTGACGAGCAGCCAAAGCGCCGGAAAGATCGCGGCCCACCAATGGAAGCCGTCCTTGACGAAGACGAGCTGCTCGGCGCGGTCGACCGGATCGGCTGCGGGGATGCGCGGCTCGTAGACGGTGTATTTGGCCAAGCGGAGCCTCGAGTAGTTGGCGATCAGCCGGCGAGCGAGCCCTTCGTCGAGGGCACGCGGCCGGCCTGGCGCGGATCGGCCTCGACCGCATGCCTCAGGGCGCGCGCGAGCCCCTTATAGCAAGTCTCGGCGATGTGGTGGTTGTTCTCGCCGTAGAGGTTCTCGACGTGCAGCGTGATGCCGGCGTTCTGGGCGAAGGCCTGGAACCACTCGCGGAACAGCTCGGTGTCCATCTCGCCGACCTTGGGCTTGGAGAACTCGACCTTCCACACGAGATACGGCCGGCCGGACACGTCGATCGCCACTCGCGTCAGCGTCTCGTCCATGGGCAGGTGCACGTCGGCGTAGCGCGCGATGCCCTTCTTGTCGCCGAGCGCCTTCGCGACCGCCTGGCCGAGCACGATGCCGCTGTCCTCGGTCGTGTGGTGGAAATCGATGTGCAGGTCGCCCTTGGCCTTCAAGGTCGATGTCGATCATCGAATGGCGCGCCAGCTGCTCCAGCATGTGGTCGAGGAAGCCGATGCCGGTCGTGACGTCGAACTGACCGGAGCCGTCGAGATCGACGGTCGCGGTGATCTCGGTCTCCTTGGTCTTGCGCGAGATGGTGGCCTGCCGCTTCAAAGTCGCCCTCTTGGCCGTAGCTTGCGTCGCCGGAACCGAGCGTTTATCAGCTTGAGCCCTGAGGTTAAAGACCCACCAAGCCGCGCTCCGCTTCCCGTATCCAGTCAACTGGGGTGCAACTGCAATGCAAGGCAACGGCTCGCAACCGGCTGAACCCCAGTCCTGGCACGCGACCACCATACTGACCATTCGTAAAGATGGCCGCGTGGTCATCGCCGGCGACGGGCAGGTGAGCCTCGGCGCCACCATCATCAAGGCCAACGCCCGCAAGGTGCGCACGCTCGGCAAGGGCGACGTGATCGGCGGCTTTGCCGGCGCCACGGCGGACGCCTTCACGCTGTTCGAGCGGCTGGAAGCCAAGCTCGAGCAATACCCTGGGCAGTTCACGCGTGCCTGCGTCGAGCTCGCCAAGGACTGGCGCACCGACCGCTACCTGCGCCGGCTCGAGGCGATGATGCTGGTCGCCGACCGCGAGACGACGCTGGTGCTGACCGGCACCGGCGACGTGCTGGAGCCCGAGCGCCACGTCATGGGCATCGGCTCGGGCGGCAACTACGCGCTGGCAGCCGCGCGCGCGCTGCTCGACCAGCCGCTCGATGCCGAGGAGATCGCGCGCAAGGCGATGGCGATCGCGGCCGAGATTTGCGTCTACACCAACACCAATCTCGTGATCGAAAGCCTGCCCTCCACCCGCTAGCGGCGCGGGCCCATATGCAATCGTCTTCCGGAGAAGCGTAATGGCGTGGTTCTATCTGTTGATCGCGGGCGGGCTTGAGGTCGTTGCCACGACGGTGTTCCGCTACACCGACGGCATGAGCCGCATCGCGCCGACGGTTGCCTTCTTCGCGATCGGCATAGCCAGCTTCTATTTTCTCAACCGCTCGCTCGCCGGCATCCCGCTCGGCACGGCGTATGCCGTGTGGACCGGCATCGGCGCGGCCGGCACCGCGCTGCTCGGCGTGCTCCTCTACAGCGAGGACGCCGCCCCCGGGCGCGTCGCCCTGCTGGCGGCGTTGATCGCCTGCATCGTCGGGCTCAAGTACGTGTCAGCCCACTAGGAGCACCCTATAGATGACCCACTTCTCCCCGCGCGAGATCGTCTCCGAGCTCGACCGCTACATCGTCGGCCAGGAGGACGCCAAGCGCGCGGTCGCCATCGCGCTGCGCAACCGCTGGCGCCGCCAGCAGCTCGTGGGCGACCTCAAGGAAGAGGTGCTGCCCAAGAACATCCTGATGATCGGGCCGACCGGCGTCGGCAAGACCGAGATCTCGCGCCGCCTGGCCAAGCTCGCCGGCGCGCCCTTCATCAAGGTCGAGGCGACCAAGTTCACCGAGGTCGGCTACGTCGGCCGCGACGTCGACAGCATCATCCGCGATCTCGTCGAGGTCGGCGCTCGCGCTCGTGAAGGACACAAAGCGCAAGGAGGTCCGCGCCAGGCCGAGAAGAACGCAGAGGAGCGCGTGCTCGATGCCCTCGTCGGCGCGACCTCGTCGCCGGCAACGCGCGAGACCTTCCGCAAGCGCCTGCGCGCGCGGCGAGCTCAACGACAAGGAAATCGAGATCCAGGTCGCGGAGACGGGCGGCGGGCTGCCCGATGTTCGACATCCCCGGCGCGCCGGGCGCCTCCATCGGCGCCATCAACATCGGCGACATGCTCGGCAAGGCGTTCGGCCAGCGCACGAAAGCCGCGGCGCGTCACCGTCTCCGACAGCTACGACGTGCTGATCGCCGAGGAGAGCGACAAGCTGATCGACGGCGAGCAGCTCACGGGCGAGGCGATCGACGCGGTCGAGAACAACGGCATCGTGTTCCTCGACGAGATCGACAAGATCTGCTCGCGCACGGACGGCACGGCGCATCGGCGCCGACGTTTCGCGCGAGGGCGTGCAGCGCGATCTGCTGCCGCTGATCGAGGGCACGACCGTCTCCACCAAGTACGGGCCGGTGAAGACCGACCACGTGCTGTTCATCGCCTCGGGTGCGTTCCACGTGGCCAAGCCCTCCGACCTGCTGCCCGAGCTGCAGGGGCGCCTGCCGATCCGCGTCGAACTGAAGCCGCTGACGCGCGAGGACCTGCGCCGCATCCTGACCGAGCCGGAGGCGAGCCTCATCAAGCAGTACGTGGCGCTGATGGCGACCGAGGGCGTCGACCTCAGCCTTCACCGACGACGCCATCGACGCGCTGGCGGACGTGGCGGTGCAGGTCAACTCGACGGTCGAGAACATCGGCGCGCGCCGGCTGCAGACGGTGATGGAGCGCGTGCTCGACGAGATCTCGTTCGACGCCTCCGACCGCAGCGGCCAGACGGTGACGATCGACGCCGCCTACGTGAACGCGCGCATCGGCGACCTCGCCAAGAACGCCGACCTGTCCAAGTTCATCCTCTAGCGCCCGGTCGCAGGAAGCGGATTTGAGCACCGGCCACGTCGCTTCCGCACCATGCTGAATGCGGGTTTACGCTGCAGCGGCGTGCCGCTAGCGCCTTGAGCGCGCGCGCACGTTTGCAGTTGGAGCGCTCGAAATTGAGCCGCGATGGTGCAGTGCATCTAATTTTGTCAACATTCTCCTTACCCACGCGTAACCGAATGTTATTTCGCGTGTCGCAATTGTCACGTACAGTGAACGTTGTAGGCGGTTGGCAGTTGTCAGCGGGTGTTTGCCGGCACGGCAAACGAGCAAGTCCCCCCGAGCTCATTTTCCCGCGCTGTCGCCCTCCTGCTTGGAGGTGACGCATGGCATGCCCGAAGATTGAAGTACGAGGAAAACGGGTCATCCTGCTCAGCGGCTATCACGGGTCCGTCAACGCCGCCCGCTCGGCGGTCGAGATCAAGGATGTCGATGTGAAAGCGGCCGAGCAACTGCGGCAGTCTGCGCGGCTGCACCCCGATGCGGTTGCATTCGGCTACGTAGCAGGACGTTGGGTGCCGGCGGCCTGAACGGGCCGGCATGAGACGGGGCGCCTAGCGCCCGGCATGACAGAAGAAACGTCCTTTCGAGAGCCCCGCCGCCGGCGACGATCCGGCGCGCGGGGTTTTGCAGTCTTTAAGGCGGCGGGAAGACACGTTAGATAAGGCGCCAGAGGCGTACGCGCCGTCTTCTCGAGCAGCTTTCGCAAATGGTCCTCGTCGCCGATCCGATCCCGGCCCAAATTTCCGGCTCCGTGCCGGCTTCGCAGAAGCCCTCGCTCGCCGGCCTGAGCCGCGAGGATCTGCGCGCGGCGCTCGCGCGCGCCGGCGTACCGCAGAAGCACCTGCGCATGCGCGCCAACCAGCTCTGGAGCTGGATCTACGTGCGCGGCGTCGTGAGCTTCGACGCCATGTCGGACGTGTCCAAGGAACTGCGCGCGACGCTCAGCCAGCACTATTCACTAGCGCGGCCCGAGATCGTCACCGAGCAGGTCTCCGTCGATGGCACGCGCAAATGGCTCCTGCGGCTGGCCAAGCACGCAAACGACGTTCGCGCGCCCGAGATCGAGACCGTCTACATCCCCGAGCCCGGCCGCGGCACCCTGTGCATCTCGAGCCAGGTCGGCTGCACGCTCACCTGCAGCTTCTGCCACACCGGCACGCAGCGGCTCGTGCGCAATCTCTCCGGCCAAGAGATCGTCGGCCAGATCCTGCTTGCGCGCGACCGCATCGGCGACTGGAGCGGCGCGGCGAGCCCCGACGACGGCAAGCTGCTACCCGAAGGCGAGCGCAAGATCACCAACATCGTGCTCATGGGCATGGGCGAGCCGCTCTACAACTTCGACAACGTCAGGGAGGCAATCGAGGTCGCGGCCGACGGCGAGGGGCTTTCGGTTTCCAAGCGCCGCATCACGATGTCGACCTCGGGCGTCGTGCCGGAGATCGTCCGCTGGGGGGAGCAAGCCGGCACAATGCTCGCCATCTCGCTGCACGCGACGCGCGACGAGCTGCGCGACGAGCTCGTGCCTATCAACCGCAAATACCCGATCGCGGAGCTGATGCAGGCCTGCCGCAGCTATCCGGGCCTGTCGAACGCGCGCCGCATCACCTTTGAGTACGTCATGCTGAAGGGCATCAACGACAGCCTCAGCGATGCGCGCGCACTCGTGCAGCTCGTCGCCGGCATCCCCGCGAAGATCAATCTCATTCCGTTCAACGCGTGGCCCGGCGCGCCCTACGAGTGCTCCGACTGGGAGCAGATCGAGCGTTTCGCCGAGATCGTCAACAAGGCGGGCTACGCGAGCCCCGTGCGCACGCCGCGCGGGCGCGACATCCACGCTGCCTGCGGGCAGCTCAAGTCGGCGAGCGTCAAGCTCAGGGCGTCCGAGCGCGGCAAGGCGCCGGCGCAAGCGCCCGCCGACGGCAGCGGAGGCTAGCGCCCGCGTGTTCTGGAGGACGGTCGGCCGCATCATTGTCGTCGCGTTCGCGTTCTTCCTGGCGACGCTCTCCGCGATCTTCGTGCTGGTCACGCTGGGGCTTGAGCGCGTGACCGCGGAATTGCACCGCTTGGGCGGAGACGGCGACTTCGTCTCGGCCTCGGTCTCGCTGATGGACCAGGGCCTCGCGCTCGTCGCTGGCCTCTCGATCATTCCGGCCCTGCTCGTCATCTTTGTCGGCGAGATCGGCCGCATCCGTTCTCTGCTCTATTACGTCGCCGGCGGCGGCGCCGCGCTCGCGGCCGTGCCGCTTCTGGGCCACCTGCAGCAGTCGGGCGCCTTCGCGATGCCAGAGCACGTCGTGTGGCAGGTATTCGCGACCGCAGGCTTCGCGGGCGGCCTGGTCTACTGGCTGATTGCCGGGCGCAACGCTTAGAGCCCGGGCCCTGAGCCACTTGTTAGGCAGGCCAGAGGTTTTCCATTGAGGATAGCGCGCCTTGCCCTGTAGTCTTGCGGGCTGGGACACAGGTGTTTTCGAGCAGGTGCGGGCATGATCGGCGGGCTCTTGCGGATTGTCTTCGGGTTCATCGTCGCCTGCCTCGTTGCGGGCGCGGCGACCGTCGCCTTCGTCATCACGCCGGCCGATATCGCGACGCTGCCGTCCGAGCTGCGACCCGACCGCCTCGGTAGCGCCGGCACGCTGTCGCTGCTCGCGGCCACGCATTCGGCGATCTTCGCGGCCCCCTTCGCGCTCATCGCCGTCGTCATCGCCGAGTGGCGTTGCATCCGCTCGTGGGTCTACTACGCCATCTTCGGCATCCTGATCGCGCTCGGCGGCTTTGGCGCGGAATACCTGAACGAGGTCGGCGGCCAGCCCTCGATCGTCAACAGCTATGCTGTGCGGGCTTATCTCGCCGTCGGCTTCCTCGGCGGAGTGGCCTACTGGTTCACAGCCGGACGCCGTGCCGGCGGCCGCCGCGGGGATGAGCGCGTGGCTCGCCGCCGGCGCCTCGCGCCCGATCCTACGGGCGAGGACAAGGGCGCGGTGACGCAATCGTGACCGCAAGCCCGCGCCGGGTTTACCGATTTCTCAGGCGGCTCCTGTAATTCGGGTTGTTGCAGCGCAACAGAGCGATTACACTTCGAATCGTGCGCGGCAATTCGCCCGCCACCACCAACGAGCCCGCTTCCTCGCGGCCATTCCGCGAGGCGAAAAAGGCGACGCGGCATGGTCGATCAACGACTTCAGGAGCGCTTCACGCGCCACTGCACCGACGCCGCCTTCGGCTACGCGACCGCTGCGACCGCCGCCTACGCCGCGGTTGCCGACCAGGTGCTCAGCTTCTGGGCCGATGCATTGAAGCCGTCCGACGCCCGCACGCCGCAACAGCCCGCGTTCGCGTGGAGCTGGCCGGCGCCCCAGCCCGCGCCGGTCTGGAACCCATTCACATGGGGGGCGCCGCAGAGCTTTGCCCCCTCGCCCTACTCGTTTGCCGGCTCGAATCCGATGGCCAACCCATTCGCGGCGTGGTTCGGCATGTTTCCCTTTGCGGCCAACCCGGCGGCCTGGCCGATGGCATGCATGTTCATGGCCTCGGGCGTGCCGCGTTCGGTCGCGTGGCCGGCGGCCGAAGCCAATGTCGCGGCCATGGAGGCGGTCGACGTCGCCACCGTCTCGGTGCGGCAAGCGTTCTCGAGCTACCGCAGCGACGGCGGACACGCGACCGCGCAGCAGGGCTGGCCGGCAGCGCATCTGCTGATGCTCGCGGTGCTCACGCCCCTGAGCGTGGGCGCGATGCTGGCAAACGGGCGCTGAGCGGCTACTGAGGCGCGGCTGGAGTCGCCGCCTTCTTCTTCTTCGGCGTCGACTTCTTCTGGCAATGCGCCTTGGTCACGGTGCCCTTTTTCGACTTGCCTTCCTTGTGCCAGCTGCACGCGGTGTCGGCACCGCAGGCGGCTTCGTCGAGACCCTTGCACGGCGACGGTGCCGCCGCAGTCTTCGTGTCCGTCTTGGGCGCCGGGGTCGTCGTCGTCGCCTTGGCGTCCGCCGGCTTGGCGTCGGCCGGCTTTGCCGGCGTGGTCGTCGCCGGCTTCGTATCGGCAGGCTTGGCATCCTCGGCCTGAGCGGCGCTCACGCCTACGCCAAACGCAAAAATCGCCGCGGCAACGGCGGCAAGCGGCGCACCTACGCGCCCAAAAATTTCACCAACCATGGTCGTTTCCCTTCGGGTACCCTGAGTAGAACCTAAGGTGAACACCTTAGCGCTCAGACGTTGGCAACACCAAGGAATTACGAGGGCTTACGAAAATGTATTGTGAGGGCTTCAGCGGGAGCGGCGGTTTGGGGCTCGCGGGCGCCCCCGCAGCTTAAGCCGCGGAATTTGCTGCTGTAGCCATCGCAGCGTCGAGCCGGTCGTCGCCCCAGAACAACTCGCCATCCGGCGCCACAAACGATGGCGCACCGAAAATGCCGCGGGCCTCGGCCGTGGCCACCCGCAAGCGCTCTTTGATCGCGGGCTCGGCGCTTTGCGCGAGCACCGCCGGCGCATCGAGCCCGAGCCCGGCCATGACCTCGCTCAGCACCGTCTCGCTCGCAATGTCGAGCCCGCGCGCGAACTCCGCCTCGAACACCGCGCGCGAAAAGGGCGCCACCCAGCCCTCGTCGATGCCGACGGTCGCCAGCCGCGCGGCTTTGAGCGTGTTGGCGGGAAACGGGTCGGGCATGCGGAACGCGAGCCCGCGCGCGGCCGCGATGCGCGCCACGTCGCGGACCATGTAGCGGCCCTTGGCGGGATAGATGTTGAACGGCGACGTCGTCCAGCCTTGCGCCTTAAAGATCGGCCCGAGCAGGAACGGCTGCCACGCAACCTCGACGCCGGCTGCCTTTTCCGCCGCATCGATGCGCATGGCGGCAAGGTAGGAGCAGGTCGAGGCGAACTCGTACCAGAACGTGAGGCGCGCCGCGGCCATCGGGTTCACTCCATTGGTGCGATCGGCGACGAGGTGATCCGGCGGCAAGCCTTGCTAGCGCAGTACCGATTCCTATAGTGCGCGACCGTACGAAATTTTGTACAGCCTGTTGCGTCCTCGGTCCAAAAGAGCCCCCATGACCTCGAAAGCCAAGCCCATCAAGAAGGTAGTCCTCGCCTATTCGGGCGGCCTCGACACCTCGATCATCCTCAAGTGGCTGCAGGAGACCTACGGCGCCGAGGTGGTGACGTTCACCGCCGATCTCGGCCAGGGCGGCGAGCTTGAGCCCGCGCGCCAGAAGGCGCTGATGCTCGGCATCAAGCCCGCCAACATCTACGTCGAGGACCTGCGCGAGGAGTTCGTGCGCGACTACGTGTTCCCGATGTTCCGCGCCAATGCGCTCTATGAGGGCATCTACCTGCTCGGCACCTCGATCGCGCGGCCGCTCATCGCCAAGCACCAGATCGACATCGCGCGCGCGACCGGCGCCGACGCCGTTTGCCACGGCGCCACGGGGAAGGGCAACGACCAGGTGCGTTTCGAGCTCAGCTATTACGCGCTCGAGCCCGGCATCCGCATCATCGCGCCGTGGCGGGAGTGGCAGTTCAAGAGCCGCGAGGACCTGATCGCGTTCGCCGAGAAGCACCAGATCCCGGTGGCCAAGGACAAGCTCGGCGAAGCCCCGTTCTCGGTCGACGCCAACCTGTTGCACTCCTCGTCCGAGGGCAAGGTGCTGGAAGACCCGGCGGTCGAGCCGCCGCCCTACGTCTATCAGCGCACGATTTCGCCCGAGGAAGCGCCCGACAAGGCCACCACGATCACCATCTGCTTCAAGAAGGGCGACGCGGTCTCGGTCAACGGCAATCCGTTGAGCCCCGCCAACCTGCTCGCCACCCTCAACGACTACGGCCGCGACAACGGTATCGGCCGCGTCGATCTCGTGGAGAACCGCTTCGTCGGCATGAAGTCGCGCGGCATCTACGAGACACCCGGCGGCACCATCCTCTGGCACGCGCACCGCGCGATTGAATCGATCACGCTCGACCGCGGCGCCGCACACCTCAAGGACGAGCTGATGCCGCGCTACGCGGAGCTTATCTATTATGGGTTCTGGTTCTCGCCCGAGCGCGAGATGCTGCAGGCCGCCATCGACAAGAGCCAGGAGCACGTCGAGGGCGAGGTGCGCCTCAAGCTCTACAAGGGCAACGTGACGGTGATCGGCCGCGAGAGCCCAAAGTCGCTCTACTCCTCGACGCTCGTCACCTTCGAGGACGACAAGGGCGCCTACGATCAGAAGGATGCTGAGGGCTTTATCAAGCTCAATGCCCTGCGCCTGCGCACGATGGCAAAGCGCAGCAAGAAGTAGCTGCCGACGTCAAGCAGGATCGGCAGCAATCCGACCCGATCAAGCCGCAGGCCGCGCAACCTGCGGAGCCGGCGACAGATTGGGCAGCTCGCACAATCCGCCGCTGAGGTAGAGATGGTGCCAGAGCTGCGTCGCCACGACGCCGCTCAAGCCCAGCCGCTTGAACACGCCGACCTTGCCGGCCTGGCCCGAGGCGATGAGCGCGTAGTCGCGCCCCACGGTCTCCGGATCGAAGTAGCCGGTCTTGCGTAGTGCTTCCGGGCTCATCAACTGGCGCACGAACGGCGGCGCATTGGCGAGGAACGTCTCGGCGAGCGGCGCGCGGAACATGGCCTTGCGCCGGAACGCCGCCTCGTGCGGCAGCACGCGAGCGGCCGCATGGCGCAGCAGGTACTTGTCGCGCAGGCCGCGCAGTTTCCAGCGCGGGGCGAGCCGCGAGGTGAGGGCAATGACGTCCTCGTCGAGGTAGGGGTAGCGAGTCTCGACGCTGTTGGCCATGGCCACGCGGTCGCCCTTGTAGTTCAGGAGCTGGCCCGCGAGGTGGACCTTGTAGCCGTAGTAGAGCGACTGGTTGAGCGGCGACCAACGGCGCATGCGCTCCAGATCCAGCGGCAAGTCCTCATACGGCGTGTGGTCGCCGATGCGGGCCTTGAGGTCGCGGCTGAAATAGCGGTCGCGCGCGTTCGAGACGAGATGATAGAGCGCCGCCTGCGCGTGCGCACCGCCGACCGTGTCGTCGATGCGCTTGAGCTCCTTGAAGCTTTTGAACGGGGGCAGGAAGCGGCGGACGATGCGATCCACGCTGTCGCTGGCGCCGGGGTTGATCTTGTTCCACCAGTAGCTCGTCGCACGCAGCTTGAACCAGACGTAGCCGCCGAACGCTTCGTCGGAGCCCTCGCCGGTGAGCGCCACCTTGTAGCCCTGGTCGTGCACCTCCCGCGACAGGCACCAGAGCGCGGCACAGGAGGTATCCGGCACGGGGCAGTCCGCGGACGCAATGAGCTTGGCATAGGTATCGGAAATGACCTTGGCGTCGCTCGTCAGGATCGTCTGGCGGCTGCCGACGTGGCGGGCGATCTGCATCGCCTGCTGGGTCTCGTCGAAGCTCTTGCCCGGCACTTGGATGGTGAAGCTCGGGATCGGCGCGCTCGCGCAGGTGCGAGGCTGTCGCGACCACATAGGCGGAATCGACGCCGCCGCTCAGATAGCCGACGACCGGCACGTCGGCGCGCAGCCGGATCTCGACCGCGCGGCGGAAGGTGGCCTCGAACTCGTCGATGAGGCGCTCCTCGTCGGCGGGATCGTCCTCGTCGCCGGCGTCGGGGAAGTCGAAGTCCCAGTAGCGGTGCTCGCTCACCTCGGTGCGCTTGCCGTCGCGGCGGAAGGCGATCTTGAGGTAGTGGCCGGGCAGCACCGACTGCACGCCTTCAAACATCGTGCGCCGCGAGCCCATGGCGAAGAAGGTGAAGATGTGGTCGAGCCCGCGCGGGTCGCACGCGGCAGGGACGCCGCCAGAGGCCAGCAGCGCCTTGATCTCGGAACCGAAGTAGACCCAGTCGCCCTGTTGCGACCAGTGCAGCGGGCAAATGCCGACGCGGTCGCGGGCGAGGAAGATCGTGCGCTTCGAGAGGTCGATCAGCGCCAGCGCGAACTGGCCTTTGAGCTCCGCGAACACGCCTTCGCCGTGCTCCTCGTAGAGGTGCACGATCAGCTCGGTGTCGGTGTGGGTGCGGAAGACGTGGCCCTTCGCTTGCAGCTCGGCCTTGCGCTCGGGGTAGTCGAACAGCTCGCCGTTGAAGACGACCGCGACCGAGCCATCCTCGTTGAAGATCGGCTGGCGGCCGTCGCCGAGGCCGACGATGGACAGGCGGCGATTGGCAAAGCCGAAGCCCTGGCGGATCAGGAAGCCGTCGTCATCGGGTCCGCGGTGCCAAAGCGACTGTGCCATGGCCTGCAAGACGGCGGCATCGGGCTGGCGCCGGCCGGTGAGGTCGATAATTCCTGCAATGCCGCACATGAACCCTCTTACGCTCGCGCTTCCTACTCACATTTTAATCGTAAAATTGGGGTTATCGCCGCAACCCGCAACCCGCAACGCCATCCCTCACGCAAGGTTACGACGGGCCCGTATATTCTCCGTGGCTCGCTAGGGACTAAAGGTGCTTCAAATAAGCCCCAAAGCCTTCAGGCTGGCATGGCCGTCGCGGCCGACAATAATGTGGTCATGCACCGCGATCCCGAGTGATCCGGCCGCTGCGACGATTTGTTTCGTCATGTCGATGTCGGCGCGCGAGGGGGTGGGGTCGCCGGAAGGGTGATTGTGCACCAGCACAATAGCCGTCGCCGAAAGCTCCAGCGCCCGCTTCACGACCTCGCGCACGTAGACGGGCGTGTGATCGACGGTGCCCTGCTGCTGCACCTCGTCCGCGATGAGCTGGTTCTTTTTGTCGAGGAACAGCACGCGGAATTGCTCGCGGTGCTCCCAGCTCTGGGCGGCCGAGAGGTATTCGAGTACCTGCTTCCACGACGACATCGCCAGGCACCCCATGACGTTGGAACGCACCAGGCGGAGCGCGGCGGCGCGGATGAGCCTCAGCTCCGTGATGACGCTGTCACCGACGCCTTCGACCTCTTGCAGGCGCTGGTCGGGCGCGTTGACGACCTCGGCGAAGGAGCCGAAGCGGGCGATCAGCGTCTTTGCCAGCTCCTTGGTATCGCGCCGCGGCAGCGCCCGGAACAGCACGAGCTCCAACAGCTCGTAATCGGGCATCGCGTCCGAGCCGGCCTTGCGGAAGCGCTCGCGCAGACGTGCGCGGTGTCCAGTGTAGTGGGGCGCTGGCGCCTCGAGAAACGATGCCTGGTCCCCGTCCCCGTCCTCGCTGGCTTTTCCGCGGGTGGGCATGGGAGCCGCTCAGGCCGACGAGTTGCTTTGCGTGGTAACCGGCGTGCAACCGGCCGTTCTATCTAGCAGCAGTCCGCGAACAGCGACAATGTCTGCTTTTTTGCGAAAGACCAGATCCTATGTCGGCGCGGCTTGGCCGATTGTCATGGGAGCTTGGCGCGCACCTGAAGATATTGCCGCACCCCCTACTTTGCAGCGGCGATGTCCCCCATTCAGGGGACAGACCGTCGCTCCTCCCTGGACTAGAAAGGTAGTGGTGACGGGGGTCGAGAGCAGCGCAAGTTTGTTCTGAGTTCGGGGAAATCCTATGGCTTGGTTGTCCTTTGAGGGGTTTGGTGAGAACAGTCCTGCAAGGTCGCAGGAGGGCGCGGTTCCGCGCCGTATCGAGCCGACTTTCTGGATGCGCGACACAAGCGCCCCGGCGCCCGAGCCGTCCGATGCGGAGATCCGCACCGTTCATGCTAACGAGTTCCTCTTCCGGCCGGGCGATCCCAGGACGCACGTTTTCCGGGTCGAGACCGGCGCGGTCTGTCTCTATGAGAACCGCCCAACCGATCGGCAGTTGGTTGTCGAGTTTCTCTTCCCGGGCGACTTTGTGGGCCTTGGCTTCCTTGAGAAGCATTGTCTGAGTGCTCGGGCGTTGGTTCAGACGACGGTCAGATGCCTAACGATTGACGCCGCCGCCGAAATCATTCGCGAAGACCAGAAGGCTAAGGCCAAGCTAGCCGCAGCCGTCGAGCGGGAGTTCGAGATTCGCCGCGACGAGTTGCACGTGGCCGGGCAACGGCAGCCGCTCGAGCGAGTGGCGGCGCTGCTCGTCACGTCGGCGCGCACCAATGTTCAGCAGGGCCGTGCTGCCGCTCTCATCGAAGAATTCCTGGCGTTGCGGCGTGATCGCCGATCTACTGCGGCTCAGCCTCGACGACCTGAGCGCAATTCTCATCGAACTCGAGCGGCGCGGGCTGATAGAGACCGCGGCCGGGGGCCTGCGCCTGTTGGATATTGCCGCGCTCGAAGCGCTTGCCGACGGGATGCGTCCAGTCAGCAACAAGAGCGTAGCGTCACACGGAAAGCCGGTGCCGGCGTCAAAGGTCCCGCCGGCCTACAAAGCCGCCTGAGCGTGGCTCGTCTTCAGCATGCCGAGGCTTTGCGCGCGGACGACGGCTTGTGCGCGTGATTCCGCCGACAGCTTCTGAAAGATGCGCTTCACGTGCGTTTTGATGGTTTCCGGCGCGACACCTAGCTCGCGAGCGATCTCTTTGTTCGATTGACCTTTGGCAATGAACTCGACGATCGAGCGCTCGCGTGCCGTCAGCTCGTCGCGCGAGCGAGCCGCGACGGTCTTGGGTGAAGGGCGCGAGCGATCGTGCAGCTGCTCAAGCAATCCGTTGACGAACTTCAGAGAATCCCCGTCTTCATCGAAGGTGCCCGCATCTCTGGCCTGCAGCAAGATCGGAACGATGCGGCGGTCGTTATCGAGAACGAAACTCGGCATATTTGCCTCCGCTCCCCACGACATGAGCTTTCTGAGAAGATCGTAGGCCTTTGTCGGTGATCCCAAGCGGGCATGGAGGACGGCGAGATCAATTCCGACTCTCAGCGCGACAAACCGGTCGTCTATGGCAAGAAGGCCGTCGAACGCTCCGCTCAAGGAGACCGCAGCCTCCGCTAAATTCCCCGAAGCAGCATCGATCAATCCCTTGGAGACCATGTTCCAGGTACGAATGGGTGTGCTCGAGCAAGAGCTGCCCGCAGGGTGTTTTGCTTCAAGCTTCTCGAAGGCCGGCAGCAGCGCGAGGGCCTCGCTGACATTGCCATCGGCCAAGAGCACGCGCGTGCGCTCCACAAGCAGCATGGCGACCACTACGCCCCACCCGCGCTCCCAGCTCAGCCTTTCGGCGCGATTGAGCAGGCTCACGGCCCTGGTGTGATCGCCGCGCATCGCGGCGGCGCGGACAAGAACGAAATATGCGTTTCGAAAGCCTTCGTGGAACGCCGTCGACTCGATGAGATCGAGGGCGTCGAGCACGGTGACCTCCGCGCCGCTCACGTCGCCGCGCTCATACTGCAGCCGCGCGATCAGGCCTGTGACCATGGACGCCGAAACGGACTTTGCCCCTACGTATTTTTCAGCGAGCTTCCGCGCCGCAGCGTAGAGCTCGAACGCCTCTTCGAATTTCAGCTGTTTGACGGCGGCTAGACCATACAGGCAAAGACGATAGTTTTCGGGAAGCACGTACGAGGCTTCGCCGGCTGAGACGTCCGGCTTCGAGACGGCATAAAACGCGTTCCAGTCGCCCGCCTTCAGGTGCGCGTAGCGCGCCACGTTGCACAGCGCGTTGAAATTGAACGCGTCGAACTTGTGGCCCTCGAGGCATTCGCAGGCGATATCCCTGCCACGGCCGCTGTCGTCGCACAGCGCACAGAGCACCGCGCGCGCCGCCCGGCATCTCCACCACAGATCGCTACCGGGATTTTCGCTGGCTCCGGTCTCGACCTGCGCGAGGAGCTCCTCTGCCTCTCTAAAGCGGGTGACGAGGCTCATGCCCCAGGCGAGCGCAAGCTTCAACTCGAGCTGGCAACTCATCAGCTCCTTCGGCAGTTGCCGCTCCCAGCTGAGCAAAGTGAGCAGGTCACCCTTGATGACCATGGACATTGCGCAGTTCTCAATGAACTCGATGGCCAGCGGGAAGTCTTCAGCCGCGATCGCGTAGCGCACGGCCTCGCTCCACATCTCGCGCGCGGCGTACCAGCGATAGGCTCGGCGATAGAGGTCCGGGATCTGATCGCCCATCTTGGCGCGCAGCCGATCGAGCAGAAACTCGCGCAACAGATGGTGGAACCGATACCAGTTGCCGAAATCGTCGAGCGGCACGAGCATAAATTGCTCCCGCTCCAGGGATTCGAGTATTGACGCGCCGTCGGAGGTGCCCGCGACCGCGCTGCACAACGAACCATTCATCTGGTCGAGTATCGATGTCTTCACAAGGAAGTCCGCGACCGCCGAGGGCTCGGTGGCGAGGGTGTCTTCGAAGTATTCCGAGATCGTGCGCGACGTCCCCGAGATCGTGCCGACGTGCGCCAGCGGATCGCGTGAATTGACAAGCGAGATCCGGGCCAGTTGCAACGCGGCAGGCCAGCCCTCGGTGGCAGAATGCAGCCTGGCGACGCCCGCCGCGCCCAATTGCTTGAAAAGAGCTTCGCCCAGAAAATCCCCCGTCTCCTTGAGCGTAAACTTCAGGAGCGAGACGTCGACTTCCGCGAGTTGGTCGTCGAGGCGCAGGCGCGACAGCGAGAAGCGAGGCTCGCTGCGCGACACGAGAACCAAGTGCAGGTTCGAGGGCGCGTAGCGCAGGATGAGCGTCACCAGCTCGTGACACCGCCGATCGGAGACGACGTGAAAATCCTCAAGGAAGACGTAGGTCTCGGAATCGATCTCCGACACCGCATTTAGAAGCGACGAGATGACGTTGCGCGCAGGGATCAGGCTCGACGCTTGCAGCAGCCCGATGGCGTCCCGGCCGAGGTTCGGAGCAGCGCACTCGATCGCGCGGGCCAGGTGATAGGCAAATGCGCTCGGCTCGTTGTCGTCGACATCGAGGCTGAGCCAGGCCGTTATGGCGCCGGCACCGCGAAGGCGTTGGCACCACTCCGCAGCAAGCGTCGATTTCCCGTACCCGGCAGGAGCCCCGAACAGGACGAGGCGGCGGGAAGCAGCTTTGTCGAGGAAGCGAAGCAGTGCCGGTCTTTGAACCGCGAACTTGCGGACAGCCGGAGGCACGGTCTTGGTCTGAGCGAAACGCGGAAGCTCAACCAAGACGGGATGACCAATATCTTTCGTCAAACCCATCTGTCTCATCTGCGCGCGCTCCCCACGCACAGAACTACGCCTTACTTGATCCGATGCTACGCCACGGTCCGGGGGTCATCAATAAGAATGAACGTTCACAGGGACTTGGCATGTACGGATTCAGACGACATGTGGCACGCGGACAATTGGTCTCCCCCGCCGCACGCTGGCGCACTCCCCCAATCAGGGGACTGCGAAGCTTCCAGATCCTGCGTAATTTTCCAGCGTGGCGTCGGTAAGCATATGGATTAACGCCGTGATTGTCAGATCGCTCGTCATAGCAACGTTGGCCGCGGGGTTGGGTCCTGCAATCGGCATCTGCCTGTTCATCTTGGCGAATGCCGGCTAGGCAGCAGGGAGTTCGAGATCATGGTTCAGCGGCAAAACCACCGCCAAATGCCCGCCCCTGTGCGTCGCGCGAGCGTTTTTCTCATGGCTGGTGTGCTGTCGCTCTTCGCGGGCGCCTGCGCGCACTATGAAGCCGGCACCCCCGCGCTCCAGTGGCAGCTCAATACGGCGGATGCCGATTCCGCGGACCAGCCGGCCAGTGCATCGGCGGACGCAGCCCCTTCGGCGTGCGGGCAAGGGGATCAGTCAGGCTGGTCGGATCATTGCTATGTCCATCGCGAGGGTCGCGATTTGACGATGGGTGCCTCGTACACCCGGCTGTGACGGCTCGCTCGTCCGATAGACAGCCACGCTTCCCAGGACGCAAGGGCCGCCCCGTAGTATGAATGCCCACGTTTGAACAGGCATTCGGAATGCGCGTGAAGGCCGGTTTGAGAGCAATTCGGGGGGCTGCGACGGTTGCCGCTTTATCGCTTTCGATCGTCGCGGGCGGCTTCGAGGCCCGGGGGCAGGGCGCATTTTATCGCGCGTCCGCGGAGGAGATTGCGGGGGCGGCCGGAACTCTGATCCGTCAGGAGCCGATACCGGGTGCTCCGCTCGATGCGAAGTCCTATCGTGTGCTCTACCGATCGACGGGCTTAAAGCACGAGCCGATTGCGGTTCCGGCGTCGTCATCATCCCTGCGGGGCCGGCGCCACCGCTGGGCAGGCCGATCGTTGCGTGGGCGCATCCGACCACTGGCATCGTTGCGCACTGCGCCCCGTCGCTGGCGCTGTTCTTCTTCCAGCAAGTCCAAGGTCTGCGGGAGATGGTTCAGCGTGGCTGGATCGTCGCCGCTACGGACTATCCGGGACTTGGCACTCCCGGTCCGCATCCGTATCTCGTGGGCGATAGCGAGGGGCGTGCCGTGCTCGACTCGGTGCGGGCGGCACAAAGTCTGGCAGGCAAAGGGGCGGGAAGGCGCGCCGTGCTTTGGGGCCATTCGCAGGGCGGTCAAGCGGTCCTCTTCGCCGGCACGCTCGCAGGCACCTATGCCCCTGAACTCGAGTTGGCCGGCGTGGCCGTGGCGGCGCCGGCGACGGAGTTGGGTGCTCTGATGCGCGCCGACATGAATACGTCCGGCGGCAAGAATCTTCTGGCCATGACGCTGTGGTCGTGGGATCGCGTGTTCGGCGCGCCGATGCACCAAATTGTCGAGGCCGATGCCATTCCGACGGTCGATGAGCTGGCCAATATCTGTCTTGAGTTGCCCATCGATATGCGTCCGCGAGCAGCAGTGGGCGAGACGTTGCAGAAGGGCTTTCTGAAGGTCGGCGATCCGACCGTCATCGAGCCATGGCGCACGCTTCTTGCCGAGAACAGAGTTGGCACGCCGCCCGCTCCCCTTCCGCTGTTCGTCGCGCAGGGCACCGCGGACGACACCGTCGATCCGCCGGTCACCGCCGACTACATCAAGAAGCTGTGCGCGAATGGAAACGCGGTGCAGAGGCTGCTGCTGCCTGGCGTCGGCCACGCCATGGCCGGCCGCGACAGTGCCGCGGCCGCTACCCAATGGATGTCGGACCGGTTTGCCGGCGCCAATGCGCCGAACGACTGCAGCCGGCCATAATCCGCCGCAAAACCTCGGGGGTGTGCAGATGAAGGTGAGACGTCGCGAATTCCTCGCCGCAAGTGCGGCGGCGATTGCGGGCGCATCGCTGCCGCTCGGCGCGACTTCACAGTCGGCGCCCGTCGAAGAGTACCCAATCGGTGACTTTATGCTGCGCCGCAGTGCGAACGGACTGCAAGTCGCGCACAAGTCCAAACCCGAGCGGATCATTTGGGAAACCGCACCCGACGGCAATTTCATCATCGCCGAGAACGCCAAGGCGGACATCAGGGATTTCGGCACTCCGGAAGCCTTCTTCACTGTCACCGATGCAGTGACGGCGTCCTACGAGAAGCCGACCATCGACACGATCGACGTTGTCGGGAACATGGCGACGGTGTCGGGAAAGCTGACCGGTGCGGCTGGCAATGTCGGCTATAAGCTCGTCTTCGAGGCCGCCTCGGCGACGCATCTGTGCTTTGTCATCGGCGCGGACGGGCCCAGGGCGGCCGAGATCAACCGCATCCGTCTGCTCATCGGTTCGACAAAGGACGAGGGCTTTTTCGGATTCGGCGAGCAGCTCACGTATTTCAATCAGAAGGGCAACGTCCTTCCCATCCTCGTGCAGGAGCACGGCGTCGGGCGCGGACGCCCGATCGTTACCCAGCTCGTCGATCTCTTCGCCAGCAACGGCGGCGGCAATCCCTACATCACCGAGGCGCCCGCCCCGCATTTCATCTCCAGCCGCTTGCGGTCGCTGTTCCTCGAGAACCTCGAATACAGCGTGTTCGACCTAAGGCAGGCGGAGCACGTCGACATCAAGGTCTGGTCGGGAATCATGACCGGCCGCATCCTTTACGGCCCGACGCCGCTCGACCTGATCGAAGCCTACACCGAGTACACCGGCCGCATGCGCGTTCTGCCCGATTGGGTGCATTCCGGCGTGATCCTTGGAGTGGGAGGCGGCACCCAATCCGTGGGCGCCAAACTCGGCAGGGCGCGCGAGGCTGGCATCCCCGTCGCCGGGCTTTGGATCCAGGACTGGGTCGGCGTGCGCGTCACGCCGGTGGGCACGCAGCTTTGGTGGAACTGGCAGCTCGACGAGAGCTACTATCCCGGCTGGAAGCAGCTCGTCGCCGACCTGGAGAGCCAGGGCGCGCGGATGCTCATCTACATCAACCCGTTCCTCAGCAACGAGCCGGGCCACAGCGCCATGTTCACCGAGGGCCTGCAGAAGGGCTATCTCGTCGAGAAGGCGGACGGCTCGCCTTACCTGCTCAAGAACTCGAATTTCCGGGCCGGCCTGATCGATCTCAGCAATCCCGACACGCGCACGTGGATCAAGTCCGTCATCAAGACGGAGATGATCGGCAAGGCGGGTGCGTCGGGTTGGATGAACGATTTCGCCGAAGCCTTGCCGTTCGATGCCAAGCTCTACGGCGGTGCCGACCCGACCGTCTGGCATAACCGTTTCCCCGAGGAGTGGGCCCGGGTTGCCCGCGAAGCAATCGAGGAGGCAGGACGCGGCGACGATATCGTCTTTTTCGACCGCTCCGGCTTTACCCGGAGTCCCGGCGCGGCGACGCTGTTCTGGCTCGGCGATCAGATCCAGAGCTGGGACCAGTATGACGGCATCAAGAGCGCCGTCGTGGGTCTTCTCGCGGGCGGCGTATCGGGCTTCAGCCTGCTGCACAGCGACACCGGCGGCTATGACAGCTTCCAGGTCAAATTCGCGGGCATGGAGATCCCGATCATCGCGCGCAGCCCCGAACTTCTCATGCGCTGGATCGAGTTGAATGCTTTCACCGCCGTCCTGCGTACGCATGAGGGCCTCGATCCGGCCGTCGCTGCGCAGTTCGACACTAGCGCCGAGACGCTCGCGCACACGGTGCGCTTCGGCAATGTTTACAAGGGTCTCGCGTCGTACCGGAAACGGCTTGTCGGCGAAGCGGCCGCTCGCGGCCATCCAGTGGTCCGACACCCGTTCCTGCACTATCCCGACGACCCGAACACCCATGCCCTGCGTTACCAGTTCCTGCTGGGGCCGGATCTCATGGTTGCACCGGTGCTGGACAAGGGCGCGGATGCGGTCGACGTCTATTTCCCTGCCGGCAGCGAGTGGGTCGATTTATGGTCGAGTGCCGACGCCGGCAAGGCCGGGCAGTGGGCGCGGATGCCGGCCCCGCTGTCGAAGCCCGCGGTGTTCATGCGCAAGGGGGCACCGTCGCGAGCGGAGATAGAGAGTGGGCTGAGAAGCGTTGGTATCCTCGCCTAAGGTGGGCTTGGGAGCCGCTCAGGTGAGTTCAAAGACGGGGCAGTCGATGCCTCTGGGCGAGTAGGTGAAGACTTCGCAGCCCTCTCCCGTCACGCCGATCGTGTGCTCGAACTGAGCCGACAGCTCGCGGTCGCGCGTCACCGCGGTCCAGCCGTCGGGCAGCACTTTCACGTGCGGGCGCCCGAGGTTGATCATCGGCTCGATGGTGAACAGCATGCCGGCCTCCAGCGTCACGCCCTCGCCCGGCTCCCCGTAGTGCAGGATATTGGGCCGGTCGTGGAACACGAGGCCGAGCCCGTGCCCGCAGAAGTCGCGCACGACGCTGCAGCGCTCGGCCTCCGCATAGGACTGGATGGCGGCGCCGATGTGCCCCGTCGTGGCGCCGGGCTTCACCGCCGCGATGCCGCGCTTCAGCGCCTCATAGGTTACGTAGATCAGCCGCTCCGCGCGCCGCGAGATGCGCCCCACCGGGTACATGCGGCTCGTGTCGCCGTGCCAGCCGTCGACGATCAGCGTCACGTCGATGTTGACGATGTCGCCGTCGCGCAAGGGCTTTGGGCCTGGAATTCCGTGGCAGACCACGTGGTTGATGGAGGTGCAGATCGACTTCGGGAAGCCGCGGTAGTTGAGCGGGGCCGGATGGGCGCCGTGGTCGAGCGCGAAGTCGAGCACCAGCGCGTCGAGCGTCTCCGTGGTCACGCCCGGCTTCACGTAGGGGGCGAGCATGTCAAGCGCCGCGGCCGCAAGCTGGCCGGCCTTGCGCATACCCTCGAAGGCGTCGGGGCCGTGCAGCTTGATCTTGCCGTCGCGGTCGGGCGCGCGCGTGACTTCTACGTTCGACATGTGCCGGTCCCTGGGCGTGCGCCCGTCCTCGGGCAGCCTCACAAATGTAATGGAATTTGTCCGCGGCGCAATGCGCGGCTCGAGCCCGCAGCGCTCGGGCCGGCGGCCAAGATCAGGATGCCTCAATATGACGGAGCAAGCGAAGGCCCGCGTTAGGCCTTCTTCTCTTCCTCGGCCGGTACTTCGGCAGCTGCGGCCTCGGCGACGAGGCGCTGGGCCTGCTCGATCCAGCCGTCTTTCTCGATGCGGCCGTCGAGCTGCAGGGCCTCGTCGAGGTTGGCGATATCGTCGTCCGAGAGGTTGGCGATCTGGTCGAGCTTGAAGCAGTTGAGCTGCCGCAGGCGGCCGGCGAGATCGGCGTCGATGCCCTTGATCTGCGTGAGATCGTCGGGCTCGCCCTTCGGCTTCTTGAAACCCTTCCACTGCGCGTTGAGGCGGCGGGCGCGCGCGTCCGAGCGTTCGGCGATGCGCGCCGACTTGCCGCGGCGTCCGCGCAGGTAATAGAGCTTCGCGCGGCGGACCTTGCCGCGGCGGATGACTTCGATCTCGGCGATGTAGGGCGAGTAGACCGGGAACACGCGCTCCACGCCCTCACCGTAGGAAATCTTGCGCACGGTGAAGTTCTCGTTGATGCCGGCGCCGGAGCGGCCGATCACCACGCCCTCGTAGGCCTGGGTGCGGACGCTCTCGCCCTCGATCACCTTCACCATCACCTTGACGGTGTCGCCGGGGCCGAACTCGGGCACGCCGCGCTTCGCCGTCACGGCGTTCATCTGCTCGCGCTCGAGTTCCTGGATGATATTCATGGGCCACCTTGAATAAAAACAACCGAGCGGCTCGGCACGACAGGCCGGCACCCCGCTACGGCAAGTCTTGGGGAATTTGACCGCGTAATAGCCGAATTGGGCCGGATTGTCGATACGCAGTTTCCCGGACCGGGCGGTGCCTCAGTCGGCGCCGGCCGGCCCCCGGCCCCGTTTGCCGCGCGCAAGATCGGGCCGGCGCTCGGCCGTCAGGCGTTCGGCCTCGCGCCGGCGCCACTCCTCGACCCGCTTGTGGTCGCCGGAGAGGAGGATGTCGGGGATCGCCCGCCCCTCCCATTCGCGCGGCTTGGTGAATTGCGGGTACTCCAGGAGGCCATCTTCGAAGCTTTCCTGGCTCAGCGATGCCGCCGCGCCGACGACGCCCGGCAGCAGGCGCACGCAGGCGTCGAGCACGACCATGGCGGCAATCTCGCCGCCCGAGAGCACATAGTCGCCGATCGAGACCTCGCGCATGCTGCGGGCGGCGATGACGCGCTCGTCGATGCCCTCGAAGCGGCCGGCGAGCAGGATCGCGCCGGGGCCGGCGGCAAGCTCGCGGGCGAGCGTCTGATCGAAGGGGGTACCGCGCGGGGAGAGGTAGATGAGCGGGGCCTCGGCGTCGTCGGCGCGCGCGCGGTCGATGGCGGCGGCGAGCACGTCGGCGCGCAGGACCATGCCGGCGCCGCCGCCGGCCGGCGCGTCATCGACGGCACGGTGCTTCCCGAGCCCGAAGTCGCGGATGGCTATCGTTGCAAGCGACCAGATGCCGGCTTCGAGCGCTTGGCCCGAGAGCGAGACGTCGAGCGGCCCGGGGAACATCTCGGGGAAGAGCGTGAGCACGGTTGCGCGCCAGGGCGCCCGGCCACTGTTGGTGGGAGTGTGAGGCATGACCAACCTTGCGCTGCTGCGGACCTCGCCGCAACCAAGGGCTCAAACCCCCTCGACGATAACCATGTCCATCGTGCCGGCGCCCTGCCGCAGCGCCTTGGCCTCGGCATATTCGGGCGACAAGGCATAGCCGCGAGCGGCCTCGTAGTCGGGGAATTCCAGCACCACGTTGCGCGGGCGGCCTGAGCCTTCCGCGATCTCGTACTTCCCCCCGCGCACGATCGGCTTGCCGCCAAACTTTTCCAGCGCGATCTTCGATTTGGCGACGTACTCGGCCCACTTCACGGGGTCCGTCACCTCCACACGCACGATCACGTATCCCTTGGGCATCGGCTATTCGTCCTTCCGTTTCGCATGTTTTTCAGCTGGCTTTCCCGGCGGATTCGCGGATGTGGCTGATGAACGCCTGCGCAATCGCAACCGGGTCGTCGGCCTGTGTGATCGGCCGCCCCACCACGATGTAGTCGGCGCCGGCCGCGATAGCGTGATCGGGCGTGGTGATGCGCTCCTGGTCGTCGGTGGCGCTGCCCGTCAGCCGGATGCCCGGGGTCACGATCAGGAACCTGGGCCCCACCGCCGCGCGGATGCGACCCGCCTCCTGGCCCGAGCCGACCACGCCGTCAAAGCCCGATTCGCGCGCGAGCCGCGCGCGCGCCAACACGAGATCGGCGGGCGCGTGCGAGGAGCCCTGCTGCTTCAGGTCGTCCGCCGTGAGGTTCGTCAGCACGGTGACGGCGAGCAGCTTCAACGGGCTGCGGCCGCGCCCCGACACGGCCGCGCGCAGCGTCTTCAGGTCATGCCCGTGCACGGTGAGGAAGTCGACGCCCAGCTCGGTCGCGTTCGCCACCGCCCGCTCGACCGTGTTGCCGATGTCGAGCAGCTTCATGTCGAGAAACACGCGCTTGCCTTCCGCTTTCAGCGCGCGGGCGAGCTC
Organism: uncultured Alphaproteobacteria bacterium; assembly: GCA_963726795.1. Lineage (GTDB taxonomy): Bacteria > Pseudomonadota > Alphaproteobacteria > Rhizobiales > Hyphomicrobiaceae > Hyphomicrobium_A. Next base: position 627,164 of record CAVSDD010000003.1, on the reverse strand, counting down.
CAGCCCTCCGGAGAACAGAAGCTCGAGGCCGACCTTGTAGAAGGTCACCTCGTTGCCGAGCTTGGCGACCAGGCGCTGCGCCTCCTCGACCGTCGGCATGTCGAGCGCGACAATCAGGCGGTCCTTGGCGGTCAGGGAGCTCATGGCGATAGGCTGAGGAATGTGCCGGGGCTGCGGGGCCCCTAGCCATGCAGCACATGCGCGGCGCGCGCAAGCTTCTGGATGAGCTGCTTGAAGCTCTCCTGCGCCTCTTTGTTCTTGAGGTGCCCGTGCTCGTCGAAGGCTTCGGCGGCGCGCGGCACTGCGAACTGGTCGGGCAGCACCAGCGCACCCAGGCCAAGCTCCAATACGGTGCGCGCGGTGATGAGGCTGCGCAGGCCGCCCATGCCGCCGGGCGAGGCTGAGCCGAGCGCGAACACGCGCGTCTTGAACACCTCGAGCGGCGCCTCGCCGTCGTCGCGCGTGTGGCTGACCCAGTCGAGCGTGTTCTTGAGCAGCGGTGTGATGGAGGCGTTGTACTCGGGGCTGGCGATGAAGATGCCGCTATGGGCCTGCATCAGCGCCTTGAACTTGCGAGCGTTCTCCGGCGGCCCGTCGGCCACTTCGAGGTCGCCGTTGTACATCTGCATGGGGTAGTCGCCGAGATCGGCGAAGGTGGAGGGGATGCCGTTGGCATCCGCGATCATGGCGCCGAGGCGCGCGAGTCTCTTGTTGTAGGAGGCCGTGCGCGACGAGCCCGCGAAGAACAAGAGCCTGGCCGGCGAGCTCATTGAGCGCGATCCTGGGAGGAACGTGCCGCGCACGTGGCGGCTGCGGCCAACGTCACGAGCTCTTGCCTTCGAAGAAATCCTTCATGCGCGCAAAGAAACCGGCGCTCTCCGGGCTCGTTTCCTTGTGGCTCTCTTTCTCGAACTCCTCGAGCAGCTCGCGCTGACGCTTGGTCAGGCTCTTGGGCGTCTCCACCTCGACCTGGATGTACAGGTCGCCCGAGACCTTGGAGCGCAGCACCGGCATGCCCTTGCCCTTCAGGCGGAACTGCTTGCCGGTCTCGGAGCCCTCGGGAACCTTCACGCGCGTCGCCGCGCCATCGACGGTCGGCACCTCGATCTGGCCGCCGAGGGTTGCCGTCGTCATCGAGATCGGCACCTTGCAGAACAAGTCGGCGCCGTCGCGCTGGAAGAATTCGTGCGGCTTGATCGAGAGAAAGATGTAGAGATCGCCGGCGGGGCCGCCGCGCAGGCCCGCCTCGCCCTCGCCCGCGAGCCTGATGCGCGTGCCGTCCTCGACGCCGGCGGGGATGTTGACCGAGAGCGTGCGCTCCTTGGTGATGCGCCCCGAGCCGCGGCAGCCCTGGCACGGATCCTCGATGGTCTCGCCACGGCCCTGGCAGTTGGGGCACGTGCGCTCGATGGTGAAAAAGCCCTGGCTCGCGCGCACCTTGCCGTGGCCGCCGCACATCTGGCAGGTCGTCGGTTTGGTCCCGGCCTTGGCGCCCGAGCCGCTGCATGTTTCACAGGAAACGCTCGTGGGCACGCAGATCTGTGCCGTCTTGCCGGCGAAGGCTTCCGTCGAGCGCGATCTCGAGATTGTAGCGCAGGTCGGCGCCGCGCTCGCGCGAGGAGCGCGGCCGCTGTCCGCGCCGGCCGCCCATGAACTCGCCGAACAGATCATCGAAGATGTCCGACATCGAGGAGGCAAAGTCGGGCCCAAAGCCGCGGCCCCCGCCTGCGCCATTGTCGAACGCGGCATGGCCGAAGTGGTCGTAGGCCGCGCGCTTCTGCGGGTCCTTCAGGACCTCGTAGGCCTCGCTGACCTCCCGGAAGCGCAACTCGGCGCGGGTATCGTTGGGATTGCAGTCGGGATGGAATTCTTTGGCGAGGCGCCGGTAAGCCGACTTCAGCTCCTGCTCATTCGCAGCCCGCGCAATGCCGAGGGTCTCGTAGTAGCAGCGCTTGGCCATGTCGAGCGCGGGTCCTTCCGATTCGCTCATGGGTCGAGAAAAGTCCTGCCTGGGGAGATAGCGATGTTTTATCGGCGGGGGAAGGTCGGCCGGTGACTAAATTCGACAAAGCCCGGCCGGTGTTGCCGCCACCCCTGAGATGGGTGCGGATGCCTCAAAATGCACCCCCCAAAAGAGAAAAGCCCGGCCGCGGGGCCGGGCTCGTTTCTCGCGTCCGCTCAGGCGCTAAGTCTGAACCGAGGTCAGGCCGACTTCTTCTTGTCGTCCTTCACTTCCTCGAAGTCGGCGTCGACCACGTTCTCCTCGCCCGCCGTCGAGCCGGCTCCGGGCTCGCCCTCACCGGCGCCAGCGCCGCCACCCGCGCCCTGCTGGGCCGAGTAGATGGCCTCGCCGATTTTCATGGCTGCCTGGGCAAGCTCAGTGGTCGACTGCTTGATGCGGTCGGCGTCATCCGAGCCGAGCACCGACTTGAGGTCGGCGACGGCCTTCTCGACCGCCGGCTTGGCCGCGGCGACGGCCGCGTTCGACTCGTTTTCCTTGAGCTGCTTCTCGGTCGCGTGGATGAGCGCCTCGGCGTGGTTCTTGGCCTCGACCAACTCGCGCTTCTTCTTGTCCTCGGACGCGTGCAATTCCGCGTCCTTGACCATGCGCTCGATCTCCTTGTCGGAGAGACCGCCCGATGCCTGGATGCGGATCGACTGCTCCTTGCCGGTCGCCTTGTCCTTGGCCCCGACGTGCACGATGCCGTTGGCGTCGATGTCGAACGTGACCTCGATCTGAGGCACGCCGCGCGGCGCCGGCGGGATGCCGACGAGGTCGAACTGGCCGAGCAACTTGTTGTCGGCTGCCATCTCGCGCTCGCCCTGGCTCACGCGAATGGTGACCGCGCTCTGGCCGTCCTCGGCGGTCGAGAACGTCTGGCCCTTCTTGGTCGGGATCGTGGTGTTGCGATCGATGAGGCGCGTGAACACGCCGCCCAGCGTCTCGATGCCGAGCGACAGCGGGGTCACGTCGAGCAGCAGCACGTCCTTGACTTCGCCCTGCAGCACGCCGGCCTGGATGGCGGCGCCGACGGCGACGACCTCGTCCGGGTTGACGCCCTTGTGCGGCTCCTTGCCGAACAGCTGCTTCACCACCTCCTGCACCTTCGGCATGCGCGTCATGCCGCCGACGAGCACGACCTCGTCGATCTCGGCTGCCTTGAGGCCGGCATCCTTGATGGCCTGCTCGCACGGGCCTTTGGTGCGCGCGATGAGATCGTCGACGAGGCTCTCCAGCTTGGCGCGCGTGAGCTTCATGGTGAGATGCTTGGGGCCCGACGCGTCAGCGGTGATGAAGGGCAGGTTGATCTCGGTCTGCGTCGCCGACGAGAGCTCGATCTTGGCCTTTCTCGGCGGCTTCCTTCAGCCGCTGCAGCGCCAGCTTGTCGTTGCGCAGGTCGATGCCGCTGCTCCTTCTTGAACTCGTCGGCCAGGTAGTTGACGAGCTTCATGTCGAAGTCTTCGCCGCCGAGGAACGTGTCGCCGTTCGTCGACTTCACCTCGAACACGCCGTCGCCGATCTCGAGGATGGAGATGTCGAAGGTGCCGCCGCCGAGATCGTACACGGCGATGGTCTTGGCCTGCGTCTTCTTGTCGAGGCCGTAGGCGAGCGCCGCCGCCGTCGGCTCGTTGATAATGCGCAGCACCTCGAGGCCCGCGATCCTGCCGGCGTCCTTGGTCGCCTGGCGCTGCGCGTCGTTGAAGTAGGCGGGAACGGTGATGACGGCCTGCGTGACGGTCTCGCCGAGCTTGGCTTCGGCGGTCTCTTTCATCTTCTGCAGGATGAAGGCCGAGATCTGCTGCGGCGAATACTGCCTTGCCGTTGGCCTCGACCCAGGCGTCGCCGTTTGGACCTTTGACGATCTTGTAGGGGACGAGCTTCTTGTCCTTCTCGACCATCGGATCGTCGTAGCGGCGGCCGATGAGGCGCTTGATGGCGAAGAACGTGTTGAGCGGATTGGTGACCGCCTGGCGCTTTGGCCGGCAGGCCGACGAGCTTCTCCCCGTCTGCTGCGAACGAGACGATGGACGGCGTCGTGTTCATGCCCTCGGCGTTTTCCAGAACCCTCGGCTTGCCGCCCTCCATGACCGCCACGCACGAGTTCGTGGTGCCGAGGTCAATGCCGATTACTTTTGCCATGTGCCTATCCTCATCTTTAGCGGCAGACCGCTCGGACCCGAGAGTTCGGCGTCCAGATTCTCCGGCGCAGCAGACAGCTTCTTATGCGCCGGGTTCGGTCCCCTATGGAGCATCCAAACGGTAAACGCAGCTTATATAAGGTCGCTTTTTGGACGCGCAACGGGACCGGCCACAGGCTTCGTCATCAATTTTGTCCAGCCCGGCCCGTGCGATGCATCCGATTGAAGACAATCGCCGCCGTGTTGCGTGCGGGGACGGTGAATAGAGTAACGCACACACTAAGAGCGACGCTTGCCGCTTTCGTCGGCGGCGTCAGCTTCCGGCTTTATCCGAGGCTTCGCGCCGCCCTTGGCGACGACGACCATCGCCGGACGCAGCACGCGGTCCCCGAGCTCGTATCCTGGCGCATACACCTGAACGATCGTGCCGGGCGGTACGTCGGTATTCTCGATTTCGGTCATCGCCTGGTGCGCATGCGGGTTGAATGGATCGCCCGCGGGATCGATGCGCTTCACGCCGTTGCGCTCCAGCGCATTCATGAACTCGCGCTCGGTCATCGACACGCCGTCGATGAGAGCCTTGAGCGCTACATCCTCTTCCGCCGCGCCGGCGGGGACGGCCGCAATGGCGCGCTGCAGGTTGTCGCCGACGCCCAATACGTCCCGCGCGAACCGGGTGATGGCGTACTTGGCCGTATCTTCCTTGTCGCGCTCGGTGCGCTTGCGCAGGTTGTCCATCTCCGCGTGCGCGCGCAAAAGCCGGTCGGTCAGGTCCGCGATGCGGCCCTCGAGCGTCGCGACGTCAGGTGACTCAGGCATGCCTCGCGGGGCACCATTGCCCTCGCTGGCTCGCGGCTCCTGCTCAAATCCAGGTTCTTGGTCAGTCTTTTTGTTTTCGTCGGCCATCGCTCATCGGGGGTGTGCGGGTTTCAAGGAAGGCAGGCGATAGGTGGCCCGCGCGGGCGCAACATCGCATTGCACGGTTAATGGGCCCGATATCAGGCGATGGCGCGCAAAAATCAAGTCAACAGTCGGCTAACGAGCTTCGCCGTGTAGTCGACCATTGGAATAATTCGCGCATAATTGATGCGCGTTGGCCCGATGACCCCCAGAACTCCGACGATTTTGCGCCGATCGTCGTGGAAGGGCGCGACAATCAGCGACGAGCCCGAAAGCGAGAACAGCTTGTTCTCCGAGCCGATGAAGATGCGCACCCCTTCGGCGTTTTCCGATGATCCGAGCAGCTGCACGAGGTCGCTCTTGCGCTCCAGATCGTCGAACAGGAGCCGGATCCGCTCGAGGTCGTCCTGGGCGGTGACATCCTTGAGCAGGTTCGCCTGCCCGCGCACGATGAGGCTCTTGCGGTCATCGAGCGACCCCGACCACTCGGCGAGACCCGCTTGAATCACCTTCTGGGTCAGCTCGTCGAGCTCGGCCTTGGACGTCTGCAGCTCGCTCTCGATGATGGCGCGCGCTTCCGCGATGGTCGCCCCGCGCACGCGCGTATTGAGATAGTTCGCGGCCTCGGTCAGCGCGGACGGCGGCAGCCCCTGCGGCACCGGAATGATGCGGTTCTCGACCGCCTGGTCCTCGCCGACGAGCACCACCAGCGCCTTACCGGGCTCCAGGAGCACGAACTCGATATGCTTCAAGCGCGCGACCTGCTGCTCCGCCAGCACGACGCCGGCGCAGTGCGACAGGCCCGAGATCAGCTCGCTGGCCTCGTGCAGCACATCGTCGATGGAGCTCGCACGGCCCCCGGTGATCTGCGACTCGATCTGGCGCCGCTCCTTGACGGTGAGGTCGCCGACTTCGAGCAGGCCGTCAACGAACAGCCGCAGACCGAGTTGTGTCGGAAAGCGTCCCGCCGAGGTGTGCGGGGCTGCGATCAGCCCCAGCTGCTCGAGGTCCGACATGACGTTGCGGATCGACGCCGGCGACAGCGTCATCGGCAGCACGCGCGACAGGTTGCGCGACCCCACCGGCTCGCCGGTCTCCAGGTAGGACTCGACGATCTGCCTCAGAATCGTGCGCGAGCGCTCGCTGAGCTTGTTGAGATCGCCTATGCCTTCTGTCATCGCTAAGGGGAGCCTTGGCAGCGTCCGACGGCGCGAACCTTAGGAACGCGGGCGTGCTTAAGTCAATTTGATCATCGGTTTTGGTTGAAGCCGATGGGGCGCTCCCGTAGGTTCGTGCCGAATTTACCCACCCAATCCCTCAAAAACTGAAAAAAACGGAGCCGGCACCCTCACATGCGTCCCTCCAAACGCCAGCAGGACGAGCTGCGCCGCGTCTCAATCGAGCGCGCAGTATCAAAGCACGCCGAAGGCTCCTGCTTGATCAAGTTCGGGGATACCCACGTGCTTTGCACCGCGAGCTTGGAAGAGCGCGTGCCCCCCTGGCTCAAGGGGCAGGGGCGCGGCTGGGTCACGGCCGAGTACGGGATGCTGCCGCGCGCGACGAGCGAGCGCATGCGCCGCGAGGTGACCGTTGGTCATGCATCGGGACGCACACAGGAGATCCAGCGGCTGATCGGGCGGGCGCTGCGAGCGATCGTCGATCTCACCCAGCTCGGCGAGCGGCAGATCTCGATCGACTGCGACGTGATACAGGCCGACGGCGGCACGCGCACAGCCGCGATCACCGGCGCCTGGGTGGCGCTGCACGACTGCATCCAGTGGATGAAGCTGCGCGACATGGTGAAGGGCCCCGTGCTGCGCGACCAGGTGGCAGCCGTGAGCTGCGGCATCTACCAGGGCACGCCTGTGCTCGACCTCGACTACGCCGAGGATTCAGCCGCCGAGGCCGATTCCAATTTCGTCATGACCGGAGCTGGCGGCATCGTCGAGGTCCAGGGCACCGCCGAGACGGTGGCCTTCAGCCAGGAGAGCTTCGACAAGCTCATGGCTCTCGCCAGGAAGGGGATCGGCGAGCTCATCGCCCTGCAGAAGCTGACGGTGACTTGATAGGGCAGTCGGCAACAGGCAGTCGGCAGTCGCAATCGGTCCCTCCTCCTGCTGCCTACTGCCTCGGTGACTACATGAAACCTTCAAGCATTCTCGAGACCATTCTGCACGCCACGGATTTGGCCGCCGTCGAAGACTTCTACGGCCGCGTGCTCGGGTTCACGCCCTACGCCAAGGTCGAGGGCCGGCACGTTTTCTATCGCTGTGGCGATCAAATGCTGCTGATCTTCAATCCGGATGTCACCAAGCTGCCGCCCGCACCCGACGCTGCGCTCCCGGTGCCGCCGCATGGTGCCTACGGTCAAGGCCACGTGTGCTTTCGCGCAAGCGCCACCGAGATAGATGCCTGGCGCAAGCATCTGGAAACAGCAGGCGTGCCGATCGAGGCCGACTTCGAATGGCCGGGCGGCGGGCGCTCGATCTATTTTCGCGATCCGGCCGGCAATTGCCTCGAGTTCGCCGAGCCGCGCATCTGGGGCCTGACTTGATGTGGCCTGACTTGATCTGGGAATTGACCTGATGGGATCACCAATGATGCGCAAGCTGCGGCCGGGCGACCGCCTCGTCGTTGCGAGCCACAACCCCGGCAAGGTGTGGGAGATCAACCAGCTCCTGGCGCCTTACGGCCTCGATGCGGTCGCGGCGGCGGATGCTGGCCTGGAAGAGCCGGAAGAAACCGCGCCGACGTTTGCCGGCAATGCCGAAGCCAAGGCGGTGCTTGCCGCGCGAGCTTCCAACCTGCCGGCGCTCGGCGACGATTCAGGGCTCGAGGTCAACGATCTCGACGGGGCGCCCGGCATCTACTCGGCCCGCTGGGGCGGTCCTTCGCGCAACTTCAATATCGCCATGCAGCGGGTGCGCAACGAGCTTCTCGACCGCGATGCCTGGGCCAAAGGACCCCCGCGCGCCAACTTCATTTCCGTCCTCTGCCTTGCCTGGCCCGACGGCTCGACCGCGCTGTTTGAAGGCAAGGTTTACGGTCATCTCGTTTGGCCGCCGCGCGGGATCAACGGTTTCGGCTATGATCCGATCTTCGTCGCCGACGGCCACACGCAGACCTTTGGCGAGATGGAGCCCGCCGACAAATATGCAATCTCGCACCGGACAGTTGCCTTCGATGCGTTCCGCCGCGCCTGCCTCGCCGACGGCTGACGCGTTCGGCGTCTACATCCATTGGCCGTTCTGCGCGCAGAAGTGCCCCTACTGCGATTTTAACAGCCACGTGCGCCACGGCGGCGTCGATGAGGCGCGCTTTGCCGCCGCCTATCTGGCCGAGCTTGCCAACACGCGCGCGCTGATTGGCCCGCGCGAGGTCGCGAGCATCTTCTTTGGCGGCGGGACGCCATCGTTGATGGCGCCAACGACGGTCGGCGCAATCCTCGATCAGATCGCGCGGTTGTGGACGATCGCGCCTGACGCCGAGATCACGCTCGAAGCGAATCCCGGCAGCGTCGAGGCGCAACGCTTTCGCGGCTATGCGGCGGCAGGCGTCAACCGCGCCTCGCTCGGCGTACAATCGCTCAACGACGAGGTCCTGCGTTCGCTCGGGCGCATTCACTCGGTCGCCGACGCCAAAGCAGCGATCGCGATCGCACGCGCAACGTTCAAGCGCGTCTCGTTCGATCTCATCTACGCACGCCCCAAGCAGACCGAGACGGCGTGGCGCGCGGAGCTCTCCGAGGCGCTGGCTCTCGCAGAGGGGCATCTGTCGCTCTACCAGCTGACGATCGAGCCGCAGACGCCGTTCGCCGCGCTGCATGCGGCCGGCAAGCTGGTGCCGCCCGATCCCGATGCGGCGCTGGCGCTCTACGAGGCCACGCAGGAGCTCACGGCCGCGGCGGGGCTCTTCCCGTATGAGATTTCCAATCACGCGGCTCCGGGCGAGGAAAGCCGTCACAACCTGCTCTACTGGCGCTACGGAGAGTATGCCGGCTGCGGACCGGGCGCGCACGGCCGCATTGTCATCGGCGGTACGCGGCACGCTACGAGCACCGAGCGGGGTCCGGAAGCTTGGCGCGATCTGGTCGAGCGCAATGGAAGCGGCTTGCTCGAGCAGACGCCCCTGACGCCCTCGGAAGAAGCCGACGAGATGCTGCTGATGGGCTTGCGCCTGTCGGAAGGCGTCGATCTTGCGCGCCTTGCCGCGCGCAGCGGGGTACCTCTGTCGCCCGCGGCCGTGAACGAACTCAGCGACCTCGGCTTCGTGGAGGTCATCCCCGGCGCAGGCGGCGAGCCTCGCATCCGCGCCACGCCCAAAGGCCGCTTTGTGCTGAATGAAATCGTGCTGCGGCTGTCACTGGCGCAAGCCATTTCGCCGCCGGCCCATTCGCCAATGGACATTGCCCATGCCGCCGATTAATCACGCCGCGACATGATGCGACGCCTCTACAATTGGATGATGCAGATGGCGGGCGATCACCGCGCGCCCTGGGCGCTCGCGATCGTGTCGTTCATCGAGAGCTCGTTCTTCCCCATCCCGCCCGACATCATGCTGATCCCGATGGTGCTGAGCCGCCGGGAGAAGGCCTGGTGGTACGCGACGATCGCGACGGTGTCGTCCGTGCTCGGCGGGCTACTCGGCTATGCCATCGGCTATTACGCCTATGAGGCGATCGGTCTGCCGATCCTGCACTTCTACGGCAAGGAGCACGCGCTCGACGGCTTCGTTGCCTTCGTCCAGACCTACGGGTTCGAGGCCGTTGTGCTGAAGGGCATGACGCCGATCCCCTATAAGCTGGTCACCATCGCCGCCGGCGTCGCCCACATGGACCTGTGGCTGTTCATCGCCGCAAGCATCATCGCGCGCGCGATGCGCTTCTTTCTGGTTGCGGGACTGCTTTATTGGTTCGGCCAGCCGATCCGCGAGTTCATCGAGCAGCGCCTGACGCTGGTAACGACTGTTTTCGTGGTGCTGCTGGTCGGCGGCTTCGTCGCCGTCAAGTTTCTGATGTAGGCTTCTTCCCATGACCATCGCCGTTGCCCCGCCCGCCAAGCATTCGGCCTACCCTTCAGGCGCCTTCGCCCTGCTGTTGGCCGTCGGCGCGATTCTGGGCGCGCTCGCGCTGGAGCACATCGGCGGCGTCAAGCCGTGCCACCTGTGCCTGGAGCAGCGATTCGCCTACTACGCCGGCGCGCCGGCGCTGTTTGCCGCGTTGGTGCTGCTTTCCGCGGGTCAACGGCACGCTGCGGCTCTTCTGTTTGGGCTGACGACGCTGGCTTTCGTGCTGAATGCTGGCCTTGGCGCCTACCACGCGGGCGTCGAATGGCACTTCTGGCCGGGACCGTCCTCGTGCACCGGCGCGGAGACGCTGACGACATCCGCTGGAGATCTGCTCGGCAAATTGGCGACGACTCACGTCGTGCGTTGCGACGAAGCGTCGTTTCGCGTGTTCGGCGTATCGCTCGCGGGTTGGAATGTGGCGGCTTCTTTGTTGATCGCCGCGCTCAGCGCGCGCGCTGCTTCGCGCTCGACGCGAGTCTAACCTTCACTGATATCAATCGCTTGCACGCGCGGCCGCGAATCCGTCTGCGCCTGCGCGCGCTCACTCGTTCAGCAACTGTCAAGGCAAATACCGTGGGGCCGACACGATGGCGCCATGCCGTTGTCAAAAAGCGACGGTTAAGTCCTTCTCGTACGCGGAACACACCGCGGACCCGTCGCGTTAGGGGGACGGAGGAGTGAGGGTATCGCGTAATTCCAGCTCGTCACCAGTTTGTGGTTTATCGCGCAACTGCGCGCAAAAAACAGAAACTGTTCCGAAGGGAACCCCCGCGTCCGAGTTTGTTGCGTCAAGTGTTCTGCGTCTGAGTCGAGTACCGCGTTTTAGTTTTGTATCGCGTCTCACTTTTGTATCGCGTCCCAGTATCGCGTCCAGTTCAGTATCGCGTCTGCGTACCACCGAGTGTCATGAAACTACTTTGTTGCGTGGCGTACCGTTGCGTCCTGTAGCGTTGGCGTACGAGAACTCCCCCCACAGCGTGCTCAGCCGCGCGCTTGAATATTGCCGGCAAACAGCCCGGAGGAAAAAGTACCTGCGTGTTTCCGAGCGGTTTGCCGGCCAAAAATCCCGAACCGGCGTTTCTGCAAGCGTCACTTTCTACAAGCGTCCTTTGTGAAAGCGTCATCGGTCAAAGCGTAACAGTGAGGTAGTCGTGGCGTCAGAGTCAGATGGTTGGCGTTCCCTTTCCGAAGTGTTGGATCAGGTCCTGATTTCCGTGGGGCGCGAAGACGACAGCGCGCAAACTGAGATTACGGAACATGCAGCTTCGGTGAACTGAATACAGAATTGGGAGGTCGAAAGACTTTCCGCCGAGTAGGCAAGTGCGTGGAGCGTCACGGAGCCGAAGGTCTCCACGAGGTGTCGCATTCCATGGTGTTGCGTAGTGATGCCATTGGCGCTTTACGCGCTTGCCGCTAAGAAAAATGGGCCGACATGCATCGGCCTTATGTGAACACCAGGAGGTGTCTATGGGTCCCGGTCATGTCAATCCGCTGCAATGGCATCAAGCCGTAGGCGTTGCTCGCCAGTCCTGCGCGCGCTTCTTCCGCGACGGCGGCAGTCCAGCCGACGCGCTCGCGGCGTTCGGCCTCGCGGCCGAGGCGCAGTCCAGCGACTGGGGCAAAACGGTCGAGTCGATTGCTCAGGTTCTGTGCGCGACGCCGGTTCGCCGCGCCGCTTGAACACCAATCGATCACTGGCAATCGATCGCTGAACGCGAATGGCCCCGCTCGCGGGGCCATTTTTTTTGCTGCGAATGATTCGCCGTTGTCGCTCGAAAGTCCTTACGGCTCCAGCTCGGTATCCCAGTAGAGATAGTCCAGCCAGCTTTCGTGCAGGTAGTTGGGCGGGAACAGCCGGCCGTTGCGGTGCAGCTCGAACACCGTCGGCCGGTAGGGCGCCTGCAGCGGATGCATGTCGACCTCCTCCGCCAGCGCGCCGCCCTTATCGAGATTGCAGGGCGCACACGCGGCGACCACGTTGTCCCAGCGCGTCTGGCCGCCGCGCGAGCGCGGAATGAGATGGTCGAACGTCAGGTCCTCTTTCGAGCCGCAATACTGGCAGCTGAAGCGATCGCGCAGGAACACGTTGAACCGCGTGAATGCGGGATACAGCGCCGGCTTCACGTACGTCTTCAGCGAGACGACGCTTGGCAGCTTCATTTCAAAGGAGGGGCTGCGAACGAACCGGTCGTATTCGGAGACGATGTTCACGCGATCGAGAAAGACCGCCTTCACCGATTCCTGCCAGCTCCAGAGCGAAAGAGGATAGTAGCTCAAGGGCCGGAAGTCGGCGTTCAGGACGAGAGCCGGAAAAGAGTTCGGAATGGCCGCGTGCGCGTTCACTATTTAGCGTCCTGTCAGTTCTCTCTTATGCGAATCGCGTTCTCCTCAAAGTTCGGGCGGGATACTAGCTGCGCGTATCAGGTCTGTGAAGCTCCCGGATTGCCGATTTATGCGCGTGGTTGCCGCCGCTAAGAAGCATCGAAACGGACTAGGTTTTTATGTCTTTTTGCGGCTCGGCGCGCGGATGGGTGCGACCTTGTAATCGGCCCACAGCAGGTGGGCTGCAACGCCGCGCCAGGGACGCCACCGCTCGGCCAGTTCCAAAAGCCGCTCGGATGAGGGGCGTTCGCGCAGCCGCAGCGCACGCGTTGCCACAATCTGCAATGCGAGATCGCCGGCCGGGAACGCGTCGGCGCGGCCCAGGCAAAAGAGCAGGTAAATGTCGGCGCTCCATGGGCCGATGCCGGGAAGCGCCGTCAGGACCTCGTGCACAACGTCCTCGGGCTCGTGCGCAAGCTGGTCCAGATCGAGGCCCCCCTCGATCGCCGCGCACACCGCGCGCAACGTGCGCACCTTGCCCCGCGACAGCCCTGCCGCGCGCAATTGCTCGTCGCTGAGTGCAAGGAACGCCGCGGGAGTCATCGGTTTGGCCGCGAGCTTGAGCCGGCCCCAGATCGCCTCGGCACTGGCAAGCGACAGTTGTTGCCCGACGATGATCCGCGCCAGACCCTCAAAGCCCGGCGAATGCTGGCGCAGCGCCGGATCGCCGGCGCGATCATGCACGCGGCGGATATGCCCGCACTGTCGCCGCAACGCACGCAGGCCTTGGCGCATGTTTGCGTCGGTCAGTATCTTGGGCGGAGCTTTTTTCGGCTTCTTGTGCATCGATCGTGCAGGTGCTTTCGGCGGCAGTCTTCAAAGAGTAGGGTTGCCGTCCCAAATATGCAAAGCGGCGGGCGTTCGCTGCGGAGTACGCGGTCATGGTGCGCGTGATTGGACGGCATCTCGTATTTGCGGCGGCTGCAATCAGCTTGGCCGCGACAGCCGCAAGCGCGGGCGCTTCCGATTGGCGCGCCGAATGGGCAACGCTGCACAACGAGCGCCACGGCTTTCTCATCGCCTACCCGGTCGAAGTCTTCGCGCAGAAAACCGAGCCCCGGACGGATGAGGGTCGCGTGCTCTATTCGAGCGACGGCCACGCACAGTTGCTCGTCGGCGCCTTTGCCAACGACGACGCAAGCTCGCTGCAGGAGTATCGCGATTTCCTGCTGAAGGAGCAGTACGCGGGTGCAGCGATCGACTACGCGCCCGTGCACGACAAGTGGTTCGTCGTCTCCGGCACCATCGGCGACCGCGAGTTCTACGAGCGCGTGACGTTCACCTGCGGCGGCCGCCTCATCAACAGCTGGGCGATGGTCTATCCGCACGCCGAGAACCGCTTCTACGATCGCGTCGTGGAGGCCGTGGCGCGCACCTACAGCCCGGGCGCGGGACGCTCGGGCAATTGCGATTGATGCGGCATTACCCTGCATGACAGGAGCGCCGGTCTTCCGCTTCGCGCCGAGCCCCAACGGTGCCTTGCACCTGGGGCACGCCTATTCCGCGTTGATAGGCTTCGACCTTGCACGCCGCACCGGCGGACGCTTCCTGCTGCGCATCGAGGACATCGACCTCGCCCGCTGCCGCGAGGAGTACATCGGCGCGCTGTACGAAGACCTGGCTTGGCTCGGGATCGTCTGGGAGCAGCCCGTACTGCGCCAGTCGCAGCACTTCTCCGACTACAGCGGCGCGGCGCGGCACCTGCTGGCGCAAGGGCTGCTGTACCCGTGCTTTGCCTCGCGCAGCGAGATATGGGCGGCGGACGGCGATCTGCCGTTGGATCCCGATGGCGCTCCCCTTTACCCTGGGCTGCACAAGAACCTGCCCGGGCCCGAGATCGAGGCGCGCATCGCGGCCGGGCAGCCCTTCGCGCTGCGCATCAACATGGAGCGGGCGCTGGAGGTCGCGCAGGACAAGCTCGGCGAGCGACGGCTCGCATTCACCGAGCTCGACGAGCGCGCGACCCCCACCATCGTCGAGGCCTACCCCGAACGCTGGGGCGACGCGGTGATCCTGCGCAAGGACGTCCCGGCGAGCTATCACCTCGCCGTCGTCATCGACGATGCCCGCCAGGGCATCACCCATGTGACGCGCGGCCGCGACCTTTACGCGGCAACCGACATCCACCGGCTGTTGCAGGTGCTCCTCGACCTGCCCGAGCCGCTCTACCACCACCACCCGCTCGTGGGCGATGAGCTTGGGCGCAAGCTGTCCAAGAGCGAAGGCGCCAGGGCGCTGGCCGAGCTGCGCGCCTCAGGCGTCACTCCGGGTGAGATCAAGGCCCGGCTGGGGCTTAGTTAACACGCGATCGGCGCCTGCCGCAGGGGGGCCTCGTGGTCTTTTTATCTTTTCTGCAGTAAGGGTTAGAGCGAGGGACCCGTGGGGCACACCGCGTGTGACGAGCCAATCCACCAAGCCCGCGAAGGCTCCGCGCCGAGGCAAGTCAACAGGCAAGCGCGGATCCGGGCAACCAAGACGCCGTGCGGCCACCCCGGCGGTCGCGCCGAGTTCTGCTGTCCCCGAATCGGACCTGGGCCCCGAGTTGGGGTCGATGCGCAACTCAACCGAATCACCTAGGCCAGATGCAGCGATCGCAGCCGCGGCGAAGGTCTCTGCGCGCGCCAACGAGGACCGTGCAACCTTGTTAGTCCTGCTCGCCCCCATGCTTGCGATCACCGTTGCGGTCGGCGCGCTGCAGATGCCGGCACAACGCGAGATCGTGCGCGCGCAGGACGTTCCGCTGTCTCCCAGCAAGGCGATCGTGGAGCCGCTGGCCTCGACCGCGGTGATGCGCCCGATGGCCCCGGTTGCCATGGCGACGCTGGCCCCGGTCATGACCGCAACGCGCGGGCCGCTGGAAGCGATTGCACCTACGCCGACGCCGCCCATTCTTATTGCCGCCGGCTCCCGGGGAGGCGACGTCGGCCGCTGCCTGCTGCCGGCGCGCGCCGCGGCATCAACGCCACCCAAATCTCTGACGCCGGCCGAATTCGGCCGCCGCCTCGCCAATGCTGCCACCGCGCAGACGCTCGATCTCGTGATCTATTCGGAGGGCTACCGCCAGATCGGCTTCCCGATGGGCGATGTTTCCCCGCTTTACGGGGTCTGCACCGACGTGGTGGTGCGCGCCTACCGCGCGCTCGGCATCGACCTGCAGGTGCTGGTGCACCGCGCCAAGCTCGGCACCGGCGACAGCAGCATCGACCACCGCCGCGTCGGGACGCTGCGCCGCTTCTTCGCGCAATACGGAAACTCGCTCCCCATCACCGATTTCGTCGAGGACTACCGGCCCGGGGACATCGTGACCTACAGCCGCCCCTCAGGGCGCGGCTCGCAATTGCATATCGCCGTCGTGGCCGACCGCATCGCGCCCTCGGGCCGGCCCATGATCGTGCACAATCGCGGCTGGGGCCCGCTGATCGAGGACGCGCTGTTCGCCCGCGAGATCACCGGGCATTACCGCTTTACCGCCGACCAGGCGGCAGCAGCCGCGGTCGCGCAGGCGGCGCCGCCACCAGCCAGCAAGGCCGAGCAGAAGTCGGTTTCCGCGTCCGACACGAGCACGCCCAAAACCAAGAGCGCCACCCGCTGAGCTTGCGCCACTCCCGTCCAATCTGAGCGCGCGGCGCATCCGCTGCTCGCCATGCCGCTGCAGCGCCGATACAATCCGGCGTGGTAAATGTTTTCTTAAGACTTGTCTGAAAAGCTGACGATCAAGGCGAGGGGGCTCGCCGCTGTTTTAGAGCGAGCGCTCACGCGTTCCTCATGCAACTCGCTGAGCCCACCCGCCGGTTTGTGCGCGTCCGAACAGGATAGCCCGGCAAGCCATGCTCGAGCAGCTTCTCGAAATCGCCATGTACGGAGCCGGCAAAGCGCGCGAGCGCGCCGTCGACCTTCTCTGCGCCGCGCATCCGGCCATCGCCGAGCGTTTGAACCCGCGGACGATCGAGCAATCGGCAACCGAGCTTTCCCAGCACGTGGGCACCATCCTTCTCGTCGCCGACGATGAGCGCGAGCGGATCGGACGGCTGCAGAGCGTTGCAGCTCACCACGTCGAAGTTGCCGAGCGCACGTTGCGCAAGATGCTGGCCGAGCTTTCCGTCGTCATGCCGCATGTCGCGCCGATGGGCGTCGAGATCGACACCTCGCCGCTGCGCGCGGTCCTCGAGGAAGCCAGCAGGCTTGAGCCGGCTGCGGCGGCCGACAAGGCCCGCACGGCTGCTTAGCGATCGGGGCGCCTACTAGCGGGGCGCCACGTGCAATTCGCCATCGGCAGCCGACATCTTGGTTGGCCCGAACGAGCCCGGCGCCCCGTCGACCACGGCCGAACCGAACTTCTGCACCTCGAGCACCGCAAGCCCGCGCTCGGACAATCCGCCGTGCTGGAAGCGGAATATGCCGTCGACGCCGGCAAAGCCCTGCGGCCGCGTGAGGGTGTCGGGCGTGTAGCGTGCGCCGACCGGGTTGGACGCCAGCGAAATCGCCATGCCGACCGCGTCGTAGGCGACACTCGCCAAGCGCGGCGGCGCGGTGCCGAACGTCTTGGCGTAGCGCTCCGCGAATCCGCGCCAGGGAGTTGGATCGGGGCTCGGGTACCAGCCGCCGACGAACGCATCGTCGCGCCCGATCGAGGGAAAGTCCCAGGCGCCCGTGCCCAGCAGCTTCACCTTCTTGGTGTCTAGCCCCGAGTAGGCGAGCACCGGGCCGATCTGCGGCAGCGCCTCGCGGCCTCCGGGGAGGAATAGCGCATCAATCGGCGCCAGCTCGTCCTCGCCGCGCTTGATCTCCTCGACGATGTGCTTCGTCGGCCCCAGCATGCCGTTGGCCGTGGGCGGATAACGCTCGATGAGCGAGACGGTGCCGCCGGTCGAGGAAACCACGCGGCGGAAGGCGGCTTGCACCGCATCGCCGTAAGCACCTTGGGGAATGAGCGCTGCGAAGCGATGCTTGCCGCGGCTTGCGGCGAAGAGAACGATGCGATCGACCTCCTGCTCGGCCAAGTAGCTCAGCAGGTAGACGCCGTCGCCCGCCACCTTCACGTCGTTGGAGAACGCCAGCATCGGCACGTGCGCTTGGCGCGCGACGGGCGCTGCGCCGCTCACAGCTTGCGACAGAAGCGGACCCAGAATGATCTCGGCGCCGTCCTTCGTCGCGGCTTCGGCCGCGGCGCGCGCGCCTTCGGCGGTGCCGCCGTCGTCCTTGGTCACGAGCTGGATCGAGGGATCGTTGACTTCAAACAGCGCCATCTCGGCCGCCTGCTTCAGGCTCTTGGCAAGCGCCGCCTGCTCGCCCATTCCGGCAAGCGGCAACAGCAGGGCGATCTTGACCGGCGCCTTTCCGGATGGGGCACCCGGCGC
Source organism: uncultured Alphaproteobacteria bacterium (assembly GCA_963726795.1). GTDB lineage: Bacteria > Pseudomonadota > Alphaproteobacteria > Rhizobiales > Hyphomicrobiaceae > Hyphomicrobium_A. Next base: position 609,318 of record CAVSDD010000003.1, on the reverse strand, counting down.
GCCGCCTTGAGGCGTCAGCGCGGCGGTCGGCGCCTCGGCGGATCCCGAGCCGGTGGAGCAGGCTGCCAGCAGGGCGCAAAGCGCGCCGAGAACCATCGCGCGAACCGTATGCGCGCAGGCTCCTAGCGGCTCCGTCCGTATCCCCATAAAGCGGTGGCCCCCCAGAGCCGTAACGTCACCTGCCGCCGGACCATTGCCCCAAATCAGGCCCCACATCATGGTCTGGGCGGCTCGAACGGTGTAACGACTCCTATAAAGCTCGTTAGCCGGTCCCCCGCCTAGGGGGAAGTGCCTCCTTGGCACTATCGTCAACAATTGGGCGGCCTTAAGCCGGTCCGGCAGGAAATGCCCTATGCGTCATCGCGATGAGGCTAATTTCGGTGCAATCGCGGAGGGCGCGGGCCGGGAGGTCGAGCGCCAGATCGGTGCCGAGCTGCGGCCGGGCCTCTACCTCGTGGCAACTCCCATCGGGAACCTCGGGGATATCACGATCCGGGCACTCACCGTGCTTGCCCGCGCCGATGTGATCTTGTGCGAGGACACCCGCCACAGCCGCACGTTGCTGACGCACTTCGGGATCACCGGCCAAACGCGCCCCTATCACGAGCACTCGAGTGACCGCGACCGCGAGCAGGTGCTTGAAGAGCTCGCCGCGGGCAAGCGCATGGCGCTCATCTCGGACGCCGGCACGCCGCTTGTCTCCGATCCCGGGCTCAAGCTCGTACGCGCCTGTCTCGACGCCGGGCACCACGTCGAGGCCCTGCCCGGCGCGTCCGCCGCTCTGACGGCGCTGCTCGTTGCCGGACTTCCGACGGATGCGTTCTTCTTTGCGGGCTTTCTGCCGCCGAAATCGGTCGCGCGCAAAGCCCGCATTGCCGAGCTCAAGGACATTCCTGCGACGCTGCTCTTCTACGAAGCGCCATCGCGCGTGGCGGAAACGCTTGCCGACCTCGCCGCGGGGCTTGGCGACCGCTCAGCCGCACTCGCGCGCGAATTGACCAAGCTGCATGAGGAGGTGCTGCGCGCGCCGCTGGGCGAACTTGCTGCCCAGGTGAGCGAGCGCACGATCAAAGGCGAGGTGGTGATCCTCGTCGCGCCGCCGATGCCCGTCGACGTTACCGATGCCGACATCGAGGCGGCGCTCGCCCGGTTGCTGCCGCAGATGAGCTTGCGCGACGCGGCCAAGGCCGTGGCGCAGGATCTCGGCGTGTCGCGCTCGCGCGTCTATGAGCTTGGACTGCGGAGCGCAAAGTGACGGGTCCCTTCCGCCGCGCCGATATCGAGTCCGGGTCTTGCCGACCGGCGCGGAAGACTGCGGCGCGGTCGCCTTTCGGAAATCTTGGCCGCGGCGGCACTGGTCGCGAAGGGCTACCGCATCCTCGGCCGCAACGTCAAAACGCGCACGGGCGAGATCGACATCATCGCGGTGCGCGGCAAGCGGCTGGCGTTCGTCGAGGTGAAGCGGCGCGCGACCCTGGAGGACGCCCAATCGGCGATCACGGCAAGGCAGGCTGCCCGCATCCGCCGCGCGGCCGATGCCTGGCTCGCCCAGCGCACGCGCTATCACGGCTATGACCTGCATTTTGACGTGGTGCTTATGGTGCCCCGGCGCTGGCCCCGCCACATTCCCGATGGGCTGTAACGAAGTAGAGGAAACCATGTCGCGGCGATTGACAGTCGACCGCGCGCGTTGGCTACGTCTCCCCCGTAACCCGGCAAACGACAGAGCCCCCCATGCCCCTGAAGGTCGCCTGCCAGATGGACCCGATCGAGCGGATCGACATCCGCGGCGATTCAACCTTCGCGATCCTGCTCGAGGCGCAGAAGCGCGGGCACAATCTCTTCTATTACACCCCGCCCAACCTCGCCCTGCACGGCGACAAGCTCTTGGCGCGCGGCGCAACTCTCAAGGTCGAGGACAAGATCGGCGCGCACTACAAGCTGTCGCGGCACCGTACGGAGGATCTGTCGAAGCGCGATGTGGTGCTGCTGCGCCAGGACCCGCCGTTCGACATGTCCTACATCACCACGACGCACCTGCTGGAGCGCATCCACCCCAAGACGCTCGTCGTCAATGACCCGGCGCAGGTGCGCAACGCGCCGGAAAAGATCTTCGTCCTCGACTTCCTCGATCTGATGCCGCCGACCATCGTCACGCGCTCGCTGGAAGACGTGCAGGCGTTTCGCGCCGAGATGAAGGACATCATCTTGAAGCCGCTGTACGGCAACGGCGGCGCCGCGATCTTCCGCATCTCGCCCGAGGACACCAACGTCGCCTCGCTCGTCGAGTTGTTCCAGACCGTGTTCCGCGAGCCGTTCATGGTGCAGCAGTACCGGCCCGAGGTGAAGGACGGCGACAAGCGCATCATCCTCGTCGACGGCGAGGTGGCGGGCGCGATCAATCGCGTGCCCATGAAGGGCGAGACCCGCTCCAACCTGCACGTCGGGGGCACCGCGCATGCCAACCAAGCTGACGGCGCGCGACGAGGAGATTTGCGCGCGGCTAGGACCGGAGCTGAAACGGCGCGGGCTCTTGTTCGCCGGCATCGACGTGATCGGGCGCTATCTGACCGAGATCAACGTCACCTCGCCGACCGGCATCCGCCAGGCGAAGGCGTTCGGCGGAGCCGACATCGCGGCGCTGATCTGGGACGCGATCGAGGCGAAGGTCGCGAAGCGCTAGCGCGGCAAGCCGCGATCAGTCGATCGGGCGCACGTGGCGTTTCTTCTTCTTGACCACGTGCTTGGCCGCGGGCTTCTTCGGCTTCGCGCCAGCCACCGTCTTGTTGTCGCTGGCGCTCGCGGTCTCCTTGGGCGGGGGCGGAGGCGCTGCGCAGTCGCGGAAGCGCGCGAGCATGACGGAATCGGGCTCAAACCCGCCGCCGACCTGATAGGGCAGGTTGTCGACCCGCGCGATCGGATACAGCTCCTTCCACTCGCGCGTCCGGAACCCGCTGTCGAGAAGTGCGGCGGCGCGCGCAGTGCGCTTGGCGTTCGATTCCTCGCCGAGCAGCACGGCAATGAGCTTGTGCCCGTCACGCGTGGCGCTGGCCGCGAGGTTGTAGCCCGACGCGCAGGTGTAGCCGGTCTTGATGCCGTCGGCGCCGGGATAGCTCCCGAGCAGCGAATTGTGCGTGCCGATCTGGATCTTGTTGATGGTCGCTTCGGTCATCGCGTAGATCCCCATGCGGTCGGGGAAATCGCGCAGCAGCGCTTGCGCCAACAGCCCCATGTCGCGCGCGGTGGTCACCTGCTGCTCGGCCGGCAGCCCGTTCGGATTGATGAAGTGCGTGTGCGACATGCCGAGATCGGCGGCCTTCTGGTTCATCATCTTGACCCAGGACTGAACGTCGCCGCCGAGGCCTTCCGCGATCGCGACCGCGAGGTCGTTGGCCGAGCGCATCATCAAAGCGGTGAGCGCGTCACCCAGCGCTATGTCGGCGCCGACCTTGAGGCCGAGCTTGGTCGGCGGCTGGCTGCGCGCAAGCTGCGACATGAAGATCTTGGTGTCGTTCGTCGCCTTGTGATCGCGGATCGCCTCGAACGCGAGGTAGGCGGTCATCATCTTGGTGAGCGAGGCCGGATACCAGGGGGTGTCGGGATCCTCGGCGTAGAGCACGTGGCCGTTGTCGGCATCGAACAGCAGCGCGGACCCGGCCGCTGCGGCGCCCGAGCAGCACGCGACGGCGAGCAAGCTCGTCACTGCGATCGTTGCGGCTCTCGCCAAGCGGTTCACCTTAGATGCGTGGTCGGACGATGATTCTCGCGCGCCAGTATGGCCCGATCCACCAGCTCTTGTCAGCCCGCCTATTCACTGCGTTCGCGTGATTTTGCGGAGCGCGATGTCGCGCCTGGCCGGATTTTTATCCGCGCATCCGAGCATTGCTCGCGCCGGAGGGCGACGGACGAAGCGCGTTACTCGCGTTCCTAACTTACTTGCGCAAACGCGCGAAGACGCACGCGCAAGGTGAACAAAAAGGCAGAAACGAGGAAGAGGAGAAGATCGTGAAATACTTCGTTGCAATGTGTCTGTTGGCGCTGCCGATCGCCATGTCTGCCGCGCCAACGCCGGCGGAAGCTGGTCAGCGCAACACCTACAGCTGCCACTGGGTGAAGAAGACAACCTGGTCGCACGGCCACAAGCGCACGCGTTGGGTGAAGAAGTGCGAGGTGCACCACTACTCGCGCCACAAGCACTGACGCCCAAGAGGCTCGCCCATGCCGCGCTCCGGCGGCGTGGGCGACAGCGGTGCGTCAGTCAGCTGCGATACGACGCGTTGATGTCGATGTAGCCGTGCGTCAGATCGCAGGTCCATATCGTGGCGCGGCCGGGGCCGATGCCGACGTCGACGCGGACCGCGATCTCGGCCCCCTTCATGTAGCGCGCGATGACCGCCTCCTCGTAGGACGGCGCCCGCTCGCCCTCCGTGGCGACGAGGTGCGGGCCGAACCAGATCGAGAGCTTGTCGCGGTCGGCCGCCTCGCCGGCCTTGCCGACCGCCATCACGATGCGGCCCCAGTTGGGATCCTCGCCCGCGATCGCGGTCTTGACGAGCGGCGAGTTGCCGATCGCCAATGCGATCGTGCGCGCGGCCTTGTCGCTTTCCGCACCCTCGACATTCACGGTGACGAACTTGGTGATCCCCTCGCCGTCCTTGGCGACGAGCATCGCAAGCTCGCGCAACAAGCCGTGCAGCGCCTCGGCAAAGTCGTTGAGGCGCGGATCGCCCGGATCGCTGATGCGCGGGGCGCCGCGGCGCTCGGCGGCACCGGTGGCAAAGACGAGAAGCGTGTCGCTGGTCGAGGTATCGCCGTCGATGGTCACGCAGTTGAACGTGACGTCGGACGCCTGCGCCACCAGCGGCTGCAGGGCCGCGCGCGCAACCGGAGCATCGGTGAATACGAAGCACAGCATCGTCGCCATGTCGGGCTGGATCATGCCGGCGCCCTTGCAGAAGCCCGCGAGCGTCACCTCGACCCCGCCGATCCTGGCGGTCCGCGTCACGAGCTTGGGGAAGGTATCCGTGGTCAGGATGGCGCATGCGGCGCCGTGCCAGGCGTCGGGCTTTGCTTCACGCGCGAGGCCTGCCAGCAGATGCGAAAATTTCTCCGCCTGCATCGGCTCCCCGATGACACCCGTCGAGGCGATGAAGACCTCATCCCTCGGGCAGCCGACCGCGTTCGCCGCAGCATCAGCCGTGATCTCGACCGCATCGCGGCCCTTCTTGCCGGTGAAGGCATTGGCGTTGCCCGAATTGACGACGAGCGCGCGCGCCTTGCCGGTCTTGAGCGCCTTGGCGCACCACTCGACGGGAGCCGAACGCGTGCGCGAGCGCGTCAGCACCCCGGCGACAACAGTTCCCGGATCGAGCACGGCCAGCAGCAGATCCGTGCGGCCCTTGTAGCGAATGCCGGCCTCGGCGGTCGCGAAGCGGACACCGGCAATCGGCGCCACATCAGGAAGCCCCTTGGGAGCAAAGGGAGAGACGGTTGTTGTCTTGCCCATGGTTGTGATCTCCGCGGCGAAGCGCGCGGCTCAACAACCAGATCGGGCAGCCTAGATCAAGCGGGGCGATGCGCGGTGGGACGGCTGCTAGGGCGTCGCAGCCTGGCGGCGAATGATTCGGCGCGCGGCCGGCTCTTGGATAATCGCGGCGACAGCATCGAAATCGACGGTCGGCAACGTCTCGAAAGCCGGGCCTGGCGAACAGGTATCCCTGCATCAGCGAGATGCCGAGACGGCGCAGGACATACGCCTCCTGGGGCCGCTCGATGCCTTCCGCAATGACCTTGATGCCGAGCAAGTTGCCGGTAGCAGCCATGGCGCCCACGATGGTCTGGCGGGCGCGGTCGGTATCGATGTGCGAAATGAGGGCACGGTCGAGCTTCAGGTAATCGGGCTGGAAATCGGCGAGGAGTGTGAGGTTGGCGTAGCCCGCGCCGAAATCGTCGATGGCCGTCTTGAGCCCCTCGGCGCGGTAGGTCACGAATATCTTCTTGAGGAACCCGGCGTCGTGGACCCGCTCATCCTCGGTCGTCTCGAAGATGATGTTGCCGAGAGGGAAATTGCTGCGGCGGGCAGCCTCGATCGTCGTGCGCAGGCAGCGCGTGGGCTCATAGACCGCATTGGGCATGAAGTTGATGCTGAGCTTGGTCGTCATGCCGAGCGATGCGGCGAGCTCCACCGCGCGCACGCGGCAGGCCTGATCGAAGGCGTAGCGGTTTTCCTCGTTGACGCGGGCGAGCACGCTCGCCGCGCCGGCCCCGTCGGTCCCGCGTACCAGCGCCTCGTAAGCGAAGATTGAGCGCTGCTCGACGTCGACGATGGGCTGAAAGGCCATCGACAGGTCGAACTCCAAGGTGGTCTTACACCCCTCACAGCCGACCTTCGGCTCTTCGGACATGGGCTTCTCCAGCGGTTGCCGGGAAAGCATACGGGCGAAAGTGTTACCGCGAGGCGACCAACGGCACCGGCCTTGGATTTATTCCTGCCGAAACAGGAAAGGGCGCGCTCGACTTGCGAACGCGCCCTCACCGGAACCGATTTGGATAGTTGCTACGGCTTTGGCGCAGCGTCGGGTTTGGCGTCGGCGGGCTTGGCCGCGGGCGCAGCGCCGTCCTTCTTGGCGGCGGCTGCCGCAGCGTCGGCCTTGGCCTTCTGCTCCTCGACCTGCTTCTTGATGCCCTCGTCGACGTATTCGAAGAGTCGCCTTGGAGCGCAGCTCCTGGGCCTTCTCCTGCGCCTTACGAACAGCGAGCGAGTTCATGATGGTGGTCTTCACCGAGTCGAAGTTCGGCGGCTCCTTGCGACGGCGATCTTCCAGCTTGATGATGTGCCAGCCGAACTGCGTCTTCACCGGATCGGAGACCTCACCCTTCTGCATCGTGGCGATCTTCGCGGCAAACTCGGGCACCAGCTGGCCGGCGACGAGGTAGCCCAACAGGCCGCCCTGGTCCTTGGAGCCGGTGTCCTTGGAGTTCTCCTTAGCAAGCTGGGCAAAGTCGGCGCCCGCCTTGATCTTGTCGTGAAGCTCTTTGGCCTTCTCCTCGGTGTCGACCAGGATGTGGCGCGCCGCAAATTCGTCCTCGGGCTTCATCTCAGTAACGCGGGCGTCGTAAAGCTTCTTGGCTTCGTCAACGCTGACCGTGCTCTTGAGGGACTTCTCGAAGAACTGCTCGCGCAACAGCCTGCGGTGCAGGTACTTCATCTGCTCCTCGAAATCGGGCGAGGTGTCGAGCTTGGCCGCCGTGGCGGCATCGGCAAACAGCACGTTGTCGATCAGGTACTCGGCGAGCGCCCGGCGCTTCACCTCGGGCGGCAGGTCGCCGAGATCGGCGCTCAATTCGCCCTCGGCGAACTTCATGTCGGATTCGGTGATCGCCTGTCCGTTGACCTTCGCGACGACCTTCGAGCTTAGCGCATCCTCCGCGCTCGCGCGCTGGCAGGGCGCCGCAAGAAGCGTCAACGCGATGGCGGCGAGGAGCGCGGGGCGTAGCTGTGCGGAATATGGCTTTTGCATCGTCTGTCTCTACTGTTGGGCGATGAAGAAGGGACGGCGGCGCGTGGGATTTGCGGGCGGCGTGCCAGGTTGGCGCAGATGCGGCAAGTCGCCAGGAAGACGGTCGTAAGCGGCCCAATCGGTAGTGGGCCCAGCCCCCGCTGCCAAGTTACCGATTGGAGAGGGCACCGTATGCCGGGTTCCACATGCGTTGACAACCCCAGGGTGCCGTCCTTATTTCTCACCGCGAAGCGGCGTTCGGTCATGCCGGAGGCATGCGTCCCGCATGACCGGCGCATCTAAGCACCTGATCGGGGCCGTCGATCGGGCCGCCTCCGGCGGACAGCACGGTTCAGGACAGCAGCGGTTCAGGACAGTACGGTTCATTGGCGCGGGGCACGTCTTTGCCGCAAGGGTAGGCTACGAGCCCCTGGCGGCTGGTGCGAATTTAAGGACATCTTTCGGATGCTTTCCACGATTGGCGGCTTTGCGGCGAAGATTTTCGGCTCCTCCAACGATCGCCGCGTCAAAGGCTATCGCCCCCGCGTCGAGGCGATCAACGCGCTCGAGCCGGAGATAGAGGCGCTGTCGGACGACGAGCTCCGCGCGCGCACGGAGATGTTCCGTGAACAGTATAAGAATGGCACGACCCTCGACGATCTCCTGGTGCCGGCGTTTGCCACCGTGCGCGAAGCCGCCCGGCGCACGCTGGGTCAGCGCCACTTCGACGTGCAGATGATCGGCGGCATGGTTCTGCACGAAGGCAAGATCGCCGAGATGAAGACCGGCGAGGGCAAGACGCTCGTTGCCACGCTCGCAGTCTATCTCAATGCCATCGCCAGCACCGGCGTGCACGTCGTCACCGTCAACGACTACCTCGCCCAACGCGACGCCGATTGGATGGGCCAGGTCTACAAGTTCCTCGGCCTCACCGTCGGCTGCATCGTGCATGGCCTCGACGACGTGCAGCGCAAGGAAGCCTACGCCTGCGACGTGACCTACGGCACCAACAACGAGCTGGGCTTCGACTACCTCCGCGACAACATGAAGATCCACAAGGAGGAGATGGTCCAGCGCGCACACGTGTACGCGATCGTCGACGAGGTGGATTCGATCCTGATCGACGAGGCGCGCACCCCGCTCATCATCTCCGGTCCGCTGGAGGACCGCGCTGACCTCTACTTGACGATCGACGACCTGATGAAGCTGGTCGTCGCCGAGCACGCCAAGATCGAGAAGGAAGTCGAGCGCACGCACGGCAAGGAGAAAATGAAGGAGGTGCTCAAGGTCGAGGGCCTCATCGAGCTCGACGAGAAGCAGCGCCAGGTATCGCTGACCGAGTTCGGCAACGAGCGCGTCGAGGAGATGCTGGCGGCGCAGGGCGTGATGCAGGGCTCGCTGTACGACATCGAGAACGTCTCCTACGTGCACCACATCAACTCGGCCCTGAAGGCGCACAAGCTGTTCCAGCGCGACCGCGACTACATCGTCAAAGCCAACCAGGTCGTCATCATCGACGAGTTCACCGGCCGCATGATGCCGGGCCGGCGCTATTCGGAAGGCCTGCACCAGGCGCTCGAGGCCAAGGAGCGCGTCGAGATCCAGCCCGAGAACCAGACGCTCGCGTCGATCACCTTCCAGAACTACTTCCGTTTGTACGACAAGCTTGCCGGCATGACCGGCACGGCGGCGACGGAAGCCAACGAGTTCATGGACATCTACGGTCTCGACGTGGTCGAGATCCCCACCAACATGACCGTGTGCCGTGTCGACGACGACGACGAGATCTACCGCACGGCCAAAGAGAAGTACGCCGCGATCGTTCGCTCGATTGCCGACTGCCGCCGCCGCGGGCAGCCGATCCTGGTCGGCACGGTGTCGATCGAGAAGTCGGAGCAGCTGTCGGAGCTGCTGAAGGACAAGACCTATATCCAGGACCTCGGGCGCAACGCTCTGGCCCTGTCGGACAAGCTGAAAGAGGGCAAGGAGGGCGAGCTCAAGGCCTACCTCGCCGACATCGGCTCCTACCTGGTCGAGCTCGGCTCGCGCGCCAAGGCGAACTCCGATCCCATTCCCCATCACGTGCTGAACGCGCGCTACCACGAGCAGGAAGCGCGCATCGTCGCCCAGGCGGGCGTTCCCGGCGGCGTGACCATCGCGACCAACATGGCGGGCCGCGGCACCGACATTCAGCTCGGCGGCAACGTCGATTACAGATTGAAGGATTGGATCGCGGAGGAAACAGAAGCAGGGCGCGCGCCCGACGAGGCGGCGATCGCCAAGAAGCGCACCAACCTGCAGGCGGACGTCGCCGAGAAGCGCCAGGAAGCGCTCGATGCCGGCGGGCTCTTCGTGCTCGCCACCGAGCGCCACGAGAGCCGGCGCATCGACAACCAGCTGCGCGGCCGCTCCGGCCGCCAGGGCGACCCCGGCCGCTCCAAGTTCTACCTGTCGCTCGACGACGACCTGATGCGCATCTTCGGTTCTGAGCGCATGGACAGCGTTCTGAAGACGCTTGGCCTGCAGGAAGACGAGGCGATCACCCATCCCTGGATGAACAAGTCGCTGGAGATGGCGCAGAAGAAGGTCGAGGCGCGCAACTTCGACATTCGCAAGCAGATCCTCAAGTACGACGACGTGATGAACGACCAGCGCAAGGTGATCTTCGAGCAGCGCATCGACATCATGGCCGAGGAGAACGTGTCCGAGACGGTGCGGGACCTGCGCCACCAGCTGGTGAACGAGCTCGTGCGCGTGCACATTCCCGAGAAGGCCTACGCCGAGCAGTGGAACACGAAGGCGCTCAAGGACGGCATTGCCGGCGTGTTCGGCATCGAGCTGCCGATCGACAAGTGGGCCGAGGAAGAAGGCATCGCCGACCAGGAGATCTCCGAGCGGCTCATCAAGGAGGTCGACGAGAAGGCCGACGCCAAGGAGCGCGACCTGGGCCCGCAGAACATGCGGCAGATCGAGAAGATGGTGCTTTTGCAGACGCTGGATCACCTCTGGCGCGAGCACATCGTCACGCTGGAGCACCTGCGCCAGGTGATCGGCTTCCGCGCCTACGGCCAGCGCGATCCGCTGAACGAGTACAAGAGCGAAGCCTTCGTGCTCTTCGAGGCGATGCTCGCCAACCTGCGCGAGGCCGTCACCGGACAGCTCATGCACGTCGAGCTTGCGCCACCCGATCAGCAGCCCGCGCTGCAGGAGGTCGAGCTGCCGCCCATGGTCGCCCATCACGCCGACCCGGTCACCGGCTTCGACGAGCTGGCCCTCGCCGACGCCGCCATCGAGGCGGAGCGGCGCGGTCCTCCCGCGCCCCGTCCGAGACCGCCGCAGCAAACACGCAAGCAGAGCGAAGCCGTCGATCCCAAGGATCCCGCGACCTGGGGCCGGGTGGCGCGCAACTCACCCTGCCCCTGCGGCTCGGGCAAGAAGTACAAGCAGTGCCACGGCAAGCACGAGTGACGCGCTCGCCGTGTTCTCGCGCCGCTAGCTCTTCACGAACGCCAGCAGATCGGCGTTTATGACGTCGGCGTGCGTCGTGCACATGCCGTGCGGGAAGCCCTTGTAGCTCTTGAGCGTGCCCTGCTTCAGGAGCTTGACCGACAGCGGCGCTGAATCGGCGAACGGCACGATCTGGTCGTCCTCGCCGTGCAAGACGAGCACCGGCACCTCGATCTTCTTCAGATCCTCGTTGAAGTCCGTCTCCGAGAACGCCTTGATGCAGTCGTAGCCGGCCTTGGCGCCGCCCATCATGCCCTGGCGCCACCAGTTGCGAACCACGCCTTCGATCGCCTTCACACCGGGACGGTTGAATCCGTAAAACGGCCCGGATGCGACATCGAGGTAGAACTGCGCGCGGTTGGCCGCGAGCGCAGTGCGAAACCCGTCGAACACCTCGATCGGCAAGCCGCCGGGATTCTTGTCCGACTTGACCATGATCGGCGGCACCGCGCTGATCAACACCGCCTTCGAAACCCGCCCCGGCTTGGCGCGCGCCACGTAACGCGCGACCTCGCCACCGCCGGTCGAGTGGCCGATATGGATTGCACCCTTCAAATCGAGCGCATCCGCCAATTGGATGAGATCGGCGGCATACGTATCCATGTCGTTTCCGGTATCGGTCTGCGTCGAGCGGCCGTGCCCGCGCCGGTCATGCGCGATGACGCGGAAGCCTTTGTCGAGGAAGAACAGCAGCTGGTTGTCCCAGTCGTCGGCGCTCAGCGGCCAGCCGTGATGAAAGAACAGGACCTGGGCATCGCGCGGCCCCCAATCCTTGAAAAAGATCCTCGTGCCGTCCGTGGTGGTGATCGTTTCCATCACTGCTGTCCTCGTGCCGGGGGGTTGCGCCGAACAATCGAGCCTACGTCATGTGCATCGCTTCGGCATGCGTCGTTCAACCGCGCCTAAGCAAATCCGCCAGATGCCGTTGAGGAATTGTTAGTTCCCCTAACCGGATTGAAACCGCTTCTCGTGCTCATAGTGATGTTGGGGCCAGCCCCACATGATTCGGAGCGCGAGCGTGTTGATCCGTCTGCTGCAGCGTCTGGCAATCTTCGGTCTCGGCGTCTTGAGCGTCTGGCTCATCGCGTTCGTCGTTTTCGATTTCGCAGATAAGCGCCTGCCGTGGGCGCTTGCGCTCGCCGCGACCTACGGCATCGGCGCCTACGTGATCCTGCCCTACGCCGTGCGCATGGGCCTCAAGATCCTGCAGCGCCACCACGTCCCGCGCTTCACCGTCACCGGCGACGGGTTGCCGGGCGATCCGGTCAACCTCGCGCTGATCGGCACGATCGCCGAATTGCGCCACGCGTTCGCGGCGGCGGGCTGGGCGGAAGCGGACCCGCTTGGGATCCGCAGCGCCTGGCACATGGTGCGCGCCTTCGTGCTCGACACGAGCTATCCCTCCGCCCCGTTCAGCACGCTCTACCTGTTCGGCCGCGGCCAGGACATCGGCTTTGAGCTGGCCATCGACGACAGCCCGCGCAAACGCCACCACGTGCGCTTCTGGGCAAAGACGTTCGCCGAAGCTGAGGCCGGCCCCGATACGGCCGACTTCTGGCTCAACACCGACCGCCCGGACCTGACGCGGCGCGTGCTCTGGGTCGGCGCCGCCACCAAGGACACCGGCTTCTCGCTCACGAGCCTGACGTTCCAGATCACGCACGCGACCGATGCCGACACCAATTCCGAGCGCAATTTCACGATCGGCGAGCTTGAAGCGGCCGGCGGCATCAGCGACGTGAGCCTCTACGACATGAGCGACAAGCCCGCCGCAAAAGCGGTGAACCACTACATCACCGATGGCGATGTCGCGGTCGCCCTGCTGGCCCAGTCGCCCCCGAAGCAGGCTCCGTCACAAACGCAGGCGCGAGGCTAGCGCGCCGCCGGACCAGTTTCCCATTCGGCGCTGCAGGTGATGTCGAGGTCCGCGACCGCCGCCTCGAAATCGGCCACCGAAAACAGCGCAAAGCAGGGACGCGCGCCGGGCGAAGGACCGCGTCCGGCTGCGAGGCGCTTGGCAAGGATAACGGACGCGATGCCCGGCACGTAGGGGCCATGGCCCGAGCCCGCAAGCAGATGCCAGTGCAGCTCGCGGGTTGATCCGTTTGCATCGCGGCCGCCGAGCGTCACGTACATCCCGCCCCGGTCGGAGCCGAGGAAGCTCAGCTTCCGCTTGGCCCGCAACAAGGGTGACGCGAGCGAGCCCAGATCGCGGATGAGGCCGGCGCGCACCAGCCACGACATGCTCCACAATCCGAGATGGAATGCTCCGATCTCCACGCCGGCCCTGAAGCGTACCGACTGCAGCGACGGGAAATGCTGCGGCATCAACTCGAGATCGGGAACGTCAACATCGCTCATCCAGCGCGCACCGATCTCGGGGAAGCGGTGCCGACTCAATCCCTGCCATCCATATGCGGTCGCGGCGCGCCCTGTCTTGCGGTAGGCGTGCGGCCTGCCGGCTTGCGACAGGATCGAGGCTCCCGTCGCCACGCCGGGATCGAACTTGTTGCCGGGCGATATCCCAATCTCGACCGTCTCGATGCGCGAAAAATCGCTGGCGTAGTCCTGCACGACCGCCGAGGAGAGCCCCGGCACCGAGCTTGCGCCGCTGATGACGCACACGTTGGCGGCTCTCGCGGCGTCATCGAGCCTGGTTATTCCGGTGACGAAGGCGCGGGCGTCGGCAAGGTCCACGTAGTGCGAGCCGGCGGCGATGCAGGCGCGCGCCAGGCCGTAGCCCTGACCCTGGAACGGCCCCGACGCGTTGATCGTCACGCTGGGTTTCAGCGCCGCGATCTGGTCGCTGCTTGCGGTGACGGCATCGAGCCCAGCGTGAGTGACAAGGGCCGCAGTCGAACTTACGGCTGCAAGCCGCTGCGCGTACTCGGCAGCCTTTAGCGCGTCTCGTCCGGCGATGACGATCTCGGTGCCGCCCTCACGCGCAAGGCGCTCGGCAACGCGTGCCCCGAACGCCCCGTAGCCGCCGACGATGAGAATGCGGCTCACTTGGCATCACCGCCCGGTCAATGGCCGCCCTTGGCGGCGCCACTCTTGACGGCTGCGGGTTCCTTTGCCGCGCCATGCGAAGCGTCGACGCCGCCCGACAGCCGGTCGGACAACGCGAGCAGCACGCTCGATACGACGAACACCACGTGGATGGTTACGAGCCAGAAGAGATCGCGGTCGGAGACCGTCGAGATCGACATGAACTGCTTGAGAAGCTGCACCGCCGATATGGCGACGATCGAGGAGAGCAGCTTCAGCTTCAGCGCCGTGAAGTCGATCGAGGCCATCCATTCCGGCCAGTCGCGGTGACCGCTGTGATCGATCTTGGAGACGAAGTTCTCGTAGCCCGAGAAGATCACGATGATGACCAGCGATCCCGTCAAGGTGAGGTCGACGAGCGCCAGGATGCCGAGGATCGCCTGCGACTCGGTCGCTTCAAACGCCATGCCGCCCAAGTGAACCAGCTCGGCCGCGAACCTGATCAACAGCACGATCAGCGCGAGAGCGAGGCCGAGGTAGAACGGCGCCAAGATCCAGCGGCTCGCAAAAACTGTCCATTCGAGGAAGCCTTCGATTGAGTCCGTGATAGAGCGCCACATGCGTTTAACCCGCTGCTGGGCCGATGAGGCCGGTTCAGGATTGAGCGATTGTATGACACGCGTCACAAAACGCCCGCAAGCGCGATGCGGCGTCAGTGGTGCTTGCGCTTGTGGTGCACGACGCGGCTCTTCTTCTTCTCGTCCGCCGCATCGTTCTGCGCGACGACAGCTTCGTGCGCGAGCCGCTCGCGCAATGCCGCGTAGCGGCGGCAGGAGGGCAGGGCGAACGAGCACGCGATCGGCCGCGTCAGCGTCGGGCTGAGGCCTGGAATGAGGATTGCCGGCGCGATCTGTCGCAGCGCGTTGGGCCCGCGATTGACCAACTCCGCCGGCTGCATGGCGCTGGTGCGGTAGGGGAAAGTGCCGAGCGCGCTCTTTGTCGTCGGCGCCGCCGCGGAGGGCACGGCCTGCTCAAGCACGAGCTTGTTGATGCGCGCGATCCCGTCGATGATCTCCTGCGTCTGCGGGCAGACGGAAACGGGACCGGGGTTGGCAGCCCCAAGCGCGTCGGTCGGATCGAAGTCGTAGCGCTGCTCGCACACGCTGACGCGGGGCGGCCGGTGCGTGCGCTCGAACACGTCGTAGCCGACTTTCAGGTTCTGCCAGAAGTCGTGCACCTCGGGCTTGTCGTAGTGCGCGATGTTGGCTTCCGTCATGCGGAACGGAAAAACGTGGATCGGGATGTAGGCCTGGCCCTGATTGAGCGCGCGCAGGCTCAAGGTGCGGATCTCCTTGTTCACCGCGTCCGTCATGGCAAAGCAGCCGATCGAGGCGCACCCGCCATGGATCAGGATGTAGGAGCCCTTGCGGGCGTGCAGAGAATCGAACGCGTTGGGGTAGCCCAGGTTGAGCGCCTCGGGATGGCGCGCCCCGTTCGGGTAGGCCTGCGGCAGCGTCACCGTGTAGAAGCCTTCCGGCGCTTGCCGGTCGCCTTCCTTGAGCTTGGGCCCGAGCGTGCCCGACCAGTAGCAGACCGGGTAGGTCGCAAAGAGCACGTAGTCGGTGGCCGAGCCGCCGCGGCTCATCCAGATCTCCAGCTCGGACTCGGCCTTGAAGATGCGGATCATGACCGAAGCCTCGGCGGGGAGGCCGCGCGTCGCGAGACGCTCGTCGAACTTCGCGAGGTCGGGGGTTCCGGGCAGCGGCAGCTTGCCGTCGGAAGCGGCACGCTTGTGCTCGGTGCGCGCGGGCGTGAGGTCGGGCGTGACTTCGGCCGGTGCGGATAATGCTTGGCCCGCGCACGCGATGCTCAGCGCTGCGAGACACGCAATGCGAATGCAGCCGTTTGTGCGCCGGCCGAGTTTCATCAACCTATCCATTCCTTCGGCGCACCGCCGCGGGGCTGGCGCGAAACGCCCGTCATAAAAGCGGAGCGTTCGGATATGTTCAACCCCTTGTCTGCGGCATCTGTGCGACTACGCGCTATGAGCAGCCCTCGACAATGGGGTCACTGCCATCCTTTCCGCCGCTGCCCGAGCGGAACGTGTAGGCGCCGTTGCACACGCCCACGACAGGCGGAACGCGCTCCTTCTCGAAGGAGTCGTAGCCTTTTTGCAGTTGCCGCCAGAACGGCGCGGAGGCGTCCTGCGCGTGCCATGCCATGTTGGCGTCCGTCATCCGGAACGGGAACACCTGCACCTGAAAGCGCTTCTGCCCGCCGTTCAGCGCCGCGGTCGTGAGCGCCCAGATCTCGTCGATGACGGGATCGGTCATCGCGTAGCAGCCAATCGATCTGCAATCGCCGTGCACCATCAGCGCCGACCCGGTGCGCTCATGCGCCCGATCGAACGCGTTGGGAAATCCGAGATTGAACGAGCGGCGATATTTGCTGTTGGGGTTCATGGCGCTCTGATCGACGGTATAGAAACCCTCAGGCGCCTGCCGGTCGCCCTGCTTTATCTTGGGGCCAAGATCGCCCGACCACATGCAGACCGGATAGGTGGCGAAGCGCACGAACTGATCGCCGCGTTTGACCCAGATCTCGAGCTCGAACTCGCGTTTGAAAATTCGCACGAGGATGGGCGCGCCGAGCGGAACTCCGGCTGCGGCAAGACGCTGGTTGAACGTTGCGGGGTCGGGCGTGCCGGCAAGCGGCAGGCTGCCGTTGTCATAGCTGTGCCAGTGCGCGGCCTTCTTGGCCCAGATCATCTCCTCCTCGTAGAACGAGTAGAGCTGCGGCCAGAAGACAAACAGCCCGCCCGCCGCGATGGCGATCAGGATGCCCGAGGCGAGGATGACTGGGAGGGTACGTCCCTTACTCATGCCTACTGTTACGCATGCCTACTGCGAGAAGCCAAGCGCCGACGTCGCCCCGGTTTCTGGCGCGCCGAGCCCGTAGGACGGGCCAAACGTGCTGCCGGCCTGCCGCTCCGCAGGCGCCGGCTGGGGAACCGCGACCGCAACTTCGCGCATCTTGGGGCCAGGCACGGTCACGCGCTCGCTTGCCAGTTGCTGCTCCTCCGGCTTTGGCACGAAGGGCTCATAGGCCGGGTGGGTAAAACGCGGACAGGCGGCGTCGGGGCGGACCGAGGCGTTGGGCGACATCTTGACGTTGACGAGGTAGCGGCGCTCGCAGACGGCGACGTTCGGCGGGAAGCGATACGTCTCGAAGAAGTCGTAGCCTTCTTTCAGGGTGCGCCAGAACGGGTAGTTCGGGTTGCCCTTGTAGCGCGCCATGTTTTCCGCGGTCATGTGGAACGGGAACGCGTGCACGTCGATGCTCTGCTGGCCG
Source organism: uncultured Alphaproteobacteria bacterium (assembly GCA_963726795.1). Taxonomy (GTDB): domain Bacteria; phylum Pseudomonadota; class Alphaproteobacteria; order Rhizobiales; family Hyphomicrobiaceae; genus Hyphomicrobium_A. The sequence continues at coordinate 591,973 of CAVSDD010000003.1, read as the reverse complement.
CCCTTCAGGGATTCGCGTGCGAGCCCGTAGATTTCCTCGATGAGCGCGTCCGTCATGGCGTAGCAGCCAACCGATTTGCACTTGCCGTGCACCATCAACGCGTCGCCGGTGCGCTGCAGGGCGCGGTCGTAGGCGTTGGGGTAGCCGAGATTGAAGGCGAGGTAATACTGCGAGTTGGGATTCATCTGCGTGGAGTTCACGCGATAGAAGCCCTCAGGCGCCTGGTGATCGCCGTACTCGGTCTTGGGTCCGACGGCGCCCGACCAGTTGCATATCGGATACGTCTTGAAGTGATAGAAGCGCCCGTCGTCGCGCGCCTTCCACACCTCGAGCTCCGATTCCTCCTTGAAGATGCGGATGAAGATCGGCGCGCCGGGGTTCATGCCCTTGCGGCCGAGCAGCATCATTGCGTCTTTGCCGAGCGGCTCGTCGGCGGCGGTGAGCGTCGGACCCCCGCCGCTGCAAGCTGCCAGCACGAAAGCGACAGCGCCCGCGAGCAAGGCGGCACAGGCTCTCGCTTTTGGCATTAGATCAACGATGGTCATACGCATACGCAATGCCCCCGGCGCATCGTCATAACCATCAAACCCCGATCCTTAAGATTTGCTTAGCGTTACGAGATTCTTACCCGACTGCCCAGGCGACGCGGTTTTATAACCGGCAATATCCCGACGAGTTGGACGCCAATGGGGCGATTGAGCTGTGCAATGTGTCAGCGAATCAAAGCTAGAGCGCTTGACCGATCTGCATGAATTGGTCGTGCCGCTGCTGCCTGATCTCGGCTGGTGTCTTGCCGTCGAACTCGGCGAGCGCGCGTGCGATCGCATCGCCCGTCGCCTTCATGATCGACGCGCGGTCGCGATGCGCACCGCCGACCGGCTCGGTGATGATCACGTCGATGACGCCGAGCTGATCGAGATCCTGCGCGGTGATCTTCATGTTCGTTGCAGCGTCGATCGCCTTGGCGAAATCGCGCCACAGGATCGATGCGGCGGCCTCGGGCGAGGCGACGGTGTAAATCGCGTGCTCGAGCATGAGGATGCGGTTCGCCGAGGCGATGGCGATGGCGCCGCCCGACCCGCCTTCTCCGATCACCACCGTGATCAGCGGCACGCCGATGCGCAGGCAGCAATCGGTCGAGCGCGCGATGGCCTCGGCCTGACCACGCTCCTCGGCGCCGATGCCGGGATAGGCCCCGGCGGTATCGATCAGCGTGATGACCGGTAGTCCGAAACGCTCGGCCAGCTCCATCAGACGCACGGCCTTGCGGTAGCCCTCCGGCTTCGCCATGCCGAAGTTGTGGCGGATGCGGCTCTCCGTATCGGAGCCCTTCTCGTGGCCGATCACCATGACCGAGCGGCCGCGGAACCGCCCCAGCCCGCCGACGATGGCCTCGTCCTCGGCGAAGTAGCGGTCGCCGGCCATGGGCGTGAAGTCCTCGACCAGCGCATTGACGAAGTCGAGACAATGCGGGCGCTCGGGGTGGCGAGCGACAAGGGTCTTCTGCCAGGGCGTGAGCTTGGAATAGGTATCGACGAGCGCCGATTTGGCCTTCTGCTCGAGCTTCTTGATCTCGTCGGCGATCGAGACGGGACGGTCGTCGCCTTCGAGCGCGCGCAGCTCCGCGACCTTGCTTTCGAGCTCCGCGATCGGCTTCTCGAAATCCAGATAGGTTCGTATCGTAGCGGTTCGATCCAAGTCGGTTCTCACGGCCATGTTCGAGTTGCGCGGACAATCGCGCTGCGGCTCCGCTCCTGTCAAGCGGGCGCCCGCGACAAGATAGCAGCCGAGAACAAACTAAAGCGAAAAGTCTTAATCCTTCGGCGACGGCACCCTCTGCGCCAGCGGGTGGTGCTCCTCCACGAGCCGCTTGAGACGCTCCTCGAGCACGTGGGTGTAAATTTCCGTCGTCGAGATGTCGGCGTGTCCCAGCAGCTGCTGCACCGCTCGCAGATCGGCGCCGCGATCGAGCAGGTGGCTGGCAAACGCGTGGCGCAGCACGTGCGGGCTGACACGCTCGGGATCGAGACCAGCCTGCTCGGCGAGAAGCTTTAATTCCTGCGCGAAGCGTTGCCGCGTGAGATGCCCCTCGATGCTTTTGGAGGGGAAGAGCCAAGGTGTCGGCAGCGAAGCCGACTTCGTCGCGTCGGCGGCGGACATGAAGCTCACGTAGCGGTTGAGCGCTGCGACAGCCGATGCATTCAGCGGCACCAGCCGCTCGCGGCCGCCCTTGCCCTTGATGGTGAGCACGCGCGCGTCCCCGACGAGCACGCTGCGCGGCAGCGAGACGAGCTCGCTCACGCGCATGCCGGTTGCGTAAAGTAGCTCCATGAGGCTGTGCAGGCGCAGCGCGCGCCGGCGCTCATCGCCCTGCGCCGAATCGGCATGCTGTGCATGCCACGCCGATGAGCCGATCCACCTCGGCAATGCTCAAGGTCTTGGGCAACGTGCGCTCCTTCTTCGGAGCGGCTTGCCCGCGTGTCGGGTCGACGGCGACGACGCCCTCGGCCAGCAGAAACTTGTAAAGCTGCCGCAAGGCCGATAAGCGCCGCGAGCGCGACGTCGCTTTCAGGCCGGCACGCGACGCTTCGCTGAGGTATGCGGCAATGTCGGACTTCTCGGCAGCACGGAGCAGCTTGTCGCGGTGAACCAGAAATTCGCTGAAGCTGGTCAGATCGCGCCGGTAGGCTTCGATCGTGTTGACGGCGGCACCACGCTCGGCGGCAAGCATCTCGAGGAACGCTTCGATCGGCCGCGATTCCTCGCTCAATTGCCGCCCCCGCGTTTAGCGCTAGTTGACGATGGCGCGCGGCCAGCTTGCAAACAGCGCTTCAAATCCGAGCCGCCGCGCGTCGGTGTCCAGACCAGCGCGTTTGAGCGCCCGGATGGAATCGCCGAGCGCAATCATGTGCGCGCCTTCCGCTCCATTGGGTCCGAGCGTTTTCATTACCAGCAGAACCGTTTTGCCGAACTCCTGCTTTTTGGAAGCTTCCTGCAGCTGAGAAAGAACGCCGGTCTCCGGCAGATGCCCGCCTGCCGGCTGTGGCGTCTTGCTCGCCGCCTCCCAGAGCGGGATGGGAACATTGTAGTCGAGCGCATCGAGCACGGTGGCCAAGCGGTGCAGCAGCGTTGCATCGAGCCGGCCATGCGCGGCGAGTTGCTCGGCGTAGTGCAAGTCCGCGTCGCGGTCGGAGGGAGCATCAGCCTCGGCGATGTCGATCAGGGCCAGCCAGTGATCGAGATTGCCATTCCCCGGGCTGCCAAGGCTGGCGTTGAACGCGGCCCAGCGCCGCGCGGTCTGATAATCCCCGGCGGCGAGCGCGACCTCGAGGCCGGTTTCGGCGTACCAGCCGATTTCCGGCGCGGGGATGATGCCCTGCGAAGCGGGCGCTACCATGCGCAATGCGGTCATGTACTGGCCGCTGCGATGCGCATCGTCGAGGAACGAGCGGATCAGACGCACCTTCTTCTGCGGGGTGATTTCGGCTGCCGCCGCCCTGAACAGGGCGGCGCGCCTTTCAGGCGTGCTCGCCGCTTGCGGGGAAGCGGCGGGAGCACCGGTCTGCGCGCCATAAATCTCAGCAAGCTTCTCGGGCGTAATGGCGTTCACCTGCGCTGCGGCCTCGGCGGCGGCGAGCTTCAGGTTCGGCGGCGTGCTGGGATCGAGCGCCAGCGCCGCCAACAATGATGGCGCTGCCTGCTTGAGGATTGCTGCGGTGTCGAACGTGCCGCCGGCCGCTTCGATCACGCGGTAGTCGAGCAGCGAGATCGCGGCCTTTGCCGCTATCATCGGTTTGGCCCCGGACGACGCTGCTTCAAGCGCTTGCACGCCGGGTGAATCGAGGCCCTGCTCGCGCGCGAGCTCGGCCGACAGCCCCGCTCCGGCGGCGTCACCCGCAACTAAGGCGCAATAGCCCGAAATGAGCGCGGCCTCGCCTTTCAACTGCTTCGGGAAGCTCGCGTCGGGCGCTCCGCCGCTGTGCGCCGTTGCGCAGCCTTCAACTTTCTTGCCCTGGCCGATCTCGTTGCGCGCGGCGAGCATCGCCAAAAGCGCATTGCCGGCCGGCAGCTTTGCGAGCTCGCGCGAGGCCTGCTCCAGGAGGCCTGAGCGATACAGGGTCTCGAGGCGCAACGCGGCGAAATGCTGATCGGCCACTCCACCGGTCGGCGGCGGGAGATCCGACGTGATCAGGCGAAGCCACAGCGCGTGCAGCGCGGGCGAGCGCGGTGGAATCTCGACCTCGGCGATCAGACCCTCGAGTGTCGCAACGTCGAGCCCGCGCCACAGCTCGTAGGGCAGCCCCGAGCCGTCATTCGCCATCACCGGCGAAAGATCCGTCCGATCGACCGACAAGCTCTTCTGATCGAGGAACTGGGGAGCCTGCTCCGACGCCGGCGGAGCCTTGGTCTCTTCTTTGGGCTTGGGATCGCTGAACGGGTTGAGCCAGTCGAAGTCCTGCGCGGCGCAAGGCCCGGCCATCAGTCCGAGCAACAGAACAGCGACAACCGGCTGGGAACGTCTGAGCATGGCACGCGCGCCCGTCACTCGGTTCGAACCTTCACGCCGGGCACCGGCTTGGTGACCATGCGGGTATGCGGCTCGAACTTGGTCGCAAGAATGTAAAGGGAGCCAGTGATGATGGCGCCTATGGTGCCAACAACCACAAGAAAGCGAAACAAGCTCGGCATTGTGGTATCCCGTCCCCGGAGTTTAGGTCTCTTTGTAAGTTGGCGCCATTATGACTTGCGCCGGAGGTCGATCCACAGTAGGCGGCAGCTTTGACGCTACCGTAATATAAACGCGGGAAAAGCCGCACTGGCGCGCCGCAGGTTCATTCGATTCGGGCTCCGTCGGAAGAGTGGAAAACATGGGCGAGCCCCAGGCAATCAACGAAATCAAGGGAGCATTGGGCTCAAGATCGCTTGTCATGGTCGGGCTGATGGGCTGCGGCAAATCGGCGGTCGGCCGCAGGCTGGCGACGAGGCTCGGGCTTCCCTTCGTGGATGCCGACGAGGAGATCGAGAAAGCCGCCGGCAAGACCATAGAGGATATTTTCGAAGAGCACGGTGAGCCATATTTTCGCGACGGCGAGCGCAAGGTGCTGGCGCGGCTGTTGCGGTCAGGCCCGCAGGTGCTCGCGACGGGCGGCGGCGCCTTCATGAATTCCGAGACGCGCGAGGCCATCGCCCAGGCCGGCATCTCGATCTGGCTCAAGGCAGACCTCGCCCTTCTGGTTCGCCGCGTCGCCAAGCGTGGCAACCGGCCGCTGCTCAAGAACGGCGACCCCGAGGTCGTGCTGCAGACGCTTATCGACACTCGCTACCCGCTCTATGCCGAGGCAGACATCACGGTAGAGAGCCGCGACGTGCCTCACGAGGTGATCGTCGCCGAGATCGTCGATCGCCTTGGTGAGGCGCTGCATGTGCCCATCGCGCCCGAGGCCCCGCAATGACGCCCATGTCCGAGAGCGCGGCGCGAGCAACCGCGAGCGTACGCGTGCCTCTCGGCGAGCGATCCTACGACGTCCTCATCGGGACGGGACTGTTGAAAACGGCCGGAGAGCTCGTTTCGGCGCGGCTCGGCAAGGCCAAATGCGCGGTCGTCACGGACGAGAACGTCGCGCGCCATCAACTCTCGCCTCTCGAGGCCGCACTCAAGGCAAACGGGCTCTTCGCCGGCACGATCGTTCTCAAGCCGGGCGAGGCAACAAAAAGCTTCGGCGTGCTCGGACCGCTGAGCGAGCGGTTGCTCGAGCTTGGCATCGAGCGTGGCGATCTCGTCGTCGCACTTGGCGGCGGGGTGATCGGCGACCTTGCTGGCTTCGCGGCGGCCATCCTGCGGCGCGGGGTCCGCTTCGTGCAGATCCCGACGTCGCTGCTCGCGCAGGTCGATTCCTCGGTCGGGGGAAAAACCGGCATCGACACCGCGCAAGGCAAGAACCTCATCGGTGCCTTCCACCAGCCGAGCCTCGTCATCGCGGATCTCGAAACGCTGCGCACCCTGCCCGTGCGCGAGATGCGCGCCGGTTATGCAGAGGTGGCGAAATACGGTCTCCTGGGTAACGCCTCTTTCTTTGCGTGGCTCGAGCAGCAATGGCGTGCGGTTTTCGCGCTCGAAGCCGATCCGCTGCTGCATGCGGTCGAGACAAGCGTTGCAATGAAGGCGCAGATCGTCGGGCGCGACGAGACCGAGCAGGGCGAACGCGCACTGCTGAATTTGGGCCATACCTTCGGGCACGCGTTTGAAGCGTGGTGCGGCTATTCGGATCGGCTGCTGCACGGGGAGGCGATTGCGATCGGCATGTGTCTGGCCTTTCGCTTCTCGGCGCTCCTTGGCCATTGCCAACCTGACGACGCGGTTCGCGTGGCCAAGCACTTTGCGGCAGTGGGCTTGCCCACGCGCATCGGCGACATTCCCGGCAGTAGCCCCGACGTGGCGGCTCTTCTGCAGTTGATGCAACAGGACAAGAAGGTTCGTCACGGAAAGCTAACCTTCATCTTGGCCCACGGCATCGGCCAGGCCTTCATTGCTCGCGACGTGCCGCCCGACCGCGTCAGCGCTTTTCTCGCCGGCGAAATTGCAAGCGGCGGCGCCACGGATCGCTAAGGCGAACTGTGCTAGTGTCGAGGCCGTTTACGCCGCACGACCCCGCGTGGCGCTACGCTCTCATCAGTATGCAACCTCGGACCAGCCTCCCCCTATGACCCTTGCAGTCGTTCTTATTGTTGTCGCCATCGTCGTCCTGATCGCGCTCTCCGCCTTCTTTAACTTGGGCGAGACCGCGCTGACGGCTGCTTCGCGCGCCCGCATGCACGCACTCGATCAGGACGGAAACGCGAAAGCGAAAGTCGTCAACAAGCTGCTGCGGTCGCCCGAGAAGATGCTCGGCACGATCCTGATCGGCAATACACTGGTCGACGTGCTGGCTTCAGCGCTGGCGTCCGGACTTGCCATCGTGCTCGTTGGCGAGGTCGGCGTGGTCTACGCCACGGGCATCATGACGCTGCTCATCGTCATCTTCGCGGCGGTGCTGCCCAAGACCTATGCGTTGGCCTACTCCGATCGCGTCGCCCTGCTGGTGGCGCCGTTGATGCGGATCGTGATTGTGGTTCTCAACCCGATCACGGTGACCATCGAGTTCATCGTGCGTCAGCTTCTCAAGCTGACGCCGGGAAGCGCCGATGACGAGGCCAACATCCTCGCTGCGCACGAGGAGATTCGCGGCACCATCGAGCTGCAGACCAAGGAAGGGACGGTCGCCCGCCACGATGCCGACATGCTGGGCGGCGTGCTCGACCTGCGCGATCTGCAGGTCGCCGACATCATGGTCCATCGCACAAAGATGGAGACCGTCAACGCCGACGAGCCCCCGCACAAGATTCTCGACGATGTATTGCGCACGCAGTACACGCGCGTGCCCGTGTGGAAGGACGAGCCCGAGAACATCATCGGCGTGCTGCACACCAAGGATCTCTTGTCGGCGCTATGGCGCGCCAGCTGGGACGTCAGCAAGCTCGACGTCATGAGCTTTTCGGTGGAGCCGTGGTTCGTCCCCGACACCACCCCGCTCAAGGACCAGCTCAATCAGTTCCTCAAGAAGAAGGCGCAGATCGCGCTCGTCGTCGACGAGTATGGCGAGGTGCAGGGTTTGATCACGCTTGAGGATATCCTCGAGGAGATTGTCGGCCAGATCGCGGATGAGCATGACACGCACGAAGCGGCCATACGCCCGCAAGCCGATGGCACGGTCAACGTGGACGGCACGGTCGCTATCCGTGACTTGAACCGTCAGATGAATTGGAGCTTGCCGGACGAGGAAGCGACGACGGTCGCGGGCCTTGTGATCCACGAGGCACAAACGATCCCCGAACCGGGTCAGGTCTTCACATTCTACGGCTACCGATTCGAAATCTTGCGCAAGACCAGGAACAAGATCACTGCACTGCGCATTGGTCCGGCGGCGAAGGTGGTATCTCGACCGCGACCACATAGCAGTGCGGAACCTGCCTCGGGGTGAAGAATTTAGCGAAGCCTTTGCCTACAATGCGATGGTGTTGTTCAGCTTACGTTCAGGCATACGGATCGAAGTTTGCACAGGTCACGCTCGAAAGAGGTGATCATGCATCTAACCCTCGAAGGCAGTTGAGGGTCCTACGCACTAGAACTAGGAAGGAGTTGTCATGAATCGACTGATTCCAGTGAGCGCAGTTGCAGCGGTTGCAGCTTGCGTTCTGTCCGCCGGCTCGGCTCAGGCCGCCCCGGTATCCAGCGATGTCCTCGGTAAGGCTGCTTCGACGAATCATTCGTCGAGCGTTGAGCAGGTTTACTGGCGCCGTCATCATCACCGCTACTGGCGCTATCGGTATTACCGCCATCACCGCTATCACCGCTGGTGGTGGTAGTCGCGGTAAGCAGCGCTTACTAGCGTCGCTTTCGCCTCGGCCTTCGCATGAAGGCCGGGGCGAGATTATTTTTGGCCATGTTTCTTCTATAACCCTGCCGGCTCGCCGGGCGCACATGCCTTGATCGCCAGAGCGTGAACACCATCTTTAAGCTCGCTGCTCACCAGATCGTTGATGAGGCGGTGGCGCTCGACGCGCGACTTGCCCGCGAATGCTTCCGACACGATCAGCAGGCGGAAATGGCTCTCGCCTGTCCCCGGCGACGATCGGTGGCCCTCGTGCAAGTGCAACTCATTGACCAAATCGAGCCGTGTCGGTCGCAACCCGATCATGAGCTTTTCGCGCATCCGTGCTTCAAGCGTCATTAGCAATAGCCTCATCGCGCTGTGACACACTGCTTTGCTATGCCGCTTCTGCGGCTTGTGCAGCACCCGTGGTTGGGATCATACTTCCGGCAATGAAGCTCGACTCCAAATATTTCGACAGCATCCGCGTCGGCCCCAAGCGCGAGCGCGAGGCGGCTGCGCGCGAGGAGCAGAATCCTCATTGCCAGTGGAAGGGCTGCGAGAAGCCCGGGCGCCATCGGGCCCCGCGCGGCCGCGGTCGGGACGGCCAATTCTTCTTGTTCTGCATCGACCACGTGCGCCAGTACAACGCCTCCTACAATTATTTCGAAGGGATGAACGATTCCGAGGTTCAGACCTTCCAAAAGGATGCGCTCACCGGCCACCGTCCAACCTGGAAGGTCGGCATGAACGGCGATGCCAAGCCAGCTCCCGACGCCGGGGCCGATGCGGCTCAGCCCAACAAGGGCCCGTTGGGATGGCGGGCGCTGGATCCGCACCAGTTTTTTGCCCGCCGTGCAAAGGCTGCTCGCGAAGCACCGGCCGAGACCCGTCGCCAGCTCAAGCCGCTCGAGAAAAAAAGTCTGCAGACACTTAATCTTTCGGGAAGTGCTTCGCGCATAGAGATCAAGGCTCGTTTCAAGGAACTGGTGAAGGTCTATCACCCCGACGCCAACGGCGGCGATGCGCGCTCGGGGGACAAGTTGCGCGAGATTATCCAAGCCTATAACTTCCTGAAACAAGCGGGGCTGGTCTGATCCGGCATCCCTGACGAAGCCGCCACCAGTCTTAAAACCGCGAAGGCAATGCACTATGCGTGCGCAAATTTCCTCGGGCGCTGAAGGCAAGACGCCCGGACTTCCCGATATGAAACTTTCGGTGCGCCAAGTTTTCGGCATCGACACCGATCTCGAGGTTCCGGCCTACTCCAAGCCCGATGAGCATGTCCCCGAGGTCGACGCGGACTATCTCTTCAACAAAGAGGTAACGCTCGCGATCCTCGCCGGCTTCAAGCACAACCGGCGCGTGATGATCCAGGGCTATCACGGCACCGGAAAATCCACCCACATCGAGCAGGTGGCCGCGCGCCTCAACTGGCCCTGCATCCGCATCAACCTCGACAGTCACGTCAGCCGCATCGATCTCGTGGGCAAGGACGCGATTGTTCTTAAGGACGGCCTGCAGGTGACGGAGTTCCGCGAGGGCATCTTGCCGTACGCGCTGCAGTCAAACACCGCACTCGTGTTCGACGAGTACGACGCCGGGCGTCCCGACGTGATGTTCGTCATTCAACGCGTGCTTGAAGAGTCGGGCAAGCTGACGCTTCTCGACCAGTCGAAGGTCATTCGTCCGCATCAGTCCTTCAGACTGTTTGCGACGACGAACACGATCGGCCTGGGTGACACCTCGGGCCTCTATCACGGCACGCAGCAGATCAACCAGGGTCAGATGGACCGCTGGTCTGTCGTGGCGACGCTGAACTACCTCCCGCACGACGACGAGGCCAAGATTGTGCTGTCGAAGGTGAAGAGTTTCACCAAGACCGAGGCCAAGCGCCGGTTGGTCGGTCAGATGGTGCGCGTCGCCGATCTCACGCGTTCCGCTTTCATCAATGGCGATCTCTCGACCGTCATGAGCCCGCGCACGGTGATCATGTGGGCCGAGAACGCCGAGATCTTCGGCGATCTGGGATTCGCCTTCCGGCTCACCTTCCTGAACAAATGCGACGAGCTCGAGCGTCCGGTGGTGGCCGAGTTCTACCAGCGCTGCTTCGGCGAGGAGCTGCCCGAGAGCGCAGCGAACGTCGCGCTGAACTGACCTCCCAATGACAACCGGTCAAAAGCGCAAGGAAGCCCCGACCGAGCCCCTAAAGCGCGCGATCGGCCTCACCGTGCGCACGATCGCCGGCCAGCAGGAGCTCGAAGTGAGCTTCGCTCCGGGCGCGCCGGAGATGTCGCCCACGCACGTGCAGTTGCCCGAGCCCTCGCGCATTCCTTCGCAGCGCGAGATCGCCGTCATACGTGGCTGGGCCGACAGCTTCGCGCTGACTGTCGGCTGCCACGACAAGAAATTGCATACGCGTCTCGCACCGGGCGCCGGCCCCGCACGCCTCGTGTTCGAGGCTGCCGAGCGGGCCCGCGTCGAAGCGTTGGGCGCCAAACGCATGCCCGGCATGGCGCGCAACCTGACCGCCCGCATCGAGGACCAATACGCGCACGGGCGTTTCGCAAATGTCACCAGCAAGGCGGATGCGCCGCTGGAGGATGCCGTGGCGCTCATGATCCGCGAACGGCTCACCGGGCTGGCTCCGCCCGAGCAGGCCAAGGGGCTGGTCAACGTTTGGCGCGCATCGATCGAGCAGCGCGGCGCCAAAGTCTTGAAGCGGCTCGACAGCCTCGCCGAAGATCAGGAAAGCTTCGGGCGGCTGATACGCGATCTTTTGCGCGCGCTGGAGCTGACCGAGGACAGCGCCGATGCAGAACCCGAGCAAACCGATCCCTCATCGGAGGGCGAGACGGACGAAGGCGACAACGAGGGCGAGCGCGGAGACGAGGGCGAGGACGGTCGCGACCAGCCGCCCGATGAAGGCCAGTCCGAGGGCGACCCGGACCAGTCGAATGACTCCGCCGAGATCGGCAACACCGACGATTCCGAAAGCCAGTTCAACGACGTCGAGCAGGTCGACACCACCGAGCCGTGGCGTCCCAACACTTCGGTTCTCGATAACCCCGAAGCGTTTGGCTACAAGGTGTTCACGCGCGAGTTCGATGAGGAAGTCGGCGCCGAGCAACTGTCCTCGCCCGAAGAGCTGGAGCGGCTGCGCGCCTACCTCGACCGCGAGCTGCGCCAACTTTCGAGCGCGGTTGCACGTCTTGCCAACCGGCTGCAGCGCCGCCTGCTCGCCAAGCAAAGCCGCGCCTGGGACTTCGACCTCGAGGAAGGCGCGCTCGACGCCGCACGCCTGACGCGCGTCATCATCGATCCCATGCACGCGCTGTCCTTCAAACGCGAGCGCGAGACCGATTTCCGCGATACGGTCGTCACTCTGCTTTTGGACAATTCCGGCTCCATGCGCGGTCGTCCGATCATGGTCGCCGCTTGCTGCGCCGACATCCTGGCGCGCACGCTGGAGCGCTGCGGGGTCAAGGTGGAGATCCTGGGGTTCACGACGCGCGCGTGGAAAGGCGGGCAGGCGCGTGAGCAATGGCTGGCGTCGGGCAAGCCGGTCGGCCCGGGGCGCCTCAACGATCTGCGCCACATCGTCTACAAAACGGCAGATTCGCCCTGGCGGCGGGCGAAGCGCTCCCTTGCGCTGATGATGCGCGAAGGCCTGCTCAAGGAGAATATCGACGGCGAGGCTCTGGCCTGGGCGCATCGGCGCATGCTCGGGCGGCCGGAACAGCGCCGCATTCTGATGATGATCTCCGACGGTGCGCCGGTCGACGACTCGACCCTTTCGGTCAATTCCGGCGGTTATCTGGAGCATCATCTGCGCCAGGTCATCGAGGAGATCGAGACGCGCTCGCCGGTGGAGCTGATCGCCATCGGCATCGGTCACGACGTGACGCGCTACTACCGTCGCGCGGTCACCATTACCGATCCGAGCGAGCTCGCCGGCGCCATGACGGACAAGTTGGTGGAGCTCTTCGATGAAGACGGAGGCGCTCGACGGCCGCGCGGCAAGGGACGCCGCCCGGTTCACTGAGGGGAAGAGTTTGCGACTGAAAGTTGATCGTACATGGACGGCGTGCTGCTGTGCTGCGCTTGCCGTCGCGACGCTCGTCGCTGCCGCGTCGGTCGACGCGTTCGGCGATCCCAAGCCATCGACCGTCGATGTGCACCTCGAGCCCATTGTCGTGCATGCCAGGCGCCTCACATCCTTCGACAGAAGGACGCCTGACCAGATTCATTTCGGCAAGCTCACCTGGCGGGGCGGTCTCGTGCTGACCTCGCCGTCGCCCAACTTCGGCGGCTGGTCGGGGCTCGCGCTCGACGCTGAGGGTGCGGGATTTCTCGCCATCTCCGACGCCGGGACGTGGATGACCGGCCAAATCGCATACGAGGCGGGAAAGCCTCAGGGTCTGACCGGGGTTCGGCTTGGCCCCTTGCAATCGATGTCGGGCGAAGCGCTGAGCAGCACGCGCAACAGCGATGCCGAGGGGCTGACGCTTGTCGACGGCACGCTCAGCCATGGCCACGTGCTCGTATCCTTCGAGCGCAACCACCGCATCGCCCGTTTCGATATCGACGACGGTGTGCTTTCAGCCGAAAAAGGCATGATTTCGCTCCCCGAGGCGATCAAGAAGCTGCCCGCCAATCTCGGACTCGAGGCGATATCGGTTCTGCGCGGAGGCCCGTACGCCGGCTCGCTCGTCGCATTCGCCGAGCGTCTGCACGACAAGGCCGGCGATCACACCGGCTGGCTCTGGATCAAGGGAAAGCCGCAGCAGTTCCATTTGACCGATATCGACGGCTTTGACCTGACCGACGCCGCGGCGCTTCCCGATGGCAGCCTGCTCGTGCTCGAGCGGCGCTTCCGTTGGAGTGAGGGCGTCAAGGGACGGCTGCGCCTGATCCGGCGCTCGGAGCTGCGTCCGGGGGCGCGCATCGAGGGCGAAACGCTGCTCGAAGCGGACATGAACGCGGAGATCGACAACATGGAAGGGCTCGCGGTGCAGGCCAACGCCGCCGGCGAGACGATCGTCACCATGATTTCCGATGACAACTTCAACAAGGGGCTGCAACGCACCGTGCTGCTGCAGTTTGTGCTCGATCGTGTCGACCTCGCGAGCACGGGCGCGCAGCGCTGACGAGCGCTAGCGCAACGCTGAGCGAAACGGTGTGACTAGGCGGACCTACGCTGCCTTGGCGCTGGAGACCTTGACGGCCTTCTGCACATCGCGCTTGAGCCTGAGGCAACGCTCGGAGAGCTGATCTGCGTCGGCCTTCAGCAGGAAGGCATCCAACCCGCCGCGGTGCTCGACCGATTTCAACGCATGCGCGCTGACCCGCAGCCGAACCTTGCGTCCGAGCACGTCGCTCAGCAGCGTGACCTCGCAGAGGTTGGGACGAAACTTGCGCTTCGTCTTGTTCTCGGCATGGCTTCTCAGCTGGCCGGAAAGGGGCAGCTTGCCCGTGAGCTCGCAGCGCCTCGTCATCTCTAAAGCTCCTTTGCGCCGCTTGAACGGCTCGCGCACCCGGAATGGCGGGATTGTCGGCTCACCGCAAATAGTGAGCGGCGGGGCCTTTCGGCGGTGTCTATGCCTGAGGGGCTTTTCGGCGTCAAGGCGCCACCCATCGACATAGCCATCGCGGGATGCGGCATGGCAAGGTCTAGGGTGCGACCGGGGGTGCGACCCGAGCGGCATGGACTGCGGCCTTTGAGCGATCGCTTGAAAGCTCTAGAATGACCCCATATCCAAGTCTGAACTCAGCCGGGCACCGCCGCCGAGTCACAGATTTGACGTAAAACCTGACTAGCGCGGACGCGAGTGCCGCGTCTGGGGACACAAGGCATCATGAAGTACCGGGTTTGGGTTGGGGCGGCCGTCAGGCGTTGCGCGGCGTTGGCGTTGCCGCTGCTCGTCCTGCTGCCGGCCGGTCCGCAGCCGGTCTCCGCCGATCCTGGGGTGCTGCCCACGCAGGTGAGTGCGCTCTACAAGATCCGGTTCGGCCTGCTGGGCGAGATCGGCACCTTCCAGTTCAAGTCGATCATCGAGGGCGAGTCCTACGCCCTGACGGCGGATGCCAAGATCGATACGACAGTATTCGACTATCTCGGCAACATGGCGAGCCATGGAGCGGTGCACACGCCGCTGGCGACGCCGGCCGACTATCAGTTTCGCTACAAGCAGAAGGCGATGCTGGGAAAGAAGAAGGCAAAGGCGCTCGAGATCGCCTTCGATGAAACCGGCGCGCGCAACGTGACATTCGACCCGCCGGACCCTCCCTCCAAAAAGGTCATCCCGGTCACCCAGGAGCAGCTGCGAAGCACGCTCGATCCGTTGAGCGGCGTCATGGCTCTGTCGTTGGGCAGCATGGACAATCCCTGCGACCGGACGTTGCCGATTTTCGATGGCAAGCAGCGCTTCGACCTGATCTTTACCCCAACCGGCCGCACCGAAGGCAGCGCGCACGACGTGATCTGCAACGTTCGTCTCGTTCCCATCTCGGGGCACAAGCCCGGCGAAGGGTCCGATTCAGTGATCAGCGGCAATATCGAGGTCGCGTTGCGGCCCATCCCCAAGGCGCATATCCTCATTCCCTCTCGCGTGACGGTGCCGACGATTATCGGCTCCGCGGTGCTCACATCGGACGATGTCGAGATCACCATGCCGGATCGGCAGCGCATCGCACTCAGACGTTAGAAGGGATTGCCGGAGCCCATATCGGGCCGGAACCATCAAAACAAGTCGACCGCGTTGGATGATCGCGTTAAAGGCGGTCGTCTGATGCATGGGCCCGCAGCACGCGGCGGCTGGGCCTATTATCTCGGCGGCACTTCGAGTGTGCCCGCCGCTCGAACGAAGTGAGGAGGCCATTGCAGATGGGGAGCGACCTCGAAACCCGCATCCGCCATGTCACGGCGGTTCTGGGCCCCACGAATACGGGCAAGACTCACCTCGCCATCGAACGGATGATCGGCCATGAGAGCGGGATGATCGGCCTTCCGCTGCGCCTGTTGGCGCGCGAGGTCTACGACAAGCTCGCCGCGCGGCTCGGCGCCGACGTGGTCGCGCTGATCACCGGCGAGGAGAAGATCAAGCCGGAGCGGGCGCGCTATTGGGTGTGCACGGTCGAGGCAATGCCGCGCGACATCGACGTCGATTTTCTGGCGATCGACGAAGTGCAGCTCGCCGCTGATCCCGAGCGCGGACACGTATTTACGGACCGCCTCCTGCACGCGCGCGGACGCTCCGAAACGCTGCTGCTGGGCGCGCAAACGATGCGCGAGGTCATCAGCGATCTCGTGCCGGGCGCCAATTTCATTTCCCGCCCGCGCCTGTCAAAGCTCACCTATGCCGGCCAGAAGAAGATCACCCGCCTGCCGCAGCGCTCGGCCATCGTGGCGTTCTCGGCTGCCGAGGTCTATTCGATCGCCGAGCTGGTGCGCCGCCAGAGCGGCGGCGCAGCCGTGGTGCTGGGGGCGCTGTCGCCCCGCACGCGCAACGCGCAAGTCGCGCTCTATCAGTCCGGAGACGTGGACTTCCTCGTCGCGACCGACGCCATCGGCATGGGCCTCAATCTCGATGTCGATCACATCGCCTTCTCAGCCACGCGTAAATTCGACGGCCAGAACCACCGCAATCTGACGCCTGCCGAACTGAGCCAGATCGCGGGCCGCGCCGGCCGTCACATGAACGACGGCACCTTCGGGGTCACGGCCTCGGCAGAGCCGTTCGATTCCGACACGATCGAGCGGCTGGAGACGCACAACTTCGAAAGCGTGCGCACGCTCCAGTGGCGCAATCGCGATCTCGATTTTTCAACGCTGGAAGGTCTGAAGAACTCCCTGCGCACCACCCCGGGCCTGCAGCGGCTCACGCGCGCACGCTCGGCCGACGATGTCATTGCGCTGGAGACGGTCGGCGAGGACAAGGAGATCATTGCGCTCGCCTGCGCCCCGGCCGCCGTCGCCAAGCTGTGGGAGGTTTGCCAAATCCCCGATTACCGCAAGATCTCGGGGCAATCGCACGCCGAGCTGGTTGCGACGATCTACAAGAATCTGCTCGGACCCAACGAGCGCATCCCGGAAGACTGGTTCGCCAAGCAGGTCGCGTTCGCCGACCGCACCGACGGCGACATCGACACTCTCGCCAATCGCATCGCGCACATACGTACGTGGACGTTCGTTTCAAACCGCGCCGACTGGCTCAAGGACCCCGTGCACTGGCAGGAACGGACCCGCGATATCGAGGACCGATTGTCGGACGCGCTGCACGAATGCCTGACGCAGCGCTTTGTCGATCTGCGCACGAGCGCGCTGATGAAGGGAATGCGCGACAAGGAAGAGCTGCAGGCGGAGATCGCGGAGGACGGTGCGATCAATGTCGAGAACCACTTCGTCGGGCGCTTGCGGGGCTTCCGCTTCACGCCGGATCAGGGCGGCGAAGGCATTCACGGCAAGGCCGCGCGCAACGCGGCAGCGCAAGTGCTGGCGCGCGAGCTGGCGATGCGGGCTCGACGTGTTGCAGCGGCCCAGACCGATGCCTTCCAGCTGACGCGGAAGGGTCAAATAATCTGGAAGGGCGAGGAGATCGCGCAACTTGCCGCGACAGACGACCCGCTGAAACTATCCGTTGCCATCGTCGCGGATGAGCATCTCTCAGCGCAGGATCGCGAGAAGATACAGGCCAAGCTCGAAGCGTGGGTCGCTCAGACGATCGCCGAACGCCTGAAGCAGCTGGTCGAAATCGGCAAGGCCGAGGACGTTTCCGGGCTTGCGCGCGGTATCGCGTTCCGCCTTCGCGAGAACCTCGGCATTCTGAAGCGCGAGACCGTCGCTGACGAGATCAAGTCGCTCGACCAGACCGCGCGCGCGCAGCTGCGCAAGTACGGGGTGCGGTTTGGGGCCTTCAACATCTACTTCCCGATGCTGCTGAAACCGGCCGCCGCCGAAATTACCCTGACGTTGTGGGCACTGCGCGAGGCAGCAAAGGGCGCCGTGTCGCTTGACGCGCTCCCCGAAGCGCCGCGCGCCGGGCTGACGTCCTTTGCCCCGGCGCCCGAGACGCCCGAGAACTTTTATCGCGCGTACGGCTATCATGTGTGCGGGCCCCGCTCCGTCCGCATCGACATTCTAGAGCGGCTCGCCGATCTCATTCGCCCGCTCCTCGCTTGGCGCCGCAGCGGCGAAGGCGCGTCCGGCCCTGCCGGCGCAACGGGAGATGGCGGGTTCACCACGACGCCCGAGATGATGTCTCTGCTCGGCTGCTCACCCGACGAGCTTTCCGGCGTGCTCAAGGCATTGGGCTTCCGTCTCGATCGGCGGCGCATCGGCCCGGCGGCCGCGACACCTGCCGCCACAGCCGTGGACCCCTTGGCGGTGGTGCCGGCCGTGGATGGCGCCGACGCAGCACCGGCGGAGGCCGTGGCCGAAGCTGCAGTGGCTTCGACAATAGTTCTGGATGCGCCAGTTCTGGATGCGCCCCCGCCTGCGCCCGCCCCTGTCTCTGCCGCTGCTGAGGCCGAGATCGAGGTGTTCGAGGAAATTTGGCGACCACGGCGTCATGCGCGCCCAGAGCATCGCAAGAGCGCGCCACGCCAGCGCACCGATGCCAACCGCACGAAACGCAGCAGCGATGCTTCCGCGGCGTCCCCAGCGCCGGCGGCCGCTCCCGCGCCGGGCGAGCCGAACGCACGGCCCGCGATGCGAGAGGCCCCTCGGCCCGACAAAGCTGGCGCCCGCAACAAGGAGCGCGGTCGCGATGCGCATACGCGCCGCCCTCAGGGCGGCGACCGGCGCCGGCGCGAGGACACGCGCAAGCCAGAGGTGCACACGGCAACGCCGCCGCGACGTGTCAGCGTTGACGCGGATTCGCCCTTCGCGGCGCTCGGTGCCCTGCGCGAGGTTCTGGCCAAGCGAGGCAAGGAGACGAGCTCTTGAGCCCCCGCGCCGAGCAGCAGGCAGAGGAAGCCGGCACTCAGCGGATCGACAAGTGGCTCTGGTTTGCCCGGATTGCCAAGACGCGCACGCTGGCCGCAGCACTGGTTGTCGGAGGCAAGGTCAGGCTCAATCGTACGCGCATCGAGAAGCCAAGCCACACCGTGCGCGCTTCCGACACGCTGACCGTCACCGTGAACCGGCGCGTGAGAATCCTGACGGTGCGCGGCCTCGCCGAGCGCCGAGGTCCACCGGCCGCGGCGGCCGCGCTTTATGAGGAATTGACACCCGTGGCCGATCCGCTCAAACCTTCCGCGCAGTCACCAATGCAGCGCGGTGACTGGCAACAGGATGCGATGAGCCCCGGCCGGCGTCCGGCCGGCAGCGGACGGCCCACCAAGAAAGAGCGTCGCGATATTGACCGGTTTGGTGACAAGGTCCGCTGAGACAGCGCGTTTCTGCAGTCAGAGCATGGTCGCAGCCGGCCGCATACCCAGCCATTGAGTGAAGGCCTAATCCGCGATTGGATGAGGAAGGAAGCCGGGCTAATCCATGACCTACATCGTCAATGAAAACTGCATAAAGTGCAAATACACCGATTGCGTTGAGGTCTGCCCAGTCGACTGCTTCTACGAAGGCGAGAACATGCTCGTCATCCACCCCGACGAATGCATCGACTGCGGGGTGTGCGAGCCCGAATGCCCCGTCGACGCCATCAAGCCCGACACCGAGCCCGGGTTGGAGAAGTGGCTGGAGCTCAACCGGAAGTTTTCCGAGACCTGGCCGAATATCACCTCCAAAAAGGAGCCGCCGGCCGACGCCGATGCCCATAAAACCGAGGCGGGGAAGTTCGAGAAGTACTTCTCCCCCGATCCGGGCTCTGGCGACTAGGTTGTGACGGCAACGCGCCAATACCGCGGTAGT
Organism: uncultured Alphaproteobacteria bacterium; assembly: GCA_963726795.1. Taxonomy (GTDB): domain Bacteria; phylum Pseudomonadota; class Alphaproteobacteria; order Rhizobiales; family Hyphomicrobiaceae; genus Hyphomicrobium_A. Next base: position 572,698 of record CAVSDD010000003.1, on the reverse strand, counting down.
TGCGGCAAAATGCGCTTCCAACCCTTGAAATGCCTGGGATTTTCGAGCGTTCGTTAAGCGGCCTCACATCCTGTGCGGCGGCTGGCCTTCATTTTCGATGAAGTTTGTGTTACGGTAGCTCAAGTTGACCCGCAGAACCAACAACAAAGCTGGAACAGGAGCGAACAAAGAGTATCCGCTTCGTCCTGACTTGAGCATTGATCGGACCATTTTCGGACCGAGGATGAGCGGTTTTGACTTAGCCAAAATCCCCCAACGGACGACCTGGCCCGCGGCTCTTGCAGGACGCGGATCCGGCAAAACTCGACCTTGGAGCCGCAGTCCCGCGCACTGACGCTCCGGCTTGCACCGCGAACACGCGGCGCCTGTACACCTTGACCGAGAAAGTGAGACGACCCCTATGGCTCAAAAGAAAAAGGCACAGTCTGCCGCTCGCGCCGCAACCTCGGCCCCTGCCGGCAAGAAATCTGCCAGCAAAGCCGCCGTCGCGGCCAAGAAGCCGGGTCCTCCGCTTTCCAAGTCCAAGCCCGTCGCCGCCAAGGTCGCTGCTAAAGCACCGGCTGTTGCGAAGAAGCCCACGACAGCAGGAACCAAGGCGCCCGTCAAGTCGGCTGCCAAGACCGCTCCTCCCGTCGCCAAAGTTGCCCATGGCAAGCCCACGATCGGCGGGAAGCCGGCATTCCGCCCCGGCGGACCAGCGCCCGCGCGTGCGGTTGCCGCCGCCGTCAAGCCGGCCGGCCAGAAGATCACCGCGCCTGTCGCCGCAGCGCCGACCCCGAAATCGGTTGCAGAGAAGGCCGCGGCCGCGCGTCAGCTCGCCAATGCGCAGAAGAAGCCGGTCAGTCAGCGCCACGGCTTCCGCGCCAACGAATACATCGTCTATCCCGCGCACGGCGTCGGCCGCATCGTCGGCATCGAGGAGCAGGAGATCGCCGGAATGGCGCTCGAGCTCTTCGTGATCAACTTCGACAAGGAGAAGCTCACGCTGCGCGTGCCCACCGGCAAGCTGGCGAGCGTCGGCATGCGCAAGCTGGCCGAGGAGCCCGTCGTCAAGAAGGCGATGGAAACCCTCAAGGGCCGCGCGCGCGTGAAGCGGACCATGTGGAGCCGCCGCGCCCAGGAGTACGTTGCCAAGATCAACTCGGGTGATCTCGTTTCGATCGCCGAGGTGGTGCGCGATCTCTATCGCTCGGAGGCTCAGCCGGAACAGTCCTACTCCGAGCGGCAGCTTTACGAGGATGCGCTCGATCGCATGGCCCGCGAGATCGCGGCCGTCGAGAAGCTCGACGAGCGCGGCGCGGTGCAGCGCATTACGGAAATTCTGTCGAAGAGCGCCAAGGGTCGTAGGCTCGCTGCCGAAGCCGAGGCTGAGACCGCCGAGGGCGACGCCGAAACGCGCGCCGCCTGACACCAACACGAAACTCACAAATCGAGGGCGCCCGGGCTTTGCTGCACCGGGCGCTTTTCGTTTGGGCCGGGCAGGCTCGGCATCGTCGTGCTTCGATCGCTGCTGGTCGACGGGGCATCGGCCGACGGAGCGGGCGGCGTCGGGCGGCTGTTTCCATCGATGGGCGTTATCTGGTCGAGGTCCGTGATCTCGATGTAGGGGCCGTTGCGATACTCGATCCAGCCGCGCACTTCGACCGTCTTGCCTTCGAGCGCGGCAAGCGCTTTCGCCTGCTCGGGCTGCGCACGCCCGGCGCCGGCGGAAATGCCCGCCGTGAAATCGGTGTGCCAATCCTCGCCGAAATTTATGTACGTGCGCGATTTGGTCTGGGCCACATGGGCGATGCGCCCGGCGACGATCTGATAGGTGTTGCGCAAGCGCAAAAGCGCGGGCGGGTTCTGCGCCGATCGCACTGCGTAGACGGCGCTCGCCCACAGCCCGAGGTGCGCGTCTCGCGCGAGGCGCTCGTGCGCCAGCATCTCGCGGAGACACGGGGTGCCGCCGGGGAGGCCGTAAGCGCGCGCGTTGCCGCCGCTTAGCAGCTCACCCTGCACCCAGGTGCGCTCGCCGTTTCGTTCAAGGAACAGGTGCGCGAGCAGACGGCCGTAGCGATCGGCGCGTCGCTTGGCGAACGCCAGCTCAACCGTCTTGCCCAGCACCAGATCGCTCAGCGCGGCTGTCGCCTTTTCCTCCGGCGGCCACGGCTGGCTGTCAGCTCCCAGATCCGGAGACAGGGGAGCGAGCGCGCCGATGAGCCGGACCTGCCGGTTGTCGTCGAGCAGCACGGTCTCTGAATCGATGACGCGAACAACCGTGCGGACGGGGCCCGGCTCGAGGACACAGGTGCCGGTCGCCGCCTCCTTGGCCGCGGCCGACACGAGCTGCGCCAGCAGGATAATTGTCATGGAAGCGGCGACCGCAAACTGCCGATGGTCGGGAGAACGCTTCACGCGAATTACCACTGCTACGACGACGCACGGCTGCCGCACCTGGCTCTCGATGCAGGTCCAGTGTGGACGAATATATCAAGGCGGGGAGAAAATTTCGCCGCGCTTTGTTCGCTGCCGGCGAAGCGCTCAGTAGAGCCAATTTGCGGCCTCGAAGTCGATGACGATACCCTCCATCGGCGGATCGCCCTGCCAGATGTCGGCGTCGCCACCGCTGCTGAGTTCAGCGGCGTGCCACCCGGCGGCGACATCGATGCGCCTGCCGCCACGATGTGCGAAAGCTCCTCGACGAAGGACGCTATGGTCTCGCCGGCCTCTACTCCTACAGGCGGTGCGCCAGCGGTTGCGTCCGGGCACAGCGGTGCATTCGCCGCGAAGGCGTCAAGCTCCGGGCGCGTCCAGGGCGGCGTCCGATCGAATTCGACGCGCTCGATTCCCTCGAGCGGACCGCCAAGAAAGTTACGGATGCGAATGGCCCCGTCGACGAGCGTGAGCACGAGGTCGCGGGTAGCCGCGTCGGGCCGGCAAAACGCAACGTCGGCCGGCTCGATGCCACCCGCCAGCACGAGCGTATCGACATCGCCAGCATCGGCCGCATCGACGATGATGTCATTTCCGTCGCCATGCAGGTAGACGTAGGCGTCGCTGCCCGGACCGCCGAGCAACACATCATCGCCGCCGCCGCCATACAACGTGTCGTCGCCCGCCAGCCCGCGCAAAACATTTTCCGCATCGTTGCCGATGAGCCGGTTCGCCGCCGCATTTCCGGTGCCCTCGCTCGCTCCCGGCAACAGCTCAAGACCCCTCTCACCTTCGCGCAGCGTATAATCGCCGGCTGAGCTCACGCTGATGTCGTCCTCGCCGTCGTGATGCAGGAAGCCTGAGCGCATGCGCGCCGGCGCCGGCTGCGGTCTCTCACCGCCGTTGTCGTTGCCGTTGCCGCTGACCGGCTCGTGCACCGACTTGTCCTCGACGATGCTGACGCCGTTGCCGAGAATGATCTGGTCGGTCGCCTCGTTCCACTCGATGCGCTCGATGGAAAACAAGTGATCGAGCCCGTGCTCGAACTCGGTCACGTACTCGGGCACCTTGTGCGGCACCCAGTGATGATTGAAGGAGATCGTGATTTTTCCCGCGCCCGAATAGTCGATGGCGTCGGTGCCGTCCTGCCGATAGTCGAGTTGCGGCTGGCCACCGTGAATGATGTTGAACCCCGACGACCAGTGGAAGAGATCGTTGCCCTCGCCGCCGTAGAACTTCTCGATACGGTGCGGCTCGTAAGCGCCAAAGAACTCGTCGTTGCCGCGCCCGCCGAGCAGGGTCGTGAACCCGTGCTCGATGCGCATGATGTCATCGCCGCTGGTGCCGAGCAGGGTCGCGACGCCGGGCGACAAGTGCACGCCGAAGGGAAGACGGGTCGAGGGATCGAGGCCGGAATAGTGGATCAGCGAAGCCACGGCGGACGACGAGTTGATGGTCGGCGTCGGGGATCCGGGCAGCCCGAAGGGAATATAGGGAAAGTCCTGCCCTTCGATATCGCGCGCGTACGACGCCATCGTTTCCCAGGCGTGGAATGCCTCTCCCCCGAAGGGGAGGCCGCGGCTGCCGCGATAGTCGGGCGTCCCGATCTTTGAGACGAGACTTTCGCGCGCGGCGACGTTTGCCATGGCGAGCGTGGTGCGCCCGTCGGCGCCCTGGATGCCCAGGAGCGGCCCGTCGTCCGCCGGGTCGCGCACGCCTTCCATCACGAACCAATGATCCTGCGGGGAGCCGCCACCGGCGTCGTCGGGCTGGTAGACGAGCTGCAGGTGATCGAAGCCGAGGATGCCGAGCTTGAACAGCTGCACCGGCACCCATTCGATGCAGATCTTGGGCATGCTGGGAGCGCCTCAGCAGTCAATTCCAGCAAGGAACATCGATAAAAATCTGCGCCGGCTCACTCTCGCCGAGACAACCACTATAGGTTATCAGTATTGCTGCGCACAACCCTGCGTTGTTATTCTTCCAGGGATAGATTCAAGGTGGTTTGTGCTGCCAAGTCGCGCGCTCATGCCGGGACGGCAATCGGTTCGGAAATCGCCGGTGACCGGCACCCGCGTTGCCTAGCTGAGCGCCGCTATTTGTTTTAGACGGGTGGCGCTCACCAAATTCGGCCCCGTAGCTCAGCTGGATAGAGCACCAGATTCCTAATCTGGGGGTCACAGGTTCAAATCCTGTCGGGGTCACCAACGTCTCCAATGACCTAGGTGCAGGTGGGCTACTTTTTCGTCAACGGCTCCCAAACCTTGCTAACCGCCGCCCGCGCCTCCTCAATCCGCTCGAAGCTGACTTGAGTTTCTGCCGATGGTGTCTGCACATCTGGGGAAAGTGACGGAGCAGAATTTCCCGCCGCGCTCCGTCACTTCGCCGAGTCTTCAGTGCTGTGCCACCTGCTGCGATGGCGGCTGGGTCTGGGGAATTTTGAAGGCCGCAGCCACCCCCGCGTGATCGGACGGCCATAAACCCGAAGTCGTGCGATCTGTTTGTTCTGCCCCAACGTCAATGATGTCCGTGAGCTCGATTCCGCCTTTGAAGAACACAAGGTCGATGCGCTGGTTCAATTGAGAAGTGGGATTGAGCAGGTTCGAGCTTTGGCAACATGTGAATCCGGGAAGCGCAGGGAATTTCTGCGCCCATGCATCGATGAAGCCCGCAGAGACGAACTGCTGGTAGACGGCATAGGTCGGGTCCGTGGGCGCGTTGGCATTAATGTTGAAATCGCCAACGAAGATCACCGGCAAAGTCGTATTTCCTGCCCCCTTGATCATGTCGTACGCCTGCGTCCTCTGGACGGGATCGGCCTCTTCCAGATGAGTAACCGCGAAGCGAAATTTACGACCGTTCTTGTCCACGTCTACGGAAGCCCACCCGCGCGGATTCGGTATCGTTACCCCTGAAGCCGAAGGAAATGTGCGATTGGTCAGATACCCCTGCACTTGCACGTTAGATAGCTGGAGGCCCGCACCGTCACGGACGAGGATCATATCTCGCACCGTCAGGCGCGCGTCCAGCACCACGCCGCCACCGATTGCCGGCAACTCTGCGTCGAGCCCCGGGACGATTGCCACGACGTGGTAGTTCTGTCCCCGCCGGGCGAGCTCACTGAGCAATAGCTGCAAGCTATCCACCGCGACGTTTGTCGCGGGAGGAAATTCGGCGCAGGCGGCAACTGCAACGGGCCGTTCCGGAGAAGAAATACTTCCTCCAACCCGACAAGGTCGATCTTGTACTTCACGATTTCACTGGCGATCGCAGCCATGCGCTCGGCAGGTTTGGTATTGGTGAGGACGTTTGTGTATGCGGTCGCGGCTGCGGCGGGCAGCAGGTTTGCCGGTGCGGTCAGTATCGGCGTCAGATCGGTGCCGAAATACACGTTCTGATTCATTACCCTCACGACGCCATCGTCGGCGAGAGCAGGCGTGTAGCCACATAACGAGATAATGGCGGGGAGAACGAAAGAGAGAGCAACGTTTAGTTTGCGCTGGTACAATGACTTTTGGGACATAACAATTCCTCCGGGAACGGCAACCTCCAAGGTTGTGCGCTTACAGATTATTCTGACGCCGGCCGATTGGCATCAATCAATCGTATGATGGCGTCGGAATCTGAGGACCGTGTGCCGTGGTCGTGAACGCGCCGCCCCGCCGCTCAACACACCGCTCCCGCACGCTTTCTCGCACGAACGCTGCAAGGTGCACCTGCGCAGCCTGTCCCGCCGTTTGTTGAAAATCTGATCCTCGACGGCGAATTAGTTCTTTGCGGGTCGCGAAATCCCGGCGCAAGGGGAAGCACCTGTCGATGCTTCCCCCATTCGTTTGCCTGGCCGGCCGACTTTAGTTTCCGGCGGCGACGATTCTGCTGATGATGAAATCTGCAACGGTGAGGTTGTTGCGATCCTGCATCAGCATGTGGTCGTTGCCCTTGATCCCAACGTCAGGGAGCTGGACCAGTGAGGAATGGCCGCCGTTCGCGTTGATTTGGCTGTTGTACGCCGTGCAGTTTGTGAGGCGCGGCTGGCCCGTGCTCGCGGGATTGCCGATGACGTTGTCGCCATGCACGTAAAGAACGGTCGGGATCTGCCTGTAAGCATTGAGCTGAGTGGCAGTGAGCGCGGCGGTCCCGCAATTGCTTTCCACGTGGATCATCATTTTCACGAGGTCAGGCCGCAGAGAGACCACGGTATCGGCGAAACTGCCCGCTTGCGAGTGGACCATCAAAATTGCCGGTCCGGTCTTCTTGAGCAGCTCGATGATCGCTGCGGGGATTGTCGTGGCCGCGGCCGGCGTCAAGGTGGCTTCGCCGTTGGGTACGCCCTGACTGCTGAATTGATTCACGGCATCGTTGTTGACGGTCCCGTTGAGATTGACCTCCGGGGCCTGGACGCCGGGGAACGGCGTGAGATACGTCGGCCCGAATCGGAACGTCGTCCACGCAGCTTCGACGCCCGTTCTGCTCAAGCTCGGCTGAGCCGCGGCGTTGTTGTTGAACTTGGCGCTGTTGAGCGGCGTCGGATCAATCCCAGCACGGCCGCGACCGGGAAAATCAACGACGTACGTTTTGAAGCCGCGGCGGGTGAAGTACGTCCCCCAGCCCTCGCGACCGTCCGGAGTCGTTTCCCAGCTCATGCCCGTCAAGCCGGCGCCATGCACCATGATGATCGGCAGCTTGCGAGGCTTACCGCCCGGAGCCTCTTGAACCGGTACGCTGCCTTGAGCCGGCGGAGCGACTTGGCCCTTGGGGCAACAATCGGCCTCCGTGTGGAAACCGATAGTGAACGAACATCTGATCGACCGCGAACGTAGCTGGTGTCGGCTAGTCGTGCCAGCGCCCGGTGGGGTAGGCGCTGAGGACCAGCTGGCCGTTGACGAACAGCATTCCCTCGTCGTCCAGATTTAGCGGTCCGCCGAGCGACCCAGTTGGCTGAGCGGCAGATGCTGCGCCGGCGCTGCACGCCAAAACCGACACGGAGGCGAGCACGACGGAAAGCGACCTGTTGAACTTCATAGCTTCCTCCCAGGAAAAGCCGTCCAACGGATGTTGGACGGTCATGTGATTTTTTATTCGACCGTTGAGCAGTACTAAGTTTGGGCCCGGTGCGCTCGGCGCCTAGCGAACCGAAATTTCAATCTGGTTCGCGGAGCCATGCAGCTCGATCGAGGACGATGATTGCGGACGCTTGCGCCGCGCGTGCCAGCGACGCTCCCCGCATCGCTTGCGCCGGGCGGACGAGCCCCATCTGGCCCGAGTGAGCTATGTTCCGAGCCCACCTACCTTTTCCAGCCCAAATCAATCGGCTGACTGCTCCGCGGTGAATACGGTTGGGAGTGCGTGCGTGCGGTTAGTGGTCCTGATCTTCTGCGTTTGCGCCGGTCCTGCATTTGCGGCTGGCAGCCGCGACGGCGATATCGTGAGGCTGGATTTGTCGCTGACGCCATCTTCCAAAGCGCTATCGAGGCACACTTCGCGTGGCCTGATGCCGGCACGGGAACGCAGCATTCCGCACGGGTGTCGCAGAAGGTGCGTGTCGCTTTGAGGACGTCGCAAAGCATCCTGCCGGCAAGCGCCGAAGTGCCAGGCCCAAGCCTCCCACGGCTTTACTTCTCGAGAGCGCGCCGGTAGAGCGCATCGCTGCCAAGACAGTCGGCGCGCCCGCGCGCCAAATGGCTGCGCCCTATCACCTCGGACGAAGCCGAAGCGGCTTGCGCGGCCCCGTCCAACTATCCTCGAAGAGGATGAGCAGCCGTCCTTGTGGCAGCGCATCGTGGATACCGTGCTGCCTGGCGAATAGCTCGGAGCGGGCAGGCAGGCAAAACGGCCCCGCCGAAGGGCGAGGCCGCTCGATGATCGTCGTGCGTGGCGAGATCACTTCCCGACGCGCGGCAGCCAGCTCGGCCGATAGCGCGAATTTTCCTTGGCGTATCCGATATCCTCCGAGGCTTCGTTCTGCATCGAGCGGATCCCGCGCGCATTGCTGCGGCTGAGGCGGCCATGCCCGTCCTCGAGATACTCCTTCATGCGAGCGATGTGGCGCTGCTCTGCGCGCAGGCGCAGGCCCTCGCGCCACGTGATCGAGCCGTCCTGGCGTCCCTGCTCGATGCGGCCGAACTGGTAGGTCTGCCGCTCATCGAGGTTGTTGGCGTTGGCTGCGAAAGACATGGCGAGAAGTGCGCTCGCGGCCACGATCGAAATGTTTCAACATAGCGTCCTCCGTTGTTGGGTGACGCCCTTTTGCCCCTCCTCGACTGAACGCGTTTTGAACTCGCGATTTAGCTGCCGTTCACAATCGCCGTCCGGAGCGCCTAATCTGTTCGCGATGTGCCGCGGTCGTCGTTAGTGGGGCGCGGACGATCAAGATGAGCGGGGCTCGAATACGCAATAGGGGTGACAGCACTGTGCCGTCACCCCTTGAGATCTATCGCGACTAACTCACCAACCGCGGATCGGATACCCAGTAGTCACACTTGTGGTCGGTCGAATGACGCAGCGGCCGAGTACGTCGATGACGTTGGGATGTTCTCCGAGAAGAAGTTCTGCGCGGTGACCGTAAAGGCCGGCCACGGCGAATTGCCGGTGCCGTTGGGGTTGCCGGTTTTTGCAAACCGGGTCCACGTTCCCCACCAACTGATCCGACAGCGCGATCTCGGCTGCGTTCAGTTCGCGTGGTTGGCCGGAGGTCTGGTCGAGGTTCACGCCGAACGCACCGCCGTGATAGCCCGGAAACAGGAATTGTATGTCGATGGTGTGGGTTGCGAGCGGCTTGTACCCCGGCATCTGTGGAAAATGGTAGGGCGCGTTCTGATAATTGAACTCATAGGCGTACGTGGGCACGAGCAGGGATAGCTCCCTTACGACGTGCAAAGTGAGGCATGCCTGCGGGTCCGAGCTGAAGGCGTTGTAGGCGAGTGCAGGGCTGGCATAATTCGCGAGCGGGTACACGGTGAGCGCGCTGCCGGTAACCCTCGTGAGGTAAGTTGCTTCCGTAATCGGCGCCTGCGGACTGGCGAAATACTCGCTGATGGCGATGCCGAAATTGCCTTCGTCATGCACGTCGCCCGTCATGATGGGCATCCGGTTGAACTGGCCGCTGCTCCACGCGGCATCCGGCTGGATCGGAATGATCGTGCCATCCACCATCACCTGTGCCGCAAACGACGAGTTGGCGTTGGGGGTGCCCTGAAGCTGCAGAATTCGTGCGGCCGACAGGTTCCGCAGACAAGCGGCAGCCGCTGCGTCTGAACCCGGGCAGGCGGCAGCGACGCCGAAATTGGTGCCCCGGGTCAAGGCTGTTGCAGCAGTCAGCCAAGTCGTCGCCGGGTAGCTCTGCAGTATGGCTTTGTGGAACAGTCCCGTGGCGAACGGCGATATGAGGCTGGCCTGGGTGTCGTAAGCGCCGGCGGACTGACCACCCAGTGTGACGTTGCCCGGGTCTCCGCCGAAAGCAGCAATATTCTTCTGCACCCAGCGAAGCACCGCCTGCTGATCGAGGATGCCGTAGTTCCCCCAAAGATGACCTTCCGCGTTGATTGCCGGATTGGCAAAGAAACCGAAGATGCCGACGCGATAGTTGAGTGTGACGACGACCGTGTCGCTGCCGTACGGTCCGCCCGTTGCCAGCTTGCTTCCGTCGTAGTCGTTGGACTCGCCATCGACATTTGCTCCGCCGTAGATCCAGACAAGGACCGGCTTTTTCGACCCCTTACCTGTCGCGAAAACGTTGAGATAGAGGCAATCCTCGGTGACGGTCGGGGGCCCGGCGAACACGCCAAGCTCGTTGATCTGCGGACAGATGTTGCCGTATTGCGTTGCTTCCAACAGGGCATGCTTCTGCACCGGCTGCGGCGGTTGCCAACGCAGCTTGCCTACCGGCGGCGCCGCGTAGGGGATGCCGAGGAACGTGTTCACGCCGTTCTTGACGAAACCGCGAACGGGTCCGTCCTGAGTGTTGGCGACAGGCCCTGGGGCGGATTGTTGCCGGCGGAACATCCTGCGCAAAAGCGGGTGTCCCGATAATTCCTGCGAAGAGCAACGAGCAGCAAACGAGGCTGCGGCGCAAGCATCCGCTAAGCCCGATTTTATGATCGATCGTTCCTGATTGTAGCGCCATGGTTTCCCCCGGATTTTTAAGTCGGCCGTTTTGGCCCCGCCTACCGATGGCGGACCCTGATCATTCGAGCAGGATGATGTATCCGGCTACGCGAGGAGCGAACCTCTCTTGGCTCCACGCGCACAGCAGGGGACGACAACGCGCCAGGCCGAGGCGGCAACTTGTGCAACCACACCGGGAAATGGCTGCAAAAATATCCCCGCTCTCGCTGCATCCCCCATACTCCCCATATCCCTGCCCGACGAAGGGACGCGACAAGCTTGAGCGTCTGACGCGGGGCAGGGAACGGTCCCGGATGAGCCGTCGTTGCGTTCCGTTGCGCGCGCCGGTGCAGGCAGCTTCGCCCTATTCCGGGTCGTGCGACCGAGGCTACGCGTGACGGCAACGAAGCGCATGGACGCCCTTCCGCAACGGCCGCTGCGTGCAGTTACGCGGCAGCCGCCGGCGGCTCCGGGACGATGGCCTGCGAGCAGGTTGGAGCCCAAGCCCGCTGCGGTCGTGTCCGCACCCTCGGCCATGAGAGATCCGTGCGCGGGCGCTTTAGCGGTGCCCTAAAAAGTCGCGACAGGATCGCAGCGCTTGGCGCCCGCGCTCCCTTCGTTTGACGCAAACCCTCGAAGGCAAAAGCCTTGCGAGGCCGAGAGTATTTCTCCCCTCCCCACCCTAGCCCGGCCCGCGGCGAGTGCCGAACGCCCGCCCGGCCGCTCCGCTGGCCGCAAAGTTGTCACGGTCATCTGATGATGTTTTACTTGCTCGGGCTCAATCAGACAAAATCCAGAGATTCCAATGTTGTATCGCTTTCCGGCCGCCTTCGTTCTGGCGCTGCTGCTTCTTGCCGTGCCGGCTGCCGCTGAAAAACGCGTGGCCCTCGTCGTCGGCAACTCGAACTACACCGAGGTCGGCACGCTGCCCAACCCGGTCAACGATGCGAACCTCATTTCGTCGGCGCTCAAGAGCGCGGGTTTCGAGGTGATCCTCGGCGTGAACGTCGACAAGCGCGAGTTCGACACCAGGATCCGCAATTTCGCGGCGCTGCTGGAGAACGCCGACGTCGCCATCTTCTTCTATGCCGGGCACGGGCTGCAGGTCTCGGGCCACAACTATCTCATTCCCGTCGATGCGCATTTGCAGGGCGAGCGCGATCTCGATTTCGATGCGGTCAATCTCGACTTCATCATGAAGCAGATGGAGCTTGGCCGCGAGGACAAGACCAACATCGTGTTTCTCGACGCCTGCCGCGACAACCCGTTCACGCGCAATCTGGCGCGCTCCATGGGCACGCGCTCGGTGAGCATCGGCAAGGGTCTCGCCCAAGTCGAAACCGGCGTCGGCACGTTCATCGCCTATTCGACGCAACCCGGAAACGTCGCGCTCGACGGCAGCGGCGCGAACTCGCCGTTCACCGCGGCGCTGAGCAAGCACGTCCGTGAGCCTGGCCGCGACCTCACCTCGGTGATGATCGAGACGCGCAAGGACGTCCTGGCGGCGACCAAGGGCAAGCAGGTGCCCTGGGATCACTCCGCGCTGACCGGCGAATTCTATTTCCAGCAGCAAGCGGCGCTGCCGGGATCGGGCGCGACCGCGCCGGGCAACGCCCCGGGCCCCGACGTGCTGCAGCAGCGCGTGCGCACGCTGGAGGACGAGCTCAAGAAGAAGCCGGGCCCCGAGCAGACGGCGGATATCGTCGCGCTGGCGCAGGCACGCGAGCGGGTGCGCGAGCTGGAGGAGCAGAACAGCGCCGACCAGCAGAAGATCTTCGACAGGCAGTACGAGCAGGGGGGCAACGAGGCAGCCTCGGCGCGCACCAACCTCGCCATGGAGATCGGCAAGATCCAGATGCAGATGGTGCGCCGCGGCCAGGAGCAGAAGAAGCTGCGCGAGCAGATCTCGACGCTCGAGACCAAGCTCGGGCTGCCGCCGCAGTCGACCGCACGCGACGCGAAGTAGGCGGCACCGCGCAGCCGGCCGTGGAAAAGCCGGTGCGAACGCTCCCCGGCCTGCCGCCAGGCGATATTATGCGTCCCCAAACTGATTTGCGGGGGGCGCATGAACGCGAAGATCAAAGGTGCAGGAGCCGCCGTCGCGCTCCTCGGTCTCGGCGCCTTCAAGGCCTGCTCGAAGGTGGCCCTCGTCGCCAGCCACGGCGGCGGCGAGACGGCAGCGCTCGGGCTTTCGCACAGCGCACCGGCCGCGATCCATGCGATGGAATTCGGCGCCGGCGATACGGCCAACCTGGCGCGCTCGGCCTTGCATCAGACCGATGCTTTAGGTGCAACGGGGGCGTCGGCGCACACGATCGGAGATGCCGCCGCCGCCTCGGGCGACGATGCCTCGCACGGCATGTCGAATGGCGTGACCCACACTACCGAGCACGAGCATGGCTTCCTGCATAAAGCCGGCGAGGAGATCGCCAAGGAAGGCATCAAGCAGTGGCTCGAGCCTGAGCGCGAAAATCGCAATGACCCGAGGCCCTACGAGAGCCTGTACCGCAACAGCGATGGAATCACTGGCTCGACGGAAGGCTCTCGATGACGAGGTTGGTGTTGGTGTAGACGCAGATCTCGGCCGCGATCGCCATCGCCTTGCGTGCGATCTTTTCGGCGTCGAGCGGCTCGTCGAGCAGTGCCCGTGCCGCCGCCAGCGCGAAGTTGCCGCCCGAGCCGATGCCCGCCACGTGCCGCTCGGGCTCCAGCACGTCGCCGGTGCCGGTGAGCACGAGTGTCGCGTCGCGGTCGGCGACGATCATCATCGCCTCGAGCCGGCGCAGGTAGCGGTCGGTGCGCCAGTCTTTGGCGAGCTCGACGCAGGCGCGCATGAGCTGACCGGGGTACTGCTCGATCTTGGTCTCGAGCCGCTCAAACAGGGTGAAGGCGTCCGCGGTGGCGCCGGCAAACCCGCCGATCACGTCGCCTTTGCCGAGCTTGCGGACCTTGCGCGCGTTGGCTTTCACGATGGTGGTGCCGAGCGTGACCTGGCCGTCGCCCGCAATGACGACACGACCATCTTTACGAATGGTCAGTATGGTGGTGCCGTGCCAAGACCGCGACTCGGATGACTGGCCCCAATTCGGATCATGCGTTTGCATTGCATTTGCACCCGGGGTTCAATTTGGGTTCAAGATGGGTCGAGCGGCGTTCGGGCCATCGAGCCGTTTTTGGCGTCGCGGTAAGCGGCCTTGCTCTTTGACGGCGAGGCTCAAGCTGATAAACGCTCGGTTCTGGTGACGCAAGCCAATGGCCAAGAGGTCGTCCTTGAAGCGGCAAGCCACAGTTTCACGCAAGACGAAAGAGACCGAGATCACCGCAACCGTCGATCTCGACGGCTCGGGGGTGTTCGAGGTCGCAACCGGCATCGGCTTCCTCGACCACATGCTCGAGCAGCTGGCGCGCCACTCGATGATCGACATCAAGCTGAAGGCCACCGGCGACCTGCACATCGATTTCCACCACACCGCCGAGGACACCGGCATCGTGCTAGGCCAGGCCGTCGCGAAGGCACTCGGCGACAAGACGGGCATCACGCGCTACGCCGACGTGCACCTGCCCATGGACGACACGTTGACGCGGGTTGCCATCGACGTCTCGGGGCGCCCCTATCTCGTGTGGAACGTCGAGTTTTCCAAGCCCAAGGTCGGCGAGATGGACACCGAGCTGTTCCGCGAATGGTTTCAGGCGTTCGCGCAGAACGCCGGGCTGACGCTGCACGTGCAGAACCTCTACGGCGAGAATAATCACCACATCGCCGAGACTTGCTATAAGGGCCTCGCGCGGGCGCTGCGCCGTGCCGTTGAGGCCGATCCCCGCCAGGCCGGCCGGGTGCCGTCGACGAAGGGCACGCTCGCCGGTTGATGTCGTTCCAGTTCGAGGCCGCCTTGGTCGTATTCAACGTATATGAGCCGCCGAACGCCTCGGGCGATCGTGTCGAACGCGCGGCGAAGCTCGTGTTCGTCCGGGACGGCTTCCACTGGTGGGCCGCATTGGTCCCGGCCGTCTGGCTGCTGGTCAAGGGTCTGTGGCCGGAGTTCATCGCATTTGTTGCCGGTGCCGGCGTGCTTGCCTGGCTGCTCGAAGCCGTCGGCGCTACGCCCGAGGTCGGCGGGATCATCTTCTTCGTCATCCAGCTGCTGATCGGCTTCGAGGCGGGGCTCATCTATTCGAGCTCGCTCGAGCGGCGCGGCTGGCAGCTGCAAGGAACGGTCACGGGGCGCCGTTTAGAAGATTGCGAGCGTAGCTTTCTTGCGACCTGGCTCACAACGCAGCCATCCGAGCCGCTTCCGCCGCGCGATCCCGGCCCTGATGTGAGCTGGACGCAAACGGCTCTGCAAAGCGCCAAGGACACGGTCGAGCGCGGGGCCCGGCTGATCGGAGCGAAGGCCTAGCCGGCAATGCAACGCGTCGCCATCATCGACTACGGCTCGGGCAATCTTCACTCAGCGGCCAAGGCCTTCGAGCGTGCGGCGCGCGAATGCGAAGCCGATGCGGAAATCCTGGTCACATCCAAACCGAGCGACATTGCCGGCGCCGATCGGATCGTGCTGCCGGGTGTGGGTGCGTTCGCCGACTGCAAGCGCGGCCTGGAGGCGGTGCCCGGCCTGCTACCCGCACTCACCGACGCGGTAAGGTCCAAGCAGCGGCCGTTCCTCGGCATCTGCGTCGGCATGCAGCTGATGGCGACGCGGGGATTGGAATTCGCGGTGACGCCCGGTCTCAACTGGATCGAAGGCGAGGTGCGCCAGATTGCGCCCCGCGACGCCACCCTCAAGATCCCGCACATGGGCTGGAACACCCTGAACCTCGTCAACGCACATCCGCTGCTGGAGGGGATCCCTACAGGTCCCGACGGCCTGCACGCCTACTTCGTCCACTCCTACCAACTCGTGCCGCGCGATCGCTCAAGCCTCGTGGCCGAGACCGACTACGCCGGGCCGATCACGGCCTTCGTCGCGAAGGACAACATGGCAGGGACGCAGTTCCACCCCGAGAAGAGCCAGGCGCTCGGCCTGAAGCTGATCGCCAACTTCCTGCGCTGGCAGCCCTAGACCGAACCAAGACAATCTGTTCGCCAAAAACAACAAGGTCCCCGCTCCGGAAGGAAAGCAGGGACCTTGTCTATTCAAGACGGGGAGAGAGTCTCAACGCTACGCGCACACGAACGCTTACGCCTACGCTCAACGCCACGAACACAACAAAACGCAACGCTCAAACTTACTCACGCCCACACTTACTCACGCTACAACGCAACGCTTACTGGGGCGATCAGCAGGCAACCGCGAGCGGAAGCTCGGCCTGATCGCTAAGCGACCCTTGCGGGGCCGGGAACGCAATCACGTTGGAATCCTCGTCGATCTCCATGCCGACGCGCCGCTGGCGGAACCAGCGCATCGCCGTGTTGGTGAGAACCGCATCGTCCTCGACCGCCTGGATCAACAGCCCGTCGTTGACGTCGAGCAGCCGGGCGAGCTGCGATTCCACGGTCTGCTCCGAAACGTCGGTACGCACGTACCAGGTCTGGTCGAGAGGCCGCGCCCAGGACTGGCCGAGGCCCATGATCTGCTGTGCCAGGACATGCTTGTTGCGATGGGGGGAGGCTAGGTCATAGGAGATGATCAAGGTGCGCATGTGCGAAGTCTCTCTGGCTGGGGGCTTCGGGGAGAGACGCTGAGACTTGACCCCGATTGCGCTCAATGTGCGGCGTCAGAACGTAATAAGAACATCGCACGAATCATCGGGTTTGTCCAGTGTTTGTTCTCGTCCTGTTCGGAGCCGTTCTCGGGAGTTTAAGACCGCAATGCGGCGTCCGCCGGCGGCTCGAAAAGGCTCAGCTGGCCAGGATCGACAGCCCGCGAGACCCGGCGATGCGGACCGAAATCCACTCGGTCCAGCAGGCCGGGATGGCGTTCCTCAAACAGCGCCAGCGCCTTGTCGCGCGCCTGCGGGAACCGTGCGCCTTCCCAGATTTCATACAGGCGGCGGGGATCGCATCCGAACCGGCGCACGAGGTCGCTGCGGCGAATGTTGAGCCAGCGCGCAATCCAGATGTCGACCGCATCCTCCTCGGTCAGAGGGCGCCGTTGCCATGGCGGCGGCGGAGGAATGAGAAACGCTGAACCCATGACTGACTCTGGAAGCACTTTTGCAGGAACTCTTGAGGGGACGCGCGGGGGAACCTCGGCACACGGCTGCCGGTCTTGACTTCGCCAGCCAGGACTACTCTATCGGCGGAAATGTAAGCGATCTGATGGCTATTGCCAGCCGTCACCGCGCCCAAGACGGTGAGAGCCCTTTGATCCTCTATCCCGCCATCGACCTCAAGGACGGCCAGTGCGTGCGCTTGAAGCGCGGCGAGATGGCCGCCGCCACCGTGTTCAACGACGATCCGGCGGCGCAGGCGCGCACCTTCCAGGCGCAGGGCTTCACCTGGCTGCACATCGTCGATTTGAACGGCGCCTTCGCCGGCCAGCCGGTCAACGAGGATGCGGTCGATGCGATCCTCGAAGCTATTACCATCCCGGCGCAGCTCGGCGGCGGCATCCGCGACATGGCGACCATCGAGAAATGGATCGACAGCGGCATCGAGCGCGTGATCCTCGGCACCATCGCGGTGCGCGATCCTGAGTTCGTGCGCCGCGCCTGCGTCGAATATCCCGGCCGCATCGCCGTCGGCATCGATGCCAAGGGCGGCAAGGTCGCGGTCGAGGGCTGGGCGGAAACGTCCGAGCTCACCGCGCCCGAGTTGGCGAAGCGTCTCGCCGACAGCGGGGTCTGCGCCATCATCTACACCGATATCGAGCGCGACGGGGCGCTCAAGGGGCTCAACCTCGATGCGACCGCCGCCCTGGCGCGCGAGACGAAAATTCCGGTAATAGCGTCGGGCGGCGTGGCGTCGATCGACGATATAAAGGCGCTGATGCGGCCCGAGCATGCGATGCTGGCCGGCGCCATTGTCGGCCGGGCACTGTATGACGGCCGCCTCGATCCGCGCGAGGCGCTTGCCCTCGTTGCTGCCGCCTAAGGTAAAATCGAGCCTATGCTGAAAATCCGCATCATCCCCTGCCTCGACGTGAAGGACGGCCGCGTCGTAAAGGGCGTGAACTTCGTCGATCTGATCGATGCGGGCGATCCCGTCGAGGCGGCTGCCGCCTATGACGCGGCAGGGGCCGACGAGCTCTGCTTCCTCGACATCACCGCGAGTCATGAAAACCGCGACACGATTTTCAACATCGTGGAAGCGACGGCGGAGCGCTGCTTCATGCCCCTCACGGTCGGCGGCGGCGTTCGCACGATCGAGGACATCGGCCGGCTGCTGCATGCAGGTGCCGACAAGGTGTCGATCAACACGGCCGCGGTGACTAACCGCCAGTTCGTGAAGGAGGCGTCGGAGAAATTCGGCGCGCAGTGCATCGTCGTCGCCATCGACGCCAAGAAGGTTTCAAGCGCGGGCGCGCCCGACCGCTGGGAGATCTTCACGCACGGCGGCCGCACGCCGACCGGGATCGATGCCGTCGAATATGCGAAAGAGGTCGTGGCGCTCGGGGCCGGCGAAATCCTGCTCACCTCGATGGACCGCGACGGCACCAAAGCCGGCTTTGACTTGGCCCTCACGCGCGCCATCGCGGACGCCGTCAGCGTGCCGGTCATCGCGTCGGGTGGCGTGGGCACGCTCGATCATCTGGTCGAGGGGATCACGCAGGGGCATGCGAGCGCGGTGCTCGCCGCCTCGATCTTCCACTTCGGGACGCATTCGATTTCCGAAGCAAAGCAACACATGGCCGCAGCCGGCATCGCGGTTCGCTCACCCAATTGAGCGAAGCTTGATCGGTCAGGCCGCGAGCGCGAACTTGTGCGGGCATTCCACCAGCACCGCCTTGAGCTCGGACATCGGCACCGGGCGGCTGAAATAGAAACCCTGGACCTTGGTGCAGCCGGCGCGTGCGACACAGCCGAGCTCCTCGCTCGTCTCGATGCCTTCGGCGACGCTCAGGATGCCGAGCGAACGCGCGAGCGCGCTGATGGCGGTCACGATCGCGGCGGTCTCCGGTTGCGTGGGCATGCCCTTTATCAGCGATCGGTCGATCTTGATCATGTCGAAGCGGTAGCTCTGCAGCGTGCCGAGCGCACCGCCCGTCTTACCGAAATCATCGAGCGCCAGTTGCACGCCCAGCGCGCGCAGCCGGTTGAGCGTATCGCGCACGGCGTTGCTCTCGCGCGCGAGCAGACCTTCTGCCACCTCGAGGCTGAGCCGACTGGTCTTGAGCCCGGATTCGCCCAGCGCATTGGAAACCGCGTCGGGCAAGTCGCCGCTCTGGAGCTGCAGCAGCGACAAATTCACTCCCACCTTGACGGTGTCGGGCCACTGAACGGCATCGCGGCAGGCCTGCTGCAGAACCCAGGTCCCGATTGCCAGCATGTCGCCAGTACGCTCAGCGACCGGCAGAAACTCCTCGGGCGCAATGAAGCCATGCTCCGGGTGGCGCCAGCGCAGCAGCGCTTCGAAACTGACGACACGGTGGCTTTCGAGACTGAGAACGGGCTGGTAGTGGAGCTCGAACTGGTTTTTGCGCAGCGCCGTGTGCAGGTCCGTCTCCAACCGGCGGACGCCCTCTATCCTTTGGGTCGTTCCGGAGCGGAAGATCTCGAACCCCTGCCGGCCGGCCGACTTGACGTTGTAGAGCGCCACGTCGGCGTTCTTCAGAAGCTCGTCCGCCGATTTGCCGTGCTCGGGCGCGCGCACGATGCCGATGCTCGCGCTGACAGACACGCAGTGTCCCAAAACGTTGTAGGGCCTTGCGATCGAGCGCAGCACGCGCCTGGCCAGTTGCTCGCAGTGCTCCGTGCCGTCCCCGTCCGCCTGCACGATGGCAAACTCATCGCCGCCGAGGCGAGCCAGGAAATCGCACTTGCGAATGCTGGCGCGCAGGCGTTTTGCGACCGCCTTCAGCAAGGCGTCTCCGACAGGATGGCCGAATGTGTCGTTCACCTCCTTGAAGTGATCGAGATCGAGCCAGTGCAAGGAGAGCGCGCCGGCCGGCGCTGCGTTCTGCAACGCGGCTTCGAATGTCTCGCGGAAGTGGAAGCGGTTCGCGACTCCCGTCAGCGCATCGTGCCGGGCGAGCCATTCGATGCGCTGCGCCGCGCGGCTCTTCTCGGTGATGTCCTCCTGGATATCGACCCAGCCGCCGTCCTCGAGCGGCTGATACGTCACCAGGAATTTGCGGCCATCGCGCAGGTGCTGAGCGTGGGAGAACGATTTGCCGGAGGCAAGCTTGCTGATGTGCTCTGCAATCCAGCGCTGTTGGCCCGCCACTTCCGCGTCGCCGTCGCGGCCGGTCTCGTGCTTGACGTGGTAGCGGACGATGTCGGCGAGCGGCGTCCCCGGGCGCGTGAGCTCCTCGGGGAGCGCGTACATCTCCCGATAGCTCTTGTTGCAGACGATCAGGCGCTGATCCGCATCGAACATGGAGAGCCCGCGCACCATGTTGTTCAGCGCGATGTCAAACCACCCGTTGAGCTGCTCGAGCTTTCGCTTCTGTTCGAGCAGCAGGCCGATCGGGGCTGCCTGCTCGGAGTCGGGCGTCGCGCACTCACTGGGAGGTACAGCCTCCTCACGGGCGCAAATCTTTTCGCCAGTCTCGCGCATCTAGGACGTGCCCCTTCCCCGCGAATATTATTTTGTTGAACTCCTTCAGAGGTTACACTTCATCCGTATTGGGTAACTTAAGTCGTTCACGGAACTTTCGTAAAAAAGCTATGCCCGCGCGTAACCCCTGAGGCGAAACGGGGGCGGCCGGCAGCTGCAAATGGCGGCAGGAATTAAGCCTCGAGGCGAGACAGCGTTAACGCCGAGGAAAAATCGTCGCAACGCGACGTGAGTATTTGCGGTCAGCGGAAACTATGCGACTGCGTCTCCGCCTCATGGCGTCTTTGCATCGTAGAGGCAGAGATCGCGGATAATGCAGCGCGGGCACTCGGGCACGCGCGCCTTGCAGACGTAGCGCCCGTGCAGGATCAGCCAGTGATGCGCATGCGTAGCGTACTTCGCGGGGATGACGCGGAGCAGATCCTCCTCGACCTGAAGCGGTGTCTTCCCGCGCAGAAAGCCCGGTTCGGCGCGCGACACGAAACACGTGCGTGTCGACGGCCATGGTCGGCTCGCCGAAGATCACGTTCAAAACCACGTTGGCGGTCTTTCGGCCGACGCCCGGCAACGCCTCGAGCGCGTCGCGGTCGCGCGGCACCGTTGCGCCGTGCGCCGCAATCAGCCGGCGCGACAGCTCGATGACGTTGCGCGCCTTGTTGCGGTAGAGCCCGATCGTCTTGATGTGATCGCGCAGCTTGGCCTCGCCCAGCCGCACCATCTTTTCCGGCGTGTCGGCGATCTTGAACAACGGCCGCGTCGCCTTGTTGACGCCGCGCGTCGGTCGCTTGCGCCGAGAGCACGACAGCCACCAACAGGGTAAAGGGATCACGATATTCGAGCTCGCTCTTGGGCTCGGGATTGGCTGCAGCAAACCGGCGAAAGATTTCCTCGATCGCCTCAGGCGTAAGCAGCTTGCTCCTGGTAGCCTTGGGCTTCTTTGGAACCGCTGCCTTGGCGGCACGCTTTAGCCTTGTCGCCGAATTCCCGCCCTTTGGTTTGCGCTTGGCTAGGCCCTTCATTTTCAACATCCCCAGCGATAAAGTGAGAGCATGAGCTCACCCGATACCGCTCCCCAATCGCCGCAAGCCTTCCGCGCCGTGCTGCATCCGCACCGATCCTTGAGCCCGACCGGCTTCCTCATCCTGATGGTGGCAATCGGCAGCGTCAGCTTCGTGACCGGCATGGTGTTTCTGATGATGGGAGCCTGGCCCGTCTTCGGCTTTTTCGGCCTCGACGTGGCGCTCGTCTACTTCGCGTTCCGCCTGAATTATCGCTCAGGGCGCCTGCACGAGCTGGTCGATCTCACGCCAGCGTCGCTGACTGTCACGCGCGTGCATCCCTCGGGCAAGCGCGAATGCTTCGATTTCAACCCCTATTGGGTTCGCGTGCAGCTCGCCGAGGATCGCGGCGGGCGCACCGATCTCAAGCTCAAGTCGCACGGCAGCGAACTCTCGTTCGGGCGCTTTCTGACGGACGATGAGCGGCGCGATTTTTCCCGCGCACTCGCCGGCGCCTTGCTCGATGCGCGCGCCGCCCAGGCCTGATCGTGCCTACGGGCAATTCTCACAGACAATTCTAGGCAATCATTTGCAAAAGCCGAGGACTGCCGGAAGCAGGTCGGAAAGCTTGCACCCGCTACGCTTGGTTCGTTGAGATGTGTCCCAACTGCGGGAGAACGCCCATGCGTGGTGTCACTGGATTCGCTCTTGGATGCGCGGTCGCGGCTGCCGCGGTAACCCCGGTCGCAGCGGCTAGCCTCGTCCTCATCGGCGGCGATAGGCAGGAGCATGCGGGGAGGGACTGCACCCCCTACAACGGGCCGTTCGGCTTCTATGGCAACGTCTGGTGCCAGCCGCCCAACGAGCAGTCGTACATGCGCAACCTCGGCTCCCGGTGGCCGATGGAAACGCCGCCGTCGCTCAAAAATCCAAAGCCGCCGGCGGGGAACAACTCGGACTGGTAAGCCCGTCGCGATTGCGATTGGCACATATCAACCGCGCGTAAAGACGCAAGCGCCAATTCGCGGAAAATGCCGCCGCTTGCCCGACCTGAATTTCAACGACAGCGCTCTAGCGTGACCGGTGAGCCGACGCCTTGTCGGCGCGATCATCCACGCCGTTGAAGGGGGCTACCCATGCGTCTTTGCATTGCGATTTTGGTTGCGGGCACCGCCGCTGCGCTGCCGGCTCAGGCCATGAGCATTCCGGCCGGCGTGAGCAAATCGCAGAACCTCGTCGTCAACGTCGGCGGACGGCGTTACCCGCGCGCACGCGACTGCACGCCAACCAACGGCCCTTACGGTTTTTACGGCAACCTGTGGTGCCAGCCCGCCAACGAAGCTTCGTATATGCGCAACCTCGGCAGCGCCTGGCCCATGCCGACGCCACCCTCGCTTCGCCAGGCTCGGCGCTCGACGGGCACTGACTGGTAAGACGAAGCACCCAGTAAACAGACTGCTGCTCTGCCCCGGTTGGCAATTGCCGCTGGGGCAGGGCGGCTATTGGAACCGGCCGCCCTTCTGCAGCACCTCGATCTTGTAGCCGTCGGGATCTTCGATGAAGAAGAATTTCCCGAACGGCTTGCCGTCGTGGTTCATCTGCTTGATGTCTTTGGGCGCAAGCCCCTGCGCCGTCATGCGCGTGCGCTCGGCTTCGAGATCATCGACCACGAACGCAAGGTGGCCATAGCCGTCGCCGAGGCCGTAGGGCTGGGTGCGGTCCTTGTTGACCGTGAGCTCCACCTCGAAACCTCCGGCAGGCTCGCGCATGTAGATGAGCGTGAACTCGGGGAAGTCGACGCGCTGCGCGATCTCGAGCCCGAATGCGCGACGGTAGAAATCGACCGAACGCTCCTCATCGCGCACGCGGACCATCATGTGAATCGGTTTGGTCATCGCTTCCTCGTGTTTGCCGCGCTGTATGGCGCCGGACGCTATGCCCAGGGACGGGCCACATGCGCCTTTGCCTCGAAAGCCTCGATCTGCTCGCGCTTCTCCAGCGTCAGCCCGATGTTGTCCAAGCCGTTCAACAGGCAATGCTTGCGGAACGGATCGATATCGAAGCGGATGACGCCGCCGTCGGGCCCGCGAATCTCCTGTTTCTCGAGGTCAACGGTGAGCGTGGCATTGGAGCCGCGGCTCGCATCGTCCATCAGCTTGTCGACTTCGGCCTGCGGCAGCTTGATCGGCAGGATGCCGTTCTGGAAGCAGTTGTTATAGAAGATGTCGGCGAAGTCGGGCGCGATGATGCAGCGGATGCCGAAGTCGAGCAGCGCCCACGGCGCGTGCTCACGCGACGAGCCGCAGCCGAAGTTCTCGCCGGTGACCAGGATCGTCGCGGCGCGATAGGCCGGGCGGTTCAGCACGAAATCCGGCTGCTCCTTGCCGGCCTCGTCAAAGCGCATCTCGAAGAACAGGCTTTTGCCGAGACCCGTGCGCTTAATCGTCTTCAGGAATTGCTTGGGAATGATCATGTCGGTGTCGACATTGCGCATGGGTAGCGGCGCCGCGACGCCCGTCAGCTTTGTGAATTTCTCCATCGTCCTCTCGCTACGCGTCCTTTAGGTCTGCAGGCCGTCCGCCAAAGCCCGGAAATAGCCTTCCGCCGATGCCAGCCGATCGACGTCCGCCGGCTTTCGCCCCGAAAGCACGCATTTGTGCAATTCGTCGGGGCCGAGCTGTTCCAGGCGCCTTTTAACTCCCGCAAGCTTGCGCCCGTCAAGGTGCCGGTCGAGAGCGTCGACCATGGTCTCGATATACCCGGCGATGCGCCCAAGCTCGCGGATCGCCTGCTCGCGAGCGCGCAGATCGTTCGGAAGCCGCTCGAGCCGGTGCAGCGCATCGCCGGCCCGGGCCAGTGTCGCGGCAATTCGCTCGGCATATCGGGCAACCCGGCGCCGGCGGGTATCATCAAGCGAAGCGAGCGCACCGAGCCAGCGGTGGACCGTCTCGGCGAGCGTTAAGAGGCGTTGCGCGTAGTCCGCGAGGCGCAATGGGGTCTGCCTGTCGCTGGCAAAACGACGATCTTAGCGAAGGGCAAGGGGCCGGGGATAAGCAGCCAAGACAGCGATGGTCAGCGA
This sequence comes from uncultured Alphaproteobacteria bacterium, assembly GCA_963726795.1. Classification (GTDB taxonomy): domain Bacteria; phylum Pseudomonadota; class Alphaproteobacteria; order Rhizobiales; family Hyphomicrobiaceae; genus Hyphomicrobium_A. Next base: position 548,448 of record CAVSDD010000003.1, on the reverse strand, counting down.
ATGCGCTCTTCCATCAGGCACTGGCGCATGTACTCGCAGCGATGCGATCCCGAAAAATGCATCGCGTCGCCCTTGGCGGGAGAGATGAACTTGCAGATTTCCTCGACGCCGCCGGGAGACAGCCAGCCTTGACGCCGGCCGCGTTGCACCGCGAAGCAGTCGGCCGTTTCCTCGTCGGGGCCGCGGAACTGATGCCCGCACTCGTGCGAGTAGATCCACAGCTTGACCGGCGTCGACAGCCGCGTCAGCAGCCGCATGTTCATGATGAGGAAGCCGGGGTAGGCGGCGCCGTAGTCGTCGAGGGTATCGTCGATGACGGTCGGACGCGTTCCACAATAAAGCTTGATGCCGTCGAGCTCGAACTCTCCCGACGGGATGATCTTCGCCTCGCCGCCGACATGCGCAATGTACTCTTCTGGAGTCGGTGACTGGTCCTCAGCGCGCGCGACGGCGCCTGCTGCCAGTAACGACAAGAGCCCGCAGGCCAACCGGATTATGTGCTGGCGCATCGTCATCACGAATATGGAGGCTTCCCGATACGTGCCGTCCCTCGCGTTGCGGACCATGGCTCGGTTTAGGAGAGCAGGCAAGATGACTTCGCGCCACAAAGGTGGTTGTCCAGCGTCGTGATGCTTCTACACGTCCGCGGCGGCTTCGATGCGCGCCATATCGTCGTCGGAGAAGCCGAAATGGTGGCCGATCTCGTGCACCAAAACGTGCGTGATCAGATCACCGAGTGATTCGCCGCCCTCAGCCCACTCCTCGAGAATCGGCCGGCGGTAGAGAAACACCATGTCCGGCTGCAGTGGCAGATCCATCACACTTTTCTTGTCGAGACTGACGCCGTGATAGAGGCCGAGCAGATCGTAAGGGCTATCGATTCCGAGCTCTTCCAAAACTTCATCGGTGCCGAATTCCTCGACACGGATCAGAACATCCGTTTGCCTTGTCACGGAACTCCGGCGGCAGGCGCTGCCAAGCCTCCGCGGCTAACGTCTCGAACTCGCCGATCGTCGGCGCACAAGCGCGCTGCCACTTGCGCGGCTCGCTCATGCAGTCGCGCCCTTGCGGACGACGATGATCGCTTCTTTCAAGGTGAAGATGTCGCCGTCATCGGTCGCCCGCGGCTCGAGCACCGTGTGTAGCGGCTCGCGCGCGAGCATCGCCCTGAGCGCGACGACGGCGCCGGCATCGCAACGCATGCGCGCCACCCACGGATCAAAGGCGATCTCCTGGTCAAGGATCTCGTGGCGCGGTTCTTCAAAGCCTTTGGCCTGCAGCAGCGACAGCCACTCGCCAAGGGCAAGGCAGCGTGCGTGGCTCGGGTCGCGCAGCGTCTCGAAGATGTTGTAGGAGGCGGCCTCGTTGAACGTGTCGGGGCTGATGTTGTCGACGAGCGCGAAAGTGCCGCCCGGCAGCAGTACGCGCCAAACCTCGGCAACGAACGCCGCGGGGTCGGGAAAATGATGCGCGGCGAGACGGCACGTCACGAGATCGAAAGTTTCATCGGCGGATGTCAAGGCTGTCGCATCCATCCGCGCCGTTTCAAAATTTTTGAGCCCCCGTTCAGCGGCAAGCTGCCGCGCCTGCTCCAGCATCTCCTCCGTCACGTCGGTCGCGAGCACGCTTTTGACCAGCGGCGCGAACACCAAAGCCGTGTGCCCGGCCCCGGTCGCAACATCGAGCGCCGTCCAATGTGATTGCGGGGCGACGAGCTCCACCGCGCGCGCAAGGCTTGGCCCGTGCGCATGCACGCTCGAGACTGCATAATCCGCAGCGGCCGCACCGAATTTCTGCTCAACGAGCGAGCTCACTGGCGTGCTCCGAATCTGGGCGCGCTAGCCGCCCCAAGTGCGAATGTCGACGAAGTGACCTTCGATCGCCGCTGCTGCTGCCATGATCGGAGACAGCAGGTGGGTGCGGCCGAGCCGGCCCTGGCGACCCTCGAAGTTGCGGTTCGACGTAGATGCGCAGCGCTGTTGCGGCTTGAGCTGGTCGGGATTCATGCCGAGGCACATCGAGCAGCCGGGCTCGCGCCATTCAAAGCCGGCAGCCTTGAAAATCTTGTCGAGCCCTTCGGCCTCGGCCTGCGCCTTCACCAGGCCAGAGCCGGGAACGATCATGGCATACGCCAACCTGTCGGAGATCTTCTTGCCCTCGACCACCTTGGCGACCGCGCGCAGATCCTCAATGCGGCCGTTGGTGCACGAGCCGATCCACACCACGTCGAGCGGAATGTCGGTCATCTTGGTACCGGGCTTCAATCCCATGTATTCGAGCGCGCGCTGCATCGAGGCCCGCTTGGTATCGCTTTCCACGCGCGTCGGATCGGGGACGGTGCCGGTGATCGCGGCAACGTCCTCCGGGCTCGTGCCCCATGTGACGATCGGCGGAAGCTTGGCAGCATCGAGCTTCACCTCCGCGTCGAAATGTGCCCCGTCATCCGATTGAAGCGTCTCCCAGTAGCGCAGCGCCATGTCCCACGCGGCGCCTTTGGGCGCCTTAGGACGCCCCTTGATGAAATTGAACGTATTCTCGTCGGGCGCGATCATGCCGGCCCGGGCTCCGCCTTCGATCGACATGTTGCAGACCGTCATGCGGCCTTCCATCGACAGCGAGCGGATCGCCTCGCCCGCATACTCGATGACGTGACCTGTGCCACCGGCGGTGCCGATCTCGCCGATGATCGCGAGGATGATGTCCTTGGCGGTCACGCCGGCCGGCAGCTTGCCGTCGACGCTGACGCGCATGTTCTTGGCTTTGTTCTGGATCAGCGTCTGCGTGGCGAGCACGTGCTCGACCTCGGACGTGCCGATGCCGTGCGCCAGCGCGCCGAACGCGCCATGCGTAGAGGTATGGCTGTCGCCGCACACGATCGTCGTGCCCGGCAGCGTGAACCCTTGCTCGGGGCCCACGACGTGGACGATGCCTTGCCGCGCATCAAGCTCGTCGTAGTACTCGACGCCGAAATCCTTGGCGTTCTTGGCGAGCGTCTCGATCTGGACGCGGCTTTCCTGATCGTCGATGCCGCGACTGCGATCGGTCGTCGGCACGTTGTGATCAACGACGGCAAGCGTCTTCTCGGGCGCATGCACCGTGCGGCCCGACATACGTAAGCCCTCGAACGCCTGCGGGCTCGTAACCTCGTGAATGAGATGGCGGTCGATGTAGAGGAGGCACGTGCCGTCCTCCTGCCTGTCGACCACGTGATCCTCGAAGATCTTGTCGTAAAGCGTCTTGGCCATGCGCGCGTCTCACGTATCAGGGCACCCACGCCATACGCGCAGGGCCGTGCGCCCACGAACCAATGCGGGCGCGACCAGAGGGGTTCCTAGCCGCCGATGCTGAAGAATCCGTCGCCGTTAGATAGCGTCTCGACCGCCAGGCTGCAATGTTCCGCCTCGGCGGTCGTCCCTTGGCGGTCTCAGTATTTAGACTGCCGTGCCTTGGCGACGAGAAAATCGCGCAAAACCTGGACCTTCTTGGAGGCCTTGAGCTCCTCGGGGTACACGAACAAGATCGGCAGCGTGGGCGGATCGATCTCGGTCAGCACCGGCACCAGATCGGCCTCCTCGTCGGTCATGTAGTCGGGGATCATGCCGATGCCGATGCCAGAGCGGATGGCCTGGCGCAGCGCCACAACGCTGTTGGCGCGGAAGGCCGGCTCGCGCGTGCCCTTGCCGTCGCGGCCGACGGTCTCGATCCAGGTAATCGCCGTGAGATGCTGCGCAGGTTGTCCGCTGTAGGAAACGATGCGGTGGCGGTCGAGTTCCTCCAGCGTCTTGGGCGCCCCGAAGCGGCGCACGTACTGCGTCGAGGCGTAGGCACGCACCCTGCTGGTGAACAACAGGCGGCGGATGAGGTCGGTCTGTCCCGGCTCGCGCGTCCATATCGCGACGTCGGCCGCACGCATGCCGATGTCGATCTGCTCATCGTTCAGGTTCAGCTCGACGCGAATCTCGGGGTAGAGCTCGTGAAACTCCGGCAACCGTTTTGTCAGCCAGATCGAGCCGAACCCGATCGGCGCCGCGATGCGCAGCTCGCCGGTGGGCTTCGACGTCGTGTCCGACAGCAAAGTTTCTGCCGTGTGCAGCTTGTTGATCACGTCCGAGGTCGTGCGGTGGAGAAGCTCGCCCTGCTCAGTGAGCACCAGGCCGCGCGCGTGGCGGTGAAAGAGTACGACCTTCAGATCGCGCTCGAGCGCCGAGACCTGACGGCTCACCGCGGATTGGCTCATGTGCAGGGAATCGCCCGCATGCGTGAAGCTGCCTGCCTCAGCCGCCGCGTGAAAAATCCTCAGCTTGTCCCAATCCATGATGGCTCGAATCCGGGGGGAATCGGTGGTTGCAAACATGAGTCCGCCAGCGAAAGCCAAGCCGCTCGGGAAAGTTGCAGATGCGCAATTTCTCGATTGTGCTAAGACGACCTCGTCTTGTTGCGCTGCAACTTAAACCAGCCGGTGATGCATGAACAGGGTAGCCAAGAGCGCAGGTCGGTCGCAGGCAGCGATCTGCCTTCATACGAAGAGCAACGCGAGCGGGAGATCATTCCGTCGCGGCGTCATTGTCGCGTGCGGGCTTCTCGCTCTGCCGTCGATAGCCTTGTCCGCACCCGTCAAGCTCTGGGAGACGACCGGCCTCAAGACGCCGGAATCAGCGCTCCCTGTGCCCGCGGAAGGCATCGCCTACGTCAGCAACGTCGCGGGAAAGCCGACCGACAAGGACGGCAACGGCTTCATCTCCAAGATCTCGCTGAAGGACGGCAAGGTCGTCACACTGGAGTGGGCGACGGGGCTCGATGCGCCCAAGGGCCTCGCCCTCGTCGGCGATACGCTCTATGCCGCCGACATCGACAAGCTTGCCGAAATCAATACCAAGACGGGCAAGATTGTCGCACTCCACGATGCGCCGGGCGCCACATTCCTCAACGACGTCGCGGCGGACGGAAAGGGCAACGTCTACGTCTCGGATTCAAACACGAGCACGATCTGGCGCCTTGCCAACGGCAAGTTCGAGAAATGGCTTGAAACCCCCGATTTGAAATTTCCCAACGGGGTCCACGTCTCAGGTGACAAGCTGATAGTCGCGGCATGGGGTGCACCCGGTACATCTGCGCCCACCGCCGCCCCCGCAAACCTGCTGGAAGTCTCGCTCGCCGACAAAACCATCCGCCAGATCGGCGACAAGCCCATCGGCAATCTCGATGGCCTGGAGCCGTTCGACGCCGACAGCTTCCTCGTCACCGATTGGGTTGCCGGTGCGCTCTACAAGGTCGACAAGACCGGCAAGGCCGACATGCTGCTCGATCTCGACCAGGGCTCGGCCGACATCGGCTACGTGCCGGAGGAGCACATGGTGCTGATCCCGATGATGATGAGCGACAAGCTCGTCGCCTACCGGCTCAACTAGCGCTACTCGGCGGCTTCGGCTTCGATCTCGAGCGTTGCGAAATAACGCTCGGTTTCGAGCGCGGCCATGCAGCCCATCGCGGCCGCCGTGACCGCCTGGCGATAGACCTCATCCTTGACGTCGCCGGCAGCATAGACGCCGGGGATCGACGTCGCGGTCGAGTCGGGCATCGTGCGCAGGTACCCGGACGAGGTCATCTCCAGCTGGCCTTTGAAGAGCTCGGTCGCGGGGGCGTGCCCGATGGCAATGAAGATGCCGTCGGCGTGCCGCTCCTCGATCTCGCCGGTCTTGGTGTTGCGCAATCTTATCGCCGTCACCGACTTGGGATCCTTGGTGCCGACGATCTCCTCGACCTTGTGATCCCAGACGACCTCGATCTTGGGGTTCTTGAACAGGCGGTCCTGCAGGATCTTCTCCGCGCGGAAGTGATCGCGGCGATGCACGATCGTGACGCGCTTGGCGAAGTTGGTGAGGAAGATTGCCTCCTCAACCGCGGTGTTGCCGCCGCCGACGACGACAACCTCCTTGCCCTTGTAGAAGAAGCCGTCGCACGTGGCGCACGCGGAAACGCCGTGGCCCTTGAAGGCTTCCTCCGAGGGAATGCCGAGCCAGCGCGCCTGCGCGCCGGTGCAGATGATCAGCGCATCGCAGGTGTAGACGCTGCCGAACTCCGCTTCGAGGCGGATCGGACGCCGCTTGAGATCGACCTTGGTTATCTGGTCGAGCACGATGTCGGTGCCGACGTGGGCCGCCTGCGCCTGCATCTGCTCCATGAGCCAGGGGCCCTGGATGACGTCGGCGAAGCCGGGATAGTTCTCGACGTCCGTTGTGATCGTGAGCTGGCCGCCCGGCTGCGATCCCTGGATCAGCAGCGGCTGCAGCATGGCGCGCGCCGCATAGATCGCCGCCGTGTAGCCGGCGGGGCCGGAGCCCAGGATCAGAACTTTCGCGTGGCGGGTCGGTGTCATGCCGGGTTGTGTCATAGTGGCCGTCCTCAAAGGGTCGGGACCGCTTTACGCCTGACCCTCAAACCGCGGAGCCCATAGATTGGGCGGCACTTAAGGCCCTGCAAGAGCACCGGTCAATGCGCCGGTCCAAGGCCTCAGGGGAATTCGCGCGCACCGACCCTGGCGTTACGGCGTAACCGCTTTGCAGGGCCATCGTTGTGCCGGAGCCGCAGGGTACGTTAGCCTGGTTATGGGAGCGCGGATCGGCTCGGGGTGGACCATGCCAGGCGTAAAGGGAAGAGCCACGACGGCGGCTTACGGGGTGTTCGACCGGGCCTGGACCGCGGCCTGCTGGCCACTGATCGGCGTGCTCAACATTCTCTTCAAGCCCGACCCGCAGACCGGCAAAGTCAGCCGCATTCGCATCGGGCTGTGGCTGATTACGAACGCCGCGGTGCTCTACCTTGCCGTGATGCACTTGAGCGCGCACGTGCTGTTCTGGGCGCTCATTGCGTACTTGCTCGTGCATATCCTGATCATGGCCAGCTCCTTGCGCATCATGTACGAGGAAAAGCGCATCATGGAGGGCGCACTCAAGCCCGAGGCCATGACCTTTTCCGCGTTCGATGCCGTCAACAATTTGCCCATTCTCGGCTCGTCGGTGATCTTCTACATCATCGGGCTCACGGCGCTGATTGAAGCGCTCGAGCGCAACGGGCTCGCGCTCATCCTGCGCCACCGCCCCAAGCTGATGAACGACTTCAGCGAGTATCTGGCGTGCGTGCTCAACGAAGTCCCCGTCGTGAGCTCGCTGATCAACGCCTGGGCGAACCTCACGCATTTCTCCGACAATCTCACGGCGCAGATCGTTTACAACGGCTGGGAGGGCAACGGCATGCGCCTCCTCATCACCGCCACCATCAGCTTCATCGTCGTGCGCGCGCTTCTGCTGCGCTTCCAGCAGTGGAGCCATCAGGTCTCGATGGCGCACGCGATCGAGACCGGCACGGTCAGCCCCGAGAACGTTCGCAAGCGCCTGGTGCGGATGCCGACGACCCTTCGCGACCGCCTGATGCAGTCGGCGCTCGAGAGCCCCGACATGACCGTGCGACGGCGCGCGCTCTCGGCGATGGCGAAGCTCGAGGTTCCGCACTTTGCGCGCGACTTCCTGATGAAGCTCGACAGCCACATCGAGCGCGACCTCGGGCTGGCGCACATCCGCGAGACGCTGGCCATGATGAACCCGGCGGCGCGTGAGAAAACCGCCATCGAGTTGCGGCCCATCCTCGACCGGCAGATGGCGGCCGTCAAAGACGTCATCGACTTGCGGACCAAGCAGTGCTTGGACGAGATACGCTCGATGCTGAAGCGGGCCTAGCGCCGGCATCGTCTAAGGACGCGGAATGACCTCACCAAAATCGGTGCAGCATCTGCCGGCCAACGCGCGCGATACCGCGCGCCGGCTGAAGGCGATCATCGTCGGATCCTCGGGGAACCTCGTCGAATGGTTCGACTTCTACGCCTACTCGGCTTTCGCGCTCTATTTCGCTGGCGCGTTCTTTCCCGCTGAGAGCCAGACAGCGTCATTGTTGAAGGCGGCCGGCATTTTTGCCGTCGGCTTCCTCATGCGCCCGATCGGCGGCTGGCTGTTCGGGCACGTCGCCGACCGGCACGGGCGCCGCCTCGCGCTTACCGTGTCGGTCCTCATGATGTGCCTGGGCTCGCTAGCGATCGCGCTGACCCCGAGCTACCACAGCATCGGCATCGCGGCGCCGCTCATCCTGCTGTTGGCGCGGCTCGTCCAGGGACTAAGCCTGGGCGGGGAGTACGGCACCAGCGCCACGTATCTGTCCGAGATGGCCCACCCCGATCATCGCGGCTTCTATTCGAGCTTCCAGTACGTTACGCTGATCGGCGGCCAACTGCTCGCCATGATGGTGCTTCTCGTCCTGCAGAAGCTGCTGCTGACACCCGAGCAGCTCGACGCGTGGGGTTGGCGCATCCCGTTCGCGATCGGAGCTGGACTTGCCGTCGTCGTCTACTTCATGCGTCGTGACATGCACGAGACCGATATCTATCTCGCTGCGCGTGAAAGCGCCGATACGACATTGAGCCCGCTGCGCCAGCTGCTCGACTATCCGCGCGAAGTCCTGGTCGTGGTCGGGCTGACGCTCGGCGGAACGGTGGCCTTCTATACGTACACAACGTACATGCAGAAATTCCTGGTCAACTCGGCCGGACTCTCGAAGGACACCTCGACCGTCATCGCCGCCGCAACGCTGTTTCTTTACATGTGCCTGCAGCCGGTGGTCGGCGCCTTTTCCGACATCGTAGGACGCCGGCCGACGCTGCTCGCATTCGGCATCCTAGGATCGCTGCTGACCGTGCCGATCCTGAGCGCGCTGCAAAACACCAAGGATGCGTGGACCGCATTCTTCTTAATCATGACGGCGCTCGTCGTCGTCAGCGGCTACACGGCGATCAATGCGGTGGTCAAAGCCGAGCTGTTCCCCACGCACGTCCGGGCCATGGGGGTTGGCTTTCCGTATGCGGTAACGGTCGCTCTATTCGGAGGCAGCGCCGAATATGTCGCGCTCTACCTGAAGGAGATCGGCCACGAGAGCATCTTCTTCTGGTATGTGACGGCCTGCATCTTCATGTCATTGCTCGTTTATGCGTTCATGCGCGAAACGCGCCACTCGCGGACCATGGACCTTTCGCCCTAAGGCAGGCGGGCTGGCGGTCTGCGGCGCGATGTGCTAGGTCGGCGCCAACTGTTGCAGCGCACAAAGCCCCTGATGAAGCTCAGAAACATCGCAATCATTGCCCACGTCGACCACGGCAAGACCACGCTGGTCGACGAGCTCCTGAAGCAATCCGGCTCGTTCCGCGAGAACCAGCGGGTGCGCGAGCGCGCCATGGATTCCAACGATCTCGAGCGCGAGCGGGGCATCACCATCCTCGCCAAGTGCACGAGCGTCCTGTGGAAGGACACGCGCATCAACATCGTCGATACGCCCGGCCACGCCGACTTCGGCGGTGAGGTCGAGCGGATCCTCAATATGGTCGACGGCGCCATCGTTCTCGTCGACGCCTCGGAAGGGCCCCTGCCGCAGACGAAGTTCGTGGTGTCGAAGGCACTGAAGCGCGGCATCCGTCCCATCGTCGTGATCAACAAGATCGACCGGCCGGACGAGCGCCACCTCGATGTCCTGAACGAGATCTTCGATCTCTTCGCCAACCTCGACGCAACCGACGAGCAGCTCGACTTCCCGGTGCTCTACGGCTCGGGGCGCGACGGCTGGATGGCCACTGCACCGGAAGGCCCCAAGGTAGACCTTGGCCCGATGTTCGACCTTGTGCTGAAGCACGTACCGCCTCCCACCGTCGAAGATGGCCCGGTGCGTATTCTGGCGACCACGCTGGAGGCCGACCCCTATCTCGGACGACTTCTCACAGGGCGCATTACGTCGGGCACGCTCAAGGCCAACCAGCAGCTCAAGGCGCTATCACGCGACGGCAAGCTCATCGAGAGCTTTCGCGTCCAGAAGGTACTGTCGTTCCGCGGGCTGGAGCGCGTGCCGGTCGAGCAGGCAGAGGCCGGCGAGATCGTCGCTCTTGCAGGAATGAGCGAGGCGAACGTCGCCGACACGCTCTGCGATCCTTCCGTCGAGACGCCGCTTCCCGCCCAGCCCGTCGATCCGCCGACGCTGTCGATGACATTTCGCATCAACGACGGGCCGTTTGCGGGCAAGGAGGGTGACAAGGTTCAGAGCCGGGTCATTCTCGACCGGCTCTTGAAGGAAGCAGAGCGCAATATCGCCATCAAAGTGGCGATCTCGGAGGACAAGGACGCTTTCGATGTGTCCGGGCGCGGCGAGCTTCAGCTCGGAATCCTGATCGAGAACATGCGCCGCGAGGGCTTCGAGCTCACCGTCTCGCGGCCGAAGGTCGTGTTCAAGACCGATCCCGATACCGGCGAAAAGCTGGAACCGATCGAAGAGGTCATCATCGACGTCGACGAGGGCTATTCTGGCGTCGTCGTGCAGAAAATGTCCGAGCGCAAGGGCGAGCTGCTCGAGATGCGGCCTTCGGGCGGCGGCCGTCTGCGCCTGGTGTTCCATGCACCGACGCGCGGACTGCTCGGCTATCAGAGCGAGCTCTTGTCCGACACGCGCGGCACGGCCGTTCTGAACAAGTTGTTCCACGGCTACGCCCAGTTCAAAGGCGATATCACCGGACGGCGCACCGGTGTTCTGATCTCCAATTCGGAGGGCGAAGCTGCAGCTTACGCGATCTTCAACCTGCAGGACCGCGGACCGTTCATGATCGGCGCGCAGACGCGCGTCTATACCGGCATGATCGTGGGCGAGCACTCGCGCGACAACGACCTTGAGGTCAATGTCGTCAAGGGCAAGAAGCTCACCAACGTGCGCGCGTCCGGCAAGGACGAGAACGTGCTGCTGACGCCGCCGATGAAACTCACGCTGGAAAAGGCGATGAGCTACATCACCGACGAAGAGCTCGTCGAGGTGACGCCGAAATCGATCCGCCTGCGCAAGCGCTGGCTCGACCCCAACACGCGCAAGAAGATGGAACGCTCGCGCGATCGTGAGGTCGCCTGAGGCTGTTTGCCGCCGATTTAGCGCATTTGTTGTGTTATATCGTTGCGTGCAAGCGTTGAGACCTCAGGAGGTTTGACATGAAGACTTATGTGATCGCGGCTCTCGCCGTGGCCCTGTGCAGCACCGCTGCGCTGGCCGATTCCAAGCCGTCCGACGCCGAAGCGGGCAAGATCAAAGCCGCGCTCAGCGATTGGGGCTGCGATGGCGGCACGTTCGAAAAAGAGACCGAGGCTACGGGCATGTTTGAAGTCGACGACGCCAAGTGCAAGGGCACCCAGTACGACCTCAAGCTCGACAGCGCCTACAAGGTGATCTCAATTTCCGCGGACTGATCGCTTCGCGCGATCGCTCAAGACTGTGCGCCGGCCGGGGCTCTCGGCCGGCGCTGCCTTTTAGAGCGGCCTCGCTCCTGCTAAGCACGGCTCGTAGTTGCGAGGATCCCTTGCCGGCAAAAATCTCCCAATTGGCCATATCGAACGCGGCGCCAGCCGACGTATGGCCGGCCGGCATCACACCGCCCAAGCAGTTCCTCACCGCGCTCGATTTTGCACGCCACGGCGAAGGCCACCTGTTCGTCACCGGCAGGGCCGGGACCGGCAAGTCGACGTTATTGCGCGCGATGCGCGATATGATCGCCCAGGAAGCCGTCGTGCTCGCGCCGACCGGGCTTGCGGCCGTGAACGTCGGCGGCCAGACGATCCACTCCTTCTTCGGCTTTCCGCCCCGGCTCATTCGACCCGACGATATCCGGCGCAGCCGCAATGGCCGGCTCATGCGCCGCCTGAAGCTCATCATCATCGATGAAGTGTCGATGGTGCGCTCCGACCTCATGTGGGCGATCGACCAGTCGCTGCGCTTGAACCGCGGACGCCCGCGCGAAGCCTTCGGCGGCGTGCGGCTGTTGCTGTTCGGCGATCTGCATCAGCTGCCGCCCGTCGTGCAGGGCGAGGAAGTGGCCGAGCACCTCGAAAGCGCGCACGGCGGTCCGTTCTTCTTCCAGATCCCGGCGCTGGCCGAGGGTGCCGGCACCTCGCTCATCGAGCTCGAGCAGGTTTTCCGCCAGAAGGACGAAACCCTGATCGAGGTGCTGAACCGCGTGCGCGACGGCGACGTGACGGAAGACGATCTCGAGGTTCTCAACGCGCGCACGCACGCCATCCGCACGCTGGGCGAAGGCGACGCTTTCGTCATTCTCACGCCGACCAATGCCGCCGCGCAGCGCATCAACATGGCCTACCTCGATGCGCTCGCCGGCGACGTCACGACCTACGAAGCCGGCATAACCGGCGAGTACAGCACCGGCGCCCACCCGACCGATGCGACGCTGCTGCTCAAGGCCGGGGCCAAGGTGATCCTGCTGCGCAACGATGCCGACAGGCGCTGGGTCAACGGCTCGATCGCCCGCATTTCCCGCCTGCAGGAGAAGCGGGTCTGGATCGAGATCGACGGGGAGGAGCACGAGATCGAGCCGGTGTCTTGGGAGGCCCGCCGCTACGCGTTCGATCAGACGGCGGAGAAGATCGTCGAGAATGTCACCGGCACCTTCCGCCAGTTTCCGCTGCGCCTTGCCTGGGCGCTGACGATCCACAAATCGCAGGGGCTCACGCTCGAGCGGGTCTATATCGACCTCGGGCGTGGAACCTTTGCCCACGGCCAGGCTTACGTTGCATTGTCCCGCTGCCGGTCCATGGAGGGCCTGGCGCTGGCCCGGCCGCTGCGGCCCAGCGATATCCTGTTCGACCGCTCGGCAATGGCCTACCGGGACAAGTTTCCCCGCCTTTAGATTGCGACTGCAATCCGCTCCACCTCAAATTTGTGCGACGCAACAAAATTCAATGTTGCAATGCACAATAATCGGCGCTATATAATTCCCGACGCATGCAGAAAGCAGCGCCAGCGATGAGCCGGCATCGGTTGGTCGCCTTTATGAATTTTTTCCAGGAGTGACGTCCGATGAACGACCAATTCACCCGCCAAGCCCAAGAGATGTTCGCCGCCGCCAAGGATGCCCGTATTCCCGAGAACGTCCAGGCCTTCGCCGAAGATAGCGTCGCCAAGACCCGGGAAGCCTATTCCAAGATCAACGCCGCCACTCAGGACAGCGTGAAGGCCATGCAAGAGATCATGGTCGCTGCCCAGACGGGGGCAAAGAGCTTCGGCGAGAAGATGCTCCACACGGCCAGCGTCAATGCCGAGGCCGTTTTCGATGCAGCCGAAGCCATGGCGAAGGCCAAGACCGTTCCCGAGATGGCCCGCCTGCAGGCGACGTTCCTCCAGCAGCAGATGGCCGCCGCCAGCGCGCAGACCAAGGAATTCTTCGAGCTGTCGAACAAGATCGGCCGCCAGACGCTCGAGAGCATGAATGCAGTTGCGAGCAAAACTTTCGAACAGATGAAGAGCGGCCACTGACGCCCACAGACGTTTGGATTGAGCTTTGGATTTGAGCGGGGGCCCGGAAGATATTCCGGGCCCTTCGCGTTTTCAGAGCTTAGCGTATTGACCGCGCTGGTACTTCGGATACCGTGGGACTTCAAACGTGTAGCTCAAGAAGTAAGCGGTCATGCTGGGCGCGAGTTCACATTGCGAGATCCGCCGAGGGAGCCTCACGGACGCGCCCACACTGAGCGAGATCTTCCGCAGCACGTGGAATCAGGCCTACCTCGGCATCATCCCCCACCTTCACCTCGAAACCATCATTCGCCGGCGCACGCCCGAGTGGTGGGTCTCGACCATCAAATCGGGCAGCGGTGTCCTCGTGCTCCAGGTCGGGGCTGAGGTCGTCGGGTATGCTACGTTTGGCGTTGCGCGCGTGCGCGGGGCCTACGAGGGCGAGATTTTCGAGCTCTACATCGCTCCGATCCACCAGGGCGCTGGCTATGGCGAGCGCCTTTTCGAAGCATGCCGCCATCAGCTCGACGCGCGTCAGCTCTGCGGGCTCGTTGTCTGGGCGCTTGCCGACAATTCCATCGCGACCGACTTCTATTGGCGGCGCGGCGGCCGTCCCATCGATTCGGCCTTGGAGCGCTTTGGCGGCAAAAAGCTCAAGAAGATCGCCTTCGCCTGGGACTGAGGCTCCATCCCACCGCTGACGCCGAACTTCGGTCGCAGGAGCGGTCGAGCGCCGCTCTTCCTCTGAGGCGGGCGCGTTGCTATACCCCGGCGCACTTTCATCCGTTCAAGGCTGAGGTCGTTCGATGAAGATCGCCGTGATGGGCGTCGCCGGCCGCATGGGGCAGGAACTCGTCCGCGCGGTCGCCGGGACCGACGGCTGCACCATCTCCGGCGCCGTCGAGCGCGCTGATTCTCCGCTGATTGGCGCCGACATCGGCACGGTCGCAGGGATCAAGCCGATCGGCATCGCCGTCAGCTCCGACCCGCTCGAGGTCATCGCCGCCGCCGAGGGAATTCTCGATTTTACGACACCCAGGGCCACCATCGAGTTCGCCGGCCTCGCCGCCAATGCCCGCATCGTCCACGTCATCGGCACAACGGGCCTCTCCGACGCCGACGAAGCCAAGATCGCCGCCGCCGCTCGTCATTCGCCCATCGTCAAGGCCGGCAACATGAGCTTAGGCGTCAATCTGCTGGCCGCCATCACGCGGCGTGTCGCCGAGGCGCTGGACGACGATTACGACATCGAAATCGTGGAAATGCACCATCGCGACAAGGTGGATGCTCCCTCCGGCACGGCGCTCATGCTGGCACGGGCCGCAGCGGAAGGGCGCGGCGTGGACCTTTCGAAACACTCCGACAGGGGACGCGACGGCGAAACCGGTCCACGGCGCCGCGGCGACATCGGATTTGCGAGCCTGCGCGGTGGCTCGGTGGTCGGCGAGCACAGGGTGATCCTTGCCGGCCCGGGCGAGCGGATCGAGCTTGCGCACATCGCAAGCGATCGGAGCATTTTCGCGCGCGGCGCCGTGAAGGCGGTCCTGTGGGGGCATGGTAAGCCGCCGGGACTGTACTCCATGTCCGACGTGCTCGGCCTCTGAGCGGGAGAGAGGTCGCGTGTCGACAAAAGGCGAAAGGAAAAACACCCTCGTACTGGTGCGGCATGGCGAGAGCGAATGGAACCGGCGCAATCTCTTCACCGGCTGGTGCAATCCGGATCTTTCGGAGAAGGGCCTCATCGAGGCACTCGTCGCCGGGCGCCTCCTCAAGTCGCACGGCTTTCATTTCGGCATAGCGTTCACGAGCCGCCTCAAGCGCGCGCAGCGCACGCTCGACATCATCCTGTCGGAGCTCGGTCAAGACGGGATCGAGGTTCGCTCCAGCGAGGCGCTGAATGAACGCCACTACGGCGACCTGTGCGGCCTCAACAAGGACGAGGCGAAGGATCGCTGGGGCGAGGACCAGGTGGAGCTGTGGCGACGCAGCTACGACGTCCCTCCGCCGGGCGGCGAGAGCCTGAAGGATACGGCCGAGCGCGTCATTCCCTATTACAGCGAGGAAATCTGGCCCCTGGTGAAGGCAGGTAAGACACCGATCGTGTCGGCGCACGGCAACTCGCTCCGCGCGCTCATCATGGAGCTTGAGGGCCTGACCGAGCATGAGATCCTGGACCGCGAACTCGCGACCGGAGCACCCATTGTCTACAATCTGTCCGACGCGGGCACGTTGATCGGACGTGAGGATTTGCTGCCGTCCCGGAGCCCTGCGGCGCCACCCGAGGATGTAATGTGAGTGGGGCAATAGTTGACTGGGGGTATGCATGGCGATGCAGTCGATCGAGGCCGGCACGGATAAGCAGCGCGATCGCCTGATCGCCGTCTACATCGGCATTCTGGCGGTTGTGCTGGCGATTTGCAGCGTTGGCGGCGGCAACGCGACCAAGGACGCCACCTCGCTCAACATCATCGCCTCCAATACGTGGTCGTTCTTCCAGTCCAAAAACATTCGCCGCAACGACGTTCGCCTGCAGATGGACGCGCTCGGGCTCAGGCTCGCGACCGAACCCAATCTTTCTGAAAGCGCCCGCGCCGCGATCGAAGCCAAGATCAAGGTGTACAAGGAACAAGACGCCCACCTGACCTCGGAGCCCGAGACGGGCGAGGGCGTCAAGGAGCTGCTGGTCAAAGGCAAGGCGCTCGAGGCTGAGCGCGATCGGGCCATGCGCAAGGACCCGTATTTCGATTACGCCCAAGCGCTGCTGCAGATCGCCATCGTGCTCGCGTCGATCTCGATCATAACCGGCGGGTCGGTGCTCCTTGTCATGAGCCTCGCGCTGGCGGCGGGTGGCGTCCTGCTGGGGCTGAACGGCTTCACCTTGCTCTTCACGGTGCCGCTTATTGGCTGAAGCTGGCTCGGCCCAGCCTGTTACGCCCTTGCCCTCGTTTCCCGCGGTCGCTAGCAGTACGCGCGAAACACACAAAGAGACGATCGCCCCATGACAACCTACCGCTTGCTGCTGTTGCCCGGCGACGGGATCGGCGTCGAAACCATGGCCGAGGTGGAGCGCGTCATTGCGTTCCTCAACAAATCGGCCAAGGCCGCCAAATTCGAGACCGAGTCGGACCTCGTCGGCGGCGCGGCCTACGACAAGCACGGCGTGGCCATCACCGATGCCGCCATGGACAAGGCCCACAAGGCGGACGCCGTGATCTTCGGCGCCGTTGGCGGGCCGAAATGGGACGGCGTCGCCTATGCCGTGCGCCCCGAAGCCGGGCTGCTGCGCCTGCGCAAGGATTTGGGCCTGTTCGCCAACCTGCGTCCCGCCATCTGCTACCCCGCGCTTGCCGATGCCTCGGCGTTGAAACGCGAGCTCGTCGAGGGCCTCGATATAATGATCGTGCGCGAGCTGACGGGCGGGGTGTATTTCGGCGAGCCCAAGGAAATCGTCACGCTCGAGGATGGGCAAAAACGCGCGGTCGACACCCAGGTCTACACGACGCACGAGATCGAGCGGATCGCGCGCGTCGCTTTTGATCTCGCGCGCAAGCGCTCCAACAAGGTGCACTCGGCGGAAAAGCGCAACGTGATGCGGACCGGCGTTCTCTGGAACGAGGTGGTCACGGCCACGCACAAGGCCTACGCACCCGACGTCGAGCTGCAGCACATCCTCGCCGACAACTGCGCCATGCAGCTCGTGCGCAACCCAAAGCAGTTCGATGTCATCGTCACCGACAATCTGTTCGGCGACGTGCTGTCGGACGAGGCGGCGATGACGACCGGGTCGCTCGGCATGCTGCCGTCGGCGTCGCTCGGCGCGCCCGACCCCAAGACCGGCCGAAGCAAGGCGCTTTACGAGCCGGTGCACGGCTCGGCGCCCGACATCGCGGGCAAGGGGCTCGCCAATCCGATCGCGAGCATCGCCTCGTTCGGCATGGCGCTACGCTACTCATTCGGGTTGTCGAACGAGGCGGACCTGCTCGATCAGGCCATCGCCGGCGCACTGGCCGATGGTTTGCGGACCGGCGACATCATGCAGCCCGGCATGAAGAAGGTCGGCACCGCCGAGATGGGGGCTGCAATCGTCGAGCGCCTGGGGCGTCTTGCCGCTTGAGGCGCGTTCAAGGCCTCCGAGCGGACGACCACGCGGGGGCTCGCGAGCGTTCGATCATTTTTCTCAATAGCCGGGATTACTCTCCAATCTTGAAAGTGGCTTGAAAGAGCGGCCTTGCGCGCGTAAGTGATCGCCCGGCGCCCGCGATTTTTTTGCGTGGCGCTGCTGGATCGAGGATACGGACGGATGGGCTACAAGGTCGCCATCGTCGGCGCCACGGGCAACGTGGGCCGCGAAATGCTGAATGTGCTCGCGGAGCGCGAGTTTCCTGCCGATGAAGTCTTCGCCATCGCCTCGCGGCGCTCGCTGGGCGTCGAGGTGTCGTACGGCGATCGCACGCTCAAGTGCCAGGATCTCGAGCAGTTCGATTTCTCCAAGGCCGACTTCTGCCTGATGTCGGCCGGCTCCGCCGTGTCGAAGGAGTGGTCGCCGCGCATCGGCGCCAAGGGCTGCATCGTCATCGATAACTCGTCGGCATGGCGCTACGACCGCGACGTGCCGCTGATCGTGCCCGAGGTGAATGCCGACGCCGTGGCCGGCTACACCAAGAAGAACATCATCGCCAACCCCAATTGCTCGACCGCCCAGCTTGTCGTCGTGCTGAAGCCGCTGCACGACGCCGCAACGATCAAGCGCGTCGTCGTGTCGACCTATCAATCGGTGTCGGGCGCCGGCAAGGAGGCGATGGACGAGCTGTGGGCGCAGACCAAGAGCAAGTATGTTCCCGGCGGCGAGATCGAGCCGCAGCGGTTTCCCAAGCAGATCGCCTTCAACTGCATTCCTCACATCGATATCTTCATGGAGGACGGCTACACGAAGGAAGAATGGAAGATGATGGTCGAGACCAAGAAGATTCTCGACCCCAAGATCAAGCTGACCGCCACCTGCGTGCGCGTGCCGGTGTTCGTCGGCCATTCCGAGGCCGTCACCATCGAGATGGAGAAGCCGTTGAGCCCGGAGGAGGCGCGCAAGATCCTGCGCGAAGCTCCCGGCGTCATGGTCGTCGATAAGCGCGAGCCGGGCGGCTACATGACCCCGGTCGAAGCGGCCGGCGAGTTCGCTACCTACGTGTCGCGCATTCGCGAGGACGCGACGGTGGAAAATGGCCTGTCGTTCTGGGTGGTCGCCGACAACCTGCTGAAGGGGGCCGCGCTCAACACGGTGCAGATCGCCGAAACGATCATCAACCGCAAGCTGCTGCCGAACGCCGCCTAGGTAGAGGGGTCGCGTGCCGGGTCAGGCTGCGTCCGCTTTGGACTGCAGCTTGCCGAGCGCGTTTACGATCGCGTGCAGATCCTGCACGAAGCGCTCGCGCTGCTGGCCGGGAAGGGCCGAGAGAATTTTCTCATCGACACGCTTGGCGAGCGGATCCGCGGTTTTCAGCACCCGCCAGCCCTCGTCCGTGAGCTTCACCGAATAGGCGCGCGCATCGTCTTTCGTGCGCCGGCGCTGCAGCAGACCCTTTTTCAACATGCGTCGCACGATGTCGGCCAACGTCGAGCGATCGACGCCCGTCTTCTCGACAAGGTGCGTCTGGCTGAGGCCTTCATTCTGCGAAACGGCCACGAGCACAGCGTACTGCCGCGGCGTCAAATCACCCTCGACCATCTCGCCTTGGAAGATGTCGGCGGCGCATTGACCCGCGCGATGCAACAAATGAATCGGAGACCGCTCGAGCTTGCCGACCGTCATGCCGTTTGCCCTATGCCGAGCCATGATTGTCATTGATCAAGGCGGGGAATAGTTCGAGCGCTGCCGTAGCGAGTGCGCGTCGACCCCTACCTGTCCACCTTCGCCGAAGAGGAGAAGGTTACACTTCGTTTTGGAGTAAATACTCTGTTCGCGCGCTGCGTCTAGAGCAAAACCGCCCCGCGCCGCGAACAATTCGCACGATATTTCGGTATGTTACGACGCCCACTGAGCATCTGTGCAGCGACCTTCCGTTGCACGATTTGCCTACTCGGGCGGTATCTCATAGGCCCGCAGCAGTCCAATCTGAGCGATCGCGAACACCATCGTCAGCGGCATGATGGCGAACAGCTTGAAGCTCACCCAAACATCGGTCGAGAACGACCGCCAAACGATCTCGTTCAGCACCGCGAGCAATACGAAGAAGCACGCCCAGCGCAGCGTGAGCTTGCGCCAGCCGTCTTCGGTCAAACGAAAAACCTCACCGAATACAACGCGCAACAGTGAGTGCCCGGCGAGCAGGCCGCCGAACAGCGCGACGGCAAAGAGTCCGTTCACGATGGTCGGCTTGATCTTGATGAAGTGCTCGTCCTGCAGCCACAACGTGAGGCCGCCGAACACGAGAACGCACACGCCGGAGACGAGCGGCATCACCGGTATGCGTCCAAACAAGAAGCGAGAGGCGGCGAGCGACACGAACGTCGCTGCCATGAAAGTCCCCGTGCCCCAATAGATCCCCGCACGCGCATTGGTGACGAAGAAGACGACGAGCGGGCCGACCTCGACGAGAAGTTTCAGAAGCTGTGCCCGTGCCAGAGATTCGGCCGGTTTGCCTGCCTCATCCGCCATGTCGCCCTCTCTCTCTTTTTCACTCTTTTGTGTTTGTCTGCGAAATCTCAGCCCGTCACCCCAAGTTCGCCTTCCGCGCGGGGGGATCGTCGGGCTCCTCGCTTTGCGCAGCGAACGCCCCCTGTTCCGCCTCGTTATCGCTCGTCACGGAGGGCGACGGCAGCGCTTTCGCGAAGCGAGCCTCCGGAATGCGATAGCGCTGCATGAGGCGCGTCAAATACCAGGCGTAGAGCGCCGACAGCGGCATGATCAGCACGATCTTGAACGCGATCCAAATGCCAAGGCCATTGGACTGCATGCCGAGCAGGCTGTAGACGCGCTCGTCCTTGAAGGTGAGCCGGACGAACTCGTTCGCGAACGCCGTGAACACGAAGAACCAGGCAAAATTCCACGTGAACTTGTCCCAGCCTTCCTTGGTGTAGTGGAAGGTCTTCTCGAACACGTACTTGAAGAAGTTTCTGCCGAGCCAAAGCCCGCCGAACAGGAACAGCGCAAACATCGCGTTGAAGATCGTCACCTTGATCTGCACCCACATGGGGTCCTTGGTGACGATCGTCAGCGAACCGAACACGACCGTCACGATGGAGGCGATCAGCGGAAAAATCGGAAGGCGGCGTAGAACGATGAGCATCGCAGCCACCGCAACGACGGTGGAGATGATGAGCGCCCACGTGCCGGCGGTGATGCCGTACATCGCGTTGACGATGAACATCAGCACGAGCGGTCCGAACTCGCTCAGGATGTTGACCGTCTGCTCGGCATTGAACGGCATCAGCCGCTTCAGCTTACTCATGAACCCGAGATCACTCTGCCGGAGGTTAACAATTGTTGACGCCTCTATTCGGGTTGCATCGTGATCAGCCGGAAGCAATGGCGCGGGCGAACTCTCCCGCATCGAACGGCTGCAGGTCGTCGAGGCCTTCGCCGACCCCGAGGGCCAGGACCGGCAGCTTGTGCTTGGCGGAGATCGCCACGAGAATTCCTCCCCGCGCCGTGCCGTCTAGCTTCGTCATGACAAGTCCGGTGACGCCCGCGCGCTCGCGAAAGACATCCACCTGCGCCAGCGCGTTCTGACCGGTCGTGGCATCGAGGACGAGCAGCACGTCATGCGGTGCCGATGGATCGACCTTGCGGAGCACGCGAATGACCTTCGCCAGCTCCTCCATCAGCCCTTCTTTGTTCTGCAAGCGACCGGCGGTATCGACGAGGAGCACATCGGCGTCCTGCGCGCGCGCTTGTGAAAGCGCCTCGTAGCAAAGTCCTGCGGCATCGGCGCCGACCGAGCCCGCGATGACCGGAGACCCGGTGCGCTCGCCCCATATCTTGAGCTGGTCGATGGCGGCGGCTCGGAACGTATCGCCGGCGGCGAGCATCACCTTCTTGCCTTCGTGCGCGAGTTGCGCGGCGAGCTTGCCGATCGTCGTCGTCTTGCCGGTACCGTTGACGCCGACAACCAGGATGACGTGCGGGCGGTGGGCGGGATTGATCTCCAATCGCTTCGCCACCGGGGCCAGCACGCGTTCGACCTCGGACTGTAGGACCGCGCGGACCTCTGTTGCGTCGATCCCGCTCTCGTAACGGCCCTTCCCGAGTAGACCAATGATACGCTCGGCCGTGTCGATGCCGAGATCAGCCTCGATCAGGACATCCTCGAGATCGGTGAGCGTATCCGCCGTCAGCTTGCGCTTTGTGAAAATGCCGGTGATGCCGTCGGAAAGCTTGCTCGAGGTTTTGCCGAGCCCGCTGCGCAGCCGCTCCATGAAGCCGCGAGCGGGTGCCGAGCCCTCTGCATCAGAGACGGGCGCACTCTCTACCGCGGGCTTGCCGCGCCAAAACCCGCCAAACGTCTTGCCGATACGCTCGCTCACGTAAGCACCTCGCCGGATAGCCGGTGCCCATCGTGGCCGCTGACGCGCGCGCGCAGCATTGCGCCCGCGCTCAGAGCTGGCGAAAGTGTCACCTCGGCGAATTGTCGGGTGCGCCCAATCCCGCCGTTTTCCATGAGGACTTCCACTTCAGAGCCGGATTGCGCTTCGAGATAGCTCGAAAGTGCGGCCGCGCCCTTCGCCCTCAGGATGCTCGCGCGCTCCTTGACGACGTTGCGCTCGACTTGCGGCATGCGCGCCGCCGGCGTGCCGGGGCGAGAAGAATAGGCAAATACGTGCAGGTAGGTCAGCCCGCAATCGTCGATGGCGCTGAGCGAGTTGGCGAACATCGCTTCCGTTTCGGTCGGGAAGCCCGCGATCAGATCGGCGCCAAACACGACGTCGGAACGCAGGCGGCGTACATCGGCGCAAAACCGCTCGGCATCGGCGCGCGAATGACGCCGCTTCATGCGCTTTAGAACTATGTCGTCGCCGGCCTGCATGGAGAGATGCAGATGCGGCATCAGCCGCTCCTCCTCAGCGAACGCGCGCAGCAGCTCGTCATCTGCTTCGACCTGATCGATCGAAGAAAGCCGAAGCCGCTGCAGCTCGGGGATTTGCTTCAGGATCTGGCGCACGAGCGATCCGAGCGTTGCCGTGCCCGGCAAATCGGCGCCGTACGCCGTGATGTCCACACCCGTCAGAACGATCTCGCCGCAGCCCAACTCGACGAGATGCCGGATCTGCCGCACAACCTCGCCCGCCGGCACCGAGCGCGAAGGCCCCCGCGCGAACGGAATGATGCAGAACGTGCATCGGTGATCGCAACCGTTCTGCACCTGCACGAAAGCCCGGGCTCGCGTTCCAAACCCGTCGACCAGATGGCCCGCGGTCTCACGCACGCTCATGATGTCGTCGACCTGCACGCGCTCGCTGCCAATCTCGGTCAGCGCGGTGAAGGTGTCGGCGCGCAGTTTTTCCGCGTTGCCGATGACATGGTCAACCTCGGCGAGCGCTGCGAAGCGCTCGGGCTCCAGCTGCGCGGCACAGCCGGTCACGATGATGCGGGCGCCGGGACGTTCACGACGAAGTCTGCGGATCGTCTTTGTCGCCTGGCTAACGGCTGCGGCTGTCACCGCGCACGTGTTGATGACGATGGCGTCGTCGAGCCCAGCATCTCCGGCATTCCTTCGCATCACCTCCGACTCGTAGGCGTTCAGTCGGCAGCCGAGCGTTATAATGGTGGGACCGGCCATTCCATCCTTGGCGCGCTTGGGCGTTCCGGGGGCGTACTTGAGCATTCTTGCCGTGGCCTGGGCCTCGATGCACCCAGGCGTTCCAGTGGTCGTTGCGCTCCAAAGGCGAAATTTACATGAAGGCCGTCGCCGGACAGCGCCGCCAGGAGGTCATATCGGACAACTTTGGCGCCCGCTAGACGTGGGCACGCGACAGAAAATCCGGCCCCAGCGTGCCCTCGAACTCGAATTCCGCCGGTCCGCTCATGAGGATGCGTCCATCCTGCGTCCAATCGATCAAAAGTGACCCGCCGGGAAGGTCGACCGTCACCGAGCGGTCCGTGAACCCCTTGCGGGTGGCGGCCACGGCCGCGGCACAGGCGGCGGTCCCGCAGGCTTTGGTCAGGCCGGCACCCCGCTCCCACGTCCGCAGTTTGATGCGGTCACGCGCGATCACCTGCGCCAGCGAGATGTTGGCGCGCTCGGGAAAGATCGGATGGTTCTCGAGCAGGGGCCCAGCGCGGGCGAGGTCGTGAGCGTCGACATCGTCGACCCAGAAGATCGCATGCGGATTGCCGACATTGACCACGGACGGCGAGTGCAGCACCGGAGCATCGATCGGTCCGATCTGCAGCTCGATCTTCGTCGTATCGTGAAACGGCTCGGCAAGCGGGATTTCGTCCCAGGCAAATCTGGGTTTGCCCATGTCGATGACGACGCGGGCCGGACCGTCGACCTGCGCCGCGAGCAAGCCCGCGCTCGTCTCGATGCCGACTTTCTCGCGACCGCTCTCCTGCGCGAGGATCAAGGCAACGCAGCGCGCCGCGTTTCCGCAGGCGCCGACCTCGGACCCATCTGAGTTGAAGATGCGCATGAATACGTCGGCGGTCTTCGATGGCTCCAACACGATCACCTGATCGCAACCAGGTCCATTGGTGCGGTCGCCAATGCGGCGGATGTCATCGGCCCCGAGCTTGGCAGGCTTCTGCCTCGCATCGAGGATGACGAAATCATTCCCCAATCCGTTCATCTTGCGGAAGGGCATGCTGGCAGCGCCGTTCATGCGCACATATATGGCTGCAAGCCGTCAAAAGACAATCGAGCAGGGGCAACCGCCATGCTGAGACAGCGGACCTGGATTTTGGGCGCATTTTTCGCCGTGCTGTTTGGCGCGATCAGGCCCGCCGCGGCCGTGATCACGGATGCGCCGGAGCCTGCAAAGGCGAGCAAGATCAAGGTCGAGACGTTTGCCAAGGGGCTCGAGCACCCCTGGGGCCTGCAATTCCTGCCCGACGGGCGCCTGCTCGTGACCGAGCGCCCCGGACGCCTCCGCGTCGTCGGCAAGGACGGCAAGCTCTCAGAACCGATCGTCGGGGTGCCCGACGTTGCCGCGGTCGGGCAGGGGGGCCTGCTCGATGTTCTGCTGGCGCAGGACTTCGCCACGTCGGGGACTATTTATTTATCCTACGCGGAGCCTCGCGAAGGTGGAAAAAACGGCACCAGCGTCGCCCGCGCCACGCTCGTCCTCGACGGGGATGGCGGACATGGCGGCGGACATCTCCAGGACATCCGGGTGATATTCCGTCAACAACCGTCAGCTTCCAGTGGACTTCACTTCGGCTCGCGGCTCGTTTGGGCGCAAGACGGCACCCTTTTCATCACCACCGGCGAACGCAACGTGCTGCGCCCAGAGGCGCAAAATCCAGCCAATGACATGGGCAAGGTGATCCGTATCAACGCCGACGGCAGCGTACCGGCTGACAATCCGAACCTGCCCGGCTGGGCGCCGGAGGTCTGGTCGATCGGACATCGCAACATGCAAGGCGCGGCGTTTCGGCCCGATACGGGCCAGCTTTACACAGTCGAGCACGGCGCCATGGGTGGGGACGAGCTTAACCACCCCGAGGCCGGCAAGAACTACGGCTGGCCGATCATCACCTACGGCGTCGACTACAGCGGCGCCAAGATCGGCGAAGGGACAGCAAAGGCGGGCATGGAGCAGGCCGTCTACTATTGGGTGCCATCGATCGCGACATCCGGGCTCGCGTTCTACACCGGCGATCTTTTTCCCGAGTGGAAGGGCAACGCGTTCGTCGGCGGCCTCGCCGGCGCGCACCTCGAGCGGCTTGTTTTCGACGGCGACAACGTCGTGGCCGCGGAGAAACTTCTCGTCGATCAGGGAAAGCGCATTCGCGATGTGCGCAACGGCCCGGACGGCGCCTTGTGGGTGCTCACTGACGAGGCCGACGGGCAGGTCCTGCGCATCACGCCAGCGAATTGACCGAGAAACCCATCGAGACCGCGCCGCGTTTGTGCGGGATTGCTCCTCCATGATCCGCCCATGGGACGAATGTGCCGACACACCTTCCCCACTCGAGCATCCGGCTCCTGCAACTGGCTCTCGAAACGCAGCAGCCATGCCTCGGCCCCACGTGCATCTGTTTGACGCACGAGGAAGGGACGGCGCTGCGCCGCGTCGGCAGGATCGTGCGCAAATGGAAGCGCCAAACGGGATATAAATCCGGCCCCAAAAACCAAGCGAAGGCGCCGAACTAAGGCCCATCCCCGCAAAGGTTGACAGCACCTCGGCCCTTGGCCATTGTCCGCGCCAATCACGACGGCCCTGTAATCAGAGCCGCCGCCCTGTCGGCGCCCTAGCGGCGTTGCGGGGAGGTCAACATCCGCCAGCGCGTTGCGCCCGCGGGTGCTTTTTCGTTTTGGGAAGGCTGACGCCAGCGCATGTTCCAATCCCTGTCAGACCGCCTTTCAGGCGTCCTCGACAAGCTGACGCGGCGCGGCGCGCTGACCGACAGCGACGTGGCCGAAGCCATGCGCGAGGTTCGCCGGGCGCTACTCGAAGCCGATGTCGCCCTCGATGTCGTCAAGGACTTCACCGAAAAGGTCCGGGCCAAGGCTGTCGGGCAGGAGGTCGTGCGCTCGGTCACGCCCGGCCAGATGGTCGTCAAGATCGTTCATGACGAGCTTGTCTCCGTGCTGGGTTCCGATACCGCGACGATCGATCTCAACGCGCCCTCGCCGTTCGCGCTGATGCTCGTCGGACTGCAGGGATCCGGCAAGACGACGACGACGGCGAAGATCGCCAAGCGACTCACAGACCGCGACAAGAAAAAAGTACTGATGGCGTCGCTCGACACGCGCCGCCCTGCTGCCCAGGAGCAGCTACGCGTACTTGGCGAGCAGACCAAGATCGACACGCTGCCCATCATCGCAGGGCAGACGCCTCAACAGATTACGCGGCGCGCGCTCGATAGCGCCCGGCTTGGTGGCTATGACGTCGTGCTGCTCGACACCGCGGGCCGCACCCACATCGATGAAGCGCTGATGGGCGAGATGAGCGAGATCCGCGACATCGCCTCTCCCCACGAGACGCTGCTTGTTGCCGACAGCCTGACCGGCCAGGACGCGGTCAACGTCGCAAAATCCTTCGATGCCCGCATCGGCATCACCGGCATCGTGTTGACACGCGCCGACGGCGATGCGCGTGGCGGCGCGGCGCTGTCCATGCGTGCGGTCACCGGCAAGCCGATCAAGCTGCTGGGCGTCGGCGAGAACTCAGACGCGCTCGAGGAATTCCACCCCTCTCGCGTTGCCTCGCGCATCCTTGGTATGGGCGACGTCATCTCGCTGGTCGAGAAGGCGGCGCAGACCATCGACGTCGAGAAGGCGAAAGAAATCGCCCAGAAGATGAAGAAGGGCGCCTTCGATCTCGACGACATGGCCGAGCAACTAAAGCAGATGCAAAAGATCGGCGGCATGTCGGGCGTGCTTGGAATGCTTCCAGGCGTCGGCAAGATCAAGTCACAGATCGCCGAGGCCAATCTCGATGATTCGATTCTCAAGCGTCAGCACGCGATCATAACGTCGATGACGCCCTACGAGCGGCGCAACCCCAAGGCGCTCGATGCCAGGCGCAAGCGTCGTATCGCTTCAGGCTCCGGTACCCGCGTCGAGGAGGTAAACCGCCTCGTCAAGATGCACCGCCAGATGGCGGACATGATGAAGTCGATGGGACGCAACAAAGGGATGCTGAACCGCTTGATCGGCGGCGGTGGCGGCGGAGCGCCGAGCGAAGCGGAGATGGCCGCGATGCAGGATCAGCTTGCGAAGCTCGACCCCAAGGCGCTCGAGCAGCTGCCCAAGGAATTGAAGGAAGCGATCCCGCAAGGCTTCGCCGGCGGACGCGCAGGCACGATGCCGAAGCTGCCGGGACTGGGCGGTTCGCTGCCCGGATTGGGCGGCGGCGGCTTTGGAAGATTCCCCGGTCTCCCGGGAAAGAAGAAGTAGAGATCAAACAACCAACGAAGGAAGCACGTCCATGTCAGTGAAAATCCGACTGTCGCGCGGAGGCGCCAAGAAGCGGCCATACTACTACGTCGTGGCAGCACACACGTCTTCGCCTCGCGACGGGCGCTACATCGAGCAGGTCGGCACCTTCAACCCAATGCTAAAGAAGGACGACGAGAACCGGGTGAAGCTCGACATCGAGCGCTGCAAATATTGGCTCTCGGTCGGGGCCTTGCCGACCGATCGCGTCGCGCGCCTGCTCGACGGCGCCGGTCTCATGAAGCGCACGGCCTCCAACAATCCCGAGAAGGCCAAGCCGAAGAAGAAGCGTGTGGAGCGCGAGGCTGCCCAAGCCGAGAAGGCGAAGGCTGCGGCTGCGGCGCCTCCGGCCGAAGCCCCGGCCGAGCCCGCAGCCTAACGGCCGGCCGCCACAACTCGTGCATGCGCAAATAAGCAATGCTCAACCCTATCGTGCATAGATGTGTCCCTCAGCAGCTGCAGGGGGATGCATCCATGCTCGAGAACGGCCTCTACGATTTGCGCTATAGCGCCGCCCATGAGGGCAGGAGCGACGCCGGTAGTGGCCTCGCCATGCTCCGTGACGGCAAGATCCTAGGGTCCGACCCCTGGGGCGGGGTGTTCATGGGATCGTGCGAATTCGACCCGGCAGCCTGCGTAAGCACCGTGCGGCTGCGGTTTGAGATCCCCCCCGAAGGGAAGCTCATCACCGGCTTTGATGCCGGGCCGAACGGCGCGGTTATCGACATCGTCGGCGCGATTTCCGCCGGCGCGCCGTCCGCAACAACGGTGGTCGAAGTGGCCGGCGCCCCCGTGAACGTCGAGCTCACCTACTTGGGCCCGCTGCCCAAGGAGCGCGCGTCGCGGCGTTTGCCCGCTAAATTCTGCCGATGAGCGAAAAAGACCCCCGCATTCTGCTCGGGCGGATCACCGGCGCCCATGGAATCCGCGGGGATGTCATAGTCGAAAGCTTTGCGCAGGAGCCGGGCGATATTGCCGCGTACGGCCCGCTAGAGAGCGAGGACGGCACACGTCAATTCGATCTGAAGATCACGCGCGTCACGCCGCGCGGGGTGATCGCCCGCATCGCCGGCGTAAGCGACAGGACAGCCGCGGAGGCGATGAAGGGCATTGCGCTGTATGTGGCGCGCACAAAGTTGCCGGCGGCTGATGAAGACGAGTTCTACCGCGCGGATTTAGCCGGCCTGCGCGCCGAGGACCCTCACGGCACCGTCGTAGGCACCGTCGTCGCGGCCGTGAACTATGGCGCCGGCGATCTGCTGGAACTGCGCCTGACCGGAAAGACGGCAACCGACCTGATCCCGTTCACCGCGCAATTCGTACCGCTTGTCGACGTCGCCGGCGGGAGGATAGTGGTCGATTTGCCGCCATCCTCGGATGAGGACGATGTGGCTGACGAAAATGATGCGAATGGCTAGACGGCTTCGCCGCGCAGCAGGCGCGGCAGCTCGCCGTTGAGACCAGCCGCCTCGGCGACAAAAAAGCTCTTGAGCATCGGAATGCGGTCGACGAGAGAGAGGCCAAGCTCCCTGCCCGAGCGCACGAGTGCAGCGTCGCTCGCGAACAGGCGGTTGAGCCCGTCGAAGGTCGCAGCCGAGATCGCCGAGTCGAAGCGGCGCCACCTCTCGTAGCGAGAAAGTGCCTCGCCATTGCCCGCGTCAAATCCGAGCCGCATGGCTTCGGCGATCACCTCGGTGAGCGCCGCGACGTCGCGCAAGGCGATGTTGAGCCCCTGGCCGGCAAGGGGATGAACGCCGTGCGCCGCGTCGCCGACGAGTGCAAAGCGATCGTCCACATAACGTCGCGAAAGATGCATCCCGAGCGGCCACGACTGGCGTGGTCCGTCGAGTGCGAGCTGACCCAGTTTACCCCCGAAGCGGCGTTCGATCTCGGCGAGGAAGCCCGGCTCGTCGAGCGCGAGGATACGGCGGGCGACATCGGCCGATTCCGTCCACGTGATGCACGACTTATTGCCCCGCAGGGGCAGAATGGCGAACGGGCCTGAGGGCAAGAAATGCTGGACCGCGCGCCCCTCGTGGGGGCGCTCGTGGCGCACCCGCGTGACGATGCCCGTCTGCGGATAGTCCCAGCCAACGACCTTGATTCCAGCCGCTTCGCGCAGCGGGGAATTTCGCCCGTCGGCAGCGACAACCAGAGCGCATGTAAGCGTGCGGCCATCAGCGAGGTCCACGGTCGCGACTGCATCACCCCGCGAGAAACCCGTCGCTTCGGCGGGGGCCAGAACGGTGATCGAAGGCGCGTTCTTAACGGCCGCCACCAGCGAAGTGGTGAGCGCGCCGTTGGGCACGATGTAGGTTGCCGGCTCGCCGTCCGCCGTTGTGTTGTCGTAGGTCAGCAGAACGGGACGAACGCCTGCTTGCAGACTTGAATCGGTGATCTCTATGCCCGTGACCGGCTGCGCTTCGACCGCGATCGACCTCCACACGCCGACCACATCGAGCAAACGCTTGGAGGCTGCGGACAGCGCTGAGCAACGAACGTCAGAACCAGGGGTCGCACCCCCGTCGGCGTCGAGCGGTCGATCACTGCTATTTTCAGCTCCGACTTGAGAGCCTGATCGAGAGCGAGCGCAAGTGTCAGGCCGGCAAAGCTCGCGCCCGATATCACGACATCGAAACGGGACGACTCAGTTGCCATATGTCATTTGTCCAACCCGTTGACACGCGGGAAGCGCGCGCCTCCATTGCGCGCCATCGCATCCCGGCTCCCGGCGCTCCCTTGCAGACGAGGCGTCATGTCCAAGCCCGATACTCCCACACGCACCGCGCACCCCTCCGCCGATCCTGCGCTGCGCGCCCTGTTGTCCACCCTCGACCTCGAGCCGCTCGAGGACAATCTCTTTCGCGGCGCGCGCGGAAACGAAGGCTGGCAGCGGGTCTACGGGGGGCAAGTGCTGGGGCAGGCGCTGACGGCCGCGTCGCGTACCGTCGATCCCGCAAGGCCGGCGCACTCGCTGCACGGCTACTTCCTGCTCGCCGGCGATCCGTCCCAGCCGATCATCTACGACGTGGAGCGAATTCGCGACGGCGGCAGCTTCACGACACGGCGTGTGAAGGCGATCCAGCATGGGCGCCCGATTTTCACCATGAGCGCCTCCTTTCACAAGTCCGAGGAGAGTTTCGACCATCAGAGCGCGATGCCGGACGTTCCGCCGCCCGAAGCCCTTCCCAACCCCAAGGACTTGATCGGCGGATTGATCGAGAAGCTGCCGCAGTCCATGCGCAGCTACTGGGAGCGCGAGCGCCCGATCGACATGCGCATCGTCGATGTCTCGCGCTACCTCACCCGCGAGAAGAAGACCCCGCTGCAGCACATCTGGATTCGCGCCAATGGCCGCCTGCCCGATGATTTGTCCGTGCACCAGGCGGTTCTGGCCTATGCCTCCGACTTCACGCTGCTCGACACCGCCCTTATTGCCCATGGCAAGCTCCTGTTCGACGCCGATGTGCAACTCGCAAGTCTCGACCACGCGCTTTGGTACCATCGACCGTTCCGTGCCGACGAGTGGATGCTCTATGTCCAGGACAGCCCGAGTGCCTTCGGCGCGCGCGGGTTCTGCAGGGGCACCATTTATGCGCGGAACGGTGATTTGATTGCTTCCGTGGCCCAAGAAGGCCTGATGCGCCGGCGGACCTCCAACCTTATGCCTAAATGACAGGCACTTGCTGATCTTTGCCTAATATAGTGGCGGCAAACGCCATCCGGCGCAGCCCCCTCCGGCGGGTTGCACAGTATTTGCTCAGCGAATCCAATGAGTTGGATCAGCATCCCCAAACTGGCACGGCTCTTGACTCCGTTTTAGGTCGACGACCGGGGCGTGATGGCCTCGGCGTGGAAAGTCCGGGGTGTGTCCGGGCCGCGGTTTAGGCACCGGCAAGGGGAGAGAGGTGCTCGATGAAATTGATCACGGCAATCAT
This sequence comes from uncultured Alphaproteobacteria bacterium, assembly GCA_963726795.1. Lineage (GTDB taxonomy): Bacteria > Pseudomonadota > Alphaproteobacteria > Rhizobiales > Hyphomicrobiaceae > Hyphomicrobium_A. The sequence goes on along the minus strand of CAVSDD010000003.1, from coordinate 517,046 downwards.
AAAGCCTTTCAAGCTCGAGGAGGTCCGCACTGCGCTGACCGATCTCGGCCTGCAAGGAATGACAGTCACTGAAGTAAAGGGCTACGGCCGGCAGAAAGGGCATACGGAGATCTACCGCGGCGCCGAGTACGCCGTGAGCTTTTTGCCCAAGATCAAAATGGAAATCGTCGTCCCGTCCGCTCAAGTCGACAAGGCGCTCGAAGCTATCCAGCGCGCCGCTAAGACCGGCCAGATTGGCGATGGCAAGATCTTCGTTTCGCCTGTCGAACACACGGTACGCATCCGCACCGGCGAAGCTGACGACAACGCGCTCTAGTCGGGTTTGACCGCGCAAGCGGCGCACGCCCAGGTCGATTTAGGGAAGGGGAGTTCACATGATGAAATTCGAAGACGTTAAAAGGGCAGTAGCGGCGGGGAGTACCGCAGCAGGTATTTACCTGTTCTCGGTACTGCCGAGCTTTGCCCAAGACGCGGCAGCTGCAGCACCCGCTGCGGCCCCGGCACCGAAACTAGAACTCCGGCGACACAGCATGGATGCTCACCTCCATGGCGCTGGTGCTGATGATGACCGTGCCGGGCCTAGCCCTCTTCTACGGCGGCATGGTGCGCAAGAAGAACGTGCTCTCGGTCCTGATGCAGACGTTCGTCACGACATGTTTGGTGACGGTGCTCTGGGCAGTCGTCGCATACTCGCTGGCGTTCCGGACGAACCCCAACGATTTCTACAACATGTACATCGGCGGTCTCGACCGCTTCCTTCTCGATGGCATGGGTAAGGACACGCTGCAGGGCACAATCCCTGAGTCCGTGTTCATGTCGTTCCAGATGACGTTCGCGATCATCACGCCGGCGCTCATCATCGGGTCCCTCGTAGACCGCATGAAGTTTACCGCCTTCCTGTTCTTTATCGGGCTGTGGCTTCTTATCGTGTACGCGCCAATTGCCCACTGGGTCTGGGGCGGCGGCTTCCTGCAAAAGTCTGGCGTTCTTGACTATGCCGGCGGCACCGTCGTGCACATCAACGGCGGCATTGCTGGCCTCGTTGTCTGCCTCATGCTCGGCAGACGTACGGGCTACGGCACCGAGAACATGGCACCGCACAACCTGGTGCTGACCGTGATCGGCGCCTCACTTCTGTGGGTCGGCTGGTTCGGCTTTAACGCCGGTTCGGCGGTCGCTGCTAACGGCGCTGCCGGTATGGCGATGGCCGTCACCCAGATCGCCACGGCAATGGCGGCGCTGGCCTGGATGTTCTCGGAGTGGCTGGTCCACGGCAAGCCGAGCGTGCTCGGCATCGCCTCCGGCGCGGTTGCTGGTCTCGTTGCCATCACTCCGGCTTCGGGCTTCGTCGATCCCAAGGGTGCGCTTGTCATCGGCGCGGCAGCCGGCGTCGGCTGCTACATCGCTGCAACGGGCCTGAAGAAGCTGATCGGCTACGACGACAGCCTCGACGTGTTTGGCGTGCACGCAGTTGGCGGCATCATCGGTGCGCTGCTGACGGGCGTGTTCGCAGTCGAGGCAATCGGCGGCACCAAGGGTCTGCTCGAAGGCAACTTCGCGCAGGTTCCGATCCAGGCCTACGGCGTGATGGTCACGATCGTCTGGGATGCGGTGGCATCCTTCGTGATCCTGCTCGTCTTGCGCCTCATCATCGGCCTCCGAGTTTCGGAAGCGGCCGAAGTCGAAGGTTTGGATGTCGCGCTGCACGGCGAGACGGTTCAATAGGCTCAGGGGGCCGCGGGCGGATCACTCCAGCCCGCGGCTCCTCATGATCTCCCGAGCGAGCGCCTTCCCCTAGGCGTGCTCAAAACTCGGCCCGGAGCGCAAGCTCTCGGGCCGCTTTTTATTTCCGCAGCCGGCGTCGCCGTCAGGGAAGGATTTGAACGACCGTAGCAGTCGAGACGCGCTCGATGACACGCCGCAAATCCGCCATGCGCAGCGCGACGCAGCCGGCCGTCGCCGCAAAGTGCTCACCGGCAACGTGCATGAAAATGGCGCTGCCTCGTCCCCGCACCCGCGGGCTTTCGTTGTAACCGAGCACGGCCACCACATCGTAGAGGTGATCGGTGCGCCAGAGGTGCTCGGCGCTGGCCGCATAGGGGTGCCGGACACGACGGTTGTAGTTGCGGTCTCCCGGCTCGTCGCACCAGCCATCGTCGTTGCGAAGCACTGTGACCGGAAGGCTCGAACGTGGACGCTGAACGCGATCGGCGCGGTAGAGCACCTGGCGCAGTTTGAATGCGCCGATCGGCGTTGCGCCATCACCTTCACGCTTGGCGCTGCTGCGGCCGGACCGTCCAAGCGCGCAGGGAAAGCTGACCCCTCCCAAACTCAAAAGGCCGCGGTCGGGGCGCGCCGCGATGCCGCGGACAATGATCTGATCGATGGTCTGTGGATGGTGTTTATCGGTCATCGTTGGAGCTTCCCGGCACCCGTGCTATTCGCATCCTTCAAGTTGCCCGCACGGGCTTGGGCCGCTTCCCGCGATATTCGCGGCCCGATTCGCACCGGAGCCGACCAGCATGTCCACCGCACGCAAGATTCTTATCGTAGACGACGACGAGGATCTCCGTGAAACCCTGAAAGACCAACTTGTCTTGCATGACGAGTTCGAGGTCGAGACTATCGGCACGGCGTCCAAGGGTATCGACTTGGCCAAGACGGACCATTTCGACCTCGTGGTTTTCGACGTTTCGCTTCCCGATATGGACGGTCGAGAAGCGGTGCGCAATCTGCGCAAATCGGGCTTTAAGACCCCAATTGTCATGCTGACCGGCAATGTCTCAGACGCCGATCAAATTCTCGGGCTGGACGCCGGCGCCAACGATTACATCACCAAGCCCTTCAAATTTGCGGTGCTGCTCGCCCGCATACGCGCGCAACTTCGCCAGCATGAGCAGAGCGAAGACGCCGTATTTGCCATCGGGCACTACACCTTCAAGCCGGCCTCCAAGCTGCTGATCGACGAGAAGGGCACCAAAATCCGGCTGACGGAGAAGGAAACCTCTATCCTGAAGTACCTCTACCGCTCGGGCGACAAGGTGGTGTCGCGCGACACGCTCCTGCACGAGGTCTGGGGCTACAACGCGGGCGTTACAACTCATACGCTTGAGACGCACATCTATCGTCTGCGCCAGAAGATAGAGAAAGATCCCTCCAACGCAGAACTACTGATCACCGAGACGGGTGGCTATAAGCTCGTCCCCTAATGCCGTCTTGAGACTTCGCGCTGGAATTCGCCCACTGCCGCGTGCCCGGCGCCCCTCGACCCGCGTCCGAGAATCATTTGAATTACCGAGTTGCAACATCGCGCCGCAGCTTTCGGGCTCGGCGCGATTGGATTCGAGACGCACCCTAAGCCGAAAGCGCGGGATCGAGATGTCGCCGGATCTAATCGTCAGGCAGCTGCTGCTCCTTCCGATTTTCCGGAAGCTCACGTTGCGACAGCTGAACGAAATCGCCAGCAACGGCGAGCCGGCAACCCATACGCCGGGCTCCACGGTTGTAGAGCAGGATGCCGTGGCCGATGCCGCTGTCCTTCTGTTCTCGGGCGAGGCGGTGCGTGTCGCCGGCCCCGAGTTGAAAGAGCGAATGGAGCCGATCATTGTCGGATCGCTTTTGTGCGAATCGGCAATGCTGGTCGAGACGCAGTATGGCTCGACCGTTGTTGCTCGATCGACCGTCAGCGTGCTGCGCATCCTACGCGACAAATTCCATGCCCAGATCCGTTCCGACCCCGAGGTGGGCGATCGGCTGGTGCAAAATCTGGTGGGGCGCTTGCAGCGCCTTGGTGATGGCCTGCGCGAGGTCGATGCCGCGCTGGCAGGCAAGCACCCCCCGGTGCCGACGCAGCCCATGCAGGCGCTTGCGCGAGCCCTCACGGCGGCATCCCGGTAGTGCTGATGGTGGATAGGAATGAAAAACGCCCAACCCCGGGGGGAGGGGTTGGGCGTCGAGAGCGCTTTCGCGCGTGGTGCCGGGAGGGAAGCCGGCACCGCAGGTGGCGTCGTTCGGCTAGACGGGGGGCACTACCGATACAGGGTGACACCACCTGACCAGTGTGACTTAAGCGCATGCCGGCCAACTTCAATAGTGGGCCAAACAAATTCTCACAAAAATGTTACCGGCTATACCCGGTTTTCCCCAGGCAAGCATTTGCCCAGAGCTCAAACAGCCACACCGGTTACCCGCAGATCAGGGGCTGGCCATCGGCTTTCCGATCGCCCTGATTTTGAAAAGATCGGCGTCGATATCGACGCTTTTCGACAAATCCGACACCTCGACCCGGGTCTTTTGCCCCTGAGCGTCGCGGGTCACCCATTCCTTCAGCTCGAGCTCCGGCTTCTTCGCCAGAAACACCCGAATCTGGCCTGGTGTATTTGGATCCTTGTCCTCGAGCCCCACGACAATGAGATCGTCGGCCTCCTGGACTTCCATGATTTTGGCATCGCGGACAAGGTTGACGTCCGAGCGAAGCAAGAGCCGGAAGGGTGTCTCGTCCAGCGCCACGCGATCTTCGTTGTTGAGGTCGAGATCCTGGATCGCAAGGTAGCGCCCGTCGGAGATCACGATCTGGCGCGACGGCCGCGCGTAGTCGAAGCGGAAGCGGCCGGGGCGTTTCACCAGAAAGTCGCCCTTCATGCGCTTGTTGTCCGCACCCGTCTGTACGAAGCGGCCCTTCAACGTGCTGAGCGCGCTGAAGTAGCTGCTCACCTTATTGACGATCTCGGTCTGATGCGCATCAAGTGTCATGCCGCCCGCCGCGTTCGCAGGCGCGACTTCTGCGTTCCAGGCAGACCCGGCCGCCCCGGCGCCGGCTGGCGCCTCAGCTGAAGGTGCCGCTGGAGCAGGCGCTGGCGCATTCTCGGCGCGCGCTGCAACTGACGCCAACAAGAGACCGGGCGCAAAGATTGCGCCCAACATGGCTCGTTTCAACTTGCCCATTGGGCCCCCGTTGCCCTTCGATTGGTGACGGCTGACACTTTGTCCGGAAAAGATAGAAGATCGGGCCCCGACTTTCCCCAACATTGCGACCACAAGTGGGCAGCCGGGCCACACCGTGACGCAACACCACGTCAGCGCATCGCGGGGGCCACGCTTTCGGGTTCACGGCCTGCGAGAAGGATTTCGCGCTTGCCCACATTGTTCGCCGGGCCGATCAGTCCTTCCCGCTCCATCCGTTCTACGAGATCAGCGGCACGGTTGTAGCCAATTCCAAGCCGGCGTTGCAGGTAGCTTGTCGACGCCTTGCGATCTCGCAGTACGACGGCGACCGCCTTGTCGTAGAGATCTTCCTCACCGTCCGAACGGTTCTGCTCCATGCCCGCGCCTTCCCGGCTCACCGGGCCATCGGTGATGCCGTCCACATAGCGGGGCGTACCCTGCCGGCGCAGCACTTCAACGACGCGTTCGACTTCCTCGTCGGACACGAAAGGACCGTGGGCGCGCAGTGTCTGTCCCGAACCGAGCGAGTAAAGCATGTCCCCCTGACCCAGGAGTTGCTCTGCGCCCTGCTCGTTGAGAATGGTGCGGCTGTCGATCTTGGAGGAAACCTTGAAGCTGATGCGCGCCGGAAAATTCGCCTTGATGGTGCCGGTCACGATGTCGACCGAGGGACGCTGCGTCGCCATGATGAGGTGGATGCCCGCTGCGCGCGCCATCTGAGCGAGTCGCTGTACGGCGCCTTCGATCTCCTTGCCGGCAACGATCATCAGGTCGGCGAACTCGTCGACAACCACGACGATATACGGCAACGGTTCGGCAGCGATTTCCTGCCGCTCGTAGATGGCTTCGCCGGTGTGAGCGTCAAATCCTGTTTGAACGGTGCGGGCCAGGCTCTCGCCCCGGCTCTGAGCCGTACGCACGCGTGCGTTGAAAGTCTCGATGTTGCGCACCGAAAGGCTCGCCATGCGCTTGTAGCGCTCCTCCATCTCGGAGACGGCCCAGTTGAGCGCGGCCACAGCCTTGTGCGGATCGGTTACGACCGGCGTCAAAAGGTGCGGGATTCCATTGTAGACCGACAGCTCGAGCATTTTCGGGTCGATCATGATCAGCCGGCATTCTTCCGGCGAGCGCCGGAACAGAAGCGACAGCACCATCGCATTGACGCCGACCGACTTGCCCGACCCCGTCGTGCCGGCAACCAGCAAGTGCGGCATGCGTGCGAGGTCAGCGACAATCGGGTCACCGCCGATCGACTTGCCGAGCGCCATCGGCAGCACCGGGTCATTCGCGCGGAAGGCGTCTGACTCGATTATATCGCGCAGGTAAACCGTTTCCCGGCGCACGTTCGGCAATTCGATGCCGATCACGCTGCGGCCGGGGACGATCGCCGCGCGCGCAGAGGTGACGCTCATTGAGCGGGCAATGTCGTCCGCCAGCGCCACGACACGGGATGATTTTGTACCGCGCGCGGGCTCGAGCTCGAACAAGGTCACGACAGGACCAGGCTTGATCTCGCGCACTTCGCCCTTGATGGAAAAGTCGGCGAGAACTTCTTCGAGCAGGCGCGCAGTTCCGCGAAGGGCGGTTTGGGAAAGTTCGCTGCTGGCCTTGGCTGCAGCCGGACGGCGCAAAAGCCCCAAAGGAGGAGGGCGGTAACCCACCGAATTCCCCGTCCGCGCGAGCGCGCCGAGGAAACCGCTCTTGGATTTGGGCGCCTGCACGGTCTCTACAATGGGTTGGGTTGGTGCAGGCCCGCGCGCAACGTTGAGACGGGGAGCCCGCTGCTTGACGGCTCTTGGAGCAAAACGCTCGGCAATGGCGCGGCTCCCAAAGTCGGTACTTACGTCGAATTCGTCGGGCTCGGCCGCAGGGGGAGCATCGACAGCGCCCGACCACGGGACGCCGACGGCTGCGGTCGTGGGTTCTGGGACAGGCACGGCGGCGAATGTCCGGCTGAACGAGTGCACCAGGGCTTCTTTGAAGTTGACCGGCATCGTGAAGTAGGGCTCGCGACGACCGGTGCGCCGTGGTTGGGTTTCTTCGCGCGGGCTGTGGCTGGGCTCCATTCGCTCAGGTGTGATTTCGATTTCCGCCCGATTCTGCATCAGGCCAGTAATCGGTTGCAGTCGCTGCATCCAATAGCGCCACGACGAACTGCGCCGGCGCGCCAGCACGCGGCTGCGCTCGATCAGCCGGTTCACGTCATCGCGCTCAAGCCCGATCGAGTAGCCGAGCGCAGCAAAGCCCCCAAGGAAATAACCAAGCGCCGCGAGCCAAAGCGCGTGCTCCGCACCCAAGATTGAAAAGAATGTCGCAGTGAGCTTGTAGACCCAGTCACCGACAATGCCGCCGAAGCTGTGACCGAAGGGCCAGCTTGCGCTGATCGGGAGAGCTGCAAAGCCGCCGGCGAGTAGCAGCAGCGAAAACGGAAACACGCTCGTCTTGCGGCGGTTGGCGAGGATGCGCTCGGCCACCATGAGCTCGATGCCCCAGAACATCGGCGCCAGCAGCACGAAAACGGAGGCAAAGCCGAGTGTGTTCAGCATCACGTCGGCGAAGATGGCGCCCCCAGCACCCAATGCGTTGCGCGCCTCGCCGGTGGCGGCGTGCGTGAGGCTCGGGTCCGACTGGGACCAGGTGATGAGGCTCGCCCAAGCGGCTCCGACGCCGGCCAAAAGGAGAATGCCTCCGGCACGATTGAGCCAACCAATGAGCCTGTCTTCCATGTCGGATGAAAGCAGGCGTCTTGTGTCACCACGCGACGACATGTGCGAACGGACTCTTTACGCAAGTACTACTACGATACGTTCGAGCGCCGCCCTGATGGTCGCCACGTCGTGAACCAGTGCGAGCCGCACGTACTTCGCGCCCGGATTGGTTCCGTCGAGGCCAGCCTGTGCCAGGAAGGCTCCTGGCAAAACCTTGACAGCCGCGCGTTGCCATAAGGTTACCGCGGCGTGAGCCCCACCCCCGCAATTGCCGACATCGAGCCAGAGAAAGAAACCGCCGGGGGGACGGCGGTAACCGTAGCGGCTACCGAGGACCTCATCGCAGACGTCGTACTTGGCGCGGTAGGCCTGCCGGTTGGCAGTGACATGCGCCTCGTCGCCCCAAATCGCCGCGGAGGCGTGTTGCACAGGCCCCGGCAGCTGCGGCGCAACCATGTTGCGAATCTCAGCGAACGTTTCGAGGAACTGGGCATCACCGGCGCAAAATCCCGAGCGTAGGCCCGGCAAGTTTGAGCGCTTCGACAGCGAATTGAAAACGACGAGGTTGCGGAAGCGATCAGGGGTGGCGCCCGCAATCTGCAGCGCGCCCGGCGGCGCCTCGCCCGAATAAATCTCGGAATAGCACTCGTCGAACAGCAGGATGAAGTCGTGAGCGCGTGCCAAGGCGAGCGCGCGAGCGATGTAGGCGGCGTCAGCAACCGCGCCTTGCGGGTTTGCCGGCGAGCAGAGATAGAACGCGACGGTGCGGTCGAGCAGGCTCTTGTTGGCGGCGAGCGCCTCGAGATCGGGCAGAAATCCTGTCTCGGCCGTGGCATTGAGATAGACCGGCTCGGCATCGACCGCGAGCGCTCCGCCGATGTAGGCGCTGTAGTAAGGATTGCACATCAAGACGGCGGGTCGGCCTGCAACCGACTTGCGCCCGGCGGCGGGAATAGCCGCAAGAAACAGCCCTTCGCGCGATCCGTTGAGCGCCAGCACCTCGGTTGCAGGATCAGGCGCGGCGGCTGCGCCGAACCGGCGTGCGGCCCAGGCCGAAATAGCTTCGCGCAGCGCATCGCTGCCGCGGATCGGTGGATATTTCGCGTAGCTCGCCGATGCTTCGGCGATCTTTTCGACGAAAAAGGCCGGCATCGCTTCGCGCGGCTCGCCGACCGTCATATCGATTAGCGTTGCGTCACCTGGCTCCTTGCCGTGCAGCAGGCGGCGGAGCTGCGTGAACGGCGAAAGCACCGCGCCGCGCGCCAGCGCCGCAAGGCCGGAAGAGGTCGTCATGGGCGGTCTCTGAGACGATTGACTGGCAGGCCATAGCCGCGCGACCGCGCGGCGTCCAGCAACCTTCTTGCAGGCTCATGAAGCTTGCGGGCGCAGCCAGAACCGCGCGGCACCTACTCGGTTCAACGAGTGGCGGGCAATGCGATCAGCGGAGCCTCAGCCCTTGAAGGCGATGGCGGGGATCTCACTTCCAAGGCGAAGCGAACCGGTGCAGCCGGAAACCTCAACGGCCGCAACTAGCAAAAGCAGGGTAGCGATTACTCTGAACATAACGATCTCCGGCGCGTGGATTGGCGTATCGACGCTGCCGGTAAGGTGAAGTTTTTTGGTTAAGGATAGGTTGACGCGTGGCGCACCCCGCTTCGGATTTCGCCACGCCTCCACTCAAAATCCGCGGACATCCTCCTCGGGATTGGCGCGGATGTTGTGGATCGAAAGGTCAGCACCCCTGTGCTCCCCTTCCGGCGACAGCCGGAGACCCACTGCTAGGTCTAAGAGCCAATAGACGACAAACCCGGTCAGTAAGCCGAACGCAGCCCCTGCCAGCGAACCGACCAACTGCGAAGCGAAAGACACGCCCCCCATACCGCCAAGCGCCTCAAGGCCGAAGATCCCGCAGGCGATGCCGCCCCACAGGCCACACAACCCGTGCAGGGCCCATACGCCGAGCACGTCGTCGATCTTCCACTTGTTGGTGGAGATCTGGAACATGGTGACGAAGATGGCGCCGGCGATGCCGCCCACGACCAGCGCCCCGAGCGGATGCATGACGTCGGAACCGGCGCACACGGCGACGAGACCGGCGAGCGCTCCGTTGTGGACGAAACCCGGGTCGTTGTCGCCGACGTAGAGCGCTACCAGGATACCTCCGCACATCGCCATCAGTGAATTGATGGCGACAAGGCCGGACACGGCCTCAAGCCGTTGCGCGCTCATGACGTTAAACCCGAACCAGCCGATGCAAAGCAGCCACGAGCCGAGCGCCAACCATGGGATAGACGACGGCGCGGGGGCGCCGGGACGCGCGCCGTCGTAGCGGCCGAGCCGAGGTCCGAGCACCAAAACCGCTCCGAGCGCGACCCATCCGCCGAAAGCGTGCACCACGACGGAGCCGGCAAAGTCCTTGAACGGCGCACCGAGCCAATCAGCGAAGAAAGACTGCTGCAGACCGAAATTGCCGTTCCAGTAGATGCCTTCGAGCAGGGGGTAGCAGAAGCCGACCAGAACCGCCGTCGCCGTCGCCTGTGGCAGAAACTTTGCGCGCTCGGCAATGCCGCCAGAGACGATCGCCGGCACGGCGGCGGCGAAAGTGCACAGGAAGAAGAAGCGGACCAGCGTATAGCCTTGCGGCTCGAAAGGCGGCTGTCCGCCGACGATCGCCTTGGCGCTGAGGTAGAACTCGACCCCATACGCGATTGTGTACCCGACGAGGAAATAGAAGACGGTCGAGACGGCGAAATCGACCAGGATTTTTACAAGCGCGTTGACCTGGTTCTTGTGGCGCACGGTCCCTGTTTCAAGAAATGCGAAGCCTCCGTGCATCGCAAAAACGAGGATCGCGCCCATCAATAGAAAAAAGACGTCAGGTCCCGCCTGCATCCGCTTGCTCCCCTGCGAGTGGCTACTTTTTGCGCAGCCTTATGTGCCGTTCAGATCAGCATCTGATCAAAAACGGCGCAGTTTGCAGGAAGCAGTAATCGTCAGCAGGCGTCAACGGCCGCTTCAGGGCGTCGATACGGTAGACTGCCGGGTGTTGCACAAAACCGGTGCAGACGATGATGGCGGGTATCGGCCCGCCCTCTGATCGCGCCGAAACGCGTGCTCACCGGATGCGGCGAGGGTTCATGTAGAGATCCGCTTCCTGGCGCTCGATCTGCGGCTTCACCTTGCCGTCGCGCAGATCCTTCGACAGGCGCCGCAAGTGACGGCGGCAATCGCCGTTGAAAACCAGCATTGCGCTAAAGAGCTGCAGCACGGTCAACAGCCGGCGGTCGGCGTGCTCGCGTTTGACCTTGCCCCGCCACTTGCCGCCGATGGAGAACACCTTGCCGTCGAGGTGCCCCACGGCTTTGCCGTGCTGATCAAACAGCGTGTAGTCCCCGCCGAGATTGATGAAGTCGCGCTTCAGCCGGTAAAACTTCGGCTCGCCGTCGTGCATGATGAAGAACCCGAAGTTCTCCGGCAGCAGCGGCCACTTTCGCCCCGAGCGCTCCAAGTAGACGATGAAATTATCTTCGTCGGTGTTGACCGAATAGGTCATGACCGGCAGGCCGCGGGCCGCGATCGTCTGCTGCAGCGAGCGGCCGATCATGAGGTCCATCGTCGCGCGCCAGTTGAGCGTCTCGTTGAACAGCTTGAAAACGAGGCGCTTGTCCATGCCCTGGGTTTTTTCCCACAGGTCCTCTCGATAGCCGATGAGACCCGTGCGCTCGCCGCCCTCGATGACTTCAGCAAAAATGTCCATGTCGGACGTGAACTGGCGCGACTTGGCCTTGTTGCGCGAGCGCTTGTAGAGCCCGAACTCGACGCGGTTCAGGTTCGTGATCCAGATATCGACGACGAAGTGGTACCAACCGTCCTGCGTCGCCTTCTCGGAGATCGCCTTCGACACGCCGGCGACTTTTGTCGTCGCGGCTTCGGAGAGGACTTCGGCGCGGGCATCGTGCGCGGCATCGCTCGCTGCGGCATCCGCCTTTGCTTCGACCCGGGCTGCGGCTGCGGTCATGTGAGGCTCCCGACGAGCTGAACGCGCACGCGAATCGCTTTGGCGAGGAGCCTAGCACTCTGGTTGCGCGCGCAAGGTGGCGCGCGAGATCTCTCCCCCGAAATCTCCGGCGCTAGCCGCGCGTGCCGAAAATCGCGCTGCCGACCCGCACGTGCGTCGCCCCGAATGCGATCGCCGTCTCGAAGTCATCACTCATGCCCATGCTGAGACCCTTGAGGCCGAGATCGCCCGCGAGCTTGGCAAGAAACGCAAAGTGCACCGCGCACTCCTCGTCCACCGGGGGAATGCACATGAGTCCGGCGATATCGAGCTTCAGCTCATCACGGCAGAGCGCCGTGAGGCCCGCCAGATCGTGCGGCATGACACCTGCCTTCTGCGGCTCCTCGCCGGTATTGACCTGAATGAAGAGGTCCAGGCGCCGGCCTTGCTCGGCGATTTCCGCGGCGACCGCACGCGCGATCTTTGGGCGGTCGATCGTGTGGATGGCATCGAACAGCGCCACCGCCTCCTTGGCCTTGTTGGATTGCAACGGCCCGATCAGGTGCAGCTCGACACCCGGATAGAGCGCTTTGAGCTGCGGCCATTTCGCCTTGGCCTCCTGCACACGGTTCTCGCCGAACAGGCGATGCCCCGCCTCGAGCACGGGGTTGATCTGGGGTGCCTCGAACATCTTGGAAACGGCGATTAGATGCACACTATCGGCTGGGCGACGAGCCTCGCGCGCCGCCGCCTCGATCCGAAGCTTGACGTCGCCAAGAGCCGCAGCGCTATCCATCTCGCTCGATTGTGCCATGCCGCCTTGACCGGATTCGTCGTTTAAGGCTCATTACGCCGCGCTAGCCCTACGATACCGCACAGAGATTGACGCCGGATGGCAAACGAAAGCTACGACGCGCCCGCGCGCGAGAAGCACTGGCAGGAAGCCTGGGAGACGGCAGGCATCTTCCGTGCGTCCAACTCCGCCGCCGGAACAAAGTGCTACGTGCTCGAGATGTTTCCCTATCCGTCGGGGCGCATTCACGTTGGCCATTCCCGCAACTACACGATGGGAGATGTCTTCGCCCGCTACAAGCGCGCCAAGGGATTTAACGTCCTCCATCCCATGGGCTGGGACGCGTTCGGTATGCCGGCCGAGAACGCCGCGATCGAGAACAAGGTCAACCCCGCGGACTGGACCTACTCCAACATCGAGACGATGAAGCGCCAGCTGAAGTCGATGGGTCTGTCGCTCGACTGGTCGCGCGAGCTGGCAACGTGCTCGTCCGATTACTACCGCCACCAGCAGAAGCTCTTTCTCGATTTCCTGAAAAAGGGCCTTGCGTATCGCAAGTCCTCGAAGGTTAATTGGGATCCCGTCGACCAGACCGTGCTTGCCAATGAGCAGGTGATCGAAGGACGCGGCTGGCGGTCGGGTGCGCTCGTTGAGCAGCGCGAGCTGACGCAATGGTTCTTCAAGATCACCGAGTACGCCGACGAACTGCTGGAAGCGCTCGAGTCGCTCGACAAGTGGCCGGAGAAAGTTCGCCTGATGCAGGCGAACTGGATCGGGCGCTCCGACGGCCTGCTCGTGCGCTTCGGGCTCGACAAAAAAACGGCGCCCCAGGGCATGAGCGAGGTGGAGGTCTACACCACGCGCCCCGACACTCTGTTCGGGGCGGCCTTCATCGCGCTGGCACCCGATCATCCGTTGGCCAAGGCGGCAGCCGAGAAGGATCCCAAGCTCGCGGCGTTCTGCGAGGAGTGCCGCCACATGGGCACGTCCGTCGCCGAGCTGGAGACGGCTGAGAAGCAGGGTTACGACACGGGCATCCGCGCCGTGCACCCATTCGACAAGACGTGGACGTTGCCCGTCTACGTCGCCAATTTCATTCTGATGGAATACGGCACGGGGGCCATCTTCGGCTGTCCGTCCGGCGATCAGCGCGACCTCGACTTCGCGCGCAAATACGGCCTGGCATTCACCCCCGTCATTCTTCCTCCGGGCGAGGACGCCGAGACCTTTGCCATCGCCGAGAAAGCCTTCGACGGCGATGGAACGATGATCAACTCGAGCTTTCTCGACGGCTTGAGCACTCAGCTAGCCTTCGAAGAAGCGGCCAAGCGGCTCGCCAAGTCGAAGATTGCAAACAGGCCCGTCGGCGAGCGCAAGGTGAACTACCGCCTCCGCGATTGGGGCGTCTCGCGCCAGCGATTCTGGGGCTGCCCGATCCCGGTCATCCATTGCGAGGCGTGCGGCGTCGTGCCGGTGCCGGACAAGGACTTGCCGGTGGAGCTGCCCAGCGATGCGACTTTCGACAAACCCGGAAATCCTCTCGACCGCCACCCGACTTGGAAGCACGTGAAATGCCCCGCGTGCGGCGGGGCAGCCGTGCGCGAGACCGACACGATGGACACCTTCGTCGACAGCTCCTGGTACTTCGTGCGCTTCACCGCGCCGCACGCCAAGACGCCGGTCGACAAAACCGCGGCCGCTTACTGGCTTCCCGTCGACCAGTACATCGGCGGTATCGAGCACGCGATCCTGCACCTGCTCTATTCGCGCTTCTTCACGCGCGCCTTGTGCGACACCGGCCACCTGAAGCTGAGCCAGAACGTGCGCGAGCCGTTCGCCGCGCTGTTCACGCAAGGCATGGTCACGCACGAGACCTATAAATCGAAGCGGGGAGGGTGGCTTCTGCCCGGCCAGGTGCGCATCGAGGGGGAAGGCTCAGCGCGCCGCGCCGTTGAGACGACAAACGGGCAGCCCGTCGTCATCGGCCCGGTCGAGAAGATGTCCAAGTCGCGCAAGAACACCGTCGACCTCGACGAGTTCGTGCAGCGCTATGGCGCCGACGTCGCGCGCTGGTTCGTGCTGTCCGACAGCCCGCCCGAGCGGGACGTTATCTACACCGACGTGGGCGTCGACGGCTCCCGGCGCTTCGTCCAACGCATTTGGCGCCTGATGGACCAGGCCGCGGACGGTGCCGCCTCCAAGGGGACGCCGATGCCGAAGGCTTTCAGCCCGGAGGCCATCGCGCTGCGCCGGGCCGCCCACAAGGCGCTCGACCAGGTCGCCAGGTCAATCGAGGCCCTGCGGTTTAACGTAGCCGTGGCCCAGGTCTATGAGTTCGCAAATGTTCTGGGCCCCCTGGTGTCCGAAGGGGGCAAAAAAGGCGGGGACGGTTTCGCCTGGGCTCTACGGGAGGCCCTAGAGTTTCTGGTGCAAATGATCGGCCCGATGATGCCACATTTGGCCGAAGAATGCTGGGCGCGGCTCGGATACAACACGTTGCTGGCCAATCAACCCTGGCCCCAAACCGATTCGGGCTTGCTCGTTGACGATACGATTACCATTGCCGTACAGGTGAATGGTAAGCGGCGGGACGAACTCACGATTGCACGAACGGCGGGGGCCGCCGAGATCGAGGCGGCAGCCTTGCGGCTTGAACCGGTTGTACGTGCCCTTGAAGGCAGGCCGGTCAAGAAAGTCATCGTCGTGCCGCAGAGGATTGTGAATGTCGTTGGGTGAGGTTGAAGGATTGGGGGCGGTCTATGGTTAGCCGCCGATCGGCAGTTTGGGTCGTGCTGGCGTGCGCCGCGATGCCTTTGCTCGTGGCCGGCTGCGGCGATTCCGGTTTCCACCCTCTGTATGCCTCTCCCTCAATCGTCGGCACCGACGTCTCCGCCAAGCTCGCCAGCATGGAAGTCGCGCCGATCCCGGGCCGTGTCGGCCAGCGGCTACGCAACGAACTCATCTTCCAGGCGACCGGCAAGGGCACGGAAGCCGAGCACGCCAACTATCGCCTGGAGATCATCATCACCGAATCCATCTCGGCGACGTTGGTCCAGATCGACGGCAACTCCAGCGGCAGCGTCTACAATCTCGATGCCGCGTTCCGCCTCGTTCGCCTCAACGACAAATCGGTGGCGCTGCAGGGC
The DNA here is from genome assembly GCA_963726795.1 of uncultured Alphaproteobacteria bacterium. Classification (GTDB taxonomy): domain Bacteria; phylum Pseudomonadota; class Alphaproteobacteria; order Rhizobiales; family Hyphomicrobiaceae; genus Hyphomicrobium_A. The sequence goes on along the minus strand of CAVSDD010000003.1, from coordinate 501,458 downwards.
AAGAGCTTCGGCCGCGCTACGTTCCAGCGCTTCGACTCCGTCTTTTCCAACGTGCGCGCCCGCCACGAGGCGGAGGATCGCGCCGCGAACACGATTGCCGACGATTTGAAATCGCGGATTGCGGCCTTCCTGTCCAACTCCGCCTGAGCGGCCTTCCTTCCGAAGCCGCATTGTGCGAATTGAGGCTGCTTACTTGAAGCGCCAATTCGCCCCCAGCAGCATTCCATGGTTGCCGTAAAAGCCCATCAGGCAGATGCCTTCCTTAAGCCGCCGGGCCCCCGCCAGGCGGCAATCGTGTTCTATGGGACCGACGCGGGACTCGTATCCGAACGCGCCCAACGCTTAGCCGTGCTCATCGCCGCGCGCGACAATGGCGAGGCTGTCCGCTTCGATGAAGCCGATCTCGACCAGGATCCCGATCGCCTTGCGGTGGAGTTGCAGACGATCCCAATGTTCGGCGGATCCAAGGTGGTGCGCGTCATCGCCGGCCGACGTGTCACCGCCGCAGCGCTGGCCCCGCTGATCGAAAGCAATACCTTGGCCGCGACCCTCATCGTGGAAGCCGGCAACCTGCGCCCCGCCGATGCGATGCGCGCCCTGTTTGAAAAGTCGCCCAACGCCGCGGCCGTCGCCTGCTACGGCGACGAGGCTGCCGACCTAGAGCGCTTGATCCGCGAGACCCTGACAAGCCACAAGCTTGCGATCACATCGGATGCCCGAGAGCTGCTCCTTGCACGCCTCGGCGCCGACCGCGCCTTGTCGCGGGGCGAGGTCGAGAAGCTCGCGCTCTATGCGGCCGGCAAGGGCGAGATCGACATGGCCGACGTGGATGCGATCGTAGGCGATGCCTCCGAGCTCGCCATCGATCGCATCTTGAACGCCGCTGCCTTGGGCGATGCGACCCGCGCGGCGGCCGAGCTCGCCCGTGCGCTTGCGTCCGGGGAAAGCGCCCAGATGATCATCCTTGCGGCCCTGCGCCACCTGCAGCGATTGCACCGCATCCGCATCGATCTCGACAGCGGCAGGTCGCTCGACGACGTGTTGCGGCTCTTGCGCCCGCCGATCCACTTCAAGCAGAAGGATTCGATCGGGCTGCAATGCCGGACCTGGACGGCGGCGCGTCTCGCCGATGCGATGGCACGGGCCGCGCAGGCGGCCAAGACCGCGCGCCTATCGAGCGCACTGGAAGAGCCGATCGCCGAACGTCTGGTGCTGGGGCTCGCCACCGCCGCACGCTCAGCACGCCGTGCGTGACGGCACGTGCCGCCTTGCCCCGCGACGCGCGCTGCCTATAGTGCGCCCTCCTTGAGCGAGGGGAAGCTTTCATGGATGAAGCCCGCTACGATGTCGTCGGCATCGGCAATGCCATTGTCGATATCATCGGCCGCTGCGACGAGGCCTTCCTGTCCAAGCACGATCTGCAAAAGGGCTTCATGCGCCTCATTGATGCGGGCGAGGCCGACGCCCTCTATGCCGCGATGGGCCCCGGCATCGAGCGGTCAGGCGGATCCGCAGCCAACACGATCGCCGGCGTAGCATCCTTCGGCGGCAAGGCGGCGTTCATCGGCCGTGTGGCCGAAGATCAGTTCGGTCAGATATTCGCTCATGACATCCGCTCGATCGGCGTCGCCTACGACACTCCATTTGCCAGCAGCGGCGCGCCGACCGCACGCTGCCTCATCTTCGTAACGCCGGACGGCGAGCGCACGATGAACACCTTTCTCGGCGCGAGTACCGAGCTCGGCAGCGGCGAGGTCGATGCGGACCTCATTGCGTCAGCGCGCGTCACCTACCTCGAAGGCTATCTGTTCGACAAGCCAGAGGCGAAGCATGCGTTCACGACGGCGGCCACGCTCGCGGCCAAGGCCGGGCGCAAAACTGCGCTCACGCTGTCGGACGCATTCTGTGTCGACCGCCACCGTGCCGATTTCGTGCGGCTCGTGCGCGACGGCGTCGACGTGCTGTTCGCCAACGAGAAGGAGATCACCGCATTATTTGAGGTGAACAGCTTTGAGGAGGCTGTGACAGCCGTGCGTGGCGCGTGCGAGATCGCGGTGCTCACCCGCTCTGAGCGGGGCTCCGTGATCGTGACACCGAAGGCGACGATCGACATCCGTCCCGACAAGGTCGCCGAGGTGGTGGACGTGACCGGCGCCGGCGATCTCTATGCGGCAGGATTTCTCTACGGCCTCACGCGCTCGTTCTCCCTCGCCGACTGCGGACGCTTGGGCAGCCTCGCGGCGGCCGAGGTCATCGGCCATATCGGCGCGCGCCCCGAGCGACCGCTGAAAGAGCTGGCGCGCAATGCCGGGCTCGCCATCTAGAGGACCGCAAGCGAGCAAGGATGATGGTGCTACATCATTTCCCTGGCTTTTCAGCCACATTCCCCGAACATTGCACCAACTGGCTTCTACAAGACATTTATTCTCCCTGGTAACGCGCTGTCCCATCACGACAATCGTCAGGCAATGATTCGAGGAACTCATTGCATGACTGCCACCCAAGTTCGTTACGGCCGCCCCAAGGGTTCCAGCTTGGACGACCGCCAGCAGCTCCAGAGCATCGCCGCCTTGCTCGCTGCCGACCCCAAGCTCAAGCCCACGACCGCCATTAAGGCGCTGGGCGTCGCGGATCCATCAACTGTGCGCCGGCTGCGCGACAAGTTTCGCGCCGAGCAGGCGAGCCTGATGGCCGAGGCGCACGGCGTCAGCAATGAGAACACACCAATTGTCCCTCGCGCGGTCCCAATAGATGCCCTTCCGAACCCGAAGCACGTTGAGACGATGCCAGCGCTTCCCGCAGCAGCCGTATTCGCATCATGGCTTGATCTTGGGTTCTCTGCGCTCAGCGCTGCGGTGGAAGCGCACTCGATAGCCACGCAATGCTGGCTCGCGCTACCTCAGGTCACTGCAGCGACGCGCGGTCAAATGACCGTCAACGCGGTTCTTGTCGCCGCCTACACGCGAAGCAAATCGCGCACGCGCACCCTTCATTGATCGACCCCTAACCCAATCTCCAATTAGCGAGCGCGTCACTTGACGGGCCGTCTCCCCAGGCGGCCCATTTTTTTGCGACCGCTACAGCTTGCGCAGCGCCACCGATTCGACGCGGTGGTCGGCGCGCTTGCGCAGAATGAGGCGGGCGCGCTGCCGCGTCGGGAGAATGTTCTCCTCCAGGTTCTTCAGGTTGATCGTGCGCCAGATTTCCAGCGCCCGTGCCCGCGCGGCCTCGGGATCCAGGTTGGCGTACTGGTGAAAGTAGGCACCGGGATCGCGGAACGCGGTTGCGCGCAGCCGCATGAAGCGGGCCACGTACCAGTCCTGGATGACCTCGGCGTCGGCATCGAGATAGATCGAGAAATCGAAGAAGTCGGAGACGAACGGGATCGCCTCGCCGCCGCGCGGCATGCGTGCGGGCTGCAGCACGTTGAGGCCCTCGACGATCAGGATGTCGGGGGATTCGATCACCGTGCGCTGGTCCGGGAGGATGTCGTAGTGAAAGTGCGAGTAGACGGGCGCCTCGACGCGCGCGACTCCGGATTTGACGTCAGCCAGAAAGTTCAGCAGCCGCGCCAGGTCGAAGCTCTCCGGGAAGCCCTTGCGATCCATGATCTGGCGTTGCTCGAGTTCGGCGTTGGGCAGCAGGAACCCGTCGGTGGTGATCTGATCGACGCGCGGATGATCGGGCCAGCGCGCAAGCAGCGCATTGAGGACGCGGGCCGTCGTGCTCTTACCGACCGCAACCGAGCCGCCGACCCCGATGATGAAGGGCACCTTGCGGTCGGTGCGGCTGAGAAACTTTGACGACACCGAATGCAGCTGCTGCGCGGCCGCGACGTACAGGTTCAACAGGCGCGACATAGGCAGGTAGATCTGCTCGACCTCCTCGACAGACAGCTCCTCGATGAGGCCTGAAAGCTGCTCGAGCTCGCTCTCCTGCAGCGTCATCGGGGTGTCGGCACGCAGACGCGCCCACTGTTCGCGATTGAACACGCGGTAGGGCGAGAACTGCAAGTCCGCCGGGTACGACATAACCAAGAACCGCGCCGGGGGCTCGTGCCCCCATCCAGATTTCATCAACGCTTCGTGCGGTCGGCCTTCTCCTTGAGGCCGGAAACTCCGGCGCGACCCTCGAGCACATCGAGCACATCCTCGATCGCGATCCCGCGGCTCTCGAGCAGGACGAGCAGGTGGTAGAGCAGATCGGCGGCTTCGCCCTTGAGCGCGTCATCGCTTTCGCCGACGGCGGCGATCACGGTCTCGACCGCTTCCTCGCCGAGCTTCTTGGCGCAGCGGGCAGGCCCCGCATCGAGAAGCTGCCGCGTATAGGAGCCATCGGGCGCGGCTTCGCGGCGCGACTTGATGGTCGCCGCGAGTTGCAGGAGCACGTCTTTCCCCATGACCAAACCCGAGCCGGCACAACGACTTATCTGCTGCGGCTCATGCAGCAAGCGCCGCTCGACGTCAAGCGCTCGCGCGGTTTAGCCCAACGCGGCGCCGCGCGCGATGCACTTCCTGATGTGCTCGAGCTGCTCGAAATTGGCGTACTTGATGATCAGGTTGCCGCTCTCGCCCGACCCGCGCTTGATCTCGACGGAGAGATCGAGGAGGTCGCGCAGGTCGCGCTCGAAGGCGCGCGTATCGGCATCCTTCTCGCGCACGCGGCGCGTTGACCCCGTGTCGCGCTCCTCGGCGGAGTCTTCGCGCTGCACGAGGGACTCGACCGCGCGCACGTTGAGACCCTCGGTGACGATGCGCTGCGCCAGCGTCTCTGCGTCGTCGCGCCCGACGAGCGCGCGCGCGTGTCCGGCGGTGAGCGTCCCCTGCTGCACCATCGACCGGACGCTCTCGGGGAGTTTTAGCAGGCGCAGCGTGTTGGCGACGTGACTGCGGCTCTTGCCGATGATGTCGGAGAGCTGCTCCTGCTTGTAGTCGAAGCGCTCGATCAGATCGCGATAGCCGGTCGCTTCCTCGATCGCATTGAGATCGGCACGCTGCACGTTCTCGATGATCGCAAGCTCGAGGACCTCTTTATCGGTGAGTTCGCGCGCGATGACGGGGACGCTATGAAGCCCGGCCTTTTGAGCCGCGCGCCAGCGCCGCTCGCCGGCAACGATCTCGTAGCCGCCGTTGGAGGGCCGCACGATGATGGGTTGTACGAGCCCTTTGTTGCGAATTGAATCGGCAAGATCGGCCAGCTCTTCCTCGCGGAAATCCTTGCGCGGGTTGAACGGGCTGGGGCGCAGATCGGAGGTGAAAACCAGCCGCTGCTCGCCTTCGGGCGGAAGCGTCGGACGGCCAGGCGCCGGCTCACCGATGAGGGAAGCCAATCCGCGTCCGAGGCGGCCTTTGGACATGGGTGCGTTCATGGGGCTCTCAGCGCTCTCTGCGGTTCGTAGCTAAACTCTCACGGGCTCAGGCGACGGGAATAAGTTTCGCCGGCTAGGCGGCAATGCCCTGCCGCTCGCGCTCAATGATCTCGGTCGCAAGCTTGATGTAGGCTTGGCTTCCCGCACACTCGAAATCGTAAAGGAGGATCGGTTTGCCGTGCGAGGGCGCCTCGGCCACGCGCGTGTTGCGCGGGATGATCGTGGAGTAGACCTTCGGTCCGAAGAAGGCGCGCACGTTGTCGGCCACCTCGCGCGAAAGCGAGGTGCGGGCGTCGTGCATCGTCAGCACCACGCCCTGGATCTCGAGCCGCGGATTGAGCGTGGCCCTGATCGAATCGATCGTATCTTTGAGCTGCGAAATGCCCTCCAGCGCGAAGAACTCGCACTGCACCGGCACGAGCACAGCGTGCGCAGCCGTCATGGCATTCAGCGTCAGCAGGTTGAGGGAAGGTGGGCAGTCGATCAGCACGTAGCTGAACGACTGGTCGGCGGGGAGGGTGCGCAGATGCCCTACCAATCCGCTGAAAGCGTCCCGGAGACGAAAGGCGCGCGTCTGATCGGTCAGAGCCGTATCGATCCCGACCAAATCAGCGTTGGCCGGCACCACGAGCAGGCCCGGAATTGCGGTAGGCAGCGCGCATTCGATCATGGTCGCTCCGCCCGTCAGCACGTCGTACGACGTTTTGGACCGGGCCTCGACAGCGATGCCGAGACCGGTGGAGGCGTTACCCTGGGGATCGAGGTCCAGCACCAGCACGCGCTCACCGATCGAGGCGAGCGCCGTCCCGAGATTGATCGCGGTGGTGGTCTTGCCGACGCCGCCCTTCTGGTTGGCGACCGCCAGAATCCGCGGCTCCATTGCCGTCATCGCGAACGACCCTCCGTCTTGGCTTGCAACGCTGTTACGACAAGAATCCGCCCGTGCGCGTCGGTCAGGCTCGGAGCGAGCGCCACGTCGAACCCAAATCCCTCTCGCGCCGCCTCGATTTCAGCCTCGGCCTCGCGACCCTTGGGGAAAACCCCCGTCGTCTTGGGGGAAAAGTAGGGCATAGCCAGGCTCAACAGCCGTGGCAGAGGCGCCAAAGCGCGCGCCGTGACCACGTCGAATGGCGGAAGCTTAGCTTGAGTCGCCGCCGTTTCGATGCGTTTGCACAGGATGTCCACAGGCGCACCCGTCTTGCGCGCAACCTCCGCCAGGAACGCCGCCTTCCGCTGGTCGCTCTCGATCAGGCTGACTTTCGCGCCTTTTCGCTCAGCCAGCATGATGGCCAGGACGAGGCCGGGGAAGCCTGCCCCAGACCCGAGATCGAGCCAATTCAGGGGGTCGGCGGGGGCCAAGGCGAGAAGCTGGGCGGAATCGGCAAAATGGCGCTCCCACAGGGCAGTAAGCGTGCTGGGCGCCACGAGATTGATGGTTGGCTGCCACTGGCGCAGGAGGGCTTCGTAGGCCTGCAGTCGCTCCAACGTTTCACGTGAAACGCCGAAGTGGCCGGCAAAGGCGGCGGCGTCCGGGATTGGCGCCGATTTGGGTTGTACCGTCACGCCGACTTCCGCCGCGGCGCCTTGAGATGGGCCAACAGCAAGAGCAGCGCGGCAGGGGTCACGCCGTCGACGCGGGACGCCTGAGCGAGCGTCGAGGGCCGGTGCCGCTCGAGCTTCTGGCGCGCCTCGGTTGATAGGCCCGAAAGGGCCGAATAATCAAATTCCACGGGGATCGAGAGCGCCTCGTCGCGGCGCAGGGCTTCGACGTCGAGATCCTGGCGCCGCACGTAGGATGCGTAGCGCGCATCGACGGCAACCTGTCCGGCAATGTGAAGGTCGAGGGAGGCAAGCTGAGGCCAAATCCCGGCAAGCTTGCCGAAATTGATGCCGGGCAGGGCGAGGAGATCGAATGCCGAGCGCCGGCGCCCGTCCTGGTTGAGCTCGATGCCATGCCGGCCCGCCTCGCGCGGCGTTAGGCTCAACGATGCCAGCAGCGCTGACGCCTCGGCCAGCATGGCCGCCTTGCCGGCATAGGCGCGGGCGCGCGAGGTGCCGACACAACCCAAGGCGATGCCGAGCGGGGTGAGCCGCTGGTCGGCGTTGTCGGCGCGCAAGCGCAATCGGTATTCGGCGCGGGAGGTGAACATGCGGTAGGGCTCGGAGACGCCGCGGGTCGTAAGATCGTCGATCATCACGCCGAGATAGCCGTCGGCACGCGAGACGGTGAATTCCTTGTCCCCGCCGCCCGCGACCAAAGCCGCGTTGATGCCCGCCGAGAGGCCTTGCGCGGCAGCCTCCTCGTAACCGGTGGTACCGTTGATCTGCCCGGCCAGAAACAGCCCTGGCAGCCGCTTGACCTCCAGCGAGGGGGAAAGCTCGCGCGGATCCACATAGTCGTACTCGATGGCGTAGCCCGGCCGCTTGATCACGGCCTTCTCCAGCCCCGGCATGGTGCGCACAAAGGCTTCCTGCACGTCGGCGGGCAGCGAGGTGGAGATGCCGTTGGGATAAACCGTGTCGTCGTCGAGGCCTTCCGGCTCGAGGAAAATCTGGTGCGTGCTGCGGTCGGCAAAGCGCACGATCTTGTCCTCGATCGAGGGGCAATAGCGCGGGCCGGTCGATGCGATCTGCCCGGAATACATGGCCGAGCGCGATAGATTGGCATGGATCACGGCATGCGTGGCAGCCGTCGTGCGCGTGATGGCGCAGGAGATCTGCCGCGTCGTGATGCGCTCGGTGAGGAAGGAGAACGGCTGCGGCGGGTCATCGCCGGCTTGCTGCTCCAGGCTCTCCCAGTCGATGGAGGAGGCCTGAAGTCGGGGAGGCGTCCCGGTCTTGAGACGCCCGAGTTGTAGCCCCAAGCCATACAGCCTTTCGGACAGCTTGAGCGCCGGGGCCTCGCCGGAGCGGCCTGCGGGGATCTGCTTCTCGCCGAGGTGGATCAGGCCGTTCAGGAAGGTGCCGGTCGTCAGAACGACCGCGCCGGCGGCTAAGCGGCGGCCATCGCCGAGGATGACCCCGCGACGCGGCCTTGTGCAACGATCAGATCCTCCACGCCGCCCTCGATCACCTCGAGGTCTAGGCGTGGCGCGGATCGCCGCCTGCATGGCGGTGCGGTACAGCGCCCGATCCGCCTGGGCGCGAGGGCCCTGCACGGCCGGCCCCTTGGAGCGGTTCAGCACCCGGAACTGGATGCCGGCGGCATCGGCGACGCGGCCCATCAGGCCATCCAGCGCATCGACCTCGCGCACCAGGTGCCCCTTGCCGAGGCCGCCGATGGCCGGGTTGCAGGACATTTCGCCGATGGTGGCGAACGTGTGCGTGACCAGCGCCGTCTTGGCCCCCATGCGGGCAGCCGCGGCCGCGGCCTCGCAGCCGGCATGGCCGCCGCCCACCACGATCACGTCGAAGCGCTGGTCATTCATCGCGGGACTTCTACTTGCGCCGGGCAGGCAAGGTCAAAACCAATCGCCATGGTTAAGCGATCGTTTCACGTGAAACATATCGCGACTGTAGGGTCACTTGCCGATGCAGAAACGGGTGAAAATCTCGCCCAGCAGATCCTCGACCCCGACCCGTCCCGTGATCCGCCCCAGCGCGTGAGCGGCCCTTCGGAGCTCCTCCGCAGCCAGTTCAATGTCCGCTTGTCCGCCGGACATGAACGATTGTAGGGCGGACATGCACGCTTGAAGCTGCTCCCTGTACCGGCCGCGGGTGATTGCGGGTGACTCTGTGGTCGCCAATCGGCCACGCGCGATCTCACCTAGGCGCCGGCTCAAATCCTCTATCCCCGCTCCGGTCTTAGCCGAGACGGCAAGCGCCCCATCCGGGGCCGCGCCGCCGAGGTCGATCTTGTTGGCGACCAGCAGCACCTGATCTGCGGCGAGATCAGCCGGAGGCGGGACAGCCCCAGCGCCCGCGTCCATCAGCCAGATGACGAGATCGGCCGCACGAGCATGCGCCAGCGTCCGCCGGATTCCCTCGCGCTCGACCGCTCCCTCCGCCTCGCGGATGCCGGCGGTGTCGGAGACAATGACGGGCAGACCATCGAGGTCGAGGCGCACCTCGATCACGTCGCGCGTGGTGCCGGCCTCCTCGGCGACGATCGCCGCGTCTCGCCGGGTCAGCGCGTTCAGAACGCTCGATTTGCCGACGTTTGGCGGGCCCGCAAGCACGACGCGAAATCCTTCGCGTAGGATCTCGCCGCGATTGCCGTCGTCCAGGTGCTTGGAAATTGCATCGATGAGGGGCGCAACGATGGTGCGCGCCAGCGTGAACGCGTTGGCGGCGACGTCGGCCTCGTCCGCGAAATCTATTGCCGATTCGATGAGCGCGCTCGCGCGGATCAGCTCCGAGCGCCAGCCTTCGTACAGTTTCGACAGCGCGCCGCCCATCTGGCGCACGGCCTGGCGGCGCTGCGCCTCGGTCTCGGCCTCGATGAGATCAGCCAGACCTTCGGCCTGTGCGAGATCGATCTTGCCGTTGATGAAAGCCCGCTGTGCAAACTCACCGGGCTCGGCCAGCCGGCATCCGGGCTGTGCGGCAAGCGCCGCGAGCACACCCGCAACGATTGCGGGACCTCCATGCAGGTGGACCTCGGCCATATCCTCGCCGGTCTCGCTCTTGGGTCCGGGCAGCCAAAGGATGAGGGCTGAGTTCGAGCACCTCGCCCGTCGCGGGATCGCGCACTTTGCGCAGCGCCACGGTGCGCGACCGTGGCCGCGGCGAGGACAGCGCATCGAGGGCAGCCCCGGCTTGAGGCCCGGACAACCGCACCACCGCGATCCCTGCGCGCCCGGGTGCCGTCGACAGCGCAAAGATGGTCTGAGCCTCTTCCATGCGTTTCGAGTACCTGAGCGAACGTGCTACGTCCATTTCCGGCCGGTCGCATGGTCAGCAGAGTGGATTGCGATGAGCGAAAACCGCCTCGGACGGGAGACGAGCCCGTACCTGCTGCAGCACAAGGACAACCCCGTCCACTGGTGGGCGTGGGGGCCTGAGGCCCTGGCCGAGGCCAAGCGCTCCAACCGGCCGATCCTGCTGTCGGTCGGCTATGCCGCCTGCCACTGGTGCCACGTCATGGCTCACGAGAGCTTCGAGGACGACGCGACGGCCGGCGTGATGAACGAGCTGTTCGTGAACATCAAGGTCGATCGCGAGGAGCGCCCCGACATCGACGCGATCTACATGGGCGCGCTGCATGCCATGGGCGAGCACGGCGGCTGGCCGCTGACCATGTTCCTCGACCAGGAGGCGCGGCCCGTCTGGGGCGGTACGTATTTTCCCAAGGGAGCCCGCTACGGCCGGCCCGCGTTCGAGGACGTGCTGCGCCGCGTCGCGCAGGTGTTTCGCGACGAGCCCGACAAGGTCGCCGAGAACGCAGCGCAGCTGACAGCGCATCTCGGCGCGGCGCCGATGTCGCCGGGCGGCCCGCCGATCGATGACGCCATGCTGCGCGACCTGACGCAGAAGATGGTCCCCGCGGTCGATCCCATTTACGGCGGCATCAAGGGTGCGCCCGAAGTTTCCACAGACGAGCTTCTTCTGGCTGCTTTGGCGCGGCGGCATCCGCTATGACAACGAGCGGGCGCGTGCCGCGGTCGAGCTGACGCTGGCCAACATCTGCCAGGGCGGCATCTACGATCACCTGGGCGGCGGCTTCGCGCGCTACTCGGTCGATGAGCGCTGGCTCGCGCCGCACTTCGAAAAGATGCTCTACGACAATGCGCTGCTTCTCGACCTGATGACCGAGGTTTGGCGTGAGACGGCTTCACCTTTGCTCAAGGCGCGCGTGGCCGAAACGGTCCTGTGGCTCGAGCGCGAGATGATCGCCGAGGGTGGTGGATTTGCAGCCTCGCTCGATGCCGATTCGGAGGGCGAGGAAGGCAAGTTCTACGTTTGGACGCTGCCGCAAATCCTCGACGCTCTTGGTCCCGAGGACGGGCAGTTCTTTGCCGGCGTCTACGACGTCACCCCAGGCGGCAACTGGGAAGGGCACACGATCCTCAACCGGCTGGCGGCGCTCGAATTGCGCTCGCAAGCGGACGAGACGCGCCTTGCCGGACTGCGCGCCAAGCTGCTCGAGGTGCGTGCCAAGCGCATTCGCCCTGGCTGGGACGACAAGGTGCTGGCCGACTGGAACGGTCTGATGATCGCCGCGCTGGCGCGCGCCAGCGTCATCTTCGATGAGCCGCGCTGGCTCGAGCTCGCCAAGCGCGCCTTCGACTTCGTGGCGACGCACATGACCGTCGAGGGACGCCTCATGCATGCCTGGCGCGACGGCCGCGCCAAGGCGCCGGCAACCGCCAGCGATTACGCCAACATGATCTTCGGCGCGTTGCGGCTCTACGAGGCGACCAAGCAGCGCCGCTTCATCGACAACGCCGCCGCGTGGGTCGATGTGCTCGACCGTCATTACTGGCTCGCTGAGAGCGGCGGTTATACAACCTCTGCCGACGATACATCCGACGTGATTGTCCGTCTGCGTCCGGGCACCGACGACGCGACGCCCAACGCCAACGCGATCATGGTGTCCGCTCTGTCCGAGCTTTCAGCCCTCACTGGCGAGGGGCGCTACGCCATTCGCGCGGGCGAAATCCTTGCGGCGTTCGCGGGCGAGGTGGGGCGTAACATTGTCGCACACACGGGGCTGCTCGCGGCGGCGATCGACTATTCCTCCCCGCAACAGGCCGTCATCGCCGGGCGCGACCTCGCCGGCGGCGATGATCTTATGAATGTCATCAGGACAACTTCGTTGCCGGGCGCGGCGCTATTCGCTTTGAATGACGGCGAGAAAGTCGAACTCGCGGCACTTAGCGGCAAACAGGCTGTTAACAGGCAAGCAACAGCTTATTTATGTGTTGGTGCACAATGTTCGTTGCCTTTGACCGATTCGGCCGAGTTGGCTAAGAGCCTGAGAACACAAAGAAGTATCTGAGGTAGACGTGGAACGGTGCGCGTGATGCACCCGTTATGCGGTTGTGGAACGGCGCGTCTCAGTGCCGGCAATTCTCCAGAGCGCACCCCATGTTAGCCTGACACACGATTTCGGAGTCTGCTGATGCCCGTCGCTAGCGCACTCGTGCGCTATGGTTATGCACCCTTCATGATGCTCGGGATGACCGGGGCTGCCTACTTGGTTGTGTCCGAGGTGGTCGTCGAGCGCGGGCATACCTGGGGCTATCTGCTGCTCGTTCCCTTGCTCGCAATTGCCTATCTGACGGCGTTCGCCGCCGAGCGCGCTGCACCGTTTTTCGACGAGTGGAACGACCACGACGAGCACGGCGACAACACGACGAACATCCTGCACATCATCGTCTACGAGTACCAGGCGACCGTTGGCGTGCTGCTGATCCCGGTCATCTGCTGGCTGTTCCCGTTCCAGGGCCTGTGGCCGACGCAGTGGCCGATGTGGGGCCAGGTCCTGATGGCGTTCGTCATCTCCGACTTCGCCTTCATGATGATGCACTACCTCTCGCATCGCTACGCGCCGCTGTGGCGGCTGCACGCGGTGCATCACGGCGTGGGACGCCTCTACGGCATGAACGGCGTGCTGCGCCACCCCGCGCACCAGGTCATCGACATGGTCATCGGCAACGCTCCGCTGGTGATCATGGGTATGCCGGTGCCGGTCGCGGTGGTGCTGGGCTTCCTCATCTCGATGACGCTGATCGTGCAGCACTCGAATGTCGATGCGCGTTTGGGCCCGCTGCAAAAGCACCTGTCGGTCGGGCGCATCCATCACCTGCATCACGTGAACTGGGGCACCGAGGGCGACTGTAATTTCGGCCTGCTGCTGACCGTGTGGGACAAGATCCTCGGCACCTATCGCGAGACCCCTTCGCGCGCGATCACGCCGGCCGACATGGGCGTCGATGAGCTGCCGAACTTCCCCAAGAGCTACTGGGAGCAGCTGTTCCTGCCGTTCCATTACAAGCCGGGTGCCGGCGAGCCCGAGCGCTATCGCGCTGCCGCACAGGTGCACGCCGCGACGCCGGCGCAGGAAGCGCGACGCATCGTCGACGCAGCGGAGTAGCGCCACGCGTTCGCGCCGTTCCGCGTTGGGGGGTCGCCGCCAATGAAATTCCTGATGCTCGTTGCGACGGACACCGAGCCGGACGCGCGGCCGGAAGCTCCGGGTGAGATCGATGACTGGCTTTCCGCCGCCGGCGACAAGCGGATCCTCGGCGAGCGTCTACGCCCCAAGCAGGATGCGAAAACGGTGCGTGTTCGCGACGGCAAGCTGCTGGTCACGGACGGGCCATTCGCTCAAGCAAAGGAAGCGATCGTCGGCTTCGATATCCTCGAATGCGAAAGCCTCGAGGACGCGATCGCGCTTGCGGCCAAGCATCCGATGGCGCGCGCCGGCCGGCTCGAGCTCCGCGCTTTCTGGCCCTTCGACTGAAACAAAAAGGGCCGCGGTGAAGCGGCCCTTTCGATTCGTGCCGGCGACGATGCCGCCCGATTACGTGTTCATCGAATTGAAGAACTCGCCGTTGGTCTTGGTCGAGCGCAGCTTGTCGATGAGGAACTCGATCGCATCCATCGTGCCCATGGGGTTGAGGATACGGCGCAGCACGTAGACCTTCTTGAGCTGGTCCTTGGGAATGAGCAGCTCCTCCTTGCGCGTGCCCGAGCGCGACACGTCGATCGCGGGGAAGATGCGCTTGTCGGAAACCTTGCGGTCGAGAATGATCTCGGCGTTGCCGGTGCCCTTGAACTCTTCGAAGATGACCTCGTCCATGCGCGAGCCGGTATCGATCAGCGCGGTCGCGATGATGGTGAGCGAGCCGCCTTCCTCGATGTTGCGCGCGGCACCGAAGAAGCGCTTGGGACGCTGCAGGGCGTTGGAATCGACGCCGCCGGTCAGCACCTTGCCTGACGACGGCACCACGGTGTTATAGGCGCGGCCGAGCCTGGTAATCGAATCGAGCAGGATCACCACGTCGCGCTTGTGCTCGACGAGGCGCTTGGCCTTCTCGATCACCATCTCCGACACCTGCACGTGGCGCGAAGGCGGCTCATCGAAGGTCGAGGAGATGACCTCGCCCTTCACCGAGCGCTGCATGTCGGTGACTTCCTCGGGCCGCTCGTCGATCAGCAGCACGATCAGGTAGCACTCGGGATGGTTCGCCGTGATCGAGTGCGCGATGTTCTGCAGGAGCACCGTTTTGCCGGTGCGCGGCGGCGAAACGATCAGCGCGCGCTGGCCTTTGCCCATCGGCGCCACGATATCGATGACGCGGGACGAAAAGTCCTTGAGCGTCGGATCCTCGATCTCGAGCTTCAGCCATTTGGTGGGGTAGAGCGGCGTGAGGTTGTCGAAATGGATCTTGTGCTTCGTCGCTTCGGGGTCTTCGAAGTTGATCTTGCTGACCTTGAGCAGCGCGAAGTAGCGCTCGCCTTCTTTCGGTGAGCGGATCTGGCCTTCGACCGTGTCGCCCGATCGCAGCGCGAAGCGGCGGATCTGGGAGGGCGAGACATAGATGTCGTCGGGGCCAGGAAGATAGTTCGCGTCGGGCGAGCGCAGGAACCCGAAGCCGTCCTGCAGCACCTCGACGACGCCCGTGCCGGTGATTTCAACTTCTTTTGCCGCGAGCTGTTTCAGCGTCGCGAACATCAATTCTTGTTTGCGCATGGTCGAGGCGTTTTCAACGCCTGACTCCTCTGCGAAGCTCAACATCTCCGTGGGAGATTTGAGCTTGAGATCTTCGAGCTTCATTTCCTTCATGGAACGCTCCGAGCGGCCTCGGCGAGGGGCGGGAAAACGGGGTTCTGCCGGGCCTAGTGGGTGGGAAGGGTGAGTGAGGTGGGGGGAGAGTGGTGTGGGGATTTAGAATCGTGGCCATACGCCACGGCGCGGTCAGCCTTGCCCTTTTGTGGAGGTGCTTCGGCGACCAACTCATAGGCCTGAGCGGCCCCGAGTTGATGCGGAATTGAATTGTTTATAGCAGACCGCAATGGAGGTGGAAAGCCATTCTCGCAACTATTCGCGTCAGAAAGGCTTTACGATCACGAGGATAACGATTGCTGCCATGAGTAGCGTCGGCACCTCATTGGCGATCCGGTAGAAGCTTTCGGGGTGCGTGTTGGCATCCTTGGCGAAGTCCTTCTGCCACCGCCCCAGCGCCCCCTGGAAGCCGCTCAGGGCGATAACCAGCACGACCTTGGCGATCAGCCATCCATCCATGGTCACGCCTTCCCACCACGCAAGCCAGGGCCCGGTGATCCAGACGGCGATCATCGCCGGGAGCATGATGGCGCGCAGGAGCCGCCGCTCCATGACCTTGAAGGTTTCCGAGAGTTGCGAGCCCGGTGCCGCGGTGGCGTGATAGACGAACAGGCGGGGCAGATAGAACAGCCCGGCCATCCAGGCGATCACCGCCATCACGTGGAACGCCTTGAGCCAGAGCATGGGCTCACGCGCCTCCGCTACGAACGAGCGCCACGAGCTCGCCGACGTGCTCGGGCGGCGTCTGCGGGACGATGCCGTGCCCCAGGTTGAAAATGAACGGCGCCCCGCTCATCGTCTCCAGCGTAGCGGCAACCCGCTTCTTCATCGCGTCGCCGCCGGCGAGCAGCAGCAGCGGGTCGAGGTTGCCCTGCAGCGCTTTGCCGAACTTTGCCAGCGTGCGCATCTGATCGAGCGGCATCGCCGTGTCGCAGCCTAATCCGTCAACGCCCGTAGCCTGCAAGTACCGAGCAGCGTTCGCTCCCGCCCCCCGCGGGAAACCGATGATCGGTACGTTTGGATGCCGTGATTTGATCTCTGCCACGATTCGCGTCGTCGGTTCCATCACCCAGCGATCGAACTCCGCATCGGGCAGATTGCCGGCCCAGGTGTCGAAGATCTGCAGAGCATCCGCGCCGGCGCGCACCTGGCCGTCGAGGTAGGCAATCGAGGCCTCGGAGATGATCTCGATCAAGCGCTTGAAACCGGACGGATCACGATAGGCCCACAGCCGCGCGTCGACTTGGTCGGATGAGCCGTGACCGGCGACCATGTACGTCGCAACCGTCCACGGCGCACCACAAAAACCGATCAGCGCCACCTCGGGTGGCAAATCCTGGCGCACGCGCGAAACCGTCTCGTAAATGCTGGAAAACCGCTTCTCGGTCGCCGCAAGATCGAGCCGTTTCAGGTCGTCCGCTGATTTCACCGCATCCAGGGAAGGCCCTTCGCCCTCGAGGAATTCCAGACGCTGACCCAACGCGTGCGGGACGATCAGGATGTCGGAAAACAGGATCGCCGCGTCGAGCGAAAAGCGCCTCACCGGCTGCAGCGTGACCTCGGCGGCAAGCGCGGGGGTGTAGCACAGGTCGAGAAATCCGCCGGCCTTTTCGCGCACCGCACGGTACTCCGGCAGGTAGCGCCCGGCTTGCCGCATCAGCCAAATCGGAGGGGTCTGCTGGTATCCGCCGCTGAGAACCTCGAGCAGCTTGCTGGCGGTTTTTGACGGGCTCGGCGCTCGACTGTCCATCTCTGCCTTTAACTGAAGAAGTGAATCTTAGACTCTTACTGTTGTTACTCTTAGGGCGTTGGGTTGTGGGGATATCCGCATGGTCCCCAATCATCCCAAGCTTGCACACAGGCAGCCCGAGCGCGCGCTGAATGTGGTAGCCGCTGGGAGAACGGGCTACAAGGAGCGTCAAATCCGCTTGCCTTCAATGGGATGAGTGGGAGCATGGTTCTGCAACCGGGATGGCTGACCTGTAGACGAAGGATGGATTAGCATCCGACAAGGCACAAATCCTCAAGGAGAGACCGGTAGCGATAACGGCGACGTCCGCCGCGGTGTTTGTGAACCATTGTGCGGGCAAGTGCACCGGGCACCGTGCAAACCTTCCGGTGTTGCAGGGACCCTCTTAATAACCGGGCGGCTTATCAACAGGCAGCCCGTGGGATGTCGTAAGGGATGGCGAACGGCCTGCCGAGCTACTTTCACCTGCATCTCGTCTCGGATTCCACCGGCGAAACGCTGACGACGATCGCCAAGGCGGCCTCCGTGCAGTACGCGATGGTGCGCCCGATCGAGCACGTGCATCCACTGGTGCGCACCGTCCGCCAGTTGAATCGGGTGCTGCAGGAGATCGAACAGTCGCCTGGCATCGTGCTCTATACGATCACCAATCGCGACCTGTCCGAGCAGCTCGAGCGCCGTTGCAGCGAGCTGAAAATTCCCTGCCTTGCCGTGCTGCAGCCGATCATGGGGATATTCGAAAGCTATCTTGGCGCGCCGCGGACCCCGACGGTTGCCGGCCAGCACGTACTCGATGCCGATTATTTCCGCCGCATCGACGCGCTGAATTTCACCATGACGCACGACGACGGGAACTTGCCCCAGGATCTGAGCGACGCCGACATCATCATCCTCGGCATCTCGCGCACGTCCAAGACGCCGACCAGCATCTATCTGGCGCAGCGCGGCTACAAAACGTCCAATCTTCCGCTCGTCCCGTCGATCCCGCTGCCCGAATCACTGACGAAACCGCACTCGGCCTTTGTCGTGTGCCTGATCGCCAGCCCCGATCGCATCGCCGAGATCCGCCGCCACCGTGCGATGATGCTCGCCGACCGCAACCTTGAGGATTACGTCGACCGCGACCGCATCACCGCGGAGATCGCCTACTCGCGCCGCCTCTGCGCGAAGTACCATTGGCCGATGATCGACGTGACGCGGCGCTCGGTCGAGGAATTGGCGGCGACGATACTCAAGCTGCTGCATGACAAGGATGCGCGCCAGGGCGAGATCGGGACCGATGCCGAAGTCTAGCCTGAGCAAATCTACCCCGGTCCACGTCATCCTCGGTTCGACCAGCCGCGCCCGCCGCGAACTGCTGACCAGCGCCGGTGTTGCGTTCACGGTGGAAGCAGCCGACGTCGATGAGCCGGCGATCCGCAAGGAGATCCTGGCGCGCGGCGGCAAGTTCGACGCGGCAGCGATCGCACAGGTGCTCGCGAACGCCAAAGCGGAGAATGTGAGCAAGCATCATAAGGGCGCGCTGGTCATCGGCGCCGACCAGGTTCTGGCTCTGGGCGAGGAGCTTCTGACAAAGCCCAAGGATGCAGCGGATGCGAGCATTGCGCTCAAAAAATTGCGTGGCAAAACGCACGAGCTGCATTCCGCCGTTGCCTTCGCCGTCGATGGCGTCATCGAGTGGTCGCACGTGGCAACCGCGCGGTTGACCATGCGCGCCTTCTCCGATGCCTTTCTCGACGACTATCTTGTTCGCGCCGGCGACCGCATCACGCACTCGGTCGGCGCTTACGAGCTCGAGGCGCTCGGCGTGCAGCTGTTTGAGCGTATCGAGGGCGACTATTTCACCATTCTCGGGCTGCCGCTGTTGCCGGTGCTGGACGAGTTGCGCAAACGCGGGATGATCATGCGATGAAACGCGCCTGTGTCATTGGCTGGCCGATCGAGCATTCGCGCTCGCCGCTCATTCACGGGTATTGGCTGCGCCGCTACGGGATAGAAGGCGCCTACACACGCAAGGCCGTGCGGCCCGACGACGTCGCCGAATTCCTGCGCGCGTTGGAAGAGCACAATTACGTCGGCTGCAACGTAACGGTGCCGCACAAGGAGATGGCGTACCAGGTCGCCGAGGAGGCGGAGGAATCTGCGCGCGTGGTCGAGGCCGCAAATACGCTGTGGCTGGATCACGGGCGGCTGTGGGCCGCCAACACTGATACTTACGGCTTCATGACCTACCTCAGCGAGACGGTGCCCGACTGGCGTGCCTACAACGGACCGGTGAGCATCCTCGGCGCAGGCGGCGCGGCTCGCGCGATCGTGTACGGCTTTCTCGAAGCGGGTATCGACGAGATCCGCGTGTTCAATCGTACCCGCGTGCGCGCCGAGGCGATCGCGCGCCAGTTCGGCCCGCGCGTAAAGGTGTATGACTGGAGCCAGCGCGAAGGTGCCTCGCGCGGTGCGTCGGTGCTGGTCAACACCACATCGGTCGGCATGAAGGGACGCGGATCCCCCGACATCGGCATCGGCTTCTCGGGTTTCGATCCGCGCTGCATCGTCTGCGACATCGTCTACGTGCCGCTCGAGACGGACATGCTTGCCGCGGCCCGGGCCGCGGGCTTGCGCACGGTCGACGGGCTCGGAATGCTGTTGCATCAGGCGGTGCCAGGATTTGAGAAATGGTTCGGCGTGCGCCCCGAGGTCACTCCGGAATTGCGCGCGCTCGTCATCGAAGATATCGCAGGACACGCATGATCGAGGGCCTTTGATGAAAGGAGAGCCGGCATGCTGATCGTCGGCCTCACCGGCTCGCTCGGTATGGGAAAGTCCACCGCGGCTGAGTATTTGCGCTCGCGCGGCATTCCGGTTTTTGACGCCGATGCGGAGGTGCACCGGCTGTACGCCGGCGTTGCCGCCGCACCGGTCGAAGCGGCGTTCCCCGGCACGACGACGGACGGCATCGTCGATCGCGCCAAGCTCAGCGCCGTACTCCTTGCCTCGCCGCATCGTTTTGCCGAGCTCGAGGCAATCGTGCATCCGCTGGTGCGCGATTGTGAGCGCTCGTTTCTGGGCGAGCAGGCGGATCTTGGAATTGCACTCGTCGTTCTCGAGATCCCGCTGCTGTTTGAAACGAATGCGGACTCCAAGGTGGACGCCACCATTGTCGTCAGCGCGCCGGAAGAGGTGCAGCGCCAGCGGCTCGAGAAGCGCGGACTACCCAGCGAAAAAATCGAGCAGCTGCTCGCGCGGCAGATGACCGATGCGGCAAAGCGCGCGCGCGCGGATTTCGTTGTGGAGACCGGAGGCGATCTCGAATCGAGCCGCGCGCAACTCGATGTGATCCTCCAGCAACTGGCTCACCGCCGCGCCGAGGCCTACGAGCGTCATTGGGTTTGAAGAGGTTTGGTGGGTCTGAGGGCTTGAGGTCTTCGTGCAAATCACTGCACATACGCTCGCAGCATGCGCGAAATCGTCCTCGATACCGAAACCACCGGGCTTGATCCCAAGGGCGGCGACCGTCTCGTCGAGGTCGGCTGCATCGAGCTTTTGAACCGCATCCCGACCGGGCGCGAGTTTCACCGCTACATCAATCCCGAGCGCGACGTGCCGCCCGAGGTCGTGGCGGTGCACGGGCTGACGACTCAGTTCCTCAAGGACAAGCCGCTGTTTGCGCAGGTCGCAGACGAGCTCGTCGCATTCCTCGCCGAGGATGCTCTGGTCATCCATAACGCGGCGTTCGACATCGGCTTTCTCAACGCCGAGCTAGGCCGCGTCTCCGGTCCGCAGATCGCCATGGACCGGGTGACGTGCACGTTGCAGCTCGCCCGCCGCCGTCATCCGGCCGGGCCCAACAATCTCGATGCGCTCTGCAAGCGCTACGGTATCGATAATTCCAAGCGCACCAAGCACGGCGCACTGATGGATTCGCTGCTGCTGGCCGAGGTGTACGTCGAGCTGCTCGGCGTGCGCCAGGCCGGGCTTGCGCTCGGGATCGACGCCGGCGCCGCCAACCGGTCGGATGGTGCGCTTGGCCGCCGGCAAGCCCTGCAACGGCCGACACCATTGCCGGCGCGGCTCACCGCCGATCTCGAAGCCGAGCACCTGATGTTCGTCGAGACGCTCGGAGCGCAGGCAATATGGCGGCGCTACCTGAGCATCGGCATCACCGGCGCCACGCCCCAGGCGGACTGACTTGCCACAAAGTTTTTAGTTCTTGGCTGCCGGTATTGCGGCCGGCGGCTGGCCTGCGCGCTCTTGCTGGCGGCGCACGTAGAGCGAAGCAAAATCGAATGGATCGAGCAGCAGTGGCGGGAAGCCGCCCTCGCGCGAGATGTCGGCGACGATGCGGCGCAGAAACGGGAACAGGATCGACGGACAGTTGATCAGCAGGAACGGCTCGAGCGCCTGCTGAGGGATGTTCTTGAGATTGAACACGCCTGCATAGACGACCTCCAGCTCATACACGGTGCCAAGCTTGTTTGAGGCCTGCGCGTTGAACTCGATGGCAGACTCATAGAGGTCGGGACCGAGCGGCTCCGCGCTGACGTTGATCGTAAGCGACAGGTTCGGCGTGTCGCCCGGCTCCTTCAGGAGCTTGTGGATGTTCGGGTTCTCAAAGGACATGTCCTTGATGAACTGCGCAACGACCTGGACCTGAGCTGGCGGAGCCTTCTGCTCCGGCTCGGGTTGCCCACTCTTGCCATTGTTATTGGTGGCCATTGCACTCTCACATCCTTGATGCCGGAGAGGCTGGCTAGCACGCCGCGCCGACCGGGAGCAAATGCTCCCTCGGAATGGGTAAAGTCAGCGCTTGTCGCGCGGGCTGGGGTCGTGCTCGTCGACCCGTTTGAAGTCGCCCTCGATCACGGTGGGTCCGCGCGAATCGCGCTTCTCCGGCGGGGCCGCCAATCCCGGCGCGAAGCCCGGCAGCACCCGACGTATGGCAAGCCGGCGCAGCGGCTGGATCAGCAGCGCAAGCCCGATGACGTCCGACAGGAAGCCCGGAGCAATGAGCAGCATCCCGGCGAGCACCATGACCTGGCTGTCGAGCAGCGGAGCGAGCGGCAGGCGGCCCTCGTTCAGGGACGCCATCGCCTTTCCCACCATGGTGAGACCCTGCTCGCGGATTACGACGAAGCCCAATACTGCCGCTGCAAAGAGCAATCCAACCGTCGGCCAGAAGCCGATCGTTTCACCCGCCTTGATCAGGAGGAAAAGCTCCAGCAGCGGGAAAAATATGAAGATCAACCCGGCCCACATGCGAAAGGAGAACAGCATTGCGGGGCCTCATCTGCAGCCGGCGGCTGACCAAGCTCGCGATATCAGCGCAATACGGTTGGCTTTGCTACTTTTGTGCCGTAACTTCCTGGTAACGACCATCGCAACCTTATGATGGCGGATCGTATCACGGGCCGTTCTATCCCCCAGGACTTGGCCCGCGCGCAGGGCGCGATCATATATAGCTTTAGTACCTAATCACGCCGTTGAGCGCCAGGAAGGCTATTCGCCAATGGAGACGATCAATCTTTTCACGCTCGTTATGCTCATCGTCGCGGTCGTCGTGATCTTGAAGCTGAGGAGCGTGCTCGGGCGCCGCACGGGCGACGAGGAGGCGCGCTTGGAGCGCTATCGGGCCGAGCGCCGCCAGCAGGGGGCCCCGGCCACCCCGACCGACAACGTCGTCGCCATGCCGCGCCGCGAGCGCGAGGGCGCCGCGCTCCCGACCGCCGACGTGGCTCAGGCCGACGCCGAGGAGCGCATCAAGGACTACCCCGGCATCGATGCCGACGTGCGTACCGGGCTGCTCGAGATCGCAAAGCTGGACCCGACCTTTGAGCCGGAATCCTTCGTTCGTGGTGCACGTGCGGCTTACGAGATGATCGTCACCGCGTTCGCGGAGGGCAACCGCAAGATCCTGAAGGACCTCCTGCACCGTGACGTTTTCGATGGGTTCACGCGCGCAATCGCCGAGCGGGAGAGCCGCGGCGAGCAAGTCGACCAGAGCTTCGTCGGCATCAACAAGGCCGAGATCATCGAATCCGAGCTCAAGAGCGGCATTGCCAACATCACGGTGCGTTTCGTCAGCCAGCTGATCTCGGCGACGCGGGATAAGGCCGGCGCGATCCTGTCGGGCGATCCGCAGCGCATCAAGGATGTCACGGATATCTGGACGTTCCGGCGCGATATATCGACGGCGAAAATGCGCGCCAACCCGAACTGGGAGCTGGTCGCGACGCAGTCGCCCGGTTGACGCGTTCGCTGCGGCATTAACGGTCAGCTTGGCGCGCGTGCAATTGCTGCCACGCGCGGCCTAGGTTAGGGAATTGCGCGAGGGGTATCCCGCAAAGGGATTGGTGGACTAAGGGGACACAAGCTCGCAAAATCACAAAGGCCCGCGACGGTGGCTAGTAAGTGCGTCCTGACGGGTGCCGGCCGCATCATGGCGGTCTTGGCTGGAGCGATGGCGGCAGCTCCGGTGATACCCATTTCCAAGAGCCTCGTTTCCAGCAGCCTTGCCGCAACCAGCCCGCAACCGGCCATGTCGACCTCAGACTCGATTTCAGGCTCGACCTCAGACATCTCCTTCGAGCCCGCGACGTTTGCCGATCTGCCCGGCTGGGCAAGCGACGACCACCTGGTTGCGCTCAAGACGTTCCTGCGCTCGTGCCGCGAGCTCACCAAATCGACCGACACGAAGGTTGCCGCGCTTGCCGATACGTGCCGCATCGCCGCCGATCTCAAGCGCCCCGGCAGGGCCGATGCGCGCGCTTTCTTCGAAGCTAATTTCCTTCCCCACCGCATCGTGCAGAAGCAGGGCGAGGGGTTCCTGACGGGCTACTTCGAGCCGGTGCTCGCCGGATCGCGCAAGCCGCACGGGCGCTTTCACACCCCGCTCTACCGCCGCCCGCCCGACCTCGTAAACGTCGTTCCCGAGACGGACCGCGCATCGGCGGGAGCAGGCATGACCCATATGCGCAAGACTGCGGCCGGGCTCGAGCCATTTCCGACGCGGGGTGAAATCGAGAAGGGCGCGCTCAAGGGCCAGGGGCTCGAGCTGATGTACCTCGAGGACCCGGTCGACGCGTTTTTCATGCACGTCCAGGGTTCCGGGCGCATCAAGCTTGCCGACGGGACGACCGTCCGGCTCAACTACGACGGCAAGAACGGCTACCCCTACACTTCGGTGGGACGTTACCTCGTCGACAAGGGTTTCTTCACGGCCGATGAGGTTACCTTGCAGCGCTTGCGCGCGTGGCTGCGCGCCGATCCCGAGCGCGGGCGTGAGGCGATGTGGCAGAACAAATCGTTCATCTTCTTTCGCGAGCTCGACCCCGCCGTCGCGTCCGAGGGTCCGCTCGGAGCGCAATCGGTGCCGCTGACGCCGGGTCGCAGCCTGGCGGTCGACACCGCTTTCCATCTGCTGGGCTCACCCATCTACGTCACCTCGCCGACCCTCAAGCTGACCGGCGATTGCGAGCACGGCTTCAATCGTTTGATGATCGCGCAAGACGTCGGCTCGGCGATCAAGGGCCCTCAGCGCGGCGATATCTACTACGGTTCAGGCGACAAGGCCGGCAGGCTGGCCGGCACGACCAAGCACAACGGCAGTTTCTTCGTGCTGCTTCCCGTCAGCGGAGATAGAGCGGCGCAAGCCGGCAGTACGCAATGGCGCGAAAAGACCGAGATCCCGAAGCGCTGAAGAAAGCGCACAAAGCTCCAGGCAGCGCGCTGTCGGAAGAGGAGCGCGAGCTTTGGGAGCGGGCCGCGCGTGATTTGCAGCCGCTGAAGGCCAAGCGGCCGCGCGTGACGGTAGCGCCCGAGCAGGCATCGCCGTCTCCCAAGCCGCCGGAACGCGTGGATATCAAGGCGATCGCTCGAACGGAGCGAGCAGCGCCGGCGCCAGCCAAGCTCGAGCGTACGTCCGCACCGGTTGTCCCGCCACTCGCCGACGTCGACCGCCGCAAAGCGCGCCGCGTCGGCACCGGCCGCGTCGAGATCGAAGCGCGCATCGATCTGCACGGGATGACGCAAAGCGAGGCGCATCCGGCCTTGCGCCGCTTCCTGCTCAAGGCCTACGCCGATGGCCGCCGCTGGGTCCTCGTCATCACCGGCAAGGGCGCTGCGCTCGACCGCAGCCTCAACCGCACCATGGCGCCGCTCGACGGTTCCGACGACGCCGGCAATGCGCCGCGCGGCGTGTTACGCCGCAACGTGCCGTTCTGGCTCGCCGAGCCCGAGCTGCGGTCGATCGTCGTAGGATTTACCTCAGCCGCGATCCGGCACGGCGGCGAGGGTGCGCTGTACGTGCAGCTGCGCAAGCGGCGCGAGGATTAGCTCGGGGACCAGAACTGCTCAGGGACAGGTCTCGGCGAGCTTCTGTAGCGCGGGCGAGAAGTCAGTGAGCGCATAGGTGTCGCTCGTTGACGTACCGCGCGCAGACGTCGCCTTCACCACGGCCGTTGCCCCGGTCTTCATCGCCTCGATCAGCTTGAGCTCCTCGGTCGGATCGGAAACGAAGCCGCGATCGGCCTTGGCGAACAGCTTGAAGGTTTCCGTGCCGATGGTGACGCTCATCTCCTTGTCGGGCGCGATTGGATATCCTGCCTTCACGCTGGGCTCGGTCTTGATGCCGTCCTTGGGCCACGCGGAAATGTAGAAATAGATTGGCCCGCGCTTGGCGGTCGGCGGGTCGATCGACTGGGGCTGCGCGGCAAGGAAGCAGACCGCCTTCGGCGTCGCCTTGTCGGCATAGAGGCTCCAGCCGCCTTGCTCGCCGACGAGATCGACGGTCTGCGCCGAAGCGGGCGCTATGAGTAGGACGACGGTCGTAAGTGCGGCGGTGAACCGCTTGTCTCGGCTTTTTCTCATTGGGCCCTCCCCTGAGCGGCAGAACCGAATGTATTTGACGCGGACATTAGGCGCCAGCGGTGTCATCTGTCATCCGTTCCGACTGGGCTTACCACCAGTTCTTGCGCCGGAAGCTGCACGCGTCTTGGCAGCGGCGGCGCTCAGCGGGCGCTCGGCAAACGATCCCAGACTGCGTACCCGGTCGTACATGACGATGGCGCCGGCCATGGCGACGTTGACGCAAAAGCTCGTTGGGATTCTAACCACATAGTCGCAACGCTCGAGCAGCGCCGGGCTGAGCGATCCCTGCTCGGGACCCAGCACATAGGCGGCGCGCAAGGGGTGGGCGAAGCTCGGCAGGTCGACCGCGTCTTCGAGCAGCTCGACGCCGACCAGCTTGCACCCCTGGGGCAGCGCCATGTCGTCCAGCGACGGCCAGTTGTAGTGCGGCAGGTGCCATTGACCCTTCGAGGTATCGGCGCGCGCCTCCTGCGCCTGGTAGGTCGCACCGACCGTGAAGGTGAAGCTCGCGCCGAACCCGTGCGCGGAGCGCATCAGGTTGCCGAGGTTCAGCGCTTTGGAAATACGCTCGGCCCCGATGGCAAAGTAGCCGCGACGGCTCGCCAGCCCCGGCGCGGGGAGCGAAGAGGGGAGCTTCGGGTTGCGCGTAATGCTCATTCGTCCTTGCCGCGATCGGCGACCCATGCTGGAAGGGCAGCGTTGAATTGGCGGCCCTGGTCGTGCGCCGGGATGGACCTGCTGCCGTCGGGAGGTTTCACATGAAAGCGGCCCTTTGCAAGCGCCTCGAAGGGCCTGACGGCATCGAGATTGCGGATGTGCCCGAGCCCAAGCCCGGTCCGGGCGAGGTGCTCGTCAAGGTAAACGCCGCGGCGCTCAACTTCTTCGACACCCTCATCACGCGCGGAAAGTACCAGGCCAAGCCCGATCTGCCGTTCTCGCCGGCGGCTGAAATTGCCGGTGTCGTCGAGGCGGTGGGCGACGGCGTCGCGGGCGTGCGCGCCGGCGAGCGCGTCATGGCCTACCTCGGCTGGGGCGGCGCGCGCGAGAAGGTCGTGGCCCCGGTCGATGCGCTGGTGCCGATCCCGGCCGGCGTCAGCGACGAAATTGCAGCGGGCGTCAGCGTCACCTACGGCACTGCTATTCATGGCCTCAAGGATCGCGCGCAGCTGCGCTCGGGTGAAACCGTCGCCGTGCTAGGTGCAGCCGGCGGCGCGGGGCTCGCAGCGGTCGAGATCGCCAAGCTGCTGGGCGCGCGCGTCATCGCGGTTGCCTCCTCCCCGGAAAAGCTCGCGGTGTGCCGCCGCCACGGCGCGGACGACCTGCTCAACTACGAGGAGACAGACCTCAAGAACGGCTTGCGGGCGCTGACCAACGGCACCGGCGTCGATATCGTCTATGACTGCGTCGGAGGCGATGCGGCGGAAGCGGCCCTGCGCGCTCTTGGCTGGCAGGGGCGGTTCCTGGTGGTCGGCTTTGCGTCGGGCGAGATCCCTGCAATCGCGCTGAACCTGCTGCTGCTCAAGGGAGCCGCGGCCATCGGGGTGTTCTGGGGCGAGGCGCTGAGGCGCGATCCGGCAGGCCACAAGCGCAACATGACGCAAGTGCTGGACTGGGTCGCTCAGGGCAAGCTGCGCCCGCATATCCACGCCACCTATCCGCTGGCCGATATCCGGGCCGCCATTGGCGTCCTCGACCGGCGGGAGGCCGTCGGCAAGGTGGTGCTCACGCTGTAAAGCGCTGGCACAACATTTTACCGTTCAGGAATTCTTTGCCGATCCTAAGCGATGCTGTCGCAGTTGCGGTTGCCGAGCAGGTTGGTTGCGCATGCGTGGGTATCGGGCGTTCTTGGGCGGAGCCATTGTGCTCGCCGCGCTCTTTGCGGCAGCGGAGCCGTCGTCGGCCGAAGGATTTTTCCGCCGCCTGTTCGGGTTCATCGCGCGCGCGCCCGAGTACGTGCCCGATCGCGGCTTCGAGCACGGCGATGACTTGGGCCACGACGCCTACGCTCCAGAGGGGCAGCCATGGGCCGAGGATTACAACACGTACCGCACGCTGTGCGTCCGTACGTGCGACGGGTTCTACTTTCCCGTGAGCGAAGGCGTACGCCGCGAGCGGTTGAGGGCCGACGCCGACACGTGCACGCAACGCTGCGATGGCGATGCCCGGCTGTTCTACTATCCGACTCAAGGCGGCAGCCCCGAGACGATGGTCGACCTCGCAGGCCAGCGCTACAGCGCGTTGCCCAGTGCTTTTCTCTATCGCAAGACGCTGGTCAACGGCTGCACCTGCAAGCCGGCGCCGTGGTCGCCGCAAGAAGCAGCGCGCCATCAGCGCTACGCCGCGGAGGCCGCACAGCAGAAGGCTGCGGCTGCTGCAGGCGGGGCGTCACGCACTGCCGAGGCGCCCGAGGCCACCAATCCCGAGGAGGCTGGGCAAGCGCGCGGCTATCCGCGCCGCACCTACAATTACACTCCTTGGCCGCCGATGCCGCCGGGACGCCACTGACGATCCGCCGCTTTGGGTGCTGCTACCAGCCGCCGTCGATGTCGCGGTAGTCGGCGAACTCGCCGCCGCGCAACGGGAACGCGGTTTCCACCACGTACGGACCGCCGCCGACGTTGGGTTTCGCCGAGAACAACACGAAGCGTCCGACAAGAAACGGCTCGGAGCGGAAAGCGCCGATGCGGCCCAGGATGCGCGCCACCGCGTCGGGTGTCGTGTAGCGCAATTTTGCGATGCTTACGTGCGGCTTGAATGCGCGTGCTTCGGCAGGAAGGCCGCACGCGCGGGCAGCACGCTCAGTTGCCCGTGCCAACGCATCGAGCTCGGGCGAGGGCGCAACGCCGACCCACAGCGACCGCGGCTCGTTGCCGCCGAATGTGCCGAGCTCGGCAAGCCTGAGCTCGAAGGCATCGGCTGATATGCCGGCAAGACGATCGCTGAGCTCGGCAGCTTGAGCATTGGAGATGTCGCCGGCAAATCGCAGCGTGAGGTGCAGATTTTCGGGCTCCACCCACTTGCTGCCGCCGGGCAGCGGCATGCGCAAACGGGCGATGTCCTCCCGCTGCTCTTCGGGGATCTCGATACCCGTGAAGAGGCGAGGCATGGCGCGCCTTAGCTCTTGGTTTGCGGCTCGCGGTGGGCCTCGCGGTGGGCGGTCGCGCGCGTGATCAGTTGCTCGACCGAAGGCATCATACGCTTGATGATTTCCGCGACGCCCTTGGGATTTGGATGCATGCCGTCGTCCTGATTCAACTTGTTGTCGAACACGACGCCATCGAGGAAGAACGGATAGAGGATGAGATCGTGCTTCTTCGCGAGGTCGGGGAAGATCGCGTCGAAGTCCTCCGAGTAATGGTCACCCCAATTTGCCGGCGCGCGCATTCCAGCAAGCAAAATCGGCAGCCGGCGCTCCTGCAGCTTGGCGATCAGTTTCTCGAGGTTCGCGCGCGCCTGCTTCGGGTCCGTCCCGCGCAGGGCATCATTGGCGCCGAATTCGAGGATCACCGCGTCGGTGTTGTCGGGCACGGCCCATGCGATCCGCTTCAGCCCATCGGCGGTGGTGTCACCGGCAACGCCCGCGTTGGTGATGACGACATCGTGCCCGGCGGCCTTTAATACTTTCTGCAGCTGAGCAGGGAAAGCCTGACTCGATCGCAAGCCATAGCCCGAAAACAGGCTGTCGCCGAAAGCGACGATGTGCAGCGGCTTTTGCGACTCAGCCCTGGCGCCTACGTTTGAGGCAATCCCGGCAAACACATTGACGAGAGCCAAAATCGCCACCACTTGTGCAAGGCCGCCAAGACTGCGGCAAGCGTTTGTCAATCGCATGTTTCTGCCTCAATAAGCATGCATAGCTTCTCCGTCACGTAAAGGTGCGCTGAGCTTGAGGCAAGACCTTGAATTCCGAGCAAGCGGGACCGTCGTGACCGAGCCCATCGTTGCCTTGAAGGACGTGCAGCTGACACTCACGAGCCGCGCCGGCGCCGTCGAGGTGCTGCGCGACGTGAATTTGAACGTTGAATCGGGCCGCTCGCTGGCCATCGTCGGCCCGTCGGGCTCGGGCAAGACTTCGCTACTGATGGTGATCGCGGGACTCGAGCGCGCAAGCGCCGGGCGCGTCGAGGTATCCGGGCGTGAGCTCTCCAAGATGAGCGAGGACGAGCTGGCGCTGTTCCGCGGCGCCACGACCGGCATCGTGTTCCAATCCTTCCACCTCGTGCCGACGATGACGGCGCTCGAGAATGTCGCACTGCCGCTCGAGTTTGCCGGCGCCGCTGACGCATTCACGATTGCGCGCGAGCTGCTGCACGAAGTTGGATTGACCGCACGGCTCGATCATTTTCCCGCGGAATTATCGGGTGGCGAGCAGCAGCGTGTTGCGATCGCGCGCGCTTTGAGCAGGCAGCCAAAGCTAATTCTGGCGGATGAGCCGACCGGCAATCTCGACGGCAAGACCGGCCGCCAGGTCATCGACCTGCTGTTTGGCCTGCAGCGCCGCCGCGAAGCGACTCTCATCCTCGTCACACACGAGGAGCGGCTCGCCGCCGCCTGCCAGGACACCATCCTCATGCGCGACGGGCGCATCGAACGCGCGGCGGAGGCGCTTGCCTCTTGACGGCAGCGGATGCGCTGGGTCCCGTCCGCGAAGACCGCAGCTGGCGCTTGCCGCTGGTGCTTGCGCTTGCGTTACGCGAGCTGCGCAGCGGCATTTCCGGCTTTGGCATTTTCATCGCGTGCATCGCGCTGGGGGTCGCCGTCATAACCGGCGTTGGCGCGGCTTCGGATGCCTTGCGCGCGGGCTTCGAGCGCCAGGGCGAGGCGATCCTCGGCGGCGACATAACGGTTTCACGCACGCACGTGCGCGCTTCGCCGACGGAGCGAGAATTCCTGCAAAGTCTCGGGGCTGTCAGCGAGACCGCGACCATGCGCACCATGGCGCGGCGCGTTGACGGCGCCGACCAGGCGCTCGCCGAGCTGAAGTTTGTCGATGCAGGTTACCCGCTTGTTGGTGGGGTCAAGCTCGAGGGCGGCATGGCGCTGCAAGATGCGCTGGCGCAAGGCGCGGCCGTTGAGCCGGTGCTGCTCGCGCGCCTTGGGCTCAAGGTCGGCGACGACGTCATGCTGGGGACGGAGCCGGTCAAAGTCGTCGCCACCATCAAGTCGGAGCCGGACGGGATCTCCGACCGGCTGACCTATGGTCCGCGCATCTTCGTTTCC
This sequence comes from uncultured Alphaproteobacteria bacterium, assembly GCA_963726795.1. Taxonomy (GTDB): domain Bacteria; phylum Pseudomonadota; class Alphaproteobacteria; order Rhizobiales; family Hyphomicrobiaceae; genus Hyphomicrobium_A. The sequence goes on along the minus strand of CAVSDD010000003.1, from coordinate 470,525 downwards.
GACGCCGCAATCGAAAAATCGGGTCTGGTGAAACTTGGCACGCTCGTGCGCTGGCGCTACGCGCTCAAGCTTGCCGACGACAAGGGGGCGAGCGTTGCCGGGTTGCAGGCGGCGCGCGCCCGCATCAAGAGCGAGTTGCCGCAGGCGGGTTTCACACTGGTCGACCGGCGCGACCCCTCTCCGCAGGTAAGCCGCACGCTCGACCGGCTGCGCCAGTTCCTCACGCTCATCGGCCTCACGGCGCTGCTCGTCGGCGGCGTCGGTGTTGCCAACGCCGTCTCAACCTTCATTGACCGCCGCCGCAAGGTGATCGCGACGATGAAGAGCATCGGTGCAACGAGCCGCATGGTCATCGGCATATTCCTCACGCAGATCGCGCTCGTCACCGTCATTGGTGTTGCAATCGGTCTCGTAGTTGGGACGCTGCTGCCGCTCGTTCTTGGCGGCCTCTACGGCGAGGCGCTGCCGATCCGCATGGAGTTCAACGTCTCGCTGATGAGCATCGCATCGGCGCTCGTCTACGGCTTTGCGGTGGCGCTCCTGTTCACGTTGTGGCCGCTCGCGCGCATCGAGCGCGTCAGCGCCAACGTGCTGTTCCGGGACGAGGTATCCAACGGTGGCGCCTTCACCCGCAGTTGGCCGCGTGCCTGGGCCGTCGCGGCGACGGTGCTCATTGCGGCAACGCTCGTTGGCTTTGCCATGCTCACCTCCGACGCCAAGCACGTCGCGCTCTATTTCTGCATCGGCATAACGGTCGTTTTCGCGGTGTTTCTGGCGCTCGGCATTGTCGTTACGTGGGCCGCGCGCCGCATGCCGCGCACGCACATCCCCGAGCTTGCGCTGGCGATCCGCAACCTGGGCGCGCCGGGTGGGCTGACGCGATCGGTGGTGCTGTCGCTTGGGGTTGGGCTGTCGCTCCTCGTCACGGTGGCGCTGGCGAATTCTTCCCTGGTCGAGGAGCTCAAGGAGCGGCTGCCGGCACGCTCGCCCGACTATTTCGTGCTCGATGTCTCGCCTGACGACTATCTGCCGCTCACGAAGCTGATGCAGCAGCAGGTGCCGGGCGCCGATCTCGAAGAAGCGCCGATGCTGCGCGGCCGTCTTGTCAGCCTCAACGACGTCCCCGTCGAGGAGGTGAAGGCGCCGCCCGACGCGCAGTGGGTGCTCAACGGCGACCGCGGCCTCTCCTATTCGGTGACCCCGCCGCGGGGGTCCAAGGTCATCGCCGGCAGCTGGTGGCCGCCCGACTATTCCGGCGAGCCGCTTGTTTCGTTCGAAACCGAGCTTGCCGGCAAGCTCGGTCTCAAGATCGGCAATACCGTCACCGTCAACGTGCTGGGGCGCAACGTGACGGCGCGCATCGCCAACTTGCGCGAGGTGAAGTGGGAGAGCCTCGCCATCAACTTCGTGATGGTGTTCTCGCCCAACACGCTGGAAGGCGCGCCCTACAATCTGCTGGTCACGATTTCGCTGCCCGATGCCACGCCGCTCAAGACCGAGGCCGACAGCATGCGCGCGCTGGCTCGGGCCTACCCTGCGATCACGCCGATCCGCGTGCGCGACGCGCTCGATGCGTTCGGTGCGGTGTTCGCCAAGGTGATGACGGCGATCCGCGTTGCCGGCGGGGTGACGCTGCTGGCGGGCGCCCTGGTGCTGGCCGGCGCGCTCGCCACCGCGCAGCGCCGCCGCATCCTGGAGGCGGTCATCCTGAAGACGCTGGGCGCCACGCGCCGGCGTATCTTGTTGGCCCACGCGCTCGAATACCTGCTGCTCGCGGGCGTGACGGCGCTGTTCGCGATCGGGCTCGGCACGGCCGCCGCCGCGATCATCGTTACGCAGTTAATGAACATATCGTTCAGTTTCTCGGCCCTGGCGGTCGCGGTGGCGCTGCTCCTGGCAACCGGGCTCGTGCTGCTGTTTGGCGGGGTCGGGACCTGGGCGGTTCTACGAGCCCCGGCAGTACCTTACCTGCGCTCCCAGTAGCCCTCCCAATAGTGCTCGTGGCCTCGCCCCGGGGAGCAGGCGGCAAATTCCTAATTTTGCATGTCTTTGAGGAGGCATGACGCGCAAAAAAAGCCGTCCGGCTGACCTTGAAAGGGGGGGCGCGAACGAGCATATTTCTTAGCGCTTTGGCAGTTTTGCCGAACAGAAACAGGGATACATCAATGGCTCAGCTCGACAACAGGTACGCGCAACCGGGGATGGCGACAGGCGTCGCTGTCGACGAGGGCCTGCGTTCCTACATGCTCGGCGTCTATAACTACATGGCCGCCGGCGTGGCTCTGACGGGCGTCGTTGCCTACCTCACCTATATGCTCGCCGTTCAGGACGGCGCGCTTACTCCATTTGGTCAGACCCTATTCCAGTCGCCGCTGCGCTGGGTCGTCATGCTCGCTCCGCTCGGCTTCGTCCTCTACCTGGGCTTCCGCGTCCAGCAGATGAGCGTCGGCGCGGCACAGGCCTCGTTCTGGCTGTTTGCGGCCGTGATGGGCGTCTCGCTGTCGTCGATTTTCCTCGTCTACACCGGCCAGTCGATCACGCAGATCTTCTTCATCACCGCGGCGACATTCGGTGCGTTGAGCCTCTGGGGCTATACGACCAAGCGCGACATCTCGGGCTGGGGCTCCTTCCTGTTCATGGGCGTCGTCGGCATCGTGCTCGCGTCGCTGGTCAACCTGTTCCTGCAGTCGAGCGGGTTGCAGTTCGCCATCTCGGTGATCGGCGTTCTGGTGTTCGCTGGCCTAACCGCCTACGACACGCAGCGCATCAAGGACACCTACTACGTCGTCCGCAACGACGCGGCGATGGCCGCCAAGAGCGCCATCATGGGTGCACTCAGCCTCTACCTCGACTTCATCAACATGTTCGTCATGCTGTTGAACCTGTTCGGCAACCGCAACTAGCCGACGCCGCGAGCAAGACGCTGAAAACGAATTGCAAAGAGCCCCAACCGGGGCTCTTTGTTTTTGGGCTTCCTTCAAGCTTTGGGCGGAGGAGCCCAGCGCGGCCCGTTATTGCCGCCGCGGCGCCACCGGCGCAGCGCGAGATCGCAGCGATGGGCCGCGTATTTCCATTCGGGGGTATACGAGCAGACGATGTCGTCGATCGATCGCCTGCCGATTTCTGCTTCAGTGGCGCCGAGCGTTCCATAAAAGACGCACAGCGTGTCCAGGCGGGCGAACAACGTGGTGTCGCGCATGTACGGCTGCAGCAGCGCGATGCATTGCGCCGGCGAACGCCGATCATGCTTGCGGCCTACGCCCATGGTGCAAATGAACAGCTTGCCGCGCTGCGTCTCCAGAAGGCGGGCAAGGAAAGCATCGACATCCTTCAGGTGGGCGAGCACCCCGATGGCCGCGATGACGTTGAAATCCCATTGCGGCAGCACGAACGCCCCGTTGAGATCGGTCACCCAGGTATCGGGGTGCTCCTTCACCAGGTCGACGGGAATGTATCCGGTGGAGGGCGGCAGGAAGCGCCGCAGCGTCTGCGCGCCCGATCCCAGGTCGCAGACGGTGTCGGTGGGCCGCAACAAATGCGACACCAGCTCTGCGCGGTCGAGCCAGGAAATGCGCGGCTCCGACCTTGCGACGAATGTCCAGCGCCTTTGATCAGGGTTTGACAACGGCGGCCTCGGGTCCCTTGCAAGAAGGGTCTACGACGCTCCGCAAATTTGTCGGAATGGGGTGAAGTTCCCATACGATTCCGTATGCAAGCGCGCCAGCCGGCGGACTGCTTGCGCTACAGCGTGTCGCCGCCACGCGCCCGAGCCAGATTTTGACGCGCTAAGCGCCGACGAGGCGAACGCGGGTCTCGAGCACTTTGAGCACAATGCTCAAATCATGGCCGCGTTTCAGGATGAGGCCGGCGGGCGCCACGACGGAATAAGCGCCCTGCTTGCGGGCCTGCCGCGGCGTCTTTTCGATTCTGAACAGCGGACATTCGCTGAAGCGCCGGAAGACGGAGAACACCGCCTTGTCGCGTCCGATGTCGATGGCGTAGTCGCGCCATTCGCCGGCCGCGACCTTGCGGCCGTACACGGCGAGGATGGCGCTCAATTCTTGGCGGGTGAAGGTGGTAGGGCGTTGGCCCGGTGATCCTGAACTTCCTGGAAACACGTTCGTGCTGCGGAAGCCGCCCGCTCCGCGCGGGCTGAATGCTATCGGTTCGGCGTCGCTCAATCGCGCCTCCATGTCACATCGGCCTCATGATCGCGCTGGACGCCGCCGATTTCAAGGGGTTCGCGCGTGCCGATTCTCCGAGCAGCAACTCAAGGGGCACGAGAATTCCCCGACATGGCCCAATTCGAGACCCCTCGCGAACAACGATCTGCCTCAAAGGAAAGCGACCTTGTGATCGTTGCCTCTAGGCCCGGTCCACCAGGAGTGTTCTGGACTTCTCAGCCCCCCAGCCCCCCAGGGCGTTCCTACCGGACCGGGTCTTGTTGGCAGCCTTCCGTTGAATTCCCAGAGCGTAATGCGTAATGGGCCGGTTTCGCACCGGCCCAATTTTTTTGCGCCCAGACTTGTTTTTTGCGCCCAGACTTGCGCCCAGTCTAGGACGCCGCTGCGCGAGCGCTTAGGTTGATCGCAGCAAAAGATCTGAACGGTCAACGCGAAGGAACCTACGTGGCAAAGCATGGCATGCCGCCTCGGCGGAGCGGCGCAAAGCGCGCGGTAAAATCGACCACGGCCGGCGCGGCAAGCGCGCGAAAGCTCAGCGCCAAGAAGCCGACTAAGAGCCTGGCCACCAAGAAGCCGGGCAAGAAACCCGTCGCCAACCCGCTGCTCGCGCGCTGGTCGGGGCCGTTCCGCATCCCTCCCTTCGACAGGATCGAGGCCAAGCACTTCCCGCCTGCCCTGGCGGCAGCTCTCAAGGAGCACAAGGCCGAGATCGCGAAGCTCGCGTCGCAGGAAGCGCGTCCGACATTCGCCAACACGATCGTCGCGATGGAGAAAAGCGGCCAGATGCTCGGGCGCGTGTGCGCGACCTTCTTCAACCTGTCCGGCACCGACGCCACCGACGAGCTACAGGCGATCGAGCGCGAGTTCGCGCCAAAGCTCGCCGCGCATCAGACCGCGATCATGCTCAATCCGAAGCTCTTTGAGCGCGTCGAGTATCTATATGAGCGCCGCGAGAAACTGGGTCTCAACGACGAGCAGATGCGCGTGCTCGAGCTGCATCATACCTGGCTTGTGCGCAGCGGCGCCAAGCTCGGCCGCAAGGCGAAGGCGCGCGTCGCCGAGATCAACCAGCGCGCCGCAGTGCTTGCCACCCAATTTTCACAGAACGTCCTGAAGGACGAGCAATCCTGGCAGCTGGTACTCGACGGGGAAGCCGACCTTGCCGGCTTGTCCAATTCGATCCGCGCCGCCGCTGCACGCGCCGCCGACGGGCTGGGCCACAAGGGCAAGCATGCGATCACGCTGGCGCGCTCCAGCATTGAGCCATTCCTGCAGTTCTCCGAGCGCCGCGACCTGCGCGAGCAGGCTTTCGCCGCCTGGGTGCGTCGCGGCGAGGTCGACGAGACGCGCGACAACCGCACCATCATGGCCGAGATCGTTCGGCTGCGCGGCGAAGTTGCGGGCCTGCTCGGCTATGCGACATTCGCCGATTACAGCCTCGAGGAGACGATGGCTAAGACGCCGGCGGCCGTGCGCGATCTGCTTGGCGCCGTGTGGCCGGCGGCCGTGAAGCGTGCCGGGCTCGAGCGCGATGCCTTGCAGGAACGGGTGCGCGCCGAGGGCGCCAACTTCGCGATCGCGGCATGGGACTGGCGCTACTACGCCGAGAAGGAGCGCAAGGCGCGCTACGAAGTCGATAAATCGGCGACGCGCCCGTACTTCACGCTCGAGAATGTCATTGCCGCAGCGTTTGATACCGCGTCGCGCCTGTTCAAGGTGCGCTTCGAGGAGCGCCTCGATTTGCCCCGCTATCACCCGCAGGTCCGCACCTGGGAGGTGAAGACCGACAAGGGCGAGCACGTCGGGATATTCTTCGGCGACTATTACGCGCGCGCGACCAAGCGCTCGGGCGCCTGGATGAGCAATTTCCGCGGCCAGTCCAACGTTTCGGGCCGCGAGCGCCCGATTGTCGTCAACGTGATGAACTTCGCGCAGGGCGAAGAGGGGCAGCCGACGCTGTTGTCGCTCGATGACGCGCGCACGCTGTTCCACGAGTTCGGGCACGCGCTGCACGGGCTGCTGTCGGACGTCACTTATTCATCGATCTCCGGCACCAGCGTTGCCCGCGATTTCGTCGAGCTGCCGTCGCAGCTGTTTGAGCACTGGCTTACGACGCCCGAGGTTTTGCAACGCTTCGCGCTGCATCACGTCACCGGCAAGCCGATGCCGCAGAAGCTCACGGAGCGGCTGAAGAAGGCACGCAACTTCAACCAGGGGTTCTCAACGGTTGAGTACGTCGCCTCCGCGCTGGTCGATATGGAGCTGCACGCGCTCCCCGACGCACAGAGGCTCGATGTGGCCGCCTTCGAGCGCGCGACGCTGGACAAGCTAGGCATGCCGAGCGAGATCGTGATGCGTCACCGGCTCCCGCACTTCCTGCATATCATCGGCGGATACGCGGCCGGCTACTACAGCTACATGTGGTCGGAGGTGATGGACGCAGATGCTTTCGCCGCGTTCGAGGAAGCGGGCGATCCCTTCGACGCCGCGACGGCGAAGCGGCTCAAGAAGTACATCTATTCGGCAGGGAATATGCGCGATCCGCTGCAGGCGTACCTTGCGTTCCGTGGCAAGCCGCCGGAGATCTCAGGCATGCTGAAAAAGCGCGGGCTCGTGAATTAAACTCAAGGGAGCGCGGCGCCTACCTGAGGCCGGTCACCACAGGCCGGTCCAGGCCGCGCCGATGATGGGGCCGGCCTTGCCTTCCTGCAGTAGCACGATGCAGGCTTCCGTCTGCGGCTGCATGACGGACGAGCGCGCAAGCTGCAGGTTGATCGCTTTGCCGTTCCAGCTTCCGACCGGCAGCATCTCGCGCACGATGTTTGTGTAGGTCAGCGTCTTGCCGTTGTTCTCGCCGCGCTGGATCGGCACCTTCGCGACCTTCTGAACCACCGCGAACCAGATGGTGGCTTCCTTCACTGCAGAACCCGCCGGCGCGTCGCCCGCCTCGATGATGATGGTATTCCGCTCGTGCCAGAAGCGGATCGGCACGCGCTTCGTTTTCAGCTCGGCATCAGTCGTCGTGATCGCCTTGTCGATCGCAGCCGGATCATTCCCGTTGACGCCCACCATGCCATTGACCACGACCTGCGGCGTGTAGATCGCGCCGTCGCCGCGCGCCTTGGCGTAGTGCTTCTGGCGCTCGCTGTTCTTGTCGGAGGCCAGCGTGTCCTTCCAGCCGAGATAGTCCCAGATGTCGACGGGCAGCGAGATGGCGATGACGTCGGGCCTGTCCGCGTAGGTGGCCAGCACCTGGTCGGCGGGCGGGCAGGTATCGCAGCCCTGGCTGGTAAACAGCTCGAGCACGTTCTTCGCGGGCGGAAACGACGGATTGATGCCGCCCGCTTCGGCCAGCATCGGCGAAGGCGGCAGCGCGAGCGCAATTGCGAGGGCGAGGACGGTGGCCAGCCGCATTTCATTTTCCGCTGTAAGGCAACAATGTAACTAGTTTAGTTGGCGGCCGGCGCCGCATCAATGGCGGTCACGAAAGATTAAGTCCCGGCGGCGTTAAGTGTACGGCGCGAGCTACGCCGCCAAATTGCGCAGGACGTAGTGCAAAATGCCGCCGTTCTTGAGGTACTCGAGCTCATCGAGCGTATCGACGCGGCACAGCAGCGGCACTTGGCGCACGGTTCCGTCCGCGGACGTGATCTCCGCGACCATCATCTGTCGCGGCTTGATGTCGGCGATGCCGCGAATTGTTACGGTCTCGTCACCTTTGAGACCAAGCGTCTGCCAGCTCGTGCCGTCCTCGAACACGAACGGCACCACGCCCATGCCCACCAGATTTGAGCGGTGGATGCGCTCGAAGGATTGCGCGATCACCGCTTTGACGCCGAGCAGGCTCGTGCCCTTCGCCGCCCAGTCGCGCGAGGAGCCGTTGCCGTACTCGACGCCGGCAAAGATGACGAGCGGCATGCGCTCGGACTTGTAGCGCATGGCCGCATCGAAAATCGGCATCTGCTCGGCTGAGGGGTAGTGAACAGTGAAGCCGCCCTCCTTCACGTTGCCGGCGGCGTCCTTGGCCATGAAGTTCTTGATGCGAATGTTGGCGAACGTGCCGCGCATCATGACCTCGTGATTGCCACGCCGCGTGCCGTACTGATTGAAGTCGGCTGCGAGCACGTCATGGCCCAGCAGGTAGGCGCCGGCCGGCGAGGCAGCCTTGATGGAGCCCGCCGGCGAGATGTGGTCGGTGGTGATCTTGTCGCCGAACAGCCCAAGGACGCGTGCACCCACGATATCGGTAACGGCAATAGGCGTCATGCCGATACCGTCGAAGTAGGGTGGATTGCGCACGTAGGTCGATTGCGGATTCCACGTGTAGGTGAGACCGCCCGCGGTATCGATCGCGCGCCAGCTCGCGTCGCCGTTGAACACGTCGGCGTAGCGCTCGAGGAACAGCTCGCGCGTGATTGTCTCGGCGATGAACTTCTGGATTTCCTGCGAGGTCGGCCAGATATCCTTGAGGAACACAGGCGCGCCGTCGCTTCCCGTTCCGAGCGGCTCGCGCGTCAGATCCATCTGCACCGAGCCCGCAAGCGCGTAGGCGACGACGAGGGGCGGGGAGGCTAAGTAGTTCGCCTGCACGTCAGGGCTGATGCGGCCCTCGAAGTTGCGATTCCCCGACAGCACCGCCGCGGCGACGATGCCGTTGCCATTGATGGCGGCAGATATTTCCGGCGCGAGCGGCCCGGAGTTCCCGATGCACGTGGTGCAGCCGAAGCCCACGAGGTTGAATCCAACCTTGTCGAGGTAGGGCTGCAGGCCGGCCTTGTCGAGATAGGCGGAAACAACTTGCGAGCCAGGCGCGAGCGAGGTTTTGACCCAGGGTTTGCGCGTCAAACCCTTCTCGACCGCCTTCTTGGCCACAAGTCCGGCGGCGATCAGCACGCTTGGGTTCGACGTATTGGTGCAGCTCGTGATCGCGGCGATGACGACATCGCCGTGGCCGACGTCGAAGTCGCGGCCGGCGACGGGCGCGCGCTTTGAAAGCTCGCCCGGCTTGCGGTACTCGAGGTCCATCGCCTTGCTGAACCCCGCAGCGACATCGGGGAGCGCGATGCGGCCTTCGGGACGCTTCGGTCCGGCGAGCGAGGGAACGACCGAAGCAAGATCGAGCTCGATCGTGTCGGTAAAGACGGGGTCGGGCGAGCCCGCGCTGCGGAACATGCCCTGCGCACGTGAGTAGTCCTCAACCAGCCGGATGCGCGAAGCTTCGCGCCCCGAGATGTTGAGATAGATGAGCGTCTCGATATCGACCGGGAAGAAACCGCACGTCGCGCCGTATTCAGGCGCCATGTTGGCGATCGTCGCGCGGTCGGCGAGCGGCATGGTGTCGAGGCCCGGCCCGTAGAATTCGACGAATTTGCCTACAACGCTTTTCTTGCGCAGCATCTGCGTGACGGTGAGAACGAGGTCGGTCGCGGTCACGCCCTCGGTGAGTTTTCCCGTCAGCTTGAAACCGATCACTTCCGGCAGCAGCATGGATTGCGGCTGGCCCAGCATGGCCGCCTCGGCCTCGATGCCGCCCACGCCCCAGCCGAGCACGGCAAGCCCGTTGACCATGGTCGTGTGGCTGTCGGTGCCGACGAGGGTGTCGGGGTAGGCGAGCGTCGTGCCGTCGGGAAGCGCCTTGGTCCAGACCGTCTGCGAAAGGAACTCGAGGTTCACCTGGTGGCAGATGCCCGTGCCGGGTGGGACCACGCGAAAATTGTCGAAGGCGCCCTGGCCCCATTTCAGAAAATTATAGCGTTCGATGTTGCGCTCGTATTCGTGCTCCACGTTGTGGGCGAAGGCGTTGGGCGAGCCGAACTCATCGACGATGACCGAGTGATCGATCACGAGATCGACGGGGACGAGCGGATTGATCTTCTCGGGGTCGCCGCCCAGCATCTTCATGCCGTCGCGCATGGCGGCAAGGTCGACCACGGCCGGCACGCCGGTAAAGTCCTGCATGAGAACGCGCGCCGGTCTGAAGCCGATCTCGGCGCCGGCGGTGCCCTTGTCGGTCAGCCAGGAAGCCACGGCCTGGATGTCGGCTCGAGTGACCGTGCGCCCGTCCTCGTGCCGCAACAGGTTCTCGAGCAGCACCCGCATCGAATAGGGAAGCTTGGAAATCCCTGCAAGACCGTTCGCCTCGGCCTCGGGGAGCGAGTAGTAGACGTAGGTCTTGCCGCCGGAGACGAGCTCCTTGCGGCACTTGAAGCTGTCGAGAGAGAGCGGCTCGGTATGCTTCAAGGACTATCTCCTGATTGGCTGCTGGGCGGCTCGCGAAGCGCTAACCTTGCCGGACGAGACCGCAAGAACATGAGAGCATTGCTCTGGCGCCGATCAAAGCGTGCCTCTTATATAGGCCCGCGTGGGCTGCGGCCAGTTGACACCATGGCGCGCATTTTGCGGGATTTTGCCTTCGCTTCGCCAGAGCATTCTTCGACGCGGATGACCAAGAGCTGTGCAGCTCACTGCTGAAAAACTCATCTTGTGCCGCGGCGGGCGAACCGTAGTCGACGGGCTGTCCTTCGCGCTCAAGGGCGGCGAGGCCCTGCTTCTGACCGGGGCCAATGGCGCCGGCAAGACGACGCTGCTGCGCGCGCTCGCGGGGTTCATCGTCCCCACCGAGGGTTCGGTTCGCTTTGCAGGCGCGGGTTTCGAGGAGGCGTCCGAGGGGCGCGAGCACCTGCATTTCGTCGGCCACCTCGATGGCACCAAGGCGCACCTGAGCGTGGCTGAGAACCTGTCGTTCTGGGCCAGGTATCTCGGCCATAATCCGGCCAGCGGGGCATCGCTGAGGGCCGCGCTCGACCGCTTCGGCCTCGGCGGACTTGAGGATATACCCGCCGGCTATCTTTCCGCCGGGCAGCGACGCCGCCTCGCGCTGGCACGGCTTGCCGTCGCCGAGCGCCCCCTGTGGCTGCTTGACGAGCCGACGGTGTCGCTCGATGCCTCGGCCATCCAGATGCTCATTGCCGCGACCAACGAGCATGTGGCCGGGGGCGGTATGGCGGTCGTGGCAACGCACGTTGCGCTCGGGCTCGAGCAGGCGCGCGAGATCCGGCTCGGGCGCGCGGAAGCCGCGGCATGAGCGCTTTCCTGGCTCTCGTAAAACGCGATCTGCGCCTCTCGGTGCGCCAGGGCGGCGCGCTCGGCACCGCGCTAGGGTTCTACATGGTGGTCGTCACAATGCTGCCCTTGGGGCTCGGCAGCGACTTGAACCTGCTATCGCGCATCGCTCCCGGCGTGCTGTGGATCGCGCTGTTGCTGTCGGCGCTGCTGTCGCTGCCGCGGATGTTCGGCGCCGACTTCGAGGATGGGTCACTCGACATTCTGGCGACGGGGCCGCTTCCATTGGAACTCGTGGCCGGCGCCAAGGCGCTCGCGCACTGGATCTCGACCGGAGTGCCCCTGGCCCTGATGGCGCCGATCCTCGGCATCTTGCTCAACCTCGATCTCGCCGCTTACCCCGCGCTTGTTGCGACCATGCTGGTCGGCACACCGGCCATCAGCGCCATCGGCGCGGTAGGGGCGGCGCTGACGTTGCGCGCCCACCGCGGCGGACTGTTGATTGCGCTCTTGGTGCTGCCTCTTTACGTCCCGACGCTCATTTTCGGCATGGCGACGATCAATGCCCTGTTGGGCCCCGGCGGCTCGGGAAGTCCGTTCCTTATCCTTACCGCCATATCGCTGGCTGCGGCCGTGCTCGGGCCGATTGCGGCGGCGGCGGCGCTGCGTGTGCAGCTGCAGTGAGAGGCAACAGGCAACAGGCATTGGGCGATAGGCAAAAGCGGGCGACAAGCTATTGCCTGATGCCCATTGCCTATTGCCGATTTTACCCATCGTCACAGGCGCGAATTGCGCTTCCGCCTTTGAAGCCTTAGATCAATTCCAATGCCGACCGTCACACAGCGTCTCGCCAATCCGACCCGGTTCATGGAGCTGTCCGGCGTGCTGCTTCCCTGGCTTGCCGGGGCGGCCGCTGCGGTGCTGCTGTACGGGCTCTACTTGAGCTTCTTTGTGGCGCCGCCCGACTACCAGCAGGGCGAGACGGTGCGCATCATGTTCATCCACGTGCCGTCGGCGTGGCTGGCGATGTACTGCTACGTATTGATCGCGATCTCGGCCTTCGGACTGCTCGTCTTCCGGCACCCGCTTGCCGATGTGTCGGCGAAGGCGGCCGCGCCGCTCGGCGCCGTTTTCACGTTTCTCGCCCTCGTGACGGGCTCGCTCTGGGGCCGGCCCTCGTGGGGCACCTATTGGGTCTGGGACGCGCGCCTCACCTCGGTGCTGATCTTGTTCTTTCTCTACCTCGGGCTGATGGCGCTTCGCTCCTCGATCGAGGATGAGTCACTTGCCGCCAAGCTGACCGCCGTTCTTGCCCTTGTCGGCATCGTGATGCTGCCGATCATCAAATTCTCCGTGAATTTCGGCAATACGCTGCACCAGCCGGCCAGCGTGATCCGCGTTGGTGGTCCGACGATCGATATCTCGCTGCTCACGCCGCTGCTGATCATGGCTGGGGGCTTCACGCTGCTGTTTGCAGCGCTGCACATCAAAGCGATGCGCAACGAGATCCTGCGGCGTCGCCTCAAGGCGCTGCAGATGGCGGAAGTTGCCCGCGCGCAGTCGGGCCAGCTGGCGGCGGCGGAGTAGCAATATGGATCTCGGGCCGCACGCAGCCTTCATTTGGACCGCCTATGCGATCACATTCGTTGTGGTCGGAGGGCTCATTGCGTGGCTGGTGATCGACGGGCGTGTGCAACAGCGCCGGCTGGATGACCTTGCCGCGCGCGGCGTGACGCGGCGGTCGGGTCCGCGCAGCAATGCCTCACGCTAGCGGCCGATAGATCCATGCCCGAGCCGATCGACGAGCACGTGACTGCGGACGCCGCATTGCCGACAACGAGCGGCGGACGCCTCAAGTGGGTCATTGCGCCCGTTCTCGTGTTTGCCGCTCTCGTGGGCCTCTTTGCCTTTGCCTTGGAGACAGGGGACCCGAGCAAGCTACCCTCGGCTCTGATCGGAAAGCCGGTTCCGGCGACGTCGTTCCCTGCAGTCGAAGGACTGCGCGAAACCGAGAAACCGGTGCCCGGCTTCGCAAGCTCCGATCTCGCCAACGGCAAGGTCAGCGTCATCAATTTCTGGGCGTCCTGGTGCGCGCAATGTGCCGACGAGCAGGCGCTGCTGCTTCAACTCAAGGATCAGGCTGGCGTGCCGCTGTATGGCGTCAACTACAAGGACGAACCCGCAGCGGCGCGGCGCTTCCTGGGCCGTTACGGCAATCCGTTCCAGGCGGTCGGCACCGATGCGAATGGGCGCAACGCGATCGACTGGGGCGTCTACGGCATGCCCGAGACGTTCGTCGTCAACGGCAAGGGCGAGATCGTATTCAAGCATGTCGGCGCCGTGACGCCCGAGAGCCTGCAGACGCGGCTATTGCCCGCCATCGCGCAGGCGCAAGCGCAGGCCGCCTCTCCGCCGGCGCCCCCGCGTTGAGTTAGAGCGGGAAGAACTCGTTGCGCGAGTGGTTGAGCACCGACAATACGCCCGTGGCGATGTCGAAATAAGCGCCGTGCAGCGCGAGACGGCCCTTCTCCTCACGTTCGATGACGAAGGGGAATGTGCGCAGGTTCTTGATGGCGGTCTTCACGCACTCTTTTTCCAGTGCGCACAGCTTGTCGGACGCCGGCGACATCTGGTGCGAAGCCAGCACCTTGAGGCGCGCGTCGTCCAGCATCGACATCCAGCGGCTGATGAACCTCGACTCCGTCTGGATGGCGGCGCTCTGATCGAGCGCGGCCTTTACGCCGCCGCAGCCGGAGTGACCCATGACGATCAGGTGCTTGATGCGCAGGTTGAGCACGGCAAACTCGATTGCCGAGCTCACGCCGTGGAATTTGCCACCGGTCTCGTAGGGCGGGACCAGGTTGGCGACGTTGCGCACGACGAACAGCTCGCCGGGCATGGCGCCGAAGATGGTCTCGGGGTCGACGCGGCTGTCCGAGCAGGACACGATCATCGCCTCCGGGTCCTGCCCGTATTTGGCCAGCTCCTCGTACTGCTCGGCGTTGGGCAGAAAATGCCGGTGCTGGAAGCGGCGGAAGCGGTCGGCCAGAACTTCGGGGAAGCTGCTCATGTTCAATCCTGGTTCACTGCGTGGGGGCATCCTTAAGCCGAGGTCTTAACCCTCCTTGGGGCGCCGGCGCGGTTCGCCTTGCCGGTATCTTGGGCAACCGGTATCGTCCGGCGCGCCGGGGGGCTTGCTCAATTAACAAAATACGGTGCGCGATCAAGATCGCAATTGCCCCTTAGGCGTGGAGCAACACGGGCGGGATCAGGTCTCATGACATCTTCGTACACGTCAGCGACCTTCGGTCGCGACTTTCTGGCATCGATGGTGGTCTTCCTGGTTGCCCTGCCGCTGTGCATGGGCATCTCGCTCGCGTCGCACATGCCGATCACGTCCGGCCTCATCACCGGCATCGTCGGCGGCATTGTCGTGGGCATGATCTCCGGCGCGCCCTTGCAGGTGAGCGGGCCCGCGGCCGGCCTCTCGGTACTGATCTGGCAGCTCGTCGACCAGTTCGGCGTGCCAATGATCGGTGTGATCGTGCTGTTTGCCGGCCTCATCCAGCTTGTTGCCGGCCTGTGCAGGCTCGGGCAGTGGTTCCGCGCCGTTTCTCCCGCCGTGATCAATGGCATGCTGGCCGGCATCGGCGTTCTGATCCTTGCCTCCCAGTTTCATGTGATGCTCGACTACAAGCCCATCGGCACCGGCATCCAGAACCTCGTCGGGATCCCCACCTCGCTGATGAACGCGTTCAGCGAGGGCGGCACACACCTGCAGGCGCTGACCATCGGCGCGCTCACGATCGCCAGCACGTTTGCGTGGGGCGGATTTGCACCCAAGAGGTGGCGGCTGTTTCCGGCACCGTTGGTCGGCGCCATCGTCGGCATCGCCGCGGCAAAACTGCTTGGCTACGCGGATATCAAGTACGTTACCGTTCCGGCCAATATCTTCTCCGAGACCATCTTCCCGACGCCTGAGAAGCTGATGCGCATCACCGAGTGGCCGGTGCTGCTCGGCGCGATATCGGTCGCGTTCATCGCCAGCGCCGAGACGCTGCTATGCGCTACCGCCGTCGATCAGATGCACAAGGGTCCGCGCACGAAGTACGACCGTGAGCTCACGGCGCAGGGAGTCGGCAACACCATCTGCGGCGTGCTCGGCGTGCTACCGATGACGGGCGTGATCGTGCGCTCGGGCGCCAACGTCGAGGCCGGTGCGCAGACGCGCTGGTCGGCGGTGATGCACGGCGTGTGGCTTCTGCTGTTCGTCGCCGCGCTTCCGTTCACTCTCAACTACATTCCGCTGTCGGCGCTGGCAGCGATCCTGGTCTTCACCGGCTACAAGCTCGCCTATCCGAAGGTGGTGACCAAACTGGCGAAGTTCGGGATGGGCGAGGTGATCATCTACTTCGTCACCATCGCGACAATCGTTGCCACCAATCTGCTCGAGGGCGTGCTCGTCGGCCTCGGTCTTTCGTTGATCAAGCTGCTCTACGCCTTCTCCCACCTGGATGTGCGCAAGGAGGAAGATTTCGGCCGGCAATCGCATCGACCTGCACTTGAAAGGATCTGCGACTTTGATTCGCCTGCCGCTGCTTGCCGCCGAACTCGAGAAGCTCAAGCCCGGCGCGCAGGTGCACGTGCACATCGTCGATCTCGACTACATCGATCACGCCTGCCTCGACCTGCTGTCGAACTGGGATCGCCAGTATTCGGCGACCGGAGGCAATGTCGTCATCGAGTGGGAGGAACTGTCCGGCAAGTACCACGCCCGCCGCCCGGCCAATATCAAAGCGTCGCGAGCGGCGGCTAGGGCCGGCGCGTGGGCGGGCCCGGCGCCGGCTTCAGGCTCCTGAGCAGAGCGTAGCCGGCGATCGCCGAGGTGATCGATCCGGCGAGAACGCCGATACGAATCTCAGCGGCTCTCTCTGGGTCGACGAAGGCCAGCATGCCGATGAACAGGCTCATGGTGAAGCCGATGCCGCCCAGGATGGCGACACCGAACAGCTGAGCCCACGTAGCGCCCTCGGGTTTGCCCGCGAGCTTCAAGCCGATGGCGCCGAGCGAGAACCCGAAGATCCCGATCGGCTTTCCGACAAACAACCCAAGTGCGATGCCAAGCGGTATTTCGCTCAAGACCTTGGCGAGCGTCATTCCAGCGAGCGAGACGCCCGCGTTGGCAAAGGCAAACAGCGGCAGCACGCCGAACGCAACCCACGGATGCAGGCCTTCCTCCAGGCGCGCCAACGGGCTCTGTTTTTGGCCCGCGGGCACGGTGAGGGGTACGGCGAGCGCCGTCACCACGCCGGAGAGCGTGGCGTGCACGCCTGATTTGAGCACGCACAGCCAGATGAACAGCCCGACGAGCACGTAGGGCGCGATGCGCACGACGCCGCTTTTGTTGAGGATGATGAGCGTCGCGATGCCGACGCCGGCAAGGCCGAGCGCCACGAGCGAAAGATCGGCGGTGTAGAACACGGCGATGATGACGATCGCGCCGAGGTCGTCGATGATGGCGAGCGCCAGGAGAAACACCTTGAGCGATGCGGGCACGCGCGGTCCGAGCAGCGCCAGCACGCCAACCGCGAAGGCGATGTCGGTCGCGGCCGGAATAGCCCACCCGCGCAGGGCAACCGGATCGCCCCAGTTGATTCCCGTATAGATCAGCGCCGGAACTACCATGCCGCCGAGCGCGGCTATAGCCGGCAGTAGCGCCTGCTTGGGCGTCGACAGCTCCCCGATCAAGAGCTCGCGCTTGATCTCGAGCCCGACCAGAAAGAAGAAGATCGCCATCAAGCCGTCGTTGATCCAGTAGAGCAGCGGTTTGTCGAGCATCAGGCCGCCAAAGCGCAGCGTGACAGGTGTCCCGACCAGCGCGTCGTACAGCCAGCTCTGGGCGGAGTTCTGCAGGATCAGAGCGAGCGCCGCCGCGGCGAGCAGCACGATCCCGCTGGCAGCGTCGTGCTGCATGAAGGCCAGCGCTCCGGCGAACTGCCGGTTGTTCGATTTGCGACCTGATCCCACGCCTTGCAGCCTCCCTGCGCGCGCCGCGCTTTCTTCAGACCGGGCCCGCCGGCACCGGCTCGGCCGTCGCCCAAGGCGCCTTAGCGAGCACCAGCTCGTTTGGACCCGAGGCTGCGATTGCGGCTTCGACGCCGGCGACGGCACGTCCCAGCGCCTGTGGGGCGTCCGCGCCATTGAGCACATGCCCCAGATAGAGCGCCGCCAGCAAGTCTCCCGTCCCGCGCGGCGCCAAGTCCCGCCGCGGGACGAAGCAGGCGTGCGTGCCGCCCTCCTCGAGGATGAGCACCGTGGCGAGGCGGTCACCGCTGGCCGGCACCGAGGTGACGAGCACCGTGGGAACGCTCAAGGCGCGCGCGGCGTCAACCGCCTGCTCGGGCGTCGAGATCGGCAGTCTGCTGAGCCAAGCGGCTTCGAACCGGTTGGGCGTGGTGATGGTTGCGACCGGGAGTAGCAGCTCGCCGATGGCGGCCGGCACCGACTGGTCGAGGTAGAGCCCGCCCGGGTCATCGCCGCACACCGGATCGCAGAGGACGATCGCGGCCCCGTTGGCGGCGCGCACATGCGCGACAGCCCCGGCGGCGCTCGCCACGTGGCCGGCGGTTGGCAGATAGCCGGTCAGCACGGCGTCGACGCCCGCGAGCCAGCCGTTGGCGTCGAGTGCGTCAACCATCTCCTCGATAATGGCTGGCGCAATCCGCTCACCAGCAAACCGCCCGTGGCCGGGGTGGTTCGACAGCACCACGGTTGGCACCGCAATCACCTCGTGCCCGAGCGCATGCAAAGCAGGGACGATGACCGCGAGGCCGACCGATCCAAAGGCGACATGCGATGAAAGGGCGAGGACGCGGGCCATTGATTGATCCGGTGCAATTCGAATCTCGAGGTTTCGCCACTCTTGCCCGAGCCCCTTGTTAGCTCCAAGCGCCCGCGCGCTTCGTAACCCTGCTTGGTATCGGGCCCGGCTCAAGCTATTGTGCACTGCACAAAGGGGAGCCGGGATGCACATCCGCCCACGCCGCAGCGTGCTCTACATGCCGGGAGCGAACGAGCGCGCGCTCGAAAAGGCGAAGACCCTTCCGGCCGATTCGCTGATCCTCGACCTGGAAGATTCGGTTGCGCCGGAAGCCAAGGCAGCGGCACGCGCTAATGTCTGCGCCGCCGTCAAGGCGGGCGGATACGGCCGGCGCGAGCTTGTTATCCGCACCAACGCCATCGAAACCGCCTGGGGCATGGACGACCTGCGCGCAGCGGTCAGCGTCGCGCCCGACGCCATCCTGGTGCCGAAGGTCTCGCAGCCGGGAGATGTGGTGACAGCAGCGAAGGTGCTGGGCGCCATCGGCGCCGAGCCGCGCACAAGGCTGTGGGCGATGATGGAGACGCCGAGCTCGGTCCTGAATGTCCGCGAGATCGCAGCCCTTGGCGCCGACCCCGCAAATCGACTCGCCTGCCTCGTCATGGGCACCAATGACCTCCTGAAGGAATTGCGCGCCCGGGCGCTGCATAACCGCATTGCCGTGGTGCCGTGGCTCGCTATGGCAATCGTGGCGGCGCGCGCTTACGGCCTCGATGTCCTCGATGGCGTCTACAACGACTTTCGCGACGAGGTCGGTTTTCGCGAGGAGTGCGAGAACGGCCGCACGCTCGGCATGGACGGAAAAACGCTCATCCATCCCTCGCAAGTGGCGCCCTGCAACGAGGTGTTCTCGCCAACCGAGGAAGAGGTTGCCTGGGCGCGGGCGATCATCGCTGCCTTCGCGGAGCCGCAGAACGCCGCCAAGGGCGTGATCACGGTCGAGGGCCGAATGGTGGAGCGCCTCCACCTCGTCCAGGCCAAGCGCACTGTCTCCATAGCCGAGGCAATCGCCGCCATGCGCAGGACCGAGGAAGAATGGTTTTGAGACCGCCTTGGGCCGGCAAGCGGCGAACGGTCATTCTGCGGTTGTCATCCTCGGGCTTGTCCCGAGGACCCACGGCCCTCCCTGTTCCCAAGCGGTGGAGCGGGTCGAACGGCGCAAGCCGGTACAAACGTCGTGGCGCGGGAGCCAGCGGAAGAATAGGTCCTCGGGACAAGCCCGAGGATGACACCTATTTGTACGCGTGGCACATGATGTCCGGCCTGCTCATTCCATTGCCGGCGCCGTCGGCGGGCACTGTCCGTGTGGAGCATGTCGACAAGGAATGTCTTTCGCACTAATCGCAACCAGCAGATTTCCAATGCAAAGGCTCCGCGACGACCGATGACATCGACCAAAACCAACCCCGGCAACTACTTCGAGGATTTCCGCTTCGGCCAGGTGATCACGCACGCGACCCCGCGGACGGTTACGGTCGGCGACGTAGCGCTTTACACCAGCCTCTACGGGACGCGCTTTGCGGTGCAGTCCTCGGACGCCTTCGCCAAGCAGCTCGGCTACCCTCGCGCCCCTTTGGACGACCTCCTCACCTTCCACATTGTGTTCGGCAAGACCACGCCCGACATCTCGCTCAACGCCATCGCCAATCTCGGCTACGCCAACTGCCGCTTCCTGAAGCCGGCCTATCCCGGCGACACGCTGTCGTCGGTGTCGGAGGTGATCGGGCTCAAGGAGAATTCCAACCGCGAGACGGGCACCGTTTACGTGCGCTCGACCGGGCGCAACCAGGACGGCGACGTGGTGCTCGAATACGTGCGCTGGGTCATGGTGAGGAAGCGCGACAAGAACTCGCCCGCGCCCGAGGCAATCGTGCCGAAGCTTGCCGAGCGTGTTGATCCGAGCGAAATCGGTGGCGCCGTGCCGCCGCTTGCCATTGCCCGCTATGACTATGCGCTGGCCGGCTCGCCCTACCGCTGGAAGGATTACGAGGTCGGCGAAAAGATCGATCACGTCGACGGAATGACGCTCGAGGAAGCCGAGCACCAGATCGCCACGCGGCTCTACCAGAACACCGCGAAGGTGCACTTCAACCAGCACACCGAGGCCAAGGGCCGCTTTGGCAAGCGCATCGTCTACGGCGGCGTGGTCATCTCGCTCGCTCGCGCTCTCTCCTACAATGGGCTCAACAACGCGTTTCATCTTGCCGCGATCAACGGCGGCCGGCACGTCGCGCCGTGCTTTGCCGGGGACACGGTCTACGCCTGGTCGGAGGTGCTGGAAAAGGCCGAGCTCAAGGACCGCGGCGACGTGGGCGCGCTGCGCATCCGTCTTGTCGCGGTTAAGGATTTGGAGTGCTCGAGCTTTCCCCTGAAGAAGGACGACGGCCAGTACGCCGACGGCGTCCTCCTCGATCTCGATGCCTGGGTGCTGCTACCACGCTAACGCGCCCAATTTGCCGCCTTCCGACTTGATGGTTGCGTCGAAAGGCGGCACAGCCCATAACTGAAAAAATGAGCGATACACCGAACGCTGCTGGCTGGGTTGTCCAGATAACCATCCCCGGAATCCCGATCATCCAGGCCCCCGGCAGCCGCTGGCGGCCAGCGACGAGCACGGCACCGACGTTCCAGTTTTACAACGTGGCGATCGGGTCGGCCGAAAAGGCCGTCGAGGCCGCGCGCAAGAAGGCGGGCGCTTCCGAAGAGGCTGCCGTTCGCACGGTGCGCAGCTTGTCGGCCGCCGAGGTCGCGGCGATACCCTTGCGGACCGGCGAAACGCAGCCGGCCTGACCCCTCAGCCGAACGAGCCGTCGCCTGCGGGCGAATGACGAATTGCCGCGTGTGAGCGCGCGCGCTACAACGCGCAAATCAAGCAGGCACACTCCCGAGGCAACGAGATGGGCGAGGCGAGTTCGGAGCAGGTGGCACGCGCGCGGCCACTGTCTCCCCACCTTCAGATCTATCGTCCGCAGATCAACATGGTGATGTCGGTGTTCCACCGGCTCACGGGATGCGCTCTGTATTTTGGCGCGCTGCTGATCGCCTGGTGGCTTATCGCGGCGGCGACAGGGCCCGACTACTTTGCCTTCGTCAACGGCTTATTCGCCACCTGGGTAGGGATGATCGTGATCATCGGCTACACCTGGGCGCTCATCCATCACATGCTGGGTGGGCTGCGCCACTTCCTCTGGGACACCGGCACCGGCCTCGACATCGCCAGTGTTGACCTACTCTCGTGGGGGACGATCGGGCTGTCGCTTCTGCTGACGGCAGGGCTGTGGCTCTACATCGCGTCTGAGCGGGGATGGATCGCGGCATGACCATGATCACGCCCCTAAAGCGCGTTCGCGGGCTTGGCTCCGCCAAAGAAGGCGCCGGCCACTTCCTGCAGCAGCGGCTCACAGCCGCCGCCAACATCATCCTTGTCCCGTTTGCGATCGGCATCTTCGCCAAACTCGCCGGCGCGGATCTCGGCACCGTAAAGGCGACGTTGTCGCATCCCGGTATCGCGATCGCCGTCGTCGTGCTCATCCTTTCGGTTTGCGTGCACATGCGCATCGGCATGCAGATTATCATCGAGGACTACGTGCACGGCGAAGGCACGAAGATGCTGCTGCTTCTGGCCAACACGCTGTACGTCACCGCAATCGCGGCAGTCGCGATCTTCGCGGTATTGAAGCTGAGCTTCGGGAGCTAGGACGATGGCCAAGCTGCAGGGCAGCAAGGTCGACAAGTCAGGCAACGGCGCCGAGCGCGCCGCAGCCACAAAGCCGGCCGTCAACGGCAAGGCCTACCCGATCCACGACCACGCCTACGACGTCGTTGTCGTCGGCGCGGGCGGCGCCGGGTTGCGCGCGACGCTCGGCTGCGCCGAGGCCGGTCTCAAGACCGCCTGCGTGACCAAGGTTTTCCCGACGCGCTCGCACACGGTTGCCGCGCAGGGCGGCGTCGCGGCCGCGCTCGGCAACATGGGTCCTGACGACTGGCGCTGGCATATGTACGATACCGTGAAGGGCGCGGACTGGCTCGGCGACCAGGATGCGATCGAATACCTGTGCCGCCAGGCACCCGCCGCCGTCTTCGAGCTCGAGCACTACGGGCTGCCCTTCAGCCGCACCGAGGACGGGCGCATCTACCAGCGTCCGTTCGGAGGCATGACGACCGACTATGGCCACGGCCCACCGGCGCAGCGCACGTGCGCCGCCGCCGACCGCACCGGGCACGCCATGCTGCACACCCTTTACGGGCAGGCCCTGCGCCACTCGGCTGAGTTCTTCGTCGAGTATTTCGCGCTCGACCTCATCATGGATCAGGACGGCGCGTGCCGCGGCGTCCTCGCCTTGTCGCTCGACGACGGCAGCCTGCACCTGTTCCGCGCCAAAAAGACGATCCTGGCGACGGGCGGCTACGGCCGCGCCTATTTCTCCTGCACCTCGGCACACACCTGCACCGGCGACGGCAATGCCATGGTGCTGCGTGCAGGCCTGCCGCTGCAGGACATGGAGTTCGTGCAATTCCACCCCACCGGCGTCTACGGCGCGGGCGTGCTGATCACCGAGGGCGCGCGCGGCGAGGGCGGATATCTCACCAATGCGCAAGGCGAGCGCTTCATGGAGCGCTACGCCCCGCATGCGAAAGACCTGGCGTCGCGCGATGTCGTCTCCCGCTCGATGACGATCGAGATCCGTGAAGGGCGCGGACATGGGCCCGACAAGGACCACATGCACTTGCACCTCGATCACCTGGATCCGAAGATACTTGCCGAGCGCCTGCCAGGCATCACGGAGAGCGCCCAGGTGTTTGCCGGCGTCGATCTGCGCCGCGAGCCGATTCCGGTGCTGCCGACCGTGCACTACAACATGGGTGGCATCCCCACGAACTACCTCGGCGAGGTCCTCACCCTCAAGGACGGCAATCCCGACCACGTCGTTCCCGGCCTGATGGCGATCGGTGAGGCGGCCTGCGTCTCGGTGCACGGCGCCAATCGCCTGGGCTCCAACTCGCTCATCGATCTCGTCGTGTTTGGTCGCGCCGCCGCGCAGCGCTGTGCCGACACGATCGAGCCCAATTCGGCGTTGCCCGATTTGCCCAAGGACGCGACGGAGCTGGCGCTCGCCCGCCTCGATCGCTTCCGGCATGCGAGCGGCAATGAGCCGACGGCGCAGCTCCGGCTAAAGATGCAGAAATCGATGCAGGCGCACTGCGCTGTTTTCCGCGACGGACCGGTGCTGTCGGAAGGCGTGCGCCAGATCCGCGAGATCTGGAAGGCATCCGACGATATCTCCGTCACCGATCGCTCGCTCATCTGGAATTCCGACCTCATCGAGACGCTCGAATACGACAACCTGATCGCGCAGGCGGCGGTGACCGTCGAGAGCGCGGAAAATCGCCAGGAAAGCCGCGGCGCGCATGCGCGCGAGGACTTCCCCGAGCGCGACGACGTCAACTGGATGAAGCACACGCTCTCCTGGGCCGATTACGGAACGAAAAAGGTGCGGCTCGATTATCGTCCCGTGCACACGCACACCATGACGAACGAAGTGAAATACATCGAGCCCAAGGCGCGCGTTTATTGAGCTGAGCGCGCCTGGGCTTCGTTGCATTCAGGGGCCACGCGAATGAGATCTCCCGCAACTCCTGCTCGCAGCGTGCTCATTACCGGCACCTCGTCCGGATTCGGCCTGGTGACCGCCGTGGAGCTCGCCAAGCGCGGCTGGCAAGTGTTTGCCACAATGCGCAATCTCGAAAAGCGCGGCCCGCTCGATCAGGCGCTCAAGTCGGCGAGTGTCGACGGCGCCGTTGACTTCGGGCAGCTCGACGTGACGAGCTCTCAGTCCATCAGCGCCGCAGTTGCGCGCACGTTGGCAAAGACCGGCGGCCGGCTGGACGCGGTGGTGCACAATGCCGGCGTGGCAGCCGGCGGCGCGTTCGAGGATCTGCCCGATTCCGAGCTGCGCCGCGTGATGGAGACCAATTTCTTTGGCGTGCTCGAGCTGACGCGCGTGCTGCTGCCGACCTTCCGCAACCAGCGCAGCGGGCGCATCGTCGTCGTCTCCAGTGAGTTCGGCCTTCGCCGGGCAGCCTGCCAACTCGATCTATTGCGCCTCGAAATGGGCGATCGAGGGCTGGGCGGAATCACTCGCTTTCGAGGTATCGCCGTACGGCATCGACGTGTCGCTTATCGAGCCGGGGCCTTACATCACCGACATCTGGGACAGCTCCCCGCGCATCAGCCCGGATAGCAGCCCCTACCGGAACTGGGTGCAGTACATGTTTCGCGCCGGCGATGCCCACGTTGCCGCACGCGGGGGCGATCCGCAGGAAGTCGCCCTGAAAATCGCCGACGTGCTGCAGGCCCAGCGACCATCTTTCCGCACTCCGGTCGGCAGGCTGGCGCGCATAAGTCATTTCATGCGCGGCAAAATTCCAACCGTCCTGTGGCGCAAGGCGATCGAGCGCTACCTCGGACTGCACCGCGTCCGCCCCTAAGTCGCGGCCCCGGGCGGCTCTCTCGTCGCAATCCACGCCAAATTTTGTGCGAGCAAGGGCCGCCTCCAGGTCCGTTTGGAGGCGCGTCCAAACAGGAAACCCAACGATGTCCACGAGATTGACGATGCGGCTCGCCATTGCGGCAGCCGCATTTTCCATGGCTGCCGCTACTGGCGCGCTGGCCGATGATGATTGCAAGTCTTCCGTTTCCGCCGAGGGCACGCCGGCAGTTTTGCGCGACCTTGGTGCCTATCCCAACTCGCTGCTTGCCTGGCGTTCGGCCGTCAAAGACAAGTACGGCTCGGAATACAACTCCTGGCGCTACGCAAAAGACCGCGACGTCGCCTGCGATCAGAAGGACGGCAAGTGGGTCTGCAAGCGCAAAGCCAAGCCGTGCAAGGACGTGCTGCACAAGGTGCTCGATGGGGCTGCCAAGAAACCGGAATGCAAGGAGCCGCTGAGCTCCTACGGCGCGCGCAAGTCTCGCGAGCATTTGGCGACGCAAGAGGCGATATCCGGCTGGCAGATCGACGTTCGCAAGAAGTACGGCAGCGAATGGACCACCTGGGAGAACGCCATCGACACCGACAATGACTGCCACAAGGTCGGGGGCGGGGTTCAGTGCATCGCGGTCGGGACGCCCTGCAAAGGAAAGTAGCACCGCGCTGCTGAGGTACAGGCACAAGAAAGCGGCGGTCGGAATTCCGACCGCCGCTTCTTTAATTCGAGTTAGCTAGATCGACAGTTAGATGATGTCGATCTCGGCCGGCATATACGAGGTAACCTCGAGGCCGACTTCCTGCTCGCGAACTGCGGGCTTGCTCCAAACCTTCATAGCATTCCTCCTCTTGAGTTTTACTACGGCGAACCGCCGGGCCCGCCTGTGCCGATAACCCGACACTAGCAAGGAGGTTCGATAAACAGAAATCGCAATTGCGTGAACGCATTATAAGAAAAGCTTATCGCCACGATAAGCGCGAATAAGTCGTGCGACGCTGTCTTTCGGCGCTTCCGATGGGGACCGCATTTTGCAAAATGCCGAGGCGCGAGTGGTGCAATGCATTGCATTTAAACGAGCATTTTGCCGGAGTATTAGCGCTGAGCGGCTAGGGTTTTTCGCGATTGGCCGAGCGTGCAGGCGCGGGGCCCATCGATATTTTCCGAGCGAAAGGACCTCGCTATGCGCTTCACCCCCGGTTCCGCGCTGCTCGCCGCCGCCGTTCTCGCGGTTTTCTCTCTCGGCTCTGAGGGGTTCGCGCCGGAAGCGACCGCAGCCGAGATCGCCAAGAACGCCTATCCCAACGCAGATCTCTCACGCCGGCCGAGCGTGGCGCGCATCG
Source organism: uncultured Alphaproteobacteria bacterium (assembly GCA_963726795.1). Classification (GTDB taxonomy): domain Bacteria; phylum Pseudomonadota; class Alphaproteobacteria; order Rhizobiales; family Hyphomicrobiaceae; genus Hyphomicrobium_A. Next base: position 444,570 of record CAVSDD010000003.1, on the reverse strand, counting down.
CCGAGGAAGAGGCTGTCACGCCGAGCGACGGCCAGCCCTCGACGCCGTTCCCGCAGGACCGCGGTGTGATCCCCGATGTCGATGAGCCCGTGACCGACGGCAAGTCAGCGACGACGGCCCCGGCGAAGTCCAAGCCCGGCGAAAGCGAGGCCGAGGTCATTCTCGGCGACGCCAAGAAGAACGACCAGGTGACCCGCAAGGACGTCTCCGACTGCATCGGCCAATGGGATCCGCAGACGCAGATGTCGAAAGAAGAGTGGGCGAATAGCTGCCGCACGACGCTTGAGTACTTCCCTGAGAGCGGCAATTGAGCCGGTTGCGCTCTGCGCCAAAACTAACTCGGCATCGTCCGGAATCGCGGATAGATCGGAGTGATCGCATGTGGGGTCGTTGTCTCGCCGCCGTTTGCGTAGGGCTGCTCACCGGTGCGCCGGCTCGCGCCTGCACCGACGTTCGTCTCATGGCCGCCGACGGATCCACGTTCAGCGTGCGCACCATGGAATTCGCCGAGGACCTCAAAAGCGAGGCCATGATCGTCCCGCGCGGACAGCACGTCGTCTCGCCCGCGCCCAAGGGCAACGGGCTTGCCTGGACCTCGAAGTACGGCTTCGTCGCCATGAATGCGTTCGGTGTTCCTGCCGCAACCGACGGTCTCAACGAGAAGGGTTTGGGATTGGGCGCGCTCTATCTGCCGGGCGAGACCGAATATCAGACGGTCGCGCCGGGCAAAGAGGCCAGCGCTCTCTCCAACATTTCCTTTGGCGCGTGGGTGCTCGGTAATTTCGCAAACGTCGATGAAGTGCGTGCCGCATTGGGTCAGGTGGTGGTCTGGGGTGAGCCAGTGCCGCAGCTCGGTTCGTTTTCGCCGCTGCACTACGCGATCACGGATGCATCCGGAAAAAGCATCGTCGTCGAGTACACCGGCGGCCAGATGCAGGTGTACGACAACGTCGTAGGCATTCTCACCAATTCGCCGACCTATCCCTGGCACATCCAGAATCTGCGCAACTACGTGAACCTGACCGCCGTGAACGCCGCTCCCGTCAAGATCGGCAGCGTGACTTATGCCGGCACGGGCCAGGGCTCTGGCCTGCACGGGCTGCCCGGCGATCCGACGCCGCCTTCGCGCTTCGTCATGGCGGCGGCAACCTCCTACCTCGCCGACAAGCCCAAGAACGCCGAGGACGCGCTCGTGCTGGCGATGCATCTCATCGATCGCGTCGACATCCCCAAGGGCTTCGTGCGTGATTACACGAACGGCGGCAAGCCGATGGGCGACTACACGCAGTGGACCACGTTCCGCGACCACGCCCGGAAGATCTATTACTGGCGCAGCTACGACGACCCGAGTCTCAAGGCGGTCGATCTCAAAAAGCTCGATTTCTCGGCCGATCAGCCCCTGCGGCACATCCCAGTCGGCGGTGCGCAACCGGCCGTGCAGATGCTGTCCCCGGGACAATTCACGACCGCAGGCCAGTAGTCGGTCCGGGAGTGGCGCCGTCGAACCGGCGCCTTTCTCAGCCATTTAGCCCGAATTCCCCAATTTAGGTCGCCAGAGACTTTACCGTCGCAGCGGCGGGCGAGTAGCGTTACATTGTTCGCTTATCGCCAGCTGGGAGCGCGTCCTTGTCACTGCGCAGCCGCCTTCTGTTCTCGATCTTCATCACGCTCCTGCTGAGCTTGATCGCTGGCGCGACGTTCACCTATTGGCACGCGGTCAAGAAGATCGAGACGGAGATGAACGCCGCCATAGCCGTCGGCGGGCGCATTGCGCATAACGCGGCCGACGACAATGAGGAAGCGACCGATCCGCCGCGGCGTCTGCAGCTCCTCGTCGCCGACTTTCACGGGGACCGCCACTTGCGCGCTTCGCTGGTGGTCAACGGCAAGGTGATCAAGACATCCGATGTCGCGCAGCCGGAAAGCCCGGCCCCGCAGTGGTTCTATAATCTTCTCGCCGGCGAGCCGCACGTGCTGCACGTGCAGCTGCCTCCGGTCTTTGATTCCTACGGCAGCATTGTCTTGCAGTCGGACGCCGCCAACGAGGTTGCCGAGGCTTGGGGCGATGTCGGACTGACGCTCTCGGTGCTCACGATCTTCTGCGCACTCGTCCTGACGTTCGTCTATTGGACGCTGTCGTCCGCGATCAGGCCGCTGCGAGATTTGACTGCTGCGTTCGCGCGGGTGGGCGCGCGCAATTACAGCGAGCGTGTCAGCGAACGCGGGCCGCTGGAGCTGGTGCGGCTCTATCACGGCTTCAACGAGATGGTGGAGCGGCTGCAGCACACCGAGCAACAAAACAAGCGCCTGGAGGAGCAGCTCACCACCGTCCAGGACGAAGAGCGCGCCGACCTCGCCCGCAATCTGCACGATGAGATCGGGCCGTTGTTGTTTGCAGCCGATGTCGACGCGGTTGCGATCGAGCGGCTTGCCACAGGCGGCGAAATCGAGCGCATCCCGGAGCGTGTCGGCATCATCCGCGACGCGATCGGCCAGATGCAGCGCCACGTGCGCGATTTGCTCGGGCGCTTGCGGCCGGCCGTCCTGCTCGACGTCGGACTGGCGCACGCGATCGACAATCTCGTCTCGTTTTGGCGGGCGCACCGCACGAATTTGCGTGTCCAGGTGGACGTTCCGGAGGATGGGTTCGGCGAGGCGCTCGATGGCGCGATCTATCGCATCGTGCAGGAGAGCCTGAGCAACGCCGTGCGGCACGGCAACCCGACGAACATCGAGGTTTTGGTAGTCACCCAGCCGGATCGCTCAATAGTGGTTCGCGTCATGGATGATGGCGATGGACTGCGTCCAAACAGCCGCTCCGGCGGCCTCGGGCTCAAGGGGATGCAAGAGCGCGTCGCCACCTTGGGCGGCGTCGTCGAGGTCAAGAATTGTTCGGACGCGCGCGGGGTCGTCGTGTCAGCCCGGCTGCCGGCCGGCTCGGCGGATCGCGCCGAGCGTGATAAGGGCAGGCCGCTTGAGATGGGGATGCAATGAAAATACTCCTCGTCGATGATCACATGGTCGTGCGCGAAGGCGTGCGACGGCTGTTGTCGGACATGGATGGCGTGCAGATCTTCGAGGCCGCCTCCGGCGAGGAGGCGCTTGCGTTGTTTGCAAAGGAGCGTCCCGAGCTCGTCCTGCTCGACCTCAACCTCACCGGGATTGGTGGCCTCGAGCTGCTGCGCCGGTTGCTCGGGGAGGACGACAAGGTGCGCGTCGTCGTTTTCAGCATGCATGCCGAGCCGATCTACGCCGCCCGCGCGCTCCGCCTTGGTGCGCGCGGCTACGTCAGTAAGAGCGCAGGCGCAGACGAACTGATCACGGCCGTGAAGCGTGTGGCCGAGGGCGGGCGGTACGTCGAGCGCGAGATTGCCGAGGAGCTCGCGTTCACTCAGATCTCGAGCGACGATCCCCTGCAGCAGCTGACGACGCGGGAGATCGAGATCCTGAGGCTGCTGGGCGAAGGCAACAGTCTCACCGAGATCGCGCAAGCGACGGGTGTCGCCTACAAGACGGTCGCCAACACCTGCTCCCTCATCAAGAGCAAGCTTGGCGTGGAACGCACCGCCGATTTGATTCGCGTCTCCATGGAACTCAAGTAAGGGAAAGTCGTGGGTGACCGCCCCTCGCCGCGAACCCGGCTTTACATGGGCGAATGGTCGCCCCTAGAGTCCCGCCAACGTCGACCTATTTCCCAGAGGGGCCCCCATGCAAACAAAGCATATCCTTGCGAGCTGCTCGCTCGTTGCCGGCCTGGCGCTGGCCCAACCCGCGGCCGCGATCAAGTGCGAGAACGGTTTCCAGCGTATCAAGGACGACCTGATCCAGACCCCGTTTTGCCAGGATGCCTACTTGGCTCAGGTCGCTCGCCTCTACGGTTTCACCGTTTCGGACGCCAAGATCCGCAACGATCCCAATTACAAAAAGTCGATCTGCCGTTACGTGTTCAACGACATCCGCGTGCAGGAAACCTGCATGAGCGCCGGCGTCCCCGAGCATTTCGGCGGCCACTAGGGTCTGGCTGGACGCGAAGCGAGCAGGTGCTCAGCGTCCTTGAGTATCCGAGCGTGATCGAAGGCAAGCTTCGTGAAGCGCCAATCTTCGATCCACTCGGCGGCTGCGGCATCATCGCCGGCTTGGGGCTCAGTGCTGGCGACGTGAGCCAGGTACACCACCGAGCACGTGTGGCCGCGCGGGTCGCGTTTGGGGTCTGAGTAGACGCCGACAAGCTCGAGCATGCCAGCTACGATGCCGGTTTCTTCCCTAAGCTCGCGGCGGCAGGCATCGTCGAGCGTCTCGCCGATCTCCACAAAGCCTCCGGGTAAGGCGTACTCGCCCTTAAACGGGGCGTTCTTGCGCTTGATAAGCAGGACGCGGCCCGACGGATCGAAGACGACGCAGTCGGTGGTCAAAGCCGGTGTCGCAGGAAAAGCCATGAAGTCCTCGCCAAGATTGCCTTCGGCAAAACTACCGCTCAATCCGTAGCGCGAAAACTTGTCCCCGCCCGCGCACAGTTGCCTAGTGTCGTTTCGTCCGCCTTATCGAGGCGTGGGCGCGAGCTGGGCGCCTGTGCGGGCGGACGCCGCGGCTCACGGTTTCCGGTGCCCATCAGCTGGACCGGTGCGAAGTGCCGGATCGCGCTCCGGCCAAGAGCGAGCCAAACCGCGGCGGCGAGCGGCGGAGGCCGAGTTCCAACTTGCCGGAATGGCTTCCGCCGCCCGCTCCTCGAGTGAGTTCTGCATGCAACTGCAGATACACATATTCCGTTGAGCGAATTCCAGGCGTGCGACGCGCGATCGGCGAAATGGCGTAGGATCGCGCCGCGAGGGGGAAAATGCGGACAAGATTCTCTAGGGCGGCGGGCAAGGCGGCGGAAAAGAAACCCGAAAGCCGGCCGCCGGGCGACGGCGAGACGCGACTTGCGCCCGACCCGTTTACGGCGGTGTTGCCGGCGCTCGCGGCGCTCGGTGCCATTGCGTCCATCGCCACCATTAATTGGACTGCGCAGGAGCGCACCCCCGACCGCGCAAAGGCTAGGCGCAAGGCCGGTATGGCGGTGCGTGATCTTGAAACCTGTTGTCTCGGCCTGCAGGAGATTTTCCGCCGCTTCCAGCGCAATCCCCGGCTGTTCGCCGGCGAAGGCGGCTCGGCCGCCTCGCCGCTGAAGTTCGGCGTGCATGGCACACGGGTTGGCACCGATTCAGCGCGGCTCTTCCAACAGCTGATCAACGACGTGGCTTCGATGCTGGTGCTCGCCTCCCAAAACGCATTCGACGTCATGGCGGCGGTCGAGGACGGCGAGATCAACGCGCCCGAGCAGCTGTTTTTCGGTTTCGGCGAGCAGCAGGAGCGGCTGAACAAACTGATCCAGACGCGTGCCAGCCTGAAAGCCACCGTCGATACCGGCGGCGAGATAGCGCTGCGCCTGACCGAACTCGTGCATCAGCTCAAGGGCTATCGCGTCGAGTAGCGGTATCGGCTTTGCCAGAGCCTGCGGTTCGCCCACCAAAGCGCCGCCATAGGCTCTCCGCCCGCGACGAGCGTGAACGTTGACAGGCAAGCCGCGCGCCCGTCATGTGGGGGGCCGCGCAAGCCAGGAAAGCCAGCCTCCATGGTTCAATTCACGCTCCCTAAAAACTCGAAGGTCGAGAGCGGGCGCACGTGGAATGCGCCCGAGGGCGACGGCACCTGGAAGGAATTTCGCGTCTACCGCTGGGATCCCGATACCGATGCCAATCCGCGCCTCGATACCTACTGGGTTGATGTGGATCGTTGCGGTCCGATGGTTCTCGACGCCCTCATCAAGATCAAGAACGAGGTCGATCCCACGCTGACGTTCCGCCGCTCGTGCCGCGAGGGGATCTGCGGCTCCTGCTCGATGAACATCGATGGCACCAACACGCTCGCGTGTCTCAAGGCGTACGACGAGATCAAGGGCCCGGTTAAGGTCTACCCGCTGCCGCATATGCACGTCGTCAAAGACCTCGTGCCCGACATGACGAACTTCTACGCTCAGCACCGCCTCATCGAGCCGTGGCTCAAGACCGACACGCCCGCCCCGCCCAAGGAGTGGCGCCAGTCGCACGCCGACCGCAGCAAGCTCGATGGCCTCTACGAATGCATTCTTTGCGCGTGCTGCTCCACCTCGTGCCCGAGCTATTGGTGGAACGAGGATCGCTATCTCGGCCCCGCCGCGCTGCTGCAGGCCTTTCGCTGGGTACAGGATTCACGCGATGAAGCGACGGGCGAGCGTCTCGATACGCTCGAGGATCCCTTCCGGCTCTATCGCTGCCACACCATTCTCAACTGCACAAAAGCCTGCCCCAAGGGCCTAAATCCCGCCAAGGCGATCGCCGAGCTCAAGAAGCTGATGGTCGAGCGGCGCGTGTGATGTGGGGCCCTTTCGCAAACCTTGCAGGACGTTGGCAGGGCATCAGTCACCAAGAAAGGGCAGACATGCTCGATCACATCGGTTTTCCGGTCAGCGATTTCGCGCGGTCCAAGGCCTTTTACGAGCGCGCCTTGGCGCCGCTTGGCTATCGCATCATCAAAGAAATCAGCCTCAGCGATGACGATGGGGACGGCTATGCCGGATTTGGCGATGAGCGCCCGCACTTCTGGATCGGCACGGGAAAGCTGGTGGGGCGCTTGCACATCGCGTTTGCGGCAAAGTCTCGTGCGGACGTGCGCGCCTTCTACGAGGCGGCACTGGCTGCCGGCGGCATAGACAACGGTGCTCCCGGCCTGCGCCCGCACTATCACGAGAATTATTATGGCGCGTTCGTGCTCGATCCCGACGGGCACAATATCGAGGCCGTGAACCACTTGCCCGAGTGAGGCCGTTTGAAACCGGGCCCCTAAAAAGAGAAAGACCGGTGGTGCATTCGCACCGACCGGTCTTGAAAGGGGCGAAGGCGCAAGGCTCGTGGGCCTGCTGCCTCCTTACGCTTACTAGCGCCAGCTTTGCGGCGCTGAACTCTAACGGATCGTGACGATTACGCGGCGCGACGCTTCTTGGCGGTACGGCGAGCGGTCTTGCGAACCGTCTTGCGAACCTTACGCGCAGTCTTACGACCGGTGGCCTTGCGGGCCGACGGCTTCTTGGCAGCAGCCCGGCGAGCCGGAGCTTTCTTGACCTTCCGTTTCACGACTTTCTTAGCCATTGGAATTCTCTCTTTCTGTTTTTTCTATCTCTCTCAGAAGTCCGAAATCGCTCCGAACAAAAAAATGATGCGCAAGTTCGAAGATTTTGTTGACAGCAAATTGCGAATTACGACTTCCGATGCATCGTATTCAATTCAATGTGTTGCGTGAAATCCTCAATTTGCTCGTGTTTCGAATGCTCTGGCCGATCGGCTGAACATTTTGCCTGCGCCGGCGACGCAAAAATCTTTGATTTTATTGTGCTGCAAAAAAAGCCGCGCAGTCTCCAAACGCGTTTCACGCGGCTTTGACGGCTCTGCGCTGGAGATCGAGAACGGCCATCATGTAGCCGAACCGGTCGTCGACGGCCTCGGCCAAGAGCGAGAAATAGTTTGCCCCATCGGGCACGATTTCACCGATGACTTCGCCGTATTCGAAACGCAGCTCGGCTTCGTATTTTCGCGCGATCGCGCGCATTTTTCCGTTTTCGGCAAGGCAGCTCACGCACAGGTGCTGGACGCCGCGATTGCGCGCAGCGCGTATCACTTTGCCCATAAGCTCGGTGCCGATGCCCTGCTCCTGCAGCGGCTTCTCGACGGAAAATGCCGCTTCCGCCTCGCTTCCCCACTGGTCGCCGAGCTTCTTGAGTTCGGCCGCCGCGCGCACTTCCTCGCCGTCGAAGTAGCCGTAGACGACCCCGCCGGTCTCGGACATGCGCCCCGCGTAGTCCTCGATGAACGAGTCGGAAACGCCGTGCGCGAAGCGCAGCCGGCGGTTGGTTTTGTCGAGACGCAGCAGGTGGTCACGGAATTTTTCAGTCTCCGTGGGCCACAGCTTTCGGATCGTCCCCGCCGAATTCTGACGCTCGATCATGTCGAGTACCTCCGTTCAAAGCCAAAAACACTGGCCTCCGCACCGGCCTAAGGTGCGAAGGCCCGCCGCTCAGTGGCTGGCTTTTGGGAGCAGCAACACGCCCCATCTATTGCACTGCACAATATGCGCTTGCGATGACGGGATTGCCATGTCGGCGGCTGCTGCAACCGCAGGCAAAGCGACGCGTCCTCAAGCATCTGCGTGCTAAGTGACATTCCGTCGCGGCACCTTGCGTGGGCCTGCATGATTTGGCGGAGTGTTCACGGTCGCGGGGATTTTCGGTGAAGTCGCATTTCCTGATCGAGCGCTTGCGCGAGCGCATAGCTGCGGGCGAGCTCGACACTGATCCTGCACAGCTCGCCGTCATCGAGCGGCTCGACCACCTGGCGCACCAACTCAAAAAATGGCGCGGCCAACGCGCCGGGCTGATCGCCAAGATCTTCGCGCGACAACGCTCCGCACCTCGTGGGCTCTACATCCATGGTGCCGTTGGCCGCGGCAAGACCATGCTGATGGATCTGTTCTTCGAGCACGTCGCGTTCGCGCCGAAAGTGCGCTGCCACTTTCATGAGTTCATGGCCGACGTGCACGACCGGATCGCCAAGGCGCGCCAAACCGTCGATGGCGATCCCATTCCGACCGTGGCGGCAGAGATTGCGAGGGAGGCGGCCCTGCTATGTTTCGACGAGATGCAGGTGACCGACATCGCAGATGCCATGATCCTCGGCCGCTTGTTTGAGGGACTATTTGCACGCGGCGTCGTAGTGGTGGCGACCTCGAATGCTGCCCCGCGTACGCTCTACAAAGATGGGCTCAATCGCCAGCTGTTTCTTCCCTTCATTGCGCTGCTCGAACGGCACATGGAGGTGGTCGAGCTGAAGGCGGCCAAGGACTACCGGCTCGACAAACTTGCGGGCCTGCCACTGTATTTCGCGCCGTGCGATCAACGCGCAAAGGCCGAACTCGATCGGCATTGGGACCGGCTGACGGGCCGCCATCCGGCGCGTGCGGAGACGCTCGAGGTGAAGGGGCGCACGGTGCGCGTTCCCGTGGCATCTATGGGCGTCGCGCGCTTCGCATTTGCAGATCTTTGTGACGCCCCGCTCGGCGCGCTCGACTATCTGCGCATCGCGCATGCCTATCATACGCTGCTGATTGACGGCATTCCGGTGTTCACCCGTGAGCGGCGAAGCGCGGCGCGTCGTTTCGTCAATCTGATCGACACGCTCTATGACAACGGTACGTGCCTCATAGCCTCAGCCGAAGCCGAGCCGGCGCAGCTCTACGGCGAGGGACCGGATGCTGCAATCTTCGCGCGCACGGGCTCGCGGCTGATGGAGATGCGCAGCGAGGCCTACCTTTCCGGGCACGACGGGAAGGGGCGTTTTGGGCAATAGCCGGCGCGAAAGAATGACACAGCGCGTCCGCGCCGCAGTCTGAAAGCGCCAAAAGACCACAAACCGGGAGCGGCCTCGACGCCTCAGCCATTTCGAGGTGCGTCATGGTCTCAGCGATCCGAATGACGTCGCGTTGGTCTCGCGTCGTCCAGCTGTTGTGCGCCGCGCTTGGCACGCTTGGGTGCTTCCTCATTCAGCTCCCCATTGAGTCGCGCAGCTTCGGCGACCCGTTCGCAATCTTTCTCGCGTGCGTATTCATGATGGCGCTGATGTTTGGCCGTTTGTCGGGAGGCACGGCGGTGGCCTTGTCATCGGTACTCGCGGCACTCTTCTTCGAGCCGCAGGGGCATTTTCAACTGCTGCGCGCGATCGATCTGCTGCAAATCCAGATCTACGCGTGCCTCGCGCTCGCAGCGGTCATCTTCGGCGACCAGATTCGCCGCACGATCATCGCGCAGTCGGATTCCAATAACGCTCTAGCGACCGAGGATGCGCGCAAGCTGCTGCGGCTGCGCGAGCTGTCGCATCGCGTCGCCAACAACTTCTCCTCGCTCGATGCCCTCATCCGCTTGCGGGCGAGGGCGGCCAGCGATCCCAAGGTCGTGTTTGCGTTCGAGCAGGCGAGCGAGCTGGTCCATGTCGTGGCCCGCCTCACCAACCGGCTCACCAATGCCGATAGCGGCAACGCGGTGAACAGTCGCGTTTTCGTGCGCGACGTTTGCGAGGACCTCAAAGCCTGCGCGCCCGCGACGATTGAGATCGACTACGACGCCGAGAGCCATGAGCTTCCGTTGAGCGCGGCCATTCCGTGCGGCTTGATGATCAACGAGCTGGTGACCAACGCACTGAAATACGCTTTCCCCGACAACGGCACGGGTACGATCAAGGTGACGCTAGTCCGGCTAGGCAAAGAATTGCACCTCACTGTTCACGACAATGGCGTGGGTATGAGCGGGGAGGTGCGCGGCACCGGTCTCGGCATGGGCCTGTTGAATGGGTTCGCCCGCTCGCTCAATGGTACGGTCGAGGTGAGCTCAGCCGACGGCGGAACGCGCGTGTCGGTGACGTTTCCGCTCGAGGTTCGAGGAACTCAAAAGGATCCCGAGGCGTCCCAGCCTTACCTGCACTGAAGCAGTGAAGGTTCTTAGCGGCTGGACGCCCGCTCGCGGTTGCCTTCGCCAATTCCGAACGGCCAGCCGGAGGTGTCCTGCGGTTCGACTGCGTCGGCCTTGGTCGTTGGCGCTACGCTCTCGGTTTGCGCCGTTCCTGGCTTGGGACCGTAGAGCAGCGCCGCTCCGCGGATATCACCGTCCTGCGGGCCGTGATGGCGCTCGTCGTAGCGGTACGACATCAGCTGGCCCGATGCGCTTGGATGATCGAGCCCGATCGCGTGACCGATCTCGTGCGCGATCGTGTAGCGCAAATCGTAGACGTCGAGATCGCCGTCGAATCCGACCTTCCAGGGCTGGGTCGGGTTGAGGCAGATCAGGGAACGCGCGATGACCTTTCGGCCTTCGGCCGGCGAGGGCTTCAAAGCGACGTTGGTGAAGGCCCGGCCGATGGGCTCGGCCTGTGCCCCGATGAGGATGTCAGCGCTTTTCGGGTCAGCGGCTTCCCTGAATCGGATATCCGCAACCTGCTCCCACATGCGAAAGGCAGCCGCGACCTCGCGGTGGAATACCCGCTCGCTGACGTGCGAAGGGGAATAGGCGGCAGCGGGCGGGAGCATTTTGGCGCAGTTGCGCGCATCGGGTGTGGTGGTCGGCTCGGTGGCAAAGCCGTAAGTGACGGTGGCCGCTGCGCCGAAGCGCGCGCTTCGCCATTTGACCGATTGGCTCTCTAGGTCGAGCAGGCGGAAGCCGAGAAAGTTCGCCGGCTTGCCCGCAATCGCGAGGCCGCTCCCTATTAGGGCAAATGCAACCAGTGAGACCCCTCTCACTCCACTCCCCGATTCCCCGCGCACCGCGGCGGTTTGGCTTTGCTCCCGGCCCCAAGTGGGGCTTTTCCTGTTCGGAACGGTAGTCTAAAGCTACACGTGACGGAGTTGTGGCGGCGCCACACCCACAGGATTTCCAGCCCTGTGGGGCTTCGTCGCATCGAAGCGAAAAATCCGGCAAAGGGAGCGAAAGACGCATGGCGCGCACGAAGATCGCCTTGATCGGCGGGGGTATGATCGGCGGGACGCTGGCGCATCTCATCGGGCTAAAGGAGTTGGGCGACGTCGTTATCTTCGATATCGCCGAAGGCCTGCCCCAGGGCAAAGCGCTCGATATTTCGCAATCCGGCTCGGTTGAGGGCTTCGACTGCCATCTACGCGGCACCAATGCCTACGCCGACATCGAAGGTGCCGACGTGTGCATCGTCACCGCCGGTGTGCCCCGCAAACCGGGCATGAGCCGCGACGACCTCATCGGTATCAACATCAAGGTGATGGAGCAGGTCGGCGCCGGCATCAAGAAATACGCGCCCACCTCGTTCGTCATCGTCATCACCAATCCGCTCGACGCCATGGTGTGGGCCCTGCAAAAGGCCTCCGGCCTGCCCCGCAACATGGTGGTCGGCATGGCTGGCGTGCTCGACACCTCGCGTTTCCGCCACTTCCTCGCTTCCGAGCTCGGGATCTCCGTTGAAGACGTCTCGGCGTTCGTTCTCGGTGGCCATGGCGACGACATGGTGCCGCTCGTGCGTTATTCCACCGTCGCGGGTATTCCTCTCCCCGACGTCATCCGCATGGGATGGATGCGTCAGGAGCGGCTTGACGAGATCGTAGAGCGCACGCGCAAAGGCGGCGGCGAGATCGTCGCGCTGCTGAAAACGGGATCGGCCTACTATGCGCCGGCGTCGTCTGCGGTTGAGATGATGGATAGCTACCTGAAGGACAAAAAGCGCATTCTGCCGTGTGCCGCCTATCTCAACGGCGAATACGGCGTCAAAGGCCTCTATGTCGGCGTGCCGGTGATCATCGGCGCGGGTGGGGCCGAGCGCATCGTTGAGATCGACCTCAACGCGATGGAACGCGGCATGTTCATCAAGTCGGTTGAGGCGGTGAAGGGCCTCGTCGACGCTTGCACCAAGATCGCCCCTCAGCTCGGCGCGTAGCCCGCGCGGTTACTCAAGGCCAGATAAAGCGAGCGGGTCCCCGAATGAACGTCCACGAGTACCAGGCAAAGGAGCTGCTGCGTCAGTACGGCATCCCGACGCCCAACGGCATTGCGGCATTTTCCGTGCGGGAGGCTTCAGAGGCCGTGCAGCGCTTGTCAGGCCCAATGTTCGTGGTGAAGGCACAGATCCACGCCGGCGGCCGCGGCAAGGGCACGTTCAAGGAAAAGGGCGCGGGGTCGAAAGGCGGCGTCCGGCTGGCGCGGTCCAAGGCCGAGGTGCAGGCATTTGCTGAGCAGATGCTCGGCAATACGCTGGTCACGCTGCAAACCGGTCCCGACGGCCGCGTCGTCAACCGCATCCTGGTGGCTGAATCCTGCGACATCGAGCGAGAGCTTTATCTATCCGCGCTGGTGGATCGGGTGTCGTCACGGGTGGCCTTCATCGCGAGCCAAGCTGGCGGCATGAACATCGAAGAGGTAGCGGCGGAAACCCCGGAGAAGATCGTGACCGTCACGATCGATCCCGCGACCGGCTATGAGCCGTTCCATGGTCGCAAGATAGCGTTCGCGCTGGGCCTATCGGGCAAGCAGGTCGCGGCGTGCGTCAGGCTCGTGGGCGACCTCTACCGCCTGGTGACCGAAAAGGATGTGAGCCTTCTCGAGGTCAATCCGCTGGTCGTGAGCAAGGACGGCTCGTTGACCTGCCTCGATGCCAAGATGACGTTCGACTCAAATGCGCTCTACCGGCATCCCGACGTCATGGAGATGCGCGACATCGAGGAGGAGGATCCGGCCGAGGTGGAAGCCTCCAAGCACGACCTCTCCTACGTGAAGCTCGACGGCTCGATCGGCTGCATGGTCAACGGCGCCGGGCTCGCGATGGCGACCATGGACATTATCAAGCTTTATGGCGCGGAGCCGGCGAACTTCCTCGACGTCGGCGGCGGCGCGTCCAAGGAAAAGGTCCAGGCCGCATTCAAGATCATCCTGACCGACCCGGCCGTGAAGGGCATCCTGGTCAACATCTTCGGCGGCATCATGCGTTGCGACATCATCGCCGAGGGCGTGGTGGCCGCGGCGCGTGAGATGGCCATCCACGTGCCCCTCGTGGTCCGTCTCGAAGGGACCAACGTCGACCTCGGTAAGAAGATTTTGAGCGAGAGCGGGCTCAAGATCGTCCCGGCGGATGATTTGGCCGATGCCGCCGAGAAGATCACCGCGGCGGTAAAAGCGGCCGCCTGAACGGGTTTTTCAGCAAAAAAGCGGCGACAGCAGCGGCATTTGTTAGCGCACATCGTTCTTGATGCAGCGCAGCAAAAACCTCTAGAGTGCCGTCAGAGGCAGCGGGCGCACCATGGCCATTCTCGTCGACAAAACGACCAAGGTGATCTGCCAGGGGATCACCGGCAGCCAGGGTACGTTCCACACCAAGCAGGCGAAAGCCTACGGCACGGCGATCGTTGGCGGCGTCACCCCGGGCAAGGGCGGCACGCGCCACTCCGACCCTGAGCTTGCCGAAGTGCCGCTGTTCAACACCGTGCGCGAGGCCAAGGCCGCAACCAGCGCCGACGCGAGCGCGATCTACGTGCCGCCGCCATTCGCGGCCGACGCGATCCTGGAAGCGATCGATGCCGGCATCGCCCTGATCGTCGCCATCACCGAGGGCATCCCGGTCCTCGACATGGTGAAGGTGAAGCGTGCGCTCGAGGGCTCGGGCTCGCGCCTGATCGGCCCCAACTGCCCGGGCGTGCTGACGCCTAACGCCTGCAAGATCGGCATCATGCCGGGCAACATCTTCAAGCCGGGCCGCGTCGGCATCGTCTCGCGCTCGGGCACGTTGACCTACGAGGCCGTGAAGCAAACGTCGGACGCGGGACTCGGCCAGTCGACGGCGGTCGGCATCGGCGGCGATCCGGTGAAAGGCACCGAGTTCATCGACGTGCTCGAGTTGTTCCTCGCCGACCCGGACACTGACTTCGATCATCATGATCGGCGAGATCGGCGGCTCGGCGGAAGAGGACGCGGCCGAGTTCATCAAGAGCGAGGCCAAGCGCGGGCGCTCAAAGCCGATGGCCGGATTCATCGCCGGCGTCACGGCCCCGCCGGGGCGGCGCATGGGGCATGCGGGTGCCATCATTTCGGGCGGCAAGGGCAAGGCCGGCGACAAGCTGGAGGCCATGCGCTCGGCCGGTATTGCGATTGCCGCGAGCCCCGCTGCGCTGGGGACGACGCTGAACGACGTCCTAAAAGGGCAATCGCGGCGTGGCAAAATCGCAAAGTAGGCTTATGTTGCAGTGCACATCCGGTCGCCGTTTCAGCACGCCGTCTCACGTGAAACGGCTGGTGCGGATTACCACACGTTGTCCCGGGCATGTCTGGGACAAAGCGGACCTTGTCGCCCGGGCATGAACGGTTGAACCGCAGGCGTGCCCGACATTGAACCAACGGAATTTGCATGGCTCGCCAACCCGCCAATGACCGTTTCCAGCGCACCTCGTTTCTGAGCGGGGCCAACGCCGCCTACGTCGAAGCGATGCAAACCGAGTACGAGCGCAACCCCGGCTCGGTCAGCGACGAGTGGCGCCACTTCTTCGACAGCCTGAACGAGGACCGCGACCTCTCGCGCCAGGAAAGCCGCGGGCCGACCTGGGGCGTACCGGTCGAGGATCTGCAGACCAACGGCGAACTCGTCGCGGCGCTGACCGGCGATTATGGCGCCACCGAGCGCACGCTGCGCGACAACCTGCAGGCACGCGCGCACACGCTCGGCTTTGAGATGTCGCCGGCGGCGTCGCTGCGCGCCACGCAGGACTCGATCCGCGCGCTGCAGCTGATCCGCGCCTACCGCGTCATGGGCCACCTCGCAGCCGACCTCGACCCGCTCGGCCTCGCCGACCGCAAGGTGCACCGCGAGCTCAAGCCCGAAACCTACGGCTTCACCGACGCCGACCTCGACCGGCCGATCTTCATCGATCGCGTGCTCGGCCTCGAGACGGCGACCATGCGCCAGATCCTGCGCATCATGCGCCGCACCTACTGCCGCCACATCGGCGCGCAGTTCATGCACATCACCAGCCCGGCGCAGAAGGCCTGGATCCAGGACCGCATCGAGGGCGAGGAGAAGGACATCCGCTTCACGCCCGAGGGGCGCCGCGCGATCCTGCGCAAGCTGATCGAGACGGAGACGTTCGAGAAGTTCTGCGAGGTGAAATACACCGGCACCAAGCGTTTCGGCATCGACGGAGCCGAGGCGATGGTTCCCGCGCTCGAGCAGATCATCAAACGCGGAGGTCAGCTCGGCGTCAAAGAGATCATCATGGGCATGGCCCACCGCGGCCGCCTCAACATCCTCGCCAACGTGATGGCGAAGCCCTACCGCGCCATCTTCAACGAATTCAAAGGCGGCTCCTTCAAGCCCGACGACGTCGAGGGCTCGGGCGACGTAAAGTACCATTTGGGCGCCTCCGCCGACCGCTCCTTCGACGGCAACAACGTGCATTTGTCGCTGACGGCCAATCCCTCGCACCTCGAGATCGTCGATCCCGTGGTGCTCGGCAAGGTGCGCGCCAAGCAGGACCAGCGCGGCTGTGCGCACGGTGAGCGCACGCCGGTGCTGCCACTGCTGATCCACGGCGATGCGGCGTTCGCCGGCCAGGGCGTCGTTGCCGAATGCTTCGGTCTCTCGGGCCTCAAGGGCCACCGCACCGGCGGGTCGATCCACTTCATCATCAACAACCAGATCGGCTTCACGACGAACCCGCGCCACTCGCGCTCATCGCCCTATTGCTCGGACGTGGCGCGCATCGTCGAAGCTCCGATCTTTCACGTGAACGGCGACAACCCCGAGGCCGTCGTGCACGTGGCAAAGATCGCAGCCGAGTTCCGGCAGAAATTCCAGAAGCCGGTCGTCATCGACATGTTCTGCTACCGGCGCTACGGCCACAACGAGGCCGATGAGCCGATGTTCACCCAGCCGCTCATGTACAAGACGATCAAGTCGCATCCGACGGTGATTGAGCTTTACTCCAAGCGCCTCGCCGAGGAGGGCGTGGTCACGACGCAGGAAGCCGAGGAGATGAAGTCCGGCTTCCGCGCCAACCTCGAGACCGAGTTCGCAACCGCCGATTCCTACAAGCCCAACAAGGCCGATTGGCTCGACGGGCGCTGGTCGGGCATGGGCTTCGCCGATGATGATGCGCGCCGCGGCGAGACCGGCGTCAAGATTGAGCGCCTGAAGATCATCGGGCGGCGCATCACGAGCCTCCCGCCGGACTTTCACGCGCACAAAGCTATCTTCCGGTTGCTCGAGCGGCGCCGGCAGATGGTCGACACGGGCGAGGGCATCGACTGGTCGATGGCCGAGGCGCTGGCGTTCGGCTCGCTGCTCTCGGAAGGCTTTCCCGTGCGTCTCTCGGGCCAGGACTCGGAGCGCGGTACCTTTTCCCAGCGCCATTCGGTTCTGATCGATCAGGAGACCGAGCGCCGCTGGACTCCGCTGAAGCACGTCGCCAACGACCAGGCGAATTTCGAGGTGATCAACTCGATGCTGTCGGAGGAGGCCGTGCTCGGTTTCGAGTACGGCTACTCGCTGGCCGAGCCCAAGGCGCTCGTCATGTGGGAAGCCCAGTTCGGCGATTTCGCGAACGGCGCCCAGGTCCTCTTCGACCAGTTCATCTCCTCGGGCGAGCGCAAGTGGCTGCGCATGTCGGGGCTCGTGTGCCTGCTGCCGCACGGATATGAGGGACAGGGGCCGGAGCATTCCTCCGCGCGCCTGGAACGCTATCTGCAGCTGTGCGCCGAGGACAACTGGCAGGTGGCGAACTGCACCACGCCCGCCAACTATTTCCATATTTTGCGGCGGCAGCTGCACCGCAAGTTCCGCAAGCCGCTGATCCTCATGACGCCGAAGTCGCTGCTGCGCCACAAGCGCGTCGTGTCGCTGCTCGACGAGATGGGACCCGACACCACCTTCCATCGCGTGCTGTGGGATGAAACCTTCCGGCTCCCGGAGGAGGAGATCAAGCGCGTCGTGCTCTGCTCGGGCAAGGTCTACTACGATCTGGCTGATGCGCGCGATGCGGCCGAGCGCTTCGACATTTACATCCTGCGGCTGGAGCAGCTTTACCCATTCCCCGCGCGTGCCCTGATGACGGAGCTGGCGCGCTTCCCCAACGCCGAGATCGTCTGGTGCCAAGAGGAACCCAAGAATATGGGCGCCTGGAGCTTCATCGAGCCCAACATCAAGTGGGTGCTCGAGCGCATCGAGGCCAAACATCGCAATCCGGCCTACGCCGGGCGGCCCGCGTCCGCTTCAACGGCGAGCGGGCAATTGTCGAAGCATATCTTTGAGCAGACGGCGCTCGTGAACGAAGCGCTGACCGGAAACGGGAATACCTGAAGACACCGATCCGGCGGCCACGAGAGCTGCGGCGACGGTTCCGACGAGACGAGGTCGAGATGGCGACGGAAATTCGCGTGCCGGCTCTGGGCGAAAGCATCACGGAAGCGATCGTCGGCAAGTGGTTCAAGCAGGCCGGCGACAAGGTCGAAGTCGACGAGCCGCTGGTGGAGCTCGAGACCGACAAGGTCACCGTCGAGGTGCCCTCACCGGTTTCGGGGGTGCTGGGTGAAATCCGCGTGGCGGAGGGCGCAACCGTTGCCGTCGGCGCGGTGCTCGGCGCCATCAGCAACGGTGCAGCGGGTGCCAAAGCTGCTGCGGCGCCGGCTCGTGCGAAAGCTCCCGACGGAAAAACCCCAGACAAGAGCCAGGCCAAGGCATCGCCACCGCCCGCGCAGAAATCAGCTGACGCGCCTCCAGCAAAAGTCGCCGGCAAGAGTGCGATGCCGCCAAGTCCCGCGGCGCGCAAGAAGCTGGCCGAAGCTGGCCTCGACGCCGAGGCTGTCGTCGGCTCCGGCAAGCGCGGCCAGGTTCTGAAGGAGGACATTGCGTCGGCCAAATCCGCAGCCGCGCAGGAGACCGACTCCGGAGAGGACGAGGCGCCGGCACCTGCCGCGGCGGCTGCCTCTTCGAGCAAATCCGGCTCGATGCCGGTTCCGGCCCAGCACCTGCGCCTTCCCTCGCTCGCCAACGACGCGGGGCGCGAGGAGCGCGTGCGCATGTCGAGGCTGCGCCAGACGATCGCGCAGCGCCTGAAGGATGCGCAGAACACCGCTGCGATGCTCACGACGTTCAACGATGTCGACATGAGCGCGGTGATCAAACTGCGCTCCGATTACAAGGAATTGTTCGAGAAGCGCCACGGCGTGAAGCTGGGCTTCATGGGCTTCTTCGTTAAGGCCTGCCTGCAGGCCCTGCGCGAGATCCCCGCCGTCAACGCCGAGATCGACGGCGACGAGATCGTCTACAAAAATTACTACCACATCGGGGTCGCGGTCGGGACCGACCGGGGCCTCGTCGTGCCGGTGGTGCGCGAAGCCGACCGTATGAGCCTGGCCGAGATCGAAAGCCAGATCACCGACTTCGGCAAGCGGGCCCGCGACGGTAAGCTCGGTATCGAGGATATGCAGGGCGGCACCTTCACGATCACCAACGGAGGGGTCTACGGCTCGCTGCTGTCGACCCCGATCCTGAACGCCCCCCAATCGGGCATTCTTGGCATGCACCGCATCGAGGAACGCCCCGTGGTCCGCGACGGCCAGGTGGTGGCCCGCCCGATGATGTACGTGGCCTTGAGCTACGACCACCGTCTCGTCGACGGCAAGGAAGCCGTGGCATTTCTGGTTCGCGTCAAGGAGTGCCTAGAAGACCCGCAACGGTTTATCCTGGAGCTCTAGGGGCCCGCGTGGCTTTGGGGAGTGCAGGGAAATGCAGGAAGCATCCGGTTCGGCGGCGATCGAGATTTATCTGACGGTCAACAATGGCCTGGAGGCCATCGATTTCTACAAAAAGGCGTTTGGCGCCTATGTCGTCTACCAGGAGCTCAACGAGGACAAGACGCGCGTGATGCACGCGACCCTGGCGGCCTTCGGCAGCCACATCATGCTGTCCGACCATTTTCCGGAATTCATCAACGACGTGGCGCCCCGGCCCGTGGGAACGCCGCCCGGCATCACGGTGCAGGTGAATTTGCAGACGCCGCTCGAGGTCGACGGCGCCATGGCGCGCGCGCAAGGGGCCGGCGCGACGGTGACCATGCCGGCGTCCGACACGTTCTGGGTGATGCGCTACGGCCGGCTGCGCGATCCTTACGGCTACGTGTGGGCGTTCGGCGCGCCGCTGCCGCTGCAGATGTGATGGAGACTGAAGCTTGAGCGACTACGACCTCGTCGTCATCGGCACCGGCCCCGGCGGATACGTCTGCGCCATACGTGCGGCCCAGCTCGGCATGAAGGTCGCGGTTGTTGAGAAGCGCTCGACGCACGGGGGCACGTGCCTCAACGTCGGCTGCATTCCCTCCAAGGCGCTGCTGCATGCGTCCGAGGCCTTTGAAGAGGCGCAGCATCATCTGGCCGACATGGGGATCGAGGTGAAACCCAAGCTCGATCTCGCGAAGATGATGTCGTTCAAGGACGAGGGCGTGAAGGGCAACGTTGACGGCGTGGCGTTTCTCCTGCGCAAGAACAAGATCGACCACTTCCACGGCACCGGGCGCATCGCCGGCGCGGGCGAGGTCGAGGTCTCGTTCATCAACGGCGAAAAGCAGTCGCTCGCGACCAAGGCCATCGTCATCGCGACGGGATCAGACGTTGCGAAGCTGCCGGGCATCGATATCGACGAGAAGGCGGTCGTCTCCTCGACCGGGGCTTTGAGCCTGGCGAAGGTGCCGAAAAAATTGCTGGTCGTGGGCGCGGGCGTGATCGGGCTGGAGCTCGGCTCGGTCTGGCGCCGGCTCGGCTCCGAGGTGGTCGTCGTCGAGTTTCTCGACCGCATCCTCCCGGGGCTCGACGGCGAGGTCGCGCGCCAGATGCAGAAGATCCTCACCAAGCAGGGCATGGCGTTCAAGCTGGCGCACAAGGTGACCGGGGTCGAGCGCTCGGGCGGGGCGCAGAAGGTCACGATCGAGCCCGCAAGCGGCGGCACGCCCGAGACGCTCACCGCCGATGTCGTGCTGGTTGCAATCGGGCGCGTGCCCCACACAGCCGGGCTCGGCCTCGCGGAAGCGGGCGTCGCGCAGGACAACCGCGGCCGCATCGTCGTCGATACGCATTTCCGCACCAATGTCGCCGGCGTCTACGCCATCGGCGACGTCATCGCCGGGCCGATGTTGGCGCACAAGGCGGAGGACGAGGGCATCGCGGTCGCCGAAATCCTCGCCGGCCAGGCGGGCCACGTGAACTACGACGTGATCCCCAACGTGATCTACACGTTCCCCGAGGTCGCGAGCGTCGGCAAGTCGGAGGAAGAGCTCAAAGCCGCCGGCATCGCCTATCGCGCGGGCAAGTTCCCCTTCACCGCCAACGGCCGCGCCAAGGCCAACAAGCAGACCGACGGCTTCGTCAAGGTGCTGGCCGACGAGGCGACCGACCGCGTGCTGGGCGTCCACATCATCGCTGCGCAGGCGAGCGAAATGATCGCGGAAGCGGCCGTGCTGATGGAATTCGGCGGGTCGGCCGAGGACCTTGCGCGCACGACCCACGCGCACCCCACGCTCACCGAGGCGGTGAAGGAAGCGGCACTCGCGGTCGACAAGCGCGCCATCCACATGTGAGCCGGCGCTTTCTCTCTCAACGATTGACTGTTGAGACTGGCGTAGACCCCGACCTTCGTCGGGGTGACGTCAATTCGAGTCCCGTTCTCAACGTCATCCCGGCGGAGGCCGGGATCTACGCAACTCTCCGGTCACGCTCGGTGTGAGGGATTCGAGTATGCTAGCTGCGCGGGTGGGCGGCGTCGTAGACGGCCAGCAGCCGCTCGCGGTCGACCTCGGTATAGGCCTGCGTGGTGGAGAGCGACGCGTGGCCCAACAGCTCCTGGATCTGCCGCAAGTCGGCCCCCGCCGACAAAAGATGCGTCGCAAACGAGTGGCGCAGCGCATGCGGCGTCGCGGTTGCGGGTAGGCCCAATTGGTCGCGCAGGCGCTCCATCGCCAGCTGGATGATGCGCGGTGACAGCGGGCCGCCCTTGGCGCCGCGGAACAGCGCTTCGTCAGGCATAAGCGGAAACGGACAAAGCGACAGGTAGCGCTCCACGCCTGCGCGCACCGCCGGCAGCACCGGCACGAGGCGTTCCTTGCCGCCCTTGCCCTTGATGCGCAGCACGTCGCGGTCGCCGACGGGGGCATCCTTGGCGCTGAGCCCCAACGCCTCGGCAATGCGCAAGCCCGCGCCGTAGAGCAGCAGCAGCACCGCGGCATCGCGCGCCAAGATCCAGTCGAGCTCCGCGCCCGCGCCGGCGTCGACCACGATCGCAGCCTTCTCGACGGTCAGCGGCTTGGGCACCGAGTGCGGCAGCTTCGGGCTCGTGATCTGCAGCACCGCCCGGCTCGTGACCAATTCCTGCGCCTCGAGCCAGCGAAAGAAATGCCGCAGCGCCGACAGCGTGCGCGCCAGCGAGCGGCTCACCGCGCCGGTGCGGCGGCGCGCGGCCAGAAAGCCGCGGAACGCCTTTGGCTCCAGCGTTCGAGATCGGCCAGGCACGGCTGGTGGCCGAGGTGGCTCGCGAGGAAGCCCAAAAACTGGCGCACGTCGCGCTCGTAAGCTTCCAGCGTCTTGGCAGCGAGGCCGCGCTCATGGCGGAGGTGAAACAGCCAATCGCCAACGGCCGACTGGAGATCGGCGCCCAGCGGGAGTTCAAGGGCTGAAAAGTGGGCTTCGGCCATAATTCTTTTCTTTTTTCAGCTCTGACGCTTCGCAAGCTCAACGCCCATATGGTTACCGGAATGTTAAAGTAGGCAGACCGCCGGAATACAAAAGCCGGTACAACTGTTCTCAGGTCGCGCCATGAGACGATCGCTCACCACCCTGTTTTCTGACACGGCCACCAGGTTTCGACGCCTCGTATTCGTTGCGCTCGCGGCGACCGGGCTTGCAGCCGCGGCGGCGCATAGCCAGACCCCGCCCGCCAACCCGGTGCGCGATGTCACCGCCAACCCCGTCGGCACCATTGCGTCCAACGCGCCAGCCGGCACCGAGGCGCTGCTGGTCGACATCGACGGCGCTATCGGACCGGCGAGCCTGCGCCACCTCACGCAGGCGCTGCAGGAAGCACAGCGCGACCAACGGATCGCGCTCATCATTTTGCGTATCGATACACCGGGCGGCCTCGTCTCCAGCATGCGCGAGATGATCGCCGGCATCATCGCCTCGCGTGTGCCGGTCGTCGGCTACGTGGCCCCATCAGGCGCGCGTGCGGCAAGTGCCGGCACCTACATCCTGTATGCGACCAACGTCGCCGCCATGGCGCCTGGCACCAATGTCGGCGCTGCGACGCCGATCGAGCTCGGCGGCGCGCCGACGAATCTGCCCGGCAAGAAGGACCCAGGCAAAAGCGATGCTGCTCCTGCAGATGCAGCCAAGACGAAGGCCGTCAACGACATGGTGGCCTTCATCCGCAGCCTGGCGGAATTGCGCGGGCGCAACGTCAAGTGGGCCGAGGAAGCCGTGCGCCAGGCTTCCAGCATCTCCGCCAGCGAAGCGCTCAAGCTCGGCGTCGTCGATCTCATCGCCGATAGCGTGCCGGAGCTGCTGACAGCAATCGACGGGCGCAAGGTGAAGATCGGGAAGGACGAGCAGACGCTCGCAACCAAGGGCCTGACCGTCCGCACGATGTCGCCGGACACGCTCACGCAACTGTTGAGCGTGATCACCGATCCCAACATCGCGCTGATCCTCATGATGATCGGCGTCTACGGGATCATCTTCGAGTTCTTCACGCCGGGAACCTTCGCGCCGGGCGTGATCGGCGCGATCTGCCTCGTGCTGGCGCTGTACGCCCTGAACCAGCTTCCCTTCAATTACGCGGGCCTGGCGCTGCTTTTGATCGGCATCGTCTGCATGATCGGCGAGGTGTTCACGCCCACATTCGGCGCCTTGGCGATCGGAGGTCTCATCGCCTTCGTGCTCGGAGCGGTCTTCCTGTTCGACACCGATGTCCCGGGCTTCAAGCTGTCGTGGACGGTGATCTCGGCGATGGCGCTGACAAGCGCGCTCATGCTCACGCTGCTGCTCGGCTACGTGTGGCGCGCCATGCGCCGGCCGGTGTCCACCGGTCAGATGACGCTCGTCGGGCGCATCGCGACCGTTGTGGATTGGTCAGGCGCGAGCGGTCACGTGTTCGTTCACGGTGAGCGCTGGGCGGCGCGCTCGCAGGACAAGCTCGACAAGGGCCAGTCGGTCCGCATCCTGCGGCTCGACGGCCTGACGCTCATCGTTTCAGGCGGCGCTTAGACGAGTTACCGCCGGCATCGCACCAAGGAGCCAGACTACCATGCCGTTAGATGTCAACTTTGCATTCCTGATCGTCGTCGGGTTTTTTGCTCTCTATATCCTGTCACGAGCGGTCTGGATTTTCCGCGAGTACGAGCGCGGAGTTGTGTTCACGCTGGGGCGTTTCACCAAGACGATTGGCCCTGGACTGACGTTCGTCATCCCCATCGTGCAGCAGGTCGTGCGCGTCGATCTGCGCCTGAAGGTCGAGAATGTGCCGCCGCAGGACGTCATATCGCGTGACAACGTGTCGGCGAAGGTGAGCGCGGTGTTCTTCTTCCGCGTCGTCGATCCCGAGCGCGCAACCATCAACATCCAGGACTATATGATGGCGACGAGCCAGCTCGCGCAGACGACGCTGCGCTCGGTGCTGGGCAAGCACGAGCTCGACGAGATTTTGGCCGAGCGCGATAAGCTCAACGCCGACATTCAGACGATCCTCGACCAGCACACGGATTCGTGGGGCATCAAGGTCGCCAACGTCGAGATCAAGGACGTCGACATTGCGCCGAGCATGGTGACGGCGATCGCCCGCCAAGCGGAGGCCGAGCGTTTCCGCCGCGCCAAGATCATCAACGCGGAAGGCGAGCAGCAGGCGGCGCAGAAGCTGATCGAAGCCGGCAAGATCCTGGCCGAGCAGCCCAACGCCATGCTGCTGCGCTACTTCGGGGCGCTGCACGACATTGCGGGGAATCGCACCTCGACGATCGTGTTCCCGCTGCCGATGGATCTCATCTCGATGTTCAAATCGTAGGGATTGCAGTGCCTTGACGCGCCATCTCCCGCGCTGCCGGTTCCCAGTAGAAGGGCCGGCAGCGTAGCGAGGCTAGTCCGCGTCCTCGACGGGCCCGAGCCTCACGACGCGCCCGAGTCGCGCTTCGAGCGTGTCGATGCGGTCTAAGAGCTGCAGCGCCAGCGCGATGCCGGCGAGGTTGACGCCCAGGTCGTTCTGCAGGCGGCGGGCCTTGTGAATGCGAACGATCGAGGTTGCCGAGAAGCGCCACTGCGGGCCGCCTGGCTGCAAGGGTTCGAGAACGCCCTCCTCGATCAGCTCCATCACCCACTCGGACTCAACGCGGCAGGTGCGCGTCAGCTCGGCGAGCGTGATCTCGTGAGCCTCGTCGATCAGCTGGGAGTCGTGGGTGTGCGGGGTTTTGCTTGGCATCGTTTAGACTCCGAGGTCGGCGCGCGGATTGAACGGCATCTCGCGCTCCATCTCCTGATAGAGCTCCTTGGCCTTGTCCGTGGTGGCGGGCGGCAGCACGATCTTCAATGCGGCGAGCAGATCGCCATTGGGCATGCCGGGAATGCCGCGGCCTTTAAGGCGCATGGTGCGCTCCTTGGTCGAGCCCGGCGGGATCTTGAGCATGACGGCGCTGCCGTCGGGCATCGGAACTTTCACCGAGGCGCCGAGCGCGCCTTCCCAGGGTGCGATCGGCACGTCGATGTAGATGTCCTTGCCCTCGGCGCGGAATTTGGCGTCGGGCGTATAGCTCACCTCGAGGTAGAGGTCGCCAGGCGGCCCCTTGCCTATGCCGGGCGCGCCTTGGCCCGCGAGCCGGATGTTCTGGCCTTCGCGCACGCCCTTGGGGATCTTGACGTTGAGCGTGCGGTTCTTGACCGTCACGTGGCCCTCGCCGTCCTGCTCGGGCATACGCAGCGTGATGTCGCGCTTTGCTCCCACATAGGCGTCCTTGAGCGGGATCTCGATCTTGGCGTGATGGTCCTGGCCTTGCGCGTTGAACTCGCGCTGCGCGCGAAAGCCCGCACCCGCGCCGCCACCGCCACGCCCGCGCACGCCGCCAAACATCTGCTCGAAGAAGTCGCTGAACTGGCCCGCGTCGGCGCCCTCAAAGCCGCGGCTCGAAAATTCAAAGCCCGCGTTGGCGCCGGCGCCGGGCGGGGGACGAAAATTCTGTCCCTGCTGCCAGTTGGCGCCGAGCTCGTCGTAGGCCTTGCGTTTCTCGGGATCTTTGAGGACCTCGTAGGCCTCGCCAGCGTCCTTGAACTTCGCTTCCGCGCCCGCATCCTTGTTGACGTCGGGATGGAAGGTGCGCGCGAGCTTGCGGTAGGCGCGCTTGATGTCGTCCGGCGAGGCGCCGCGCTCGACGCCCAAGATCTTGTAATAGTCCTTATATTCCATGAGGCGACGCTTCTGCTGGGGTCCTACGAGCGCCAACCCTAGCGGGCAGCTGCTCGTTCCCGGTTAATCCCAAGCGCCGTGCCGAGAGCAGGGGCGCGAATTTCTCGATCATGACACTAGTATCGGCAAGCAATATCGGCACGCTCCTGCTCCCATATAAGTCCTGAAAAAAGGTGGCCGCCTTCGACACGCCGCAGGGCGGCGTTAGGCTAGTGCCGCCGATTCGTTTAGTCGCGGCGGGGTACATGGCATTTCAATTGGATAGCCTGCTCGATGAGCCGGCGCCGCAGGCTCATCTTGCGGCGTCGACGCCCATCCTGCTTACGGTCGCCCTCGACAAGACCTACGACTACCTGGTGCCTGAGGGGCTTGTGCTGGAGCCGGGTTGCTTCGTGCTGGTGCCCTTCGGGTCGCAGGCGCGCATCGGAGTCGTCTGGGATGCGCCCGCCGGCGAGCCGGGAAAACCGATCGCGCGCGAGAAGCTGAAAACAATCGCCGCGCGCCTCGACGTTCCTCCGCTGCCTCCCCTCTCGCTCAGGTTCGCCGAGTGGATCGCGCGTTACACGCTGACCCCGCTCGGCATGGTTGTGCGCATGATGATGAGCGCGCGCGTGGCCTTCGAGCCGGTGAAGCCGCGCTTCGGCGTGACGCTGGTCGCCGGCGCGGCACCCCCGCCCCGCATGACTCCGGCACGCGAGCGCGCCTTGGCGATCGCCGCCGACGGCGCCATCCGCGCCAAGTCCGCACTCGCAGCGGCGGCCGATTGCTCGACCGGTGTCATCGACGGGCTGGTGGCGTCCGGTAGTCTCGTCGAGGTCGCCATCCCCGAGAAGCGCTGTCCGCGCCCGGATGCCGCCTACCACGTCACCGAGTTCACGATCGAGCAGGATCGCGCCGTACATGCCTTGCGCTCGGCGGTCGATGGGGAGGCCTTCTCCGTGACGCTGCTCGACGGCGTCACCGGCTCGGGCAAGACGGAAGTGTATTTCGAGGCGGTCGCGGCAACCCTGCAGCGCGGACGCCAGGCGCTGATCATGCTGCCGGAGATTGCGCTCACCGACCAGTTCATGCGCCGCTTCGAGCAGCGCTTCGGTTGTGCTCCCGTCGAATGGCATTCCGCACTGTCAGGGCCCGAGCGCGGACGTGTGTGGCGCGCGGTCGCGACCGGAGACGCCCGCGTCGTCGTCGGCGCGCGCTCAGGGCTGTTCCTGCCGTTCAAGGAGCTCGGGCTCATCGTCGTCGATGAGGAGCACGACACCGGCTACAAGCAGGACGACCGCGTGCACTATCAGGCGCGCGACATGGCCGTGGTGCGCGCAAGCCTCGGCGGCTTCCCCGTCGTGCTCGCCTCGGCGACGCCCGCAATCGAGAGCCACGTCAACGCACGCACCGGGCGCTATCGCCACGTGGTGCTGCCGGCGCGCTTTTCCGGCGCATCGCTTCCCGAGATCACCGCCATCGATCTGCGCCGCACCCCGCCCGACAAGGGCAAATGGCTGTCGCCGCCGCTGGTCGCCGCTGTTGAAAAAACCCTGCAGGATGGCCAGCAATCGCTGCTTTTCCTCAACCGGCGCGGCTATGCGCCGTTGACGCTGTGCCGCTCCTGCGGGCATCGCATCGACTGTCCGCAGTGCACCGCGTGGCTGGTCGAGCACCGCTTCCGCGGGCGGCTCCATTGCCATCACTGCGGCTTCTCGATTCCCTTGCCCGAGAAGTGCCCCAAGTGCGCCGAGCCCGGATCGCTCGTGGCCTGTGGCCCGGGCGTCGAGCGCGTTGCCGAGGAAGTGCAGGAGCGCTTCCCCGACGCCAAGCTGGCGCTGCTGTCCTCCGACCTCGTTCCCGGTCTCACCGAGATGCGCGAGATCATCCGAACGATCGAGGCTGGCGGCATCGATATCGTCATCGGTACGCAGATGGTCGCGAAAGGGCACCACTTCCCCCACTTGGCAACCGTCGGCATCGTCGACGGCGATTTGGGCCTGGCGCTTGGCGCCGACCCGCGCGCGGGCGAGCGCACGTTCCAGCTCCTGCATCAGGTGACGGGCCGCGCCGGGCGCGCGCTGACCGAGGGCCGCGGCTACGTGCAGACGTATATGCCCGAGCACCCAGTCATGGCGGCAATCGTCGCGGGCGACCGCGAGGCGTTCATCGAGGAAGAGATTTCCGTGCGCCGCCGCGGGCTGCTGCCACCCTACGGGCGATTGGCGGCGCTGATCGTTTCCGCGCGCGACAAGGATACCGCGCACCGCATCGCGCGCGACATTGCGCACCGGGCGCCGCCGGCCGAGCGCATCGAGATTTTAGGGCCGGCAGAGGCGCCGATCGCGGTCGTGCGCGGGCGTCATCGTTGGCGGTTGCTGGTGAAAGCGCCGCGCGAGATCGACGTGCAGGCCTATCTGCGTGCCTGGCTCGGGGCGCTGCCGCCACTCAAGGGCGACATCCGCCTCACCGTCGACATCGACCCCTACAGCTTCTTGTAGCTGCGGCGATTCTCTCAGTCGCAGGGCACCGTGATGGTCTGCCCTGCGGTCGGGATGTACCGCCGGCAGTTGCCGACAGCCTTCCCGTCGGCCGCGGTGTCGGCCGTCGTCACGGGAGCTTTGACAGGGTCGGGCTCGATCGTGCTCGAGGCCGCGCCGGTTATGGTCGAGTTCTCGTTGTCGACCGGCGAGTTGATCTTCTCGGTGGCGGCGGTTGTCACCTCGCCCTTATTCGCGCCGGGGACAGCGATCGAGACCGTTGAGTTCTCGTTCTGAGCCTCGGTAACTTTCGGAGTGTCGGCGACTTTCGGCGCCTCGGCCTCCTTCGGCTCCTGCGCCGGCGCCTTTTTCACTGTCTTTACATCGTCATCGTCGTTTTGCTTGCGCCGCACGCGCTCGGTCCGCTGCGGAGCGCGTTGACGCTCGACGCGCTCAGGCCGATCGCGACCCATAAGCGGGGGAGCGATGAAGCCCAACCCGATCCCGCCGCCGCCGATCCGGATGCCGACTTGGGCTGAGGCGGCCGCTGGCAACAGCGCCAGCGCAGCGACAATGATCGTGAGACGTTTCAGTGACATCCTGGCCCCCTGGATAGTCCCGGCGACAGCGCCGATTCATCCCGTCCGCTGCCACACTCTAGACGCGACCGGTGCCGGACGCCACCCGCCGCTGTGCTCAATTGGCGGGCATCGGCAACCAGTTTGAGAACAGGGTGACCAAAGCTCGAAGAAAGTTGGGCCGGACCTTGGGGGGAAGGTCCGGCCCTGGACCGGCGCACGGGGGGAGCGCTCAGTCGGAATTCCATTGTTCGTCCAACGGCTCAAGCCGCTTCGGCGTAGTCCCAAACCGTCACCACGTCGCGTCGCAGGCTACCCGCCTGCAGGCGCTCGCGAATGAAGCGGCGCAGGCCGTTGAGCACGCGCTCGTTGTCGAAGCGCGAGGACTCCAAGGAGGCAATCGCCCGGCGCGGGATGAGAATTGTCACCTCACCCTCAGGCGCCTCGATGCGGGCGCGGAACTGGTTGTTGAAGCGGGGAAGCATCGAGGGTTTGGAGCCTTCGGGAAACTCGGAGAGCAACAGCCCCACGAGGTCTATTCTGGCGTCAGGTTCTGAGAGCATCGGTTGCATGGTGGCTTTGGCTCTATCGGGAAGAAGTGGGGCCGGACCCCGGGGGTGTGGGTCCGGCCCTGGACTGGCGCAGGGGGGGGAGCGCTCAGTCTAAACGCGATACAGTTCGTGGACGCAGTACTCGTCGTTACGCGGCACTTACGCAGTACTCCTCGTTAGCGGTGCGAAGCCTCCGCAGCGATGATGCCCAGCATCAGCGCGCCGACGCCGAGCGCGATGTACTTGCCGTTGTCGTGATGGCGGTGGCCGCCGTAGGCGTAGCGGCCCCGGTCATAACCCCGGTAGTCGCGTCCGCGGTCGCCGCGGTCATATCCGCGCTGCTGGTAGTTGTAGGAATTGTAGCCCTGTCCGCCCCGGTTGCCCTGCCAGCCTTCAGCGTTGGCGGCGGTCGTTAGCGGAACGAGAGCGCTCGCGGCGAGCGCCGCGGCGGTCGTGATCGAAGTGAGCTTACGTAGGATGGTCATTTTGGTCCCCTTGCCCGGAGTAGTCTGTCAACGTGGAGCCGGTTGCCTTTCCGGCGATGGGGCCATTAAGCGGGAGTGCGGCTGAATGCGCTCTGAAGGGACCCTGCAGACGCCGTTCATATTCGGCGATCCGCGCGAGACCCCGCAAAATGCCGCGTTCCGGGCCGTTTCACCCGGTTGAAGGCCTCCCCAGTTGCGTGTTAGAGAACCGCAACTTGCAAAGGGGGGCGCCAGGCTCGGGCAGCTGCTCGGGTAGCTCAGGCCCTCCTTTTGCGTGTACGAATTCTGCACGGAGCGCGGGCCAGACGGGTCGGCTGCGGGCTGATGCCGACAGGCACAATGGCGGCCGGCGAGAGTGAGACGTGGCAACAGACAATCCAGTGATGGCGGGCGTGGCGGGGCGGTACGCAACGGCACTTTTCGAGCTCGCCAACGATCAGAACAAGCTCGACGAGGTCGACCAGGACCTGTCCAAGTTCCAGGGGTTGCTCGATCAGAGCGAGGACCTGAGCCGGCTCGTCAGAAGTCCCGCATTCGCCGCCGAGGAGCAGGAGCGTGCGCTCGGCGCCGTTATGGACTGGGCCTCGATCGGCGCGACCACGGGCAACTTCCTCAGGGTGGTGACGCGCAACCGGCGCCTGTTTGCCGCCGACGACATGATCAAGACGTTCCGCACGCTGGTCGCGCGCCACAAGGGCGAGGTTTCAGCCGAGGTGCGCAGCGCCATTCCGTTGACCGACGAGCAGCTCAACACGCTCAAAGAAAAACTTAAAGCCGCCCACGGCCAGAATATCCGCCTCGACACGAAGGTCGATCCTTCGCTGCTCGGCGGCCTCGTGGTGAGGGTCGGCAGCCGCATGTTTGATTCTTCGCTCAAGACGAAGCTCGCCAACCTCGAGGTCGTGCTGAAAGGCACCGGCTGACGCATACGCAACTTCGGCCGCGGGCCTCGCTCGTGGCTCTTCCTGCAAAGTCCGGCGCGGTAACCGCCGCTGCCCAATTCGAACGCTCTAGACCGTGAGAGGCAAGTAATGGACATCCGCGCCGCAGAGATCTCCTCGATCCTCAAGGATCAGATCAAGAACTTCGGCAAAGACGCAGAGGTTTCCGAGATCGGCCAGGTGCTCTCGGTCGGCGACGGCATCGCGCGCGTCTACGGCCTCGACAAGGTGCAGGCCGGCGAAATGGTCGAGTTTCCCGGTGGCATTCGCGGCATGGCGCTGAATCTCGAGGCCGACAACGTCGGCGTCGTGATCTTCGGCGACGACCGCAACATCAAGGAAGGCGATACCGTCAAGCGCACGGGCGCCATCGTCGAGGTGCCGGTCGGCAAGGGGCTGCTCGGCCGCGTCGTCGACGCTCTCGGCAATCCAATCGACGGCAAGGGCCCGATCAAGTTCGACAAGAAGATGCGCGTCGACGTGAAGGCGCCGGGCATCCTTCCGCGCAAGTCCGTGCACGAGCCGATGGCGACGGGCCTCAAGGCGGTCGATGCGCTGATCCCGGTCGGACGCGGACAGCGTGAGCTGATCATCGGCGACCGCCAGACCGGCAAGACCGCGATCATCCTCGATACGATCCTCAATCAGAAGTCGATCAACGCCGGCGGCGACGAGAAGGCGAAGCTCTACTGCGTGTACGTCGCGGTCGGCCAGAAGCGCTCCACCGTTGCCCAGTTCGTCAAGGTTCTCGAGGAGAACGGCGCGCTCGAGTACTCGATCGTCGTTGCAGCGACCGCGTCCGAGCCGGCGCCCTTGCAGTACCTCGCGCCGTTCACCGGCTGCACCATGGGTGAATACTTCCGCGACAACGGCATGCACGCCGTGATCGCGTATGACGACCTCTCCAAGCAGGCCGTCGCCTACCGTCAGATGTCGCTCTTGCTGCGCCGCCCGCCCGGCCGTGAAGCCTATCCCGGCGACGTTTTCTACCTTCACTCGCGGTTGCTCGAGCGCGCCGCCAAGCTGAACGACGAGCACGGCGCCGGCTCGCTCACGGCGCTGCCCGTGATCGAAACGCAGGCCAACGACGTGTCGGCCTACATTCCGACGAACGTCATTTCGATCACCGACGGACAGATCTTCCTCGAGACCGATCTCTTCTATCAGGGCATCCGTCCGGCGGTGAACGTCGGCCTCTCGGTGTCGCGCGTCGGCTCTGCGGCGCAGACCAAGGCGATGAAACAGGTGGCCGGCAAGATCAAAGGCGAGCTCGCGCAGTACCGCGAGATGGCGGCCTTCGCGCAGTTCGGCTCCGATCTCGACGCAACCACCCAGAAGATGCTCGCGCGCGGCGCGCGGCTGACCGAGCTCCTGAAGCAGCCGCAGTTCTCGCCGCTGAAGATGGAAGAGCAGGTCTGCGTGATCTTTGCCGGCACGCGCGGATATCTCGACGCCATTCCCGTCAATGCGGTGCAGCGCTTCGAGCAGGATCTGCTGCGGATGCTGCGCACCGACGGCCAGGACATTCTCAGCTCGATCCGCAGCGAGAAGGCTCTGTCGGAGGCGACTGAGAAGAAGCTCATCGCCTTCATCGATAAGTTCGCCAAGGGTTTCGCGGCTTGAGCGGGGTTGGCGTTGGTACGGCCGTAACGAACTAGGATGCACGAATGGCGAGCCTGAAGGATCTGAGAAACCGCATCGCGTCGGTCAAGGCGACGCGCAAGATCACCAAGGCTATGCAGATGGTCGCGGCGGCGAAGCTGCGCCGCGCGCAGGAAGCGGCCACCGCGGCGCGTCCCTATGCCGAGCGCATGGACCAGATGATGGCGAGCCTCGGCGGGCGCATCGCCGACCGGGGGAGCGTGTCGCCGCTGCTCGTCGGCACCGGCAAGGACCAGGTGCACCTGCTCGTGGTGATGACGGGCGAGCGCGGCCTCGCCGGCGGCTTCAATTCCAACATTTCCAAGCTCGCGCGCCAGGATGCTCAGCGCCTGATTGCCCAGGGCAAGACGGTCAAGATGCTGATGGTCGGGCGCAAGGGCGCGGAAGCCATGCGCCGCGAGTTCGGCCGCTCCTACGTCGACCGCGTTGATTTTCGCGGTGTACGCCAGCTTGCGTTTTCCCACGCCGACTTCATCGCCCAGAAGATCTTCGCGCTGTTTGAAGCCGGCGAGTTCGACGTGGCGACGCTCTATTTCTCGCGGTTCAAGTCGGTCATCAGCCAGATCCCGACCGCGCTGCAGCTGATCCCCGCCAAGCTCCCCGCGGTGTCGAAGGAGAAAACTTCGGCCGTCACCGCGATCCACGAGTACGAGCCGAGCGAGGAGGAGGTCCTGGGCTACCTCGTCACGCTCAACATCGCCACGCAGATTTTCCGCGGGCTGCTCGAGAACGCCGCATCGTTCTACGGCTCGCAGATGAGCGCCATGGATTCAGCGACGCGCAACGCCGGCGACATGATCAACAAGTTGACGTTGAAATACAACCGCACGCGCCAGGCGATGATCACCAAGGAGCTGATCGAGATCATTTCGGGCGCCGAAGCCCTCTAGAGACACGGCACATGCCGCCGGCGCCGAGCCGGGGGCGAGAGATGAGCGCAAACGCTGCGCTAAAGACGCGAAGGACGAGGAACGAACAATGGCAGCAAGTAAGTCAGGTCGCATCCGCCAGGTGACGGGCGCCGTCGTCGACGTGCAGTTCGACGGTGAGCTCCCCGCCATTCTCAACGCGCTGGAGACCGACAACCACGGATCGCGCCTCGTGCTCGAGGTGGCGCAGCACCTGGGCGAGAACGCCGTGCGCACTATCGCAATGGATTCGACCGAAGGCCTCGTGCGCGGCCAGGAGGTCAGGGATACGGGCAGCTCGATCAAGGTCCCCGTCGGCGATGCCACGCTCGGGCGAATCATGAACGTCATCGGCGAGCCCATCGACGAGGCCGGCCCCATCAAGGGCAGCGCAGAATACCCGATCCACGCCCCCGCCCCGACGTTCGCCGATCAGGCGTCGGAAGCAGAGATCCTCGTCACGGGCATCAAGGTCGTCGATCTGCTCGCACCCTACGCCAAGGGCGGCAAGATCGGCCTGTTCGGCGGCGCCGGCGTCGGCAAGACCGTGCTGATCATGGAGCTCATCAACAACGTCGCCAAAGCGCACGGCGGATATTCGGTGTTCGCCGGTGTCGGCGAGCGCACGCGCGAAGGCAACGACCTCTACCACGAGATGATCGAGAGCAAGGTCAACATCGATCCCAAGAAGAACAACGGGTCCACGAAGGGCTCGAAGTGCGCGCTGGTGTACGGGCAGATGAACGAGCCGCCCGGCGCGCGTATGCGCGTCGCGCTGTCGGGGCTCACGGTCGCTGAGTACTTCCGCGACCAGGGCCAGGACGTGCTGTTCTTCGTCGACAACATCTTCCGCTTCACTCAAGCCGGCTCGGAAGTGTCGGCGCTTCTGGGCCGCATCCCGTCGGCCGTCGGCTACCAGCCGACGCTCGCAACCGATATGGGCGCTTTGCAGGAGCGCATCACCACGACGCAGAAAGGCTCGATCACGTCGGTGCAGGCGATCTACGTGCCGGCCGACGACCTGACCGATCCGGCGCCGGCGACCTCCTTCGCGCATCTTGATGCAACGACCGTGCTCGACCGCGACATCGCCGCAAAGGGCATCTATCCGGCCGTGGATCCGCTCGGCTCGACCTCGCGCATGCTCGACCCGCGCATCGTCGGCGAGGAGCATTACGAGGTCGCGCGCCAGGTGCAGTCGATTCTGCAGCGCTACAAGGCCCTGCAGGACATCATCGCCATTCTCGGCATGGACGAGTTGTCGGAAGAGGACAAGCTCACGGTCGCGCGCGCACGCAAGATCGAGCGTTTCATGTCGCAACCGTTTTTCGTCGCCCAGGTGTTCACGGGCGCGGAAGGCAAGCTCGTGCCGCTGGCCGATACGATCAAGGGCTTCAAAGGGCTCTGCAACGGCGAGTACGACCATTTGCCCGAGCAGGCGTTCTACATGGTCGGCTCGATCGAGGAAGCGATCGCCAAGGCAGAGAAGCTCGCCGAGGCGGCATAACTTCCGGAACTACGCTGTCGGGAGCGCGGCGCTCCCCTGAAAGGATGCGGCATGGCTGGCGAAGAGACGATCAACGCGACGCCCGGCACGAACAGCTTCGGCGGCTGCTGCGCTGAGCTCAAGGACGCCATGAGCGGCGAGGAGTTCGAGCCGCTGATCACCGTCGCCGACGACAACGTTCTCTACATGTCGGTCGGTCTCGTTGACCTCGCCGAGGAGGACGAGCCCGGCATGGTGGACCACCCGCTGTTCTTCTGCCCGTTCTGCGGGACGAAGCTGCAGACGGTCGAGGAAGTTCGCGCCAAGACCGGCGGCGAACCGGACGATGAGACGGACTGATCATGGCAGCCTCGTTCAATTTCGAGCTTGTAACCCCTGAGCGCATGTTGATTGCGGGACCCGCCGAGCAGGTGGTGGTTCCGGGTGCCGAGGGTGATTTCGCCGTCCTGCCGGGTCACGCTCCCGTCGTATCGACGCTGCGTCCGGGCATCCTCGAGATCACGCTGCCGGGCGCCAAGCGCCGCGTCTTCGTAAAGAAGGGTGTGGCGGAAGCCGATCCCGCGCGGCTGACCGTTTTGGCTCAGACCGCGATCGCGCTCGAGGATTTCAGCCCCGCGATGATCGAGGCCGAACTCAGGGTCGCCGAGGCCGAGCGCGCAGGCGCCAAGGACGACCAATCACGGATGATGGCCGAGACGCTCGTCGATGTCTTGAAGCGGCTGCAGCTCAAGAGCGCCTGAGGCGGCGCTCTCAGTGCGGGTAGCGCTGCATCACTTAATCGAGTGTCAGGCGGCACCGTCGCGTGCCAGAGGCGCGAACGCGCGCACGACGGCCTCGTAAAGCGGGCGCTTGAACTCCAGCGCGAGGCGCGGCAGCTCCTCGATGTCCGTCCACCGCCAGGAATTGAACTCCGATTTCACGCTTCCCTTGGGCGTCAGGTCGATCTCGCTTTCGCGGCCCTCAAAGCGCATGGCGAACCAGCGCTGGCGCTGGCCGGCATACTTGCCCTTCAGCGCAACCCCCAGCAGGTCGCTCGGCAGCTCGTAGCTGAGCCAGTGAGGCAGCTCTTCGATCAGCGTGGCGTTGATGACGCCCGTCTCCTCGCGCAGCTCGCGGAATGCCGCGACGCGGGCGGTCTCGCCCTTGCCGATGCCGCCTTGCGGCGGCTGCCAAATAAAGTCATCGATGTCGGGCTGGGCGTAGCTCGCCCACTTGGGCCGGCGGCGGCGGCCGATCCAGACCTGGCCTTGGCGGTTGAACAGGATGATCCCGGCGCACGGGCGCAGCGGCAGTTGCGCCGCTGATACATCTCCGCCCGCGATATGAAGACCCATTCCGCCCACCTGCTGTCCACAGGTTGTCCACAAATTCCGAATCGCAAATAGAGTACCTGAAAAATGCAATCCTTCCATGTCGTTTTCTGGGGAAAGTTGAGGCGGGAACTGAGCCCGTATCAGGCAACCGGCTTGGCGTACCGGGTAAATGCGTCGATCACCTGCGCGTAGACCTCGCGCTTGAAGGGGACGACCAACTCAGGCAGCGCGCCGATCTCCACCCAACGCCACGCGTCGAACTCGATTTTCTCTTTGTCGTCAGGGGTTATGTTGATCTCGCGGTCCTCGCCGAGGAAGCGAACCGCGTACCATTTCTGCTCCTGGCCGCGGTATTTGCCGTTCCACGCGATGCCGATGAGATGGGCGGGGAGGTCGTAGCGCAGCCATCCCGACGTCGAGCCCAGGATCGTCGCGCTGGTGATGGCCGTCTCCTCCTGCAACTCGCGCAGCGCCGCGGTATCGGGCTCCTCGCCCTTCTCGATGCCGCCTTGTGGCATCTGCCACCAGGAGCCGCTGCCTTCAGCGTCGCCCGGCATGTCGGCGCGGCGGCCGACCCAGACGAGCCCGGCCTTGTTGATCACCATGACGCCCACACACGCGCGGTAGCCGAGCTTGCTCGCGTCGACGGGATTGGGGGTCATGGTTGGCACCGGAGTGTTGTGAGCCTGAAACGGCGATGGGCGCCACGAAGGGCGCCCATCGGTATTGCTTCAACACGTGTCCGAAGGAAAGGCACGTCGTCGTTAGTTCTTGGCCTTGTCCTTCTCGGCGGGCGTCGTGCCGTTCGCCGGCGTCGTCTCGGGAGCGGCGCGGGCGGTCTTGGCGTCCGTGGCCGTGCCGCGCAGGAACGACAGCGCGTACTGGAGCTGGGTATCCTTGTCAGCTTCCTTGGGAACGTAGGCGGAGGAGCCTGAAACCTCTTTCGATTCCTTGGCGTCCTCTTCGGTCGTCTCCTCGGGGTTCTTGAGATGCCCGCGGAGCGAAGCTTCGCCGCGCGACTTCTCAGCCGCGGCCTTGGCCTTGAGCTCGTCGGGGAGCTCCTCTTCGACCAGGATGTCGGGATCGATGCCCTTGGCCTGGATCGACCGGTTCGACGGCGTGTAGTAGCGCGCCGTGGTGAGCCGGATCGCGCCGTTGGCGCCGAGCGGGATGATCGTCTGCACCGAGCCCTTGCCGAACGAGCGGGTGCCGATCACGGTCGCCCGCTTGTGATCCTGCAAGGCGCCGGCGACGATCTCGGAGGCCGAAGCCGATCCGCCGTTGATCAGGACGACGACCTTCTTGCCGTCGGTCAGATCGCCGGGATGGGCCTGGGCGCGCTGAGTTTCCTCGTTGTTGCGGCCCTTGGTCAGCACGATGGCGCCCTGCTCCAGGAAGTCGTCGGAGACGGCGATCGCCTGATCGAGCAAGCCACCCGGGTTGTTGCGCAGATCGATGACATAGCCCTTGAGATCCTTGGCCTGGATCGTCTTCTTGGCTTCCTCGATCGCCTTGGCGAGATTGGCGTGCGTCTGCTCATTGAAGGTCGTGACCTTGATGTAAGCGACGTCGCCCTCGTTGTGCGCCTTCACCGCATTGATGCGGATGATGTCGCGCGTGACCTTCACGTCGAAGGGCTCATCGACGCCCTTGCGGACGACGGTGAGCGTGATCGGCGTATTGACGGGGCCGCGCATCTTCTCGACTGCCTGCTCGAGCGTCAGACCGACGATCTGCTCATTGTCGAGGTGCGTGATGAGATCGTTCGCCTGCAGGCCTGCCTTGGCGGCGGGCGTATCGTCGATGGGCGAGACGACCTTGACGACGCCGTTCTCCATCGTGACCTCGATGCCGAGGCCGCCGAACTCGCCGCGCGTCTGCACCTGCATGTCGCGGTAGTTCTTCGGGCTGAGATAGGAAGAGTGCGGGTCGAGTGCGGAGAGCATGCCGTTGATGGCAGACTCGATCAGCATCGCGTCGTCGGGCTTCTCGACATAGTCGGAGCGGACGCGCTCGAGCACATCACCGAACAGATCAAGCTGTCGGTAGAGCTCGGAGTTGGATGAGGAGGTCGCCGAGTAAGTGCGGGTGACATTGAGGAGGGTCGTCGCGGCGGCGAGACCGGTCATCAGCAGGAACGTCCAGAATGCGAATTCTGTCTTGCGCATTAGCCTTGCACCTTCTGATGACCCGAAACCCACCATGGGTCGGGATCGATGGGCGCCCCATCCTTGCGGAATTCCACATACAGGACGGGAGCATTGTTCACTGCTGCAGGCTGCGCCTGCGTCGTCGACCAGCCATTCATCGTGCCGACCGGCTCGGCGGCGAGAACAAACTGGCCCGGTTGTACGTCGATCTGAGACAGACCCGCCAGCAACACATGATATCCACCACCCGCGTTGATTATCAAGAGTTGGCCGTAGCTGCGAAACTCGCCAGCGTAAACAATCCAGCCATCACAAGGTGACGTGACTTGGGCGCCGAGGCGGGTTTCGAGCACGATTCCCTTCGATTGGCCGCCAAACTGCGTCTTTTCGCCGAACTTGAGCACCTGACGCCCTTGAGCGGGTAGCGGCAAGCGTCCCGTCGCCGCTGCAAAAGGTATTTCAGGCTTAATGCGCCCCGGACTGCCGAGCGTTGTGCCGGGCGCAAGCTCGACAACATCGGTGCCGGACGACGAGCGCGGCGGCACAATTGCTGGCGCGCCCGACTTTGAATCATCCTTACCGGCGTTCGCGTCCGCTGCTGCGTCAGATTGGCCCGGTTCCTTCGCTTTCGTGTCGCCGGCGGCTTTTGTTTCTTTTTCGTAATCTCCGAGCCCGGTGTTGTCTTTCACCGCCTGGTCGAGCCGCACGATCAATTCATTAAGATCGGTAACGCTTTCCGAGATGTTGGCGGCCGCCGTCTGCATCGACTTCAGTTCGGACTGCCGCGCATCGAGCGACGCCTTCTTTGCCTCGAGCAGCTCGGCCAGGCTCGTGCGTGAATCGTCGAGCCGCTTCATCTCGGTTTTCAGCTGCTCGCGCTTGGTACGAATCTCGGTCAGCACGTTTGCGAGGCTGTTGAGGCGCTCGGCCAACTCGCGCGCCTGCTTGCCTAGCTCGGGGAACGCGGCGGCCACCAGCATGGCGCTGCGCACCATCTTGAGCGCGTCCTCGCGCTGCGTAATCAGGATCGGCGGCGGGTTGCGCCCCATGCGCTGCAGGGCGCCGAGCAATTTGGAGATTTGCCCGTGACGCTGATCGAGCGTGCCCTTGAGCTCGCTTTCCTGCGCCGTCAGGTCGGTCAGACGCCCCTCGATGGAGGTCAGCTCGCCCTCGCTGTCCTTGATGTGCGAGGCGGTGTCGACCAGCTTGGTGTTAAGGCTCTCGCGCTCCGCCGCGAGCGACTTCACATCGCTCTGCAGCGACTTGGCCCGCTTCTCGACGTTCTCGAGCTCCTTGCGGCGGGACTCGAGCTTCTTCTTGGCTTCCTCGGCATTGGCCGGGGCCTTTTCAGGCGCGGGTTTGTCAGCGCGCGCATCGGGGCGCGGGGGCGCTTTCTCGGGGAGTGCCGGAATCTCGATCGGCTCCGCGAAGGCGCTTGCCGGCAGCGACATGCCGGCGGCAAAAGCAACCGCCGCAATCGTGGCGCCGAGCAGCGACCCAGACTGCCTGTGACCTTGCGCGCGTTTCAATGCCTGTGGCTTCCCCAAGTGCGGCCTGCAGGGCAACTGAGGCCTGAATTGCGGCAATTATGGCGCGCGAACCGCCGCTGTGAACTAGTCCCGGCACCTGCTCCCGGCGGTCCAAGCAATGGCACGGATGCGACCCAGTTACGGTTTGCCCGCGCTCACGGAAGGCTCTATGAAAAAAGAAGAACGGAGACCGAACACCGATGGATGTCGTGCTTTACTATATGACGACGCTGGCCGTCGCAGCTGTATTCATCGTCCTGCTGCTTGGCCTGTGGAATTTGAACTCGCGGCGGCAACTCGAACCTGAGCCAGAAATTGATGCGTTGGCGCGTCGGCCTGCAGTTCGTCGCCATCGTCATCATCATGCTGTTCGTCTACGTCCGCCACGGTTAAGCGCGACAGAGGCTGCCGGCTAAGGGAAAATCCCGCGCATGGTCGTGCTGAACAAGATCTACACCAAGACTGGTGACGCGGGAACGACTGCGCTCGGCTCGGGCGAGCGCGTCCCCAAGCACGCGCTGCGCATCGCCGCCTACGGCACCGTCGACGAGACGAACGCGCACGTGGGCATGGTGCGCGTCCATTTGATCGCGGGCGAGGAAGCCCTCGACAGCATGCTGGCGCGCATCCAGAACGATTTGTTCGATCTGGGCGCCGATCTGTGCGTTCCCGAGAAAGACCGCAAACCCGGCATCGAGGCGCTGCGCGTGACCGACGCGCAGGTACAGCGGCTCGAGGATGAGATCGACGAGATGAACGCCGACCTGCAGCCGCTGCGCTCTTTCGTGCTGCCGGGCGGCTCGGTCGCCGCTGCCGGGCTGCACGTGGCGCGCACGGTCTCGCGCCGCGCCGAGCGCTTGATGGTGGAGCTTGCCGCGCAGCCAGGCGAAGTCGTGTCCGCGCCCGCGCTCAAGTACATCAACCGTCTGTCCGACTTCTTCTTCGTTGCCAGCCGCCACGCGAACGACCGCGGCAAGGGCGATGTGCTCTGGGTACCCGGAAAGAACAGGTAGATCAGTTAGTTCGGCCAGCAGGCGGTCCCCGTGTTCATCCCTCTCCGCGACGAGAACTCACTGAAGTCGATCCCTTTTGAGTACGTCACCGTTTCCCTCATCGTCATCAACGTCGTGATCTACATGATCGAGGTGGGCGCGCTGATGGGCGGCCTCGACGTCAACGCGCTCATGAGCATGGGGCTCACGCCGAAGACGCTGTTGGGCGGTTCACCGTTTTCCGTCAGTCCGAACGCCCTTGCGCACGACTCCACGCTGCTCACCTACATGTTCCTGCACGCGAGTCCGCTGCATCTGGTGGGCAACATGCTGTTCCTGTGGGTCTTCGGCGACAACGTCGAGGACGCGATGGGGCATTTGCGGTTCCTGTTTTTCTACCTCGCGTGCGGGGTGTTTGCCGGTCTCGCCCAGTGCTGGATGACGCCGGGCGTCGACACGCCGACTGTCGGTGCGAGTGGCGCGGTAGCGGGCGTCATCGCGGCCTACCTGATGCTGCATCCGCGGGTCAACGTGTGGGTGCTTGCACTGAATTTCATTCCCCTGCGCATCACGGCCGGCCTCGCGCTCGGGCTGTGGATAGGGCTCCAGATCTTGATGGTCGCCCTTCACGTCCAGGACGGCACCGCCTGGTGGGCGCACATTGGAGGCGTGATTGCCGGCGCCCTTTTGGTCGTGGTCCTGCGACGGCC
Organism: uncultured Alphaproteobacteria bacterium; assembly: GCA_963726795.1. Lineage (GTDB taxonomy): Bacteria > Pseudomonadota > Alphaproteobacteria > Rhizobiales > Hyphomicrobiaceae > Hyphomicrobium_A. The sequence continues at coordinate 402,743 of CAVSDD010000003.1, read as the reverse complement.
CGGCGTCCCCTTATTCGACAAAGGTGCAAGGCTCGCCTGAGAGGCCGATTTTCCGGCTCGGCCACGGCCAAATTGGCTCCGTTTTCCGGCCCGGATTTATCAAGTCCCCGAGGTTGACTGGCGGCCAATTGACTTGGCCACGCGGCGCCCGTAGGTTTGTTGTTTCGCACTTGCGAATAGCACGAGAAGGGCCGCGACTCGGACGTTTCCGGCATGGCACTGCGATAGTTTCATCGCGCTGCAACAACAGCCGGTCGAGGGTCAGCCAAGCCCCGGATGCACGCTTGGGGAGCCGACGGCATGAAGGTGTTGGTGCCGGTCAAACGAGTTGTCGACTACAACGTGAAAATTCGCGTGAAGGGCGACGGCTCGGGGATCGACCTCGCGAACGTAAAAATGTCGATGAACCCCTTCGACGAAATCGCCGTCGAGGAGGCCGTGCGCCTCAAAGAAAAGGGCACGGTCACCGAGATCGTGGTCGTTTCCGTCGGACCGGCGAAGTCGCAGGACACGATCCGCTCCGCGCTCGCGGTCGGCGCCGACCGCGGCATCCTGGTCGAGACCGCTGAAGGCGCGCCCGTCGAGCCCCTCGCGGTCGCCAAGATTCTCAAAGCCATCGCCGACACCGAGAAGCCCGACCTGATCATTCTCGGCAAGCAGGCCATCGACGACGACTGCAATCAGACCGGCCAGATGCTTGCGGCCTTGCTGGGCTGGCCGCAGGGCACGTTCGCCTCCAAGCTCGCACCCGAGGCCGGATCGATCGCGGTCACGCGCGAGGTCGACGGCGGCCTCGAAACGCTGCGGCTGAAATTGCCGGCGGTCATCACAACGGATCTGCGGTTGAACGAGCCGCGCTATCCGACGCTGCCCAACATCATGAAGGCGAAGAAGAAGCCGCTCGACGTCAAGAAGCCTGCCGACTACGGCGTCGACATCACGCCGCGGCTGAAAGTCCAGCGCATCTCCGAGCCCGGCACGCGCAAGGCCGGCGTCAAGGTCGCGAGCGTTGCCGAGCTTGTCGCCAAACTCAAGACCGAGGCCGGAGTGCTTTGATGAAGGTCCTGCTGCTCGCCGAGCATACCAATTCCGCCCTGAGCGCAGCGACCGGCAAGGCACTGACGGCGGCCAAGGCGCTCGGCGGCACTATCGACGTCCTCGTCGCCGGGCACAATTCTCGCGCTGCTGCCGATGCCGCCGCCAAGCTTGCCGGCGTTGCCAAGGTTCTACTCGCCGAGGGTCCCCAATTCGAGCACGGCCTTGCCGAGGAAGTCGCAGCCGCCATCGTCCCGTTGATGGCGAACTACGACGCGCTCGTCTCGCCCGCAACTACGATGGGCAAGAACATCCTGCCGCGCGTCGCAGCAGCTCTCGATGTCATGCAGGTCTCCGACATTACGAAGGTTATCTCCGCCGATACCTTCGAGCGGCCGATCTATGCCGGCAACGCCATCCAGACTGTGCAATCGTCCGAGCCCAAGAAGGTCATCACGGTGCGGATTTCGGCATTTGCGTCGGCCGATGAAGGCGGTTCAGCGCCGGTTGAGACGATCAGCGCCCCGGCAGCGGTGGGGCTGTCGACCTTTGAGAGGGCCGAGCTCACGACCTCGGACCGGCCTGAGCTCGCGTCGGCACGCATCGTCATCTCCGGCGGCCGCGGGCTGCAGTCGGGCGAGAACTTCAAGAAATACTTGGAGCCGGTCGCAGATGCGCTCGGCGCCGCCGTCGGTGCGTCGCGTGCTGCCGTCGATGCGGGATACGTGCCCAACGACATGCAGGTCGGCCAGACCGGCAAGGTGGTCGCCCCTGACCTCTACATGGCCGTGGGCATCTCGGGCGCGATCCAGCATCTCGCCGGCATGAAGGATTCAAAGATCATCGTTGCGATCAACAAGGACGGCGAGGCGCCGATCTTCCAGGTGGCGGACTACGGCCTTGTCGCAGACCTTTTCCAAGCTTTGCCGGAGCTCGAAGCCGAGCTCAAGAAGGCCGGCCAATAGTGCGGGAGAACACGGGGACTAGGGGACAGAAGGACGCAAGGGTCATGAACGTGGCGGTCAAAACGGCAGACAAGCCGAAAGACGAAAGCAAGGTTCCGCAGGTCATCAAGAAGGTCGGCGTCATCGGTGCCGGCCAGATGGGCAGCGGCATTGCGCACGTGATCGCGCTTGGGGGATATTCCGTCGCTCTCAACGACTTGAAGAAGGCGACGGTGGAGAGCGCACTCTCCACGATCGAGCGCAACATGGGGCGCCAGGCATCCAAGGGCCTGATCGGGGAAGGCGACGCCAAGCAGGCGATCAAGCGCATCAGCTACGCGCCGGGCATGGACGCGTTCGGCGACTGCGACCTCGTCATCGAGGCCGCGACCGAAGATGAGACGGTCAAGCGCAAGATCTTCGCCGAGCTTTGTCCCCACTTGAACGAGCACGCGCTGGTCGCGACGAATACCTCCTCGATTTCGATCACCCGCCTCGCCGCCATAACCGATCGCCCCGAGCACTTCATCGGGATGCACTTCATGAATCCGGTGCCGTTGATGGAGCTCGTGGAGCTCATCCGCGGCATCGCTACCGACGACGACATGTTCGCGACGACGCGCCGCTTCGTGGAAAGCCTCGGCAAGAACGTCGCCGTGAGCGAGGATTTTCCCGCCTTTATCGTCAACCGCATCCTCCTGCCGATGATCAACGAGGCCGTCTACACGCTCTACGAGGGCGTGGGCACGGTCGAGGGGATCGACAAGGCGATGCGGCTTGGCGCCCACCATCCCATGGGTCCGCTTGAGCTCGCCGACTTCATCGGGCTCGACGTCTGCCTGTCGGTCATGCAGGTGCTCTATGAGGGCCTGTCGGATTCCAAGTATCGCCCCTGCCCGCTGCTCGTGAAGTATGTCGAAGCCGGCTGGCTCGGCCGCAAGACGCAGCGCGGCTTCTACGACTACCGCGGCGAGCGCCCGGTTCCGACGCGCTAAACACAAACCTGTCGAACGATCAGGGGCGGCTCGTCGGCCGCCCCTTTTGATTCTGCACCCCGTCTTTTGCGCTCGGCTCAGGCGGCCGCAGCGGCGGCGCGCGGTGGCGGCGCCGTCTGAGCCCAGCAGGGCAATGCCGACAGCCGGTCGAACCAGCGGGCGATGTTCTTGTAGGGGCCGACCGGCAGCTTCGCCTCGTTGGCGTAGAAGAGGTACGAGCCGACCGTGAAATCGGCGAGCGTCGGGCCGGAGCCGACGAGCCACTCGCGCTTTGCCAAATGTTGGTCAAGCATTGTGGCTTCGCGGTTGAAGGCCTCCGTCGCCTTGGCCACTACCGCCGCATCGGGCGCCCCCATGCCAAAGACGGCCTTCACCAGGTTCTGGAACGTGAGCGGCATGCAGGCATCGCTGCCCCAGTGCGCGCTCTGCCAATTCTGCCAGCGCATGATGTCGGCACGCGTGCGCGCATCGTCCGGCCACAAGGTGTTGGGCGTCTTGCTGGCGAGGTACTGCATGATGGCGTCCGACTTCGACAGCACGAAATCGCCGTCGACGAGGGTCGGGTGTACGCCCCGCGGGATTGAGCGCGAGATACTGCGGCATCTTGTGCTCGCCCTGCATCGGATCGAGATCCTTGTAGTCGAGCGGAATGCCGAGGTGAGCGGCGACGGCCCGCACCTTCCAGGTCCGCGGCGAACGCATAAATCCGTAAAGCTGCATGACAATCTCCATTTCCAATTATTGGTCTTGGCGCGACAGAAAGCGGCCCAGCCGCTCGACGACCTGCGTCCAGCCCTGCTGATGGCGATCGCGAGCCGGTTCGTCGAAGAAGTGCTCGTGCGTCAACAGCATGTCGGTGCCCGAGTTGGTGCCTGGGCCCGCGCTCTTCAATTGCACGGTGACGAGCGATTCCCGCTCCGGCGTGCTTTCCCAAGCCCAGGTGAAGACCAGTTTTTCATTGGGAACGATCTCGCGGTAGACGCCACCGACGCGATGCTCTTCGCCGTCGGGCATTTGCATCACGATGCGGAAGCGGCCGCCGACCTTGAGATCGGTCTCGGACACGAGGATCTTGCCGTCGTCGCTCGGTCCGAACCATCCCTTCAGCGCTTGCGGGTCCGTCCACGCGCGGAAGACTTTTTCGACCGGGACGGGGTAGTGGCGTTTGAGCCGGAGGCTCGGCTTTTCGATGGTTGCTGCCATGGATCGTTCTCCAGATAGCGGCCGAGAGCATCGAGCCGCTCGGTCCAGAATTTCTCGTAGCGATGGAGCCACTCGGTGGCTTCCTCCAGCGGCGCGGCGCTGATCCGGCAGCGCACACTGCGCCCGGTCTTGTCGCGCGTCAGGAGGCCGGCATCGGCGAGCACGCCGATGTGCTTCAGGATATTGGGTAGCGAGACGGGAAACGGCTCGGCGAGCTCACTGATGGTCAGCTCGGCGTTTTCCGAGAGCCGCGCCAGTATTGCCCGGCGCGTCGCATCCGCGAGCGCTGAGAACGTACGATCGAGCTTTGCGTGTTGATAGCTAACCATGTGGTTAAGTATTACGGCATGGCTCTGCGTGTCAAGCGGCAAAACGGAAACGGAAACGGCACGAGACCGGTCGAGCCTAAGCCCGTGGCGTTAGCCCGACCCGCCGGTCCCGCGCACGCCCCGCGCGGTGTCTGCGCCGTGCCGGGGGGAGCCCGCAGCAAAGCGCCGGCATTCGACGCGAAGCCTTTAATTGCGAAAAGCGGGGAGCAGCGCGTGCCGCTCCCCGTTCAAATTGCGTGCTCAGCTCGGCTGCATGACGTTGTCGATGACGTGGATCACGCCGTTCGACTGCATGACGTCGGGGATCGTGATGCGCGCGGAGTGGCCTTGCTCGTCCCATACCGCGAGGTGCTTATCGCCCAGACGCTTGATCGTGAGCGTCTCGCCGTTGACGGTCTTGAGTTCGGCCTTGCCGTCGTGGGCTTCCACCATCTTCCACAGATCCGCGGCCGACAGGTTTCCGGCGACCACGTGATAGGTCAGGATTCCCGAGAGCTTGGTCTTGTTCTTGGGCTCGAGCAGCATCGGCACGGTGCCGCCCGGAAGCTTTTCGAAAGCCTCATTTGTGGGCGCAAACACGGTGAAAGGGCCTTTTCCTTCCAGCGTGTCGACGAGGCCAGCGGCTTTCACCGCAGTGACCAGCGTCGTGTGGTCCTTCGACTCCACCGCGTTCTGGATGATGTTCTTGGAAGGATACATTTCGGCGCCGCCGACCATGACGGTGTGTTCGGCGAGCGATGGCGTCGCGAAGGCGGTGCCAAAAGCAAGTGCAAGCACCAGCGCTGAAGCACCGAGTGTCGCGGTAGACGCAAATTTCCCGATAGGCATTGGTCGTCCTCCAATCCGAGTTGAGGCTCTTGGGGGAGAGCTACCCAAAGGTACGGAGGGTGGCGGGATGAGTTTCAGCCTGGCGCGCCATGATTGGCAGCGGCGCAAATTTATTTGGTGGCTTGAATCAGCTTGCCGCTCCACAGAACCGGTCCGGTTGGCGCGCCGGTTGGCGAGCCGCCTTCGGGCTCAAGGCTCACGGCGAGCGTCGCCTGCTCGATGGTCTTGGGCGCGTAGGCCGCGAGCTTCGGCTGCACGACCGTGAATGGACCATCGCCGATGACGCCGAGCGAGCGCGGTGTTCTCAGCTCGTCGTGCACGAGCCACAGCTCGTAGCTTTTGCCGGGATGCGGCGGAGCTGCGACCGCGCGGATCGTCAGGCGCTTCGTTTCGAGATCTACCGAGACCAGAAACGCCGGCGACTGGGCGTCCTTCTGCAGCACGGCAACGAGTGATTTCTCCGGCACGGGTCGCGTCGTTTCGCGATAGCCGGCGAACAGCAGCAGCGAAGCGGCAAGCGCGGAGACAGCGGCCGTCGCCGTTTTCCAGCGCCTCACGCGCCGCTCCATGATGCCGATGGTGCTTACCGAGCTGACCGTCCCGCGGGAAAGGCCATCGATACGTGCCGCGATACGGTCCCAGATGTGCGCCGGAACCTCGCGCGGCGCGATCGTATCGGCGAGCGGTGCAAGCCTAATTTCCCATGCTACTACAGCCGCAGCCAACGGCTTGTCGTTTGGCAGACGCAGGGCGACAGCCGCGCGCTCGTCCGCAGGGAGCGTGCCGAGCACGTACTCCGCGGCGAGCATGTCGATGTCGGGCTCGTCGGTCATGAGTTCCAGACAGTTCCTCAGTTGCGCTAAGCTGCGGTGCAGCCAGGTTTTGATCGTATTGACGGGCGCCGCGAAGCGTTGCGCGAGTTCATCGCGGCTGAGCCCCGTGTAGTAGGCGAGCAGCACCATCTGGCGCCGGTCGGGCTCGAGCGCGTCGAGACACGCCTTGAGCCGCCGCAGCGCCTCGCTCTGCTGGGCGCCCTCCAGCGGATCGAGACCGCCATCAGGCACCTCGAGCGCCTCCGGCGCATCCTCGATCGACACGGCCTGCCGCCGGCGACGGACCTCGTCGATCGCGCGATTGCGGGCGATCGTCGCCATCCATGTGATGGGCGACGCCCTCGCAGGATCAAAGCTCCCGGCGCCCTGCCAGATCTTCACGTAGACGTCTTGCAGCACGTCGTCCGCCACATCCCGGCGGGGCAAGATGCGCACGACAATGCCCCACAACTTCCCCGAGGTCGCCGCGTAGACAGCCGCAAACGCGTCCCGGTCACGCGCGGCAACGCGTGCCAGAAGGCCGGCCAACTCTGCGGCTGTGGTCTTGGTCAGCATGTCACCACACAAGACAGGATACGGGCGCGCGGCGCTATGGTTTCACGCCGCTGGCGTGTAATGGCCGGATCGCATTGAGGAATTCCGTTAAGCAATCGGTGGCGTGGTTGATGTGAGGTGGAAGCTCGCGCCAGTTGCGCATCTCGAGCTGCACCGGATGATCGGGATACTCGGAATGAACCAGGATTGTCGTCATGCCAAGCGCGTGCGGCGCTTTGAGGTTGTGCGGCATGTCCTCAAACATCGCGGCCTTACCTGCGTCGACCCCGTGCCGCGCGGTCATGCGATCGAACGCATCAGGCGAGGGCTTGGCGATGAACTCGCACGCGGCGATATCGCAGATGTCTTCAAACAGGTGCAGCACGCCCAGGCGCTCGGCGACGCGCTCGGCGTGGCGCCGCGAGCCGTTGGTGTAAATCAGCTTGCGCCCGGGCAGCGCCTCGATCGCCGACGCAAGCTCGGGCGAATGGGGCACGACCGAGACATCGATGTCGTGCACGTAGTCGAGGAACGGTTGCGGCTCGAGCTTGTGAATGCGCATGAGGCCCGAGAGCGTCGTGCCGAACTGGCGGTAGTAGCTCTTCTGCAGATGTCGTGCCTGCTCGAAGGGAACGCCCAGATATTTCGCGATGAACGCGCCCATGCGCTGGTCGACCTCGGCAAAGAGGTTGCACGTGGCGGGATAGAGCGTGTTGTCGAGGTCGAAGATCCAGGCGGTGGTATCATCAAAGCCGCGCGAAGGAGCGGCGCTGGGCGGCGGCATTGTTCGTCGCTGCCCGCTGGCGCTCATTCGCTCCGGGCTTTCGACTTGCGCCGCACGCGTCCGACGAGGGTGCCGACGCCGTGTGTCGTGAACAGCTCCAGCAGCACGCAGTGAGGAACGCGGCCGTCGATGATGACGACGGCCTCGACGCCGGCCTCGACCACCTCGATGCAGCCTTCGATCTTGGGGATCATGCCGCCCGTGATCACGCCATCCTTGATGAGGGTGCGTGCCTCCTCGATGGTCAGCTCCTCAACGAGCCGCTTGTCCTTGTCGAGGACGCCTTGCACGTCGGTCAGCAGCAACAGGCGCTTGGCCCGCAGCCTCGCGGCGAGCGCGCTGGCGAAGGTGTCGGCGTTGATGTTGAGCGTTTCCCCGTCGCGTCCGATGCCGATCGGCGCGATCACGGGGATGAGGTCCGATTTCGAGATCACCTCGACGATATGCGGGTTGACCTCGATCGGCTCGCCGACGAATCCGATATCGACCGACTTCATCTCGCTGGAATTGGGGTCGGGCATCTGCGTGATGCGCCGCGCGATCATCAGGTTGGCGTCCTTGCCGCAGATGCCGACAGCCTTGCCGCCCTGCCGGTTGATCGCCGAGACGATGTCCTTGTTGATCCCGCCGGCGAGAACCATCTCGACGACCTTCACGGTCGGCGCATCGGTGACCCGCAGGCCCTGCACGAAATCCGACGCGATGTGCAGCCGGTCCAGCATCTCCCCGATCTGCGGGCCGCCGCCGTGCACCACGATTGGGTTAACGCCCGACTGCTTCAGGTAGACGATGTCCTGCGCAAATGCGGCAGCCAGCGCGTCGTCGCCCATGGCGTGACCGCCGAACTTGATGACGACGGTCTGGTCGTCGTAGCGGATGAGGTGGGGCAGCGCCTCGGCAAGGATGCGGGCCTGGACGTGGGGCGAAAGCTGCGCCTCGGGTGTTGCAGCGTTGCCTGTCGGCTGCGGGATCGTCTTCATTCCTGGCCTGCGCTTGCTTCTTTTCCCGGACGAATTGCCGGCACCTGAATTAGATTGGATGCCTCCACAACTGAAGGCCAGCTCTTACCGTGCCGGGGCCCACGACCTCAACGGATTTCGCGCACAATTGGGTGCTAGCGCCTCAGCGGGAAGAACCCGTATACCTGTTTTCAGGGTGCCGATCCGTTAATTCCACGACCGGCAAAGCTTGCAGGGCTTAGAGAAGAACCGATGAACGCCGACGATCTCAGTCGGGTCGTAATGTCCACCTCGCTCGGATCCGCGCTGTCGCGGGCGAGGGAGAACGCGCGCGCCCAAGGGCACGCCGAGGTGACGCTCGAGCACATGCTCATGGCGCTGTGCGAGGACCCTGACGCGGGGCTCGTGCTGGCGGCGAGCAATGTCGACGTCATGAAGCTGAAATCGGATGCCTCGCGGTATCTTGTCGGTCTGGAGCGCCAGGCCTTCGCCGGCCGCGTGGTCGATCCCGGCGTGTCTGCCGATTTGCGCCGCATCCTCGATGCCGCTGCCGCCGCCGCGCGGGGAGGCAGGCGCCGGGAGATCAACGGCGCAATCGTACTCGCCGCCATCATCGGCGACGGCAAGAGCGCTGCGTCGCACATGCTCCAATCGCAGGGGCTGACGTTCGAGGGCGCGATCCGCGCGCTCCAGCGGGGCGCCACCGTTGCCCAGCCGCGCACCAGCACCGAGGATATTCTCGCCAGCGCGCGCGAGCGCGTCCAGTCGCGCTCCGTTCCCGTCGGGATGAAGCCCGAGGAGGAGGCCGTCGAGGAGGACGAGGAGGACGCGTTCGAGGAGCCGCCCGAGCCGCCTCCTGCGGCGAGCGCTCCCGACTACGACGACGTGCCCCCGACCGCCCCGCCACGCGCAGCGCCGCCGCAGGCTGCACAGTCGCAGCCCGCTCCGGCCCAGCCGGCGCCAGCGCGGCCGTCTCCATCTCGGCCCGCGCCAGCGCCAGCTCGCGCCGCTCCCCAACCCGCTCCACCTCGGCCTGCACCGCCGCCTCCCGCTCCGAAGTGGGAAGAGCCGCCCGATGCGGCGCCCGAGATCATGGCGGCTCCGATCCCGGAGCCCGAGCCGCTGCCTGAGCCTTTCGATTACGAGCAGATGTCGCCTCCGCTGCCGGACTTCGACGATCTGCCCACTGCTCCCCCGCCTCCACCGCCGATGCCGACGGCAGAGGCCGAGCCGTCGTGGGCGCCAGCACCTGCCGCTGCCGCCTCCGATCCGTTTGCAACGCCGCGCACCGTGCCTCCGCCCTTGCCAGGGCAAGCGCCACCCATCCCCGCGCAAGCCGCGCCAGCGCCCAAGCAAGCAGTGTCAAAAGCCGGTGCCGAGCTGTCCTCTCAATCGCGCTTGTCGGAATTGAAAGAGCTTCGCCGGCCGATGGGCATCGGCGCGGCGTCGAGCGGCATGGAGAGCCCCGCGTATGCCGCCCTGGCGCGGGGGCGTCAGGCGCCAATGGCGAACCCTGCCGCTGCGCCGGCTCCTGCGCCTGAGCCGCGTCAGGTCACGCGCCCCGCTCCCGCCCCGCGCGCAGAGCTTGGACAGCTGGTCGAGAACATCCCGCGTTCGATGCGCGTTGCAATTCCGGCGCTCATCGAAGTGCGCATCGCGCGTGCCGAGGTGCAGCAGCTGGCTGAAGGACTGCAAGGGGGCGGTGCTGCCTACAAGCACGATGTCACCGTGACCAAGGCGATGTCGGTGCGCCTGCGCGCGCCCGACGGCGGCTTCTATATCGAAACCGCCTCGCCCGAGACGCAGTGGATCGAGAAGACGGCGTTGATCTCGAATGACGATTACGCAAGCTGGCGCTGGCACGTCACGCCGCGCGAGAAGGGCCGCAGGCGGCTGCAACTCATCATCTCCGCGCGCACCGTGAGCGGCGATGGTCTCGCTGCCGAAACCGCGCTCCCCGACCAGGTGATCAGCGTGCGCGTGCGCATCAACTTCGGCAAGTCGTTCTCCCGCCTCATCGGCTGGAGCGTGGCGGCGGTCGCCGGTGGCCTTATCGCCAAGTTCGGCGAAGGCGCGCTCGACCAGGGCATACAGATCATCACCCGGTTGACGAAGGGCTAGCCGCGCACGAGCGGCCTGCCTTCAGCCGAGACTCACGACCGCTCGGCGAGGATCGTAGCGATCGCCGCGCGAAGCTCAGGGATGCCGGCTCCTGTCTCCGACGAGGTGGCAATGACCTGAGGGAAAGCTGCGGGGTGTTTTCCCAAGCCCGCGATTACCGCGGCCTCAACCTCGTCGAGCTCGACAGGCTTGATCTTGTCAGCCTTGGTGAGCACGACCTGGTACGACACCGCCGATACGTCGAGCATGTCCATGATTTCATGGTCGGTCGGCTTCAGGCCATGCCGGGAATCGATGAGCAGGAACACCCGCGCCAACGTTGCGCGTCCCTTGCAGTAGTCGGAGACAAGCGCCGTCCACGCGTCGACCTTGTCCTTTGGCGCCTTGGCGAAACCGTATCCCGGCATGTCGACCAGATAGATCCGGTCTTTTTCCGCGCGGTAGTAGTTGAGCTCCTGCGTGCGCCCCGGCGTGTTGGAGGTGCGGGCGAGCCCGCTGTTGCGTGTGATCGCGTTGATGAGGCTCGACTTGCCGACATTCGAGCGGCCGGCGAAGGCGATCTCGACCCTGTCGGCGGGAGGCAGGAACTCGAGCGCGGGCGCGCTCTTCATGAAGTGCCACGGGCGCTCAAACAGAAGCTCGCCCGCAGCCAACATGTCCGGCTCGTTTTTGTCGTGCTCGCTCATGCGCGTCCGTTGGCGCGCCGCAGGTCAAATCCGCTAGCTGCGTTTGCCGTTGGAGCCGCCACGGCCGCCCTTGCCCTTCGAATCATCATCGTCCGATCCACCCTTGCGCGCGGATTTCGGCTTCACCACGCCAATCGCTTTGTCCGTGACGCGGCCCGCGGTCTTGAAGGCGTTGGATATGTTGCCCATCAGATGAATCTCGGCGCCCTGCCGCTTCATGATGAAATACTGCTGTGCGAGCGACAGCGTGTTGCTCCACGCCCAGTAGATCACGAGGCCGGCGGGGAACGATGCCAGCAGGAACGTGAACATCACCGGCATCCAGCTGAAGATCTGCTGCTGCACGGGGTCTGGCTGCTTGGGGTTCAGCTGCATCTGCAGCCACATGGTCATACCCATGATCAGCGGCCACACGCCGACGTGCAGGAACGGCGGCGGGTCGAAGGGCAGCAATCCGAACAGGTTGAAAACGGACGTTGGATCGGGCGCCGAGAGATCCTGGATCCAGCCAAAGAACGGCGCGTGCCGCATGTCGATCGTTATGAACAGCACTTTGTAGAGAGCAAAGAACACCGGCAGCTGCAGGAGCACCGGCACGCAGCCCGCAACCGGGTTCACCTTCTCGCGCTTGTAGAGCTCCATCAGCTCTTGTTGCTGACGGGCCTTGTCGTCCTTGTAGCGCTCGCGCAGTTGCTCCATCTGCGGCTGCAGCTTCTTCATCTTCGCCATCGATGAGAACTGCTTGTTGGCGAGCGGGAAGAACGCGAGCCGCACGAGCACGGTCAGGATGATGATCGTCACGCCGAAGTTGTGCACGACGGAGTTGATCGCCTCCATCAGGTAGAACATCGGCTTCGTGATGAAGAAGAACCAGCCCCAGTCGATCAGCAGATCGAACTGCTTGATGTTGTCGTTCTTCTCGTAGGCCTGCAGGAGCTTGACCTCCTTGGCGCCGGCGAAGAGCTGCGAGTTGGTGCCGGCCGTCGCGCCCGCGGCTATGACGAGCGGGTCGAGCCGATAATCGGTCTGGTACCACGCCGTCTCGTTGGGCTTTTCCTCGCCTTTGAACTCGGCGTGGAAGGGCGCTGCCTGGTCGGGGATTAACGTCGCCGCCCAGTACTTGTCGGTGAAGCCCAGCCAACCGCCGGTGCTGTTGAAGTCGCGTTTGCCGTCCTTCAAAGCATCTTTGTATTTGAGCTGGCAGAGGATGCTGGGCAGCACCGAGCCGCACCAGCTGACGTTTTGGTCGGCCACGCCGATCAGACCTTCATGCAGGATCCAGTAGCCCTGCACGTGCGGTGTGCCGTAGCGATAGACGCGGGCATAAGGCACGAGCGTGACCGGGGCGGTGCCGCGGTTCTCTACGGTGTTGCTGATCCTGAACATGTAGTCGGTGTCGACGGAGATCGTGCGGCGGAAGATCAGCCCTGCGCCGTTGTCCCAGGAGAGCGTTACAGCTTTTTCCGGCGTCAGCGCGGTCGCGCCGCCCTCGACCTTCCAGACCGTGTCGCGGTCGGGAAGCTTCACGTTCGATCCGTTGCTCGCAGCCACCCAGCCGTATTCCGCGAAGTAGGGAGCGGGGCTGTTCGTGGGCGAGAACAGCGTCACGTACGGGCTCGTCGGGTCGACCGTCTCGCGATATTTCACGAGAACGAGATCGTCGACGCGACCGCCGCGCAGGTTGATCGATCCCTTGAGCGAGGGCGTCTCGATCGTGAGCCGCGGCGTCGCCTTGATGGCGTCCTCGCGCGTCTGGGCCGTGGTGTTCGCAGGTGTGACTCCGGGCACGGCGCCATCGGGAGCGGCCGGGGCCGTTATTCCATGATCGGCGCCGGGAGACGCGCCGGGAGAGGTGACCGGCTTTACGGTCTGCGACTGCTCCTGTTGCGCTTTCTCGCGGGCGATCTTGGGACCGGCGTAGAACAGCTGCCAGCCGAGCAGCACCGCCATCGACAAGATGACGGCCAGCAGCAGGTTCTTCTGTTGATCGGGGTCTTGCGACTGCATCAATCTCTCGGCCTGCGCCGTCCTCGGTCCGCGTCAGTCCCGTGGCAATAGCCCGGAGACCCGCGTTAAGCAAAAGGGAAACTCACGTGGCCTTTCGCGAATTGCGCGGCTGACCTTGCGGCCGATGCACGCGGGCGATGGCCTGCTCCAGGTCCGATTTGAGCTCGGCATAAGTGCGCTCGGCAGCGGCAGGGCGCGCGATCAGCACGTAATCGCAGCCAAGTTGCAAACAAGTGGGGTCAAGCGCGGCGACGAGGGCGCGTAAGCGGCGGCGGATACGGTTGCGGATGACGGCGCCGCCGACCTTCTTGGATACCGTGAAACCGAAGCGGGGCGGCTCTTGCGGGGCATCGGTGCGCGGGCGCGTTTCCAGCGCGAATCCCGGGGTGCCCCAGCGCGGGCCGCCTTTGACCCGCAGGAATTCCGCGCGCTTTTTTAAAGTCGCCGGTTTGAGTTTGAGAATGACCGGTTTCAGTGTTGCCGGTGCCACCGCGCGAGCTCCTGCCCTTCGAGCGCTGCGCGTCACTGCCCAACCCGTGCGCCGGAAAGCGGCGCATCCAGGCTCAGGCCGACAGCTTCTTACGGCCCTTGGCGCGGCGCCGGGTTATGACCCGCCTGCCGCCCGTGGTGAGCATCCGCTTGCGGAAGCCGTGACGGCGCTTGCGGACGAGCCGGCTCGGTTGATATGTGCGCTTCACGTGAAAACTCCGTATCGCGAATGAACGAGCGCTACGGTCGTGTCGCCGGTAGGCTCAATATCAAGGATTGCGCGCGCTTATACGGGGTTTGGTCCATGCAAGTCAACGAGGGGTATTTCCCCTTTAATCCTCAACGCTCGCGCAAAAGTAAGATGTACCCTTCCATGGGCCGTGGCAGATCAGCCAGATCCCAGCCGTTGACGATGGCGCGACCAGCGCCGCCAAGTCCCAACCTCGACTGGAGAGGTGGAGCTGTCGCATGAAAGCTGAGACCCCGCAAACCTCGCCGCCGGAGGGGACGCCGGCCGCTGAAAGCGAGGCCATCACCGCGGATATCTGCGTCATCGGCGGCGGCTCGGCCGGCTTGAGCCTCGCTGCGGCAGCCGCGGCTCTGGGGCGCAGCGTCGTGCTCATCGAGCGCCACAAGATGGGCGGGGATCGCCTCAACTACGGCGGCGTCCCCTCCAAGGCCCTCATCGCCGCCGCAAATCGCGCGCAAGCGGTGCGCACGGCGTCAGCGTTCGGCGTAACGATGCCCAATTTCGAGATCAATCAGCGGGCTGTTCACGATCACATCAAGGGCGTCGTCGCCGCTATCGCCCCCAACAATTCAGCCGAGCGTTACACCGGCTTGGGCATACGCGTCCTCCAAGCCGCTGCGAAGTTCATCGACAAGACCACGGTTCGCGCCGGTGAGCAGCGCGTCAAGGCGCGCCGCTTCGTCATCGCGACGGGGTCCAATCCAACCGTGCCGCCCGTCCCCGGTCTCGACAACGTCTCCTATCTCACCAACGAGACCATCTTCGACAACAAGGACCATTTGGAAGACCTGATCGTGATTGGCGGCGACGGTGCGGCGCTCGAGTTGGCGCAGGCCTACCGCCGGCTCGGCTCGCGCGTGAGCGTGCTTGCGCCGGAGAAGGCGCTGGGCAGCGACGACCCGGAGCTGGCACGTGTGCTGCTGGATCGGCTCGCGGCCGAGGGGGTCAAGATCATCGAGGGAGCGAAGATCGAATCCGTCGAAGGCGGCTACGAGCGGGTGCGCGTGCATTTTTCGGCCGGTGACAAGACGCAACTCATCGACGGCACGCACCTGCTGCTCGCGTCCGGTCGCACGCCGACGATCGCCGATCTGGGTCTCGACGCTGCAGGCGTCCGCTGCGACGAGACGGGCATCAAGGTGAATGCCAAATTCAAAACGTCGAACCGGCGCGTGTTCGCGATCGGCGATGTCATTGGCGGAACCGCATCGACCCAGCTGGCCGAGCATCAGGCCGCAGTTGTCCTGCGCCGGCTTCTGTTCCGGCTTTCAACCAAGGTCGACGCAAGCCTGGTTCCCCACGTGACCTACACCGATCCCGAGATCGCGCGCGTGGGCCTCGCGGAGGCCGAGGCGCGGGCATCCGGGCAGATCAACGTGCTGCGCTGGCCATTTCACGAGAACGATCGCGCTCAGGCCGAGCGCCGGACGGTCGGCCAGATCAAGGTGATCGTCGGCAAAAAGGGCCGAATACTGGGCGCCACCATTGTTGGGGCGGAAGCGGGCGAGCTCATTCAGATGTGGGCCTTCGCGATCACGCAAAAGCTGCCCATTAAGGCCATGACCGACTGGATTTCGCCGTATCCGACGCTCGGCGAGATAAACAAACGCGCTGCCTCCCGCTATTATGCGACGGCGCCAAGCAACCCGCGCCTGCGCAAGATCATCGGCTTCCTGGCAAAGTTCGGCTAGGCGGCTGCTCGTTGGCCGATACTCGGTTGGGTATCTGGGCCGGATATTTGGAAGGAATCGCGTGCTCCGCGAGAACAAGACCGAAACGCGGCATACCTACACGGAACGGCTCGCCTCGCGCTTGCGCCTTCCCGAGTGGGCCGACGCGATTTCCGCGCGGGCAAAAGCAAGCGTTGCAAAGCGGCCTGCGCCGGACGAGCCAAGGCCGCCGCGGCGGGGCTGGGGTGATCTTGGCCTTCCTGCCAAGCTGCTGCTGCTGACGCTCGCCTTCGTGTCGCTGGCCGAGATTTTGATCTTCCTGCCCGCGATCTCGAGCTATCGCTTGAGCTGGCTCGACGAGCGCCTGACCGGTGCACAGCTCGCAACACTTGCGGCCGAAGGTTTTCCCGGCGGCGATGTTCCATCGGGTTTGCGCACGGAGATGCTGCGTACCGCGCAAGTGAAGGCGATCGCCTCGCGCCGGCTGAACGTTCGCCGCCTTGTGCTGCCGGTCGATTCGCAAATGACGATCGATGCGCATTACGATTTGCGCCAGAAGCCCGAAGGCCTCGGCGGCTCAATCGCGCTGCGCCTTGAGCAGATCGGCGACGCGATCGCGGTGTTCTTCGCACCCGACAATCGCACCATCCGCGTGCTGGGCTCGATCGGCGATGATCCCGACGACCTCGTCGAGATCGTCATGCCCGAGGCGCCGCTCAAAGCGGCGATGACGACTTACGCGCTCAATATTCTATGGATCTCGATCCTCATCGCCGGCGTGACGGCGGCGCTCGTCTACTTTGCGCTGAGCCGCTTGCTGGTGCGGCCGATGATGCGCATCACCAGCAACATGGTGAACTTCCGCCAGGATCCCGAAGACACCTCGCGCATCATTGTTCCCTCCGGCCGCCGCGACGAGATCGGCACGGCCGAGCATGAGCTCTCGGAGATGCAACGTCAGCTCTCCGGAGTTCTTTTGCAGAAGACACGATTGGCGCAGCTCGGTCTCGCGGTGAGCAAGATCAACCATGACCTGCGCGGAATGCTGGCCAACGCGCAACTTCTGTCGGACCGCCTGACCGCCGTCGCCGACCCGACGGTGCAGCGATTTGCGCCCAAGCTCATCGCCTCGCTCGACCGCGCGATCAACTTCTGCAACGACACCCTCCGCTTCGGCCGTGCCGAGGAAGCCGCACCGCGGCGCGAGCTGCTGCTGTTGAAGCCGCTGGTCGAGGAGGTGGGTGATGCGCTGGGCCTGCCGCGCGAGGGATCGATCGATTGGGCGCTGGAGATCGACGACACGCTGCGTATCGACGCCGATCGCGAGCATCTGTTTCGCATCGTGAGCAACCTCGCGCGCAACGCGATCGAGGCGGTCGAGGGCCAGCGCGCGGGCGCAGCCGGCGGGGAAATCGTGGTCAAGGGCTGGCGCGACGGTCGCCGGGTGTACGTCGAGGTGCGCGACAACGGCCCCGGTGTGCCCAAGAAGGCGCGCGAGCACCTGTTTGAGGCCTTCACCGGCTCGCAACGCAAAGGCGGCACCGGGCTCGGATTGGCGATCGCGGCCGAGATCGTCGCCGTGCACGGCGGCCACCTGCAACTTCTTGATACCCCGCGCGGAGCAGCTTTCAGGTTCGAGATCCCCGACCGCGGGACGCACGAGGCGGAGATCGCGGCGCACGGCTGAGTGCGCTGCAAAAACCCCTGCGGCTTCGATGCATACGGGGTGCGGCGCGCGCCGATATATAGTGCTCGCCACCAGCACAGCACAAAGCACGTCGAGAGAACGTGTCAGGGACGGGAGCAGCCTATGGGCGCTTATTGGATCAACTTGGTGGCGATCGTTTGCGGATTGGGCATGATCATCGTGGCGCTCACGAACTACTACCGGCCCAATCCGGCGTGGCGTTTCGTGATCCTCGGATTGTCTCTGGTTCTACTCGCCACCTCGGTCGCGGCGATACGCCAGCACATGCACCAAGATGCGAGGGCCGCCCAGTATGCGCACATCAGCGCCGAGCAAGGCGAGGTGGAGAAGCGGCTCAATGCGCTCCAGGCCGAGGTCGCGAGCAGCAAGGGGCCGGTCGATCCGGCCGTGGTGAAGGACCGGGCCGAGCGGCTCCAAGCCCTCCAGCGGGATCTCAATGCCATCCGCAAGGAATCGGACGACCTGAAGGCCTCGTCGAAATAGCGCCTGCATCGGTTCTGCGCGCGGATAGGGCGCGCGCGCTGGCTCTTGCGCAATCCGACCTTAGCCATTAGTAGTTGCGGGCTTCGGCGAGGTTTAAGGTTGCCGAATGCCTAGGCCCCTTGCGTGGCTTTAAAACGCAAACAAGCGCCCGTAGCTCAGCTGGATAGAGCATCAGACTACGAATTTGAGGGTCGGACGTTCGAATCGTTCCGGGCGCGCCACTTATTTCAACGAGATCGCCGATAGCTGCGTCCGCAAAATTATCCACGCGGAACGTCTGCGGACCTCGGCACGCTTAGCCACATAAGTTCATTGCCGTAGCCCACCACCGCGGCGAGCTCGGCGCTGATCTTGGGAAGGCTGCGGGGCGCGCCGTTATCAGAACCGATAGTTCACTTTTCCCCTTACGACATCAAACTGGTCGTCGAAATGCGCCGACGAGGCGGGAAAGTTCAGGCCACCTCGCGCGGCCGCATTTCAGCCTGCGAGCAATCTCTGCCGGGGCCTACGCCCTCAGCCTTCAGCGTGCGCAGTCGCTTGGCGCAACCATGAATTTGACGCTCTCCACGAAGGCGGAGAAATCGTTCCAGGGGTAGGAGTCGTTGTCGAGCTGGTTGCCGCAGTTCGTCGCGACGACGGGCACGTGCTTGAGCTTGATCGCGCGCGGATTGCCCGCGAACACATTGCGCAAGAACGCGACCTTCGAAATCGGGCCTTTGCCCGCGTCGACCAGCAGGCCGGCGCCGTCATTGTCGAGAAACTGCGAGTCCTCGATGCGGACGTTGGTGATGGCTTGCGCCGGCCGATCGGGCTCGAGGTCGATGCCGCTGCTTGGCCGCGTCCCCCATGTATTCTTGAATATGGAGTCCGTCACGATAAGCCCGTCGACCGCGACGATCGACAGCCCCTGCCGGCGGTTGTGATCGGCCGTCACGGAGCAGAGCACCACGCGCTGCGCGCCTTCGACGTAGAAGCCGTCGCCCCACATCTCGCGTGACGTCACTCCGCTGATGGTGACGTTCCTGGCGCCACCCTCGATGCGAATGCCCATGCCCCATTCGCCGGTCTCGCCTTTGTGCTTGCGGCGATCCCCTTCCAGCGTGCCGCCGACGACCGCAACGTCGGAGACGCCCGCGATCAAGAGAACGGAATAGCCCATCGCATCGTTGGGGATTGTCTTCAGGACGGCGGCCGGCGCGAGCTTGAGCGTCATATCGCTCTTGAGGCTGAGCCGGCGCGGTCCGACCGCGTCGACGAGATATGTGCCATCGGGGACGAGGACCGTGCCTCCGGTCCCCCCAACCTGATCGATGACAGCCTGTATGGCGGCCGTGTCGTCGGTCGTGCCGTCACCTAGAGCGCCGTGCGCTTTTACGTTGAGGGTGAACTTCGAGCGAGGAGCGGGTGCGCATTCCCTATCGTCGGCACGCGCCGCTGCGTCGGCCGACCCAAGGCACGCTCCGATCAGCAACGCGATCGACCAGATGGCCGGCAAACGCCGCTTCCCAACGCAACGCATGACGCCTCTTACGCACGCTGCTTATCCGGCGATCAGAGTCCCGCACGATCTGGAGGATTTGGCGGCGACAAAGGATTTATTTTGCGGACTGACGTTGCGCGCAGGGCAAGGCGCGTCGTTTTATGTGCAATCACGCGGTCTGCATGAACACGAGAAGGCAAAGCGCGTAGATGGCGACGACGATCGCGGCTCCGCCGAGCTCGATCTTTAAATCGCTGCCCCGTGCGTTGAGCCACCAACCCAAGCGGCGGCTGACCCCCGGCACCGTCAAACTCAACACGGTCACACTCACGGCGTTGCCGATGAACAGCGCCAGCAGCGGCGGAAAGCCCCACCGCTCGACAAACAGCGGCGTCTGCACCAGCACGTTGAAAATGACGACGACCGGGAAAAGCAGCATCAACACGACCATGTTCTGCTTCCAGACCGGCGGCGCCGATGCGGCGGGGTCGCCCTCCTCGAACCACTGGTCAAAGCCCGTGCGAACGATGCGCGCGTGATATTCGGCCGTGAAGGCGCTCGCTTCCTCGAGCAACTTCTTGCGCTCCGCCGAGGCGAGCCAGGCCTGCAGGTTTAGCTCTGAATCAAAGCGCAGGATCGCGAGCCAATCCTCCTGAACGCCGGGAACCGGCGGCTCGAACCTGTATCCCTGAAATCCGGGTGCGCGCGCCTGGGCAATGGCGATGCGGCGCTCCCATTCGCGGTAGGCGCTCTCCTGCCCGGGCTTGATGCGGGTCGAGATGACGACGGCGGCGGGAGCCGGCAGGACGCCGTTCTCCCGATCAGTGAGCAGGTGCACGTCATCGCGCCCGACCAGCAGGGGCTGCGCCTGCGCGACAAGCCGCGTGCGCTTCTCCGAGCGCAGCCAGGCTACCGCAGTCGCGTTGCTCGCAAACCGCTGCTGGACCACCCAGTCGAGCTGGCCCGGAGGGTTCGGCGGCAGCAGCGACTGCTCGATGAAACCCGGCTGCGCGGCAACGGTCTCGCTCACCTCGCGCTGCCAGGCGACGAACGCGTCGGCCATGCCGGCGACAACGCGCGTCTGGGTGACGATGGTCACGCCCGCTTTGCCGGGCTGCGCTGAACGTGAAGGCAAAGTCATGGGCTATTCCTTGCCGCTTGGCTTTTTGGCGCGGTCGTGCCGCCGGCCGAGCCGCTCGAAAATGCGATCGGGCGAAAGCGGAAGCTCGGTGAAGCGCACGCCGGTCGCGTCGGTGACGGCATTGGCGATCGCCGGAGCCACGGCATTGATCGCGCACTCGCCTTGCGCCTTGGCGCCCAGCGGACCGACGCTGTCGTAGGTGTCGGCGAAATAGATCTCGCTGCGCGGGACATCGGCGTAGGCGGGAATGCGGTAGTCGCGCAGCGCGGGGTTTTTCATCGTCCCGTTGTCGTCATAGACCATCTTCTCATACAGCGCCCAGCCGAGACCCATGGCGATCGCGCCGTCGATCTGGCCGCGGCACTGCATGGGATTGATCAGCTTGCCGATGTCGGCGGCGTGCACGCTTTGCAAGGTCGCGACCTCGCCGGTGACGCGATGAACCGCAACGCGCATGCCCTGGACGTTGAACCCGACCGAGCGGGGCGAGAGATAGGCCTTGCGCCGCACGACGAAACGGTCGCCGACCTTGGCGCCGGCCGCATGCAGCTCCGCGAGCGAGATTTTCCGGTTGGCGCAGATGATCGCCTCGTCCTCCAGGCGGCAGTCGCCCGGCTCGCAGCCGTACTCGCGGCTGGCGAAATCGATGAGCACATCGCGCAGCGCCGCCGCGGTCTTCTCGACGGCCTGCCCGGCGACGACAGTGCCGGTGCTGGCAAAGGTGCCCGTGTCATAGGGCGTGCGGTCGGTATCGCCATTGACGATGGCAATCCGGCTGGCGCGCGTGGCGAGCACGGCGGCGGCGAGCTGAGTGTGGGACGTGGTCGAGCCGTTGCCCATCTCGGTGGAGCCCACCGCGAGGTGATAGCTGCCGTCCGCCAGCAAGCTTAACTCGGCGCCGGAGCGGTGCTCGGTCGGCGGGCCGGACTCAAGCATCGAAAGCGCGACGCCGGTTCCCTCGACCCAATCGTCACCTGCCGGCTTGCGCAAGCCGCGCCCGCTCGCGAGCGCGTTTTCCACCAGATCGAGACATTGATTGAGCCCGTAGCTGCCGAACATCACGTCGGACGGGTCTTTCCAGATGGACTCGATCCGGTCCGTCTCGCGGATCATGTTCTTGCGCCGGATCTCGAAGGGGTCGACGCCGAGCACCCGCGCCAGGTCGTCCATGGCGCATTCGATGGCGAAGGTCGTCTGCGAGGCGCCGTAGCCGCGAAATCCCCCGGCCGGGACCATGTTGGTATAGACGGCGTAGCCGTCGGCCTTCTTGTTGAGGCAGCGATAGGCGGCGATCGGGCTGCCGAGTGCCGCCGCAAGCGTCTCGCCGCCGTGGCCGCCGTAAGCGCCGGTATTGGAGACGACATGCACCTGAATGGCCGTCAGCGTGCCGTCGCGCTTGGCGCCGAGCTTCACCCGCGTGGTCATGGGATGGCGTGTCGTCGCGCCGATGAACTGCTCCTCGCGCGTGAACTCCCACATGACCGGGCGGCCGGTCTTCAGAGTTGCGAGCGCGCACAGGTCCTCGCAGATCATCTCCTGCTTGCCGCCAAAGCCGCCTCCGATGCGCTCCGTAAAAACGTGCACGTCGCGGTCGAACAGACCCAGCAGATAGCAAAGCTTCTGCTTGGCGATGAACGGCGCCTGCGAGCTTGTGCGCACGTGCAGCCGCCGATCTTCTCCGCGCCAGGCAATGCAGCCGTGCGTTTCGAGGTGCACGTGCTGCACGCGGGACGTTGAAAAAGTCCGCTCGTGGATGACGTCGGCCTGCTCGAAGCCCTCTTCGACGCTGCCGAGCTCGCCGTGGATGTCGACATAGATGTTGTCGTGGAACGCGACGCTTCTCGCATGCAGGACCGGCGCTCCCGGCGCCATCGCCGCTTCCGCATCGAACACCGCAGGCAGCACCTCGTAATCGACATCGAGCAGCCGGCATGCCGCTTCCGCTATGGCCTCGGTCTCAGCGACGACGGCGGCTACCCGCTGCCCCACGAAGCGCAAGACATTGTCCAGCATGTAGGTGTCGTCGGGATCGACGAGATGATCCTCGTGCGTTGCGGTGCTGTAGAGCCGGCGCGGAACATCTTCCCAGGTGTAGATCGCGACGACGCCGGCCAGCGCAGCGGCCGCCTCGCGCTTGATCGATTTGATGCGCGCATGGGGATGCGGCGAGCGCAGCACCTTCAAATGCAGCATGCCGTCCATCGGAGGCACATCCAGCGTATAGCGCGCGCGCCCCGTTACAATCGCTTCGGCAAACGGGCTCTTGAGGCTCGCGCCGCACACCTGCCCTGCGATGTCTTCTTCGACGGATTTGTGCCCGATCAGGGCTTCATCGATGCTTTGATAGCCCGTGCAGCGGCACAGGTTGCCCTTGAGCATGCGCGCCAGGTTGTCGTGCGCCGTTTCGTCGAACGTTGCCGCCGTCATGATCATGCCGGCCGTGCAGAAGCCGCACTGGAACGCTTGCGCGTCGAGGAAGGCCTGTTGCATCGGGTGCAACTCGCCGTCTTTTGCGAGGCCTTCGATGGTCGTGATCTCGCGCCCGGCCGCGCGGAACGCCGGCATCAGGCAGCTATGGAACGGCGATCCGTCGAGCCAGACCGTGCACGCGCCGCAGTCGCCCGAGTCGCAACCCTTCTTGACGCCGAAACAGCCCTGCTCGCGCAGGAACGTGCGCAGGCATTGGCCCGGGCCCGGCTCGGCCGCAACTTGCTTGCCGTTGATCGAAAAGTTCATCGATCCGCTCCCGGCGCAAGGTCGGCGCGGATCTGCTCGGCATAGTAATAGGTCAGGTGGCGCTTGTAGTGAGCGGCCCCGTGCACGTCCTCAAAATAGTCCTCATCGGGAATCGCGGCATCGAGTGTCTCGCGCAGTTCGGCGGCCGTCGGCAGATGCTCGAAGCGAAGCTGCACGGGTCGCACGGTTGCCGCGGTGATAGAGAGGACCATGTCATCGGAGCCGGGGCTCTGTGTGCCGATGACGATGATCGCCGAGCGGCCCAGATGCGTCAGCGAGGCGCGGCGGAACGCGAAGCGCTTCGCGAGCGCTTTTCCGGGAAGATGGATGCTGCGCAGCAGCTCGCCCGGTCGCAGCACATTCTGGTGCTCACCGGTCACGAAATCGATCGCTGCAACCTTGCGCGCCTCGGCGTCTCGGGGCCAGAGCGTGTAGGTGCCCTCTAGCGCAGTTGTGAGCGAAATGAGCGAGCCGGCCGGCAATGACATGCAGATGTTGCCGCCTACCGTCGCTGCGTTCCAGACCTTGAACGAAGCGAGCAGCGACTCACAGCACATCCTGAACAAGGGTGACGCCCGCCATGTCGGCGGCGCATTGAAGTGTGCGAGATCAGCCAGCGTGCAGGTCGCCGCAATCTCGAGGCCGTCGACCGAGGCTTGCAGAGCCGGCCAGCGCAGCGACTGCAGATCGATGAGCGTGTCGGTATGAATTTGCGGAGTCGAGAACAGCCACGTTCCACCGGCAAGCCAGGCGTAGCCATCCCGCCAGTCGCCGATCTCTCCGGCGGAGGAAGGCTGCATCACAGTATTGATCGTGTTCAAGTTCAAGACGTGGCCCCATCGACACGGCAAGCGAATTCTAAAGTCCGCGCGCTCCTTGCCTTAGTCGCCCCCCACGACTTTCGGGTTGGAGCCCGCTGCGGAGCTGACCTGCCCCAGCTGCTTCGCTTCCATCGTGCGAGCCTCGGCGCTCGGCCTTAACAACTGGTATTTTGTGACCTGCACGGCGCGGGTTGGTTGTGCGATGCCGCTGACGAGGATATCGGCGCCGACCGTCGTGCTGGTCGTCGCGACATTCACGCCTGCCTGTCCGTCGAACGGAACGAAGCTGGCAGCCTCGGTAAAATGAACGCTTGGGCTGTGCGCCATAAAGCTTTCCAGGTACATCGCCGGGCCGCCCTGCAGTGCGGACCCGCTGGAATAGACCTTCACTTCGCCAGGCCCGGCCGATTGACCGACTACAATTGCCTCGGCGCCGCCGAGGGCGCCCGTGACCCAGCCCGTCGCCAGCGAGACGCCGTCCTTGTAGCCGATGCCGAACGGCATGAACGCGGAGGTGACCGTCTCCTCCTTGGGGCCTGGGCACTTGTTCTGGGGGCTACCGGCGGGGCGGCCATGGATCGGCGTCATGAGCGAGAAGGAAAAGACCTTCACTTGCGCCGGGGCGCCGGGTCCCGGCGCTGTGACGATGCTGTTGCGGCCCGAGGCGAAATCGACAAAGCCCGATGCCAAAGTCACGCCCGAGCGATCGTTCGGGTAGGGCGCAAATTTTGCAAAGAGCGCCGGGGCGGGGCCCGGATCGGGGAGTTCGGTGCTGAACACTTTGACTTCGCTTGGATCGCCCGGGCCTGAGCCGACGATGATGTTGTCGGCGGTCGTTCCGTCGATTTGCGTCGAGGTGACCGTAACGCCCCCGCGGGCGCTTTTGTCGAACGCGCCGAAGCGCGCAAGCTCGGTTGCAAAGGCGCGTTTGCCGCCGGCCGCGCGTCCCGAATAGGCCACCACGTCGGGTGCGTGGTCCTTGCCGGCACCGACGATCAGATCGAGGACGTTGTCGTCGTCGACGTCGCCCATGGCGACGCTGACGGTGCCCTCATAGCCGGGAAACGGCGTCACGGTTGCGAGCAGCCGGTCGCCGTTGCCGTCGTAGACTTTCACCTGCGCGTCGTGCCCACTCGAACCCGGCACGGCAACCGCATACGAGGAGACCGCCGGTATGACGTTGACCAGCGTCATCAGCCCGTTGTCCTCGTGGTTGAGGCGATGGCAGTGCTGCACGAAGAGGCCGGTGTAGTCCTCGAAGCGGCTTCGCAATGACAAGTCGCCGGTCTGGATCACCGATTCATTGGGGCCGAGAGTTGGCGCGGGAACATTGGCATTATCGATGCCCCACATCTGCGGACCTGTCTTGATCCCGGTCGTGGGATCGAAATAGCTCATGACCTGGAAGTCGTTGACGTGGATGTGGATGGGATGCTCGTCGTTGTTCTTGTTGATGAAGCTCCACTCCTCGACCGAGCCGACACGGGGCTGCAGCAAGGGCACGTTGGGGAACGCGGTGCCCTCGAAGGCGTAGACGAACGCCTTGGGGTCGGCGGTGCTCGCCAGATCGTTGAGAAAGCCGCCGGTGATCACGAGCTTGCGTTTGAAGTCGACCTTGACCTTGGACAGGTCCTCAAACGAGCTGTAGGCGTCGAGCCGCTGCCCTTCCTTGAATTCGGTCGTGACGCCGCGGCCCTCGGATGGTTTCGCGCGCGCGAGGACCTGGGTGGGGAAAACAAAGAACCCGTCGTAGTAGCTGATGGCTGATGGTTGAATGCTCAAGGTGCCAAGCGTTGCCGGCGGGTTCTCGGTGCCGTCGTTGGTATAAAGAATGCCGGGCGCGCTCATCGTCTTGGCGCCCCCGCCCATCGGGGGCATTTCGACCACCAGATCGCCGCGGGCCGGCATCGTCACCGCGATGGCGTAGCGCGTAGCGGGCGGGATCACGAGCCGCGTGCCGTCCTCAAAGACCGGATAGTGAACCGCGGGAGCCGGATTCCCGTCCTGACCGACGATGGCGATCTTCGGGTGCCGGCCCGTCGCCGTCTCGGTGAGCTGGACCGGCATGTAGGCGATGTCGCTGACATTCGCGAGCACCCAGATCTCGGTCTGCCCCGGCTTGGTCTTGATCACCGGCTGGAAGAGGCCGTTGACGGTGAACTGCACGTCGCGCTGGTAGTCGGGGAGCGCCGGATCCTCGGGGAGAGCCTTGCCGGGAGGATCGGCGGTGAAGCGCTGCAGGTTGGTCGGAATGAACTCGAAGCGCCCCCGCATATTCGCAATGGACAGCGGCCCCGCATACCAGACCGTGAGGAAGTGCGTGCCCTTTTTCATCTCGGCGAAATTCACCGGCGTCAGCAGGGGCCGATAGGTGCCCTTGGCCAACTCATCGCCTTGTGGCGGCACGATGGTATTGACCCATTGCGGCCAGTTCACATTGTTGATCTGCGCCGATCCGCCCGCGCGGTCGTAGACGGCGTTGTACTGCAGGATCATGTTGCGGATCGGGATCTGGCGCTTGGTGACGAGCGGAAGATTGCCGTCGGTGCGGCCGATCGCGAGCAGGCCCGCCATCCCGTAATAGACGTGCGGCGTCGTCAGCCCGTGCAGGTGGCTATGATACCAATAGGCGCCCTGCGGCATGTTTTTCGGGATGCGGTAGGTGTAGGTATTCGCCATCCCCGGCGGGATGTGCAGCATCACGTTGTCGGCGTTGCCCTTGGGGCTGACGTGCACGCCGTGAACGTGCAGGTTCAGCGGCGAGGATGTCATGGGCGAGGGATAGATCGGCGCCGGCTCGCCCTTGGGTGCATACTTCGGATCGAAGAAATCGGTGATCGTCAGGCCTTCGAGCGCGTTCTCGTAATGGACGATGAGCGTCTCGCCCGGAGACACCTGCAGTGTCGGCGAAGGGTAAAGGTTGTCCGCCGCGGCTTGCCCGTTCGAGGCGGAGCCGCGATTGAGCTTGTAGCCGAAGAGGAGCAGGTTTTTGACGGGCTGCGCGACGGTATCGAAGCGGGCGGTCCCCTGATGCGCGGTTAGAGTAACCTCGAGCACGCCGTCCTTGCTGGACAACACCACGGGCTCGCTGAAGTCTGGCCGGATCGAGGGGTCGAAGGCGCCGCTTGTGTCCTTCGCGGCGAGCCTCGACGCGCCCCCTCCTGCAGCGGCGAGGATCGCAATGGTCATGGCGCTCAGCGCCAGCGCGCGCAAAGTAGAATTTGCCACTGATCTTTCCCCGCAATCTTTTCGACGAAGAGTCGTAGCGCAGCATGGTTGTCAGTTCTTCAAGATCAGCGGAGATGGCAGCCGCATTGTGGAATAGAGCCGTGCGGCGCGCCGCCGGGGGACGCGACCTTGAATCGATTTAGCAATATGTTGCGGGTGGTTGGCGTCCCGCGCGCTGCCGTGGGCCGGCGCCCGGCACGCGCAAAATTAAGAAGTGGAAAGCTAGGCTCGCTGCAGGAGCCTGACATGCTGCAGCGAGTTCTACCGGTCATATGCGCGTTTGCGCTGGCGCCCCATCTCGTCTTTGCCCAGTCGCCCAACGGCGTCAAAACGCTCAATCCTCCCGGCGCCATTAAAGTGCAAGGCACCTGGAGTCTCGGCACCAGGGCCGGCGATTTCATATTTGTCGCCGGCATGCAAGGCGTCGACCCGGCGACCAACACGTTGGTGGACGATCCGCAGGCGCGGATCCTCCGCGCGTTTCAAAACATCCAGCTGATTGCGCAATCGGAGGGCGCCGGCTTGCACGACTGCGTCCGGCTGACGGTCTACGTCAGCGATCTCGCCCGCTTCGCGCCGATGGTGGATGCCGTCCAGGCGCAGCTGTGGGGCAAGCCGCCGTTCCCGCCCCGCACGATGGTCGAGGTGAAGCGGCTGTTCGACGATGACATCGTGGAAATCGACAGCGTTTTCTACGCACCCGTCAAAAAATGAGCCGGCATTTTTGCCGCGAGCAGCGAAATGCTCGCGATGCAGGCGCTCAGCGCTCAGATAGATTCAAACTGATCCGGCGTTAGAAGACGCAAATTAACCCCGCTTCCTCAGGTGTGCTTAGGCGCGTCGCGTCTATGGTGGCTCAAACAACCCCCGGCGCAACGCTCGATGACGAAGCACAAGCAGTCTGCAGAGCGACGCGCTGTCGACAGGCGCCAACGCGCGCAAGCGACCGCCACCCGTCTCATTGCCATCGGTCATTGGGCAGGGCTGCTTGCGGCCGCCGGCGGCGCCGTAGTGCTCGCTGGCTACGCGCTCGGCGTTGAAAGCATTTTTCGTCCGCTGCAGGGAGGACCGGCGACGCACCCGCTGACCGCCATCATGTTCGTGTGCGGCGGCTTGGCGGTGGCTTCCATGCGGGCCATGCGCACGCCGCCGGCAGCCGTCATCGTCCTGCTCGCAGTCGGCTTGGTCGGACTGACGCGCATCCTCGAGGTTGTGTGGGACGCCCATGTCCTGAGTGTTGTGCCGCTCTTCCCGGGCACGCTGGCGCGCGAAGCGGCAGAAGGCGCGCCGATCATGATGGCGTGGAATACGTCCGCGATGTTTGTGCTGGTATCGGTGGCCTTCCTGCTGCGCATGCTGGGGCTGCGCTACAGCAGCCAGACGCTAGGCGCTGCCGCTCTGGTGCCACCATTGGTTTCGTTGACCGGCTACCTGTACGGCATCCCTGGCTTTCACGGCGCCATGTCCCCCACGACCATGACGCTCGGATTGATATTTGCACCAACGCCCCTTCTTCTTGGAGCACGCACGGGCATCGTGCGCGCAATCTCCAGTCCGTGGGAGGGCGGCCGATTTGGCAGGCTGCAGATCGGAATAATCAGCGCGGTCGTGTTCGTAACCGGATTTATCATTCAACACACGCTCGTAGGCGCCGGCACCAAGCTGATGCCGATGTTTGTCGTGTTCACTCTGCTGGCGGTTTCGATCACGATCGCCTCCTGCACGGTCTTCATTGAGCGCAACGATTACAAGCGGCGCGTAGCCGAGCGCACCGTGGCTTACCTGGTGCTGCACGATCCCCTCAGCGGGCTATTCAACCGGCGCTACTTGGTAGAGCACGAGGACCATATCGTTGCCTTGGCGAGACGGAAGCAATATCAGATTTCTGTTTTGATGATCGATATTGATCGGTTCAAGTCCGTAAACGATGAGTTCGGTCACCAGGTCGGCGACAGTGTCATCTGTCGCCTCGCCGGTGCGCTGAAGAAGCGTATTCGGTCAAGCGACATCGCGATGCGTTACGGCGGAGAGGAGTTGCTGGCGCTGCTGATCGACGCCGATCTCGCGGCGGCGGTGAGGGTCGCCGACGACATCCGTGCAAATATCGCGGCGATAGATTTTTCAGATCTGGGCTTCGACGCAGTTACCGTCTCGATTGGCGTCGCACAAATGCAGACCTCAATGACCGATGCGATCGCGCGCGCCGACAAAGCCCTCTATGCCGCTAAAGAGTCGGGGCGAAATCGGGTCCATAGCCTTGAGATCGGCCTCGGTCACGGCCGGGAGCAGGCGGCGATGGCGCAATTTGCCTTGCCGGACATGATGCAGGTCGCAAAGGTCTGATCGCTGGTTAGGCTTGCGCCAAAGCGCTAATGCGCTTCGCGAGCTTGCTCGAGCCATTCAGTCATCGATGTCATGCAGTTGACGACGTCGGTCTTGGAAAGCCGCAGGGCAATTTCGACCTCCTGATCCTGCCCGGGAGCCGGCTCGACATAAACCGTCAGCCGAAGGTGGTCGGCCTCGGGAGAAAACCCCAACCCGGCGACGCGAGCCTCTTCGCCCGACAACACGTCCTCGATATCCGCGGACGCCGCTTCCTCGTCGTCGAGCTGGGTCTGCAGCTTGCGAGTAACAGCCGGCAATTGGCTCTTATCCAGAAGGATCACCCGGCGCTCGCCGTCGCCCCGGGCCCAAATCAACCGTAGCTGCCCACTATCGGTCTCCTCGACCCGAAAGTCTTGCGGGCTGAATTCCTCGTCCGAGGCCATGCCGTTCCCCTTGTCTCAAAAGGCGCCGTTCGAGCGAAGAGGAGCCCGCAGCAGTATCAAGCCCATTCCGAAATCACCGGTTCCGGCCTGCTCGAACGAATTTCAACTCAGGTCCGATTGGACCTTGGTCTGATCAAATCGCGGCCAAAGCATCGGACCCTTGGCGGTTTTACGCGGGTACATTTCTGCCTAGCGTAGCACTAACCGGGGGCAAGTGGACGAAGCGCTTAGCTAGGTTCTGAGCGCAACACTTGCTCAAGATACCGGCAAACGGCGGTGCACGGCGAACGCTCTTCCCCAGAGGCTGAGGGAAGCAGACACGAAGGGGTGACACCGTCTGGCACGGCCAAAATAGTCTTTCCCGGTCCCAATGTATCCAGTCACGAGGTCAAGGCGAGCTATGCGGACGTTCAGCGTTGAATCCAACAGCTCTGGTCATGCTGCGCACGACGAAATTCAAACTGCAGTACCTCGCGCTGCTCGGAAGGTCTCGAGCATCGAAGAATGCGCCCAGGTCACGACGAAAGCTCCAATCATCATCATAGACGCGCGCCTCCTTCCGCGCGAATGTCTGGCACGGTTTCTCAGCGCGGAACTCGGCGCGCCGGTCAGATGCTTCTCGACCACTCGCGAGTGGACCGAGAGGTTGCCGGCTGAATCGGCGTCGGTCGTGGTGCTTTGCCAGTACGGGCGCACCAACGCCGACGCCATCATGGAAATCGATGCGCTTGCCGGGCTGACGGAGCCGAGCCGGCGGTGTCCACTCATTGTCCTCTCCGACAACGAGGACCCCGATTTGATCGTACAGATGCTCGGCAAGAACGTGCGCGGCTACGTGCCAACAAGCCTCTCGCTGAATGTCGCCGCACAGGCTGTGGAGCTTGTGCGCGCCGGGGGCGTCTTTGTCCCGGCCAGTAGCCTGATCGCCGCGCACCGCGTGACGGAAGAGCCGGTCGCACCCAAAGGTCTTTTCACCGCCCGCCAGGCGGCGGTGGTCGACGCACTGAGGCGTGGCAAGGCGAACAAGATAATCGCCTATGAACTCAATATGCGCGAGAGCACGGTGAAGGTGCACGTGCGTAACATCATGAAAAAGCTGCATGCAACGAACCGGACCGAGGTCGCGTACCTGGCAACCCGCCTCCTCAACGGCGAGGAATCCGCGATCTAGGCCGAGGTGCGACCGGGCCTTGGTCCGGGGGTATTTGGGACAGGGGAAGTTGGGCGATGGCGCTTCGGACGAAGCAAAATCATGACCTGAGCGGCGCAATGGCTCGCGCACTGTTGGAAGCGAAGTGCTTGCAACCGTTGTGCGCAGGCTCGATACTGAAACCGCGGCTTTTGTAGTGTAATGCAAATGCGCATCTCGTCGGCAGGTCTTGAAGTCGGATCGCGGATTGCGGCCCTGGTTGGAGTGTCCTTCCAATCCACGTCCGCCGGCGCATGGCATCCGCTGGGGGCACGTTTGGTTTCGCGAGTGGCCGGCCTTCCTGCCGTATGGCGTGCCATGAGCCTCGCGCAGCGCTATCTCCTAGCCGCTCTCTTATCGTTGGCCGTCTTCATCGGAGTTTCGGGCCTTTGGCTCGACTATCGGATCGGGCACGAGAGTGGGCAAAGTTCGGCGAACTCGGCGATCTCGCTCGTCCGTGCCGTCCTTGAGCCGCTTGCGCAGGCTGTGCCCGCCGGCGGAACTCTTGACCCCAATGCCATCGATGGATTGTTGGCGGCCCCGGCAATCGCAGACCACGTTGCCGGCATGCGAGTCTGGCGTCCTGATGGACACCTTATCTACGCAAGCGACCGCAACAGCCCGTCTGGTGGGGCCCTTCCCGTACCCGATCTTGATAAATCGCCCCTCAAGCAAGAGCGAGACGGCGGCAAGTTGTTTGAAATCTCGATGCCGTTGTTCAAGCCGGGCACACGGGAAGTCATTGCAATCGCGACTGTGTATACCGTCGGTGAAACGTCAGTGGTTGAGTCAGGCTGGGCGCGCACCCAAGGCGTGGTGGTGCTCGGTTTGCTCGCCCTGGTCTTGTTGGCCGTGCCCTTCAGAATGGTGCAGAACGCCAGCCGCCAAATCGAGCGGCAGGTGCGCGAGATCGCCGGGGGTAAGACCGAGGTGGCGCAGCTTTCCTCGCGCAATGAAGCCCTGGGCAACCTCGCCAAGGTCGTGCAGCAGCGCGGACTTGAGCACAACGAGCGGATGCTGCGTCGCATAGGCTCGGATCTGCACGATGGCCCCGCGCAGCATCTGGCCCTCGTCCTCCTGCGGCTCGACGAGCTTGCGCCTCTCATCGACAATCCGGGCGAAGGCGATCCGAACTCGTCGCGGGTCGCTCTTGAAACCATCCGGCGCGCGACGACGGATGCCTTGAAGGAGATAAGGCAGATATCGGGCGGCGTGGCGCTGCCGGAGCTGCAAAAGATCTCGCTCACCGATGCGCTGGGGATTGCCGTGCGGTCGCATCAGCGCGCAACGGGAACGCGCGTTGAAACAATGATCGGAAGCTTGCCGGCCCGGCTTCCGTTGCCAATGACCATTTGCCTTTATCGCTTTGCTCAGGAGGCGCTCAACAATGCGTTCCGCCATGCGGGCGGGCAAGGTCAACGGCTTGGAGCGAGCTATGATGGGCGCACCATCCTGGTCGAAGTGGCCGACAGTGGTCCTGGTTTCGCGGCCGAACGCGTGGCAACGGGCGACGAACGCCTGGGTCTTTCCGGCCTTCGCTACCGGGTCGAGTCACTCGGCGGCATGCTGCAGATCAATTCGACGAGTGGGCACGGGGCAAAGCTCTCTGTGCAATTCCGCAATCCTTTGGCGTGAGAGACATGACGGGGCACATACGCATTGGCGTCGTAGACGACCATCCCCTTCTCAGGGATGGGGTCGTCAACACGTTGCGGGCCGCCGCCATGGATGTCGTCGGTGTCGGCGCCTCGGCGAGCGATGCAACCCTTCTGGCGGACGACTGCGCTCCCGACGTCATGCTGCTCGACATCAGTATGCCAGGCGGTGGCATTGAAGCGGCACGCGCGATCTCGCTGTCGCATCCCAAGATCTTGACGATCATGCTGACCGTCTCGGAGCGCGAGGACGACGTCATCGCGGCTATGGAAGCTGGCGCGCGCGCCTATGTCTTAAAGGGGATCGGAGGGCCGGAGCTTGTGGCGACCATTCGCGCGGTCAGCCGCGGCGAAACCTACATTACCCCCCAGGTCGCCGCACGCGTGCTGGCAAAGATGCAACGTCGCTCGAGCGCTTCGAGCGTCAGAGACAAGAGCTCCGAAACCGAGCTGACGTTTCGCGAGGAGCAGATCATGAACCAGGTCGCTCAGGGCCTCACGAACAAGGAGATCGCCCTCAAGTTCTCGCTGAGCGAAAAAACCGTAAAGCACTACATGACGAGCGTTTTGCAGAAGCTGCAGGTCCGCAACCGCGTCGAGGCGGTCATTGCGCACCAGAAGCACGCTCAACGTGTCCCTTTGAACCGCTAAATGGCGCCAGAAAATCAATGCACCGCGTAAGCGCCATGATATCATTAACCAAACGTTGCCGGGCGGAATATCCAATGCGTAACCGTGCACAGGTCGAGCGTATTCCGACATGAAAGGCCGGATCACCCCCAGAGATCTGGACCTTTTGCTTCGTCTGGTGAAGGCGGGCCTCCCCCACCACGTCGCCGCGCACGGCGAAGGCGAGCACGCCGCCCACGGGGTCACCGCAGCCCGCGGCATGGTTCCGCCGGACCACGCGGTGTGGAACGCGAACCATTCATTCTGGCTCGAGCGCCTGAAGGGCGAGACCGGCGGGGCGTGGACGGAAGCGCACTACACCGCGGCCGCAGCCATTATCAACGCAGCCGAATACCAGCATGTCATCTTCAACGAAGGCGCGTTGCCGCACGACGGCTGGCGAGATCACGCGGCTGTCGGCGATGCACGGCACGACCGGGCCGCGGTGGGAGACTACTCCCATCATGCCCTGTTCGATGAGACCTTCGATCTGGTGGATTCGTCCACCGGCCAGGTGCGCGCCGTCAGGCTTGCTTCAGTACTCGAGCATGCGCATGGCGCGGACCGCGTACATGAGAGATACGCGGGCGGCGCCTATGGCTGGGCCAAGCACGGCGCTGGAAATTCGCGCATCGGCTCCGAACCCGCGTCTGTGCCCAAGCCCGTCATTCCGGCGGAGCTTGCGCCGAGCCGCACGAGCGATGCGGGCCACGTTCCCTTCAACGAAGCGCGCGGCGAGCTCTTCGCCCTACTCGGGCTGTCTACGTTGTTGCCGTATGCCGGCTGGGATGATTTTCAAGATCGCAACCATCTCTCTGACCATCTGATTGCGGATCTCAAGGCTGCCTATCCTGAGGGATTTGGCGCCGTGGATCTATGGGTCGGCGCGCTGGCTGAGAAGGCCGCTGTCGGCGATTTTGGCCCGACGATCGCTGCAGCGGTGAGCGTCGACATCACGCAACAGCAGAGGGCGAGCCCCCATCCTTTCCTCGATCTGTTGGCCGGAACTCATCTGGCCTCTGAGATCCATTCGCATTCTCTGTCCGATATCGTGTCGCGGAATGCCGGCGGCGTACCCGGTCTTCCCGACCATGTGTTTCCGAGCGCCGAGCACGCCGCCGATCATGCCCTTAAAGGCGGCGAGCCCATCTTCATCGTCGGCACCGAGGGGCACGATGTCCTGATAGGGACGTCCGGCCACGACATCCTCTTTGGCAGGGGGGGCGACGATTTCCTCGATGGGCGCGGCGGCGCCGACATCATGATCGGCGGGAAGGGCAACGATACCTACGTCGTTGACAACATTGGCGATCGCGTTGTCGAGAAAGTCGACGGCGGCGCCCACGATACGATCCTGACGACGCTCAAATCATTTGCACTCGATGATGATGCGTCAGCCGCGATTGCGAGCGCTTCGAACACTGTCGCGGCAGTGCCGGTTGCTGGCGAGGTGGCAGCAGCGTCCGCGCCGGATGACGGCGCACCGGTTCCCCCTTCGAACGCAGTCCAAACGAATCCTCCACCCGGAGAATTGCCAGGTCACGATGTCACACCGGTCGTGGCTGCCGTGAGTGATGTAGTGCCGAAGATCAACGACGATAGTGGCTACCTCGGCAGCGCCGCCAATGTCGAAAACCTCACGTTTATCGGTGAGGGAGACTTCAGCGGCAGAGGGAACTCTTCCGACAATGTCCTCACCGGCGGCGCGGGCGATGACACACTGTACGGCCGGGGCGGCAACGACGTGCTGTACGGCGGCGCCGGCAATGATTCTCTCTTCGGCGGAAGCGGGAGTGACGTGCTCTATGGCGGTTCCGGCAATAACCGGTTCGAGGGCGGCACCGGCAATGACGTTCTCTATCTCGCGGGACGCAACTCGAGCAGCTCTCAGAGCGCCAACTCGCAAGGCGAAGACAATGGTCAATCGTCATATAGCCAGGATACGATCGTACTCAAACCCGGGTTCGGCAACGACGTGGTGATCGGGTTTGACTCCAAAGATTGCAGTCCGGGGCACGATCGCCTCGACGTCTCGGCCTACACGTCGCTCACTTCGGATTCGATTGGATCGCAAATCCAGATTGCCGCCGCCGGGCCGCATACGGTCATTACAATAAACGGGGACTCGATCACGCTGCTCGACGTGAATGCGAACACGATCGGGAAGGACGACTTCATTTTCAGTTGAGGTGAGACAGATTCACTTCCGGTTTTTTGCTGCGACGACTTGTACATTGGGGATCTGCGTTGGGTACGCTTCCAGACAAGCAAACGTCCGTACGGGCTGCCCTTAAATCACTTAAGGGCGCCGGCTGGGCCATTGGCATCATATCGGGCACGGTCAATTTGCTGGCGCTCACCGGCGCCTTCTACATGCTGCAAGTCTATGACCGTGTGCTCCTCAGTCGCAGCGTTCCGACGCTCATTGCGCTCTCGGTCCTTGCTCTTGGGCTCTACATTTTCCAGGGCGCTCTCGAGATCGCGCGATCTCAGCTTCTCGTCCGTATCGGCAGTCGCGTCGACCGCAACCTGATGGCTGCCGCGCACGAGGCGGCCATGCGCTTGCCGTTGCTTGGACGGCAAGGCGTCGAGGCGCAGCAACCCGTGCGCGACGTCGATACCATCAGAGGGTTCCTTGGCGGACAGGGGCCTGTGGCCATTCTCGACCTTCCGTGGATGCCGCTCTATCTGACGTTCGTCTTCCTTCTGCATCCATTGCTCGGCGGCATCACGCTTGCCGGCGCCATCGTCCTGATCGGGATCACGCTGTCGACCGAGATACTCGCCAGGGAGCCGACGCGCGCTCTGGTCAAAGCGGCCTCGCAGCGCTTGTCCCATGTCGAAGCGGCGACGCGTAACGCCGAGGTCCTGCAGGCGATGGGCTTCGGCCACCGCGCCATGCAGCGCTTTGCCAAGTCGAGCGCGGAGCACTTGGCGGCCCAGGAAAAGCTCAGCGACCTCACGGGAGGTTTTTCCGCGCTTTCGCGAGTCATTCGGCTCGCATTGCAGTCGGCTCTGCTCGGCCTTGGCGCCTATTTGACCATCAAGGGCCAGATGTCGGCCGGTGCTATTATCGCATGCTCCATTGCGGCTTCCCGCGCCTATGCGCCGATCGAGGTGGCGATCGCAAACTGGAAGGGCTTCATCGCGGCGAGGCAAGGCGCCGAGCGTCTCTCGACCGTGTTTGACAAAATTAGCTCTCGCCCCGCGCCATTGGAGCTTCCTCCTCCGGTTGCGAGCCTTCGAGTGGAAAACATCAACGTCGCCATCCCGGGAACGCAGCGGGTGGTCGTAAAGTCGGTGAGCTTTGAGCTCAAAGCGGGCCAGGCACTGGCCCTGATAGGGCAAAGCGCTGCGGGCAAGTCGTCACTGGCGCGCGCGATCGTCGGCGTCTGGGGTCTCGGACGCGGCAACGTCCGATTGGATGGCGCTGCCATGGATCGCTGGTCTGTCGAGCAGTTGGGCAGCTACGTCGGATATTTGCCGCAGGACGTCGAGTTGTTCGACGGCACGATCAAGGACAACATCTGTCGATTCGACGAGGACGCAAGCAGCAAAGCGGTCATCACGGCGGCGCGTGAGGCAGGCGTGCACGAGATGATTCTGCGTTTGCCGGACGGCTATGAAACGCGCCTGGGCGAGCGCGGAACGGCGCTTTCCGCCGGGCAGCGCCAGCGCGTTGCACTCGCGCGAGCCCTCTATGGCGCGCCATTTCTTGTCGTCCTCGACGAGCCCAACTCAAACTTAGACGCGGAAGGAGAGGCGGCGCTCGCCAAGGCCATCCGAGGCGTCCATGCCCGCGGCGGCATCGTCATCGTCATCGCTCATCGGCCGGGAGTCCTCGCCGCCGTTGATCTCGTCGGGATCATGGAGCACGGGCATCTGACGGCTTTCGGCCCGCGCGATGAGGTCCTGCAGGCTACTCTGCAGCCAAACCGTAATCGTGCGGCGCAGGGTGGACCGAGCATGCCGCGGACCGGGCCCAGCAAGCAGAAAGGGCAGCAGCGGCCCGCTGTCTCGCAGTAACGTCGCCACGCAACAAGCAGGAGAGTTGGCCTTGGGGCCGTCCGTGAAGCTGACACAACGGCAGACCGATACAGTCGATACTTCCGACCGCGATTTTCAACGCCGTGTGGTGTTCGGTCTCGGGCTGGTCGTGCTGCTATTTTTTGGCTTCGGAGGTTGGGCTGCAAGCTCGCAACTCTCGGGCGCGGTCATTGCACCTGGGCGAGTGGTGGTCGACAGCAGCGTAAAGAAAATTCAGCATCTGACCGGCGGGATCGTCAAGGAGATCCGGGTAAAGAACGGCGATCGGGTCGATGCCGGCGACGTTCTGCTGCGCCTCGACGACACCCAGACACGGGCAACGCTGGGCATCGTCCAGAGCCAACTCGATGAGCTGATCGCGCGCAAAGCGCGGCTCGCCGCGGAGCGCGATGGCGCGACAGACATCGAATTTCCCTCGGGCTTCGAGGCTTTGAGCGCAGAGAACAGGCAAATTTCTGCAGGAGAGCGACGCCTGTTCAGCGCTAAGACTAAGACGGCAGATCTCAAGAGGGCGCAGCTGCGCGAACGCATCGGCCAATACAACAACGAGATCGACGGTCTCGTTAAGCAGGAAAAATCCAAGGCGCAGGAGTTTTCCCTCGTGAGCGAGGAGCGCACGCGGTTGGAAGATCTCTATAAGAGAGAGCTGCTTCCAGTTACGCGCGTGCTGGCGATACGCCGCGACGCAGTGCGGATCGAAGGCGAGGACGGAGCGCTGCTCGCGCAAATCGCGCGCTTGCGCGGCCAGATCTACGAAGTGGAGCTCAAGATTGTCGAGATCGGCGAGACGATCACGCTCGATGCGCAGAACGAGTACCGCGACGCAGAGGGCCGCATAGCCGAGCTGAACGAACGCAAGATAGCGGCGGAAGACTTGCTGAAGCGCGTTGACATCCGCGCCCCGCGTCCGGGCTTAGTGCACGAACTCGCCGTGCATACCGTTGGCGGTGTCATTGGCCCGGGCGAGGTCATCATGGGAATTATTCCCATGGAGGAAAATCGCACGATCGAGGTTCACGTTGCGCCGACGGACATCGATCACGTTGCTCCCGATCAAGCGGTGCTCTTGCGGTTCCCAGCCTTTAACCAGCGCACCACACCCGAGATCACCGGGAGGATTGCGCGCATCGCAGCGGAGGTGTCGCACGACACGGAGAGCGGCGCGACATACTACACGGCGCGGATCGAGTTGCCGGACGCCGAGCTGGCAAAACTTGGCGACCTGAAGCTCGTCGCCGGGATGCCGGTCGAGGCTTACATCCAGACAGGCACGCGTACCGCCCTTTCGTATTTGGCCAAGCCCGTGACCGACCAAATAACGCGAGCATTTAAAGAGCCGTAGGCGCGGGGGCTTTTGGCGCGGCACCCAACGAACAACTCGGATACGAGCGACGCGCCTACTTGTGGCGGCGTCCGGTTCTGTGCCATTCGCTCGAATTGACCGGATGGGAATAGTAGAGAATTTCATTGTTCTTCCAGGCTGACGGATGGCCGGCGAAGCCCTGCTTTAGGGGCGCCGATGAATAGTTATGACCCCCGGCCTGCGTTACCTGCGGACCCTCGAGCGCGATCTCCTTGTGAGATTTATCGGCTGGACGAATGATCGCGATGTGGCCTGGCTTGTCGTCGTGAAGATTGTGGTAGCTCGCAACCACAAGCTCGCCGTGGTTCGCCGCGTCCTGCGCCTCGTCAGGTCCGTTCAACCGTCGCCAACCTTTTTTGACGCCTTCCTTGGACGCGAGCCAATCGTACTGCGCGTTGGCAAGCAGCACTTGGCTGTGCTCGGGCGGGCGAAGGATATAGATGCCGAGCTGCTCGGCTGCAGATGCGACGAAGGCGCTGCAATGCGTATGCTTGCCTTCAGTCTTCTCGGGCTTGCCGTCTGGCATTCCGGTTCGCCAATCGACATGCACGCCCGCGGGCCAGTGGCTCTCCACCTGATAGCTATCGAGCTTTCGGGCTAGCTCGCGTCCGTCGTGCGTTATCTGAGCAGCGAAACCTTGATGCGCAATTCCTTCAATCGCTTGGCAAGAGGCAAACAGCGCGAGGCCGATTGCGGCCCTGGGAAGCCATCGCATGAGAAACCGTCCTGGGTTGGGTCAGACGCCGCAAACCCATAGCGCATCCAAGGCGCTGATACACGTGACTTTCCATGCCGCAGACGCCTGAAAATTCCAGCCCTTTTTCCTAATCCTCAATGCACTTTCGGCAAGTAGCGACCACGCGGTCGGGCACGTAGGGTTTGTCGAAGAATGCGGTGCCCTCGAGCTGCCGTTGGCGGTCCGGCGCGTTGCCCGAAGCGTAAATGACGTGGACGCCAGGGTGCATCTTGCGCGCAATTTCCGCGACCTCCCAGCCGCTCAAGGATCCCGCAAGTTGGATATCGGTGAAGACCAGGTCGATGTGGTGCTTGGTAAGTAGATCGGCGGCCATCTCACCGAATGCCGTTTCGAAAACCTGCCAACCATCGCTCTGGAGCGATTGCACGATATCGCAACGCACTAGTGCCTCGTCTTCCACGACGAGAGCTGTGCGGGCGCGCACTGCGCCTGGCATCCGCAATAATCCTTTCTGCCTGGGGCTCAGCGCATCCGGGACGTTTTTTATCGTTAGCTTGTTGGAGTCAGACGGATGGCTGGCAGACCAATGCGTGCAGACTACCGGAGGTTCCGCCGAAAGTACAAAATCGTACAATTGACCTCGCCAATTAGGTGAATTCGGGTCCCGGGTATAGGGAATTCGCATCGTCCGCTCGTCTTCAGGGCGCGGACGGCTGAGAGAGGCGAAGAGCT
Source organism: uncultured Alphaproteobacteria bacterium (assembly GCA_963726795.1). GTDB lineage: Bacteria > Pseudomonadota > Alphaproteobacteria > Rhizobiales > Hyphomicrobiaceae > Hyphomicrobium_A. The sequence goes on along the minus strand of CAVSDD010000003.1, from coordinate 362,359 downwards.
CTTGCCCCATGGACAAGAGCTATGGCCGAGAACTTTCCTTCTCGAAACCTCATTCTGTCGCGCCTTTCGCGCGCCGATCAGCAGCTGTTGAACCCGCATCTGCAGCGCACGGATTTGCCGCTCCGCAAGGTGCTGGAGCCGCGCGGCAAGCGGTTCAAATTGAACTTCTTTCCTGAAAGTGGATTCGCTTCCATCGTGGCGGATGGGCGCAGGCCAATCGAAGTCGGTCTCGTCGGCCGCGAGGGCATGTCGGGTATAGCCGTCATCTTCGGTGCCGACAGCAATGAAAACGAGACCTACATGCAGGCCCCAGGGTATGGCCTCGTCATGGGCACCGACAAGCTGAAGGCCGCGATCAAAAAAAGCTCAAGCCTTCAGAACTCGCTGTTGCGCTACGCGCACGGCTTTCTCAGGCAGACCACGAGTACGGCACTCTCCAACGGACGCGCGAAGCTCGAGGAGCGACTGGCGCGGTGGCTGCTGATGGCGTCCGACCGCATTGATGGGCCTGAGCTGCCTCTGACCCACGAGTTCCTGGCCATGATGCTCGGCGTTCAGCGGCCAGGGGTGACTGTCGCCATCCAGGAGCTTGAGCGTTCGGGCGTCATCACCCGCAGGCGGGCGAGCATCATCATCATCGACCGCGCCAAGCTCAAGAAGATGTCCAACGGCGCCTATATCGCGGCGGACGAGCAGTAGAGAACGTCCCCTGCTAGCCGGCGTTGCGCGGCGCGTAGATTGCGACCGGAAGTGCGAATTCAGGCAGTATCGCACTCGACTGTGTTTCATTCCCCTCCAGCAACGCCAGCAGGGAAAGCGCGGCGGCCGACGATTGCCCATCTCCGCCCGACTTCAAAATCTCGACGCGCGCCTGCGCGCTTTCGACCACGCAGTGCGGGCTAGATGCTAGCAGACGAGCACCCGCCTCCTGCAGCACGCGCGCACATGGCTGACCGATGAGCGAACTCAAGGCAGCAATCAGTTCGTTTTCGTCGGTACGGATGCAAAACCGGCTTGAACGCTGGCCGATGCCGAGATCGAACAGCATATGGCTTCGATGTTGCGGGTCGATCGCATCCACATCCTCTCCGAGCGCGGTGAGCGTCGATACACACGAAAGTGTTGCGCGCGCTTTGGGTAGCCCGAGCACGACGGCATCGTCAGCGCTGCCGAAGCCGAAAGCGCGCAACTTATCGTGCATCTTCAAACGAAATTGCGACTGCGGCAGGCGCGCTTCGATCCGATCATCATCGGCAAATATCTCAGGGCTGTGTTCTTTCCCGGCGTGGAATTTGGCAGAGGCGCCTGAGGCTCCCGCACTCCAAATCCCGCTGCCGCTTCTCAGCGTTTCCTGAACCCAGCTTGCGATCTCGGGGCGCGTCCACGGTAGCAAGCGCACGCCGACCCCGAGACGATCCAGCCGCTGCGGCAGATATCCCCACACCGCGAGGCGCTCTTCCTCGCTGAGCCCAAGCCAAAGGGCCACCTCGTCTCCGGTGCGGCCGCATCCCCGGCACCACCCGGTCGTGTCGTCGAGCTGGCATACGCCGACACACGGAGAATGCCGCGGCGAAGCCGGTTGCGCGCTGATGCCGCGGGTAGGGGGAGTTTGCATCAAGGAGGCCTGCTAATGCAGCAAGCGCGGCTCGTAGCGCGGATCGGATCGCATGTGCAAGGCGCAATGTCGGGTTGATGCTCCGTCGGCGTCCTCGCTGCACACGGCCGGATGCTTGACTTGTAGGGGTATTGTCCCTATTTTTGCAATTGCTAATCATTTGCAACTAGGCTGCCCGGCTAGACCAAAAGAGCCCCGGGAGCGGGACCCAACGATGCATGACGTGGTGAAGACGGTCGACGCGGTTCCAGCGCGGTCGCTGGTTTTGGACTCTGGCCCGGTTGCTGGCTGGCGCCGAGCGCGCGGCGAGCCGTCACTCCGGGAGGTTTGGGGTTCGATCCCCGTGCGCGGGACGGGCTGGCGCCGCTTGCTCGCTTTCCTGGGGCCGGGCTACCTCGTGTCGGTCGGCTATATGGATCCCGGCAACTGGGCGACCTCGCTCGCCGGTGGCTCCAAGTTCGGGTACGCGCTGCTCACCATCGCACTGATGTCGAACCTGATGGCGATCCTGCTGCAGGCGCTGTGTGCGCGGCTCGGCTTCGCGACGGGACGTGACTTGGCCCAGGCCTGCCGCGATGCCTTCCCCAAGCCGGTCGCCCTCGTGCTCTGGGTGATGGCGGAAATCGCCATTTGTGCCACCGATCTCGCCGAGGTCATTGGAACGGCGATCGGCCTCAATCTGCTTTTCGGTATTCCTCTCGAGCTCGGCGTGTTCATTACCGCGCTCGATGTGTTCCTGATCCTATATTTGCAGAACTTGGGCTTCCGCTGGATTGAAGCTTTCATCGTCGGCACGCTTCTCGTGATTGCCGCGTGCTTCACGGTTCAAGTAGCCATGGCGGACCCCGATTGGCGTCAAGTCATCATAGGCTTTGCACCTACAGTGGAGATCGTGCGCAACCCCGAGATGCTGTACCTTGCCATGGGCATTCTCGGTGCGACCGTGATGCCGCATAATCTCTATCTGCACTCGTCGATCGTGCAGACCCGCATCGTTGCCGACACGCTTCCGGCGAAACGCGAAGCCATCAAGTTCGCAACGATCGACTCGACGGTCGCGCTCATGCTGGCGCTGCTTGTGAACGCCTCGATCCTCATCCTGGCCGCTGCCACCTTCCACAAGGCCGGCCACTACGAAGTCGCCGATCTCGGCAATGCCCAGCAGCTGTTGACGCCTCTGCTCGGATCGGCCTGGGCAGCTACGATGTTCGGCGTGGCGCTGCTGTGCTGCGGCCTCAACTCGACAGTCACGGCAACGCTGTCAGGCCAGATCGTCATGGAAGGCTTCATCAATGTGCGCCTGCCGGCCTGGGCGCGGCGGCTTGCGACCCGTGGCATCGCCATCATACCCGCTGCTGTCGCGATTGCGCTCTATGGCGCCGGCGGCACGGGCAAGCTGCTGATCCTGAGCCAGGTTGTCCTCAGCATGCAGCTGCCTTTTGCGATCGTGCCGCTCGTCATGTTCACGGCCGACCGGCGCAAGATGGGTGAGCTCGTCTCGCCGCTGTGGCTGACGGCCCTGGCGATCATCGTCGCCGTCATCGTGATCGCGCTGAACATCAAGGTGCTATCCGATCTCTTGCTCGGATAGCCGGTCTCTATTCTGCCGGCGCTGGCATGGGCGAAACATTCTTCGCCTCGGCATCTCGATGATGATCGCGCGCGACATAGGTGTAAACCGCCGGCGTCACGAACAGCGTGAATATGGTGCCGATCGTCATGCCGAAGGCGATTACGATGCCGATGGCAAAGCGGCTAGCCGCGCCCGCACCGCTCGCGAAAATCAGCGGCACCATGCCGATCACCATCGCCGCGGTAGTCATCAGAATCGGTCGCAGACGGACGGCGGCCGCATGCTCGATCGCCTCGCGCCGGCTCAAACCTTCATTGGCCTGCATGTGGTTGGCATAGTCCACCATCAGGATGCCGTGCTTGGATATGAGACCGATCAAGGTCACGAGCCCAATCTGCGTGTAGATGTTGACGGTTGCTAAGCCGGCGGTCAGCGGCAATAGCGCGCCAAATATCGAGGTGGGCAGCGCGATCAGAATGATGAGCGGATCGCGGAAGCTTTCGTACTGCGCTGCGAGCACGAGATAGATGACGATCAGCGCGAAGGCGAATGTCACGACGAGACGGTTGCCTTCCTGAACGTACTGGCGGCTTTCGCCCTGGAAGTCGAAAGAGAATCCCTCCGGCAATACTTCGTCCGCCTTACTCCTGAGAAAATCGATGACCTCGCCCAGCGTGCGGCCGGGAAACGGCACGCCCTGCAGGATGGCAGAGTTGAGCTGCTGGAAGCTCGTCAGCGCGGTCGGCTGCACCGACTTACGAATATCGACAACGCTCGACAGCGGCACGAGCTGTCCCGATGACGTCTTGACCTCGTATCGCTTGATCCAATCGGGCGAGAGCCGGAAGGCCCGCGGCACCTGCGGGATCACCTGGTAGCTGCGGCCATACAAGTTGAACCGATTGACCCAGTTGCCGCCGAGCAGTGTGGCGAGCGATGTGCCGATGTCCTGCATGGTGATGCCGAGCCGATTGGCTTTGTCGTGGTCGATCTTCACCTCGACCTGCGGCGTATCGAACTTCAGATCGGTGTCGCTGAAGATGAAGAGCCCGCTCTTGGCTGCCTCCTGCTGCATCCGATCCAGCACCTGGGCCAGCTGCTCGTAGTCTGCCGTCGTTGTGATGACGAACTGCAGCGGCGGGCCACCGGTCGAGCCTGGCAGCGATGGCAGCGCAAACGACAGCACCTGGCCGCCGGCGACCCCCGCCACCTTCGGCTGCAGGCTCTGCAGGATCTGCGCCTGCGTGCGCTTGCGCTCCTCCCACGGCTTGAACAGGATGCCGGCGAATGCTTGGTGCACGTTGCCGCCCATGCCGTTGATGGCGAAGACGTGCTCGCGCTCTGGTACGGTTTCAAACACCTTGTTGAGGTGCGCCGTCACCTGCTCGAGATAGTCGAGATTGCCCACTTGCGGCGTCTTGACGATATTGAAGATGATGCCCTGGTCCTCTTCCGGCGCCAGCTCCTTTTGCGCGGTCATGTACATGAGGGCGGTAGCGCCAATTACGCCGGCGACGACGAGTAGGGTTACGGGGCGATACTTGAGCGTGCGTGCGAGGCGGCGCTGATAGCGCACCTTGAGACGCTCAAACGTGCGATCGAGAAAGCGCACGAACCGACCGCTCGATTGCTCCGATCGCAGCAGCCTGGAGCACATCATCGGCGATAGCGTGAGCGCGATGATGCCGGAAACGATGACGGCGCCCGCCAGCGTGAAGGCGAACTCGCGGAACAGCGTTCCCGTGAGCCCCGACACGAAGCCGATCGGCGCATAGACGGCCGCCAGCGTGATTGTCATGGATATGACCGGGACCGAGATCTCACGTGCACCCTTCAGATGCGGCTTCGTACGGCGGCAGGCCCTCCTCGATGTGGCGGTAGATGTTCTCGACGACGACGATGGCGTCGTCCACCACCAGGCCGATCGCCAGCACCAGCGCCAGCAGCGTCAGGAGGTTGATCGAGTACCCGAGCGCAAGCAGCGCGAACATCACGCCGATCAGCGACAGCGGGATAGTGACGATGGGGATCAGCGTTGAGCGCAGACTGCCGAGAAACAGAAAAATCACGAGAATGACGATGGCTGCGGCTTCGAGCAGCGTCTTCTGCACCTCTTTGATCGACGCATCGATGAACTTGGTCGAATCGTAGGCAATTGCGGCTTCCAAGCCAGGCGGCAGCTGGTGCTCAATCTCGGGGAATACCTTGCGCACGTCGGAGATGACGGTCAGCGGATTGGCGGTCGGCGTCGAGTAGATGCCGACGAACACCGCTTTGAGCCCATCGAATACGGAGGAGGAATTGACGTTCTCGGCGCCGAGGTCGATGTCGGCGATATCGTCGAGTCGTACCAGAGCGTCGCCGCGCGCCGCAACGATGAGCCTGCCGAACGCCGCGGCGTTGTCGAGCGACGTGGCGGCGTTGATGGTCACCTGGATGAAGTTGCCTTTGATCTGTCCCGCCGCGGTGGTGAAATTGTTGGCCGCGAGCGCGTCTCGAACCTGTGTCGGGGTCACGCCAAGCGCCGCCATCTTCTGCGGGTTGAGCCAGATGCGCATGGCGAACACCTGCCCGCCGAGGATCTGCGCGTTTGCGACGCCGTTGACCGTTTGCAGCTTGGGCTGCACGACGCGCGTCAGGTAGTCGGTGATCTGCGAACTGCTCATCACCTTGCTGTTGAACGACAGGTACATGAGCGCGGTCAACTCACCCGTCTGCTTCACGACGGTGGGATTCTGCGCCTCGCGCGGCAGCACGCTGAGGACCTGGTTCACCTTGGAGAGGACGTCGGTAACTGCACGGTCTGCGTTGGCATCGAGCCGCAGATTGAGCGTCACGGTGCTCACGTTCTGCTGCGAGGAGGACGTGAGCGTGTCGATGCCTTCGGCGCTCGCCACCGCCTGCTGGATCGGGACAGTGATGAAGCCTTTGATCAGGTCGGCGTTGGCGCCGGGATAGACCGTCGTGATCGTGATGGTGGTGTTGGTGAGCTCGGGGTACTGGCGCACGGGCAGATTGAACGCGGCGCTCAAGCCGACAAGCAGGATCAGCAGGCTCACGACCGAGGCGAGCACCGGCCGGCGAATGAAGATGTCCGTTAAGGCCATGAGATGTGCTTTCGCTACGGCTTGGGAAGCTCGGGCGGCGCTTGCAGCGCTTGCGAGTTGTCGATCTTGACCCGGCCCCCGTTATTGAGCTTGACCTGACCCGTGGTGACGACAACCTCTCCGGCGTTGAGGCCGGAGGTCACCGCGACCAGATCGTCCCGGACCTGGCCCAGCGTCACGAAGCGGCGCTCGATCTCGAACACATCGTCGGGGCCGGGCTTGTCGGGTGACGCAGCCGTCCCGCTCGTCGGCTTAACGACGTAGACGCTGTCACCGTAAAGGCTGTAGGTGATCGCCGTCCTCTCAACGGTGATGACGGCCGCGGGCGCCCCGGCCAGCACTGCGACGTTCGCGAACATGCCGGGCAGGAGCTTGCGGTCGGGGTTCGGCAGAGTGCCGCGCACGAGCAGCGTGCGCGTATCTTGCGACACGCGCGCATCAAGCGAGGTGACCTTTCCCTTGAAGACCTGCTTGGGGAAGGCGTCCACCGTCAGCTCGACGTCCTGATCGGTCTTGAGCTTGCCGATGTTCTGCTCGGGCATGGGAAAGTCGACCCAGATCGGATCGAGTGCCTGCAGCGTGACAAGCGCCAGCCCCGGCGAGACGTATTGGCCGACTTCGACTTTGCGAATGCCGAGCCGGCCCGCGAAAGGTGCAAGGATCGACTTCTGCGCGATGAGCGCCTTGATGCGATTGACGGCGGCGGCCGCCGTGTCGCGCTTGGCAAGCGCCGTATCGACCGTCGCTTCGGATGTCACCGACTTTATCAGAAGGTCGGTCTGCCGTTTGTAGGAGACGTCTGCCTCGCGCAACGTCGCTTCAGCGCTGGCGAGGTCGGCCTGCTCAACCGAAATGTCGAGCTGCACGAGCTTTGCGCCCTTGTCCACATCTTGCCCGCTCTCGAAGCCGAGCTCCGTGGCGATGCCGGCTACCTGCGAGGCAACGTCGACGCCCTGCGAGGCGATCAGCGTACCGATTGCGGGCAAGCGCTCCACCCACTCGGCTTTGGCCGCCGGCACGGCCGTTATCGTTGCCGGCGGGGGTGCCTGCTTGGAAAGGAACTCCTTGATCATCTTGGGTTTGAAGATGAGCTGAAAATACGCAAGCCCGCCGATCAGCAGTGCAAGAATTATAAGTGCAATCAGAAATCGCTTGACCATAGGGGCGTTCCTACAGAGGGCGGCGGTAGCGTGCAGGCACGCAGCAGCGCGCGCGAGCTGCACGGTTTAGCCGAACAACGTCGCTGCGTCAGCCGATTATTGAAATACTGTGGGGGGAGAGACGTGCGCTCAGCGCGTCACTTTGCTTTGTCGCGATGGTTTGTGAAGCGGGCGTTGCCTAGCCCGGTGCCGATGGTGAGGGCACCCCATCTTTCATAGTCCTGCATGGACGGAAGCTCGCTCAAGCCCTGCACGACCGCATCGTTGTGGATGATTACGACGGTGTCGTGCCGGCCGATGCGCTTGATTTGCTCGCATATGCAGTGCGCCAGATTGAAGCGGCTGCTTTCCCAGTTGCCGGGAAGGTTCTGCGCGCCAGCCTCGATCGATCCATCTTCGCGGATGATGCCGGGACAGCCGATGCCAATCACGGGAGCGAGCTCGATCTTCTCGGTCTCGGCTTTGGCAATCAAGTCCTTGAGCATCTCAATGAGCCGCTGGACGGCCTCGTCGCGCTTCGGCGACTCGTCGCCATGACGCCACAGCTCGACGCCGTTGACGCGCGCCTTGGAAAGATCAGGCGCCTTTTTCAGGCGTGTCTCGACGATTCCGCTACGGATGTTGGTGCCGCCGATGTCGACCGCGAGCATCCCATCGTAACCGTCGAGCGTCCAGGCGGGCATCAGATGTCCCGCACCGATCAGGCCCGCTTCGTCGGGATCGTTCTGGATGAGCTTCAGGTCGAGCTTGTGCCCGTCCTCGTTGAGCAGCAGCCCGGCGCGGGCCACGGCCAACTCGCCAACTCGGCTGGCGCGAAATCCACCGCCGATTACGATGGCCTCGGTGTCCTGCCAAGCCGATGTCTTCAGGAAGCGCTTGATGACGAACACGAGCGACTTTGCGAAGTCCTCGATGGCGCTGTGCACGATCGCACCGGCTTCAGGATCGCCCTCGGCGAGCAGCTTATCGAGCTTGCCCTTGCCGATCTCATCCGACTTGACCGTTCCAAGCGGATCTTCACCCAGTTCGCGCAGCGGCTCGCGCCATTTCTCGAGCGCTTCATGGAACGCTCCGCGACGAGCGTTGTCGCCCACGAAGCCATTTTCGTCCTTGATCTCGAGATTGTAGTTGTCGACATCGACGCTCGGCAGCCGCTTTGCGCCGTGCGCACCCAATACCGCCGCATCGGTTGTCTTGTCGCCCATGGGTTCTCTACCGTTGCGACCGCTGTTCTGGGGAGACCCGCAGCGGCAGGAATTTATTCACCATCCGGCGTTTTATCCTGCGCGCGGCTCGAACTTCACAACGTGCGAATGCAGCCAAATGTTCCTGCGCGTGGCTTCAAGCTTCGATGCACTCAGCAAAGCGCTCCAGCCACGCGATCACGCTTTTTGGCCCCGGGAAATCGCACGTGCTTGAGCCAAAGTACTCTCCTGAAACGCGCAAGCCCGCGCCGCCCAACCGCTCGGCCGCGCGCAAAGCAGGCTCATCGCCGACGTCGTCGCCGATCATCAACGGCCGGCGGCCGGCAAAGGCCGGCATGGCCGCGAATGTCTCAAGTGCGGTGCCCTTGGAGTGGCCGGCGGGGATGATCTCAAACAGCTTGCGGCCCGGACAAAGCACGAGGCTGTCGGCGTAATCGTCCAGCAGCGCGCGCAGTTTTGCCTCAACGGTGTGCTGCAGGTCAGGCGCTAGCCGGTAATGCACCGCGAGACCGGGACCCTTTGGCTCGGTGATGATGCCCGGCAGCTCGTGAGCGAGCTCTTCAACCGCTCTCAGCAGCGACGGGGGCAGCGCATTTGCAACGCGCGTAATGGCTCCAGCCGGCGTAGTGCGCAGCTCAGATCCGTGCACGCCTCCCCCGATAAACTGCGCCGGTGCGAGCAACGTATCGATCTCGCCGAGCTGTCGCCCGGTGAGGACGGCCATCGCGCCACCGAGTTCCCGGGAGATTCGCACGAGCAATTCAGACAGGCCTGCCGGCACCAGCACGAGGTCCGGTGTCAATGCGATGTCGAGCAGCGTTCCGTCGACATCGAGGAACATCGCCCATCGGCTCTGAGTATCCTCCAGGATGTCGACTGCAGGGGAGCGCAATTCAATGCGATGGCCGTGCTGCAAAACGTATCTCCCTCTTGCGATATCAAAGTGCAAAAAGCGCGTGCCTCGTAGGACGCACGGCGACTAAATAGTGCCGGCGCGGGGCGACACTCGGGCAAGCTCGATCTCTTGCAGGGCCTTGCGCGCGGCTTCGGACGCCGAACCGCGGAACATCTCGGGCATTCGCGCTCGAACCTGATCGAGCGCGGCGAGGAAAGTTCGGCACCAGTCGAACGTGTTATGCTCGCGTATTCCCTTCAGTAGCTCGGCGTGGCGCTCCTGGCGTTCCTGCAGACCCATCTCGAGAGCAATCTTGATCGTGTCGGCCATTTCCTCGACGTCATAAGGATTGACGATGAGGGCGCGCTTCATCTGCTCGGCGGCGCCGGCGAAGCGCGATAAAATGAGAACACCGGGATCGTTGGGATCTTGCGCCGCGACATATTCTTTTGCCACGAGGTTCATCCCGTCCCGCAGCGGAGTGACGAAACCGATGCGCGAGTGGCGGTACACGTCAAACAGCATCTTACGCGGCGTCGATCGATGGATGTATTGGATCGGCACCCAGTCGAGCTCGCCGAACTTGCCGTTGATGGTCCCCGACAGCGTCTCGAGTTCATGCCGGATATCGGCGTAGGCAACAACGTTTTCGCGCGTTGGCGGCGCGATCTGCGAAAGGATCACCTTGCGGCGGTAGTCGGGATATTTGTCGAGGAAGCGCGAGAAAGCGCGGAGCTTCTGCGGAAGGCCTTTGGTGTAGTCGAGACGATCGACGCCGATGAGACGCGTGACTGACGGCGCTGGCTCACGGCCTCGTTTGGGGCGGGAGTCGACGAACGAGTCGACATCGATGCCCACCGGAAAGCTCGCAATCGCCAGCTCGCGGTTGAACACGCGAATTCTGCCATCCTGCAGGATACGTCCGAAAACGCCGTCCTGCAGATAGTCGATCAGGTTGCCGACATCGGCCTTGGTCTGAAGGCCAATGAGGTCATAGGAGCCAAGCCCTCGCGCAAGCTCCCTGTGCTCGGGGATCGCGAGGAATGTCTGCGCCGGCGGCACCGGAATGTGCAGGAAGAAGCCGATGGGGTTCTCGACGCCAAGCTTGCGCAGCTCCATGGCGAGCGGGATCATGTGATAGTCGTGCACCCAGATCGTGTCGTCGCGTCTCAGCAGCGGTTGCAGCGCGCGGGCGAAGCGGCGGTTGACCTCGAGATAGCGCTGATAGTAGCCGGCCTCGAATTGAGCGACGTCGAGCCGGTCATGAAACACCGGCCAAAGCACCGTGTTGGAGTACCCGAAGTAATATTCCTTCACCTCGCGGCTGCTCAGCGGGAGCGTCGCGACGGTGATCGCGCCCATCTCCTGAATGTCAGGCTCGGTGCGCTCTTCTTCGCTTTCATCGCCGATCTTGCCGTCCCAGCCGAACCAGAGGCCTTTGCGGTCGCGCATGACATCGGCGATGGCAACGGCGACCCCTCCGGCCTGAGCGGCCTTGCTGAGGTCGGCAACGCGATTGGAAACCAGGACTAAGCGGCTCATGCTACTCCCGGAATTTGCCGCACCGCATCAAATGGAACCGTCGTAGTGCAACGAGGTGCGCTAATCCCTTTAAGTAACAAACGTTTCTGGGGTGTTATGGTTCCTGTCGGCCTTTATTGCACTGCGTCAACCAGCTGACCAAGCTTCGTCCCAGCCGCGCGACAGCTTAACGCCCGTATTGATGATGCCCGCCATGCAATAGGTCTGCGGGACATTGCCCCACAGCTCGCCCGTTTCAGGGTGAATGTCCTCGCTCAAAATGCCGTAGGAATTTCGCCGCGAGATGACGTCGGTGAAGATGTCGCGCGCCTTTTCGGTGGCGCCGATCGCGGCCAGCGCGTCGGCGTACCAGAACTGGCAGACGAGGAACGCCGTCTCCGGAGCGCCGAAATCGTCCTCGGCGGTGTAGCGCATGATGAAATCGTTGCGGCACAGTTCCGTGCCGATGACATCGCACGTCTTGCGAAAGCGCTCGTCGTTGGCCGAAATCAATCCGAACTCCGCCAGCAGCAGCGCGCTGGCGTCGAGCTCGTCGTGGTCGAAAGCGCCGACGAACGATCCTCGCTTGTCGCTCCAGGCGCGCTGCAAAATCTCGTTGCGCATGCGGTCTGCGTGCTCGCGCCAGTATCCGCTGCGCTCGCCCAGCCGCAATAAACCGGCCATGCGCGCGAGCCGGTCGCAAGCGACCCAGCACATCGTGGCCGAATGCGTGTGAATTCTTTGGCGGCCGCGATATTCCCACGGCCCGGCGTCGGGCTCGATGAATAGTCGTCGCGCCTGATGGCCCAGCGGCTCCAGCCGGCGGAACAGCGCCTCATCGCCCATACCCGGCAGGCGCTCGTCAACGAACATGTGGGACGCGCCGAGGATCACGCTGCCATAGGCGTCGTGCTGCAACTGTTCTGCAGCCTGATTTCCGATGCGTACCGGCCCCATTCCGCGGAACCCGGCAAGGTCTGTTGCTACGCGCTCTTCCAGGGATTGATTGTGAATGATGCCGTAGACCGGCTGCAGCGGCCGCTCAACATCGGCGGCAACGCTGGTGATGTAGTTGATGTACGCTTCCATCGTCTGCGTGGCGCCAAGACGATTAAGCGCACGAATGACGAAGTAGGCATCCCGCAGCCAGCAGAAACGGTAATCCCAGTTGCGCTGCGTGCCCGGAGCCTCGGGAATGGAGGTCGTGTGCGCGGCAATGATCGCCCCTGTTTCCTCGAATGCGCAAAGCTTAAGCGTGATGGCAGCTCGGATAATGGCAAGTTGCCAATCGAGGGGAACGCCGAGGCCGCGCACCCAAGCAAGCCAGTGATCGCGCGTGCGCTCCAAAAATTCGCGCGACACCGTATCGACTGAGGCGTCGAGCGACTCATCGGGTCCGAGGATGAGCGTGACCGGGTGCGTCAGCGCGAAAGGCGTCTCGTGCGCGATATACGAGAGCGGCGCATCGGTCGTGAGACGCAGCACATCCGCCCCGCCTGTGAAGCGCATGTGGTTGGAGCCGATCGCCTGGCAAACGGCCGGCTGACCGTAATTGAAGGTCGGCCGCAGCCTGATGGTGATGCGCGGCAGTCCGCGGATGGGCTCGATGCGGCGCACGATTTGCGCGGGGTGGAAGGCGCGCTCAAAGCGCTGAAAACGCGGGGCAAAATCGGTGATCCGAACCGCATTGCCGCTGCCGTCCTCAAGGACGGTTTCGACGATCGCGGTGTTGCGCACGTAGGCCGACTGCGTCTTGCGCACGTCGTGAAGCACGACGTCACAGAAGCCCTTCTCCTCGTCCCCTGCGACCAGGCGCGAAAATACCGGATCGCTATCAAGCCGCGGGAAGCACCACCACACGATGCGTCCGCCCGCATCGATGAGAGCAGCAACCCGGCCATTCCCGATCGCTGCAAGCTCAAGATTTCGGGAGGCCAGGATGGAAGTCTTATCGTGCATGCGGCGTCTCAGGAGCGGCAGCGGAGGCTCGTGTGCCGCGAAGGGGATGTCGGCCCGTTTAGGGCGTGCAGACGCCGCTGTCCACCCATTGCTTTTTGATGAAGGTATGCTTCCGCCTGAAGCAGGGCGCGCAATAAAGTCGCGGGTCCGCGCGATGCACCGCATGGCGCGACAGGATAGAGCGCCGGTGCATTTGCGCCAGCGGCTCATCGTCTCGGCAGTGAAGGTGCCTCGGAGCCGGCACGGGGCGCGCAGATAGTGAGCGGGAAGCAGGCCCACCCGGCGCGCCACCGCGCCGACTGCGCCGAGATACGCAAATACCAATTCGCGGCGTCTGCATCCACATAACCGCAAAAACGTTGCCACAAAGGAAACGGATCGGCCGAGGCGCTTAATCTTTTTTCGGGGACGCTGACTGCGGCTCGGCGGGGCGCAATAACCAGCCCACAATCGACATAAGCAGGGCATGCGGGATGATCTTGAGGGCGATCGCCAGGAGCTTGTTCATGATGCCCGGCACGACGAGCCTGCAGCCGAGTACATACCCGCGATAGGCCGCATTGGCGGTCGCCTGAGCGCTCAGTGGCAGGATCAGCTGCCGATAGAAGGAGAAGTCAGTCCCCATTGCCTGGTGGAAGCCGGTATTGACCGGCCCGGGTGCCAGAACGCACATGCGCACTCCGAGGCCAGCGATCTCCGTGCCCACTGCCTCAGTAAGAGAGATGACGTAAGCCTTGCTGGCATAATAGGCAGCCTGATACGGGCCCGGCACCAGTCCACCAACCGAGGCAACGTTGAGGATACCGCCCCGGCCGCGAGCGATGAGCCGTGGAAGGGTGTGGTGCATCAATCGAGTCAGTGCGGCGACGTTGATCTCGATCAGCCGCATCACCTGAGCTTCGTCGTGCGAGGTGAAGCTTCCGGCAAGACCCACCCCGGCACAGTTGACGAGGATGTCTGAATAGAGGCCCTGCTCGGCCAGTCGAGCGTCTATCGTCGCCGGCGCGTCCTCGCCTGTGACGTCGATAACAATCGCGATCACGCGTACAGGAAACTCATTGGCGAGGGCCAAAGTCGCCTGCTGTAGCGGCTCCTGATTGCGTGCCAGCACCGCGATGTCGTATCCGGCTTTCGCGAAGCGCCGGGCCAGTTGAAACCCAATTCCGCGCGAGCCTCCCGTAACCACCACCGCAGGCTTCAAGTGAGCAACTGCGTCAAGCGCGGCTTGCTTGGGTTTGGCGTAACGCGCGATCCAGGCGTCGAGAAAACCGCTGAGCAACGAACCCTCGCTTTGGCGCACCAGTCAGGCTCGGAGTGCTGCTTTGCAAATGCGAGCAGCGAAGGCGTTGATTTTGCACCGGTCTGCAGTTCGTGTAGCAGCCGCACTGGTGCGCGCGCAACTCAAAGCGGCTTGCTTGCAGCGTCATGCGCCGCTCAAGCCTCAAGGTCCTCTAGCTTTTTCGCGTGAGCGCGAATCAGGCATTTTGCAGCGGGTCAGCATGAGGGACTGTCATGCCCCGGGGACAACGCACGCGATCGGTCGGCCCACAGACCGGCTCCGAACCGCCGCAGGTTCGCATCGACTCGCCGTCGCTGATGGTGCGATTGCGCGCAGTGCCGGTAGAGTTCGATGATCCGTTCGCGGGCGAGCCTTACCAGCCCACCCGTCGGGCCCGCGTGCTGGATCGGCCCACTAAAAAGTAGCGCCGTGCCAAGCAATGGTGCCGCAAGAGGGACTCGAACCCCCGACCCCGTCATTACGAATGACGTGCTCTACCGGCTGAGCTATTGCGGCTTTACCTATCGGCGCAGCGCGGAGGGATAGCGCCGAGCCCCGCCGATTGCAAGCGTGCAGCGAGCCGGCCGCCCCAGCTATTGGCTGCCTCCAGAATACCCTCATGCGGGCTTGGAACGCAGCGGCAAGCCTGGGTCCTCGGCCTCGCTGGGATCGGGGCCCGGGTCGTCGGGTGCACGAGGCGTGACGAAGACCCGCTGATCGCGATCCCGCTGCGTGTCAGAGGGCCGGCGCGGGTGAGTGCCGTCGCGAGCGACCTCGGGAACTGTGCGCATTTCGGGTTCGGGAGTGCGTGCCGTTGTGCGGTTCGTCTGCTTCTGCTGAGCCGGGGTATCGCGGTTTGTCTTGTCAGGCTTTGTCTGGCCATCCCGGATAGGCACCGTCTCGATCGTCTGCGCCGTCACCGGCTCGCGTTCGATCCCGGCGGCGGGTGTTGCTTCGCCCGGCGCTCGCGAGGTGCCGAGCGCCATGAGCGCTTCGATTTCACGCGGAAGCATGCCGCCGGCGCCGCCCTCGAGCGTTTCCATTGGCACGCGCCACTGGAACGCGTCGAGCACGCCGGTCACCGGCGAGGTCGGAGCCCATCGGTCCGTGACGACGCCGTCAGCAGTCCACGCGGGATCGCGCGGCGCACTTGCTGCTCGCGCGAGCCATTCGCGCACACGTCCCTTATCGCCGTTCTGCTCGCCCTCGATGCGCGCCATCAGTGTGGCGACGCGCTGTGTCAGCCGGCTATGCAGGAGTGGTTCGAGAGCCGCGCGGGCTTCATCATATTGACGCGCCTCGATAGCGGCGGCGCCGACCGCAATCGGGCCCTCGATTGAGCCTGGCTGCAGCGCTGCGAGCTGTTTCACTCGATGGAGCCGGTCGCGTGGGCTGTCGCCGATGCGGGCGTAGGCGTAGGTGGCTGCGAGATCGGGATGCGGCGAGCGAGTCCATGTGCGCCGCATGATCTTGGCGGCGCGCGGGGTGTTGCCGCGCGAGGCCAGCAGCCGTCCAGCGATTGTTGCTGCCGGCACCAGATTGGGAGCAAGTCCGTGTGCTTCAAGCGCGAGGTTGAGTGTGCGCTCGGGGTCGGTCTCCTCGGCAGCTTGCGCCTGTGCGGTGAGCAGCACGGCGCGCCGACGGTCGGCGGTGAGGCGCTCGATCTGACCATTCTTGCGTGCGATAGCGAGCGTATCGAGCGCGCCGGCCCAGTCGCCGAGCCGGCACTGCAGTTCAAATAGCGCATCGACCGCCCAGTTGAGCTTTGGATTGAGTGCGACGGCGCGTTCCGCGAAATGCCGTGCCGCTTCCGTCTCCTCGACGCGTTGCGCTTCGAGGAACAGCCCTCGCAAACCGAGTTGCTCGGTATCGGGTGAGGCAAGCATCGCCTCGAAGATGCGCCGCGCCGTCGTGCGATCGCCGGTCAACTGCGCCGCTTGCGCGCGCAAAAGATGCGTCAACGGCTCGTTTGGCAGCGACTTGCGCGCCTGGATCGCGGCACGCGTCGCAGCCGACTTGTCGCCGGCGCCGAGCGCGATCATCCCGCTCGATAGCGCCTCAATACCTTGCTGCTGACGACGTTTGGCGAGGACGCCGCCCAACGCGGCGGGGCCGTGCCACACGTTGCGCAGCAGCGACCACGCGAAGAGCGCAACGACGACGAGCACCACGAGCAGGATGATGGCGCGAAAAACGCTCGTCTCGATCTGGTAGCCCTGCCATTGCACGACGAGCTCGCCTGGCCGGTCCGCGAGCCAGGCAAGGCCCGCGGCGGCAAGCGCCACTCCAATGAGGAAACTTATCAGCCGCAGCATAGTCGCCCCTTTAGCGTTGCGCCGCGCCGGCCGCGGGCGCCACGAGCGAAGACTTGAGTTGTGCCTCGACGGTCTGCAGCGCTTTGTCGACCGCGTAGCGCGCTTCGACCTTTGAAAGGAAGTCACGCGCGCTGTCTTGTGCGGGCTGCGGCAGCGTATGCGCCTCCTGCAGCACGTCCCCGAGGCGATCCTCGTTCAGCGCCGCCTCCATGCGCGACACGATCGCCTCCACAGTCTTGTCGTCGGCGCTATGATTGATCTTGCGAACTCTGACGACGGATTTGGCACCCGATAGCAGACGCCCCATGATCGAGCCGTCCGTCGGCTGTTCCTCGGTGTCGATAAGCTTGTAGGCGACCGATTTGAAGTCCTGCCTCAGCTCGGCCAGCGTCGGCACCCCCTGGTTCGCGAAACGGTCGAGCGGAGCAAGATCGATGCTGCCGCTCGCGGCGCCGCGCACGTGCTCGAGCTCGGCGGCGTAGGGGTTGCCGCGTTCGATCACACGTTTCAGGTCAGCCAGGTCCAGCGATAGCACGATGCGCTGGGCCGTCGTTTTCCGTGCCTCCTCACTATCGATCACGCCGCGCACGTCGTCCTGAAGCCCTGAGAGCTTGGTCGACAGCGGCGCGATAGCGGTGCCGAGGTCGGAGCTTTTGGCGAACGTGGCGAGACGCGCGTCGACCTCGGCGCGCAGCCCTGACAGGCTATCGGCAGTTGTCTTGAGGGCGACGCTCGCCCGCTCACTCTCGGTTTTCAGCGCGCTCAAATCGGCAAGCAGCTTCGCGTCGTCCGCCTTGATTGCCGCGACCTCGCGGTCGAGCCGCTGCGTGCCGGCCTTGGCGGACTCGCCTGTCTCATTTGCAACCGCCAGGCGCGTCTCGATCTCGTCGTTGACGCTCTTGCGCAACGCGTCGAGTTTAGCCGGCAGCATCGACTCAAGATCGGATATCTTGCCCGTCAGAGCCGCGAGCTGCGGCAGGCGCCCGCTTGCCGGGTCGCTTTCGGCGGCGGCGGACATGGCGGCCAGCTGCTCTTCCAGTTTGGCGACGCGCGCATCGGTTGCCTTTGTATCCGGCGTGCCGGCTTTGTCTTCGACGGCTTTGATGCTTCCGGCGAGCTCGTCTTGTTTCTTCCCGATTGCATCGATGCTGGCGGCGAGACCCTGCAACTTGCCGATACTGTCTTCGACGGCTTTCATCCGCGACTCGAAAGCGGCTGTGTCGGGCTTTGTCTGCCTATCGACGGTCTCCAGCGCGACGAGGCGTTGCTCAAAGGGGGATAGATCGGGCGAAGCCGGGCCGACGCCGAACCCGAATTGGGATGCGAGCATCCAAGCGGCCCAAACCGCAAAAATGCCTCCGGCTATTCCCGCGGCGAGGTGAGTGAAGAAGCCTCCTGATCCTGGCACCTTGATCGGCGTTGCGGCGGCTTCAGTAGCGGTCGGTCCTGCAGCGGTTCGCACTTTTGCCGCGTCCGCCGCTGTTTTGGGGGGCTCCTGCTCGGAGCGAGGCGGCTTCACAACTGTGGCCTTGAGGTCGAGCGTGGCGTGCGGCCGGTTGCCTCCGGCGCCCTGCGCGGAGCCACCCTTGCCGGACTCATCCTTGTTATCCATGAGAATAGGCCCTCACTGCACCATTGGTCCCCGCCGCAAGGGCAGATGATAAGGGGACCTTCCTTTCGAATTTGACGGGAAGCTACACCCCTGTGGGCTGGGTTGCCACCCGGGCGATCGCCGCAAGCATGCCCTGCGAATTGGGCGTGGCGGCGACCTCGCACCGGCCAACGGCAAGATCGCCAAGCGCGTAGGCCACGCGGTCAGAAAGGCATATGTAGCGCAGCTTTCTGGCGTTCGCGCCAAGCCCGGCGACGGAGACAACTTGTGCAAAAATCGCGGCGGTTCGCGGCGACATCAGTGTAACGGCATCGATGCGGTCTTCGCCGAGCGCATGCGCAGTTTGCGATGATAGGGCTGGGCTGGCTAAGGCGCGGTAGGCAGTCAGGCTACGCACATCGAGGCCCTGGGCGATAAGGGCCCCCGTCAGGTCGAAAGCAAGATGCTCGCCCGCCACGTGAAGCAGTGCACCGCCGGACTTTTTCGCCTTCTCGGAGACGAGCGGCACGAGATCGCGCGCCTTCCCCGCACCCGCGCTTATGCTTTGAAATCCGGCTTGCCGCGCCGCCTCTGCCGTGCCCTCGCCGACGCAAAAGATCGTCAGCTCGCGCGCTGCCGCGTAAGCCGCGCTTGCGACGAGCGCGCGCACGCCGTTGCGGCTTGTCACTATTAAGGCCTGCAGGTCCTTAAGGTCATCGGCTGCGATTGGCAGCAGCTCAATGTTCAGCAACGGTTCTACGATCACCTCGTGCCCCAGTGCCAAGAGCGTATCCTTCAGCTCACGCGCGTCAGGCTCGGGCCGGGTAATGAGCAGCCGCATCAAGCGAGCGAGTGCAGGAAATTGGGACCGGCGGCGCCGATAAGCTCGCGCGCGGCGCCTTCCCCAAGCAACAGCGCGGACTGTGTTTCGCCGCGCTTTTCCGCAAAGTAGTGTCGCGTTCCGTCAGGTGACAGGATCTCGCCGCGAAAGTGCAAGATTCCATCGGCCAACTCGGCGAGGCCGGCGATCGGCGTGCGGCACGAACCATCGAGGACCGCGAGGAACGCGCGTTCGGCGGCAACGCAGAGCGCCGTCGCCTCGTCGTTCAGCGGTGCGATCAGCCGTGCGGTCTCCTCGTCGTCGGATCGAATTTCGATGGCGACGGCGCCCTGGCCTACCGCCGGCAGCATGACTTCGGTCGGCATTTTCTGGGTGACGTGCTGGCTGAGACCGAGCCGATTCAGCCCGGCGCAGGCGAGGAACGTCGCATCCGCCACGCCGTCGGCGAGCTTCTTGAGCCGCGTGTCGACGTTGCCGCGGAACGGCACGATCTTAAGATCGGGGCGCCGCTGCAGCACCTGGGCTTGGCGCCGCAGCGAAGAGGTCCCCACCCGTGCGCCGCCGGGCAACTCGTCGAGCGTGCGGTACTTCAGGCTGATAAAAGCGTCGCGCGGGTCCTCCCGCTTCAAGGTCGCGCCGATGGCGAGGCCGCGCGGCAGCGTCGTCTCCATGTCCTTGGTGGAGTGCACGGCAAGGTCGATCTTGCCGCCGAGCAGCGCCTCCTCGATCTCCTTGGTAAACAGGCCCTTGCCGCCGACCTCCGAAAGCGGGCGGTCGACGATCATGTCGCCGCTTGTCTTGATGATGACGAGCTCGCTTTGATCCTCCGCCAGGCCATGCGCGGCGGTCAGTCGCCGGCGCACGTCGTGGGCCTGCGCGAGCGCCAACGGCGAGCCGCGCGTGCCGATGCGGACCTTGGCTGCTTGCAAGCCCTTCTCTCCGGGTGTTAGGCGACAGATGCGATTGCGGCCCATTAATGCCCTTGCGCCGCGCTGAATGCAAACAAGGCTCGCGTCCAGACCCATGAACGACAGCCGCCATATGCCGAGCCGGCGTTCCCTCGTGCTGGGCCTCGAAACGAGCTGCGATGAGACGTCGGCGGCGGTCGTGCTGCGCGCTGCCGAGGGGTGTGGCCGGATCCTGTCCAATGTCGTGCGCACCCAATGGGAGAAGCATCGGCCGTTTGGGGGCGTCGTCCCGGAGATTGCGGCGCGGGCCCACGTCGAATGCCTCGATACTTTGGTGCGCGCCGCTCTGGACGAGGCCGCTATCGATTTCGGTGATCTCGATGCGGTCGCCGCGACGGCAGGTCCGGGTTTGATCGGCGGCCTGATCGCCGGTCTGATCACGGGGAAGGCCATCGCAGTCGCGCGACGCCTACCGTTCCTTGCTGTGCATCACTTGGAGGCGCACGCGCTGACGGTCGGATTGACGGAAGGCCTGCGGCCGCCCTACGTGCTGCTGCTGGTCTCCGGCGGGCATACGCAACTCTTGATCGTGCGCGGCGTCGGCGATTATCAGCGACTCGGCACCACGATCGACGACGCATTGGGCGAAGCCTTCGACAAGACGGCAAAGTTGCTCGGCTTGGGGTTTCCCGGAGGCCCGGCGGTGGAGCTTGCCGCGCGCAGCGGCGATGCAAAGCGTTTCGAGCTGCCGCGTCCCATGGTCGGCCGCGAGGAGCTGCACTTCTCCTTTGCCGGCCTCAAGACTGCAGTGCGCCGCCTGGCCGAGCGGTTAGCACCGCTGACCGAGCAGGATGTGGCCGACATCGCCGCCGCTTTCGAGCTGGCGGTCACCGAATGCATTGCGGACCGCTGCGCCCGTGCGCTCGAGCACGCGGCGCGCGAGCTTCCCATGCCCCGCCGGTTCGTTGTCGCTGGTGGCGTCGCCGCGAACATGCGCCTGCGCGCGGCGCTGCAAGACTTGGCCACCAAGCATGGATACTCGTTTCATGCGCCTCCCTCGGCCCTGTGCAGCGACAACGCCGCGATGATTGCCTGGGTCGGCGCGGAACGCCTTGCACTCGGGCAATCCGATCCCCTCGACGCGCCCGTGCGCCCACGCTGGCCGCTTGACGCCAGTGCCAAACCCGCGATCGGTGCCGGAGTGAAGGCGTAAGGCCGAGCATGCTAGATATCGAGCTGGCGATTCTAGCGGGTGGCCCCGGAAAATTGGCATGAAGATCGACAAGGTCGGCATTATCGGCGGCGGAGCGTGGGGCACGGCGCTCGCCCAGGCGATGCGCCGCGCCGGTCGCGAGGTCACCCTGTGGGCGCGCGAGCCAGAGGTCGTCGCCGACATCAATGCGCGACATGCGAACACGGCCTTTCTTCCGGGCGTCGCGCTCGATCCGCATATCCGTGCCACGTCCTCCTTGGCCGATGCCGCGGTCGCGGACGCCATTCTCATGGTCGTGCCCGCGCAGTACGTGCGCGATATCGGCGGCCAGCTGCGCGTCTCGATTGGCGCCGGAAAACCGGTCGTCATGTGCGCCAAGGGCATCGAGCAGGCGACTGGCCGGCAGATGGGCGAGATCCTGGCCGAGGTGCTCCCCGAAGCGACGCGCGCCGTGCTGTCGGGCCCAAGCTTTGCCGCAGACGTCGCGCGCGAGTTGCCGACAGCTCTTACCATCGCGTGCGCCGAAGAGGCAGTCGGCCGCGAGCTGGCCGAGCGCCTGGGCAGTCGCACTTTGCGCCTCTACTGGACGAACGACCTCGTCGGAGTCGAGCTCGGTGGGGCAATAAAGAATGTGCTGGCGATCGCCGCCGGTATCGTCGACGGCAAGGGCCTCGGCGCCAGTGCGCACGCTGCCCTCGTCACGCGCGGCTTTGCCGAAATGCGCCGCTTCGGTGAGGCGATGGGCGCACGCTTAGAGACGCTGACAGGGCTATCGGGGCTCGGAGACCTGATCCTGACCTGCGGCAGTCCCCAGTCGCGCAACATGTCGCTTGGGCGCGCGCTCGGGGAAGGCCAGAGCCTCGCCCAGGCGCTGGGTGGCCGCACCGCAGTGACCGAAGGTGTCTACACCGCCGTCGCAGTCCAGCGCATCGCGCAGGAGAAGGGCATAGACATGCCCATTTGCGCAGCCGTTTGTGACATCGTGGAAGGTCGCGCCAGCGTCACCGACGCCATCGGCCGGCTGATGCAGCGTCCGCTCAAGGCCGAGGACTGAAAACTGAAAACCGAATTAGTTGTCGAGGACCCGCCAAACCTTGAGGGGCGTCTTTGCAGCGAGCGGAACCGGCGAAAGGAACGCCGGAGGTTTGGCGGCGAACAGCAGGGTCTGCAAAGCATCGGCATTTGGTTTCCCCTGCTGCGTCGTTGAATCGAGGCCGGCGCACGTCACCACGTAGCGCGCGCCGACGCTGCGTAGGCGCTTCTCGGCCTCGGCGGGGGCGCCGTGCAGAATCTCGTGCGCCTCGATAATCGACTTGTCGAGCCGGTGATAGGGAGCCGAGAGCACATCGAGGTCCGTCAACGCGACGATGTAGGGGCCGAGATTGACATCGGCCACTGCAAGGCCCTTGGGCAATTCGGCAAGCGGAGCCAAGGCCGCCGTCGACTGACAATCCTGCACCGGTTTCAGCGTCTCCTTCACGCGGTTGGATGAGGATGCGGCCACGACGAGAACCAGCCAGCCGCCGACGCCCACTCCCACCAGCGTGATGAGGCCGATGAGTGCGATGCCTTTGCGCGTGAGCGGCGCCTGCTTGTTCCTTGGCGGTCGTCCAAGTGAGGCGGCGATCAGAGGTATCGGCAAGAAGGTGGCGTACGGGAGCAGCTTGATTTGCCACAGGCTGAGCGGAACCGCGATCACGAATGCCAGCAGCAGAAAGCGCAGTCCCTGGTCGCGATCCGTTGCGGTCATGCGCAAACCGCAGTAGGCGCCTGCCGCGAAATAGATCAACGCCATGCCCCCGAGCAGAGGCAACTGCTTGCCCAGCGAGAGCATGCTTTGCGTCTCCGACACGTCGCCCAGCCAGATCGGGAAGAGTTCCGGGTCGACCTGTCCAAATGGCCCGCCGAGGCAAGCCGGCTCAGCGAGAAAGAAAGCCGACGACGCGAGCGCTCCGGTCACGGCCAGGAGCCCGATTTTCGCGGGCGCGCCGAGCTCGTCCTCAAAGGCTTGAATGACGGTGACACCGAGAGCGCTGAGCCCGGCGAGCAGCACGAGATTCCACGACAGCACGTCGCAATGGCTGACAAAGAGAGCATTGGGAGATGTCGTCAGCGCTAGCGCGATCGCAAGCGTGGCGGCGAAAGTGACGGCGGCGCGTGACGGCCCAAGCAGGCTGCGGCCGGGGAGCGCGCCGTATAGCATCGCAGCGGCAAGGGTCGCCGCCGTCAAAGCCAGCGCCTCGTAGCCGATTGCGGTGGCAAACCCGAGCATGACGCCCGCGCCCCAGCCGGCATCCGCATCGTCGAAACTCCGCGCGAGCAGCAGTATTCCGACAACCGTTCCGAGAATGATTGCGTTGTGATGATCGATACGCCCCGGTAGGAATTGCACGATGCCGATGATGCACGTGACCGTGAGCACGATGCTGATCAGCGCTGCGGCTCGGCCGCCACGAATCTCGGATTCGCGGGCGAGCAGATAGACGAAAGCCAGCAGCACAATCAGCGGCCAAAGTGCGCGCACGGCGATCTCGGCATTGGCGGGCGGCAAGAAAAGCTCAAAGCCCGACAGGAGCGCGGCGATCGGCAGGTCGATCAGGCGCGACCAATGTGAGACGAGCGGGTATGCGCCACCAAAACGCGAGAGCGTCATGTCGAACCACGGAGCGCCCGACAAAAGCTCGCGCACCTCAATCAGGCGCGTCGCGTCATCGGTGTCGCCAAGCGAGTTTACGAGGCGTCCGGGGTCGAACCAGAAGACCAGCGCGGCGAATACGGCGACGCCGAGTGCGCACCATAAAAGCAATTGCGCGCGGCCGAGGCGGGTGGGCGCCGGGCTTTGAGCGCGCGCATACTCGCCTCCGCGCTCTTCCGCCGTGATCGCCATCGACGCTCTCCGTTACATGACCGCGAAGTTAACCGGGATCTGCTTGCGCCGGCGTAAACCGGCAGCCGAGGAGCGCACGCACCCCGCCTTGGCATCGAGGCAATGGTTTCTTCAGCGTTGCTCCCTAGCGTGCCGACCCGCGAGGATAAGGGGCGCCCGCCGCGCGGAAGAAGGTGCTCCGATCCGCAACAGGGCAGCGGGAGGCTCCACGTGGAGCATACGGATGTTTTTGTTATCGGCGCCGGGCCGGCGGGCCTGACGGCCGCCTACCTTCTCACCAAGGCCGGCGTACCGACGACCGTTATCGAAGCCGATCCGACTTACGTCGGCGGAATAAGCCGAACTGTTAACTATAAGGGCTTTCTTTTCGACATCGGCGGGCATCGCTTCTTCTCGAAGTCGAAGGAGGTGGTCGACCTTTGGCATGAGCTCTTGCCCGACGATTTCATCGAGCGCCCGCGCCTGAGCCGGATCTACTACGACGGCAAGCACTACTCCTATCCGCTGAAAGCGATGGAGGCCCTGAGCAATCTCGGCATCGTCGAGAGCGCGATGTGCGTGATGTCGTACGCCTACAAGAAGGCTTTCCCCAACGACAACCCGGAGAACTTCCGCGAGTGGGTGTCGAACCAGTTCGGCGACCGGCTGTTCTCGATCTTCTTCAAGACCTACACCGAGAAGGTGTGGGGCATGTCGTGCGACGAGATCTCAGCCGACTGGGCGGCGCAGCGCATCAAGGGCCTCGATCTGTGGAGCGCCATGGCGAATGCCCTGCGCCGCTCCGTGAAGGGTCCCGCCGACGTGCAAGCAGGTGATACCGTAATCAAGTCGTTGATTGAAAGCTTCCAGTACCCGCGCCGTGGCCCTGGCATGATGTGGGATGCAGCAGCCGCCAAGGTCGAAGCCGGAGGCGGCATAATCCACCGCGGCACGTCGCTTGATCGCATGCACTGGGACGAGGCCACCGGGCGCTGGAACATCACTGCGAACTCGGCCGAAGGGCCGTGCGAGTTTTCGGCAAAGCACGTTATCTCGTCCGCGCCGATCCGCGAATTGATCGGGTCGATCGATCCACTTCCCGCCTGCGCGCCGGCTGCGCAAAGCCTGCGTTACCGCGATTTCATCACGGTCGCGCTCATCGTCGACAAGCCCGATCTCTTCCCCGACAACTGGATCTACATCCACGAGCCAAACGTGCGGGTGGGACGGATTCAGAATTTCCGGTCCTGGTCGCCCGAGATGGTGCCGGACGAGAAGCTCTCGTGCCTCGGGCTCGAATATTTCTGCTTCGAAGGCGACGGGCTGTGGACGTCCGACGATGCGGAGCTGATTGCGCTCGCTACTCGCGAGCTGGCTGAGGTCGGTCTTGCGCGCGAGGACGAGGTCAAGGACGGCTGCGTCGTGCGCCAGAAGAAGGCCTATCCCGTCTATGACGACGCCTACAAGGCGCACATCGATACGATCCGTGCGGACTTGGCCGAGCATTATCCCACGCTGCATCTCGTCGGCCGCAACGGCATGCACAAGTACAACAATCAGGACCACGCGATGATGACGGCGATGCTGACCGTCCGTAACATCCTCGCGGGCGAGACCCTGTATGACGTGTGGAACGTCAACGAGGACGCCGAGTATCACGAGGGCGGCGTATCGAGTGAACAGGAAGCGCTCGGCAGCGTGCGTCTCGTGCCGCGCCGCGTCAGGCCGGCGGCATGACGGTCGATCAAGGTCCGCGCCGAGTCCGCGACGGCGGCATGCCGCAGATGGATTTCGTTGCCGCCCTGCTGCACGCGTTGCGTCGAAGCTGGCACCTGATGCCTCAGCTCTCACGCTATGTCGTCGTCAGCGGGCTGGCGCTGGCCCTCGACCTGGCAGTCTTCCTGGCTCTTAACCGGGCGTTCGCGCTGCCGACGCTGGCAGGCGTCGTCGGCTATGCTTGCGGCATCGTCCTGCACTATCACCTGTCGCGGCGCTTCGTGTTCACCGATGCCGCTTCGAAAAAGTCGGCGCATCGCTTGTTTGGAGAGTTCTTCGCCAGCGGCCTGATCGGCCTGATTGTCACGGCGGCCGTGATTGCGCTGGCGACGGGCATACTGGGCGTCGGACCGCTTCCGGCCAAGCTGATCGCCATCGCGGCAAGCTTTCTCGGCGTGTTCGTCATTCGCCGCTCAGTTGTCTTCGCCTGATCCCGCTTGACTTGAAAGCGGAGCTTCAGGCCCAATAGCGCAGCTCTTGCGGATCCCCCCATGCCCGCCTACTGGCTCTTCAAATCCGAATCTAACGTGTTCTCCTGGCAGAACTTGAAATCACGCGGCAAGGCCGGTGAGGCTTGGGACGGCGTGCGCAATTACCAGGCACGCAACAACATGCGCGCGATGCAGCTTGGCGATCTCGGGTTCTTCTATCACTCGGGTGATGAGCGCGAGGTCGTCGGCATCCTGGAAGTATCGGCGCTCGCCCATCCCGACCCCAAGGACGATACCGGGACATGGCAATGCGTGGACGTGCGTGCGCTCAAAGCCATGCCGAAGCCGGTGACGCTGGTCGCAGTTAAAGCGAACCCGAAGCTCGCCAAGATGATGCTTGTCGTGAATTCGCGGCTTTCGGTGCAGCCGGTGACGGCGCCCGAATGGAACGAGGTCTGCCGCATGGGCGGCCTCGATGCGAAGCACAAGGGATGACGGCACTCCCAGCAGGCCGCCTCGATCCAAAAATCCCTCGTTCGGCTGACGTTTTTATCCGCGCCAATACCAAGCTCCTTGCCCCTCCCCTCGTGCCTGAGATCCTTCTCCACCTCGCGGAGGAATCGCTTCCGATTTGGCAGAAGACCGAGGATGAGCTTGGCGCAATCAATCTGCCGCCGCCGTATTGGGCCTTTGCGTGGGCAGGCGGTCAGGCGCTCGCGCGCTATCTGCTCGATGAATCCGACACCGTTGCGAATAAGCGCGTGCTCGATCTTGGCTCCGGCTCCGGCCTGTCGGCGATCGCGGCTGCCAAATCCGGCGCCGCATCGGTGCTTGCAGCCGATATCGACTGGATGTCGCTTGCCGCCGTTGCGCTCAATGCCGCCGCGAATTCTGTTGCGGTGGCGGTTACCGCCGAGGATGTGCTCGAACGTCCGCCGGCCGAACACGACGTTATCCTCGTCGGCGATCTATTCTATGAGCGCGCACTCGCCGACAAAGTGCTCGCCTACATCGATCAGGCGGCTGCCCGTGGCACGCTGGTTTTGATCGGTGATCCGCAGCGCAACTACTTCCCCAAAGGCGCGTTCGAACGAGTGGCAGACTACACCGTTCCGGTGACGCGCGAGCTGGAAGACGCGGAGATCAAGCGCGCAACAGTCTGGCGCCATCCGGGCGTCCCGGGTCGCGCTTAAGCCTGAGGCCGGAATCTGTTAGGCTCATCGGCACGGCCAACGCAACGGAGGCGCAATGCAGTTCACCGGGCTCAACATCTACGCCGTGGTGCTCGCCGCCGTCGTCGGATTCATGTTTGGCTGGCTGTGGTACGGGGTGCTGTTCCCCAAGCAATGGCAAGCCGCCGCCGGCAAGTCGGAAGCGGACATGAAGGCCGAAGGGCCAACCGCGACGCCCTTCGTGATCGCGTTCGTCGCGCAAGTCGTCATGGCGTGGGTGCTGGCCGGCATCATCGGACATCTCGGACCTGCGCAGGTCACCTTGACGGGAAGCCTTTTTGCGGCGGCGCTGGTCTGGGTGGGGTTCATAGCCACGACGCTGGCGGTCAATCATACGTTCCAGGGCGCCGATCGCATGCTCACTCTGATCGATGGCGGACATTGGCTCGGCGTTCTGCTGCTCCAAGGCGCCATAATCGGCCTTTTCGGCTTCATGTCTTAGACCAATCGCGAAATTGCGCTCCGGCAACGTGACCTCCATAATCGACGGCAAAACGTCTGGAGGAAACGATGCAACACGAAGTTCATCCGGTGAGCCCGGATTGGGCGGCGCGCGCGTGGATCGACGACAAGGCCTACCGCGCCCTCTACGAACGCTCGATCCGCGATCCCGATGGCTTCTGGGGCGAGATCGGCCGGCGTCTGGATTGGATCAAGCCCTACCGGCAGGTGAAAAATACCTCCTTCGAGCGGCCGAACGTTTCCATCAAGTGGTTCGAGGACGGCACCCTCAACGTCTGCGCCAACTGCATCGATCGGCATCTTCCCGCGCGCGGAGATCAGATCGCCATCATCTGGGAGGGCGATGATCCGGCGGTGGACGAGATCATCACCTACGCCCAGCTGCACGAGCGCGTCTGCAGGTTCGCCAACGTCCTGAAAGCCCACGGCGTCAAGAAGGGCGACCGCGTCACGATCTATCTGCCGATGGTTCCAGAAGCGGCCTACGCGATGCTGGCATGTGCCCGGATTGGTGCCGTGCACTCGGTCGTCTTCGGCGGCTTCTCACCCGAAAGCCTGGCAGGGCGCATCGCCGACGCCGATTCTAGCTTCATCATCACGGCTGACGAGGGCGTACGCGGCGGAAAGAACATCCCGCTCAAGCGCAATACCGACGACGCCTTGAGCAAGGTCGCAAAGGGCAACGAGAAGGTGCTGATCGTGCGGCGCACCGGCAACCCCGTGGCGTGGACGCCGGGCCGCGACCTCTGGCTACACGAGGAGCTGGCGAAGGTCTCCGCCGATTGCCCGCCTGTGGAGATGAGCGCGGAGGATCCGCTCTTCATCCTCTACACCTCGGGCTCGACGGGAAAGCCCAAGGGCGTACTGCACACCTGTGGCGGCTACTTGGTATTCGCCGCCGTCACGCATCAGTACGTGTTCGACTATCACGACGGCGACATCTACTGGTGCACCGCCGACGTCGGCTGGGTTACGGGGCACAGCTACATTCTTTACGGCCCGCTCGCCAACGGCGCCACCACTCTGATGTTTGAGGGCGTCCCCAACTATCCCACGCTTTCGCGCTTCTGGGAGGTCGTGGACAAGTGGGGCGTCAACACCTTTTACACCGCGCCGACCGCGATCCGCGCGCTGATGGGTGCCGGCGACGACCACGTGAAACGCTCAAGCCGCGCCACGCTGCGCCTGCTCGGCAGTGTCGGCGAGCCGATCAATCCGGAAGCGTGGGAATGGTACTACCGCGTGGTCGGCGAGAACCGCTGCCCGATCGTCGATACCTGGTGGCAAACCGAAACCGGCGGCATCCTCATCACGCCACTCCCCGGCGCGACCGCGCTTAAAGCCGGCTCGGCGACGCGGCCGTTCTTCGGCGTTGAGCCGGCGCTCGTTGACGAGAAGGGTGAACTGCTGGAGGGCGAGGCGGCCGGCAACCTGGTCATTCTCGAGAGCTGGCCCGGCCAGGCCCGCACCATATTCGGCGACCACGAGCGATTCGTGCAGACCTACTTCTCGACCTACGATGGCAAGTACTTCACCGGCGACGGCTGCCGGCGCGATGCCGATGGCTACTACTGGATCACTGGACGTGTCGACGACGTGATCAACGTATCGGGGCATCGTCTCGGCACCGCCGAGGTCGAGAGCGCGCTCGTCTCCCACCCCAGGGTCGCCGAGGCCGCCGTCGTCGGCTATCCGCACGACCTCAAGGGCCAGGGCATCTACTGCTACGTCACGCTGAATGCCGGCGACGTTTGGAGCGAGGAGTTGCGCAAGGATCTCGTCGCGCATGTCAGGAAGGAGATCGGACCGATTGCCTCGCCCGATCTGATCCAGTTCGCGCCGGGGCTGCCGAAGACGCGCTCGGGCAAGATCATGCGTCGCATCCTGCGCAAGATCGCTGAGGACGAGTTCGGCAACCTGGGCGATATCTCGACCCTTGCCGATCCGGCCGTCGTTTCGGACCTGATCGACAACCGGCAGAACCGCAAGGCGGGATAAGCGGCTTGCGATCGCTGGGGAATGTGAGCCTTGGCCGCAAACAGAATCTGATAAGCCCTGCGCCAGCTTAAGCGCGCGAGAAAGGGCTATCCGCCTTGGGCCAAAGGCGCAGATCGCGGCGAGGACTGATTGCAGCTGCGGCCGCGATTTTGATCGCGGCGGTTGGGCCCGCGAGCGCTGGCGGCGGCGAGGATTGCTGTGCCGACCTTGAGGCACGCGTTGCGGAGCTTGAGGCTCTGACAACGCGCAAGGGCAACCGCGCACTCTCGCTCCAAATTTCTGGAACGATCAACCAGGCCGAGCTCGCTTGGTACGACGGCCGGGCGAGCAACGTCTACACCGTCACCAACGATAATTTCCGCTCGCGGTTCGGCTTTGCGGGCAAAGCCATGATCGATCCCAACTGGGAGATCGGCTACCGCATCGAGATCGGTATCAAGTCGGCGAACTCGCTGAGGGTCAATCAGCTGAGCGCGATCGGGTTCGACAACCGCGGTTTCTTCGGCACCGATATTCGTGAATCGCTCTGGTACGTAAAGAGGAAGGATGTCGGCACATTGCTGATCGGCGCTTCGTTCGCCGCCACCGACCGCATCGCCGACGCCAACCTCACGCAGACGAACGCCTTCGCGAAGTACTCGGAAATCCAGGATACCGGATTTGGCATGTTCCTGCGCTCGGCCCGCAATGGACAGCTGACGACGAGCGACCTCACCTGGCGTCGCATCATCGCGGCCGGCGGCGATCAGCCGAGCGAAAGCCAGCGCGGGTTCGAGCTGATCAAGTACGTGACGCCAACTTGGAACGGCTTAACCGCGGTCGGCACTTGGGTCGCCGCCGACTTCTGGGACGTGGCGGTCCGTTACAAGGACGAGGTCGGGCGTTTCGACGTGGGCGCGGGATTTGGCTACACCCAGCTCATCCAAGGCGCGCGCTCGCGCGCGATCTGTGCCGGTGCCAACCTCTTGGTCAATTCGGGCGACGACACGTCGTGCCGTCAGATGAGCGGCTCGATCAGCGTCATCGACCGGCCGACGGGGCTATTCTTGAATTTCGGCGCTGGCCTCAACTTCAATGGCCTGATCGACGAGACGCTGCGCTACCAGCAGACGGGTGTCGACGATCAGCATCATTTCTTTGCCGGGCAGGCGGGAATCGAACGCCGGTTCAACGAGCTCGGCAAGACGACGATCTACGGCGAGCATTTCACCTACGATGGCGGCGCGGCAACGGCTGCCTTCGTGAGGCCGGGCGATTCGCTCAACCCGACGGGCGCCGGCAACTGGGCGGTGTGGAACTCCAGCGTCAACGTGTGGGGCGGCGGTATCGCGCAAGGCATCGAGAATGCGTCGATGATCCTCTATCTTTATTATCGCCACGCGAGCGGCGACGTCACCCTGCGCCAGTTGAATGGGCTCGCTGCGACAGGGCCACTGGCGGACACGCCGATCGACGATCTCGATCTGCTCATGAGCGGCGCCGTCATCAACTTTTGATGGGCTCCGCGGCTACCGGACTAGAAATCCGACGCGATGCCGCCCTTTTCCCAGTCCCCGTAGCGGGCCGGATCAAGCCCATCGCGCCCGCCGACTTCGGGCTCGCTCGCGGCTGGCTTTTGCGCTTTGCGGCGCTCCTCGGCTTCCTTGAGCGCGCGTTGCGCCGGGTCCGGCAACGGCTTTTTCGGTTTCTCCTGCATCTGCAAGGCCTTGCTGCGCCCTTATCGTGGGCCGGTTTGCTTTCCATATAGCATTTGGGTGTAAACGGCACAGGAGGCGGAGGCCAACCCATGAATTACGCCAAGACAGCCATGCTGCTTGCGCTGCTGACCGCGATTTTCGTGGCGCTCGGCGCAGCCATTGGCGGTTCCTCGGGCATGGTGATCGCGTTCTTCATCGCGCTTGCCATGAACGCGTTCTCCTATTGGAACTCGGACAAGGTCGTGCTGCGCATGTACGGCGCGCACGAGGTGGACGAGAACTCGGCGCCGGAGCTGTGCGGCGTCGTGCGGGAATTGGCGCAGAATGCCGGCCTGCCGATGCCGCGCGTGTACATCATGGAAAGCGACCAGCCGAATGCCTTTGCGACGGGGCGCAATCCCCAGCACGCAGCCGTGTGCGCTTCGACCGGCCTGCTCAAGGTGCTGAGCCGCGACGAGCTTGCCGGCGTGCTCGCGCACGAGCTGACGCACGTCAAAAACCGCGACACGCTCATCATGACGATCGCCGCGACGATCGGCGGTGCCATCTCGATGGTCGCGCAGTACATGCAGTTCGGCATGATGTTCGGCGGCAACCGCGATGATCGCGGCGGCGCGCTGGGTATGCTCGGCGGTCTCCTTGCCATCATAGTCGCGCCGCTCGCGGCCATGCTGGTGCAGATGTCAATCAGCCGCTCGCGTGAGTATGCGGCCGATCGCGGCGGAGCTGAAATCTGCCGGCATCCGCTGTGGCTCGCGTCGGCGCTGGCCAAGATCGACGACTATGCGCACCAGATCCCCAACGAGACGGCGGAAGAAGTGCCCGCGACCGCGCACATGTTCATCATCAATCCGTTGACGGGTGGCGGCATGGACAACCTGTTCTCCACGCACCCCAACACCGCGAACCGCATCGCCGCACTTGAGGAGATGGCGCGCGAGAGCGGACAGATGCAGACCCCGCGCGATAACGAGCCGTCTCGAGATGCAAGCCCTTGGGAGACACAAACTCAGCCCCGCAACCAGCGGCGATCTTCTGGTCCGTGGGGCTAGGAGAGCGTGGCGTCGGATAGGGTTTCAAACAAGAACAAGAGGCCTGCTCGCGACGGCGCAATAAAGGGTGCAGCGCGCCCCAAGCCAAGCGGCACCGGCGAGGAGCCTTCGGGCCTGGCCGCGCGCGAGAGCGCCGTGCGCCTTATCAGTGCCGTTCTGCACAAGCACCGCTCGCTCGATGAGGCGATTACCAAGGAGTTTGCCGGGAGCTCGCTCGAGCCGCGCGATCGTGCGCTGGCACGCTTGATCGTGGCGACGGTGTTGCGCCATCGGGGCGAACTCGACGCGACATTGTCTGGCTTCTTGGAAAAGCCGCTGCCGGAGCGGCAGGGCAACCTGTGGCCGATATTGCTCGCGGCCGCTGCGCAGGTGCTGTTTCTCGCGACGCCGCCCCATGCTGCCGTCGGCCTCGCGGTCGAGCAGGCGCGACGCGATCGCCTTGCGCACCGGTACGACAAGCTCGTCAACGCGCTGCTGCGCCGGTTGACGCGCGAAGGCATGGCCGCGATTGCCGGCCGCGATCGCGTGGTGCTCAACATCCCAGCGTGGCTGCTCGATCGCTGGACGCAAACGTTCGGCGAGGCTGAGGCGCGGCGCATCGGCGAAGCGATGCTGCGTGAAGCTCCGCTCGATATCACCGTAAAGAGCGACGCCGCCACGTGGGCCGAGAAGCTCGCCGGCCATGTGTTGCCCGCCGGCTCCGTCCGGCTTGCCGCCGGCGGCCGCATCGAGGACCTGCCGGGCTACGCCGATGGCGAGTGGTGGGTGCAGGACGCCGCTGCCGCCCTTCCCGCCCGCCTGCTCGGCCCGGTGAAGGGTCTCAGTGTCGCCGACCTGTGTGCGGCTCCTGGGGGCAAGGCGGCGCAGCTCGCCGCGGCGGACGCGATCGTCACGGCGGTCGACCTATCGGCTGCCAGGCTGGAGCGGGTGCGCGCCAACTTCCAGCGGCTGGGGCTCGAGGCAACGTTCGTCGCGGCCGACGCGGCCACCTGGAACGCGGGACAAACCTTCGATGCGGTCCTGCTGGATGCGCCCTGCACTGCCACGGGAACGATCCGCAGGCATCCTGATATCTTGCACTTGAAGCGCTCCGACGATGTCGCGGCACTGGCGCAGATCCAAGCGCGCCTGCTCGACAATGCCGTGCGCCTGCTGAAGCCTGGCGGCCGGCTTGTCTATTGCACCTGCTCGCTCGAGCCGGAAGAAGGCAGCCGTCAGATCGAGCTTTTGCTGCAGCGCTCGCCCGAGCTTGCCCGCCTGCCAATCGAACCCGGCGAGATCGGCATTCCGCCCGAATGGATCACGCGCGAGGGCGATCTGCGCACGCTGCCCTACCACCTCCCCAACGAGCGTCCCGAGCTTTCGGGGTTGGATGGGTTTTACGCGGCGCGCCTCGTCACAAAGGGCTGACTGCGTCGTCGCGGCAACTGCTCACAGCTCCTCGCCTGAGCGTTCTTGTGTTCGAGGGCTCAGGGGGTTACTCGATCATCATGGCCCCGATGCGTGAAGCGATATTGGCGGTGAGCCGCATCGACCTGACGCTCAAGGAGCGCATCAGGAACGTAGCGCTGTCGGCCGATGGCTCGAAGACCTCGGCGATGATGGGCATGTTCGCGTCGCGCCTGCTCGGCATGTCGTTTACGCCGACGCCCGCCGAGCAGCTGCTGATCGTTCCCCAGGATCTGCGCACGGCCGATCCGAGCTTCTGGCGCGAGATCGAGCATGGGCAGTTCGGCCTCGCCGGCAGCATCGCGTTTCTGAATGAGCGCTCGCCCTTCGACATCAAGCCTCCGACGCCCGGTTGGGAGCGCGAGCTGCACGGCTTTGGCTGGCTGCGCAATCTGGCAGCCGCGGGCGAGGAGGAGGCCCGGCAAACCGCGCGACGCTTGGCGGCTGAGTGGGCGATCCGGTTTGGTGTTGGAACTGGAATTATCGCCGAGCCCGCGGTGGCGGCGCGCCGGCTCATCGCATGGCTGTCGCATACCTCGCTGCTGCTCGATGGCGCCGACGCTGCGACCTATGCCACGATTACCGCGAGTCTCGGACGCCAGCTGGCGGTGCTCAGCTCCTCCTGGCGCGAGGCACCCGAGGGCTATCCGCGGCTGCTTGCGCTCATGGCGCTTACTTTCGCAGGCCTGTCGGTTGCAGGGCACGACCGCCACCTGAAGGACGCTGAGTCTGCTTTGGCTGCCGAGCTTGGGCGACAGATACTTTCTGACGGCGGCCATATCAGTCGCAACCCCTCGCTCATTGTCGAGCTGATGCTCGACCTGCTTCCGCTCGCGCAATGCTTCGTGGCGCGAAAACGCAAGCATCCGACCCAGCTGCTCGAAGTCATCGCGCTGATGTTTCCGATGCTGCGCTTCATGCGGCTGGGCGACGGGATGCTGGCACGCTTCAACGGCATGGGAGTCCCATCGGCCGCCGGGCTTGGCACCGTGCTCGGTTATGACGATGGGACGTCGCCGGTGTTGAGCGCTGCGCGTGCCTCCAATTATGCGCGGCTGGAACGTGCGCGCGTGATCGTGATCGCCGACGTCGGCCCACCGCCGCCGCCTGCCGCTGCCGGGGAAGCGCAGGCAGGGTGTCTTTCGTTCGAGATGAGCAGCGGCGCACGTCTCATGTTCATCAACGGCGGTATGCCGGGTCCGGCAGGCGCCGATTGGAACCCAGCGGCACGCGCGACGGCGAGCCACAATACGCTCAGCCTTGCGGATAAATCATCCTCGCAGCTCGTGTCGCACCACCGGCTCGAGACGCTGATCGGGTCGCAGCCGATCCGCTATCCCGATCAAGTTGACTGGCAGCTTTCCGATGCCGGTGACGCGGTCATGCTGGAAGCAAGCCACGACGGATACGCGCGCCGCTTCGGGCTCATTCACACCCGCCGGCTTTTTCTGTCCCTTGACGGACGGCGCCTCGATGGGCGCGACCGGCTTGATGGATCGCGCCAGAACGGACGCCTCAAGAGCGATATCAGGTTCTCGATCCATTTCCATTTGCACCCCGACGTCGGTTGCCGCGTGGCGGAGGATGCGGGCTCGGCCGAACTCGAGTTGATCGACGGCCAGCGCTGGCTGTTTGAGGCTGAACGCATGCCGCTCGCGGTGGAGGAAAGCACGTTCTTCGCCAACAGCACCGGACCGCGCTCTTCCCTCCAGATCGTGCTGCGCGGGGCCACTCTGGGCGAAAGCGTCGTGAACTGGTCCGTCATGCGTCTCAAAGATGGTGGAGCGGCATGAGCAGCCGGATCAGCCGTGCCCTTCTTTCCGTGTCGGACAAGAGAGGGCTTGCGGAGTTTGCGCGCGAGCTTGCCCGGATGGGCGTCGAGCTCGTCTCGACCGGCGGGACATCGAGCGCGCTGCGGGCCGACAAGCTCTCCGTGCAGGATGTCTCGGACCTGACGGGCTTTCCCGAAATTCTCGATGGCCGCGTGAAAACCTTGCATCCCAAGGTGCACGGCGGCCTGCTCGCCGTACGCGGCAGTAAGGAGCACGCGGCGCAAACCAAGGAGCACGCGATCGCCCCGATCGATCTGCTCGTGGTCAACCTCTATCCATTCGAGGAGACAGTCGCCAAGGGCGCCGGCTTCGACGAGTGCATCGAGAACATCGACATCGGCGGACCGGCGCTGATCCGCGCCGCGGCCAAGAACCACGCGAGTGTCACGGTTGTCGTCGAGCCCCACGACTACGCGGCGGTGCTGGGCGAGATGCAGGCGAACGGGGGTGCGACCACGCCCGATTTGCGCCGGCACCTCGCCGCCAAGGCCTACGCCCGCACGGCGGCCTATGACGCGGCGATCAGCGGCTGGTTCCAGGCGCAGCTCAAGGAGACGGCGCCGGAGTGGCGAGCATTCGGTGGCAAGCGCACCCACGCATTGCGTTACGGCGAGAACCCGCATCAGTCTGCCGCTTTCTACGCGCAGGCACCCGCGCGCTTCGGTGTCGCGACGGCAGTCCAGCACCAGGGCAAGGAGCTCTCCTACAACAATCTCAACGACACCGATGCCGCTTTCGAGCTGGTGGCGGAGCTCGGCGCCGAGCAGCCTGCGGTCGCCATCATCAAGCACGCCAACCCGTGCGGTGCCGCCGTCGCGGGCTCGCTGAAGGAGGCCTATCTCGCTGCGCTGCGTTGCGATCCGGTGAGCGCGTACGGCGGCATCGTCGCGTTGAGCCGGCCGCTCGATAAAGCCGCGGCTGAGGAGATCGCGAAAATATTCACGGAAGTGGTGATCGCGCCTGACGCCACGGCCGAGGCCAAGGCGATCTTTGCAGCAAAGAAGAACTTGCGCCTTTTGACCACGGGAGGATTGCCCGATCCGAGCGCTGATGGACTGCTCGTGCGCTCGCTCGCCGGCGGATTCCTTGTGCAGTCGCGCGACAACGGCGTGCTCGCCGCTTCCGATCTCAAGTTGGTCACCAAGCGCGCGCCGACCGCGCACGAGCTGGCCGATCTCAAGTTCGCTTTCATCGTCGCAAAGCATGTGAAGTCCAACGCCATCGTCTACGCGAAGGGTGGCGCAACGGTCGGAATCGGCGCCGGCCAGATGAGCCGCGTCGATGCTACGCGCATCGCGGCGCTGAAAGCCGCCGACGCCGCGGCAGCCATCGGCGAGCGCACGCCACTCACCAAGGGATCCGTCGTCGCGTCGGATGCGTTCTTCCCGTTTCCGGACGGTCTCATCGCCGCCGCCGAGGCGGGGGCTACGGCCGTCATCCAGCCCGGCGGCTCGATGCGCGACGACGAAGTCATCGCGGCGGCGAACGAGAAAGGCCTCGCCATGGTTTTCACCGGCATGCGTCACTTTCGGCATTGAGCATGGATGAGGCCAAAGGGGACGAAAGCCGCGTCGGCTTGCGCCCCGCCGTCCGCGCCGACTGGGATCTGATCCGCGGCTGGCTGGAGCGGCCCGACATTCAGGAGTGGTGGGGACCGCTCTCGGCGACGGAGGCCGAGGTCAACGTGGCGCTCAGCTCCGACCATGCGTTGTGCCGCATCATCCTCGTCGGCGGCGAACCGGTCGGCTATGCGCACGCCGTTGACGCCACCCTTTGGGGAGACACGCTTCCCGACGACCTGCTGCCCGGGACCTGGGATCTCGACCTCTTCATCGCGTCGGAGGACCACCGGGGGAAGGGTGTCGGACAGGCGGCATTGGCGCAGCTCAGGGATGAGGTTTTTGCCTCGACTCTCGCGCTGGCCGTTTGTGTTTTCCCCTCGATCCGCAATGAGCGCGCGGTCCGGGCCTATGAGCGGGCGGGGTTTCGCTGGAAGCGCATCTGGAACGACCCGCACGCGGGGCCTTCCTGGTTCATGGTGGCCGAGCGACCGCGCCAATAGCCGGATTTTCGGGCGTTTTTCTGTAACCTCGCGGTCGCTCGGCTCGGCCTGAATGCCCGTCCTTCAGGCTTCAAATGCACGTTCGATTGTCCTTCGGCCGCAAACGCCTTAAGGTAATAGGCGGAATTCAACGACCCGATTTAGCGACTGGGGGAGTTCAGACGTGAATACCGTTGTCAGGTCCATCATCTTCGTCATCATCCTCGCAGCGATCGTCTGCGGGATCTATTACATGTACACGCCGCTGCCGACGCCGGCCCCGGCCGTCGCCCCGGCAGCTGCTCCGGAGACGCCGCCGGCGCCTCCGCCTGCGGCCGAGCCGCCGCCCGCGCCGCCTCCGGCAGCCGAGCCTCCGGCCGCCGTTGCACCGCCTCCAGCAGCTGAGCCTCCCGCTGCGGTCGCGCCGCCTCCCGCGGCCGAGCCTGCGCCAGCTGCGCCTGCGGCCCCGCCCGCCGAGCCCAAGTCCGAGGGCGAGCCGGCAGGCCCGTAACACTGCAGTTCTCGATGGAGGCATCCGCCTCCTTCGAGAGCGGTCTCAAACGCAATCGGCTAGGTGACATGCAAGTGTCGCCTAGCCGAAGTTTTGTCTGCCATGCGCTGCAATGCGCCGGATGTCGAAGGCCTTGCTGCCTGGGGCGCTATGGGGAGCGGGTTGGCTCGCGCACGGCGAACATCATCGCCATGCCGGTCAGCAGGAACAGGGAAATCATCGACATCCCAAGCCGCTGGTTTCCCGTCGCCGCGGTGACGGTGGCGACGACGAACGGCGCGAAGAACGCCGTCACCTTGCCGGAAAAGGCAAACAGCCCAAAGAACTGCGTGATCTTATCAGGCGGCGCCAGCCGAGCGAGCAGCGACCGGCTCGAAGCCTGCGCGGGTGCCGAGACGACGCCGACGATGATCGCGAAGGCGAGGAACACCATCTCGCCGATCGAGGAGAACGGCGCCGAGCCCGG
The DNA here is from genome assembly GCA_963726795.1 of uncultured Alphaproteobacteria bacterium. Classification (GTDB taxonomy): domain Bacteria; phylum Pseudomonadota; class Alphaproteobacteria; order Rhizobiales; family Hyphomicrobiaceae; genus Hyphomicrobium_A. Next base: position 323,364 of record CAVSDD010000003.1, on the reverse strand, counting down.
CACCTTGGGCGCAACCTCGACCACGTAGAAAATGTGGGTCTGATCAACCGACAGGATTCCGAAGGCGCCGATCAGCAGGCCGAACAGCGCGGTAATGATCACGGCCTTGGCGCTGAAACGGTCATCGAGCGCGCCGCCGATAAGGGCTCCGATCGCGCCGATCAACGTCAGCACGATCCCGAAGATGCCGAGCGCCATCGCGCCCCAGCCAAACACCGCCGCGCCGTAGATGCCGCCGAAGGTAAAGATCGCGGTCAGGCCGTCGGTGAAGATCATGCGCGCGATCAGGAACGTCAGAATGTTGGGGTTCTGCGGCAGCGACCGCACCGTATCCCAAAGCTCGGCCGTCGCGGGGCGACCGTCGTGCGGGCGCGTCTGGCGGATGTCGGGCACGAACAGGAAGAACGGGATCATGAAGATGAGAAACCAGACGGCGGAGAAAGGCCCAACAAGCCGATCGCCTTCGCGCGTCGCGGCGTTGAGTGCGATAAGCGGATCGAGCCCGAGCAGCGTCTTGCCGGTTGCCGGATCAGGAACGATCAGCCCGGCGATCAGCGCCAGGCTGACGAGCCCGCCGAAATAGCCGCAGGCCCAGCCGGCGCCGGACAAACGGCCAAGCTCATTGCGCGGCACGAGGCCGGGCATGATCGCATTCGTAAAGACCGCGGCGAATTCGGCGCACGCGGTCGCGCAAACGAAAGCGACCAGCACGAGGCAGATGGTCGAGAATGGCGCCAAGGGTGTCGCGATCCACAACGATGACATCGCCACCGCCAGGATCACCGCAAGGACAGCAACCCAGGGCTTGCGCCGTCCGCGTCCGTCCGCAAAGGCGCCGAGAAACGGGCTGCCGATCGCAACGAGGATGCCGGCGACGGCGGCGCCGTAGCCCCAGAGCGTTTGCCCGCGCGCCGCATCGCCGACGACGCTGGTCGCGAAGTAGGGCGCGAACAGGAACGTGAGAACCAGCGTGTAAAACGGCTGCACCGCCCAGTCGAACAGCATCCAGGAAACGCGCGCCCGCAACGGCGCTCTTGTTCCCGCGTCCGTTGCACTTGGCGCGGACATGGCAGCGGCGGTCTCGATACTCACAGCAATCCCCTGAACTGTACCCCGCCCCGACATAGCATGGGAAAACCCGGCGCGCCGAATCCGGCCCGCACCGGGATTACGGCAGCACGATCAGGTGATCGGGCAGCTCGTTGGAATGGCGCGTCGTCGGGGGGAAATGGCGCTCCAGGTGCGCGCCCATCTCTCGGATCGCGGTGACGAGGCCTTCGGTCGGCTTGCCCGCCGCGATCGCAGCCGTCAGCTGGTTGACGATCGACTTCCAGGTGCCAGGCGCGACCTTGGCATCGATCGCGGTGTCGGCCAGGATCTCAACGTAGCGCTCGGCCACCGAAACGAAGAGCAAGACGCCGGTGCGATCGGAGGTGGTGTGCAGGTTCTGGACGAGGAACTGTTCCACCGCGCGCTGGTGGGCATGCAGGGCCTTGATGCGCTTGGGCACGAGCGCGGTGCGCACCGGCAGCGGCAGCAACAGCGCCGTCAGCACCAGAAATGTGCCGAGCTGTGCCAGATAGATCGATTGCAGATCGAAGAACGAGAAGTAGATGAGCACCCAGGGCACCAGCAGGCTGATGAGCGCGGCAACGAGCGGGGGCACATAGAAGTAGGTATCGCTGCGGGCAGCTACGACGACGACGATCTCGCCCGACGTCGTGCGCTCGGCCTGCGTGATCGCGTCGGAGACGCGACGTTCCTCATCGCTCGAGAAAAGGGTCATTCACTCATTCTCCCGGACGATCCACGCCGCCGCTGTCCCAACTCAAGTGCCGTCCTGCGCACAGCTGCCGCCTCACCAGCTACCCGAGGATCCGCCGCCGCCGAAGTCCCCGCCTCCGCCCGACCAACCTCCTCCGCCGCCACCGCTGTCGCCGCTCGACCATCCGCCGCCGCTCCAGCTGCCAGTTGAGCCTCCGGGGAGTATCGACGAGCCGCCGCGCCGCAGGCCACTTCGAACTCCCGTTGAGCGAGGAGCGATAAACGCTCCAGAGGATGTAGATCACGATGCCGATCCAGAACATCAGCAGGATGACCTGCATGGTGTCCATGCCGTTGGCGCCCTGGGTGACTCGCGCGCGTTCTTTCACCGCCTCCGCGTCGCCGAGCAGCACGTCCTTGATGTCACGTACGCCGGCCTTGATGCCGTCGGGGAAGTTGCCGCGCCGGAACTGGGGCAGAATCGCGTTGTCGATGATGATCTTCGACATGGCGTCGGTCATGAACGGCTCGAGCCCGCGGCCGACCTCGATCCTGACCTTGTGCTCGGCCGGCGCCACGATGAGCAGCAGACCGTTGTTCTTGTCCTTCTGGCCGATCCCCCAGTGACGTCCCAGCTGATAGCCGAAGTCGTCGATCGCGTAGCCCTGCAGCGACTTCAGGGTGACCACGGCGATCTGGTCGGTTGAGGTCTTTTCGAGCTCGGCCAGCTGCGCGTCGATCTCGTTGCGGTCGGCCGCGCTCAGCAGGCCGGCTTCATCGGTGATGCGCCCGGTGAGCTGGGGATATGCCGGCTCGGCGATTGCCGAGCCGCTGTGCGCGAGCACCGCAATGAACAACATCGCGATGACGAAGCGGGCAAGCCCGCTCGTCCGGGACGGCGCGGGCCACACCTTGCACGGCATGTGCGCTTCCCTTCCCGCGCGTCGTTATTTATGCGTGCCGAAATCCACCTTCGGCGTCTTCATCTCTTCGGCGGGGATGTCGAACGACGCCATCTCCTTGGCAGAGGGATACAGCACCGATTTCCAGAGTCGGCCCGGGAAGGTCGTGATCTCGGTGTTATAGGCACGCACCGAACTTATATAGTCGCGACGCGCGACAGCGATGCGATTCTCGGTGCCCTCGATCTGGCTTTGCAGCACCGCGAAATTCTGTCCCGATTTGATGTCGGGATAACGCTCCACCACTGCAAGCAGGCGTCCAAGCGCGCCGCCGAGCTGGCCCTGCGCCTCCTGGAACTTCTGCATCGCTTCCGGGTTCGTCAGGATGTCGGCCGGTATCTGGGCCTGCACCTGCGTGGCCTTGGCACGCGCATTGACGACATCGGTCAACACGGTGCGCTCCTGATCGGCGAAGCCTTTGACCGTCTCGACGAGATTGGGAATGAGGTCGGCGCGGCGCTTGTACTGGTTCAGCACCTCCGACCAGGCCGCCTTTGCGTTCTGCTCATAGGTGGGAATGGTGTTGACACCGCAACCCGCGAGAGTGGCGCACAAGGCAGCGATTGCGAGCACTCGCAGACCTGGAGCAAAGCGAAGCATCGACGCATGAGACATGGACTTGGCCTCCGAGCAAACCGGTCGGGCATTCTCCTATGGGGAGACGCCCCTTTGCGCAAGGCGATCGCGCAAGTCTCTATTTTGCCTTGCCTTTGTCGTTACATCGGATTTCGCACGCATAAGGCATCGGCCGCAATTGCGGGTTGTTCCCATGGCTGCCATATTCCCGCGCCATTGAGCATTTCGGCGAGCATCGACCTCGCAAGCGGCAAACGGGGGACGTCCTGGGACCATGCGTAATTCGATCGCGGTAATGAACACCAAGGGCGGTGTCGGCAAGTCGACGCTCGTTCTCGCCCTTGCGGAGACATTATCGACGCACCACGGCAAGAACGTCCTCGTGATCGATTCGGACGCGCAAGCGAGCGTGTCCAGCATGCTGATGACGGTGTCCAACCTCTACAAGCTGCAGAGCGAAGGCGCGACGATCGTCGATTACCTGCATGCGACCGTGCTCAAGGGACAGACGGCCGAATGGCCGAAGTTCATCGTGCGCAACGTTTCCGACATCGATGATTCACGCACCGTGTTCCTGCTGCCGAGCGATATGCAACTTACGTTGTTGGAGCGCGAGGTTTCCAAGGAGAGCCTGCACGCCCGCCTGCGCACCGTAATCGCCGAGCTGCTCGCGGGCGTGCGCAAGGTGTTCGACGTGGTGCTCATCGACTGCCCGCCGGGGCTCTCAGTGCTCACCGAGAGCTGGCTGCGCGAGGCTGATTTCCACGTTTCGCCCACCAAGGCCGACTACGTGTCGGTGTGCGGCCTGGAAGTCTTCCGCCGCTTCAAGGCGCTCAATCCCGAGATGGGCTTTGCCGAGAACCTTGGCGTCGTCATCAACATGAAGGATTCCACCTCGAGCTCGGATGAGGAATATCACCGCTGGCTCGAGAGCAACCCGGACAATAAGTGCTTTTCGCAGGCGGTGCCGCGCATGTCGGCCCTGCAGGATGCCGCGAACTTCCAGACGACGACGCGCAGCTATCTGGCCAAGTATCCCGGCGCTGCCGGGTCATCGATCAAGGTGCTGACGAAGGAGATCCTGGCGCGGCTCGATGCTGCAATGAGCCAGGAAACGAGCGAGCCAAGCGCGATCGCCGCCAGCGCCTAGGCCGGCGCTATCACGCTCCGGCAACGTGCCGGACGCAGTTCATCCGAAAATCGAGAAATTGGAGCGGGCGAACGGATTTGAACCGTCGACCCTCACGTTGGCAACGTGATGCTCTACCCCTGAGCTACGCCCGCATCCGTATGGGTATGGCGCCGCTGCAAAATCAGCGGCGCGGACACGCCTTATGGCGCAACTGCCGATCCTTTGCAAGGCGCTGGCCTTTGCAAGGCGCTGCACCTTGCTGGCCGCCGCTGGGCTGGCTAGCCCTTCTCGCCGGTCCCGGCCTTGAAGTAGTTCTTCAAGGTGCACTTCTGGAAGTTGCCGTCCGAGAAGATGGCCTTGACCGCCTTCAGCGCGCTGGCGCGGTCGGAGCCGACCCCGGCGGCGCACGCAGCGCGGGGATCATCGCAGCACATCACCGCGAACATATTGTCCATGGAGTTCGTGCTGGCGGGGGTCTCGGCACACGTTGACGACGACTGTTTGCAGGCGAGCACGGCCAACTTCTTGGCCTCGTCTTTGCTCGTCGCCCAGACGACGTTGGCCGAGTTCTCCTGGTTTGGGGCAATTGCCGCCCAGCGGTCCTGGGCCGAAGCCGGGCCGCTGAGGAGGCTTGCCGCGAGCAGTGCCGCAACAATCACCGCGGAGCGCATGACACCTCGTGCAGACATCTGGTCTCCTACCATCGCAGGTTCGCCGCGAACCCTAGCGCACGGCGCCGGTCGGCAGCAAGGGCGGCGGCGCTTTGCGGGCGGCGCTCTGGCCCATGCTTACCGGTTGATGATGGCCGGCAAAGGGTCAGCTATAACCGGATCGACCTAATCCTTCGGCACTCAGCCCCCATGCCCGCAATGCCTCCCGCCACGCGATCCGACTTGTTCAAGCGCTTGGCCGAACTCGGCATCGCAACGCACACGATCGAGCATGAGCCCGTGTTCACTGTCGCCGAGAGTGACAAATTAGAGCGTGAGCTGCCGGGCGCGGACACCAAGAACCTCTTCCTGAAGGACGACCGCGGGACGCTGTTTCTCGTCATCGCCAAGACGACCACGCGCGTCGATCTCAAAGGTTTGGCGCGGACGCTGGGCGCCGGCCGCTTCTCCTTCGGCAAGCCCGAGCTCTTGATGGCGACGCTCGGCGTGCCGCCCGGATCGGTGACTGCATTCGCGCTCGTTAACGACACCGAACGGCAAGTACGCGTCGTATTTGATCGTGAATTGATGCTTCACGAGACGATCAACTGCCACCCCCTCGAGAACATCGCGACCACGAGCATTGCCCGCGACGACCTTTTGCGGTTCATTCGAGCGTGTGGCCACGAGCCGAGAATCGCTTCCCTTGAAGGGACGAAGCCCGACCCCTGATGGCGCGACGGGTCGCTCAGCGATGAATATATGAGCGGGCTCCCCGCGCCTTGTGCTAGGCGGGGGTGATCCCGATCTTTCCCGTGTGCGTTATTCAAGTGAGGCCCATAGTTGGGTCAACGATGTTGCCGGACATGATAGGCCGGCACAGTTCTGCTATCTAAGTAAGCAACAACGAACAGTAGCGGGGGTAAGGAGACGTTGATGGACTTGGGCGCGCTGAAAGGATCGGCCGCGGGCGCGGCGGACGCGGACCTGATCAAAACCTCGACCACCGCGGGCTTTGCCAAGGATGTGCTCGAAGCCTCGCGCGCGGTCCCCGTCCTCGTCGATTTCTGGGCGGCCTGGTGTCAGCCCTGCAAGCAGCTGACGCCCATTCTCGAAAAGGTGGTTAAGAGCTACGCCGGCAAGGTCAAGCTCGTAAAGATCAACGTCGACGAGCACCCGGCGATCGCCGGGCAGCTCCGAGTTCAGTCGCTGCCGACGGTCTATGCTTTCCGCGACGGCCGCCCGCTCGACGGCTTCATGGGAGCCCAGCCCGAGACCGCGATTCGCGCTTTCATCGATCGGCTGCTCGGCGGCGAGGTCCAGGATGACGTTGCCGGCATGCTGGCCGCTGGCGAGCAGGCGCTGCAAGAGGGCGACGTGCAGGGGGCCGCAGAAATTTTCGCCGCCATCCTTCAGGATCACAAACAGAACGTCCCCGCGCTTGCGGGCCTCGCGCGCTGCTATTTGCAGACCGGCGATCTTGCCCGTGCGGAGCAGATGATCGCATTGGTGCCGCCGGACGAGCAGAAGTCTGCTGCCGTGGAAGGCGTGAAGGCCGCGCTCGAGTTGGCGCGCAAGGCAGGTCAGGCCGACAACCGCGCCGCATTGCAGGCGCGCATCGACGCAAACCCGGCGGATCACCAGGCGCGATACGATCTGGCGATTGCCAGCGCCGCCCGCGGCCAGAAGGCCGAGGCGGTCGAGCATCTGCTCGATCTCATTCGCCGGGACCGCAAGTGGAATGACGAGGCGGCGCGCAAACAGCTCGTTCAATTGTTCGAGGCCTGGGGCCTCAAGGATCCCGTTACGGTCGACGCGCGGCGCCGGTTGTCGTCGCTGTTGTTCTCCTAAAGGCGTCAAGCCGGAAAGGATGAGGTAAGGTGTCACCGACCGACCGTTACCGGCGCCCGTCCGACCTGCCGCCGCGCATCCCGTTGTTTCCGCTGCGCGGCGCGATCCTGCTGCCACGAGCGACGCTGCCGCTCAATGTTTTCGAGCCGCGCTATCTCAAGATGCTGGACGATGTCATGTCGGGCGATCGCCTGATCGGCATCGTGCAACCGGCGCTGGGCGGCGAGCTCGACGACGAGGAGAGCCCGATCGCCCGCTCCGTCGGTTTGCGCAATGTGGGCTGCGTCGGTCGCGTGACGACCTACCAGGAAGTAGACGTCGGGCGTCTGACGATCACGCTCACGGGGATCGTGCGCTATGAGATCCTCGACGAGGCGTTGACCGATGCCCCCTACCGCGTCGGCAGCGTCAGCTACGACCGCTTCGTGACGGACTTGAATGAGGGCCTCGGCGAGGACCAGGTCGACCGATCAAACCTGCTGCGGGTTTTGCGCTCCTATCTCGACGCCAACAAGCTCGAGGCCGACTGGGGCGCAATCCAGCGCGCTTCGAGCGAGTTCCTCATCAATGCGCTTTGCGTGATGTGTCCCTATGGCCCGGAGGAGAAGCAGGCGCTGCTCGAAGCAGAGGACTTGAAGCGGCGCGCCGACGTCCTGGTGGCGCTTGCCGAGATGGAACTCGCCTCCAGCGGCGGCAACGGCAATACGCTGCAGTGAGCGGGAGATCGCGATGAGCGGCGAAAGCGATAAAGGGCGAACGCAGATCGATGCCAAGCTGCTCGAGATCCTCGTGTGCCCGCTGACGAAAACGACGCTGCAATACGACGCAGGCGCGCAGGAATTGATCAGCAAGGCGGCTGGTCTCGCCTATCCGATCCGCGACGGCGTGCCGCTTTTGACGGTGGACGACGCGCGGCGCCTGGACGATGCCCCGCGCACCGCACAATCCCAAAACAGGAATGGTTAGCTTTAACCATCCTGCTTCAGCGTTTCGAAACACCGTGCGTGCTTGGCTCGCGCCAATCATTTTCAGCGAGCGGGCGGGCGCCAGGCGTGAGCCAAGAAATCTCTAATTCATCGGTCGCCCCGGACACTGCCCGCGATAGAAGCGGGCCCGGAGGTTTACCGGAAAACGCTGCGGCCATTGCCCCCGGCACCCTCAAACCTGAAGACGTCGCGATCGCACCGGCCTCCTGGGGGAGAGTCGCGTTCATCGAATGGGCCCTTTCCGATCCGATCGCCACAACCGCGCTCGGCTGCGCGCTTGTCTCGTTCTTCGTTGCGGCCCTCCTCGCGCCCAAGGCTTCCGCGGTTGTCTTTGCCGGTATCGGTGCCGCACTCGGATTTGTATCCCTGCATCTTTCACTGCTTCCTCGTGCGCGGTCGGCCGCAGCCACGCTTCCGGCCAGCCTTGTCGATTTTGCCGCGCGTCTCGAGCGGCGATTGGAGCAGCTGCAGGATGTGCAGTGGCAGCTCGACGAGAAGGAACAGCGTTACCGCGCTCTCCTCGATGCGCAGGAGGACATGATCGTGCGCCGTGACGCGGAGGGCCGCCTGACTTTCGTCAACCGGTCGTTCCTGCGGAATTTTGCCGTCTCTTCCGAGGACGTCCTCGGCAAGCCATTCAGCTTGGAATCGTGCGACGGCGAGGAAACGACGCCGCTTGCGACCACCGACGACATCCCCCGCAAGCGATTCACGCAAAGCGTGCCGATGGATAACGGCCAGCGCTGGATCGAGTGGGAGGAGCAGCTCGTCCCCGCCGCCGACGGCTTGGGTCTCGAGGTCCAGAGCATCGGCCGCGACATCACCGAGCAGCGTCGCGTGGAAGCGCAGCTCGCCGAAGCACGCGACCAGGCAGAAGCGGCAAACCGCGCAAAATCGCGCTTCTTGGCCGCCATGAGCCACGAAATCCGCACGCCGATGAACGGCATCATGGGCATGGCCAGCCTGCTCGTCGAGACGCAGCAGACCCCCGAGCAGCAAACGTATGCGCGAGCCATCGATCAATCGGCGCGCACGCTTCTCGCGCTGATCGACGAGATCCTCGATTTCTCCAAGATCGAAGCCGGCAAGCTCGAGTTGAGCGAGGGGCCGTTTGCGCTGGAGGCCTGCATTCAAGGCGTGGTGGAGCTGCTCGCCCCGCGCGCGCATGAAAAGGGTCTCGAGATCGCCTGGTCCGTCGATCCCGAGCTGCCGCGCCTCGTCTCGGGCGATGAGACGCGCGTGCGCCAGATCCTGCTGAACTTGCTTTCGAATGCGGTGAAGTTCACCGACAACGGCGGTGTCAGCGTCAGTGCGACGGCAAAGAAGCACGCCGACAGCGCGGTCAGCGGCACGGTCGACGTCGAGATTTCCGTCGAGGACACCGGCATTGGCATGTCGCCAGAGGACATGGGCGGCTTGTTTGCCGAGTTCGAGCAGGCCGACGCCGCCGTACGCCGGCGCGATGGCGGGACGGGCCTCGGACTAGCCATTTCGATGCAGCTCGTTCGCGCGATGGGCGGCGAAATCAACGTCGTGACCGCGCCGGGCAAAGGATCGACCTTCGTGGTCAATCTCGTATTGAAGCAGCTTGCAGCCGCGGACGGCACGGACAGGGCCACCATCGCGGCGATGGGGCGGGTCCTGTTGGCCTTCGATCGGCCACTGGAACGTCGTGCCCTCGTCTACGCACTCTCCTCCACCGGGGTGGCCGCCTCCGAATCAGACTTCGGTTCGGCGCTCGTTCTCGTCGAGGCAGCGGCTGCCAGGTCAGAGCCGTTCGACCGAATCGTCGTCGATGGCGCGGCAGGAGCGCTGGCGGCAGGCCGCCTTCTGGATGCGGTGCGCCGACTGAACCCCAATAGTCCGGTGCGCGGCATCGTTCTCGTCAACGTGCTGGCGCGCGCCAGCCTCGCCGAATTCAAGGCCGCCGGATTCGATTCCTACCTCGTGCGCCCCGTCCGCCCCGCGTCGATGCTGATGCAGCTGGGGCTGCGCGCGCCAGGCGCTCCGCCGAGCGACGTGTCCGTGCTCGACGAAATCCCCAGGCTGCATGAGTCCTTCGGCGTGCCACGGCGCGTCCTGCTGGCGGAAGACAACGAGATCAACTCGCTGCTCGCCAAACGGGTGCTCGAGAAGTGCGGCTGCGAGTACGTTGCGGTCACGAACGGCCACGAAGCCGTCGTGGCGGTCGCCCGCGCTCTCGACGGGGAAGCTCCCCCGCTCGATCTGGTGCTCATGGACATTTTCATGCCGCAGCTCGATGGCATCGAAGCCACGCGTAAAATCAAGGCTTTATATGCGAGCCACGGCTACGGAGACGAGCGCATCCCGCCAATTGTGGCATTGACGGCGAGCGCCTTTGCCGAGGATAAGAAGCGGTATCTCGAAGCCGGGATGGACGATTACTTGGCGAAACCGTTCGACAAGGCGGGGCTCCAGGCGGTGTTGCAACGCTGGTTTCGCCGCTCGGCGGGTGGGGATTCGGACGCCGCGGCCTAGGGGCTCGCTTTTTTCTCTCGCGACGGTGGCCATCTAAAGTCTGTCATGAAAGGGTGTTATCCGCCCATGGCCATTGGAGAAAAGCTTGGCCTTTGCGCCGCCACGCCGAATCGGGCGCGGTGGCGCCTTTGCGCAGAGACCCAGGGGTGCTCTGCAGGGGCGGGCAGGATAATCGGAGACGAAATATGAGGGATGCGGCGCGGCGCATGGCCACCCGATTGGCGAGCAGCCCGAAGTGGCAGGCAGTCCCGCGTGGCTTATTGGCGCTGCGCATCCTGACGGACGGGCGCGGTCCGACGTTCCCGCTGCGCAAGCCGGACATGGTCTACGGCAAGGTCGGCAGCCTCGAGGTTCGCCTTGCGCGCAAGCGCCGCGAGATCAAGCTCGCCCAGCGGCTGCGCTACCAGGTTTTCTACGAGGAGATGTCGGCGGTCCCGAGCCTGCGTGCAGAACTGCGGCGGCGCGACGAGGACCCCTATGACGCCGTGTGCGACCACCTGCTCGTCGTTGACGAGACAACCTATGCCGATCCAGACCCTTGGGCCGGGCTGCGGCGCCAGAAGGTCGTTGGCACCTATCGTGTGCTGCGTCAGGACATCGCCGAGCGGACGCTGGGTTTTTACACCCAAAGCGAATACGACATCGCTCCGCTGATCGAGGCGCGTTCCCCGCACTACCGGTTCATGGAGCTTGGCCGCTCCTGCGTGCTCGAGCCCTATCGCAACAAGCGTACGGTGGAGCTGTTGTGGCACGGCCTGTGGACCTACGTGCGCCAGCACCGGATCGACGTGATGATCGGCTGCGCGAGCTTGCCTGGCACCGACCCAGACCAGCACGCCATGGCGCTCAGCTTCCTGCATCACAATGCGATGGCGCCGCCCGAGTGGCGTTGCCGGGCGCATGACCGGCTTTACGTTCCGATGAACCGCCTTCCGCGCGAGAAGGTCGATACCAAGGCAGCACTGAAAGCGCTGCCACCGCTCATCAAGGGTTACCTGCGCCTCGGCGCCTTCGTCGGGGATGGGGCCGTTATCGATCACCAGTTCGGCACGACCGATGTTCTCATCATCATGCCGGTCGAGAAAATCGATCCGCGGTATTTTGAGCACTTCGGCTCGCCGGCCGAAATGAAGAGCCGGATCGCCGTCAACGCCTGAGGCTGCGAACGGCGCGCAGCGTCCCGCTTCGATTTGATTTCGTCAGATCGCCGGGCGCGAGCGCTTCTTGACGGGCGTCTTTCCGCCTTTGCCCGAGGGGCCACTCGCGCCGGGGGCAGCAAGGCGCAACGCGCACTGGCTGATGGCGCGCTCGATCGCGCTCGCGGGAACGGGCGGGCTGAAATAGAAGCCCTGCGCTTCGTCATAGCCGGCCGAGCGGACAGCCGCAAGATTTGCCGCGGTTTCGACGCCTTCCGCGACCGACCGCATGTTCAACTCGCGCGCCAGGTCCGCGACCGATTTGACGATCGCCATGCAGTCGTGATGCTCGGGGATATCGCGCACGAAGCTGCGATCGATCTTGATCTTCTTGAACGGGAAGCTGCGCAGGTAGTTGAGCGTGGCAAAGCAGGTGCCGAAGTCGTCCAGCGTGATCATGACGCCAAGCGCGTGCAGCTCCTTCAGGGCCTGCTGGGCGCGATCGCGGTCGCGCATCAGCACGGTCTCGGTGATCTCCAATTGCAGCCGCTGCGGATCGAGCCCGGTGGCGCCCAAGGCATCGGTCACGACCTCGACTACGTCGCAGCACTCGATCTGCACGGCCGAAAGGTTGACCGAGACCTTGATGTCTTCCGGCCACTTCATGGCGTCGGCGCACGCGCGCAGCAGAGCCCAGCTGCCCATGCGGATAATGAGCTTGGTCTCCTCGGCGATCGATATGAACTCCGAAGGCGGGATCATGCCGCGGCTCGGATGCCGCCACCGCATCAGCGCCTCGAAGTTGGAGACACGGCCTTCCTTCAGGTCGACGATCGGGTGGTAGTGGAGCACAAGCTCGTCGCGCTCGACAGCATCCTGCAGCTCGGCCTTGAGTGGATTGATCGTCGGCTCGGCGAGCCCAGGCGCGAAGATCGCTTGCACGCCGCGCCCCAGTGACTTGGCGCGATAAAGCGCCATGTCGGCGCTTGCGAACAGTTGCTCCGGCGTCTGTCCATGCTTTGGCGCCAGTGCCACCCCGACGCTTGCGTCAGCGTAGAGCTGGTGCCCTAGAACCTCGTGCGGTCCGCGGATATTCTCCAGGACGCGGCGCGCCAGATTGTCAGCCATCTCATCGCGGTCGACGCCGACCTGCAGGATCGCGAATTCATCGCCGCCAAGTCTGGCGACCATGTCGCCCGAGCGCAGCCCGCTGTTCAGCCGGTTTGCGACGCTCTTGAGCAGGCCGTCCCCGACAAGGTGACCATACTTGTCGTTGATCTCCTTGAAGTGATCGAGGTCGATCCAGTGCAGGGCGAAGCCCAAGCGCGGGTCGTAGCATTCGAACTGCTGCTCGAGGCACTCGCGGAAATGGAAGCGGTTGGGGATCTCCGTCAGCGGGTCATGCCGGGCGAGCCACTTGATCTTCTCGTCTGCCTGGCGCTGCGCGGTGATGTCCTCCTGCATGTCGACCCAGCCGCCGCCCTGAAGCGACTGATAGGTGACGCGGATCACGCGCCCATCGGGAAGATTCTGCAGTTCCTCGCGGTGGCCTTCCCCGGTCAGGCAATTGACGTGATCTTTGATCCAGGCGTCGATGCCTTCATCGGGCACGCGTTCGGTGGTCGTCCGCCCGAGGTGGTAGCGCAGGATGTCGGCGAATGCCGTTCCCGGCTGCGTCAGCTCGTCGGGAAGAAAGTAGATGCTCTGGTAGGCGTGATTGCAAACGACGAGGCGCTGGTCGGCGTCGAACATCGACAGGCCGCGCCCCATGTGATTAAGCGCCGCCTCGAAGCACGCGTTGAGCTCTTCAAGCTTCGCGTTGCGCTTGAGCGCGTCGGCGAGCTGCTCCTGCAACGTGTCGGTATGGAAAGCCGCTTCCAAGTCGCTTTGGCGCTCGGTTGCTCCCTTGGCGCGGGCTGGATCGCGCGCTCCGAAACCGAAGGCATGCTTGAGCGCACTCGAACTCACGAATAATTTTCCCAAATTGCCGGGTTCTGGCCAGACACTAGAGAATGAATGTCTCCACATTGCTAACCGCACCCCTCGCAATTGGTTCGGTTTAGCAATGGTAAATGCGCCTGCCGAGCGCTCAGATTCCGCGCCCGGACGCGGGGCGTCAGCGCGACAACAGGTCCCGGTCGTAAAGGTATTTGAGGCCGACCAGCACCTGCCATTGCGTGGTCGAGACGTCGATGAGATGGCCCGAGGTCGGCCCGAGCTCGGCCCCGTTAACGGTCGACTGGGGCGCGTAAAGCCCCGAGACCTCCGCGCTCCAGTCCCGGTTGATGACGTACTCGCCCCCCGCCGTGAGATGGTTCTGGCTCGCCGCTGGAGCAAGGATGTCGAGCTGCACATCGTGCGAGCCGAAAAGGCGCGTGTTGTAGGAATAGCCGCCGCGCAACGTCAGCCCGGGAGTGGCATTGCGCCACTCGAGGCCGAGCTTGAACGCGTTGATGTCATGCCATCCAAATCCGGGACCCGTGTCGGTGCCGAAGCCGATGCCGTCCGCCGGATTGGCCACGCACTTGATCGACCCGTAGTTGATGCGCTGGTAATCGAGCATGAGCGTTACGTCGCGGTTGGCGTCGTAGGCGATGCCGGCCTGGCCGTTCGCGGGGACATCGCAATCGCCGCGACCCGCGAGCAGCGGCGCGTACTTGGAAAATGCCGCCATATAGACCGGCGTGCTGATCTGCGCGCCCACGCGAAAATCGCGGGCGACGCTCCACTGGATGCCGCCACGCGCGCCGATGCCCCAGGCGGTGTCGGGGCTGTCGGGAATGTTTGCAAACAGCGCCAGCCCGTGCGCCTCGAACATCTGCAGCCCAATGATGGGGCCGATGCCGACCGATAAGCCGGGCGCGATCGTTTTGGCGGCGGCGACCGTCATGAAGTATTGCTGCAGGTCGACGCCGGCCTTGCCGTCGCAGTACATGCCCGAGCCGCCGTTGAGACAGTCGGTGCGAATGAAATCGGGATAGCTGGTGTCGGCGCCGTTCCCGTAGAAGGACAGCCCGACCACGTCGATGTAGGGGTTGGGGTCGAGGTGATAGCTGAAGGCGCTGTTGGGCACGAGGAAGTAGAGCTTGCTGCTGTCGACGCTGCCGGTCGGAGTGAGACCGGGCGTGCCGGAGCCATCGAACTCGCGCGTCGGGCTGAACACGCCGATGGCCAAATCGGCTTCGTCCTTTGCATTCACGAGACCGGCGGGATTGAGGACCGTGGTCGTGGCATCGCGCCCGTCGGCGACGCCGGCGCCCGCAAGTGCGCTCGCGCGCACGCCGTAGCCGTGCTGGAAATACCCTTCAAGCGCCTGCGCCGGCCCTGCTGCTGACAGAGCCGTCAAGGCGACGGCAAGCCCTACACACCGCGCCCCCGGCGTGACCATGGCGTTTCCCCCGCGTTATCGAATCACTTGCGCAGTATAGGTTGGATGACCTCGAGGCCCCCCCGGCTGCCGCTTAGCGCCCCGCAATGGGCGCCCCCGTTGTCGCGCCGCCACAGAAAACAGGCGTGCACCCGATTCGCATCGGTGATGCGCGCGCTGTCAACAATTCAGCCGCAAATGCTTGTGGAGACAACTCGAGCGAATCGAGCGGAGCTTTAGGCGCTGCGGGCGCGCAGCGGTGGCTCGGCCGGGGGCTCGTGGCGAATGACGCTATAGCTCCACGCTCCCGATCCCGGCAGCAATTGAGCGGGCCAGATGTAGCGGGTCCAGTCGGTCTCGTAATCGGCGTGATAGGTGCCGTCGCGGGTGGGGAACCAGGCCTGCGACTTGCCCGAGCGAAGAAGCTGCAACAGGTCTGCGGGCGCTTTGGATTTCTCGGCTGCCTCGTAGCGGCCCTTTGCCGACTCGATGTCGGAGACGAGCAGGAAGAACTCGTTGCCGTCCTCGTCGCGCATCATGACGCCGGGCGGGGACGCGCAGATCGCGTGCTCGACGATCGCGTTGCTGTCGCATACGTCCTTGAACAGCTCTATGAAGCTCGGGTCCTCGCCAAAGTGCGTGCGCTGGAGCGCAAGCGCGCATTTGATCGGGTTGGAAATATCCTCGAAATATTCCTCCTGCAGGCGCTTGATCTCGCGACGAAGCGCGGAGGAAACGTTGGCATCCTGCTTCTGCAGGAAGCAATCGATGACGCCCTCGTTGAAGGCGGCGATCGCCGTCTCGAGGCCCGCCTTGCCCGTGAGCAGGATCGTCTTGACCGGAAGGTCGCGAATTGCGCGGCAGAATTCGACACCCGTCATCTTCGGCATATCGAAGTCGACAACGGCGACCGAAATGCGCTGAGCGCGCGTATCGTCGTCCATGAGCGAGCGCAGCTCCGAAAGCTGGAGGCGCAGGAGCAAATCGCCTTGAGGGCCGTCCTTGTTGAGATCGAGGTCTGAGCAATCTTTGAAGTAGCGCCCGAAATCGGGATGCTGTGTCGATTGCGAATGAAGATGCTCGAGGGCAGCGTCGGGCCGCGTGAATGTCTGGCAGTAAATCTCATCGCTGAATTGGAAATCGAGGCTTTCCAAAAACAGCGGATCGTCGTCCAGCACGAGGATAGAGGTCGGGTGATAGAACGGCGTCACAGCGGTCCCTCTACGATTGAAGACACTTTCCGTAAGGGCTTTCGTACTACAGCTTTCTATCGGATCCGGTACACTCACGGATAAAACTTTAAATGTTACAAGTTTCCGATACTTCACAGATGGGGTCATCGGCGCAATCATTGCGCCCGCAGGCTACTCCAAACGTCAGCTCGGTCGTCGCGCGCGCATTCAAGGAATGCTGGCGCCGCTACGTCGAATATCACGCGCACGCGGAGCGCAAGATCCGGGCGGCCGCCTTCATCGGTGTATTCGGCTTCCCGATCTTCTACTTCGTCTGGGCCTACATCCTCCCGCAGCCCTACGAGAGCATCCCGCTGCGCGGGATTGGTGCGCTGTTGTGTCTGGCGCTCGCCACTGCGGCATGGTGGCCGGTCTCGATGCGCAAATACGCGGTGGCGTTCTCCTACGGGACGTTCCTCTACTGCCTGCCGTTCTTCTTTACGCTGATGCTTTTGTTCAATCACAGCAACGCCGCGTGGCAGATGTCGACGCTCGCGGCGCTGATCTACGTCGTGCTGCTCTACGACTTGCTCAACGCCATCGTCGTGCTGGTGATCGGCTCGGTGTCCGCGGTCGTCGCCTATCTCTTGGTGACGCATGGCAGCCCCATTCCCGAGGGCTACTGGACGACGCTGCCAATCCTCGTGTTCGCTCTGACAGCGTTTCTCGGCCTGGCCTACAGCGACAATCTCATCGCGCGCGAGAAGCTGAAGGCCGCTGCCTCGCTCGCGAGCCAGGTGGCGCACGAGTGCCGCACGCCACTCACCGGCATCCGGTTCGAGGCGGAAGGATGCGAGCGGCTGCTGGCCAAGCTTCCGCTATCCCAGGAGCGCGACAAGCTCCTGCTGTCGCACCGGCGCGTTCGCCAGCACATCACCTCAGCCAATTCTGTCATCGATCTATTGTTGAGCAACGTGGCCCAGCACCATCGCGGCGCACCGATCATCGAATTGCACCGCATGAGCAAGATCGTGGGGCTGGCACTCGACCGCTACCACTTCAAGGCCGATCAGCGCGCAATGGTCCATACCGACCTCGAGCACGATTTCGAGTTCCGCGGTTCGGACCTTCTGATGACGCACGTGCTGTTCAACCTGATGAAGAACGGCTTTCGCGCCATCGAAGCGCGCGGCGGCGACGTCAATTCCATGAGCATCAGCTTGAAGAGCGGAACGCAGTCCAACAAGCTCATCGTGTCGGACACCGGTGAGGGCATACCGCCGGAGATCCTGAGCTACGTGTTCATTCCGTTCGTATCGGCGCAGAGACCGGGTGTCGGTACCGGGCTCGGGCTGTCATTTTGTCGGATGATTATTGAAGGGTGCGGGGGCACGATTGCGTGCAGCTCCGTGCTTAACGTCGGCACCACCTTCACGATAGAGCTGCCGGTTATTGGCAGGATCCCTGCGGACGTTGCCGCTGCCGGACATGGGCTGCAGTGAGGCCGCGCGGGCTGTCGTAGTACCTCTGGCAACGTCCACCGCTTTGCGCCGAGTCGAACGCCACTCGGCCATTCCCACTTCCTCGCGGATCTCGGCGCAGACCGCCACGATGCGGTCGAGCTCGTCACGGCTGAGCCCGCAGTTGAGCGTCAAGCGAACGAGGCAACGCTTCTCGGGGGTTGCCGGCGGGAAGAAGATTGCGCCGAAGACGCCGCGGGCCTCTAGCGCATCGCGCAGGGTGGTCGTCTGGCGGATATCGCCCGCTTCGAGCGCGATGATCTGCGATTTCGACGCTTCGACGTTGTAGCCGAGGTGGTCGAGGGCCGACCTGAGGTAGGCGTGGTTGGCATGCAGGCTGACGCGGCGCCATTCCTCGCTCTCGAAGATGTCGAGCACGGCATCGAAGCCCGCCACCTCGTGCTGCATCACGGACGTGGAGAAGATCGAGGGCAGCGATTCATAGCGGAAGAACTCGGCGTTGCGCCGCGAGCAGGCGATGAGGCCGCCGCGGCTCGCCACCGCTTTCGACAGGCCAATGGTGCGAAAATGCACGCGCTCAGCGAGGCCGGCGGCGACGACGAGGCCGGCGCCACGCGGCCCTTGCGCGCCAAAGGAGTGCGTCTCATCGACGATCAGCGCCGCACCGTGGCGCTCGCAGACTTCGACCAGGTCGTGCAGAGGCGCGATGTCGCCGTCGGTTGAATAGAGCGCGTCGACCGCGACGAGCCCCGGCCCGTGTTGGTGGAGCATCCGATCGAGCGAGTGGGGGTCGTTGTGGCGAAACGGGATCGCCGTAGCGCCGGCGCTGACGACGCCCTCGTGCAGCGAGATGTGCGCCTTCATGTCGAGGAAGACCGGCGCGCCGCGGGTAGCGAAGGTTTGCAGGAGCCCGACGTTGGCCATGTAGCCGGAGGGGCAGAGCACGGCGTCCTCGGCCCGCAACATCACGGCGACGCGCTGCTCGAAATCGCGGATCACGTCGCGCTCGTGATGGATCCAGACGCGCGACACCGCATCGCCATGGCCCCCCGAGCGCAGGGCCGCGATTTCGCGCCCGATGACGTGGGGGTGTCCGGCGACGCACAAGTAGTCGTTGCTGCGAACTTTAATGTCGCCAGCTTGGGGCGCACGTCCTTGAAGCGGATGTATCCCGCGCCAGAGTTCTATTTTCCGGCGGACAAAGTAATCATTTGAGCGGGTACGGATGAAATCGGGATCGCGCGGCGCTTTTACTTTGTTCTGCTCGAACGCTTCACTCGTTCCGTAACCGTCCTTTAACTGAAATCGCACACCAACCCCCATGCAGTAAGTATTCTTTAATCAACCTAAAAAATGGGTTAATCGCAATTCAAATTCAATGTCCTGCGACGTATTAACGTCGAAATGTCACTTGCATTTACACATCGAGGGAACAAATGAACCATATTGGTACAAAGATTAATGGCCGATTAGGCAATGCGTTCCCAAGCAGGCAAGCGGCGTCGCATCGCACAATCGCGATGGAGCAGGTTTAAGGCGGCTTTGAGGAGTGGGTTAATGCTCGTTTAGAACTCGACGTCGAGCTCTTCCAGCTCGTCGGGTTCGAGCTGCGCGGCGGCGATCCATTCTTCCATCACCGGCCAGCTCAGGATTTCATCGCGGTAGGCAGCGCAGCTACGATCGAGCTTCACGTCATAGGTGCGAAACCGCGCGCAAACCGGCGCGTACATGGCGTCCGCCAGCGACAATTCGCCAAACAGGAACGGTCCGCCGTACTCCTTGAGGCACTCGCGCCAGATGGCGCACACGCGCTCGATATCGCCCTGCGCCCCCGACCAGACCGAGAAACCGGGAAAGTGGGCCTTCAGGTTCATCGGCAACGCTGAGCGCAGATTGTGAAAGCCTGAGTGCATCTCGCCTGACACCGCGCGGCAATGGGCACGCTTGGTTCGCTCTTGCGGCAAGATCCCGGCTTCGGGGTTTAATTCAGCCAGGTATTCGGCGATGGCGAGCGTGTCCCACACCTTGGCGCCTTCGTGGTGCAGGCACGGGACCAGGAACGACGGGGAGAGCAGGAGCAGCTCGGCCCGGGTCGAGGGGTCATCGGAGGACATCGTCTCCTCGACGAACTCCAACCCCGCCATTTTGCATAGCAGCCACCCCCGCAACGACCACGACGAGTAGTTCTTGCTGCTGATCGTGAGTACCGCCGTAGCCATCGTGCCCGTCCTTCATCCGTAGGCGGCGAAACCCTTCCCATAATTTGGTCTCGCCATGGGCCACAGGATGCACTAGCCTTTGTGCACTGCACAATAGGGGGCGCGGTCGGCCGCCGCCTCCCCGAGGTCCCAAAGGCGCAATGCTCTACCTTGCCTACCAAGCCCATACCGACATGGTCGAGCCGGCCAAGTCGATGGCGCGCACACAGCTGGCGATGCTTGGCACGTGGGGCCAGATGGCCAATGTGCCCATTCTGCGCAATCTCTCGGCCAGCTACGAGCTGATCGCCCGCGCCGGCCTCACCCATCATCGCCCCGCCTACGGCATCGACAGCGTGATGGTCGGCAACCGGGAGGTTCCGGTCACCGAGGAGCCGCGGCTGACGCTGCCATTCGGGACGCTTTTGAATTTCAAGAAGGACCACTCGACGCCGCAGCCGCGTGTTCTGGTGGTCGCCCCGCTTTCGGGTCACTTCGCGACGCTGCTGCGCAACACCGTGCGCACGCTGCTGCCCGACCACGACGTCTTCATCACCGATTGGCACAACGCGCGCGATGTCCCGCTGGCGCAGGGCCCCTTCAGCTTCGACGACTACGTCGACTATCTGATCCGCTTCCTCGAAAGCCTAGGTCCTGGCGCCCACCTGATCGCCGTTTGCCAGCCCTGCGTTCAAGCTCTCGCGGCAGTGGCTGTCATGGCAGCTGAGCGCAACCCGGCGCAGCCGAGCAGCATGACGCTGATGGCCGGCCCCATCGACACGCGCATCAACCCGACCAAGGTCAATAAGCTCGCCACCAGCAAATCCATGGGGTGGTTTGAGCGCAACCTGATCGCGCGCGTGCCGCGCAAATATTCCGGCGGCGGGCGCAAGGTGTACCCGGGCTTCGTGCAGCTTGCCGCCTTCGTGTCTATGAACGTCAACCGGCACTACAATGCGCACCAGGAGCTCTACGACCACTTGGCGAAGGGCGAGCACGAGAAGGCCGCCGCCATCAAGAGCTTCTACGACGAGTATTTCGCCGTGCTCGATCTCCCGGCGGAGTTCTACCTCGAAACCGTGAGCCGGGTGTTCCAGGAAGCAAGCCTGCCCAACGGCACGCTCAAGTTCCGGGGCGAGCCGGTCGATCTGAAGGCCATCCGCAAGACCGCGCTGCTGACTGTGGAGGGCGAGCGCGACGACATCTGCGCGCTGGGCCAGACCGCGGTCGCGCACGATTTGTGCTCGAGCCTGAAGCCGCACTTGAAGCGCCACCACATGCAGGCGGGCGTCGGCCACTACGGCGTCTTCAGCGGCAAGCGCTGGGAAGGCCAGATCTACCCGATCGTGCGCAACATGATCCTGGCAAGCGACTAACCCTCGCCCGCGCTAGCGCCCGGCGTTGTAAGCCGCGATCGCCGCCATGTTGACGATGTCGGTGTCCTTCGACCCGAACCAGCAGATCTGCACGGGGTGAGACAGGCCGATCAGGATCGGTCCGATGAGCGTCGCACCGCCCAGCTCCTTCAGCATCTTGCTTGAGATCGAAGCGGCATGGAACGCCGGCATGACGAGCACGTTTGCGGTGTCGGTCAGGCGGCAGAAGGGATAGTGCCGCATCAAGTCGCGGTTGAGCGCGACATCGGCCGCCATGTCGCCGTCATACTCGAAGTCGACGCCCCGCTCGTCGAGAATCTGCACCGCCTCGCGCACCTGGTCGGAACGCTCCCCGCGCGGCTGGCCGAACGTCGAGTAGGCCAACAGCGCGACGCGCGGCTCGATGCCGAAGTTGCGTGCGGCGCGCGCGGCTTCCACCGAGATGTTGGCGAGCTGCTCGGCCGATGGCATGTCATGCACGCTCGTGTCAGCGATGAGCACCGCGCGTCCGCGCAGCAACGCCATCGAGACACCGATCACGTTGCGCCCCGGCTCGGCATCCATCACGCGCTGCACGTCCTCGAACACGGTGGTCCAGTTGCGGGTGACGCCCGACACCATCGCATCGGCATAGCCGTGCGAGACCATCAGCGCGGCAAAGATGTTGCGCTCGTTGGCGACGAGGCGATGGCAATCGCGGCGCAAATAGCCCGATCGTTGCAGGCGCGCAAAAAGCGCGTCGGTGAATTCCTCCAGGTAGGGCGACTTGCGCGTATCGACCAGCTCGTACTCGGGCCGCATCACCATGCCGAGCGCGCGGAACTGCTCGCGCACGACCTCGGCGGTGCCGATAAGAATCGGCTGGCCGAACCCTTGGGTGAAATACGTGTGTGCCGCGCGGATCACCGCCGGCTCCTCGGCCTCCGCGAAGACCATGCGCTTGGGATCGGAGCGCACCGCGCTGAAGGTCGACTGCAGCCAGCCGGCCATCGGATCGAGCCTGCCCTCGAGGCGGGCGATGTAGGCCTCCATGTCGACGATCGGCTTGCGCGCGACGCCTGAATCCATCGCCGCCTTCGCGACCGCCACCGGCACGTTGACGATAAGGCGCGGATCGAACGGGGCCGGGATGATGTACTCGGGTCCAAACGTCGGCCGCCGTCCGAAGAATGCCGCCGACACCTGATCCGGCACCTCGGCACGGGCAAGCTCGGCCAGCGCTTCGGCGGCGGCGATTTTCATGCTTTCGTTGATGGTCGAGGCCTGCACATCGAGCGCCCCGCGGAAAATGAACGGGAAGCCCAGCACGTTATTGATCTGGTTCGGGTAGTCGGAGCGCCCCGTCGCCACGATCGCGTCGTCGCGCGCCGCGTGCACATCCTCGGGCGTGATTTCGGGGTCGGGGTTGGCCATCGCGAAGATGATGGGCTTGGGCGCCATCGACCGGACCATGTCCTGCGTCATCGCGCCCTTCACCGAAAGGCCGAAGAAGGCGTCCGCTCCCTCGAGCGCATCGGCGAGCGTGCGCGCCTTGGTCTTGGCGGCGTAGGCCGACTTCCACTGGTTCATGCCGTCCTTGCGGCCCTGATAGATCACGCCCTTGGTATCGCACAGAAGTACGTTCGATCGCGGCATGCCCATCGCGACGAGCAGTTCGAGACAGGCAATGCCTGCCGCGCCGGCGCCGTTGACGACGAGCTTGAACTTCTTGAGGTCGCGTCCCGTCAGCTCGAGCGCGTTGATGAGACCCGCGGCAGCGATGATCGCAGTGCCGTGCTGGTCGTCGTGGAAGACGGGGATATCGAGCAGCTCCTTGAGCTTCTCCTCGATGATGAAGCAGTCGGGCGCCTTGATGTCCTCGAGGTTGATGCCGCCGAACGAAGGCCCGAGGTAGCGCACGCAATTGATGAATGCGTCGACGTCCTCGGTATCGACCAGCAAATCGAGCGCATCGATGTCGGCGAAGCGCTTGAACAGCGCGCCCTTGCCTTCCATCACCGGCTTCGACGCAAGCGCTCCGAGATTTCCCAGGCCCAGGATTGCGGTGCCGTTCGACACCACGGCGACGATGTTGCCCTTGTTCGTATAATCGTAGGCCGTCGCCGGATTTTCATGGATGGCGTGAACCGGTACGGCGACGCCGGGCGAATAAGCCAGCGAGAGGTCCCGCTGTGTCGCGAGCGGCTTTGTGGTCGCGATCTCGAGCTTGCCGGGCTTGCCCTGTGAATGAAACTGCAGGGCTTCCTGTTCGGTGAAGCGGGCCTGTGCGGCCTTGGGAGTTCTGGTGGATGTCATACGAAAACTGTTCTGGCGAAGGGCCTATTTTGGTTGTGGATGGACAAGATAGGGCGATGGCTTGAACGAGACAATCGCGCTTCTTGCCCTTGGTCGCGCGCGCAACTGTGGTCCATTGGCAGCTTCCGCCGCTTGCAATGGCTGGCTATCGTAGCCCGCTGCCGTTAACGGGGTCGTATCAGGAAGGCGGGGCGCTTCCGGGGATACTGGGCGGAACATTGGGCGGGACCTATGGCGGCCAGACCGACACACGCAAAAGAGCGGCCTGTGCCGCCGGCCGCAAACCAGCCCGTCGCAGCCAATTCAGCTGACGAATTGCGACCGACCGCCGAGCCTGCGCAGGCGGCCATAACTGTCACATCCTCCGAGCCGGTCGCGGCGATCGAAGCGAGCCCCTCCATGGCTCAGTTCCTGGAGATCAAGGCGGCCAATCCCGACAGCCTGCTCTGGTATCGGATGGGCGATTTCTACGAGCTGTTCTTTGATGATGCGGTGACGGCCTCGGCGGCGCTGTCGATCGTGCTGACGAAGCGGGGCAAGCACCTGGGCGAGGACATTCCCATGTGCGGAGTACCGGTTCACCGCGCAGACGAGTACCTGCAACGCCTTATCCGCCTCGGTTACCGTGTGGCGGTTGCTGAACAGCTCGAGGATCCGGCGGAGGCAAGGAAGCGCGGGTCAAAGGCGGTGGTGCGGCGCGACGTCGTGCGCCTCGTGACGCCCGGCACGCTGACGGAGGAGGCGCTCCTCGATGCGAAGGCGCGCAACTATCTGACCGCGTTGCATCGGGCCGGGGGCGCAGGCGCTCCATCCGGCAAGCTCGCGCTCGCTTCGCTCGATATTTCCACGGGCGAGTTCGAGGTCGGCGAGGTCGCCGCTTCAGATGTTTCGGGCGAGCTGGTTCGACTGGCACCGGGGGAGGTCATCCTTTCCGATGCGATGCTCGCCGATGAGGCCTTGAAGCGCGCGGTCGGGCTCGCCGGCGCATCCGCGACGCCGGTACCTGCGGCCTACTTCGACAGCCTCGCCGGCAAGGCGACCTTGAAAGAACAATTGAAGGTCGCCGAGCTTGGCGGCTTTGGCAGCTTCTCCAGCGCGGAGCTCGCCGCGATCGGCGCGCTGCTGAAGTACGTCGACCTGACACAGATGGGCCGCAGGCCGGTGCTGCGCGCGCCTAAGCGGTCGGGTGTCGGCTCGACGCTGATGATCGACGCGGCGAGCCGCATCAGTCTTGAGCTGATGCGCTCGGCTACGGGCGACAAGAGTGCGAGCCTGCTTGCCGCCATCGATCGCACGGTAACGGGTCCGGGTGCGCGTGAGCTTGCAGGCCGGCTCGCGAGCCCATTGTGCGATCCGGTTCAGATCGATGCGCGCCTCGATGCGGTCGGGTACCTGCTCGACCAGGATGGCTTGCGGGGAAAAATTCGCGAGCAGCTGCGCGCAGCGCCCGATTTGGCGCGCGCGCGCTCGAGGCTGGCGTTTGGGCGCGGCTCCCCGCGCGATCTTGCCGCCATTCGCGACGGGCTCGCGGTTGCCGCCCGGTGTGCCCAGCTGCTCGCCACGGAAGGCGAGGGCATGGGATTGCCGCAAGAGCTGGGGCGCATCGCCGGCGAATTGCGCTCGGTCGAGCCCAAGCTCGGCGCGGCGCTTACCGCCGCGCTGATCGACGATCCGCCGCATCAGCGCCGCGACGGCGGTTTCGTGCGCGAAGGCTTCAGGAGCGAGCTCGACGACGCGCGCCGGTTGAAAGAGGACAGCCGCGGCGTGATGGCGGGATTAGAGACAACTTATGTCGAGGCGACCGGCATCAAGTCGCTCAAGGTGCGCCACAACAACATTCTCGGCTTCTACGTCGAGGTGACACAGGGCAACGCCAAGCCGCTGCTGGAAGGCGAGCACGCGGCGACATTCCGCCACCGCCAGACGATGGCGAACGCGGTGCGCTTCTCGACGAACGAGCTGTCCGAGATCGAGGGCCGCATTGCCTCCGCGACCGAGCGCGCGCTCAGCATCGAGGAAGAAGTGTTCAGCGAGCTTGCCGCCGCAATTGAGGGCGAGCCGGGCTTGAGCACCGTTGCGGTCGCGCTGGCCGAGCTCGATGCGACGGCCGGCCTGGCCGAGCTTGCGCGCTTGGAGGGCTACACGCGCCCGCGCGTCGACGCGAGCCAGGCGTTCGAGATCCGCGGCGGGCGCCATCCCGTGGTCGAGCAGGCGCTGCGCGCCGCAAAGTCCGGCCCGTTCATCGAGAACGACTGCATCCTCGGCCGGAGCGACACTTCGCTCGCGCCAGCATCGGAAGAGATGACCGACGGACGGCTCTGGCTCGTCACCGGTCCCAACATGGCCGGCAAATCGACCTACCTGCGCCAGAACGCGCTGATCGTGGTGCTGGCACAGATGGGCTCGTTCGTGCCGGCGCGCTCGGCCGTCATCGGCGCGGTCGACCGCCTGTTCAGCCGCGTCGGCGCAGCCGATGACCTCGCGCGGGGGCGCTCCACCTTCATGGTGGAGATGGTCGAGACCGCCGCGATCCTCAACCAGGCCACGGAGCGTTCGCTGATCATCCTGGATGAGATCGGACGCGGCACCGCGACCTTCGACGGGCTGTCGATTGCGTGGGCGACCGTTGAATTCCTGCACGAGGCGGCAAGATCGCGCGTGCTGTTTGCCACCCACTACCACGAGCTGACCGCGCTTGCCCGGCGTCTCGAGGGGGTGTCGAACGTCACGATGGACGTGCGCGAGTGGCACGACGAGATCGTGTTCCTGCACAAGGTCCGCCCCGGCGCGGCGGATCGCTCGTATGGCATCCAGGTGGCGAAGCTCGCCGGGCTGCCCGCAAGTGTCGTGGCGCGCGCCCGCGAGGTCCTGGCAATTCTGGAAAAAAGCAGCAACAAAAAGAGCGCGCGCACCGAGGCGCTCGACGAGCTGCCGCTGTTTGCCCAGTCGATCGTGCAGACCCGGCCCGCAGCAGCCCGCCGAGGTTCCCCCGGCGCCCTCGCCCATCGAGGAAGCCGTGGGCGAGCTGCGACCCGATGACCTCACCCCTCGCACGGCGCTTGAGGCACTTTATCGGCTCAAGGCCCTCTACGACGAACAATCAGAGCTGAAGCGCTAGTATCCCTCCTGAAACTGTGGCCGTGGCATGCGGCGCGAAGTGCCTTACATTATCGGCGTCATGGACAAGCTCGTTCAGAACCAGGCTCCCTACTTCAATCCTCTCGAGCTGCGCGAGGAGTTGAGCGCGATTTTCCGTGCGCACGGGAACGCCCAGCAGGCGCGTCCCGAGATCCTCGATCGCTTGAAAGCGCTCGTCGCCACCGCACGGCAGGCGGCGCGTGCAGGGCTCGAGGCGGACGGCAACGGGCGCCGCTGCGCCGCCGGCCTCTCGCAGTTCCAGGACGAGCTGATCCGCGCGCTGTTCGACTACTCGGTGGCGCACGTCTACCGCGCGACCAATCCTTCGGACGCCGAGCGAATGTCGATCGTCGCCACCGGCGGCTATGGACGCGGGCTGCTGGCGCCGGGCTCCGACATCGATCTGCTTTTCCTGCTGCCCTACAAGCAGACGCCGTGGGGCGAGAGCGTCGCCGAATACATCCTCTACATGCTCTGGGATCTGGGCTTCAAGGTCGGGCACGCGACGCGCACGGTCGACCAGTGCATCAAGATGAGCTCCGACATCACGGTGCGCACCGCGCTGCTCGATGCACGTCTCGTGCACGGCGACGCGCAGCTGTTTTCCACCTTTGAGCATCGCTTTCACAACGACGTCGTCGCGGGAACGGCGCGGTCCTTCATCGATGCCAAGATGGCGGAGCGCGACGACCGCCATCGCGGCGCCGGCGAAAGCCGCTACAAGGTCGAGCCCAACGTCAAGGACGGCAAAGGCGGCCTGCGCGATCTGCACACGCTGCATTGGCTGTCGAAATACCTCTACGGGCAGGGCGTCGGTGCCGCGACGGTCGCCGCCGGCATCTTCAAGCCGGACGAGGTCGCCACCTTCCGCCGCTGCGAGGACTTCCTCTGGACCATCCGCTGCTACCTGCACTTCGTCAGCGGGCGCGCGGAAGAGGTGCTGACCTTCGACGTGCAGCCGTGGCTAGCGGCGCAGCTCGGCTACAACCAGCGCAGTGGGCTGCTCGCGGTCGAACGCTTCATGAAGCACTACTTCCTCGTCGCCAAGGACGTCGGCGATCTGACGACGATCCTGTGCACCGCGCTCGAGATGCAGCAATTAAAGACCTCGCCGGGTCTTGGCCGTTTGCTACGGCCGCTCAATTGGAAGGCGCGGCGTCAGATCCGGACGCGCACCGATTTTCGCATCGACAACGACCGCTTGAACGTTGCCGACGCCGAGGTCTTCAAGCGCGACCGGGTGAACCTCATCCGCTTCTTCGCCGAGGCGCGGCACACCAACTGCTTCCTGCACCCAGATGCCATCCGGCTCCTGCGCCAGTCGCTGCGGCTGATCGACGATGATTTGCGCGACAATCCCGACGCCAATCGCATCTTCACCGAGCTGATTGCTCGGGACGCCAGCGCCGAGATGTCATTGCGCCGCATGAACGAGGCCGGCGTTCTCGGTCGTTTCGTGCCGGAGTTCGGCCGCATCGTCGGCATGACCCAGTTCAACATGTATCACAGCTACACGGTCGATGAGCATCTGATCCGCACCGTCGGCATGCTGACCGACATCGAGCGCGGAGGCGCCAGCGCCGAGCTTCCGCTCTCGACCGAGATCATCAGCACGATCCAGAATCGGCGCGCGCTGTTCGTTGCGGCTTTCCTGCACGATATCGGCAAAGGCTACACCGAGGATCACTCGATCGTCGGCGCCCGCATCGCCCGCCGGCTTTGTCCGCGGCTTGGCCTGAGCGCCGCCGAAACGGAGACGGTGGTCTGGTTGATCGAGCACCACCTGACCATGAGCAACATCGCTCAAAGCCGCGATCTGTCCGATCCCAAGACCATTCGCGATTTCGCCAACGTCGTGCAAAGCCCGGAGCGCTTGAAGCTGCTCTTGCTGCTTACCGTTGCCGATATCCGTGCCGTGGGCCCGGGTGTCTGGAACGGCTGGAAAGGCCAATTGCTGCGCACATTGTACTATGAGACCGAGCCGCTGGTGGCGGGCGGGCACACCCAGGGCAAGCGCAGCGAGCGCATCGCAGAGGCGCAGGGCGCGCTGCGCAAGGCGCTCAGCGACTGGCCGCCGGCGGAAGTCGAGCACTTCATCGAGCGCCATTACCCCGATTATTGGCTGCGTACCGACACCGACCGCCAAGTCGATCACGCCAGGCTGTTGCAGCGCGCCGACAAGGAAGGCCGCCAGTTCGCGACCGAGACGACCACGGACGCTTTCACCGCGGTCACCGAATTGACCGTGGTCGCGCCGAACCATCCCCGCTTGCTGGCGCAGTTTGCCGGTGCCTGCGCCGCGGCGGGAGCCAATATCGCCGGTGCGCACATCATGACGACGCGGGACGGATTCGCGCTCGACACGTTCCTGCTCAATCGCGAGTTCACCGATGACGAGGACGAGTACCGCCGCGGGCGGCGCATCGGCGATATGATCGCGCGCCTGCTGCGCGGTGATGTCTGGCTGAAGGACTTGCTGGCGGAGCGTGGTTCGCCGCAGCGGCGCATCCTGGCGTTCACAGTGGAGCCCGATGTCATAATCAACAATGCGCTGTCGGATCAGTTCACGGTGATCGAGGTGGCCGGCCGTGACAGACCCGGGTTGCTCTACGAGCTCACCAGCACGCTCTCGAACTTGTTTCTCGACATTACCTCTGCGCACATCACGACATTCGGCGAGAAGGCCGTCGACGTGTTCTACGTGACCGATCTGACCGGCAAGAAGGTCGTGCACGAGCCGCGCCAGAAGGCGATCCGCGACAAACTCGAGCGGGTGCTCATCGGCACCGACACCGGCTGAGCGAATATCGCGCTACGGCTTCACGACGAGCTCAACGCGCCGGTCGAGCTGATAAAGCTCTTCCTGGCTGAACTCGCTGCGAACGACTCCCGTGTAGGGCTCGGACTTGCCCTTGGGCACGAGCTGCAGATCGCCGGAAAAGCCGCCCTGCTTCAAGAACCCTGCAACCGTTTCCAGGCGGTCGCGCGACAGGTTCATGTTGAGCTCGTCCGATCCGCGTTCGTCGGCGTGGCCCGTCAACGCGACTTGCTTGAAGCCCTTGAGCTTCAGGTATTCGAGCAGCAGCTCGGCGGCCTTGCGCCCATCGGAGGTGAGTTGCGCTTCGTTGAACACGAACGTGATCGGGACCGGGATCGTCTTGCGTACGATCGCTTCCCCGGGTGCGGGAGGAGCGAGCTTCGCCACGGTCGCACTGCCGCGATCGGATTTTGGTTCAGGCACCGTGTTCGGTTCAGGAACCACCTGCGCCACGGTCGGGGAGCTCGGAACGGCCTGGGGCGTTGTTTGCGCTCCGGGAGCCGGCTGGGGAGATACCAGCGCCTGCGCACCTGCCGAGGCAGGCGACCCCTCGGGTGACTTGGCCGCTTGATCCTGCGGATTGCCCGAGCGCGCCTCGTTGACCATGCCCTGCAGGTCTTTGAGGAGATGCGCCGTGACGGCGCTGGCGGTATGCGGCGACTGGGCGTCGGCGGCGGCCGTGCCGCCTTGCGGCGCGGGCCCTGTCGCAGATCCGGGCTCGGAAGCGGGTTTGGCGCTCGGTGGCGATGCGGCCGCAAGTGCCGCCTCTTTTTTCACTTCGGCGGCCGGCTTTACCTCAAGGCCCAGCTTGGGATCGTCGCTGGCAAATTTCTCCTCGACCGTGAATGTCCACTCGCCGTTCTCGTCGGCCTGCGCGGTCCCGAGCTTCTTGCCGTCGCCGGTGATCGTGACCTGAGCGCCAGGTTCGGTGCGCCCGGCAAACACGGATGTTCCCTCGGGATCGATGCGCACGACATCGAAGGCGGGATCGCTGGCCTGAGGAGGAGCAGTCTCGGCGCCCTTGCTATCGCGATCGGTGTCGGGCGCGGGCGTATCTTGAGGCCTCAAGCCTTCGGCCGTGATTTGCTCGCCGGGCGTACGCCAAAGGTGCAGCGGGCCGAGCAGCGCCCATACGGCGCCGGCGCTCAAGAAAAGCAACAGAAGTATAATCAATACTGCCAGGCGGCGATTCATGACGCTCTTCCTTACGCCTTGGCCCCCCGGCCAGACGCTATTGTCCTGCAATTAGGCACGCTGTTCAAGAGAACGCCAGATTGAGGCTAAAGGGCAGCGTTTCAGGTTGATATGGTTGGCGTGCCGCCGCGTCCGCGGAACAGGAACGCCATCAGGAAGCCTGCGGCAAACCCGCCGACGTGCGCCATGTAGGCGACCCCGCCGACGTCTGCGGAGGTCGTGGCGATGGTTCCGACGCCGCTCACGAGCTGCAGAACGATCCAGAATCCCAGCACGATGAGCGCCGGCATGGCGACGACGTTGCGCCCGAGCAGCACATTGATGCGCGCGCGGGGGAACATCAGAATGTAGGCGCCCAGGACGCCGGCGATGGCGCCCGATGCGCCCACGTTCGGCACGTTGGAGGATGGCAGAGCGATGTACTGCGCCACCGTCGCCGCGATGCCGGCGAGAAGGTAGAAGATCAGGTATTTCGCGTGGCCGAAGCTGTCCTCGACGTTGTCGCCGAAGATCCACAGATACAGCATGTTGCCGCCCAGATGCAGCCAGCTGCCATGCATGAACATGGCTGTGAATACGGTGATGAGGTTGCCGGCAGGATCGGCCGAGAAGCGGGCGGGCACGAAGGCCCACTTGGAGATGAATTCGTCGCCGTTGCTGAGCTCGACCAGGAAAAAGGCGAGGTTCAAGGCAATCAGGACGTACGTGACGATCGGCGTCGTCCTGCGTTCAGAATCATCATCGCCGATTGGAAACATGGCCCGATCCCCTCACCTGTCGCACATTCTGTCGGCGATCCCTCCGCTCCTGTCAACGCGCCAGCGGCACTAGCTCCCTTGCTCTTGCCCCAAGCCTCCGCTACCGCTCTCGCCCGATGAAGCTCTACCGCTCGTTCGCGACCGTCGGCGGCCTGACGTTCCTCAGCCGGATCTTCGGATTCCTCCGCGACATCCTCATCGCTGACATTCTGGGTAGCGGCGCCGTGGCCGACGCCTTCTTCGTCGCGTTCCGCTTCCCCAACCTGTTTCGCCGCCTGTTCGGCGAGGGCGCGTTCAATGCCGCATTCGTGCCGCTGTTTGCCAAGCGCCTTGAGGGCGACGGGCGTGAATCGGCGCGCGTGTTTGCCGAGGAGGCCATGTCGGGGCTCGTGTTCATCCTGCTGGCGATCACCATCGTCGCCGAGATCGCGATGCCGTTTCTTATGTACGGGCTGGCGCCGGGGTTCGATGCGACGCCCGACAAGTTCGATCTGGCCGTGCTGCTGACGCGCATCACCATGCCCTATCTCGTTTGCATGTCGCTCGTCGCCTTGATGTCGGGCGTGCTGAACTCGTTTGGCAAGTTCGTCGAGAGCTCGTCCGTCTCGATCGTGCTGAACGGCGTGATGATGCTCGCGACCTTCGTCGGCATGGCGATGGGGCTGCGCAACGAGCCGATGGCCGGCGTGGTGCAGGCGTGGGGCGTGTTCGTCGCGGGCATCCTGCAGCTTTTGGTGCTGATGGACGGCCTGCGCCGCAACAACATCTGGCTCAGGCTGCGCTGGCCGCGCATGACCGACGGCATGCGCCGCCTCATCCGGCTCGGCATCCCCGGCGTGATCGCGGGCGGCGTCACCCAGATCAACATCGTCATCGGCACCGTCATTGCCTCGATGCAGAACGGCGCGGTGTCCTACCTCTACTACGCCGACCGCCTGTACGAATTGCCGCTCGCGATCGTCGGCATCGCGATCGGGGTCGTGCTGCTGCCCGACGTGTCGCGGCATCTGCGCGCCGGCAACAACTTGGCCGTCATGGACAGCCAGAACCGCTCGCTCGAGTTCGCGATGCTGCTGACGCTGCCCGCTGCCGTCGCGCTCGCCGTGGTGCCGACCGCCATCATCGCCGGGCTGTTTGAGCGTGGCGCCTTCACCGCCGCCGACACGCCCGCGACCGCCTATGCGCTCGGCATCTTCGCGCTCGGCCTGCCGAGCTTCGTGCTGATCAAGGTCTTTTCGCCGGCCTACTTTGCCCGCGAGGACACGCGCACGCCGATGATCTATGCAACCATAAGCCTGACCGCCAACACCATCGGCTCGATCGCGCTGTTCTTTATTTTCCGCGCCTACGGACTGATGCCGCACTTGGGCATTGCGGTGGCGACCACGCTCGGCGGCTGGCTCAACGCCGGGCTCCTGTACCGGACGCTCGCAAAGCGCGGGCATTTCGTCGCCGACAAGCGCCTCAAGCGCACGCTTCCCCGCATCGTGCTGGCGAGCGCGATCATGGGCGTGGCGCTCTGGGTCGTCGCCGAAGCTCTGGGCGCACGTTTCGCGCCGCCAACGCCGACGCTGGAACGCGCCGCCGCGCTGACGGCGCTCATTACGGCCGGCCTTCTTGCCTACGCGATCGCGGTGTTTGCCTCGGGCGCCGTCGATGCCCGCAAGCTGCGCGACTTCCTCATGCGCCGCACGGGCCCGCCCGGCCCGGTCTGACCCCGCACGCTAGCCTATGTGCCTTGCCTATGTGCGCCGGGCGCGCCATAACGCGCGCCGGTCGAGGGAGCGAAATCGATGGCCTTCAAGGAGCGCGTCTTCTCCGGCATGCAGCCGACGGGGAGCTTGCATCTCGGCAACTACCTCGGCGCCATGGTCAACTGGATCAAGCTGCAGAAGACGCACGAGTGCATCTACTGCGTCGTCGACCTGCACGCGATCACGGTCTGGCAGGATCCCGACGAGCTCAAGAGCGCGATCCGCCAGGTGACGGCCGCCTACATCGCGTCGGGCCTCGATCCCAAGCGCTCGATCCTCTTTGCCCAGAGCGAGGTCTCCGCCCACGCCGAGCTCGCCTGGATCTTCAACTGCGTTGCGCGCCTGGGCTGGCTCAACCGCATGACGCAGTTCAAGGAGAAGGCCGGCAAGGATCGCGAGAACGCATCCGTCGGCCTCTACGTCTACCCAGACCTGATGGCCGCCGACATCCTCGCCTACAGAGCGACGCACGTCCCTGTGGGCGACGACCAGAAGCAGCACTTGGAGCTCGCCCGCGACATCGCGCAGAAGTTCAACAACGACTTCAGGAAATGGATCGAGCGGGCGGGCCATGCCGATGGCATTTTCTTTCCGCAGCCCGAGCCCGTCATCACCGGACCTGCGACGCGCGTCATGAGCCTGCGCGACGGTACTAAGAAGATGTCGAAGTCCGAGCCGTCCGACATGTCCCGCATCAACCTGATGGACGACACCGACACCATTGCCGACAAAATCAAGCGCGCCAAAACCGACATGGAGCCTGCGCCGCCGAGCAATATGGAGGAGCTCAAAGCGCGCCCGGAGATCGACAATCTCGTCGGCATCTACGCGGCGCTCGCCGGCATCGGCAAGGAGGACGCGCTTGGCGTGCTGATCGAGACGGCAAAGGAAGGCCCGAGCATATTCACTGGGCTCAAGCGCGCGTTGACAGAGGTGGCGGTGGAGACGCTGGGTCCCATCCGCGCGGAGATCGTGCGCCTCAGTGCCGACCCCGCCGAAATCGACCGCGTGCTCGCCGACGGCGCCGAGCGCGCCCGCGCTATTGCGGGCCCCATCATCGCCGAAGTGAAGGACGTCGTGGGGTTCGTGCGGTCGTGAGCACAGCTTCGCGCCGGGTCAGCCTCATATTGTGGGCCTCTGCGGCGCGTGGCAGCATGGCCCCATGAATACCCCGGTCGTTCCCAAGAAGAAGCGCCGCTCTTTTGAGAGCGGTCACTTCCGCAAATTCCTGCTCATCGTCGATGAGAGCCAGGAAGTCGAAGCCGCGCTCTTCTATGCCGCGAGCCGCATCCAGCGCTCTTCCGGCTCGATCGCAATGCTTTACGTGATCGTGCCGCAGGAGTTTCAGCATTGGATCAACGTGCGCCAGCAGCAGGTCGAGGAGGAGACGACCAAGGCGAAGGCGCTGTTCCGGATGTTTCGGCGCAAGCTCAACCTTGCGGGCTTCGAAGGGGTCTCCTCCGAGGAGGTCATCCGCGAGGGTGCCAAGGGCGAGGAGATTCGCAAAGTCATCGATGCGGATGAGGACATCGCGATCCTCGTGCTCGGGGCTTCGACCGACGCTGCAGGGCCGGGTCCGCTGGTGGAGTCGCTTGCGGCCGGCACGGCAGCCGGCAATTTCCCTATCCCGATCACGATTGTCCCGGGCAACCTCGACCTTGAGGATATCCAGGCGCTCGCCTGAGCCCCTGGTTTCGGCCCACGGACCTCGAATTTGCGAGCCGTCGATCCTATGTTAGATTTCTTCTAATGAGAGGCCGTCGCCGGTGCCGTCAGGGCCGGCGACGCTTGGAGACGCCAGCTATGTTCATCCAGACCGAGGCGACGCCGAATCCGGCCACGCTGAAGTTCATCCCCGGCAAGCCCGTCTTGGGTGAGGGGACGGCCGACTTTACCGATAAGAGCGAGGCCCTTGCGTCCCCGCTTGCGGCGCGCCTGTTCGACATCAGTGGCGTGCGCGGCGTGTTCCTTGGCTCCGACTTCATCTCGGTGACCAAGGGCGACGTCGAGTGGCAGCATTTGAAGCCGATGGTGCTCGGCGCAATCATGGAGCACTACGTCTCGGGTGCTCCGGTTGCCGAGGAGGGCGCCAACGACGGCGCGGACGGTTCCTTCGATCCCAAGGACGAAGCGGTCGTCAATACGATCAAGGAGCTGCTCGAGACGCGCGTGCGCCCTGCCGTTGCCCAGGATGGCGGCGATATCACCTTCTCGGGCTTCCGCGACGGCATCGTCTATCTCAGCATGCGTGGAGCGTGCTCGGGTTGCCCCAGCTCGACCGCAACGCTGCGTCACGGCGTCGAAAACCTGCTTCGGCATTTTTGCCCCGAGGTGCGGGAAGTCCAGGCCATCTGAGCTAACTCACAAGCGATTTTGGAACCCCGCCCCCAGGCGGGGTTTTCTTTAGCGGGTCCGTTCGCTCAATTTCGAGGACATGCCATGTCGCAAGCCGTCGACGAAAGCGTTATGGCGCAAGCCTTTCTCGATGCCCGCACCCACAATGCATTCCAGCAGAAGGATGTCCCCGACAGCCTGCTGCGGCGCCTCGTCGACGTACTCAAGATGGGACCAACGAGCGCCAACTGCTCGCCGGCTCGTTTCGTCTTCGTCAAATCGAAAGAGGCAAAGGAACGCTTGAAGCCCCACTTGAGCGAAGGCAATCGCGACAAGACGATGAAGGCTCCGGTCTGCACCATCATTGGCTACGACCTCGAATTCTACGAGCACCTGTCAAAGCTCTTCCCCCACACCGACGCGCGCAGCTGGTTTGCCGGGCAACCTGAAAAGATCAAGGAGACTGCGTTTCGCAACGGTACGCTGCAGGGTGCCTATCTGATACTCGCCGCTCGTCTGCATGGGCTCGACTGCGGGCCCATGTCGGGCTTTGACAACGCCGGCGTCGACGCCGCCTTTTTCTCCGGCACGAGCATCAAGTCGAATTTCCTGTGCAACATCGGATACGGCGATCCATCCGGCCTGCGGCCACGCTCGCCGCGCTTCTCCTTCGACGAGATGGCCAAGATCGTCTGAGCCAACGCTCCGGTGAAAGTCGGTGAAAGAATCGGAGTTCCCGTGGGCTTTTGTATTTCCAGGGGTGATACTGGGGTGTCGTGCGTATAGGTTCCCGGCCCATGAACATTCTCGCCTTCGACACGTGCTTTGATGCCTGCTCCGCCTGCGTGGCGCGAGCGCAGGGCAACGCCGTCGCAGAGCTGGCGAGTATGACCGAACGTTTCGAAACCGGTCACGCAGAGCGCCTCGTGCCGATGATCGACGATGTCATGAGCCGATCCGGCCTGACGTTCGGCGAGCTCGATCGCATTGCCGTCACGGCCGGGCCCGGCACTTTCACCGGCACTCGCATCGGCGTTGCGGCAGCGCGCGGCCTTGCACTCGCGACAGGTATTTCGCTCGTCGGTGCCTCGAGCCTGGCGGTCATGGCGATCGTCGCCCGCGATGCGCTCGCCGCCAGAGAGGCTGGCCCGGTGGCATCATCCGAGTACGATCTTATGGTTGCGGTCGATGCGCGGCGTGGCGAAGTTTACGCGCAGCTGTTCGACGCCACCGGCACGAACGCGAAGTCGCCACCACAAGTGCTTGCACTGAATGACGCGGCCCGCATAGGTGGTTCTTCGCTGGTGATCGCCGGCTCGGGCGCTGAGGCGGTAGCCGCGGCCGCACAGCATAACGGCCGCAACGCCACGGCTTGCCTGCCTGGACTTCTGCCAAACGCGACGGCACTGGCGCACATTGCTGCAGGCCTGAACGTAACCGACGCACCTCTGCAGCCCCTGTACCTGCGTGCTCCCGACGCGAAGCCGCAAGGCCACAAGGCCGTCGCGAGGGCGCAACCATGAGCGCGACGATGGACCTTATGCTCGATCCTCGCAATCTGAGCCTCTTGTGGGCGAGTCCGGACCGAGCCGACGAGATCGTCGCGCTGCATTCGCGCCTGTTTGATCCGCCATGGGACCGCGAGGGCATCGCCACGATGCTCGAGCATCCGGCCGCCGCAGCCTTTGTCGCGCAGGTGCGCGATCCGCGTGTCACCGCCGGGTTCGTCATCGGCCAGATCGCCTCCGACGAGGCGGAGATACTTTCGGTCGGCGTCGCGCCTGAATGGCAGCGGCGCGGCATCGCGCGGCAGATGATCGAGGCGCTCGTGCGGTCGGTGCGGCGCGCCGAGGTCAAGCGGTTGTTTCTCGAGGTTTCAACGGACAACACGGCGGCGACGAAGCTCTACTCGGGGCTGGGGTTCGAGGCCGTCGGCCGGCGCAAAGACTACTATCGCCGCCCCAACGGCCAGCCCGTCGATGCCATCATTCTGTCTCTTGCCCTGTAATCCTTGGTGCCGGAACCGCCGGGTGGACGCGCCAGGGCGGCCTCATTAATCTCGCAACGAACGGCAACAAATTGCGCGCTGGCATGGCCGAGACAGACAGCTTCAGCCGTATCGAGACGTTGTGCGCCGAGCAGGGTCTGCGCATGACGGGACAGCGCCGTGTCATCGCGCGCGTCCTTTCGGCGGCAAAAAATCATCCCGACGTCGAGGAGGTCTATCGCCGTGCCAACGAGATCGATCCGCGTATTGCGTTGTCGACCGTTTACCGCACGTTGAAGCTGTTCGCCGACAAGGGCATCCTCGAGCGGCACGATTTCGGTCTCGGGCGCGGCCGTTACGAGGAAGCCTCGCGCGGCCACCACGATCACCTCATCGATGTCGAGAGCGGGCGCGTCATCGAGTTCAGCAACGAGGCGATCGAGGCGCTGCAGAACCGTATCGCGCGCGAGCTCGGCTTCAAGCTCGTGGGGCACCGCCTCGAGCTCTATGGGGTGCGGGTGAAGCCGAAGAAATCCTGAAAAAGGGCGTCGCGCGATGGGAGCAGTGAGAGGCGGCGCGATCCTGGCGGGGTTTTTCGCTCTGACGGCGCCGTTGATGCCGGTGCAGGCGGCGCTGTTGCGCTTGAGCCCCAAGGCCGCGCGCCGTTTCCCCAACTGGTATCACCGGCAGGTGTGCAGGCTCTTGGGCGTGCGCATCGAGATCGAGGGCGAGGTGGCGCGCGGCCGCCCGGTGCTGCTCGTCGCCAATCATACCTCCTGGCTCGATATCCCGGTGCTGTCGGCCGTGGCGCCAGTCTCGTTCGTCGCCAAGAAGGAGGTTGGCCGCTGGCCGTTCGTTTCCTCGCTGGCGCGGCTGCAACGGTCCGTGTTCGTGGATCGGGCGCGGCGCACGGCCGTCGGCGAGGCGGCGGGTGAAATCCTCAAGAGGCTTAACGAGGGGGATACGATCGTGCTGTTTGCGGAGGGCACCTCGAGCGACGGCAACCGGGTTTTGCCGTTCATGACCTCGCTCTTTGCCGCGGTTAAACCGGTTCATTCCGACATGTCCCAGCCGCAAATGGCCGTGCAGAGCCTGTCGATCGTTTACACGGCGCTGCACGGCATCCCCCTCGGCCGCGCCGCCCGCCCGCTTGTCGGCTGGTACGGCGACATGGAAATGCGCGCCCACGCCTGGCGATTATTGCAATCGGGACCGCTCGATGTGCGCATCCGCATCGGGCCGTCCGTCCCGCTCGCCAGCTTTTCCGACCGTAAGGATCTGGCGCGGAAAACCGAAGCCGAGGTGCGCGAAAATGTCGTGCGCATCCTGCGCGGCCGTGGCCGCGACGAGCCGATAATCATTGCTGCGCAGGCAGCTGGCGCCTTTACGCCGCGGCCACAAAGCAGTGCCGACATCGGCGCAAAATGGGTTTGACCAACGGAATTCAAGGCTGCGCGAGAGGGCTCACTGGACAATTACCGCCGGTGGTGGTCGCATGCGGCCATAGTACGAGATCCATCATCCATGGCCGACAACCTTCTTTCGCAGCCACTGCACAATGCGAGCGGGAATTCGCCTGACGCCAAGGTCTTTATCAAGACCTTTGGCTGCCAGATGAACGTTTACAATTCACAGCGCATGAGTGAGGCCTTGAGCATTAGCGGCTTTTCGGAGACCTCGCGCATCGAGGATGCCGATCTCGTCCTACTCAACACCTGCCACATTCGCGAGAAGGCGGTCGAGAAAGTCTATTCCGATCTCGGACGCGTGCGCGAGGTCAAGGAGGAGCGATCGGCCATAGGCCGCGCGACGATCGTTGCTGTTGCCGGCTGTGTTGCCCAGGCTGAGGGCGCGCACCTCATTTCCCGCGCGCCGGTCGTCGATCTTGTTATTGGTCCGCAGAGCTACCATCGCTTGCCAGAGTTAATTGCGCGAGCACGGAGGGACGAAAAAGGTCTCGTCGACACGGCGTTTTCCGACGACGATAAGTTCTTGCAGCTTCCCGCCCGCGCACCGACGCGCTCCATCACTGCATATCTGACGGTGCAGGAAGGATGTGACAAGTTCTGCACTTTCTGCGTCGTGCCATACACGCGCGGGGCAGAATTCTCACGACCCGTCGACGCGATCATGGACGAGGCGCGCCAGCTTGTTGAGTGCGGCGTACGGGAATTCACGCTGCTTGGCCAGAACGTCAACGCATATCACGGTGCCGGCCCCGACGGTTCGGCGTGGACGCTCGCTCAGCTGATTCGGCACCTCGCGCGCATCGGTGGGCTCGAGCGGCTGCGCTATACGACGAGCCATCCGCGCGACATGAGCGAGGATCTGATTGCGGCACATTCCGAAGTGCCCAAGCTGATGCCTCATTTGCATTTGCCGTTTCAGTCAGGCGCCGATCGCATTCTCGCAGCGATGAACCGCAAACACACTGCGAGGGACTATCTCAATCTCATCGATCGTATCCGGAAGGCAGTTCCCGGCATCGCGTTTTCGACCGATGTCATCGCCGGTTTTCCTGGTGAGACGAAGACCGAGTTCGAGGAAACGCTTGCCGTGGTGCGCACCGTTGGCTTCGCGCAAGCCTACTCATTCAAGTACAGCCCGCGTCCTGGAACGCCGGCGGCGAAACTTTCCGATCCCGTGCCGGAGGCTGAACAAAAAGAACGTTTGGCCAAATTGCAGGATCTGCTGATCGCGCAACAGGTCGCGTTTAACGAGGCCAGCGTTGGACGCAGGCTGCGCGTACTGTTTGAGCGCCAGGGACGCCACCCGGGCCAGCTCATCGGACGATCGCCCTATTTGCAGGCCGTGCACGCCGAAGTGGCACCGGACTTCCTTGGCCGCCTTGCCGAGGTTGAAATTTCGGCCTGTGGTAACAATAGTCTAACCGGTGTCTTAAACCCGACTTGACCGAGGTTTAGCTCTCGCAGTCGTTGCTGGTGAGCCCGTTCGGCCGGTAAGGGCTTTATGATACTCTCCGCGCCAGGAAGTGGCGATTCGAAGCCGACGAAGACTGGAGCTCCGATTGGCAGCATTTCGCGGGAACCCGGTTTCTGGACCGGGCCGAGCCCCTAAGGTTCAAGTTGCGAACAAGCGCATCGTGGTGCCGTTCGAGGACAATCGGCACCTCCCCCAACTGCTGGGAGAGTACGACAGCCACCTTGCGCTGATCGAGGATCGCCTCGGAATCGAGGCGCACGCGCACGGCAACGTCATCATCCTGAACGGTCCGCAGGCTGCCACTGAAATCGCACGTTCGGTGCTGGAGCAGCTGTATTCGCGCGTTGCTGCCGGACAGCAGGTAGGACCGGGTGATTTTGATGGGCTGATGCGTCATGCGCGTGAGGAAACTGCCCCCGCCGACGGCCAAGCGCAAATTGCTACCCGCCGCCGCGTCGTGCAGGCGCGCACCCCGGCGCAGAGTGCCTATATCCGTGCGCTCGAAAAGGTCGATCTCGTGTTTGGCGTTGGTCCTGCCGGCACGGGTAAAACATATATTGCGGTCGCCTATGCGGCGCACTGTCTCGAGCAGGGGCTAGTCGAGCGCATTATCCTGTCACGCCCGGCCGTCGAGGCGGGCGAGCGGCTTGGCTTTCTTCCTGGCGATATGCGCGAAAAGGTCGATCCATATCTGCGCCCACTCTATGATGCCCTTTACGACGTGCTTCCGCCGGAGAAGGTCGAGCGCGATCTGGAGTCAGGTGTAATAGAAATTGCGCCGCTGGCGTTCATGCGCGGGCGCACCCTGGCGAATGCCTGCGTCATTCTCGACGAGGCGCAAAACACGACCAGCATGCAAATGAAGATGTTCCTCACGCGTCTGGGCGAAAACTCGAAGATGGCGGTGACCGGCGATCCAAGTCAGGTCGATTTGCCGCCCGGGATGAAATCGGGTCTCGACGAGGCCATTGCACTCCTGGCTGATGTAAAGGGTATCACCGCCGTTCGCTTCACGGCAGCAGACGTCGTGCGTCGCGACCTCGTGGCCAAAATCGTCGAGGCCTACGATCGGCAGAAGCCATAGTCGGCAGCAAATGGCGTCAGTGCGACCAACTATGAGCAGTATCGAGACCGCCGGCGAGTCGGACCGCAACGATACGGACCCTCCGATAGCCCTCGTGCTCGAAGTCGTGCACGAGTTGGGCGATTGGGGCCCACTATCGAGCATCGCCGAGACGGCGCGAGCCGCCGCTAGCGCGCTTGCTGCCGAGATCGGCCTGGCAAACAGCTCAGCATGCCTGGCGCTTTCTTCCGACGTCGAGGTGGCTGCGCTCAATGCCACGTATCGCGGGAAACCGGCGCCGACTAACGTGCTGTCCTTCCCCGCAGGCACCAAGGCCAGCGAGCCAGGGGCTCAAACGCAATTTCTCGGGGACATCGTGCTGGCGCACGAGACGCTGTCGCGCGAGGCTGTCGAACGCTCGCTGCCGCTCAAGGACCACATGCAACATTTGATCGTTCACGGGCTGCTGCATCTATTGGGCTACGATCATGAGATAGAGGCAGATGCCGGCGCCATGGAGGCGCTTGAGACGCGCGTCCTGGCACGTCTTGGCGTGGCCGATCCTTACGCAACCAACGCGGGCGCCGAAATTCGAGACTTGCGGAAACCTGCAACACCATGACCAGCACGAACGATACTGCCGACAAGGCTGCGGCGGACGCAGCCATCAGTGATGGCGACGATGTTCTGACCGGCACGCCCGGCCTGCTCGCGGCA
The DNA here is from genome assembly GCA_963726795.1 of uncultured Alphaproteobacteria bacterium. Lineage (GTDB taxonomy): Bacteria > Pseudomonadota > Alphaproteobacteria > Rhizobiales > Hyphomicrobiaceae > Hyphomicrobium_A. The sequence goes on along the minus strand of CAVSDD010000003.1, from coordinate 281,213 downwards.
ATCCTCAATCGGATCGGCTTGCGGTCCCCGACACTACGCGAGACCCTGGAGATGGGGCTCAAGGGGGATCCGGAAGCTGATGCCGCCTTCTCGGCAGAAGAGCGCGAGATGCTTCGGCGGTTGTTGCGCTTTGGCACCCTACGCGTCGATGACATCATGGTCCCCCGAGCCGATATCATCGCGCTCGAGGAAAGCGAGCCATTGTCTGAGTTGGTTCGCATGTTCAGCGAGGCTGGCGTCTCGCGCATCCCGCTCTTCAACGAGACGCTCGATGATCCCCGCGGCATGATCCACATCAAGGATCTGTTTCGCTGGCTGATCAAGGAATCCGCCGGTGAACTGCTGAATCCGCCGATCGCCGTGGTGGCCGCCGAGCCGCCGACGACGGCTCTCAGGCAGGCTGTGAGCCAGCTGGATCTGAAGGCGGTAGATCTGGCTCGGGCGGTAAGCACAGTTAAGATCAGACGTCCGGTGCTCTATGTGCCGCCTTCTATGCCGGCAACCAATTTGCTTATCCGCATGCAGTCGACCCGCATTCACATGGCGCTGGTGGTGGATGAATACGGCGGCACGGATGGCCTCGTGACGATCGAGGACCTTGTCGAGCAAATTGTCGGCGACATCGAGGATGAGCACGACGTTGCGGAAGCGGCTCACATTTCAACCGAGCCCAAGCTCGGTCTCGTCGCTTCGGCGCGAACCCCTATCAAGGAGCTGGAGAAGCACCTCGGGTTGAAACTCCTAAAGGCCGATGAGGAAGAGGACATCGATACGCTTGGTGGTCTCATGTTTGCTCTGCTCGGCCGAGTACCCGTGCGAGGAGAGCTCGTGCGGCACCCGTCTGGCCTCGAGCTCGAAGTGTTGGACGCTGATGCGCGCCGTTTAAAGAAGGTGAGAATCCATCAGCCGCGTCCTGTCGGCGATCCCGGCGCCGACGCAAAAAAAGCATGAGCGCCAGCGTGGCACGAGTTGGCGTCGCGTGGACGACTTTGAAACTAAATTCGCCACTAGTTTGGATCGGCGCGGCCGCCACGGCCGTAACAAACGCGGCGGGGTGGCGCCGGCTGGCGCTCGCCTTCGTTGCGGGCAGTCTCTCTGTCCTCGCCATGGCGCCATTTTTCCTTTGGCCGGTTCTGTTCCTCACGCTGCCGGTCCTGGTGTGGCAGATCGACGGGGCGCAACGAGACGGCAACGTCTCCTCGTTCTGGGGCCGCCCTGCCGTCCGCGCTGGCGTGGTCGGGTGGTGGTTCGGGTTTGGATATCTGATGTTCGGGCTGTTCTGGATCGGCGAGGCGTTTCTCGTCGAGGCCGACAAGTTCGCGTGGCTGCTGCCCTTTGCGGTTACGCTGCTGCCGGCAGGTCTAGCTCTTTTTCCGGCGCTTGCCGCCGCGACTGCCCGGCTCGTCTGGCCCGCCGGCGCCGAGCGCGTCATCGTACTCGCGATTGCGTGGGCGCTAGCTGAATGGCTGCGCGGGCACGCTCTGACTGGCTTTCCGTGGAACCTGCTCGGCTACGCACTCACCTCGCCAATCGAGCTGATGCAGGCGGCTTCGGTCGTCGGTGTCTACGGGTTGACGCTGCTCGCGGTCGTGATTTTCGCTTCTCCTCTCGTGCTACTCGCCGGTTCAGCTGAAACGACGCGCAACGGGCGGTGTTTGCCAGCCGCGCTGATTGGGATCGTTCCCCTGCTGGCGCTCTACGGCTTTGGCGCGTGGCGTCTATCAGGCGGTCCGTCGCCTCTGCTCAATAGCGTGCGCATGCGGATCGTGCAGGCCAGCGTCGACCAGCGTGACAAGTGGCGGCCCGAGAAGCAGGGCGCGATCTTCCAGGATCAGCTGGATCTTTCTCGCCGTGATGCCTCAGGGCGCCGAGACGACTTGGCCGGGATAACCCATCTTGTTTGGCCGGAAGCTGCGATGCCGTTTCTCCCGCTCGATCACCCCGAGGCGCTTGCGGCGCTCGGTGAGCTTTTGCCGCCCGGTACCCAGCTGATCACCGGCGCGTTGCGGTTGAAGCACCCGGCCGCGCCTCGCATCGACGGCGCACGCGAAGGCTTCAATAGCCTCATGGTTTTCGGCGACAAGGGAAACCTCGAGGCGGTCTACGACAAGATCCATCTCGTGCCGTTCGGCGAATATCTGCCGTTTCAGTCAGTTCTCGAACGATTGGGCCTCGAACAATTGACGAGGTGGCATGGCGGATTTTCAGTAGGGCCTTCTCCGCGTCCTTTGCTGTCGATTGCAGGCCTGCCGCCGGTCGCTGTGGTCATCTGTTATGAAGCGATCTTTCCATCCGCGATCGTTGAGGGAGGCGAGCGTCCCGGACTAGTGGTTAACGTCACCAACGACGGCTGGTTTGGCGATACGACGGGTCCCTGGCAGCATTTTCAACAGACGCGCGTGCGCGCGGTCGAGGAGGGGTTGCCGATCGTGCGCTCCGCCAACAACGGCGTTTCGGCGGTGATAGACGGGCGCGGACGCGTGCTGACAATGTTGACTCTCAACGCACGCGGAGTAATCGACAGCCCCGTGCCGGCGGCACTCAGCGCGCCGCTCTACGCCCGTTTTGGTGATTGGACTTTCGTAGCAATGACCATGGTTTTGGCGGCAACCGCGACCATTTTGGCCAGATCACGAGGTCACTGAACAGGCGATCTTTGTTGCTTGCGCAAGAAGTTACCGTCATAAAACAAGCCTTAGACGGACTAAGGAACGGTGATCCTCAAACTGAGGCTGACGTTGCACCGCGGCGCCAACGAGAGGTGTACGCGGCGCAAAGCCCGTGAGTGATGATGAAAGCACCATGTCGAAAGAAGCTGCGGTGGAAGACGTAGAGCCAGACGACCGCGGTTCACGACGCGCAAATCCAATCGACGTCCATGTTGGCAGCCGCGTGCGGTTGCGCCGGATGTTGCTCGGCATGAGCCAAGAGAAACTCGGCGAGTTTCTCGGGCTTACGTTTCAGCAGATCCAGAAATACGAAAAGGGCATCAACCGCGTCGGTGCTAGTCGACTGTTCGATCTCGCTCGGGTGCTCGGGGTCAACGTTCAGTTTTTCTATGACGAGCTGCCCGGCAGCCCCGCTGAAGGTGCCGCAGGATTCGCCGAACGCCCCGCTGAAAGCTATGCGGTCGAATTCTTGGGAAGCCGCGAGGGGCTCGAGCTCAACAAGGCTTTTGCCCGCATCACCGACGCGCGCGTCCGCCGCTCGATTGTCGAGTTGGTCCGCGCCTATGCTGGTGAAGCCGGAAGCGAATGATGCCGCGCTAGAGCCCGCAGGCGGGGCGTGTGAATAAGGTTATCGGATAATCGTGGTGTCCTGGGGCGCCGCGACGGCTTGACCCCGCTGACAAAGCTTGAGACAACCCCGGCGATTTTTCCGCGCTTCTTCCAATGAACCGGGGGCCTCGGTGGCACGCAAATCATTCCTCTTCACCAGCGAGTCGGTTTCCGAAGGACACCCCGACAAGGTCTGCGACCGCATCTCCGACGAGATTGTCGACCTGTTCTATCGCGAGGGCCCCAAGGCCGGGATCGATCCATGGGCGATCCGCGCCGCCTGCGAGACGCTCGCGACCACAAACAAGGTCGTCATTGCTGGTGAGACACGCGGCCCCGATACAGTCACCAAAGACTGGATCCGGCATATCGCGCGCATGGCGATCCGCGACATCGGTTACGAGCAGGAAGGCTTCCATTGGGAGACGGCTGACATCGAGGTCCTTTTGCATCCGCAGTCGGCCGACATTGCGCAAGGCGTCGATGCCCAGCAGCCCACGAACAGGGAAGAGGGCGCCGGCGACCAGGGCATAATGTTCGGTTTCGCCTGCACCGAAACACCTGAGCTGATGCCGGCACCAATCTATTATGCTCACAAGATTCTGCACGACCTCGCCAAGGCGCGGCACGCGAAGGAGGGCTCAGCCGCCCTTCTTGGCCCCGAACTCCAAGAGCCAAGTGACGGTTCGCTACGAGGACGGAAAGCCCGTTGGCGTGACGCAGATCGTCGTCTCGCATCAGCACGTCGATGAAAGCCTCGGCTCCGCGAAGGTGCGCGACATCATCGAGCCGTACGTGAAAAGGGCGCTGCCCGCCGGCTGGATCGGCAGCGACACCATCTGGCACGTCAATCCCACGGGCAAGTTCTACATCGGTGGCCCGGACGGCGACTGCGGACTGACGGGGCGCAAGATTATCGTCGATACCTACGGCGGCGCAGCTCCGCACGGCGGCGGCGCCTTTTCTGGCAAGGACCCCACCAAGGTCGATCGTTCTGCGGCATATGCTGCGCGGTATCTCGCCAAGAATGTCGTGGCGGCAGGCCTTGCCGAGCGCTGCACCATTCAGCTCTCCTACGCGATCGGCGTCGCCAAACCGCTGTCGATCTACGTCGACACCCACGGCACCGGCAAGGTCGATGAGGCCAAGCTGGAGAAGGTTCTGGGCGAGCTCGTCGACCTTTCGCCGCGCGGTATCCGCACCCATCTGGACCTCAACAAGCCGATCTATTCGCGTACCTCGGCTTACGGCCATTTCGGTCGCGCCCCGGACGCCGATGGCGGCTTCTCCTGGGAGAAGACGGACATTGCCGACGCGATCCGGAAAGCTGCCGCCTGAGCGTGTCGCCGCTGGAATGAACCCGGGGACAATCGCGGATCAGCGTTCGTTCGGCCGCAGGCGAGGTCGGCGGTTGAGTGGACGCCAGCAGTCCCTTCTGGACGATGTCTTCCCGCGCCTCACTCTCGATCTCTCTGATCCGTGCCCACGCGATCCGGGCCGGCTGTTCCCTCAGCGTGTTGGCGCGCTGTGGCTGGAGATCGGCTTTGGGGGCGCCGAGCACCTCCTCTGGCAGGCGCAGCGGAACCCGCAAATCGGCCTCATCGGCTGCGAGGTATTCGAGGAGGGCATTGTCAAAGCTCTTGCCGGTGTCGAGGAGCAGGCGCTGGCCAACGTCCGCCTGAGCGATCAGGACGCGCGCGAGATGCTGCGCTGGCTGCCCGCCGGCTCCTTAGATCGCGTCTTCATATTGTTCCCTGATCCCTGGCCTAAGAAGCGCCATCGCAAGCGCCGGCTCGTATCCCGGAGCCTTCTCGATCTACTTCTTCGGGTCATGGCACCAGGAGCTGAGCTTCGCGTCGCGACCGATGTCGCCGATTATGCCCGGTGGATTCTGCTGGCAGCGCAGGCCCAGAGCGGTCTGGTCTGGCAGGTCGCGGGGCCGAAGGATTGGCGCCAGCGTCCGGCCGATTGGCCGCAAACCCGCTACGAGGCAAAGGCTTTGGCCCACGGGCACAGATGCTATTTCTTCCGCTACTTCAAGCCGGTGGCACCCTAAATCGCCATATTTTGCTTGCCACCGATGTCACGAACTCGTAATAGTTTGCTGCTCATGATCATCTCAACTCTTGAGAGTGGGCCCTTTGGGTCCGCTCTTTTTCTATTGGCGCAGCGGATCGAGCAGCAAACCGGATAGCTTTTAGATTATGGACGCTGGCGACGACGGCGCCATCCGCGATCGGTTCATTCGTGAGGCGGGCTTGGCGGCCAAAGTAGCGGAGCTGATCGAACCTGCACTGCAGGACCGGGGCTTCCGTTTGGTGCGGGTCGCAGTTTCGGGCCGCGAGGGCAAGACGCTGCAAGTTATGGCTGAACGGGCTGATGGCACTTTGACGATTGAAGATTGCGAGACGATCTCGCGGGAAATTTCGCCTTTGCTCGACGTGCATAACCCGATTGCAGGCGCCTACCGGCTCGAGGTCTCCTCGCCGGGAATCGACCGACCGCTGGTTCGTCCTTCCGATTTCGAGGACTGGTCGGGATACGAAGCCAAGATCGAGCTGAAGGAGCCCATCGACGGCCGCAAGCGTTTTCGCGGCAAGCTCGAGGGTTTCGAGGATGGCGAGGTCCGTATCGAAGCCCAGATCGGCCCCGAAGAGCACGGCGTTATCGGTCTTCCGGTGGACCTGATCGGTGAGGCGAAGCTGGTGCTTACCGATGAGCTGGTTCGCGAGGCCCTGCGCCGCGCTAAGAAAAACAACGAGGTTGGATCCGGCGACGCCTGAACGGCGCGGATCTTGTGAGGAGGAAGTAACTCATGGCAATGGCCGGCATCAGTGCCAATCGGCTGGAGCTCTTGCAGATCGCCGACGCGGTAGCCCGCGAAAAATCGATCGACCGCAAGATCGTCATCGAGGCTATGGAGGACGCGATCCAGAAAGCCGCGAAATCGCGGTACGGCGCGGAAAACGACATCCGCTGCGAGATAGATCCCAAGACCGGGGAGGCTCGGTTGTCGCGCGTTTTGGCGGTCGTCGAACTCGTCGAGAACGATTCAACGCAGGTTACGCTTGAGGAAGCGCAGCAGCGCAACAAGGACGCAAAGATCGGCGATCTTATCGCGGAGCCGCTGCCACCCTTGGATTTCGGCCGCGTCGCCGCACAGAACGCCAAGCAGGTGATCGTGCAGAAGGTGCGCGAGGCAGAGCGCGAGCGCCATTATAGCGAGTACAAGGACCGCCTCGGCGAGATCGTCAACGGCACCGTGAAGCGGGTCGAATACGGCAACGTCATCGTCGACCTGGGGCGCGCCGAAGGTGTCATTCGTCGCGACGAGATGATCCCGCGCGAGAACGTGCGGTATGGCGATCGTATCCGCGCTTACATCTACAACGTCAGCCGCGAGCAGCGCGGGCCACAGATTTTCCTTTCGCGCGCCCGCCCCGAGTTCATGTCGAAGCTGTTTGCCCAGGAGGTGCCTGAGATCTACGACGGCGTCGTCGAGATCAAATCGGTTGCGCGTGATCCGGGCTCCCGCGCCAAAATCGCGGTGATTTCTAAGGATTCGTCCATCGATCCAGTCGGCGCCTGCGTCGGCATGCGCGGATCGCGCGTGCAGGCCGTCGTCAACGAGCTGCAGGGCGAAAAAGTCGACATCATTCAGTGGAACCCGGACGCGGCGAGCTTCATCGTAAATGCGCTGGCGCCTGCCGAGGTGACGAAGGTCGTTCTCGACGAGGACACCAACCGCATCGAGGTGGTGGTGCCCGAAAGCCAGCTCTCGCTCGCAATCGGCCGGCGTGGCCAGAATGTGCGGCTTGCCTCGCAACTCACCGGCTGGGACATCGACATCCTTACCGAGCAAGAGGAGTTGGAACGCCGCCAGAAAGAGTTCGCCGAGCGCTCGCAGATGCTCATGGAAGCGCTTGATGTCGACGAGGTCATTGCCCAGCTGCTCGTGACCGAAGGTTTTGCCTCGATCGAGGAGGTCGCGTTCGTCGACCCGTCTGAGATCGCGCACATCGAGGGATTCGACGAGCACACCGCCAACGAAATCCAAACGCGGGCCCGCGAATACCTCGAGAAGCAGGAAGCCGACCGCGATGCCAAGCGGCGCGAACTCGGAGTCGCCGATGATCTGGCAAAAGTTTCCGGCGTAACCACCGCGATGATGGTGGCGTTCGGCGAGAACGGCATCAAGACGGTCGAAGACCTTGCAGATTGCGCCACCGACGACCTTGTTGGCTGGACCGAGCGCAAGAAAGAAAAAGACTCAGAGCCCGTTCGTCACAAGGGCGTGCTCGAATCCTTCGAAATAGGTCGCAAGGAAGCCGAGGACATGATCATGGCGGCGCGTGTGCAGGCCGGCTGGATCAAGGCCGAGGATCTGCTTCCGCCAGTCGCGGACGAGACGGGCGAAGGCGATGCTGGCGCAGACGCCGGCGAGGGCGGCAAAGATGCTGCCGCCGAAGGCTAGTGGGAATGTCGAGGCATTCGAGGAAAGCGGATTGGGATTGGGAGTTGATGAGCAGCAGCAAGATAAGGGCGAGGGCCCGGAGATGGCCGGCTCGCTGCGCCGCTGCGTCGTCACGCGTACCGAACGCTCTCCCGACGACCTCCTGCGGTTCGTCGTAGATCCCGCCGGTGGCATCGTTCCGGATCTTGCACGCAAGCTCCCCGGGCGTGGCGTCTGGGTTACGGCCGACAAGATAACGGTGTCGGCCGCTGCTGCCGGAAATGCATTTGCAAAAAGCCTGAAGCGCCAGGTGACGGTGCCCCCGGACTTGTCGGATGCGGTTGAGGCATTATTTGTCAAACGTGCCCTCGACGCCCTCTCGCTGGCCAACAAGGCGGGTGTCCTCACTACCGGCTTTGAAAAGGTAGAGAAGCTCCTCGACGGCGGCCGAGCCTTTGCACTTGTGCATGGCTCTGACGCAGCTGCCGACGGCAAGGGCAGGCTAGACCGTAAATTCGTGGCGATCGGGCGGGAAAAAGGCCAGTCCGGGACCGTTGTTGATTGGCTCACCATTGAAGAATTGAGCTTGGCCATCGGGCGGGCAAATGTGGTACATGCTGGCCTCAAACAGGGCGGAGCCACACAGCGGTTTCTGAGGGAGGCCGAGCGCTTGCAGCGCTACCGGTCGGGCTTGGGCGCATCCTGAAGGGCTCGAGCACCTTGGATTATTGGAGTTTCAACGAGAAGAGCATGACAGAAACCAAGGACACTACCGAGAAGACCATGCGCGGGGGCGCGCGCAAGCCGCTGTCCCTGCAGCGGACGGTCGAATCCGGACATGTCCGGCAAAACTTCTCGCATGGCCGCTCCAAGTCGGTCGTCGTAGAAAAGCGCAGGACACGCAAGCTCGGCGGTACGGAGACCGAGGCTTCGCCGGTAGAGGTGCACGAGCCAGAGCCGCAGGTCGCCACGAAGAAGCCGGCCAAGGCGGACACGGTTGCTCCCGAAAAGTCGGCTGCGACGCCAGCTGGAAGAACACTGTCCGAGGACGAGCGCGAGGCGCGCGCGCGCGCGCTCGCAGCCGCGAAGATCCGCAACGACCAGGAGGAGGCCGAGCGCGCTCGCACGCCACCGCCTGTGGCCGTTGCCGCACAGGCTGCCGCCGCGCAAGCCGCGCCCGCTCCCAAGGCTGCCGAGACCCGAAGCGCTCCGAGCTCCCCGAGGGCCGACACCGAGCGTCGGCATACAAGGTCGGACAGCGCTCCTGGCGCCAGGGCACGCACGTCGTTCAATCCTGCGCTGCAGCCGCGCGAAGGCGGTAAACCGCGTGAGATCGACATTCCAGTCTCGCCGCGTGTGAAGACGGAGGCCGAGCCACCAAGGCGCGTCGGGCGCCCGGTCGCAGAGGTTAATGAGGAAGAGGATTCTCGCGGAGCACCTAAAGGTGCACGCAAGCCAGGAACGCGCACTCCGCCGGTGAAGGCTGACGAGCGCCGCGAGCGCGTCAAGCTCACGATCAATAACGCCTTCGACGAGAAGCAGCGGGAGCGCTCGCTGGCCTCGCTAAAGCGCAAGCGCGAGCGCGAAAAGCTCAAGGCGATGGGCATTCCGCAGAATCGAGAGAAGATCGTGCGTGAGGTGGTGATCCCTGAGGTTATCACCATTCAAGAACTCGCCAATCGCATGACCGAACGCGCCGTCGATGTCATCAAGTTCCTGATGAAGGAAGGCGCGATGCATCAGATCAATGATGTGGTCGACGTCGATACCGCTGAGCTCATCGTGCAGGAGTTCGGCCACACACCCAAGCGCGTTTCCGAGGCCGATGTCGAGAGCGGCTTCATTGGCGGGAAAGACGACGAAGGTGTGCTGGAATCGCGCGCCCCCGTCGTCACCATCATGGGCCACGTCGATCACGGCAAGACGTCGCTGCTGGACGCGATCCGCCAGACCAACGTCGTCGCGGGCGAGGCTGGCGGCATCACTCAGCACATCGGCGCCTACCAGGTGACTACGCCGCTCGGCGACAAGGTGACGTTCATTGATACGCCTGGCCACGAGGCATTCACCGCCATGCGCGCGCGTGGTGCCAAGGTTACCGATATCGTGGTTCTCGTCGTGGCGGCCGACGATGGCGTCATGCCGCAGACGATTGAGGCCATCAATCACGCCAAAGCCGCGGGCGTGCCGCTCATCGTTGCGATCAACAAGATCGACAAGCCGCAGGCGGATCCCAACCGGGTTCGCACGGAGCTTTTGCAGCACGAGATCGTGGTCGAGAGCATGTCGGGCGAAACGCTTGACGTGCCGGTCTCGGCCGTGAAGGGCACAAATCTGGATAAGCTGCTGGAGGCGATCCACCTGCAGGCTGAGCTTCTCGATCTGAAGGCCAATCCAAACCGCTCCGCAGAAGGCATCGTCGTTGAAGCAAAGCTCGAACGCGGTCGTGGACCAGTTGGCACTGTTCTGGTGCAACGTGGAACCCTACGCGTGGGCGACATCGTCGTCGCCGGCAAGGCTTGGGGACGCGTGCGCGCTCTGATCGACGAGCACGGCGAGAACACGCCGGCCGCAGGGCCATCTGTCCCGGTTGAGATCCTGGGCTTTGATTCCGCGCCCGAAGCCGGCGATCAGTTCGCGGTTGTCGAGAGCGACAGTCGTGCGCGTGAAATCACCGACTACCGTGTGCGCAAACGGCGCGACACCATGGGCTCTGCCGGCACGCCGCGCACGCTTGAGCAGATGATGCAGCAGTTGAAGGATACGGGGCGCAAGGACTTCACGCTTCTCGTCAAGGGTGATGTGCAGGGTTCGGTCGAGGCAATTGCTGGAGCGCTCAAGAAGCTCGGCACCGACGAAGTTGCGGCGCAGATCGTGCACTCCGGCGTCGGCGGCATCACCGAATCCGACGTGGCGTTGGCAAATGCTTCTAAGGCTGTCGTCGTTGGTTTCAATGTCCGCGCCAACGCTCAGGCGAAAGCTGCTGCAGATCGCGACGGCGTCGAGATCCGCTACTACAACATCATTTACGATCTCGTCGACGACGTGAAGCAGGCGATGTCCGGTCTGCTTGCGCCGACCATCCGCGAGATATTCCTCGGCAAGGCGGCAATACTCGAGGTGTTCAACATCTCGCACGTTGGCAAAGTCGCAGGCTGCCGCGTCGTTGAAGGCAAGGTGGAGCGTGGCGCCAAGGTGCGGCTCATTCGCGACGACGTGGTGATCCACGAGGGCACGCTTTCGACCTTGAAGCGCTTCAAGGACGAAGTGCGCGACGTTCCAGCAGGTCAGGAATGCGGCATGGCGTTTGCCAACTACCAGGATATTCGCGCCGGCGATGCTATCGAGTGCTTCAACGTCGAAACGATAACGCGCACGCTCTAATAGCGCGTACGCGCGCCCAGGTTCGCCAGTGTCGAACGGGGCGCCCTGCGCACCAATGAGGCTTCACGGCCTCGTGCCGGTTCGATCCCGGCAGGATGAGACGATGTCCAGAAAGAAATCAGAGCACGCGAAACCGCCGTCGCAGCGCCAGCTGCGCGTAGGAGAGCTCGTTCGCCACAAACTCGCCGAGCTGCTCGCCCGCGGAGAAATCCACGACGATGTCATAGCCTCCCACGTCATAACCGTGCCGGAAGTGCGATTGTCCCATGATCTGAAGCTCGCCACTGTCTATGTGGTCGCGCTCGGAGGCACCGATACCGATGCGGTGATCGAGGCGCTTGAACGCAACAAGCGCTTCATCCGTGCCGAGGTGGCGCGCGCGGTCAATCTCAAGTTCGCGCCCGACGTGCGGTTCCGCCGCGACGAAACCTTTGAAGAAGCGAGCCGCATAGATGCGCTGCTTGCGAGTCCCAAAGTGCGCCAGGACGTCGATAAGGATTAGGGATTGGATCGGGAGCTAACGTACCAAGTGCCTTTCGAGCGGTTGACGAAGCTTAGCCGCTCTCTGCGCCGCCAAGCTTTCCCTGCGGTGTGGAGCAGTTACTGGGTCTTGCTTGGCGTTTTCTTTGTGGGGCTGCTGCTGCTTGCGGTGTTCGGTAAACCATTCGAGCGCTGGCAAGAGTCCGTGGGATTGCCGAGGCTGACGGCGTTTACACTTTGGATCGTGGCGTTTCTCGCGGCGATATATTTCGTGGGACGCGCCGCGAGGCAGGAAGTAAGGGGCCGCGCCAATTTCGACGCGGCAGTCCGGTTGCGTCAGGATGACGGCGGCCTGCGCATTGCGAGCGATCAGATTGAGTATTACGTGAAATGGAATGGCATCAGCCAGCTCTTGAAGCCATATGACGGGGTGGCATTTGCCCACGCGGCGCTGATCTTCTTCATCCCCGACAGCGCTTTCACTGGTGAAGCTGAGCGCAACGGGTTTGTCCGGGACGTATTCACAAGAATGAGCGCGGAGGCGCAAAAGCGCAGCCAGAAAAACATCGCGTCCCTGCTGCAGCAAACGGGGCAAGCGTGAGTCGCAAAAAAAAGGGCCGGCCGGTTCACGGCTGGCTCGTGCTGGACAAGCCGGCCGGAATGACATCGACGCATGCCGTTGCCGTCGCCAAACGGCTTTTTGAGGCGCAGAAGGCCGGCCACGCCGGCACGCTTGATCCGCTTGCAACCGGGATCTTGCCGATCGCGTTCGGGGAAGCGACCAAGACGGTGCCGTTCGCCGTTGACGGAGAAAAATCTTATCGGTTCTCCGTGCGCTTTGGCGCGGAGACCGACACCGATGATGCCGAGGGCGAGGTCGTCGCCACCTCGCCGGCTCGACCCAGCCCGGCCGACATTCAAGCAATTCTTGCGCGGTTCATGGGCGAAATCCAGCAGGTGCCCCCGCGCTTCTCGGCGATCAAGGTCGACGGCAACCGGGCTTACGATCTCGCGCGCTCTGGCGAGGAGGTCGTGCTCGAAGCCCGCACGGTCGTCATTGAGGAGCTGCGGCTGATTGATATGCCGGATGCCGACACGGCTGTGCTGGAAGCAGAGTGCGGCAAGGGCACCTACGTGCGAGCCATCGCGCGCGACATGGGGCGCCTACTGTCGTGCCACGGGCACGTGATCGCGTTGCGCCGCATGCGTGTAGGGCCGTTCGACGAGGCAACTGGAGTTTCGATTTCCGAATTGGAAGCCGCGGCCAAAGCCGGCGAGGCTGCTCTTGCGGCGCTGCTTCTCCCACTTGAAGCGGCGCTCGATTCCCTGCTGGGCCTTCCTGTTGGCCCGGGGGACGCCGCAAGCTTGGCACGCGGGCAGTCGGTCTTAGTGCGGGGACGCGATGCGCCGGTTATGCGGGGCGCGGCGTATGCGCACTTCAAGGGCCGAGTCCTGGCGCTCGGCGAGCTGGATAAGGGCGCCTTCCGACCGACCCGAGTGTTCAATTTCGGTTGAAAATGCTATTTTAGGCACAAAATGAGAACACCGACCGGATGAGCCCGAAGGGCTGCTGCAAGGCGGCGACTTTCCCCTCGCGGGCCAAGCCCTGTCGTGTATAAGACGCTCACTCGCGCCAAGACCCTGCTGGACGACATCCCGGCTGCGGCCATGCGCCAGGGCAAAGAGCCCGTACCCACCCCCACGAGAAAGGATGCCCGATGTCGATATCTCCCGAGAGCAAGACCGCGCTTATCAAAGAGAATGCAACCAAGGCCAACGACACTGGCTCGCCAGAGGTGCAGATCGCGATTCTAACCGCACGCATCAACGATCTGACCGAGCATTTCAAGACGCACAAGAAAGACAATCACTCGCGTCGCGGACTGCTGAAGATGGTCAGCCAGCGCCGCCAACTCCTCGACTACGTGAAACGCAAGAACGAGCAGCGGTACCAGGGCATCATCGAGAAGCTCGGCATTCGCCGCTAACGCGCACATTCCTGGGCGCGGCGCTGCTCATTGCAGCTGCGCCATTGCCCACTTAGGGACGGCCCCCCGGCCGCCCTTCACCCCGGCAGTCGGCGCCACCGCGGTCCGCGGATCGGCCTGGCTGCGAGACCGAAACCAGATCTGAACGGAATAACCGACATGTTCGACATTCACCGCATGGAAATCGAATGGGGCGGGCGCAAGCTGAAGCTCGAGACAGGCCGCATGGCTCGTCAGGCCGATGCTGCCGTCTACGCCCAATACGGCGAGACCAGCGTGCTCGCGACCGTCGTCGCTGCAAAGTCGCCCAAGCCCGGCATCGACTTCTTCCCACTCACTGTCAATTACCAGGAGAAGACCTACGCCGCAGGCAAGATCCCCGGCGGCTTCTTCAAGCGCGAAGGGCGCCCCTCCGAGAAGGAGATCCTGACCTCGCGCCTCATCGACCGGCCCATTCGGCCGCTGTTCGTTGAAGGTTTCAAGAACGAGACGCAGGTCATCGTCACCGTGCTCTCTCACGACATGGAAAACGACCCCGACATCCTAGCTCTTGTCGCAGCCTCGGCAGCGCTCACTCTGTCGGGCGTACCGTTTCTCGGCCCAATCGCCGCTGCTCGCGTCGGACTCATTGGCGGCGAATTCGTGCTTAACCCGATGATCGACGAGATGAACGACAGCTCGCTCGATCTGGTTGTCGCCGGCACTGTCGACGCCGTCATGATGGTGGAGTCGGAAGCGAAGGAACTGCACGAGAAGCAGATGCTCGAAGCAGTGATGTTTGGTCACAAGCACTTCCAGCCCGTGATCAAGGCGATTATCAAGCTTGCTGAAAAGGCGGCCAAAGACGCTTGGGACATCGCGCTACCCGATACCAAGAAGTATGCCGCCAAGGTCAAGAAACTCGCCGAGGCCGACCTGCGCGCAGCTTTCTCCACCAAGGAGAAGCAGAAGCGTTATGACCTCGTTGGCACGGCGCACGACAAGGTCCTGGCCGGTATTGAGCTGCCAGCGGGAGACGCCAGCGAAAAGGTGCTGCTCGAAGGCGCCTTCAAGGATTTGAAAAGCGAGATTGTGCGCGGCGACATCGTCAAGACCGGCAAGCGCATCGACGGGCGCGACCTGAAGACGGTGCGGCCGATCCTCTCGGAAGTGCACGTGTTGCCCCGGACGCACGGGTCGGCATTGTTTACCCGCGGTGAGACGCAGGCGATCGTCGTTGCTACGCTCGGCACCGGCGAGGACGAGCAGTTCATCGACGCGCTCGAAGGCACACGCAAAGAGCGATTCATGCTCCACTACAATTTCCCCCCCTTCTCGGTTGGCGAGACGGGCCGTATGGGCTCGCCCGGCAGGCGTGAGATCGGTCATGGAAAGTTGGCGTGGCGCGCGGTGCATCCTGTGATGCCGGGCCCAGAGGAGTTCCCCTATACGATCCGGGTCGTTTCGGAAATCACCGAGTCGAACGGGTCTTCCTCGATGGCGACCGTCTGCGGCACCTCGCTTGCACTTATGGACGCGGGCGTTCCGCTCAAGGCGCCGGTGGCTGGCATCGCGATGGGCTTGATCAAGGAAGGCGAAGACTTCGCCGTTCTGTCGGACATCCTCGGCGACGAGGACCACCTTGGCGACATGGACTTCAAGGTGGCCGGCACCGAAACCGGCGTCACCTCCCTGCAGATGGACATCAAGATCACCGGCATCACCGAGGAGATCATGCGTGTTGCCCTCGACCAGGCACGCGAGGGACGTCTGCACATCCTGGGCGAAATGTCGAAGGCACTAGGCACGGCGCGCACCGAACTGGGCGAGCACGCTCCGCGCATCGAGACCATCAAGATCCCGACCGACAAGATTCGCGAAGTGATTGGCTCGGGCGGCTCTGTGATCCGGGAGATCGTGGCCGAATCTGGTGCCAAGATCGACATCGAAGATGACGGTACGGTGAAGGTTGCTGCCTCCAAACGCGAGTCGATCGAGGCCGCTTTGAAACGCATCAGGGAGATCACGTCCGAGCCCGAGGTCGGCACGATCTACAAGGGTAAGGTTGTGAAAATCATGGAGTTCGGCGCTTTTGTGAACTTCTTCGGCGCCAAGGACGGTCTCGTACATATCTCGCAGCTTGCGCCTGGCCGTCCCGCGACGGTTGGCGAGGTCGTGAAGGAAGGCCAGGAGGTTTACGTCAAACTTCTCGGCTTTGACGAGCGCGGCAAGACTCGTTTGTCGATGAAGATCATCGACCAGGCGACGGGGCAGGAAATTCCGCGTGCTGAGGGCGAGCCCGATCCTGAGGCCGAGTTCAGTGCGGCGCGTCCACCACGTCGTGAGGGCGGTGGTGGCGGTGGCCGGGGGCGTGGGCCGCGGCGCGAAGCGAGCTAACTTCACACTGCAGCTAAATCGCAGCAAAGCCGTCGGGAATTCCCGGCGGCTTTTGCATTCCAGGCATGCGCGGGGCTCGAGTGCAGCGCACCAGCAATCGGGAATGAGTTCCGTGATCAAAAGGACAAGAATGGCTTATTTGACAGCCAAAGAAGGCAGGAGCAGTGTCCAAAGTTCCCGGTGAGCCTCGCGAAGTGCGGCCGCAGCAGCGGCCATCCGAGCCACGGGCAAGGGAGGACAATATGGTTCGTACGAAAAGAGGTCTGGCTCGCGCCGGTCTCGTGGCCGCCGCCGTCGCGGTCGCCAGCTTTTCTCCGCTGAGCGCAGGGGAAATCGAGAAGGCTGCCACAACGACTATGAAGGAGGCGCCCGCGGCATCCGTGTCGCAGGATCTGCTGAGCGCGGCCGCCAAGGATTCAGCCAACTTTCTGCACACCAACGGCAACTACGACCAGACACGCTACTTTCCGGGCAAGCAGATCGACACCTCGAACGTAGCTAAGCTGCATCCGGCTTGGATCTTCCAGACCGAGGTGAAGGAATCGCTGGAGACGACCCCCATCGTCGTCAATGGCGTGATGTTCGTGACGACCTCCTTCAATCACGTCTATGCGCTCAATGCTAAGACGGGTGAGGAGTACTGGCACTACAAGCACAAGATGGGTCCGATCACGACCTATTGCTGCGGGCCCAACAATCGTGGCGTAGCGGTCTCCGGCGACAAGGTCTATATGGCGACGCTTGACGCTAAGTTGGTCGCACTCAACGCCAAGACCGGCAGCGTAGTTTGGGAGACCGAGATCGCCGACCCCGAGAAGGGCTATAGCGAGACGATGGCTCCGACCGCGGTGGACGGCAAGATTCTTATTGGCACCAACGGCGGCGAGTACGGCATCCGCGGCTTCGTGCGGGCGTACGACGCCGAGACCGGCAAGCAGATCTGGAACTTCGACACCACCGCCGAGGATTCGAGCGGCGTATGGGCGACGCATGATGCTACCGGCAAGGACATGCATCGTGACATCGACGCCGAGAAAGCGGCGCTGAAGAAGCTCGGCGATCCCTACAAGACGCTCGGCGGCGGCGTATGGCAGAACCCGGCGGTCGACCTCAAGACCAAGCGCATCTACTTCGTGGTCGGCAACCCTTCACCCGATCTCGACGGTGCGATCCGGCCTGGCGACAACCTCTACACGGACTCGCTCGTCTCGCTCGATCTCGACACCGGCAAATACGCTTGCCACTTCCAGTACATCTCGCACGACGTGTGGGATCTGGACTCGGTCAGCCCGCCGATCCTGGTCGACGTGAAGGACAAAGATGGCAAGACCGTTCCCGGTGTGATCCACGCCGGCAAGACGGGCAACGTCTACGTCCACAACCGCAAGGACTGCAGCCTCATCCGCTTCTCAGATCCGATGGTGGATCAAACGGGTATGTGGACGCTGCCGACCGCTGAAGGAGCCAAGATGCTTCCCGGCGCCAATGGTGGTGTCGAGTGGTCTGTGATGGCGGTAAATCCCGAACTCAACCTGACGTATGCGGTCAATCTGCACCAGCCGATGACGTACCAGGTGCAAAGCTCGCCGTATCCCGACGGCAAGCTGTGGCTCGGCGGCGCCTTCAAGGTGATCGCTACCGAGCAGAGTTTCGGCAACGTCACCGCCGTTGACTACAACACCGGCAAGATCGCCTGGCAGGTCAAAACCCCGCTGCCGATGATGGGCGGAGCACTCACCACTGCAGGGGGACTCATGTTCACCGGCGAGGGCGATGGCTGGTTCCGTGCCTATGATGCTAAGACCGGCAAGGTGCTGTGGTCGTTCTTCGCCGGAGCCGGCGTCAATGCCCCACCAGCCTCCTACACCGTCGACGGCAAGCAGTACATTGTGGTGGGGGCAGGAGGAAACACGCAAATCGACTTCAAGCGCGGCAACAATATCATCGCGTTTACGGCCGACTGAGGTTTCCTGACGACTGAGCAACAATACGAAGGACGGAGCTTCACAAAGGCTCCGTCCTTTGCAGTAATGGGATTGTAAACGGAGAGACTGGATGCGAATGCCGCTGCGGGTGATAACGGCGCTTATCGCAAGTTTGGCGCTCAGCAGTGCCGCCGCTGCGGCGCAGGACGTCAAAGAGACGGCCCAAGTCTGCGCGGGTTGTCACGGTGAGAACGGTGTCCCGGTGGACAAGACGACGCCGATCATCTGGGGCCAGAACGAGGGCTATCTCTACCTCCAACTGCGCGACTTCAAAAGCGGCGCGCGCAAGAACGACACCATGGGCGCGATCGTTTCCTCGCTCGAGAAAGACGACATGAAGGCCCTGGCTGCCCACTTCAGTGGGCTCAAGTGGCCAGATCTGCAGCAGCCTTCGGCAACCGGCAACGTCGCAAGCAAGGCCCAGACGTCGGTCGCTTCGATTGGGTGCACGGGCTGTCATCTCCAACAGTATCAGGGTGACGGATCGACACCGAGAATTGCCGGCCAGCAGCACGATTACCTGCAGGCAACGATGCTCGCGTTCCGCGACCGCTCGCGCGGCAACAATCCCGGTATGTCGGATCTCATGAACGCTGCCTCACCCGAAGACCTAGCTGCGATCGCCACCTATCTCGCCGGGCTGCAGATCGTCGGCGGCACAAACGGGCGCTAGCCTCAATTGCCAGCCAGTTCGGCCTGAAGCTTCACGTCGCGCGCAAGATCGCGCGCGGTCTTGCCGTCTTTGTCCTTCAAAGACTTGTCGGCACCGCGCTTCATCAGTAGCTCGACGGCGGTCACATGGCCGAGCTGCGCCGCAATCATGAGTGCGGTGCGGCCGCGGTTGTCGTGCTCATTCACGTGCGCCCCGCGGTCGATAAGGAACGACATGAGATCGCTCACGTCCTGGGAGCCAGCTTCATCCGCGTGCCCCGCAGCCCACATCAGCGCGGTAAGGTCGTTGCCGTAGCGCGTGTTCACGTCGACTCCGCGATCGACGAGAATTCGCACGACCTTTGGAAAGCCGCGTCCGCCAGCGTAGCAAATAGCGGATTTGCCCGTGGCATCGACCGCGTTCGCGTTGGCGCCTTTGTCGAGCAGGAGCCGCACAAGCGGCTCGTTGCCCATATACGCGGCAGCCGCAAGCGGAGTTAGCCCGCTCCGACCCGTCAGCGCGAGATCGGCACCATGTGCGAGCAACAACTCGACAATGGCGCGATTGTCCTCTTCAGCAGCGAGGAACAGCGCAGTCGAGCTCTCGAGGTTGCGCGCGTCAACAGGCGCGCCGCGACTAAGGAACAGGTCGACAACGTCGGTATGCCCCGCCTTGGCGGCTCGCGCCAGGGCCATACGACCGAGGCGATCGCGCGCTTCCAGTGAGGCGCCATCGTCAAGGAGGCGGCGTGCAAGTTCGAGACATCCCTTGTCGGCGGCGCTGCCGAGCGCACTGTTGCGCTCGATGGGACCGGCACCGCGCCTGATCTGCTCGTAGGCTTGCTCCTCGGCCTGGCATGCGCGCACGTTGGCAGTTGCGACAGTGGCGGTGCAAAGGTTTACGCCCAGAGCCGTAATCGAGATCGCGAATATACGCTGCACACAAAGGCCCTCGGTTTCAGCGACATGCTGTATCGGCTGAAGGGATGACGCAAGGTCTCACCGCGGCTTGGCGTTCAAGGGCCGCGCTAAAGCCATTTGTTGCGCCGGAATCCGGCATAGAGTCCGAACACCACGATCCCAATCAGCCCGAGTATGGCGAAGTAACCGTACTGCCAGTGAAGCTCGGGCATGTACTGGAAATTCATCCCGTAGATTCCGGCTACCGCGGTTGGCACGGCGAGGATAGCGGCCCACGCAGCAAGTCGCCGCGTAATGTCGTTCTGCTGAATCTGTCCGATCATCACGCTCGCCTCGAACAGGAACGCAAGCAGTTCGCGCAGCGTATCGATTTCGGCTGCGACCATGTGAATGTGGTCGGTAACGTCCCGGAAGAGAAACTGCATGCCGGGTGTTATCGGCAGCACGTCGGCGTGCTCCAGCCGCCGGCACACCTCGACGAGCGGCACCGCGGCGCTGCGGAGGCGCAAAAGGTCACGCCGCAGGATATGGAGCCGCTCGATGTCCCCCTGGCCGAGGGGCGTGGAGAGCACTCGGTCCTCGATCTCTTCCACCTCGACATGGACCGCTTGTGTGACCGGCATGTAGTTGTCGACGATGAAGTCGAGTATGGCGTGGAGAATGTAATGCTCCCCGCTCGCGAGCACGGTTGGACAGGATTCGCACCGCTGGCGCACGGCCGAATAGGACGCAGACGCTCCATGCCGCACCGTCACGACATAGCCGCGGCCTACAAAAATATGCGTCTCGCCAAATGCGATTCTTCCGTCAACGAGCTGCGCGGTGCGGGCGACGATAAAAAGCGCGTCCCCGTACAGCTCGAGCTTGGGGTGGTTGTGGGATTTTCCCGCGTCCTCGATCGCCAAGTCGTGGAGCCCGAATTGGGCCTGGATGCGTGCCAGCAGATCATAGGAGGGGTCATGCAAGCCGACCCAAACGACGTGGCCGGGCTTCGTTGTCCATTCGTGCGCTTCTTCGATGCGGATGTCGCGGATGCGCCTGCCACCGGCATAGACGCCGGCGGCCATCAGCCCGGGCTCGTTATCAAGCCGCGCCCGACCAAGGAGTTCTCTGGCTTCGCCCTCGGTTGGTTCGTTGCGGCGGGTGGCTATTGCGTCCATGGTCGGGGAGCCTATGCACGCGGGTGCTAACGATCAATTGCGGTCGCCGCCGTTCAGCGACGGCAACTCAGATTTGCGACCGATCCCTGACGGGGGCATGACACGGGCGCCGGCAACTAAGGGCTGCTCTTGGCGTAAAGATCCGGCCGCCGGTCGCGAAAGAAACCCCAGTCGGCTCTGTACTGGGCGATGGCAGCCAAATCGAAGGTGTGAACAAGAACGCCCTCCTCGCCGGCATCTAGGCTAGCGACGATCTCACCACGATGGTCAGCAATGAAGGAATGTCCGTAGTAGCTTTGGCGCACCCCGTCGTTGTCCTCGAGACCAATCCGGTTGGCCGCAATGACGGGCACCGCGTTTGCCACGGCATGCCCCTGCATGGCCCTTTGCCACTGCGCGTGGGTGTCGAGAGCGGCATCGTAGGGTTCCGAGCCGATGGCGGTCGGATAGAGCAGCACCTCGGCACCAGCCAGCACCATGGCGCGCGCCGCTTCCGGGTACCACTGGTCCCAACAGATGCCGACGCCGATCGTGCCTGATTGCGTTGGCCACGCCTTGAAGCCGGTATCGCCGGGACGAAAGTAATATTTTTCCTGGTAGCCGGGGCCATCGGGTATGTGGCTCTTGCGGTAGACACCAAGAATAGAGCCGTCGGCGCTCACGATCGCCACGCTGTTGTAGTAGTGCGGTCCGTCCTTCTCGAAGAACGACACCGGGATGACGATGCGAAGCTCCTTGGCAAGCTTCCGCATAACAAGCACGCTTGGATGCTCAGCAGCAGGAAAGGCGGTGGCGAACCATTTCGGATCCTGCTTGGTGCAGAAATAAATGCCCTGAAACAGTTCCGATGGCAGCACAATTTGCGCGCCCGCGCCCGCTGCTTTGCGGACGAAGACTTCCGTCTTTGCGATGTTTGCCAGCATGTCATGGCCATACGCGGTCTGGATTGCAGCCACGGTCATCAGGCGCTTTGCCATCACAGCGGCTCCTGCTGGGTAATACAGTGAAACGAGCCGCCGCCGGCCGTGCCGCAGCCGAGCAGTCCGCGCGATTCGATCCCGACGACCGCGCGGTTCGGGAATACGTCTTGTAGTTGTGCGAGCGCCTGTTGCTGGGTCGAGCTGCCATAGACCGGCACCACAACGATGCCGTTGGCAATGACGAAATTCATGTGCGATGCGGGAGAGGTCTCGCCCAGCCCATTGCGGTAGAGTCCGGCACCGGGGACGCGGACAACCTCGAGACGCTGACCTTCCGCATCGGTGGATTGCTCGAGCGCGCGTGCGATTTCGTCGAGCGATCGCGCGTTGGGATCATCGGACCCGGCGGGAGCCTGGCATACGACGCGTCCAGGCGCGACGAAGCGCGCGATGTTGTCGATGTGGCCGTCCGTGTGGTCGTTCTTCAGACCCTCGTCAAGCCAGATGATCTTGCGTGCATCGAATGCCTCGCGTAGCGCCGCCTCTGCGCCCGCTTGGCTCCAGCCGTTGCGGTTGGCGTTGAGCAAGGTCTGACGCGTCGTCAGGATCGTTCCCTCCCCATCATGATCGATCGCACCGCCTTCGAGCACGAATCCGAAGCGGCGCACAGGCACCCTTGCGATCTCTGCGATCTCATCGCCCACGGTAGCATCGTCCGGAAGCTCATATTTGCCGCCCCAGCTGTTGGTCTTGAACCGCAGCGCAACCGCGCCCGCTGAGCCACGCGCAAAGATCGGCCCGGTATCGCGCAACCAAATGTCGCCGTAGCGCATCGGGACGAGTTCGGCGGCTCCTCCGAGCAAGGCGCGAGCGGAACGCTCGGCCTCCGCTCCATTGACCAGCAATCGGACTGAGTTGGAAGGACTGAGGGCGCGCACCATCGCGGCCACGTCGCGGCGCGGGGCCTCGAGATCACCGTTCCACTCCGCAGCGTCGGCTGGCCACGCGGTCCAGATGGCCTTTTGCGGTGCCCATTCCGGCGCAATTCTAATCGATGGCACGCTCACGTTAACCTTCACTCCCTCGCGGCAAAGCGCTCAATAGCGAGCGCCACATATGGGAACGACGGGCGCATCGACCAGGGCGGCAGCTTGAACCACGACGGCTGCGCGGTGGCAACACGCTGCACGTCTCTACATGCGCTCCTGCGAACGCCAGTATCGTCCGCCGATCCGTGCATTGAAAAAGCGTGAACCAATTCTCTCGAATGCGTTTGCGCGGGGCACCAATCTTGAGGTGCCGCGTGAACCGTTTTTTTTCCGTGCCTTCAGGTAGTTGCCGCTCCGCGGCGAACTCCACCTATGTTGCACCCAACGCGATGGGACCGCCCGCCGGGTCGCGGCGAGCGCGTACGGGTTTTGCCGAGAGAGGGACACCATGCTTCGTAGTTCGCAGGCCGCGTTGTTTGCCGGCGTTTCGCTCATTGCGCTTGGTTGGGCTACCGAGGGCAATGCCCGTGGTGGTGGACACTTCGGCGGTGGCGGTCGTATGGGTGGGGAGCATTTTGAGCGCGCCCGCCCCGAGGGACGCGAGGAGATGCGCGAGCGTCGGCCGGAAGAGCACCGCGAGGAGCATCGCGGCGAAGGCGAGCACCGCCGCGAAGAGGATGCGACGCGCCACCATGAAGGTGAGCACGACGAGCACCGCGCCGAGGATCACCACGAGAACGCCGACCATCGCGACCTCGCCAACCGCGACCTTAATCACCCGATCAATCAGGCCCGCTGGGACCACAACCAGTTCTGGAACAATCAGTTCGGCGGTCGCAACTGGAATTGTGCTGGTTGCCGTTGGGGCTGGGCAGGTGCCGTGTTCTGGCCGTTCGCACTTGGCGATGTCTTCTCCTACGCTTGGTGGCCCTATACCGGCGAGCCCGCTTTCTGGAACTACGGGCTCAACACGATGCTGACCGGCGTATTCTGGCCCAACGGGGTCTACCAGTGGCCAGAGGGCTACGGTGCTTACGCGTATGCTGGCAACGGCAACTCCTACAAGTATGCGACCGAGACGCATCAGGACGTCTACAGTGCCGGTCCAGAGCAAGAGGCCGCCGCGAAAACTGAAGCTTCGGCCACGAGCGATGCAGAGCTGGCTCAATCCTGCAGCGGGTTTGCTCCGGGCGTCGACGCGCTGCCGATGAATTGCATCGAATCGACCTTGAAGCCCGAGGGACACCAGCGCGCGGCGTTCGATGATCTCAAAATGGCCTCCAACAAGGCCGACGCCATCCTGAAGAGCGCATGCCCGAGCGAAGCCGCGCTTACGCCCATCGGCCGCCTCGACACGCTGCAGAAGCGTCTCACGGCCATGATCGATGCAGTCGACACCGTCAAGGCACCGCTCACGGCCTTCTCCGACGTGCTCTCCGATCAGCAACGGCACGAACTCGACGCGATGGGCGGTGGCAAAAGCGGCTCGGGTAAGGAGATGGGCGACGTCGGCGCCTGCATTGACCAGGGTCAGCAGTTCGCCGACGTGCCTGCCCAGCAGATCGAGCAGACGGTCAAGCCCGATGCCCAGCAGACCGCTGCGCTCGACAAGCTCAAGTCCGTCTCGGCGAGGGCCGCAGAGCAGCTTCGTTCACAATGCCCGACGAGCGTGCCCGCGACGGCGGAAGCGAGACTCCAGTCGATGGACAAGCGCCTGCACGACACGATTATCGCGGTGAACGATGTCCGCCCCGCGCTCATTGGGTTCTATGAGTCGCTATCCGACGAGCAGAAGGCGCGCTTCAACACCTTGCCGCCCGAGCAAGCAGCGCAGCAACCCTGAGGGGAGATCTGCTTAGCGGCTCGGGGCGGCTTTAGGCCGCCGAGCGTTGAAACTCGGCAACCCCAGGCCAGAACACGCGTGCCCGCGCGCTGGTGTCGACGGGATCGCCCGTCGTCAAGAGCACGAGCGAGCCTCCGCGGTCTCCGGCTACGTAGTCGGGATGCCGGGCAACGTAATCTTCGAAACTGTCAGCAACAACTTCGGGCTGGGAGAGAATCCGCGTGAACGGTGGAAGGTGCCGTCGGAACAGGTGCTCGACCAGCGGGAAATGAGTGCAGCCGAGGATTGCGCGATGGGGCGGGGTCCCACCCGTCTGCTTGAGCATACCAGCAATTGCTTCCTCCACGAGACCGTTCAGCCCGGCCTCGGGTGCCTCCTCCTCGATCGCGCCCGCAAGCCGCGCGCAGATCTGCTGCACGACCGTGACCTTGGGACAGCGCTTGCGGATCTCCTCGGGATAGACGCCCGAGGTGATCGTGCGAGTCGTGCCGAACACAGCAATGAGGTCGGTGTTGTACTTTTGCGGATATTGCGGCGCTGACACCGCCCAAGGTGTTTGAGTCGCTGCTTCAACCGTCGGTGCAACGATGCCGAGTACATTGCGCCCGCACCAGCGGGTTTCCGGCAGCCATGCCTGTTGCAGGTGGCGTGCGGCGACCGCAGTCGCCGTGTTGCAGCCGAGCAGAACGAGCTTGCAACCGGAGCTGAACAGAGTTTCGACGCCCTGCCTCGTCAACTCAATCACCTCGGATGACGGGCGGTCACCGTAAGGTGCGTGCGCGCGATCGCCGAGGTAGATGAGCGGCAGATTGGGAAAGCGAGCCGCGAGCGCGCGCAGCACCGTTAAACCGCCGAGCCCGGAATCGAAGACACCGATCATGCGCGTTGTGTGCGACGGCTCTTCGGCGGCGTCAAGGCGCGAGGCGATTGCTTGCCGAAATGGGAAAACGCTTAAATTCGCAGAACTCGCCTATTCTGCCGCCTGCGACGGATTGCGGCCGCCAGCCGGCGCCGGCTCAGTATCCATCGATTTCAAAGCTTCCAGATTCGGCATGGCGATCGTGGAATATCCGCAGTCAACGAAGTGGACCTCGCCTGTCACTGCGCCGGAGAGATCCGACAGCAGATAAAGTGCAGACCCGCCAACCTCGGTGAGTGTCGGCGTGCGCTTCAGCGGCGAGTTGTCCTTCTGGTAGTTGAAAAGGACGCGCGCATCCGAGATGCCGGCGCCCGACAGCGTGCGCATTGGACCAGCCGACAGCGCGTTGACGCGGATGTTTTGTGGTCCGAGGTCGGCTGCCAGATAGCGCACGGATGCTTCAAGTGCAGCCTTGGCTACGCCCATCACGTTGTATGACGGGACCGAGCGTGTGGCGCCGCCGTAGCTGAGCGTCAGAAGCGAGCCCCCGTTGGGCATCAAATCAATCGCTCGCTGAGCGATCTCGGTGAAGGAGAAGCAGGAGATCACCATCGTATTGGTGAAGTTGTCGCGCGTGGTGTTGACGTAACGGCCCGCAAGCTCGCGCGGATCGGAGAAGGCGAGCGCATGGACAACGAAGTCCAGGCCGCCCCACTTTTCCTTTATGCTCGCGAAAACATTGTCGACGCTTTTCAGGTCGAGCACGTTGCAGGGCTCGATAATCTCCGCGTCGATCGATTTTGCGAGCGGAAGCGCCCTTCGACCGAATGCACCGTCCTGGTAGCTGAAGGCCAGCTTGGCGCCCTGCCCGTGCAGCACCTTTGATATGCCCCAGGCGATGGAGCGATCATTGGCGACCCCCATCACGAGGCCACGCTTGCCAGCCATCAAAGGGCCTGGCTTCGTGAAGTCGATTTCGGTCATGGGAGTCACCATTGTTGTGTCAAATGGGCATCCCGCCTTTTTGAGCGCGAGCCGCCGCTGTTTCTTGCCTCATGCCGCTCAGGCGAGTGCCCGAAATAAAGCCCTGTCAAGCCAATGCGAGTTTCTAGCCGTTCAAACGGCGGAACACGAGTGTGGCGTTTGTTCCTCCGAAGCCAAAGCTGTTCGACATGACGCAGTTAAGGCTAACGTTATCGATGCGCTCGCGCACGATGGGCATGTCCGCAAAAGCTGGATCGAGCTCTTCGATATTCGCGCTTTCGCAGATGAATCCGTTGTTCATCATCAGAAGCGAGAAGATAGCTTCCTGGACGCCGATGGCTCCGAGCGAATGCCCGGTCAGCGACTTGGTCGCCGCGATTTTCGGCACGTCGCCGTCGAAGACGGTTCGAATTGCGTCGATCTCGCGAAGATCCCCGATTGGGGTCCCGGTGCCGTGCGGGTTGATGTAATCGACCTTTCGACCGAGCCCCTTGCCGTCGAGTCCTTGCAGGGCAAGCCGCATACAGCGGACGGCTCCTTCGCCTGAGGGAGCCACCATATCGAAACCATCCGACGTGGCGCCGTAGCCGGCAATCTCACCGTAGATCTTTGCCCCGCGCGCTTTTGCATGCTCGAGCTCCTCGAGCACGACAGTGCCGGCCCCTCCTGCAATAACGAACCCGTCGCGATCCTTGTCGTAGGCGCGGCTCGCCTTCTCGGGCGTGGCGTTGAACTTGGTGGACATGGCGCCCATGGCGTCGAACAGCACCGACAGCGTCCAGTCGAGTTCCTCACAGCCGCCCGCAAAGACGATGTCCTGCTTGCCCCAAACGATCTGCTCTGCGCCGTTGCCTATGCAGTGCGCCGAGGTGGAGCACGCTGACGAGATGGAATAGTTGATGCCTTTGATCTGGAAGGCCGTGGCGAGCGCGGCCGATGGACCCGAGCACATCGCTTTTGGGACCTCGAAGGGGCCAACCTTGCGCGGATCCTTCTCGCGCGTGGTGTCGGCTGCGGCGACAATCGCCCGAGTCGAAGGCCCGCCCGAGCCCATGATGATGCCGGTGCGATCGTTGATGATATCCTTTTCGGCAAGGCCAGCGTCGCGGATGGCCTGGTCCATCGCGACGTAGTTCCAGCCGACACCCGCTTCCATGAATCGGCGCGGCTTACGTGGAACTTGCGCCTCCCAGTCGAGATGCGGTTCGCCGTGCACTTGGCAACGGAAACCGAGCTCGGCGTATTTTTCAGCGCGTACGATCCCGGATTTGGCCTCGCGCAGCGACGCGAGCACCTCTTGGCAATTGTTTCCGATGGAGGAAACAATGCCCATGCCGGTGACGACCACACGTCTCATGCGCAAAACCTCTTCGCTCCGCCTGGGAAGCGTGCACGAAAATACATCGAGATCAAGGACTGAGGGCGGCTACCTCGTCTGCTTCGAAGAGGCCGACCCGCAAGTCGTTAGCCACATAGATGACGTTGCCATCTGCCTTCATGACACCATCGGCGATTGCCAGCTTCAGCCTGCGCAGGATCACCCGCTTCAGGTCGACGATGTACTCGACTTTGCTCACGCTGGGCACGACCATGCCAGTGAACTTGACCTCGCCGACCCCAAGCGCGCGGCCTCGGCCAGGTGCGCCGAGCCAGCCGAGGAAGAACCCCGTAAGCTGCCACAGCGCATCGAGCCCCAGGCACCCCGGCATGACCGGATCACCCGCGAAATGGCACTTGAAGAACCAGTCGTTCCGGCTGTTGCCGGCCACCTGCAGCTCGGCGGTCACCTGGCCCTTGCCGTGCGATCCCCCGGTCTCCGAGATGGCAGAGATGCGGTCGAACATTAACATTGGGGGCAAAGGGAGCTGGGCATTGCCCCGCCCGAACAGCTCGCCGCGGCCGCATGCTAGTAGATCTTCGTACTCAAAGCTGCTGCGGCGTTCCGTCATGACCCTTCGCTCAAACTCCATGTCGACGGCGCTCTAGGAGCGAGCGCCACCGTGTCCGCGGGCTTCCTAACACAGTCAACCCTGCTAAAAAAGTGATTGCAGTCAATGTCGCGCGCCGGCGTGTCTGGGGGCGGGCGGCTGGCCACGAGTTGCAGGCCACCCTTTTGAACCCTATAGTACATGATCGTCGTAGGCCTGGATTTGCCGTATTCATCGGTCTGTTCTGGCTGACGCCATTAGACGCGACTAGCTCGGTATCAACGCTGAACGCATGACCAATCCGGCCGCACGACCTGAGAATGATACTTCGCGCGGCGTTTCCCAGCTTTTGCGTCATGCGGGGCTGCGCCCGACCCGCCAACGGCTTGCTCTCGGCGCACTGTTGTTTGAGGGCGAGGATCGGCACGTGACTGCCGAACTCCTGCACGCCGAGGCGATCGCCGCCGGCCAGCATGTCTCATTGGCGACCGTCTACAACACGTTGCATCAGTTCAAGCGCGCCGGGCTACTTCGCGAGCTGGCGATTAACGGCGCCAAGGCTTATTTCGACACCAATACCTCAAACCACAATCACTTCTTTGTCGAGGCAGACAGCGAGCTTTGCGACATCCCAGGGGATGCGATCCGCGTCAATGGCGTGCCTGAGCCGCCTGAGGGGATGAGGATCAGCCATATCGATGTCGTCGTTCGGCTGGTGCGCGAGAAATAGGTTTTGCGACAGACCCGTGTCACCGCACTATTGAATGACCTCGCCCTCGTACACGCCCCACAACTTTTTCTGCTCGATGTATCCGTGAAACTTTTCGATTGTGACGTGGCACCAGCGTCCGTCGCACGAGCCCACATTGGCAATGACACCAGCCTCAACCATCGCGACAGCACGGGAGCGCTCGCTGTCATCGTAGCGCAACGCAACTTTCGGGGCGGCGGTCCCCGCTTTCAGCTCCCAAGGGAGCACCAGAGCCGTACGTCGCCCAGACAGGAAGGATTGCAGCACCCACCCGGCAGCGCCATCGGCGTCGCGGACCTGCCTCCAGCCTTCGTACTCCTTGATCACCTCGAGCGGCAGACCGGCGCGGCGGTAAACCCAGGCCGTCGGGTAATCGGTACCCGGGCCATTGCGCATGTTCACGCGATCGGATTTCAGGCTAACGTAACGCGGAACAGGCAGCCCGCTTGCGCCGGGCGCGCTCGCAGCCGGGCCGTCCCCTTGGGCCAGCGCCCCACCCACCCACGCGAGGCCGATCAGTGCGGCTTGCGCGAAGCGGCGTACGCAATTAAGCGCCCTGTCGCGCATTCGGTCCCTCGCTTGCCACCCGGGCCAGCTTCGACGATCCCAGACAACACACCATTAAGAGCATCGCGAGGGGGCGGTCTGTCTCTGTTGCACCGCACAGCTTATCCGCCACTTTGTCATCGCGATGGCCATCTGTTAGACACTGCCTGCAATAGCCCTTGGCGTGCCTTCCCCCGGCCCGTCGTCCCCCAAATGGCAACCCCGGAATCCCCATGCCGACCAGCGTTAAGAAGCCGATCGTCATCGTAACGCGGAAGTTGCCCGACGTCGTCGAAACGCGCATGCGCGAATTGTTCGACGCGCGCCTCAATGTCGATGACGAGCCGATGACGCCCTCTCAGATTACAGAGGCGCTCAAGATAGCCGACGTTCTGGTCCCGACGGTCACCGACCGCGTCGACCGGGCCGTCATCTCACAGGCCGGCCCGCAGCTTCGCCTCATCGCCAACTTCGGCACCGGTGTCGACAACATCGATCTCGACACCGCACGCAATCGCGGCATCACGGTCACCAATACGCCGGGCGTGCTGACGGAAGACACTGCCGACATGACGATGGCGTTGATCCTCGCCGTTCCCCGCCGGCTCGCCGAGGGAGCCTCCTACCTCAAGGACGCGGCCAATACCTGGGGCGGCTGGTCACCCACGTGGATGCTCGGACACCGCATCTATGGCAAGCGGCTCGGCATCATCGGCATGGGGCGGATCGGCCAGGCGGTTGCGCGTCGCGCCAAGGCCTTTGGCCTGCAGATCCACTACCACAACCGCCGTCGCGTCTCGCAGGAAGTCGAGAAAGAGGTGGAGGCGACCTACTGGGAGAGCCTCGACCAGATGCTGAGCCGGGTGGACATCGTCTCCGTCAATTGCCCGCACACGCCCGGGACGTATCATTTGCTATCGGCGCGGCGGCTGCGTCTGTTGAAGCCATCGGCGTACGTCGTGAACACAGCGCGCGGCGAGGTGATCGACGAGAACGAACTCGCGCGGCTGATCGAGGCGGGCGCTATTGCCGGAGCCGGGCTCGACGTGTTCGAGCATGAGCCCGCCGTCAACCCCAAGATCCTGCACTCCGATCGCGTCGTCGCCCTGCCCCACATGAGCTCGGCCACGATCGAGGGCCGCGTCGACATGGGCGAAAAAGTCATCATCAACATCAAGGCCTTTCTCGACGGGCACGCCCCGCCCGATCGCGTGCATCCGGCGATGTTCTGAACGCGGGTGGCCTAGCGGCCGTCGCCGCAAACGACCGTGCGCAGCTGGCATCTCTTGTCCGCGCGTTGGTCGGAATTGCATCGCTCCATGGCGATGTGCTGCGCCTCGGCCGGTGTCAGTCCGGCGCCCGCGTAGGTGACCTTGCGCGCCGTTCCTAGGTAGAAGGTTGCGATTGCCGCGCAAAGATCCCGCGGTAGCGCCACAACCTCGCACCGTCCGCGATTGTAGGCGGCGCATTCGCCAAGCACCTTTGCCTCGACCTCAGATTTGGAAGCGAATTTCCAGGCCGAAGCGAACGAGCCGTCCGCTGTAAAGGCGAGCGCACCGAACCATTCGTGCCGCGCCGGCCTCGGCACTGGCGAGGTCACGTCCGTTGCCTCGGTCGATTGGGAAGGCGGTGTTGCGGACGGATCTTCGCTGAAAGCCGGAAACGGGAGCAGCAACAGGGCCGCGGCAAGCAGCAGGCGACGCGCCAACAGTGGGAAGTCGGCCAAGTTCGCGCGCTCAAGGGGCATTAGGCTGCACAGGCTGGACCCGATCCGGCCCCCGAGTGGATCGACAGGTCCTTGATCGTCGGGTTGCGACCGGTCAGCGGGTTTTCCGGGTCCCATGCCACGTTGAGGGTTTCAAAACGTGCACCAAGCGCGTCGTAGATCAACAAGCGGCCGGCGAGTGTCTCGCCGATGCCGATGATCTCCTTCATCACCTCGGCGGCCTGCAGCGTGCCGATAACGCCGACGACCGCACCCAGCACGCCGACCTCGGCGCAATTTGGCACGGTGCCTGGAGCCGGAGCTTCGGGGAAGAGACAGCGGTAGCTCGGATAAGGCGTGTCCTCGCCGTCGCAGGCGTACGGTTTGAAAGTGGCAACGTAGCCGTCGTAAGTACCCGACCGCGCCAAACACGAGCGGTCGCTTGGCGAAGTAGCATGCATCCGCCACCAGATAGCGGGTTTGCGAATTATCGGAGCCGTCGGCGACGATATCGTAGCGCGAGATGAGATCCAGCGCGTTCGCAGATGTGAGCCGCGTCTCGTGCGCCTCGATGAGAACGTGCGGGTTCAGACGCCCTGCCGTATTGCGCGCGCTCTGCACCTTTGCGGTCCCGACAGCGGCCGTATCGTGAACGATCTGGCGCTGCAGGTTGTCGAGCGAGACGCGGTCGTCATCGACGACGCCGATGGTTCCGACGCCCGCCGCAGCTAGATACATGATGAGCGGCGAGCCGAGACCGCCGGCGCCAACGACAAGCACGCGCGCCGATTTCAGCTTCTGCTGACCCTCGCCGCCGACCTCCTTCAGCACGAGGTGGCGCTTGTAGCGCTCGATCTCGGCGGGCGAGAGAATGTGAGACGTTTTCTGCGACATCCCGGCCATTCTATCGCCACGGCGCGGAGCGCGTCCAGAATAGCGCAACGCGCGGCATTAACCTCCCGGCACGCGTGGAGGGGTCATACCCGGCGATGAAAGCAGAAAGCGCCGCCCGTGGGGGCGACGCTCCTCAATGTCGCGCCAGAGATCGTTGCGGCCTATTTGGCGAGGTAGCTGCGCAGCACCACGGCGCCGTCGCCGCGCCTCGCCTCTACGAGGAACGCCTTCTCGGCATCGCGCACCTCACGGCGGGCAAACGGGCTCACGACCTCCTCCTTTCCGGCGCGGCCTGCTTCGGCGGCGACAAGAAACTCCTTGGCCGCCTGCGGGCTCGGAACCGGCACGGAAGCATCGCCATCGCCCTTCACGCTGATCGCCTCGGTCGCTGCAGCCGCCAGCTGCTTCGGCCACATTTTGCGGAACAAGCCGTTGGACGGGTAGACGTCGGCGCTCGCGATGCGACCGTTGATCGCGACGACGTATCCGACGATGTCGTCCTCCCGCTCGCCCGCGTCCTGCAACGCCTTGACGTAAGCCGCCTGCGTTTCCTTGAGCTTTTCGTTCTCGAGCGACAGCTGCAGGCTCGACGCCGACGCATCGGCGGCCACTGGCGCATTGAGGCTGGCGGTCAATTGCGATTGCGTCTCGGCAACGGAATCCCATACCCGCGACTGGCGCGCCGAGCGGAGGTAGTTCCTTGCCTCCGGGTCGCCGTCGAGCAGCGATTCCGTAAATTCCGGAGCCGGCTCGGCCATTGCGCGCTTTGCCTTCATCGACGGCATGGCCTCCGAGGCACTGGCAAAGGCAGCGGTGCTCTCCGCCCCGCGCGCGCTCCAGCGGCCGTGCTCGACGCAGAAGGCAGCGATCGGCACCTCGCCCGACTTCGGCGGCAGGACGAAGCTCATGCTGAGAACGCGGTCCTGCCGTCCACCCTTCACGATGTCGCCCGCCTGGATGAACACGTCCTCCGAGCCGGTATTCTCGATCTTGAGTTCATTAACAGTGCCGGTTTCGAGCACATGTACGCTGCCCTTAGACAGCGCCTCCTGCAACGTCAGCGGCACTGGGCCGGGCGCACTTGTTCCGCGAATGAAGTAAACCGACAGATTGTCGTGGGTCTGCGCATCCGAGATGCGAGTCTGCGGGTCGGCGAGCGCACTGCGCGCTGCCGCACCGGCAAAGCCGAGTATCGCGAGGCTTGCTGCAACATATGAAAGTGTCTGCATAGAAACTCCCTTTCCGGAATAAGCCAGAAGAGAGTTCCGTCAGTAGCCGCCGTTTGCGGCTCGACCTCGTTGCCGCGGTGACATCACCGCGACTCGCGATGGTCTTATCGTGGCAGTTAGCCCGCCGGTTTAGCGGCTGGGTCAACGAACAGATCGCTCGAGAAGTAGCGTTCGGCACTCGAAGGCGCGAACGTCACGATCGTCTTGCCTGCCATGTCGGGGCGCTTTGCGACCTCGATCGAAGCTGCGAGATTTGCTCCCGTTGAGATGCCGCCGGGGATGCCCTCGACCTTTGCCAGCATGCGCGCGTTCTCGAAGGCCGCCTCGCTTGAGACCGTTACGACCTCGTCGATGTATTTCGTTTCCAGGATCGAGGGGATGAACCCCGCGCCGATGCCCTGGATCTTGTGCGGGCCGCGGGGTTTGCCGGAAAGCACCGGGCTCGTAGTTGGCTCGACTGCGATGATCTTGAGGCTCGGCTTGCGCGGCTTCAGTGCGCGCGCGCAGCCTGTCAGCGTGCCGCCGGTGCCGACGCCGATGACAAGCACGTCGACCTTGCCGTCCGTGTCCTTCCAGATCTCCTCGGCGGTCGTCAGTTCGTGCACGAGCGGGTTAGCCGGATTGTCGAACTGGCCCGGGATGACGGCGTCAGGGATCGTTTTTGCAAGCTCGGCGGCGCGCTCTACCGCAAGCGGCATGCCGCCAGCCGCCGGCGTCAGCACCAGCTCGGCGCCGAGGTGCGTCAGGATCTTGCGCCGTTCGATCGACATCGATTCCGGCATGACGAGGATCAACCGGTAGCCACGCGCCGCGGCGACGAACGCAAGGCCGATGCCGGTGTTGCCCGAGGTCGGCTCTACGAGAACGGTCTTGCCCGGCGTCAATTTCCCGCGTGCCTCCAGCGCGTCGATCATGGCGACGCCGATGCGGTCCTTCACCGACGATAGCGGATTGAAGAACTCGAGCTTCATCAAGATGTCGGCTTTGGTCTTCGCAGCCGCCATGACCTTCGACAACCGTACCAGCGGGGTATGACCGATCGTCTCCGCGATCGAGTCAGTAGACGCGCCCGCGTCCCCAGGTCTTCGTAGCCGCCAAGGTCTTGAGCTCGGATATGTCGTTCATGACACTCTGCCTATCAATCGCGGCGCCTGCTTTGAGGCGCACGCGGTTCGGGGGAATTGGGGTCAAAATTTCGGCCGCCGCAGCTGGCCGGAACGGCAAGGTGTAGGAAAGCCGGACGGTGTCAAGCCGGATTAGCGCATTAGCTTTTGCGTAGGGCGCGTTTGCGTGAAGCCGATTTCGCCGGTGCTGGTTGCTTGGCCGGAGCTTTGTTTTTTGCAGGCGGTTTTGGAGGCTGCTTTTGACCTGGCTTTGCAGAGGATCCTGCACCCCCGGTCGATCCAAAGCCGCCCTCGCCGCGCGCCGTTACCGAAACTCCTGCAACTTCGATGAGCTCGGCACTTGCGACGGGAAGCACCACGAGCTGCGCGATGCGTTCGCCGCGGCGGATCTCGAAGGGTGCATGGCCAAGATTGGCGAGAATGACACCGACCTCGCCGCGATAATCGCTGTCGATGGTGCCGGGACTATTGAGCACGGCAATGCCGAAGTTGAGCGCAAGGCCTGAGCGCGGACGCACCTGTGCCTCAAAGCCCGGGGGAATTTCCAGCGTCAGGCCGGTCGGTATGAGGGCGCGCGCGCCGGGTGCCAAGGTCAACGGCCGTTGAGTATCGACAGCCGCGATGAGATCGAGGCCGGCGGCGCCCTTCGACTGATAGGCCGGCAACGGCAAGCCGACGCCGTGGCTGAGGCGCACGACACGAACGCGAACGCGCTCTCCTCCGCGTGGGCTCATTCGGCTGCCGCTGTCGATCGGCGCAAGTGCTCGGCTGCGCGCAGCATGAGGCGCTCGGCGACCTCGTCCTTGGAGAGGTGCGGCCAATCCTCGACGCCGGATGGCATGACGAGATGCACGGTATTGCTGTCGCCGCCGAACACGCCGCTTTGAGGCGACACGTCGTTGGCGACGATCCAGTCGGCGCCCTTGCTCTTGAGCTTGGCGGTGGCGTAGGCGACGACATCGCCGGTTTCTGCGGCAAACCCAATGACGAGAGCGGGGCGGTGTTCCGCTTCGCCCTTGCCGACGGCTGCAAGGATGTCGCGGTTCTCGACCAGCTCGAGCGCGCGCTTGCCGCCGGCCTTCTTGATCTTGTGCGGGGCCTCAGCTCGCCGCGCGCCAATCGGCGACGGCCGCGGCGAACACGGCGATGTCGGCGGGCAGAGCTCCCTCGACCGCTCGCAGCATCTCCTCGGCGGTTTCGACGCGTACGATGGCGGTGTTCGCCGGATCGGGCAATGCAACGGGGCCGGTGATCAAGGTCACGCGCGCGCCGAAGGCCGCGGCGGCTTTGGCAATTGCGTGGCCCTGCTTGCCGGACGAGCGATTGGCGATGTAGCGCACGGGGTCGATCGGCTCGTGCGTCGGGCCGCTGGTGACCAGCACGTGGCGGCCGGCGAGCGGCCGGTTTGCGGCCAGCGCGGCGGTGGAGCGCGAGACGGGCGTGCGAAGAATATCGCGCGCAGCCGCGATGATCTCGGGCACCTCGGCGAGGCGCCCGGGGCCGGCCTCGTTGCGCTCGGCCATCTCGCCGGTGTTGGGGCCGACGAAGCGGATGCCGTCGCGCTGCAGCTGCGCGACGTTGCGGCGCGTCGCGGGGTTGAGCCACATGCGCGGGTTCATCGCAGGAGCGGCGAGCACCGGCTTGTCGGTCGCGAGCAGCACGGTCGTGGCCAAATCGTTGGCGTGGCCGCCAGCCATCTTGGCGAGCAGATCGGCGGTCGCGGGCGCGACGATGATGAGATCGGTCTCGCGCGCCAGCCGGATGTGGCCGATTTCCTGCTCGTCGTTG
Organism: uncultured Alphaproteobacteria bacterium; assembly: GCA_963726795.1. Taxonomy (GTDB): domain Bacteria; phylum Pseudomonadota; class Alphaproteobacteria; order Rhizobiales; family Hyphomicrobiaceae; genus Hyphomicrobium_A. Next base: position 244,977 of record CAVSDD010000003.1, on the reverse strand, counting down.
AGGTCGAAGAGGCCGGTGAATACCTTCTCGTTGGTCAGCGCGCCGACCGACAAGGGCGTCACAAATTGAGCGCCCGCGCCCGTCAGCACGGCGCGCACGATCGCGCCATCTTCGCGCAGGCGGCGGATCAGATCCAAGCACTTGTAGGCGGCAATCCCGCCGCCGATGATCAGGAGTATGCGCTTTTGCTTCACGTGGAACGCTGTCGCCGGGCTGCCAAGGAAGCGCGATCTTACCACATCCGAGCGGCGCCAGGGGTTAAGCCGACGACGCCCGAAGCAATGCCTCAATTGCGTGTCAATCGCGGGCAAAAGTCGCGGCAATCCGCGGCAACGTGAAGGCGGCCCGAGGCAACGTGGAACCGGAACGGGCAATGTCGCGCTGAACCTCGGTTCATGGACGGTTGAAGGGGGACAATGGTGCGCGTTTTTTGCGCTCTCGCAGCGGGGATAATCGGACTTATCCTCGGCGCCGCCGCGGTCCCCGCAGGCACGCAGGATCCCGTGCTCGACTGCCTCAGCGAGGATAACCAGCGGCGCATCAGCGGCTGCTCGGCGTTGATCGCAACGCCGGGCCTGCCGCCCGAGCAGTTGAGCCTCGCCTACGGCCTGCGCGCGCTCGCCTACTCGCTGAAGCTCAAGTACGACCAGGCGCTCGCCGACTACGACAAGGCGATCGATCTCAATCCGGATTTCGCGGTCGCGCTCAACAATCGCGCCTGGCTCTACTACAAGACCGGGCGGCTCGCGGACGGCGTCGCCGACGTTGAGCACGCGCTGCGTCTCGCACCCACAAGCCCCTACGCCCTCGACACGCGCGCCCACATCCGCCAGTTGCAAGGCGCCACGCGCGAGGCGGTCGCCGACTATGAGAGCGCCATGCGCTTCGGCGGACGGCCCGTGGTGAAGATGTATCAATGCGGCCTGCGCTCGCAGGGCGTGTACTCCGGTGCGCTCGACGGCATCTATTCCGAAGCGGTGAGCATCGCACTGCACTCGTGCGTTTCGACACCCAGCTGCGATCCCCTCCCCGACGACAGCGAATGCCGGCCGACGGTGTCATGAGCGACTTGAGATTCGGCTGCGTTCCGTCAAATACTTTTTCGCAGCATCCAACGATTAAATCGCTGCAGTGCATCAGAAAAATCGGGTCCGGCAGAGCTTGACGCTCGGGCGTGCCCGGCACATGGTGCCCGGGCTTCCGAATCACGGACCGATCCGGCGGCTTCAAAAAACCAAATAAGGTCCAAGTCTAGGGAGAGGATCCCACGGGCGGGAGGATGCCGAGCGTATCCCCCCGCCTTCTTATATCGGCCTCCCTCACCACCTGCCCCGCGCTGCCCTTTCATTCCGTCGATCCCCTTGTCGCAAACTCTGGCAAGCCTTATCGCTGCCAGCGGCGCGCCTGATGCAGCGGCGGCCAAAAGGGGGAGCGGGTGGCGATCGAACCCGACGCAATCGTGCAAGCCGGCGAGCGGCGGCAACGCTTGCCGTGGATTGCGCTCATTGCCTGGGTCCTTTTTGCCCTCGCCGTTCCGCGCGCGGCCCAGTCGCTCAACGCCGTGAAGGTTTTCGGCTTTCCGCTCGGCTACCTCATGATGGCGCAGGGCTCGCTCATCGCACTGCTCGTCACCGGTGTTCTCTCGGCACGGCGGCAGAACCGCCGCGAGAAAACTGCCTCAGAGCCGCAGTAGATGGCGCAGGCACCCGCACACCTGAGTGAGACGCGGCCTATGCACGCCGCGGTGCGCGGGTTGGGCGTCGCGGCGGTGACGATATCGGCGGCATTCTTTCTCGGACTGAGCGGCGCTGTTTTCTCCTGGGGCCAGGACGGGCTTGGCTTTTCGCTTGGGCTCGGCGCCGGCTACCTGCTGATGCAACTCCTCGTCGCGCCGGGTTTCGTGTCGAGCGGCGCGACGTCGGTGCCGGACTATTTCGCCCGGAGATTTGGCAACGCGCCGCGGATGCTCGCCGCCGGCGTGGTCGCAATCTCCATGCTGGTGCTGCTCATTGCGCAACTGAGCGCGGCGGCGCTTGTCAGCGCGCGCCTGCTGAACGTCGATTTCGCGCTAGGTGCGGTGATCTCCGCGATAGCGCTGCTCACGTGCTTCCTGTTGAAACGCCGGCTGGGGCTGGGCCTCGTCACGGTTGCGCTCTTTCCGCTGATGCTCGTGGCGTTTCTCGCGCCCGCCGTGCAGCTTTCTTTGCCCTGGTCCGGCATGCCGATGCCGCAGACTGCGCACGCTTACGCGCTGTGGCAGATCCAGGGCCTCGAGGAGTCACTGCTCGATCAGGATCTGGCCGACGCCGCCTTCATGAAGCCGATGCTGGCGCCCTTTATCTCGCTCAGCGCTACCAATGTTCTGGGCGTGATCCTCGGCCTCGCGGCCGGGCTGGCGTGCCTGCCGCCGGCGCTGGCGCTGCTGCGCGGCACCTCGGTGCGCGACGCGCGCTGGTCGCTCGTGTGGGCGTTGGGGCTTGCGGCGCTGTTCCTGACGGCGGCGCCGGCGCTTGCCGCCTACGTAAAGTTCGCGCTGCTGTCGCTTATCGCCGATCACACGCAGATCGCGCAGCTGCCATCGTGGATGTTCACCTATGGCCGGCTGGGGCTGGTCGACATTTGCGGCTATCCCGCCATTGATGCTCGCGACCACCGTTGCCGCCTGCGCCACGGGGGCTGATCCCACCTCCGTCCTGCGGCTGCAGGACATCGTCCTGCAGCCCGACATGATCGCGCTTGCCGCGCCCGAGATCACCGGGCTCGCGCCTGCGATGCTGGGATTGATCGCGTTCGCGGCGCTCACGGCGGCTCTCATCACCGCGGACGGTCCCCTCGCGGCGATCATCGATGCTTTGCGCCGCCTGATGCGCGGCAACGAGGCTCAAGTCGTGGAGGCGAACCGCGGCACCTATGTGCTCGCCGCGGCAGTTGTCCTGGTCGCCGCGCTCGGCGCGGCCGCGCGGCCCGCAAGCCTGCTCATGCTCGCGACCTGGGCATTTACACTGGCGGGCACCGGATTGCTGCCCGCGCTCGTCGCCGGTTTGTGGTGGCGGCGCGCCAACGGCCTTGGCGCATTGCTGGCACTCGTCACCGGGTTTGCGGTGTGTGCCTTCTATCTCATCGGCACGCGTTATTTCGCGGTTTCATTTTTCGATATGTTCCAGTCGCTCTCGGGCGCCGGCCCGACCGCGCGCGACACGTTCAACGATCTGCAGCAGGCCTGGGCGGCAGCGACCGGGCCCGCGAAGGATGCGGCCTGGGCGGCGCTCGATACGCACGCGCAGACGATTGCCAATTGGTGGGGCATCAAGTCCATGGCCGCAGGCTTGCTCGCGCTGCCCGTGGGGATCGTCGCGGTGATCGCCGGCTCGCTGGTTTCGAGCGGCAAATCCGCCGCATCTTGAGACCGGTCTAGGCATCTCTCCGTTAACAGCGAGCATGCTAGCCTCGCCTCATGATTTACGATCTCGTCGTGGTCGGGGGCGGCATCAACGGAGCGGGCATCGCTGCCGACGCGGCCGGCCGCGGCTTATCGGTGCTCCTCGCCGAGATGGCCGACCTCGGCGGCGCCACGTCATCGCACAGCTCCAAGCTCATCCACGGCGGCTTGCGCTACCTCGAGAACTTCGAGTTCCGGCTGGTGCGCGAAGCTTTGCAGGAACGCGAGGTGCTGCTCGCCAAGGCGCCGCACATCATCTGGCCGCAGCGCTTCGTACTACCGCAAGCGCCGGGCACGCGCTCGGGCTTCGTGCTGCGCGCCGGGTTGTTCCTCTACGATCACTTGGCCGCCCGCGGGCGCATTCCATCTTCGGCCGCTCTCGATCTCAATCACGATCCTGCGGGCCGCCCCTTGCGGTTCGAGCTTAGCCGCGGCTTTTCCTATTGGGATTGCCGCGTCGACGACGCGCGCCTCGTCGTGCTCAATGCGCGCGCGGCGGCCGACAAAGGCGCCGAGATCGCAACGCGTACGCGCGTGAAAAGCATGGTGGCCGAGCACGGCACCTGGCGCGTCCTGCTGCAAACGAGCGGCGGCGAGCGCGAGGTGCGCGGCCGCGCGCTCATCAATGCGGCGGGACCGTGGGTGCAGGCGGTAGCCGATCGGGTCGACATCGGCTTTGAGCACGCGCCCGAGCGGGTGCGGCTCGTCAAGGGCAGCCACATCGTCGTGCCGCGCATCAAGGGCGCCGACGATGCCTATCTCTGCCAGAGCCCCGATGGTCGTGTCGTGTTCGTCATTCCCTACGAGGAAAGTTTCACTCTCATCGGCACCACGGACGTGCCCTACACGGGCGATCCCGCGGCTGTCGCCGTCAGCGGCGAGGAGCAGGATTATCTGCTCGATGTCGTGCATGCGTTCTTCTCCGCGCCGATTTCGCGCGAGGATGTGGTGTGGAGCTACAGCGGCGTGCGCCCGCTCTATGATGACAACGCCGGCGCCGACGCTTCCACGGTGACGCGCGATTATCGCTTCGAGCTTGTGGCGCAGGATGGCCGGCCGGCGCTTCTGACGGTGCTCGGCGGCAAGCTCACGACCTACCGGCGGCTGGCCGAGGCGGCGCTGGCGAAGCTGGCGCCGCATCTGCCGCCGATGGGTCCGGCGTGGACGGCAAGCGCGCCACTGCCGGGCGGTGACTTGGGAGGCGACTTGGGAAATGACTTGCCGGGTTTCATCGCCGGCTTGCACGACAAGCGCCCGGGCTTCGACCGGGCATTCCTCGGCAGCCTGGCGCGGCGCTACGGGTCGCTCGTCGATGATGTGCTGGGGGACGCGCGCGGCACGGCCGATCTCGGCGCGGCGCTGGGCGGCGGCCTGTACGAGCGCGAGGTCGTCTATCTGGCAAGCCGCGAATGGGCGCGCGAGCCAGATGACGTGCTGTGGCGGCGCACCAAGTGCGGCCTGCACATGACGCCGGACGAGCGCGCGCGCGCGGCCGAAAAGATTTCCAAGCTGATCTGAGAGCTAGCGCGGGCCTTGCGAGCTGCCGCCCGACTTTACTTCGGGGTCGTTCCACGGCCCATGCATGTCGATCACCTCGCCGCGGCTTGCCGATGCGGCGCCGTCGGCTGCGCCCCGCTCGCCGATTGCGAACTCCACGTCGATGGCGCGCTCCGGCAGGTCGATGGCGCCTTCGGCCGTCATCGTGCGCCCGCCCGAGAGCGCCTGGGCGGTTTCGGTGCGCAGCTTGCCCCGCACCACGGCAAAGCGTGCGTCGAGCTTGTCGACGGCGATGGCGCCGGTGCTTGCTTCCGGCCAGACCGAGGCGCCCTGCTGGGCATTCACGGCGGTGACGAGCTTGTTGACGTCGATGCCGAGCAGCCCGCCCTCGGCCAGCGTCACGCATAGTTTGCCGCCGAGCGAGCGCAACAGCTCGTCTCCGGTCACGCCGGTGGCGGTCACCTCGACCGTCACGTCGCCGTGGCCCTGGATGGTGGGGTGGCCGAAAACGGCCTGCGCCGCAGTACCGACGTCGAGCCCCTCGAGCTTGCCGCGGATGTCGTAGGCGGGGCTCGTTCCGCTCGTGTCGATGCGCAGTTGCCCCCCGCCGTGCGTGCCTTCGTCGATCTCGAGCTCGGCGATGTCGGCGACCAGCTTGCCGCCCTTGAGCGAGATTGTCGCCGCGCTGCGCCCGATCGCCAAGCGCGGCACGACCACGCTGTCGGATGAGATGCGCAGATCGGCGTCGACCGTCTCGATCAGCGGAAAATCGAGCCCGTTGATCTTGCGCACGCTGGTGAGCAGGCTGTCGGGCGGGGGCGCGTTGGCTGCGGGCTGCGCCGGCGCGGGGCCGCCCATGTATTTCGTCAGGTTGAACGTCTTGAGGCCGAGCGTGCCGTCGATGGCGGGACGCGCGCCGGCAAAGCTGACCGAGAGCGTGCCGGTGGCGGTGTTGTCGTCGAGCTGGACGATGGCCCTCTGGAACGCGACCGCGCGGTTCACCCACTCGAGCTGGCCTTTGACGGCGAAATTCTCGAAGCCTGATCCGGCGCGCCAGTCGGTGCCGAGCCAGCGCGCGGTTCGGCGCAGGTCGGGGATCGTCACCTCGGCCAGCGGCGAGAGCACGCGCAGGCTTTCACCGGGCACGATGGTGCCGTCGAGCTTGGCGTTCAACAGCTCGCTCGTGACGGAAGCGTTGATCGCGCGCACGCCGGCTCTGGGGATCGGTGCCGGGATGCAGCGTCGTGTCGAAGCTGACCTTCTCGCCGCGGAAAACGAACGATCCGACCGCGCGAAACGGGCCGTTGGGCTTGGCGGTGACGTCGGCGGTGACATTTTCGAGCAGCAGCACGCCGCCGTCGGCCGTCTTGATGCGGATGGCGCTGTCGCGCACGCCCAAGGCGTCGAACTGCAGCGTCTTGAGTGCGGCAACCAGCGGCGCGATCCCGCCCGGCGGCGTTCCTTCCGCGAACACGCTCCCGCTCGCGGAGAAATCGGTGGTGAAGGTCGCGTTGTCGAGCGTCATGCGCGCGCTCTTGCCGGTGATCAGCATCGCGAGCACCTCGCCCGAACGGGCGAGCCCGGTCCGGCTTGGCGGCATCGACAGCGTGCCGCTTTCAAGATCGATGATGGGTGCCTGCAACAAGCGCACAGGGGCGCTCAAGGAATAGCTGTCGCGCGAAGCGGCATATACCGCGGCGCCGCGCAGCGTGGAATGGCTGGCGTCGTAGAGATAAGGAGCGGTGATCAGCGCGACGAAGCAGACGGCCAGCGCGAGCGCCACAACAAAGCGTCGCATGGGGTGTCGCAATCGTCGCATGGAACCTGCCGTTTCAGCGCACGCCACTCCCAGCCGGTTGGCGGGGTGACCCATCCCTTGTGCCTTTGCGGACGTCGACAGTTCTAATTGGGGCCGACGTAGCGCGCAAGCTTACGCCAGCGCGTCCTCCGAAAGCAGCAATCTTTTTTATACCCCTTGGCCCGCGCGAAAGCGAGCCTGCGCAAGCGGTGCGACCGCGAACCTCCACAACTCCTTAATGCAAGTCGCGCAACTGCTTATGCATACGCAATGGGGAACCCTTGCGGCTCTAAACGATAGCGCGATGGCCGCCTTGCGTGGCCTGAGCCGTCGTGCACTTCATGCGCGATCCAAAGAAGCGCGATACGGGTTTGCTGTGAGACAGCCGTTTGTCATCGGGGGCTTGTCGGTCGCGCCGGGCGAGCGCCGCGTCGTCGACCTGCCGATTTCGAAGCTTTCCAATCACGCGCCCGTCACGCTGCCGGTGCACGTGCTGCACGGATCGCAGCCCGGCCCCACCATGTTCGTGTGCGCGGCCATCCACGGCGATGAGCTGAACGGCGTCGAGATCATCCGCCGGCTTTTGCGCACGCTCGCGCCCGAAGGCATCAGCGGCACGCTGCTGTGCGTCCCCGTCGTCAATGTCTACGGCTTCATCAGCCGCTCGCGCTATCTCCCCGACCGGCGCGATCTCAACCGCTCGTTCCCCGGCTCCGCGAACGGCTCGCTTGCCGCGCGACTCGCGCATCTTTTCATGACCGAGATCGTCAAGCGCTCGCAGATCGGCATCGATCTGCACACGGCCGCGGTCCACCGCGTGAACCTGCCGCAAATCCGCTGCCTGTTTCACAAGCGCCCGCGCGTGCAGGAGCTGGGGATCGCCTTCGGCGCCGACGTGATGCTCGAAAGCCCCGAGCGCGCGGGCTCCTTGCGCGAAGCCGCCCATGCCGTCGGCGTCGATGTGCTGGCCTACGAGGGCGGGGAGGCGCTGCGCTTCGACGAATTCGCCATCCGCGCCGGCGTCGAAGGCATCACCGGCGTCATGCTCGAGATCGGGATGCTGGAGCTCGCCGAAGGCGTCACGCTGCCCGAGGGCCAGCAGCGCGCACCCGTGATGATCAACACCTCGAGCTGGGTGCGTGCGCCCGAGGGCGGGGTGTTCCGCACGGCCAAGCGCATCGGCGATGCCGTCGGGGTGGGCGAGGTGGTAGGCCACGTCGCCAACCCTTACGAGGATCGCGCGGTCGAGGTGAAATCGGCGCGCCGCGGCATCATCATCGGCCGCACCACGCTGCCCATCGTCAACATGGGCGATGCGCTGCTCAACGTGGGGTGGTCGGAGGAACTCGTCGACGGCAGCCTGTCGCCCGAGCGCAACTTGATCGAGGACGCGCCCGACGACGTGGAGGAAGACGAGGTCGTGGAGTAGCGGTTAGCTCAGCCGTGGCCGTGCACGCCGGGCGATACGATGTCCGCGCCCATGAACAGCGTGCCGGGCGAGAGCACCTGATCGGCCTTCTTCAAGCGCAGCGCGAATTCTTCCGCACCCTGCATGGCCTCGTCGATCTTGGAGGAGCCGAGCAGCGCGACGGCGCACGCACGGATCGCCGGGCAGGCGCTGTGCTGTGCGGCCGCGACCATGGAAATCGCCAGGCACTCATCGCGGCAGAAGCGGCGGCACGTCGCCGGGTTGACCTCGATCGCGCGCTTGGTGGTGTCCTGCACGGCACGTACCCAGCATCCCAGGTCGCTCATGAGCGGTTTGGCTTCGGCCGGGCCGACGGCGCGGGCGAACGCGTCCCACGCCATCTCCCAGCAGGCGATGTCGCCATTCTGAAAGCCAGAAAGCCAGCAGCGAAAGCCGACGCCGACGAGGCGGTCAGGCGCGGACAGCACAACGGCGGCCGGAACAGCCCTGTCGCGCGGCGAGCGCCCGTTGCGGAATGTCGTGATCTGGCCCATCGGTCTCTCTCCAATAGTCAGGGTTCAAGGCCCCGGTATCGGTCAGCGCGTCGCTAAGATGCGGTTTGGAGCGCCGATGCAAGCCCCCGCTCGCACCAGCCATCCCTAACGTGCGCGTGCGGGCGCCGTCAACAAAAGCACGTGGACGGCCAATAGATTAGAAGTCCTCTAATTCCAACGTTCGCGGCAAGGCGATGACGCCAATCGCTAAAGCGGCGCGACGCGATCTTTGGGAAAGATCAGCGCAACGGCCGTGCCCTCGCCTTGCGTGCTGTCGATCTCGAGGCGCGCGTCGTTGGCGCGGGCGAGCTTCAGCGCCAGCGGCAGGCCGATGCCGTGGCCGCCGGCCTCGTTGCGCTCGGGCTTGGGCGGCGCCTCCGCGTCGAGCACGCGAGCGATTTCCTCCGCGCTCATGCCGATGCCGGTGTCCTGCACTGCGACGAACAGCGAACGATTGAATCCCAGCCCGGTGACGACGCGGACCTCGCCGCCGGCCTTGGTGAATTTGATCGCGTTGGTCAGCAGGTTGAACAGGATCTGCTTGACCGTCATGGCGTCCGCGATGACGAGCGGCAGGCGCGAATGCAATTCGTGCGTGAGCTTGATGTTTGCTTCTTCGGCGATCGGCCGCATCGCCGACACCGAGCCTTCCGCCATCGCATTGAGATCGAGCGGCGCCTTGTCGAAGCGGTCGGTAAGGTCCCGCTGGCTGTCGCCTAAAAGCCGGTTGATCACGGCCAGTGCGTGGCGCGCGTTGTCGTGGATGTCGGCGGTGTAGCCGCGGTAGCGCTCGTTCTCGATGGAGCCGAAGCGTTGCTCCTTCATGATCTCGGCGGCGACCGCAATCGCGCTCAAGGGTGTTCGCAGCTCATGTGCGAGCTTCGACAAATCCGGGACCGGGGCGGCTGCCGGTTTGGCAGCGTCGTCGTCCTCGGCGGGTTTGCTCTCGGCAGGCGGCTCGTCGGCCGGTTGCTTGCCAAAGCCGGTGCGGATCGCGTGCGCGATCTTCTGCATGGTGGCGACGTCCTCGGCCGACGCCGGTGTGGCGGGCGCGGCGATCGCGGGTGTCGACGGCGCGGCTTTGGCGAGCGCGCGTGGCGCCTGCGGGTCGTCTTCGGTGCCGCCGAGGCTCACGAGCACCAGCGATGCGGCGGCGGGCTCGGGCAGCGTCTTCACGCTGCAGTCGAGGCTCTCGGCACCGTAGGCGGTCCAGAAGATGAGCGGCTCGCGCTTGCCCGGGTCGAGCGGCTCGTGCATCAGCGCGCGCAACCGCACCAGACCCGGCATCGCGGCATCGAGGGTTCCCGTCGCGGCGTCGGGGCGAAGCCCCAGCCTGGCGGCTCCGGCGGCGTTGGCGGCGAGCACGCGGCCCTTGGCCGGATCGATCACCCAGGCCGGACCACGGCACCGCGCAACCGCCGCTTCCGCGCCGGCAACGGCTGGTCGGGGCGATGCGCGAGGTAGCTCGGCGGTCATTAATGGGTACCAGGGTTGGGAATCTGTTAGCTCGTTGAACTGCTTCGGTCTATGAGCGGAATGCGCGCCGCAACACTGTCCACATTCATTTGCGGTCGCTTCGTCGCGCTCCACGGTTATACTTGCATACTAGCCGACCAGCAGGAGGGGCCGCAGAACAACCTCTTGGCTGCCGAGGAGGAGATCGAAGATGTACGACAAGCCACAGTTCGAGATCCCGGAAGCCGTCCGCGAGCTCGCAGAGCGTAATGTGGAGCAGGCGCGCTCCGCTTACTCTCAATTCATGGAAATGACCCGCCGCGTCCAGGACACCTTGGCCAAATCGGGCGGTGCCATGGCGTCGGGCGCCATGGAGCTGCAGACCCGGGTTGCGAAGATCGCCGAGGAGAACATGGAGGCGGGCTTCACGTTTGCCTTTGATCTGTCGCGCGCCCGCGATCTCAAGGAATACCTCGAGATCCAGCAGCGCTTCGCCCAAAAGCAGATGCAGGCCTATGCGCAGCAGGCCCAGGAGCTCGGCAAGCTCTTGAGCGAGGCGGCCCAGAAGGCCCAGCCGAAGCCTTGAAGTTCGCTTATGTTGCCGCGGGCGGGCGCCCTCATTAGCCTGGGCGCGCGAGGACGCTGCGCAGGCGCGGCTTTACGATCGAATCCGCCAATCGGCCCACGATGTAGCCGCGGGGGCCCGTTTTCACTTGACGGTGCGACTGCACCGGGATTTTAAGACGTGCCGGGCAGGCTGCGCAGTTGCGAGCCGCGAGCGTGCCGCCTTAGCTCAGATGGTTAGAGCGCTAGATTGTGGATCTAGAGGTCACCCGTTCAATTCGGGTAGGCGGTACCATTCTCCATCGCGGTGTCAGTTGACCGCTTTGTGACCGTTCCCGTTGCCATGCTTGCCGTTGCCTTTGCGCGCCTGACGCTCCGTCGCGGCGTGCGAGGGCGTTACGGCCGGCGCGTCCGCGGCCGTTGCCTCCTCGACGACAGCCCGCAGATCCATGGCGTGCAGGCGCGCGGTGTTGAACCGGTTCAGGATGTCGTCGATCGCCGCGTTCATGCCGACGGGGTCGCCGTAGTGTTTCTCGCGCATGGCGATCAGGCATTCGCCCATGTACTCGACCGCGATCGAGAGGCCGTGCCACTGCGTGTTGGATTTGCACGCACGCTGATCGGAGCAGAAGCGCTCGATCTCGGCCTCCGCCACCATCGCAACGAAGGCGACCCGCTCGGGCGCGTCATTGGTGATCACGTTCACCTCGACGTCGCGCAGGCTCGTATCGTCGGCGACGACGCGGGTCGGAAGGCCGTCCCGGTAGTAGACGTTTATCGTCCGGCGGGGCATGGCGATCTCCAATGGCAAGCGATTGCAAAAATGAGCGCCGCGCGATGCGACAAAGCGGGCGCTACAAGTCTTTGATCGCTATGTGATTCAGCGGCGAACCGTCCAGCGCAATTTTGCCGATCGCTAGCGGCGAAGCGGCGCTAGGCACCGCCCGGCAACAGTAAAGGTGGCGACTGTTGGGGTGGGTTTCAGCCCGGAAGCGGTGCGGCGGCCATGTAGTTCACGTCGCAATCGGGATCGAGCCGCCAGGCGTCGCGCGTGAGGTCGTAGACGAGCCCGGAAAAGCGCGGCGCACCAAAACCTGCTGCTTGTATATGCCGCGTAAGCTCGTCGGGCGTCACGAAGCGGTTCCAGTCGTGCGTGCCGCGCGGCAGCCAGCCGAGCACGTACTCGGCGCCGACGATGGCCAAGGCCCACGCCTTCCAGGTCCGGTTCAGCGTCGAGAGCACGATGATTCCGCCGGGGCGCACGAGAGCTGACGAGCGTTTTAATGAGCGCGCCCACATCGGGCACGTGCTCGACCACCTCCAGGCAGGTGACCGCGTCGAAGCGTGCGCCGGTCGCCAGCAGATCCTCCGCCGTCGTCGACCGGTAGTCGATGGCGAGGCCCTGCGCCGCCGCGTGGCGGCTTGCAACCGCGATCGCCTCGGCGCTCGGATCGATCCCGGTCACGGCGGCACCGAGACGGCACACGGGCTCGCAGATCAGCCCGCCGCCGCAGCCGACGTCGAGGACCGATAGCCCCTTGAGGCAGCGCAGCTCGGTTGCCTCGCGCCCGAAATGGGACAGAAGCTGATCGCGTATGAAGGTGAGCCGCGCCGGGCCTTGCCGGTGCAGGGGACGGAACTTGCCCTTGGGGTCCCACCATTGCCCGGCAAGCTGGTCGAAACGCGCAACCTCTGCGGGGTCGAGCGTGCTGCTGGCGGGAAGGGGAGTGGTGCTGGTGTCCATGCGGGTCAGGATAGCGGGCCGCGGGGGCGCTCATGTCAAGGCTCGAGCGCGACGCAAGGGCCATTGCGGGGCGCACCCGATCCCGTTAAGAGAACACGCCGTAAGCGGCATTTTCAATTGGTTAGAGGTCGCTTGCGCCCAAGTGGCCGGCCCTCCATTGGCCGGCGCTCTGGCGGGCAACTCCAAGCAGACGTTTGATTAAGAGCAGACGTCGCAGCAAGCAGACGCTGCCTTAAGGGCGCGCAAGCGGGAAACGCTTCATGGCGGTGGTGGTGATGAAGTTCGGCGGCACGTCCGTCGCCAACGTCGAGCGCATCCGCAATGTCGCGCGCCACGTCAAGCGCGAGATCGACGGCGGCAACCAGGTCGCGGTCGTCGTCTCCGCCATGTCGGGCGTGACCAACCAGCTCGTCGCCTGGGTGCGCGAAGCCTCCGTCCTGCACGATGCGCGCGAGTACGACGCCGTCGTCGCGACCGGCGAGCAGGTGACCGCCGGGCTGCTCGCGATCGTGCTGCAGTCGATGGGGCTGCAGGCGCGCTCGTGGCAGGGCTGGCAGGTGCCGGTCACGACCTCCGCGGCGCACGGATCGGCACGCATCCTCGGCATCGATGGCGCCGAGATCATGCGCCGCCTCACCGATGGCGAGGTCGCGGTCATCACCGGCTTCCAGGGCATCGAGCCCGAGCGCCGACGCATTGCAACATTGGGACGCGGCGGCTCGGACACGAGCGCGGTCGCCATGGCGGTCGCGCTCAAGGCCGATGTGTGCGACATCTACACCGACGTCGACGGCGTCTACACCACCGACCCGCGCATCGTGCCCAAGGCACGCCGATTGCCGAAGGTGTCGTACGAAGAGATGCTGGAAATGGCCTCCCTCGGCTCCAAAGTGCTGCAAACGCGCTCGGTCGAGCTTGCGATGGTCAACCGCATGAGGGTGCGCGTGCTTTCGAGTTTCGTTGCGCCCGAGGCGATGTCGCCCGTACGCCTCGACCGCCTGGAAGATATCGGCACGATTGTTTGCGATGAGGATGAGATCGTGGAGAGCCAAGTCGTCAGCGGCATCGCCTACGTCAAGGACGAGGCAAAGGTGACGCTCATCAAGGTCGAGGACAAGCCGGGGGTCGCCGCGCGCATCTTCGGACCGCTCGCCGACGCCAACATCAACGTCGACATGATCGTCCAGAGCGTGACTCCGGACGGCAAGCACGCCGACATCACCTTCACCGTGCAGGCAAGCGAGCTGCCGCGCACGCTCGAAGCCTTGAAGAGCGCCAAGAAGGACATCGGCGAGTTCGAGGTGAAGAGCTCGGCCGACGCCGCCAAGATTTCCGTCATCGGCATCGGCATGCGCAGTCATGCAGGTGTCGCGGCGCTCATGTTCAAGGCGCTGGCCGCCAAGGGCATCAATATTCTTGCGATCACCACCTCCGAGATCAAGATTAGCGTGCTGATCGACGCCCCGTACGCGGAGCTCGCCGTCAGGACATTGCACTCTATCTACGGTCTCGACGCGGATTGATCGATAATTGCGGTAAAGCATTGCCGCGAGGCTTAAAACGGGCGTAGCTCGCCGTTAAGCCTCGCTGAGCTATCGAACGGCATGAGTGAATGCAGAAACGAGGCGAAGAGCCACGGGTCATGACATCCGAGCCGGCGCTGCGCGTGATCATGCGCCGCCTGCGCGAGATCATGTCCGAGCCGGGAGACGGCCAGGCGCGCCTCGACAAGATCGTCAAGCAGATCGCCGGCGTGATGGTGACCGAGGTCTGCTCGATCTACCTGAAGCGTCAGGAAGGCTCGCTCGAGCTGTTCGCCACTGAAGGCCTGAACCCCGCCGCCGTGCACAACACGCGCATGAAGCGCGGCGAAGGTCTCGTCGGCCGCTGCGCCGAGCTCAACATTACCGTCAACGAGCCGGAAGCCTCGAGTCACCCGGCGTTCTCCTACCGGCCGGAGACGAGCGAGGAAATCTACCACTCGCTGCTCGCCGTGCCGATCCAGCGCTCGGGCCAGGTGTTGGGCGTCCTCGTCGTGCAGAACCGCACGCCCAAGGAATATTCCGACGAGGACGTGGAGGTCTTGCAGACCACCGCGATGTTCGTCGCGGAGCATCTCGTGTCGGGCGCCGTCGCGGGAGCGGGCACCGCAATCGAGATCGGCAAGTCGCTGCACGCCCTCATCGAGGGTGAATCGATCTCGGAAGGCATCGCGCTCGGCCACGTGGTGCTGCACGAGCCGCGCATCGTCGTGACCAAGCTCATGGCCGACGATCCGGCCGAGGAGTTGCCGCGCCTCGACATGGCGATCGCCAAGCTGAAATCATCCCTTGATGAGATGTTCGACCACGAGCATCTCGCCGCCGCCGGCGAGCACCGCGACGTGCTCGAAGCCTACCGCATGTTCGCCCACGACAAGGGTTGGGAGCGGCGTCTGCGCGAGGCGGTCGAAGGCGGGCTCACGGCAGAGGCTGCGGTCGAGCGCGTGCAGAACGGCATGCGCGCCCGCATGCACCGCCAGAACGATCCTTACTGGCGCGAGCGCCAGCGCGATCTCGACGATCTTTCCGACCGGCTGCTGCGCATCCTCGCCGGCCGCGTCACCAGCGCGGACGAGCCCTCCAAGCTGCCGCCGGACATGATCCTCGTTGCCCGCACGATGGGGCCGGCCGAATTGCTCGACTACGACCGCAAGCGCCTGCGCGGCCTCGTGGTGGAGGACGGCAGCGGACAGAGTCACGTCGCGGTCGTTGCCAAGGCGCTGGGCATCGCCGCCGTGGGCCAGGCGGTTGGCGTGGTGGAGCGCGTCACGGCGGGAGATGCGGCGATCGTGGACGCAACGACGGGCGAGGTGCACTTGCGGCCGTCATCCGACGTCATTGCGGCCTATTCCGACAAGGTGCGCTTCCTCGCGCGGCGCCAGCGCCGCTACCGCGCCTTGAAGGACGTTCCGGCCAAGACGGCCGACAATGTGCGCATCGAGCTCAACATGAATGCCGGCCTGCTCGTCGACATGCCGCATCTGACGGAATCGGGCGCGGACGGCGTCGGGCTGTTCCGCACCGAGCTGTTGTTCATGCTGTCGAGCACGCTGCCCAAGCTCGAGCGCCAGATTGCGTCGTATAGGGCCGTTGTCGCACACGCGGGCACCAAGCCCGTGATCTTCCGCACGCTCGATATCGGCGGCGACAAGGTGCTGCACTATCTGCGCCAGCCGAAGGAGGAAAACCCGGCGATGGGCTGGCGCGCGATCCGCATGGGTCTCGACCGCCCGGCGCTATTGCGCACGCAGGTGCGCGCGCTTCTTCGTGCGGCGGCCGGCAGCGAGCTGCGCATCATGATTCCCATGGTCTCGATGGCGTCCGAGATGGATGCGGTGCGCGCGCTCGTCGACAAGGAGCGCGCCATCCTTGCATCCAAGGGCCACGAGGCGCCCAAGCGCGTCGCGATCGGCGCCATGATCGAAGTGCCGTGTCTGCTGTTTGAGCTCGACGCCCTGATGAAGACGTCGGACTTCGTGTCCGTCGGCAGCAACGACCTCATGCAGTTCATGTTCGCGGCGGACCGCACCAACGCGCGCGTCGGCAGCCGCTACGATCCGCTGACGCCCGCCGCGCTGAAGGCCTTGAAGGCTTTGGTGAAGGCCGCCGAAAAGCACAAGGTGCCACTGACGCTGTGCGGAGAAATGGCCGGCCGGCCGATCGAGGCCTTGGCGCTCATCGCCTTGGGATTTCGTTCTCTTTCCATGGCGCCGGCATCAATCGGCCCCGTCAAGGCCATGATCCTGGGGTTGCATGCGGAACGTGCCACTAAGCTTCTCGAGGATCTGCTCAAGAAGAGTGCGCGCAACATCCGCGGCGAGCTAGATGCCTTCGCCAAGGCCGAAGGTATCGACATCTGAGCCAGCCGGTTCGCTTTTGACAACTGCGGGCTTTTGCCGGACGATGCCGGTGGGGGTTTCAGTGGTAGTTCGTCGCGCGCAAGGGTACGAGCATCGGGGCGGCAGTGTGCCCGCCGGTTCACGCTATGGCGTGGGCCGACCGGCCGTTTCTGCGCCCGCTCCCAACGGCGCCGCCGGACATGTGAATCCCAATTCCGGCTATCCCAACGTCAGCCACGCTAATCCTGCGCACCCCAATGCTGTTCTTTCCAACGCGGGCCATCCGAACGCGGGCCATCAAGGTGGCGTACAGGGACATCCCCACGCCGGGTACCAAGGCCATCCCAACGGCGCTTACCAGGGGCAACCCAATGGTGCCTACCAAGGCCAGCCGAATGGTGCGCAGCAAGTAGCTGGTCATCAGGCTGCTGGTCATTACGCTCATCCGCCTGCAGCTCATCCGGGCCACTCCGTCAACGGCTATCAGGCTGCGGCTTACCCCGAGCCCGGCGATCCGGTTACGGGTCGTCCGACCGCGCGCCCGACCGGGTACCCCAACGGCTATCCCAACGCTGGCCAAGTCAATGCGGCGCGCGTAAACGCGCCGCGAGCAACGACGCAGCCGGCCAACGGCTATCCCGCGACAGCGAACGCTCCCGCGTATGGCCAGTCACCTGCTCCCGCACAGTCGCGCGCCATCGCAGTTCAGCCGGGCAACGTCGCGCCGCAGAATGTTTCGGTCGCCGCCCAGATCGGCTCGTTCTTTCGCGACCTGCGGCGCAACTTCAAAATATCGCAGCCCGAGATCGCGAGCCGGCTCGGCACGCGCATCGAGATCATCGCCGCACTCGAGGCAGGCGACGTGCGCAACCTGCCGTCCTGGCCCGAGACCTGCCGCATCGTGCAGACCTACACCGGCTTTGCCGGCCTCGATCCCCGCCCGGTGCTGCGTCTCATCGAGATGATGCAGATGCGGACGGGGCGTCAGCCGACGGTGGTGGCGCATACCTATGAGGACGAGAGCGGAATTTTCTCGCGCGCGGCGAAGGGGATGGCAGGCCTCGCCGGTCCGGTCGGGCGCGGCCTGCGCGTGATGGTCGCCTTGAGCATCCCCGTCGCCCTCATCCTGCTGGTGACGCAGACTTCGGTGCTCGAAGCCGCGGTCACGCGACTGCCCCCGCCGATGAAGCGCATCGTGCGCGGGGCGCAGAACTACGTCATCGTGCAGCTGGCCCCGGTGCGCGAAGGGCTGCGCTGGATCGATGTCCCCGACCCGCGCTCGCGGCGCGGCGACAAATTGCCTTCACCTGGCCCTTCCGATTAGATGCGCGCGCAAAGCCGCGCCGCTCTATATCCACCGTAAACAGAATCGGGAAAGCTTACGGGCCAGGAGAGGGGCGCAACGCCCCAACCGCGCCACGCCAGATCATGAGCACCATCCCTAGAGAAAAGCTGGATAAGTTGATCGGCCGCTGGAACGCGATCCAGGCCGAGCTCAATTCCGGCATCAATCAGGCGACCTACACCAAGCTGACGAAGGAGTTCGCGGCGCTGAACCCGATCGTCTCCACGATCGAAGCGGTGCGTGCCACCGAGCGCGAGGTCGCCGACCTCGAGGCCTTGCTGCAGGATCCCAAGACCGACAAGGAGATGCTGGCGCTCGCCCGCGCCGATCTGGAGTCGCTCGAGCCCAAGCGCGAGGAACTCGCCCAGAAGCTGAAACTTCAATTGCTGCCCAAGGATTCCGCCGACGAGAAGAGCGCCATCCTGGAGGTGCGCGCCGGCACCGGCGGCGATGAGGCGGCGCTGTTTGCCGCCGAGCTCTTCCGCATGTACACGCGCTACGCCGAGCTGAGGGGCTGGAAGACGGAAATCATCAGCCTGTCGGAAAGCGATCTGGGCGGCTACAAGGAGGCGATCGCCGCGATCTCGGGCGACGGCGTGTTCGCGCGGCTCAAGTTCGAATCGGGCGTGCACCGCGTGCAGCGCATCCCCGCGACCGAGACGGGTGGGCGCATTCACACTTCGGCGGCGACCGTCGCCGTGCTGCCCGAGGCCGAGGACATCGACATCGACATCAAGCCGGAAGACATCCGCATCGACACCATGCGCGCGGGCGGCGCCGGCGGCCAGCACGTCAACAAGACGGATTCGGCCGTGCGCATGACGCATCTGCCGACCGGGATCGTCGTCGTCTCGGCCGAGAAGTCGCAACACCAGAACCGCCGCCTGGCGATGCAGGTGCTGCGCTCGCGCGTCTACGAGCAGGAGCGCGACCGCGCCGCCGAGGCCCGCGCCCAGACACGCAAGGGCCAGATCGGCTCGGGCGACCGCTCGCAGCGCATCCGCACCTACAACTTTCCCCAGGGGCGCGTGACCGATCACCGGATCAACATGACGCTGCACAAGCTCGACGCCTTCCTCGCGGCGACGGCGCTGGATGAAATGATCGACGCGCTCATCACCGAACATCAGGCCGAGCAGTTGGCCGCTATGGAAACCAATGCCGGCGCTTGAGCCATCGATTGCGCCCCCGCAGCGGCTCGACGCCGTCGTGCTGGGGGCAATGTGCGCGCTCACGGCGGCTGGCGTTGATACGCCGAGGCTCGATGCGCGGCTGCTGGTCGCCGCGGCGACGGGCCTTGGCGTCGGCGAGCTCATCGCGCGCCCCGAGCAGCTGGTGGCCGCCGAGAACATCGCGCGGCTCGATGTTCTGGTGCGCCGGCGCTGCAACCGCGAGCCCGTCTCGCGCGTCCTGGGCGAGCGCGACTTCTTCGGCCGCACGTTCCTCGTGACGCCCGCGGTTCTCGATCCGCGCCCCGACAGCGAGACGGTCATCGAGGAGGCGCTGGCGATCGCGGCGAAAGCCGGTTGGCGCGATCGTGCGATCCGCATCCTCGACATCGGCACGGGTTCGGGCGCGCTGCTCGCCACCTTGCTCGCCGAGCTGCCGCAGGCGACCGGGCTCGGCACCGACATGAGCGAGGAAGCGCTGCAAGTCGCCGAGGTTAACGCCGATCGGCTTGACGTGGGTGAGCGCGCGATGTTCGCGCGCCACGATGCGCTCGAGGGCATCGAAGGCCACTTCGATCTGGTCGTATGCAATCCGCCCTACATCGTGACGGAGGAGATCGCTGGTTTGGCGCCCGAGGTGCGCGACCATGATCCTCATGCTGCTCTCGATGGGGGTAGCGACGGTCTTAACGTTTACCGAAAGATCATCCCGCATCTGCCGCGCGTGCTAGCTTCCGGCTGGGTGATTTTCGAGGTCGGCTTAGGGCAGGCCAGCGCCGTTGAGCGCATGCTGCGCGAGGTCGCAGGGACGCGCGCGCAATCCATGCGTATACGGCGTGATCTCGCCGGCCACGAGCGTTCTGTGGCCACGGAGATACAGTTGTAACGATGTCGCAAATAAAGAGTTTGATTTGGTCAGGTTCCGCGCTACTCTTGGATCAGCAGCCGTATTGATC
The DNA here is from genome assembly GCA_963726795.1 of uncultured Alphaproteobacteria bacterium. GTDB lineage: Bacteria > Pseudomonadota > Alphaproteobacteria > Rhizobiales > Hyphomicrobiaceae > Hyphomicrobium_A. The sequence goes on along the minus strand of CAVSDD010000003.1, from coordinate 225,168 downwards.
GTGCGTCGCGCTTCGGTGGTTGGTCCTGCGAAAGAGCTGGGATTGCGAAGCACGAGGAGGGCAGGCGCTAGCGCCGACATCCTCTTGCTCCCGCTGAATAGCGATCGCTGACGGCACATGGCGTTGAACGCCTTTTCCGACTGGATGTGATGACAGCCGTTTGAGCGTCACGAGATAGGGATCAATGGTGTGCGCCGGCCGCATCCCGCATGGGGGATTGCCGCGTTCGCCCGAGCGGATCAGCGAGCGACTTTTGAGCCCCTTTGAAGGGCGAGACGCGCGCAAATTTTTCCTCCACGACTGAGACGGAGCCAATGAGGCAAGGACAGCAGAACCGCAGAGGTCGCGGGCGTAACCGCAAGGGACAAAGCCCGCTTACACGCAGCTTCGAGAGTGCGGGTCCGGACGTTAAAATCCGCGGCACCCCCGCTCATATCGCCGAGAAATATATGACGCTCGCGCGTGACGCGACGACCTCGGGCGATCCGGTGCTCGCGGAAAACTATTTTCAGCACGCCGAGCACTACAACCGCATCATCATGGCCTTCCGTGAGCAGAACATGGGGCCGAACGGCGAGCAGTTGAATGGCGGTATGAACCGCGGCGACCGTCCCTACGATCCGACGGATATGGGCGACGATTTCGATGACGACGGCGATGATGGCGATATGCAGCAGCCGTCAATGGCGCCGATGCGCCAGGAGCATCAGCCCCAGCCGCGCATGGACAACCAGCGGTTCGACAATCACCGCGGCGGCAATGACCACCACCGCGGCGGAAACAACGATCAGCAGCGCTATCGCGATCGCAACGACCGTAACGATCGCAACAGCTATCGCAACGACCGGCAGGATCGCCCCCAGCAAAGCCACGAGCGGCACGACCGGCCCGAGCAGCGCCACGATCGTCAGGATCGTGGATACCAGCAACAGCCGCCGCGTCCGCAAAACAACGACGCCGGTCCCGCCGGTCCTGTTGAGGCTGCCGCTCCGCCGCCGGCACCCGACCGCCAACCTCGCCGTGAGCGTTTCGTGCCCCCGACGCACGAGCAGCCCGAGTTCCTGCGCCGGCCGGTTCGCCGTCCGCGCCGGGAAGGCAACGGCGCTCCGCCGGAGGAAGCCAATGGCGCTCCCATCGCAGCGGAAGAGACCGATCGCGATTGATCGGTCTCGAACCGACCTTGATACCAGCGCGCTTCTCCCCGCGCCGCGGCCGCATATGCGGGCGATCTCGCCTACAATCTGAATGCAACCGGGCGTGCGCTCCCGATAGGGTGCGGCATCGTCGAGCCCATTGGCCTGGCGCATGGCGGCTTGAATAATTGCGAGCCTTCAGGGGCTTGGCTCCGGCGCATTTGATCGCAAATGCAACTCGGCGCACCACCGCCGCAAGGCGCCTCTTTTGCCGGAATTGCAGCGTCCTATATCACCTGTTGGAAAGGTTTCCCGACGATGCTGCGCCCTGCCGGCGGGTTCGTCGGAGGAGCCTGTTTCCCCAAGCTGAAGGCGCTCCAAATCCGTGCCGTAAGGGCGGTGGAAGCGTGCTCTAGGAGGGACCCATGAATTTTGAGATCTATACCGAACGCGCCCGGGGCTTCGTTCAGGCCGCGCAGACGATTGCGCTGCGCGAAGGCCACCAGCAGCTGACGCCGGAGCACTGCTCAAGGCGCTGCTCGACGATCCCGAGGGCATGGCGTCAAACCTCATCCGCAAGGCGGGCGGCGATCCCAAGCAGGCGCTCAAGGCCGTCGACGCTGCACTTGCCAAGCGCCCGAAGGTTTCGGGCAGCGGCGCTGGCCAGCCCGGCGCAACGGGCGAGCTTGCGCGCGTCTTCGACCAGGCGGAGAAGGTCGCGCAGAAGGCCGGCGACAAGTACGTGACGGTCGAGCAGCTTTTGCTTGGCCTGGCGCTCGAGAAGGGCACCGAGGCTGCGAAGATACTGGCCGATGCCGGCGTGACGCCGCAGGGCCTCAACACCGCGATCAACGATCTGCGCAAGGGGCGCACCGCCGACACCGCGTCCGCCGAGCAGAGCTATGATGCCTTGAAGCGCTATTCGCGCGACCTCACGGAAGCCGCCGCATCCGGCAAGCTTGATCCGGTGATCGGCCGCGACGAGGAGATCCGCCGCACCATCCAGGTGCTGTCGCGCCGCACCAAGAACAATCCCGTCCTCATCGGCGAGCCGGGCGTCGGCAAGACCGCGATCGCGGAAGGCCTGGCGCTGCGCATCGTCAAGGGCGACGTTCCCGACAGCCTCAAGGACAAGAAGCTCCTCTCCCTCGACATGGGCTCGCTGATCGCGGGCGCCAAGTATCGCGGCGAGTTCGAGGAGCGCTTGAAAGCCGTGCTCAACGAGGTGCAGTCCGAAGGCGGCCGCATCATCCTGTTCATCGACGAGCTGCACACCATCGTCGGTGCCGGCAAGAGCGAAGGCGCTATGGATGCGGGCAACCTGTTGAAGCCGGCGCTCGCGCGCGGCGAGTTGCACTGCATCGGCGCCACCACGCTGGATGAGTACCGCAAGAACATCGAGAAGGACGCTGCTCTCGCGCGGCGCTTCCAGCCCGTGTTCGTCAACGAGCCGACCGTCGAGGACACCATCTCGATCCTGCGCGGCCTGAAGGAGAAGTACGAACTCCACCACGGCGTGCGCATCACCGATTCAGCGCTCGTTTCGGCGGCGACGCTGTCCAACCGCTACATCGCCGACCGCTTCCTGCCCGACAAGGCGATCGACCTCGTCGACGAGGCCGCTTCGCGCCTCAAGATGCAGATCGATTCCAAGCCCGAGGCGCTCGACGCCATCGACCGCGATCTCATGCAGCTGAAGATCGAGCGCGAGGCCCTGCGCAAGGAAACCGACGCCGCGTCGAAGGATCGCCTGAAGCGCATCGAGAAGGAGATCGCCGACCTCGAGGAGCAGAGCGGGGTGATGACGCGCAACTGGCAGGCCGAGAAGGAGAAGCTCGGCAGCGCGCAGAAGATCAAGGAGGAGCTCGATCAGGCACGCACGCAGCTCGATCAGGCGCAGCGCCGCGGCGATCTGGCCAAAGCCGGCGAGCTTGCGTACGGCCGCATCCCCGAGCTCGAGAAGAAATTGAAGGACGTCGAGGCGCAGGAGCAGAAAGGCGCGATGGTCGAGGAGGCGGTGACGCCCGATCAGATCGCCGGCGTCGTCTCGCGCTGGACCGGCATCCCGGTCGATCGCATGCTCGAGGGCGAGCGCGACAAGCTGTTGAAGATGGAAGATGCGCTGTCGAAGCGCGTCATCGGCCAGCGCGAAGCCGTCGATGCGGTTTCGACCGCAGTGCGGCGCGCGCGTACGGGCCTGCAGGATCCCAACCGGCCGATCGGCTCGTTCATGTTCCTGGGCCCCACGGGCGTCGGCAAGACCGAGCTGGCGAAAGCGCTCGCGGCGTTCCTATTCGACGACGACAACGCGCTCTTTCGCATCGACATGAGCGAGTACATGGAGAAGCACTCGGTCGCCCGCCTCATCGGCGCGCCTCCGGGCTATGTCGGCTACGAGGAGGGCGGCTCGCTCACGGAGGCCGTGCGCCGGCGTCCCTATCAGGTGATCCTGTTCGACGAGATCGAGAAGGCGCACCCCGATGTCTTCAACGTGCTGCTGCAGGTGCTGGACGACGGGCGCTTGACCGATGGCCAGGGCCGCACCGTCGATTTCCGCAACACGATCATCATCCTGACGTCGAACATCGGCGCGGAGTACCTCGTCAACCAGAAGGAGGGCGAGGACACCGACGCCGTGCGCGATCTCGTCATGGCGGAAGTCCGCACCAAGTTCCGGCCCGAGTTCCTGAACCGCTTGGACGACATCATCCTGTTCCATCGCCTGCAGCGCTCGGAGATGGGCAAGATCGTCGACATCCAGATCGCGCGCGTGCAGAAGCTGCTCAACGATCGCAAGATCACGCTCGAGCTCGACGACAAGGCACGTACGTGGCTCGCCAACCGCGGCTACGACGCGGCGTACGGCGCGCGTCCCTTGAAGCGCGTGATCCAGCGCCACGTGCAGGACCCGCTCGCCGAGCAGATCCTCGCAGGCCGCGTCAAGGACGGCGATACAGTGCGCTTGAGCGTGCGCGACGGGGATCTCGTGCTGAACGGCGAGCCGGTGAAGGCCGCGGCGTAGCGCGATTTGGTGTCAGCCCCTCAGCTCTGACAACGCTGCAAACAAGCTGTCATCCTCCGGGTCCTCGGCATAAAGCCGAGGATGACAGGAAGTCTGCGTTGGGCGTTGCGATCTACTTGCTCGCGGTCATGACCGGAGCGAGGTGGCGCAGGTCGTCGATGCGCGTGCGCTCTTTCTGGAAGTCGGCGAGCACGCGCCCGGACAGCTCGCGCTCGTGCGGCATCTGGATCTTCAGCGGGTCGACGAAGCGGCTGTTGATCAGCACCTCGAAGTGGAGGTGGGGACCCGACGCCAGCCCCGTCGAGCCGACGTAGCCGATGATCTCGCCCTGGCGCACCTTCACGCCCGGCGCCATGCCCTTCCTGATGCGCAGCATGTGCCCGTACGCGGTCTGATAGCCGTTGGGATGGCGGATGCGCACGTAGTTGCCGTACTGGCCCTTGCGCCCGGCCTCCTCGATGATGCCGCTGCCCGCCGCGATCACGGGCGTGCCGGTCGAGGTCGCCCAGTCGACGCCGGTGTGCATGCGCTTCTCGTTCAACAGCGGATGGAAGCGCAGGCCGAAGCCCGAGGTGAGGCGCACGTTCTCGCCGCGCACGGGACGGCGCATGAGGAACTTGCGCGAATTGCTGCCGCGCTCGTCGTAATAGTCGACGACGCCGTCGGGCGTGCGGAAGCGATAGAAGCGATAGGTGTCTCCGCCGCTGGTGATGGCGGTGTACAAAAGCTCGCCGGGCTCGGAGTCCGGCCCCGCGTCGTCCTTCATGTCGAAGAAGAACTCCACCGCGTCGCCCGACGTAAGCCGACGGCGGAAATCCGTCTCCGCGGCGTGGATCTTCATGATCGTCCAGATCTCCTCCTGCGGCACGTGCTGCAAGAGGCCCGCGTAGTAGACGCTGGCGTAGATGCTCGATGTCGAGGCGCGGTCGGCGTCGTTCAGGCCGGCGCTGGCGAGCTCGTCCTCGATTGCCGACGAGCGGCTCGCGACGAACTCGCCGGCCGAATTGCGCATG
>CAVSDD010000003.1:0-215000 GCA_963726795.1 uncultured Alphaproteobacteria bacterium | reverse complement strand
GATGGGCTAGGGGCCCCCACAGGGTTACCAAACCTAACCAAACTCCGAATACCTGGGAGTACTACTCGGGAGACACACGGCGGGTGCTAACGTCCGTCGTGAAAAGGGAAACAACCCTGACCTACAGCTAAGGTCCTTAAGTCACGGCTAAGTGTGGAAGGATGTGAGAATCCCATAACAACCAGGAGGTTGGCTTAGAAGCAGCCATCCTTTAAAGAAAGCGTAACAGCTCACTGGTCTAATTAAGGGTTTTCGCGCCGAAAATGTATCGGGGCTAAAGCCGTGCACCGAAGCTTAGGATGCATCATTTCTTCGGAAGTGGTGCGTGGTAGCGGAGCGTTCCGTAAGCCTGCGAAGGGTGACCCGTGAGGGCGCCTGGAGGTATCGGAAGTGCGAATGCAGACATGAGTAACGACAGGAGTGTGAGAAACACTCCCGCCGAATGTCCAAGGGTTCCTGCGTAAAGCTAATCTGCGCAGGGTTAGCCGGCCCCTAAGGCGAGGGCGAAAGCCGTAGTCGATGGGAACCACGTTAATATTCGTGGGCCAGCGGGTGAGTGACGGATGCTGTAAGTTGTTTGGGCTTATCGGATTGCCCAGGCAGCGAAGGTGTCCCAGGAAATAGCCCCCGCATAGACCGTACCCTAAACCGACACAGGTGGACAGGTAGAGAATACCAAGGCGCTTGAGCGAAGTGTGCTGAAGGAACTCGGCAAATTACCTGCGTAACTTCGGGATAAGCAGGCCATCCGTTTGGGCAACCAGGCGGGTGGGGCACAGACCAGGGGGTGGCGACTGTTTAGCAAAAACACAGGGCTATGCTAAGTCCAACGACGACGTATATGGCCTGACGCCTGCCCGGTGCTGGAAGGTTAAGAGGAGAAGTGCAAGCTTTGAATCGAAGCCCCAGTAAACGGCGGCCGTAACTATAACGGTCCTAAGGTAGCGAAATTCCTTGTCGGGTAAGTTCCGACCTGCACGAATGGCGTAACGACTTCCCCACTGTCTCCAGCACATCCTCAGTGAAATTGAACTCCCCGTGAAGATGCGGGGTTCCTGCGGTTAGACGGAAAGACCCCGTGCACCTTTACTGTAACTTTGCGATGGCAATCGTCTTTGCATGTGTAGGATAGGTGGTAGGCAATGAAGCAGGAGCGCCAGCTCTTGTGGAGCCGCAATGTGAAATACCACCCTTACGAATATGGTTGTCTAACCGCGAGCCGTCATCCGGCTCCGGGACAGCGCATGGTGGGCAGTTTGACTGGGGCGGTCGCCTCCTAAATGGTAACGGAGGCGTGCGAAGGTGGGCTCAGGTTGGTCGGAAATCAACCGTCGAGTGCAATGGCATAAGCCCGCCTGACTGCGAGACTGACGAGTCGAGCAGAGTCGAAAGACGGCCATAGTGATCCGGTGGTTCTGTGTGGAAGGGCCATCGCTCAACGGATAAAAGGTACGCCGGGGATAACAGGCTGATGATTCCCAAGAGTCCATATCGACGGAATCGTTTGGCACCTCGATGTCGGCTCATCTCATCCTGGGGCTGGAGCAGGTCCCAAGGGTATGGCTGTTCGCCATTTAAAGAGGTACGTGAGCTGGGTTCAGAACGTCGCGAGACAGTTCGGTCCCTATCTGCCGTAGGTGTCGGAGAATTGAGAGGAGCTGCCCCTAGTACGAGAGGACCGGGGTGGACGTACCTCTGGTGGACCTGTTGTCACGCCAGTGGCACAGCAGGGTAGCTATGTACGGACGGGATAACCGCTGAAGGCATCTAAGCGGGAAACCCACCTCAAAACTAGTTCTCCCTCGAGAGCCGTTGTAGACCACAACGTTGATAGGCCGGGTGTGGAAGTGCAGCAATGCATGTAGCTTACCGGTACTAATAGCTCGATCGGCTTGATCGCTCTCATTAAGCAATGCTCATCTAATGCCTCAACGCCGCTTGCCGCGGCGTCGCACGAAGCTTGTCTTCGTCGTGACGCGCGGCGCGGTTCATGGGCAGGGCGGCGCTCTAGCGCTGGCGATGTTGAAGCGAGGCAACTCGCGCAACGTCGCCCGGATCTGTGAAAAGGTCCGAAGCAGCGCTAAGCAGGTGTGTGAACACCATGCCGCCTGATGGGCGTAGGAACACGGAAAGACCAGAACAAAGTCGTCTCACTTCTCTGCTGACCTGGTGGTTATGGCGGAGTGGCTGCACCCGATCCCATCCCGAACTCGGCCGTGAAACGCTCCAGCGCCGATGGTACTTCGTCTTAAGACGTGGGAGAGTAGGTCATCGCCAGGTCTGCTGAGCAGTGAGACAACTTTAGCTTCCCTTCGCGGGAGGCAACAAACCAAAGTCAATCAGATCCCCTCTTTGCATCAGCGGCGTATCGTAAGATCCGCCGCGTAATGTCACGAACCAACGCCGCCCTGGCTCACGCCCGGGCGGCGTTTTTGTTTCTCGAACGTGCGCCCGTCCAGAACGTCAGACGCACAAAAACCGCCCCAGGTTCGCGCCGGGGCGGTTTTTTGTTTCAGAGCTCGATAGTCGCTCAGGCCGGGTGCTGCTCGAGCATCTTCATCAGGCGGCGCGAGCGCGCGACCGCGATCTGGTGCGTCACGCGCAGCCCGAACAGGCCGCCGGTGAAATTGCAGCGCAGGACGAAGTAGCGGAAGAACAGCACCGGATACTCGAATGGCAGCCGCGTGAGCAGCACCCACCGTGGCTTCTTGATCTCTTTCGCCTGCAGATCCGTATAGCTCTCGAGCTTCGTGCGCGCATGATCGAGTGTGCGCCAGGAGTAATGCATCGCCGTGCCTTCGAGCTGGCCGACCGGATGTGCGCCGGTGTCGACGGTATCGTGCACGCGGCTCGGCCTGAAGCGCACGCGGCGCCGGTCATACAGGCGCACGTAATTGTGGAAGTCGGCCCATAGCCGCGGACGATCGTGACCGGGATACACGGTAACCTGGCGAAAGCGATACGCCGGCTTTAGCGCCGAGGGCGTGCGCATGACGGCCGCGATCTCGCGCGCGAGCTCCTTGGTGACGACCTCGTCGGCGTCGAGATTCAAAATCCAGTCGTGCGTGGCGCAGTCTTCTGCGAAGCGCTTCTGCGGGCCATAGCCGTCCCAGGCATGGAACACGACCTTGGCGCCGAGCCGCTCAGCCTTCGCAACGGTGTCGTCGTTCGAGCCTGAAATCGACGACGATGATCTCGTCGACGACATCGCGCACCGCGAGGATGCAGCGCTCAATCCGGTCCGTCTCGTTGTGGGTAATGATGCAGCAACTTAGCGGCATTGGACGCGCTCCCCTGCGGAGATAGGCCAGCGCTTCGCCGCCGAGCGGCGTAGACGCGAGAACAGGGTAGTTGCGCGGCGCGGTTGAAAAGGATCGTGGGCGTGTCGTTTCTCGCCGATGTGATGCGCGATCGGGCGCTCGATCATGGCGATGCGCAGCCCGCGTTGTTTGCAGGCGGCGCTCAAACCTTCCTCGGTATTGAAGCGGGCGAAGGGCCCGAGCTCGCGCCACATCGACAGGCGCGCGACCGAGGGATTGAACGAATAGGAAAACCACTTGGAATGGGCGTCGAGATCCCACACGAGATAAGTGTTGCCGCGAAAGGTCTCGGTCTTGGCGCTCGCGCGGAATCGCGGATCGAGCCGGTAGGCGACGGCGCAGACCGAGATGTCGTCGCGCGCGTCGAGGAAATCCATGACGTTGCCGAGATCGGCGCCGGCGGTGAACTGCCAGTCGTCCTCGAGGTGCAGGACGAACGGCGTGTCGATTGCCGCGTAGAGGGAATCGATCGAGCGCATCTGCCCGAGCTTCGTCGGGTTGGCGCGCATCTCGATTTCAGGATGGCGGTGAGCGAAGGCGGCGGCTTGCTCGGGAAGTGCTGCGTCTTCCCCAACCAAAATGCGCGGTGCCTCGAAATGGTCGAGAAAGGATACGAGCGTGGTCTCGAGCAAATCGAAACGGCCGCAGCTCGTGAGCGCGACCGAAAGTCTGCCCGCATCGATCGTATGTTTGGACGCCATGAACCTGCCGCTGAGTGGCCCTCAATGGACAGGAACTAAATGAGTCGCGGCAGGTGAACCAGTTGCGGGGGCAAGGCTATCCACAGTGGCCGCTCATCATCCACAGGTGGTGTGTCGCGCGCTAAAACCCGCGTGCGTTCCAGGTGTCGATACAAGCGGTTTGGTTAGCAGCCTTCGAGTTTCCGTGAGTTGTGAAAATGCCATATTTAATAGGTAGTTGGCCGCCTCGCTGGTCTCTGCTCATCGCAAAGACGCCTTGCCTAAAAGGGCCCGGTGCGGGAAGTTAGAGATGCAAGTCGGGGGGTGCTGAACGAGCGTCCCGCTCCCCCGTTAAATGCCTTGGTGTGAGTGCGTAGAGCATGCAGACAGTGCTGTGCCTGAAGTGGTCGACCCGATACGGATCCGAGTACGTCAATCGGCTCTACTCGATGGTCAAGCGCCACACGAAACGGCCGCTGCGCTTCGTGTGCATCACCGATGATCCCAAGGGCATTCGTCCCGAGGTCGAGATCAAGGAGATGCCGCCGTTCGACCTGCCGGAGCCGATGCGCACGCATCCGTTCCGGCGGATGTTCATCTTTCAGGAGAAGCTGTTCGATCTTTCCGGGCCGGTGCTTCACCTGGACCTTGATCTGATCGTCTCGGGCAACATCGACGACCTGTTCGACTTCAAGCCGGAAAGCGATTTCTGCGTTGCCGAGAACTGGACCCAGTTCGGCCAGGGCATCGGCAACATGTCGGTGTTCCGCTTCAAGATCGGGCAGCTGACGCACATCTGGAAAATGTTCCGCGCCGATCCGATGGCGCAGATGCGCACCTACCGCAACAGCCAGACATTCGTCTGCCGCAACCTGAAGCACCTCGATTTCTATCCGCCGGAGTGGTGCTTGAGCTTCAAGCACTCGATCCTGCCGCGCTGGCCGCTCAACCTGTTCCTCACCCCGCGCCTGCCGCGCAATGCCCGTGTCATCGCCTTTACGGGTAAGCCCGATATCGACGAGGCGGCGGTCGGCGAATGGCCGACGGTGTGGTGGAAGCGGATCTACAAGAGCGTGCGCCCCACGCCCTGGATCGCCGAGCACTGGCGGTAGATCGGACGATGATCCCGAGCACGAAAGAGGCGGGAGGCAAGAGCACTCTCTACATACCGGAAGCGCCGGAGACCGACAGCGCTGCGCAGACAATGCCTCTGCTCATTTCCTATCCGAAGTCCGGCCGAACGTGGCTCCGCTATATCTTCGCGCTCGTGCAAAAGCCGGTTGAGTTCTCCCACGCCGGATCGGGATCCAACATCAAGATCATCGGCAAGAAATTCAGCGCGATCGAATCCGAAGCCGCTGAGAACAGGCGGTGCCTGTTCATGCACCGCAATCCCATCGATACGGCGATCTCGTATTTTTTCCACGTCACCAAGAAAGACTTTCAGCTCCATCACCGATTTTTGCATCTGCCGCGACTGTACTTCGAGGACAGATTGCCGCCCAGGGACATGCCGGCGTTTCTGCGTCATCCGGGCTTCGGCGTTGAAAAGATATGCAAGTTCAACCGCGCGTGGATCGACCATTTGTCCGAGCAAAAGGACGCGCTCATCTTTTCCTATGAGGACATGAAGTTTCGATCGCGTCAGACCCTGGCCGGCGTTTTCGATTTCACCAAGTTCGAGCCCGTCGACTTGGATTGGGTGCTCGAGCAAAGCAGCTTCGAAAACATGCGAGCGGCCGAGAAGAGCGGCAAGGCCAAGCACCTCAAGCTGCGTCAATCAAAAAGCAGCGACCCCGATAGCGCGAAGGTCAGGCGGGGAAAGGTCATGGGGTACAGCGAGTATCTCGACGCGGCGAACATCGAGCATTTCCGCGATCTATGCCGCGGATATGGCTTTGAGGCCTAGCTGGGTACCGAGGCGCCTATTCGTGGATCCGGCGCTTGCCTTGCGGGAATTTGCTTTGGGGAACGCTCGTGCCGAGAAAATCGCACAGAACGCCCCAGCTCGGTTCCGACACAAGATCCGAGTCGAGTAGATCGCCGCTGCGGTCCTTGAAATGGCGACGTACCTCGTCGTTGTGACGGTTGAACCGCTCGATTGCCATGGTTTTGTTTTGCGCAAATCTAAACTGATCGTGTTCGTAGATCAGATCGTGCATCGAACTCAGCCGGTCCTGATGGAAATTGACTGCCGAGCGAAACCATCTATCGGGATCGCGCACTGTGAGAATGAAACGCGATCCAGGAAAGCGCTCATCTAATTCACGAAACAGCAAAGGCCACGGATTGTCTTCGAACGCCGTGTAGTACGGCACCATTTCGAAAGCGATTTGTCGGATCTTGTCCAACGTCACCGGCTCGGCGATTTGCACGCGTTTGCCAGGCACATTGAAGCTGAATCCCTTTTGCACGCGGAAGCCCAGCGACCGCAGCGCGCGGCCGAGCGATGTCGTGCCTGTCTTATGAAATCCGATGCCGAAGATCTTCGGACGATCGTCCAGATCGGGCGGCAGAATTGGGTCGAACCAGGCGGGCAGGTAGGAAAGAAGTCGCATCGGTACCGGACATCCCCGGAGACAGCAGCAAGCGAATGGGGCCGCGTCGCGCCGGTGAAGGCGGCCACGGCAGCGTCCCTTGCTTTTTTTGTAGCTGATCGCGGCACGGGCCGGCGTGACAAGTATGCGTCAGCGGGGCAGTTCTTCTCAGCGGGGTTAAAGCGATCCGCCATGCAGCGAGCCGGTGCCGATGGTCGCCTCCATGGCGGGGCTCAAGTTGCCACCCCACAGCCCGGCGACATGGCCGGCGGCGCAGCCGCGCCTCAGCTGGCCGCGGGATGCGCACGTCCCTAACTCTGCGGCAAAATCAGCTCAGCTCGGACATAAAAATCGGAGCCGTTTTAATGGCTTACGGGTGCGTCACTACGCCGGCAATTTATACGGTTTTGTATGGAAAGGGCCACATTGGCCCGCGGGTCTGCTGCCATGACTGGTCCAGTAAGACCGGCACTGCGCCGCTGCGGTTTTTTCACCGAAATCGGCGGTCCCGTCTCGACATGGCTGAACTGGCTAGGCGTTTGGTATCGAACGGCGGTGTTTCATGCGCATCATCGGTATTTGCCTGCTGCGCAACGAGGAGCATTTCGTTGCCTGGTCACTGATGAACATCGCGGAATTCTGCGATGAGATCATTGTCCTCGACAACAAGTCGAACGACCGGACGCCCGAGATCCTCGCCGCGATTTCGCGCCGCGTAAGGCATCTTCGGGTCATCGAGGTCGACGACGCCTACGACACGCACAAATACGTCGAGCCCTACGTCGGCAAGGATTGTTGGGTCTTCGGCGTCGACGGCGACGAGATCTACGACCCCGAAGGCCTTGCGCGGTTGCGCACGCGCATCTTGGCCAGCGAGTTTCAGGACTATTGGCGGTTGCAGGGGCACGCGCAACATGTGGTGCGCGTCGATTGGGATTCCGGTGTCGCTATCGGTTACGGCCAGCCCGAGTCGCGTACAATCTCAAAGCTCTACAATTTTAGCGCGATAACCAGCTGGCATCAGTTGCGCCATGAGCGCCTGCACGGCAAGAACTGGGTCTTCCGTCCCGGCTACTCGAAAGACAAGATCCTCCGCTTCTGGGATTCGGTGCCGTGGATCCATTCGGATTTTCGTTGCCTGCACATGTGCTTTTCGCGCCGGTCCTCGGTCGATGAGGTCGAGCAGGGACGTGCCAACCCGGCCGAGCTGATGAAAGCCCAACGGCTTCCACGCCGGATCGTGAGGGCTCTGGGTCTGGAGCAGGCCCTGCTCAGCCGCAAGATTCCCTACAAGGAGAAGAACTACACGCGAGGCAGGCTCAGCGAGGTCGAGATCGCGTCGTTCGGCCGGCCCGGCGACTGGTCAAACGTGGACCCGAAAGTGCGTGCCGCGGAAGCGGTTCTAGCGGGCGGACGCGACCTGAGTGCTGCCGTGCTGGAGATCCAGCACGCTTGATCGGCCTACGAGGCCCTGGCTCAGCCGTGCAGCCAGCCAAGCGTCGAGGCTGCCAGCACCGCCAGGCTCAATGCCCCCACCCACAGCGCAACGCGGCCCCAGCGGGTGTGCCGCGCCTCCTCCTGCGCCAGCCTGCTAACGGTATCCGCATCGAGCCGCAGCCCGTCGCGTGCCATCGTGCCGAGCGCCAGCGCGGTTTGGCGTCCCTCGACGAGTAGCGCGGGCAGATCCGCGAGCGCTTTGCCGATCGTCGTGGCACCTTCGCCCGCTTCGCGCAGCCGTCCGATCGGGCCGAGGTTCTCTTCTATCCACTGGCGCGCGACCGGCTCGGCCGCACCCCACATGTTGAGGCCGGGATCGAGACCGCGCGCGACGCCCTCAACCACCACCATCGTCTTTTGCAGCAGGATCAGCTCGGGCCGCGTCTGCATGTCGAAGACCTCGGTGTAGGCGAACAGCTGGCCCAACAGATCGGCCATCGAGATCTCTTCCGCGGTGCGGCCGTGGATTGGCTCGCCGATGGCGCGCAGCGCCTGCGCGAAAACCTCGACGGGATGATGCGGGGGCACGTAGCCGGCCCAGAAGTGCACCTCGGCGGCGCGCCGGTAATCGCGTGTTATCAGCCCGAACAGGATCTCGGCGAGGAAGCGGCGCTCCTTGGTACCGAGCCGCCCCATGATGCCGAAGTCGACCGCGACGACGTTTCCCTCGTGATCGACGAACAGATTGCCCTGGTGCATGTCGGCGTGGAAAAAGCCGTCGCGCATGGCGTGCTTCAGGAAGGCACGCATCAGCGTGAGGCCGAGCTCCTTGCGGTTAAAGCCGGCCGCTGCGAGGCGCGCATGCTGGGCGATCGGCGTGCCGTCGATCCACTCGATCGTGAGCACGCGGCGCGCCGTACGCTTCCAGTCGACGTCGGGCACGCGAAAGCCCGTATCGCCCTTGATGTTCTCCGCCATCTCCGAGACGGCAGCCGCCTCGAGCCGCAAATCCATCTCGATGTCGGTCGTGCGCCGCAGCGTGTCGACGACGGCTACGGGCTTCAGGCGCCGCGAGGGAGCGTGGAAACGTTCGACCTGGCGCGCGGCGAAATAGTAGCTGTCGAGGTCGCTGCGAAAGCGCTTCTCGACCCCCGGCCGCAAAATCTTGACCGCGACCTGCCGCCGGCGACCGTCGGCATCGATGACGGCCGCCTTGTGCACCTGCGCGATCGAAGCGGCAGCGACGGGCGGTCCAAATTCCACGAAATGATCTTCGAGCTTGCCACCGAGCGATTGCTCCACCGCGGCGCGCGCTTCGGCCATCGAGAACGGCGGCAGCTTGTCCTGCAGGCCGGACAGATCGCGCGCGAGCTCTGGCCCGATCACGTCGGGGCGCGTAGCGAGAAACTGTCCCAGCTTGATGTAGCTGGGGCCCAGCCGCGTCAGCGCCGCCGCAAGGCGCGCCTCCTTGGGCTCGTTTGGCCGGCGGAGTGACGCAAAGAAACGCAAGGGCGCCGTCAGCGTGCGCGCGATGCGCAAGGCCGGCGGGACGGGAACACCCTCGGGAACGAAGCGGACGCCGTGCTGCGCCAGCACGGCTCCGGCTCGCGCGAGGCGCAAACTGTTGATGAGCGCTCCGGCCATGAACGAAGGGTCGGCCCCCGCTGTGATCGCGCACATCGCGCTGCGCGGCAGATTGCTTGGAAGCAGCGCAGGGTCAAGGGCGCGTTGCGTTGCGAGGCAGCTTCGCATGGCGATCGTTAATGGACCGATGCTCCAACGTCGTGAGTTGCGCTCATCGGCTACGTTGATGGGGCAAGCCGGCGGAGGCCTTAGTCCGCCTACGGCAAAAAGCACTTTCTTAGCGCATTTCGGTGGATCATCCGATGTTGCGGTGCCCTGCTGGTGGCTGGCCCGTGGAAGAATGACCAACTACTCTCGTTGGTCTCCAAGCCATGGTTTTTGGACCATGGCCGGCGGCTGCGAGATCCCAGCCGGGCCCCATGACTTTCGGCGGATGTATGGTGCGCGCGAGCATACTGATCGTCGACGACCATCCGCTCTTCGTGGAAGCGCTGAAGCTCGTCATCCAGGGCGCCTTCAGCGACGCGAAACTATCGGAAGCCGCCTCGATCGAGGCCGCGCGCGCGATCCTCGAGAAGGACGGCCCCTTCGACCTGGTGCTGCTCGACCTGTCGATGCCCGGCACCCGCGGGCTCGACGGGCTGCTCGAATTGCGTACGCGCCATCCGCGCCTGCCGATCGTCGTCGTGTCGGCGCTGGAGGATCCTCGTATCATCCACGAAGTCATGTCCTGCGGAGCGGCGGGGTTCATTTCCAAATCGACGCGCGGTTTTGAGCTTGGCAACGCCATCCGCGAGGTGCTGGCGGGCTCGGTCGTGCTGCCGAAAGGCTATGTGCCGCCGGTGGACGATTCCGTCCCGGGAACTTCCCAGCTCATGGTGCGGCTGGCCTCGCTGACACCGCAGCAGGTGCGCGTGCTGCAGATGCTGCGGCAGGGCTTGCTCAACAAGCAGATCGCCTACGATCTCGGCGTCGGCGAAACGACGGTCAAGGCGCACGTGTCGGAGATTTTGCGCAAGCTCAAGGTTTCCTCGCGCACGCAAGCGGTGATCGAGGCATCCAAGATCGATTTCGACGCGATCTTAGCGCAGCACTCCGGGTCCAACACGAGCTAGGATCAGCTCGGCGCGACCGCGTGACCGGCGAGGCAATGCATCATCAGGGCGCGCAGCTCGGCGGGTTTCACCGGCTTTAAGAGCATCTCGCATCGGGCCGCGCGCACCGTGTCGGCAACCTCCGGTGAGCGGTCCGCGGTGACGACGAGCGCCGGCAGATCGGATTCGCCCACCGCATCGCGCAGCCGCTCAACTCCCGTCAATCCGCAGGCACCGGCATTGAGGTGGTAGTCGGCGATGATGATGTCGGGGCGGAAGGCTCGTTCGGCAACGAGGGCATCGACCTCGCCCAGACCGCCGAGCAGGCGGACGTCGCACGTCCAGCTCTCGAGCAGCGCCTGCATCGCATCGAGTACGACGGGGTCGTTGTCGATCACCACCACCTTGGCGCCGGTCATGCCGTAGCTGCGCGGAGTGGTCGCCGGCGTGGCCACCTCCGGGAAGGGGTCGATCGTGCCGGCCATCGGCGCGGTAATGGAAAAGCGCGTGCCGTGGCCGAGCTTGGAGCACAAGTCGAGCGGGTGATCGAGCGTCTCCGCCATGCGCTTCACGATCGACAGCCCGAGGCCAAAGCCGCCGATCGCCGGCTTGTCGGACGAGGGCCCGCGCTGGAATTCCTCGAAGATCAGCTTGCGCTCGGCGGGCGGTATGCCGGGTCCGGTGTCCCAAACTTCGATGCGCACATGCGCGCCGCGGCGGCGAGCTACAACCTTGACGCCGCCCTTGCGCGTGTACTGCACCGCGTTGGTCACGAGGTTCTGCACGATACGCCGCAGCATTAAGGGATCTGAGACCACGGCAAGTCGACTGCGCCGCCAGGTGAGCGCCAGGTTCTTGGCGCGCGCCAGCGGCTCCACATCCTGCATCAGCGAGGACAGCAGCTCGTCGAGCGCCAGCGAGCGCAGCGACGGCTGGATCACGCCGGCTTCCAGCTTCGAGATATCGAGGATGGATTTGAGCAGTTCTTCCATCGTTTCCAGCGCGTGCTCGATCCGCTCAGCGAGGCGGCGCTGGTGCGGGTCGCCGCTCGGCTCGGCAAGCGCGCTGACGGACAGCCGCGCCGCGTGCAGCGGCTGCAGCAGATCGTGGCCGACGGCGGTAAAGAAGCGCGTCTTGAAGCGGTTGGCGTGCTCGGAGGTATCGCGTGCCGCCGTAAGCTCGTCGTTGGTCCGCTCCAGCCGCGACAGCGCGCTCTTCAATTCCTCGGTTCGCACCCGCACCTGGCCCTCGAGCGTGATCGCGGTCTGGAACAGCGAATAGGCGTTGGCCTGCTGGTCCATCGACTTCTCGACGCGCTGCATCAGCGCGGCGTTGATCTTCGTCAGCTTGGCGATCTGGCGCTCGAGATCGTCAACGAGCGAGCCACTGGAGAGAGCATCGATCGGGGCGGCCATGTCAGGAGTCCTTGCGCTGGCCGAAGGCGATGCCGGTCAAGGTCTGGTTCAAGTGCATGGCATTGTATTGCTCGCCGTACGTATGGAAGCCGGCGACCGAATACTCCTGGTACAGCACGTTCATCTGGTGGCGGATCTGGCGGTTCTCTGCGTCGAGCCGGCGCAGGATGCAGTCAAAGCCCATGACGAGGTCAATGCCGCCGAGCTTGGCGTCGAGCTCCTCGAACGTGCTCTTGGTGGAGCGCACCATATCCTGCGGCCGTGCCACGGTGAAAACTAGACCTTCGTCGATGGCGCAGAAGAACGACAGGCTGCCGTCGGCATTCATGTTGCGGATCGAGCGGCAGAAGTAGTCGCCGCCCACCTTCACCACGAGGGGGTAGGACGCGAAGCTGAAAGGGCCGAGGTCGTCGGGCAGGAGCCCGATGGCAGACGCGTATTCGCGCGCTGCGGGCTCGGCGTTGAGCTCATAGACGATGCGGTTTTCGGCATCTGCCGCGGTGACCACCAGCTTCGTCGCGGTCGGCTCGAAGTTCTGCGTCTTGAATACCAGGAACGGAAAATCGCTCTCGACCATCAGCAGGATCGCCGCGCTGTTCGCCACCTGGCCATCGTGGATGAGCGCGGTTTTGCGGAATGCCAACCCGTCGCCGGCGGAACCGCCTACCAACGGGATGTCGTCGAGCTCCCAGTGGATCGCCGCAACGACGGTCTCCTCCTGGTTCGAAAGGCCATCGACCAGCAGCAGCGCAAAGACGTTGCCCTGGCGCGGACCATCACCCGGAGCCGGCAGCTGCGATTTGAGACGTCGGGCCGCCTGCGTCGCGCGCTCGACGCCGAATTGGCCGATATCGGAAATGAGTTCGCCATGCACGCGAAAGCCGGCTTGCGGAAAGGCGATGACGAGCACGCCGCCCTGCATCATGCCGGACGGTCCGATCTCACCGGCAGTGGAGCAACCCGAGACGGGGACGCCGGGAAAGGCTTCCGTCAGTGCGGCAGCGAGCGATTTTGCGTCGTGCTCGATCGCGAAGTAGGTGACGATGCGCTGGAAGGCGCCTGAGCCGAGCCGCTCCTTGATCTCTGCCACTGCTGCACGCGTCGATGCCAGCGTGCTCGACGCAACGCGGATGCCGCACGCACTTGGGGACCACTGAGCCCGGGCCACGCCTATTCCTTCACTTCGAGGCCTTCGCTTCAAGGCCTTCGTCCCTGAAGGATCGAACGCTGCCACAGCATATCTGCCGCGGCAAATCCTGAGCAGAGCGATCGCGGCGCGCAGTGGGACTAGGGAGGGCTGCGCGCGCCCCGCTCACTCGCCCGACAGCAGCGGATCGTTGGGCAGAAGCGTGCGGGCAAACCGCACGCCGGCCTTGTCGGCCTCGCACCAGGCGACGACGGCGGTGAAGCGGCGCCCGCTCGGCAGCTCGATCAGAACCAGGGATTTCGGCTGCAGCTGGGGAACGCGCTCGAGCCCAAAGCCGCCCGGCGACACGTCGCGCACGAATGCTTCCGAGGTCGTGCGGTTGTGGGTGAGCGTGCACGGCTGGCAAATGGTGCGGCGCGCGTTGCGGCGGCGTTGCGGCAAATCGGGAAGCGAGATGCGGCCCTTGTGGTCGATGCACGGCGACCCGCCGATGATGGCCTCCTGCAGCAGCTCGGTCAGGATCTGCGAGTTGCTCGCATACTGGTCGGGCAGGGTGCCGAGGTAGGGGTTCAGCTTGCGCGTTGCGGCGAGCGCGCGCTCGCAACTTTGCCTCCACGACGTGCTGAGGCTGAGCAGGTGCAACGCGGACGCACGCTCCGCGCCGATGTGGTTGGCGTCGGCGAAGTATTGATCGAGCGCGATGCGCGCCGGACCAAGGCCGTCGAAGAATTCGATGACGACCGCGACCGTCTCCTCGTCGAGGTCGACTTCGAGCATGCCTTTGCGCAACACCGAGATGATCGCCGGCTCGCGAGGAATGTAGGGTTTGATCTGGGCTTCGTTGCGGGCCGTAGTCTCACGCTTGAAAGCGTTGACCGCGCTGGCGATGGTGGCGGTCAGCAGGGAGGCTGAATGCGTTTCGCAGACGAGCGCCTCGAGCACCGATATGTTGGAATCGATAGGATCGCCCGTTACCGGGTCGATCTGCGGCTCCGCTTCCTCGGTTGGAGCGGGCTGCGGTTTTGACCTGCGAAACAAATTCACGCGCTGGACCCTGGTGGTCGCTGTTCACAACAATCCAGAGTAGCAAACCAAGGGATAACGGCGCGTTATGCGCACACGCACTTTTTCGTGGTTGTTGAGTAACCTGCGCGGCCACTCGGAGGGGTCAGCACGTCGCCGGACCGCCGCCAATGCTCTATCGGCTGGAAGGCGCGGCGCCGGCCCCGCTAACGGTTGCCGGAGCAAGTAGAGCTCTGGCGTGCGATTGCGTGAGTTCGCTCAGCGGGTCGAGACAATGAAATCGGTATCTAAATCCATTTCGTCGCTCCGCGCGTGATCCGTCACGATCAGCGAGCCGCCGGTCCACAGCAGCTCGGCGATGCGCTGACGTGCTTCCGGCGCCATCTCGATGCGGTCGAGCGCTTCGGCGGCGGTGGAAGCAGGACCCGTCGGCGGCGGGGGAGCTTCCTCGGCACCCTTCTTGGAGCGCTTGCGGTCGCCATCCCCGGAGCTGCCCTCCGGAGCCGTGATCGCGGACCAGCGCATCGAGGAGCCGTCCGGCTGCGCGGCCACTGCAATGAACAGGTGCGTGCCCATCGGACGGTCGGGATCCTTGAAGGTGACCGGAGCCTCGTAAACGTCCTTCCAATCCTGGCGGATGAAGACGCGGCCTTCCTTCTTGCTGATCATCACCGACACCGGCTCGACGCGCCGGCCGGCCTCGATCAGCGTCTCGGCCGCAGCCTCGCTCGCGGCGACGGCGGCCTTGTAGACCTGCACCGCTGTGAAAGCGGCCGTCGACTTCTCGGCCTCGCGGCGATTGGCGTCGTCGAGCGCGGTGCGCGCGCGCGTCAGCTCGGCCTCGGCAGCGGTGCGAGCAACCGCGGTTGCCGCTTCGGCCTGCGAGCTGCCGAGCGCTTGCGTCGAAGTCGGCGCCGGCGGCTTTGCGGGAATTGGGCTCGCGACGGGTGGCGTGGTGGCGTCGGTCGTTACCGTCGCCTGCGTCGTGGTCGGGGCGGTCGTTGGCGTCTGCCCGGCGGCGGCTTGTGCGCCTTGAGCACCCTGGGCGGCGGCTGCGTCGGCTGCCTGCTTTGCGGCCGCCGCGGCGGCATCGAGCTCGGCGATCTTCATCTCGGCGGTTTTGACGTCGCCCACGGCCTTGCGCACGTCGTCGACCGCCTGGCGCGCTTCCGTGCCGGCGGTCTGCGCGGCGGCCGATGATTCCTTGGCGGCCTTCTCGGACGCCGCTTTGTCGGCGGTGGCCCGCTGCTTGAGGGCAGCCGCGTACTCCATCGGGTTGAGAAGTTTGGGTGCGGCTGCCGGCGCTGCTGGCGCATCCTGCACGGCGGCGGTTGCGATCGGCCCGTCCGCCTGCGGGCTCATGCTCGCAAGCTCGATCGGCGCGGTGGCCGGCGCATTCGATGCCTGCTGCGTGCCGGGAGCCGGCTGCATCTTCGGCAGCGGCAGGAACGCGTTGGCGATCTCGAAGGGAACCGTATCGCGGCGCGCCACGACGACGCGCGCGCCCATCTTCGTCATGTTCCAGAGCTGCGGCGCAAAGGCAGCGGGCAGCCGGATGCAGCCGTGCGAGGCGGGATAGCCCGGCACGACGCCCAAGTGCATGGCGACGCCCGACCAGGTGATGCGCTGCATCCAAGGCATCGGCGCGCCGGAGTAGATGTTGGAGTGGTGCCAGCGCTCCTTGCCGATCACGCTGAACAGGCCGACCGGAGTGGGATGGCCCGGCATGCCGGTCGAGACGCGCGAATGCGCGATTGCGCCGTTGGCGTCATAGACGGAGATGTGCTGGTCGGCGATCGAGATGACGACGTAAACGGGGTCGGTCGGAGCGGCCGGCTTTGCGTCCTTGGCCGCCTCCTTCTTTCCGTCCTTCTTGCCATCCTTGGCCTCCTTCGCCTCTTTGGTCTTGGCGACCTTGGCGGTGACCGCGGTGTCGTCGCGTGGTGCGGTATGCCGGCGCGCGGCGCGCTTGCGCGGCTGCGGCTTACCGGTGTCGTAGCCGAAGATGTTGCCGTAGCCCTGCTGCGCCGCGGCGGGAGTGCCCGCGCCAAAGGCCGCGATCACGAATGCGCTCGCGATTGTAACAGTGGCCACCGCCGCCAGGCGGCGCGAAAAAAGAGACGTTTTAAAATGTTCGGGCACGATCCCCTCGCTGCAAATCTGCGCGTTTTGCAAGGCGCGATTCTATACAGTACCGACTAAAACCGCGCGCTGAGGATTTTGCAGAGCGACCCCCGATCGGGCGCCATGTGTTGCCCGCTGGTCTCCCTCTGGTCCCATCTCAGCGCCGTTCCACGGGCTCCATAGCCGGGGGGATGCGGCCATAGTGGGGCGGCGGCACGGTTAAGGCGCTGCAACCCGGCAAATCACCCTTCCGGTTAACCGGGCTGGGCGCAGTTTGAGCTGCGCGCATCGGGCGCGCTCGCAATGCCGCCTGGGCTCTTGCCAGCCAAACCGCGCTGGCCCATTTGAGCCGCAGGAGCACCAACAACAACGACGGGACCCTGTGCCGGAACGCCGGGATGATTCCGTTCCATAACTGCGGCCGCCAAGGGAGCGGACCGGCAGACGCAAAGGTCGGCACAAAATAATGGCAGCCAATCCCGTTTCCTCCTCGACGCCGCTGCGTGCCGGCGCGCACAAAGCTCACGACCTGTCGCAAGTCGAATTCATCGCGCTCATCGCGCTGATGATGGCGCTCACCGCGCTCTCGATCGACATGATGCTGCCGGCGCTGCCCGCCATCGGCGAGGCGCTGGGCGTCATGGACCCCAACGACCGCCAGATCGTCATCATCAGCTATGTCGCGGGGTTTTCCTTGGGCCAGCTCGCCTACGGCCGTCTGTCGGACACGTTCGGGCGCAAGCCGGTGCTGATGTTCGGGCTCGCCGTGTTCGTGGTGGGATCGCTCGTTGCCTCGCGGTCTTCAAGTTTCCCCATGCTGCTCGCCGCCCGCATCGTGCAGGGTCTCGGCGCAGCGGCCCCGCGCGTGATCGCCGTCGCCATCGTGCGCGATCTTTATGTGGGCCGCAACATGGCGCGCATCATGTCGTTCGCCATGATGACGTTCATCATCGTGCCGGTGCTGGCGCCCTCGGTCGGCCTCGGCATTCTCGCGATCGGCACCTGGCGCTGGATGTTCGAGCTGCTGCTCGTCGTCGGTCTCATCGTCGCGGTGTGGGCGGGCTTTCGTCTCCCCGAGACGAGAAGCGAGGAGGACGCGACCCACCCTTTGAGCCTGGGCGCCTCGCTGAAGCTCGCGATCGAGACGCCGCAGACGCTGGCTTACGCTCTTGCCGGAGGCTGCATGTTCGGTTGCCTCATGGGCTATGTCAGCAGCGCCGAGCAGGTGTTCGTCGACGTTTATAAGCTGGGCGACAACTTCCCGTTCGCCTTCGGCGGCATCGCCTCGCTGATGGCGCTGGCGTCGCTCACCAATGCGCAACTGGTCGAGAACTTGGGCATGCGCCGCGTGTCGCACTGGGCGCTGATCGGCTTCACCCTCGTCTCATTCGCGCTCGCGGGTGCGGCCGCTTTGGGCGTGGCGAGCTTCACGCTGTTCGCCGTGCTGATGGCGGCGATCTTCTTCCAGTTCGGCCTAATCGCGCCCAACTTCAACGCACTCGCGATGGAGCCGCAGGGACACAACGCCGGCATGGCCTCGTCCCTCATCGGATTCACCACGACGGGCATGGGCGCGGTGTTTGGCGGCGTCATCGGGCACTATTTCAATGGCAGCGTGCTGCCGCTGACGCTGGGCTTTGCCTGCCTGAGCCTTGCGGCGTTCGTCATCGTTCTGGGGCTGGAGCGTCCGCACGGGCTGTGCCGCCCTGGCGGCCGCCACGGTTGCGGCGGCTAGACTGGTCCCGCGCCTACATCTCTTCCTTGAGGCCGATGCGCAGCAGCCAGCCGTTGACCGGATAGCTGGTGATGAAGCCTGCAATCATCGCGATCTGCATCATGAACCAGAACTCGGGCATATTGACCTCGAGGTCCGCGCCGAGCACGCGGCGGAAAATGTAGAACTGCGCCAGCGCCATGAAGCCGTACATGCCGACCTGCCAGGCCGTGAGCGACAACGAATCCGCCTTCAGGGCCGCGATAAGCCCGTCGCGGACCGACAAATTCCGCATCGGCGCGATGGTGAAATACTGGAACGCGACGCCGATCGCGAATGCGAAGATGAAGTCGACGATCCACACCGCAAACATCATCTCGTTGAAGATCGAGCCGTAGCCGAACCACACCGCGATCACGGGAAAGGCGAACACCAGCCACTCGGCGATGATGTCGCCGACGACGCAGCCGCTGCCGCAGTGGGTCGTCGCCTTCGCCGTCATCACCCGGAAGGAGGGCGGCTCCGCGCCAGCCCCTTTGGCGTGCACCCCGTGCGCGGATTTGCTTCCCGCGTCGGCGCGTCCGTAGCGGAAATAGCCCCATACACAGAGCGGCCCGGAATAAAGCGCGGTGACCGGCCACACCACGTTCATGATCCACATGGGCTGGGGATACTTGATCTCGTCGAACGCGATCAGTGCTGCCGAGCCGAGGCCCAAAAGCAGCGCGACGATTGCCAGAATGTGGAGCCAGGCGGGGACCATGCCTCACGGATCGGGCGCGCGCTCGCTGGCGTCAAGCGGGGTTCGCCCGGATGGCCTCGGCAACCTGAAGCTATGCTTGCGGAAGCATGATCGTCGGTGGGGATTCAGCGTTCGGCGCGCGGTTTTTCGCTCGAATTCACGCCGATCCGGATGTGCGCCGGCAGTTCGGAAATGTGCAGCTCGCCGTTCTGCCAAGCAAGTTTCTCGCCGCCCACGCGCTGCGCATCGGGCGGCGTCGCCCAGGGAGAGGGGAAATAAAAACCGCCGGGCGGGCGCGCGTCTCCGTCGATGTCGAGCACAACGTCATCGCCCTGCCGCTTGATCGACAGGTTTAGCGTGCCGTAGGGCGTGCGCAGATTCCGCGCGGCAAAGCCCGGCCCGTCGAACCAGGCATCCTCGACGCCCGCCGCCAGCACCAGCGCCTTGTCGCGCTGGCGCTCGTAGACGAACATGTCGAGCACCGAGCGGATGTAGTCGGACGAGATCCACGCGTGCGGCATGTCGCCGACGAAACGCGGCTGGCGCGCGTCGCGGCCCACGACCTCGGCCCACTGGTTCCAGCCCTGCGGCCGCTGATCCTTGAAGAAATAGTCGAGCAGCTCGTGCGCGCGCTGACGCCATCCAAGCCGTACGAAGGTGCCGACCACGCGCAGCTCGTATGGCGTGTAGGTGGTCCAGGTTTGCGGACCGTCGCGGCGCTCGATGAAGTTCTTCCAGTAGCGCTCGAAGGTCTCGCGCAGGAGATCGTCGGGGACGCTCTCTCCCTCGCCCGCCGGCGCCAGCGCAATCGTTGTCGAGGTGGCATCGAAGTCGCCGAGATCGGCGGCGCCGGGTACGTAGGCGATGCCATGCACCTGTGCGGCGGAGCTGAGCGAAGCGCGCACGTCGCCTCTGAACTGCTCATGCGCGAGCGCGAACGCGCGCGCGTCGTCCTCCTTGCCGAGCGCATTTGCGATCGCGGCGGCATTCTTGTAGCCGAGCAGCCCCCAGAATACGTCCCAGTAGGAATAGGCCGGTTTCGCCGAATAGCCTTCGTGGCTGATCGAGGGCGGCAGCAGGCCATATAGCATGCGCCGATCCGGGCTGAGGTTGGCGTCCGTGCGCTCGGACGCGCGCAGGCTATCCATGTAGGCAACGGCGGCTTTGACGTAGGGCCAGCTCCATTCGAGCAGCGCGCGGTCGTTCGTGTATCGGAACACTTCGGCGGCGAGGAATATGAACTCGCCGTTGCTGTCGTTCTCCGGCACCGGATCGGCGCCGCGGTCGTCGACGCAGCAGGGCACCTTGCCGTTGGCGAACTGATGCGGGGCGAACCAGCGCAGATAGTCTGCGGCTATGTTTGCATGCCCGAGCCGCACGAGACCCTCGGCAATCATCGCCCCGTCGCGGATCCACGAGCGAGCGTAAGAGCGTGTGCCCGGACGCAGCACCGGCCCCTCGCGCGACATGAGAATATGCGCGAGCGAGGACTTGAGCGTGTCGATCGTGTGCTGGCCGTCGGGGGGAACCTCGAACTCGACCCGATCGAGCCTGTCGCGCCATCCTGCCTCGACCTCGCGTTGCTGTGCGTCGAGCCACGCTTGCGGCGTTGTTCCGGCGAGATCCGGCTTTGCCGTCTCGCCCTGCAGCGAGGCGACGATGCCAACCGTGCGGCTCTCGTGCGGCGCAAGCTCGAGCTGGTAGACGAACGCGCCCGAGGCAAAGCCGGACGCGTCCGTGACCGGTGCACCCGCCAGGACGCCCGGCTCGAGCAGCTTCTGCGGCAGGCTGCCCGCTTCGAAGGCGGTTGCGGCAAAGCGATCGGGGGTTGCCAGCGGGACAATGCGCGCCTCGCCGTTGACCGACAGCTTGTTGCCGTCCCATGCGAGCGATTTGATCGCACTGACGCCGCCGGTGAGATTTAAAAATTGCGTCGGCGGGTTCACCTGGAAGGGTCGCGTCGCCAGCACGAGCTGCAAGGATTGCGGCTGGTCGGTGAGGTTCTCCACCTTATAGCGCGCGACGAGCTCGGGCGCTTCGCTGGTGGTGCGTGCAAACGAGGTCGTGCGCAGGCTCCATTGCGGCGTGCGCCAAGTGACGCTCGGGACCGGGAGATAATCACTTGCCAGCGATTGCGTCGTGGTTACGTCGGCCCAGGTGAAGAGACGCGGGCCCGCGACGATGAAGGGCTCGATTGTGAAGCCGCCGCGGCCGATCTCCAAGGCGCCATCCTCGGACATGAGGGCGCTTTCCGCGCCGCCATCGACTCCGACCAGTGTCCAATAGGGCTGCTCGCCGAAGAAGCCGCGAGGATAGAGCCCGCGCGGAGATTCCTTCGCCAGCGCCTGGAAGAACGCATTGGGCGAGCTGCCGAAGTCCAAATCCTTGATGGCAAGCTCGGCCAGCGCGTAGCCGGCGCCAGTCCCCGCTCCCGGGCCCTCGTGCAGATCCAGCCTGATGTATCGGGCTTCTTGCTCCGGAAGCAGCAGCGAATCCTTCGCTCCCGCGCCGTCTGTCACGCGCCGCAATAGCTGCCAGTCGACGCCATCGTCGGACGCCAATACGTCGTAGCGCCGCGCCCGCGCGCCGTCGGCCCAGGTCAGCTCGAGCCCGCCGAACTCGCGCTGCATGCCGAGATCGAAGGCGAGGCGCTGCTCGGCCCCGCCCATGGGATCGGAGCGCCAGGCGGTGCGCAAATCGCCATCGACGGCAAGGCCAGGCTCGCTGCCGCCGAGTGACGAGCTTGCCGTCGCCGAAAGTTTGGGGAAGACCGCGGGCGTGGGGGGAAGCTCACGTAGCTGCAAGTCGTCGATCTCGATGGAGCCGTTGCCGCCGCCGCGCCCGGCGCTGACCACGAACTCGATCTTGTCGGTATGGCGCAGCGACTTGTCCTTGATCGGCCCCCAGGCGAACGAGATCTGGCGCTTCTTGATGCGGATGCGCTGCCAGTCGCGGGGAAACTCGAAATCGCGCCGGTCAAACCACCAGACGTTATCGCCGCTGGCATCCGTCAGCTTGACCTCTAGGTTGTTCACGGGCGCGCTGGCGCGCAGGTTGAACGTCAGCTCGAAATTCTCGGGCAGGTCGAGCGGCAACTCACGCCGCACGTAGGCGTAGCCGGCGGTCTTCTTGAAATCGAAGTCGAGCTTCAGCGCGCGGCCATGCACGCCGTCGACGTTGCTCGCCGACGCTGTCACGCCGTCGGATGCGGCGGCCTTCCACGGCTCGAGCGTTTCGAAGCTATCGAGCAGCCGCGCTTTTCCCGGGATCTCGGCCGACATTGCGCAACTCCAGCCAGCGATCCCCGCGCCAAGCGCAAGCGCCAGCATAAGGCTCGCGCGCGGGCGGGATCGGATGGTCATCCCTTGACGCTCCCGGCCAGCAGCCCGTCGAGATACTGGCGCTGCAAGACGAGAAAGAGCGCCAGCACCGGCAGCACCGTGATCACCGAGCCGGCCATCATGAGCTCGTTATCCTGCACGTGCTCGCGCGACAAAGAGGCCAGCGCTACGGGCAGCGTATAGAGGCTTTCATCCGACAGCACGATCAGCGGCCACATGAAATCGTTCCAGGTGCCGAGGAACGTGAAGGTCGCGAGCGTGGCTAAAATTGGCCGCAGCATCGGCACGACGATGCGTGACGAAGATGCGGAACTCTCCTGCGCCATCGACGCGGGCGGCTTCGAGCATCTCATCGGGGATCGACAGCGCATATTGGCGAATAAGCGCGATGCCGAAAATGGTTGCCAGCACCGGTACCAGCACGCCGGCATAGGTGTTCACCAGTCCCATGCTCTTTAACAGCAGGAACAGCGGCAGCATCGCCACCTGCGCCGGGATGACGATCGAGCCCAGCAGCGTGCGGAAAATCTGCTCGCGGCCACGAAATCGAAGTTTTGCGAACGCATAGCCCGCCATCACGTTCAACGTCAGCGACAGCAGCGTTGCAAACGTCGCGAGCGCCAAACTATTGGCAAAATAGCGCCCCATGCCCTCGCGTGCGAACAGCTCGCGATAGTTGGCAAGCGTCGGCGCGTGCGGGACGAGCGGCGGCGGGAACGTGCTGGCCTCGCCCGGCGCCATGAACGACACCGACAGCATCCACAGCAGCGGGAACAGCGCCAGCGCCGCAAGGCCGATCAGCGCGCCGTTGATTGCAATCGCGGCGGGGTTCAGCTTCATCTAGGTTTCCCTGAGCCGCGCCACGTAGAGCTGCAACAGCGTCACGGCGAACATCAATACGAAAAGAATAAAGGCAATCGCCGAAGCAAAGCCCAGGTTCCACCACTTGAAGCCTTCCTCGTACATGAAATAGAGGACGCTCACAGTGCTCTGCAGCGGGCCGCCCTGCGTCATCACGTAGGGCTCAGCGAACAGCTGGAAGTATCCGGCCATCGTGAGCACGCTGACGAGCAGGATCACGGGCGCGAGCGCCGGCAGCGTGACGTGGCGCAGCTGCTGCCACGCCGATGGCGCCGTCAATGCGCGCGGCCTCGTAATGGTCCTTGGGGATGCTCTGCAGCCCGGCGAGGAAGATGATCATGTTGTAGCCGAAGTTCTTCCACACCGCGAAGAGGATGATCGCCGGCATCGCCCAGTGCGGATCGCCGAGCCAGTCGATGGGGCCGAGCCCGACCGCAGCAAGCGTGTAGTTCAGCAGGCCGTTGCGGGTATGCAGCAGGTAGCGCCACACGATGGCAACGGCGACGAGCGTCGTGACCACGGGAGCAAACAACGCGACCCGAAAGAACGGCTTGAACTTCGCGAGCTTGGAGTTGAGCAGCAGCGCCGCTCCGAGCGAGGCCGCGATCGACAGCGGCACGCCGACGCCGACGAAATACAGCGTATTGCCGAGCGCGCGCCAGAACAGCGGCGTCTGCAGCAGCTCGAGGTAGTTCGAAAGCCCGATGAAGCGCAGATTGGAAAGATCGGCGAGCGCGTAGATATCGAAGTCGGTGAAGCTCAGCGCCAATCCGGCGAGCACCGGCACGAAGAAGAACACGCCGATCACGGCGAGCGCCGGCCCCACGAACGCGATTGCCGTCCAGTTGAGCTTCACGGCCGCTCCTTGCGCGCGAGCATCCAGCGGCGTTTTTCCAATATGCGATCGGCGCGCTTATCGATCTCGGCTGCCGCCTGATCGATCGTGATGGACTTGTCCTGCACCATCTGCTCGGCCACGGTCTGCATTTCGGTGGCAATGCGCTCCCATTCAGGAACCTTGGGCGCGGGCTTGACGCGCTCGAGCTGCTCGCGGAAGGCGCGTGCGTGGACATCGGCGGCGAGGGTTGCATCGTTCCAGGCTGAGCGCCGCGGCGGAAGGTCGCCCGTGAGTGTGTGGAAGCGCAGCTCGACCTCGCGCCGCGACAGATATTGCACGAGCTGCCACGCAGCCTCCTTGTGCGGGGACGCGCTGAAAACAACGAGGCTCGATCCGCCGGCGATCGACGCGCCAGGTCCGCCGGGGCCGGTTGGACCGGGCATCTGCGCCGTCATCCAGGCGGATTGCATGCGCTCGGGCAATCGCCGCGCGAACTCGCCGATGTTCCACGGACCTGAAATGTAGAAGGTGAAATAGCCGCGCGCGAACTCGTCCCACACGTTGGCGATCTGATTGGCGGCTGTGGCGGGCGCAAAGCCCAGATCAAACATGTCGCGGTAGAATTTCAACGCGCGCTTGAACGCTTCGCTGCGGAAATTGCCGCGCGAGTCATCGTCGCGCAGCAGCGGGGCGTCCTGCTCGACCGCGAAAGCCAGCAGCGGCTGGTACTCGTTGAGAGGCAGCAGAACGCCAAAGCGCGTCGGGCCAACGCGCGTCTTGATCGCCGCAAGCATCTCCACCCATGCGCCCCAGGTCGCCGGGCGGCGCCGGAAAGCCCGCCTCCGCCAATAGGTCGCTGCGATAGAACAAGAGCCGCGTATCGACGTACCAGGGCACGCCGTAGGCCGTCTCGCTGATGACATTCGTTTCCCAGATGCCGGGGAAGAAATCGCCGGCATCTACCAGCGCCGGCGGCACCGGGTCGATCGCATGCAGCGCCACGAACTCCGGCAGCCAAGTGTTTCCGAGCTGTGCCACATCGGGCAGCGCGTCGCCGGCGAATGCGGTCAAAAGTTTCTGATGCGCGGCGGTCCAGGGAAGCTGCTGCACCTCGACGCGGATGCCCGGATGCTGGCGCTCGAAATCCGGCACCAGCTCGCGAACGACCTCGCCCTCGCGGCCCATCGCCCAGAAGCGCACGACGGTGTCGCGGCTCGCGCTCTCGCGGCACCCGCCGAGGCACGACGCCACGCAGAGCAACACGATGAGAAACGCTGACCGCTGCGACAAAGCCACTGACCTTTGCTCGACGTCGACCGACTCGCTCACACGACGGCGCGCGGACGAAGGGCGAAAGGCTACGCCTCGTCAGATTTCGGTGGTGAGCCAGCCACCTTTGAAACCAGCGCGTTCCAGACCGCGGCGCAAGTGCACGTTCTTGCGCATAACGCGCCAGATGAGCTCCGAGCGCCCGTTCTCGATCATGGCGATGATCGGACCCTGGTTGATGCCGAGATAATCGCTCGCGACCCAACCGAAGCCCGGGATGCAGCGCCCGTGCGAGAGGGGAACATCAAAGGTGAAACTGGGATTGAATGCATCCAGGAAACCGTAGTCAGAGTAAATGTACTTGCCGTAACGCTTGACGAGCTCCTGGATCGTGGGCAGCACGATCTCGGGCGCAAAAGCGATGCTGCTGAGCACCGCGGTCGGCGCCAACGTGCCGTCGTCGTAACCGTCCGGCCCTGCGCCCGCGCCGCGGCCCGAATAGGCGCGGAAGGCGCGCGGCTTGCCGTTATAGTCGCATACCACGTCGGCCGGGCCGTCGGAGGCGGTGACGCCCCACACATCTCCGCTGTAATCCTTCCAGCCATGCGGATTGGCGATGGCGTATTCGCGCTGCGCATAGACCGCGCGACGGTTGTTCTCGGAATAATCGATCCCGCGCCGGGTCATGTAGCTGTCCTGCAGGCCGCGGAAATCGATCCACGTCTGGCAGTACTGGTGCCCGAACAGCGGCGGGAAGCCCAAGTGCGGCTGGCCGAAATCCGTCTGCCAGCACATGTCGTAGGTGCTGGTCCATTCCGTCCACGCGCTGGTCTCGACGGGATACGTGGGCGAGCCGAGCGCCAGCAGGTAGACGATCATCGCCTCGTTGTAACCGCGCCAGTCGTACATCAGGAAACCGCACTCGGGCGACCAGCCGTGACTGATCGCGGGTGCACGCACCTGCGCCCATTGCCAATCGACGCGGCGATAGATCGCCTCGGCGAGCTTGCGGATTTCCGCCTCGTCGGCGGCGTCGCGATCGAAGTAGGACTGGCAGAAGAGCGCGCCGGCGAGAAACAACGCCGTGTCGACCGTCGACAGCTCGGAGTCGCCCGCGCGCAGGCCCGTCTTCATGTCGAGGAAATGATAGAAGAAGCCCTTGTGGCCGACGTTGCCGCGCGGCTCGGGGCCTTGCGGTGCGTCATGCAGGAACCGCAGCGTGGTCAACACGCGCTCCGTTGCCGCTCGCCGCGTGATGTAGCCGCGCTCCACGCCGACGGTGTAGGCGGTCAGCGCGAACCCGATGGCCGCGATGCTGGCGCAGGATGGCGAGGGATAGCGATCGCGCACCATCCCGTTCTTGGTATTGGTCGTCTTCCAGAAGTAGCGAAACGTGCGCTTCTGGACGTCCGCGATGAAGCGATCGAGCATGGGCTGCTCTGGGGCCGCAAATGTCGTTGAAGCCAGAAAGGGGACGCTACCAGTCGCCAGTAAGCCCAGGCCCCCTGCCAAAACCGCTCGCCGGCTCGTGCCGCTGCGATCTGATGGGAACCCACGCCCTCCTTGGTTTGTTATACGTGGCGCCAAAATATGTCTCCCCAGATTATCTCAGCCGCGCGATCCGGAATTTCCGATGCTTCGCCGGCTTGGCTTCACGCCTCCAGTGGTGTGTGGTTGATTGCAGCGGGAGCCGCGGCAACGGCGGCTCGCAACTCGCCTGCGAACTCAGATGACAGAAGCGGGTACTCGACCCGCGCGCCGAGGCCGGTGCTGAAACAGCGCCGCTGCTGTGGGCATCGTGCCCACACTCTCGACTGCACGTTGGAGATCATCCGTCTGATTCCCCCATATGTCGGCATAACCTCATTGGCTGAGTGCGACAACTTTTGCGGGCACTCTTTCCCGGCCCAGAGTTAAAACCGATCATTGTTGTAAGGCAGCGTGGCTTGCGCGCTACGAAATCGCGTGCGACCACGGCGCTGCAACAAAGTTTGAGGGACACGATGTGCGCCGCAACATTTCCGAATGGGTTTCTGTGGGGCAGTGCAACCGCTGCATATCAGATCGAAGGCTCGCCGATTGCTGACGGCGCTGGCCCGAGCATCTGGCATCGCTTCGTGCACACGCACGGACTGGTGCGCGATGGCGACACTGGCGACGTCGCGTGCGATCACTATCGCCGTTGGGCCGAAGATGTTGCGCTGATGCGACAGCTCGGAATGCAGGCGTACCGCTTCAGCGTTTCGTGGAGCCGCATCCTGCCCGCGGGCACCGGCAAGGTGAACGCCGCAGGACTGGATTTCTACGACCGCCTCGTCGACAAGCTGCTCGAGAACAACATCGAGCCGCTGCTCACGCTCTATCACTGGGACCTGCCGGCAGCGCTCGATGATCGCGGCGGCTGGCTCAACCCCGACATCGCGAACTGGTTTGCCGAATATGCGCAGGTCATGTTCCGCAAGCTCGATGGCCGCGTGAAAAAGTGGGTGACGCTCAACGAGCCGTGGGTTGTCACCGACGGCGGCTATCTGCACGGCGCGCTGGCGCCCGGTCACCGCAATCTGTTCGAGGCGCCGATCGCCTCGCATAATCTGTTACGCGCGCACGGCGCCGCGGTGCAGGCCTATCGCGCGGAGGGCAAGCACCAGATCGGCCTGGTCGTGAATATCGAGCCGAAATACCAGGCTTCCGACAGTGCCGAGGACGTCGCCGCAACCAAGCGCGCGCGACGCCTACATGAACCGCCAGTATCTCGATCCCGTCGTCCTCGGCAGCTATCCCGAGGAGATGGCCGAGATCTTCGGGATGGCGTGGCCCGACTGGCCGGCCGAGGATATGGCGCTCATCAAGCAGCCGCTCGATTTTCTCGGTGTGAATTATTACACGCGCAGCGTCACGCGCTTTGATCCCCACAACTGGCCGCTGAAAGCCTGCGCGGTGCGCCAGAAGCAGGCGACCTACACCGAGACGACGTGGGAGGTATTCCCCGAGGGGCTCACCGAAACGCTGACTTGGGTCAAGAACCGGTACGGCAACATCCCGCTCTACATCACCGAGAACGGCGCGGCCTTCTTCGATCCCCCGACCGCGAGCAACAATCGCGTGCAGGATCCCCTGCGCGTCGATTACCTGCGCGGGCATCTGCGAGCCGTGCACGACGCGATCAAGCAGGGCGTCGACGTGCGCGGCTACATGGTGTGGTCGCTGCTCGACAACCTCGAATGGTCGCTTGGGTATTCGAAGCGCTTCGGCATCGTGCACGTCGATTTCGCAAGCTTGAAGCGCACGCCCAAGGACAGCGCCCACTTCTATGCAAAGGTCGTCGCGAGCAACGGCGCGATCCTGGCCGGCGACGAGACGAGCTAGCGGGCGGCGAGCTGCGGCGGCGCAATCTCATCCTGCGCCGGCTCGTTCAATCGCGGGAAAGCGCGGCCTGCTTCGTCGAACAGGTAGCAAGCGGCCGGATCGACTCCCGGCCGTATGGTTTCCCCGGCGTTGACGCGCATCTCGCCGGGCATCTGCACGGTCACCTCGGACTCGGTGCCGGCAAGCGCGCCGTAGGCCATGGTCACGCTGCCGAGAGCTCTCGACGAAACGCACGGTCAGCGGCAAAACGTTGTGATTGGCGCGTAAATCGAAGTGCTCTGGACGCACGCCGAGCGTCACCTTCTGTCCGTGCCTTGCAGCCTGCGCATCGACGGCGACGGTGATGGTATCGCCGGAGGCCAGGCGCACGACCGCGCGGCGCGGGCCTGCCGTCTCGATCTCGGCTACAAAGAAGTTCATGCGCGGCGAGCCGATGAAGCCCGCAACGAACAGGTTGTCGGGATCGCGGTAGAGCTGCATCGGCGTGCCGACCTGCTCGACGCGCCCCGCCGAAAGCACGACGATGCGCTTGGCGAGCGTCATCGCCTCGATCTGGTCGTGCGTCACGTAGATCATCGTGGTGCCGAGCTCGGCGTGCAGCTTGGCGAACTCGTAGCGCATGCTGGCGCGCAACGCCGCATCGAGGTTCGACAGCGGCTCGTCGAACAGGAACACCTTCGGCTTGCGCACGATGGCGCGGCCGATTGCGACGCGCTGGCGCTGGCCGCCCGACAGCGTCTTCGGCTTCTTGTCGAGCAGGTGCTCGATGTGCAGCTTGCGCGCGGCGGCCTGCACCGCGGCATCGATCTCGCTCTTTTCCATTTTCGCAAGCCGCAGCCCGAACGACATGTTCTCGTAGGCGGTCATGTGCGGGTAGAGCGCGTAGGACTGGAACACCATCGCGATGCCGCGCTGGGCCGGCGGCACCTCGTTGACGACCCTGCCGGCAATCGAAATCTCGCCGCTCGTGACCTCGTCGAGGCCCGCGATCAGGCGCAGCAGGGTCGACTTCCCGCACCCCGACGGCCCGACGAAGACGATCAACTCGCCGTCGGCAATGTCGAGATTGATGTTCTCGAGGACGACGGTCTCGCCGTATTCCTTGCGGACGTTGGTCAGCTTCAGGCCGCTCAAGGTTTCGCACCTGTGCAGTATCGCGCCGGTCATGGAACGCGCGGGGAGTGTATACGGGTCGCGGCGTGAGCCAAAGTTTCAGCAACAAAACTTGGTGAGGGCGTTAAGGCGCGCGGCGGAGCAGGTGCGAAGCTATTGGTTTGCGCCGGCCTTTTGCCGCTGCCACACTGGGAGCGTGGCGCGCGATTGCATCATCATCCACGGCTGCCCGGGAGCTCCCGAAGGTGAGGGGTACGCCCGGCCGCGCGGCTACGACAGGCATTGGATCCCATGGGTGCGCGATGAGCTCAACGCGCGCGGCATCCCCACCATCGTGCCGCTCATGCCTACGCCGTGGGCCCCCGACTATGCGGCCTACAGGAGCGCGTTCGAGCAGCACCCCGCCGGCGCGAGCACCATCCTCATCGGCCACAGCTGCGGCTGCGCGTTCCTGGTGCGCTGGCTCGGGGAGACGAAGCGGAGCATCGACACGCTCGTGCTGGTCGCGCCCTGGAAAATCCCCAAGAAGGGTGATCCCGTCCGCAAAGCCTTTTATGAGTGGCCGATCGATACAACCATCCCCGATCGCGTTGGCCGCATCGTCATGTTCACGTCCGACACCGAGGCGAAGGACGGCCAAAAGAGCTTGGCCATGTATCACGCGGCGCTGGGCGGAACGGTGATCGATCTCCCGGGGCGCGGCCACTACACCAGCGCCGATGACCAGCTGCAGCAATTCCCCGAGATGCTGGACGTGCTCGGCTAGCGGCTGTGCTTCTATTCCGCCGGATGGGGTGCGCGCGACGGCGCGGCGTGCGATTCACCGGTGAGGAAGTCCGATAGCTTGTCGAGATAGATATAGATGATGGGGGTCGTGAACAGCGTCATCGCCTGGCTGACGATGAGCCCGCCGACCATCGCGTAGCCGAGCGGCTGGCGGATCTCCGAGCCCATGCCGGTGCCGAGCATCAGCGGCACGGCGCCGAGCAGCGCCGCCATCGTCGTCATCATGATCGGCCGGAAGCGCAGCAGCGCCGCCTTGTGGATCGCCTCCTCGGTCGACAGCCCCTCGTCGCGTTCCGCGACAAGCGCAAAGTCGACGAGCATGATGCCGTTCTTCTTGACGATGCCGATCAGCAGGATGACTCCGATCATGGCGACGAGGCTGAAATCGAAGCCGAACAGCATAAGCGTCGCCAGTGCGCCGGCACCCGCGGACGGCAGCGTCGACAGGATCGTGATCGGATGGATATAGCTCTCGTAAAGAATGCCGAGGATCAGGTAGACGACGATGAGCGCCGCCCCGATCAGCATCGGCACCGTCGAGAGAGAGGCCTGGAACGCCTGCGCGTTGCCCTGGAAGGTCGTCATCACCGAGCCCGGCAGGTTCATCTCCACCTGTGCCCGCTTGATCGCCTCCGTTGCGGTTCCGAGCGCCACCCCTTGTGCAAGGTTGAAGCTGATCGTCACTGCCGGGAACTGCCCCTGGTGGCTGATCGACAACGGCTTGGTCTCGCGCGTCGTCCAGCTCGTGAAGGTCGCGAGCGGCACCAGCTGGCCGGTCGTGGGCGCGCGGATGTAGATCTTGTCGAGGTTCTGCGGATCGCCCTGCAGCGAGGGCAGGATCTCCATGATCACGTGATAGCTGTTCTGCTGGGTAAAATACTGCGCCACCTGCCGCTGCCCGAACGCGTCGTAGAGCGTGTCGTCGATCTGCTGCGGGGTGAGCCCGAAGCGCGCGGCCTGATCGCGGTTGATGTCGATCGTCAGCGTCGTACCGGCCATCTGCTGATCGGTCGCGACATCGCGCAGCTCGGGCAGCGTCTTTAGCTTATCGAGCAGCTTGGGCGCCCAGGTGTTCAGCTCGTCGATGTTGGCGTCCTGCAGCGTGTACTGGAACTGCGTGCGCGCCGCGCGTCCGCCGACGTTCACGTCCTGCGCCGCCTGCAGGAACAGCTTGGCGCCCTGCACCTGCTCGAGCTTCGGGCGCAGCCGCGCGATGACTTGGAAAACCGAAACGTCGCGCTCGTCCTTCGGCTTGAGCGTAATGTACATGCGGCCGTTGTTGATCGAGGCGGTCGAGCCGCCAGCGCCGATCGCCATGGCCACCGTCGCAACCGCAGGATCGGCGGCGACCACCTCGCCCAACGCTTCCTGCTTCTTCTTCATGTCCTCAAACGAGATGTCCTGGGCTGCTTCCGAGATGCCGGTGAGCAGTCCGGTATCCTGCTGCGGGAAGAAGCCCTTCGGGATGACGATGAATAGGTAGATCGTCAGCCCGAGCGTGGCGAAATAGACGATCAGCGTCAGGAAGCGGTGACGCATCGCGACATCGAGGCCGCGCTGGTAGCCCTTGAGCAGGAGATCGAACCCGCGCTCGGTGAACTGGAAGATGCGGCCGTGGCTCACTTCCTTCTCGGGCTTCAGGAAGCGCGAGGCCATCATCGGCGTCAGCGTCAGGGCGACGAACGCTGAAACCGCGATGGTCATGCTGACGGTGACGGCGAACTCGCGGAACAGCCGGCCGATGATGCCGCTCATGAGCAGCAGCGGAATGAACACCGCAATGAGCGAGATGCTGATCGAGAGAACGGTGAACCCGATCTCGCCCGAGCCCTTGAGCGCGGCCTCGTAGGGAGACATCCCTTCCTCGATGTGGCGGACGATGTTTTCCAGCACGACGATGGCGTCGTCGACTACGAATCCGACCGAGATGGTGAGCGCCATCAGCGACAGATTGTCGAGGCTGTAGCCCATCAAGTACATGAGCGCGCAGGCGCCGAGCAGCGCCAGCGGCACGGTTACGCTCGGGATGATGGTCGCCCACACGCTGCGCAGGAATAAGAAGATCACGAGGACGACCAGCGCGATGGTAATGAGCATCGTCAGCTCGACGTCGTGGACGGAGGCGCGGATCGTCTGCGTGCGGTCGCTGAGGACATCGACGTGCAAGGCCGCCGGCATCGCGGCGCGCAAGCGGGGTAGCGTTTCCTTGATCTTGTCGACGGTTTCGATGACGTTGGCGCCCGGCTGCTTGAAGACGACGAGAAAGACGCCGCGCTTCAGGTTCCCCCAGGCGGCCTTCTTGGCGTCCTCGGGGCCCGCCACCGCGCGCCCGATGTCGCGCACGCGTAAGGGCGAGCCGTTGCGGTAGGCGATGATGACGTCGTTCCAGTCGTCGGCGTTGATGAGCTGGTCGTTGGCGTAGATCGTAAAGCTGCGCTTGGCGCCGTCGACGCTGCCCTTGGGGCTGTTGACGGTCGTGATCGACAGCGGCGTGCGCACGTCCTCGAGCGTCAATCCCTTGGCGTACAGTTTCGCCGGATCGATCTGGACGCGCACCGCCGGCTTCTGCTCGCCGCCGATCGACACCTGGCCGACGCCGCTGATCTGGCTAATCTGCTGGGCAAGCTTGGTGTCGGCGTTGTCGTCGACGTCGGTCAGGGTCATGGCGTCGGATGTCACCGACATGATCATGATCGGCGCATCGGCCGGGTTGACCTTGCGGTAGGTCGGAGGGGAGGGGAGGTTGCGCGGCAGCTGCCCGCTCGCGGCATTGATCGCCGATTGGATGTCGTTGGCGGCGGCATCGATGTTGCGGTCGAGGTCGAACTGCACCACGACGGTCGTCAGTCCAAGCCCGCTGGTCGAGGTCGTCTGCGCGACGCCCGGGATCTGCGCGAACTGCCGCTCCAGCGGCTGCGCCACGCTCGACGCCATGATCTCGGGGCTGGCGCCGGGCAGCGTCGCGCTCACCTGGATGGTCGGGAAGTCGATCTGCGGCAGCGGCGCGACGGGGAGGTTTGGAAAGGAGACGAGGCCGACGAACAGTACGCCCACCATCAGCAGCGATGTCGCCACCGGATACTTGATGAAGGGCGCAGAGATGGAGTTCATGGGCTTGTTCGACTTGCTATTCGACTTGCAACGATGCGGGCGTCGCCGCCGACCGCTTGCCAACGACGGGATCGGGTTCCTCGCTGTGGCGGATCTCCACCAGCGTTCCCGGCTGCAGGCGGTAGGCGCCCGAGGTGACGACGCGCTGGCCCGCCTCGAGCCCGGTCGTGACCACCGCCATGCCGTCCTGCATGACGCCGACGACAGTCTTGTTCAGCGCCAGCTTGTTGTCGGCGCCGACGACGTAGACGAACAACCCGTCCGGTCCGCGCTGCACGGCGAGATCGGGCACCACGACCACGTTCTTTAAAGTTTCGATCTGCAGCCGCGTCGAGACCGTGAGACCGGGCCACAGCTTCAAATCGGGGTTGGCGAACTTGCCCTTGAGGCGGATTGAGCCGGTCGTGGTGTCGACCTGGTTGTCGACGAGCGCGAGTGTGCCCTTGTCGAGCTCTGTCTTGCCGTCGGAAGTGTACGCCGTCACCGGCAGCGGGCCCGACCGCAGCGCGCCGATGATGCGCGGCAGCTCTTCCTCGGGCGCAGTGAACACCACCGCGATCGGCTGCAGCTCGGTGATGACGGCGACGCCCTGCGGGTCGGCGGCGTGCACGATGTTGCCCTTGTCGACGAGCCGGAAACCCACGCGGCCGGAGATCGGCGCGGTGATGGTGGTGTAGCCGAGCTGCACTTGCGCGTTGTCGATGGCGCCCTGGTCGGATTTGACCTGCAACTCTTGCTGTTTCACCAGCGCGGCCTGCGTGTCGATCTGCTGCTGGCTCACGGCGAGCGTGCCGACCTTGTTGTAGCGATCGAGATCGCGCTTGGAATTGGCGAGAAGGGTTTCGTCGAGGGCCTTTTTGGCGACCGCCTGGTCGAGCGCAGCCTGGAAGGGACGCGGGTCGATCTCAAGCAAGAGATCGCCCTGCTTGACCATCTGGCCTTCCTTGAAGCCGATCTTGTCGATCTGCCCGTCGACGCGGACGCGGATCGTCACCGTGTTCCAGGCCTGCGTGACGCCGAGGCCGTTCAGGAAGACGGGAAAATCGCGCCGTGCCGCCGCGGCCACATCGACGGGAACCGCCACGTCGGCCGTTTTTGCAGAGGTGTCATGCGTGGACGTCTTGTGTGCCGCGTACCAGCGCGCACCGCCTGCAAGGGCGAGGCCGATGACGGCGATCCATACGACGCGCCTCAGGACGCGGCGCTTTGGCTTGGGCGTCACGGACTTCGGCGTCACAGACTTGGGCGTCGAGGTCGGAAGTGCCTCATCCGGCATGTGTATTCTCGGTCCAAAGGTGCGTCGGTCTGGTATCCAGCGCTGCGCCAGGCAGGGTTAACGTAGCTTCCCCGTGCGGCGATCCTTCTCGGTTGCGGCAATAGAATGCCACGAAAGCGCAAGGAAATGACTGACGGCGGGGTTTATGGCTGTGGCCGGGAGCGGCTACAGGCGGTCAACGGCAGGGTTTACCCAATTCCGTCGCCGGGCCGGACCTTTGGACAGAGCGGGCGAACAGGTTAACGGGTGAGGCTCAGGCGGGCGCTTTTTTCTTTGCGGGGGCGGCAGTCTTCGTGGGGCCATTAGCCGGTCGCGGCCGGTGCTCGCCTTCGGCATGCCCTGCCATCGTCCACAGCGCCCGCATAAGTGCTGCCCGCGAGCTCACCGGCACGAGTTCCAGAATGCGATTGTCGAACTCTTTGGCGATCTTGTCGCTCGAGGCCAAAACCTGCGTGCCGATCTCGGTCAGGCGCACGATGTAGTGGCGCTTGTCTGCGCCACGATGCCGTTTCAAAATCCCGCGCCGGACAAGCCGGCGAACGACATCGCTCGTCGTGGCGTCGTCCATTCCGATTTTTGCGCCCAGGAGCTTTTGGTTCAATCCCTCGCCGGAACCGACCGCGGCGAGCAGGGCATGTTGACGCGCGGTCAGGGATAGCGCGCTCAGCTGGTGCTCGAATGTCTGCTCGCTTGTGCGCAGCGCGCGATGCAGCAGATGGAACGGAGACTGTGAGAAGTCGCTCGGCTTTGACATGTCGCAGCTCCTGCGCTGACGAATTGCCATGGCGGATTTACTACGGCCTCGGGCGAGTGCGGATACCCGACCATGCACGCAACCACCGAACAGAAATCGACAATGGAATGTCTACGAATCCGTAAATTTTAATACGGCGCGGCGGGGTCGCGGAAACAAAATCTTTGTATGATTTCCTACCGAACGATTGGCCAATTCTTGCTGTGCATGTTGGGGATTATCGCGATTGACAGGTACCTCTGTAAGCGTCCCATGACGCAGCGTACCGGTCTTGCGCGCGCGCTTACGACACGACCGCGTAGCCGTATTCGCCGGCCGAAGCGGTCAGCCACGACCAGAAGCTGCGCGCAAGGCTCGTCGGCACCGCTATGTCATAAGCCTGCGCCGGCTCGGGCTGCCACAGGATGCCCCCGATATGCGCGAACCGCGTGGTGGCCGCGCTCCCCGCCGTGAACGCGCGCGGATGCAGGTCGATAGCGCAACCCTTGGCGAGCGTGTCGCGCGCGCGCTTGCCGGCAATGCGAATAACGGT
Organism: uncultured Alphaproteobacteria bacterium; assembly: GCA_963726795.1. Taxonomy (GTDB): domain Bacteria; phylum Pseudomonadota; class Alphaproteobacteria; order Rhizobiales; family Hyphomicrobiaceae; genus Hyphomicrobium_A. Next base: position 178,936 of record CAVSDD010000003.1, on the reverse strand, counting down.
GCGCGCCGAAGAGTGATCGGTGACGGAGGCTGTGTCTCCGAGCGCTTCGGTCAACGATGTGATGAAGCCGCTTGCGCGGGTACCTTCGGCGACCGCGAGCCACTGCTCGGGCGCAATTCCGATAAGGACGACCTCGCCCTGCACGATGCATTTCGGCCCGGCTGGCGGACGCCCACCTGCGACGTTCGCCAGCGCTTCTTCCACGTGCGCGCGCTTGCCGTTGCGCGCGGCGACCATCGCCACCGCCAGCCCGTTGCGGACGGAGAGCTGAACCCCGTCGGGCGCATCGCTGCGCGCGCCGTAGCGGCCGGCGACGGCATCGACGGGGGAGCGCGGTGTGAGGATCGTGCTAGCCACGCAGCCGCTCTCCCTTGGGATCGATGAACACGGGCTCGACGACGCGGCATTCGACGTCGCGGTCGCGCAGCAGGTCCACGGCGCGGATGCGCTCACCGATGCGCTCGGTGCCATGCTTGAGGAAGCCGAGCCCAATCTCGTGCCCCAGCGACGGCGAGAAGGCGACGGAGCTGACGTGCCCGTCGTCGTTGTCGGCGGTGGTCGGCCGGCCAAGGGCGATGAGATGCGCGCCCGCCGATAGCTTGTCGTTTATATTGAGCGCCTTGAGCCCCACGAGAATGGGCCGCTCTGGTGCCACGAGCGCCGGTCGGGCGCTCATGACGCGGCCGATACAATCTTTCTTCCCCGAGACGAGCTTGCCGAGGCCCAGATCGCGCGCGGTCGTACGTCCGTCGATCTCGGGCCCGCTCACGTGGCCCTTTTCAATGCGCAGCACGTTGAGCGCTTCCGTCCCGTAGGGCGTGATGCCGAACTCGGCCCCGGCCTGCATCAGCGCGCACATGAGCGCTTCGCCGTACAGCACCGGCACGGCGATCTCGTAGGCAAGCTCGCCCGAGAACGAGACGCGAAACAGCCGCCCGGTCACGTTGCCGATGCCGATCTCGACCGCGCCCATGTAGGGCAGCGCAGCGTTGGAGATGTCGCCGCGATCGATGATCTTCGCCAGCACGTCGCGCGCACGAGGGCCGGCGACGGCGACCTGCGCCCATTCCTCGGTGACGGGGATGATCGCCACGTCGAGCTGCGGCCAGAGCACCTGGTGGCAATAATGGAGATGCTCCAGTACGCGCTCGGCATGCGCCGTGGTGGTCGTGGTGACGAATTGCTGCTCGCCCCAGCGGCAGACGGTGCCGTCGTCGAGCGCGAAGCCGTCCTCGCGCAGCATCAGCCCGTAGCGCACCTTGCCGACGCCGAGCGTCGAGAAGGTATTGACGTAGACGCGATCGAGGAAGGCCGCCGCATCGGGCCCGGAGATGTCGATCTTGCCGAGCGTCGACACATCGCAGATGCCAACGGTCGAGCGCACGGCCGTGACCTCGCGGTCGACGCTCTCGCGCCAGTGCGTCTCGCCGGCCTTGCGGAAATACTGCGGCCGCAGCCACAGCCCCGTCTCGGCGAAGACCGCTCCCTGATCGTGCGCCCAGTCGTGCGAGGAGGTGAGCCGCGTCGGCTTGAAGTGGGCGCCGCGATGCGGCCCGGCCAGCGCACCGATCGCGACCGGCGTATAGGGCGGGCGGAACGTGGTCGTCCCCGTTTCCGGGATCGAGCGCCGGCTCAGCGCCGCGGCAAGTGCCAGCGCGGCGACGTTGGCGGTCTTGCCCTGCTCGCTGCCCATGCCGAGCGTGGTGTAGCGCTTGATGTGCTCGACCGCGCCGTAGCCCTCGCGATGCGCCAGCTCGACATCGCTGGCGGTCACGTCGTTCTGGAAATCGATGAAGGTTTTTGCCGCGCTGCCGGGTTGCGGCCAGAGCGCTTCGCTCGAGCTGCCATCATCCGCGTCGACGGCGGGAAGCGTGACCGCCTTGCCGGGAAATCCGGCATCGACCGCGGCCTGCACGCCCAGCCGCGCGCCGTCCGCGAGGCACGCCGTGAGCGAGAAATTTCCTGCAGCCGCGCCGCCGACCGACATCCCCGGCGGCAGCGTGTCCGGCACGAATGCCTGCAGGTCCTCGCGCCATTGCGGCTTGTTGCCGAGATGGCAGGTGAGGTGCAGGACGGGGTTCCAGCCGTTCGACATCGCGAGCAGGTCGCATTCGATCGCGTGCGCTTGCCCCGCCGCATCGCGGATGGTCACGCCGTCGATCGCAAGCCGGCCATGCGTCGTCTCGATCCGGCCGCCCTGGATGACTTGCCAGCGATCACCCTCGCGCGACGGTATCTTGCCTGTGCGTGTATCGACGACGGCCGCGACCGAAATGCCGGCCGCGGTCAGGTCGCGCGCCGTACGCCAGCCATCGTCGGAGGAGGTCACGACGACCGCGCGCTTGGCCGGCGTCACCGCGAACCGATTGACGTAGGTGCGCACGGCCGAGCCCAGCATGATGCCGGGGCGGTCGTTGTTGGCGAAGGTCAGCGGCCGCTCGGTGGCGCCGGCAGCCAGCACGGCGCGCTTCGCAACGATGCGCCAGCCGCGCTGGCGCGGCTCGAACGGCGGCGGCGAAGCCACATGATCGCTGACGCGCTCCACCGCGCCGTAGGTGGTGCCGTCGTAGCAGCCAAACACCGTCGTGCGCGGCATCAGCCGCACATTGGGAAGCGCGGATAGCTCGGCAACAACCTTCTCGGCCCAACTCGCCCCCGCCTCCCCGCCGATCTTCAACGTTTCACTGAGCAGCCGGCCGCCGAAGCGGAAATCCTCCTCCGCAACGATCACGCGCGCGCCGGAACGGCCCGCCGCGAGCGCCGCCATCAATCCGGTCGGTCCTGAGCCGATCACCAGCACGTCGCAATGCGCAAACGCCTTCTCGTAGCGATCGGGGTCGGCTTCGAGCGAAGCGCGCCCGAGGCCTGCGGCGCGGCGGATCGCCGGCTCGTAGATCTTCTCCCAGAACGCCGCCGGCCACATGAAGGTCTTGTAGTAGAAGCCGGCGGGGATGAACCGCCCGATGAGCGAGTTGACCGACAGGATGTCGAACTTGAGCGACGGCCACCGGTTCTGGCTGGCGGCGCTGAGCCCCTGGAACAACTCGGTCACGGTCGCGCGCGTGTTGGGCTCGCGCCGCGCGCCGTTGCGCAATTCAACCAGCGCGTTGGGCTCCTCGGAGCCCGCGGTGAGGATGCCGCGCGGCCGGTGATACTTGAACGAGCGGCCAACGAGACGCACGCCGTTGGCAAGCAGCGCGGAAGAGAGCGTGTCGCCGCCGTAGCCGCGATAGGTCTCGCCATCGAAGGTGAACGACAGCGTGCGCGAGCGGTCGATGAGCCCGCCCCGCGGCAGGCGAAACGGCGTCGGCTTTTGCGACGATGGCATCAGGCGGCCTCGTCCGGCGCAGGGTTGGCGAATGCCGCCGACAAAATCGCATGACTGCGCGTGTCGCGCTCCACTTTGAGCCAACGGCGACAGCCGCCGCGGTGATACCACAGCTCGGCCATCGGCCCCGCCGGGTTGTCGCGCAGATAGACGTAGTCGTAGAACGCCTCGGGCGCGTTGGCCGCGCCGGGGTCGGGCCGCGCAAGATCGCCCGCGCCGAGGTAGCCGAATTCCTCAGCGTCGCGCTCACCGCAATAGGGGCACTTGATGCGCATCAAAGTCTCTCAGTGCAGGTTCGGCTGGGCTCCCACGCCCTTCTCGTCGATGACGGCTCCGCGCGCGAAGCGGTCGAGCCGGTAAGCTGCCGCAACCGGGTGCGTCTCGTCCTTGGCGATCAGGTGGGCAAAGCAGAAGCCCGAAGCCGGCGTCGCTTTGAAGCCGCCGTAGTTCCACGCGCCGTTGAGATACAACCCGGCGATGTGCGTGCGATCGATGATGGGGGAACCATCCATCGACATATCGACGACGCCGCCCCACGTGCGCAGCACGCGCAGCCGCGCCAGGTTGGGGAACAGCGCGCACGCCCCCTCCATGACGTCCTCGACCACGGGGAGGTTGCCGCGCTGCGCATACGAGTTATAGCCGTCGATGTCGCCGCCGAATACCAGCCCGCCCTTGTCCGACTGGCTCACGTAGAAGTGCCCGGCGCCGAACGTCACGACGTGGTCGACCAGCGGCTTTAACCCTTCGCTGACGAAGGCCTGCATCACGTGGCTTTCGATTGGCAGGCGCAGCCCCGCCAGCGACGCGACGCGCGAGGTGTTGCCCGCGCACGCGAGCGCGACCTTGCCCGCCGCGATCGGTCCGTGTGTCGTCTCGATGCCCGTTATCCTGCCGCCATCGATGCGAAAACCGGTGACCTCGCAGTTCTCGATGATGTCGACGCCGCGCTGGTCGGCCGCGCGCGCGTAACCCCAGGCGACCGCGTCGTGGCGCACGGTGCCGCCGCGGCGCTGCAAAAGCCCGCCCAGTATCGGAAAGCGCGCATTGTCGTAGTCGGCGAAGGGCAGCATCGCGCGCACCTGCTCGCGATCCAGCAGCTCGGCGTCGACGCCGTGCAGACGCATGGCGTTGCCGCGGCGCACGAAGGCGTTGCGCTGCCCGTCCGAGTGGCAGACGTTGAGCACGCCGCGCTGGCTCACCATCGTATTGAAGTTCAGCTCCTGCTCGTTCTTCTCCCACAGCTTCAACGAGAACTCGTAGAACGGGATGTTGCCGGGGAGCAGGTAGTTGGAGCGCACGATGGTCGTGTTGCGCCCGACGTTGCCCGAGCCGAGGTAGCCCTTGTCGATGACGGCGATGGAGCCGACGTTGTGTTCCTTGGCGAGGTAGTAGGCGGTTGCGAGCCCGTGCCCGCCGCCGCCGACGATCACGACATCATAGAACGGCTTGGGCACCGCCTTGCGCCAGGCAGGCGTCCAGCCCTCGTTCCCGCGCAAGGCCTGCAGTGCGACATTGAATATGGAATAGCGCACGGCCTTCGCTTTGCTCAGCAGTCGAGTGTTGTTCGCCGTTCCCAGTCGGTCAGATGGCTCGCGTACTCGTTCCAGTCGGCCATCTTGAGCTTCTTGTAGGCGTTGACGAGGGAGTCGCCCAAGCCGACTTTCAGGACGATGGAATCGTCGAGTGCGCGCAGAGCGTCGAGCAGGTTGAGCGGCAGGCGCTTCGCGTTCTTCACGGTATGCCCTTCCGCGTACATGTCGATGTCGAGGCGCTGGCCGGGCGAACGCCCGTTCTCGATGCCGTCGAGGCCGGCAACGAGGATCGCCGCCTGCAGCAGATAGGGATTGGCGGAGCCATCCGCCAGGCGGAACTCGAACCGGCCGGGCTCGGGAATGCGGATCATGTGCGTGCGGTTGTTGCCGGTATAGGTGACGGTATTGGGCGACCAGGTCGCGCCCGAAAGCGTGCGCGCGCCGTTGATGCGCTTATACGAGTTGACCGTCGGGTTGGTGATGGCGGCCAGCCCTTCGGCCGAGTGCATGATGCCGGCGAGGAAATTGTAGCCGAGCGCCGAGACGCCAAGCTCGCCGCCCGGATCGTCGAACAGGTTCTTACCGGTGGACGTCGACCACAGCGAGACGTGCGTGTGGCAGCCGTTGCCGGTCAGGTTCGCGAAGGGCTTGGGCATGAACGTCGCGCGCAGCCCGTGCTTCTCGGCGATCGCCTTTGCCATGTACTTGAAGAACGCGTGCTTGTCGGCAGTCTTCAAGGCATTGTCATACTGCCAGTTCATTTCGAACTGGCCGTTGGCGTCCTCGTGATCGTTCTGATACGGCCCCCAGCCGAGCTCCAGCATGGCGTCGCAGATCTCGGTGATCACGTCGTAGCGGCGCATGAGCGCCTGCTGGTCGTAGCAGGGCTTCGACTGATGATCGCTGGCGTCGGAGATGGCCGTGCCGTCGGGCGAGATGAGGAAGAACTCGCATTCCACGCCGGTCTTCAGTTCGTAGCCCTTGGCCGCGGCGGCATCGAGAACCTTCTTCAAGACATTGCGCGGCGCCTGCTCGACCAGCGTGCCGTTCATGTAGGGCGAGGCGGCGAGCCAGCCCACTTCCTTCTTCCAGGGAAGCTGGATCAGGCTCTCGGCGTCGGGGATCGCGAACACGTCCGGATCGGCGGGCGTCATGTCGAGCCAGCTGGCAAAACCGGCAAAGCCCGCGCCGGTCTTGGCCATGTCGCCGATGGCGACGGCCGGCACGAGCTTGGCTCGCATGGTGCCGAACAAGTCCACGTAGCTGATGAGGAAGTACTTGATCCCGCGCTCGGCGGCGACTTTCGCTAGATCGGTGCTCATACGCTCGCTCCCTCGGTCATTTTTCTGTCCGACCGGTAGAATTCTGCGGAAGCCTTTGAGAGGCGCCCGCCGCTTCGGCCGGCTAAAAAGCATTCTTCCCCGGTATCCAGTCGGTCCCCGCCAACGGCACTTGCGCCATCGCGGCCGCCTCGATCGTCAGTGCAACGAGATCTTCAGGCTCGAGATTGTGGACGTGGCTCTTGCCGCACGCGCGCGCGATCGTCTGCGCTTCGAGCGTCAGCACGGCGAGATAGTTAGCGAGGCGATGCCCCGCCGCGATCGGATCGAGCCGCGCGGCGAGCTCGGGATTTTGCGTGGTGATGCCGGCGGGATCGCGCCCCTCGTGCCAGTCGTCGTAGCAGCCGGCGGTGGTGCCGAGCTTGCGATATTCGGCCTCGAGGTGGGGAGAGTTGTCGCCGAGCGCGATCAGCGCCGCCGTGCCGATGGCGACGGCGTCGGCGCCGAGCGCCAGGGCCTTCGCCACGTCGGCGCCGGTGCGAATGCCGCCCGAGACGATGAGCTGCACCTTGCGGTGCATGCCGAGCTCCTGCAGCGCTCTCACCGCCGGGCGGATCGCGGCGAGGATCGGAATGCCGACGTGCTCGATGAACACTTCCTGCGTCGCCGCCGTGCCGCCTTGCATGCCGTCGAGCACGACCACGTCGGCGCCGGCTTTGACTGCGAGCGCGGTGTCGTAATACGGGCGCGCCGCGCCGACCTTGATGTAGATCGGCTTCTGCCAGTCGGTGATCTCGCGCAATTCCCCGATCTTGATCTGCAGATCGTCGGGCCCGGTCCAGTCGGGATGGCGGCACGCGGAGCGCTGATCGATGCCCTCGGGAAGCGTGCGCATTTTGGCGACGCGCGGGGAAATCTTCTGGCCGAGCAGCATGCCGCCGCCGCCCGGCTTGGCGCCCTGGCCGATCACGATCTCGATGGCGTCGGCCCTGCGCAGGTGGTCGGGGTTCATGCCGTAGCGCGAGGGCAGCATCTGGTAGACGAGAAGCTGCGAATGCCCCCGCTCCTCCTCCGTCATGCCGCCGTCGCCGGTGGTGGTGGAGGTGCCGGCCTGCGTCGCGCCACGGCCTAATGCTTCTTTCGCCTGGCCCGACAGCGAGCCGAAGCTCATGCCGGCGATGGTGATCGGAATTTTCAGCTTGAGCGGCTTTTCGGCGAACCGCGTGCCAAGCTCGACGTCGGTTGAGCACTTCTCGCGGTAGCCCTCGAGCGGGTAGCGGCTCATCGAGGCGCCGAGGAACAACAAATCATCGAAATGGGGCAGCTTGCGCTTCGCCCCCGCGCCGCGGATGTCATAGATGCCGGTCGCGGCCGCGCGCTGGATCTCCGCGATCGCGGTCTCGTCGAACGTCGCGGAACGCCTCGGCGGGGTATGGATCCAGCGGCCCTCCTCGCTCATCAGTAGGCTCCGGCGTTGTCGATGTGGAAGTGATAGAGCTTGCGCGCCGATCCGTAGCGTTTGAACTCCGCGATATCGACGTTGGCGCCGGCCTTGTCGAGCAACGCCTTGAGCTGGGTCTTGTGCTCATCGCGCATCGGCTTTTCGATGCAATCGGCGCCAAGGCTCTTGACCGGCCCGCGCACATAAAGCCGCGCCTCGTAGATGGAATCGCCCAACGCTTCGCCCGCACCTTGCAGGGCAACGAGCGTCCCGGCCTGCGCCATGAACGCCGACATGTGGCCGACCGAGCCTTTCACCACGATGTCGATGCCGCGATTGGAGATGCCGCAGCGCGCCGACGCATTGCCGTCGATCACCAGCATGCCGCCGCAGCCGGTGGCGCCGGCAGATTGCGAGGCATCGCCCTTCACGTGCACGAAGCCCGACATCATGTTCTCGGCGACGCCCGTGCCGGCGCTGCCGTTGATGATCACGCTCGCCTGCTTGTTCATGCCGGCGCAGTAGTAGCCGACGCTGCCGTCGATCTCGATCGTGGCCGGCGCGTCCATGCCGGCGGCGATGGCATGACGGCCTTTGGGGTTCAGCACGCGAAAATGCAGGTCGTTGGCGCCGGGGCCAAGCCGGTGCAGCATCTGATTGAGATCGCGCAGGCTCGTCACTTCGAGGTCGATCGTCTCGACCGCGCGCACCTCGCCGAGGCGGCTCTCGCCAACTCCCGCTCGCACCAGCGTCGTCATTAGCCACGCTTCCAGAAGTACACGGTGGCGGGCTCAGGCTCCCACACCTTCGCGGTTTCGATGCCCGGCAGACCGGACAAGGCGCGATATTCCGAGCCGAAGGCAACGTAGTCGTCGGTCTCGGCGAGGATCGCCGGCTTGCACGCGACGGGATCGCGCAGCACGCCGAAGCCATCCTCCGTCGCGACGACGAACGTATAGAAGCCGTCGAGGTCATCGAGCGAATGACGCAGCGCGTCGCCCAGGCTCTCGCCCTCGCGCATGCGCCAGGTGAGATAGCTCGCGGCAACCTCTGAATTGTTCTCGGTCTCGAACGACAGGCCCGCCTGCTTCAGCTCGCGGCGCAGCGAGTTGTGGTTCGACAGCGAGCCGTTGTGGACGAGGCACTGGTCGCGCCCCGTGGAGAAGGGATGCGCGCCGCTGGTGCTGACGGCCGATTCCGTCGCCATGCGCGTGTGCGCGACGCCGTGCGAGCCGGCCATGTCGGCGAGCTTGAACTGGCGCGCGACCGCATCCGGGCGGCCGACCTCCTTGTAGAGCTCCATGCGTGTGCCGGCGCCGATGAGACGCGTGCCGTCCTTGAGCGCGGCGATGAACTCACGGGCGCGCTGCTCCTGAGGTTGGGGAACGCTGAGGACGGCATGGGTGTCGTGGCGCACGACGGGAACCGGCGCGCTCACCACCTCGCCGAGCTTCTTGGCGAGACCTTCAAAGTCATAGCCGGCCGAGGTCGCGCGCACGGTCAGCTTCACGCTGCCGTCGGCGCCGTGCGAATAGACGGCAAAGCCCGCGCTATCCGGCCCCCGCTCGCACATGGTCGCGAGCATGGTGGTCATCATCTTCCCGAGCTGGGGCTCGAGGGCTTGGTTCTTGAGGAAAATTCCGACGATTCCGCACATCGGCAGGCGATCCCGATAAAAGTTAACAAGGAAAGCTGAACATAGGCAGGGCCTTGGGCTCAGTCAACTAACAGGAAAACTTTTTTCCCTCTAAGAAACACGCCAACCCGCTTTCAGGCCTCCGACAACGCGACATGTCCCCGGTTCAAGGCGACATGTCCGTGAGACAACCCCCGTTTAACCGGTCATGTCCGGGGGTAGATGATGATCGACAAATAGGTCATCGGGAGCTCGGTCAGCTCCTCGGGCCCATGCAGGCCAGCCGAGTTGAAAAACAGCGAATTCCCCGGGTTGAGCGGGTAGACTTTGTCGGCGTGGCGGTAGAGCACGCGACCCGTCAGCATGTAGATGAACTCGACGCCCGCGTGCTGGAACAGCGTGTAGGGCTTGGCTTCTTTCGTCAGCGTAATCAGATACGGCTCGACCACGATCTCGCCCGAGATCGAGTGCCCGAGCAGCTCGTACTGGTGACCCGCCTTGGTGCCGCGCCGCTCGATCATCACGCCGTGGCCGGCGGCGACATAGGAGCAGTCGCGCTTTTCCTCGTAGCTCGCAAAGAAGCTCGTGAGCGGCACATTGAGCGCGCGCGCCAGAGCCTCGAGACTCTCGATCGAAGCGGAGACGGCGCCGTTCTCGATCTTCGACAGCATCCCGGCCGAGAGGCCGGCCTGCTCGGCCAGCTCGGCGCCGGTGAGATCGAGCTTGCGGCGCAAATTGCGCACCTGCGCGCCGATCGCCACCGCGATCGACAGCGTGGCGCTCTGCTGGGGCGCCAGCGAGCCGGTCTTTAGATCACCGCCGTTTCCGGCCGGCTTGGGTGTTGGTGCGGGGGATCGCGCGCGTCGTTTCGCTTTTGTGGTCACGGCCGGCCCACAGTCCTTCTGTCATCGGTGCGGCGGCGTGTATCCCGGACCTGTCGGCCTGTAAAGCGGCGCGTCTTATTGCGCCGCGACCCAGCGGGCGCGCGCAACACTGTAGGAGTCCGGGATCGTCAGCGCGTAGATGAAGAGGCCGCCTGCAAGTTTCCCGATGAGGCTCGCGCCGGGTGCCGCCAGGTGCCAGCTGACGAACGCCAGCGCGATCATGAACATCTGCATGGTGAAGCCGCGCCGCACCTGGCCGTTCAGCACGTAGCCCGATCCAGGCAAGAGGATTGCGGCGAGCAGCACGATATACGGATGGAACGGACGTCGTGTGGTTGGGGCCGGCGGGCTCATCGTCGAAGCGGACCCCTGCATGTCAGGCGACCTTGCGCTGCGGCTCGTCGACCGAGACGGTATCGGCTATGGCCAGCGCCGTATCGAGCACGTGGCGCGCGAGCTCGGCTCCGATCGAGGCGGTCTCGAATTTGATCTCGCGGAACGACGCGTAGTGGGCGCGCGAGGCCTGGTCGACGCGCCACACAAGCCGCACGCCCTTCGGCGTCACGACGAGCTCCTTGAATTTCGGATCGCCGAGCTGCGCCAGGTAAGGCGAAAGCGTCTCGAGCGGCACCACGGCGTCAGGGTCGTCGCAACAGAGCAGCGCCTCTTGCGGCCAATCGGCCGGGACATCCAAGTGATGATCGAGATTGTAGGCGTGCGAAAAATACTCAGCACCCGTCGGGCGTGCCAGAAGGTCGAGCACGCCGCGATAGCGCGTCGGCTGCAGCACCGTGACCTGCACCCAGAGGACGGGAAGCTTGCGCCAGGCAAGGTGGTCGATGATGGCCTCGACCGTCACCGTCCGGTCGCGATATTTTCCCCTCAGGTGGGGATACGCGCGGCCGTCCTGCTCGACGCGATAGCTTTGAAACAGATTGAGGCACTCGGCGAAGAACCGCCCGCGCTGGCGCTTTTGGATTGCCGCGTCGCGCCTGTAGAGGAGGACAAGCGCGACGCAGGCTACGCACGTGAGCAGTACTTCAAGGTGCATCCAGGCGCCTCAATAACCGACCGGCTTGGGCCATGGCATCGTGAACTGCGCGCCGCGCTTCACGTAGCGATAGCGGTAGAACGCGAACCAGATCGAGGCGACGATGTAGAAGGCCATCATCGCCAGCAGCTGGCGCCCGTAGCCCAGGTAGACCGCGAAGAACGTGGCGATGCACAGTACCATCAGCGTGATCGCGGGCAGCGGGTGGAAGGGATGCTCAAAGCCGCGGCGGATCGAGCCGACGGGCCACTTCTTGCGGAAATTCCACATGTTTATGGGCATAAACGTGTAGTTGAGCAGACCCGAGAGGATCGAGAAGGTGATCACCTGCGCGAGCGGAATGTAGAGAGCGAACAGTGCCGCGACAGGCGTGAGGAACAGGATCGAGCGGAACGGCGTGCGGTACTTGGGGTGCACGGCTGCGAACCATTCCGGCAGATAACGATCGCGTCCCATGGCGAACCACGCGCGCGCTGCGTCGTTGATGCAGCCGTTTGCCGAGGCGATCGCCGAGAGCAGCGTGCCGATGAAGAGCAATACGATGAGCGTCGGATTGCCGGTCACGCGCGCTGAGTCATAGAGCGGTGCCAGCGTGGCGTCCCAGCCGATGTATTCCCACGGCATCAGACCGCAGGCGATGTACCAGGTGATCGCCGCCGCGATGAGCAGCGTGATCATGCCGCTCATCGTGCCGAGCGGAAGCGCGCGCCCGGGCGAGCGCACCTCTTCGGACGCCTGGCACGTGCCCTCGATGCCGAGGTAGAACCAGATGCCGAAGTGGAGCGCGGCGATGACGCCGATCCAGCCGTAAGGAAGGGATGTCAGCAGCTCCTTGTGCAGGAGCACCGCGGTCGGATCCCAGGGCTTCACGCCGACGAACAGGATGATGATGGTCGCGAACGCGGCGGCGGTGATCACGAAGTTCACGTTCAGCGTCGCCAGCACGCCGCGATAGTTGAGTAGCGTCAGGATCGCCAGAAACAGAACGGTGAAGGGCTGCCAGGGAATGTCGTGCCCGAGCTGCTGTGCGCCGATCTGCACCAGCTGGCCGGCGACGAGAATGTCGCCGGCGTTGAGCATGGTGTAGGTGAGCACCATGAACAGGCCGACGTTGAACGCCATCAACGGCCCGATGGTGTGCTTGGCCTGCGCGTACTGACCGCCGGCCGAGGCGACGGTCGAGGTGATCTCGGAATCGATCTTGGCCACGCAGGTGTAGAGCAGTCCGATGACGAAGCACGCGATAAGCGCGCCGAACGCGCCGCCTTTGCCGACGGCGTAGTTCCATCCCATGAACTCGCCGACGAGAACGATGCCGACGCCGAGACCCCAGACGTGAATGGGGCCGAGCACCTTGAGAAGATTTATCCGGTCGGCATCAGTGGTGGGGGCAATTGCTACGTCTGCCATGGCTCACCCCTTCGCCCGATCGTTGGAAGGAAACAGCTCGTCGACGCCTTCGCGCGAGCTCAACAGAATTTCTTCGCGAACCTTCAAGTTGACCTTGAAGAAGTCCCACGCGAGCCACGCGAATATGAGTGCGGAGATGACCCATGCGGCCCAGCCAGATAGTTCCCACATGATGCTACGTCCCGTTCTTTGGCGCTTGCGCCTCGGCCTGCAACTTCAGTCGAATTTCTCGGCGATGACTTGTCGATATTCTCGGCCCGACATCAGCATGAGGAAGGCGAAGTAGCCGATGATGACGAGGGCGGTGATGGCCACGCCGGCGGCGTCGATGTCGTAGTCGAAGGGCTGCGTGATGATGTCCGCTGCGGATTCGACCGTGTATCCGAGCTTCTGCCACTGCGCCTGCATGGTCGCGTTCTGGCCGAGCTTCTCCCAGGTGAGGCCGGACCACTCCTTGGTCTTGCCGTCGGCAGCCATTTTGTAGGTGACGCCCTCGGGCAGCTTCTCGACGCGCGAGGGAACAGCGATGCCGAGCCAGATCGGGAGGAAGAGCGCGCCAAAGACCAGCGCGAGCAGGAAGGCCACGTCGAACAGCTGGCCTGGAACGCTTTGTTTCGGCGGATTGTAGACCGTTGCCATGGCTCTCTCCCTCAGCGCCCTGCGTCGAGATGATGGATGTCGATCCCGTAGATGTGGTCCTTGTCGGCTGCGTAGTGGCGGACCATCGCGACGATCGAGGCGGTGTTGAACAGCAGCAGCACGCCGGCCGCGATCCAGCAGACGATCTCGACCGACTGGGGCATGAAACCGCGGATCGCCAGCATGACGAACAGCACCGTCGCCCACAGCACCGCGATCAATCCGATCGCCGCCGCGGTATCGCGCTCATACATGCGATCGATGCGCGCCCTCAGGTGCACAGGTGCGTCTCTCAGTACGGCTTGGGTCATCGCGGTCCCCTTTCATGCAAGCGGCAGCTTGGACATACTTAAACATGTCCTAAAGCAGATGTCATGCCAAGAAAGAAACTTGCCCGCCAGTGAATGGGAGGGGCGAGCATTTACCGGCACTTTAGCCGTGGCGCCGCCGCATGGGTGTGTCCGTGCACATTCAGAAAAAGAAGGCCCGACCGCCGGTTTTGTGGGCATGAGCCGCACCGGGGCGCATCTTTATCGAGCACGCGCTGAGCGGCCGCAGCGCTTGAATTGATCGCTCGAAAGTTGAGAGCCCGGCGACGGAATTTTGCCGTGGCGCGCGTTCGCGTGAGTGTCTCGATCGAGAGGGGGCGGACTGCAAATTCATCCGTCGTCGGGCGAGGGACACATCAATCGTAACCGCTTGTAATCAGGAGAAAACGCCATGAGACGCATTCTGACCGCGGCGTTGGTCGCCGCTGGCGCATTGGCCCTGGCTGCGACGAGCGCGTCAGCCGAAATCGCGTGCAACGACGAAGGCGACTGCTGGCACATCAAGGGCAAGGGCGACTACAAGCCCGAGCACGGCGTGCACATTCACCCCGACGGCTGGAAGTGGGGAGAGAAGGAGCACTACAAGTGGCACGAGCACGAGGGCCACGGTTATTGGCACGGCGGCATCTGGATCAAGCTGTAGGATCACCCGCAAACAAAAAGCTGCCCAATCCGCTTGGGCAGCTTTTTCGTAGCGACGAAACGCGCGGCCATCCCTCAGCAACGGGGCCACGCCCCGGAGCAATTCCACCCGTTATCCACAAACGACAATCCAGACAGCCGAACAGTTGTGGCGAAGTTGAGTACTGTGCCCCTCATTGGAGACGTCTTGAGGGTTGCGTCATGCTTGACTTGGATTGCAATGAGGAGGCCATCCTCGCATTGCTCGCCGTGCGGCCGATTTCATTTATTCCGCCGCAGCCCTGCGAGATCGCACGCCGGCTTCAAAGCCGGGGTTTGGTCGCCTTCAGCGAAGGGCACTGGCATCCAACCGCGCAAGGGTTCGATGTGGCCCGACAGTTCCACTAAAACGCTGCCTCAGCGCAGATCTGCTGCGAACAGATCGTAGGATCCTTTGCGCTGGCGGCCATAGACTTTGCGCGCGGCGTTGAGAATGCGCTCGCGGTTCTGATCAAAGCTTGCAAGCAAGGTGGCCTCGCTCGAGGGCCGGTCGCGCGCGATTCCGACCAAAGCGCCTTCATCCAGAAAAAACGAGACCTCGAGCGCCCCGTCGCTTCCCCAGAAGTGGATGCATCGCCGTGTGTTGTCATAGCTGCGGCTCGCGTTGGGGAAGCTCAGCATCATAGGTTTCCAATGTTCATGCGCACGTGCAGCGCTGGGCCATCAAATGGCGAGAAGTTCTGTGGGCTCTGGTGTGCGGCGCGCCCGAAGTCGATCGCTGACGCGGGACGCGTGAACACCAGTCGTGCTTATAGCACGCTCGCCCCCGCTAAGCCTTCCGCCTGGAGACGAGCGCCGCGATACAGTAAAACTTGAGACTATCAGCAAGGAATTCTGTAACGATGCCAATAATCTGGTAGGGTTATTCGTTACGGTCCGTAACATGGACCGGCCCAGGTACCCGCCGGAAGAAGGACGCCGATGCCTTCGCCAAGGGTCGCCAGCTTTAAGAGCAGAAACACTTAGTACGTGGCGGCCCCTCAGCACGAAGGGAGCCGTCGCGACGGCCTTCGACCAAACAGGGCGACACCAATGACAGACTGCGCGGCCCAAAGATCGGTAACGTTCGCTCATCCTTTCTCACTTGAGGGAGTGGATGGGACGTTTTCTCCGGGCACCTACGTGATCGAGGAATCGCGCGAGGCCGTGGAGGGTCTTTCCTTCATCGGCTATCGGCGCACGAAGACGACGATCGAGCTGCCGGAGCCGAATGCCAGCTATAGCTCGCGGCAAATCGTTGAGGTCGAGCCGGCGGTCCTTGAGGCAGCCCTCGCGCTAGATGCGAAGCTCAGCAATGGACAATAAATTCAGGGTCGGGCAGATGGTGGATTTTGTGCCTTCGCAAGCGGGCATCGCGCCGACGGCCATGGCCTACAAGATCCTGCGGCTGCTTCCCAACGACGGCAGCGGTCGCCGCTATCAGATCAAAACGATCCGTGAAGCATTCGAGCGTGTCGCCCAGGAATGCGAGCTCGTGCTTAGAACGGGGAGCGTCGTGGCCTACGCTAACCCGTCCGCCTGACGAGCCTGCACGACAACCTCGGCTGTCCTGTGGATTGACCCTCACCGGTTTATGGGGCCGTCACCATTCGAGCGGCCATGACGAGCTCGACAAGAGCAGCCATGTCTTGGCGCGTGCTTACGATGTTGTCCTTGTCGAAGGAGATGCGCACCAAGTCGCGCTCCTCGCGGATGGCGGTTGCCAGGGCCATGTTCACCCACATCTGACGGCGACTGTGGGCGTCCTCTACTTTTATCCAGTTCATGCAAATCTCCATGTTGGTTGGTCGGATCACGGCGAGCCAGCGTTCCCCCGTTGCCGGTCCGCTCTGGCCGAATGTCATGCAAAGACGAGAGCGAAGGGCGAGACGCGCCTCCTCGCGTTCATGGGCGCTTTTTCAACGACGTCGTTGGCGAGCCAGCTTATGAGCTCTCAACTAACTTTCTGCTGGCTCGTACTAGTGCCAGGCACCTTCGGAGCGCCGTCAATGCCTGTTGCTACAACTCGCAAGGCGCATGTGCGCAATGCGAGCAAAGTCGGCGCAAACGAGACGCAATCCAGCACGCGACGATCCCTACGGAACCGGCCGATTTGGCTTGGTCTGAAACCATACGGTGTTGCTGCTTCCCCTGGGCCGGAGGCGCAACTACCAATGATCCGCATGCAAATCAGCTATGTAATAGGAACCGTCCCCAAACGGGATTGTTAGGCGACATGGATTTCAACGCTTCGATGCGTTTCTCCCACGTTGCCCAGGGGACCAAGCCCATCAGCTTCGTAAGTATCGATGGTATCTCGCGCGGGTCTAGGTCCATTGCTCATCGCACCATGCGTGACGGAGCTTCCAACGACAGCAAAATCGTGTCGCTGGAAAGTTGGTGCACACAGGAAATTAGGTGAGATCGGGAGTGCCGGACGGCCACCTATCCCAAATCATCGTTTGTCGATTGAAACTATGAGCGTAGGGATCGTTCGGATCGCGCCAGTCCTTCGGCATTTCTCTTTCTAGACGCTCGATGGCATGTTGGCCCGCCTCAGCATCTTCCTTTCTTGCATACCCGTATGGAGATCGCTCGTTCGGCGCCGTGGCGCGTTGAAAACCGATGTGTGCTAACCACCAAATATCGTGAAGCTCTTTAGTTGTGAAATCGACCCGAACGCTTCCGTCGCGTGGCTCATCGTCCACAGCTTGATCCTCACATCCCTTTTGCCAGCAGGCGAAGGCTACCTGTTCTCCAAGGGAGCGTGTGTGGCCTAACAATGTTTGGAAGTTGTCCCAGCCGCCTCGGGGTATTCGCTTCTTTAGCAAGCTCTTGAGTTCGTCCGGAACTTTGCCAGCGCGATTGTTGCAATAGTCTCCGACACCGATGCACATCTCGCTGGTAGCCATCTCTGCGCCTCGCCGCAGCGCGAAAACGTATAGCCGATAGAGCAAATAAATCGGAACGCCAATGACCAAGGCGAATATCAGCAACCCATCCACGGCACCTCTCCTCAATGGACTTGAGGTGGACCTACTTTAGGGGATTGGGCTTTTGATGCACATTAGAAAGTACCTACGCTTTAGCTTTTGAAATTGAGAGCGCGCCTTCTGCCTCGCGCTGTCCGGTCCATCGAGCCGCACCTTCACATCACGAGTTGGCCAACCCCAAAAAGCCGCGGCACCGCTCAGGAAGGAAAGCGATGCCGCTACGACCGCTGCTAATTGGCCTCTATGGTTTCGGAGTTGGCTGAGTGGCGGGTTGAGTTGTGCTGGGGTTCACCTCGGTAGTGGACGATGGATTGATAATGCGCTGGACCGGGCCTTGACCGACTGTATAGGCGAAGACCAGGGCACCGACCACAAGTACGCCAAGAAGAGCGAACATGACGGTTAGCAAGCGTGCACCACGTCGATCATCCATCGCTTCGGGATCACGGGGTACGTCCCGCATTTTATCAGGAAGTGCCATTTTTGAGTTTTCTCCGGTGTTGTGCATTTCCCGCGCAGTGAAGATCCCGCGAAGTCGAAGGGCTGATAAAGCGGGTCGGTAAATGCAATCGCGACACCGCTCCCCGCTTGAAAGCGATGCCGCGACGACCGCAGCTTACTCAGCCACTATGGTGTCGTAGAAGGCTGAGTAGCGGGTTGGGTTGCAGTCTCCGTGGTAGTTTGCCACCGGTCGCTTCTCTGATTAGGCACTGTAAATAAGAACGCAAACCCAAGCGCGATTGCGATCAGCAAAGTTAGAGCTACCGTGGTTGCTCCTGCGCCGTCATACCTGCGCTCGATTGCACTCGGATCGCGCGGAACTTCGTTTGAATTGCTGTAAAAAGTCATAGCTATTCCTCCAATATCCTACTGGAAGAACGGCCCCTTGGTTCATCTAGTTCCTAATGGTTCTGCAAGTGTGGATGCACATTAGAAAGTGCTTATGCATCTAAGCTGCCGAGAAATTGAGAGCGCTCCTCGTGGTCCGGATTGATTATTTAGGGTCCCATCTCTGCGCTTGGACCCCACCCCTCCCGGCACGTCCTTTCCGCGATATTTCGCCGGCCCAAAAGCGCTCACACCCGCGCCTTCCGCCTCGCGGCATCCAACCCGTCGAGCCAAGCCTTCACGTCACGACCTGGCCAACCAATGCGATGTGGGGATAGGCGCATCGGTTTGGGGAAGCGGCCGTCGAGTACCATGCGCTTTAGGCTGGATTGCGAGACCCCCGTCAGCCGCAGCACTTCCTTTTCGCGAAGCATCGTGTCGTCAGCCGGCAGCTCGGGCTCAGGTGCCCTGGGCTCGGAAAAAGTGGGTTCGTCAGCGTCATCGTCTGGCGGCATCTCTCCGAACACGCGGCACCAAGCTTCCGCTAGGGCTTGGCTTTCGAATTGTTTTAGGGGCTCACCTTCGATGTTCTTGCCGGTCTCCCACATCTCTATCAATTGAGTTGGTGAGGCACGGTCGAAGTGGGAGCAGACTGCTGCTGTGTCCGCGGCTTCCTTCGCCTCCCATGCCCATCCTTCGGCAAGTTCTTTGGCGCGCGCGAGCTTGCTCATAGATAACCCCCCCCTTTCTCAGCACATGATCGCTGATTTGCGGAGGGGCGCGAAGCTCGTGAATACGGGGGTCACCGCCCGAAATTTCCCAGGAATATCCCAGGAGCGCGGTATTTCGACGAACGTGACCAAACGATCACTGCCCAAGAAAACCCAGATATGATTAATTACACTCGGTTGGTTGCGGGGGCAGGATTTGAACCTGCGACCTTCAGGTTATGAGCCTGACGAGCTACCGGGCTGCTCCACCCCGCGCCACCGATGAACAGATACGTTCAGCGAAAACCGAACCCGGCGCGCGCGCCGTTTCGGAACGTCGGCCCTGTGCTCTGACGCCAATGCAACCGGGCCGAAGATAAAAGCCGCCCGTCACCGAGCGGCTCTGCGAAGGCGGCTTATAGCACACTTTGCGCGGCTGTGAAGCCCGCCCCGGCAAGCGACTTCGAGCCCTTCGTTCCGCGGCCGGACCACTGGCGACGAAGCCCCTTGGATGCAGCATTTTCAATGATCATTTTTGATGGTTTTGGCCGTCGCGGACCACGCCCAACGAGGCGGGCAACCCTGGGTCGCGGCCCCGCTAATTACAGCTGAAGCTCTCCGGCCCCGACAGGAACGGGTCGCCGTCCGCATCGATCTCGGCCGCACCCGTAGCGCTCAGCGTTTTGCCGGTATCGCATGCGGGGCGCGGGTCGCTGGCGACATAAAGATATTGCACGGTGCAATCGCCTTGCGCGCGTCCAAGCGAGATTTTGTAGAGCGACTTGCCGTCAACGCCCCGTTCCTCGACCGATTCGACGATCGCGAAAATATTGGTGCGCGCTCCGCTCTCGCACGCGTTCGGGTCGTCTTGCGCGCGCGCGGCTCCACCGAGAGGCAGCCCCGCCGCGACGAGCGCCGCTATGGCCGCTGAGGCTGAACGCAAGGTCGGGATACTCAACACTACGGTTACATCCTTGAACAATTATCCACCTGGATCGGGCTACTCGGCAGGGACGCCACCGCGGAGAAGCCGAGCCGAGCGCCGCGGCCTTATGGTGCGTCCGGATGAAGTAGATGTTGCGTGCGTAGATCAACAGACCCATCCCCTGGCCCAGCATGAACACGGGATCGAACCGGTAGATCGCGTACGCAAACAGCATCGCCCCGCCGACAAGGCTGAAATACCAGAACGTCTCAGGCACGATGGACCGGCGCGCGCGTTCGCTGGCGATCCACTGCACGATGAACCGCATGGAGAACATGAGCTGCGCAAGGAAACCAACGCCGAGCCACGTCTTCTCTGTGACGGAGGTCGAGATCCACCATTGCGTAAGCTGCGCTGATGCGTGTGCCAGCATGTCCCTTCTGCGCTCTCTCTAGCTAAGCGATGCAATCCCAAATCGTTCCCGGGCGCGTCAGCTCTTGTCGCCGGCACTCATCCGCGCCCCATCGTCGTTGACGGGCTTCAGGCGCGAGGCGATGTCGGTCACGAGCTGCAGCTCCGGGTAGCGGACCACGATCGCCGGTACCTTCGTGCGCCGCCGGATCCACGTCACGCCGACGAGGTCATAAAGGCCGACCAGGGCGCGATTGAGGTTGTTGTACTTGGAGACGCCGGCCTGGCGCGGCCGGTCGTTCACCGGCGCGTAGGCGACCTTGTGCCGGTAGGTCTGGAACATCGCGGGGAGATAGCGGTGCATCGAGGTGAAGAACGGCAGCCGCAGGAACGCCTCGCGCCAGTAAACCTTTATGCCGCAGCCGGTGTCGGGGCAGTCGTCCTGCAGCACCTTGTCGCGGATCCAGTTGGCCGCCAGCGACGCCCAGCGTTTGGAGCCCGTCGCCTCGCGCTTGGTGCGCACGCCGTTGACGAGGGCCGGGCCGTCCGAGCCCGGCGCCCCGAGCAGATCCAAAAGCCGCGCGATGTCGCGGGGATCGTTCTGCCCGTCGCCGTCCATCGTAGCGATGATGGGGCTCGTCGCGGCGATAATCCCAGAGCGCAGCGCGGCGCTCTGCCCGCTGCGCGCGTCGTGGCGCAGATAGCGCAGGCCCGGAAAACGCCCGCTATCGATGAGGTCCGTGACCTCGATCCCGGTGGTGTCGTCGCTGTGATCGTCGACGACGATCAGCTCAGCCAAGCGAGATACGGGCACGGCCGCGTACGTCTCTTCGACGAGGCGGCCGATATTGCCGGCCTCGTTCAGCGCCGGAATGACGACGGTGACGCGCATCAAGTGCCCCTGTCCCTAGGCTTGCGGCGACCTCTCCTAGATACCTGTTCTGAGGCCATGAGACTACCAGTCTTCCCGCCCGCCTCTCAACCTAGTAAATGAGCCTCAGCCCGGCGCACGAAACTCGCTATCTTGTTGCTCGGCTGCTGTAAAACCGGATGGCCATGGCAACCTCCACCCCCCTCGAACGCGCGAGCGACGACTCGCGCTGGACCACGCTCTTTGTTCTAGGGCTTCTCGCGCTGTTGGCCTTCAGGCTCGTCGCGCTGCGCTGGAACGTGACCGATCTGTTTTTCGACGAGGCGCAGTACTGGGCCTGGAGCGAGGAGCCGGCATTTGGCTACTACTCCAAGCCGCCCTTGATCGCCTGGATCATCCGCAGCGCCACCAGCGCGTGCGGTATCGGCGAAGCGTGCATTCGCCTGCCCTCGCCGTTCATCTCGGCCGCGACCGCGATCGTCATCTTCATGCTCGGGCGCCGGCTTTACGATTCGCGCGTCGGTGCGCTGGCGGGTCTTGCGTTTGCGACGCTGCCCGGCATCTCGCTTTCGGCGGGGCTGATCACCACCGACGTGCCGCTGCTCTTCTTCTGGGCGCTGGCGATGCTGGCCTTTGCCGCGCTCCTCACCACCCAAAGCCTCTGGCCGGCGCTGCTGCTCGGCGTAGCGCTCGGGCTCGGCCTCAACGCCAAGTACGCGATGGCATGGTTCATCCTGTGCCTTGCGGTGTATCTGATCACGACCCCGCAGCGGCGCGCGCTCCTCACCGACTACCGCCTCTATCTTGCGTTCGCGATCGGCATTCTCATGCTGGTGCCGAACCTCGTCTGGAACTATGAGCATAGCTTCGCGACGTTCTCCCACACGGCCGACAACGCCAATTGGCATGGCTCGCTGATACATCCCGTGCAGGCGCTGCAGTTTCTCGGCGCGCAGTTCGGGGTCTTTGGACCCATCCTGTTTGGCGCGTATCTCGTCATCGCCTGGCGTGCCTGGAAGCCGGGCCTGGATGAGCCCGATCGCCTGCTTCTCGCCTTCTCGCTGCCGGTTCTCGCCGTGATCACGGTGCAGGCGTTCCTGTCGCGCGCGCACGCCAACTGGGCCGCCGAAACCTACGTCACCGGCGCGGTGCTCGTGATGGCGACCATGGTGCGCGATAGCGCCTGGGGCTGGCTCAAGACCTCGTTTGCGGTGAACGTGGCGCTGCTCGTCCTGATAGCCGCCGGCACCACCATCGCAGGGCGCGTGGGGCTCCCGGTAAAGCCCGATCCCTTCGCCCGCGTGCTCGGCTGGCGCGACGTCGCCGCTGCAACGCGCTCCGAGCTCAAGGCGGCGCGCGATGCGGGCCACCCGTTCGCGGCGGTGCTGACGGACGACCGCGAGGTAACGGCGGAGCTCCTCTACTATATGCGCGGGGAAACGACGCCCATTCTCGCCTGGCGCGAGGGCCGCCCGCACGATCATTTCGAGCTGACGCGTCCCTACACGGCCGCTGCCGGCGCCCCGGTGCTGCTGGTGGGGCTCGGCGGGGGCGAAAGCCGTCCGGGCGCATCCTTCACCAGCGTGAAAAAGATCGACGAGCGCGATCTTCCCGCGGGAGAGCACGCACGCCGCCGCGTGACCTTCTACGCTCTCTCGGGATACAAGGGCCGATGACGCCACCCGACCGCATTCGTCAGGCCGCCGCTGGCCCGACGCAAGAAGCCGCGGCGCTATCCGAAACGTTTGTCCTGCTCGACAACAACTCCGGGAGCGGTGCGCCCTCGCTGTTGTTCGCCGATCCGGTCGACATCATCGCCGTGGAGCGCCCCGAGGAAATCGGGCCCGCGCTCGATCGTCTGCGCAAGGCGGTCGACAGCGGTCTGCACGCGGCAGGATTCTTCTCCTACGAGCTCGGCTACGCCCTGGAACCCAAGCTCGTCTCGCTGATGCCCGAGCGGCGCAACGTGCCGCTGATCTGGCTCGGCCTCTATCGCAAGCCGGTCGAGATGACGAGCGGAGAGGTCGAGCACTGGCTCGCGACGCACACCCGCAGCGGCTCCTACAGCTTCACCAACGTGACGCTCGCCTGGGACGAGGCGGACTATCTGCAGCGCTACAAGCAGGTTCAGGAGAAGATCCGCGCCGGCGACATCTATCAGCTCAACCTGACGTTCAAGGCGCGCTTCATGCTAGAGGGCTCGCCGCTCACCTTCTTCCTCGATCTGCGCCAGAAGCAGCGCGTCGCCTATGGCGGCATCGTCGACACCGGCAAGGTGACGGTGCTATCGGCCTCGCCCGAGCTGTTCATCGCGCAGGACGGCCGCTCGATCGAGACCCGCCCCATGAAGGGCACCGCGCCGCGTGCCGGTACGCCGGAGGCCGACGCCGTTGCGCGCCGCCAGCTCGCCGCCGACGTCAAGCAGCGTGCCGAGAACCTCATGATCGTCGATCTGATGCGCAACGACATCGGGCGCATCTCCGAGATCGGCAGCGTCTCGGTCACGGACCTGTTCACGGTCGAAACCTTCCGGACGTTGCATCAGATGACCTCCGGCGTGCATGCAACCCTGCAGGACGGCATCGGCTTTCCGGAGCTGTTGCGCGGCATCTTCCCGCCGGGGTCGGTGATCGGCGCGCCGAAGATCAGAGCGATGGAGCTGATCCGCGAGTACGAGACCGAGCCGCGCGGCGTCTACTGCGGCGCCATCGGCCACATCTCGCCCAAGGGGCACACGCTGCTCAACGTCGCGATCCGCACCGCGGTGATATTCCGTGACGCAGCCGGCGAGATGGGCATCGGCTCGGGCGTCGTGTTCGATTCGCAAGGCGAGCGCGAATACGCCGAGTGCCTGCTGAAGATGAAGTTCCTCACCGATCCAGTGAAGCCGTTCGATCTGATCGAGACGATGCTGTACGAGCCCGATACCGGCTTTGTCCTCATCGATCGCCACATCGAGCGGCTCGCGACTTCCGCGCGCTATTTCGCCTTCACCTGCGATGAAGCCGCAGTCCGAGCTGCACTCGCCGATGCGGTCAAGGGCAAGCGCGAGCGTCTGCGCGTGCGGCTGCTGCTCTCGGAGCAAGGTCAAATCACGGTGACGGCCACGCCGATGCCGGGTCCCGACGCCGTCATGCGCTTCGCCGTCTCGAAAACGCAGGTCGACAGCGGCGATATCTTTCTGTTCCACAAGACGACGCGGCGCGAGCTCTACGATCGCGAGTGGCAGCACTACCACGACAGCGAAGGCGCCGATGAGGTCGTCTATCTCAACGAGCGCGGCGAGCTGGCCGAGGGGAGCCGCACCACGATCTTCATCGAGCGCGACGGTGATCCTGCTCACGCCAGCGCTCGGCAGCGGGCTGTTGCCGGGGACGTTGCGCGCGGAGCTGATTGCGCAAGGCCGCGCAAAGGAAGCGGTACTAACACTCGCCGATCTGGAAGGCGCCGCTCAGGTTTATCTCGGCAATTCCGTGCGCGGGCTCGTGCGCGCCGAGCCGCTCGCGCCAAAGCAGCGCTGAAGCAGCAGCAATTTATTTGATGCTCTGGTCTTCGGCGGCGATGTTGCCGAGTTTCGATTTCCCCGACACCGTTCCGCTCCACACCGCAGCCAGCAAAAATGCGAAGGCGGCAACGGTCAGCACGGCGGCGATCAAGATCTCTCGCGATGAGCGGCGCACGCGCTGCGCGTAAGATCCAAAGACTTCAAAATTCAATTTCATGCCGCAGAGTAAATCCTGAAACGCCCCTGTTCTCGCCAGGGTGCTGAGTGCCGCGCGACAGAAGGGCACAGCGATTGGTGCGTGCGACGTTGCGCATCACAGGCCGCGCATGATGCATCCAAGAATGAGGATAACTTGCGCGACGAGAAGAACCCAAAATTCATGACCAACGAGATAGGGGATCTGCGCCCCGAAGAACGTCATGATGAGCACAACGACCGTCAGCACGACCGACACCATAAACGTAAGGATTCCCGGTGCTTTCAGTCCCATTCGTCCCGCTCCTCGTAATGACGCGCTCGTCCGCGAAGGTCAGATTGTAGGCGATTGATTCGCGCTGCACTCGCCGACTTATAGCAAACACGCTGGCACGTCTGCGTGCCGCGCCGGCCAGCCCTGCACAGGAGAGTGCGGCGGCATTGCGACGCCGCCGCAATTTCGACGCGACTGCACAACGCGCGCGGCAGCTATGCGGCTGCCTGTCCGCGCCGTCGCGAAAACAACAGCCGCCGCAGCATCAACAGCAATACGAGTGCGAGCACGAACGCCGCGACGATCACGGCCGGGTGCTTCTCCCACACCAGCACCGGACTGACGCGGCCGTCTGCCACGAGCTGCAGGTCGCTCATGATGGCGCCGGCGTCGAGCGCGCCGCCCGAGCGCAGCATCATGCCGACCGCAGCAGTCTGGTCGGCGCTGGCGACGACCGCGACGCGCACGCGATCGGAAGCCAGATCCTGCATCCGCGCGGGGTTGGCCGCGACCGCGCGCAGCACCGCCTCGCGCGGCTCCTTCTGCAGCCCGGTCAGGTAGCGCGACAGCGTCTCGAGCTCGTCCTCGGTCAGGGAGTGGGCGAGACGCTTCAATTCATCGTCGTTGAGCTCAAACAGCATGTCGCGGGCGCCGGCATCGAGCCCGGCGATCCTGAGGGCGGCGACGCGGTCATCGAGGCTGAGGATGCGCTTCAGCGCGGCAGGGGTGAGCTTTTCAGGCGTCGTGCGCTGATAAAGGCCGAGCTCGACCACCTTGGGCAGGTCGCTGCCCGCGAGCGCCGACCACTTGAGCGCCAAATCGATCGAGCGGGTCTGGCGCGCGATCTCCATGGCGGGCGCGGGCAGCACGTTGACCGCCTCGTTCAGCGACCCATCCTTGAGGCGCTTGATGAGGCCCGTCTCGCCCTCGGCGGCGAGCACCAGCGACACGACCTCGTCGAGGCGCGGCAGTGTTTGCGGCTGCAAGGAATCGAGGAAGGTCTTGAACTGCGGATTGCGCTCGGAGAGGTCGAGGGCGGCGGCATGCGCGCTGCGGAAGTTGCGCCACACGTCGAGCACGCGGTCGGCCGTCGCCGCGCCGATCTCGTCCACGTGGGCCGCGATCTGCTCCTTGAAGGTGTTGGCGAGCTCCTCCTGCACCTTCTGCTTGTTCTCGGTCGACTTCATCTCGGTCGCGATGATCGGCAGCACGCCGTGGCGCAGATCCCAGATGTCCTTGGCGATGAGCACGATGCCGATGCCGCCCGCCGCCACCGACACGACGCGTGCGAGCACGCTGCCGACGAGGCGCGCGCCGACGCGCTCGGCCATGTTCGCGAGCTGCCGGCGCATCAGCAGGACGACCGCGCCGGCGATGCCGCCGGCCGATTCGCTCAGCACGGCGCCGGGCCTGATCTTGGCCGCTGCTTCCTCGGTGTTGAGGCCGACCTCCTTGCCGGCTTCTCCGGTCACCGCCCGCGCGACCGTCGAGCCGTAGCGGGTGTCGACGAACGCCTTGAGGCAGGCGAGCGTCGGCTCCGCGGCATCCTGGCTCGCGAACTCGATCTGCTTGCCGACATCGCGGCCGACGTCGGTCGCGAGCTGCTGCAGGGCATTTTTCATGGCGTCGGAGCGGTAGACGCGCTCGGCGACCGCCGTCGCCAGCTCCTGCGCCTTCTGCTGGTTGGCGAGCGATTGCAGCAGGTTCGACCAGCTCGTCTCCTGCGCCACCTCATCGACGGCCGCATCGATGCGCTTGTCGACGATGTCGCCCATGCCGCCGCGGCGCCAGGCGTCGCCGACGATCGCAAGGTAATCGATATTGGCGATGCCGCGGCGCAGGGCCTGCGAGGTTATGGCGGCGACGGCGGTGCGAAATCCCTGCTCGTCGCGGGCCTGGCAGGCCTCGTAGTCGGCCTTCGACAAGGGCTCGGCAAAGGCGGGAGCGATCTGGCCAACGGCGAGAGCGGAAATGGCCGCCAGGGAGACGAAAAACCGTGCGGGCGCCACCAACGAGGTCGTGTCCTCTTTAAGCAGGCGGGGCGCTGTCGCGTCGGGTGCCACCGGCCAGCATCGGAAGACTATATAGCGCCGAATGCGCTGGAATGGAGGCCCGGTCTCGTCCGGTTGCGCGTGTTTTTCAGCCTCGGAGTGCCTCGATCAGCGGCAATTCTCCGATCATCTGCCCGGTCAGGCGGCACGACATGGATCGCCGAAGGCCGCGATTGGGCGCGTTCCAAGAGCTGCAGGAAGACGCTGCACCGGAGCGGGGACGCCGGTTGTGGCGGCGCCACAACACCCTTAATCCGATTAATTATCTTTTTAGCATAACGATGTGCCCGGCCTCGAATTTGCGTACATTGTGGCAATGTTGGCGGCCGGGTCGTCGAGCGATTTCAACGCGGTGCGAATCCGGCACGAGGTTTTTCCAGACTGCGGCCCGGGTCCATTGCGGATTTTCTTCCCCGTGCCAAGACGACGCGCGACGGAGCAATCGGCGTGACGGTGCGTTGTAGGTCACGCTAATGACAAATATCGCCTCCAGAAGGCCCGCCGCTGTCGGCGACTTTGGCAGGCGAGTTGCAACGACGAAAACGTTCGAGAAAACTTCGAAGGGCGATTTCGGCGTGGCATCTACGGGCTGAGGGAATTCCAGCAGTGATAACATTCGGTGTGCGGCAAGGTGCCATATCGCCTCCGCGGCCACCTGCGGTCAGTGAAGCGCATTCGGTTTTCCCGTGCCGCCCTGGTACGGAGCAGTGGGCGAATAGCCTATACAATAATAAGGGGTTCGACCGGCACTTTACCGGCATCGAAGCCCATCTGAGGAAACGAAAAAAAGAGGGTTTGAAACTTAGGGTCGATTCTACGGAGCCACGTTAAGGCCCGGGGTCGACCGACGGTTCGTGTTTCGCTGAGTTAACGAACGAGTCCTGTCAACGAATGAAGAACAGCGAGAAAATGAAGACAGCGTGGGGTAGTATTTTCGTTCCCGGGGGCCGCAACGCCGTGTTGCTCGTCCATAGCCTCGGGGGCTCTCCAATCGAATTGAAGTTCGTCGCGCATGCGCTGGGCCAGTGCGGTTACACCGTTTACTGCCCCTTGCTGCCCGGACTTGCTGGCGGAACCGACGTCTCCGGCCTTTCGCGCTGGCAGGACTGGTACGCCTCCTTAGAAGCGGCCCACGAGGAATTGCTGCAGAAGTGCGATTCCGTCGTCGTCGGCGGCGTCTCCGCGGGAAGCATGCTGGCCTTGCGGCTCGCGGCTTTGCGGCCTGAGAAGGTCCAGGGCTTGATGCTGTTCTCGCCGACGTTCTGGCCGAACGGCTGGGCGATCCCGTGGTACTTCACGCTCTTCCGCCTGATCAATTCGCGCTGGGCAGCGCGCCTGTTCAAATTCCGCGCCCGCATGCCTCACGGCATCAAGGACGAGCGGCTCCGCAGCTTCATCCTGGACAGCGTCCAGGGTCAGGGCGAGTCGGACATGATCGAGGATCTGTTCGGACGCGGCGGCAGCCTGGTTCTGGAATTCCGCCGGCTCGTACGCAACGTGAAGCCGCTGCTCGGGCAGGTCCGTCACCAGACCCTGGTCTTCCATCCCCGCCATGACGACCAGAGCGATCTGTCGAACAGCATCCTGCTTCAGCGCAAGCTGGCCGGTCTCGTAGAGATGTGCGTGCTCGACGACTGCTATCACATGGTCACGCTCGACCGGCAGCGCCACGTGGTGCTCGATCGGGTCCGCGAATTTGCCGGCCGGCTCGCCAAAATCGCCGATGAGGCGCGCGCGTCCCGGTCGTCCCAGTCAGCTGCCTCCGAGGAAAGCTCGCAGGGGCAAAGCTCACAGGGACATGGCCGCGGATCGGCCAGCACCTAAGAGATTCGCGCTAAGATAGTCGCGCGCAAATTAATGGGGGCGGTCCTTGCGGGCCGCCCCCATTTGATTGGGTCGATTTGATAGGCGCGGGATGAAAACCCGCGCCGTATCAATCTTGCGAGATCGTGCTGCCTGGGCGTACCGCAGGTACAGGTTGCGGTGGAACAAGCGCGCCCGTTTGCGTCGGCCGAGCCGGTGCGGCTTTCTTGGCAGACGCCGTCGTGAGCGTCGTTGCTGGAGCGACCGACGTGCTCGCCTCGCGTCCCGACTTGCCGTCGCAGCGCGGCAGATCGGCCGGCGCGCGTTTCCACACGAACGACTTGGAGAAGAACTTCACGCCCTTGTAGCCGGTCAGCACGAGGCGATCGGTGGTGTTGAGCTGGATCGCGGCATCGAATGCCTGACCCTGCTCGGGATCGTACACCCAGCCCTGATCCCAGCTGCCGTCCGACATCGGGCGCAACTGGCCCAACACGGGCAGCCCGCAGATCGGCCGGTGGCGTTTGCCGGGATCGGAGTTGTAGCCGTCGGTGAGCGGCTCGCCGCGCTTGTTGTTCGGCTCCTTCAACCAGACGATGAAGCCGCACAGCCGGTCGGCATCACGGCCACTCGCGCCGCAGGGACGGATCTCGACCGCACCCTTGCCGGAATTGTTGTACCAAATGCCGCGCTCGCTCGCTTTGTCGCGCCCGGGTGCGGCGGTGACGGCACCTGCCGCCACGATGAGCCCGCTGAGCCCGAAGACCAGTCGGACGACGTTGGATCGGGAAACATGATGATCATGACGCATGGTGATATCGCCAATGTTGTGTCAGGGATCGGGGTTGAAGCGTTGTTTATGCTTTGAAAACGGCAAAAGCGGGTCGGAGGATTTCGGATACCCGCTGCGTGCTGGACCAGCTCTTGCAATGCTTTTCGCGAGAATTGCTCGGTCGATCACGACGGGCGACGCACTTCGTTTTGACCCCCAGTCTGCCCGTGCTGTCTCCTTTTTGGACTGCACTCGTTAACAGTGCGTGAGTTCCGACCGGGTACAGTCGTGCCTATATGGGTCGAACTTGCGACGAAAGTAGGCGGATCTTAAGCATGACTGTGCCTTTTCAAGGCCACCTTGAAGAGATAGTCGCGGCACCGGGTGGCCGCGCTTACCGCTTGCGACCCAGGGGCCCGCTCGCCCGAGCCGGCAAAAGGTGCGGAACTCATCAATGATCCTGACACTTGCCTTTCGGAATCTTTTTCACGATCGCGTTCGCCTCGCGGTGACGCTGGTCGGCATCCTCTTCTCGATCGTCCTCGTCGCAGTGCAGCTCGGTCTCTATCTCGGATCGAGCAACATGATCACCGAGAACATCGACCGCGCAAACGCTGATCTCTGGATCACCGTCTACGGAGCCAAGAGCTTCGAGGACGGCGGCATGCTGTTGACGCCGCGCGAGCGCCACCAGGCGCTGGCGACCCCGGGCGTCAAAGCCGTGATCCCGCTCATTGTGCGCTTCGCCGAGTGGCGCAAGCCGGCGGGCGGCTCGACGCGCGTCGTGGTCGTGGGCACCGATGCCGATGACGGCGGTCTCGTACCCTTCAAGCTGATCAAAGGCACCTGGGAAGACATCAAGTCGCCCGAGGCCGTTGCTGTCGACCGCACCTACCTGAACGAGCTCGGCATCAAGGGCATGGGGGATACGGCGCAGATCCAGACGGGTCGCATCCGCGTCCGCGCCCTGACCGACGGCATCCGCTCATTCACGCAGTCGCCATACACCTACACCACGGTTAACCGTGCCCGTGCGCTGTTCGGCGACAGCGACGGAACCACCTTCTACCTCGTCCAGCTCGAGCCCGGCGCCGACATCCAAAAGGTGCGCAAGGATTTGGAATCCCGCCTCGACGGCGCCGAGGTGCTGACCAAGCAGGAATTTCGCGACCGCAGCCTCAAACAGTGGCTGTTTCGTACCGGTGCCGGCGTGGCGCTGATCGGCGGCGCGCTGCTCGGGTCCCTCGTTGGAACCGTCATCGTCGCCCAGACGCTATATTCCAGCACCAAGGACCACTTGAGCGAGTTTGCAACCTTGCGTGCATTAGGTTCATCATCAGGATATATACACCAGGTGATACTCGCTCAGGCCGGCATGAGCGCGGTGATCGGCTACATTCTGGGAATGGCCATCGCACTCGGTGTCCTGGTTCTGAGTAAAAACAGCGCGTTGCCCCTGGTCATGACGCCAGGTTTGGCGTTCTGGCTATTCACATTGACGCTCGGCATGTGCGCCATCTCGGCGTTGTCGGCGATCGTCAAGGTCACGAAGATCGATCCTGCAACGGTATTCAACAGATGACAGAGCCCGTCCTCGAAGCCACGGACATCGTCAAGGACCTCGGTCACGGGGCGGCAATGGTGCGCGCCGTGAAGGGCGTGAACATCACGCTCGTGCCGGGTGAGCTGACGCTGCTCATGGGCCCCTCGGGCAGCGGCAAGACCACGCTGCTGTCGATCCTCGGCTGCATCCTGACGCCCACGTCGGGGACGCTTCGCGTCGCCGGCACCTCGACCGACCGGCTCGGCCCCGAGAAGCTCGCCAACCTGCGGCGCAGGCACATGGGCTTCATCTTTCAGTCCTACAACCTGTTCCCGACGCTGACCGCGCTCGAGAATGTGCGCATCGCGCTCGACGTGCGGGGCCAGAAGGGTTTCAATGCGGCCAACCGCGCCGAGGAAGTGCTGCGCGACGTCGGTCTCGCCTACCGGCTGCGCAGCTATCCGGGCAATCTCTCGGGCGGAGAGCAGCAGCGCGTCGCGGTGGCACGCGCGATCGCAAGCTCGCCCTCGATCGTGCTGGCGGACGAGCCGACGGCCGCGCTCGACAGCGAGAACGGACACGCAGTGATGGCGCTGTTGGCGCGCATCGCCAAGGAGCAGGACCGCAGCGTATTGGCGGTCACGCACGATCCCCGGACGCTGAGCTATGCCGACCGGGTCGTGCGCATCGAAGACGGACGCATTGTCGGCGAAGAGCGCCGGCCAGAGGGGCTCGACGCCCCTGGAATCGCGGATCTGACAAAGAGACGGAAGGCCCATGCTTAAGAAGGTCAATCCCACTGTCGTTACGCTCGGTGTCGCCGGTATCGTGGCGCTCGCCGTCGGTTTTTACGTCAACAACGTCACCTGGGGCCCGGTCGGCGAGCAAAAGCCGCAGGCCGCAAGCGACCAGACGGCCTCGACCAACAGCGCCGAAAATCCCAACCCGCAAGATCGTCCGGCCTGGGCCGCCTCGGCCACCGGACGCGTCGAGCCCAAGAGCGGCGAGGTTCGCATCGCCGCGGACGTCCCCGGCCGCATCACCAAGATCCCCGTCGACATCAACGACAAGGTGAAGGCGGGCGACCTGCTGGTTCAGCTGGACGACTCTCTTGCCCGCGCCAAATTGAAGGGTGCGACGGCGCAGGCCGCCGCGTCCGAGCGTACGCGCAACGAGGAAGATGTGCGTGGCATGGCCGTCGACCGGCGCAATGCCGAGGACGATCTGGCCTCGGCTGAGCGCGCGCGCTTCGACGCCCGCCAGGCGTTCGACGACACGCTGCGCGACATGCACTCGGGCACCGGCAACGTCACCGAAGATGCGGTGACCAAGGCCCGCGACAAGCTCACCGAGGCCGAAACGAAGGTCACGCGCGAGCGTGCCAACGTCGCGACGGTCGCGGCCAAGAGCGGCATGCCGCTGCCGACCGCGCGTGAAGCGGCTCTCGCCGCCGCCCGCGCCGAGCAGACTGCTGCCGAGGTTGCCGTCGAGCACACGCGCGTTCGCGCGCCGTTCGACGGCACCGTGCTCAACGTGTTTGCCAAGGAGGGCGAGATTGCCGTGCCCTCGCCCGACAACACGCTGCTGATGTTCGGCGATCTGGCCAAACTCAAGGTCCGCGCCGAGGTCGAGGAGCGTGATGCCGCCAAGATCCGCGTCGGTCAGCCCGTGATCGTGCGCGCCGACGCCTACCCCGACCAGGACTTCGAAGGTCGCGTGACGTCGACCGCGCAGTCGCTGTCGGCCCCGCGCATCGCTACGCGCGGCCCCCGCCGCCCCAACGACGTAGAGGTGCTCGAGGCGCTGATCGACCTCGACGGCCTGCCCCCTCTGCTGACCGGCATGCGTGTCGACGTGTTCTTCAAGCACGACGCCACGTCGTCCAACGACGCCACGTCCTCGACGTCCTCGTCGGCGACGGCTTCGACCAAGTAACGCGCGCGAGCGCCTGACCAACGAAAAAGGGCGGCCCGCGTGGCCGCCCTTTTTCTTTGCCCGATGTGATTGGCCTTGAGACCGGAAGCTATTCCGCCGCGATGGCCCGGTGCGCCACGGGTGCGGGAAGCTGATGCGGCGCGTGCGCGGGAAGGTCCGGCGCCTCGTCGACCGGGCCCACGAAGCGCCCGAAGATCCACCACACCAGCCGGCCGATGTCGTCCATCACCGTGAAGAACGACGGCACGAACACGAGCGACAGCACCGTCGACACCAGAAGCCCGCCGATCACCGCGATCGCCATGGGCGCGCGGAACTCGCCGCCGTCGCCGATGGCCATGGCGCTGGGCACCATGCCGGCCACCATCGCGAGCGTCGTCATCACGATGGGGCGCGCGCGCTTGCGTCCCGCGTCGATCACGGCCTCGAAGCGCGGCACGCCCTTGGCCACCTGCTCGACGGCGAAGTCGACGAGCATGATGGCGTTCTTGCAGACGATGCCCATGAGCATCAGCAACCCGATGTAGACCGGCATGCTGACGGAGTTGCCGGTCGCGAGCAGCGCCAGCACCACGCCGCCGAACGACAACGGCAGCGACAGCAGGATCGTCACCGGCTGCGCCACGCTGCCAAACAGCAGCACCAGCACGCCGAACACGATCATCAGGCCGGTGCCCATCGCCGTGATGAAGCCGGTCGCCACCTCGTCCTGGATCTCGGCGTCGCCTGAAGGCTGCAGCCGCACGCTGGGGGGCAGCTTCTGCTCGTCCACCACCGCTAGAAACTTCTCGCGCGCGCCTGACAAGGCATAGCGCGATTCAAGGTCGACGCCGATCACCGCGCGCCGCTCGCGGTCGTAGCGGCTGACCGAGCTCGGGCCGCGCCCGAAATTCACGTCCGCAACCGCCGACAAGGGGATCGCATCGTTGTTGGAGTTGGTGACGCGCAGATTTGCGAGCCGCTGCATCTCCGTGCGCGCGTCCTCGGCGATCTGCACCCGGATCGGCACCAGGCGGTCGCCGGCGTTGAACTTGGCCAGATTGGCGTCGATGTCGCCGATCGTGGCGACGCGGATCGTCTCGGCGATCTTGCTCGGCGCCACGCCAAGCTTGGCCGCCTCGTCGAACTTCGGCACCACGCGCAGCTCGGGCCGGTCGATTGCCGCATCCGCCGCCACGTTCTTGAAGCCCGGGACGAGGCGCAGTGCGCCTTCGAGCTTGCGCACGGCGGTGTTCAGATCCTCGCCGTTCTGCGACAGCATCGAGAACGACAGCTCGCGCTCGCCGCGCTCATTGACGAACCACGACCGCGTGTCGGCCACCGTCGCGAGCTTGTCGGAGACGATGATCTTGATCGCCTTCTGCGGCAGGGCGCGCTCGGTCTTGGGTACGAGGTGGATGAACAGCGAGGACTTGCGCACTTCGAGCCCGCCCGTCGGCGTGCTGCCGCCGAGCACGAACACGCTCTTCACTTCGGGAATGGTGTCGAGCACGGTCACCATGTGATCGGTCGTCGCCCGCGTATCCTCGAGCGTCGCCCCGGGCGGCAGCTCGACCGAGACGACGATGCGGGAATTGTCCTCGTCCGGCATGAAGCCGGTCGGCAGCAGCGTGGTGGCGTAGATCGAGCCGGCAAACAGCCCCAGTCCGACGACGAGCGTCAGATAACGCACCTTGAGCGTGCCACGCAGGAAGCCCAAGTAACCGCGCATGATAATGCCGCCGCCTTCGTGCTCCTCGGGCACGGGGCGCAAGAAATAGGCCGCCATCACGGGTGTCAGCAGCCGGGCAATCAGCAGCGAGAACAGCACCGCAACGGCAACCGTCAGACCGAACTGCCGGAAATATTGTCCGGCGATGCCGCCCATGAACGACACCGGCGAGAAGATCGCGACGATGGTGAGCGAGATCGCGATGACGGCGAGACCGATCTCGTCGGCCGCCTCGATGGCGGCGCGATAGGGCGATTTGCCGGTTCGCATGTGGCGCACGATGTTCTCGATCTCGACGATGGCGTCGTCGACGAGAATTCCCGTGACCAGCGTGATGCCGAGCAGGCTCACGAGGTTGAGCGAGAAGCCCATGAGCTGCATCGCCCAGAACGTCGGGATGGCCGACAGCGGCAGAGCGATGGCGGCAATGATCGTGGCGCGCAGGTTGCGCAGGAACAGCAGCACGACGAGGACCGCGAGCGCGGCGCCTTCGAGCAAGGTCTCCATGGCGGAGGTGTAGTTGCCGCGCGTGTAGGCGACGGCGTCGTCGACCTTGGTGAGGTGAACCTCGGGATACCGCTTGGACAGCTCATCGAGCCTTTTCGCGACCACGTCGGCGACCGAAAGCTCGCTCGAGCCCTTGGAGCGGAACACCGAGAAGGTGACGACCGGCTCGCCGTTGAGACGTGCAAACGAGCGCTGCTCGCTGGCGTCGTCGACCACGCGGCCGAGGTCGGCCAGGCGGACGTAGCGCTTGCCGGGCAGCACGATCTTGGTATCGGCCAGGTCCTCGACCTTGCGCGCGCCGGCGAGCGTGCGGATGGCCTGCTCCTGGCCGCCGACCTCGCCGCGGCCGCCGCCGAGATCGACGTTGGTGGCGCGCACTTGCGTGTTCACATCGGCCGCAGTGATGCCGAATGCCAGCAGGCGATCGGGATCGAGCAGGACGCGGATCTCGCGATCGACGCCGCCGTAACGCTCCACGCGGCCGACGCCCTTCAGGGCCTGCAACTGTCGCTTGATGACGTCGTCGACGTGCCAGGACAGCTGCTCCAGCGTCATGCCAGGCGAGGACGCCGCGTACGTCAGGATTGACTGGCCCTCGACGTCGATGCGCTGGACGATGGGCTCGTTGATGTCGCGCGGCAGCTCGAGGCGGATCTTGTCGATCGCGTCCTTCACGTCGTTGAGCGCCCGATCCTGGTTCACCTCCAGGCGGAACTCCATGACCGTCTGCGACTGGCCGTCGGTCACGGTCGACATGATGTGCTTGACGCCGGGGATGTTGGCGACAGCGTCCTCGACCTCTTTCGTCACCTGGCTTTCGAGCTCGGCCGGCGCTGCGCCCGACTGCACCACGGTGATCGACACGAGCGGCACGTCGATGTTGGGAAAGCGCGTCACGGGAAGCGTCATGAACGCGATGACGCCGAGCAGCGTCAGCACGCAGAACAGCACGATTGCCGGCACCGGCCGGCGGATCGACCATGCTGAGATATTGAGGCGCATTATTATCTTGCCTCGCTGATCTTTGAGTTCGGGCTGAACGGGCCGCACCGTGTCGCCGTCGCGCAGGAACGTGCCCGCGCGCGCCACGACGACGTCACCTTCTGAGAGGCCTTCGCGCACCTCGACGAGACCGCCCGATATGAGGCCGATCTTGACGTTGCTGCTCTTGACCTTGCCGTCGCGGACAACCTGCACAAAGGCGCCGTCGGCATCGAACACGACAGCGGAGGATGGCACCGCGAGGCCGCGGCTGCGCTGGGTCTGGATGCTGCCGCGCGCGAACGTGCCGATGCGCAGCCGCGGATCATCGCCGAGGAAGATGCGCACGCGCCCAAGACGCGTCGTCTTGTCGACCTCGGGTGAGACGAGACGCACGGTGCCTTCGATCTCGCCGGCGCCGGCAACGCTGACGCGCGCCTTTTGCCCGATCGCAACCTTGGTGAGCTCGGTCTCGATCACCTCGGCGTCGAGCTCCACCTCGCCGCGGGCGACGATGCGGAACATCGCATCGGCAATGCCCGACGCCATGCCGCCGATGCGCGCCGTGCGCCGGCTGATCAATCCGTCGGCGGGCGCGGTGACTTTCGTGTTCGTCAGCCGCCACATCAACTCGCGGCGCTGCGCTTCGACCTGGGCTTTTTCGGCTTGCGCCAGCTTGAGGCCATCGCGGGCGGCGACAAGCTGCGCGTCCGTGGTCTTGGAGGCGGCCTCGCGCTGGTCGTAGGTGCTGCCCGAGAGGTAGCCCGATTGCTTCAAGGGTTTGGCGCGCTCGAAGTCGGCATCGGCTTGCGCCAGCTTGGCGCTCGATTCGACAATGGCGCTGTTGGCCTTGGAAATGGCGGCATCCGCGCGTGCGATCGAGGCGTCGCTCTGGGCGAGCTGGGCGTCGAGCGATTCCTGCACCAGCGTCGCCAGCACGTCGCCCTTCTTCACGCGGTCGCCCTCGTCGGCCTTGAGCTCGAGCACGCGGAAGCCCTCGACCTCGGGCGCGACCAGGATCTCATCGCGCGGTACGAGCGAGCCCGACACCATCACCGTCTCGATGAAATCGGCGGCGCTGACCTTGGCGATGGAAACCGCCGGCGGCAGGGTCGGATGCTCATCCGTCTTGGCGGTCTGGACGTGGGGAGCTTTGTGGAATGGCAGCAGGGCGGCAAGCCGCGGCGAGGTGTAGAACGCCGCGCCGAGCCCGCCGAGCACCAGCAAGGTGATCAGAACTTTTTTCATCGGCGTGGCTCCCCGGGGATCTTGTCGTTGGTGACGGCCAGGCTGGGTGCCAGGCTGGGTGTGGGGCTCGAAGGTCCCGCCGGATCGATTGGGTGGGGTGGGTCGACCGGATTGAGAAGCTGGGCCACGAGCTGCATGACGCCCGGTATCAGCGTCTGCGCCTCGAAGGCCGGATCGATCGCGCGGCGCCAGAACATGCCGTCGCCGATCAGGGAGAAGAGCTGCGCGACGGTTGGGATGTCGAGCTTGGGCGCGATGCGTCCTTCGTCCTTGAGGCGGGTGAACAGCTTCTCGAAGCTGTCCAGCACGAAGCAGTCGACCGAGCGGTAGATCTCGCCGACCTTGGCATTGCGCGTCGAACTCAAGACCGATCTCAATGGCCATGGTGCGCTTGTGCGCCGGCTCCTCGACGAAGTACTGCTCGCCCAGTGCGGCGAGCGCCTTCATGAAATCGGGAGCCTCCGACAGTTCGGCGAAGCGATCGGCGAACTCCGCGCGGTCGCGCTCGGCGATGCCCGCGATCAGGTCCTCCTTGGAGGCGAAGTAGACGTAGAGCGCGCCGGGCGAGATCAGCGCTTCCTTGCAGATGTCCTGCATGGTGGTGCGGTGGAAACCCGCGCGCGCAAAGCAGAGCTCGGCGGCATCGAGGATGTGCTCGCGGCGGGCGCGCTGGGTGGCTGGCTTGAGCTTGGGCATGGAGTGGTGGTTCTCGTTCCTTGGCGCCGGTGTTTGGTCCGTCGTGCGGTCGCTCTTGGTTCGTCGGATGCTTCTGGTCCGCTTTCGCGTACGCGCTGCGGCTGCTCTTTGGCTGTCTCCTGCGGGACTGGCGCCGGCGTCTGATCGCCTCGGTTGGCTCCGGGTCGCGCTTAGCAATTTATGAGTGTAGGTCCCACTCCGGGGCAAAACAAAACGAACGGTCGTTTTGTTTACATGGGTTCATGGCAGCGTCAAGGCAGGGAATTCAGTCCGGGGATGAACCGTGGCAGGCAGGTCTCGAAAACGCGCTTCTTCGCTTGAAATTGCCGCCGATTGCCTTGCCGTTTGCCCGCAATTGCCGCGCCCTTTCCCTCACTGTGCAACGGTCAATTTGGGGGCAATTGGGGCACTCAGTACTGCGTCAGCCAGGTGAGCGTGGCGTAGGGATCCGTCATATCGCTGGCGTTTTCGAGCATGCGCCCCGACACCCCGCCGGCCACCGAAAGCTCGCCCGAAGCCCAATCGTAGCGGTAAAACACGCCCCCGCGGGTGTCCTGATCGAGCGCATTTCCGTCGACGCGCGCCTCGATTCCAAGCGTCACGTGCTCGACCACGCGATAGCCCGTGCGCAGGCGTCCCGAATAGGTGTCGTGCGCGCTCGTCCAGTTGAGATCGAGCGAGGACCACATCGATGAGCCCATGTTGAGCCAGAGCTCGGCGACGACTTTAGGCCCGTAATCCAGGCCTTCTACGGGGTTTTGCGGGTCGAACGGAGCGATGTCGTGCTCGATCGCGGAGGCGCCGGCGAACACTTTCGCCGTCAGCGGGCCCATGCGTTTCAGGTAGCCGACGAGCGCGTCGGTGAAGAGCGTCTGCGCCGTGAAGGAGCGCAAAATTCCGTTGCGCTCGCCGGTGTAGGTGTACTGCCCGTAGCCGGTCGCGGCGCGCAGCCGCAGCCCATCTTCGAAGATGCCGCCGGTCGGCGCAATCGTTGAGCCGGTGTAGAGCAGCCAGACGTGGGGTGCAGCGTCAGCGCCAACCCACACCTCGCGCGAGTAAACCGGTGCCGCCGGATCAGCACGCGCTGATCGAGGTGCGAAGGACATCTGCACGGTGCTCGACATCGCGAGCACCATGACCAAACGCAACGCAGCTCGGGACGCCCCCAGCATGTACAAACGCAGAACAAAAGAGTTAATTTGAACGTCACTTAAAGTCTAGCCGACTAGAATCCACGAGAACGGTAACGAGTCAAACGTTCGCGCGTCTTCGTTCGCGCCGACGCGACGTGTTTTTACGTTGCGTCGTGTTTCACTCGATTGATCCGTAGGCGACCGCTTTTACTGTGCATCTCGCGCGGAACGCGTCATGCTGCCGTCGGCATCGAGTGCTAATATTTTAATCACAGGGTAGGTCATACCCTCAACGGAGACGGCCACCAGCCCCGGCTCCCCCCGCCGCTGCAATCGGCCGTCCAGTTCTAGGGAGACGAGCGATGGTTGCTGCCGCGTCACGCGCTCAGGCGAACGGAAAATCGCCGATTCACAGCGCTTTTCAGATGTATTTCGGCGGACTGGAGGCATTCGGTCATGCCTACGATCCATTTCTCAAGAGCTTCGCGCGCGCGCAGCTCGAATTCACCGGACTGATGACCCGCAGGGCGCAGGCTTACCTGGAAATCCCGGGGCGGTTGAGTCAGTGCCGCAATCCTCAGGATCTGATCAACGAGCAGGTGCGGTTCTGGCGGATCGCGTTTGAAGAATATGCCGGCAGCACCGGACGCATCACGACGGCACTCGCCTCGTGCGCGTTGTCGCCTTCGGCCTTCGGCGCCAGAGAGCCCGAGAACAAGCACGATTACATCACATTCCCGGAAACCAAAGAGCCCGCACGGGGATCGCGCGATCGCAGGGCGGCTTAAGATTGGTTTGTCGTTGAAGCTGCGCGCGCTCGGTGGAAGCACTCGCGCTGTAGCGCCTACTTTAGCTCCGCCAGCGCTTCCTTGAAGCCTGCCAGCGAGATCGGGATGCCGATGCCCGCTTCCTCAGTCTGGAAGATGATGAAGATCGCCGTTTTGCCGGTCTTGAGCTGCTCGACGAGGGGATCCTCGACCACAACCTGCGCGTAGCACGCGAAGCTATGGCAGCGTAGGAACGGCGCATGGCCCACGTCCTTGTCGTCGATCTTCAGGCCGAGCCCAGGCGGCAGCAAAATTCCCAATGGCGCAAAGACACGCAGCACGCGCGTGCCGTTTGAGAACTTCTGGAAGTAGACCGTCAGTCCGATGTTGTTTTTGTCCTCGGCAGTCACGCTCTGGACCAGGGCACAGATCTCGTTCTTGGCACCGGGCGGGGGCGGCTTGCAGACGATCTGCCAGTCGCCGTGCTGGGCCTTGACCGTTCCCTCCTGCGCCATCGCGCGATGCGGAACCATTACGAAAAGCAGCGCGGCTATTGCCACCAATGGCAACGGCCATGCCGGCCGCTTCGCAGCAGTGGATGCCGGATCGAGCGAAGAGGAAGGCTGAGAGTTGCCGAAGAAAGCGGGGACCCAGGGGCCGTGCACGCGGTGCTCCTCATATTTCGCGCTTGCGAACAGGCTTCGCGGCACGGGGCAGCGCGGCGCGCGAGCATCTGTAAACTAAAGGAACCCCCGTGTCGGCTTCCTGGTCGTCCTTGAAAGAGGCTAAAATTTGAAGAGGACCTTCGCGCCGCGCTTGCCCGCGAGGGAGTGCCATGATGACGCTCAACGCGTGGAAATGCCGCATAAAGCTTGACTTGAGAGCTGGAAGGCGATTGTGCTTGTTAACTGAGGGGGCTTGCGATCTATACCCGCACTGCGAGGTATAAGTCGTCGTCAAATCGCAGAACAGAGTCATGCAAAAAGACTCGTTCGGTTTCGACTTTTGGGGAGAGACTCGGCCACGCGCCGGGCAGCACTGGGAGCGGAGGAATGTTGGGAAGAATGCTTTGCTCGGCGTTGGCCGGAGCATTTGCGATTCTGTTGGCGGCTGCGATCCCGGCCTGGGCCGGAATGGGGCAACCGTCCTGGGGAGAGATGGGCCTGCAGGGCGCCGCATCGCCCGTAGCGCTTGAAATCCACAAGTTCTACGATTTCGTCAACATCATCATCGTGGCAATCGCAGTCTTCGTGATGCTGCTGTTGATCTACGTGATGTACCGCTTCAACGAACGTTCCAACCCTGTCCCCACCAAAACGACGCATAACACCATTCTCGAGGTGGCTTGGACCGTCCTGCCGATCCTCATTCTCGTGCTGATCGCGATCCCGTCCTTCCGGCTGCTGCACCTGCAGTACAGCTACCCCAAAGCCGACATCACTCTCAAGGCGACGGGCAACCAGTGGTACTGGGAGCATGCTTATCCCGAGCTCGGAATCGCGTTCGAGACGCGGATGCTCGACGATGCGGCACGCGAGGAAATGATCGCTCAGAACCTCCCCGCGCCGCGCAATCTTGCGGTCGACAATGAGATCATCCTTCCGGTGAACAAGGTGGTGAACGTTCTCATCACGTCGGCAGCTGACGGTGTCATTCACGATTGGACGATCCCTGCCTTCGGCTCAAAGGTCGATGCCGTACCAGGCCGCGTCACGACGACCTGGTTCCAGCCGCTGTTCGAAGGCGTGTTCTATGGCCAGTGCTCGGAGCTGTGCGGCAAGGATCACGCCTTCATGCCGATCGCGGTGCGCGTCGTCAAAGAGGACGTGTACAACTCCTGGGTCGAGGCGATGAAGGCCGCTTCGGCCGCCGACACCGATGCGAAAGCCGAGCCGGACAAGGAAAAGCGCAAGGACAAGCTCCGCCACAAGAAGGAGCTCCTGCAAAAGGCGAAAGATATCGTCAAGCAGGCCGCGCTAGAGCAAGCCGGAGCTCGCCAGTTTGCTAACGCAAAGGCGCAGTGATCGCGAAGATAGCGACCATCAAGAGTCGCCGGCTTCGCTGCATTGAACACAACCAGAAAAACACACAGACAGACTGATAGGGCGAACGCAAATGGGAAGCACGACTGACACCGCTCACGACTCGCATGACCATACGCCCTATGGCCTCGGACGCTGGCTGTTCTCGACGAACCACAAGGACATCGGAACGATGTACCTCGTGTTCGCGATCATCGGCGGCCTGATCGGTGGCGGACTGTCGGTTGCCATGCGGCTTGAATTGCAAGAGCCGGGGCTGCAGTACTTTGCCGACGGGCACATGTACAATGTGTTCGTCACGGGCCACGGGCTCATCATGGTGTTCTTCATGGTGATGCCGGCGATGATCGGCGGGTTCGGCAACTGGCTGGTGCCATTGCAGATCGGCGCGCCGGACATGGCCTTCCCGCGCATGAACAACGTCTCGTTCTGGCTCTTGCCCGTCGCGCTCACGCTGCTGCTGATCTCGCTGTTTGTTGAGGGCCCCGCCGGCGGGCTCGGCGTCGGCGCCGGCTGGACGATCTACGCGCCGCTGTCGACGACCGGTCATCCCGGTCCCGCCATGGACTTCGCGATCCTGGCGCTTCACTTGGCAGGCGCTTCCTCGATCCTCGGCGCGATCAACTTCATCACCACGATCTTCAACATGCGCGCGCCTGGCATGACGCTGCACAAGATGCCGCTGTTCGTCTGGTCGGTTCTGGTGACGGCATTCTTGCTGCTTTTGTCGCTGCCCGTGCTCGCCGGCGCCATTACGATGCTGCTGACCGACCGCAATTTCGGCACGTCTTTCTTCAACCCGATCGGTGGTGGCGATCCGCTGCTGTACCAGCACTTGTTCTGGTTCTTCGGGCATCCCGAAGTTTACATTCTGATCCTGCCGGGCTTCGGCATGGTGAGCCACATCATCGCGACCTTCTCCAAGAAGCCGGTGTTCGGCTACCTCGGCATGGCGTACGCCATGGTCGCTATCGGCCTCGTCGGCTTTATCGTGTGGGCGCACCACATGTATGCAGCCGGCATTAGCGTCAACACCCAAGCCTACTTCATATTCGCCACGATGGTGATCGCGGTCCCGACGGGAGTGAAAATCTTCTCCTGGATCGCCACCATGTGGGGTGGCTCGCTCACGTTCCCTGCGCCCATGTTGTGGGCCTTAGGGTTCATCTTCCTGTTCACCGTCGGTGGTGTCACTGGCGTGATGCTGTCGAACGCGGGCGTCGACCGCGCGCTGCACGACACGTATTACGTCGTCGCCCACTTCCATTACGTGCTCTCGTTGGGTGCGGTCTTTGCGATCTTCGCGGG
The DNA here is from genome assembly GCA_963726795.1 of uncultured Alphaproteobacteria bacterium. GTDB lineage: Bacteria > Pseudomonadota > Alphaproteobacteria > Rhizobiales > Hyphomicrobiaceae > Hyphomicrobium_A. The sequence goes on along the minus strand of CAVSDD010000003.1, from coordinate 135,534 downwards.
CTGGTACTTCTGGTTCCCCAAGATGTCGGGGTACTTGTACAACGAGCCGCTGGCGAAGCTGCACTTCTGGCTGACCTTCATCGGCGCCAACATCTTGTTCTTCCCGCAGCACTTCCTTGGTCTGTCGGGCATGCCGCGCCGCTACGTCGATTATCCCGATGCCTTCGCGTTCTGGAACGGGGTTTCCTCGACCGGCGCCTACATCACGTCACTTGGAACACTCGTGTTCCTGCTCGGCATCGTCGTCTCCTTCGCAGCCAAGCGTAAGGCCGGGGACAATCCTTGGGGTGTTGGTGCGACGACACTAGAATGGACGCTGCCGTCGCCGCCGAACTTCCATTCCTATGAGACGCTGCCGCGCATCCAAGCTTCGGAGCATCACTGAGAATGGCGCAGAGCCCCGCGACGTGGGTGGAGAGCCCCGTACCGGGCCGGGAAGCGGACAAGTCGGTGATGTCAAAGGTCAGATGAGATGCAAGGAGCAACCATAGAGGGTGAGGTCGAACGGCTCGACGTGATTGGCGAGCCGAGCATTCGTGACTACCTCGCCCTCATGAAGCCGCGCGTGATGTCGCTCGTCGTGCTCACGGCGCTGACCGGTATTGTCGCGGCACCTGGCTCGATCCATCCCGTGCTCGGGGTCATCGCCATCCTGGCAATTGCCATCGGTGCAGGTGCCGCGGGCGCCCTCAACATGTGGTACGACGCCGACATCGACGCGCGCATGGCGCGCACGGCGGCCCGCCCGATCCCGCGCGGCCTGCTGACGCGCGATGAGGCGCTGAGCTTCGGCGCGGTGCTGTCCGTCTTCTCGATCCTGACGCTCGGCGTCTGCGTCAATTGGACGGCCGGAGCGCTGCTTGCGATCACAATCGCCTACTACCTCTTCATCTACACGATGTGGTTGAAGCGGCGCACGCCGCAGAACATCGTTATCGGCGGTGCCGCCGGCGCCTTCCCGCCGATGATCGGTTGGGCCGCCGTAACTGGATCCGTCAGCATCGAAAGCGTGCTGATGTTTCTCATCATCTTCATGTGGACGCCGCCGCACTTCTGGGCGCTATCGCTTTATCGCGCGCGCGACTACGAGCGCGTCGGAGTTCCGATGCTGCCGGTCGTCGCCGGACCGCAGGAGACGCGGCGCCAAATCTGGCTGTATTCGCTCGCTCTCGTGGTGCTCGCCGTGGTTCCCTACTTCATTGGCTTTGGCGGCATCACTTATGCCGTGGCCGCGGTCGCGTCTGGCGTATTTTTTCTCCACCTGGCCTGGCGCGTGCGCACGATCACCGAGGGCCGCGAAGGGGACAAAGCCGCGCGCCAGCTGTTTGGATTTTCGATCTTGTATCTGTTCCTGCTCTTCACCGTGCTGCTCGTTGAGCATGCGGTGTGGCGGTTTATGGCCTGAGGTAGATCGCGGTGACGCTCGTCATGAACAGCGACAGCGAGCAACAGCGGGAGCGCAGCCGGCGGCAGCGTCAACGGATGCGCTCGCTTGCAATCGCTCTGGCCCTCGGCGCGCTGGTGGCCCTGTTCTATATCGCGACCATCGTCCGGCTCGGTGGCAACGTCTTCAACAGGCCATTCTGATGCCGAGAGCCTTCGCAGGAGTTTTGGTTTGATGTCGGCGGACGGCAAGAGCGGAGAAAAGGGCGCGATGTTTACGCGCGACCGCGCTGTCGCCATGACGTGCATCGCCATTGTCGCTGCGATGACCGGCATGGCCTTTGCTGCAGTCCCGCTCTATCGCCTTTACTGCCAGGCCACCGGCTTTGCCGGCACGACGCAGCGGGCCGAGAAGCCATCGACGGTCGTGCTCGACCGCACGGTAACTGTCCGCTTCGACGCCAACGTTGCGCCCGACCTGCCATGGACGTTCAAGCCCGAGCAGAACAAGCTCGTGGTCAAGGTCGGCGAGAATGCGCTGGCCTTCTACAAAGCGATCAACAATTCCGACCATCCCATCACGGGCGAGGCGGTCTTCAACGTGACACCCGATGCGGTGGGGCTGCACTTCAACAAGGTTCAGTGCTTCTGCTTCACGCAGCAGACGCTTCAGCCCGGCCAGGCGGCCGACATGGCGGTATCGTTCTACCTGGACCCAGCCTTCGTCGACGACGACGAGACCAAGAACATCACTGAGCTGACGCTTTCCTACACGTTCTACGCAGTCGCCGCGCCCAAGCAGAAGGTCGGCCAAGCGGCAGCCGCCGGAGCGGCAGGGAAGTTGTGAGGATGAATTCCGGGCCAAGCTTCAGCCGCAAAGGTAAAGCCGGGCTTTAGGGCACTGAACAGGGAACACCGGGGACTACGGGAGAACGACATGGCCGCCACGCACGAGAAGCACCACGACTATCACCTCGTCAATCCGAGTCCATGGCCGGTGGTCGCGGCTGCGGCGGCTTTCATCATGGCGGTCGGGCTCATCGTCTGGATGCGCTCCATGGGAACCGGCGAGGGGCTTTTTGGCCTCCGCGGTCCGTGGACGTTCGTCGCCGGTTTCACCGGCGTGGCCATCACCGCATTCTTCTGGTGGCGCGATGTCATCAGCGAGGGCAGGCACGGCGATCATACGCCGATCGTGCAGCTGCACTTTCGTTACGGCATGATCTTGTTCATCGCCTCGGAAGTGATGTTCTTCGTGGCCTGGTTCTGGGCCTATTTCGACGTCTCGCTGTTCCCCGCCGGCGTGCACAACCTATTGAACACGAACGATGTCGTCGGAATGGTCATGCGCGACCATCTAACGGGTGGCCACTGGCCGCCCGCCCCCGTCGACGGCACCGGCGTTACAATCCCGGCTAGCGGTGCTCCGACGCCCGGCATCTTCGAGCACACGTTTGATCCCTGGCACATCCCGTTGCTCAACACGCTGATCCTGTTGACCTCGGGCGTGACCGTGACGTGGGCCCATCACGCGCTTCTGCACAACAACCGGCGCGGCCTCATCATGGGCCTGATCGTGACTTGCATCCTGGGCCTGACCTTCACCTTCTTCCAGGGGTACGAATACCACCACGCCGCGTTCAGCTACGCAGGCCACATCTACGGCTCGACGTTCTTCATGGCGACGGGCTTCCACGGCGCGCACGTCATCATCGGCACGATCTTCCTGCTCGTTTGCCTGATACGCGCGATCAACGGCGCCTTCACAGCAAAGGCTCACTTCGGCTTCGAGGCCGCGGCCTGGTACTGGCACTTCGTCGACGTGGTTTGGCTCTTCCTGTTCGCCTGCATTTACGTCTGGGGCGCGGGTCCGAACCCTGGCGGCCACTGAACGAACGCACGTTTAACAGGCGCGGGGCGGCTCGATTGGGCCGCCCGCGTCTTTTCAGCCAGCCGCGCTACCTGAGCGCGGCAATGTGCTATCGAGGCCCCGGTCAACCTCGCCGGGATCCTCACGTGTCGACCCAGCTGCCAACCACTGAAAAAGTCTCGCTTCTGCGCGCAGCCTTGCTTGCACGGTGTCCGCGCTGCGGAAGGGGTTCTCTTTTCAAAAATGTGCTCGAGCTGAGGGAGGGCTGCGCAGGCTGCGGTCTCAGCTACCGGTTCATCGATACCGGCGACGGTCCGGCCGTGTTTGCAATCTTCATTCTTGGCTTCCTGGTGCTGGGAATGGCGCTCTATGTTGAGTTCACCTACGAGCCGCCCGCGTGGGTGCACGTGATCCTGTGGGGCACGCTGACACCCCTGATCGCGCTTGTTGTGCTGCGGTTCCTCAAGGCCGGGCTGATCGCGCTACAATTCAGGCACAAGGCCGAGGAAGGTCGCCTTGCTCAAGATTGAACGCCCTGATCATGCGCGGGCTCCATGCTGAGCGCGCTCAAAGCCAAGAGGCTAATCTGGCCGGCCGTCGCGACGCTTCTGGCCGGCGTCTTTCTCATTTCGCTCGGCAACTGGCAGATGCGGCGGCTCGCCTGGAAGGAAGGGCTTCTCGCCGAGATCGCTGCCCGCACGCACGCCGAGCCTGTTGCTCTCGCCGAGGCTGAAGCGCGCGCCGCGCGCGGCGAGGATATCGAATACTTGCGGGTCAAGACGTCGGGGCGCTTCCTCAACGACAAGGAGCTTCACCTCTACGCCTTCGACGAGCAGGGGGGTCCTGGCTACCAGATCCTCACTCCATTGCGCATGGCTGACGGCGGCGTGGTCATTGTCAACCGTGGGTATGTTCCCGACGATCTCATTGATCCGGCAAAGCGCCGCGCCGGAGAGCCCGACGGCCAACTAGCGGTAACCGGCCTTGTCCGCCGTCCAGAATTGCCCGGCACCTTCACGCCGGCGAACGAGGTGGAAAAGAACATTTGGTTCTGGCGCGATCTGAGCTCCATGTCGATCGCCGCGCTGGGCTCCAATCCCGAGCAAGTCGCGCCGTTTTTCGTGGATGCTGAAGCCGAGCCCGCTAATCCGGGCGGCTGGCCCAAGGGCGGCACGACTCGGCTGGAGTTGCCCAACCGCCACCTCGAGTACGCCATGACCTGGTACGGCCTCGCTGCAGCCCTCCTCGTCGTTTTCGGCGCCTTCGCCATATCGCGTTGGCAGGCGGACGGCAGCTGACATTTCATCGGGTGCGCGGGTCAGTTGGGTTAACGGAGACAACCCTGTGAGCACGGGCCAATCCGGGGGGAGCATTGCTTGTTCCAGGTGCGGGCGCGCTCTAGGGTGCGGTTCGCCCTCCAGGCTGTCGAATCAACGGAAGACTGCGCAACGTGAATTACGTCTCCACCAGAGGTGAGGCGCCGCTGCTCGGCTTTGAAGACGTCTTGCTTACCGGCTTGGCGCGCGACGGCGGACTTTACCTGCCGCAGACTTGGCCGACGCTGACACCCGAACAGATCGCATCGCTGGCCGGGAAGCCGTTTGCGGAGGTTGCCGTCGAAGTTATCCATCCTTTCGTGGGTGACAGTATCACCCGGACCGAACTCGCGCGGATGACCACTGAGGCCTACGCGAGCTTTGACCATCCTGCGGTGACGCCGATGGTTCAGGTCGCGCCGAACCGTTCGATTCTCGAGCTGTTCCACGGGCCGACGCTCGCCTTCAAGGACGTGGCGATGCTGCTGCTCGCGCAACTGATGGATCGCGCCCTGGCGAAACGGCGCCGTCGCGCGACCATTATCGGGGCGACGTCGGGCGACACGGGCGGGGCCGCGATCGAAGCCTTCCGCGGCTCCGAGCGGGTTGACGTTGTGATCCTGTTTCCCCAGGGCCGGGTCTCCGACGTGCAGCGGCGCATGATGACCGTCCCAACGGATGCCAACGTGCACGCGGTAGCGGTGAAGGGGACCTTCGACGACTGCCAAGCCCTCGTAAAAGGAATGTTCAACGATCATGCATTCCGCGACCGGCTCTCGCTGTCGGGCGTCAATTCCATCAACTGGGCGCGGATCGCCGGACAGCTGACTTATTACTTCGCAGCTGCAGTTGCGCTCGGAGCGCCGTACCGGCCGGTCTCCTTCGCGGTGCCAACTGGCAATTTCGGCGACATATTTGCTGCCTATGCGGCCAAACGCATGGGGCTGCCGATCGAGCAGCTCGTGATCGCCTCCAACGTCAACGATATCCTGCCGCGCGCACTGAAGAGCGGCAGCTACGAGATGCGCGATGTCGTCGCGACCTCATCGCCGTCGATGGACATCCAGATCTCGTCGAATTTCGAACGCTATCTTTTCGAGGCATCGGGCCGCGACGCGGGCTTGATCCGAGAAAAAATGAATACCCTTGCTCAGTCGCGCCGGTTTGAGCTCGGATCACTCAGGGAAACGTTCGAACGTGACTTCGCCGCGGCGGCGGCAAACGAAAACGACATCGCGGATGCGATCCGCCGCATGCGCTCGGAATGCGGATACCTGGTCGATCCGCATACCGCTTGCGGCATCGTCGCCGCTGACCAAGCGCTCGGAAGCGGTGGTGCCACTCCGCAAGTGGTCTTGTCGACCGCGCACCCGGCCAAGTTCCCCGATGCGATCGAGGCCATCACCGGCGAACGGCCGCCTTTGCCCGAGCGTTTTGCAACGCTGCTGACGGCGCGAGAGCGCATTACTTCGATCGGGAACGATCTTGAGGCCGCGAAAGGCCGCGTCGAGGAATTGACGCGAGTTGTCGTAGAGGGTCGCGGATGACACCGACCATATCCACGCTGGCAAACGGGTTGCGCGTGGTCACCCAGGCAATGCCAAATCTCAAGACTGTTTCGCTTGGCCTGTGGGTCGGTGCCGGCGCTCGCCACGAGACCGAGCGCCAGCACGGCATCTCGCACTTCCTTGAGCACATGGCTTTTAAGGGAACGAAGCGCCGCAGCGCCCAGCAGATCGCGGAAGAGATCGAGGAGGTGGGCGGGGACCTCAACGCGGCCACTGGCCTCGAAACGACAGCCTACTTTGCCCGGGTCCTCAAGGGCGATGAGGGGGTGGCACTTGGCCTGATCGCCGACATTCTGCAGAACTCCGTGTTCCGCGGCCCAGAGCTTGAAGGCGAGCGGCAAGTGATTCTTCAGGAAATTGCTGCCACGCGCGATAGTCCCGACGACATAGGCTACGACCTCCTTCATGACGCCGCCTTTCCACAACAATCGGTGGGCCGGGCGATTCTGGGCAGTCCCGAGAGCGTCGGAGGCTTCACGGCCAGCGATCTCAAGGGGTTCCTTCGCAGCCGCTATCATCCGGAAAACATGGTGATTTCTGCGGCCGGCGGGGTGCGCCACGCCGCCCTGCTTCGCCACGCTGAAGCCCTATTCGGTGGGCTCACTGGGACCGGCCGGCACGGGGGCGAACGGCTGGCAAGGTACGTCGGCGGGACGCGCGTCTCTGGGAAGCCTTTCGAGCAGAGCCATCTTCTGATTGGCTTTCCAAGCCCTTCGTATCGTGAAGAGGATTTCTTCACGGCCCAGGTGTTCTCGGGCTTGTTTGGGGGCGGGATGTCGTCCCGGTTGTTCCAGGAGGTGCGTGAAAAGCGCGGCCTCTGCTACGCGATATACTCGAGCGCGTGGGGGCTCAAGGATGCAGGGTTGCTGGGGATCCATGCAGCGACAGGTGGCGATCTGATGAGTGCGCTGATCGATGTGGTCGGTGCTGAGCTGCGTCGGGCAGCCGACGAGGCCCCGAGCGCAGCCGAGGTTGCGCGCGCTAAGGCGCAACTCAAAGCCGGCTTGTTGATGGCTCTCGAAAGCTCCTCGGCCCGCGCCGAGCAGATGGCGCGCCACATCATGACGCACGGCCGGGTGCTGGCGACCGATGAGCTGATCGCCAATGTCGACGATGTGACACCCGAGCATGTGCGTACGCTTGTCGCAAAGCTTGCAAAGCAAAAGCCGTCCATCGCCATCGTCGGCAGCGGCCGCAAATCGAATAAGTACGCAGCGCGCGCGGAAAGCGTGGCCCGCTTCTAGCGCTGTTGGGGGAACGGATGGCGTTTCTGAGATCGAGCATCGGGCAGGAGAGCGCCTACTTCGTGCGCGGTCGCGGGCTATGTTTGCGGCCCCCCGTGATGAGCGACTATGCGCCGTGGGCCGAACTCAGAGCGCGAAGCCGCGAGCACCTGACCCCGTGGGAGCCGATGTGGCAGCGCGATGAGCTCTCGCGCAGCTCGTTTCGCCGGCGGGTCCGTCACTATCTGCGCGAGGCCCGCGATGACCTGGGCTATTCGTTTCTCATTGTGCGCGATGCCGACGACCAGCTCCTTGGCGGTCTCACACTGTCGAATGTTCGCCGCGGCGTCACGCAGGCGGCGGTGCTCGGCTATTGGCTGGGGCTGCCGTTCGTTAGCAACGGGTACATGACGGAGGCAGTCGGCGCAGCAGCCAGGTTTGCTTTCGAGGAGCTGCGTTTGCACCGGATCGAGGCCGCGACGATGCCGCACAACGCTGCATCGATCGGCGTCCTTGAGCGCAACGGCTTTCGCCGTGAGGGGCTTGCGCAGCGGCTGCTCAAGATCAACGGCAAGTGGGAAGATCACGTTCTGCACGCTCTGATCCTCGATGAGCCCGCGCATGGTCAAAGCGATGCGGAGGTCCGCTCCGCATGATCGGCGCCGGCGCGCACCAAGGAGCTACGCAAAGGCGGCTTATCGCCCGGCTGGGCCTATTTTTGGCACCCTTGATCGCGCTTTTTGCGATCGTCGCCCTGCCGGACCAGGCGCTGGCTTTGAAGCCGATTGTCGTTGACCCCGACCAGGAGCGCATCGAGCTTACAAACCGGGGCGAGTTCTACGACGACCGTGGCGATAGCTTGCAAGTCGAGACTGCCCCCGCCGCAGACGGCATGACCGGCCGCATATCCGTTACTGCCAAGACACCCGGCACCAATCCGAACTGGATCGTCTTCGCGCTAACCAATCAGACCGACAAGCCGATCGAGCGCTGGCTCACGGCTGAGCGCTACAACATCATCGGCTCCGGGGCGATCTGGCCCGATCTCGACTCGCGTCGCATCGAGGCGGTAACGCCGTCCATCGGTTACGTGCCCGAGCGCATCAAGAGCGATCGCGCCGACATTTTCCGCATCACGCTTGAGCCGGGACAAACGATCACATACGTCGCCGAGCTTTCATCGGAGCGGGTGGCCCGCGTCTTCCTGTGGAAGCCGCTCGAGTACGAGCTGACTTCGCGCGATCGGCTGCTGTTTAACGGCATCATGTTGGGACTGACGGGCCTGCTTGCGATCTTCCTGACCGCGATCTTCGCGGCCAACCATAAGGCGATTTTCCCGTCCGCAGCGCTCGTCGCCTGGTGCGTGTTGGCTTACCTCTGCGTCGACTTCGGCTTCTTCCATAAGATGTTCCAGCTGCGGCCAGAGGACAACGCGGTCTACAGGGCAGCGTGCGAATCCGCGGTCGCCGCGAGCCTCGTCATTTTCCTATCCGTCTTCTTGCGCATCGCCTTCTGGCACAACCTCATCCGCATGCTGTTCACGGTGTGGATGATCGCGCAATTGACGCTCGTCGCCGTCGCCGTGATCGATCCGAGGCTCGCCTCCACTTTCGCTCGCACGTCGTTTTTGATCATCGGCGCAGTTGGCGGCGCATTCACGCTGTTCCTTGCGATGCGCGGACAAGATCGCGCACTCTCGTTGATCCCGACATGGATATTGTTCCTCATCTGGATCTTTGCTGCCGCGATGACGCTGACTGGCCGTCTGTCGGGCGATATCACCGTTTCGGCGCTGGTTGCAGGCCTCGTGCTGATCCTCGTGCTCATCGGCTTCACCGTTACCCAATTCGCCTTCAAGTCTCTGGAGCCACTTTACGGTGCCGCGCCGAGCGAACTGCAGCTGCGGGCCTTGGCCGTCGATGGCGCTGGGTCGGCGGTATGGGAATGGAACGCCAGGCGCGATGAGATCAAGGTCAGCCCCGTGATCGAGGCTTCTCTCGGCCTCAGCGCGGGGGAGCTCTCAACCAAGGTCGAAGACTTCGTAAAGCACCTGCATCCGGCGGATCGCGATCGATTCCGCTTAATCCTCTGGTCGATGCAGGAACGAACGTGGGCCAAGATCCGCACCGATTTCCGCATGCGCCACGCCGACAACAGCTACCGCTGGTTTGAGCTCGAAGCGGCAAGTGTCCCCAACGCGGATGCGCGGGCGCTACGGTGCGTCGGCCTCATTCGCGATGTAACGGACGCCAAGCGTGCGCACGAGCGACTGCTACACGACGCGGTGCACGACAGCCTGACTGGACTTCCCAACCGTGAGTTGATGCTCGACCGCCTTGGTGTCGCGGTGATGCGTGCCAAGCAGAAGGATCTGGTGCGTCCGAGCATCTTCTTCATCGACATCGACAAGTTCAAAAGCGTGAACGTGTCGTTCGGCCTTGTTGTCGGCGACAGCTTGTTGCTGACGGTTGCGCGCCGGCTGCAGACGCATTTGGGCCCGCAGGACACTCTGGCGCGAGTAGGCGGCGATCAGTTTGCAGTCCTGTTGCTCTCCGAGCAAAGCCCTCAGGAGCTTGCCTCGATGGCCGAGCGCCTGCGCCGATCGCTGCGTGCGCCGATCAAGATCGCCGGCCAGGAGATCGTGTTGACAGGCTCGCTTGGCATTGCCGTCTACGACGGCAGCGAACCTGGCCACCTCGACCTCTACAAGGAGGCCGAGATCGCTATGTACCGCGCCAAGCGCGGCGGTGCCGACCGGATCGAGATCTTCCGCCCCGAAATGCGCGGAGACCGTGACGACCGCGTGGCGCTCGAAAGCGATCTGCGCAAGGCGCTCGCCAAGAACCAGATCAGGGTGCTGTATCAGCCCATCATCTATCTCCCGACCGAGGAGCTGGCGGGATTTGAGGCGCTTGTGCGCTGGGAGCATCCCAAGCATGGCCTGATGAACCCGGTCGACTTCGTGCCGATCGCGGAAGAATCCGATCTCATCGTGAAACTCGGCTCGCACGTGCTGCTGCGCGCCGCACATGAGGCCGCGCGCTGGCAGCGCGAGCTTCCGCGCGAGGAAGATCCCCTGTTTGTCTCGGTCAACGTCTCGAGCCGGCAGATCTTCCGTCAGAACCTCATCCAGGAAATCCGCCACATCCTTGGCCGCAACATCGTGCCGAAGGGTTCGCTGCGGCTGGAGATCACCGAGAGCCTGGTGATGGAGAACCCTGAGCAGGCCACCGAAATTCTCGAGTGGCTGCGTGGGGCCGGTGCCGAGCTGGCGCTCGACGATTTCGGTACGGGCTACTCGTCGCTCGCCTACCTGCAGCGCTTCCCGTTTGACACCATCAAGATCGATCGGGCGCTCGTCCAGTCGAGCGGCTCGAGCAACGGAGCCGGCGGCGCCATCGTCCGCTCCATCGTTGCGCTCGCACATGAGCTCGGTAAAAAAGTCGTGGCCGAAGGCGTAGAAGCGGCCGAAGACGTTGCCTTCCTTCGCTCCATCGGCTGCCAGTATGCGCAGGGGTTTTACTACGGCGAGCCCATGTCGGAGCGCGACGTACTTCAGCTCCTCAAGATGGTGCGCACGGCCGAGCACAAGCTGCGCCCGCGCGGCTTCTTCCGACCCAAGTCGAAGACCGCACAGAACGAACAGAAAGGGCGCAAGAAAGCCCGCGGAGCCACGCCCCCGCCGGTGCACGCAAACGGCAATGGCAGCGAGCTGCCGCCGCCTGCATCCGATCTTCCGCCCGCGCTCGGTGCCAGCATTCTGCCGAACAGTACCGTGCGTCCGCGGGCACCACGCCCGGCAATGAGTCTCCCGCCGCCGCCGCCGGTTGCGCCGGCCACGCCCGTTGAGTTCGGCGGTTCTCCGCCGCCCGTGCAATTGCCGCCCCCGGCGCCATCGCCGATTACCGCCGCCCTGTTGCCGCTGCTCGCCGCAGCCGCACCGCCTCCGGCGCCGTATTCTTCTCCTCAAGCGCCTCCCATCGCCGAGGGGCTGATGCCGCTCATGTCATCGCCGCCACCGGCACCTCCCGCTTCACCCGCGGAGCTGCTTAGCGCAATGAGTTCGGGCTGACGATCTGGGGTACTCAGGACGCAGCGGCGTCGGCGCGTTTGCCCCGCCATCGTCGGCCTCGGGACTACCTTTGCCGTCGGCCCCGCCGCCTATGCATACGCCGCCAGCCACAACTCCGCCTCCTGGGGCGCCGGTGGCCACTGCATCACCGCCGGCAGGTCAACCCGCCGCACCGATGCAAGTCTTGGCCGCTGCGATTCCGGCGGCAGGGCTAGCGGCGCCAGTCGCAAGTTATCTCGCTGCTACTCCCGCGCCTGCGCCCGCCGGGGCGGTCTTTACCACGCCCGCACCGTCACCTGCTCCGGCACCCGCAAGTACGATGCTTGATCCGGAAGTCATGGTCGCCGCCCTTAAGGAAGCCGCCGCCCGTCATGACGACAGGCAACCTGTTTCGGCACCGCCGCCGTCGCGTGCCCCACAAAACGGAGCTGGCGCGGCCGTGCAACAGCCCGCCCCCGCCGTTCAGGCTTCAGCGTCGCCGGTTAGTCCCGCGGCGAAGGCCAAGCTTGATCCCAGGCTGGAGCCGGTGAAAGATTCGAGATCCGAGCCGAAATCCGAGGCCAAGGCCGATCCCCAGCCGAGCACTCCGCCCGCAATGCCCGTGCAGGCCTCCACAGCGGATGCAAACGGGTCCAGCGAAAATGAGAGCGCCGAGGATGCGCAAGCTAACGGTCAGCGCCGCGCTCGCATCGCTGGTGCTAGACGCGCCGCAAAGAAGGCGCCCTCGGCCGAGCCAGCGCGCGCAACGCCGGATTTCTCGGGCTTGCCTCCGGCGATGGCGCAAAGCCTCGCCCGTCTTGCTGGTGTTCCGTGGCCGCCACCGAAGGGCCCGCCCGGAGGGCCGGACGGAGGCCTCGATAAAGAGGCAGCTGGCAAGAAGAGCCGCGGCTAGCTGACTCGGAAATTGCCCTCTATCACCAGTATCTAGCGCGTGCTTGGACGGTCACGCGTGCCCGGCGTCACTCACCAGGTGCGAGGGATCGATGCCGAGCTTGGCGAGCGCGCGAATGTACTTGGCGTCGACGTCGGAATCGAAAATCAAATCCATGTCGGGTGGACAGTTCAGCCAGCCGTTCGCCTGGATTTCGCTCTCGAGCTGCCCGGGTGACCAGCCAGCATAGCCCAATGCGAGGATCGCGCGGTTGGGACCTTGGCCGACGGCGATGGCCTTGAGGATGTCGATCGTGGCAGTGAGGCACACGCCGTCCTCTATGGCGAGGGTCGAATTGTTGGCGAAATAGTCGGAGCTGTGCAGCACGAAGCCGCGACTTGTTTCGACAGGTCCACCGACATGGATGGAGATCGGGGAAGAGTCACTTGGCTTCTTGTCGGCTTCCGAGGGTACGATGCCGAGGCGCTCCAGCAAGTCCGGAAAGGAAATGTGGGAAGCACGTTGATTGATGACCAAGCCCATCGCCCCGTCTTCCGAGTGCGCACACAAATAGATGACCGAGCGAGCGAACCGCGGGTCCGACATCACCGGCATCGCGATGAGAAGCTGGCCGTCTAGATATCCCTCCCGGGTGGCGCGGCGCGTCATGGGCACGATCTCAAGCTGGAGCCTTTCCTCGACCAACACTAACGTGCATGGCGCGCGAGTGTGAAGTCGTCAAATGTGGCTGTGCCACGTTGAGGCGACCGTTCAGGGATCTATGCAATTTTTTCATGAAGACGAGGTTTGCCCAGCAATCCGCAAGCGCTACAAAGGTTCCCAAAGCCGTACCGGCTCACATCGACTTCCCGAGATGCAACATGCTTACGCGCAGAGTGCAGACACTGGCGGGCGTTTTTTGGGCGTTGGGACTTCTGGTTGCGATGCCCAGAACGTGTGCTGCTGACGGACTGTCGTCCGACTGGGCAGTGGGTCATGCATCGCGGGCGCGGCTGCTTGCTGGAAATGGCATTGCAGGTGTCGAACTGCAAATGCCGGAGGGTTGGAAGACGTATTGGCGCAGCCCTGGCGATGCCGGCGGCACGCCCCCGACTTTCGATTGGTCGAAGTCCGACAATCTTGCCTCGGCGAACGTTCTCTATCCCGCGCCAAAGCGCTTCACAGATCGCGCCGGCGACACGGTCGGCTACAAGGGCACCGTCGTGTTCCCGGTCGAGGTGACGCCAAAGGACGCTGCCAAGCCCATCGATCTGCGGCTCAGCCTTGACTACGGCGTGTGTAAGGAGATTTGCGTACCGGCCGAGGCGACACTTGCGTTGACGGTTCCGCCAAAGAACACGAGCGCGCCGTCGGGAGAGCTCACAGATGCGATGAAGCTCGTTCCGGCGCCGGCGGATGCGCGCCAGCCGAAGGATCCGGTTTTGAAAAGCGTGCATGCCGATCTCGCGGGGGCTAAACCGCGCATCGTGCTCGAGGCCGAATTCCCCTCGGGTGCCGACCACGCTGATATCTTCATTGAAGGCCCAAACGCGCTCTATGTTCCGCTCCCGAAGAGGGTGGGAGATGCGAAAGGACCACTCGTTACCTTCGAGGTGGACCTCTCCGAGGGCGTCGACATCCAAGAACTCAAGAACAAGATCCTGACCGCAACGCTGGTGTCGGAAGGCGGTCAGTCAGAGGCGACGTTTCCGGTAAACTGAGCGGCGCACGATTTGCGCGCCTGCTGAACAAGTAGAGAGGGACAAATGGCGATCAAGGTCGGCGACAATCTGCCGGAATCGAGTTTCACGGTCATGACGGCGGATGGACCCGCCAAAAAAACTACGGCGGATCTTTTCAGCGGCAAGAAGGTTGCACTGTTCGCGGTGCCGGGTGCCTACACTCCGACGTGCCAGCAGCAACACATGCCGGGCTTCGTGTCGCGCATCGATGAGCTCAAGGGCAAGGGCATCGACGTCATCGCCTGCACGGCCGTCAACGACATCTTCGTCTTGACGCAGTTCGCCAAGGATACAGGAGCGACCGGCAAAATCATGATGCTCGCGGACGGCAATGCAGAGTTCGCCAAAAAGCTTGGACTCGATATCGACCTGTCGGCCTTCGGCCTCGGCGTGCGCTCCAAGCGCTACGCGATGCTTGTCGAGAATGGCGTCGTCAAAGTGCTCAACGTGGAAGATTCCCCGCCCGAGCATGACAAGTCGAGCGCTTCGACACTTTGCTCGATGATCGACCGTTCGCTGTAGGGCCGCTTGCCTAAATCGCTTCGGAGTCTTCGGATTTAGACCGGCGCCGCGACTTCATGAAAGGTGCCATCGCCTCGCGAGCAAGCGCGTCCGCGCGCTCGTTCTCGGGGTGGCCCGCATGTCCGCGCACCCAACGCCAATCCATGTCGTGACGCTCGCGGGCTTTATCGAGCCGTTGCCAAAGCTCGGCATTCTTGACCGGCTTCTTGTCGGCCGTGCGCCATCCATTGCGCTTCCAGCCGTGAATCCACTTCGTGATGCCGTCTTTCAGGTAGGAGCTGTCGGTGTGGAGTTCGACGCGGCTCGGGCGCTTCAAGGCTTCGAGCGCCGAAATCGCCGCCATCAGCTCCATGCGGTTGTTAGTCGTCTCAGGCTCGCCGCCGGAAATTTCTTTGTCGCTGTCGCCATAGGTCAGGATCGCGCCCCAGCCGCCGGGGCCGGGGTTTCCCGAGCAGGCTCCATCGGTAAAGATCACCACGGGCGCGTTATCCTTCATCGACCCTCCAGTCCGTATTCGGCGATCGAGCCCACGCCCTGATGAAAGCGCAGCCGCCGCATGTATTCGATGGGATTTTTCCGGCTGACCAGCGCATCGGCCGGCGTATTGAGCCAGTCATACGCCCGCGTCAGCAAGAAGCGCAGTGCAGCTCCGCGTGCCAGCATCGGCATTGCCGCGCGTTCCGGCTTCGTGAGCGGTCGCAGTTCCTCATAGCCGCGCAGCAGGGCCCGGCTCTTCGTTATGTTGAACGACAGGTCTTTTTCAAAGCACCAAGCGTTGAGACAGACTGCGATGTCGTAGGCCAGTGCATCGTTGCAGGCGAAATAGAAGTCGATCACCCCTGACAAACGCTCGCCGAGGAAAAAAACATTGTCGGGAAACAGATCGGCGTGGATTACGCCTTCGGGGAGGCCGCTCGGCCAACCGGCGTCGACCGTATTCAGTTCGTCCTCGATCAGAGTCCTAAGACCCGGAGCAATTTCGTCGGCCTTCGACGCAAAACGCTGATAGAGCGGACGCCATCCGGCCAGGCCGAGCGCGTTCTGTCGCCGCAAACCAAATGCCGCGCCACCCATGTGGAGCTTTGCGAGCGCGCGCCCGACCGCTGCACAATGGGCCACCGTAGGGCGGCGCACCCAGAGGCCATCGAGGAACGTCACGAGTGCGGCAGGCCTGCCGGCAAGCTCTCTCAAGTTTCGTCCTTCGATATCGCGCACCGGCGTCGGGCACGAAACGTCTTGGGCAGCCAGGTGCTCCATGAGCCCGAGGAAAAACGGCAAATCACCGCGTGCGACGCGCTTCTCATAGAGCGTGAGGATAAACGTGCCCCGCGAGGTGTGGATAAAGTAGTTGGTGTTCTCGACGCCCTCGGCGATGCCCTTGAACGAGAGCACCTCGCCCAGGCCATAGCTGGCGATGAATTCGGCCAACTCCTCGTCACTGACTTCGGTGTAGACGGCCATTGGCTAAGTCATTTTTTGAATTGGGCAGTCAGGACGCGGTGGCTGCGCGCAACCCGCGCGGCACGTTGAAGGCGATGGTCTCTTTGGCCGTGGTCACCGTCTCGAGCGTGACCGCAAACCGCTCCTTGAGCGCCGCGATGACCTCCTCCACGAGGCTCTCGGGAGCCGAGGCCCCAGCCGTCACTCCGACGGCGCCGGCGCCAGTAATCGAGGCCCAGGGAATATCATTCGCCCGCTCGATGAGAACAGCGGTTTCACACCCGGCCCGCTGCGCGACCTCTACAAGGCGGAGCGAATTCGAACTCTGCGGGCTGCCGACGACGAGCAGGCACGATATGCGCGAGGCGATGGCCTTAACGGACGCCTGCCGGTTTGTCGTCGCGTAGCAGATGTCCTCTTTGGGCGGACCCACGATAGCGGGGAACCGCGATTTTAGGACGGCGACGATTTCGGCAGTGTCGTCGACGGACAGGGTCGTTTGAGTAACAAAGGCCAGCCTTTGAGCGTCCGCCGGACGATAGTCTCGCGCCTGCGCGACAGTCTCAATCAGACGCACGGCCCCATCCGGGAGTTGCCCCATGGTGCCCTCCACCTCAGGGTGGCCGGCATGACCAATCAGGATGATCTCAAGACCCGCCTCGTGGTGCCTCTGGGCCTCGATATGGACCTTCGAGACCAGCGGGCAGGTGGCGTCTAGGACGAAGAGGTTCCTGGCCTTCGCGGCCGCCGGAACGGCCTTAGCCACCCCGTGTGCCGAAAAGATCACGGGTTGGCCGGTCTGTGGAACGTCCTGAAGGTCCTCCACAAAAACGGCACCTTTGGCCTTCAGGGATTCGACCACGAATCGGTTGTGTACGATCTCGTGACGCACGTAGACGGGGGGCCCATACTTCGCAAGCGCCAGCTCGACCATCTGGATCGCCCGGTCGACTCCGGCACAGAAGCCGCGCGGAGCCGCAAGGTAAACGGTCAGCGGCGGGCGCGACTGTGTATGCGGTGGGGCAGAAATCGACATGAGTTTTTTGCGTCTGAACTGGTTTGGGCCGGAAGCGCTTGGCCGGGGTTAACTTGGGGTGCTAGGCTTGACTCGCGACAATACAGGAAGCCTCCGCCGGTGGCCTAGGTTTTTGGGCCCCTCGGGAATGAATGGGGCCGGCGAGGGATCGGGTCGGGGCCATATGACGCAAGCCGCGATGATTGTTGCGCGCGCCGGCACGCGGATGTGCCTGTGCGGTCTGTTAACTGTCGCATTCGCGGGCTGCGGTCTGTCCTCCATTACGTCCGGTCTCGGCTCGTCGATCTTTGGAGGCACGTCCTCAACGCCGGCGACTTCTCCCGGAGTGAGTGAGGAGCAACTTCTCTCCGCGGCAAAAACCAACGAGCAGGCGGGCGCCAGCCCCATCGTCGGGGAGATCGCGGCAGGGTGTCCGCGCCTCAGCATCTCTCCGCGCGGCGGCCATCTCACCATCTACGAGGACGGCCGTGCCGGCGATGGCCTCGCCATCATGCATCGCGGCGAAATCACCAAGACCGCGCGCGAATGCCAGATCGAGCCCGGACGCGTCACGGTGCGCTACGGCTTCTCCGGCCGCGTCCTACTGGGCTCCCGCGGTAAGGCCGGGAATGTCAGCCTCCCTGTCAATGTCGTCGTGACCGACACAAAGCGCGAAAAGATCGCCAGCGACACCGTGAGCGTCGGCGCAGGGGTGACCGTGGAAAATCCAATCGGCTATTTCTCGACGGTACGCTCGCTGACCTTCCCCATTCCTGAAGGAACGCGGCCGGGCGAGTTCGAGGTGTTTGTTGGCTTCGATCAGAACGCGCAAGGCGCCGGCTAAGGCCACCGGCCAATCGCAAAGGTTTTGCGCTAGTTCAGCTTACCCTCGAGATCACGTAGTCCCGAATCGACGAGGTTTTTAGCGGTTGCGCCCGTGGCGCGGGCCTTCAATACCTTTTCCGCCGCTGCGATCGCGTTCTCGACCGCTGAGGCTCGTACCTCGCTCAGCGCCTGGGCCTCGGCGCGGGCGATCTTGTCCTCGGCCAATTTCGTCCGCCGCTCCACCGCCTCGGTCATGCTCTTGCGCGTCTCGCTCGCAAGCGCTTCGGCCTCGCGTTTGGCTTGCTCGATGATGGCGCGGGCCTCGTTCTCGGCTTCTTTGCTTTTGCGCTGGTAATCGGCGAGCAATGCCTGCGCCTCATCGCGCAAACGGCGTGCTTCGTTGATCTCGGCACGAATGACCTCAGCGCGCGCATCGAGCGCCTTCGTGACCATTCCCGGGACCTTGTAGTAGATCAACAGGCCGAAGAAGGCGAAGAAGGCGATCATCACCCAGAATACGGGATCGGCGGGATCGAAGAGCATAACCGTCCTCACGTGGCCGCCGGATTACTCCGCGGCAGGTTGCAGCACTTTGCGTATCTCGGCGGCGCTGACTTCTTCTCCGAGCAGCTTGGTGACGACCGCGCTTGCAGTATCGGTTGCGATCTCATCGACGCTGGCCAGCGCTTTTGCCTTGGTGGCGGCAATGCGCTTTTCCGCTTCCGCGAGCTTGGCCGCGAGCTGGCTTTCGACGCCGGCGCGCTCCTTGTCGGTTTCCGCCGCCAAAGCGCCACGCATATCCTTGGCCATGGTGGATGCCTTTTGGCGCGCCTCGCTCAGGGATTTCTCGTAAGCGGCGAGCGCCGCGTCCGTCTGGGCCTTGTGACGTTCGGCGGCATCAAGATCGCGCTGCACGCGGTCGCGGCGCTCCTCGATCACCTCGCCGATACGCGGCAGGGCCACGTAAGCGAGGACGAGGTAGAGCGCGACGAACGTGATCGCGAGCCAGACCAGCTGGGGAGCGAAGTCACCCGCATTGAGCTGCGGCAGCCCCCCGGCCTTTTCCTCATGCGCGACGGCAGCTGCCGCCACGATGAATGCGGGGATCGCTGCGAGCATGAAGTTCTCCTCCTTACGGGCGTCTTGCCGCGATCAGCCGAACAGGATGATGAGCGCGATCAGAAGGCCGAACAGGCCGGTCGCCTCGGCGAGAGCGAAGCCGATCAGCAGGTTGGTGAACTGCGCCGGCGCGGCGGATGGATTGCGCATCGCGCCCGACAGGTAGTTACCGAAAATATTGCCGATGCCTACACCGGCGCCGATCAGAGCGCTGCAGGCTAGGCCCGCGCCGATCATTTTTGCAGCTGCTAAATCCATCGTCTTCGTCTCCCTTTGGTATGACCGTGTTCAAGTTAAAGCGGTAGCGAGCGCGTCGCGCGCTTCAGTGATGCATGTTGAGCGCGTCGTTGAGATAGATGCAGGTGAGAACCGTGAAGATCAGCGCCTGCAGAAAAGCCACCAGGAATTCCAGCCCGGTGAACGCCACCAGGAAGGCCAACGGCGCCCAGCCGCCAACCAGTCCCAGTCCCACCACGAATCCGGCGAACACCTTCAGCATCGTGTGCCCGGCCATCATGTTGGCGAACAAGCGCACCGAGTGGCTGATGGGACGGATCAGGTAGGAGATGATCTCGATCGGCACGATGACGGGCATCAGCCAGAATGGAATTCCCTCGGGCACGAACAGCCGCAGATAGCGCACTCCGTGGCGGGCGAACCCAATCAGCGTCACCGTGATCCACACCATCGCGGCGAATGCGAACGTGACGATGATGTGGCTCGTCACGGTGAACGAGTGCGGGATCAGACCGAGAAGGTTCAACGTCAGGATGAAGATGAAGATCGTGAACACCCACGGGAAGTACTTCATGCCTTCCTCGCCCAGGTTCTCGCGAACCATGTTGGCGATGTACTCGTAAGAAAGCTCAGCGATCGACTGGATGCGTCCTGGCACCAACTGGCGCGGACCGATCGCAAGGATCAGGAATCCCGCGATCAGCACCACTGCGATGACCATCAGCAGCGATGCGTTGGTGAAGGATGCATCGATCCCGAAAAGCTCAAGCGGGATTATGCGCTTGATCTCGAATTGTGCCATGGGGCTGTGGTGTGCCGCCCCATTTGCGCCTTCAGCAGCCACGGTCCAATCCCCTACCTGTCGTCCTCGTCATCGTCGCTTACCGACGGTGTGGCAAGCTGGGAAGCGACCGCCTCCGCTTGCGCCTTCTGCGCGGCCCTAATTACGTTCAGCAGACCCGCAGCGAAGCCTAGGGCAACGAACAGAACCAGGAGCCAGGGCTTCGTACCGAGTATTCGGTCGAGCGCCCAGCCAATAAATCCGCCCACGCCGACGCCGACAATCAGCTCGGCAACGAAACGGAACGCCCGGGCAAAGGCCTCACCACGTGCGCGCCCGTCGCCGGTTTGGGCTGGTGCGCGTCGCGCCTTGACCTCGTCCAGGCGCTTTCCAAGCGAGGCCGAACGGCTGGCGAAGGCGGCTCGCTGCTCGGGGCTGATTTCGCCACCACCGGGACTATCGCCCTTCCCTGCGGCTGACATGGCGAATTACCGACCGGCTGCGGATTTCAAGGCCCGCCACACGGCGGCTTTTGCAACGGCGCGCACCATAGTGACGGCCTCCTGGGGTGTCAAGAAACGCCCCAATTCATTGGGCGCGCGCCGCTCGGGCCACCGGAACTGCGGAAAAGCCCTTCTCAGCACTGATGCCGGGGCCAACCCCGCTGTATCGTCTCCGGCGACCCGGGCCGCGGACGGGGTGGAATTTTGCGCTCAGAGGGGCAATGCGCAGGGTCGTTCATGTATCGGGCAATTTCCTCGCGCAGTTCTTCGACGCGTGCCGGGTGCTGCGCGTCTCGTTCGTCGTCTCAATGTTTGCCTTCATCGTGCTCGGCATTCCAGCGCAGACGCGCGAAGTCTATCGCGTGCTGGCAGACGACTTTCCCAACCAGCACTGGCAGGTCGCGTTCGGCTTTGTGGGCCTGCTGCTTGCTTCCGGCTTCATTTGGCACTGCGGGAGGGCGGCGACTCTTGCCGAGCGCCGTCACGCTCTGCCTATCATGAGCATCGAGGGCGCGCTGCTGCGGTGGATGCCGAGGTTGCTGGCGGCACTTGTTCCGCTGGGGGCATCGCTCGGTCTTTACACCACCATACGCGAAGCCCAAACGACCGCCAGCCTCGTAAAGACGGTGGCTGCAAAACAAAATTGGCCCGAACTCAGCCACATCAACGAGCTCATCGACGCGACGCCAACCCGCCTTTGGGTCGCAACGGGCATCGCAATCGGGCTCGTGCTGGTGGTCCTGTTGGCGACTATTTTGCGCACCAGCGGCCGCAGCTGGAAGTATGCGAGCCCCGGACGGTGGCTGGTCGGCAAAGAAACCACACTCTGCTGCGGCGTGATCGTCTTCGTCTGCATCTTTCTGTTTTCGGTTTCGCCGCCGGCATTGGCGCAATCGATCGGCGTTGTGGCAATTTTTGCGTTGTTCCTGGTCGTGCTCGTGGTTGTCTTGAGCTACCTCTTCCTGCTCGGCGACCGGCTCGGCATACCTTTGATCCTGGTGCTGGCCGGGGCCGCGGTGCTGTTCACTTCAGCCGATTGGAATGACAATCACCGCGTCGCCATCGTTCGTCACCAGCGCACCCACACTGGGCCGGAGCAACTCGGCACGTCGTTCAAGCGCTGGTACAAGTCGCGCGCCGACGCCGATTTCTACGCAAAGAGCGGCGAGCCCTATCCGGTTTTCATCGTGGCCGCGGCCGGCGGAGGCGCTTATGCGGCGCACTACACGGCGACGCTGCTGGCCCGGATGCAGGACAGCTGTCCGAATTTTGCCCAGCACGTTTTTGCCATCAGTGGCGTTTCGGGCGGCAGCATCGGAGCGTCGTTGTTCGCGGGTCTGACGAAGCTTAGGGCAAAGAACGAGCCTTACGTCGGGTGCCAGATCAATCCAACGGACCACTTTTTCGAGAAGCGAACCCAGAAGTTTTTCGAGCAGGATTTCCTTTCGCCTGTCATCGCCGCGGCGCTGTTTCCAGATCTCGTGCAACGCTTCCTGCCGTTTCCCGTAAGGTCTTTCGACCGCTCGCGGGCGCTCGACGCGAGCCTGGAGGCAGCGTGGCGGGAAACCGCAGATGACGCGGCCAAGGCCGATCCCGCGGCTGCCAAGATCCCCAGTCCATTCGAAGGTCCATTCCTCGGCCTGTGGGATACAGCACGCCGCGACGAGGCTGTGCCGGCCCTTATTCTGAACAGCACCGAAGTCGCCAACGGCTACAGAATCGTTATGTCGCCGATCGATACGGGGATCGCTGCCGACAAGCACTGGTCGAAGATCGCACGCCTTCATCCGCTGCTGGCGCAAGGCGACGACTCTAGCACCGAGCCGGATATCAAGCTCAGCACGGCGGCCGGCATCAGTGCCCGCTTCCCATGGGTCCTGCCCGCGGCGAGCGTGCCGGTCGGGGACGACGGCAGCAGGATGAGGCTGGTCGATGGCGGCTATGTCGAAAGCTCGGGCGTCGATATCGCCAATCAGGTCCTGAGGGCGCTCAAGGTCGCCGTCGATCGTACCAAGGACACGCCCGACGTTATCCGCGCCAAATTCTATTTGGTCGTTCTGATGGGCTACGAGGGCACCCCGGTTGGGGACCGGAGCATGGGCGAAGTGGCTCTGCCGCTGCGCACCTTGATCAGCACGTGGCAAACGCGAGCCGAGATTGCCTTCTTCGGCGCTTTTGTCGACGCCTGCCCCGAGATCGCCGCGTGCCTCTTCAGCGGCGCGGCGGAGACCTCGTTCCGGCGAGCGCTCGTCGAGCTGCCGGTAATCCCGATCTTTCTCAATTTGCGCGACTTCCACATCCCCCTGACGTGGCAGCTGACACAGGCCAGCCGCGAAATCATCGCTCTGCACGCCGGCGTCGCGGGACGGTGCGGGCGCAATGACACGCTGATGATCACTTGGCCCGAGGAAGGGGCGCCCTACGACCGCATAGTCAAGGCGGTCGGCGAGAACAGTTGCAGCATGTGCACGATGGAGTTCAGGCTCGCGCACCGTTCGCAGTCACCCGAATGGGCCGATGATCGTGTTTGCACGCGGTCGCCGTCGCTGCAGCCACCGACGACGAGCTCGATCAACAAATAGCGGCTGACTTAACCTGCCTCGCGGAACCGCTGCGCGGTCTCGAGATCGACTGACACGAGCTGCGAGATGCCTTTCTCGGCCATGGTCACGCCGAACAGGCGGCTCATGCGCGCCATCGTCATCGGATGATGCGTGATGACCAGGAAGCGAGTTGCCGTGTCTACCGCCATCGCCTCAAGCAGACGGCAGAAGCGGTCGACGTTGGCGTCATCGAGCGGCGCGTCGACCTCATCCAAGACGCAGATGGGCGAAGGATTGGTCAGGAAAACAGCGAAGATGAGCGATAGCGCGGTGAGGGACTGCTCGCCGCCCGAGAGCAGCGACAGCGTTGCCGGCTTCTTGCCTGGAGGCTTCGCGATGATCTCGAGGCCGCCTTCGAGCGGATCCTCGCCCTCGATCATTTCGAGCCGCGCCTCGCCGCCCCCGAACAGCGTCGTGAACAGCTGCCGGAAATGCGCATCCACCGCTTCGAAGGCTTCGGTCAGGCGCTTGTGTGCCTCGCGGTTGAGCTGGCTGATGGCCGATCGCAGCTTGGCGATTGCCTGTTCCACATCGGCGCGTTCTGCATCAAGGCCGGCAACCTGCGCACCGACCGCTATGAGCTCGTCGTCTGCCTGCAGGTTGACCCCACCGAGCCGCTCCCGGTCGGATTTAAGATTTGTGAGCGTGCGCTCCACATCCGCAAGCGACGGCAGCTCAGCGCCGGCTTCGACTTCGGCAACGGCGATACACCCCTCGGGTGCCACACTAAGTGCGTCGCGGATTTGCCGGGACACCTCTTGGCGCCGCGCGCGAGCTCCTTCGAGCCGTGCCTCCGTGCGGGCTTTCCCCTCGCGCGATTCCGCCACGGCAGCCTGTGCACCGCGTAGCATTTGCATTGAGGCCTTTGCGGCCGTTTCCGCCTTGGCCAACTGGTCGGCGGCCGTTTGGCGCTCACGCTCGGCCTCACTCAGCGCACTCAGCAGTTTGCTGCGCCGTGCCTCCAAACGGGCCGGCAGGTCGGCCATGCTCTCAAGCTCGGTCTTCGCCTCGGTAAGTCGCGTCTTGAGTGAACCGATTTGCTGGTTGGCGCCGCCGCTGCGCGCCGTCCACCGCTCGCGCTCGCTCTCAATCGCGGATTTTCGCTCGGTCCGGGCACGGCGTTCGCGCTCAAGCTCAAGGATGTGCGCGCGCGCCTCGGCGAGTTCGGTTCTTTGCTTGATGGCCAGCGTCTGAGCCTCGGCGAGCGAAGGCTCCGGATCGGGCGCGACAAAAAAAGCGGACAAAAGGCGGTCGGCTTCCGCATGTGCCTCCCGGGCCAGGACGACATCCTGCTCGGCACGGGCGCGACCGCCGGAGACCGCGGCAAGTTTGCTCTCTGTCTCGCGGGCCGCGCGCTCGATGGCGGTGAGGGATTCACGCGTCTTGGCGAGCATGCCTTGCGCCTCTCGCCAGAGGTGGCGCAGGCGCTGTTCGTCTTTTTGTGCGCCCGCTGACGCTGCCAGCGCCTCTCTCTCGACGCGGGCCGCGCTTTCGGCGACGCTCCTTGCTCGCGCTTCATCGGATTCGATTAATGTGAGCCGATTGCGCTCGGCGAGCCGCTGCGCGGCGGGCGTAATGCCGTCGGCGGCAGCGGTAAATCCATCCCACCGCCAAAGGTCGCCAGCCCGCGTCACCAACCGCTGCCCCGGCTTGAGCTGGGGCTGCAAGCGGGCGCCCTCTTCGCGGCTGGCAACGATGCCGGTCTGCTTCAGCCGGCGGTCAAGTTCGGGGGGCGCGTCGACATGCGCGGACAGCGGCTCGGCACCTGATGGGAGCGCGCCGTCGTGGCGACTAACGGGAACCTGGCGCCAGTGGACCAGCGCTTCCTCGGCGGCCGGGGCCTCCAGATCGTCACCAAGAGCTGCACCAAGCGCCACCTCGTACCCGAGCGCCACGCGCAGCCGATCAACAATCGGGGGGAAATCCGAATGTCGCGTGCCGACCAGCAGTTTCGTGAGTGTTTCGCGTTCAGTCTGCAGTGACGTCAAGGAGAGGCGAGCGGCCGCGCTTTCCTCGCGCGCCTGATCGGCGGCGGCGCCCAACGCTCGCGCGGTGTCTTCCGCCGCGACGGCCTGGACCTCAAGGCGGGCGATCTCTTCTGCAAGGCGCTTTCCAGCGTCGGTGATCTGCGCGAGCTTCTCGGCGTCGGGCGCACGGCCGGCGATCTCGCGCGCTTGCGCGTCAAGCTCGACAAGCTGGCGCTCGATTTTGACGACGAGTTCCTGCCGTTCGATCAAGCCCGCTTCCAGGGTGGCGCGTTTTGCCCTGCGCTCGGCAACGGTAGCGGTGAGTTCGCTGTAGCGCGCCTCGGCCGCTTGAAGGCCGTCCTCGGCCGTCGCGAGCCGATCCTTGGCTTCGGTTTCCAGATCCTCGGCGCTGACGTCGGCCGTTGTCAGCTTTTCAAATTCCGTCCGGAGCGCTGCCAGGATCTCCCCCGCCTCCGCAATCAGCGCTTCTTCGCGCGCCATGTCGCCGGCAAGCTGCTCGGCGCGGGACTTGAGCTCGCGGTCGCGTTCGGCTGTGCGGCGAGCCTCTTGTTCGAAGGTTTCTTCCTCGATCCGCAGACGGCTGACGGCGGCGCCCCGCTTGGCCTCAACCTCGCGCAATGG
Source organism: uncultured Alphaproteobacteria bacterium (assembly GCA_963726795.1). GTDB lineage: Bacteria > Pseudomonadota > Alphaproteobacteria > Rhizobiales > Hyphomicrobiaceae > Hyphomicrobium_A. The sequence goes on along the minus strand of CAVSDD010000003.1, from coordinate 109,835 downwards.
AGGGAGCGCCTCCGAGAGCATGGCTTCCTCGGCAAGCGCATGCGTCTCGCTACTCGTTGCAGTGGCGAGCGAGGTCAGGGCCTCGCGCAGGTTCGTTTCTTCCCGATCGACCAGCGCCTGCGCTTCCTGCCAGCTCAAGTGGAATACGAGCGCCTCTTGGCGGCGGATATCGCCTGAAATTTCCTTGTAACGCCTGGCTGCGCGAGCCTGGCGCTTCAGGCTCTCGACCTGGCTACCGAGCTGCCCCAGGACGTCGTTCAAGCGCGCGAGGTTCGCCTCCGTCGCGTTGAGGCGGAGCTCAGCCTCGTGCCGCCGGCTGTGCAACCCCGCGATGCCTGCCGCGTCCTCGAGGATGCGGCGGCGCTGCTCGGGTTTTGCGTTGACGATCTCGCCGATCTGGCCCTGACGCACCAGCGCCGGGGAGCGTGCTCCCGTCGCCGCGTCCTCAAACAGGATCTTGACGTCGCGGGCCCGAGCCTCCCTGCCGTTGATGCGGTAGGCCGATCCGGCTTCGCGCTCGATGCGTCGTGTGATCTCGATGACGTCGCCACCGTTGAACTCGGCCGGCGCCTTGCGCTCGGCATTGTCGAGAAAGATCGTCACCTCCGCCGAATTGCGCGACGGCCGCGTATTGGTCCCGGAGAAGATGACATCGTCCATGGCGGCGGCGCGCATGCTCTTGTGCGACGTCTCGCCCATGACCCAACGCAGCGCTTCAAGCAGATTGGATTTGCCGCAGCCGTTCGGGCCGACCACGCCGGTAAGCCCCGGCTCGATAACGAGTTCGGTCGGCTCGACGAACGACTTGAAGCCCAACAGTCTGAGGCGACTGATCTTCATTTCGTACCCAAAGAACCTAGTAGATGCGCGGAGCGCTTTCGGTCGCTATCAGCCTGGAGCTGCGCTCGCCAAGCCGCCCTTGAGAAGGGGATCGATCATCGCCCGCAACTCTTCGATGGAGAGCTCTTTCTTCACGAGCTTCCCCTGCACGAAGAAGTTGGGGGTGCCGATCACCCCGAGCGTACGCCCGCGGTCCTTGATCCACTTCAAGCCCTCGATCATGGCTTGATTCTCGCGGCAAGCGTCAAACTGCGGTCGTGTCATCCCCACCTGCGACGCGACGTTGAATATGGCGTCGGGCCGCACCTCTTGGGAGACCCAGGAAGGCTGCTGCTCGAGAAATTTCCCATAGAGCTGCAGGTATTTTTTTTGGTCGGCGCAACGCAGCGCAATGGCGGCGACGCCCGACGTCTTCCCGATCGGGAACTCGCGGATGATGAACCGCACCTTCCCAGTATCGATGTACTCTTTCTTGAACTTCGGGAAGGTTTCGAGGTGGAAGTGCCGGCAATGCGGGCAGGTGAGGGACGCGTACTTGATCACGGTAATCGGCGCGTCGGGACGGCCGAATGTCATATCCGGCAGTGTGCCCGTCTTCATGACGTCGGCGGGGGTCGGATTGGCAATCACCTGCCGAGCGGGCTTGATCTCACCCGGAACCGAGAATGGAGAAGGTGCGCCTTCTCCGGTGGTGATGTCCTCCTGAGCTCCGTCGTCGAGGGTGGTCTCGGCCGTAGGCAGCTTGTCGGTCGTTATGCCGCCTGCGGTCACCGCGCCGCCCGAACAGCCCGCCACCGCTGCGATCAGCGGCAACAGCGCAAGCAGGGCGCCTTTTGTCCTCACCCGGAACTCAGCTCTTGGCCAGCAACGGCTCGATCATTTTGTCGAACGCTTCCATCGACGGCGCGACATCGAGCCGCTTGCCGTTTACGAAGAACGTCGGTGTGGCGCCCACGCTGAAAACCTCTGATGCACGGGTGCGCCCAGCCGTAATGTTGTCGAGAAGCTTCTGGTCGGTCAGGCACTTGTCGAAGCTCTCTTGCGTGAATCCGACTTGCTTGGCGATCTCGAAGAGCTTCGGCACCGGATTGCCCTCTCCGAACGCCCAGTCAGCTTGTTTGGCAAACAGCGCCTCGATCAACGGGAACGTCTTGTCGCCACCGGCGCAGCGCGCCAGCATCGAGGCGGCTGCGGCCAGATTATCGAGCGGAAACTCGCGGAATATGTAGTGCACCTTGCCCGTGTCGACGTACTTCTTCTTGAAGTCCGGCCACACGTCCTTGGAAAAGTGAGCGCAATGTCCGCAGGTCATCGAGGCGTACTCGACGACCGTTACTTTTGCTTCGGCGGGGCCAAGCGCGAGTTCGGGCAGTGCGCCCGGTTTCATCAGCTCTTCAACCGGCACTTCCGAAGGAGGCTTGGTTTCGGCGAAAGCCGAAAAGCTCGCCGCGCCGGTCAAACACAGGGCCGCGGCTACAACCGTCAGCAGAAATCTGCGCCGGGACTTGTCGAGCGGGCTTGCCGGGGTCATTGCTGCGAACACGTCGCTCTCTCCTCGCTTACATCCATCGGATTTCACGTCTTTACCTGGCACATCGGACATCGTCCGCCGCGCTGGCCAGTCCAACACGCGTTTGAGCGTTGCAATAAGGCAAAAATGCCCTGCCTGCCAAGTAAATGAAGGGTAATGTGGACTAGTTGCGCGAACCTGCCCGTGCCATGAGGCCGGATTTAAGCTTTGTCAGCGCGGCGCGCAGCTGCTCGTCGGCGATGTTGGCCAGTTCGGGAGCCGCGCAGGGGGGCGGCGGCTCCGCCACCTCTGGCAACTGCGGGCGCCCTGATTTGGTGAGAGGAGCCTGCAAAAGTCTGAGGTCGGCGATGGCCCGGTAACCGAAATAGCCGTTGATGCGCTCGACTATTTGCCGGCCGCGATACTCGGCGTCGAGGGCTCGCGCGGGGTCGACACGCAGGACCAGCACCGCGCCGGCTTTTGCCCCTTGGCCCGTTTCCCCGGCCTCCCGTCCTGACACTGCCCGCGGCCACTTGAGCCGCTCAGGCGCCGTAAATGCGGCGATCTCCTCACCAACGATCGCTCCCCAATCCGTGAGCAGCGTCGCTGTCGAGAAGCCATACTTTTCGAAAGCCTTGCGGGTTAGCCTTGGTACAAAGGCACCGAGCGTACGTGCCGCGACATAGCCTCGCGAGGCCACCAGACTTGGCGGTTGTTTCAGTGGCCGGAGGGCTTGGTTGGTCTTGCTGACCATCGGTGGGTCTACCGTCGTGAGTTTTGCACGTGCTTGGGCGACGCTTACCATCGTCACCGATTCGCACGTGCACGGGGATCACCAATTGCCTGCTGTTGCGCGAAAGCAACTGCCACTTCGGCCTGCCGGCCCCGATACCGTCGATGCCCTGCTCGGCTGGTACGACGCGGAGCGGCGCGATCTGCCGTGGCGCGCGGCTCCGGGGATGCGTTCCGACCCTTACGCCGTCTGGCTCAGCGAGATCATGCTGCAACAGACCACCGTGAAGGCTGTGATCCCATACTATGTCGCGTTCCTGCGCCGCTGGCCGACGGTGCAGACTTTGGCTGAGGCGCCTCTCGACGACGTTTTGGCGGCATGGGCTGGGCTCGGCTACTACTCGCGTGCGCGTAATCTGCACAAATGTGCTCAAACCGTCGCACGTGACATGGGCGGAGTATTTCCGGTAACGGCCACTGCCCTCCAAGAACTCCCCGGCATCGGTCCCTACACTGCGGCTGCGATCGCGGCGATCGCCTTCGGCGAGTCAGCTACGCCCGTCGATGGCAACGTAGAACGCGTCGTGGCACGCCTATTTGCGGTGAAGCAGCCGCTTCCCAAGGTGAAAGGCGAGCTGCGCCGGCTTGCGGCGACACTCACACCCCAAGAGCGGCCCGGTGATTTCGCACAGGCGATGATGGACCTCGGTGCGCGGATCTGCACGCCGCGGCGCCCGTCATGCCTTGTCTGCCCGCTGCAACCCGACTGTGCCGCCAATGCGCATAGCATAGAGGACAGCTTGCCGATGCGCGCGGCTCGCGCCGAGCGGCCGCTACGCGTCGGTATCGCGTTCGTCGCCCTCCGCGAGGACGGTTGTATCTTGCTACGCCGCCGGCCGGAGGCAGGGTTGCTTGGGGGTATGCTCGAGGTCCCGTCGACAGCGTGGGGCGACCTGTCGCCGGCGCCCAAGGCGTCATTGCGAACGGCCCCCCTGAAAGCCGATTGGTGGCAGGTGCCGGGGACGGTCGTCCATACTTTCACGCACTTCAAACTCGAACTCGTAGTTTTTCGTGCACTCGTGGGCCGCGACGCTACCCTGACATTCTGGGCCGAACCGAAGCGCTGCCGTTGGGTCGCGCGCCGAGAGCTATCTGGGTCCGCCCTGCCGAGTGTCATGCGCAAGGTGATCGCACACGCGCTCAGCGAGCAGTAGCCGTCGTCGGTCTACTATTGGGTTGCGCCACCGTGGCGCCGGAGACACCTCCGGTTAAGGAACTGCCTGCTAAAGTCTCAATCCGGGACGGGTGGGGTGTTGCCGCGCGGTCCTTGAGAACACGATCGAGGAGTTTCGCATGCGGATTGCCACTCTCAACGTTCTTTCAGTCAGCGCCTTGGCAGCTGCCGCACTGTTGGGATTGACCGGACCTACCGCAGCGTTGCCAGCGTCGATTGTCGGTCATGCGACGACATCTGCGCAGAGCATGCTCCAGACCGTGGAGTTCATTCGACGCCCCGATGGCAGCGTCTACTACCGGCGCGCGGATCCCAACTCGCAGGGGCCGTATCTGTTTTACTACCGCGGCTATGCCTATCCGTATTATCCGGGCTACGCGTATCGCGCCGAGCGCGGCGAGCTTCGGCCGTCGGATCAGCCGCACCGGGTAAAGGTCAGACAATAGCTGATTGACTTGAGACGAGCCGCTGCTCAGCCGTTGACCGCGAGTGCATTTTCGCGCTCGTCGACAGGAATCTCGATTTCGTGCGCGTCTTCCGCATAGATTGACGGATCGAACGGCGCGCGAGGCTCCTTGGTGGCAAGGATGCGGGCGCGCCGGCGCAGCAGCGGCAGCAGAAAATGCGCAAATTTCATCGTGCGCTTTGCTTTGGCCGGATTTACGAGATGGCTGTCGGGCACCTTTAGCCCGCGCCACTTCAGGACGTAGCCAATCGGCAGCTCAATCTGATCCTGCAACGCGACCATTGCCGCGTAGAACTTTGCCGCAGGCGTCAGTAGCGCACCAAAACCGTTTCGCGCCTGCGCCCAGCCAACGATGTAGAGGTTTTTCACCGCCTCGGGGAATGCGCCGCCGTAAACCTGCACGATGCCGTTCTCGACCGGCACCAGGTCCTTGGCCAGGAACGGCAGTGAATTGTTGAAACCGGTGGCGGCGACAATCAGGTCGTACTCGCCGACGCTCCCGTCGGTGAAATGCACGTTGTTGCCCGAGAGGCGCGCGATGTCGGGACGAGGCTTGATCCGCCCCTGGCGCAAATATCCAAGTACGTCGGTTCCGAATGCCGGGTGGCGCTCGAACAACTTATGATCAGGACGCTGCAAGCCATAAGCGCGGTAATCGCCGATGAAGACGCGAACGAGCGTACGCAGGACTGCGCGCTGTACAAATTCGGGGAGGCTCCAGATCGGCAGGTCGGTGAGGGGAACGCCGAAGGCGATTTTCGGCAGGAACCAATAGCCCGAGCGCAGGCTCCAATCGCAAGAGGTGGCGATGCGCGCACCCTCGCAGGCAATATCGCAACCGGAGTTGCCGCCTCCGATCACCAGCACGCGCTTGTCGCGAAGCTGGCGCGGTTCCTCGTAATCTTTTGAATGGATAAACGTCCCAGCAAAGCGCCCCGGATAATCGGGGTAGCGGCGGTCCCAGTGGTGGCCGTTGCAAACGACGACGCCCTTGTAGTGGCGCTCCTCGCCGTTGTCGAAGGTGACCTGCCAGCTCTCGTCGGCGAGCGGCACGGCGTGCGTAACCTTGCGGCCGAACTCTATTGTTTCGAGGAGTCCGCGGTCGCGCGCATACGCCTCAAGATAGCGGCGCATCTGCTCGGTCGAGGGAAAATCTGGGTAGTGGGCCGGCATCGGATAATCGGCGTAGGCGGTGGCGCGCTTCGACGACACGATATGGACGCCGCGATAGATGCCTTGGCGCCAATTTCCCCCGACGCCATCGTTGGCATCGACTTGGTCGAATTCGATGCCTCGCTGGCGCAATGCATCGGCCATCCCGAGACCGACTGGCCCCGCGCCGATTACGAGAAGACGATCGAAGTTCTTGATGAGGTGCCCCGCATGGCTCTCATTCAACTCATTCCCGCTGGTTGATAGCCGCTCAATTAACGTTATCCGCCCCCGGCGTCTACAGCCGATGGTGCCGGTCAACTCCGCCACCCCGCAACTCGTTGCAGAGCGTGCGGCGCAAATGTCGCAACCAAGAAGACTAAGACGGAGTTACTCGGCGTGAATAAACGCCGGGGCGTTGAGCCCAAGCTCGCGTTTTGCCTGCTCGCGCAGCAGATCGATGGGCTTCAGCTTCCCGTCGACTTCGAAGTGCCAGAAGGTCCAGCCGTTGCAGGCAGACTTGCCCTGCGCTGAGGCGCCCATCCGGTGGATCGATCCCTGCTCGCCGCCGTAAGTGAGCGTGCCGTCGGCCTTGACCTCTGCACGTATTCTTTTGCGTGCGTCTAGCAGCGTTCTCCCCGGCTCAAGCAGGCCCAGCTCGATAATCGTGCCGAAAGGCACCCGTGGCTCGCTACGCTTGGAGCGCTGCGTTTCGAGTGCGGAGGGAGCGAGCGGGATGACCCTTGCGATTCGCTCCTGGGCCGCCTTGGCGTAGTCGGGGTCTCGTTCGATGCCGATGAAGCGACGGCCAAGCCGTTTGGCAACCGCCCCGGTCGTTCCGGTGCCGAAAAATGGATCGAGCACGATATCGCCCGGCTTGCTGGACGCGAGCAGAATGCGATGCAGTAACGCCTCGGGCTTCTGCGTGGGATGCGCCTTGCGCCCACCCTCGTCTTTTAGACGTTCCGGCCCCGAGCAGATCGGAAACAGCCAGTCTGACCGCATCTGTAAGTCGTCGTTCTGGGCTTTCAGGCTCTCGTAATTGAAGGTGGCGCGCGAGCGCTGGTCACGCGCGGCCCAGATCAGCGTCTCATGCGCGTTGGTGAAGCGCTTGCCGCGGAAATTCGGCATCGGGTTCACCTTGCGCCAGATGACGTCGTTCTGGATCCAGAACCCGAGGTCCTGCAGCGTCGATCCGAGCCGGAAGATGTTGTGATAGGACCCGATCACCCAGATGGCGCCATCCGGTTTCAAAATGCGGCGGCACTCGGAGAGCCACGCGTGCGAAAACCGGTCGTACTCGGCGAAGCTTGCGAACTTGTCCCAGGCGTCGTCGACGCCGTCGACGCGCGTGTTGTTGGGACGCAAAAGATCGGACGCGAGCTGGAGATTGTAGGGTGGGTCGGCGAAGACCAGATCGACGCTGTGCTCGGGCAGAGACTTGAGGATCTCGAGACAGTCGCCGACAATAACGCGATTGCTTGCAGGTGTGGACCGACGCAATGCCATTGAACGCTACTCTTGATTTACCGAACTGACACACGAGCGCGCCGCAACTCCTGCACCGCCCGAGCGCAGACCTTAAACGTCGAGCGTTACTTTTGACCAGCGGATTTCTGGGTGCCGCAGCAACGCGAAATGTGTTCGCGCAAGCGCCTCAGCTGTCCTCGAGGACGAGGCCCAAGGCGAGCTGCACGGCGCGAAACGAACGGCGATGATGCGGCGTGACGCCGAGACGCTTGATCGCGTCATGGTGCTCCACAGTGCCGTAGCCCTTGTGGCGCTCGAAACCGTAGCCCGGGTGCTTCGCGCCGAGCCCAACCATGATGCGATCGCGCGTGACCTTGGCGATGATGGAGGCAGCTGCGATCGAGAGACAGCGCGCGTCGCCCTTGACGATAGTCCGGCACGCGCAATTGAGCGTTGGCGCACGATTACCGTCGACGGCCGCGATCTTGGGAACAACGCTCAGCTGTGCCACGGCCTGCGCCATTGCCCAAAGCGTGGCTCCAAGAATGTTGTCGCGGTCGATGCGCTTCACGTCGGCAATGCCGACGCCCACAATTGCCGACGATTTAATCAGAACGTACAGCCGTTCACGCTTTTCCTCGTCGAGAACCTTTAAATCGTTGATGCCATGGGGAATGCATTTGGGATCGAGGATCACCGCAGCGGCTACGACCGGCCCGGCAAGCGGTCCGCGGCCCGCCTCGTCCACGCCTGCGACCGGTCCGCCGTGAAGCTGCAGCTCGGCAGCTTCCAGCTCGAATGTCGGACCTAGTTGCGAATCGGCTGTGCCCATCGTGGGCAAGAATTGCGGTTGCACGTGCCGCTGTCAAAGCGGGTGCGCTTCGCCGCCGGATAATCCAGTTAGAAAAGCTGCATTTGTTGCCCCTTGAGCACGGGCGGCTGGAACAAGTCGGTCCGTAGTGGTGCTCGATCATCGTTGAGACCGAGACGCCTGGCAGCCAACCGAAAACGCAGGCCAATTTGCTCGGCATAGGGGCCGGTGCCACGCTGCCGAACGCCGAACTCAGCCGTGTAATCGCGTCCCCCATGCATCGACTGCATGAGGTGGATCACGCGATCGGCGCGATCCGGGAACTCGGTTGCAAGCCACTCGCGGAACAACGTCTTTATTTCGAGCGGCAATCGCAGCAGCACATATCCTGCCGAAACCGCGCCCGCATCGCGAACAGTTTCGAGTATGGACTCGATCTCGCTATCATTGATTGCGGGGATGATCGGAGCGACCATTGCCGTTGTCGGAATGCCGGCTTCGCTCAAGAGCCTCAATGCCTCGAGACGCTTTGCCGGCGTCGCGGCCCTCGGTTCCATCACGCGCGCGATCTGTCGGTCGAGTGTCGTGACGGACAGCGCCACGCGCGCAAGACCGCGCTTTGCCATTCGCGCGAGGATATCAATATCGCGCACGACGAGCGCCGACTTCGTCACGATGCCGACGGGATGCGAGGTTTTCTCAAGCACCTCGAGGATCGACCGCATGATGAGGCGCTCGCGCTCGATGGGTTGATACGGATCGGTGTTTGTTCCGATCGCTATGACCTCGGGCTTATATGTAGGATGTGCCAGTTCGCGCTCGAGCAGAGCCGCCGCATTCGGCTTTGCATAGAGCTTGGTCTCAAAGTCGAGGCCTGCCGAATGCCCTAGGTAACAGTGCGTTGGCCGGGCGAAGCAGTAGATGCAGCCATGCTCGCATCCCCGATAGGGATTGATCGAGCGGTCGAATGAGATGTCGGGGCTATCGTTGCGAGTGATGATCGTACGTGCCGGCTCTTCGTATACCTCCGTCTTGAACGCATCGAGATCGCCAAGTCCCTCCCAGCCGTCATCGACCTCCTCGCGCACTCCCTTCTCGAAGCGCCCAGTATCGTTTGACCGTGCGCCTCTGCCGCGCCGCCGATCAGCCGCGACGAGTGCGTCGGTTTTCTTCGCCGGCTGGGTTGAATCCATTCACTGCCTCCACGAGTTCGACCACCATAGCGGCCAATGGAGAACAAAGCAAGAACTTGCGGCGAGGCGAAAGGCCCTCACGCATTGTCGTTGTTGGCCGGACCCAGCACCGTGGCAGACAAGGCCATGATCTCGGTCGTGATACCCACACTCGATGCGGAAGCGGTCCTGCCGGATACACTTTCCGCGCTCATTTCAGCGACTGTCGATGGGCTGGTGCGCGAGGTCGTGGTTGCGGATGGCGGTTCCACGGACCGAACGTGCGCGATAGCGGATGCAGCGGGTGCGGAGGTTGTGAGCTCAAGCCCTGGCCGCGCCAGCCAGCTCATAGCCGGGGCCGCCCGCGCCAAGCATCCCTGGCTAATGTTCCTCTACCCGGAAACCGTGCTTGATCCGGGTTGGGAGCGCGAAGCATCCCATTTCATGGAGCGCGTGGATACAGGCCGCACCAAGCTTGCCGCGGCCGCCTTTTGCTTTGCGCTCGACTACGAAGGGTTGGCACCTCGGTGCATCGAGGGCCTGGCCCGGTTGCGCTGCCTGGCATTTCGGCTGCCCTACGGAGACCAGGGGCTGCTCATTCCGCGGCGCCTATACGAGAAGGTCGGTGGCTACCGCGAGCGGGTTCGGGAAGACGTTGATCTCGCGCGACGGGTGGGTTCGGGCAACATCCGGATGCTTCGGGCTCGCGCCGTAAAGAGCACTCAGCGCTACTCCCACGAGCGCCAGCTTCGGCAAGCAATCACTCCCTGACGACCCCCTAAGGCCCATTTCGCCTTTCCGCGGTCTCGGCGGAAACGAGAAATTGCCTTCCCATTTCCTTGGAGTTGGTCGTAATTCTGCCGTCAGGTTTGGCTGATTATCGGCTGACGCTCTTTCACTGGGGGGTGAAAGGCCAAGGGTTCGGTACCCCGCATGGTTCGTCTCGCATCGCTTCCGCTGGCCCCTCACCGGGCAAGACCGGTACGTCGCCGCACCATAAAGGCGACGGGACCGTTTATTTTGCGGCAGGCCGTCGAGGCGCTCGACGAGCTTGTCGGATTGTCGGGCGCATCCGTGGGATCGACCTCTGCGCTTCTTCGCTCCGCCATCAGGCCACTGTCTGGGCTTCGCGATGGCGAGCGGTCGAGTGGCTTTCGTTCGGTTGGAAATTTAGTGGGTCGGGTAGTCTCGCCGCGGCCGGTAAGCCAAGCATTGTAATGGGATGGATCGGCCATGGGGCCGTATCCGCGGCGGGGTTAGCGTAGGGGGTTAGGATAATGGCACAAGCTTCTGTGCAGTATACGCCGGTTCAAGTGCTGCAGGCGGCACGCAGAGCCGAAGCCGAGGGCAAGATGGACTATGCCCTCCAATTCTACCGCCATATCGTGGAGCACCACGGCACCTCGGTCGAAGCGCAGGAAGCGCGCGAGGGTCTATTCCGCATTGCTGAATGGCGCTGGGGCGAGGCGCGCGTCGCGCGACGCCAAGAGGCCGGCATCGGAAATTCGGCCGGGAGCCCGGCCCCCAACTCGCCGGTTGGCTCGGGCGCGGTTTCCTCTTCACCCGTCAACGCCGGCGGCAATAGCGGCGGTGGCAACGGCTACAGCGGCCAACGCCCTGCAGTTGCGGCAGTCAATCCGCAGCCCGCATACACGCCGGAGTCGCCTGACCAGGCTGTTCCAATGACTGGCGCGACTAGGATGCCGCAAATCATCGCGCGCGAGGTCGCCAAGGCCGAAGCCCGCGATGAGCCCATCGCATTGAAAGCGCGTTATCGGACTGGCAAGATCTGCGCGTCGCTGGTCACTGGCTGCGGCTGGGTCGGTCTCGCCGCCGGTATTGCCATTTTCATGGCGGCGCTGAGCGGGGCCCTGCCCAGTTCGCGGCGCCGGCGCTGATCGGCCTGCCGCTTGGTTTCTTGCTCGCGGCTCCTGCGGTCGTTGGTGGATTGGTTCTCGTCGTGGCCGGCTATCTTGCGATTGCCGTGTTTGAGAGCGCCAACGCCACTCTCGAAATGCTCAACATGCGTAGGCGCTGATCCCGCTATTGACGGGCCGACCGTTGTTGACTTCCGCGCGAGTGGTCTAGTTTGCCGCCTCTCGTCCTTTCAGCCGCGGCATGATCTCGACGAGATTGCACGGCCGATGGCGGCTATCGAGCTGCCACTTGAGGATCCCGTCCCACGCGTCCTTGCAGGCTCCAGGCGAGCCCGGGAGGCAGAAGACGTAGGTTCCGTTCGCCAGTCCCCCGCAGGCCCTCGATTGGATCGTCGACGTCGCCACCTGATTGAACGAGATCATGTGGAAGATGACGGAAAATCCTTCGATCTCCTTTTCAAACAATGGCTTCACGGCTTCGGGCGTCACGTCGCGCGCGGTGAAGCCGGTGCCGCCCGTGGTGATCACGACGGCGATGTCGGGATTGGCGATCCACGCTTCGACCTTGGCGCGGATCGCGGCCTCGTCATCCGTGACGATGGCGCGCTCGGCCAGGACATGTCCGGCAGTGTCGATGAGCAGAAGCCAGGACATTCCCCGATTTGTCCGTTGACATGTCGCGGGTGTCGGACACGGTCAGGACCGCGATTTTCAGGGGCTTGAAGGGGAAAGTGGCGTCGAGCTTGGTCATCTGCGGGGTTTCATGTCCGGTTGTCGGCCGACATCGCCGCCTTGACCGCGAGCATGTCGCGCCATGCCATGCCCTTAGCCGCCGGCGTGCGCAAGAGATAGGCCGGGTGCAGCGTCGCCATGGCGCGTACTTTATGGCCGCCAAGCTCGGCTTCGCGCCACTTGCCGCGAATGCGCATGATCCCCTCGGCCACGTCGAACAGCTGCTTTGCCGCCGCCCCGCCTAAAGCCAGCACCACCCTGGGCTTAACGAGCGCCACCTGCCGCTCCAGGAACGGACGGCACGCCAAGGCCTCCTGCGCGGTCGGGGTGCGATTTCCCGGCGGGCGCCAGTAGACGATGTTGGTAATGTGCACATCGCGCTCGGTGAGGCCCATCGCGACGAGCATCTTGTCGAGCAGCATGCCGGCGCGCCCGACAAAGGGCTTACCCTCCATGTCCTCCTCGCGCCCGGGCGCTTCGCCCACGATCAGCAAAGGGGCCCGCTCGGCGCCGCGATAGAAGCACGTATTCTTGGCCGTCGCCTTGAGGCCGCAGCCGTCAAAGCCGGCGAGCATCGTTGCAAGCTCGGTCAGCGAGTTCGCACGTGCCACCAGCTCGCGCGCGTCGCCTGCGCCTGCGGCGGCCCCTGGCCGTCCGGTGAACTGCCGGGCTGGCCGCGCCACTTGCTGCAAGGGAGCTGGCTGCGAGGGAGCGGGCATCGCGGCGCGTGCCGGCGCCGCCGCAGGTTTTTCAATCGGCGGAGCGGCGTCTTCACGCGCCAATGCAAAGCCGAAACCGGGCGCGCGATCGCCGCGTGCAAGCCAGTCGACGGGCGCATCCTGAACGGCCCCGTCGACGCCCATGGCCTCATACCAGGCGAGCAGCCTGGCCGCCTTGCGCTCGAACGTGTCCTCAGTGCTCATGTCCTCGGGGCTCATGGCGCTCACCCTAGCAGCGCACGTTTGATTGCTCAAAGTGCGCTGGTTTGCTCCCCGTCGAGCTGCGGCAATAACGTTTCGACGCTTGACGCTGCGGCCTCTGGCGACCTAATCGACAAGGCGCCCCCGAGGTCTCGATACGAAGTCTCGATACGAGGAAAACCAACAACGATGGAGAGCTCCGCGACGCTGCCCCCGAGAGAGGCAATGGAGTTCGACGTGGTCATCGTCGGAGCCGGGCCTGCCGGGCTCGCCGCGGCGATCCGCTTGAAGCAGCTGGCCGCGGAAGCAGGAAGCGAACTCTCGGTCGTCGTCCTGGAAAAGGGCTCGGCCGTCGGCGCTCACATCATTTCGGGCGCCGTGATCGACCCCAAGGGGTTGAACCGCCTCATCCCGGACTGGAAGGACAAAGGCGCGCCCGTCGAAACGGCCGTGAGCGCCGATAAATTCCTCGTCCTCACCGAACGCGGGTCGTTCCGTCTGCCCAATTTCATCATGCCGCCGCTGATGAACAATCACGGCAACTACATCGTCAGCCTCGGTGCACTCTGCATCTGGCTCGGCGAGGTTGCAGCCGAGCTTGGTGTCGAGGTGTACCCGGGCTTTGCCGCGAGCGAGATTCTTTACGACGACCAGGGCGCCGTCGCCGGTGTCGCGACGGGCGACATGGGCGTCGGCCGCGACGGCAAGCCGACCGAGAGCTTCACGCGCGGCATGGAGCTGCGCGGCAAGTACACATTCTTTGCCGAAGGCGCGCGCGGCTCGCTGTCGAAGCAGCTGCTCAAGAAATTCAACCTGGAGAAGGGCGAGCCGCAAAAGTTCGGCATCGGCCTCAAGGAGCTTTGGCAGGTTTCACCGGAGAAGCATCAGCCGGGTCTCGTGCAGCACACGTTCGGTTGGCCGCTCGACTCCCGCACCGGCGGCGGCTCATTCCTCTATCACTACGGCGAGAACCTCGTTGCGGTCGGCTTCGTGCTGCATCTCAACTATCAAAATCCCTATCTGTCGCCGTACGAAGAGTTCCAGCGCTTCAAGACGCATCCTGCCATTCGCCCCACGCTCGAAGGCGGCAAGCGCATCGGCTATGGGTCGCGCGCCATCACCGAGGGCGGCTGGCAGTCGATCCCCGAGCTGGTTGTGCCCGGCGGCGCGCTGGTCGGGTGCGCGGCGGGATTCATGAACCTCCCCCGCATCAAGGGTAGCCACAACGCAATCCTATCGGGGATAGCAGCGGCCGAGGCAGCGTTCGCGGCGCTGGGTGAGGGCCGCAGTCACGATCGATTGGAAGCGTATGAGCAGGACGTGCGAACCGGCGACATCGCGCGCGACTTGAAACCGGTGCGTAATACCAAGCCGCTTTGGTCCCGCTTTGGCACCTATCTCGGGATCATGCTCGGCGGTTTCGACATGTGGATGAACACGATCCTGCCGGGCATCGGCCTTGGCATCACGCTCAAGCACCGCAAGCCGGATTATGCGACGCTGAAAAAGGCGGCTGAGGCCCAGCCGATCGCGTATCCGAAACCTGATGGCGTGCTGACGTTCGACCGGCTGACGAATGTGTCCTTCTCAGGAACCAATCATGAGGAGAACCAGCCAGTTCATCTTAAGCTTACCGACCCAATGATTCCGATTGCGGTCAATTTGCCGGAGTACGCGGAGCCCGCTCAGCGTTATTGTCCCGCCGCGGTCTACGAGATCGTACGCAATAATGACGGGCAGCCGCGCTTTCAGATCAACGCCCAGAACTGCGTCCACTGCAAGACCTGCGACATCAAGGATCCGAGCCAGAACATCACGTGGGTGTGCCCCGAGGGCGGTGGCGGTCCAAATTACACGGGAATGTAATGCCTAGCGCCATCATTACGTTGAACTGGCGCTTTCAACTCTAACTTGGCGGTAATGTCGCCAAATCGCCGCGTTATTTGCTACGCTGGGTATCCACTCGGGAATCAATCCGGTCTCCAGAAGGATTTGCTGCATGCGGGCTCGTCTTCGCATCGTGTTGCTGACCACGGCATTCATCCTCGGCGCCACCGGCGTTGCGGCAACCTTCGCTGCGAACAGTCCCGTCGACGATGACACGGTGCGCTCGCTGCTCGGCAGCTATCTCGCTGCCAACTTCGCCAAGAACGAGAACGACCCAAACAACGCGACGACCTTCTACCGCAGCGCTCTCTCGCTCGATCCGAGCAACGAGGTGCTGATGGAGCAGGCCTTCCAGACCGAAGCTACGGAAGCGAACTGGAAGCGCGCGGTTCCCTTGGCGGAAGAGCTGGTCAATAAGGATCCAAGCAACCGCATGGCGCACCTCGTGCGCGGCTTGGATCGCTTCAAGGCGCACGACTACCCGCAAGCCGAAAAGGAATTCGAGGCTGCCAGCGATGGGCTGATCGGAGAGCTCACCAGCGCGCTCGCCCGCTCCTGGACGGCGGTTGCCGCCGGCGATGCAGATCGCGCGATGAAAATCCTGAAAACGCCCAAGCAGGCCGAAGGCGCGCAGTTCTATCTCAACTATCACGCCGCGCTGATCGCCGATGTCGCCGGCAAGAAGCAGGAAGCGGCAACGATCTTCGAGAAGGGCTACAAAGAGCACAGCCACATCCTCAGGCCCGCGCTGGCCTATGCGCGCCATGCGGCGCGTGGCGGCGACACCAAGCTCGCCAAGTCGATCCTGGATGGCTTGACCGACAAGGATGAGGACGAGCAGCCCTCGATGGTGCGCGCGCTGCGCGACGAGATCAAATCGGGCAAGGACGTTCCACTGCTGGTTTCCAATGCCGATGAAGGCCTGGCAGAAGTGTTTTACGGGCTCGGCGAGCTGCTCACCAACGAGGGCGGCGTCAGCATGGGCATCCTCTACCTGCAGATGGCGCTTTACGTGAAATACGACCACGTGCCGGCGCTCGCGGCGCTGGCGGCCGCGTATGAATCCGCGCACCGTTATGACGACGCCGTTGCGATCTACGACCGCATCGAAAACGATCCGGCCCTCCACTCGGAGGTCGCAATCCGCAAGGCATTCGACCTCAACTCGCTCGATAAGGTCGATCAGTCAAAAGCCATCCTCGACAAGCTGGTGACCGAGAACCCCAAGGATCTCAGAGCGCTCGACGCGCTGGGCACGATCATGCGCTCCCGCAAGCGCTACGGTGAGGCGGTCGACTACTACACGCGCGCGATCAATCTGGTCCCGCATCCCGCGAAGCGGCATTGGACTCTGTTTTATTCGCGCGGCACGAGCCAAGAGCGGTTGAAGAACTGGCCGCCGGCCGAGGCGGATCTGCAGACCGCGCTGAAGCTGTATCCCGATCAGCCGATGGTGCTGAACTATCTCGGGTACAGCTGGGTCGATCAGAACCACAACCTCAAGGACGGCATGTCGCTGATCGAGAAGGCCGTCGCTCTGAAACCCGATGACGGCTACATCGTCGACAGCCTCGGCTGGGCGCACTTCAAGCTCGGCAACTACAAGGACGCGGTTCGCTTCCTTGAGCGCGCTGTCGAGTTGAAGCCGGAGGATCCCGTGCTCAACGATCACCTCGGCGATGCGTTGTGGAAGGTCGGCCGCGAGCGCGAGGCGCGCTTCCAGTGGGATCAGGCTCTGACGCTCGAGCCCGAGGCCGAGGACGTCGACAAGATCAAGAAGAAGCTGACCGAGGGTCTTCCGGGCAGCGTCGAAGTGGGCGCAACGCCTGAGGCCGATAAGAAGCGCAAAGAGACCAAGCTCAGCCCGCCGCGCGTCGAGTAGCGGGCGGGCACGTTGGCTTGGCCGGGCTCGAGCCTGATGGCCGCAATGACCGGACAGGCTGCTGCCCAAGACGCCATCAGCGAAGAGGCGCGGGCGAAGGTCAATCTCACCCTCAAGCTGCGCGGGCGTGCGACCGACGGCTATCATTTCCTTGAAAGCCTGATCACCTTTGCGGCAGGGGTCTGCGACGAGGTGCGGTTGCAGCCGGGCGAGCGAGTGTCCTTGGCCGTCGACGGGCCGTTCGCAAGCGGGATCAGCGGGGAGAACCTCGTAACGCGCGCGCTGGATCGCCTGGCCATGGCCGAGCCACGCCTGCGGCTTGGCGCCGTGACGCTGCACAAGCGCTTGCCCGTCGCGGCTGGCATCGGGGGCGGATCGGCGGACGCCGGAGCTCTGCTGCGGGCTGTGTGCCGCGCCAACCCTGAATTGGCCGGGTGCGTCGACTGGATGGGGATTGCCGCATCGCTCGGCGCTGACGTGCCGGTGTGCTTTGCCGGCGAAACGGCGCTCGCGTGGGGTGTCGGCGAGCGGCTCATCCCGGTGCGGGGGCTTCCCGTTCTACAGGCCGTTCTGCTCAATCCGGGCGCGCCGGTTGTGCCCGACAAGACGGCGCGGGTTTTCCGCAGGCTCAAGGCCTCCCCGGCGGTGGCGCCGGCGCGGCCGCCGGCGCTTGGAGCGTTCGCGGATACGCGGTCGCTGCTGGATTTCATGCGGAGCGAGGGCAACGACCTGCTGCCGGCCGTGCTGGAGACGATGCCGGCCGTCGCCGAGGTGCGCGCAGCGCTGCAAGCCTCGACTGGGTGCCTTTATGCCGGGCTGTCAGGAGCGGGGCCCACGTGCTTTGGCGTCTACGCCAGCGAGAAGGAGGCAGCGGCGGCAGCGGCAGGCTTCAGCCGTGACCGCCCGCAGTGGTGGAATTCACCGGTGACGCTCGGCGGCTAGACGTCAGCAGAAAAGGCAGTTGCGGCACATGGTTGCCGCCTCCGATATTTGCCCGCTGATGATCTTGGAATACTGGGCGAGCTTCGGCTTGAAGCGCTCGCACACGGCTTTCTTGCGCTCTTCCTCGCCATGGATGGTCTGCCAGGCCTTGAGGTAGTCGGCCTTCTTCTGGTTGAAGACGGCGAGGACTTTTCTGAGCGCCGGCACCTCGATGCAGGCGGAGACCGCGCGCCAGGCCCGGCGCTGGAGGTTCAGCTTGTTGCCGCAGAATTCCTGGAGCGCGTCGACAGTGGCGTATTCGTCGACCCGCTTCCACAGGTCGGCGGTTTCGGCCTTGCTCATGTAGCCAAAGCCGAGCTTGACCGGGACAATGTTGGTCGATTGCGCGGGAGCGTGCGCCACGGCGGCGGGTGCGCTCATTGCAGGAGAGGGCACGCTGTGGGCACCGGCAACGAGCGCCAGATATGCGGCGGCCGCAACCGAGCCGACGAGAAGCCTACCCCCAAGCATTCCCAAATCCCCCCAAATCCCCAACGACCTTTGACGGAAATCTATGCTGGCGCCCCGCATCCAGGCAATACGCCTGTTGGCAGGCCCAGCTCACATCGTGCGTTCGACACAGAAAGTGATCACCTGCTCCATGGCCGACTTGGGCTCGGAGGAGGGGAAAATCGCCAGCGCATCGCGCGCGATCGTGCCGTAGGAGGAGGCGCGTTCGAGCGTGGTATCGAGCGCCCGGTGGCGTTTCATGAGGGAAATGGCGTGCTCGAGGTCGCCCGGCTCGATCTCCCCGTCGACGATGGTGCGCCGCCAGAAACTGCGCTCCACGTCCGTGCCGCGCCTGAACGACAGGATCACCGGCAGCGTGATCTTGCCCTCGCGGAAGTCATCGCCGATCGCCTTGCCCATGCGGTCGGGGTCGCCGGCATAATCGAGCGCGTCGTCGATCAGCTGGAAGGCCAAGCCCAGATTGCGGCCATAGGACCTGAGCGCCGCCTGCTCGGGCGCGGGCCGGTTGGCGATCGCGGCGCCGCATTCGGCCGCGCCGGAAAACAGCGCCGCCGTCTTGGCGTTGATGATCGCCAGATACTCGTCCTCGGTGGTGGAGGTGTTCTTCGCCGCCGCCAGCTGCATGACCTCGCCTTCCGCGATGATCGCCGCGGCGTTCGACAGGATCTTGAGCACGGGTAGCGAGCCGACCTCGACCAGCATGCGGAACGCCTGCCCGAGCAGGAAATCGCCTACAAGCACGCTCGCCTGGTTGCCCCAGATCATGCGCGCGGTCTTGCGGCCGCGGCGCAACGCGCTTTCATCGACGACATCGTCGTGCAGCAGCGTCGCGGTGTGCATGAACTCCACCGCCGCGGCGACACGAATGTGGCCGCCGCCGCCATAGCCGCACAGCTGCGAAGCCGCAAGCGTCAGCATCGGCCGCAGCCGCTTGCCGCCGGAATCGATCAGATGGTGGGCGAGCTCGGGAATGACCTCGACCTCGGATACCGCCTTATCGAGGATAATCCGGTTGATCCCCTCGAGGTCGGCGGATACGAGATCCAGAAGCGGCTTCAGGCTTTCTGGAGGAGCACGTACGCCGTCAAATGGTATAACTTGGCCCAAGCGCATTTTTCCTGCTGGCTTGTTGACGAACATATAGTGGTCGTCTCTTTAGGCCCAGTATCTCTTTAGGCCCAATTACTTCGAACCCGAGTAGCATCTCGACGCACGGCAGCCCGGAACCTGAATTCATGCGTGATTTAGTGACGACGAACGACCCCGTCCTGCTCAACTTCATCGAGGTCCTCTTGCAGGACGCAGGCATAGGCGTCGCCGTGTTTGATGGCAACATGAGTGAAATCCAAGGAGCGCTCGGCGCGGTCCAGAAGCGGCTTGTGGTGCCCGAGGACAGCTGGTCCCAGGCGCGACGGCTGCTGGACGAGGCTGGCCTTGGCCAGTGGATCGTGCGGTGAAAGCCCCCGGGGCGAGCGGGGAGCAGCTCACGGACGATGCGTTTCTCGGTGGCGCCCTGCAGATCTTGCAACCGAGATTGGGATACCGCGCCGGAATCGATGCTGTTCTGCTGGCCGCCGCCGTGCCCGACTTGCGGGAACCCCTGGAGGTGATCGACATCGGCGCCGGCGTCGGCACCGCGGGGCTATGCCTTGCGCGGCGCATCCCCTACGCCAAGGTCGTCCTCCTCGAGCGTGAGCCCGAGCTGGCGCAGATCGCTGTCGAGAATGTCCGCCGCAACGGTCTGACCGACCGCGTGCGCGTCATCGAAGGCGAGGTCGGGATGGCGAGCGCCGAGCTTGACCTCGCTCGGACTGAGCGACGGAGCGTTTGCTCACGCGATCGCCAACCCGCCTTTTCACCGGCAAGAGACCGGAACGCTGGCTCCCGACCGGCTCAAGGCCGGATCGCACGCAATGCCCGAGTCCGATCTTGAACGCTGGGGACGGTTCATGGCGCGCATGGTGCGGCCCGGCGGCACCGTGACGATCGTACACAAGGCCGACGCGCTCGCGCGCCTGCTCGGCGCACTCGACTCCCGCTTCGGCGGCTTGAACGTGCTTCCCCTGCTACCGCGCGCCGGCGCCTTCGCGAACCGGATCATCGTATCAGGCATACAAGGAAGCCGTGCCCCACTCAGGCTTTTTGCGCCGTTCGTGCTGCACGAAAGCGATGGCGCATTTACTCCCAAGGCAGACGCGATACTTCGCGCGGGCGCGGCGCTGCCAATTGAGCCAGCGGCCTAGCTCTCGCCGCGGACATGCCGTAAATGTCGTTGCCCGTCGTGATGGTCCTCCCCTCGGATCGATCGCGTATCCTTGAATTCTCGATGAAACGCTAGGAAGGCGCGAATGTGGTTCTTCAACCGTAGGCCTGTTGTCCCCGTGCTGCGTTTTACCGGGCCGATCGGGATGGCGGCGCCTCTGCGTCCGGGCATCAGCATCTCGCAGACCGCCAGTGGCATCGAGAAGGCGTTCACGATGTCGAAGCTGCCTTCGGTTGCGATCGTGATCAATTCGCCGGGCGGCTCGGCCGTGCAGTCGAGCCTCATCTTTCGCCGACTGCGCCAACTGGCCGAAGAAAACGGCAAGACGGTCTACGTCTTCTGCGAGGACGTGGCGGCTTCGGGCGGCTACTACCTCGCCCTCGCAGGCGATGAGATCTACGCCGACCCGTCTTCGATTGTCGGCTCCATCGGCGTGATCTTTGCGAGCTTCGGTTTCGACAAGGCGATCGAGAAGCTTGGTATCTCGCGCCGCGTCTACACGGCTGGCGAGGACAAGGACGCGCTCGACAGCTTCAAGCCGGAGCGTCCCGAGGACGTGGAGCGCATCAAGGCGCTGCAGCGCGATGTGCACGACGTCTTCATCGGCATCGTCAAGGAGCGCCGCGCCGGCCGCCTCAAGGGACCCGACCAGGAATTGTTCTCGGGCGCTTTCTGGTCAGGACCCAAGGCGCTGGAACTCGGTCTCATCGACGGCGTAACCGATATCCGCACGAAGATGCGCGAGCTGCATGGCGACAAAGTGCGACTTAAAATGATTCAATTCGACAAAGGCGGCCTGCTTTCACGGCTCCGGCGCATACCTGGCATTTCTGGTTACGGGGATTTAACCCACGGCCGTCTTGCCTTCGCCGAAGAACTGATATCCGCTGTCGAGATCCGGGCGCTGTGGTCGAGATTTGGCCTATGAGCGTCCGCAAGGAGGGAGTGTCCTTGATGCCTCAGGTCATGGCCGCGGTGCTGGTCGGGGCCGGTATAGCAGCCGGCGTCAAATGGGTGATGAAGGAAATGACACGCGCCGCCGAAGCGACGCGCGTGGCGCATGACGAGCTGAAAAATCGCGATCCCGTTGCGGCGCGGCCCAAGGATCTGGGCAAGCTCGAGTTCGATGCCAAGACCGGCGTGTACCGGCCGGCCCGCAAGCGCGGCTGACGGCTCGCTTGAGCCTGGATTGACCGGCGCGCCGCGCTAGGCCGCCACGTGATCTGTGATCCTCGAAACCTCATTGCGCGGCGCCATGCGGGCGACCGTCAGATACGCGAGCCGCTTCGTCTCCTGCTGGGCGTAGGCGACGCTGTCGAGGATCAAACCCGTCGCAAGGCTGACGCCCGCGATGATGATGATCGTGGCGGCTGCGAGTGCCGTCGGCAAGCGCGGAACAAGCCCGGTCTCGATGAATTCCACGATGACTTCCGATCCCATCGCGAGCGAGATACCTGCTGCGAAGCCGGCAATCGTGGCGAAGAAGAACAATGGGCGCAGGTGCTTCAACAGCCGCGTGATGAACCACAAGATGCGCGCGCCATCGCGATAGGTCCTGAGCTTGCTCTGGCTCGATTCCCCGCGCTGGCGGTAAAGGGTTGGGATCTCGACGCACGCGAGCCCGAGCTGGATCGCGTGCAGGCTCATTTCCGCCTCGGTCTCAAAACCTGTCGCGAGCGCAGGGAAGGATTTCACGAAGGGCCGCGAGAAGGCACGGTAGCCCGAGAAGATGTCGCGGAAGCCCTCTCCGAACAGTCGCCGTACGAGCCAGTTGAAGCTGCGGTTTCCCGTCTGGTGCCCGCTGCGATAGGCGTCGCGCGCCCCCAGATGGTCGCGGCGGCCGACTGCCATGTCGAGCTGATCGTTCCAGACAGCTGCGACAAGCTCGTGCGCGCTCGCAGCGTCGTAGGTGCCGTCGCCGTCGGCGAGCAGGAAAACGTCGGCATCGACCTGCGCAAACGCGTGGCGCACGACGTTGCCCTTTCCGCGCTGACGCACGCTGCGCACGATCGCGCCGGCGCTCCTCGCCTTCATGGCGGTGTCGTCGGTGGAGGCGTTGTCGTAGACGTAGATCGAGCACCCGGGCAGCGCCTTGCGAAAATCTCGCACGACGCCGGCGATGGCCGCACCTTCATTGAAGCAAGGGAGTATGACGGCGATGCGGGGAGAGCTCATGCGGAAATCCCGGTTTGCTTTTCTTCGTGATTCGGCGGGCGCAGGAACACTAGCGGTTCGCCAATCATCGGTCACAGCGCGCAGCCTCGGCGATTCGAATTGCCGGGGATAACGCGTGCGCCGCCTTGCAGTGCCACGGGTTTTTCGGGCCGACTTCCGGCAGTGTCGCGCGTGACACACGGCCGCGAATGCTTATAGTGCGGCGCCTGACACCAAGGCCCCCCGCGTCATGCCCACGAAAGTCGCCACCAAATCCGGACGCGCGCCGGCGCCAGACGTCGGCCGCCTGCGGCCGGAAAAATCATTTCAGGATCTGATTTTCGCGCTGCAGACCTTCTGGGCCGAGCAGGGCTGTGTGGTCCTGCAACCTTACGACATGGAGGTCGGCGCCGGCACGTTCCATCCCGCGACCGCGCTGCGCTCGCTCGGGCCAAAGCCGTGGAACGCCGTCTATGTGCAGCCTTCGCGCCGTCCCAAGGATGGCCGCTACGGCGAGAACCCCAATCGGCTGCAGCACTACTATCAGCTGCAGGTGATCATGAAGCCGGCGCCGGCCGACATCCAGGATCTCTACCTCGACAGCCTGCGCCGCATTGGCCTGAATCCGGACGTGCACGACATCCGTTTTGTCGAGGACGACTGGGAAAGCCCGACGCTCGGAGCCTGGGGGCTCGGCTGGGAGGTCTGGTGCGACGGGATGGAAGTCTCGCAGTTCACCTATTTCCAGCAGGTCGGCGGCTTCGATTGCGAGGTGGTTTCGGCCGAGATCACCTATGGCCTGGAGCGCCTGGCCATGTACGTCCAGGGCGTCGATCGCGTGTATGATCTGTCGTTCAACGGCCGCACGGATGCGCGCGCGCTCAGCTACGGCGACATCTTCCTGCAGGCCGAGCAGGAATTCTCCCGCTTCAACTTCGAGTACGCCGATACGGGCCTGCTGCTGCAGCATTTCAAGGACGCCGAGCAGCAGTGCAAGGCGCTGCTCGAGCAGGGTGCCGGCGATGAGCGCCACGAGATGGCGCTGCCGGCCTACGATCAGGCGATCAAGGCCTCGCACCTGTTCAATCTGCTCGACGCCCGCGGCGTGATCTCGGTGACGGAGCGCCAGAGCTTCATTTTGCGCGTGCGCGAGTTGGCGAAGGCCTGTTGCGCCGCTTGGCTCAAGACCGCCGGAGGACGCGCCTGATGCATCCCGATTCGCTCGGCGGCTTTATCCTCGGCGTGCCAGCGCTGCTCATCGCCTACTTCGCGTTGTGGAACCGGCAGCGCGCGGTGTTCTTTTTCGCCGTCGCGCTGATCCTGGTCGGCGTCGGATACCTGGTTGCGACGGGAGCTGCGGCCGACATCGGCCGTCTCGTATTGCCCTCATGATTGTCCGCTCTATGCAACTCGAGGAATACACCGCCAAGGAGGAGCCGGCGCCCGAGAAGCTCATGGCGCTCAAGCCCACGCTCGTCGCGTGGACCTCGCGCGTGTGGCGCGAGAGCCCAATGCACGCGGTCCCCTTGTTCAAGATCGACGCGCGGCTGGAAGTGCGCGACATCGACGACAAGGCGCTGCAGGAGGCCTTGCGTCCCTACAACACCCAGCTGCAGAAGATCGCGATCTATCTGTTGCATCCCGAAGGCTCGCCGCGGCTCGCACCTTGGGCAGTCGGGCGGTTCGACGTCGACACGAAAAGCGCCTACATGTTCTTCCATGATTTCCTCGGCGCCTCCAACGGCACTCTGATGCTCGATCTCATGCAAACGGCGGGCGCGTCGACCGACATCATCATGAGTGTCGTATTGATGCGGACCGGCAGCGCCGGGCTCACATTCGCGATCACCGAGTACGATCTCGGCATTCACAACCGCATCGGCTGAGGGTCATGGCGGAGCTGCTGCTCGAGCTATTTTCCGAGGAGATTCCGGCACGGCTGCAAGCCCGGGCCGCGGAGGATTTGCGCCGGGTCATGCTCGATGGGCTGAAAGCGCGCGGGCTGGAAACCGGCGAAGCGCGCAGCTTCGCCACGCCGCGCCGCCTGGCTCTCGTGATCGACGGCGTCCCGGAGATGTCGCCCGGCGTGCGCGAGGAGCGAAAAGGCCCCCGCGTGGGCGCGCCGGAGGCTGCGACGCAAGGCTTTCTCAAGGGTGCGGGCCTAACCTCGCTCGCTGAGGCCGAGATCGTCAAGGACGAGAAGAAGGGCGATTTCTATCTCGCGCGCATCGAGAAGCCCGGCCGCCCGGCCGCCGCCATCATCGCCGAGACGCTGCGCGAGGTGATCATCGGCTTTCCCTGGCCCAAGTCGATGCGCTTCAACCGGCGCCTGGAGGATGGCGCGGAGCTGCGCTGGATCCGGCCGCTGCAATCAATCCTTTGCCTGCTCGACGGCAAGGTCGTGCCCTTCGAGATCGCCGGCATCAAGGCGGGCGACACCACCCAGGGCCATCGCTTCCTCGCGCCCGAGCGCTTCGCGGTCAAGAATTTCGCCGACTACGAGAAGGCCTTGAAGCAGCACAAGGTATTGCTCGACGCCGGCGAGCGCGCCGCGCTCATTGCCGAGCAGGCGCAGGGTAAAGCCAATCAGGCCCACTATGCTTTGATCGAGGATGCCGGATTGCTCGCCGAAAACGCCGGCTTGAGCGAATGGCCAACCGTGCTGCTCGGGTCCTTCGACAAGGATTTCCTCACCGTGCCGGCCGAGTGCCTGATGACCTCGATGCGCACGCATCAGAAGTGCTTCGCGCTGCGCGAGCCTCGGGGAAAGAAGCTGGCCAACAAGTTTCTCCTCGTGTCCAACCTTAAGACCAAGGATGCCGGCAAGACGATCATCGCGGGCAATGAGAAGGTCATCGCGGCGCGGCTGTCGGATGCCAAGTTCTTCTGGGAGCAGGACCTCAAGCGTTCCCTCGATGAGATGACGAGCGCCTTGTCGGCGATCACGTTCCACGAAAAGCTCGGCTCGCAGAACGAGCGCGTCGAACGCATCTCGGAGCTGGCCTTCCAGATCGCCGGCGCGGTCGATGCGACGCCCGAGGACGCGCGCCGTGCGGGGCAGCTGTGCAAGGCCGACCTCGTCTCGGGAATGGTCGGGGAGTTTCCCGAGCTGCAGGGCCTCATGGGCCGCTACTACGCGGAAGCCGCCGGCACCAAGCCCGAGATCGCACGCGCGCTCGAGCTGCACTACAAACCCAAGGGTCCGACCGACACGGTGCCGCGCGAGGATGAGGGCGACGCGGTCGCAATCGCGGTGGCGCTCGCCGACAAGCTCGACACGCTCGTTGGCTTTTGGGCGATCGGCGAGAAGCCGACCGGCTCGGGCGACCCCTATCAGCTGCGCCGCGCCGCACTTGGCGTCATTCGCATTTTGCTCGAGAACGACCTGCGCCTCCCTTTGGCCGCGAGCATTGCCGAAGCCTACATCCTGCACTACGGGCGCGAGAACCGACTTGCCGCGACGGATCTGCGCGATCAGATCGACGGCACATTGAAGCAGCGGGGCCTGACGCGCGACAACGTATTTGCGCTGTTTTCAGGCGGCGACGAGCGGCTGCGCACGGCCGTTGGTCTCGTGAAATTTGCGCCGATCGTCTCCGACCTGATGGCCTTCTTCGCGGAGCGCCTCAAGGTGCACCTGCGCGAGAAAGGCGCCCGCCACGATCTCATCGATGCGGTGTTCGCCTTGGGCGGCCAGGATGACCTCGCGCTCATCGTCAAGCGCGTAGAGGCGCTATCCGAGCTCCTGCAGAGCGACGACGGCTCAAATCTCCTGAGCGGCGTCAAACGCGCGCAGAACATCCTGTCCATCGAGGAGAAGAAGGACAAGACGAGCTACGGCGCGACCTACGACGTGAAGCTCCTGAAGGAAAAGGAGGAGCTGGCGCTCGCCGCCGCGATCGAAAGCGTCAAGCAGGACACGGCCGCCGCGATCAACGTCGAGAATTTTGCCGGCTCGATGCGGGCACTCTCCGAGCTGCGTGCGCCGGTCGACGCTTTCTTCGAGAACGTGACGGTCAACGACGACGATCCGGCGCTTCGCAAGAACCGCCTGCATCTGTTGTCGGAAATCCGCGCTGCCACGCTCAATGTCGCCGACTTCACGCGGATCGCCGGCTAGGACTTGGCTTCGAGGCTTGCGCGTTTATCATCGAGCCGATGCAACAGTCGCAGCGATACCTGTTCGTCTACGGTACCCTGATGCAGACAGCGGGAGGTGCACTTGGCACCGCCGAGCGCGAGCGGCTATTCGCCCAATCCCGACATATCGGGTCTGCCACGATCGGTAGCGCCGCCCTCTACGATCTTGGGGAGTACCCGGGCCTGAGCGACACCGCCGACGCGCTCGATGTCGTGCACGGCGAAGTCCGCGAAGTATCGGATCCTGATCGCACGTTTGCTTGGCTCGATCTCTACGAGGGGCTGGGGCCGCAAGCCGAGTACGTTCGCGAACTCCGCCGCGTGCGCGCCGATGATGGGCGGGAGATCGAGGCCTGGGTCTATCTGCTGCGGCGTGCGGGCGATCCGGCCAGACGCATTGCGACTGGCCGCTGGAAGAACCGTTAGTGTTCAATCGGACGGCGCGTCGCTCGCCTCCACGCCGGCTTGCTCGTAGGCTTCGCTGGCTGCAAGCCACTCTGCCTCGGCCTGCGCCAGACGCTTGACCAACTGGCCGCGCTCGACGACGGCGTTGCGTGCGCGCGCGGGGTCGGAGGCATAGAGGGCCGTATCGGCCAGCAGCGAATCGAGCTTCGCAATGTCGGCGTTCACCCGCTCGACGGATTTCTCCGCCGCCTGCACCGCTTTTTTCAACGGCGCGAGGTTTGCCCGCTTGTCGGCTGCGGCGCGGCGCGCTCCCGCCTTGCCGCCACGCGCCGTTTCATCCTTGCCGCGCGAGGGCCGGGTCTGGCCGCCGCGCTCAAACATCAGCTCGGTCCTGTAGGCATCGATGTCGCCGTCATAAGGTTTCACGCTGCCGTCGCGCACAACCCACAGCCTGTCGGCACTCGCTTCGATCAAATGCCGGTCGTGGCTGATCAGGATGACGGCGCCTTCATATTCGGTGAGGGCGTGCACGAGTGCCTCGCGGCTGTCGACGTCGAGGTGGTTGGTCGGCTCATCGAGGATGAGCAGGTGCGGCCCGTGGAAGGCGGCGAGCGCCAGCAACAGGCGCGCCTTCTCGCCGCCCGAGAGCTTGGCGCACTTGGTATCGGCCTTGTCCGCGCCGAACCCGTAGGTGCCGAGACGCGTGCGCCGCTGCGCCTCGGTCGCGTCCGGCATCAGCTCGACCATATGATCGTATGGGGTCTGTCCGGGATTGAGCTCGTCGAGCTGATGCTGGGCGAAGTAGCCGACATCGACGCGCTTCGCCCCGTAGAGTTTGCCGGTGAGCGGCTCGAGCTTGCCCGCGAGAAGCTTGGCGAACGTCGATTTGCCGTTGCCGTTCTGGCCGAGCAGCGCGATGCGGTCGTCCTGGTCGATGCGCAAATTCAGTCCGCGAAGCACCGGGGCGTCTTGCGCATAGCCGATCGCGACGTCCTCCAGCCGCATCAGCGGGCTGGCCAATGCCTTCGTCGGGTGGGGCAGATGGAAGGGGATGACGCGCTCATCCATCTGCGCCGCGATCGGCTGCATCTTGGCCAGCGCCTTGACGCGGCTCTGCGCCTGCGCGGCCTTGGTCGCCTTGGCCTTGAAGCGATCGATGAAGGCCTGGATGCGGCGGCGCTCTTCGTCCTGCTTCTTGCGCAGCTTGGATTCCAGCCGCTGTTTCGCGCGCCGCGCTTCCTCGAAGTCGTCGTAGCCGCCCGAATAAAGGGTCAGCTTGCCGCGCTCCAGATGCAGGATCGCGGTGACGGCGCGGTTCAGCAGGTCGCGGTCGTGGCTGACCATCAGCACTGTGTGAGGGTAGGATTTGAGGTAGCCCTCGAGCCACAGCACGCCCTCCAGATCGAGGTAGTTCGTCGGCTCGTCGAGCAGCAGGATTTCCGGCTCGAGAAACAGCACGGCCGCCAGGGCGACGCGCATGCGCCAGCCGCCCGACAGGGCGCCGCAAGGCCGCTGCTGAGCCGCCTCGTCGAAGCCGAGGCCGGCGAGGATCTGGGCGGCGCGTGCGGGTGCTGCGTGCGCGCCGATCTCGGCCAAGCGCTCGTGGATCTCGCCGATGCGATCGGCGTCCTCGGTGGTTTCGGCCTCGACGAGGAGCTGGCTGCGCTCGGTGTCGGCCTGGAGCACCCAGTCCAGCAGGCTCTCCTCGCCGCCCGGTGCCTCCTGGGCGATGTGGCCGATGCGGGAGGAGCGCTGAACCGTGATCGAGCCATCGTCGGGCGTCAGATCGCCGGAGATGACCTTCAAAAGGGTGGTCTTGCCCGCGCCGTTGCGTCCCACGAGACCAACTTTGTGGCCCGTGGGGATGCCGGCCGTGGCGCTGTCCAGGATGGTCCGGCCTTCGATGCGGACGGTCAGGTCGTTGAAATGCAGCATGGGCCGCAGGACATAGCGACGGCCGCGCCAAATGTCACGGACGCCGTCAAACGCGGGGAGTGGAGGCTCAGCCCGAGACGACCGGCTTCAAGGTCTCGACCAGCAGGCGCTCCTGCGCCGCCTTGTCCTGAACCGCCAGATGCGCCGAGAACCAGTCCTGCACCATCTGGCAGACGCGCTGCGGCGGCTCGTGCGAGAGCGCGGTCGGGTTGGAGAATATCTTGAGGTCGTTCTCCTTCCAGCCGAGCTTGGTCAGCTGCTGGACGAGCACCTCGTAGTCGGACTTGACCGCCTTGTCGTGGGTGCGCGGCGATCGCCGACCGTCGGCAATAGCCTCGAAGATCGCGGTGATCTGCGCCTGGATCGCCTTGCCGTCCTGCGGCGACAGCATGATGGTGCTCACGGCAGGAGAGGTTTCGCCCTGCGAGATGAAGCCATAGCAGGCTCCCACGCCATGCTCGCTCAGATCCTTGAGGTTGGCGAGAAACGCGTTGGCGACAAGCTTGAGCTTGTCGGTCGAAGCCGAGAGCGCCTGGTCGGCGTGCTTGCGGCGAAGCTCCACCAGGGCCTGGGCCAGCTGCTTTGAAATCTCGGTCTGCGGCTGGTTCTGGGCCGCAAGCTTTGCGGTCGCGCGCAGCTGCTCGCTGTACCAGTCGGGGAACTCGCGCTTCACGACGGTCCACATCGTCGTCTGCTGGAACTGGCGATCGAGCTCTTGGGCGCTTTTCTCCACGGCG
The DNA here is from genome assembly GCA_963726795.1 of uncultured Alphaproteobacteria bacterium. Classification (GTDB taxonomy): domain Bacteria; phylum Pseudomonadota; class Alphaproteobacteria; order Rhizobiales; family Hyphomicrobiaceae; genus Hyphomicrobium_A. The sequence goes on along the minus strand of CAVSDD010000003.1, from coordinate 80,064 downwards.
TCAGCCGAAGGCGCGGGCGCCTCGCTCTGAATTCCGGCGGCCGAAGGTACGCTTGCGGGCGGCGGTGCTTGCGGCGTGATCGGCACCGTCGCGACTTGGCGCGCTGTCTCCTCGGCCGGTTGGCTGCTCTTGGGCAGGCCGCCCTTTTGCCAGAGGAACCATCCTCCGCCACCGGCGATCAGCAACAGCACGACGAGGCCGCCCACGATGCGCGTGGCCCACGAAGGACCGCCGCTCGATGCGCGGTGAATGCGCTCGGGCTCGAAGGAACGCTCTTGCGGAAAGCCCGTCGGAGCAAACCCCGTCTGAGGAAATCCGGTTTGGGGAGATTGGGAATATGCCGGTGCGCGCAGCGAGCCGTTCTGCGGCGCCTGGAATGCAGGGCGCTGCGGCTCGGGCGACTGGAATGGAAACACCGCGGGCGCCGGCCGCCAATCGGCGAAGCCTGCGCGCCAGATCAAATCGGTCGGGCGCAGATGTCCTTGTCCGACGAACGTGCGCATCTCGACATCCGAGAGCGGCCCATGCTGCTTACCATCGCGTGCGATGTACCATTGGATGTCTGGCTGCTGGAGGGTCATAAAGTTCTCAGGGTCATTACGGGGGCCCACAAGCGCGCTTGCGCGCGCCAAGTTCGGCCCACGCTGGCCTGCTCGCGTGGCGTCAATGTGGTTCCACTACCCTGATCTCGTCAATCGTCTTTATCTGCCAGGGTCTTATAGTCCACGACCGCTTGTATAAGCGCCGCCTTGCTGCGGACGCCCGCGACCGCTATAACCCGCCGCAATCCATAGAAAAAACATGACATCGTGGGGCCGAGCGGATGGCTGTTGAGCTGACTCTTTCCATTATTAAACCGGACGCTACGGAGCGTAACCTGACCGGTATCATTAACGCGACGATCGAAAAATCGGGGTTGCGGATCGTGGCGCAGAAGCGTGTGCGGTGGGCGCTGCAACAAGCGCAGCAGTTCTACGCCGAGCACAAAGGACGCCCGTTCTACGACGAATTGTGCGCGTTCATGACCTCGGGGCCGATCGTGGTCCAGGTGCTCGAAGGCGAGAGCGCGATCGCAAAGTACCGCAAGGTCATGGGCGCGACCGACCCGTCGCAGGCAAAAAAAGGTACGATCCGGAAGCGCTTTGCCCGCACGATGGCCCAGAACTCGGTGCATGGTTCAGACAGTGCGGCCTCGGCGACAAGAGAGATCGCGCTCAATTTCGGCCCAGACGAAATCGTCGGGTGAGGGGCGTGGGAGCGCTGCCGCGATCGGCTCGGATAGCAAATGGCTAGCGTTCGCCTTTATGTCGCAACCAGTCTCGACGGTTTTATCGCCGACCGCGACGGCAGCGTCGATTGGCTAGCTCCCTACGATGGGCGGCTCTACGGCTACGACAAATTCCTGGGCGACATCGGCGCCCTCGTCATGGGCCGGCGCACTTTCGAGTTGATCCGCGCCACGGGCGAGGACTGGCCCTACAAGGGCAAGACCGTGATCGTGCTGTCGTCGCAGGCCCTTGGCCGGATGCCGCAAGGCGTGTCGATCGCCGCGCGGGGAATGTGGGAGGGCTTGCAGCAGGCGCGCAAGCTGACGCCGCGCGACATCTGGATCGTGGGCGGCGCGGTCACGATGCAGTCGGCTCTCGATGAAGGCCTGGTCGACGTGATGGAGGTCTTCCTGGTGCCGGCGCTGCTCGGTAAGGGCCTCAATCTATTGAACGATCTCGTCCGCCGGCCGACGCTGCTGTTCGACGGGATGGATACCTTCCCCGATGGCGTCGTGAAGCTGCGCTATCTCGTCCAGCGCAGCGAAAGCCAGCGTACGGCGCGCTCGCGCAATTGAGACCCTAGCTAGCTCAGCTCGCGAATGCGGAATTTGAGGCCGCCCTTGGGCGTCAGCGTCACCGTCGCGTTGATGCCGGCTGGATCATTGCCGACGTACTCAGGCCGGAAGCGGCGCAGCAGCAGCGACAGCGCGAGCGCGTTCTCGACCTGGCTCATGGCGCCGCCGATGCAGGAGCGCTTGCCGCCGCCGAACGGCAGGTAGGAATACTTCACCTGCTTCTTGGCGCCGCCGCCCATCCAACGCTCGGGCCGGAACTCCTCGGGCGCATCCCAGAACTTCGGATTGTGATGGGCGCCATAGGCGAACAGCACAACGCGGTCGCCCGGGTTGATCTGCTTGCCGCCGATCTCGTCGACCTCGGTGGCGACGCGGATCAGGCCCCAGATCGGCGGATAGATCCGCATGGTCTCCTGGATGACGGCGCGGGTGTAGGCCAGCGCGGAATAGTCGGCGGCGGTCGGCTCGCGGTCGCCGTAGACCTGCTCGCCTTCCTTGCGGATGCGCTCGGCCGCTTCCGGGTTGCGCGCCGTCTCGTAGAGCGCCCAGGCGAGCGTCAGCGCCGTCGTCTCGGTGCCGGCCCAGAGATACTGCTTCAATTCGTCGATCGCCTGCTGCTGGTCGAACTCGGGAACGGTCGGATCGGCCACGACGGCCTCGATCATCTTCAGCAGCGTGCGCTCGCGCATCCTCGCGTGGATCGGAGGCGAGCACCGCAGGCGGAACGCTGGCCCAGACCTCCATGGCCTTGGCTGCGTCCTGCTCGGTCATCTCGAAGACCTCGCCCGACTGCTTCTTGAGGCGGATCTCCTTGTGGTTCATCACGTCGGTGTAGGTCTTGACGCACTTGAACACGAAATGCGGGTTGAACGGCATGTCGCGGTCAAACAGCGCCTTGCAGATCATGTCGGCGGCGAGCGTCCAGGTCTGCTCGACCATCTCGACCGTCTCGCCCGACTTCGCGAGATCGGCCCAGATGTCCATCTTGGTGCGGATCGCGGCGAGGAAGTAGGGGATGTACTCGGCGAACATGTCGGGGTGGAACGCCGGCTGCTGCGGCATGCGGATCTTCTGCCAGAGCGCGCCGTCGTTGGTGATCATCGACTTGCCGAAGATCGGCTTCAGCCCGTCGAAATACTTGATGTAGGAGTCGGCCTTGGTCACGAGCACGTGCTTGAAGTGATCAGGCTCGGTCAGCAGCACGATGCGCTGGTTGGCGAGGTTGATCGGGATGACGGCGCCATAGCGCTCGGCCATCTGCATCAGGATGAGCAACGGATTGTCGAGGCCGACCTTGAGCAGCGGCGTGAGCTTGAACCAAATGCTCAATTCTTCGCCCAGCCCCTGCGTGTGGGCCGGCGCGTCAGCTGGCGCCATGTGTTTTGCCGTCGCGGTCATGTCGTCTCCCGGCGGGAAGGCGTGCGTAGGCACTTACTATGCCAAATCCAGCCAACGGGATGTAAAGACAGTGGGAGACGCAACTCGCTGCTTTGAGCTTTTGAAGCGCTCCCCTGTAAGCGAATGTCATGACTAGCATCGTGGGCCTGCAAGTGTCCACGCGAGCTGGCTTTTCCGCTTCATTTTGGCGCGTCTGGTCACCCTTTCGTCGTGCCCTCCAGAGGGGGTGAAAACAGCGCTTTCTCTTGGTTAACCGTGACTTGTGCCTTGTGCTCGCGATGTAGTCCCGCGGCCACATCGCCGGCGGCAAAAAGCGCAAGCGCGTGCGCATAGAGGCGGTGCTCGGCTGTCAGGACGCGGGCGGCGAGTGTTTCGGCCGAGTCTCCCTCGAGCACCGGCACGGCCGCCTGCGCGATGATGGGGCCATCATCCACCTCCGCACGCACCAGATGGACGGTGCAGCCCGTAATCTTCACGCCGGCGGCGAGCGCGCGCGCATGCGTGTTCAAGCCCTTGAACGCCGGCAGCAGCGAGGGGTGAATGTTGAGCATGCGGTCGCGCCAGCGTTCGACGAAAGCGGGCGACATGATGCGCATGAAGCCGGCACAGGCGACGAGATCGATCTTTAGGGCCTCGAGCTGGGTGGAGAGTTCCGCCTCGAAGGCTTCGCGGCCGGAAAAGGATTTATGGTCGACGACGATTGCGGGCACGCCCTCGGCGGCGGCGATTGCCAGCCCGCCCGCATCAGCCTGGCTCGCAATCACGCACGCGATGGTGGCCGGGTAATCGGTGGCGCGCGCGGCGGATATCAGCGCGGCCATGTTGGAGCCGCGGCCGGAGATCAGGATTGCAACGCGTTTCTTTCCGTTCATGCAGCCGGGCCTTAGCACGCGAGCGGTTAGCAGACGGCTTAGATTCGACCGTTCGTCGCCAGCCGTTTCGCAAACCGCCGGGAGAACCACCCCGAAATGAAGTAGAGAACGGCGAAATATATGAGCACCACAACGGCGGTTACGAGCGCGACAGCCGTGGCGTTCTCGGCAATGCCAGCCTTCAGATCGGCGACGGCCGAGGGCAGCGCGGCCCTGCCAATGACGAGCGGCACAAGCGCGATAACCTGCACAATCGAGATGAGCAGGATGATCCCCAGGGCCAGGAGAGCGAAGCGGAGCTGCTCGCCTCGGGTCAGGGCGCGCTTGTTGTCGACGACGAACTTGCGGGCGCCGATCACTATGGCTGCAACGAGGACGCCGATCGCTACGCCGCCGGGCGCGTCGCGGTCGAAGACGACCAGCACGGCCGTGACGAGCGCCGACATGACGAGGTACGCCAAGCCGAACACGAGGAGGGAGGATCGCAGGCGCGCGTCGGTTGGCGGCGTTGTGTCGGTCATGGGCGGGGCTCGTGCGATCTGCGTCAGGCTTGGCATTTCTTTATCGTATAATCCAGCTGGTCGACCATACCGCGCACGACGTCATCCCAAGACCAACGGGAGCTGAAAATGTCTCCAACGAGCCGGCAGCACGCGCTCACCATCGCCCAGATCGTAACCGGGATCGGCATCGCGACCTTCTGGCTGCTGTTCTTTACGGTCGGCATGGCGCCCGCGGCGCCTCCCGTCTGCTACTTCGCCTACGAGCACGCATTTCCCCCGCCCGATTTGATCCTCGCAGCGGCGTTGATTGCGAGCGGCATCGACATTTTGCGAGGCGGCGCATGGGGTATCAGCCTGTCGCTCGCGTGCGCCGGCGGACTGATGTTTCTCGGCGTGCTGGATTTGAGCTTTTCCGCTCAGAATGGCGGCTTTGCCGGTCCCTTTGGCGAAGCCCTGCAGGCGGCAATCATCCCGCTGTGGTGCACGGGGCTGGGCCTCGCGATCCTGATCCTGCGCGGGGCTCAGGTACGCGCAGGTCAGGGCGCGATCGCGCCCTGACGCTCAGCGGCTGTCGTTATTTGCGCTGCCAGGTGAACTGGTCGCAGACGATCATGCTGCATCCGCAGTCGCAGGGTTCGGCTCCGATGAACGGCAGCTCCACGGTCCACCTGCGGCAACCCTTGGTGATCACCTTGTCGGCGCCCGGGCGGCGGAAGCAGGAGATCGCGCCATAGCCTGAGGATGGCGAATAGCTGTCGCCCATGAGCGGCCACTCGGCGTTGTTGGATTTGCGGATGTTCCAGATGACGGGAAGGCCAAGGATCGGCGCGGTCCGCAGCTTCTCGGCCGGGCTGCACAAATCCTGCTGGCGATCCGACTGCGAGGCGGTGACAACTGCGCACATGCCGGTAATGGTCTCCGAATAGAGCGGATGGCCTTGTGCGCGGTAGATCGGATTCACCGAGCGCACGTAGTCGAGGATGCGCTGCTTGGTCTGCGCGTACTTGGGATCGTCGCAGGCAAAGACCTGCACCTCGCTCTCGGCGACGTTGTCGACCTCGCCGGAAGCATGCTTCTCGCATTGGGGCGTCATGCGGCCGGCTTCCTGCTTGTAGGGCGGCACGCGCCAGTGCCCCATTAGATCGGCGCCATCCGCGGCGCGGACGGGAGCAACGGATGCGCCGATGGCGGCGCCGATGAAAATGAGCAGCGCGCAAAGAAGGTGGGTTTTCAGATTTCCGGCCATGGCGGTCACCTCTTGAGCGGTTGGCTTGAAGCGGCACTCTTATAGTCGATCGCCAGCTTGGGGCGCGTCCACTGGCAGCAGAAAAGTGTCGGCAACTCGGCGAGCCGCCTAACCTGCGGGCCAAGCTTCACTTTGCGTAACGCAAGGCGCTCTCGTAGCTCACGGCCCAAGTTTCGCCGCGACCCTTGGCGTCGCTGCGCGCGCCGCCTCCCGGAATGACCTCGCCTATCGTGAGCGGCAACTCACCGCCTGCACGCAACGCTGCGAGAACACCCGGGGTGTCGTTCTTGGCGGCGATCAGCACCATGCCGATCCCGCAATTGAAGGTCTTGAGCATCTCCGCGTCGGAGATGTTGCCGGCCGCCGCCAGCCAGCCGAATACGGCGGGCGCGGTGAACGACGACAGGTCGATGCGCGCGGCGACGTCGCTCGGAAGCACGCGCGGGACGTTCTCGGTGAGACCGCCGCCGGTGATGTGCGCTAGCGCCTTGATGGCGCCGGTCTTTACGGCACCCCTCGCGCCGCCCGTCGCCTTGATCGCGGCGAGCAGCGCGCGCACGTAGATGCGCGTCGGCGTGAGCAGCGCTTCGGCGACTGTGATTTGCGGTGCAAAGGGAGCGGGAGCGTTCCAAGCGAGATGCTTATCGGCGACGAGCCGGCGCACCAGCGAATAGCCATTCGAGTGTACGCCCGAGGATGGCAGGCCGATCAGCACGTCGCCCGGCACGATGTCGGATCGCGGCAGGATCTGTCCGCGCTCCACCGCGCCGACAGAGAATCCGGCGAGGTCGTAGTCGCCCTGCGCGTACATGCCGGGCATCTCGGCGGTCTCGCCGCCGACGAGCGCGCAGTTAGCCTCGCGGCAGCCAGCAGCGATGCCCTCCACGACCTTCGCCGCGGTGCCGATGTCGAGCTTGCCGCAGGCGAAATAGTCGAGGAACAGTAGCGGCTCGGCGCCCTGCACGACGAGGTCGTTGACGCACATGGCGACGAGGTCGATGCCGATCGTGCTGTGCTTGCCGCTCTCGATCGCGATCTTGAGCTTCGTGCCGACCCCGTCGGTGGCGGCGACCAGGATCGGATCGGTGTAGCCGGCAGCCCTGAGGTCGAACAGGCCGCCAAAACCGCCCAGATCGGCGTTGGCGCCGGCGCGCCGTGTCGCCGCGGCGAGCGGCTTGATCGCGGCGACGAGCCGGTTGCCGGCGTCGATGTCGACGCCCGCGTCGCTATAGGAGACGGCCTTCTTGCGGTCGGGACCAGGCTCTGTCATCTCGCGTGCGAACCAACTTTTGCCCTATTGAATGGGAGATTGCGGGTCCTAGCAGCTTCGACGGGCATTGGCCAACGAGACGCAATTCTTGTTCCCCCACAAGTGTCTCCGCTACAAGAGTGTCGGCCGCCGGGTCGCGGGGCCAATTTCAGCGATATAGTTCGGGCGAAGCGGAGACATGCATGCGGGCCGGCTCGGCGAAATTTCTGTGCGTTGGTCTGAGCATCTGCGCGCTGCTGTTGCCGCTTCCGGCCGGAGCTGCCTCGCCCGATGAGGTCTACACCGTCGGCAACTACCCTGTTGACGCGCAGGCCGCAAATGCAGTGGCCGCCAAGGAGCAGGCTCTTGCCGATGGGCAGCAGGCCGCCTTCCGTTCGCTGCTGAAGCGTCTCGTTCCGGTGACCGATTACGACCGACTCAAGAGATTTGCAGCTTTGAAATCCGGCGACTTCCTCGAGGGCGTCTCGGTGCGATCGGAGCGCAACTCGCGCACGCGCTACATTGCGAGCCTAGATTTCTCGTTCCGCGCCGACTCGGTTCGCGCGGTGCTGCAGCAGCAGGGCCTACCCTACGTCGAGGAGCAGGCGCGCGAGATCATCGTCGTGCCGGTCGTGCGCGATGCGCAGGGGACGGGCGTCGATGCAGCCGCGACCCGGACCTGGACGGAGGCATGGAAGGGGCTCGATCTTGAGCACACGCTGGCGCCGGTCGAGCTTGCGGCGCTGAAGCCCGAGGTCAACTCCGACACATTGAAGCTGCTCCTCGACGGCAAGGGCGCCGATCGCATCCTCGCGGCCCAATACGGCCGGCCCTACGTCGTCGTTGCAATCGCCGAGACCGACCCGGCTACCAAGCGGTTCAACGTGACGCTCGCCGGAATCGATGCCGTCGGCACGCTGTACTTGAAGCGCAGCTATCGGGTGGATGACGGGGATACCGGCTACGCCATGGAGCTTGCGGCGGTCGTATCGCAAGGCGTGCTGGAGGGCCGTTGGAAAGTCCTGAAGGCCGGAGCCAAGGAAGCGGCGCGCGGCGAGGCGCTATCCCTGCAGGCGCAGTATCAGAGCTATTCGGAATGGCGCGAGATGCGTGAGAAGCTGCTCCAGGTGCCGGGCGTCGATGACGTGCGAATTGAATCGGAATCGGCCCAGAGCGCGAGCCTCACCCTGCACTATCCCGGCGGCCCTGCCGGCCTTTCCGGCGCCCTGTCGAGCCACGGCCTGACGCTCGAAAGCGGCGCCAGCGGACTAATTGTCCGCTCCAGCTACTAACCTTACGGTTGAACAGACCGGCTTTCCCTGGCATTGCGGCTGCCGAAGCACTGTCCGCCGCCTCGGCGTGCGCGTAAATTGCCGGATGTAACGTCCCCGCTCGCATAAGAGGGACCGAAGCTGGAATCTGCCTTGAACCTCTTGCCAAATCTCATAACGCTCGGCCGCGTGATCCTCGTGCCGGCTGTCTTCTGGCTGCTCATCACCGGGCAGACGCAAGCCGCGTTCTTCCTGTTCATCGTTGCGGGCGTCTCCGATGCGGTCGACGGCTGGCTTGCCAAAAGCTTCGGCTGGACCACGGAGCTTGGCGCCTATCTCGATCCGCTCGCCGACAAGCTGCTGATCGTCAGCATCTTTCTGGCGCTTGGCGTCGGCGAGAAGCTGCCGCTGTGGCTCGTCATCACGGTCGTCTCGCGCGACATCTTGATCGTCATCGCGGTGGTGTTGTCCTGGCTGCTCGGAAACCCCGTGCGCATCCACCCGCTGGTCGTGAGCAAGGCCAACACGGTGGCGCAGATCATTCTGGCGGGCACGGTGCTGGCGGATGAAGGCTTCAAGCTCGGCCTCACGGACGTGCGCTTTGTGTTGATATGGGTGACAGGCGCGCTGACGATTGCCTCGCTCGCTGCCTATTTGCGGAGTTGGCTGCTACACATGTCGGGCTACGAGCAGCCCGGCGCGGCCGAGTAAGGCGCGCCGTCGAGCTGCGCAACGAAGGGCCGCAAGCACATGCGCATCGGGCGACAACTGCCGTTTTGGCTCACGGCGTTCGTGCTGCTTGTGCTGCTGATCGGCATCTTGCGTCCAGTCCTGCTGCCGTTTGTCGCCGGCATCGTGATCGCCTATTTCCTCAATCCCGCTGCCGACCGGCTGACGCGCTGGGGCCTGCCGCGCTGGCTGGCGGCCGTGCTTATCGTTGCCGCGTTCATGTGCGCCATCATCGCCCTGCTGATTTTCCTGGTGCCGCTGCTCCTGAGCCAGGCGCAACAGCTCGCGGTGACACTGCCCGACGAGTTTGTGCGTTTCCGCGGCGTGCTCGAGGAGTGGGGGCGCGCGCAGCTCGGACCGCGCTATCCCGATTTCGTGGCGGCGCTCGACCGCAGCTCGCAAGCGCTGGCCGACAATTGGGCGAGCTTGGCCGGCGCGTTTGCCACCTCGCTCTGGTACCAGGGATCGGCGTTGTTCAATTTCGTATCTCTGATGCTCGTCACCCCGCTGGTCGTTTTCTACGTGTTGATCGACTGGCATCCGATGATGGCCAAGATCGATTCCTGGCTGCCGCGTGATCACGCGGCCACGATCCGGCGGCTAGCATCCGACATCAACGACGCGGTGTCGGCCTTCATCCGCGGACAGGGCACCGTTTGCCTGGTTCTGGCGTTCTACTACGCAGTCGGCTTGAGCGCCGCGGGCCTGCACTACGGCTTGCTCGTCGGGCTCGGCACCGGCGTCTTGAGCTTTGTTCCATTTGTCGGCTGGGCACTGGGACTGATTACGGCGACCACAATCGCGGTCGTGCAGTTCTGGCCCGAGTACCTGCCGATCCTCGAGGTGATCGCCATCTTCATCGGAGCACAATTGCTGGACGCCGGGTTTCTCAGTCCCAACATCGTCGGCTCCAAGATCGGGTTGCACCCGGTTTGGCTGATCTTCTCGCTCTTCGTGTTCAGCTACCTGTTCGGGTTCGTCGGCGTGCTGGTGGCGGTGCCGATCGCGGCTGCTGTGGGTGTGCTCGTACGCTTCGCGCTGAACCTTTATTTGGAGAGCGACGTCTATCGTGGAGATGCGCATCGCCAGATCGCGCCGGTGCCCTCGCTGAGATTGCCGCCTTCGCCGCCGACCCTGCCATGAGCGCCGCTCCCCAACAGCTGGTTCTCGATCTTCCACACCGCCAGGCGCTGGGCGTGGAGGACTTCCTCGTCAGCAGCTCCAACGAGGCGGCGGTCGAGCTGATCGATCGGTGGCCCAAATGGCCGCATCCCGCGTGCGTGGTCTCGGGGCCGGAGGGCTCCGGCAAAAGCCATCTCGCCAATGTTTGGCGGCTGCGCTCCGGCGCCGACGTAATCGGGGCCTCGGACCTGACGGATGGTTTCACCGCCGCGTTGTCCGAGCAGAGCTCCGTCGTCGTTGAGGATCTTGAGCGCGGCATCGGCGATGAGCAGGCGCTGTTTCACCTTTTGAACCGCGCGCGCGAGAGCAAGCTCTCGGTTCTGTTCACGACGCGCGAGGCGCCGGGCGATCTCAAGGTGGCGATCCCCGATTTGCGCTCGCGCTTGCGCGCGCTGCCCGTTGTCGCGCTCAATGCCCCCGACGAGGCGCTTTTAAAGTCGGTTCTGGTGAAGCTGTTCTCCGACCGCCAGTTGAGCGTCGAGCCGGCGGTGATCGACTATTTGAGCTTGCGCATGGAGCGCTCGATGCGGGCAGCGGCCGAAGTTGTCGCAGCAGTCGACCGGCTGGCGCTGGCCATGCACCGAAAAGTAACGCGACCGCTCGCCGCGGAGGCCCTGGCGGTGCTTGGCGACACCCGTGAGTGACGAATACCTAACATCTGCGGCATATGTCATTAAGGTGTCGTACTTCGACCTCTGATTGCCTGGAGGCAGCGGAGGCGAGGAGAGTTTGAGATGGCGAGCGCCAGGAACAAAGTGCGCGAGAAGGCCCCGGTCGCGGAGACGGCGCCGAGCGGGCCTCCGCCTGAAGGTGCAGATCGGTTCTACAACCGTGAGCTCTCCTGGCTGCAGTTCAACCGGCGAGTCCTTGAGGAGGCGCAGAACGAGGCGCACCCGCTTCTGGAGCGGCTGCGCTTCCTGTCGATCTCCGCTGCCAACCTCGACGAATTCTACATGGTCCGCGTCGCCGGCATTTACGGCCAGGTGCAGGCCAACGTGCAGACGCTCTCGCAAGACGGCCTGACGCCGGCGCAGCAGCTCCGCACCATCAACCGCTTCGCTGCCGGTCTCGTCGCCGACAAGCAGGCATGCTGGCGCGACCTCAAGACAAAGCTCGGCACGGCCGGCATCCAAATCCTGGAGCCGGAAGACCTGCAGCCCGCCGAGCGCAGCTGGCTGCAGCGGCTGTTCATGACGCACATCTTTCCGATCCTGACCCCGATTGCGGTCGATCCTGCGCACCCGTTCCCATTCATCCTCAACCGGGGGCTGACGATCGCCGTCGAGATGCAGCGCGGCTCCGACGGCAAGGCGCAGAGCGGCTTGATTCCGATTCCCGGCCAGCTTGAGCGCTTCATCCGGCTTGGCGGGCCCGATACCGATCATGCCGAGCTGCGCTTCATTCGCATGGAGACAATGATCGGCCTGTTCCTGGATGAGCTTTTCCCCGGCTTCCAGGTGAAGAGCCAGGGCGCCTTCCGCGTGCTGCGCGACAGTGAGCTCGAATTCCAGGAAGAAGCCGAAGACCTCGTGCGTTCGTTCGAAAGCGCGCTGAAGCGCCGCCGCCGCGGCAACGTGATCCGCCTCGAGCTCGAAGCCGCGATGCCCAATCGCCTCAAGAAGTTCGTGGTGGAGGAGCTCGAGGTCGGCGAGGACGCCGTGTTCGTCAAGGACGGTTTGCTTGCGCTGGCCGACACCTCGCAGCTAATCGTCGCCGACCGCCCCGATCTGTTGTTCAAGCCGTTCAACGGCCGCTTCCCCGAGCGCATCCGCGAGTTTAACGGCGATTGCTTTGCCGCCGTGCGCAAGAAGGACATCGTCGTCCACCACCCCTACGAATCGTTCGACGTGGTCGTGCAGTACCTGCGCCAGGCGGTGGCCGATCCCAACGTCATGGCGATCAAGTGGACGCTCTACCGCACCTCGCGCGACAGCCCGATCGTGCAGGCGCTGAAGGAAGCGGTTGAGGCCGGCAAGTCGGTCACGGCCGTCGTCGAGCTGAAGGCGCGATTCGACGAGGCGGCGAACATCCGCTGGGCGCGCGACCTCGAGCGCGCGGGCGTGCATGTCGTGTACGGCTTCATCGAGCTCAAGACGCATGCCAAGCTCGGAATCATCGTCCGGCGCGAGGGCACCGAACTCACGAGCTACTGCCATATCGGCACGGGCAACTACCACACGCAGACGGCGCGCGTTTATACGGATCTGTCGCTGTTCACCACCGATCCCACGATCGCGCGCGACGTCACCCGCATCCTCAATTTCGTGACCGGCTACGGCGAACCTGCCGAGCTCGAGGCCATGGCCTTGAGCCCGAATGGCATCCGCGAGCGAATTGTCGCACACATTCGCGAAGAGATAGAGCACGCCAAGGCTGGCCGCCCGGCCGCGATCTGGATGAAGATGAACGCACTCGTCGACAGCCAGATCATCACCTCGCTCTACGAGGCGAGCCAGGCCGGGGTGCAGATCGACCTCGTCGTGCGCGGCGTGTGCTGCCTGCGGCCGCAGATCCCGGGGCTGTCGGAGAATATCCGCGTCAAGAGCATCGTCGGACGCTTCCTCGAGCATGCGCGCATCTATTGCTTTGGCCGGGGATCGGGGTTGCCTTCGCCGAAGGCCGCCGTCTACATCTCGTCCGCCGACATGATGCCGCGTAACCTCGACCGTCGCGTCGAAGCGATGGTTCCCATTCTCAACGCAACCGCGCACGAGCAGGTGCTCGACCAGATCATGGTCGCCAACCTCAATGACAACCAGCAGAGCTGGAGCATAAGGTCAGACGGCTCCTCGGAGCGGATCAGGCCGGCCAAAGGGGAGACAGCCTTCAACGCTCACCAGTATTTCCTCACCAATCCGAGTTTGTCGGGTCGAGGACAGGCGCTGAAGGAGAATTTCCCGCCCCGCTTCAGCTTTGCCAGCAAAGACTGATCAGAGGCTTCGGGTGGTGACGAGCTTAGAACGGTCGTACCGCGAGCAGCGCCACGTCGTGGAGCTCGAGCCGCTCGCCGTCATCGATATCGGTTCCAATTCCGTCCGGCTCGTCGTCTACGAAGGCGCCGTGCGCGCGCCGACGCAACTCTTCAACGAAAAAGTGCTGTGCGGCCTCGGGCGGTCGATCGCCACCTCGGGCCACCTGGGCGAGGACAGTATCCAGCGCGCGTTGGCGGCGCTGGTGCGCTTCCGCGCCATCACTCGCATCCTCGAGGTCAAGAACGTGCGCGCGGTCGCAACCGCAGCGGTGCGCGATGCCGTCGATGGTCCCGATTTCATCGCTCGCGCCGAGAAGGCGTGCGGAACCAGGATCGAGGTGCTGTCGGGCGAGAAGGAAGCCCGGCTCGTCGCCCAGGGCATCATGATGGGGTTCCTCGATGTGCATGGCATCGCGGGGGACCTTGGCGGGGGAAGTCTCGAACTGATCGAGCTCGCGCGCGATAAATTGCAGGAAACCGTGACGCTCCCTGTGGGCGGATTGCGTCTCATCGATGCAAGCGGCGGCAAGGTCGACAAGGCTGAGCCCGTCGTCGACGCGGCGATCGCGAGCGTCCCCTGGCTCGCCGACGGCAAGGATCTGCCGTTCTACGCCGTCGGGGGAAGCTGGCGGGCGCTGGCGCATCTGCACATGGAGCAGAAGAACTATCCTCTGCGCGTGACGCAGGGCTACACAATTCCCACCGAGGAGGCGATCGCCTTCTGCGAGTTCGTCCGCAAAGCCAAGAAGACGAGCGCGCTGACGGGTATCGAGGATGTCGCCAGGGCGCGGCGCGAGGTGCTGCCGTACGGCGCGCTCGTTCTTGAGCGGCTCTTGAAGGCGATCTCGCCCCGCGAGGTCGTGTTCTCGGTGTTCGGAATCCGCGAGGGGCTGTTGTTCTCGCTGCTCCCCGCGCACGAGCGCCGCAAAGACCCGCTTTTGAGCTTCTGCGTCGACTATGCAAGTCGGCGTTCGCGCTCGATTGAGCACGCCTTCGAGCTGTGCAAGTGGACGGACGTGCTCTTCGAGCCGCCCGGTCCCAAGGAAACGACAGACGAGCGCCGCCTGCGCCATGCCGCCTGCCTCATCAGCGATGTCGACTGGCGGGCGCATGCGGACTATCGCGGCGAGCAGAGTCTCAATCTCCTGGCGCACGCCGCTATCCCGGGCATCGATCACTCGGGCCGCATCTTTCTTGCGCTGACGATCCACTACACGCATGCCGGGTCCTCGGGCGGTCAGGCACACCGCGAGGATCTGTGGGAGCGCCTGAAGGCAGTCGTCTCTAAAAAAGTGCAGAAGCGCGCCCGCATCGTCAGTGCCGCTATCCGCGTCGCACAGATGCTGTCCATCGGCGTTGCCGGCGTGATCGACGAGACGCCCCTGAGTTATGAAGGCAACAAGCTCGTGCTTTCCATCCCCAGAGCCTACGCAGGGCTTGACGGGGAGCGGTTGGGGAGGCGCTTTGCCGCCCTGGCGGAGTTGCTGGACTGCCAGCCCGACCTGCGCATTCTGCCCTGAGACGATATTTGCCCCTCATAGGGCCGTGGGCGACCTTGCCAACGGCACCAGGCGGCCACAATTTCTGCTAGATTAGCTTGCCGTCCAACGATCGGGACCCCTGCAGACATGGCCATGGCCGAAGACCCCTACACCGTTCTCGGCGTGCCGAAGGGTGCCTCCGAGGACGACATCCGAAAGGCGTTCCGCAAGCTTGCCAAGGAATTGCATCCCGACACCAACCGCGGCGGGACGGACGAGCGCTTCAAGAAGGTGTCGTCGGCCTACGAGATCCTGGGCGACCCCGAGAAGCGCAAGGCGTTCGACCGGGGCGAAATCGACGGGCGCGGGGATCCGCGGCGCGAATCCTTCCGCAATTACGCACGCGGGGCGCGTGCCGGCGCGGGCGCCGGGGCCGAAGGCGGATTTCGGCTTCGGCGACATATTCTCCGATATGTTCGGCGCCGCGGGTGGACGCAACGGATTTGCGGTCAAGGGCCACGACGTCCGCTACACCCTAGAAATCGATTTCACCGAGGCGGTTCAGGGCGCGGTTAAGCGCGTGACGCTTCCGGGTGTCGGTCCCCTCGACCTCAACGTGCCGGCAGGCGTCAGCGACGGCCAGGTCCTGCGCCTCAAGAGCAAAGGCGCGCGGGGCGTCGGTGGAGCTGAGGCCGGAGATGCGCTGGTCGAAATCCGCGTGCGGGCGCATGCGCAATTCAAGCGCAGCGATGACGACATCCTGCTGGATATCCCCATCACCATCGACGAGGCGGTGCTCGGCGCCAAGGTCGAGGTGCCGACGATCAACGGGCGCGTGCAGCTGACGCTGCCCAAGGGAACGAGCTCCGGGCGGGTCTTTCGCTTGAAGGGCAAGGGCGTGAAGGCCCCGGGCAAGGCCGAAGCCGGCGATCAGCTGGTCACGGTGCGCATCGTGCTGCCGGACACGATCGACGACAGCCTTGCCTATTTCTTCTCCGAGTGGCGCCAGAAGAATTGCTACGACCCGGGCAAAAGGTAGGCAGTCGGCATTAGGCAATGGGCAGTCGGCAATCAACTTAGACCTACTGCCGAGTGACTACTGCCCAGCCTGTTTCTGCGTTGGGATCGTCACGACCTCGTCCTTGGACAAGGTCAGCGCGATATCACCCCGCTTCAAGCGGAGTGCATCCTCGCCGAACAGCCGGCGCCGCCAGCCCTTTAGCGCCGGAATATCGGGGTCGGTCTCGACCGCAATGCGCTCGAGATCTTCCGAGCCCGCGATCAGCCGCGGCGCAACGCGGTGGCGCGCAGCCGACGCCTTGAGCAGCACCCGCAACAGATCAATGAGCGCCGTGGTCTCAGCCGATAGCTGCGCTCCGCGCGCAATCGGGGGCACCGACTTCACGTCGCGCTCGAGCCCGCGCTTGACGGCGGCCACAATGTCCTTGGCGCGTGAGGAGCGCGAGAAACCCTCGCTCAGGGTGCGAAGTTCGCTTAGCTGCTCGGTCGTGGTCGGAGCCTGGTTGGCGATGTCGTAGAGCGCCTCGTCGCGCAGAATGCGCGCGCGCGGCACGTCCTGCGACTGCGCCAGACGCTCACGCCAGGCCGCCAGCTCCATCAGTACGGCGAGCGATTTGCGGTTCTTGACGCGCAGTTTCAAGCGCTGCCAGGCGTCGTCGGGATGGGATTCGTAGGTCTTGGGGTCGGTGAGGACGCCCATCTCCTCGTTCAGCCATTCCGAGCGGCTTGTCGCCTCGATCTCGGTCTTGAGGTGGTGATAAACGTCGCGCAGGTGCGTAACGTCGGCCAGCGCGTAGGTCAGCTGATTGTCCGACAAGGGCCGGCGGCTCCAGTCCGTGAAGCGGGAGGATTTGTCGAGGTCGGTTCCCGTCACCTTCTTCACGAGGTTGACGTAGGAAATCGATTCCCCGAACCCGCAGACCATCGCCGCGATTTGCGTGTCGAACACCGGCTTGGGAACCAGCCCGGTCTTGGCGAACACGATCTCGATGTCCTGGCGCGCGGCGTGGAAGACCTTGACGATGCGCTCATTGGCCATCAGCGACCAGAACGGCGCCAGATCGATATCGCGCGCCATGGGGTCGAGGATTAGGGCTTCGTCGGGCGTCGCCAGCTGCACGAGGCACAGCTGCGGCCAGAACGTCTGCTCGCGCATGAACTCGGTATCGACCGCGACGAAGTCGCTGGCCGAGAGGCGCTCGCAGGCTGAGGTGAGGTCGTCGGAGGCGGTGACAATGCGCATGTGCGATGCGGGTATAGCGCATGGAAGCTGGTTTGTCGCCTGGGCCGGGGCGGTCGTCCTGAGGTGGACGGTTTTCGCGGGGCCATGCGGCTTTAGCGCCGCCGCGGCTTGCGTCCAGGGTTGTGGCTGCCGACCCCCAAGGATGCGCGATCGATCCGCACGCTGATTTAGTGCCAACGCGAGGTGCCTGGCTCGTGTTGCGCTGTCGACGATTTCGCAAACGTTGCGGGGATGGTCGTTATCGGTCGGCGTGCGTGTTCAACCGTCCTCGAACGTAGGAATTTTCGTCACAAAAAATTATGCGCCGCTTCCCGATATGCAGCATCCATTTTGAGAGTTTTAGGCAAAAGAGCACTGAATTTTAAATAAAAACCGGTGAAATCAATCTCGCAAAATCAACGCGCTCTGGTCGGCGCCCCGTGCAACCCCGAGGATCTCCGTCATGTATCGTTTGCGTACCATAATACCGCTTTTTCTCACGTCGCTCGCCCCAACGTTTGGCGATGCCGGCACCACTTCCTGCACGTCCTCCAGCTGGTCGACGCCCGCGTGCGAAGAAGAGCGCGCGCGCGAGTTCGCCGCCGATCGCAATGCCGAGATCAACGCCTCGATTGCCGCCGTTGCCGCGGCGCGCGCCGTGCCGGCTTTGACCCTCACCTACTGCAAGGCGCCCAACTCGACGTCGCCGCGCTGCGAGACCGAGAGGGCACACGAGCTCGCCCTCGAGCTGAGCCACTGCCACAGCGACGCCTCGACGACACCCCGCTGCGAAGCCGAGCGCACCCGTGAGTTCGCCGCTGCCCGCAACGCCGAGATCAATGCGTCCATCGCCAAGGTCGCGCAGGTGCGCGAACTCGCGCTGAGCCTGACCCACTGCAAGACGGCGGAATCGACGGCGCCGCGCTGCCAAGTCGAGCGTGCTCGCGAGTTCGCGGCTGCCCGCAACGCGGAGATCAACGCCTCGATCGCCATGGTCAATGCCGTGCGCGTAGGTGAGTTTGCCGCCGCCCGCAACGCCGAGATCAATGCCTCGATCGCAGCGGTCAACGCCGCCCGCGAGCGTGATTTCGCAGCCGCCCGCAACGCGGAAATCAATGCCTCGGTCGCCATGGTCAACTTCGTGCGCGACCGCAACTCTGAGATCAACGCGTCGATCGCCATGGTCAAGGCTGTGCGCGAGCGCGAGTTCGCCGCGGCCCGCAATGCCGAAGTCGAGGCCTCGATTGCCGCCGTCGAGTTTGCCCGGGCGCGCAACGCCGAAATCAACGCCTCTATCGCAACCGTGAAGGCCGTGCGCGAGCGCGAGTTCGCGGCTGCCCGTAATGCCGAGATCGACGTTTCGATTGCGGCCGTTGCCGCCGAGCGCGCCCTTCGGTTCGCCAACGACGCGCGCAACTCCGCCATGGATACGGGTGCGATCTCGCCGCCCGAGATGCTGCCGCACCGTCCGCTGCCGACCTTGCAGCACACCCGCTCGACCGACCCGTGCCGCGGAGCCTCAAATCCGGTGAGCCCGCTGCAGTTCTCCGGCGACAGCGCCACCATCGACGACCAGATGAAGCCGCAGCTGGACCACTTGGCCGAAATCGCCAAGAGCTGCCCGGCCGTGCAGATCGAGATCCACGGCCACTCGGCTTCGCTCAATGCAGCGCAGACCAGCCGCAGCCTCGCCGAGCATCGCGCTCAGTCGGCATTCGGCTACCTCGTTGCCGCCGGCGTCGACAGCAAGCGTCTCGGCACCATCGGTCACGGCGACCGTGAGCCGGCGGAGAGCGCGGCCAACGACCGGGTGGAGTTCCGGCTCCAGGATCCCACGGGCAACGTCGCCGCGCTCCGCATCATGATCGACCTCGCCGAGCTGCTTGATCAATCGACCGGCCCGGCGGTTGCGGGCTTGAGCCCCTGATCCCGCGCACGACGCCGCCGACCAAATATTCTGACAATCGCCCTGGGTCTCCGGGGCGATTTCATTTTGTGCGAAATCTTGCCGCTCGGCGCGCTCGCAGCCGCTGCAAATCGGGCCAATTGTTGACCGCGACGCTATGGTCGGCGCCTTAGACCCAAAATGCCACAAAGCGGCCAAGCTCTTGCGGCCTCAGTTGCTTTGGCACGGCAATCAACGATCAGCCGTAGGGGCATCATGGTCTACATTCCGCTTCGAGCGCGAGCCGTCGCTCTGGCGCTGGTTCTCGTCGGCAGCGCTGCGCAGGCCGGCGAACAGGTCAGCATGCCGTTCGACTGCGTCTTCGCGGGCGGCCGCGCGCGCCTGATACCGGCGCAGTTTGACCATTCCTACGGGATCATTGGTCCGCACGAGCGCCAGGTTTTCTCCACCTGCTCTCCGTCCGATCCGCAAAACTGCCGCAGCTGGCTCGTGCATCGCTTCGCGTTTGAATGCAACGGTTCCCGCGTCACCTGGCTCGAGGCCGCCGGCAACGCCGCGCGCGGCGAGAACTGGGACGCCTGGGTCGAGGACGGCCGCTTCAACATGCGCATGAGCAAAGGCTGGGCCGTGGCGCCTGTACGCCGGCGTCCCGATCGCTGGGGCGGCTGGCGCGGCCGCTTCGCGGGTCCGGGCATCGGCATGGAGTACGGTCGCGACGACTATCGCCCGGACCGCATCGTAACGCTGCCTGCCGGATATGCGCCCGCGATGGGCATTCCCCTGACGTTCAACGGCGGCGCACCCGATGGTCCCGTTGCGCTCGCACCCAGTGGACCCGGCAAGGATGGGTGGGCCGCGGAGCCCCACAGCGCCGATGCCTACGCCCCGCCTCTCGGGTCAACGCCTCGTGCCGATGCGCCTGCCCGCGTGCCGCCGCCGCCGTCGGCGCAAGCCTCGCCTCCGGACCAGCCGGGCGCGGTCGCGCATGCTCCGCTGCTCGCAGGCCCAGCCGCTGCTGCGCCTTCGACCGCGGCCGATCTCCCCGAGCACGCGCCACGCCAGGCGGCGACGCCCGCCGCGGCCCCGCCACCGGCTAAGCAGGCAGCAGCGCCCGTGCCGGAGCCTGCCGCTTCAAAGCCGGTCGTGCCCGAGCCGAAACCTTCGACAGTGACCGTCATCAAGCCCGAGCCTGACAAGCCGGCCGTAACCGCCGATGCCCAGCCGGGCGGGACGAGCACCACGCCAAGGATTTTGAACGGTGCCCACCACGAGGCGGCTTCGCCGCCGGCGCCGGTCATCGCTGCCGCGACCCCGAGCGCGTCTACAACTTCGAGCGTTCCGCCGGCCGAGCCCGATGCAATCAGCAAGACGCTGGCCGCAGCGGACCAGCCCGCAGACGAGACTTCGGTTTCGCAAGCTCCTGAGACAGGCGCATTGCCTGCCGCCGCGGCGACCGTCGAAAAACATGCGATCGCGTCGGGTACCGTCGCCGCCGTGATCGCGCTGCTCGGCCTTGCCGCGTTCGGTCTGTGGCGCCGTCAGCGCGTAACGGCGATTGCGGCTCCGCGCGACATTTCGAGCATCACACTGGAGCGTTCCACGACGCCCGCAACGATTTCTCGTGCTCCTGTGCGGGCGGAGATTTCGGCCTTACCAACTCCAGGCTCCCCTCCGGCCGGTCCCTCTTTGGCGGCAGTCGAGGAGTTTCCGGTGCCAAAGACCTACGAGCAGGCCTTGAAGGTGCTGGGCGCCGCGCCCGAAGCGTCGGTTATCGCGATCAAGAAGATCGTCGATGGGTTGCGGCTGAACTGGCATCCCGATCACGCGAGTTCGGAGCCGGATCGGCTCTATCGTGAGCGGCGGTTGCAGCAGATCAACGCCGCCTGGGACATCGTCGCAAAGCAGCGCGCAGCCGCCACAGCCGCCTAGCCACCCGACGTCGGGGCCGGACTCTACAGATCGTCGTCCGGCGTATCCTCGGGCTCGAAAGCCGCGGGCGCTTCAGCCCGCGCGTGCTCCCGCGGGCCGCGTCCAGCCACCCGCCCCTGACGCGCCGAAGGATCGCGGCCTATGATGGGCTCGAGGTCGGCCAAGTCGATGAACTGATCCGCCTGGCGGCGCAGCTCATCGGCGACCATCGGCGGATTGCTCTGTAGTGTCGAGATAACGCTTACGCGCTTGCCCCGAAGCTGGAGGTCGGCGACGAGGCTGCGGAAATCGCCGTCGCCGGAGAACAGCACGATGTGATCGAGCGATGGTGCGAGCTGTATCGCCTGCACCGCCAGCTCGATGTCCATGTTGCCCTTAACCTTGCGCCGGCCGAGCGCGTCCGTGAACTCCTTCAACGGTTTGGTCACCACGGAGAAGCCGTTGTAGCCGAGCCAGTCGATCAGCGGACGAATGGAGGAGTACTCCTGCTCCTCGGCGAGCGCGGTGTAGTAGAACGCCCGTATTAGCTGGGCCCGCTGGCCAAACAGCATCAGCAGCCGCTTGTAGTCGATGTCGAACTCCAACGACTTTGCGGTCGCGTAAAGGTTGACACCATCGATAAAAAGCGCAATCCGCTCGGTAGGGTAGAAGTGCATGCTTGTTCCTTGGCGCCAGGCCCTGCGCGCCGTCAACTCCTCGCTCGGGGGATTCTCCGATCAGACACCAGTTGTTGCGACTGTTTTTGACCGACGCGGTACTACTTCTTGACTGAACAGGCACAGAGCTCTGAGAACCTGAAAGTCGTGTTCGACACGAGCCAGGTGCACGAGCGCGATCGACTGGCGTATTGGCGAGACGAAGCGGCAAAGGCCTATGTCGCGCACGAGTTCAGCACGAGCGTCGGCCGCGGCTTCAACGGCAAGATTCGCGCTGGCGCGATTGGTGGGTTGGGGCTGGCGCATTTCTCATGCGACGAGTGCGCTGTGCGACGCACGCCGGCCTGCCTGAAAAGCGCTATCGACGACGATATCCTTATCGGCATGCCGTTGACGGGACGGATCTTGGTGCACCAGGACGGCCGGGATTCGATCGCCGGGCCCGGTAGCATCTACTTCCTGGATCCGCGCCGTCCCTTTTCATTCGAGATTCGCCACGGCATCCAGTCGATGGTGCTGAAGGTGCCGCGCGCGGAGCTGCAAACTCGCGTCGGCGAAATTAGCGCACTCACGGCGAGGCCGCTCACCGGCCGCAACCCGGAACGCGCTCTCGTTTCGAGCTTCATCGGCATGCTTGTCGGCCGCGTCGACGTGCTCAGCGAGCCGACAAGCGAAAAGATCGCGCAACAGTTGCTCGATCTGCTCGCGCTTGCATTCGATGTGGAGATGCCAGGCCGCCACGCGACGCTGTCGTCAACGCGCGCGACGGCGCTGTTGCGTCTCAAAGACGTGATCGAAGCGCGTCTGCACGAGAGCGAGCTCAGGCCAGCAACCGCTGCGGCCGCAGCCGGTATCAGCGTGCGCTACGCCAATGCGCTGCTGGCGCAGGAGGACACGTCGCTGGAGCGGTTCATCGTGCTCCGCCGGCTACAGCGCTGCCGCAGTGTCCTGGAGGATCCAAAGGAGTTCGGGCGGGCGATTACCGACATCGCTTATGCGCATGGATTTTCCGACGTGTCGCACTTCACGCGGCGTTTCAAAGCGCTGTTTCAATGTTCGCCGAGCGAGTATAGGGCGCGCGCCACCGAGGAACCGAAGGACAGTGGTGCTTGAGGACTAGAGCGCCGGCCGCGCCGACGCTCTAGCCGGGCCATCAAGGATTGAGGCTGATGTTGAGGGCCATGCGGGCCACATCGATGTCGCTGAAAGTCACGTAGTCGCCCACGTTTGCGCCTGGGAATGAAGTCGGAATGCCCATGCTGCTGCCGACGTCGTAGTGCAGATATTCGGCGCGGAGCGTGACACCGTGCACGAAGGCCCACTCGATGCCGCCGCCGTAGACGGCGCCGGTTTCCTTTTGTCGCAGCGCGCCGCTGAATGCCATACCGGGTGTGCTCTCGCGGAATTTCACCTCGGTGAAGCCGACGCCGGCCGTGCCGTAGAACAGCCAATTGTAGTACACGACGCCGATGCGGCCACGGATGCTGGCGAGGTAGCTATCGTCGCTGGTCAGCAGCACGCCGGTGCGCGTGAGCGCAGAGTTGTCTTCGGGATGGGCGGAAGCATCGGCCTCGATGCCGACCATCCACCAGTTGTACTGCGCGTTGTAGCCCAACTGCGCACCAAGGAGCCCGCCATTGAGATCGAGCCCGGACAAACTCGTCGGGAAGGCGCCGGCGTTGTTAAAGACGCCGCTGGCGTCCTGCCAGGAATAACCGGCATGCAGACCGACATATAAGCCATTGAATGGCCATCGATCCTGGGCAACTGCTGCGGTGGAGTTTAAGGCTGCTACTGCGAGCAGCGAAAATGCGAGACATAACCTTCTCACGACACGGACCCCCTACTTTTCAATTGTCCGCCCCTCTACGTGGGCTACGCCACTGCCGCACCGCTAACACGTGGCCTTCCGCCGCAACAATTGGAGGGCCGCGGGTTGTGCACACTAGCCTTGATATTGTCCACATATGCATCGCAACAGATTAGGTTGGGGTCGATGCGCGGGCCGAAAGCGGGAATGCCAGGTGCGCGCCTTGAGCGCCGCAACGGTGGGATTGAGCGAGCGGCATGAGCACTGAGCAGTTGGTGCTGACTGCGGATCGCGCGCAGGCGCAGGGCGCGACTGCGCGCACACAACGCCAGACAGTCTTCTGGATCGCGCTCGGCTGCGCGGCGCTCGCGCACGCGCTGCTCATATTCGGCGTGGCGTTCTCGCGTCCGCGCAACGTCGGGGATCCCAACGGGGACTCGCGCGCGATCGACGTGGAGCTCGTGGATTCCTCCGAGCTCAGCATGGGCGATGGCGCGAGCGCTCCGCCGCCCAGTCAACCGCCGACGCCGACACAACAGCCTCAGCCCGAGCAGCAGCCGCAGCCCGAGCCGGAAAAGCAGGCCGAGCCGGAAAAACAGCCCGAGCCAAAGCCGCAAGAAGCCAAGGAGCCGGCGCCGCCCGATAAGGAACTGCCCGACGAGACGGCCGTGCCCGCACCTTCGCTGTCACTCGCACCGACGCCCGAGCCCGCGCTGCCCGAAAACAAGGAAACCGAAAAGCCCCCGCACAAGGCGGCGCCGAAGGCCGAAGCGAAGGCGACACCCAAGACCAGCACAGCAAAGTCGAGCCCGCCCAAGACCGTCGACCTATCGGTCCCCTACAACCTCGCCATGCAAGGGTCCTCGGGCGATGAGGGTGGCGCATCTTCCGCGTCGCGGCCGCCCGGCATCACCCGCTCGGGCGAGAACGACCGCTTCGGGCGCGACGTGATCCGCGCGCTCAAGAAGACGATGCCGCCGTCCTATGGAACGCGTACGCGCATCACGATCCGCATCATTCTCGATGGGAACGGCAATGTCGGGCAGCTGACTCTGGTGAGCAGCGGCGGCAAGAGCGAGCTCGACCAGGACATTCTGTTCTCGGCGCGACAAGCGGCGTATCCGTTTCCGCCGAAGAATGCGTCGGTCGCCGATCGCACGTTCCTGGTGACGTACGTCTACAAGTGACGCCGGTTGCGACAGCAGGCAGGCCAGACGGTTTCCCGCCTGGCCTGCTTCTTAGTCCAGCAATCTACCGATTTAGGCCCGCGCCTGCGCTCAGGCGGCCTCGGCGTAGTAGCTCTTCAGCTGGTTCATCACATTCTGCTTGTCGAAGGTCGCGCCCATGCCGAGCATCGCGTCGGCAAAGCGCGAGACGATCTCGGCGATCTGCGGCGGCGACAGCTGGTTGAGAATGCCGATGCGAACCTGCACCGGTTCCGAAAGCGTCGGCCAGATGCCAAAGCCCTGCGCGCGGGCGCCGGCGACGAGATCCTTCTCCTTGCCTTTCAGTGCACCCGGCAGGTTGAGCACGACGAGGCTCGTCATGTTCGAAGTGACGTCGCAGCCCATCGACTCGACGGCCTGACGCAACGCCTTCTCGTGGTAGGCGTAGTCGGACGCTTTGCGGCGGCGCCCGTAACCGAGGATGATGCGCAGCGCCTCGTGGAACGCGGCGACGGCGTAGCAAGAATGGGTCTGGTGGTAGGCGGCGGCGCCGTCCTTGCCGTCGATGATGCCCCAGTGGCGGGCATCGAGGATCGGGTGGTGAACGTAGGTGCGGCAGCCGCGCTTCTTCACCATCTCGATCGCCTTGTCGGTGAAGCTGACAGGCGCATAGGTGAGCGGCAGCGAAAGCACACCCTTCTGCGGACACGACGCCCAGGCGACGACGCCGGGATAATCGTCGATGTTAAAGTCGGCGACGCCGAGGCTCGAGACGGCGTCGACGATGCCCATCACGCCGTGCTTGACGCACGCATCGGAAAAGCCCTTGAGGTCGTTGATGCGGCCCGAGCCTGTCTCCCAGTGAGCCATGAACGCCCACATCGGCTTGTGCTCGCCGAGCGCCTTGTCGACAACCGCGCCGGACACGGACTGGCCGTGCGGAGTCTCGACGATCGTCACGCTCTTGGGCTTGGGGTTCAGCGAGTCTGCGGCGAGCTCCTCGGCGGTCGATGCCTTCATGCGGATCGTGAGCGAGTCGATGCCGGAGAACGTTCCGTTGGGGAACGCCACGACCTTGTCGCCAGGCAGGATGAGCGAGAGCACGCAGTCGAGACCGGAGAAGCCGGTGCCAGCGACGCCGTAGGTGTAGACGTTCTTGGTGCCCCACAGCTCGCGCAACATCTCCTTGGCTTCGAGCATGCCGCGGATGACGTCTTTCTGCATGTGGTCGGCGACGCCGGTCTTGGCGAACCGCTCGAGCACGCGCGGGTCGGTATTGCCCGGGCCTGGGCCGGCGGCCAGCGTCTCTGGAATTTCAAGGGTCGGATAAATCTTCATCGAGCACTCCGGATTCTTTGCTTTGAGTTGTCATTGGGCCCGCACCCGGCCGGCGCCTGTATTGCGGGCGCAGCCTAGGGCAGACCCCGCGTCGGGGGCAACAATTTCATTGCATTTCGCTGCGGTGCGACGTGGGTAGGACAATCCCGACCCATTCGTACAGGTGATATAATTGCGCCGCACAAAAGTGGTGGCGCGTTCAACAGTTGCCAGCCAGATTCGAGATGGCGAGGTGTCGGATGCCTGTCGAACCCGAGGCGATTAGCGTCGGTCGCTGCTATCTGACGCACGCGAGCGAGGTGCGCAAGGTTCTGGAGATCGACGGCCAGAAGCTCACCTACGTTGCGCGAGGAAAGATGGCGTTCCCGTCCTGGGATCGCGAGGCGCGGCGCACCACGACGACGGAAACGTTCGCCTACGACGTCGAGCGCGAGGTGCCCTGCGAGGGAAGCGCACACTAGGTCGGCATCACGTTTATCGGTCGGGAAACAGCAGCGTGGCGGTGAACCGCAAGCCCCAATTGTGCGCGTCGCTATCGGTCGCGGCAGCCCAGTAGCGCACGATTGGACCGATACTGATCGGCTGGCTCCCGATGTGGATCAACTTGGTCAGCTCGAAGTGCAGCGGGATCGACCATTCATTATCGAGCCAGAAGTAATAGGATTCGAATTCGAGCGAGATCGACCAGGCGTCCTCCGTTGTGTAGGTGATGAAGGGCTGCAGGTAGAGCTCGTTCAAAGGTGCTTGTGGTCCGCCTCCGACCGACCAGATTTGCTCGGCGAGAACGCCGATGGTCCATCTGCCCGGTTGAATGACCACCGCCGCCGTCGGTCCGAGTCCCCAATGTTCTGAATCGATTTCGCTGTTCGTTGCCGGGATGCTTATTCCCGGGCCAACGCCCCAGATGAAGCCGGCCGGGCCAGCCGTGTTGGGCGTGAAATAGAAGCTCTCGGTCGTGTCGGTGATGCCGAACTGGCTGCCCGAGCCGGGCTCGACGTCGGTTTGGTCGATGACCTTCATCACCGTGCGCGCGATCAGCGACCAGTCGCCGTCGAGGCGGAACGGGATCACCGGTTCGAACTTCATGTAGTTGGAGTGACCGCCCTCGACCGGGCCGATGTCGTGATCCCAGTTGTAGCTGATGGGGACGCTCATCAAGTTGGCGATCGGGTTGGCGAGCTTCTGCGCCAGCGCCGCGTCATCCTCCTCCGCACGCGCGGGTTTCGCGAGCGCGCCGCACATCGCCAGCACGAGTGCCAAGCGCCGCATGAGCTAACCTTGAGTGGAGCCGTCTCTTTCGCGGGCGCAATCTGGACCGATTCGGGATTGCCGGTCATTGCGCGGTGGGGTGCGCCGGTACCGGTGCTGGAACGTGAGCCGGGGCGGTCGCTGGGGCGCTTGCGGCATGTCCTGCCGCGGCATCGAAGGCGGCGGCGAGATCCTTCGCGCCTTGCAGGTTTGCTTCCTTGATCATCTTGGCATCGGTCGCCGCCAAGAGCTTCGCCACCGTGTTGTTGTGGATCGCTACCGGGTTACGCTCGTAGCCGCCCTGCTGGAAGAAATTCGAGGTCGGCACCTTCTCGCGCATCTCGGCCGGCATCTGCACCATGTCGTAGCCGTTGCCGTCTCCGGTCAGGTTCATCATCTCGAGTTCGGCCGCCGTCAGCGGCTTGTCGATGCCTTTGCGCTTGGCAAAATTCACCGAGGTCAAAAGCTTCTGCGTCTGCAGCAGCGGGCCGATGTCGACATCGAGAATGAGCGCGTGCATGCCGATGCCCTTGGGCGTGCCGGCGAGCCGCCCATGCGCGCTCCAGTCGTCCGGCACGGTGCGCGAGAATTTCTGCATCTTCTCCAGCGCCGCGATCTTGGCCTGCAGCTCGGCTTTGCGCTCGCCCTCGGCGCGGTCCGCCTTTTTCGCGAGCTCCGCGAGAATGCCATCTCCCGCCTCGGCTACGAGCTCGACGCTGTTGGTGGTCAGCAGCTGGTTGTAGCCGAGCGCCGTGGAGATGACGCGGGCATGCTTGTCGTACTCGCGGCCTGCCTGCACGTCGTATCCGCCGTCCCCGCCCGATTCAAAGCCGTAGATCTTGACGCACTGGACCTTGGTCAGACCGGCGGCGGTAGCGGCGCGAGCATACGCGCGCTTGTAGTCGATCTCGCTTGCCGGCAGCTGCGGCGTGAAACCGAACTGCTCCTTGGCGTTGAGCAGGAAATCATCAGCCACAGGTATGACGCGCGGCTCGCTCGGCTTCTTCTCGGGATTGTCCGGCTCTTGCGGCCCTGCATAGAGCTTGGGCTGCTCCAGCACGTAGTCTGCGAGGGTTACGCGCTGGTTGGCTGCAAACTTCTTGCGCCGCTCCCCACGTTTCGCCGTGACCGTACGCCAATAGGGCGCAACCGCCTTGTCGTAGGCGTCGCGCGCCTTGCGATACTCGGCGAGCTTCTTCTTATACTCGACGATCTTCGCCTGCAGGTTCTGGTCGGCCGTTGCCGCCAAGGCGGTCGATGTCGCGCCCGTCACGGCTACGTAGCCGAGCAGTGCGGATAGCAACACCGCCAGAGCTAAGACGCGCTTCAGCCGTGTAAGTGAGAGAAGCATTCTTCGCCTTGCGTCGCTTGTTGGTGTTCGCCAGCTAAGCAGTGCCAGCCTTGGTAACGACTTCGCAAGACATTTGGGCACAACGCCGACCGAGCAAAGCTCTACCACGGGCGAGCCTTGACAACCCGATGACCCCATGCGCTTTTCCCGCGACTTTGGCTGAACGCAAAGTTGCGGACGGCGGCGGCCCCAAGAACGTCGTTCCGGCGAAGGCCGGAACCCACGCAAGTCTCCCCACCTGCTCGGTCAGGTGTCGTGGATCCCGGCCTCCGCCGGGATGACGGTAAGTGGCTCTCCAGCAGTGCATCAATCGATGCGCGAGCGCTTCAAGGCGACGAGAGACGAGACGATGTCGGAACCGAAGACAAAAAAACAGACGAAGGTGCAGGTGCAGGAAACTGCGGGCGCGCTGCACCGCTATCGCACGCACACGTGCGGCGCTCTGCGCAACTCCGACATCGGGAAGTCGGTGCGCCTGTCGGGCTGGGTTCACCGCGTGCGCGATCACGGCGGATTGCTGTTCATCGACATGCGCGACCACTACGGGCTGACGCAAATCGTTGCCGATCCCGATAGCCCCGCGTTCAAGAACGCCGAGAAGGTGCGCTCCGAGTGGGTGATCCGCGTCGACGGCGCGGTGCGTGCGCGCCCCGAGGGCACCGTGAACGCGGACCTGCCGACGGGCGAGCTTGAGCTCGCCGCGACCGAGATCGAGGTGCTTTCCGCTTCCAAGGAACTGCCGATCCCGGTGTTCGGCGAGCCCGACTATCCGGAAGACCTGCGCCTGCAATACCGCTTCCTCGATCTGCGGCGCGAGACGCTGCACAAGAACATCATGCGGCGGCAGGCGATCATCGCCTCGATCCGCAAGCGCATGGTGGACGCGGGGTTCTTCGAGTTCTCTACCCCGATCCTGACCGCGTCCTCGCCGGAAGGCGCGCGCGACTTCCTCGTGCCTTCGCGCATTCATGCCGGCAAATTCTACGCGCTGCCGCAGGCGCCGCAGATCTACAAGCAGCTGTTGATGGTCTCGGGCTTCGATCGCTATTTCCAGATCGCGCCATGTTTTCGCGACGAGGATCCGCGCGCCGACCGGCTGCCCGGCGAATTCTACCAGCTCGACGTGGAGATGAGCTTCGTCACCCAGGACGACATCTTCTCCGCGATGGAGCCGGTCATCACCGGCATCTTCGAGGAGTTCGCGGGCGTCACGGGCGAGAATAAGTCGGTGACAAAGGGCTGGCCGCGCATTCCCTACGACGAGGCGATCGCCAAGTACGGCACCGACAAGCCTGATCTGCGCAACCCGATCGAGATGGCCGACGTCACCGAGCACTTCCGCGGCTCGGGCTTCAAGATCTTCGCCGGCATGATCGACAAGGATCCGAACGTGCGCGTGTGGGCGGTGCCCGCACCCGGCGGCGGCTCACGTGCCTTCTGTGACCGCATGAACTCCTGGGCGCAGGGCGAGGGCCAGCCCGGGCTCGCCTACATCTTTTTCCGCGAAGCCGAGGCTGCGGGTCCCGTTGGCAAGAACCTGGGTCCGGAACGCTCGACCGCGATTTAAAAGCAGCTTGGGCTGAAAGAAGGAGACGCGGTCTTCTTCGTCGCCGGCAACCCGGCAAAGTTCTACCGGTTCGCGGGCGAGGCGCGCTCGCGCATCGGCGAGGAATTGAAGCTCGTCGACGAAAGCAAGTTCGCGCTCGCCTGGATCGTCGACTTCCCGTTCTACGAGTGGAACGAGGAGGAGAAGAAGATCGACTTCTCGCACAATCCTTTCTCGATGCCCCAGGGCGGCCTCGAGACCTTGGAGGGTGCAAAGAGCGACGAGGATCGCCTCAAGATCAAGGCGCACCAGTACGACATCGTGTGCAACGGCTTCGAGATCGCTTCGGGCTCGGTGCGTAACCATCGCCCCGACACCATGGTGAAGGCGTTCGAGATCACCGGGCTGACGCAAGCCGACGTGGAAGCGCGTTTCGGTGGCCTCTATCGCGCCTTCCAGTACGGCGCGCCGCCGCACGGCGGCATGGCTGCCGGCATCGATCGCATGGTCATGCTGATGGTCGGTGCCAAGAACCTGCGCGAGATTTCGCTCTTCCCCATGAACCAGCAGGCCAACGACCTCCTCATGGGCGCGCCGTCCGAGGTGTCACAAAAGCAATTGCGCGAACTGCACATCCGCGTCGCCGTTCCCGATAAAAAGTAAGGGGTATCGCAAGGGCGGGGGAGTGGCATGGACTGGAGCAAGGTCTACTCGTATTGCGAGCGCGGGTTCGATCCCGGCTTCTGGGCCGAGCCGCTCAACGCCGTCTCCAATGGCGCCTTTATTCTCGCCGGGCTGGCCGCCGCCGTCATGCTGGCGCGCTCGCCGCGGACCGACCGGGCATCGTTCGAATGGGTTCTCATCCTGCTGGTGCTGCTGATCGGCATCGGCAGCTTCATGTTCCATACCTACGCCACCGTCTGGTCGATCCCGTTCGACACCGTGCCGATCTCGCTGTTCATGCTGGGCTACCTCGGCTATGCGCTGTGCCGTTTCGCGCGCTGGCCGCTGATCGCCGTTTTCGTCGCGCTGGGGCTGTTCTACTGGTCGATCGATGCCGCGCGCGCTGTTCACTGTGCCAACGAGCTGCTGCCGATGACGCGCGCTGCCGGCAAGCGCTGCTTCAATGGCACGCTCGGCTACACGCCGGCTTTTGCGGCGCTGGGGCTCGTCGGCATGCTGCTGGTCGCGCTGCGCCACAAGGCTGGGCCGTACCTGCTGGCGGCTGCGGTCGTCTTCCTCGCCGCCATGACCTTCCGCACCATCGACTACGAGGTGTGCACGTGGGCGGCGCGCGGCGGGCGCGGTGTCGGCACGCACTTCCTCTGGCATACTTTGAATGCGGTGGTGCTGTTCATCCTGTTGACTGCGGCGGTACGCTATGGCGGATGCCGCGCAACGGAGCAAAACGGCAAATAACGTTCCGCTGCGCGCAAGCAAGAAACGAAAGGAGTTGCGATGGCCCTCCCGGATCCCGACGTCGCGCGGCGCATCAAGGCGATCTCGAGCGTGTTCGAGGTGGGCAGCCCCGAGCCCGATTACGGCTACGTCGAAAACCTCGACGACGGCCGCGGCTTCACGGTCACGCAGTACGGGTTCTGCACCTACAATACCGAGGTGGCCGATGTCATCGCGCTGATACTCGAGAGCGAGCCCGACACTCCCTTGAAGGACTACTTGCCGAAGCTGCCGCCACAGGACTGGGACGGCAAGAAGCTTGGCGATTTCGCCCGCGCCTGGAAGAGCGCTGCCAAAACCTCCAAGGCGCTGGCCAGATCCTGCGATGCGATTGCCGACAAGCTCTACCTTGCGCCTGCCATTGCGGCGGCGGCGTCCGTCGGCGTCACCTCGCCGGTCGGGATTGCGATCTTCTACGATACGCTGGTCCAGCACGGCGACGGTGATGATCCAGACTCGCTCAATGCCATCATGAAGAGCACCGCGGCGGCGCCGGAGGCGGCTTACCTGCGTGCCTTCCTCGACGCGCGCAAGCGTGTGCTCTTGCACGCCTCCGACAAGGAGACGCGGCAGGTTTGGCGAGAGTCGGCCGGGCGTGTCGATGCGCTGCGGGCCTTGCTCGAGCGCAACCCCGATTTCGCCTCCCCGCTCAAGGTCGGGGATGGCGATGGGGAGACGATCGCAATTGCTTAGTTAATCCCGCGCGCTGCTGCTTTGAGGCTCGGCCCTTTTGCTTCTACGGCAATCGCTGTAGCAAAGGGGCCTTCCCGGCAGGGCGGACGTGGTGGAACTGGTAGACACACAGGACTTAAAATCCTGAGGGCGAAAGCCCGTGAGGGTTCAATTCCCTCCGTCCGCACCACGCCTTAGCGGGGACATGAGCAATAGCTGCGGGTGCGGTTAACCCCGGCGATTTGGCCCGAATAACGGCGCTGACTGTGCTCGCGGTTCCGCTGCCGGCGTTTGATAACAGGTTTCTGCAACTCGGCGGCCGGACCGGTTTACCCCGGCAGTCCGCAGCCCTATTGTCGACTAGACCCGGGTG
Source organism: uncultured Alphaproteobacteria bacterium (assembly GCA_963726795.1). Lineage (GTDB taxonomy): Bacteria > Pseudomonadota > Alphaproteobacteria > Rhizobiales > Hyphomicrobiaceae > Hyphomicrobium_A. The sequence goes on along the minus strand of CAVSDD010000003.1, from coordinate 47,624 downwards.
GGCCGAGGGGGCTGCCCGGACTGCCGGAAAGGGCCGTCGGGTAACTGTTCCTGCAAAACGGTCCGCCGCCTTCCTTTGGAAGCGCCTAGAAGTAATGCCAGGAGACAGCCAAAGCCGCCCAAAGGCTACTGTTTTGCCTTATTCCAATTGTTTTTAAAGTAGCCGGCGAGTGTGGGAGCAAGGGGCCATAGCCCGGCGATTAGCCTGTAAGAACTCGAGGCCTGCAAGGCGACATCGATCCGAGAAGCTGCCACGGGCGACGGCGTCGCGTGCAGGAGAAGCATGGCTAGCGACAAGCATCTTGCGAAGTTGAAGGACGGTGCCGAGGCGTGGAACGAATGGCGCCGGGCGGAGCCGTCGCTGCGTCCGGATTTGACCGGCCTATCCTTGACGCTTGGCGAAAAGCAGTGGGGCGAGACCAACGGCGGTCCGATCGATTTTTCGCGTGCGCTGCTCGGCGACGCCAATTTCCGCCACGCGACCCTGATGCACGCCAACCTATCGGAGTCATCTCTCGTGGGCGCCAACCTCGCGGGTGCGCGGCTACAGAAGGCCGACCTGCGTAACGCCAATCTCACCAACGCGCGCCTAGACGATGCCGATCTTGACGGTGCCCTGCTGATGGGCGCCGATCTCAGCGGGGCCGATTTGCGTTCGGCGCGCAACCTCAAGCCCGAGCAGCTCGAGGCTGCACGCGGCGATCCCAAGACTTTGTTGCCATCGCGTTTTGTGACCCCGCGCGGCTGGATGAACGGCAGCCGCCGTTCTGACCCTGTTGTCGCGGAGCCGGCAGCCGCCAAGCAAAAATGGACGGGTTCGTTCGCCAAGTCGCCTGTCGCCAAGGTTTCGGCCGAGCCCTCTTCTGTCGCCAAGGCTCCCGTTGCCCCTGCGGCGAACATAGCGTCGGCAAAGGCACCTGGTCCCGACTTGCCGGCTCCCGCAGGTCCAGACAAGACGAGCTGGATGACGAGCTTCGCCAAACCGGCCGTTCCCAGCTATGTGCAGTCCCTTGCCGCCGCGCGGGGGAGCTGGATCAGCGCGTTCGCTAAGCCAGGTGCTGCGGTTGGGTCGGATCTGACGCCGCAGCGAATGAGCTGGGCAGCGGCGCTCGCCAAAACGGCAGCCGTTCCCGCTGCCGCCGCTTCTGCAGCCGCGGCTTCCGCGGCCGCCGCCGTTTCCGCGGCTGCTGCGGCGAGGGCGAACTGGACCGCAGGCTTCCTCAAGTCGCCTTCAGGTGAGAGCACGAACAGCGAATCCAAAACGCGTTCGGTCCTCGACGACGCCGTTGTTACGGCCCGGGCGCCGGCAGAGACCAAGATCGCTGACGGAACGCGCGCTGAATTGAAGTCTGCCGATGCAAAGCGCGAAATCACCACGGCAGCTGACACAAAGATCGTCGGCGACGAAGCCGTTGCCGTTGCGGTCGAGGTCAAGCCTGACAAAGTTGAAGTCGTCGCCGCGAAGCCCGAGACGCGCGCCACGAGATTTTCGGATGCACTCACGGGCAATTCTGCCAAGGCAGCCGAGTCCGACCTTGACGCCGACCACGACGTGGACGGCGAACCGCTCGACGAAGGCCCCGACCCTCGCTGGATCGCGGATCTCGCGCGCTCGGCCGGCGCCACGCCCCTCGAGGAGGCGGCGCAGCGCGTCAAGGACTGGTCGAACGCGCGCGTTCGCCAATTTGCATCGTTCAAGCCTGCCCGCTCGTTGCGCGTGCGCAGCGCGATACTTTTGCGTGAGGGGAAATCGCGTTTTGCCCGCGCCAAGCCGCTATTGGCGCCCGTCACCAGCCTGAAAGATGCCTCTGACGCCGTTGGTGCAAGCCCGCGCAAGACCAGCGAAGATCTGCATTCAAGTCTCGCTGCCTCTCTCGAGCCGATGGGCACGATGGGTACGCGGATCGCAATGGCCGGCGCGGTCGTTGTGCTGTTGCTCGTCGCCGGGGCCGTGCGCTTCGCACCATGGCACGGGGCGTGGACGTTGAAGGAGAACGTTCCCCTCAGCGCGCACGAGGTGGCGCAAGACGATGAGACACCGCAGCATGTGACAATTGCCGAGGCAAAGCCACCCGTCGTCGTCGACGATTTGAAAGGTCAGCAGCGCGTCGAGCCACTGGCCAAGCCAAGCGCCGAGACCGCTCCGATAAAGAGCGCAGTACCTCTGGCTGCGATAAAGCCGATTGGTGTCAGCGAAACCTCAGCGCCCGGCATGAAGTCCGCGGATACTAAGCCGATCGGCGTGAAGGAAAGCGTTGCGGCAGCCGTCAAAATCGAGGACGTGCCAAAACCCGTCCAGGTAAGAGATAGCGCGGCCCCGGCCGCGATCCAGCCGCAGAACCTGCCGATCCCAGAGCGCGTGCGCGAGAAGGGAACTCAGATCGCGCTTGCCGCTCCCGACAAGATATCCGCCGCCGCCGCCAAAACCACCGACGCAAGCGACACCACGACCGTGGCGCAGGCCGCGCGATCGGACGAGATGCGCCAGCATGGTGAGTTGGCAGCACCGGACGCCAGCGATCCTGCAACGCCGCTCGTCGCTCCGCCCAAGCCGGCAGTAGCGGCCAAAACGGTCGCAGCACCGATGCCGGCCGATGATCCCAAGCCCGCGCCCGTTCCGGAAAAGAAGCCGGACGCCCCGAGCGCCGAAGCCAACAAGCTGAGTTTTGCCGGCGAGGGTTTGAACGCGCTGCAGGCCCCCAAAAAGCCGCCGGCGACGGTCGTCGAATATTTGAAGGAACCCACCAAAACGACCGCTTGGATCGAGACCTTCATCAAGAAATTCTACCTGTCGAGCGCCGCCCTTTCCGACCAGGAGATCCGCTCGATCTATTCGGAACCAATGGACTTCTTCGGCGAGAAAAATGTCGACCTCGACCGGGTGGCGCGCGAGAAGGCCGACTACTATGCCGAGTGGCCCAAGCGGCATTACAAGCTCGTGCCGGGTTCGATAGAGGTGCAGTGGACGTCGGACAGCGTCGCGGAAGTGAGCTTCCTCTACGACTTCAATGTATCGGCACCCGAGAAGCCCGGGAACAAAGGGCGCGGCCGCGCTGTTCTGACGATTGACCTGACCGAGAGCCCCGGCCGCATCATCCGCGAGGACGGCGAGGTCGTCGCGACCGATTGAACGTTCGGCTCGGTGTGAAGTTCTCCTCCCTCTCGTGCGTCCCGCCAGCTTCCAAGTTGCAACGCGTACTCGTCGCGCTGTGACGGCGCGAGTTTCGGCACCGCGTGGCCCGCATGGGACCAGTGCGCTGAAGCAGACGGGTGACAGGGGGCCCGCATTCTACGCGCGGCCTCTGTGGAACAGACAGTTGGGGAGTTACCCGGACCCGCGGTTCTGATTAACCTAAAGGAAGGTGATTCGTGTGTTCGCACCGTCGATTCGCCATTCCGCCCGCGACCTTGCGCCGTTTTGGCGCTCGTCGCTCCCAGGCGTTCGTATCGGCGTCGCCTCAGACCACATGAGCAAGTGAGCCCGATGACCGACGTCATCTTTTCGCAATGGACGGTAGCCGCGGCGCTTGGTGCAGCCTGCATCGGCCTGCTGGTCTTCTGCTTCCTGCTGGCAATCCGGCTGCGAGGCATGAAGAGCTCGCTCAAAGAGATTCAATCGGATTCCTCGCGGCTTAAGGACGGCCTCGTCGCTGACCTGCGCGAGGTGCTCGAAAGCGCCGCCGATCGCCACATCGAGGCAGCTGTCCAGCATCAGGAGCGGCTCGCCGAGCACATGGCCGCTGCCTTGCACCACCCGCTCGACGGCGTGGCCAAGAGCCTGCAGGATTTCAGCTCCAACCAGAACGCCGAAATCGCACAAGCGGTCGAAAAGCAGATGGTGCTGTTCGCCGACCGGCTCGACCGCATTCTCGGCGGCCAGGTCGGGAACGCCAAGGAGCTGCAGCAGCAAACCGTGAGATCTCTTGAGGAGAGCGTCGCGGCCGTCCACGGCATGTCGAAGACGCTGTCGTCGACGGCTGAAAGCGTGACGCAGACGATGCTGACGCAGCTGCGCGCTGGCATGAGCCGCTCGCAGGCCGAGACTGACGCCAATCTGAAGGAGCTGATCAACAAGCTCGGCGTGCACGTCGCGAATGTGATCGCCACGATCGAGCAGCACGCCGCCGTTGCCGCGCGCGCGGCCATCGAGGAGCAGACCAAGATTTCCGAGCAGGCGCTTCGCTCTATCGAGTCGCTCTCGACCGACGTGCGCACGCAGTCGCAGGCTATCGAGTCCGTCGCACAGAGCATGCGCAGTGCCGGGACGGACGTCGCAAACGCCGTCGATCGCATTATCGAAGGCATGACCGGTCTGATGTCTGGTGCGGCACAGGAAATTGTTCGCTCGGGCCAGGGCTTTTCCGAGATTTTCGACAAGTCGTCGGTGCTCAGCCACACGATGCAGCAGACGGCGACATCACTCGCAGCTTCATCGCGCGACCTCGGAGTTGTCGTCACCGACTATCGCAGCGCTCGCGAGACCCTGCAGGGCATGGTTGACGTTATGCGTGCGACTGCCGACGCCGCCCGCAAGGACACCACGCTTGCTGCCGACTTCGTCTCGCGTATCGAGGCTGCTGCGCAGAAGCTCATTATCGCGCAGGGGCAGGCCGATCAGTCGGTTGCGAAGCTCAAGGGCGTCCTCGGCGAAGTCTACAGCGCCTTTGGTGCAGAGATGGTCGAGACGGTTCGCAACTTCCAGGAGCAGCTGGGCAAGGAGCCCGAGCAACTCACGGATGATTCACAGCGCCGCCACTCTGAATTCGACCGGATGATCTCCGACTGGGTGCAGACGACGCCCCGTCTCAAGCCGACCAAGGCTGGCGCTCAGCGCGGCGAAGAAAAGGTTTTGGCGCGGGCGGCAGGCGGGCGACGCTCCGACTAGGCCTTACTTCGCCTCGGCCGGCTCTTTTTCTTCGGCCCTCTCGGCTTCCAATTCCGGCTCAGCCTCTTTCAAAGGCTGAGCCTTTTTCGTTGGCGCCGGCTCGGTCGTCGTCACGTGTTCCACTTTTTGTATCGGCGCCTTCAGCGCGACCGGTTCGCCAGCCTCCGAAAGGTTTGCGGACTCGACCGCCTCTGGAGCGCTTCCGGTAACAGCCTCGAGCGGCTTTAGTGGCGGGCTTGCCGGCTTGGCAATGGGAGGTCTTAGAGTCTTGGCAGGAGCAGGCTTGAGTTGTGCGGGGTCGACAAGCTCAGGCAGCACTACCGGCTTCGGCACCGTGAGCGGTGCAGCTTTCAGCGAAGCCTTCTTCGCCGCCTTCCTGGCTCGGGCTCGGCTTCGGCTACGAGGCGCATTCGGCAACATTTGCGTCACCCCGCCCCAGGTCAGAAGGGACCAGCTCCAGCATGCGAGTGCGACCATAATCGCGGGCCACATGGCAAGCGTGTAGCGCGGGATACCGACTCCGCCGAGCGCGTTCACCACGGCCGCGCCTTGAACTGCGAGGGCGGCGATTGTGGCGACGGTCAGAACTGGCGGGAGGTTCTGGCGACGCAAGGCAGCAGCCAGGCCGGCGAGAGCCAGCATGGCAGTTATAAGCGCGGCAACGAACATCGCGGGCTCGGCGAAGACGCCAACCCGAGCCGCCCTCAAGCTTTGGGTGAAGACCGGCGCCTGTTCCTCGAAGGGGAGCGGCCGGTGGGCGTCGAGGAAGTCGTTCGCCGCCTGCAACTCGCTGGGGATTGTCGGACCGTAAGGCGACCATAGTGCTGCGTAGTGACGCCACGACAGCTGCAAGTACCCGAGCGGGTTGGCAGCGATGCGCGCCCGCGCCGCCTGCAGCGCGGCCGACGAGGCCGTATCGATACCGAGCAAGTTCGAGCATGAATATTCGATGCAGACTTCGTAATTTACCGTCAGATAGCGCGCGATCGCTGCGCTCGGACTCGCTGCGATGAGCTCTCGGATCGGCGCATACGTTCGCTCTAGCGCGATCACGAGGGGCGACTGGTCATTGGACGGCGGCGCTTCGATCAATCCGGCCTTTCCGTAAAGCGTTACCCCAAGCACCGAGACGACCTCGCCCCGGTGCTCGACGTTACGGACTAGGTTTTCGGTGATGGCGACCAGCAGTAGCGGAACGACCGCAGCTGCCAGGAGCGCCATTCTGGAATGTACCTTCGAGTGCAGCATGAACGCCGCGAGCGCCATCAGAGGCACTACGAACACCCCCGCCGATCGAACAGCGATCATGGCGCCGGCGACGAGGGACGCCGTCGAGAGAATTCCAAGCGATGGTTTGCGCACGAGATGAACGAGCAGCCCCAGCAGCACCATCAAAAGGCTCGCGTAGAACGAGTCTGACATGATCTTGTAGTGATAGACGAGGAGGAACGGGTTCAGTGCAATCGCGAGCATCGTTGCGCAGGACATGAGTGCGCTGCGCGTCAACACGAGCAACTCCCAGCCCAGATAGGTAAGCGCGAGCGCCGCCAGCACAGGCTGCACCACAAGGGCGCCCTGCTCTCCCATGAGCGCGAGCAACAGCGGATAGCCTGCAGGACGATACGAGGCGAAGGCGAGATAGCTGCCGCTGTCAGGTTCGAAGATCGGCACCGCCGGCGCGGCAAGGTAATGGCCGACGACGATTGCGAGCCCCAGAATCAGCACGCACGCAACCTGCGAGCGAGCGACGCCGCGCGCGTAAATCTGGGGCCTCGCGGTAGCGGGGCGCGGGATCGCGGTGAGCATTGTCATAGAGGCGTCGCGCTGAGTTCGCTCCCACAGTCTTGTTCGTTCTGCCGTGGCGGCAACTTCAAGATTGCTCGCCCTGCCAGCCGTAGATCCAATCGTAGCGCGCCATCAACTGCCGCGGCGGCAGCTGGCGCAATGCAAAATTGCGCGCTGCCGCAAGAGTACCTGTTAGCTGATAAATGCGGCCATTGCGGCGCGATGCTGCGGCAACCCGGGCTACACGCCAACGGCGTTTCACCTCGTAGCGCTTGAGCGCTGCCGGAATGTCGTTCGAGCGACCATGCAACTCGATGGCGAGCACGAGCGCATCTTCCAGCGCCAGTGCGCCGCCCTGCGCCAGGAAGGGCAGAATGGGGTGTGCGGCATCGCCGAGTAGGGCGACGGGCCCCCGAGCAAGGCTCTGCAGAAGCGGCATCGTGTGGAGCGACCATTTCCGCCACGTCTGCGCGCGCATGACGAGATCGCGCAACGGCGGAGCGGCGGCAGGCAGATGGTCGTGCACCCAATCAGGCGCTACCGGCGTGCTCCAATCCTGTTCCTCCTGACGATCGGGCAGGATCGCGACTATGGCGAGCTCAGTCGTCGCCGACACGGGATAGTGCACCACGTGCGCGTCGGGAAAGAGCCAGATGCCGGTCTCGCGCTTGAACTCGGGCGGCAGCATGTCCAGCGGCACGACACTGCGCGCGGCGCTCTTGCCAACAAAGCGCGGCTTCTCGCTCTGGAACGTGAGCTCGCGGACCTTCGACCAAAGACCGTCGGCGCCTATGAGCGCGCTGCCCGTCCACGCCTGCCCAGTGCCATCTGCTACCGCCACCCTGCCGGGCTCGATTGCCACCTCGGCGACGGCAAATCCCATCGACAGCGCTATCAGCGGCTCATTGCGTGCGGCATGCAGCAGGGCGGCATGCAGATCGCTTCGCTGTGCGACCCAATACGGCGCGCCATGGCGTGCCTCGATCCAGCGGCCGAGCGGCAAGCGCGCGAGCTCCATGCCGCTTTCCCCTTCGCGCACCGAGATGAGATGCGGAATGCCGACGTGGGGCTGCAATTCCTCCGCGACGTTGAGCTCGCGCAATATCCGCGTGCCGTTGGGCCCGATCTGAATACCGGCACCTTCCTCGCTGAATGCGCTGCGGCGTTCGAGCAGATGCGAGGCGACACCGCGTCGCGCCAGCGCGATTGCTGCAGCCAAACCGCCGATTCCGGCACCGGCGATGAGCACGGGCTCGGATCCGCCGCTGCGCGGGCGCGCGAGCGCAACCTGGGCATTGTCGTTGGCCGTCGTAGGCTGCGACGCTGTCATGGTGCAAAGCGCAGCGAAGGAACCGCGGGCACGCTCACGCGGGGGCCTCTACCAGGCGCACGAGGCAGCCGAGCGGGTCGCTCTGGTCGGCCGGGAGCCGCGGATCGTAGATGAAGAGAGTCGAGCAGTAGGGGCACAGCATCTGCCCGTCGTCGCCCATATCGAGATAGACGTGGGGATGATCGAATGGCGGGCGCGCACCCATGCAATTCAGCTCGCGCACGCCCACGAATATCTTCTCGACGCCCTGGTCGTTGGCGAGGTGGGGAACAACGCTTGCCGTCATCACGTCTGCCTTCACGCGCTCTTGGTGGAAGGCAGTAACCATAGCCGCGCCCGCCATGAAATGATAGGGGTTGGCCCGCGTGCGCGTCTCTCCGCGAGGACTGTCTGCGGATGCAAACGTTCGATTCCGACGGCATCGACATTGCCTTTATCGACGAGGGACCGCGCGCGGGCGACCCTGTGCTGCTGATCCACGGGTTTGCTTCCAATGTGGAGACGAACTGGATCGACCCCGGATGGGTTTCAGCGCTCTCTAGCGGCGGCTATCGCGTCATTGCCTACGACAATCGTGGCCATGGCGAGAGCGCAAAACCGCACGCGTTGGAAGCCTATGGCGCGCCGTTGATGGCGGAAGATGCCCGGCGATTGTTGGACCATTTGCAGATCGCGCGCGCAGACGTCATCGGCTATTCGATGGGTGCGCGCATCGCAGCGTTCCTTGCCCTTGCTCATCGCGAGCGCGTGCGCAGCCTGGTATTCGGCGGCCTTGGGATCAATATGGTGCGCGGAGTTGCCGGCACCGGACCCGTGGCGCGCGCGCTCGAAGCTGAAAGCATCGACCAAGTCACCAACCCTACGGCGCGGACCTTCCGTGCATTTGCCGAGCAGACGGGTAGCGATTTAAAAGCGCTCGCCGCTTGTATTCGGTCCTCACGCGCGCCGATAACGGCCGAGGACTTGAAGAGGCTGGCCTGTCCGGTGCTGGTCGTCGTGGGCGAACTCGACGTGATCGGTGGGTCTGCACAAGGCTTGGCCGATTTGATCCCTGGAGCGAGAGCGGTCGAGATCCCGCGCCGCGATCATATGCGCTCGGTCGGCGACCGCGTCTTCAAGGAGGCCACGATCGACTTTCTCAAGTCGCGGCAGTGAAGCACGGAGCTACGAGGCCCCGGCGGCCATCCGTCGGTTCTCGAAAGACAAACGCGGGGTTGCCATGAGACCAGCGGAAGGCGCTAAAGCCGGGGCCAAGACGCAGCACTGAACCCGGGTGTGGAAGCCGACGCAGATACATGGATGGCAACGCTCCCCCGAGGCCCGAAACGCCGGGCGCCCAATAGTTAGCAGCACAACTTGTAGAGGTCTGTGGAATTCTCCACAGGCCACGCGGATTCTGTGGATAAATTTACGAAGGCGCTTGCAGGCGATTCGCGAGGTGGCAGCGGAAACGCTCGAAATCCCAGTCAGATAACGCTCGGGAAGAGGGTGTTCACGTCTCGTTAGGGTTAGCGCGGTTAACGTTCCCGTCCCATGTGCTCCACCCGCGTTTGCGTCCTGTTCCTCGCCAGCGTGCTTACGGCCGTGCTCGGCGCGTGCGGCACGGGGGGCCAGTATTTCGTGGCCAAGAACGAGCCTTGGCGGGCGGCTGAGGAAGAATCCTGCCTTGGCGTCAGGCGTAGTGCGCGAGACGGCATCCATCCATACCCACCCCGACGCCCTCGGCGGTCCAAGCGCTTGCGGCGCCGAACACCCCTTCGAGATGGCGGCTGCCGACGGTGGCCGGGTGATGATCAAACCTGTGGCTTTGCTGCGCTGCCCCATGATTCCGCAGGTCGATCATTGGGTTGCGGGCGTCGTGCAGCCGGCTGCGCGCAGGATTTACGGGATGCCCCTCGTGGAGGTCCAGATCGCCGGTTCTTATTCCTGCCGCCCGATGAACAACGTCAGCGGCGGGGTCTTATCCGAGCACGGCCACGCTAATGCGATCGACGTTTCAGCGTTCGTGTTTGCGGACGGTAGCCGGGTATCGGTCAAGAGCGGCTGGCATGCCGGCGGTCGCGAGCGGGCCTTCCTTCAAGCCGCGCATGATGGCGCCTGCGTCCAGTTCACGACCGTCCTCAGTCCCGACTACGACGCCAACCACCGCGATCATTTCCACCTTGATCTGGCGCGGCGCGGACCGACTGGTCTCGGCACCGTGTGCAAGTGATAATGGCAGGAACCTAGATTGCCGCGAACGTGTGGGCTCAGTCCTCGTCGTCGTCGCACTGGACCGGAAACTCGTTATCCGGCTCCCAGCACACGAACGCGCGCTGCAGACGCGCATCTGCCTGCGTAACGCCAGCGGCGAGCGCGAGGACGGCTGCAAGCAACAACAGAATGGGGCGCACGTTCAAAGCCTCCGCAAACGAGGCGCAGCTAGCGCAACCATAAGACTTTTTACTGCTCGGCGCCAGCGGATGCCGCATCTTCCTGCTGGTCGTCCTCGGAAGCGCCCGTCTGCACTTTGGCCTGCCCTGCGAAATAGCTGCGTGCCTGGCCAATGTCCACGTGAGCCATTTCTTCGACTGAACGCGCGCGTAGCGCGCGGATACCCTCGACGTCGAGATCGCCGTATTTGAAGCGCTGTGCGTACTGCACCGCCACGAGCCCTGGTCCGTACTCGGCACGCGCATACTTGAAGACATTGAATTCCAGAATGTCACTGCCGGGCGACCAGGTCAGGAAATCGATGATCGCGTCGCCACCCTTCTTGTTTACGTAGGTCTGGTAGTTCGCGTCTGGGTTGGTTTGCTTCACGGTCTTGCCGACCTCTTCGACCATGAGCGCGGGATCGTCCCCGGATTCGGGAAACGAGTAGTAGGAATAGAGCTTCGTCCAGTCGTTCACCGTCTCGCCCTGAAGGGTGAACTCGGCGAGCCCGTTGCCGCGCTGACCGTTCTCTTGCTGCGCCTGATCCTGATAGTCGAGGTGATACTGCTGGCCGTTGAACTCTGCGGTCGGCGTATCGGCGTGGGCGATTACGGCAACAGCGGAGAGGCACAGCGCAATGAGGGGAGTTGCAACGGAGGACGCGCGCACCATGTCTATGCTCCCAATATGTGCGGGACGAGTTCTCGCGCATCAACGATCCGGTCGAAGGGCTCGGCCTCGTTCTTGACCTTGTAGAGAACGAGGCCGTCGTCGAGCTGCAGGAGCTCTTCAATGCGAAACGTCGGCGTTCCGCTGCGCGTGGTCGCCGCGACGTGCGGCAAAAGCACCATGGATCCAACGTTGAGTGTAATCAGTGCCATTGCGATGCCCTCAACCGCCACTTCACGCAGAAGCATTATGGGCTGAGCCTGAACGCAACGTTTCCATAGCCGTGTCAAATCTATCGGCTCTAAGGCCCCCCTGCTAATGTCGAAGGACGATTTATCTATTCGCCTGGCTCAAACCGGCTGAACCAACACGGTATTCAAGCCGTTATGCGAGCCAGCTCCCCAGCAATTGCCCGCCGTCCGGGCTCAACCGCAGTGGTAGTCGTGGAAGCCATCAGCCTCCGGTCGGAGCTCGAACCCAAACATCGAAATCTCGGTGACCGGCTGAGTGACAGCCGGCAGTTGTCGCTCGATCTCGCGGCGCCCTTGAGCGACGAGGATCAGACGGTGCAGCCGATGGACGATGCCAGTCCAACAAAGTGGCATCTGGCGCATACGACCTGGTTCTACGAGGCTTTCGTCCTGCGGCCGCATCTGCCCGGTTACGAGATCTTCTCCGAGGCCTTCGACTACTGCTTCAACTCCTACTATGAGACCAAGGGTGAGAGGCAGCCGCGTGGGCTGCGGGGGCTCCTTACGCGCCCGTCAGGGAACGAGGTGCGCGCCTATCGCGCCCACGTTGACGCGGCGCTCGATCGGATGGTCGCGGAGGGCCGGGCCGATGCTTCCGAGGCAGTCGCCGCACTGCTCGAGCTTGGCATCAATCACGAGCAGCAGCATCAGGAGCTATTGCTGACCGATATTCTCAGTCTGTTCGCCGCTAATCCGTTGCGACCCGCCTACCGCACCGCCCAAACGAAGCCCGAGGCGGTGCGCGAGTTGGCGCCGGCGGGATGGGTAACGTTCGCTGGCGGCATTCAAACGGTGGGCCACGAAGGCGACGGCTTTTTCTACGACAACGAGGGTCCGCGGCACGAAGTGCTGCTGCGGCCCTTCCGCCTCGCCGATCGCTGCGTCACGAACGCCGAATGGCTGGACTTCATCGAAGATGGCGGCTACGCCGACCCGCTGCTATGGCTCGCCGACGGTTGGGCAACCGTGAAGGCGCAGGGCTGGGACGCTCCCGGATATTGGGAGCAGCGCGATGGCGCATGGCACCAGATGACGCTTGAAGGCCTGCTGGCAGTCGATCCGCACGCGCCGGTCTCGCACGTGAGCTACTTTGAGGCGAACGCTTTTGCGAATTGGGCAGGCAAGCGTTTGCCGACCGAGTTCGAATGGGAGGCTGCGAGCGCCGGCTACGCGCTCGAGGGCAACGATCTTTCGACGCTGGCGCTGCGCCCGCGCGCCGCGAAGTCGGCCGGCGAAGGGCGGTTGGCGCAGCTCTTCGGCGATGTCTGGGAATGGACCGCGAGCGCATACCAGCCCTATCCTGGCTACCGCGCCGCGCCTGGAGCCATTGGCGAATACAACGGCAAGTTCATGGTCAGCCAACAGGTGCTGCGTGGCGGCTCGTGCGCGACGCCGGGCGGTCACATACGCGCCACCTACCGCAATTTCTTTTTCCCACACCAGCGCTGGCAGTTCACGGGACTGCGGCTCGCAGAGGACGCCGTTTGATGGAAGCCGTGCTCGCCAGTAGCGTTACGATTGAGACGGAGAGCGAATTTGCAGCCGCGCTAATCCAAGGGCTGACTGCGCCGTCGAAGTCGATTCCCTGCCGCTTTCTGTACGACGCGATTGGCAGCGCGCTGTTTGAGCGCATAACCGAATTGCCGGAGTACTATCCGACCCGCACCGAGACCGCGATCCTGCGCAAACTCGCTCCCGAAATCGCGCGCAGTGTTGCGGCCGGCACCGCTCTCGTCGAGTTCGGCTCTGGCTCGAGTCGCAAGACCGAACTGCTGTTGGCCGAGCTTTCCGATCTGCACGCGTATGTGCCAATCGACATCAGCGCGCCTGCTCTGCGCGACGCACATGAGCGCATCAAGCGGCGCCACCCAAACCTACTTGTCGTGCCGATCTGCGCCGATTTTGCTCAACCGCTTGTCCTTCCGCTTTCGATTTCATCCCGGCCGCGTCTCGGATTCTTCCCTGGCTCCACCATCGGAAATCTGGCTGAGTTCGAAGCCGTCAACTTGCTGGCGAACATGAAGCGCATGCTCGGCAGGGGCGGCCGCCTCATTATCGGCGCCGATCTCAAGAAAGACGAGGGCCGGCTCGTGCGCGCCTACGACGACGCGGAAGGCGTGACGGCCACCTTCAATCTCAACCTTCTGGCGCGCGCCAACCGCGAGCTTGGCGCCGACTTCGACGTCGACCAGTTTGACCATCTTGCGCTCTACGATGCGCGTGGTGGCCGCATTGAGATGTACCTCGTGAGCCAGACCGCACAGACGGTAAGGCTTCTCGGGCGGCGCATCAGTTTCGAAGCGGGCGAGCGCATCCATACCGAACACTCGCACAAGTATGATATCGAGAGCTTTCATGCGCTCGGCAAGCGTGCCGGATGGCGCCCGCTCGACGTTTGGACGGACGATGATCGGCTGTTCAGCGTTCACTTGTTCGGCTCCGATTAATCACCAGCCCATCCAAACCCCTTTCCATTGCCGGCCCGAAGTGCGCTAAAAGCGTCCCATGACCTGGCACAAGGGCGGTCCCGGCGCGCGACGCAGCTACCATCACGGCAATTTGCGCGAAGCGTTGATCACGGCAGCTCTCGATCTCATCTCAAAGAAGGGCCCAGCGGGCTTCACCTTCGCTGACGCCGCGCGCGCTGCAGGCGTCAGCCCCGCTGCGCCCTATCGCCACTTCCGCGATCGCGATGCGCTGATGGCCGATGTCGCGCGGCGTGGATTTGAAGTATTCGCGGATGCGTTGAGCAGCGCCTGGGATGGCGGCAAACCCGCCCCGCGTGCTGCCTTCGAGCGTGTCGGCCGTGCCTACCTCAGGTTCGCCGAGAAGGAGCCCGCGCTGTTCTCGGCAATGTTTGAATCCGGCCTTTCCGTAGCCGACTATCCCGAGGTGCGTGAAGCGGGCGATCGCGCCTTCGGCGTGCTGCGCGAAGCCTGCGAGGCGGTGGTTTCAACACTGCCGAAAGAGCGGCGCCCGCCCTCGCTGATGATGGCGCTGCACATCTGGTCGCTGAGCCACGGTATCGCGGCTCTGTTCGGACGCGGCGACGCTGCGAGACGCCCCATCCCCATGAGCCCGGACGAGCTGCTTGAAGCGGCCGTGCTCATCTACCTTGAAGGCCTCGGGTTGCCGCCCGATCCCGCCACCTGAGCTGCCGCGGACAAGCTTCAAGACGACCCCAGGGCGGGTGTCCGGGCACCCGATTTAATTTAGCGCCCGCCTCTGCAACCACTGGAAGTCGCTTCCGGCAACCCCATGTTTTGTCGGGCAAGTCCGATTATTTTTGACGGGCTCTTGACGATCGGCGGATCAGGTGGCACCTATGTGAATGTGATGAACATTCACATAGTAGGAGGTGAATTGCGATGACTCAGGTTGTGACGACCCTGGACGACTACGGCCGGCCCGCTTGGATCGGCGTGATGGTCCTCGGGTTCATCCTGTTCTGGCCAGCCGGCCTCGCAATTCTGGCCTACATGATCTGGAGTGGACGCATGGGATGTGGACGGTACGGCGAGATGGGTCGCTGGCAGCAGAGCATGACGAATCGTTGGGATCGCAGGCGGGAGCGTTTCGAAGCCCGGATGGACCGCTGGGGTCGTGAGATGCGCGGCTTTGCTTCGAGTGGCAACGCCGCGTTTGACGGCTACCGCGACGAGACGCTGCGCCGGCTCGAGGAAGAGCAGCGCGAGTTCCGCGAGTTCCTCGACCGGCTGCGCAAGGCCAAGGACAAGCAGGAGTTCGACCAGTTCATGGCCGAGCGCCGCTCGCGTCCTGAAAGTGGTGCCGAAGGCGCAACAGCCTGATGAGCTCAGTCTAGCGAGCTACGAATTCATGCCGGGGCGATGAACCCGCCCCGGCCCTTAAGTTCAACGGCGATTGGAGCACCGTGCCATGCCCCTGCTGTTCCTCGGTTTTGTCCTCGTGTTGGTGTCCCTGATGTGGCTGCTCTGGACGATCACCCTGCTGTTCTGGCCAGTGGCGCTCCTCATTGCCGGATGGGTGCTGTTACGCGGACAGGCGCGCTACTGGCAGCGCCTCAATGGCCAGTCGCCCGCGCGGCCAAGCCGTAATACCGCCTTCGAGGACTACCGGCAGTCGACGCTGCGTCACCTCGATGAGGAGAGGAGTAACTTCAGCGATTTCGTCGGTCGCCTGCGCAAGTCGCGCGACAAAGAGGAGTTTGACCGCTTTATCGCCGAGCGCCGCTCGCGCCTTGATGGCCCCATGCATGGACAGTCTCCCGCGCTCTAAGCGGTGACAGACGCCTGAATGAAAAAGAGCCGGGAGAAATCCTGGCTCTTTCCTTTTCTGACGGCGGGCAACTTGCGCTAGCGGATCGTCTTGTCGAAATTGACGGCGGTCGCGAGCCCCTTGACCGTGTCGAGGCCCTTCACGCCGACGAGGTTGGCGCCATCGAGATCGGCGCCGGAAAGATCGGCACCGGTCAAATCAGCGCCGGTGAGATCCGCCTTGGAGAGATCGGCCTTCGTCAGGTTGGCGTCGCGCAAATCGGCACCGACGAAGCGCGAGAACGTCATCACGGCACGATCGAAATTCACCCCCCGCAGTATGGCGCGCGAGAAGTCGCACGACTTGAGCATGTTCTTGGCGAGCGTCGTGATCGTGCCCTGTCCGGGCCGCGCTTCTAGCGGGCTCAGGTTGGCGCCCGTCATGTCGGCGCCATGGAAGTCGGAGCCCGACATGTTCGCCATGACACGAATGCCGCTGAGGTCGGCGCCGGCAAAGCGCGGCGCGTCGGCGAGGTCGGCCGAGAGATCGGCATAGATCGTAGGGCGCAGGATCGTAGCGCCGCTCAAGTTGGCGCCTGAGAGATCGGCACGGATCAGCACGGAACGATCAAGCCGCGTGTGCGAGAGGTCGGTGCCGCGCAGGTTCGCGCCGGTGAGGTCGACCCCGTACAAATCTGAGTGCGCGAGATTTGCGCCTTTGAAGTTCAGTCCCGCGAGATCGAGGTAGGTGAGGTTGTGATTCGAGTAGTTCAGCTTCTCGCCGGGCTTGGCCTTGTACAACGCTGAAGTAATTTCGCGCACGGTGAAATCGGCGCCGTGCTGATTGACCGGCTCGGTTTCCTCAGCGATGGCGCCGAGGCTGAATAATATGCTGGCCGCCAGGCCGATCGCGATGCCGATCGCCGGGAACGTTGGAAGCGGACGGCCCGTTGCCGCGCAATTGTGTTGCATTGTTCTTTTGCCTCAGCCGATTGAGGACGCTTCTGGCAATGATTGGCGATGCCTGCTCCGCACACAAGAGGGACCCAAGCTTAAATAGCTGAAAGGTCGGCGCCCGAGCCGCTATGCCACAGGTTTCTCGCTGGCCGGCTCAGGCTCGCCCGTAGCCGCCGCCGGTCGGCGTGACAATGATGATGGCTTCGCCAGGCTCGATCACAGTCTGGTCGCTCGCGTTCAGGCGCTCGTTAGTCCCGTCGCACCGGCGCACACGATTTTCACCCGCTTCCCCGGGTTCGCCGCCGTCCAACCCGAACGGTCGCACGTTCCGGTAACCTGACAGGATCGCGCAATCCATGCGCTTGAGGAAACGTATCACGCGACGGGTGCCATCGCCGCTGTTCCATTTGCCCTTGCCGCCCGAACCGCGACGGATCGAAAATTCTTCCAGCAGCACCGGAT
The DNA here is from genome assembly GCA_963726795.1 of uncultured Alphaproteobacteria bacterium. GTDB lineage: Bacteria > Pseudomonadota > Alphaproteobacteria > Rhizobiales > Hyphomicrobiaceae > Hyphomicrobium_A. The sequence goes on along the minus strand of CAVSDD010000003.1, from coordinate 30,636 downwards.
AGCGCAGCTCCAGGATCTCGGGATCGGTCAGGCGTGTGTTGGTCATGTGCGCGTGCACGGCGGCCGCGCCGTCAAAGCCTGGTCCTGCCGGTGCGCCCGAGCACAGCGTCTCGTAGTACTGCAGCTTGTCGTCGCCGAACGTGAGATTGTTCATGGTGCCCTGGGTGGACCCGAGCGCGTTCAACGCGGCGAACAAGGCGTTGGTCACCACTTGGCTGATCTCCACGTTGCCGGCGACGACGGCGGCGGGGTAGGTCGGTTTCAGCATCGAGCCGTCAGGAATCACGATCTCGATCGGTGCCAGACAGCCGGCGTTCATGGGGATCGGCTCATCGACCATGACGCGGAAGGCATAGAGCACGGCCGCGCGCGTCACCGGCTCGGGTGCATTGAAGTTGCTCGGCTGCTGCGCGCTTGTTCCGCTGAAGTCGACGATGGCCGTCTGCTTCTCGCGGTCTACCTTGATCTTGACCTCGACTGCGGTGCCCTGGTCCATCTCGGCGCGGAAATGCCCGTCGGACAGCCGCGACAACAAGCGGCGCACGCTGGCTTCGGCATTTGCCTGCACATGGCCCATGTAGGCCTGGACAACATCGAGCCCGAAGTGCGCGACCATGCGCCTGAGTTCGCTTTCACCTTTTGCATTCGCGGCGATCTGCGCCTTGAGATCTGCGATGTTCTTGTCGGGCTGGCGCGCGGGATACTTGGCGCCGGTCAGCAGCACGCGTGTCTCGGATTCGAGAAAGCGTCCTTTATCAACGAGTTTGACGTTGTCGATATAGACGCCTTCTTCTTCGATTGTGGTGGCGCGCGGCGTCATCGATCCAGGCGTCAATCCACCGATATCCTCGTGGTGCCCGCGGCTCGCGACGTAGAACAGCACGCTCGCGCCGGCCTCGTCGAATACCGGCGTGACCACAGTGATGTCGGGCAGGTGCGTGCCGCCGTTGTAAGGCGCGTTCAGCATGTAGACGTCGCCCGGGCGCATCTCTTTACCGCGCAATCGAATGATGGTTTCCACCGAACGGTCCATCGAGCCGAGGTGCACGGGAAGGTGGGGAGCGTTGGCGACGAGACGCCCCTGCGTGTCGAAAACCGCGCAGGAGAAGTCGAGGCGCTCCTTGATGTTGACAGACTGCGCGGTGTTGCGCAGCGCCTCCCCCATTTGCTCTGCGATTGCCATGAAGAGGTTGTTGAATACCTCCAGCAGCACCGGATCGGCTTCCCTGCCGAGCCGTTCGCGCGCGCGTGGCGCTATGCGCTTCAGGACGATGTCGTCGCGATCGGTGAGAGCGAGCGACCATCCTTGCTCGGCAACGATTGTTTGATTTGGCTCGATGACGAGTGCAGGCCCGTTGATGGTCTTGCCTGCTTCGAGGTGCTGGCGGCGCAGGATCGGGGCGTCGTGCCAACTGCCGCGCGAGAAAAAGCGCGTCGTGGGGTGAGTGACGTCCGCTGCATCACCTCTCCCTGGTGGGTAGAGGTCGGCACGGAACGTGCCGGGTGAGGGGGTACCACCCTTTACCGGAAACCCCTCACCCGGAAGCTTATTGCATTCGCTTCCGGCCTCTCCCCTTGGGAGAGGCGGATCGCTATCGATCCCTTCGGCGCCGCCGACAGCCTCGACCTCGACGGCCGCGACATAGATCGGCTTATCGGGTGCAAGGAAACCGAAACGCTGGCGGTGCAGTGCCTCGAAGTCGCGGCGCATAAAGCCGGGCTCCGACAGCGACACTGGCAGCGCGGTATCGGTGCCTGAATAGCGAAGGTGCACGAACGTCTCGATCGCGATGTCGTCATACTCGACACCGGCATCGAGTAGTTCTTCGGTCGCATCGCTTCCAAGATCGAACGCGAGAGTCTCGATCGTGCGCATTGTCTCCGCGCCGAGCGGCGCCTCGATCGAGCGCTCGCGGCTCGCACGCAGCTTGGCCAGTCCCATGCCGTAGGCAGAGAGCAGCCCCGACAGCGGGTGAATGAGAATGGTCTCGATCCCGAGCGTGTCGGCGATCAGGCAGGCATGTTGGCCGCCAGCCGAGCCGTAGCAATTGAGCGCGTAATCCGTCACGTCGTAGCCGCGCTCGACCGAGATCTTCTTGATTGCGTTTGCCATGTTCTCGACCGCGATGCGGATGCAGCCGTCGGCGATCGCTTCGGGCGCGCGCGTGCCGCCGGCAGCGGTGGCAAGCTCGGAGAAAGCTGTGCGAACGGCCTCGGCGTCGAGTGCCTCCGTTCCGCCCGCGCCAAAGATCGCGGGAAAGAACGCGGGATCGAGCTTGCCAACCATGACGTTGGCATCCGTTACGGTGAGAGGACCTCCGCGCCGATAGCTCTTGGGCCCAGGGTTGGCTCCGGCGCTGTCGGGGCCGACGCGAAAGCGGCTGCCGTCGAAGCTGATGATCGAGCCGCCGCCCGCGGCCACCGTGTGGACGCGCAGCATCGGCACGCTGAGCCGAACTCCGGCGATCTGCGTTTCGAACGAGCGTTCGTATGTGCCGGCGTAGTGCGCCACATCCGTCGAGGTGCCGCCCATGTCGAAACCGATGACCCGGTCGAAACCTGCAAGCTTCGCCGTCTCGACCATTCCCACGACGCCGCCCGCGGGTCCGGAAAGGATCGCGTCGCGGCCGCGAAAAGTCGAAGCCGTTTTGAGGCCCCCAGACGAGGCCATGAACAGCACGCGTGATCCTTCGCTGCTTTGCGACTGTGAAGACAGAGCCGCGGAGACCTTGTCGACGTAGCGGCGCAGGATTGGCGACAGGTACGCGTCGGCGACGGTGGTATCGCCCCGCGGCACGAGCTTGATCAGCGGCGAGACCTCATGGCTCGCTGACACCTGGCCAAATCCCATTTCGCGCGCCAGCGCGGCTGCCTGGCGCTCGTGTTCGGGAAATGCGTAAGCGTGCATGAAGACGATCGCGACCGCATCGATGCCGGCTGCGCGCGCCGCTTTCAGTCCCGTCTCGAGCGCGGCAAGGTCCAGCGAAGTCTCGACGGTGCCGTCGGCACGCACCCGCTCGTTGGCCTCGATCACGCGCCGGTACAACATCTCCGGCTTGATGACGTGTTTTGCGAATATGTCCGGTCGCGCCTGGGTGCCGATCTCGAGCTGATCGCGCAGGCCGCGCGTGATGACGAGCGCCGTGGGGTCGCCGTTGCGCTCGAGCAGCGCATTGGTGGCGACAGTCGTCCCCATCCTGACGGCCGCAATGCGTTCCGCGGGGATCGGCGCGCCTTCGGGCACGGCAAGGAATTTCCGGATGGCTTCGACTGCCGCATCGTCGTACACGCCGGGGTTGTCGGACAGCAGTTTGCGCGCAAGGATATCGCCTTGTGGATTGAGAGCGACCACATCTGTAAATGTGCCGCCGCGGTCGATCCAGAAGTTCCACTTATCGTCGTCAGCGCGTCGCGCCATCGGATCGTTCCAGGAATTATCGCGTTGGTCACCTAGCTGCGGAGCGTGGGCGGCGTCAACGAGCGTTAGGGCAAGTCAAACAGAGTGAACGGCTTCACTTTTCCGCCAATTGCCGTGAATTTTCCCGTCACTTGCCGCTCGATTTCCCGCGGACCCTTCAAGTTTTGCGGGAATGCCGATAAGGGTGAGCCATGCCGTGGAACACCATAGCGAACGCTGTCGGATTGGCGAAGGGCGGGGCCGTGCGAGACGCACTGGCGACGTTGTGGTCGAGCCTCGGGCTCGATCGGCTGGCCGAGCGCACGCCGGCCCATCGCACCGTCGCATTCACGATCGCCGTCACGACGCTCGCGGCAAAAATGGCGAAAGCCGACGGCGTCGCGCTGCCGGTCGAGGCGCGCGCGTTTGAGCGCATGTTCTCAATCCCACCGGGAGAGGAGGGGAACGTGCGGCGCCTCTACGATCTCGCCAAGCAGGACGTGGCAGGCTTCGAGATCTATGCTGGCAAAATCGCCAGGCTCCTGCACGACGAGCCGGAGCTGCTGGCTTCTGTGTTGGCGTGCCTGTTCCACATTGCGGCAGCCGACGGAATTTTGCATCCGGCCGAGGACCAGTTTCTCGCGATCGTCGCGGATCGGTTCGGGATCAGCCGCAGCGAGTTTCTGGCCATACGGGCGGGCTTTATCCATGATCCCGACAGCCCCTACAGCGTGCTCGGCGTTCGTCCCGATATATCCGACGCGGATCTCAAAGCGCGCTACCACGCGCTTGTTCGCGAGCACCATCCTGACCGGCTCGCCGCCGCTGGCATACCGCCAGAATTCCGCGCCGCCGCCGACCGCAGGCTCGCCACCATAAATGCCGCCTACGAGACGATCCAAAAAGAGCGCGCTGAGCCCGAAGCGTTTGAGGGGGCCGCCCAATGATCGAGAAGCCGGATAGCGATCTCGTCTCGGCGATGCATGCTTCGGCCAATGTCGGGCCGCGCCGCAAGGGCTGCCGCACGAGCCTCATCGTTCTGCACTACACTGGCATGGCGTCCGCAGCCAAAGCCGTGCACTGGCTCGCGCATCCCGACAGCAAGGTGTCGTGCCACTACGTCATCGACGAGAATGGCGTGATCACGCAAATGGTGCCCGAAGCCTTGCGCGCCTGGCACGCCGGCGCCTCGCACTGGGCCGGCGAAAGTGACATCAATTCGGCCTCGATCGGCATCGAGATCCAGAACCCCGGCCACGAACATGGATACCCCGACTTTCCCAGGGCGCAGATGGAGGGCATAGCCGCGCTGTGCCGTGACATCGCCAATCGGCGCGGCATTGCTCCTGAAGGGATCCTCGCGCACTCGGATGTGGCTCCAGGTCGCAAGATCGATCCGGGAGAGAAGTTCGATTGGGCGTGGCTCGCAAAGCAGGGTGTAGGACATTGGGTCACGCCCGCCGCCATCTCAGACGGCGGGGAGATTTTCGAAGTCGGGGACAAGAGCGAACAAGTGTCCCAAGCGCAGAAGCTGCTGCGCCGTTACGGCTACGATGTCGAAACGCACGGCCGCCTCGATGAGCGCACCAAGGTAGTGCTGCGCGCGTTTCAGCAGCATTTTCGTCCTCGCAGTGCCGACGGTCGTCTAGATCAAGGCACGCTCGACACGCTCTCTCGCCTGGTTGAAGCACTTCCCGTCTCGGTCACCAGCTGAAGCTTTCCCATCTCCTGGATTTCATACGCAACGCATGGTGTTGGGGATTGCCGTGCGCAATGCATTGCGCCGGGGCCACGAATCGCGGCGCTACTTGGGCCATGCGAAATTGGCCAGCCTTCGCCAGCCTAAGTGTCGCGCTGCTCGCGCTTCCTGGGTGTGCAGATTCGTTCGATTCCCTCGTCACCGGCTCGATAACGCCGCCCGATGCGCCCGCTTTTGTCCCTGGATTGCCTAAGGGCTATCAGTGCCCGCTCGTCCCCAACGGCTTCGACCCCGCCGGCTCGATTTACCGCCTCGACAAGAGCGGGACCTATTATCGGGTCAAGGATTTCAGCAACGATCCGAAGGTCATGTCGATTGGCTTTCGCAAGGACGTGCCGATTTCCAACTACGTCCTGAGCGATAAGCAGTCATCCAACGCGGGGTTGTCATTCGCCCTGCTGCAGAAAGTCCTGCCGGGTTTGACTGCGACCAGCTCCGCCGACTTCAACAAGGAGATGGCGGTCGACATCACGGTCGAGGACATGCAGGGCGAGGTCATCGACGACACGCTTGCCGATCACATCGTCGAATGGTTCAAAACCAACGTCGAGCCGAAGCCTGGCAACAAGTACTTCCTGGTACGCGAGACCGTGAAGGCGGGCTCGATCAGCTATGAGTTGAAGCAGAAGGATCTTGCCAAGCTTGGCGGCAAGGCCGAGGTCGAGAAGCTCGCCAGCGGCGCCGCGAACGTCACGTTCCACGACAAGGACGGCACGTTCGAGATCAAGCAGAAGTTTGCGCAGCGAATTGCCGTCTGCATCAAGTCGGCGGAGATCGTCGTAGATCCCAAGACGAAAACGACGCCCGCTACCACCGTGTCACTGAAGCCTGCCGACGATACGACAGTGCCGACAATCAAGCACATCGGGCAGGAGTAGCGGCCCTGCGCCTCTTGCGTGGCGATTGCCGGACGCCTGCCGGTCGGCGTCTTTGCGCTGGTGCCCCAGGCCCGACTCGAACGGGCACGTCCTTGCGAACACCAGATTTTGAGTCTGGCGCGTCTACCGGTTCCGCCACTGGGGCTTGAGCGAAAGAGGGCGCATAATACTTGCGGCCGGGTGCCCGTCAACGCGCATGGCGCATTCGCCCGAGGTCAGAGCGGCAGCTACATCACAGGATCGCTCAAACAAGCGGTTGCCAAACCGCCACTGATCCATACTCTCTCGCATCCAATGGCAAAAAATCCTCCCTCTCGCTCCACCGCTACGATTTCCGAGGCGGAGTTCGTTCGACTGACGTTGATTTTTGTCGGCATCGTCGCTTTGGCTTTCGCGGTCTACAAGCTCTCCGATATTTTGCTGCTGGTTTTCGGATCGATCCTTGTTGCCGTGATATTGCGGGCGATCGCCCGGCCTATCTACGCCGCAACGCCGATGAGCGAACGCCTGTCGCTGCTCGCCTCGGGGCTTGGTGTCGCGGCGGTATTGGGTTTGACCGGATACCTGTTCGGCTCGCGCATTAGTACGCAGCTCACCATGCTCGCTGCCAATCTGCCGCAGGCCACGGAGAAGCTGACCAAGACGGTGCCCGCGGTCACGGACCTGGTGAAGGGCTCTTCCTTCGGCGACCTCATCATCAATGCGTTCTCGTGGGGCACAACCATTTTCGGCGCCGCCGCGTCCCTGATCGTCGTCGTCGTTGCGGGGATCTACATCGCGATAAACCCTGAGGTCTATCGCAACGGTTTCGTGATGCTATTTCCGAAGCAACGCCAGCCTCAAATCCGAGCCACGCTTGATGACGCCGGCGAAGCGTTGCGCCGCTGGCTCGGCGGTCAGCTCCTGGCAATGATCATGGTGGGAGCGCTGATCGCGATCGGTCTTGCGATCGTAGAAGTGCCGTCTGCTCTGGCGCTCGGGCTTATCGCCGGCGTCACCGAGTTCGTACCGATCATAGGTCCTGTAATCGGTGCCGTACCGGCGTTACTGCTCGCCTCGACCCAGGACTGGTCGACGGTGGCATGGACACTTGCCGTGTTCGTGGTGGTGCAGCAGGTCGAAAGCAATATCATCATGCCGCTGGTCGCGGGTCGCGCTGTCGCCCTCCCGCCTGCCGTGGGTCTCGTGGCGGTGGTGGCGATCGGAGTGCTGTTTGGGCCGTTGGGTTTGTTGCTTGGGTACCCGCTTGCGATTGTCATCGATACAGCGGTTCGCCGCCTCTACGTGCGAGAAACGTTGGGCGAGGACGTCGAGATCGTCGGCGAAAACGAAGATGCCGACTGAGGCGGTCGCTATTTCCAGGTGTAGTTGATGCGCCCGGTGCGGTGCCGGTGCTCCGTGACCTGAACATGGTCGCCGACGTGGGGGTCGGTCGTCTTCAGGACCATCACCGTCTCATGCCGCCCATTGGCGAGTTCCACGACGACGGACAGCCCCTTCTCGATCGCCTGAGTATTGGTGGTGTTGAGCGGTCCGATCGAGACGACGGTCGCGGGAACACGAAGCTTGTCTACGTGCGAGTCATAATCCTCGTAGAGAAAGAAGGCGGCGATGACCGCCAGAATTAGCGCGGCGATGCCGGCTTTCTTGGCCCGGTCGAGCCAGAGTGCGCGCTCAAGTTTACGCCTCGTCTCCTCACGCATGATCCCCTCGTCGCGCAGCTTTTGATTGGGCAACCGGCACAAAACTGCGCCGCTACCAATTACGCCGCCATAGCCTGACCGGCCACCAGCCGCACGATATCAGCCATGATGGCGTTGAACTGGAAGTCCTTGGGTGTATAGACGGCGGCTACCCCGAATGACTTGAGCTTGACCTCGTCCTCAGGCGGGATGATACCCCCGACTACGACCGGCACGTCGCCCAGCCCCTCCTTGCGCATGCGGTCCATGATCTCGGCCACCAGCGGAATGTGGCTGCCCGAAAGGATCGACAACCCGACGACATGCGCGCTTTCTTCGACGGCCGCGCGTACGATCTGGGCGGGCGTCAGCCGGATGCCCTCGTAAACGACCTCCATGCCGACATCGCGGGCGCATACGGCAATTTGCTCGGCGCCGTTTGAGTGGCCATCGAGACCGGGCTTGCCGACCAGGAACTTGATGCGGCGTCCGAGTTTGGCGGAAACGCCGTCGACGGTTGCACGGATGTCGTCGAGACCTTGCGTGCTGCTCGCCGATGCCGCCTGTCCCACACCGGTCGGCGCACGATACTCACCGAACACGCGGCGCAGCGTTGCCGCCCATTCACCCGTCGTGATGCCGACCTTGGCGCAGGCGATCGACGGCTCCATGATGTTGCGCCCGTCCTTGGCCGCGTCTTCCAGATCCTTGAGTGCCTTGTTGACGGCATTGGCATCGCGCGCTGCGCGCCAGGCCTTGAGCCGCTCGACCTGCTCCGCCTCGAGTGCGGGATCGACCACCATGATCGCGCCTTCGCCTGCCGTAAGCGGCGAGGTCTCCGTCTCGGTCCATTTGTTGACGCCGACGACGATCTGGTCGCCGGCCTCGATGCCGCGCAACCGCTTGGTGTTGCTCTCCACCAGGCGCCGCTTCATGTAGTCGATGGCCTCGACCGCGCCGCCCATGGCGTCAATGCTCGCCAATTCGGCCCTAGCTTCGGCCTTCAGCTCGGCGACCTTTTTTTCCATCACCGCCGAGCCATCGAAGATGTCCCCGTACTCCAAGAGGTCGGTCTCGTAGGCCAAGATCTGTTGCATGCGCAGCGACCACTGCTGGTCCCAGGGACGCGGGAGGCCGAGCGCCTCGTTCCAGGCCGGCAGCTGCACGGCGCGGGCGCGCGCCTTCTTCGAAAGCGTCACCGCCAACATCTCTATCAGGATGCGGTAGACGTTATTTTCTGGCTGCGGCTCGGTCAGGCCGAGCGAGTTCACCTGCACGCCGTAGCGGAACATGCGGTGCTTGGCGTCGGTCACGCCGTAGCGCTCGGCTGTGATGTCGTCCCACAGCTCGACGAAAGCACGCATCTTGCAGATTTCCGTCAAGAAGCGCAGCCCGGCATTGACGAAGAACGACACGCGCCCCACCACGTTGCCGAAATCCTCCGGCTTCACCTCGCCCGAGGCCTTCACGCGGTCGAGCACGGCCTGCGCCGTCGCCAGCGCGTAGGCGAGCTCCTGCACCGGCGTCGCGCCGGCTTCCTGCAAATGATAGGAGCAGACGTTGGTCGGGTTCCACTTCACGAGCTCGCGCGTAGAAAAAACGATCGTGTCCTTGATCAGCCGCAGCGACGGCTCTGGCGGGAACACGTAAGTTCCTCGCGACAGATACTCTTTTATGATGTCGTTCTGGATGGTGCCGGTGAGCTTTGCGCGCGGTGCACCCTGTTCGTCGGCCACCGCGACGTACAGCGCCAACAACCACGCCGCGGTGGCGTTGATCGTCATCGAGGTGTTCATCTGGTCGAGCGGGATCCCGGCCAGGAGGGCCCGCATGTCGCCGATATGCGAAACGGGGACGCCGACCTTGCCAACCTCGCCCTTGGCCAGCTCGTGATCGGAATCGTAGCCGGTCTGGGTCGGCAGATCGAAGGCGATGGACAGCCCCGTCTGGCCCTTGGAGAGGTTACGCCGGTAAAGCTCGTTCGACTTGGCCGCCGTCGAATGCCCGGCGTAGGTGCGAAAAATCCACGGCTTGTCGGGAATGGCTTTCGCAGCGGCAGGTGCGGTGGAGTCGTCGCGCATTTGGTCCTCGGCTGGGCTTTAAGGCCTGCTGGCGCTTAAAGTACCCGGCCGTGATTGCAATGCAAAATGAACTTTGACGCAATGCGCCAGCGCGCGGTCGCAGGATGGGCACGTCGCCAGACGGGTTCAGGCGCGCCTGAACTGGTGGCGTTCGACGCGCAGCCCCGTGACGGTCGTGGCAATTCTCGTCACCAGCAGGAGAACGAGGAGAGCCGCGATTATGCCGAGGGTGCAGGCCACGACGATGTTCGTGGACTTGTCGGGGGTGGGATAGAACCCATATTCTTCGAACAGGTAATTGGCGACGAGGGCGCCGAATACGAATCCCGGGACGAAAACCAGAGCCATAACGGCCTTGGACAGGGCGTGCATTGTGAGCACGCCCGACCAGCCGGCCAGGAGTGCCACGACCACTATCGTGTAGGTATCAACCTCAAACGTCTTGTTCAGGAAATCGAGCATCCCGCCGCTTTCGCTGGACCCAAGGCTACGGTGCCGATGGCCCCTGGAGGGGCTCAGCACGAGCAATTTTGGCCTAATCGGCATTAAAGTATGGTTTAGGGGAGAGGGTAGCGGCACCGCACCCTCTTCATTGCAGCGCGAAATCGTGCTTGAAACGGCTGCACAAAGGCGCAGTCACGTCGCCGCAGTGCAAAAAATGGGCGTGCCGCAAGGTCCGGCCCGCAGCATCGGGAGCCAAGAATGTCGAGCCAAGGCGCCGCATCGAGAGCCGAATCTGAGCTGTCGGTCGTTGCGGAAAAGAAGGATCTCTACGAGATTGGTGAGATTCCGCCGCTCGGGCACGTGCCCAAGAACATGTACGCCTGGGCCATCCGGAAGGAGCGCCACGGCGAGCCTGACACGGCCATGCAGATCGAGGTGCTTCCCACTTGGCCCCTCGATAGTCACGACGTGCTCGTTCTCGTCATGGCGGCCGGTGTTAACTACAACGGCGTTTGGGCATCCCTCGGAAAGCCGATCTCGACCCTCGACGGACACAAGAACCCCTATCACGTGGCCGGGTCGGACGCTTCGGGCGTCGTCTGGGCCGTTGGGTCCAAAGTGAAGCGCTGGAAGGTCGGCGATGAGGTCGTCATCCACTGCAACCAGGACGACGGCGACGACGAGGAGTGCAATGGCGGCGATCCGATGTTCTCGCCGAGCCAGCGGATCTGGGGCTACGAGACGCCCGATGGATCGTTTGCGCAGTTCTGTCGTGTGCAGGATCGCCAGCTGCTCGAGCGGCCGAAGCACCTGACCTGGGAGGAAAGCGCCTGCTACACGCTGGTGCTTGCCACCGCGTATCGCATGCTGTTCGGCCATCGGCCCCACGTTCTCCGTCCAGGTCACAACGTGCTCGTTTGGGGCGCGTCGGGCGGCCTGGGCTCGATGGCGGTGCAGCTGTGCGCAACATCCGGCGCCAACGCGATCGGCATTGTGTCGGAGGAGGACAAGCGCTCCTTCGTGATGCAGCTCGGTGCGCGCGGGGTTATCAATCGCAAGAACTTTGAGTGTTGGGGCGAGATGCCTAAAGTCGGCACGCCTGAGTACGACGCTTGGTTCAAGGCCGCGCGCAAGTTCGGCTCGGCGATCTGGGAGACGACAGGCAAGGGCAACAACGTCGACTGCGTATTCGAGCATCCTGGCCAATCGACGTTTCCGGTCTCGGTGTTCGTGGTGAAGCGCGGTGGCATGGTCGTCATCTGCGCCGGCACGACCGGCTACAACTTGACTATGGACGCTCGCTATCTCTGGATGCACCAGAAGCGTGTGCAAGGCTCGCACTTCGCCAACCTGCTGCAGGCGGCACAGGCCAACAAGCTCGTCGTGGAGCGGCGCATCGATCCGTGCATGTCGGAGGTGTTTCCCTGGGAGCAGATCCCGAAGGCGCACATGCGCATGTACCGTAACGAGCACAAGCCGGGCAACATGGCGGTGCTCGTGTCCGCACCAACGACGGGCCTGCGCACCGTCGAGGACGTGCTCGAGGCGAGTGCTCAGCGCCACAAGAAGTAAGCGATACATGGTTTGCCGGTGCTATGGGGCTGGGTTCACCGTGCGCGCGCGCCGTTGGCGTGGTTCGCGATCACGGTGGCGCCCATGCGTTTGAATTCCGAGATGCCGCGATTAAGCTCGGCGCCCAGGATGACGATGGCGGCGGAGGTCTGAAAAAAGATGAGCGCCACCATGAGCTGCGATAGTCCGGCATAAAAACGCGCGTAATCGCTGAAGTTTAGGTAGTAGGCGTAAAGGCCGGCCACCGTTAGCCAAAGAACCGTCGACAGCATCACGCCGGGCAGGACGTCACCGACGCTTCGTTTCCCACCGGGAAGCCAAAGGTGGATCGCGCATAATTGCACGCCGATGACTGTGGCTGCGAAGGCGTAGCGAAGGCCTGCCGAGAGCCACGTGTTATGCAGCACCGATTGCGTCAAAGAGGGATCGAGGCGTGCTGCGATAGCGGGCCAGACGAGGACCGCCCACGTAAGCGCCAACATCGACACCGCGCTGGCAAAGACAAAGAGCATGCTGCGCAAGAGACAGAACGGATAACGCCTCGTTTCGATGACGCGGTAGGCGCCATTGAGGGTAGCCCGCAAAGTCTCGATAGCATTGGTGGCGAAGAACAGCGCCAGACCTGCGCTGGCGGTCAGGAGGTCGATCCGCGTACGGCCCATGATCGCCTCGACCTGCGGCGCGATGCCGAGAGCCACACCTTGCGGCAGGTTTTGGAACAACTGATCGACAGCCTGACTTGCGAGTTCGCGGCCGCCAAAGATTCCGGCGAGCGCGCCAAGAAAGATGCAGAACGGGAACAGCGAGACGACGAACGAGAACGCAACGGCGCCCGCCATCGTGAAGCCGCTGTGCTCATAGAGTTCGATAAAGCGCTTCGAGCACAGTGCGGTAACGCTGCATTCCTCGAGCCTCCCCAAGCTACTTTTTGCGGAAACTAGCCTTGTGGCCGGCGCGGGTCTACGACAGCATTGCCGCGTTTTCGCCGAAAGCGGCCTCCCGTAAGCTGGTCGGCCAATTCCTGTGGTGGATCGCTCGCATGAACGACAACAGTGATGATGGCGACATTCGCAAGGCGGGCCTGAGCGTGAGGGACGGGTACAGATCGCCGCGGAAGCCTAAGCTGCGCACTGCAGTATCCCAGAGACCGCCACGGCTGCCTGAGCCGTTCGAGGGTTGCGAAAGTGACGAGTTCGGAGCGGCGGCCGAGGACGGGCTGCGCATGCTGGCTGCTCTCGAGACCATGCCGAGCCTGGAGCCAGAATTCGGTGATGATCCGACCGCCGAGGCAGCGGTGACCATCGTGGAGCGGAGCGGCACTCGCAGCCGATCGCTCGACGGGAATTCGGCGCCGGCGCAACCAAATTCACGGCGTTCGCTCACCGAGCGGCTTGGCGACGTGACATGCCCATTCGATTCCGAAAGCGAGCACGATCTTGCTTTGCTCAGCCCGATCGAGGAGGCCACGGTCGAGATCATCGAGGTCAGGCGGGGTGGAAGCGAGAGTCATACCGCATCGCTTGTCGACGAGCCTTCGCCGCGGACCGGACCCAAGCTGCCCCGCCGCGCCTGAGTCGCCTAAATTCCGGGCGCTCGTGCCGCAGGCAGCTCGATTGTCTTGACGGCGCGGGCGGTTATCCTTCAATCGAAGGGCGCCGCCCGGGCGCAACGAACTAATTTCACGAGGAGAGCACGATGTCGACCGCGGCGCTGAAGGCTGAGCAGGACGTTCTCGCGGCTGGCGCTGAGGCTCTGCTTGAACGCGCCGGTGGCGCCGTCGCGGCCGCCGATCGCATTCTGCAAGCGGCCAAGTCGGGGGTGCGCGCCAAGGTCGCCGAAGCCGGTGGCATCGACGCGGCACAGCACGCAGCGCACGGACTCGCGTGGTTGGCAACCACGGTCGAGGGTTTGCGGCAGATGCACGTCTGGGGCACCCGCCTCAAGCAGGAGGGACGCTACGGCGAATTCGAGCAACTGATCCTCACGGCTGCATTCGCTGAATACCTTGCCCAGATTTCCGGCGGCATTCCCATGAGCCAGGTCGAGGTTGTGCGTCCACAAGCGCTTGGCGTTAGCAAGGCGGACGTGCGCCGCTTCGAGGACGATGTCGCCGATCTCGTAACCGCGGGCAGCAGTCAGCAACTGAAATCGCGTCTGGCCGACCTCATCGCCGCGCAGCCCGGCGCCACCACGTTCGGCGATACTGGACTTGACGAGACGCATGCCGAGATGCGCGAGCAGATGCGCCGCTTCTCGCAGGCGGAGGTCGTGCCGCATGCGCACGAGTGGCACCTCGCCAACGCCTACATCCCGCTCGACATCATCGCCAAGGTCGCCGAGCTCGGTGTCTTCGGGCTCACGATGCCCGAAAACTACGGTGGCCTCGGGCTCGGCAAGGAGGCGATGTGCATCGTCTCGGAGGAGCTGTCGCGCGGCTATATCGGGGTCGGATCGCTTGGCACACGCTCGGAGATCGCGGGCGAGCTGATCCTCAACAATGGCACCGAGGAACAGAAGCAGAAATACCTGCCGGGTATAGCGTCAGGTGAAATCCTGCCGACCGCTGTCTTCACCGAGCCCAATACTGGCTCGGACCTAGCCTCCCTCAAGACGCGCGCGACCAAGGAGGGCGACGCCTACAAGGTCACCGGACAGAAGACGTGGATCACCCATCCCGTTCGCGCCGATCTGATGACCCTGCTGGTGCGCACCAATCCTGCGGAGAAGGGCTACAAAGGGCTATCGATGCTGCTGGCCGAGAAGCCGCGCGGATCGGACGAGGATCCCTTCCCTGCGGCTGGCATGACGGGCGGCGAGATCGAGGTGCTCGGCTACCGCGGGATGAAAGAGTACGACATCTCCTTCGATGCTTTTGAGGTTCCTGCCGCCCAATTGCTCGGGGGTGAGGAAGGCCTGGGCTTCAAGCAGCTCATGAACACCTTCGAGGCTGCGCGCATTCAAACTGCTGCGCGCGCCGTTGGCGTCGCTCAGTGCGCGCTGGATCTCGGGCTCAAATACGCGCTCGACCGCAATCAGTTCGGCAAGCCGATCTACGCTTTTCCGCGCGTGTCGAACAAGATCGTGATGATGGCGGTTGAGACTATGGTGGCGCGGCAACTCACCTACTTTGCTGCTCGCGAGAAGGACGAGGGACGCCGCTGCGATCTGGAAGCGGGCATGGCGAAGCTTCTGGGCGCGCGCGTTGCATGGGCCAACGCCGATAATGCGCTGCAGATACACGGCGGGAATGGCTTTGCCGAGGAGTACCCCATCAGCCGGGTTCTTTGCGATTCGCGCATCCTCAATATTTTCGAGGGAGCAGCCGAGATTCAGGCGCAAGTCATCGCCCGCCGGCTCCTGGAAGGCGGCAATTAGGTGGTTCGAGTGAATTGTTGGGTGGGAATGACGTTATATTTTACAGGCAGTTAACCAAAAGCGGCTCACACTCAGGTCAAATCTGAGGGAGCTGATCATGTCTGAAACATTAAAAATCGCGAGGGCGATTGCGGTTGATGCGAAAGCGGTCGCGGCCCACGCTCGAACCGTCGCAAAGGAAGCTTGCGCGGACATCTCTAAGTCCGTCGGCGGCGTGACGATGTACGTGACGCGCGAGCAGTACTGGGTGCTGGGCGTTACGGCCTACCTAATGACGTCGTTCGTAACGGGCAACGTCATGAGCGCGGTCTACAACATCTATCAGCACTCTGTCGCCTAGCTAGTCGCGACTGCGGTAGTTGGCGTTGTCGTAGCGCCTCTCATGATGCGCGGTCATAGACTGTCGGTCATGCGCCGTAAGCGGACCGCCAGCCGCCGCAGCAGGTCGAGAGCGAACGGCGGGCTCTTCTGCACGAGATAGAGGAAGGCCTTCTCGTCGATCACGGCAACCTCTGTCGGCTCGCGCACGATAGCGGTCGCGCTGCGCGGGCTTCCATCGATCAGCGCCATCTCGCCGAAGATGCCGTTGGGGCCGACGTTTTCCAGGATCGTGCCGCTCGCAACAATTGCGACGGTTCCCGAGCGCACCACGTACATGCATGAGCCCGTGTCATCCTGCACGAAGATGCAGGCATCGGGCTCAAAGTGCTGAAGCGGGAAGCCGCCGCGCACCAAGAGGTCGAAATCGAAGGTCGTCTCCGCCATGTTGGCGTGCCCCGCTTCATTGCGCTCAAGCCGAGCTTTTAGACTAAGCCTCCAGAATCCTTGAGACAACTCCCTCTTGCCGGCGTGGCAGCAGCGTTACGCCCGACGCGTCGAGCGCCGCCGCACGCACAGAGCAAGGCGACAGGGACGCGTTTTTGATGTATCCGCCTCCTAAAGGCAGAAGAGGGGGCCAGGGGATGGCAGAGACCTATGCGCCGCCGACCTCCAGGTTGGGCCGCGTCACCGATTACTTGCTCGGGCGCAATACCCTGATCGGCTTGGCGTCGTTGATGCTGCTGATGATCTCGGGCTTTGCCACGTGGCACGGGATGCGCGACTTCATCATCGGCGTCTCGACCTCGCCTGCCGCACAGCAACAGCAGCTGCCTGGCGGCCTCGCGTTCTCCAACGACCTGCTCGTCATCGTCGTCGTCGTCGCACTCACGTTTCTGATGTGGCTTGCACTGCGCGAGACGTTCGGCGCGCGCCGCAGCATATTCGAGCGCATGGTCACGTTCCCGCTCTACGTGTTTCTTGCCATCTGGTCGATTGGGTTCGGCTACGGTTTCTGGTGGAGCCTCATTGCCGGCGAGGAGGCGACCCGCACCGGACTTTCAGGTTTGCAGGAGGATGCGCGCGACGCCGGCGGCGCCATCGCTGCGCGCCTCGATGCCGTGAAAGTGCAGCTCGACAACGTCGTCACGTGGTCCGAAAGCCAGATGTCGCGTGAGGAGACGAGCGGCGGCAGTTGCGGCACGACTTCGGGCGCGGGCCGCGGCCCGCTGTACAACGCGCGCAAGGGCGTGCGCGATCAGATTGCTTCGCTGCGCGATGGCGTCCAGAACTCCTGGCTCACACCCGTTCAAGCTGATCTGGCACGCCTGCAGCAGACGGTTTCGCAACTTGACGGCGCGACCTTCGCCGAGCGTCAGCGAGCGTTCGATGCGCTGGCGGGCGACATTCGCACGCGCGCCCGCAGTATCGCGGATCGGTCAAACGAGCTCGGCAAATCGACCGCATCCGAGATGCACGCGCTCGCCGCTGCGGTGTCCGTACCGCCGGGCGCGAGTGGTTTCTCGTGCTACGACCCGACGCTGGGGCAACGGCTCACGCAAGCCGGCGGATCAGGCAGCGGAACCGGCGACGCTGAAATTGCGCGAGGCGGCCTTCAGTGAAGGGCCAGCGGGTGTCGCCAACGCGATCAAGAACCTTTGGCAAAACATCGGGAGCTACGCGTCGAGCCTGGGCAGCTACATTGCCTCAGGCGGCGTTGTTCCGGCCAAGCATACGTCGGGCGGCGAGCCGATCGGCGGCCGCGACCTTATCGCGCTCCTGGCCACTATCGGCGTCGATCTGGGCTTGCTTGCTTTGGCCATTCTCAATCCGCCGGGTGCGCCAAGCCGCATGCCGCGCGGCGAGGAGAGGCGCCAGATTCACGCCGCCGTATGCCACGGCTATCGCACGCGCGCCCGGCGCCAGCCTCGAATGGGTGCGCCGGCACTTCATCTATCACAGGGGTGTTTCGTATCTCGTCATCCCGAACCTCGCCAGTTGCGATCCCAACAACGACGAGGAATGTCGCAAAGCGCTGGCGATGAACCAGCTCGCCGGCGTGCTCGACGATATCGAACCTCGTGCGCTGGCCGCAGGGCGGCAAGTGGTGGCTCCTGCGCAAGGGCGAGCTCGACCTCTTGAAAAAGGAGGAGAGCGTTCGCGAGCGACACCGACCTCGCCGCGATCCGAAGAAAATGGGCCGAGGAGTTACAAAGACGAGAAGAAAGCCGAAGACGAGGCCAAGGTCGAGCTGATGCGCAACCATGGCCTGTTCTCCAAGGCCGAGCAGGCGCTCAACAATCGCCGGTTGGGGCGAGCAGGCACTCCGCGACATCGAGATCTTTCGTCTCGTCGAGGTCGAGGGCCTGACGCCGATCCTGATGGTGCTGAACGAGGACGGTGACCCCGATCGATCGGCGGCCGGGAGTAGCCCTGCGCCGGCCTAAGGCTATCGCCCGCGCCAGAGCCAGATTGTAAGTGCGGCGCCGATAACGGCCAGCACGTACATCGCGATCTGGCCCATCGCGAAGAGCGCTCCAACGTGGAAGCCCATGAACGAACCGGCTATGCCGACGAGCACGTATGTCACGTCGCTCGCGCCACCGGTGACATTTGCAACCTGCCGTCCGATCCAATTGCGCCCGTAGCGCGTCATGGCAATGCCGACGATGGCACCGATGACGATGAGGGTCAGGAAAGGGCCGATCTCGTTCATTTTGTACCTCGATGCCGTGGCGCTTCGACGGGGCGAATACGGAAGTCGCGTCGGTATCTTTATCAGACGCGGTGGTAAGGGTGTCCTGCGATGATCGTGGCGGCGCGATAAAGTTGCTCGGCAAGGACGATGCGTGCGAGCCCGTGAGTCAGCGTCATTGGGCCGAGCGATAGTTTCACGGTCGCTTGCTCGAGCGCTGGCACTCCCTGTCCATCTGGCCCCCCGATTAGAAATGCCAACGTCCTGCAGCCGGCGTCTCGATGCTTCGCAAGAACCTTGGCAAACTGATCGCTCGATAAGCCGCGGCCGGCTTCATCGAGGGCGATTTTGACATCCGCGCTGCTGGCTGCCTTCAATAGCCGCGCCGCCTCGTCAGCTTTCCGTAGCTCAGGAGTTGCGCCGCGGCCTTCCCCGATCTCCGCAAGGGCGACCGGTCCAAGGGCATGGCTGCGGCCCAGAGCATCCAAGCGGCTTGCGTAGCGCTCGTAGAGGTCGCGCTCCGCATCCTTGAGGCGGCCTACAGCTGCAACAATGAAACGCATCAAACCCTCCCGCGGGTCGCGTCGCGGGATGCGGCGTACCTGCAGCGACGCTGCGCTACTTCAGTGAGCGATCTGCTCGCTTGGCCGATCCGCCGACCACATCTTTTCGAGGTTGTAGAATTCGCGCACCTCGGGCCGGAACACGTGAACGATGATGTCGCCGGTATCGAGTAGCACCCAGTCGCCAGCTTCGAGGCCCTCGGTGCGTACGCGACCGAAGCCCTTCTCTTTGAGCTTGCGCTGGATCTGCTCGGCGATGGCGCTGACGTGCCGGTCCGAGCGGCCCGTCGCGATCACCATGAAATCGCCGATGGAAGACTTTCCTGCCAAGTCGATCGTAACCACGTGCTCGGCCTTGGCCTCGTCGAGCCAATGGATGATGTCCTTGAGCAGAGCGTCCGGTTTTTGCCTGTCTGACAAAAGCTCGGCGCGAGGCGTGCCCCTGCGGGCACCCTCAAGTGCGGTTCGCATCGTTTGCTGAAGGTCCTTTCCTCATTCACCCCGAAAGGGCTGATGCCGATGTGCCAAACGCCCCAAGGCACTCGGTGCTTCTTGCGAGCCGTGCAACGGCCGCCGACGCAAAACATAAGCGGTGCACCCCCTCTTCATCAATAGCCTTCGAAGCGATCTGCCTCGTGACAGCATGCGTGCACCGTAAAAAATCAGTTTCATTTCAAGGCGTTACGGGACGCTTAGGTCGCGGATCGCGGTTGAGGATGCGTGGGATAGCTTGGCGCTGAGCAGAACCCAGGCCGGCGGGTTAGCCCCGGGCAGCAAGGCGCCCATTGCCTCGGGAAGACGGCGGTCGGCTAGGAAGTGCGCGGCGGCAGACGACAGCGCACGCAAGCGCCAGCCGGGCCGATCGACAACGGCAATTGGCACCATGGAACAGATGCGGCGCCAATGCTGCCAGCGGTGGAAAGTGGCGAGGTTGTCGGCGCCCATCACCCAGACGAAGCGCGCGCGGGGATAACGCTGGCGCAAAAACGCGATCGTCGACCAGGTGTAAAAGGGGCTCGAAAGCCCCGCCTCAAACCCCGTCACCTCGATCGCCGGATCCCTCGCGAGCGCCCGGCTCATGGCCAAGCGATGCGCAAAATCGGCCGTATTTGCTGGGCTTTTCAGCGGATTGCCGGGGCTCACCATCCACCACACGCGATCGAGCCGCAGCTTGAGCAGCGCCGTGACCGCGCACAGCACATGGCCCTCGTGCGGGGGATTGAACGTGCCGCCCATGAGCCCGATGCGCTCGCCCGGGAACGCCAGGGGGGGACGGTTCATGTCGCGTATGCTGGGGTTGATCGCCGGATTGTCCTGAGGTTGTCGCGGTTCATGCCCGGTTGTCGCCGCCCGATTGTACGGGTTCATGAACGCTTGGCGAGCCGGCATCCCCGGTTGCCCTCAGCTGCATGAACGCAATCACATTGCTCGCATATGCAACTCTGCAACCTCGATCTGGCCCCCGGTAACGCTCCCGTCACCTTTTGATCTGCCAATGAAAATTGGCTGAAAACGCCAAATCGCTCCCGCATGGCAACGAATTCCGCGTTCGCCCGTTTCCTGGGGGCCCCACGCTTTCCGCTCTCGCAATAAAAAACCTGGAGGTGTCCCATGAGACGAAACGCAAATATCAAAACGATGGTGGCGGTGTCCGCACTGCTGCTCGCGGTTCCCGCGCTCGCCGAGGAACCCGTCCAGCCCGGAACGCAGCCCGGCACAGCCGCCGCGCCGACGACCCCGCCGTCCGCAGCTCCCGCGCCCGAGGCTGCTACGCCAAGCCCGACGAGCCCGCCGGTCACCAGCGAGCCGATGAACAACACGACGACCGAGCCCGCGATGAAGGTGGCTCCGTCGGCAACAGACACGTCGCCCGGCGCAACGAAGCCGATGGATCAGATGGGTGCTGAGCCCAACGCCGCTCCGCCCGCTCCCGATGCGCCCAAGCAGGCAGCGATCGACCCGCCCGCAGCAGTCGTCATCACCGATCTGACCGTCTCCAAGGACGGCAAGAAGATGGTGGCCCCGCTCGGCGCTCCCGTTGAGCAGATCGCCGAGATGGACGTCTACGACGCCAAGGGCAAGAAGATCGGCCAGGTCGATTCCGTGCTCGAGGACAAGAACGGCGAGGCCAAGGCCATCGCGGTCGGCCACGGCGGCTTCCTTGGCTTCGGCGAAAAGCACGTCGTGCTGACGCTCGATCAGGTGAAGCTGAAGGACGGCACGCTCGTCACGGAGATCTCCGAGGACCAGCTTGCCGAGCAGCCGGCCTGGACGAAAAAGAAGTAAGCTGACGCAAGACCTAATTTCAGCGAGGCGCGGGAGTGATCCCGCGCCTTTCGCTTTTATGGGCTTACGTGATCGAGCGCTTGGGCGGCGCGGCCGGCGGCGGCGTCTGCGACCACTGGCTCGGGATATCCTTGAAGAACTTGTACCAGTACCAGATCAGCAGGATTGGCACGCCGATGTCGTAGGCGATGTCGAGACCAGGGATCGGCTCAATCGGGATCGCGAGCGCGCCCGCCGCCGCGGTGGCGCCGACGCGAAAGCTCAGCGCGGTGAAAATGCGCTTCAACGGGTTGGTCGCCGGCAGCAGAGAGATGACGATCAGAAGCACGACGAGCAGCGCCGCCATCGCGCCGACGAAGATCAGCAGGTCGGCAAAAATGTTCTCGACCGTGTGCAGCGTGTCGTTGCTCATGGCAGGTCTCCGCACTCCCCCGCCGCAGGTGCGGCGATAAGATCGAAGTTAGCGCAGGCGCAGCCGGGTGCAAGCTCCGAGCGCCGCTCGTGCGAGGGCTGACACCTCTTACGGTGCGCGCACAGCAGTCACGTCGAAGGACGCGGTGACGGCGAGACCGACCCAATTCGCGCCAACGCTGGTGCCCACGCCATAGTCGGTACGCACGAGATCGAGATGGCCGGTCGTATGCAGCGTGTCTTTGTCGACCGCGATGGTCACTGGCATCACGATCGGCTTGGCCGCGCCACGCAGAGCGAGCGTGCCGATGGCGTCAAAATCCTCGCCACCGCGCGGCTTGAACGATTGCACGGTCAGCGTCGCCTTGGGGAACGAGGCGGTGTCAAACCAGGCCGCCTGCGGCAGAGCCTGATCCTTCTCGGTGTCGCCGGTTGCCGCGCTTGCCATGTCGACGCTGACGACAACGCGGCCCTGCTCGGCGTGCGCGGGATCGAAACTGATCTGCGCGTCCCATCGCGAGAAGCGCCCGTCGAATTTCGTGCCGCCGGTATCGCCGGCAAAGCCAAGCCGGCTCTTGCCCGCCACGACCTTCCAGTCGCCGGCGGCGGCCGCTCCCGGCAGCAGAAGCGCAAGCGCCGCCGCGGCAACGCACCCCCTCGCCCGGCTGGGTCTCACTTCAGGCCTACGGCGCACGGTCGAACTCGGCGCTGATGCGCAGCTCGACCTCATCGCCCAGCAGCGGAATGTAGTTCGTGATGCCGAAGTCGGAGCGCTTCAGCTTCGTCGTGGCATTGAACCCGATGATGTAAAGCTTCGTCATCGGCGGCGTGCCCGCGCCGTTGAAGGCGACATCGAGCGTCACCGGCTTGGTCACGCCGTGCAATGTGAGGTCGCCGGTGAGCTTGCCTGTGTCGGCGCCCGTCATCTCGATCGCCGTCGACTTGAAGGTAGCCATGGGGAACTTCGCCGTGTCGAAGAAGGCGTCGGACTTCAACTTCTCGTCGAGCTCGGGATCGGTCGTCACCATGCCAGCGACATTGAGCGTCAGGCTGAGCGCGCTTTTCTGCGGAGCGGCGGGATCGAAGTCGAAGCTCGAATCGGTGAAGTCGTTGAAGATGCCGTAGTAGGTGGAGAAGCCCAGGTGATTGATCGCGAAAATCACCTTCGCGTGTCGCTTGTCGATCTTGTAGTGTCCGGCTTCGGCCTTGGCCAAGTCGGCGGCGTGCACGGCGTGCACGGCGGGTGCAACTGCAAATCCAGCCGCGAAGGCCGTCGTCGCGGCAAGCAGAACAGTTCTGATGGGTGTCAAAGCGATGCCCCTTTTTGATCGGTCCCCGGCGGATTGAACCGAGCACCGTGCTTACATTGTGACGGCGACAGCTGTTCCCTAGGGAACAGCGCCGCGGCCGGCGGCATGGTTTCTGGCAAGTCTGCTCAAAACATCAGGGGGTTACGATGAAGGTCACGGTCGCCGGATCGCGCTTTGCCGCCACCACGCTCGTCGCCGTTCTGCTCCCTGCCGTCCTATTGTCGGGCCCCCTGGCTGGCCCCGCAATTGCGGCCCCTGCCTCGTTCGAGGTCGTGAAGGGGAGCTGGACCGGCGGCGGAGCGCTGAACTTCAAGGACGGACGCCACGAGACGCTCAGCTGCAACGCCTACTATACGAACACATCCAATGGCAGCGCGCTGACCACGGCGCTGCGGTGCTCAGGCCCCTCGGGCAAGTTCGAGCTGCGCAGCAACCTCAGCTACGCCGGCGGCAAGGTGAGCGGCAACTGGGAAGAGCGCACCTACAATGCGTCCGGCGAAGCGTCGGGCACCCTCACCGAAGGCAAGTTGAGCTTGAACATCCGCGGCGGCGTCGCCGGGTCGATCACGGTCGACTTCACTGCGGCGAACCAGACGGTTTCGATCGCGATCGCGAGCGCCGAGGTTCCGGTGAAGACGATGCACTTCGACATGAAGCGCCAGTAAGCGCCAGTGACGCCGTGAAGCTCGAGCGAGGACGAGCGTCGCGATAAGCAACGCTCGCCCTCATGTAATCAATTGACGATGATCTCGTCGCACTTGGGTCCCCGGAGGCCTGACGGGCAACCGCACGTACCGTTGGAGAAGCTGATCTGCGGCGGCGCGCACTTGCTGGCGGGCTGCCCGCGAGCTGCCTTGCAACGGGTGAGCGCGTCTCTGTAGGTCTTTAGCGTCCTATCTTTCGTTGCCAGGCTCGGTGCCGCCATGCACGAGTCAAAGAAAGCAGGCGCGCTGGTGCCGATCGCGCGCACGCGCCGGTCGTGGCAGCGCAGGTTCCGGTAGGATCTGCCGAGGGCCGACGCTTCGTCCGCGAAGGCATTGCACGCGGCCTGTTTGGCCTTGTCGCCCGACGACTGGATGACCGGCCTTGGTCCGCAGGTGACGCCGAGCGCGTCGACGTAGTTTCCGGAGCGGCCGATCAGGCCAACCGCCGCCTCGTTGCCCGGGCAGTCCGATCCCATCGGTCCGATCCTGCCGTTATCAATGTTTGTGTAGCAGCCTTCGCCGGTTGCGAGACAAACCGAGGTGGTCTGCGAGGGATCCTTCGCCGAAACGCACTTCATGTTGACGTAGTCGAGATATTTTTCCTTGTTGCCGGACCGCGTGAAGCCCATGCGCAAAGTCGTGACGAAGGAGCCGACGGGGCACGCACCGGCCTGCGGACCGCCGCCGTTGCCGCCGTGCTGCGAGCGCGGGCCGCCCTGGGCGCCCATGCCGGGCTTGAAGACGCCACACACGGGCGTAATCGCGTCGACCCAGGAGCCGGAGCGCAGCTGCACGCCGACAAGGTATTGGTTCTGCGGGCAGACATCGCGGAAGCTGCCGCCGCCGGGGCCGCCGACGATCTTGCCGTCGCTAGCGTATGCGGGGGCGAGCGCGAGAGCGTAGGCGAGGAGCAGGGCCGGCATCATCTTAGTCTTGAAGGTCATTGGGGTTTCCATTGCGGGCGAATTTGTTTTTGGCTGGGTGGCGCGGCGAGGCGCTTTGGAGGCGGGCTGACGAGCGGCAACAATTCAGGCAGTCTATGGGCGCCGAAATGTACCGGCAATGAATAAGGCGGCTCCAACTGCTCAGCGCCGCCAACAAGGTTTGCGATAAGCCGACCGCAGTATTTCAACGGACAAGGGAAAAAGGACCGGCCATGCGAGACGCAAAGGTTGTGACGGCGGCGCTGCTTGCTACGTTTGTCGGCGCGGGAGCGGTGTACGCGGCAGGGGGAAGCGCACCGCGCGCCGTGCAGGTCGCGCGCGCCACCGCGATCCCGGCGTGCACCCTCCACGTCGATGCCGCCGGCGCCAAGGATGGCGATGGGAGCGTGCAGCGGCCGCACAAGACGATCGGCGATGCGGTCGCGGCGGCTGAGCCCGGCGCAATCATCTGCGTCGCGGAAGGCACCTACGCCGAGCAGTTGAAGCCCGGCACCAAGCACATGACGCTCGCGGGCGGCTTCCAGAGCAACACCGATTTCAAGGTGCGCGATTCAGCGGCCCACGTGAGCAAGGCTTTAGGCAAAGGCGGCTCGTTCGTGCGCTACGAGGATCCGGGCCCGCAGGGAGACGTGCTCACCGCCATCGACGGGTTCGAGATCACCGGCTACTCCCAGGCGATCTACCGCGCGATCTATTATTCGCAGCGCTTCGACATCACCAACAACTTCATCCATGACAACACCTGCGCGGAGGCTTCGCTCGCCGGCGCCGGTTTTGCGCTGGACAACATTTCCGGCACGATCAAGGGCAACGTCATCGCCAAGAATTCCTGCGACCGCGGCGGGGCGGGCTCCGTCTATGACGGCACGAACGAGAACTCGATCGTCATCGAAGGCAACCGCATCGACGGCAACGCAGGAACGGACGCGGAGGCCGCGCACGGCGGCGCGCTCTACCTGTTCGGCAAGAAACTCAAGATCGTCGGCAACGAGTTCACCAACAACAGCGTGACGCAGTGGGGCGGAGGGCTGTACGTCGGCGCCGCCGTCGAGAGCGGCGTCAACACCAGCGCGACGCTGGCCTGGAACATCTATCGCGGCAACCGCGCCGGCAACGGCGGCGGCGGCTTCTTCTGCGACGACGGCGCCGCGTGCGCCGCCGAGCACGAGGTCTACGACAAGAACTGCGGCGGCAATGTGCTGCTCGACAGCGGCCCGCCCTCCACCTCGACGCGCGCGAGCTTCGACCAGGTGACGAACATCAACGCGCTCGAGGTAGGCTGCGGCGGCCCGGGCCCCGGCGTGCGCATCGACAACGCCGGCGGGTCGGCCGACAGCTACGCGTTCACCAACTCGATCTTCTGGGGCAACGCCGACGGGCAGGACTTCGTCGTCACCTGCGAAGGCTCGTGCGCAAAATTGAAGGTGAAGGTGTCCACCTCCATGGTGCAGCCGAAAGCGGGCGGGGACAACGGCGCCAAGGTCGAGTACGGCACGGGCAACGTGGCCCCCGCCGACCCGATGTTCGTTGCCGCCGACAAGGGCGACTATCGCGTGCAGCCGGGCAGTCCCGCCGCCGGCAAGGGCGCCTACGGCACGCAGGCCGACTGAGCGACGCTCCGCTGCGTGGCGCTCAGTTCCAGCACGGCGCGGAAGGGTTCGTGACGTAATGCGAGCGCCGGCAGAATGGCCGGTAATAAACCTTGGGCGTGGTCTCCTCAGCGTGCTGGCGCGCCAGCTTGCGCGCGCGCTCGTGCATCCGGTGGCCGGGCTGTGCCTGGGCGCTGGGCATCGGCAACATCAAGCAGACGAAACTCAGGCCGAAGCCAGCAAGCGAGATGATTGGTCGGTTCATGATCAGCTCCTTTCAGAATTTCTGGGTGATGCCGGCGAGGACCGTGCGGCGCGGGCCGTACTGGGGCGCGAAGACGCCGATGCCGGAGCCGTCGCGGATCTCGTAGATCTCGTCGAACAGGTTGATGACGTCGAAGCGCATGGTCGTCGGCTTCGCAAACCCCGCATCGAACTCGTGCGAGAGCGCCAAATTGACCTGCGTGTAGCCCGGCACGTGCGCGCCGTTGGGCACATCCGGCGCATCGGTTCGCAGCCCACTGCCGTAGATCAGATCGGCGGAAACGCGCGTTCGCTTGCGCCACAGATATGAGACACCGGCCGAAGCGGTGATCGTCTGCGAGTGGTCGGTGAAGATGTAGTGGTCGGCGATGTAAGCCAGATCGTCGGCGCCGATCAGGTACTGGTTGGAGACGATGTCCGTCCCCTTCTGCTGCGCGATCGCGAGATTGCCGTAGGCCCTGAAATCGCCCGCGGTATACGCCGCCTTGAGCTCGATCCCCTCGTTGAAGGCCTTGGCATAGTTGAAGCCGTCGAGGACGAGCGCGGCGCCGAACTGCCCGTCATCCAGCAGATCGCGCGCGATCTTGTAGTAGGCGTCTACGCCGACCTCGAGGCCGGGAAAGAGGCGCTGGGTGATCCCGACATCGAAGTAATGCGAGCGCTCGGGCAAAACGAGCCCGCACGCCGGCTGGCCCGCACCGCCGCACGTCTCGGAGGCCTGCGTCGTGCCATCGAAGGCGGCAACGTTGGCTGGGCCCGCCAGCACCTGCGACGGTGGCGTGAAGTAGCGCGCGTAGCCCGCATGCAGCGTCGTCCCGTCGAACGGCCTGTATTCCAGCGACGCGCGCGGGCTCCACTGGTTGGCATCGACGAACTGAAACAACTGGTCGAAGCGCACGCCGAAATTCAGCGTCAGCCGCGGGGACAGCTTCCACTCGTCCTGCAGGTAGAAGCCGGCGAGCCACCCGAGCTTCTCTGTGCTTTGCAGCACGTTGATGGGGACATCGCCCGCATCGGGAAGAACGCTTGCGTCGTTGCGCACTTCGGTCTGCTCGGCGCTGAGGAAGAAGCCCGCGCGCAGCGTGTGTGCAGGATCGAGACGGTATGAGCCATCGCCCTGCACGCCGTTGACGAAGCTCTGGCGCTGCACGTTGGAGGCAACGCCGTTGAATACGAGGTCGCCGATCGCATCCGGAGCAAAAAGCAGATCGCTGTAGCGCGCGAAATACGCGAGCTGCCAGTCGGTGCCGTCGCCCTTATGCTGGAGCGCGATCACGTCGTAGTAGTTCTGCTCGGACTGGTTTTCGTCGAGCAGCGCCGAGTTGAACGACGTGACGCCGAACGGCGTGTACACCGGCGCCTGGCCCGGGGTGTTGGGGATCTCGAAGGCATTGATGGTGCTGCCCGATATCCAGCTCAGCCGCGTGTCAGGATCGAGCAGCGTCGAGACGTAGCTGAACAATGCGCCCTGCTCGGTGTCGTCGTGGATCGGTACGACGCTCGCGGTCGGGTTCTCGATGCCTTCATTGCTGCCGAAATAGCGCCCGGTAACGAAGTACTGCGTGTTGCCCTCGGTGCCGCCGTACTCGAAGCTCGGCGTGACGGTCTCGCGCTGGCCGCCGTAGAAGCTGATCGCGCCGCCGTTGTCGAAGGCGCCGCTGCGCGTCTGGATATCGATCAGGCCCGAGGTGCGCAGGCCGTACTCGGCCGGCAGCGCGCCGGTGACCAGCGACATGCTGCCGATGAAGGCCGTATCCAGCACTTGCGAAAAGCCCGACACGCCGTCAGGCAGGATGATGCCGTTGATGTGGTACTGGACGTTGGCGTGCTCGTTGCGCACGTGGATCTGGCCGCTCGCAACCGAATCCTGCGTGACGCCCGGCGCCTGCAGCAGAACCTTGCTCAGCGGCGCGTTGGTGCCTTCGGGCATGGCCGCGAGCGCCTGCTGGCTCATGGGATAGGCGGCGGTGCCGACCTGGGTCAGCAATTGATCGCGCGCGGCGTCCATCGCCTGCGTCGCGGCTGCGAGCGGACTTGCCTGCGGGAGAGCCGGTGTCGCCGCCCCTGCGTTCGCGCCGGGGGTGGACGCCGTGGCTATGGACTTCTTCTTGGCCGCGCGCTTGCGCGCCACCGCCTTCTTGTCGGGCGCCTCGACCACGGTGACGGCTGGCAACTGCTCCGCACTTGGTTGTGCGGCCGGAGCCGGTTGCGCGCTTGGCGCGGTTTGCTGGGCGCGCGCGGTCGTGCCCAGCAGCAGGGCAAGCACGCAGGCCGACGCGCCGATTGGCGCGCGCCGATGCGGACGCATACGCATGGAGATACTCCGTCGTTTGCAGGATCAGGCGATCGCGAAAGGAATCGCGTCCGGCCGCGCGCGTGGCGGCGCTTCAGACCGGCGCTGGGCGATCAAGCCAGAGGTGGGCCGCGGGCCTGGAATTCGACCGTGCTGGCGTCGCCGAGCTGGCCGACGATGATCGGCGGGCGCGGCGCAACGAGGGTGACGCGGGGAACCTGAAGGACGGCGGGAGCGGCAAGAACGATCGAGCCGGCAATGGAAATTGTCCAGCAGATCGAGCAGTGCTGCTCGCCGTCGTCATCGTGCGCGGGGCACGATGAGTTTGCAGGGGCCGGCGCTTTCGGCGTCACACGATGCAGGCGAGGCGGCTGCCGGCGTATGCGGCCCGTGCAGGTGCACGTGGCCGAACGAGAGGACGAGCTGGGTCGCAAGCGCGAACAGCGCAAGCTTGCCAAATATCTCTCGCCGCAACGCCTGCATCACATCCCCTTCAACAATTCGGATGTTATAATATCCAAACGGACAAAAATGTGTCGGGCGAGCCACAAACACAAATATTCCGCCGGACGGGAGCGCCCGGCGGAATATCGGCTGTCGGCCGGGAGGAGCCGTCAGCTTAGGCGGCGGCGCTCTTCACCGCCGGGTCTTCGCGGACGATGATCGTCTTCAGCACGGGGAAGATCAGCTCGCCCGGCATGCCGACGCGCTGGGCGTGCTCGCGGATCGATTGCGGGTCGCGCGCCTCGTAGACGCAGAACGAGCCGAGCCGGCCATCGGCCTCCTCGACGACGTAGCTGCGGATCCAGCGCACGCGGTCGCTCATCTCGTTGTTGCCGATCGTGGCCGACTTGGCGCCGGCCGCTTCCAGCTCCGCTACGTTCGCCCATGCGCTCGGGCGGCGAATGACATAGAGGTCCATGTGCTTGCTCCTTGTTGCGTGCGCTCCAGCTTCAGGCGCTCTTGGTGATGATCACTTCGAGGTACTCGCTGGGGACGACGAGGGTGCCGTCCTCGGCGACGTTGAATGTGTCGATGAGCGTGTAGATGTCGGCTTCGAGCGCGGGGCGCGCTTCTGCGTCGATCGCCTCGAACGCTTTCAGCACCGGCCCGTAATAGGTGCGGAACACCTCGACCCAATGGTCGGGGCTGCAGTAGCGGAAGGTGAACGTCTTGGCCGTCGCCGTGACCGCAGCTCCGCCGCCGAACAGCATGTCGAGATGCGCGCGGTTGCCCCACATCGCGGGAGATCTCATGCCGGGCGTCGGCGGAACGTATTTGCCGATGGTCTTGAACAGCTGTCCGATAAAACCATCGGGCGTCCAGTTGGTGAGGGCTATCCTCCCGCCGGGACGGCAGACGCGCACGAGCTCGGCCGCGGCGCGCTCGTGGCTCGGCGTGAACATGACGCCGAACGTTGAGAGCACGACATCGAAGCTTGCATCGCGAAAGGGAAGATCCTCGGCATCGGCGACCTCGAAGGTGACCTCGAGGCGCTCGGCCTGCGCGCGCTCCTGGCCGCGTTCGAGCAGCGCGCCGACATAGTCGGTGGATGTCACTTCGGCGAAGCGGCGTGCGGCGGCGAGGGTCGCATTGCCGTTGCCGGCAGCGACATCGAGCACGCGCTCGCCGCTGCGCAGGTCCACGGCCTCGCACAACGTCTCGCCGACGATCTGCAGCGTGGCGCCGACGATGGCGTAGTCGCCCGCGCTCCAGGCCGCGTGCTGGCGGCCTTTCATGGCGGCGAGGTCGACGGTGCCGGGGGAGCGATGGAACTCGGCTAGGACGTCGGCGATAGTCGGAAATGGCGACGGCGAAAGCGGTTCGGGCGTCGCACCTTCGAGATCAAACTGCGCCCACGCACCGACCAGCCCGATCAGGGTCACGATCGGATGCCAGCCCAGCGACTGGTCGATGCCACGACAGCGGTCGCGGCCTGTTCCGGACGAACGTCGGGAAGGGCGGTCTCGGCACGCGCCGAGAGCAGATCAACAAGCACCTGTTGGTCTATGGCCTGACGCAATTCGCCATCGACCAAATCTGGCTGAGCGGTTGTTGAAATCCGCTATAT
>CAVSDD010000002.1:0-11270 GCA_963726795.1 uncultured Alphaproteobacteria bacterium | reverse complement strand
GTGCGATTTGTTTGGTCATGATGGGTGTTTTTGGGGGTGCTTGAGGTTGTGATCGCGACGTCTTCGTCGTTTGCGCCTTATGCGCAGAGCCATTCCGAATCTACAAGCAGCTTTCCGGGCATTCACGGTGCTGCGGCGGCTGCACGCTGTGAAAGCGCCATGGACTCTGCGTCGGCGGGCGTGAGGTAGTCGATGCTGGCGAAATCCGCCGCCCAGTCGGCGAAGGCGTCGAGATCGCCGTTCCTTGCGATCTCCGCATCGCTGCCGACGGTCGGGTGCAGGTTCTGGTAGAACGGATCGGTCACGTCGGTGCCGAACTCGAGCTCGAAGGAGCGCAAGATCCACGGACGCCGAATGAACAGCGCGTGCGCATGCACCTTGGCGCGGCGCACGGCATCGGCGGAAAGGCGCGGGTACCGTCTCGAGCCGCGCGAGGGTAGCCAGGTAGCTCTCGGGGCTGGTCGTGGTCGAGGGTGAAGTCGAAACCCGAGTAGCGCCCCGTTCCGGCGGTCACCACCGGCACGCCGAAACAGGGTAGCTCGTAGCCGATGCTGCCGCGCACGGTGATGCCGGCGTCGATCGAGCGGAACAGCGACAGCGTGCTGACCTTGGTGTCGGGAGGCAGCACGCGTACATGCGGGGGAAGCTTGCCGACGCGCTCGCGGATCAGAGCCATCTCGCCGTACTCGGACGTGACGCCCGAGAGCTGGCGCTTCCACAGATTTGCCGGGTGCAGCTTGATGATCCAGTTGAGCCGCGGATTGGCGGCGGCGGCTGCGACCGTCTCGGCGAACCAGTGGCCATAGTTGTCGAAGAGATCCTCTGCCGTAGAACAGATTGGCATCCCACAGCACGTGCGAGAACAGCACGGCCGTCTTCTTCGATGGGTCGAGGTCGAGGGCGGCGCGGACCTCTTCCGGCGTCATGTCGACGGTGTCCGGCTGGTTGCGAGCCTGGATCTTCCAGACGCCGCTGTAGCGCTTGTGGAATTCCTCGTCGAGCTCGCGTTCCTTCGCGATCGGTCCACGGCTCGGCGAGCAGACGAGTCAAGTGTTTCGCGCGTAATCGAGTTTGGGTGGATGCGCCGCGTCTCGTCGAGTAAGGCGCTTGAAGATAAGGCCGTCCTCGCGCGAGGGCTGGATGAAGTGGATCGTCGGGATGCCGCGCGCGATGGCGACGTCGACGAAGGGTCCGAGCACGTGATAGTTGGGCTCGTTGACGAGGATGAGATCGGGGCGCTCGACGGTCGAGCGTATCCTCGGCGGCGTGCACGAAGCCGAGCGTGGTCGGGAGCTGATCGAGGATCGCAGCGCGCGTCTGCGGGATCGCGCGGGTCGGGTGCGCCCTCGAAGCGCTTGCGCGAGGCCGACGAGAGCAGCTGCGGCCCGATCCAGGCGTCGCGATAGGTCCACGCCATCACCGAGCGGAAGTCCATGGGGCTCCGGCGCGGCGGCGCGACCTCGGCGCCGATCGCATCGCTGACCGGGCGGCGATGCACGAGCCTCTCGAAATGCGAGAAGGTCGTCGAATGCCGAAGGCGGCATAGACGCGCCGCGCGTTCGTGTAGAGCGAGGATGTGAGCACGCGCACGCGCCAGCCGCGGCGGCGCATGGCAAGCGCGAAGCATGCCTTCGGCTTGGCGATGTAGGGTCGTTCGTCATCGACAGGATGAGCAGCAGCGGCGCATCGGCTTTGGCCGGTGGCAGCTCGCGCGCGAAAGCCATCTCGGTGCGCGTGCGGCGCGCGTCGGCGAGCAGGCGCCGAGCGAGTGCCGGGTTCTGGATCGCGGTTGCGAGGTCGGCGATCGGTCCCGCCACCGGCGACCGGCGCACGGCTTCCCGCAGGGCGCGCATCATTGCCAGTTGGTCCGCATGAGGTGATCGGCGAGGCGCAGATCTTCCGGCGTATCGATGTCGATGGAGTCGACCTCGTTCATCTCGTAGCCGTAAGTGGGGTCGCCGTAGAGGTGGCCGCCGTCGATCATTGATGGCCGCACGATGAGCACGGCGGGACCGTTACGGGCAAAGAGCGTCGCTTTGTCTTGCCGGCGCGTCGGGCCGATCTCGCCCGCTTCGTACGGCCGCAGCATGCCTTCCTCGCTGCGCATGAGTGAGGACGGGACGAATGCGTGCGGCACGCGAACGACGCTGACGACGGTTGCGGCATTGCGCATGCGAAACAGCTCGACCGCATGCGCGATGTGATGACCGCGGCGGAAGGGTGAGGTCGGCTGCAGCAACACGATGCCCTCGATCTCGTGGATGTCGGCGCGCAATGCGTGGAGCGCGTGCGCCATGACCGACAACATCGGAGTATCGTCGGCGGCAAGCTCGGGCGGACGCAGGAAGGGCACCTCGAGACCGAACAGCCGGCCGGCCTCCGCGATCTTATCGTCGTCCGTCGACAGGATCACGCGGTCGAGCACGCCCGAAGCGCGTGCGGCTTGCGCCGTCCATGCCAATAGCGGCTTGCCCCCGCACAACATCAGGTTCTTGCCCGGGATGCCCTTGGAGCCGCCGCGCGCGGGAATGAGACCGATCAGCACCGCGACCGCCTAATAGGTGATCCGCTTCTGCACGTCGACTTTTTCGCGTGCAAGAATGTCGGCGATGCGGTCGGCCGCCTTGCCGTCTCCGTATATGGGGTCCGTGGCGTAACGGCCGTTGGATATCTGCCGCTCGAGCGCCTCGCCGATGGCATCGCGATCGTTCGGAACGTCGATGACGTTGTGGCCGCGCTCACGGCCCGCCTGGCGCGAGCCGACGTTCACGACCGGCGTGCCGATAAAGGCGCCCTCGCGGATGCCGCTCGAGGAGTTGCCCACGAGGCAGGCCGTTCTGCGCATGAGCCGCACGTAGACGTCGATGGGCAGGTTCTTGAAGAAGTGCATCCGCCCGCCGCGCCCATGCTCGCGCCATTTGCGCATGCCGCGCGAGATGTCCTCCGAGCCCGCGTCCGCGTTGGGCCACAGCACGATCGCCGGGAGCTCCGAGGCAGCGACAGCTTCGAGCGTCGCCGTAATCTGGTCCTCGCCCTCCCCGTACTCGGTCGTCACCGGGTGCTGCGAGACGAGCAGGAACGGCTCGTCGAGGCTGAACTGGGGGCCGACGCCTTCGGCGAAGATGTCGGCGCCGAGCGTATCCTTGTCGGCAGCAAGGATGCCGGCCACGAGATCGATGCGCGGACAGCCGACGAGGTGCACGTGCTCGGGCCGCTCGCCGAGCTTCAGGATGCGCTCGTGCGCGTCGCGGCTCGCGGGGAAATGGATGTGCGCGAACTTGGTGACCGCGTGGCGGATGCTCTCGTCGATGGTGCCCGAAACCTCTCCGCCCATGGTGTGCGCAATGGGGATGTTCATGTAGGCGGCGGCGAGCGTCGTCGCCATGGTCTCGAAGCGGTCGCCGACGGTTAGCACCACGTCCGGCCGGATCTGCTCAAACACGCCGGCGAGCTCGATGAGACCGAGCCCCGTGGATTTCGCCATGGTCGCCGGCGTCTCGCCCTCGATCAGCATGTGGATGCGGGCGACGGGGGAGAAGCCTTCGCGCTCGATCAGGTCGACGACGTTGCCGTAGCGGTCGAGCACTGCGGATGCGCCGACGACAAGCTGCAGATCGAGCTCGGGGTGGTCGGCCACGGCCTGCATCACCGACTTGGCGCTGGAATAGTTGGCGCGCGAGCCGATGACGATGCAAATCCGCTTCTTTGAGGTCACGCCGGCTCCTCTCAGTCGATGTCGGTCGCGGCAAGCTTATGATCGGCCGGGAGATCGCGCACGAGGCGATGGCCGATGAGCTCCTGCCAGAGGGCGGCGGAAATGCCGTCGCCCGGCTTCTTGAAGGCGAGATGCTCGCGCTCGATACGCGTGCCGGCCTTCAAGGGCAGCGCGGTCACGATGCTCTTCTCGAAAATGCGCTTCATGTCGCGGTAGGGTGCGACGTCGTCCTTGTCGACCGGGTGGCTCCGCATGGCTGCGACCGCCTTGATGCTATCGCAGTAGAGCTTGAACAGCGCGGGCTCGGTGGCGTTGGCTGCGTCCGAGCCGTACATGGCGCGAGAAAACGTGAAGTGCTTCTCGATCGCTACGGCGCCGAGCGCGGCGGCGGCGATCCCTGCGGCGATGCCATCGGTATGGTCGGAAAAGCCCACGGGAAGGCTCCAGCGCGCGGACATCTCGGCGAGCACATTGAGGCCGGCGCGCTCGGGCGGACAGGGGTAAGCGGAGGTGCACTGCATGACGGTGAGCGGGCCGCCCGGGCGCAGCGCGGCCACCGCGACGTCGAGCTCGGCCCACGAGCTCATGCCGGACGAAAGATAAGTGGGCTTGCCCGTCTCGGCGATGCGCTTGAGCAGCGGCGTGTTGGTGACCTCGCCGGAGGGCACCTTGTAGGCGGCGACACCGACATCCTCCAGGAGATCGACGGCTTCCAGCGAGAACGGCGATGACAGGAACGTGACGTTCGTTGCGGTGCAATGGGCGGCGAGCCGCTTCCACTGATCGAGTGAGAAGCCCGTGCGACGGAAATACTCGAAGCGCGGCTCGCCAGAGAAGTAGGCAGGCGCCGGCGCATCGCGCAGCGTCTCCGCTTCCGCGATGTGGGTCTGGAACTTGACCGCGTCCGCGCCGCACGCAGCGGCAGCTTCGACGAGCTTCAGCGCGTTGCCGAAGGAGCCGTCATGAACCGAGCCGATCTCGGCGATTATGGAAATCGCTTGGGTTATGGCGCGAGCTGCCGGAAGTATGGAGGTTGGAGTGTCACGTCTCACTGCCGCCTTTGGAAAGCTTGCTGGGATAGCGGGTTAGTTGGAATGCGCTGCGTCAGGGCATTATACCAGCTAGGCGATATGAGACGCGGTGGAGCCACGGCGCCAGCGCATATGCCCTAGCTTGCCATAGTGCGCGCACTACCGGGGGCTGCATCAGGCCGAAGTGCCGGCCGACCAGACGGTGCAGGCGTTCGCGCTTGTCCTGATCGAGCACGACGACGCCAAGAGATGACCGCCCCATTGGTCGCAAAGGCCTACAGTGCATGGTTTCGGCTTGGCGCAGTGCCGCAAAGCCCTCGGAGGTGGTGACGTCTTCGTAGAACTGAGGGCCAAAGAGTCGGAGCGCCTCCATGGCCGGATGCCCGTCGAGTTGGTTGTGGATAGCAAACAATTTGACGTGATCTTCGGCTGCGGCGGCTGCCAGGGCCAAAGCCAGTGAATGTTTGGGGCCGTCAAGCAAAATGGCCGTTGGCTTGGGCGCACTGGCACGTATTTGGCGACCAAGCGCATCGCAGGCATTGGCCTTGATCAGTTCGATGGGCAGATGGCGCAGCCGCTCGCGGCACGCCTGCGCGCGTACCGGATCGGCCTCGACATCAATTGAGACGACGTGGCCGCCCGTCGCCTGTGCCCAAGCCCCGAGAATGCGAGTGGAGAATCCGTCCTGCCGACCGCTCTCGACGATAGCTTCGACCTCGTTATGGGCGCATTGGCCAAGAAAGAACGCCATCTCCGCGGGGAAGATACAGCCCTCGCGCCAGTGATTGACGACGCCGCTTTCTACGATGCGCCCGGCCGCTTCGTCGATGCACGTCGGCAGGGTCTTTGGGCCCATGTGGATCTTGGCAGTTGTCACTTCAGTCCCCTACCGTAGCCGCCATCGCCGGAATTTCGCTGATAGTCGTGGAGGCTCCGCGTTCGTGAGCCGAGTGAGTTCCGCCGCGCATCCGCCTAGGAAGACATTGCGCGCTTGTCATGGCGCCGTCCCGAAGATGAGGCCGCGGCCGCTCACGAACAGATCCGCGATGTGATGGCGGTAGACGAGTACGCAGCCGAGTAGCATCGCCGACGAGAATCGTGAGGCGCACGGCGAATGTCGGCTCGAACAGGGCGACGCCAACGGCGGCAATCGCGATCGCCGTGATGCCGGCGACGACCACGCCGTCCTGGAAGGGCACCGTGCGCACGCGGACGGCGAGCCTGACGAGGTACAGCCTGTAAGCTAACGCCTCAACCGCGAGGACGGCGATCAATCCTGCGATGCCAAACAGATGGATTGCCGGCCAAAGTACGAGCGTCCCAATCGTCATCGCCACTAGCCGGAACCGCGTGGCCGAAATGCCAAGCCCGTTGGCGAAGGTCATTGCCGTGGCCGGCTTGCCGGAATGCTGAATGAGCGTGACGATGATCAGCGGTGCCACGTAAACCGCGGCCGGCGTCAACTTGCCGTTGGAGATAAGATCGACGATCTCGTGCCCGACGAGAGCAAACGTCAGTCCGAACATCACCTGGAGCAGCTGCACCGGCGTCCAAACGCGCGCGACGACTTCGAACTTCGACTTCGGATTTTGCGCGTCGGTGAGTGCAATCCCCCAGATGTTGTGACCTACCGAGTTCGCGAGGCTGGTGAGCAGGCTAGGGTAGAGCCGCGCGTGACCCCAGTAGCCGACGGAGGTCAGACCGGCACGTGCGCGCTAGGATCGCGTTTTCGAGCACGCTGCGGGTGCCGTCGAGAAGACCTATGGCCCCCGACGTGGGAGCGGCGGCCTTGACCCGGGCGAGCCACTGGCGCGACGGCACAAGGGCGCCGTAGCTGCGGCGCAGGATCGCAAGGCTCACCGCGACGCTGGAGGCGAGCCCGGCGAAGGCGCCGAGGAACAGCGCCATGACGTGCAGATCGAGCACGAACAGACAGAGCACGGCGGTCACGAAGTTGACGATTGCCTGAACGGCGAGCTGCAACGCGATCGCCAGTCCGCGGCCCCCCGCTGAGAACATTGTAGTCGTCGCCATGCTGATCGCGCGCAAAGGCATCATCGCCGCCGTCAGCGCAACGGCCAGTGGCGGCGCAGCGTCGAGGGCATCGGGCGCTAACAGCGCGTGCCGCCACGACCAGCCGACCAGGATGAGCACCCCAAGTAGCGTGCCGACGGCCGCGGAGAAGCAAGCAAAGCTCGCGAACATGCGGCCACGCTCGGCGGGGGCGGAGGCACGATAGTGGGCCGGAAACACGATGCCTCCGCCGCCGTCGGACGCCACGCCCGCGAGTGCCGACATGGAAATCAGAAGCGCATAGAGGCCGAAGTCCGCCGCCGAGAGCTTCGAGGTCGCAAGCGGTATGAGCGCGATCCCAAGCGCCGTTTGCAGCATGGTGGCGGCCGTCAGTCCTACCACCCGACCGGCGATGCGGCTGCGGAAGCGTCGGAGAAGTGCGCTCAAGGGTCTCAACTTACAGACTTCGCGCCGGTCATCCGCGCACCATGCGCGCGATGCTGGTCGGGAGCTCGGCGTAGATTTCTTTCAGCCGGTCGATCGTGTAGGTGCCGCGGAGCGTCTTCTCGATGCGTGCGATATCATTCGCGGACGTGAGTTTGGCCTCGTCCATGAGGGAGAGGGCCAGCGTGCTGAAGCGGAAGATGAACGCCAGCGCCGCGATGCGCTGCTTGTGCTCCGGGCTGATGTCGATGCGGTCGGGATCGGGAACGTACATGGCGTCCCCCGCGTAGATCATGCGGCGGTCCGCCGTCTCCGGCAGGTCGCGGGGCCCGCGCCGATACGTATGGTGTGCGAGATCGATGCCGATGAGGCGATAGCCGCGGTCGTTCAGGAAAACGTGCTGCTTACCGAAGACGTCGTGCTCCTTGTAGTAGGGGAAGGTCACGAACTCGGAGCGGATGAACAGCGCGCGATGCTCGCTGATGAGCTTCTGGGCGCCCTCCATGCAGGCGAGCTCAGCACCCTCCACGTCGAGCTTGAGAAAGTCGACGATCTCGTTTGGCGCGAGCACTTCATCGAGCGTAACGCAGTCGACCTCCTCCGTGCGCACGACGCGTGTGGCATTGTCGTAGTAGCGCTTAAGGCGGGCGGGAGTTCTCATGTCCTGGTACATCCGCCCCGTGATCCGCTCATCGGTCGCGCCCATCAGCGTGCACGCACCGGGTCCCGCGGTGATATAGAGCGGGCGACGCTCCCGCCTACGCCACACGGCGTAGGGGTGATACTCCTCGCGCTTGAAGGGTGGCAGCGAAGCCGCCGATTCTTGCGCGAGTCGGTCGTCTTGGTGATGAGTTTCTTCGCCTCCTCCGGATTGGGCTCGAAGCCGATGAGGCGCGCGCGCCGCGCATACGAAGCAGGTAGCAGCATCATGCCGTTGCGGGCACCGAGGTCGACGACGACCGGCTCGATACCCTTTGCGTCGAGTGGCGCAAAGACGATGTCGCCGATCGTTTGACCTGCGCCGACCTGAAACTCGAACGGCGAGCGGCGCATCTTCTTGATCAAGGAGGAGAGCATCTGGCGGTCTAGCCTCGTTTGAGCGCGGATTTGACAACGTCGGCTACGCGGGTGACGTCGCCTTCGGTCAGGTTGAAATGCGACGGCAGCCATAGGCCACGGTCGGAGATGCTGGACGAAATGGCGAACGGCGCGCCGTCCTGCTGGTAGGGTGCTTGACGGTGCAGCGGGAACCAGAACGAGCGCGAGCCGATGCGCTGGTCATCGAGGGCTGCGCGCACCACATTGCGCTGCTCGAGAAGCACGTCCGTCCATTGCCGCACCTCGCCGGCCTGAGTGTCCATGTCCGGGAAGGCGAGCCCATCGAGACCCGACAGCGCCGCGCGGTACCAGGCGTCCCGTTTGCCCGCCTGTGCGAGGCGCGCGTCGAAGGCATCGAGCTGGGCCAGCCCGACTGCGGCCTGCAGGTCGGTGAACTTGAAGTTGAAGCCCATGACGGGATGCAGATCGTCGCCGCCGGAGCCGCGCACGCGGCGGCCCTGATCCTTCAGCTCGTACAGCCGGTCGGCCATCGCCGCCGACTTGGTAACGATCATGCCGCCCTGGCCGGTTGTCAGCGTCTTGTTGGGCGAGAACGAGAAGCAGGCGGCATCGCCGTAGCTGCCGAGCGGCTTGCCGTCGTAGCGCGAGCCGAGGGCTTCGGCCGCATCGCACACCATAACGAGTCCGCGGTCGCGGCAGATGCGCTCGAGTGCGACGTAGTCGGCGCCGCGGCCGTTGACGTCGACGGGGACGATCGCGCGCGTGCGCGGCGTGATCGCGGCCTCGACCGCCTGCGGCGACAGCGTGAGGCGGTGCGGATCAACGTCGACGAGCACCACGGTGGCGCCGGCGAGGCGCGCGGCATTGGCGGTGGCGATGAAGGTGAGGTCGGGGACGATGACCTCATCGCCGGGCTCGATGCCGAGGGCCATGAGCGCGAGAGTGATCGCGGCCGTGCCGCTCGTTACCGCGATGCCGTGGGCGACGCCGGCGCGCGCAGCGATGCGTGCCTCGAACTCGCGCGTCAGCGGGCCGTCGTTGAGGAAGTTGCGGTCGAGCACGTCGGCGAGCCGCGGCAGCTCACCGCCCGTCATCTGAGGCTGGAACCAAGGGATGAGCTCGGTGGGTTTGCCCATGTCAATTGAGCCTTTTGGCCGGCACGCCCATGACGGTGGCGCCTGCGGGAACATCGCGGGTGACGACGGCGCCGGCGCCGATGGTGGCTCCGCGCCCGATCTTCAGGTTCGGCAGCACGACCGCGTGGGCGCCCACGTAGCAATCGTCATCGACGGTGACGGTCCCGAGCAGCCGCGCGCCGGGAGCAAGGGTTACAAAGTCGCCGACGCGGCAGTCGTGGTGCACGGAGGCGGCGACGTTCACTTTTACGCCGGCCCCGAGTACGGCGTCCGCCGACAGAAACGCGCCGCTCTGCACGATGCTTCCTGCGCCCAGCTTTGCCGACCGCGCGACGGAGGCGCGGCCCGAAATGATCGTGAGGCAACGATCGAGGCCATAGACCTGCGCCAGCGCGCGGCGCCGCTTCTGCGGGTCGACGGATAGGATGACGGCGACGCCGGGGTTGGCTGCGCGCCATGCCTCCCAATCGGCATCGCCGCCGATCACCGGCATGCCGAGTGCGTCCTTGCGACCGCTGAGGTCGAAGATGCCGACGAGCTGCGCCAGGTTCTCCGATTGCACGAGCTCGATCAGATCCTTGTCGATGCCGACCATGACAGCCTTGCTTGCCATCGCTACCGTCAGGCGACCATGTCGCACAAGCCGCGGGCGACGCGCGAGGGGCGGTAGTCCTCGTCATAGGTAGCGCGTGCAGCCTCGCCGAGACGCGCGCGCAACCCTGGGTCGCGCGCCGCGGCGGCAATGTGGTCGGCGATCTCCTCGGGCGTCGCGCCGAGCAGGCAGTTGCGGCCATGCACGAGCTCCGGCATGGATTCGGCGAGGCGCGTGTGCGCGATAAGACAGGAGCCTGACGAGAAGGCGTAGATCACACGCGTATATCCGCCGGTATAGGGCCCTGCGTTGTTGAGGAGCAGGAAGATGTGGTTGCCCGCCACCTCGTCGTCGATGTCAGGGACGAAGCCACGCAGCGCGACGTGCGGGTGCCGTTTCATCTCACCGAACTCGGGCGGCAGCTCGAAGCGGCCGCAGATATTGATGACCCAGTCGATGCCGTGCATGCGCTCGGGCAGCAGGGGCAGCACCTCGTCGGCGAGATAGCGCATGCCGAAGCGGTTGCCGGTGGCGTTGAGCCCCCCGATGTTGCCGAGAATGTGGATGCCGGAACGCGCGGCCTCCGCGGCTTTGCGTTTCTCGCGCCAAAGCGGACCGAAAGCGTCGGGCCACGTGTTCGGCAGATACGTGC
This sequence comes from uncultured Alphaproteobacteria bacterium, assembly GCA_963726795.1. Taxonomy (GTDB): domain Bacteria; phylum Pseudomonadota; class Alphaproteobacteria; order Rhizobiales; family Hyphomicrobiaceae; genus Hyphomicrobium_A. The sequence continues at coordinate 628 of CAVSDD010000002.1, read as the reverse complement.
ACGGGACGTCGTGCGTGTCGTACCATGCGGTGTCGATCGCGCAGATGTTGCGGGCACCCTTGAGGCCCTGCATGCGGCCGATGTGGCGCCGCTCCAGCCCCGCCATGCGGGCCTGGCCCAGCACGCGGGTCGCGCCGTGCAGCCGCTCGGCGGCGAAAGTCGCACCGGCGGCGAACGGCGGCCGTGCGAGGTAGCCATAGACGTCGAGGCCGGATGAGCGCAGGTGGGGCAGCAGGTTCTCGTAGCAGGTGTCCCAGAACAGGATCGCGGCGTCGGGCTTCCAGGCGAGCAGGCGGCCGACCTCGGCGGGCGGGTCGGCGAAGGCGGGCTTGTCGGATGTGAGCCGCCAGTCGACGGACTCTCGCGCATACCTGATGGCGCGGCCGAGACGGCCCGAGGGAAGCTCCGTGCCGTTCAGATTTGGAGCCGCACCCGCCACTGGCGACACCCCGATACGGGTGAGGTGCTCGCTTGTTTCCGCATCCCCGCTCGGGCTCGGTGAGGCGACGGCATAGGCGACCTCGGCCCCGGCAGCCTTGAGCTCGATGAGAAGGTTCGCAAACACGGTCTGCGCCGCGCGGAAGTGCGCGAAGCTCGGCGCGGTCGAGGACAGAAACAAAATGCGCTT
>CAVSDD010000001.1:0-46505 GCA_963726795.1 uncultured Alphaproteobacteria bacterium | reverse complement strand
GCGAGCTGATGGAGACGCCGGCAGCAAAGGCCTATGTCCGCGACAAGCTTACCGGCATGATCAAGGCGCGCCTGCAGCAAGCGGTATTGCCGCGCTTTCGAGGCACGCGCGCGGTTCGCCTCGAAATCGAGGTCCACAACTTCAACATTCCCTCGCCGCTGCAGCGGATCGCGTTGGGCGGCACACCCATGCTCGGAGCGATCACGGTGCTCCGTGACGCAAAGACCGGCGCGGAGCTGGGAAAGCTCGATCGGATGAGTGGAGCAATCGCAGGAAACGGCCTCTTGGGCGTGGCGGTTGATCAGGCGTTCTCCGACCTCGAGGATCGCGTGGTCTCCAACTATGCCGACAACGTCCTGGATTGGCTCACCGGCACTTGAGCGACAGCTGATTTTGCCGGCCCTTCAGGCCGCGATGATGGCGCCGAGATCGGCGGCCGCCACGGGCGCGGCCTTGACCGGCACGTCGTCGAACGAGAGGCGATGATCCTGCGCGAAGTGGATCATCGCACGCTCGGCAAGTGCGGTGATTGTCAGCAGCGGGTTGACGCCGAGCGAGCGCGGCATTACCGCCCCGTCGACGACGTAAAGTCCCTCGTGCACCGCAGTCGAGCCGCGGCCGGCACCGGCATCGAACACCTGGCCCTTGTGATTGACGACGCCGTCGGCGCGCTCGCGCCCCATGCCGGCGCCGCCCAAGGGGTGGGCGGTCGCTGGCTGATGCCCCATCACGGTGCCGGCGAGCGGGTTCTTCACGTACGAGCCGCCCGCCTCGGTGACGATCGCCGACAGGACCGCATCGAGCCGCTTGTAGACCGGCTCATCCTTGGCGTTCGGCCATACGAGGCGGAGCTGATCGTCCTCAAGCACGAAGTGCCCGCCCGAGGTATCGTGCGACACCGCAAAGAACGTCTGCAGCTTGGAGAACGGCCCCTTATAGACGCCGGCGATCAGGCTTTGCAGCGCGCCGAGCAGGCGGCCGTTGGGAATGAACAGAACGGGGAGCACAGGCGCCAGCGCCGACGGCAGCACGCCTTCCTGCACGCGCAGCTCCTGCGAAAGGTCGTCCGCGTCGTCGATCTCGATCTGGCCGGAGACGGCGGCGCCGATCTCCATCCCTTCGATCTTGGGCGGGTAGCCGATGCCGACCGCGTTGATCGGATGCTTGGCGCCGTAGCCAAAGGCGATGATATCGCCGTTGGCGGAGAAGCGCTGGCCCAGGCGATCCGACAGCGCCAGGCCCTGCTCGCGCGAGCGCAGCAGGATCTCGCTCGACCCCAAGGTTCCGGCGCCGAGCACGACGATTGGCGCGCTGACGACACGATCGGGCACCTGCGTGCCATTTGCTATCGAGGCGGCGCACGTGCACCTGCCATGTCCCGTCCGCGCCCTTGGAGACATGCCGCACGCCTGCGTGCGTGAACATTTCCGCGCCGTGGCGGGCCGCATCGGCCAGATAGGTGAGCGCGACCGAGGTCTTGGCGCCGACGTTGCACCCGCCGCAGCAATCGCCGCAGCGCGTGCAAGCTTTCTGCTCCACGCCGCCGGCGGTGACGCCGCCGTCGAAATTCACCGTGACGCGCGGGGCGACGGGCGTATAGCCGAGCGGCTTTCCGGCCGCAGCTAGGGCGTTGAATTTGGTGAGCGAGGCCGCGCGCAGATCGCGCTGCGGGGCGAGCCAGCGCTCGGCGCGGCGGAAGCCTTCCTCGATGAGGCCATCCTGCGCGATCTGCCCCGGCCATCTCTCGTCGGCGAACACGCGATCGTCGGGGCGCAGGGCAACTCCGGCGTTGATCAGCGAGCCGCCGCCGAGACCGCAGCCGATCAGCACGTGCATGTCGTCGCCCAGGCGCACGTCGAACAGCGCCGACGAGGGCCCCGTATGCATGCGCTTGCCGCGCACCTGCATCTCGTTCTTCAGGTCGGGGAAACGGTTGGGGAAATTTCCGGTCAGAACCTCGCGGCCGCGCTCGAGCACGGCAACGCGCTTTCCGGCGCGCGCCAGACGCGAGGCGGCAACGCCGCCGCCATAGCCCGATCCGACGACGATCACGTCGTAGCGATCCTTGAGGCTATCGAGCGGGCGCGACAGTCCGGCCATGCTTTCATGTTTCCCGAGGTTGCAGAATCATCAAGTTGCGCAAAAGCGCGAGTTCGCGTCAAACGCCGCTCGTTGCATCAGCCGCGCGCGGCGATTTCACGGCAACGGCGCACCTCACACCGCAAATACGACGGCGCCTCCGGTCAGACCAGCACCGGCCGCGCACATGAGAATTTTGGTCCCCTTTGGCAGGCGCCCGGCCTTGGCCGCGATCGACAGCGACAACGGGATCGTCGCCGCCGAGCTGTTGCCGAACTCGGCAACGGTGGAAACGGTCTTCGCCTCCGGCACGCCGAGCTGATGCGCGAGCGCCGCGATGATGCGCCCATTGGCCTGATGCGGCACGAAGAGATCGATGTCGGAGATCGTAAGCCCCGGCCTGCGCGAGCGCAGCGCGCGAGGCCTCCTCCATCATCTCGACTGCCTGGGTGAAGACGGCTTTGCCGTCCGTGATCGTCATCAGCGTGTCCACGATTGCGGTGCCGGCGGCAAACGGCAGGCGACTGCCTCCCGCCTCGATCTTGATGAGATCGTAGCCCGCGCCATCGCTGGCGAGCTTGGCGCCGAGCACGCCGGTTTCGGCCTTATCGGTCGGGGCAAGAACGACGGCTCCCGCCGCGTCGGCAAAGAGGATGCAGCTCGCGCGCTCGTCCGGGTTGATCCGGCGCGAGAGCACGTTGGCGGCGACGACGAGCACCGGCGCGTTCTGCGCGCGCACGAACCCGTCTGCGAGCACCAGCGCATAGAGAAAGCCCGCGCACGCGCCCGCCATGTCGATCCCGCCCGAAGCGGCGAGCTTGAGCCGGTGCGCCAGCAGTGGCGCCGACGGCGGCAGTAGGTGATCGGGCGTCGCTGGTCGCGAGCAGCGTCAGTGCAATGCGCGAGCGGTCGCTTCCCGCCGCATCGAGCGCCATGGCGCCGGCATGCATGGCCATATCGCTCAGCGCTTCGCCATCGGCCGCGTAGCGCCGCTCGCGGATGCCGCTGCGCCGCTCGATCCACCCGGGCTCGAGCGCCAGCCGGGTTTCGATCTCGGCATTGGCGACGCGGCGCGCCGGCGCGTAGTGACCAAGGCCCGCGAGCATCGAGGCGGCGGCCATCAGGACACCTTCAGCGCGGAGGCGCCGGCGTCGATCACTTCGTAGACGAGGTCGAGATCGTCGCCGGTGACGCAGTAGGGCGGCATCACGTAGATCGTATTGCCGAGCGGGCGCAGGAGCACGCCGCGGTCGAGCGCGAACCGGTAGAAGCGCTGCCCGGCTTCGGCGAGGTAGCCCGGATCGCCGACCGCGAGATCGATTGCGGTGATCGTGCCGAGCTGGCGCGGGTTCACGAAGCGCTCGTCACCCCGCAAGGCGGCGAGCCGCGCGGCCTGGTTAGCGGCAAGGGCAACGATGCGATCGCGCACGGGCTCCTCGGCCCAGACGCCAAGATTTGCCAAGGCGGCCGCGCAGGCGATCGGGTTCGCGGTATAGGAGCTCGAATGAAAAAAGGTCTTCGCGCGGTCGTGCGAGAGATGCGCGTCGAAGATTGCCTCGTTGCAAAGCGTGACCGCCAGAGGCAGCGCGCCGCCGGTGATCCCCTTGGCGAGGCACAAGATGTCGGGCTGAACGTTGGCCTGCTCGCACGCCAAGAGCGTGCCCGTGCGGCCCCAGCCGGTCATGACCTCATCCGCGATCAGCAGCACGCCGTGGCGCGCGCACACCCGCGCCATCTCGGTGAGCGCTTGCGGCGTATAGATGTGCATGCCGCCGGCGCCGGCGATCAGCGGCTCCAAGATGAGCGCGGCGACGTCACCCTTGGCGCAGGCTTGCTCCAGCGCGGCCATCGCTTTTTGCTCATGGCCGGCCGCGGGAAACGGGATGTGGCCGACATCGAACAGCAGCGGCTCGTAGGGCGCATTGAAAACTCCACGCGCGCCGACCGACATCGCGCCGATGGTGTCGCCGTGGTAGCCGTGCTCAAGCGCGAGGATACGGGTGCGTTTCTCGCCGATGTTGCGCCAATAGCCGAGCGCCATCTTGAGCGCGACCTCAACCGAGGTCGAGCCGCTGTCGGAATAGAAGACGCGCGTCAGGTTGCGCGGCATAAGCTCGAGCAGCCCGCGCGCGAGCCGTTCCGCCGGCTCATGCGTGAAGCCGGCAAAGATCACCTGATCGAGGCGATCGGCTTCTTCCTTGATCGCGGCGGTGATGCGCGGGTGGCGATGGCCGTGCGTGATCACCCACCAGGACGAGATCGCATCGACGATGCGGCGACCATCCTTTGCCTGCAGCCACGCGCCCTCGGCACCCGCGACCTCGATCGCTTCAGGCTGCAGCGCGTGCTGGGTGAACGGATGCCAGACCGGCGAGCGCGTGCTCATGGCGCGGCGTCCGCGCGCAACCCGGCACGCAAGGGCGCAAGATCAAAACCACGCTCGAACGCCGAGCACAGGCTCGCGCGGTCGAGCGGATCGAGCAGCGGGAGCCGGCCGAGGCGCGGCACCGCGCCAAACTCGACGATGGTGCGCTCGACTTGCGGCTGCTCGGCGCCGGCGAAGGCGATGCCGGCGATCGCGATGCCGCGGCGCTTCAGTGCCTCGATCGACAGCAGGCTGTGGTTGATGGTGCCGAGCCGCGTCGAAGCACAAAGGATCACCGGCGCACCCCAGCGGGCGATGAGATCGATCTGCAGCGCATCGGCATTGAGCGGCACCATGAGGCCACCCGCCGGCTCGACGATCAGCACGCGCTCAGCCGCAGGGAGCGCCAACCGGTCGAGATCGATCTCGATGCCCTCGCGCTCGGCCGCAATGTGCGGGGAGGCGGGCATCGCAAGCCGGTACGCCTCGGGCAGGATCCGCGCGGCCTCGATGCCTGCGAGCCGGCGCACGGTCTCGCTGTCGGTCTCGCCCTCGAGCCCGCACTGAACCGGCTTCCAGTAGCAGGCATCGAGCGCTGACACGAACGCCGCCGCGAGCACGGTCTTGCCGATGTCTGTGTCTGTTCCCGCAATAACGAAGGCCCTCATGGCGCGAGCCTTTCCAGCTCATCGGCGAGCGCCGCAGCCATCTCCGTCACGCAGGGGGCATCGACGTTCAAGGTCAGCGACAGGCGCAGACGCGCGGTACCCTCGGGCACGGTCGGCGGCCGCACCGCGCGAATGTCGAAACCGCGCGCCTGCATGGCGCCGGCTAAGCGCGTTGCGCGGTCGTCGCTGCCGACAATGATCGGCTGGATATGCGAGCCCGACGGCGTCGTCCCGCACCGGCTTGCAAGCTCGCGCCCGGCGACGGCCACGAGCTGCTGCAGCCTCTCGCGGCGGCCCGATTCAAAACGGCAGATGATGAGGGCCGCGCGAACGAGAGCGGCCGACAGCGGCGACGGCGCGGTCGCGAAGATGAACGGCCGGCAGCGGTTGACGAGATAATCGCGCAGCACATCGGGCCCGAGCACAAGCGCGCCCATCACCCCCAGCGCTTTGCCGCACGTGTGCAGCGTGACGACGTTGGGGCGCCCCTCGAGCTCGGCGCCGAGCCCGCGGCCGTCGGGACCGAGCACGCCCGTCGCGTGCGCCTCATCGATAACGAGCATGCCCTCGTGGCGATCCGCGATCGCGATGAGATCGGCGAGCGGCGCACGGTCGCCGTCCATGCTGTAAAGGCTCTCGACGCTGATCCACGGCGTTCCGGCGCCACCGGCCAGGCGCCAATCCTTGATCGCATCCTCGAACGCCTGCGCGTCGTTGTGCGCGGCCTCGGCGCGCTCGGCTTTCCCGGCGCGCACGCCGTCGTGCACGCTGGCGTGGATCAGCGCATCGTGCACCACGAGATCGCCGCGCTTGGGCAAGGTGGAAAAGATCGCGACGTTGGCCATGAAGCCGCCGCTGAAGAACAGCGCGCTCTCGGCGCCGAAGAACGCAGCCGCTTCCGTCTCCAGCGCCTCGTGCTCGCGGTGATTGCCGCGCAGAAGCCGCGAGCCGCCGGCGCCGACGGGAACATCACGCGCGATCGCCGCAGTCGCGGCATCCTTCAACTCGCGTGACGAGGCGAGACCGAGATAGTCGTTGGACGCGAAATCGGCGCCGGAAGCGACCGCGAGCGCGCGGCGCCGGCCGCGGCGCGCCAAGGCCTCCAGGGCCCGCTCATGCGACTTGTGCATCGTCCTGCGCGGTTGCGCCCGAATTGAGCTCTGACTCGATTTCGAGCTCCAGCGGCTTCAAGCCCAGCTTGGCGAAAAGCACCGCATCGGCGTCCTCGCCCGGGTTCTCCGCGGTCAGCAGCGTGTCGCCGGTGAAGATCGAGTTGGCGCCCGCGAAGAAGCACAAGGCCTGCGTCTCGTCGCTCATGGCGGTGCGCCCGGCGGAGAGGCGCACGTAGGACCGCGGCATGAGGATGCGCGCAAGCGCGATCGTGCGCACGAAATCGATGGCGTCGATGCGCTCGGTTTGCGCGAGCGGCGTGCCGGGAATGGCGATCAGCATGTTGATCGGCACGCTCTCGGGGTGCTGGGGAAGGTTTGCCAGCGTCACCAGCATGTCGACGCGGTCCTCAGGCTCCTCGCCCATGCCGACGATGCCGCCGGCGCAAACCTTGATGCCCGCGTCGCGCACGCGCGCCAGCGTCTCGAGGCGATCGCTAAACGTGCGGGTCGTCACGACCTCGGAGTAGTAGCGCTCGGAGGTATCGATGTTGTGGTTGTAGTAGTCGAGGCCGGCGGTCTTTAGCCTGTCGGCGTCGCTGTCGGTGAGCATGCCGAGCGTCATGCACGTTTCGAGGCCCAGCGCCTTCACGCCCTCGACCATGGCGCACACCACGTCCATGTCGCGTCCCTTAGGCGAGCGCCACGCCGCGCCCATGCAATAGCGCGTCGCGCCTTCATCGCGGGCCCGCCGGGCTTCGGCCAGCACCTTCTCGACCGCCATCAGCTTGGTCGCCGTCAGTCCGGTTTCGTGATGCGCAGACTGATTGCAATAGCCGCAGTTCTCGGCGCAGCCGCCGGTCTTGATGCTGACGAGGCGGCTCTTCTGGATGGTGTTGGCGTCGAAGTGGCGGCGATGCTCACTTTGCGCGCGAAAGAGGAGATCGTTGAACGGCGAGCGATAGAGCGCCTGCGCCTCGGCAGACGTCCAGTCGTGGCGCAGCTCATGAGACGACAGCTCATGCGACGATCGGCGATCGACGTCCTGGCCCGCACTCAAGGCCTCGGTCGTCCGCATATCGATCATTCTCGAATCTCCCTCGGGTGGTGCCGCTCAGTTGTTTGCACCGCCGGCACGTCGCCCTGCAAGCGGCGGAGCGGGCCACCAATATCCCGACTAGAGGGCACTCTGACAAAGGTGTTGTGCCTTGCGTACGGGCCTATTCGCTTGCTTGACGTATTGACGCAGGTTAGTGCGCAAAGGAATACTTTGTTGGAGGATAGATGCGCCACACACGACAGCCGAAGTAACCAAAACTACCGCCGTTGAACTTGAAGCCTGCGATTCTGTTCCAAGTCGGCGGTGGAGAAGTGGCAGCTGGACGGAAGCATTCGTTCCAGGTTTGCGTGGTCGTTATCGTATTCTACTTAACAGCGTCGCTTTATGACAGTGCTACGTGAGTAGCAATTCGTACGAATTCCACTCGCTTACATGAGATTACACTCAAATGTCGCGCGACCGAGGTGCGCTCTCGCGAGTAGGTGCGATCAACCAGGGAGGCCCCCGACATGACGGCAGTAGGACGCTTCTCGACACGGCCGCTCTACCTTCAGGTCAAAGACACCCTCGTTCAGCGCATCGTCGCCGGCGCCTGGAAGCCCGGCGCCGCCATCCCCAACGAGATCGATCTTTCGCGCGAGCTGGGCATCAGCGTCGGCACCGTGCGCAAGGCACTGGATGAGATGGAAGGCGAGCGCCTGATCTCGCGCCGACAGGGACGCGGGACCTTCGTGATCGACCAGGCGTCCGAGGAGTGCGCGACCCGCTTCAGCAATCTGCGCGACGCCGCGGGTGCACGCATCATCGGCGAGATCGAAAGCTGTGAGGTCGCCTCCGCGACCGCCAGCGAGACCGAGGCGCGCAATCTGAAACTGCGCAGCGGCGACGCCGTTTTCCGGTTGCATCGCGTGCGCTCGTACAACGGCGAGCCGTTCATGGTCGAGGACGCCGCTGTCCCCCACTCGCGGTTTCCGCGGCTGGCTGAGGAGGCCGAGATATCGCCGACGATCGGCGTGCTGGCGCACCGGTACGGAGTTCTTCTGGCGCGCGCCGAGGAGAAGCTCGGCGTGAGCAAGGCCGATAGCGCGCTCTCCGCTGTCCTGAAGGTGCCCGACGGAACCTCGCTGCTGGAGCTCGACAGCACCGTGTTCGCGATCGACGGGCGCCCCGTCGAATGGCGCAAGGCGTACTGCCACTTGCGCGGCGTGCATTACCAGACCGAGATCCGCTGAGCCGCCGCACCGGCAATAGAAGCAAGCTAGCGGCCGAGCGCGAGCGCCGTCGCCATCACCCGGAACACGTCCGTGTTGTCGAGATGGCCGTGAAACAGCTCGGCGCCCGGACCCGAGGCGGTGAGCAGCACGTCGTCGGCAGAGTGCACGCCTTGCTTTGCCGTTATGGCCAGGTTGCCAATTCTGCGGGCGGAACCTGGCGCGCAATAGACCTCGTTGGCGACGAATGTCTTGCCGTCCGCTGCCGGTGCCGTCGGCGTGTTTTCGCCGTTGAGGTAGGGTTTGCCGGCGTCGCAATAATCGGGGTAGGCAGAGAACACCAGCGCGAGCCGGCGCGAAACGTCGATCGACGGCGGATAGCCTTCGGCGTCGGGCGGGGGATAGTTGGGAAATTTGGCTTCCGCGTAGGTCTGCAGGCGCTCGCGCAATGTCGTGCCCGCCGCATCGTCGTAGGTTCCGATGATCGACACCGGATGCCCGTGGTCGGGGACCACGACAATCAACGTGTCGCCATGTTTTGCCGCAAAATCCTTGGCGATCTTGACCGCGTTGTCGAGCATGATGGTGTCGTAGACCGCGCGCTCCCAATCGAGCGAATGGCTGTATTTGTCGATGCGGCCGGATTCGCACATCAGGAAAAACCCGTTGTCGTTGCGCGATAGAATTTGCAACGCGGCGGCGAGCTCCTGCGTCAGGTCGGGCTGATCGGGAAATTCGCCAACCGATCCCTTCTTGAGAAATTTGCGGTCGAGCACCCCATCGATGTTGCGATCGTTGAAGAGACCGAGCAGCTTGGTGGTGTCCGGCTTCGCGCTGGCCGCGGTAAGCCCTTTAGCCGTGTCGACGAAGGCGTAGCCGGCCTGCTTGAACTTCTCCAGGTAGTTATCCTCATCCGCGCGCTTGCCGCGGGCGTCGCTTTTGGGCAGAAAATTGGGCGTGCCGCCGCCCATCAGCACCTCGGGCCGGGCCTCGTACAACATGCGCACGATGTCGTCGTAGTCGGATCGCCGGCGCGTGTGCGCCACTACGCCGGCCGGCGTCGCATCCTCGATCTCGGTGTTGGTGATGATGCCAACGGCCATGCCGCGCTTACGCTTCACCAGCGACGCGATCGTCTCCACCGAGGGATGCTTCAAGGTGCTCTTATTGTTGGCGCAGTAGACGCCAAGCGCGTTCACGCACGACTTGTGGCCCGTGGTGAAGGCCGTCATGGCGTTGGCGCTGTCGGTGACGACGGAATCGGTGCCTGACGTGGAGACGAGCGCCATATAGGGCATGTCGTCCATCTCGAGCTCGCCCCCGTAGCGCCCCGCGACCAACCCCTTCGACAAGATGCGCGCGGCGGTCCGATGCGCAATCGACATGCCGTCGCCAATGAACAGGATCACGTTCTTGGCTTTGGCCGGATCGGGCGTTGCGAACACCGTCCACTCGACGCTCGCTTTCGCGCCGCCGGCGTCGGCATCGATCACATATTTTCCCGGATCTGAAATATGCGCGCCTCTGATCCAGTACGCGACCTGGTCCTGACCCTCCTCGTGCGCGACGATCTCTGGCGCCGCGTTAAGGACTGCCGCCGCGTCCTTGCCGTTTATCGTCACCTTGAGACTTTGAGGCGGCGGGCTGCCGGGGAACTCGACCTTCAGATCGAACGCGGCGCCAGAGAGAATATGCGCGCGGTTGACCGGATAGATCGTCTGCGCAAACGCGCAAGTCGTTGTCGCCGCGAGCAGTGCTAGCGCGTAGATCGTCGTCTTCATGGGTGTCGTTCGTCCTGTCGACAGACGTGAGCCCGTTCAATGTCGGGCTAGCGAGCATGCATGAAGGCGATGTGACAGCGCCAACGCGATCGCGCGTTCACTGCGCGGCACGCGGTCTCAGGCAGGGTTAAGGAGCGTCGCACTCCGGTACAGGAACTGGCCTCTTTAGGGCCATTTTAAAGGTAGCGTTTCGCTAACGCTTGCACGACTTAAGGTTTGGAATTGCCGATCATTCGTTTCAACTCTGATCCCGTCGACGTTGGGGGTTAGGGACGACGCGGGGCCGGGCCCCCGCACCCTCCAAGCGACACTACGGTCGAGGATGGGGAGACGGCCGCGCCATGCGAGGAAAGCGGGACAATCATCTGTTAGGACTTTTGCAGCGCAACGCAGTGCTGAAGGCGAAGGGCTATTCGCTCAGCAGCATGCTTCCCGACAGCATCGTCATCGATCGCTTCGGGCACGTGCACGGCATCTGGAAGTACGACGGGCGCCAGTATTGCCTGGCTGTCCCCGTGCAGCACCGAGCCCATCTTCCGCACCGATAGCCCGAGCGCCGCCGTCGTCTACACGCTGGTCGCGCTGGCGCAGCCCTAAATCGATAAGTCGATCGCTGAAATCAGTTCGCTTCTTCGGGCAGCGGCGGCAGAACCATGACCTCGATCCCTTCCTCGATCAGCTCGCGCGCTTGCGAGCTCGTGGCCTCGCCGCGAATGGAGCGCAGATCGGTCTCGCCATAATGGATTTTACGCGCCTCCTCGGGAAAGCGCGTCCCCACATCCTCGGATCCGGCAGCCAACACGCTGCGAACCTGGCGCAACAGCGCCAAGTGCCGGCTCTCGACCGCCGGCACGGCGTTGGGGAGCTCCGGCGCGGTCGCGCGGCGCGGAACATTGGGCGCCATGATCGCCTTCTCGACATCGGTGCTGCCACACTGGGGACAGGCGACATCTCGCGTGTGGATTTGAGCGTCATAGCGCGCGATCGACGCGAACCAAGCCTCGAACTCGTGGGCGCTTTCGCACTGCAAACGGTATTTGATCACAATCAACCCTTGGTCGGTCCAGGCGCCGCCGCAGCGACTACCTCGAAGGGGCGGTCATGTTGCAGCGAGGGAACTCTCCGGCGCACATCAGCCAGCAATTGCAAGTCAATATCAGCGAATATGACGGTAGGCTGAACAGCACCCTCGGACAAGATTTCCCCCCAGGGTGAGACGATTAGACTATGCCCGAATGTCTCGCGGCCGTTCTCGTGCGATCCGCCCTGCGCCGCGGCAAAGACGTAGGCTTGCAACTCGATTGCGCGCGCACGCAACAGGGTATGCCAGTGCGCCTGTCCGGTCGGCCGAGTAAAGGCGGAGGGAATAGCGAGAAACGTCGCGCCTGCCCGCGCCAGCGCCCGATAGAGGTGGGGGAAGCGCAGATCATAGCAGATCGTGAGCCCTAGCAAGCCCCACGGAAGCTCCGCGATGACGGCATGCCGACCCGGCTGATAGTTGCGGCTTTCCCGGTAGCTCTCGCCGCCTCCGAGATCCACGTCGAACATGTGGATCTTGTCGTAGCGCGCTGCGATCTCACCTTCAGGCGAGATGAGGAACGAGCGGTTTGCCAGCATGCCGTCGTCCAGCCGGATCGCCATCGATCCGATATGCAGCCAGAGGGACAACTCGCGCGCGAGTGCCTTGAAGTGCGCGAGCGCCCCGGTGGTCTCCTCCGACGCGGCGGCAACAAGTCAGCCGCTCGCGGTCGAGCTCCATGATGGTCGTCATCTCGGGGGTTTGGACGTAGTCGGCGCCGCCGGAAGCTGCAGCGCGTATCAGCACGGTCGCGTCGGCGACGTTCTTGTCGACGTCGCGGCCCGAGCACATCTGCACCAGGGCAGCGCGAAACGATCCTGACTCCGCGGCATCGGCCATCAGCCGCGGCCCCGCCTGCGGCGCACGCTCAACCGCTCAGGCGGCGAGCAGCACATCGAGCTTGCCTTCGCGCTCGAGCGCGTAAAGGGCGTCGCAGCCGCCAACGTGGGTCTCGCCGATCCAGATCTGCGGCACGGTCGAGCGCCCGCCGGCCTTCTCGGACATTTCGGAGCGAAGCTCGCGGCGGCAGCCAACATCGATCTCCTCAAAGCCCACGCCTTTGCTGCGCAAGAGCGACTTTGCCATGTGGCAATAGGGGCAGAGCTTCGTCGTATAAACAGTGATGTTCGCCATGGGATTTACGAGCATCCCCTCTCTGTGGTCATCCACGCGGGTAATTTAATGCGAATTTAAGTCGCCGCAAATATGGCGAATTGCACCACACACGGAAAATCGGCAGTTTTTGGCGAGGGCGAGGGCTAGGTCGAGACGGCCGTGGCGTCGGTAACGAGGGCCAGCGCCAGCACGTCGACCCTGGCCGCACCCGCCCGCTTGAGAACGCGCGCACAGGCACCCGCGGTGGCGCCGGTGGTTATCACGTCGTCGATCAGCACGACGCTTGCCCCCTCGATGCAGGCACTTTGCGCGACGGCGAAGGCGCCGGCGACGTTCTGCCGGCGTTGCGCGCGAGTTAACCCTACCTGCGGCGGTGTGCGCCGTGTGCGCTGCAGCGCCAGTGGAAATGACAGCAGACCCGTTCGCCGCGTAACCTCGTTTGCCAGGATAGCGGCCTGGTTGAAACGGCGGGCGATGAGGCGCATGCGGGTCAGCGGCACGGGCACGAGAATGTCGGCGCCGGCAAGCAGCTCCGCGCCAGCTTCCGCAAGCCAGCGCCCGAGCAGGCGCCTTGAATCGTGGCGGTCGCGAAATTTCAGGTCGTGAATGAGTGCACGCATGATGCCGTCGTAGCGCGCCACCGCGCGGGCGCGGTCATAGTCGGGCGGATCGGCGGCGGCTATCGCGGAGATCATCACGCCGCCGGTGTCGAACGGCATCGGCAGGCCGAGGCGATCGCACAGCGGCGGGCGGATGAAGTCGACCTTGCTCCAGCATGCAGGGCACAGCGCGTCGTGAGAGGCGAGCGGCACGTGGCAGGCGACGCACAAGGGTGGCAGCACGAAGTCGGCGCACGCGGCGGCGACCTTGCGCAGTCCCGAAACCGCAATCCCTACGCCCACCCGTTCCCCCGAACGCACTACGATCACTCAACCTCCCCATGTTAGCCTGCAGGTTGAGCCCCCGCGAGCGCCAAACCGACCAGGACCTCGACGCCGTGCCCACCGCCCCGCCAGGCCCCGCTGCCCCGTTCGATCGCGCGCTTCTGTTGCGTCGCCGCGAGCGCTCGGCGCGTGCGGTCGAGATGCCCGATTTTCTGCTGCAGCGCGTCGCAGACGATCTGGCGGAGCGGCTGTCGATCATCAAGCGCTCTTTCCCCCTGATGGTGAATATCGGCGCGCACGACGGATTGCTGTCGCGGCGCATCCGCGGCATCGCCGGGATCGCGCGCATCATCGACATGGACCGCTCGCTCACTCTGCTGCGAAGGGGCAATCACGAGGAGGGGGATTGGCGCATCGTGGCGGACGAGGAAGCGCTGCCATTCGCGGCGCTTTCGCTCGACCTCGCCGTTTCGGGTCTCGCCCTGCAGCTGGTGAACGATCTTCCGGGCGCGCTGGTGCAGATCAGGCGCGCGCTAAGGCCCGACGGCCTCTTCCTTGCCGCGCTTCTCGGAGGGGAAACATTGAAGGAGCTGCGCCATGCGTGGCTCGTCGCGGAAACCGAGGTGATGGGCGGCGTCTCGCCCCGCGTCGCCCCCTTCGCCGACGTGCGCGATCTGGGTGCACTCCTGCAAAGGGCTGGCTTCGCGCTACCCGTCGTCGATAGTGAGACGGTGACGGTGACGTATCAGAGCCCGCTCGCACTGATGCGCGAGTTGAAAGCCATGGGCGCCAGCAACATGCTCGCCTCGCGCCGCCGGGTTCCCGTTACGGCGCGCCTCTTGGCGCGTGCCTGCGAGGTGTACATCGAGCGTTTCGCGCTGGCCGGGGGCCGGGTGCCGGCAACCTTCGAGATCCTCACCCTCACGGCCTGGGCGCCCGACGAAAGCCAGCCAAAGCCGCTGCGGCCGGGCTCGGCCAAGGCCCGGCTTGCCGATGCCCTCGGCGTTCCTGAGCGCAAATTGCGGGACTAGCTGCAGCAAAACCTATCAAACCTGCTTGCGGGAATGTTAGGGATGCTTTTTTCGGCGGCGACTGTGACACCGTCATTGCGTCATACTAGCGAGCAGCCTGGTACATTACGGGCGGGCCATCGTGACCAACGACACGAATTTGCCGGCGCATGAGCCGCTCGACGTCGCGATCGTCGGGTGCGGCATAGCCGGCCTCTACGCCGCTATGCGCCTGATCGAGAAAAAGACCGTTGCGCCATCCGGCATCGCGCTGTTCGAGGCGAGCGATCGCACGGGCGGCCGCATCAGAAGCTTCACCTTCCCGCAGATCGTCTCTCCGCGCATCGACCTCGGCGCCATGATGTTTGCGCCACGCTCGCACCGGCGCGTTGCCCGGCTCATTCGCAAGCTCGAGATTGCGACCGAGCAGCTCTCGACCAACTCGCATGCCAATCCGATGGAGCTGCGCGGCCGGCATCTGCTCTTGCGGCAGGTGCACACGTTCGCGCTGCATCCCCTGTTTCCATTCGGCGTCAACCGGCGCGACCAGGCGAAGGGACCGCTCAAACTCTTGCGCGATGCCGCCAACCGCATCGTCCCTGAGATCCGCGCGATACCGCCGGCCGGCTGGGAGCACCTGCATAAGG
Organism: uncultured Alphaproteobacteria bacterium; assembly: GCA_963726795.1. Lineage (GTDB taxonomy): Bacteria > Pseudomonadota > Alphaproteobacteria > Rhizobiales > Hyphomicrobiaceae > Hyphomicrobium_A. Next base: position 31,497 of record CAVSDD010000001.1, on the reverse strand, counting down.
GCGAAGCGTTCAAGGCACGGCCGTTGCGCAACTGGGGAACCTACGAAGCCCTATCGCTCGTTCTGGGACCCGAGGAGCTGGCCTTTCTCGAGGCGCGCGTCGGCGTGTCGATGTACACGCGCGCGCCGTCGCTGCTCAACGCGCTCGCCATGATCGCCAACCTGTTCGAGGACGGCGGCTGGTACGAGACGGTTCCGGGCGGCATGGAAGCGCTGGTTACCGCCATGCGAAACCAGCTCGATCGCAGCGGCTGTCGCCCTCGGCTCGGCCGTGCGCTCGAGGCGGTGGAGCTGCCCGAACGCGACGGCGATCCGATCCGGCTGCGATTCAAATCGCCGGGAGGGGCTGCTCAGGAAACCTCGGCCCACCGCGTGATCCTGGCGCTTCCCCGCCGCGCGATCGAATTGATCGAGACCTTTCCTGCGCGCGAGCGATTCACCCGTTTGTTGTCGAGCGTCGAGCCGTGGGCCTACGGCAAGGCCGCGCTGCTGTACGAGACCCAGTGGTGGCGCGAGAAGGGGATCGGCCCGGGCTACGCGCTGTCCGATCGCTCGATCGGTCAGGTCCGCTACTTCGCCGGGCGCGCGGGGTCCACCGGGCGCGGCCACGGCGTTCTGGTCGCGACCTTCGACGGGTACCGTGTCGCCGATTGGCGGCGTCTTGCGTCGGGCGGCGAGCCGGGCGGTCAAGGCCTGACGCTGTTTCACGAAGATCACCCATGCACGAAGGCGCTGCACTCCGAGATCAAGCGGCTGCACGAGCCACTCAATCTGGAGCGCATACCGCAACCCATCGGCGCGGTGCTGCAGGACTGGACCGCCGACCCGTTCGCCGGCGCCATGCACGTCTGGGCGCGCGGGGTCGACAGCCATTCGGCGGCGATCAAGATGCTGCAGCCGATCCCCGACGCGAAGCTCTTCGTGTGCGGAGAAGCCTGGTCGCACCGCCAGGGCTGGATCGAAGGCGCGCTGGAAACCACGGATGCCTTGCTCGAGCGGCATTTCGGTCTTGGCGACACCGTCGAGGATCAGACCGTGCGCATCGCAGAGCCGGTGCTCTGACGTTCGCCTAGCCGAGCAGATCGCGCAGCGGCGCGATCAACGGTCCATCGGCCGGTGGCATGGGATAGCGCGACAGGTGCGCCGTGCGCACCCAGGCGATCTCCTGCCCCTCGCGCGCTGAAACCGTCCCATCCCATTGGCGGCACAAATAGAGCGGCATCAGCAGGTGGAAGTCCTCGTAGGCATGGCTTGCAAACGTGAATGGGTGCAGGCAGGTCGGGCAGACATCGATGCCGAGCTCCTCAGCGAGTTCGCGACGCAGTGCCGCTTCCGGCGTCTCGCCTTTCTCGACCTTGCCGCCGGGAAACTCCCACAGGCCCGCCATCGAGCGGCCGGGCGGGCGGCGCGTGATCAGCACGCGGCCATCGGGATCGATGAGCGCCGCGGCGGCAACGAGAAGGATTGGTCCGGCTTTTGCTGCCATGGCAACGGCCATAGCGGAGCTTGGGCGCGATTGGTAGCGCGAAGCTCGCTTGCCCTCAGCGAAACGTGAAGCGGATCGCGAAGCGAAGCTGCTCGGGCGCCGTCCCGGCGGGCGGGGGGCCGAACGGCGCTGCCTGGCGCACGGCCGACAACGCGGCGGCATCGAGCGACGCGTCTCCCGACGAATCCGACAGCTCCGCAAAGCTCAAATCGCCAGCGGCCGAGATGCCGAACGCCACCTTGGCGACGCCCGAACGCCCGCGGCTGGCGGGCTTGTTGCCGGCGACCTTGGCCCGCACCAGTGCGCCGTAGCTCAAGATGCTGCCGCGGCTCGCCGACACCTGGCCGCTTGCGGCCGTCGCGATCGTTGCGCGCGAGGACGGACCGCCTGCGGTCGCGCTCTTGGAACGAAGCTTCTGTGCCAGCTGCCGCCGCTTCTTGCTCTGCTCCTGGCGCTCGGTCGGCTCCTGATCTTTTTCAAGCTGCGCCTCCACCGCCTTTGCCGGCGTGATCTCGGCCGGCGCGGCTGAGCCGCGCACGACCTCGAGCGGATCGACGCTCGACGTGGCCTCTTCCGCGACCTCGACGGCCTTGATCGGCTGCGGGGGAGCAACCGTTTCCTCCTGCACCTCCTCGGCCTTGGTCAGCGGCTGCGGCTCGGCATCGATCGACTGAACCGTGCCCTGGGGCATCGCCGCCGCAGCGGCCGACGCCGTCGACACCGGCTCGGTGACAATCGAATCGAGCACGACCGTCTGCGTCATGGCGAGGCTCAAGGTCTCGCTTGGCTGATCGAGCACGCCAAAATCCGGCGATGCCGCCGACGAGGTAAGCATCGCCGCGGCCGCAGCCACATGCAACGCGGCGGAGAGCGCCATCGAAACCGGCAGCAGCTTGCGCGAGCGCTTCAGCTCGAACGCGGCAGGAGCCTGGATGGAAGCCGTCGAGGCCGGCAGCGCGGACGGCGGCTCCCCTGGCGCGACTTCGTCAGCCGGCGCCGGTCGGCGAGCCAGATCGGCAGCGACGGGAAGCGGAAACATTTCGCTCAGGGCGCGCTCACCGCGGCAGCCTCGCAGTACTGCCGCAGTGCCTCGAATTTCGCGACCTGCTCGGGCAGCAGCTCGCGCGCCTCGTTGCGCCGCACGAAGATCTTGAACATGGCTTCGCCGCCGGCATTGAAAAACTGGATCGAGCGCGATGGGCGTCCCATGAACGGGCGCGCCACGAACGCGATCGTCTGGCAGCGGTCGGCCGGGATATGCCCGCCGATCGGGCTGTCGCCGTGCAGGTTGAAATAGCCGCGACCAAAAGTACCGGGCGGCAGCGTGCCGGCGCATTCGAGCACGATGTCGGGGGTGTGCACGATAAACATGATCTCGCCCCACAGGCTCACGTCCGTCATGACCGCCTCGAATTGCGCTGCGGGCGCGAGCGTGCGCTGATCAGCGGGGAGCGAACGCACGACCTCGAGCGTGCTGACGCCGTACTCCTTGGCGATCTGTTCCAAGATGCCATCCGAGCTTCGCGCAAGTCGCGTCGTTAGCGATGGCTTCTCCTCGGCATCGGCTGGTTGGGCCAGTTGCGTTGTCATGGCGGCAAGCCTCTAGGTCTGTTGCAATTGTGGGGGGACGCAGCGCTACTCGGCGGCGATGACGCGCACGCCGTCCGGCGTCTCTTCCTGGATCACATGAAAGCCCTCGAAATCCGGATGGCCGAGGTACAGCGGCTTGCGGGCGCCGGCGCTCTCGTGCGCCTTGCGGAACTGCTCCGACTTGGTCCAGGCCTCGAAGTCGGCGTGCGAGGCCCACATCGTGTGCGAGGAATAGAGCACGTGGTCCTCGCGCTCGGGCCCCTTGAGCAAGTGGAAGACCATGAAGCCTTTCATCTCGCCGAGGTGACCTTTGCGGTTGGCCCAGATCTGCTCGAACTCGTGCTCGGATCCCTTCATCACCTTGAAGCGGTTCATCGCGATGAACATCGTGATCTCCATGTTTGTGACCCGCGCGCGGGGTCGTTAACGCCGTCGGCGCCGGCGGACTGTGCTGCCCGCCGACGCCATCTTTCCTTCAATCGCCGCCGGCCGTGTGCGGGGCGAAGCTTGCTGCGCGATACGATGCGATGCGCAAGTTTAGAACTGCGCGCGCGTCGTCAGCAGGAACGTGCGTCCGCGTCCGGTCTCCTCGGTGAACGGCGGCGAGAGTACCGGCGTGCTCAAGGCCGGCGTATAGGCGCGGTCGAACACGTTGGTCACAGTGGCGCCGAGCTCGATCGAGTCCGTCCACTTGTAGCTCGTGAACAGATCGAGAAGCTCGTAGGGCTTGTTGTAGGGATCGTTCGGATTGCCGTTCGAGTTGGGGCCCGGGCCGAAGATCGGCACGAGCTGGTCGGCGCCGTTGTAGGACTTCGACACGATGTAGCCGCGCGCACCGACAGTCAGCCGCTCGTTGAGGAAGCGCAGTCCGCCCGTCAGCGTGATGGTCGTGTCCGGCAGGAAGCTCTGGGCGCCAAAGCCGTTCAGCTGGGTGCCGAGGTTGGTGTTCGTGTTGGTGAAGCTCACCTCGCCGAAATAGGCGTGGGCATCGTAGCTCGCCTGCAGCTCCACGCCTTCGACCGTCGAGGTGCCCGGCGCATTGCAGAAGGATGCAAATATTCCGATGGGCGGGCCTGGATTGGGCCCAAACACCGGGAAAATGCAGGTGGCGATGTAGTTGTCGACGTCCTGGGTGAAATAGTCGGCCTTCATGCGGAACAAGTCGCGGCTCTGGAAGAGATTGTCCTTCTTGATGTTGGCGCCGAACTCCCAACCCTTCTGGATCTCGGGATCCAGGAACGGGTTGGGCGCAAAGTTCACGCCGACGCTGGCAGGATGAATGCCGCCGACGAGCGATTCCGAGACGGTCGGGGCACGCATCGATTCGGAATAGGTCACGTACGGTTGCAGCCATGAGAACGGCGTTGCCGCAAGCGTGACCTTGGGGCTCCAGCGCTCGTCGCTCTTGTCGATGCTGTAGGGACCGCCAGCGGGGAAGCCGGGAGTGCCGGGCAGCGCCACACCCGATCCCTCGAGCGAGTAGGCGTCATAGCGCAGGCCGCCGATCAGGTCGAAGATGCCATAGCTGAATGTCGTCTGCGAGAACGGGCTCGAGATCGAGCTTTCGCCGGAGGGGTTGGCGCCGCCGCCGAGCGTCGGATCGATCGTGTTCTTGGCGTTGACGTCGTCGTGGAAGTACTCGTAGCCGTACTCGGACTTCACGCGAATAGACCCGAGATTGAAGCGCGAGATGTTGCTGGCATCGAAGCCCAGACCCTGATCCTCGATGACGCGCCCGGCCTCCGTGTTAGATGGCGCCAAACCGCGCAGATACTTGAGCTCAACGTCGTTGCCGTAGCCGTTGATGCGCAGGTTGATCAGGTCGTTGCCTACCGGATTGAACGTGTAGTTCGCCGTGTAGGTTTGCATGTTGAGGTTTTGCTGGTAGCCGTTGGCGGAGAAGTCGTTGTCGTAGAAGACGCCGCCGACCTTCACGTGCTGCTCGCGATCGATCTGCACCTCGCCCTTCACGAGCCCCGAGATCAGGTCCTCGTTGGTGAAGGGAACGGTCGTGCCTTCCCCGTTTTCATAATCGTCCTTGTCGTGCTTGCTGATCGCGCCGGCGATGCCGAACGCACCCGAGCGCGCGCCGGCGGCGCCCATCTCGGAAAATCCGACGCCGTTGCTGCCCCAGCTCAGCACCGAGATGCCGCCGACGTTCCGGCCGTCCCTGACGATGTCGGAAACGTCGAGCGTGCGGAAATTGGCGGTACCGGCGAGCGCGCCCGCGCCGCCCGCGGTCGAGACCGCGCCGCGCTGCACGTCGATGCCGGCGATCAGCAGCGGGTCGACATAGGTGAAGCCTTGCGCCTCGTGCCCGGTGAAGCGGAAGTTCTGGCGCACGCCGTCGATCATCATGTTGACGCGGCCCGAGCCTTCAAAGCCGCGAATATTCACGGCAACGCCGGGGTTGCTCGTGCTTTCGCGCGTGAACGTGCCGGGGATCGTACGCAGCACCTCATCGAGGCTCGTCTGGCCGAAGGTTTGGATCTCGCTCTGGCCGACGGAGCTTACGGCGGCTGGCGTTGAATAGACGGCTTCCGTCGCGCTGACCGTCGCCGCAGGTGCGGGCGCGGGCTTAGGCGCTTGCTTTTGCGCAGCGGCGGGTGCGGGCTTCGCCTTCTTCTTGGCGCCGCCGCCACCCTTCGCCTTTTCAACCGTGATGCCCGGCAACTCCGTCTCCTGCGCGCTCGCGGGATGCGACATCGCGAAACCGGCGACCGCGGTCGTTACACCAAGCAGCGCCTTGGGAAGAAGGCGCACAACTTTTTTGTGCACGCTGCTCTGGACGAACTCGACCGCTCTAAAACCGCACGCACTCACGCGTGCGAAAACGCTACGCACTGACGCCACGCCACAACCCCCTTACGCAAACTGACAAGGGCTGGCTGGCGCGCGCATTCGTGCGCGGTCGCGGGCTTGCCTCACTTGCGAGCGAGCGCCTAAAGCGCGCAGCTCAACAACCCAGAACCCCCCGGGCTTGCGCACGTTAGAAAATATGACTATCAGAGTCAACATATGAGCGAGACGGCGCGCCGCGCTGAAGGTCGCAGGCGAGAAGCGACCGAGGGTCATCGATTTGCAAACAGCGTGTCTCATGCCTTGCACGGAGCAGCATCACGTGATCGACGCCGCAGACGAGAAGCCACGGATGCAGAGTGCAACGCGCAGCGACGCTGGCTCGGATCACACACGCCCCATTCGATTGCAAGTCGCGCAAATGATGGACGGGCGCCGCGAAGCGATCCTCGAGCATGCGGGACAGGATTACCGCCTGCGCATCACGTCGAACGGCAAGCTGATCCTGACCAAGTAAAGGAGCCCCTCATGATCTCTCATCCGCTGCGCGCGGCCGCAGGCGCATTTCTCATCGCGCTGATGTGCGTTGGCATCGCCCCGCCCGCAAGCGCACTCACCGTAACCGACGGTTCCGGACGCAAGGTCGACATCGCCGATACCTCGCGCATCGTCTCGATCGGGGGCGATGTCACCGAGATCCTCTACGCGCTCAAAGCCGACGGCAAGATCGTCGCCGTCGATTCGACAGGCAAGTTCCCCGCCGACGCGATGAAAACCAAGAAAGTCATCGGCTATATGCGCGCGCTTCCCGCCGAGGGCGTTCTAGCAACCAACCCGACGATCATACTTGCCGCAAAGGATGCCGGTCCCCCTGACGTGGTTGCCCTGCTCAAAGCTTCCTCGGTCCCCTACGTGCAGGTGCCGGATGACCAGACGCCGGCAGGCGTCGCCGCCAAGATCCGCTTCATCGCGTCGGTCGTAGGCGCCCAAGCAGCGGGCGAGGCGCTGGCCACGGATGCCGAGCACGATTACGCGCTGCTTGCCGCTCAGCGCTCCAAGATCACCAAGCCCGCGCGCGTGTTGTTCGTGCTCAACGTCGTCGACGGACGCGCGACGGTAGCCGGCGCGCATACGGCCGCCGACGCCATGATCCGTCTCGCGGGCGCACAGAACGCGGCGGCGGGCTTCGACGGCTACAAGCCGCTCACCGACGAAGCGGCAATCGAGATGGCGCCCGACGCCATCGTGACCATGAGCCACGCGAGCCCGACGTTCCATTCGGACATGGTGCTCACCGTCAAGGGCCTGCAGGCGAGCCCCGCGGGTCAGCACCACCGCATCGTGGAGATGGACGGGCTCTATCTGCTGGGCTTTGGCCCGCGCAGCGCGCACGCCGCGCGCGACCTGATGGCGGCACTTTATCCCAACCTCGCCCAGATCCGCACGGGCGCGGGCGAATGACGATTGAAGCGGCGGCGCAGCGCGTGCTCGCACCCGCGGCCAGCCGGCAAGCATTACGGCCGCGGGTTCTCGTCGGCGCGGCCCTGCTTCTCGCGCTCGCCGCCGTTCTTTCGCTGGCGCTCGGACCAACGGGCATCACGCTCAGCTCGTTGCCGCGCGCGATCGCGGCGATGCTTGGCTCTCCGGCAGATGCGGACGCTAGCCGCGAGGCGCTGGTGCTCTTCTACATCCGCCTGCCGCGAACGCTCCTCGCCATGTTCGTCGGCGCGAGCCTGGCATTCTCGGGAGCGATGCTGCAGGGCCTGTTTCGCAACCCGCTCGCCGACCCGACGCTGATTGGAATCGCGCCCGGCGCCGCGTTCGCCGCGGTGGCAACGATCGCGCTCGGCAACGGCATCCTCGCACCCATACTGCAGCCCCTCGGCGTCTACGCGCTCCCGTTCGCCGCTTTCCTCGGCGCGATCGCGGTGACGATCGTGCTGGTGGCTGTCGGCGGCCGGCACGGGCAGCTCATGATCGGAACGCTGCTGCTCGCTGGAATCGCGCTCGGTGCGCTGGCAACCGCGCTGACCGGGCTCATCGCCTACGTGAGCGAGGACCACGAACTGCGCGATCTCACGTTGTGGCTGATGGGCAGCCTCGGCGGCGCGAGCTGGCCCAAGGTGATCGCCGTGCTGCCGTTCGCTGCTCTCCTGCTCCTCGTCGCACCGCGGCTGGTGCGCGCGTTAAACGGCCTGCTGCTCGGCGAGGCGGAAGCCTTTCACCTCGGCATCGACGTCGAATCCACGAAACGGCTGGTCGTCGTCGCGACGGGCGCCGCCATCGGTGCCGCGGTCGCCGTCGCCGGCGTCATCGGTTTCGTCGGCATCATCGTGCCGCACATGGTTCGCCTGGTCGCGGGGCCGGATCATCGCGTCGTGCTGCCGGGCAGCGCGCTCGTTGGCGCCGCGCTGGTGGTGCTGGCGGACATCGGCGCACGCATGCTGGTCAAACCCGCGGAGCTGCCGATCGGCATCGTCATGGCCGGCATCGGCGCTCCCATATTCCTGCACATGGTGCTGAAGCGCGGCATCGGCGGCATGGAGTAGCTCATGCTGGAGGCGCGCGGTGCATCGTTCAACATCGGCAGCAAACTTCTGGTCGAGGGCATCGATCTTGAGCTGCGCCCCGGGAAAGTCGTGGCACTCGTCGGGCCCAACGGCGCCGGCAAGTCGACCTTGCTGCGCTTGTTTGCCGGCGAGATCGCGCCGACCTCGGGCTCGGTCGCGATCGACGGCCGCGAGGTGAGGCACGTTACGGCCGTGGAGCTCGCGCGCCGCCGCGCGGTCGTCGCGCAATCGACCTCGCTGTCGTTCCCTTTCACGGTGCTCGAGGTCGTGCTGCTCGGCGCGACCGTTCCGGGCTTTGCCGTCAACGCCCCGCACGCGGAATCATCCGCACGCCGCGCGATCGAGACGGTCGGACTTGCCGGCTTTGAGGACCGCCTGTTCACGCGGCTGTCGGGCGGAGAGCGCCAGCGCGTGCATATCGCGCGCGCCTTGTGCCAGCTCGTGACAGCGAGCCGCCGGCGCGGGGAATCTTCCGCCCTGCTGCTGGACGAGCCGACCGCGAGCCTCGACCTCGCGCATCAGCGCATCGTCTTCGGGGAGGCACGGCGCCAAGCAGATGCGGGCCGCATCGTCCTTGCGATCCTGCACGATCTCAACCTCGCCGCCGCCTACGCCGACGAGATCGTGGTGATGGATCGCGGCCGCATCGCCGCTGCGGGAAGCGCGCGCGACGTGCTCCGCGACGAGCTGCTCTCGGCCGTCTACTGCTGTCCGGTGCGCACCAACGCGGCGCCGGTGAACGGCGCGCCGTTCGTTTTGCCGGGACCGGCTGCACCGCAGAGCTAGCGCTCGCGTGCCTGCAGCTGTTCTTGCAGCCAGCGCTCGATCACCGCCACAACGTGCGCGATCTCCGCTTCGTCCAGTGCGCGCCCGGGCGCGATGCCATGCCACTTGGCAAGGCAGCCGCGGCAGCAGCGTCGCCGTCGCATGTTGCGCGACAAATACGGGATGGCCGCGAAACGGCGTCTGCTTGCCGTCGTTGCGCGGCTCGGCCGGCGCGAGACGCTGGACGACGAACTCGCGTCCGTGATCCAGCACCGTCGGCAGCCCTTTCTGCGCGAGGTACGCGCGCTCGCGCGGTCCCAGGCGAAAGCGGCGCCGGAAGGACGACATCGACAGCGCGGAAAAGATGTCGTCGATCGCACGCACGGGCAGAAATTCTCCAGGTGACTCGTGCCCGGCTGTCCTAAATGCGCCCAATCCGCAAGTCCTTATGGGACTGAGTCGCCGCCGCCTTTGCCTCACGTATGTATTCATCCGGCCGGCGGCAATTCGGGCACACAAGTTCGCCCGGAGCCGCCTATTGCGCGATCATTCTACCGCGGGGAAAGCATGCGACGCATTCTGCTATCTCTTCTGCTGTTGGCCGCACTTGGGCCCGCAGGCGTCTTTGCCGCGTCTCCACAGGCCCCGACGCTCACGGCAGCCGATACCGAGGCCGCTGAAGGTCTCGAGCGCCTGCGCCAAACCTCCGACATCGAGCAGAAGATTGCGCTCGGCGAGCAATTGCTGGCAGCGCCCACAAATCCTGCACCCGACGTGCAGGGCGTGCCGCGCGGCAGCATCCGGGCGCAAATCGAGTTCGAGCTCGGCAGCGCCTACCTTGCGCGCCAGCGCGGCGAGCACGCCGACAACCAGGAGCAGGCCATCGCCCATCTGCAGGCGGCGTTGTCCGGCTGGGAGAAGGATACCGGCTCGCTCGACTGGGCGCACGCCCACAATAACTTGGCCATCGCCTACACCAACCGCATCCGCGGCGAGAAGGCCGACAATATCGAGGTCGCCATCTCGCACCTGGAAGCCGCCGAGCCAGTATTGGCGAAGCTGTCGCCGCAGGAATGGGGGCAACTGCAGAACAACTTCGCGGTCGTTTACCTCGGACGCCTCACCGGCGATCACTCGGAAAACATGGAGGCCGCGATCAAGCACCTGGAGGCGGCGCTGACGGTGCTGTCGAAGGATGCCGACCCCTATCGCTGGGCGATGCTTCAGCACAATCTCGCGGCGTCCTACACCGCACGCAAGGCCGGCACGCGCATCGAGAACCAACGCAACGCGATGGCACACATCGAAGCCGCGCTGCAGGTCTTCACACGCGATGCCTACCCCAACGAATGGGCGCAATCGCAGCACAATCTCGGCATCGCCTATCACGAGCGCATAGAGGGCGACCCCGGCGACAACCAGGACCAGGCGCTGCAGCACTTCGAGGAAGCGTTGACCGTGTTCGGACGCGAGACCGTGCCCGAGCAATGGGCGCAGCTGCAGCAGAACATCGGCATAGCGTACTCCGGGCGCACCAAGGACAGCCAGGCCGAGAACCGCCGCAAGGCGATTGCGGCCTTCGAGGCGGCGCTCACCGTCTTCACGCGCGACGGCTACCCGCAAGATCACATGCGCACCGCGCGGCTGCTCGGCGGCGTGCTGCTGCGGGCGGGCGAGCTCAAGAAGGCGAGCCTCGCGCAGGACGACGCGCGCGCAGCTTTTCTGGTGCTGCTCGGGCAGGGGCCGGATGAAGCGGAAGCACGCTCGCTCATCGCCGATGCCGGCCCGCTGTTTGCCGAATCGGCTTTCACCGCCGCACAGCTCGGCGACGGCGAGCGCGCTCTCACGATCGCCAACGAGGGCCGCGGGCGCCTGCTCACCCTCGCCATGCGCCAGCAGACGCTGAAACTTGGTGAGGCCGAGCAACGCCGGCTCGAGGAGTTGCGCGAGGCCATTCGCACGGCACGCACCACCGTCGGCACGACGCACGGCGACGATCGCATCAAAGCGCTGGCTCAGCTGGCCGGCTCGCGCCAGGAGTTGCTGCAGCTCGTGCAGGGCGCCGGCGACGACGCGCAGATCGCCATGAATGAGGCGCGTGCGATCGTGTCCGGCGGCGGCTCGGTCGCCGTTCCCGTCGTAACCGGCCAGGGCGGCAAGCTGCTCGTCATGACCCAGGGCGGTTTCGTCTCGATCGTCGACCTGCCGGAATTGACGACCGCGCGCCTGCAGAAAGTGCTGATCGGCGCTGATGGAGGCGACGTGCCTACGGGCTGGCTCGGGGCTTATTTCGTCAACTATCTCACCGGCGAGGACATGCAAAAGCGCTGGCCCGAATGGCTCGGCGCCATCGACGGCCTCGGACCCGAGTTGTGGCGCCTCGTCGGCGCCCCGCTCGATGCCGTTCTGAAGCAGCGCGGAACCGCACCCGGCGCGCGGCTCGTGTGGCTGCCGTCGGGCTGGCTCGGCACGCTGCCGCTCGGCTTGGCGCAAGACCCGGCCAGCAAGCGCCGCCTGATGGACGACTATGAGATCGTCTACGCGCCCAACCTCGAGGCGCTGGCGGCCAGCGAGGAGGCGATCGCCGCCGCGTCGGCACCGACGCTGACCGCCATCGTCAACCCGACCGGCGACCTGCCCGGCACCGAGAAGGAAGGAGCCATCGTCGCCGCGCACTTCCAGCCGGCCGCGCGCACGGTGCTGCACGGCGAGGCTGCAACGCCCGCCGCGGTTCTCGACGCATTGAAGGGCCACACGCACTGGCACTTCGCCTCGCACGGCGGCTTCTCGTGGTTGAACCCGCGCCAATCGGGGCTGCTGCTGCATGGGCCGGCGAAGCTGACCGTCGGCGAGCTCGCCGACGCGGAAGGTCTCGGTCATCCCCGGCTCGTCGTCTTGTCGGCATGCGAAACGGGACTTTACGACTTGACCAACAGCCCCGACGAATTCATCGGTCTGCCCGCCACCTTCATTTCCCTCGGCGCCGCCGGCGTGCTTGGAACGCTCTGGCCGGTGTCGGACGCGGCGACCGCGCTGCTGATCGGGAAATTCTACGAGCTGCACATCGAGAACGGGCAGAGTCCGCCTACGGCGTTGCACGGCGCGCAACTGTGGCTGCGCGAGGCGACGACCGATGAGCTCGACGGCTTCGCCAAGGTGGCTTCCGCGCGCGGCTTTCTGCCGAGCCGGCACCTGACCGAGATCGAGGACGCGCTCAATGGCAAAGGAGCGGAGCACTCGCGCTCGCTCGCCGGATCTGAGACCGGCGCCGTCACCGGCTCCATCGCGACGCAGCGCCCCTACGCGCATCCCTACTTCTGGGCGGGCTTCATCTACACCGGGCTCTAGGCCACTACGAGTTTGACCTCCACGATGCTGAAAGAATGCGCGGTTGCTTCCAATTGCCCTGAACTTGCTTCACTTTTCACGCCCTTGCCTTTCTTTGCCGGTCCGCCGGTGCCGGCCTTTCACGTGAAACGAGACTAGCGCCACAGCAGCAGTTGGGTTGAATCAGGATGGTCCCCCGGCTGCCTGCGCACCGGGCTCACGGTGCAATCGTATCTCGACAAGCGCGATCGCGACATACACGAGCGCCGAGGCGCCGATCGCCAGCAGATAGGGCGCCGACCATTCGAAACCGAAATGCCCCACCGCCCACACGATGGTGCCGGTGCAGATCGAGGCGGCGGCGGCCCACGCCCCGCCAAAGCGCGTGAACATGCCGAAGACGGCAGTGACGAAAACCCCGGCGCTGCCGAAGGCCGAGGCGATCTCGACCAAGCCCTTGATGCGCTCGGACGTGAGCGCCAGCACGAACGCCGCAAGCGTCAGCGCCAGCACGCTGATCCGCGCGGTAATGAGCTTGCCGCGCGGCCCGAGCGAAGGGACGACGCGCACGACGATATTGTGGGAGACCTGCGCGCCCGACGCGTGCAGCGCAGAGTGCACCACCGACAGAATCGCCGACACCAGCGCGCCGCCGAACACGACGTAGTGCCACTTGGGGAGGAAGTGCTGCGACAGGATCGCGACGACCTGCTCGGAATCGCCGATCTCGGATTTGAGGCTCGGGTCGGTCTTGACGAGGGCGGCGGCGGCGAGCCCGAGGAAGACGGGAAGCAAACCAACCACGATGTACATCATGCCGCCAGTGATGGTGCCCCAGCGCGCAACACCGGCCGAACGCGCGCCGAGAAAGCGCGAAATGAGCTCGATCGCGACGAACGACCCGAGGAAGGCGACTGCGATCTCGTCGATGCGTTCCACCAGCGGCTCGTCGGGCGCCATCAGCGCAAGCTGCGCGGGCTCCATGCCGGCGATGACAGTGCCGGGGCCGCCGGCGTAGGTGGCCACCGCGATCGCGAGCACGATCAGCCCGGTGATGACGGCAAATCCCTGGAACAAGTCGGTGACGGCGTCGGCGAGCAAGCCGCCCACGGCCGAATAAGAAGCTACAAGAAAAGCGGCGACGATGATGGAAGAAGTCAGCGGCAGGCTGGAGCCGGAGCTCAGGACCTGGCCGAAGGCGCGAATCTGCGCCGCGGCCCAGAACACAGAGCCCGGCAGCAGCACGACGACGACCAGCTTCTCGACATCGGGGGAGAAGCGCGCGCGGAAAACATCGGCGAACGTCGTCACGCCCTGGCGCCACAGCGCCGCGGCATAAAGGGCACCGGCGGCGATGACGGCGGCGCCGTAGCAGAAGGGGTCGACGACGGCGCCCGACAGGCCTTTGTCGTAGACCTCGCCTGCCGTCGCGACGATTGCCTCGGCGCCGAACCACGTCGCAAACACCGAGAAGGCCACGAGCGTCGGCCCGAGGCTGCGGCCGGCGAGAATGTAGTCGGCCTCGTTCTTGATGCGCCGCGAGACCCAGATGCCCACGGCAAACTGCGCGAGCACGTAGCCGACCATTCCCAGTAGAACCATGCGGAAACCCCCGTTCCCTACCGCGAGGCCAATCTGCGCGTGCACGGATCAGCGCAGCAGCAGCTTAGCCTCGAGCCGAGACTACGACAGCAGCGGTCGTGGCATCAGGTGGGGAATTGAAGCGGGGTTAGCGATAGAGGGGGGGCAGGAGGGCTTAGAGGTCGGCGACGCCGGAATTGCGCACGTGGGACGGCGTGCGAGCCCATCCTCGACCGGCACCAGCGAATTGTAGATTCAGACGGAACGTCACGCGGCTGCTAGGGCGCCGTCGAACAGCGCCAGAACGGCGTCATGACCCTGCCGGTCATTGATGAACACCAGCGATCCGGTCTTTGAGATGGTCTTGGCGATCGCGTAGGCGAGTTCGTTGGCCTTGGTGTTGTCGCCCGTGATCTCCGTGGCGGCGAGGATCAGCGCGCCCATCGCGCAGAAGCGCCGCGCCGAGTGATCGCGCACGGACACCGACACGCCGCCGCGGCCGCGCGCGAAGGATCCGCGGCACCAGTTCTCGGGCTCGCTGATGATCTCGCGCGCCCTTTGGATGATCGTTACGCTGACAGGTTTCGACATTACAGGCCTCACCGATGCTGAGACATTTGCTCGGCCAACGCACGTGCGGATCAACAGTTCCGCCGGCGGCTCATGCCTTTGCGACCGAAAGGCTTGGTTGAAGGCGGCGCCGGGCGCGTGACCGATTTCGTCAGCCTAGCGTATCCTTGGCCCACGCGCGACCCTTCCGCGCTTGCACCGCCAGTCAGGCATGGCTCGTGGCCGGTTTAGCTACCCAGAGTCGCACGCCAGAGGTTAAGACTAAGTTCGATTGAACGCGCCGCCAGCGCCCTTTAACTCTTCGCTATCTCCCGAGAGATTCCTCGATCAACCTACACCCCGAGAGCCCATGACCCACTTCTCCCCGCGCGAGATCGTCTCCGAGCTCGACCGCTACATCGTCGGCCAGAACGACGCCAAGCGCGCCGTCGCGATCGCATTGCGCAACCGCTGGCGCCGCCAGCAGCTCGAAGGCGAGATGCGCGAGGAGGTGCAGCCCAAGAACATCCTGATGATCGGCCCGACCGGTGTCGGCAAGACCGAGATCTCGCGCCGCCTGGCCAAGCTCGCGGGCGCGCCGTTCATCAAGGTGGAAGCGACCAAGTTCACCGAGGTCGGCTACGTCGGGCGCGATGTCGATTCGATCGTGCGCGATCTGGTCGAGGTGGCGCTCGCGCTCGTGAAAGAGGGCAAGCGTAAGGAGGTCCGCACCAAAGCCGAGAAAAATGCCGAGGAGCGCGTGCTCGATGCTCTCGTCGGCCCCGGCTCGTCGCCGGCGACGCGCGAGTTTTTCCGCAAACGCCTGCGCGGCGGCGAGCTCGACGACAAGGAGATCGAGATCCAGGTCGCCGAAACAACCTCCGGTCTTCCCATGTTCGACATCCCGGGTCAGCCGGGGGCTTCCATCGGCGCGATCAACATCGGCGACATGCTGGGCAAGGCTTTCGGGCAGCGCTCAAAGCCGCGCCGCATCAGCGTTTCCGAGAGCTACGACGTGCTGATCGCGGAGGAGAGCGACAAACTGATCGACACCGACCAGATTGTCGGCGAGGCGATCGATGCGGTGCAGAACAACGGCATCGTGTTTCTCGACGAGATCGACAAGATCTGCTCGCGCACCGACGGGGCGCGCATCGGCGGCGATGTCTCGCGCGAGGGCGTGCAGCGCGACCTCCTGCCGCTGATCGAAGGCACGACCGTCTCGACCAAATACGGACCCGTCAAAACCGATCACGTGCTGTTCATTGCGTCCGGCGCCTTCCACGTCGCAAAGCCCTCCGACCTGCTGCCGGAGCTGCAGGGGCGGCTGCCGATCCGCGTCGAATTAAAACCCTTAACGCGCGAGGATTTCCGCCGCATCCTCACTGAGCCCGAGGCGAGCCTCATCAAACAGTACGTGGCGCTGATGGCGACGGAGCGGGTTTCGCTCACCTTCGCCAACGATGCCATCGACGCGCTGGCCGACGCCGCAGTGCTCGTCAACTCCACCGTCGAGAACATCGGCGCGCGGCGCCTGCAGACCGTGATGGAGCGTGTGCTCGACGAGATCTCGTTCGATGCCTCCGACCGAGACGGGCAGGCGGTCACAATCGATGCGGCCTACGTCAATGCGCGCATCGGCGACCTCGCCAAGAACGCCGATCTGTCGAAATTCATCCTCTGACGCTGGTCAAGACTCCAAATAACCGGGTCATCCTCGGGACAAGCCCGAGGTATGACATTTGGGGACGTCTCACCCGAGGCCGATCAAGCTTCGCGCGCGGCGAAGGCGTCCTTCAGCACGCGCGCGTAATTCTCGATCGCGAGCTTGCGGATGCGCGTCTCGCTCATCTTGCGCCGCCGCCACTCGCGCACCACCCCCTGCAAATCGGCATAATTCCCAATGAGCGGGTTGGCGATGGCGTTCATGTCGGTGCCGAAGCCCGCGTGGTCCTCGCCGAGCCAGTCAGCCATTTCGGACAGCCGGGCGGCGTAGGCGGATATCGAGCCCCCGACATCGCTGCGCATCGGCCATAGACCGACAACGCCGCCTGCATTCGCGATCGCCTTCGCGTCATCGAGGCTCAGCTGTCGAGCCTGCCACGCCGGCATCGTCCAGGCGGGCGTGCGCGTGCGCGTAACGGAGGAATGCGACCAGACAAGCGGCACTCGAGCGACGGCGAGTGCTTGGTGCACAGCCTCGCTCGTCGCGTGCGCAAGATCGACGAGCATGCCTAAGCGATTGCATTCCTTTACGACCGACTGCCCAAGCTCGGACAGCCCGTGCAGCTCCGGTTTTTCCGTCTGGAAGTCGGCGAGGGGATTGCGGATGTAGTGCACGAGCTGCACGTGGCGGATGCCGAGGTCGTAGGCGGCTTTCAGGGCCGCGGGATCCTCGACGAATGTCGCGCCTTCGACGGCGAGCACCACATGCGGCTCGCCGGCAAGCGCACGGTCGACATCATCTGCCGTCGCTACGATCTTGAGGTTCTGATCGGCAAGGTGCGCCTTGACACGCCCGATCTCCTTTTCAAAGAACGCCAGCGCATCGCCCGGCCCCGGCGCACCGTTTTGCTTCAGGCCACGCGGCGAGCGCGTCAGCCACGGCAAGTCGCCGACCAGCGACCAGGCGACGAGCGTCGCCTTGCCGGCCGCCATCGAGCGCCCGAGCGGCCGCTTATCGGGCGTATTGGGTCCGATGAAAAAGAGATGCCCGTGCATGTCGCCGACATAGACGGTGTCGGCGTCGGGCGTAGCCGTACCCTCGGCGACCGCCGGCCGGCGCAGGACGAACGGCGCGGCCAAACCCGCCAGCAGAAGCTCTCGGCGATTCATGTGTGCGATGCCCGGCCGCTGCCGGTGCAGCTACTGGATGCGGCCGCTACTGGATCATGACGGTGGCGACGTAATCCATGGTGCGGTTCTTGTTGTCCTTGGGCAGCAGCGTGTTGATGAGGTAGGACGTCGGCGAGTAGTTGTCCTTGATGCCGGCGAAATTGTTGAACCCGGCGCCTTGCGTCTTGGCCCACCAGCTCTGCCAGAAGCGCCCGGTGATGCCGGTGTAGTAACCTTCGAGCTTGGCGAACTGAGGCTGCATCTCCTGCGCCAGCTGGCGGTGGCCAACCGACATCTTTGCGAGCCCCTTGGGGTCCTCGATGAAGATCGAATGCAGCAGCGCATTGCGCTTGTCGTCGGGAAGGCCCATCGCATTGATCGTGATCAGAGGGCCGTCGGCGAGGCCGGAGCGCGAGCTGCGCCCGGCGCGCGGCACAGCGTTTCCGGTCGCCTCCATGGGCTCGATCGGCTCCTTCACGCAGGAGGGAACGCGGCCGCCCTTGAACTGGTCTGCGGTCTTGTCGGGATCGCAGTCGCGCAGCGACAGCAGCGACCACGCGAACTCGGAGCAATACAACGCAATATTCCCCGCCGGCGATTGCGCGAGCGCGATCTGACCCAGGTGCTGGACAAAGTCGAGGCTACCGTGTGGGCGGTACTTGGGATCGGAGTAGTTCTGGTTGAACGCGAGCTGGCTCGGATAAACCTTGGGCGCCAGGGTATTGAGCCGCGTCGCCCACTTCACGATGTTGGCCTTCTCCTGATCGGTCAGACCGCGCGGCCGGATGATGTGGATGTAGTTGAGCGTGCTGTAATGCTCGCTGGTTAAATCCGCGCGGTAACCTTTGCCGAGGTACTCCTCGCTCAGCGGGTTGTCGATGTTGTGCACGATGCCGTCTTTGACGTACGCGACGCCGGTGTGGCTGATGCCGAGCTGAATGTTGGGGTAAGCGCCGGCTCCACCCCACTCGGGGCGGAACGACAAGAGGATGTCGCCGGTCTGCACGAGGCCGCTCTGCGCGAGGCGCTTCGCGAGGCCTGAGCGCTGCGCCATGATGAGCCGCAAACCGACGTCACCCTTGGCACCGACGCCGTCGGGGTGGCGGAAGTCTACCAGCTTATCGGTGGTCTTGATGTCCTTGGGCAGATCGGCGCGCGCGCTCATCGGCACTGCGTAATAGACGGGGATGTTGAGCTTCTTGGCGATCTGCGCGTTCGCCTTTGGGTCGAGAGTGAAGTCGCTGGCGCTGCTAGCCGCCGGCCACACCGCACCGGCAGCAAGCGCCAGCACGACTGGAAGTACCCTGAACCCCACCGACATTTTAAGCTCTCCCACCACGGATTAGTTGCCAAGGATGTAGCACGGCGCGTCCTGGTCTCCCAGGTTTTGCAGGCCACGCACGCGACGCAAGATGCTGGGGCGATATTGGCGGCAGCGAGGCATTCGCACCCCCGATGCGTAGACTTGAAAGCATAGGAGATAGAAGCCCTTAAGCGCTCCTTCCCATACTGAGGATCCGACCAGTGCCGCAGGTTCGGCCGCTGCTGAGGCCGCCCCTACTCAGGACAAAGCAAATGGGATCCTCGCATCCGGGCGTCTTCCTCGCCTCGCAAGCAGCAGAACGAGAAGAATGGCCTCGGCCGGCCGACGCCATGAGAAAGCGCAACCCCGCAATCCAGCGCGTCATGATGGTGCTGCTGCTGTTGTTCGTGCTGTTCCTCTGTGCGCCCTTGCGCGCCGAGCCGAGGGCCAACGATCCTGAGGCGCGATTGTGCAAGAGCTACTCAGGACTGCCAGAAGGGACCGGCGCGACGGCCGGCATGGTCTTTATTCCCGCCGGCTCGTTCGTTATGGGATCGGAACGTCAGCGGCCCGAGGAGCGCTTCACGCACTTGGTGCGCGTCGACGGATTCTGGATCGATCGTCACGAGGTGACGAACGCGCAGTTCAAGCGCTTTGTCGAGGCCACCGGCTACGTGACGCTGGCCGAGCGCGGCATCAATCCCAAGTCGCACGATGCCCTCAGCGCCGATCTCAAAGCACCCGGATCGGCGCTGTTCGTCACGCCAGTCAAGTTCGGACGCGACATGACGCAGTGGTGGCAGTACGTCAAAGGCGCGAGCTGGCATGAGCCGGAAGGCCCCGGCTCGACCATCGCCGGCCGCGAGAACCACCCCGTCGTGCACGTCGCCTACGAGGACACCCAGGCCTATGCGCGCTGGCTCGGACGCCAATTGCCGACGGAGGCGCAATGGGAGTTTGCCGCGCGCGGGGGCGCCCGCCCCGACGCGCCCGATTGGACGGCCGCCTTCGACAAGGACGGCAAGCCGATCGCCAACACCTGGCAGGGCGTCTTCCCCGTCTACAACAGCAGCGAGGACGGCTACGTCGGCACCGCACCGGCCGGCTGCTTCAAGCCAAACGGCTACGGTCTCTTCGACATGATCGGCAACGTGTGGGAGTGGACGAGCGACTGGTACCGGCCCGGACATGCGCGCGACGCCGCGGATAATCCGGCGGGCCCCGATCTCATCGCGTTGCACCTCTCGACCGGCGAGGTCGCGAGCAAGGTGATCAAGGGCGGGTCGTATCTGTGCTCGTCCAACTATTGCGCGCGCTATCGGCCCACGGCGCGTCAGCCGCAAGAGGTCGACATGAGCGCCGGGCATGTTGGATTTCGCACCGTGCTGAACGCCGCGCAAAGCGCGGGCGCATCGGCACAGTAAAAATTTGAGCGCCTTGCGCCATGCGGTGAACGCAGAGCAGCCGGCCATCCTGAGCAAAAGGTTCACACTTTCGTCGGGTTTGGCTTGCAGAGGGCCTTGAGGCTCAACTGCGAGGTCCAGTCCGGAATGAGAACGCCGCTCCGCTCCATCTGCGCTCCGATTGCCGCCATCGTGATTGCCGGATTGATAACCCACACGTGTCCGGTTGTTGCCACGGCCGCGGAGAGCGTCGGGTGCGCATCGGCGGGAGGTGGCGCGCTCAACGCTGAGCTTGCAGCCGCTACGTCGGCAAAGCGTAACGTGAGCCTTGCAGCCGGCGACGTCCTCGACATCTCGGTGCGCAAGGGCGCGACTGTGGTGCTCATCAGCGGCCCCGGCGCGCCGCTGACGCTGAACCCTACTTCCACCGCGGGCCTCGTCAGCTTCAAGGCCCCTGAGACCGGCAACTATTCATTCTCGATCACCGCTGGGGCCGCCGAGCAGGGTGGCGCCGACATCACCTGCACCTCGGCGCAGGCAGCGGCAGCGAACGCAGCGTTTCTTGCGCGCCGCAAGGACCTGCTCAACGCGCGCGAGCCCGATCGCATCCGCATCGACCGCGCGCCCAAGCCCGCCGGCACCCCCGACAGCCCGTTCGGCAGCAACGTGGCGCTCGATCAGAACGGCAACCCGCAGCAGGTCGAATTCTCCGTGAGCCTTTCCGACATCGCCGCCGCGGCACATCCGGGAAAAAAGGTCGAGCCGAGCCTCGTCGATCTCTGGGTCGAGGGCCGCATGCAGAATTACGAGGCGACGATGGCCGAGCTCGGCGCGAGTAGCGGCAACCTCGGAGTGCTCTACTTGGGTACCCGCACGATGCTCGGACCCGACATTCTCGTCGGCGGGCTCGCGCAGGTCGACCGCGGCGTGGAAAGCGCCGAGTTCGGCGACACGCGCATGGCCGCGACGGGCTGGATGGCGGGGCCGTACATGAGCATGAAGCTCGGCTCGGGCGTCACCTTCGATGGGCGCGCTGCCTGGGGCACCACCGACAACGCGATGCCCGGAATCGCAATCGCCGACAGCGAGACTGAGCGGCGTCTCCTGCGCGCCAAGCTCACCAGCACGCGTGATGTCGAGGGTTGGAAGGTCGCGCCTAGTCTTGGGATCGTGTACCTCGAAGATGCCGTGCACGACGATACGAGCGGCACAACGAAAGCCGCAGGCACCGGCCGCGTCGAACTCATGCCCGAGGTTTCGCGCCGCTTCCAGGTCAACGGCGAAACGTTCGTCGAGCCGCGCGCTGCCGTCGGCGGCTTCGTGGGCTTCGAGGATCTCGGCGCATTGAAGCCGATGGTTACGAGCGAGAGCGCAGCCGATTTGCGTTTGAAGGCGGAAGCCGGCGTCGCGGTCGGCATCAAGGATGGATCCAGTCTCGCTGCGACCGGCGGTGTCGAGAGTGGTGACTCGACGACACCTGAAAATTGGACCGGCCGCCTGCAGCTCAACATGCCGCTCGGCAAATGAGCGTGCGCGGATGCTGCGCTGCATCCAATTTTGTCAACATTGTCTTTACGCTGGTGTAACGGAATTTTATTACGCGTGTCACAGATGTCACGTATACTGCGTGTTGTAGGTGGCCAACAGCGTCGCGGGTGTCCGCCAAAAGGCGGATGGAGAAAGCCCCCCTTTGAAATTTTCTCCCGTGACGACGGCCCTCCTGCCAGGAGGTGACGCATGGCATGTCCGAGCATTGAGGTCAGAGGAAAGAAAGTGATTCTTCTGAGCGGCTTCGGCGACAGCGTCGACGCCGCGAGAGCGTCGGTCGTCATTAAGAATGGCGATGTCAAAGCGGCCGAGCAGTTGCAGCAATCCGCCAAACGGAACCCGGACGCAGTGGCATTCGGCTACGTCGCCGGCCGCTGGGTCCCCGCAGCCTGACGGCGAAACGTCCCTGAACTTCGCGATTTTTGAACCTTAAAGCCCGGCGCCGGCCATCCAATTGGCCGGCGCCGCGGGCACGGCCTTTTACAGATGCGCCAGAAGCGTTAGATAACGCCAACCGCCGCATCGAATTGCCCAATGGTTCTGCTCACCGACAGTATCCCCGCGCTCGCGCCGACCGTTCCGCCGGCCAAGCCATCGCTTGCCGGCATGAGCCGCGCCGAGCTGCGCGCCGCGCTTGCCGCGGCCGGGGTGCCGGAGAAGCAATTGCGCATGCGCTCAGGCCAGCTGTGGAGCTGGATCTATGTACGCGGCGCGCCTGACTTCGACGCGATGAGCGACGTCTCCAAGGAACTGCGCACGCAGCTCGCCGCACATTATTGCCTGAGCCGTCCCGAGATCGTCACAGAGCAGGTGTCGGTCGACGGCACCCGTAAGTGGCTTTTGCGGCTGGGGCAGCAAGGCAGCGACGCAAAAGCTCCCGAGATCGAGACCGTCTATATCCCCGAGGCCAACCGCGGCACGTTGTGCATTTCGAGCCAGGTCGGGTGCACGCTCAATTGCACGTTCTGCCATACCGGCACGCAGAAGCTCGTGCGCAATCTGACGAGCGCGGAGATCGTCGGTCAGATCATGCTGGCGCGCGACCGCATCGGCGACTGGGTCTTGCCGAAGGCAGTAAAAGGGTCAGACGAGGCAGTGCCCGACGACGCGCGGTTCCTTCCCTCCAGTGAGCGCAAGATCACCAACATCGTGCTCATGGGCATGGGCGAGCCTCTCTATAACTTCGACAACGTCAAGCGGGCGATCGAGGTTGCGGCCGACGGCGAAGGCCTCTCTGTCTCCAAGCGCCGCATCACGCTATCGACCTCGGGCATCGTGCCTGAGATCGGCCGCTGGGGCGAAGAAGCCAAGACCATGCTCGCGATCTCGCTGCATGCCACCCACGACGCGCTGCGCGACGAGCTCGTGCCCATCAACCGCAAATGGCCAATCGCTTCGCTGCTCGACGCGTGCCGCAACTACCCCGGCCTGTCGAACGCGCGGCGCATCACGTTCGAGTACGTGATGCTGAAGGGGATCAACGACAGCCTCGCTGAAGCGCGCGCGCTTGTGCGGCTGCTTGCCGGCATACCCGCCAAGATCAATCTCATTCCTTTCAACCCGTGGCCGGGCGCTCCGTATGAGTGCTCCGACTGGGAGCAGATCGAGCGCTTCGCCGAGGTGGTGAACAAAGCAGGGTACGCGAGCCCGGTGCGCACGCCGCGCGGACGCGACATTCATGCTGCGTGCGGCCAGCTCAAGAGCGCGAGCCTGCGCCTGAAGGTCGGCGAGCGTCTCAATGCATCCGGCCCGCCCGTGGCGAGCGGAGGCTGACGCGACGTGATCTTCAGGACGATCGGCCGACTGTTCATTATTGCGTTCGGGCTGCTGTTTGCAGCCGCCGCCTCGTGCTTCGTGATCGTCACATTGGGGCTCGAACGCATCACCGGCGCGCTGCATGTCACCACGCGCGGCGGCAACGATGCCATCGAGACGGCGCTCGAGCTGATGAACCAGGGGATCGTGCTGACCACCGGCATGACCATCATTCCCGCGCTGCTCGTTATCTTGATCGGAGAGCTCGCCAGCATCCGCTCGGCCACCTATTACATCGCCGCGGGGGGAGCCGCACTTGTCGCCATCCCGCTGCTGGCGCAAGTCGGTCAAACCGGAACCTTCGTCCTGCCCGAGCAGATGGTATGGCTCGTATTCGCGACGGCAGGGTTTGCTGGGGGCTTCGTCTACTGGCTGCTAGCCGGTCGCACGGCCTGAGCGCCATTAGCCAGGGCGGAGCTTTTTCGTTGTCGTGTGCAGGCTTAGGCTTGTAAGCTCAGCCTGTTTTCTGGGGGAGGCTTGTCATGCGTATCCTTACTGGCCTGTTGCGCATTCTCATCGGGTTCGCGGTGGCTTGTCTCGTCGCCGGCGCGGTGACGGCTGCCTTCGTGATCACGCCATCCGACGTCGCGGCGCTGCCCGACGACCTGCGGCCCGAGCGCCTCAACAACGCGGGGGTTCTGTCGCTGCTCGCGGCAACGCACTCCGCGATCTTCTCCTTCCCGTTCGCGCTGCTCGTGATCGGGTTTGGCGAATGGCGCTCGATCCGCTCCTGGCTCTACTACGTCATCGCCGGCATCGTGATCGCGCTCGGCGGGTTCGCAGCCGAGTACATGATCGAGGCGGGCACGCAGCCGTCGATCGCCAACGACTACGCGGCGCGCGCCTACCTGACGATCGGCTTCGCCGCGGGTCTCGCCTACTGGCTGGTTGCTGGACGCCTTGCAGGCGCACGCAACGAGGACGCCGTTGCCACCACCATGGCGGAAGCTGCCCCGGTCGAAGTAGACGACGAGGATGAGCCCGAGGACGACGAGGTCGTCGAGCCCGATCCCAAGCCCGCCACCACCCGAACCAAGCCCGTAAACGCGCGGAAATAGCCGGCGCGAGGTCTCTCGGAATCCGCTGGAACGGTGCGGCGGCTTTGAGCGCGCATGCGCAACGTCGCTCAACGCCCGATGGCGATTTCTTAAGCCCGGCAGTCTATTGGGGTTGTTGCATCGCAACGAACCCCCTAGAGTGATCCGTGCGCGGCCTTGCATGTTGTCTTGGCATTGTCGCGCATCGCTCCGCGCTCTAGACGCTCAAACGAGACGCCGCGGCATGGTCGATCCTAAAGTTCAGGAACGCTTCACGCGGCGTTCCACCGATGCTGCCTTCGGATATGGCGCAGCGACGACAGCGGCCTACGCCGCCTTCGCCGGGCATGTTCTCGATTTCTGGACCGGCGTCCTCGCACCTGAATCAAAGCCCAAACCGGCTCCCACAGTCTGGGGATGGCCCGTGCGGCAGGAGCCGATGCCACTGCCGTTTGCGCCCTTCATGTGGGCCGGCGCGCCCAGCATGCGCAACATGACGCTGACGCCGTTCCCGCTCGCAGCGTTCCCCTTCGCCTCACGCCAGACGCCGTTCCAGGCGTGGCTCGGGCTATTTCCCTTCGCCTCGGCGCCGGCCGCCTGGCCCATGGCGTTCATGATGATCGCGTCGGGCATGCCAAGCTCGGTCGCGTGGCCGACGGCGGAAGCGAACGTCGCCGCAATCGATGCCGCCGGCGCAGCTGCGGTGACGGTGCGGCAAGCCTTCGCGAGCTACCGCAGCGAGAGCGGCCACACGTCTCAGCCGATGTCGCCGCCCGAGCAGCTCATGCAGTTTGCGATGGTGGCTGCACTCATCCCGCTCAGCGTCGGTACCATGCTGGCGCACGTGCGCATGCCCTGAGCCTGGCCGGCTGAACGCGACGACCTCGAGCTCTAATCAGAACGACAACGAACAACGCCCGCCCGGCATCACGTCGGAGGCGTCGTCTTCGGTGCAGTTTTCGGAGCCGTCTTGGGCTTGGCAACGTGCGTCGGCTTCTTCTGACAATGCGCCTTGCGCGTATGCCCGTCCTTCAACTTCGCTTCCTTGTACCAGCTGCACAAGGCGTTGGCGGTGCAGGTTGGGTTGTCGAGCCCCTTGCATGGCGACGGCGTCGTCGACTTTGTCGCCGGAGTTGTCGTCGTAGCGGCGGGCGCCGTCGTGGCCTTGGCGTCGGGTGCGGCCGTCGTTGTCGCCGGCTTCGTATCGTCGGCAGCCGCTGCGGCCGCCACGGAACCGCACACGGCGGCGATGCTGAGCACGGCCGCCCACGCGGTCGCGATCAGAATTTTGTTTGCTATGCGCATTGCTCAAATCCCCTGGACGAGAGGCTGCCACTTTAAATCCGGCCATTGAACAAAGCAAGAACCTAGATGGATTTCGCGTGCTGCAGCGCGGCCTCGAGCCGGTCATCGCCCCAGAACAGCTCGCCGTCCTCGGCGATAAAACTGGGCGCGCCGAAGATGCCGAGGTGCTCGGCCTCGCCGGTCACCGCCCGTAAAAGCTGCTTGAGCTCCGGCGCGGCGGCTTGGGCAAACAGCCCCGGTGCATCAAGTCCGAGCCCGGTGAGAATTGCCCCCAGCACGGCGTCGCTCGCGATATCCGCACCCTGGGCGAATTCCGCCTCGTACACGGACCTCGAGAACGCCGCCACCCAGCCGTCCCGGCAGCCCAACACGGCAAGCCGAGCCGCCTTCAATGCGTTCGCCGGAAAGGGATCCGGCAAGGAGAAGGCAAGCCCGCGTTTCTCCGCAAGCCGCTCCACGTCGCGCACCATGTAGCGGCCTTTGGCCGGATAGAGGTTGAACGGTGAAGTCGCCCAACCTTGAGCCTTGAAGATCGGCCCGAGCAGGAACGGCTGCCACGCGACCTCGACGCCCGCCGCCTGCGCCACCTGCTCGATGCGCATGGCCGTCAGGTAGGAATAGGTCGAGGCAAATTCGTACCAGAATGCAATGCGCGGCATGCGATCCTTCCCTGTCCATTGCCCAGCGGCCAAGCACGCCCTCCCGAACCTTGCAGGGCAACCGCCGATCCCTATAGTGCGCTCGCCGAACGCAAGCTTCCCGAAAGCCCCGCTCATGTCCTCCAAGACCAAGGCCGTCAAGAAGGTCGTGCTCGCCTACTCCGGCGGCCTCGACACCTCCATTATCCTGAAATGGTTGCAGCAGACCTACGGCGCGGAGGTGATCACCTTCACCGCCGATCTCGGCCAGGGCGGGGAAATCGAGCCCGCACGCGACAAGGCGCTGATGCTCGGCATCAAGCCCGAGAACGTCTACATCGAGGATCTGCGCGAGGAGTTCGTTCGCGACTACGTGTTCCCGATGTTCCGTGCCAACGCGCTCTATGAGGGCATCTACCTGCTCGGCACGAGCATTGCGCGTCCGCTGATTGCCAAGAAGCAGATCGACATCGCACGTGCCACCGGCGCCGACGCGGTGTGCCACGGCGCCACCGGCAAGGGAAACGACCAGGTCCGCTTCGAGCTCACCTATTACGCGCTCGAGCCCGGCATCAAGATCATCGCGCCGTGGCGCGAGTGGGCATTCAAGAGCCGCGAGGATTTGATCGCCTTCGCCGAGCAGAACCAGATTCCCTTGTCCAAGGACAAGCGCGGGGAGGCGCCGTTCTCGGTCGATGCGAATCTTTTGCACTCCTCCTCCGAGGGTAAGGTGCTGGAGGACCCGGCGATCGAGCCGCCGCCTTACGTCTTTCAGCGCACCATTTCCCCGGAAGAAGCGCCCGACAAGGCGACCATCATCACCGTCGGCTTCAAGAAAGGCGATGCGGTCTCGATCAACGGCAATCCGCTGAGCCCGGCCAATCTGCTGGCGACGCTCAACGACTACGGCCGCGACAACGGCATCGGCCGCGTCGACCTCGTCGAGAACCGCTTCGTCGGCATGAAATCGCGCGGCATCTACGAGACGCCGGGCGGCACGATCCTGTGGCACGCGCACCGCGCGATTGAATTCGATCACGCTCGACCGCGGCGCGATGCACCTGAAGGACGAGCTGATGCCGCGCTACGCGGAGCTGATCTACTTCGGGTTTTGGTTCTCGCCCGAGCGCGAGATGCTGCAGGCGGCGATCGACAAGAGCCAGGAGCACGTCGAGGGCGAGGTCCGCCTCAAGCTCTACAAGGGCAACGTGATCGTGATCGGCCGCGAGAGCGCCAAGAGCCTCTATTCCTCGACGCTCGTCACCTTCGAGGACGACAAAGGCGCCTACGACCAGAAGGACGCGGAGGGCTTCATCAAGCTCAACGCGCTGCGCCTGCGCACGCTCGGCATGCGCGCCCGGAAGAGCTGAGAACACGTTCGTTTCCCTGATCAATGTGCATCCGGCGCTACGCTTCACCCCTCCCCGTGTGCGGGGAGAGGGGAGCCACCCACGTGCCATTGTCCTCGCGGGAGCGACCCCGAGGGTTTGCGTTAGCGAAGGGAGCGCGGGCGCCAAGCGCTGCGATCCTGTCGCGACTTTTTAGGGCACCGCTACGGCGCCCGCGCACGGATCTCTCATGGCCGAGGGTGCGGACACGACCGCAGCGGGCTTGGGCTCCAACCTGCTTTGCAGGCCATCGTCCCGGAGCCGCCGGCGGCTGCCGCGTAACTGCACGCAGCGGCCGTTGCGGAAGGGCGTCCACGCGCTTCGTTGCCGTCACGCGTAGCCTCGGTCGCACGACCCGGAATAGGGCGAAGCTGCCTGCACCGGCACACGCAACGGAACGTGCGACGGCTCATCCGGGACCGTTCCCTACCCCGCGTCAGACGCTCAAGCTTGTCGCGTCCCTTCGTCGGGCAGGGATGGGAGAGTATGGGGGCGGTGGAGAGGGCGGGGATTAGTTTGCAAGAGTAACCGTGCCGGTCGGTGTTGCCTTCTTGACGCGAAAATTCGTGCTAGGTGTTGCGTCTAATTATCGATCGCGATCGAATGATGCGGCGAAATTCTTTTGGCGAGAGTGCGATGCGGGCAATGCACCTGACGGCAATCTGCGCGACCCTTGCGGCAGCTCTTTTCGGGTCTGCCTTGACCGCGATAGCGGATCCCATGATTGAACCCGGCATCAACCGCACCGGCGGCGACTACCGGAGCTTCGATGTCGGCGACGCCGATCTCAGAGATCATCCGGAATTGTCCTGCCAGATTGCGTGCCAGAAGGAGGCGCAATGCAAAGCCTGGACATACGTCAAGATCGGCGTGCAGGGCCCCAAAGCGAAGTGTTGGCTGAAGACGGGCCTTCCAGCCGCAACCGCAAATAATTGCTGCACGTCGGGCGTGAAGGACGGGATCGAGCCTGGCATCAACCGCGCCGGCGGCGACTACCGAAGCTTCGATGTCGGCAATGCCGATCTCAGGGATCACCCTGAATTGTCCTGCCAGATTGCGTGCCGCAAGGAGGCGCAGTGCAAGTCTTGGACGTACGTCAAGATCGGCGTGCAGGGTCCAAAGGCGAAGTGCTGGCTGAAGTCGTCAATTCCGGCCGCAAGCGCAAATGCCTGCTGCACATCCGGGTCGCGCTGAACCCAGCTAACATCGGATAATGGATTAGGCTGCGGCTGGCGGGATTGACGGGCGCTCAACCTGCGGACGCGGCGAGTGCTCGGGCAAATCGCATAACCCGCCGCCGAGGTAGAGGTGGTGCCAGAGCTGCGTCGCCACCACGCCGCTCAAGGCCAAGCGCCGGAACACCCCGACCTTGCCGGCCTGGCCCGAAGCGATCAGCGCGTAATCGCTGCCGACCGTGTCGGGATCGAAATAGCCGGTCCGCTCCAGCGCTTCTCGGCTCATCAGCTGGCGCACGAACGGCGGCGCGTTTGCGAGGAAGGTCTCAGCGAGCGGCGCGCGGAACATCGCCTTGGCGCGGAACGCGTCCTCGCGCGGCAGCACACGCGCGGCGGCTTGGCGCAGGATGTACTTGTCGCGCAGGCCGCGCAGCTTCCACCGCGGCGCGAGCTGCGAAACGAATTCGATGAAATCCTCGTCGAGATACGGGTAGCGGGTCTCGACGCTGTTCGCCATCGCCACCCGGTCGCCCTTGTAGTTCAGGAGCTGACCGGCGAGGTGCACCTTGTAGCCGAAATAGAGCGACTGATTGAGCGGCGACCAGCGGCGCATGCGCTCCAAATCGAGCGGGATGTCCTCGTAGGGGAGGTGCGAGCCGATGCGATCCTTGATCTCTCTCGAGAAGTAGCGATCACGCCCGCGCGCCACGAGATGATAGAGGATCGACTGCGCGTGCGAGCGCCCGGCGATATCGTCGATCCGCCCGATCTGGGCCATGCTCATCTGCGGGCTCAGGAACTTGCGGATCACCCGGTTGAGGGCGTCGCTGCCGTTTGGAGCCACGGAATCCATCCAGTAGCTCAGGCCGCGCAGCTTGAACCAGACATAGCCGCCGAACGCTTCGTCCGAGCCTTCGCCCGTGAGCGCCACCTTGTAACCCTGCTGGTGCACCTCCTGCGACAGGCACCACAGCGCCGCGCAGGACGTGTCGGGCACGGGGCAATCGGCCGAGGCTATGAGGCGGGCATAGGTATCGGAGATGACCGTGGCGTCGCTGCGCAGCACCGTCGGACGGCTGCCGATATGGCGTGCGATGCCGAGTGCGGCCTCCGTCTCATCGAAGCTCTTGCCCGGCACCTGGATGGTGAAGCTTGGAATCGGCGCGCCGCGCATGATCGAGGCCGTCGCCAGCACGTAGGCGGAATCGACGCCGCCCGACAGGTAGCCGACGACGGGAACATCGGCACGCAGCCGGATATCGACCGCACGGCGGAACCGCGCCTCGAACTCGTCGATGAGGGCCGGCTCGTTGGCGGGATCGCGCTCCTCGCCGGCATCGGGGAAATCGAAGTCCCAGTAGCGGTGCTCGGCGATGTCGGCGCGCCTGCCGTCCTCGCGGAAGGCGATCTTGAGGTAGTGACCGGGCAGCACCGACTGCACGCCGGCAAACATCGTGCGCCGCGTGCCCATGGCGAAGAAGGTGAAGATGTGGTCGAGACCGCGCGGGTCGATCTCCGGATGAACGCCGCCGGACGCGAGCAGCGCCTTTATCTCCGAGCCGAAGTACAGCCAGTCGCCGCGCTGCGCCCAGTGCAGCGGGCAGATGCCGACGCGATCGCGGGCAAGGAACAACGTGCGACGCTTGAGGTCGACGAGGCAGAGCGCGAACTGGCCTTTCAGCTGCGCGAAGACGTCCTCGCCGTACTCCTCGTAGAGGTGCACGATGATCTCGGTATCGGTGTGGGTCTTGAAGACGTGGCCCTTGGCCTGCAGCTCGGCCTTGCGCTCGGGGTAATCGAACAGCTCGCCGTTGTAGACGACCGCAACCGAGCCATCCTCGTTGAAGATCGGCTGGCGCCCGTCGCCGAGGCCGACGATCGACAGCCGGCGCGAGGCGAGCCCAAAGCCCGGGCGGAACAGGTAGCCCTCGTCATCGGGCCCGCGATGCCAGAGCGATTGCGCCATGGCGCGCACCGCGCCCTGGTCGGGCTGGCGCTGGCCTGTCAGATCGATAATTCCGGCTATTCCGCACATGGTTCCTCGGCCCGAACGTTTCCCCACGTCGCACTATTTCGTAAATGGTGGGTTACATCGCCCTTTTAATGGGGGCGCCAGGATGCAGATGGTCGCAACAATGGGGCGTTTGGGCGTTCCCGGCCGGTCGCCGGCCTAGATGAGTTGCAGCGATTTCAGGCTCGCGTGGCCGTCGCGCCCGACGATGATGTGGTCGTGCACCGTGACGCCAAGTGCCGCCGCCGCCGAGATTATTTGCTTCGTCATGTCGATGTCGGCGCGCGAGGGCGTGGGATCGCCGGAGGGGTGGTTGTGCACCAGCACGATCGCACTCGAGGACAGCTCCAGCGCCCGCTTCACAACCTCGCGC